>CBDASO010000001.1:0-442117 GCA_965199665.1 Acetobacteraceae bacterium | reverse complement strand
CAGGGCGTCGAGCGCGTAGGAGGCGACGCCGGGCCAGGAGAACACCTTCTCCACCAGCACGTTGGCGCCGAGCATGGTGGAGAATACGATGCCGGTGATGGTGATGACCGGCAGGATGGCGTTGCGCAGGGCGTAGGTGACGACGATGCGCCGGCGGGGCAGGCCCATGGCGGCGGCGGTGCGGACGAAGTCGGCGCCGAGCACGGCCAGCATGGAGGCGCGGGTCATGCGGGCGAGCGGCGCCAGCACGAAGAGCGCCATGGTGCAGGCGGGCAGCAGCAACTGGCTGGCCGCGGCGCGCCAGCCTTCCCAGTCGCCGGTCAGCGCGAAGTCGAGGAGGTAGAAGCCGGTGATGTCCGGCGGCGTGCTGGCGAAGATGTCGATGCGCGCGGTCGGATCCGGCGCCCAGCCGAGCAGGTAGTAGAAGGCGTAGATCAGCAGCAGCCCGGAAACGAAGGTCGGCACGCAGACCCCCAGCGTGCACAGCATGCGGACGGCGTGGTCGATCGGGCGGTTCGGGCGCAGCGCGGCGAGCACGCCCAGCGGGATCGCGAGGGCGAGTGCGATCAACAGCGCCGTTAGTGTCAGCTCGAGCGAGGCGGGCAGGCGGCGGCCCATATCGGTGGTGACGGCCTGACCGGTCGTCATGGAGCGGCCGAGATCGCCCCGCGCGATCTGGCCGAGGTAGAGCGCGAGCTGGACCGGCACCGGTTTGTCGAGCCCCATGGTGCGGCGCACCTCCTCGATCTCCGCCTTGCCGGCACTCGGGCCGGAGGCGAAGAACACGGCGGGGTCGCCCGGCAGCACCCGCATCAAGATGAAGGTGACCAGCACGACGCCGAGCAGCGCCGGCACGGAGGCGAGCAGGCGGCGCCCGACGCGGGTGAGGATGGCCCTCAGGGTCGTCACGGGGAGGCGTCTCGCACGCTAGGCCCGGGTCAGTACCCGGAAGTCCACCTGGCGGTAGAACTCGTAGGTGTAGTTATCCAGCGCGCGGGCCATGACGGCATCCTGGTTGGGCTGCCAAAGCATGATCAGCGGGGTCTGCTCGACGAACAGCGCGATCATCTTGCGGCAGTCTTCGTCGTATTTGGCCTGGTCGGTCTGATAGCGCGCATCGAGCGTCAGCGCCTCCATCTCCGGGCTTTTCCAGCTCGCGAAGTTCCAGCGCTGCTCACGCGTGAAGTAGAGGTAGAAGAAATAATAGGTGTAGGGCAGCCAAGCGGTCGCGCCGTCGGTGAAGAAGGGCATCTTCTTGTCCGACTCGAGCGTGTTGAACTCCGCGTCCGGCTTCTTCTGGATCTCGACGCTGATGCCGATCTTGGCCAGCGCTTCCTTGACCAGGGCTGCCATGGGCTCGGCGGTGGCGGCCTGGCCGGTGCTGAACGCGAAGGTGGTGGAGAAGCCGTTGGGGTAGCCGGCCTCCGTCAGCAGCCGCTTGGCCTCTGCGAGGTCCGTCCGGTTCGGCATCGGCTGCGGGAAGCTCGCATCGGGCGCCGTCGTCCAGGTGGCGCCATACAGCTTGGTGCCGCGGCCGAAGATGCTGGCCTGGAACATGTCGTCATAGGGCAGGGCGGATGCAATCGCCTTGCGCACCGCCGGCTTGTCGAACGGCGGCGTGGTGGTGTTCATCGTGATGTGGGTGAAGCCGTTGGTCTGCGGAATCGACTGCACTTTGGACTTGGCGGACTTCTCCAGGCTCGGGATGTCGGACGCGGCCAGGTCGATCGCCAGGTCCGCGTCGCCGCGCTCGATCAGGTTGGCCCGCGTCGCCGCTTCCGGCACGGTTTGAATGATGATCCGCCGCAGCGAGGGCAGCGTGCCGCCCTTCCACTTGTCGTTGCGGCGCAGGATGGTGCTCTCGCCGGGCTTATGGCTCTCGATCAGGTAGGCGCCGCCGGCGGCGGTGTTGGTCTTCATCCACTCCTGGGCCCACGGGTCCGCCTCCGTCGCATGCTGACGGGCGAGCTTGCTGTTGATCATGATGACGTAGGGCACGCAGAGATTGGCCAGCGCCAACCGGTCCGGCTTGTCCAGGGTGACGGTGAGCGTGTGGGGGTCGACGATGGCATGATGACGTAGGGCACGCAGAGATTGGCCAGCGCCAACCGGTCCGGCTTGTCCAGGGTGACGGTGAGCGTGTGGGGGTCGACGATGGCGAACTGCTCGGCGGATGTCAGCGAGCCCGTCTGCAACTGCGCCGCGGCCAGCGACTTGGACGTCACGGCGCGGTCGAGCGACCATTTGATGTCCTCGGCCGTCACCGGGCTGCCGTCGTGCCACACGGCGTCGGGGCGGAGCTTGATCGTGATGGTCTTGCGGTCGGGGCTGAGCTCGTAGCCTTGGGCCAGCTCGCCCGTGATGGTTTCCGCGTCGAACACCCAGAACTCGCCGAGGCGTTTGCGGCCGAAGGCGAACAAGCGGTCGTACACGTTCATCGACAGGCCGAACGACTCGCGGGTGGAGCCCGGCTGCGTCAGGTCCAGCGTATTGATGGTGGCGGCCGTGACGTAGCGCAAGGTTTCCGCGCGCGTCTGCGCCCGGGCCGGCACCGGCCATTGTCCCAGCGCGGCCGCAAGGGCTGCCCCCTGCAGTAGAACCCGCCGCTCGATCGTCATAAGCACACCGCCTGTGGTTGAGGGGTGGCGTCCGTCCCGTATTTTAGAATTGACGCCACCGTATGGTGCCGGGCGCCGCAAGGCAACCGGCCGAGGCTATAGTGCGGTGTATCCGCCATCGATCAACAGGTCGGCGCCGGTCATGAAGGAGGACGCGTCGCTGGCCAGGAACAAGGCGGCCGCGGCGATCTCGTCGGGCTGGCCGAGCCGGCCGATCGGGTGCTTCGGTATCGCGGCCACGCGCGCCGCTTCCATGGTTCCGTGGCGGAACAGCATCCGCCCGGTCTCCACCGCGCCGGGCGAGAGCGCGTTGACGCGGATGCCCTCGGCGGCATGGTCGAGCGCCATGGCCTTGGCAAGCTGGATCAGCGCCCCCTTGGCCGCGCAATAGGCCGGCCGCCCCGGGCTGCCGACCCGGCCCATCTGCGACGCCACGTGGATGATGGAACCGCTGCCGGCGGCGATCATCGCCGGCAGCGCGGCCCGGCTCATGTAATAGGCGCCGGTCACCTGCACGGCGAATACCCGGCTCCAATCCGCCGGTGCCAGCTCCAGCACGGTGCCGACCGGGTCGTTGGGCGCGGCGCCGTTGACCAGGATGTCGATCCGCCCCCAGCGCGCCAGCACGGCCGCCGCCGCCGCCAGCGTCGCCGCCTCGTCGGCCACGTCCGTCGCCACCGCCATCGCGTCGCCGCCGCCCGCGCCGATGTCGGCGGCCAGCGCATCCGGCGCGTGCAGGTCGAGGCAGGCAACCGCGGCGCCCTCGGCGGCGAAGCGCCGGGCCATCGCCTCGCCCAGCCCACCGGCAGCCCCCGTGATGACGGCCACCCGTCCGGCCAGTGCGCCCATACCCGCCCCCTGTTTCATTTAGACCGTCTCCGGTTAGCATGGCGCCATGCTCGAGACGACCGATAGCCCGTTCGGCTTCACCACCGAGAAGCGGCCCGCCACCGGGTCCACCGGCATGGTCGTCACCAATCACCCGCTCGCGTCCGGCGCCGGCGCCCAGATGCTGCTGGCCGGGGGCAACGCGATCGATGCGGCGGTGGCGGCGCTGTTCGCGCTGACGGTGGTGGAGCCGATGATGGTCGGCGTGCTCGGCGGCGGGTTGGCGCATCTGCGCCTCGCGGAAGGGCGGCACGTGATCGTGGACGGGCTCAGCACCGCGCCGGGCCGGGCGACGCCGGACCTGTATCGCACCGTGTCGGACCGCTTGCCCGATTATGGCGAGACGGTCGGGCGCGAGAACCACTGGGGCGCCCGCGCCGTGGCGGTGCCGGGCGCGCTGGCGGCCTGGTGCGACACGCTGGCGCGCTTCGGCACGGCTGCGCTGGCCGACGTGCTGCAGCCGGCGATCGCGCTGGCGGAGAACGGCTTCACCGTCACGCCATATCTCCATACCTGTATCCGCGACAATGCGGCCGAACTCGCCGCCGACGGGGAGCTCGGCCCCTTGTTCGTGCCGGACGGGGCGCCCATTCCGGCCGGCACCCGGCTGCGCCGGCCCACCTACGCGGCCACCTTGCGGCTCATCGCGGCAGAAGGCGCCGCCGCGCTCTACGGCGGCACCCTCGGCGATGCGCTGGTGGCGTTCATGGCGTCGGCCGGCGGGCTGATCGAGGCAGCCGACCTGCGTGGCTACGCCGTGAAGCAGCGCGACCCCGTCCGCTGCCGTTATCGGGGCTACGAGATCGTCGGCCCGCCGCCGCCGGCCTCGGCGGGGGTGCACATCGCCACCATGCTCGGCATGCTGGAGGGCTTCGACCTCAGGGCGATGGGCTTCGGCTCCGTCCGCTCGGTGCATCTGCTGGCCGAGGTGCTCAAGGCCGCCTTTGCCGACCGCGCCGCCGTCACGGCCGATCCGGATTTCGTCGACGTGCCGGTCGAGCGGCTGATCTCGTCCGCGTACGCTGCCGAACGACGCGCCGCCATCGACGAGGGCCGGGCGCGGGATTGGCAGGCCGGCGTGGGCGCCGGCGCCCGCGAAAGCGCGGACACCACCCACGTCACCGTCGCCGATCGCTGGGGCAACGTGGTCAGCAGCACGCAGACGATCAACGGGCTGTTCGGCGCCCGCGTCGCCGTGCCCGGGACCGGGCTGATCTGCAACAACTACATGCTCAACTTCGACCCGCATCCCGGCCACGCCTTGTCCATCGCGCCCGGCAAGCGGGTGTTCACCTCCATGGCGCCGACGATCGCGCTGCGCGACGGCCGCCTGGCCTTCGCGCTGGGGCTGCCGGGCGCGCTGCGGATCTTCCCGTCCGCGCTGCAGGCGATCGTCAACCTGATCGACCACGGCATGACGCTGCAACAGGCGGTGGAAGCGCCGCGCGTGTTCACGCAAGGGCACGTGCTGGAGGTGGAGGAGGCGCTGGTCGACGGGGTGCGCGGCGGCTTGGAGGCTTTGGGGCACGAGGTGGTGGCCTCGCCGCGGATCGCCGGCGGCATGAACGCGATCGGCTGGGGGCCGGACGGCACGCTGACCGGCGCCGCCTGCTGGCGCGCGGACGGCACGCCCGTGGGCCTGGCCGGCGGACTGGCCCGACCCGGCGTGCGCTTCGTGATCTGACCGGTCAGCGCGCGGGCGCGGCCCCCGTGCGCGACACGCTGACCAGGGCGCCCGCCCCGGCGAAGCCCGCCGCCACGAACAGGCAGGCGCCGGCTCCGGCGCTGCCGGCCAGGCCGAACACCAGCGCGACCAGCGCCGAGCCGAGCGACCAGCCGACCGTGCGCGCCACCGCCACCATGGCGCTCGCCCCGCCGCTGCGCTCGGGCGGCCCGGCGGTCATCAGCGTGACGTTGTTGGGCGTCTGGAAGAAGCCGAACCCCACCCCGCACAGTGCCATGCGCCAGGCGATGTCGGCGTCGGCGGCATGGGCCGGCGCGGTGGCCAGCAGCAGCAACCCCACGCACAGCACCGCCAGCCCGACGCTGCCGAGCAGCGCCGCCGGGTAGCGGCCCGAGAGCCGCCCCGCGACCGGCGCCGCCACCGCCACCATCAGCGGCCACGGCGTGACCAGCAGCCCGGTGGCCACCGCGCTGCGGCCTTGCCCCACCTGGAACAGGAACGGCAGCGCCACGTAAGCCAGGATCTGCGCCGCGTACGAGCAGATGGAGGTGATCACCGATAGCGCGAACAGCCGGTGGCGCAGCAAATCGAGCGGCAGCAGCGGCGCCGCCTGGCCGCGCTGCTGCACGAACAGCGCGGTCGCGAACAGCACGCCGATCGCCAGCTCCGCTACGGCCAGGCCCCGTGCATCGCCGCCGAGACCGTCGATCCCGGTCACCACCAGCCCGAACGCCCCGGCATTGAGCAGGGCGCCGCGCCAGTCGAATGGCCGCTGGCGCTGCGGGCTCGGCGGCGTCACCGCGGCGAACAGCGCGACCGCGGCGGCCCCGAGCGGCACGTTGACCAGGAACAGCCACGGCCACGACGCCACCGCCAGGATCAGCGCCGCCAGCGTCGGCCCCAGTGCCGCCGACAGGGCGACGGAGAGCGCGATGGTCGCCAGGCCCCGCCCCATTCGCGCCCGCGGGTAGATCGAGCGCACCAGCGCCCCGCCCAGCGCCGCCATGCAGGCCCCGCCGACGCCCTGCATCAGCCGCGCCGCCACCAGCACCGGCATCGTCGGCGACAGCGCGCAGGCCAGCGAGGCCACGGTGAACACCACCAACCCGGCGCCATACACCCGCTTGAGGCCGACGATCTCGCCCAACGCCGCCGTCGGCAGCAGGCACACCGTCACCGCGAGCTGGTAGCTGTTGACCACCCAGATCGCGGCCGCATCGGTGGCGCCGAGGTCGCGCGCGATGGTCGGCAGCGCGATGTTGGCGATCGCGCTGTCCAGCGTGGCGAGCACGACGCCGAGAACGGCACAGGCCATCACCCAGCCCCGCCTCGGCGCGGGCAGGCCATCCAACTCCATCGCAGCGCTCATGGCGGGACCGTGCGCCCGCCCGCTTCGCGCTACAAGCTGCCGCCCGGCCTCGTGACGAGCGGGCAATGTCCATCCGCCAACGGGCGATAGGCGTCCGCCGGGGCAACGGTGTTGATGACCCGATACACGTCCGCCGGCCGGTCGGGCGGCGGCGACTGAACGGTGAACACGTACACCGGCGTGATCCGGCGGCCGTCGGGCCGGATGACGGATTCGCCGAACACCGGGTCGTTGTTGGGCCTGGCCTTCATGCGCGCCACGATCGCCCGGCCGTCCGCGCTGGTGCCCGCCTCGTCGGAAGCGGCCAGGAAGTCATAGGTCGCGGCATACGCGCCCGCTTGCAGGCTGGTCGGCATCTTGCCGCCGAAGCGTGCGGCGAAGCGGTTCGCGAAGTCGCGGGTCGAAGCCGACAGGTTCCAATACCAGTTGCTGGTCACGACGGCGCCGCGCGCCGCGCCCGCTGGCAGGGACAGCACGTCGGACAAATACACTGCCAGCCCGACCACGCGCTGCCGTCCGCCGGTGAGTTGAAACTCCTCGGCCTGTTTCATCGCGTTGACGAAGTCGCCGTTGGCGGCTGCCAGGGCGACCACGTCGGCCCCCGACGATTGCGCCTGCAGCAGCGCGGAGGAGAAATCCATCGTGTTCAGCGGAAAGGTGGTGCTGCCGACCACCGTGCCGCCCGCGGCTTCCAGCGCCCGGCTGGACTGCCGTTGCATGTCGGCCCCGAACGCGTAATCGGCCGACACGTAGAACCAGCGCCGCCCCCCTTCGGCCACCAGCGCCCGGGTCGGCACGTTGGCGAGCGTCCAGGTATCGATGGAGTAGTGCACGGTGTTGGGCGAGCACTGCTCTCCGGTCAGCGCGCTGGACACGGCACCGGTCACCAGCAGCGTGCGGTTCGCGTCGCGGACCACGCCGCTGACGGCCAGGGCGACGGCCGAGTTGGGCACGTCGAGCACGAGGTCGACGCCTTCCGTGTCCAGCCAGCGGCGGACCAGTGCGGAGCCGATGTCCGGCTTGTTCTGATGGTCAGCCGAGATGACTTCGACGGGGCGCCCGGGATGCTGCGCGCGATAGTCCTCCGCCGCCATGCGGGCTGCCAGCGCCGAGCCGAGCCCGCTGACGTCGGCGAACGGGCCGCCGAGATCGCTCAGCACGCCGATGCGCAAGGGTCCGTTCGGTTGCGCGGCGGCAGCCGGGGCCAGCCCCGCCACGGCGAGCCCCGCCACCGATAGCTGGGCCAGGAGCCAACGCCGGAACAGCCTCATGACAGCGCTCCCACAATGCCGAGTTCGGTGGCCTTGATCTGCAGCGCGAGGAACTTCGAGTTGATCCGGCATTGCGCGAGCCCGCCCGCGATGAACCAAAGGCCGGGCTGTGGCGTGCGCTTGAACATGTTGCCGAGCTCGCCATCCTCGTCGATGCCCCAGACCGGGCCGATCCGGTCGGCGATCTCCTGCCCGAGCGCACGGCGCACCAGCTCCTTTTGCGGGTAGTAGCCGGTTGCCAGAACGAGCAGGTCGGCCGGCACCGTCGTGCCGTCGGTGAGGCGCGCGCCCTCGGCCACGAAGCGTTCGATCCGGTCGTAATGCAGGAGACCGAGCTCGCCCTTGATCATCAGCGCCGAGCTGCCGGCGTCGAGATTGTAGCCGCCGCCGCGACGGAAATACTTCATCTGGTGGCCGGTCTCGTCCTCGCCGAAATCGTGCTTGAAGCCGATCCCTTTCAGCCCGGCGATCAGCGCCTCGTCCAGCTTGGCCATCCGCCGGGTCACCGCCTTGTAGCCGGCGACGACCAGCGCCGGTGGGGCGGATGCGACGATCAGGTCGCTATCCTCCAGGCTGGCGCCCTCGTCCCAGATCGCCTCGTTGAGCCGGGCGCTGGGATCGATCGACACGACGGTGGTGGACCCGCGCTGGATCATCGTGGTGTGGGCGCCGTTACTGTGCAGGTCGAGCGCGATGTCGTTGGCGCTGCTGCCGGTGCCGAGCACCAGGGCGCGTTTGCCGCGCCAGTCGACGCCGTTGTTGAACTCTTCCGCGTGAATGGCGGTGCCGGCGAAATCGGACAAGCCCGGCAGGTCCGGCATTTGCGGATACGCGCTGACGCCGTTGGCAAAGACCAGGTGCCGCGGCCGCAGGGTCCGCTCGCTGCCATCCTCGCGCCGCACCGTCGCGGCCCAGCAGCGATCCGCCTCGATCCACTCGCCGCGGACGAACTCCGTCCCGGTCCAGCAATTGATCTCCATGGCGTCGGCGTAGAACTCGAACCAGTTCCCCAGCATGTCCTTGGGAATATAGAGCGGCCAGGTGGGCGGGAATTCCATGTAGGGCAGGTGGTTGATGTGGGTGGAGTTGTGCAGCGCCAGCGAGTGGTAACGCCGCCGCCAGCTATCGCCGATGCGGCCCCAGCGCTCCACCACCAGCGTATCAACGTCGAGCTGGTTGAGCCGCGCCGCGATCGACAACCCCGCCTGCGCCCCGCCGATCACGAGCACCGTCGGTTCGCGATCCTCGTAGGCGACGGCCTTGCGGCGCATGTCCGCCCAGTTCGCGCCCCCGAAATTTCGGGAATAGGCGGCGCCGCTCGGCCGGTTGGCGCCCAGCTTCTCCTCGTGGCCGCGCAACGATTGCAAGGTGGTGGACAGCAGCCAGGCCCGCATCCGCCCCGCCGCGTCCGGTGCCAGGCGGACCAGTCCGGCCGCCGCCCCGTCGACCGTCTCGAAGGCGATCACCGCCTCCGTGCTGGCGATCCCGAGCCGTGTCACCGCGACGGGCGGCTTGCGGCCGGGCGGCAGGTGGAAGCCGCGCGCCTGCGTTCGAGCTTGCGCTGCCACCAGCCCGGCCGCGACCGCCTCCGGCCCGGCGGCGGACCGGAAATGCCAGGTGAAGGCCAGCACGTCGCGCCAATGGCAGTCGGACAGGAAGCAGTCAGCCAGGCGGCCTTCGTCGCGCGACCACAGCGCCGCTTCGAACTCCGCCAGCCAGTGCTCGGCGGCCTCCCGGGCGCGGTGCTCGGTTTGTCCGTCGTCGGAGATGGGTGAGATGTTGTTCATGTTAGCGAGACTTCCGCACGGGGTGTGGCGCCATGGCCTCGAACACGCCGTCGCGGCGGACCAGGGCGTGGAACAGCCCGGCGGACAGGTGCAGCAGGATCAGGGCGAAGAAGGCGAAGGCCAGCGTGCGGTGCGCGTTCCACAGCACGCTGTGCAGGGTCTCGCTCCGCGGCGCGATGGGCGGCAGCGTGACGCCGGGCCACATGGTGACCGGGTAGGCCGCCGCCGACAGCATGGCCCAGCCGAGCAGCGGCATGGCGAACATCAGCGCGTAGAGCAGCCAGTGGCTGCCTTGGGCGGCGAGCTTCATGGGCGCCGGCAGGTCGCGCGGCAGGGGCGGCGCGCCACGGCGGATCCGCAGACCGAGGCGCAGTGCCGCAAGCACCAGGATGGCGATGCCGAGCGGCCGATGGATCGACACCAGCGTCAGGTAGGGCGGGCCAAAGGCGGTGACCATGAAGGCGCCGATGAACAGCATGGCCAGGATGGCGAGGGCCATGAGCCAGTGGATGACGCGCTGGGCGACCGTGAAGGTCGCCGCCGGGGCGTCGGGATGCGGGAGGGCGGGGGCAAGGGTCGAAGGCATGGCCGGGCTCCGTTCCCGTTCAGCGGGAGGCGGTCGGGGTGGCGGGATAGTGGTCGGCCTCGGCCGTGCGCCGGTCGTAGGACACGGCGTAGGCGGCCGAGCGGGCGGCAGGGAACGGGTCGTCGCTGGTCGACATGCCCTCCGGCAGCACGGTGGGGTCGTAATTGATGTCGCGGCACGGCCCGTCCGCCTCCGGCTCCAGGCGCTGCACGACCAGCGTGCCGGCATCAACGGTGCGGCGGCTCGCAGGCCAGGCGGCGGAAGGGTCGGCGGTGGGGTCGCCGGGCTCGGCAACGGTGAAGCGCAGGGTGTAGCGGACCGGGCCAGCGGCCAGGCGGGTGCGCAACTCGTCGTCCAGCGCGTTGGGGCCGCGGGCCGCCAGCTCGGCCGGCTCGACGCTCTCGACCGGCACGGTGGGAACCACCGACCAGCGCACCGTGCTGACCCGGCCATCGGCCGCGGTGGCGCGAAAGCTGTTGAGGCTGTTGAACTGGTTCTGCGCGTAGGAGGGGGTCCAGGGCGCGGTCTTGGCCCATTGGCCGAAGCCCGCGATCTCCGGGTGCGCGGCGGCAAAGGCCGGCATGGCGCCCGCGTCCTTGCTGGCGGACGCGATCAACAGCGCGTAGAAGGCGGCCGGCGTCGCGACGGGAAAGACGGGCGGGATGATCATGGCGGTGCGCCATTCCGCGCCGCCGGGCCCCTTGATCTGCAAGGACAGGCCGCGCACCCGCCCGGTATCGTCGCCCGCGGTGGGGTCGGGGCCGGCGAGGTTGAAGCGCCCGACCACCGGGTAGGCGCCGGCCGCCAGCAGGCTCGCGCGCGACAGGGCCGACCCGGCGCCCGACGCCTCGAACGTGCCGGTGAAGCACAGCCCCTTGGCGTGGTTGCGGCGATGCCCCAGCGCCGGACCGCCGGGCGGGGCCAGCGCGTCGACCACCTCCGCCGGGGTCAGGCGCTGCGGCGACAGCCAGCCCGCGGCATACGCGAAGGCGCCGGCAAGGCCGCCGGCGACAACGGCGATGACGGCCAGGCCGGCCAGCGGCGAGGCAGGCCGCGACGAGGCGGGCAGCGACGAGGCAGGCGGCGTGGAACGAGGCGGGGTCGAACGAGACGGCGTGTCGGGCAAGGCGGCATTCCCTTGTACATGGCGCGGGGCGCCGCGCTATCGAAACAACTCTACCCCGGTCCGCCCGGACGTCACGCCCGCCATCGGCGGCCCGTTCGACGACGCTGCCGGTAGCGCCGCCTCAGCGCGGGGCTCGCAGCGCATCCCATTGGGCGTCGCTCCAGCCGAGCAGGGTGGCGGTGTCGTTCTGTGCGGCGCCGGACAGGAAGCGTTTGCCGCCATCGACGGCCAAGCATGCCCCGGTGACGTAGGAGGCGAGGTCGGATACCAGGAAGCTGCAAGCATCCGTCAGCTCCCGGTGTTCGCCGACCCGGCCGAGCGGGACCATGCGTTCCGGCGCCGGTTTGCCCAAGGCGGCGGGGGATAGCCCGGCGGCCGCGCCGGCCGTCGGAAATTGCCCGGGCGCGATCGCATTGCAGCGGATGCCGTGCGGCCCCCATTCCAGCGCCAGCGAACGCGTCATCGCCAGCACGCCGGCCTTTGCCATGGCGGATGGCACGGTGAAGGCGGCGCCGGACAGCGCCGATAAGGTCAGGATCGACAGCACCGTCCCGCCCCGCCCCGCCGCGATCCAGCGCCGGCCGCAGCCCAGCGTGCAGTAGGCGGACCCGTGCAGCACGATGCCGAGCACGGCATCGACGGCGCGGACGGACAGGCGGTGGCTCTGCGCCAGGAAGTTGCCGGCCGCGTTGTTGACGAGGATGTCGAGCGGACGACGCTGCCAGATCGTGTCCAGCATCGCCTCCACGGCGGCGGGGTCCCGGATGTCGCAGCCGATCGCCGTGACGTCGGCGCCGGGTCGGGCGGCGCGCATGTCCGCGGCGGTCTGCTCCAGCACCGGGACCCGGCGGCCGCAGATCACCAGGGACGCGCCGAGCGCCAAGTACCGCTCGCCGATGGCGCGGCCGAGGCCGGTGCCGCCGCCGGTGACCAGGGCGTGCCGGCCGGCGAGCAGGTCAGGGCTGAACGTCACGGGCCTGACCATCGAGGGGCTGACCATCGAGGGGCGCCAGCGGCGGTGCGGCCGTGCGCATGGGCGGGCGGACGCCGTCGAAGCTGAGGGGCAGGCCGATCGTCTGGATGTCGAGCCCCGGCACTGTCTGCAGCATGCCAAGGGCGGCGACCTGCGGGTCGGTCAGCAGGGCGCTCAGGTCATTGATGGGCGCGAACGGCACGCCCGCGGTGCGGAACCGCTCGGCCCAATGGGCGGACGACTCCTGCACCATGATGGCGCCGCAGGCGTCCATGATCTCGTCCTTGTGGGCGACCCGGTCCGCATTGGTCCGGTAGCGCGGCTCGCTCGCCCATTCCGGCCGGCCGAGCACCGTCGCCAGTTTGGCGAACAGCCGATCGTTGGCGGCGGCGACCACCAACTCCCGGTCCGCAGTCGGCAGCGCGCCGAACACGACCACCTTGGGGTTGCCGGTGCGGTCGCGCGTCGGCACCACACCGCTTTGCGAGAAGGCGGCGAACGGCACGCTCATCCAGCCCAGCGCGGTTTCCAGCAACGAGGCGTCCACCACCGCGCCCTCGCCGGTCTGCACCCGGCGGAACAGCGCGGCGATGCAGCCCAGCGCCGCCCACAGGCCGGAGCCGAGGTCCAGCACCTGCACGCCGACGCGGGACGGCGGCCCGTCGGCGCAGCCATTGAGCCCGAACAGGCCGGAGAAGGCCTGCACCATCGGCTCGTAGCCCGGCTCCAGCCGCATCGGGCCCACGGCGCCGAACGCCCAGAGCGAGCAATACACCAGCCGGGGATGGGTGGCGCGCAGGCTCGCCGCGTCGAAGCCCAGCGCGTCCAGCGCGCCGGGGCGGAGATTCTGCACCAGCACGTCGGCATCCGCGATCAGGGCGCGCAGCCGGTCGCAGTCCGCCGGCTGCTTGAGGTCGAGGGTGACGACGCGCTTGTTGCGGTTCACGGCATGGAAGGTGGTGCCGGCGCCGTTGGTGAAGGGCGGACCCCAGCCGCGGGCGTCGTCGCCGCCGGGTCGCTCGACCTTGATCACGTCGGCGCCGAGCGTCCCCAGGATCTCGGCCGCGTAGGGGCCGGCCAGGTTTTGTGCGATCTCGACGACGGTGATGCCCTCGAGTGGAAGCTTGGCGAGCGGCTGCATGGCTAGACCCCTAACCCGAAATAAGCGCGGCGCAGGCCGTCATCGGCCTGGATCTCGGCCGGCGTGCCGCCAAAGGCGATCCGGCCGCCCTCCACGGTAAAGACGCGGTCGCCGAGGCCGAGGAACTTGACGTTCTGCTCGGCGATCAGCAGCGACAACCCGCCGTTCCGCAGCGTCGCCAGCGAGTCGATCACGGTGGAAACCATCAACGGTGACAGCCCGGCCGACGGCTCGTCCATCACCAGCAGTTTCGGCTCCGCCGCCAGCGCCTTGGCCACGCCCAACATCTTGCGCTGTCCGCCCGACAGGCCCGAGGCCGGCTGGTTGCGCTTCTCCGTCAGGATCGGGAACAGGGCGTAGAGTTCGGCCCGCCGCCGCCGGGCCACGGCGCGGTCCACGAACAGCGCGCCGAGATCGAGGTTCTCGGCCACCGAGAGATCGGGGAAGACACCGAGCTCGGACATGTAGCTCAGCCCGAGCCGCACCCGTGCGCGGGGCGATAGGCGGGAGATGTCCGTGCCCGCGAACCGGATGGTCCCGGCCTGCGCCGGCAGCAGGCCGACGAGGCATTTCAGCAGCGTGGTCTTGCCGGCGCCGTTGGGGCCGAGCAGCACCACCGTCTCGTTGGCGGCCACCGCCAGGTCGATGCCCCAGAGCACCTTGATGTTGCCGTAGCCGCTCTCGAGCCCGTTCGTTTCCAGCAGGCTCATGCCGCGGGCTCCGGCGCGCCCAGGAACACTTCGACGACGTCGGGGTCTTGCACCGCGTCGCGCATGGCGCCGCGGAAGATCGCCTTGCCGGCGTTCATCACCACCACGCGGTGGGTGATGCGGTCGATGAACGACATGAGGTGCTCGACCACCACCAGCCCCATGCCCTCCTCCGCCAGCGCGCGCAGGCGGGCGGCGATGCGCTCGAGTTCGGTTGGATTGAGGCCGCAGGCGAGCTCGTCGACCAGCAGCAGGCGGGGCCGCGTCGCCAGGGCGCGGGCGAGGTCCAGCATCTTCTGCTGCACGCTGGTCAGCTCGCCGGCGCGGCGGTGCCGGGCGGAGCCGAGCTCCACGGAGTCGAGCAGCGCGTCGAGGTCGGCGGCTTCGCCGGACGCCTGCACGGCGACTTCCAGGTTCTGCCGCACGGTGAGGCTCGCGAACGGCTTGGGCACCTGGAACGTCCGGTTGATGCCGCGCGCCGCCCGACGATGCGCCGGCAGCGCCGCGACGGACGCACCCGCCACCGTCACCTCGCCCGCATCGGCGAGCAGCAGGCCGCTCACCACGTTGATCAGCGTCGTCTTGCCGGATCCGTTGGGCCCGATCAGCCCGACGATCTCGCCGGCGCGAACCTCCAGGTCGATCCCGCCCAGCGCCTGGAAGCCGCCAAATCGCTTGACGATGCCGGTCGCGGCGAGGAGGGGCGGCTCAGCCATGCCGCAGCCTCCGGAGTTGGCGGGGCAGGGCGGCCAGGCCTTCGGGGAAAAACAGCACCAGCGCCATGATCAGCACGCCGAATCCCAGCTGGAAACACTGCGGCGCCGACACGCCGATCAGGTTGTAGAGCCCATACAGCAGCAGCACGCCGATCACCGGCCCCGCCAGGGTGCCGGCGCCGCCGAACAGGGTGAACACGATGGCGAAGATGCTGAAGTTCAGGTCGAACACCGCTTCGGGGAAGAAGGTCGACGCCCGCCAGGCGAAGATCGCGCCGATCAGTCCGGCCGCCGCCGCGCTCGCCAGCCAGACCAGCAAGCGCCCGCGCACGATGTCGATCCCGGCCATGGCGGCGGCGATCGGGTTGTCCCGCGCGGCTTGTAACTGCAGCCCGAAGCGCGAGTGCCGCAGGAACGCCACCAGCCCCATCGTCAGCGTCAGCACGCCGAGCGCCAGCACGTAGGTCGTGGTCGGCGCATACGGGGTGGAGAGGCGCACGCCATAGGGCCCGCCGGTCACGTCGCCGAGGCTCGGATTGCCGATGAGGTGCAGCAGCACCTGTGCCGCGGCCAGGCTAGCCAGGCCGAAATAGGCGCCCTGCAGCCGCAGCAAGGGCGCCAGCAGCAGCCCGACCAGCACCGCCGCCACGCCGCCGCCAAGGATGGCCAGCCCGGGCGGCGCCTGCACCAGCATGACCAGCGTGGCGAAGCCGTAGGCGCCGGCACCGAAGAAGCCGACATAGCCGAACGGCAGGTAGCCGCAGAAGCCGTAGGTGAGGTTCAGCCCTTGGGCCAGCACCAGGAACACCACGAAGTTCAGCAGCAGCAGCCCGTTATCGTAGACGAACGGCAGGGCGGCGAACAACGCCAGCACCGGCACGATCACGAGCAGCACGTCGCGCGCGAACGCCCTACGCATGACGCACCTTGCGGCCGAGCAGCCCGGTCGGTTTGACCAGCAGCACGCCGATCAGCACCAGGTTGGGCAGAAGGTCCGCAAACGAGCTCAGATAGGTCCGCATCAGCATGAGCGAGACCCCGAAGATGATCCCGCCCAGCACGGTGCCGAGCGGGTTGCCGAGCGAGCCGATGATGATGACGGCAAAGGCGGTGAGGTCCAGCGGGATGCCGAGCGACGGGGTGAAGCTGCCCAGCATGAACGGCGCGAACACGCCCGCCACGGCCGCCAGCCCGGCGCCGACGCCGAACGCGACCGCCGAGATACAATGGATGTCGATGCCGATCGCCAGCGCTTCCTCACGCTGCGCCATGATCGCCCGCGTCTGCCGGCCGAGCCGAGTGCGATACAGGTAGATGTAGACGCCGACGAGCATGAGCACGGAGACGCAGCCGGTATAGGCCCAGGCATAGGGGATGGTCTGGCCCAGCAGCGGCACCGGGCCGCCGCCGAGCAGCCGGCTCGGGATGGACCGCTCCGTGTTGCCGAACAAGGTCGAGACCAGCGCTTCGATGACCTGGCTAAGCCCGAAGAACAGGATCAACGACAGCATCTCCGGCTCCCGCGACCGGAACAGCCGCGGCACCAGCAGGTAGTAGAGCGGCAGCGCGAGGAGGAAGAACGCGACGAAGCTGATCGCCACCACCACCGGCGCTGGCAGCCCCAGCCCGCGCAACAGCCAGAACGCGGCGAACGCGCCCAGCATGATGAAGTCGCCATGCGCCAGGTTGACGATGCGCATGACCCCGAACACCAGGTTCATGCCCACGCCGACCAGCGCGTAATACAGCCCGAAGATGACCCCCGTGGCGAGCGCGTAGGCGAGCATCGATCAGGGGGCGGGATAGACCGGCTTGGCCGTCGCCAGATCCTCCGGCCAGACGATGTTGAGCTTGTACTGCCCGACCAGATCGGTGCCCGGCACCATCTGCGCCAATGGCAGGATCTCGCCGCTCTGCGAGCCGTCCGGCGCGAGCACGAACGGGCCGGCCAGCGTGTTCATGGTGCCGGAAAGGGTGAACACCGCGCGGCGCAGCTCGAGCTGCTCGAGGTTGTTCGCCTCTGCCAGCGTCCGCTCGATCACCAGCCCGGCCTGGTAGCCGGCCAGCGCGTTGAAGCCGAACTCGACGCCCGGCAGCTTCTTCTCCGTCACCCAATGCTCGAAGGCTTCGCGGAAATGGTCGAGGTCGAGGCCGTAATTGACCTTGAACTCGTAGAAGGCCGGGCTGGCGAGCGCGTAGCTGTAAGCGAGCTGGTCGCTGACGCCGTTGGTCTTCATCAGCGTCAGCTCGGTGAGCCCATAGCCGGTGAACAGGAACGGGAACTTGCTGCCGTTATCCTGCATGGCGTGCAGGAAGGCGATCTCGTTGGCGGGGTAGCCGAACTCGAGCAGCGCGTCCGGCTTGGCGGCTTCCACGTTGTTGACCAGCAGCGTGTAGTCGGTGGTGTTGGCCGGCACGCCGCGGTCGAACACCAGCTTGAGGTCCTTGTTGGCCTGCACCGCCTTGCGGACGGCGGCGGCCTGAAAGGCGGTGTAGTCGGCGGTGTTGTAGAGCAGGGCCACCGTCTTGATGCCGAGCTTGGGCATCTGGCCCACGAAGTCGGCGATCGATTTTGGGTAGCGGTCGGTCGCGGCCAGGCCGAGCAGGACGATGTAGGGGTTGTCCGGCGAGAAGAAGTTGGGGCTGCTGCCGGTCACGTCGAACAGGAGCTGCTTGTGGTCGCGCGCCACCGGCACGGAGGACGCGGTCATGACCGAGGTCGAGTCCGAGAGCAGGATGTCGACCTTGTCCTGGGTGATGAGCTGGTTGGTCAGGTTCGCGGCCAGGGATGGCGAGCTCTGGTCGTCGTAGGAGACCAGCCGGACCGGGATCTTCTTGCCGAAGCCTTTGACGAACGCGCCGCCGCTCTTGTTGATGCCGTCTGCCCACCATTCCAGCGCCACGTGCAGCGGCACGGACGCGCTCGCGAGCTGGCCGGACCCGGCGTAGAGCGTGCCGATCTTGATCTCGGCCGGCGCGTCCGCCGCCATCGCGGGCATCGCGAACGCCAGCAGCGCGGCGGCGAGAACGGCGCGCATCGGGGTTGGGGTCATCGAGCATCCTCCCTGTCCGGCCTGGTTCGCCGGCATTTGGTCGAGGTTAGGCGCACGGCGGGGGCCGAGCCTAGACCCTGCACCGCCCACTCACGATTTTCGCGATGGCGAAAGGTCGCGCACGGCGGCGCGCAGCTCGGCCGCGATCGCCCGCTCCGCCCGGTCCAGCTCGTCAACCGACCCGGCCGCACCCAGCGCGCACCAGCGTCCGCCCACCGGGTGCGGCACCGGCATGGCGATGATGCCGACGCCGGGGTGCCAGGTGTGGCGCGAGAACGCGTAGCCGCGCCGGCGCACCGTTCGGATGCTTTCGGTCAGCGCTTCCGCCCCGACCTGCTGCGCCGGGTCGGTCTCCTTGGCATTGACCCGGCGGCGCAACCGCTCGATCTCGTCGTCGTCGCGCAGGCTCAGCAATGCCCAGCCGATGCCGCAGCGCGTCAGCGGACGGATCGCGCCGGCGCGGAGCTGGTAGCTCGCGGGTTCGGCGGCGTGGATGACGGTGATGTACTGCGCGTAGACGTCGCTCTGCACGCCGAGCCCGGTGGTGCCGCCGGTCAGCGCGTGCAGCCGTTCCAGCGCCGCCATCAGCGGCCGGTCCTGCCACAGCGCGTCGTTCAGGCGGGTGCCGAGCGTGGTGACGCGCGCGGTCAGCGTGTAGCTCATCGTGTCGCGGTCGAAGTTGAGATAGCCCAGCACGACCAGGCTCTTCAGCACGTCGCTGGCCGAGGAGACGGGGTAGCCGAGATCGGCGGTGACGTCCTTGAGGCGGACCGGGCGGTTCCGCCCGTCGAGGTAGTCCAGCACCTCGAAGACGCGCCGGATGGTGCGGTTGGCGCCCTCCGCCATCGGTCAGGCGGCCCCGCGGAGCGGGATCGCGCCGGGCAGCGCGTCGCCGGTGCGCAGGGCCGCGAGCAGGTTCGCCGGGTCGTCCCGCATGGCGGGGCCGGCGAGTTCGAGGAATTTCGCGTCCAGCTCCGGGTCGCTCAGCGGCAGGTCCGGGTCGCCCTTGCGGGTCGGCTGGAAGTGTTCGAGCACGCGGCCGTCCCGAAGCGTGAGCGTGACGCGCGCGGGGCGGCGGGCGGGGTAGGCGTCGGCGAGGTCGGGGGCGGCGCTGACCGACACGCGGGCCATGGTCGCGTGCATCGCCGGGTCGGCCCGATGGGCGGGCGTAAAGGCGGCCAGGCGGACGCCGCCGAGATGCAGCAGAGCGGCGACGCAATACTGCGTGCTGAAGCGGCAATCCGGTTCCGTGCGGGCGTGGGGACGGTCGCAGACCGTCGCGGTGGCGCCGTAGCCGGCGACGGCAATGTGTTCGACGTCGGCCGGGCCGAACGGGTGCGCGGCGCGTAGGGCGAGCAGGGCGTCGAGCGCGGGGAAGATGTGGCCGCAGCAGCCATGGTTCTTGATCGTGATCGCCGCGATCGCCCACTCCTTGCCGAGGCCGGCCAGCGCGCGGTCCCACTTGCCGGTGTCCTCGCTGGTCGCCGCCGCGAAGCCGGCGGGGCCGTGCAGCACGTCCAGTGCCCCGGTCACGCCGGCGGCGGCGGCCATGGCGGCGAGGGTGCCGGCATCCGCGGCGTGCCCGGCATGCAGCGGCTTGCTCATGCCGTCGCCGCGGAAGGCCTGTTGCAGCCCGCCTGCCATCGTCGCCGCCGTGGCCAGGGCGTGGGCCGTCTGCGCGGCGTCGCAGCGGAGCAGCACGGCTACTGCGGCGGCGGCGCCGAACGTGCCGACGGTGCCGGTGGTGTGCCACATGCGGTAGTGGCTCGGCTGCACCGCCAGCCCGATGCGGCACGAAACCTCGTAGCCGGCGATGACGGCCCGCAGCAGGTCGGCCATGCCCGCGCCCCTGTCCTGCGCGGCGGCGAGCGCTGCGGCGATCACCGGGCTGCCCGGGTGGTAGCCGGAGTCGCGATGGATGTCGTCGAACTCGACCGTGTGGCTGGCGACGCCGTTGAGCAGGGCGGCGTGCCGGAGGCCGCCCGGGTGGCCGGTCGGGTAGGCGATGGCGCCGCCCGTGCCGCGCTCGGACGCCAGCGCGGCGGCCAGCAGCGTGACGGGCGGTTGGCGGCAGCCGGGCAGGAGGGCGGCAACCCAATCGATCAGGGCGCGGCGGGCATGGTGTTCCAGCCCAGGCGGCAGCGTCCGGCCACGCCAGCCCGCGGCATGCTCGGCCAGGACCAGCAGCGGATTGGGGGTGGTCCCCGAACGCTCTGCCTGCTCCGTCCGATCCGACGCCATCCGCTTTCTCCCGTTCGCCATGCGGCTTGCGATCTGTTGCAGGTCGGAAGGGTCCGTGGAAAGGTCGGGATCGGATCGGTCGCGCGGGATCGGTAACGACTCGGAGTCGACATGGACTATTTCCTCCGTAACCTTTCCCTGCTCGAGCCGGAGGCCGGCGTGGTCCAGCCGGGGATGCAGCTGCGCATCGCCGATGGCCGCGTGCAGGAAGTCGGCGAGACGCTGGCGCCCGGCGGCGCGACGGTGGTCGATTGCGGCGGGCGGGTGGTGATGCCCGGGCTGATCGACAGCCATGTCCACGTCATGCTGACGGCGGTCAACACGCGGGCGCTGGAATCGGTGCCGCTCACGCTCGGCACGGCGCGCGCGGCGGCTTCGATGCGCGGCATGTTGGATCGCGGCTTCACGACCGTGCGCGACACCGGCGGCGCGGATTGGGGCATCAAACAGGCGGTCGACGAGGGATCGATCGTGGGGCCGCGCTTGTTCATCGCCGGGCAGGCGATCGGCCCGACCGGCGGGCATTCGGACCCGCGGCGCCGCACGGACGTGTGGGGCCGGCGCTGCCATTGCTGCAACGCCATGGCGTTCTCCATGTGCGTGTCGGACGGGGTCAGCGAGGTGCGCAAATCCGTCCGCGAGCAGATGCGGCAGGGCGCCGACCAGGTGAAGATCATGATGTCCGGCGGGGTCGCGTCGCCATACGACCCGCTGGACTCGTTGCAGTTCTCGGATGGCGAGGTCGCGGCCGCGGTGGAGGAGGCGCGCGCCTTCGGGCGATACGTCTGCGCCCACGCTTACACGCCGGAAGCCATCGCCCGCGCCGCGGCAGCCGGGGTGCGCACGATCGAGCACGGCAACCTGATCGACGACGCATCGGCCCGGCTCATGGCCGAGAAGGGCATGTTCCTGGTCGCCAACCTGGTCGCCTACTACGCCATGCGCGAGCGTGCGGCCGAGTTCGGCATGACGGGAGACATGCTGGCCAAGAACGACTTGGTCATCGATGGCGGCCTCCGCTCGCTGGAGATCTGCCAGCGCGCCGGGGTGCCGGTTGCCTATGGCAGCGACCTGCTCGGCGAGTTGCAGGTGGACCAGGGCCGCGAATTCCTGCTGCGCCGCGAGGTGCTGAGCAACCTGGACATCATCCGCTCCGCCACCACCGTGGGCGCGCAGGTCACGCGCACGGAGGGCACGCTCGGCACGCTGCGGCCGGGTGCGCATGCCGACCTACTGGTGCTGGACGGCAACCCGCTGGACGACCTCGCCGTGCTCGCGGGCGGCGGCATGCCGGCGATCATGCAGGCGGGCCGCTTCCACACCTGCCGGCTCGGCTGAGCCGGGCCTAACCCGCGTATCGGCGCGCGAAGCCGAGCTGCCGGACCGCGATGTGGCTCAGCCGCGTGTCCCATCGCGTCTGGCCCGCCCGCACCGGGTGCAACGGCGAGAAGCTGTTGGCCCGCCATTCCTGCGCCAGCTCGGCGTCGTCCATCGGCAGCAGGCGTTTCAGGTGCCAGCTCTGCCCCGGTTCGGGCGTCACGTGCTCGACCCGGCGCGCCGCGGCCATCCGCCGGCGCAGGCAGCCCGGCGAACGGATCGGCGCATGCAGCAACTCGCCGGCTGCCAAGTCGATCAGCGGGCCCGCCGTGCCCGCCGCGTCGTGGTGCCCGAAGGTGAGCCGCAGCGAGGGCGCCGTCCGGAGCAGGAGCTTGGTGGGGTAGTTGCTGCGCACGAACGGGATCTCGCCCGACCCGACCCGGACCCGCGCATCGGCGGCCGAGCCGACCGGGACCGCCGCCACCAGCATGGTCAGCAGCGCGCCCATCCCGTCCCGCCGCACCGGCCGGGCCTGCATGAAGTTGCAGACCGGCACCCGGTAGCCGCCGACCGCCTCGTCCCGGCACAGCGCCGCGAGCGAGGCGCCGGGCCGAAGCCACAGGAACTCGTCGGCATCGGCGGGCAACACCCAGCCGAAGCCGTCGGCGGCCGCTTGCCGGGCCAGGCCGGTCAGCACCTCGTCCTGACGGAACTCGCCGGGCTCCTCGATCACATGGAGGCGCCCGGTTCCGGCGGCGATGCGGCGCAGTAGGGCAGGGGTGCCGTCGGTCGAGCCGTTATCGACGACGTAGATCCGCCGGACGCCGACGCGGTGGAGCAGGTGGCCGATCGCGCCGGCGAGGATCGCCTGCTCGTTGCGGACCATCAGAAGGGCGGCGACATCGTGCGGGCCGGGCGGCATGGGCCGGCGCTACACCGGCCGGGGTGGCGTTGGAAAGGTCCGCCGCCTACACACGGCCCGAATGGGAACGGTTGTGATCACCGGCGGGTCGTCCGGCATCGGGCGGGCGACGGCGGCGGCGTTCGGCGCGGCGGGTTGGTCGGTCGGCGTGATCGCGCGGGGGCCGGCTGGGCTGCGGTCCATCGTGGCCGAGCTGACGGCCGCCGGCGTGGTGGCCGCCCTCGCCGTGGCCGACGTGTCCGACCCGGTGGCGCTGGAAGCGGCGGCGGCGGCGCTGGAGACGGCGCTGGGCCCGTTCGACGTTTGGGTGAACGGCGCCGGCAACGGCGTGTATGGCCGCTTCCTCGACGTGAGCGCGGCCGAGTTCCACCGGGTCACGGCGGTGACGTATCTCGGCACGGTCAATGGGACGCGGGTGGCGCTGCAGCGGCTGGTGCCGCGGGATGCCGGCACGGTCATCAACCTGTGTTCGGCGATCGCATTCGGCGGGTTGCCGTTCCTGTCCTCCTACTCGGGGGCCAAGCACGCGGTGCGCGGCTTCACCGACTCCGTGCGGCATGAGCTGGAGGGGGACGGCTCGCGTGTCGTGCTGACGACGATCTACCCGCCGGCGGTCAACACGCCGTTCTTCGCCCATGCGCCGTCATACCTGCCGGGCTCGCCGCGGCCGGCCAAGCCGGTCTACCAGCCGGAGATCGTGGCCGACGCCGTCGTGCTTGCCGCGACAAGGCGCTATCGCGAGATCCGGGTCAGCGGCATCACCGTGCTGTTCTCGCTGGCATCGCGGCTGGTGCCGGGCCTGGTCAACCGCGCGATCGGCCGGCTCGGCATAGACGGGCAGCTCACGCAGGACGACGTGACGGGCCGGATGCGCGAGCCCACCTTGTTCGCCCCCTCCGCCCACGCCTCCGGCGCGCATGGCAGCTTCGACGCGGAGTCGCGACGGTGGAGCTTGCAGATGTGGCTGCTACGCCGGCGGCCGGCCTGGTGGCCCTGATCCGACCAGCTGCTCCGTGGCGTCCCACACGCGGCGGAGCAACACCGGGTCGCCGGCGCGCTTGTTGGGGGCGACGGGGGCGCGGTTCTTGAAGTAGCGCCCGGTGGTGCGGGCCAGCTCGGGCGACAGCGCCACGTGCAGCGGCGGCGCGGCGCCCTGCTCCTCCGTGCGGATGAACGGCGCCATGAGTCGCCAAGCCAGGCCGATGGGGCCGCCACTGCGGACCAGGCTGGTGGCGACGGCGCCGGGATGCACCACGTTGGCGACCACGCCGGTGCCGGACAGGCGGCGGGCGGTCTCGAAGGTGGACATCATGACCGCGAGCTTGGACTGCGCATACGCCCCCGTCATGGACCAGCCACGCTCGAGCTCCAGCCGGTCAGGGTCGATGCGGGCGCGGTCGGAGGTGGAGGAACCCACCGTCACGATCCGCGCCGGTGCGCCGGCCAGCAGCGCGGGCAGCAGCTCCCGGGTCAGCAAATGCGGCGCCAGGTGATTGACGGCCAGCACCATCTCGTGGCCTTCCGCCGTACGCTCGCGCCGGGCGCGGAACACGCCGGCATTGTTGACCAGCAGCGCCACCGACCCGTGCCGCTCGCCGATCGCCCGCGCGGCCCGGCGCACGTCCGCCAGCAGCGACAGGTCGGCCGGGACCAGCTCGACGGCGGCGGCCGCGCCCAGCCACTCCCGCAGCGCCTCGCCCTTGGCGGCATCGCGCACCGGCAGCACCAGGTGGAACCCGGCCGTTGCCAGGCCGCGCGCGATGAAGCGGCCGATGCCGCTCGTCGACCCGGTCAGCACGGCGACTGGAAGGGCGCTCATGGGCGGGACAGGTCCGAAAAGAGGGGGTCGCCCACCAGCTGCTCGACCAGGAAGTCGAGCACCACCCGGACGCGCGGCGCCAGGTTGCGGCGCGACGGGTAGATCGCATGGATCGGCACGGGGGCGAACTGCCATTGCGGCAGCACCGGCCGCAATGCGCCCGTGCGGATCTCGTTGCGTATAAGCAGCTCCGACAACGTCGCCAGCCCCAGCCCGGCCAGCGCGGCCTCCCGCTTGGCGTCCGAGCTGTCGGTGCGGAAGCGGCCGGTGACATGGATGTCCACCGGGCCGTCGGGGCCGTGCAGAGTCCAGGTCTCCCGCTGGGCCGCGCGGTCGTCCAGGATGCACTGGTGCGCGGCGAGGTCCTCCGGCCGCTCCAGCGGGCGATGCGCGTCGAGATAGGCCGGGGCGCCCACGATGATCTCGGAGAACGCGCCGATCCGCCGCGCGACGTAGGAGCTGTCGCTGGCCAGCGCGCCGGAGCGCACCGCCAGGTCGATCCCGTCATGCACGAGGTCGCGGCTGGGGTCGTCCACCACCAGGTCGATCAGGAGGCCGGGGTGTCGATGCAGCAGGTTGTGGATTCGCGGCGCGATGATCACGCGGCCGAACACCACCGACGCGCTGACCCGCACGGAGCCGCCGATGCCGGCATGGCGCGAGCCGACCGCGGCCTCGGCCTCCTCGAGCGAACCGAGCACCACCTGCGCGGGGCCAAGGAAGTCGCGGCCGTCTTCGGTCAGCCCGACATTGCGGGTGGTGCGGTGCACCAGCCGGGCGCCCAGATGTTCTTCCAGCGCGGCGATCTGGCGGGAGATCGCCGGCTGGGTCACCCCGCGCTCGCGCGCAACCGCGGAGAACGACCCCGTCTCGGCGACACGGACGAACACGCTGAGGGAGGCGAGGAGATCCATGGTGGCAGGACAGCCCTAGGCGCCGGCCTCATACCAGACGAATGGGATACGCGCGAGACGGCTCAGACGAAGCAGTGGACCATCCAGCAGAGGCCCAGCGCGGTGAAGACCTGGCCGGTGCTGTAGAGCAGGTCGAGCGGGGTGGATTTGCGTTCGTCCGAGACGGTTTCGCAACAGGGGCAGACGCCGAAGGGCAGGGCGGAGGTCGGGATCGCCCGATCGATGCATTGAAGCTTCATGATGGCCAGACAGTTAGACGTTCCACGGCTCGCCGAACACTTGGGCCAACGTTCTATGACTTATGCGTTTATGTATGAGGTTGCGTCGCCGCGAGCACGTTCGCGGCGAGCTTGCGCATGCCGTCGGCCTTGCTGATGACCGTGCTTGCGCCCTCCAGCGCGTCGCGGTCGGCGCGGGACAGGTCGCGCGCGGTGACAACCACTACCGGAATGTCATGGCAGCCCGGCCGTTCGTGAAAGGCTCGCAGGAAGGCGAACCCGTCCATCACCGGCATCTCCAGGTCGAGCAGGACGACGCGCGGCAGGTGATGCGCGACCTGCTCCAGCGCCTCCTGCCCATTGGCGGCCTCGCTGACCGTCCAGCCGTCGCGCTCCAGCGCGGCCCGCATCTGCAACCGCGCGTCCTCGTTGTCGTCGACGATCAGCACGTCGCCGTCGCGGTCGCGGAAACGGTCCATGGTCTTGCGGAATGCGTCCCAGCGGACCGGCTTGGTGATGTGGTCCTCAGCGCCCAGTGCGGCGGACAGGCCGTTATCATGGATGAACGTCACCATGATGACGGGGATCGACGCCAGCTCCGCATCGGCCTTGAGCCGGCGCAGCACGGACCAGCCGTCGAGGCCCGGCATGGTCACGTCGAGCAGGATCGCGCGCGGCCGCAGCCTCCGCGCCAGGTCGAGCCCGCTGACGCCGTCGGCGGCGGCGTGGGCCGCGAAGCCCTCGCGCTCGAGAAAGCGGCGCATGATGTCGCGCTGGGCCGGGTCATCGTCGATGATGAGCACGACGTCCTGGGGCAGCGCGTCCGGCACGGCGACGTCGTGCGCCGCGGCGTCCGGCGTGGCCGCGTCGGGCGCACGGTGGGCGGGGATGCGGAGGGTGAAGCAGCTGCCTTCGCCGGGCTGGCTGGAGACGTCGATGGCGCCGTCGAGCATGGTGGTGAACGCCTTGGTGATCGACAGGCCCAGTCCGGTGCCGCCAAAGCGCCGCGTGGTGGATGCGTCGGCCTGGCTGAAGCGCTGGAACAGCTTGGCGAGCTGCTCCTCCGACATGCCGATGCCGCGGTCCCGCACGCTGAACACCAGGGTGTCCGCCTCCCGCGTGGCGGACAGGGTGACGGTCTCGTTCTCGCTGAACTTGGCCGCATTGCTGAGTAGGTTGAGCAGCACCTGGCGGATCTTGATCACGTCCGAATGCATGGTGCCGAGCCCGCTGCCGAGCTGAAGCTCGAGTTGGTTGTTCTTCTTGCGCACCAGCCCGTCCACGGTGGCGGCCACGTCGCGCAGCATGGGCTCCACGGCGAAGGTCTCGGCGAACACCTCCATCTTGCCGCTCTCGATCTTGCTGAGGTCGAGCACGTCGTTGATCAGCCCGAGCAGGTGGCGGGCGTTGCTCTCGATCTTGCCGAGGTCGGTTTCGAGCGCCGCCAGATCGGTGCCGTCGGCCACCTCCTCCTTCAGCATCTCGCTGTAGCCGATGATGGCGGAAAGCGGCGTGCGCAGCTCATGGCTCATGTTGGCGATGAAGTTCGACTTCGCCAGGTTGGCCGCCTCCGCCGCGTCGCGCGCGGCCGCCAGATCGGCCTCCACGCGCTTTTGCTCGGAGATGTCGATCGCGACGGAGAGCAGCGTCTGCCGGGTCCCGGTGATCAGGCTGACCGTGTTGGCGACGAAGACGACCACGCCGTCGCCGCGCACGAAGCGCTTCTCGGCGGTGACGGGGCCGTCGCCCTCGAGCACGCGGCGGAAGATGGCGTCGTTGGTGGCGGAATCCTCCGGGTGGGTGATGTCGCTCAGCCGCATGCCGCGGAGCTCGTCCGCGCTGCGGCCGACCAGGGCGCAGTAGTGGTCGTTGGTGTTGATGATGGTGCCGTCCAGCTCGGCTTCCGCCAGCCCGGCGCCGGTCTGGGCGAAGATACCGGACAGGTGTGCTTCGCTGTCGCGGACGCTGGCCTCGGCGGCGTCGCGCTCGCGGGCGCGCTCCTCCAGATGCTCGGCAGCCCGGTGCAGCGCGTCGCCGACCAGGTTGATCTCCGCGATGGGCGTCTCGACCCGTGCGACCGATCGGCCGGCGCCGATCGCGTCCGCCGCGGTGGCCAGGCGGCGCGTGGCCACGATGATGCGCCGCCCCGCCAGGGCGGTCAGCACGCCGGCGAACAGGGTCAATACCGCGCCGGACGCCAGCAGGAGGTTCAGCGTCTGGTGGAACCGCGCGTTGACGATGCTGACCGGGACGTTGACCGACGCCGTCCAGCCCGTCATCTCCGACCGGGTGAAGCCCACCAGGCTGTCCACCCCGGCGACGCTGAGGCCGCGATAGGTGCCGCTCGACGCCGCCTTCGCGTGCTCCTGCAGCGCGGGGGAGGAGGGCTGGCCGACGAAACGCTCCTGCTCCGCGGTGCGGGCGACCACGGTGAGGTTGCGGTCGGCGAGGCTGCCGATCCAGGCTGGCGGCAGGCCCTCGCGCCGGAACGCGTTGGCGAGGTAGTCCGGTTCCAGGCTGGCACCCAGGATGTAGGCCGGCTGGTCGGCGACGCGCACCGGGCGGGCGAGGATCTGGAACACGGACGCGTCGGTGGTGGGGCCGTTGAACATGTCCGTGACCAACGGCCGGTTGGTCGCCACCACGACCCGGTCCGCCTCGCGCAGCGCCGGCGGCACGACAACCGTCGTGCCGGGCGGCGCGCGGGTGGTCAGCAGCACGTGGCCGTCCAGGTCACGTAGCACGATGTGGACGTGGTTGACCCGATGCACCTCGCTGATCTGCGCGTAGAAGGCACCGAGGTCGCGGGATTGCAGGCTGGGCGACGTGGCCAGTGCCTGCAAGGTGGCCAGCACGCCGTCGATCTCGCGATCCAGCGCGGTGGCGAGCGCGCGGGAGGAAACCAACACCTGCTCGTCGGCCCGGGTCGCCTCTGAATCGGCCAGCCGCCAGAGCAGCAGGCCGACGAAGGCCAGGGTCGGTAGCAGCAGGCCGAGGCAGAGCACGACGAGCTGGAATGGGAGCGAACGGCCGCGAACGGAACTCATGAAGGGGTTCGGCCTTTCCGATGAGCTTGGCCGATCGACCCCGCCACGATCTGTGTCGGTGCCGCCAACGTCTGCCGGACGCCGGCGTTGCCGCCGGGCACGACCACTTTGTGATCGGGGGGCGGCGGTCCGGCTCGGGTAGAAGGGGGGCGGTCGGCACCATGCCCCGCCCTCCGGAGCGCCCATGCCATGAAAGCGGTCTTTCTCCTTCTTGCGATTGCCGCGGGCATCGGCAGCGCACTCCAGTCGGGCAGCAACTCCAGCCTGCAGAAGGCGCTGGAAACCCCGCTCTGGGCCATCCTGATGGTCGCAGGCGTCACCGTGACGCTGTCCTGCCTATTGGCGCTGTGCTTCGGCGGTGGGCTGCCGACCGGCGCGGCGCTGGCGCGGACGCCGTGGTGGGCGTGGCTGGGCGGGGTGTTCGGCACCACCTTCCTGTTCGCCACCGTGGTCGCCTCCGGCCAGCTCGGGGCCGGCGTGTTCGTGGCCTTGGTGGTCACCTCGTCCACCGTGACGTCGCTCGCGCTGGATCATTTCGGCTGGATGGGGTTCGACGTGCATGCGGCCGGGCTGGGCCGCATCGTCGGCGGGCTGCTGATGGTGGCCGGGGTCGCCTGCATCGCGGCGTTCTGAGGCTCACGCGGCGAACCAGTTGCCGTGAAAGCCCGGCGGGATCGCGTGCGGCAGGTGAACGGTCGCCACCGGGCCGTCGCCGAGCCGCCCGGCATCGAGCACGGCGAAGTCGGTGGTGCGCTCGGCCACGTTGAGGACGAGGCCGACCAGCCAGCCGGCGGCCTCGTCGGACACTGACGGGTCGGGCACGAATACGAACTCGCCCGGCAGATGCCCGTCGCCCCAATCGTTATCCTCGCGCTCGCCGGTGGCGGTGTCGTGCCGGTAGATGCGGGTGGCGCCGCGCAGCTGCGTGTTGCCGTCCGGCGGGACCTGCACGCCGTAGACGTAGCGGTGCGGCTGGCCCCAGCGGCGCTCGTCGATGCGGGGGAATTCCTGCGGGGTCGGGTCCAGCACATGGCGATCGACCGTCCGAAGCGCCGGGTCGATCGTCCAGCGCTCGAGTTGGCCCAGCGCATCGAGCTCGCCCTCCCCGCCGGCGAACATGCGGGGGTAGACGACCGCGTCCATCACCACCCGGCCCGCCTCATCCTCGAACGCGTTGGCGACATGAAACACGAAGCACGGGTCGAGTGGGCACCACACGATGTCGGCGGCTCCGCCCGTCCGCGGCAGCAGGCCGATGCGGGCGGGGTGCGCCGGGTTCCACCGGAACGGAAACGCACGGCCCGCCAGCACGGCGCGCATGGAGAAGGTGACCGGAAGGTCCAGCACGACGACGAACCGGGCGGTGAGCGCGCAATCGTGGATGCACGGCCCGTCGCGCACGGGGATGGCGAGATCGCGCACCACGCGGCCGGCGGGCGACAGCACCACGTGGCGCACCGCGTCCCAGATGCTGCCGTCATAGGCGATCGCGTGGGTCTCGCCGGTG
Organism: Acetobacteraceae bacterium; assembly: GCA_965199665.1. Classification (GTDB taxonomy): domain Bacteria; phylum Pseudomonadota; class Alphaproteobacteria; order Acetobacterales; family Acetobacteraceae; genus JAVVHH01. Next base: position 412,210 of record CBDASO010000001.1, on the reverse strand, counting down.
AGCGGATCGAGGTGTGGGTGGCCGCTGAAGGCGCCTTCGAGCGTGCCGTCGAACGGGTTGTAGCGCTGGTCGTCGGGCGTGGGGGAGAGCTCGACCGGGAAGCTGCCGGCCTCCACCACGGCGAAGGGCCGGCCGCCGATGGGGACGACGTTGGTGTTGACGGTGTCGTTGCGGCCGCGGCGGGGCCCCGGCGCCGCGGGGCGGCCCAGGGCGGCGGCGGCCAGGCGCGAGCGGATCCAGCGGTTGCGGTAGCTCGGCGCCCCGGCGCCCGGCAGGGTCAGCTCGTGCACCATGCCGTCGCCGAGGAACCAGTGGGAGCGGTGGTCGGGGCGGACCGGGTTGGCACCCATCTTGAGGTAACGTCCCTGCAGGCCGGGCGGCAGCCGGCCGCTGACGGGCAGGTCGGCCAGGGTGAGCTCGGCCGGCAGCGGGGTGTGCACGCCGACCAGGAACGGGTTGACGGTCCGCGGCCGGCGCCAGCGATTGAACGCGGCGATCCAGCCCACGCCGCTCTCCGCCGCCGCGCGGACGGCGCCGGCCAGCCCCGTCATAGGCCGAGCTTGCCCGCCGGACTTGCCGTTCCGAGCTTGGCGCGGCGCACATAGCTGCGCATCACGGTGAGGCTGCGGTGCCGGCTATGGCCCATGATCTCCTCGTCGCCCACGCCGTTGCGGTAAGCGGTGGTGATGAAGCCGGCGCGCAGGCCGTGCGGCGAGACCGGCTCCAGCCGCGTCGCCTCCAGCCCGGCGGCGCGCGCGTGCCGGGCCACGATCAGACGCACGGCCTCGCCGCTCAGCGCGGCCGGGCGCAACGTGCCGTGCCGGGTAACGCCGCGGAACACCGCCCCGCCCCCGAGGCCGGACAGGGACAGCCAGCGCTTCAGCGCGCGCACCGGGCAAGTGGCCTCGTGCCGTCCGCGCGGGATGCCGAGGCGCACGCCCTCGCCCTCCGCATCCGTCTTGGAGCGCGGCAGCAGCAGCTCCAACCCGCTCGCGGTGAAGCGCAGGTGCGCGACTTCGATCGCGCAGAGTTCCGAGCGGCGCAGCGCCCCGGCAAAGCCGATCAACAGCAGCGCGCGGTCCCGCGTGCCGGCCAGGTCGGTGTCGCAGGTGGCGACCAGGCGCCCGATCTCCTCCGTGGTGAGCGCCTGCGCGCGCTTGGGCGGGCTGCCGTGCAGCCGGCCGATGCCGCGCAGCAGGTCGCGGATGGCGGGGTGTCGCGTGTCGAGCGGGTGTCCCGCGCGGCGGCAGGCGCGCGCGATGGCGGCCACCTTGCGGCGCAAGGTGGCCCGTGCGTAGCCTTCGCCGAGTTCGGCCAGGTACTCGCCCACCGTCTCCGGCGCCGTCGGCAAGGGCGGGATCTCGCGGGCGGCGCACCAGGAACCGAAGCCGCGCCAGTCCGCCTCGTAGGCGCGCACGGTCGCCGGGGCGTCGGCAGCCTGCACGAAGCCGTCGGCCAGCCGGCGCGCGCGGCGCCGGGTCGCGGCGGCAAGGCTCGCGGCGGAGGATGGGGACGTCGCCATGCCGCACAGTGCGGGCCGCCCCGCCGGACGTCAAGTTGCGATAACAGTCCTTCTCGCAAGTTGAGATGCGGTCTCAGCCGGTGAGGCCCGGCGAAAAGCCGTGTTCCCGCTGGCCGAACTGTGCCAACGATTCGGAAAACGGAGGAAACCGAGCATGAAGATGTGGGCCGTCGTGGAACACGGGGCGCCGCTGCAATGCGTCGAGTTGCCCGACCCCGCCGCGTCCGGCACCGAGGTGGTGGTCGACGTGTCGCATTGCGGGGTCTGCCACTCGGACGTGCACCTCTGGCACGGCGGTTACGACATGGGCGGCGGCACCTTCTTCCGCGTGGCCGATCGCGGGGCGACGCTGCCGCTCGGGCCGGGCCACGAGATCGTGGGCCGTGTCTCGTCGGTCGGGCCGGATGCGACGGGTGTCGAGCTGGGCAGCAGCGTGGTGGTGTATCCCTGGATCGGCTGCGGCCACTGCGCCCGCTGCGCGGCCGAGCAGGATAATCTGTGTGCCAACCAGCGCAGCCTCGGCGGCATCACCAATGGCGGCTTCGCGGGCAAGGTGAAGGTGCCGCACCCGCGCTACGTGCTGGACCATGCCGGCATCCCGGCCGCGCTGGCCGCCACCTATGCCTGCTCCGGCCTCACCGTGTATTCGGCGGCGCGCAAGATCCTACCGCTTTGGCAGGGCGACGCCGTTGTGCTGTTCGGTGCCGGCGGCCTCGGGCTGGCGGCCATCGCCATGCTGCGCGCGCTGGGCCAGGAGCGGATCGTGTCCGTCGACGTGAGCCCGGCCAAGGAGGACGCGGCGCGGGCGGCGGGCGCGACCGCCTTCGTGTCGGGGACGGACGACCTGCCGGCGCGGATCAAGGCGGCAGCCGGTCCGATCGGCGCGGCGATCGACTTCGTCGGCAAGGACTCGACCGCCAATACCGCGATGGCCGTGCTGCCCAAGGGCGGCAAGCTGGTCGTGGTCGGCATCGGCGGCGGCGTGATCCCGTTCTCCGTCTCGGCGGCGATCTTCCGCGTGCTCAGCGTCCAGGCCAGCCTGACCGGCAGCCTGCCGGAGCTGCGCGAGGTGCTGGCGCTGGCCCGCTCGGGCAAGCTGCGGCCGACGCCGGTGCGGGAAGTACCCAAGGAGCGGGCGGACGAGATCATCCACCAGCTCGATCGCGGCGAGGTCATCGGCCGGGTGGTGCTCACCGAAGCCGCCTGAGGCGCCATGATCCCCTCCGCCTTCGACCCGGCCACCGCGGCGGCGGCCCGCCGCGCCGGGCGCAACACGATCGGCGACGCGGTCGGCCGCGCCGCCGCCGTGTTCCGCGACCGGGTGGCGCTCCGCTTCGGCACCCGGGTGTTGAGCTTCCGCGACATCGACCGATTGTCGGACCGGGTGGCGCAGGGCCTGCGGGCCCGCGGACTGCAACGGGGCGACCGGGTGGTGGCGTTCGGCCGCAACTCGGACGATTACGTCCTGCTTTGGATCGGCTGCTGCAAGGCCGGGCTGATCCACGTGCCGGCCAACTACGCGCTGACGCCCGGCGAGCTCGGCACGGTCGTCGCGCAATGCGGCGCCCGGCTGGTCCTGCACGATCCCGCGCTGCCGGTGGCCGAGAGTGCCGCCGGCGCAGCCGACGTGGGGCGGATCGACCAGCTGCTCGACGTCGGCGACGACGCACCCTTCGTCGACGACGCCGTTGACGACGGCGACGTTGCGCAGATCCTGTACACGTCCGGCACCACGGGCGCGCCCAAGGGCGCCATGCTGACCCACCGCGCCCTGTTGTCGGAATACACCTCCGCCATCATCGCCTGCGAGTTCACCGAAGCCGACCGGGCGCTGGCCGCGCTGCCGCTGTACCACACCGCGCAGATGCACGTGTTCCTGATGCCGCAGTTCCTGGTCGGCGCGGAGAGCCTGCTGGTGATCGCCCCCGACCCGGCCGCATGCCTCGAGCTGATCGAGCGGCATCGGCTCAACTCGTTCTTCGCGCCACCCACCGTGTGGATCAACCTACTGCGGCACCCCGACTTCGCCACCCGCGACCTGTCCTCGCTGCGGCGGGCCTATTATGGCGCGGCGATCATGCCGGTGCCGGTGTTGGCGGAGCTGCGCGGCCGCTTGCCCGGGCTGCTGGCCTATAATTGTTACGGCCAGAGCGAGGTCGCGCCGCTGGCCACCCTGCTGAAGCCGGAGGAGCACGACAGCCGCCCGGCCTCCGTTGGCCGCCCCGTGCTCAACGTGCGCACCCGGGTGGTGGACCTCGACGGCAACGACGTGCCACCCGGCACGCCCGGCGAGATCGTGCACCGCACGCCGCACCTGACGCTCGGCTATTGGGACAAGCCGGCGGAGACGGCGTCGGCCTTTGCCGGCGGTTGGTTCCATTCCGGCGATGTCGGCGTGCTGGACGACGAGGGCTACCTGACGATCGTCGACCGCATCAAGGACGTGATCAACACGGGCGGCGTGCTGGTCGCCAGCCGCGAGGTGGAGGAAGCGCTGTTCGGCCACCCCGCCGTGTCGGAGGTGGCGGTGATCGCGCTGCCGGACCCGAAATGGGGCGAGGCGATCGCCGCCGTGGTGGTGCTGCGGCAGGGGCTGGCGGCGGACGAGGCCGAGCTGATCGTGCATGCCCGCGGCGCGCTGGCCCCGTTCAAGGTGCCCAAGCGCGTCATCTTCGCCGACGACCTGCCGCGCAACACGGCGGGCAAGCTGCTCAAGCGGGAGCTGCGCCTGCGCTATGGCGGCAGGGCCACCGCCGCGCCGAGGTGACGGCATCGTTTTGACGGCGGCGCGGAATCGTTCCTAATCTTTCGCACATGCAAAACGCCTCCGCTCGCCGCATGAAACTCGGGTTCAACATCGTCGCCAACGGCGCCCACGTCGCCGGCTGGCGCATGCCGGACGCCCAGGCCGATGCGGCCATGGACATCGCGCTGTGGAAGCGCATGGCGGTGGCCGCCGAGCGGGCGCGGATCCATTTCATGTTCTGGGCCGACGGCATCGCGGTGCGGCACTCGGCCAAGGACGACGACGAGCTGTCGTTCAACCCGCGCATCGACGTGTTCGAGCCGCTGACGGTGATCGGCGCATTGTCCGCCGTCACGGAGCGCCTCGGCTTCGTCGCCAGCGCGTCGACCACCTACAACGAGCCGTACCACGTGGCCCGCAAGTTCGCCTCGCTGGATTACGTCACGTCCGGCCGGGTCGCCTGGAACGTGGTGACGTCGTGGAGCGAGCAGGAAGCCTTCAACTTCGGGCTGGACGCGCATGTGGAGCACGGCCAGCGCTACCGCCGCGCGGAAGAGTTCGTCGACGTGGTGTTCGGCCTGTGGGACAGCTGGGAGGACGACGCCTTCACTCGCGATAAGGCGAGCGGGCGTTACTTCGACCCGGCGAAGCTGCACACACTCAACCATCGCGGCGCCATCCTGGGGGTCAAGGGGCCGCTCAACGTGGCGCGGCCGATCCAGGGCTATCCGGTGATCGCGCAGGCCGGGTCGTCGGGACCGGGCCAGGATCTCGGCGCCCGCATCGCGGACCTGATCTACACGCAGCAGAAGACCAAGGAACTGGCCCAGGCCTTTTACCGGAGCGTGAAGGAGCATGGCGCCCGGTCGGGGCGCGACCCCGCCTCCATGCTGGTGATGCCCGGCATCCTGCCCGTGCTGGGCCGCACCCAGGCGGAGGCGGAGGACAAGTTCGCCCAGCTACAGGCCATGGTGCACCCGCGCGTCGGCCTGCCCATGCTGGCCGAAGTGTTCGGCGACCTCTCCGGACACGACCTGGACGGGCCGCTGCCGCCGCCGCTGCCGGCGAGCAATTCGGTCAAGAGCGCGTACGACAAGCTGGTGGCGCAAAGCCGGCAGCCCGGCATGACTATCCGCAAGCTGTACCAGGATCAGGCCGGCGCCTCCGGTCACTTCGTCTTTGTCGGCACCCCCGCGGGCGCGGCCGACGTGATGGCGGACTGGTTCGAGAACGGGGCCTGCGACGGCTGGAACCTCATCCCGCCCTACATGCCGGGCCCGGCCCTCGAATGTCTCGAATGGCTGGTGCCGGAGCTGCAGCGCCGCGGCTTGTTCCAGACCGAATACGAGGGCGACGGCACCCTGCGCGGTAGCCTGGGCCTGTCGCGCCCCAGCTTCCGCAGCCGTGGCGCCCATGCCCGCGACAACGGCAGCTTCATCGGAGAGACCCGTCCATGACGACCCCTGCCCGCCTGCTGCTCGCGCTGCCGCTGCTGGCCCTTCTGGCGCAGCCCGCCTTCGCCGCCGAGCCCGGCGCCGACCCGTCGCTGCACCAGTCGGCCGACCCGGCGTTCACTAAGCTCGTGCCCGCCGAGCGCGCCGGCAAGCCGTTCACCGTGGCCGTCGCGCTGGGGTCGCCGCCCGATGATTTCCGCAACGAGAAGGGCGAGATCGTCGGCTGGGAGATCGACATCGTGCGCGCCGCGACCGAGTTGCTCGGGCTCCCGCTGGAGCTGCGCGCCACTACCTTCGACACGCTGATCCCCGGCCTGCAGGCCAAGCGGTTCGACGCGGCGGTGGGCCAGATGGGCGTCAGCGTCGTGCGCGAGAAGGTGGTGGACATGATCGGCACCCTGCTCGGCAACGAGCTGTTCGCCGCCCACGCTGACAGCCCGATCACCGTCACCACGCTGGACGACCTCTGCGGCCTGACGGTCGCCACGACGCGGGGCTCGCGCGAGATGGTGTTCGCCGAAGAGCACCAACCGAAATGCGCCGCCGCCGGCAAGAAGCCGATCAACGCGCTGGCCTTCAACGACGGCAACGGCGCCGCCGAAGCCATGATGAGCCGGCGCGCCGACCTGTTCTGGCTCGGCTCCACCGCGGTGAGCTATTTCGTGGCGCAGACCAAGGGGCGCACCAAGGTCGTCGGTAGCTACACGGACATCTCGTACATCGGCGTCGCGCTGCCGAAAGGGTCGGACATGGCGGCGCCGTTGCAGGCCGCGATCGGCGGGCTGGTCGCCAACGGCACGTACCGCAAGATCGTGGACAAGTGGGGCCTGGCGGAAGCGGCGGTGAAAGACGTGCCGCTCAACCCCACCAACGTCGAGAAATGAGCAACGGCGCGGCGGAGCCGGCCGCGCCCGGGCTCGACCGCGCGGCGGGCGACGTGACGATCGTGCCGCTGCGGCACCCCCTCACGGCGGTCGCCAGCGTCGGGGCGGTGCTGGTGGCGGCGGGCGTAACCTGGAGCGTGGCGACCAACCCGGCGTTCGGCTGGCCCGTGGTGCTGCAATATCTGTTCGACCCGCAGATCCTCGCCGGGCTCGGCCGCACGCTGGAGCTCACGGCCGCCGCCATGGTGCTCGGCCTCGTGCTCGGCACCGCGCTGGCGATCATGCGGCTGTCGGACAACAAGCTGCTGGCCACGCTCAGCTGGCTCTACATCTGGTTCTTCCGCAGCGTGCCCGTGCTGGTGCAGCTGATCTTCTGGTACAATTTCGGCGCGCTGTATTCGCGCCTCACGCTGGCGGTGCCGGGTGGCCCCGTCCTGTGGAGCGCGTCCACCAACGAGGTGATCACGCCGCTGACGGCCGCGCTGGCCGGGCTGGGGCTCGCGCAGGCCGCCTACACCGCCGAGGTGATCCGCGCCGGCATCCTGTCGGTGTCGCCGGGCCAGACACGGGCGGCCAAGGCGCTCGGGATGGGGCCGGCCACCATCTTCATCCGCGTCGTGTTCCCGCAGGCCATGCGGGTGATCATCCCGCCGGTCGGCAACGAGGTGATCTCCATGGTCAAGGGCACGTCCCTGGTCAGCGTGATCGCCATGGCCGACCTGCTCTACACCGCCCAGCTCATCTACGCGCGGACCTACGAAACCATCCCGCTGCTGATCGTGGCCTCGCTCTGGTACCTGTTCATCGTCTCGATCCTGTCCGTCGGGCAGTTCGCGCTGGAACGGCATTACGGGCGGGGCGCGTGAGCGAGCCGGCCGTCCGCATCCGCGGCCTGCGCAAGCGCTTCGGGGACAAGGAGGTGCTGCGCGGGATCGACCTGGACGTCCAAGCGGGCTCGGTGATGTGCGTCATCGGCCCGTCCGGCTCCGGCAAGAGCACGCTGCTGGCCTGCATCAACCACCTCGAGCGCATCGATGGCGGGCGGCTCTGGGTCAACGGCGAAATGGTCGGTTACCGCGAGGGTGGCGGCAAACTCTTCGAGTTGCCGGAACGCAAGGTGGCGCGCATGCGGGCCGGGATCGGCATGGTGTTCCAGCACTTCAACCTGTTCCCGCACATGACGGTGCTGGGCAACGTCACGGCCGCGCCGCTGCGCGTGAAGCGGGTCGGCGCCGCGGCGGCGCGGGCGACGGCGCTCGCCCTGCTGGACCGTGTGGGCCTGGCGGACAAGGCCGGCGCCTTTCCGTCGCAGCTCTCGGGCGGGCAGCAGCAGCGCGTCGCCATCGCGCGCGCCCTGGCGATGGAGCCGCACCTGATGCTGTTCGACGAGCCGACCTCCGCGCTGGACCCGGAGCTGGTCGGCGAGGTGCTGGCCGTGATGCGCGACCTGGCCGCGAGCGGCATGACCATGATGGTGGTCACGCACGAGCTGGCCTTCGCGCGCGAAGTGGGCGACGAGCTGGTGTTCATGGCCGACGGCGCCATCGTCGAGCGCGGGCCCCCGCGCGCGGTGCTGTCCCAACCGCGGGAGGAGCGCACCCGCGAGTTCCTCTCCCGCGTGCTGTAGCGCGGCATGGACGCGAGCGGCGACGAGCCAAGGCTGGCGGCGGCGCTGGCCCGCGTCTCCACGGCGACGTTGACCACGCTGATGCTCAAGGCCGGGCTGCGCTCCGTGTGGCTGCACGGGCCCCGGCGGATGGCCATGCCGGGCCGCGTGGCCGGGCGGGCGTTCCCGCTGCGGTTCGTGCCGGCGCGGGAGGATCTGGCGACGCCGGCGGCCTGGTCGGCCCCGGTCTCGACGCGCACGGCGGTGGAGGCGATGCCGCCGGGCTGCGTCGCCGTCGTGGCGGCCGGCGGCTGCACCGATGCCGGCGTGTTCGGCGACATCCTGTGCGCCAGGATGCGGCAGCGTGGCGTCGCCGCCCTGGTGACGGATGGCGCGCTGCGCGATCTCGAGGGATCGGTGGCGACCGGGTTGCCGATCTGGGCTGCCGGGGCGGCGTCACCGCCGGCGGTGGCGAGCCTGGTATTCGTGGGCTGGGGCGAGCCGATCGGCTGCGGCGGCGTGGCCGTGTTCCCCGGCGACTGGATCGTGGCCGACGGCGACGGCGCGGTCGTGGTGCCGCAGGCGATGGCGGACGCGCTGGTGCAACCGGGCTTGGAGCAGGAGGCGTTGGAAGCCTGGATTCTTGCGGAGGTCGAGCGCGGCGTCCCCCTGCCCGGCCTCTACCCGCCCAACGAGGAAAACCTTTCCCGTTACCGCGCGGCGGTCACGCCGCGGCCGCCATCTGGCGGCGGATGATGGCGGCGCAGGCGTCGGGGCGTTCGAGCGGGAGGAAGTGGGTCGTGTCGTCCAAGCCCTCCCACGTGCCGCGCGCCCGGGAAGCGGCGAGAAGCTGCACCTCGCTCAGCCAGTTGGTCGGCGGCGCCGCCGCGACGAAATGGGACGGTGCGCCGATGCGGTCCAGCCGGTCGAACGGGTCGGCGGTGGCGACCGCCTCGTAGACGGCCGCCTCCGTCTCGGGGGCGCAGCGCAGCGCGAACGATCCGTCCGGCTGGGGGGCTAGCACCGCTTCCACGTGGTCGCGCAGCTCGGCATCGGCGATCCGGCGATAGGCGCGGTCGGCGCGCAGGCGGTCGAAGAGCGCGTCCGCCGACGCCCAGCCCCGTCGACGCCGCCGCGCGCCCGCGATCCGGGCCTCGGTGCCGGCGCGGGCGGCGGGATCCCGCATCGCCTCGGGCGTGACCAAGGGCGGCTCGAACAAGGTGGCACTCCGCCACGCCGTGCCCTCGGCCGCGGCGAGCAGCAGCGCCACGCCGGAGAAGGAGTGCGCCGCCACGTGCGGCACCTGCCCGGTCCGCTCGCGCACCGCCTCGCAAACGGCGGCGGCATCCTGGGCCAGCCGATCCAGCAGCTGAACCGGGTTGCCGCACCCATCGGGCGGCAGGCTCGATTCGCCCTGGCCGCGGCTATCCCACGCCCACAGGTCGACCCCTGGCGCGAGGGCGGCGAACAGCGCCCGGTAACACCCGGCCGCGAAGCCGTTGGCGTGGCCCCAGAGCAGCGCCGGCGCGTCCGTGGCGGGAGCCGGCCGATACACGGCCAGCCGGGCGCCGTCCGGCCTCGAGAGATGGTCGATCGGGAGGAGGGTCATGCACCGATGTTGCCGCCGTGGCCTTCCCCGAGACAACCCGGCCCCGTCCCGGTCAGCGCTTCTCGATGTTCCAGTAGACCGGCACCGGCGATGGCAGCACGCCGGAAACGGTGTCGCGATACGCAACCGGTTGCGTCGCCTGGCCGAGCAGCCGGTAGGGGTTCACGACGGCGAGCCGGCGCTGCAACTGCTCCAGCAGGGCGGGCCGGTCGGCAGGCGCGGCGGCGGCATAGCGGGCCCGCAGCGCCTCCACTTCCTCGTCGCAGGGCCAGCCGGAGAGGTTGCTGCGGTCGCACGGCATGTAGGCGAAGATGTTGGTGTTGGGGCTGACGGCCAGCACGCCGGGCTCCCCGGTGACGTAGATGTGCCAGCCGCCCTGCCCCGGCGGATCCTGCTTGGCGGTGCGGGCGACCACGGTGGCCCAGTCGGTGAGTTGCAGGTCCACGTTGATGCCGGCCTGCTTCATGGCCGCCGCCGTCACTTCCGCCATGGCGCCCATGTAGGGGAAGTCGCGGGTGGCCAGCATGGTGAGCGTCTCGCCCTTGTAGCCGGCCTCGGCCAGGAGCTGCTTGGCGCGGGCGAGGTTCGGGCCGAACTGCTCCGTGCCGGCCTCCGTCCCGTTGGGCGAGCCGCAGACGAAGAAGGAGTTGCAGCGGCGGAAGAAGGCCGGGTCGCCGTAGCCGGCATCCATCTCGTCCTGCTGGTCGACGATGTTGGTCAGCGCCAGCCGGGCGCGCGGGTCGTTGAACGGCGGGAACAGCGCGTTGGGGCGCAGGACCGCCTGGCTCGCCAGGTCGCTCAACACCGCCACCTTGATCGCCCGGTTCTTCTTGAACAACGGCAGCAGGTCGAAGGACGGCCGCTCAAGGAAGTCCACCTCGCCGGCCTGCAAGGCGCTCGCCGCGGTCGCCGGGTCCGGCTGGATGTCGAACTCGACCCGGTCCACCTTCACCACGCGGCCGCCGGCCAGCCCGTCCGGCGGCTCGTCGCGCGGCACGTAGTCAGTGTTCTTGTCGTAGACCACGCGGGCACCGCTGACCCGCAGATCGGTGTTGAACTTGAACGGGCCGGAGCCGATCACGGAGGTGGCGGGCTTGCCGGGCTCGGGGATGTCGGCCGCCCGCATGACGATGGCGAAGTGCGACGGCGCGGCGGCGAGCGTCTCGATCAGCCCCGGCTGCGGCGCCGACAGCGTCCAGTCGAAGGTCTTGTCATCCACGGGCGTCATCGCGGTCGTGGTGGCGGCGACCTTCTTGGCCGTCGCGTCGATGGTCATCCAGCGCTTGAGCGAGGCGATCACGTCCGTCGTCGTGACGGGCGAGCCGTCATGGAAGCGCAGGCCGTCGCGCAGGGTGAAGCGCCAGGTCAGCCCGTCCGGCGACGTGCTCCAACTCCGCGCCATCTGCGGCTTGGCCTGCAGCTTGGAGTCCCAGGCGAACAGGCTTTCCCAGATCATGGTGCCGTGGATGGTCGAGATCCACGCCGTGGTGAAGAGCGGGTCCGTCACCGCGACGTCGGCCTGCGGCACCACGCGCAGCACGGTGAGCGGCTGGGCGGCGACCGGGGCGGAGAGCGCCAGCAACCCGGCGAGCAGCAAGCCCCTCACGACGCCGCCCCCGCGCCGAACGCCTCGGGCGCGACCTGACCGAGCTCCTCCAGCAGCATGGTCCAGCCGCGTAGGCCGAGCGGGATGGAGGACAGGCGAAAGAACTCGTTGGGCGCGTGCACGTCCTCGTCCGGCAGGCCGAAGGCGAACATCAGCGTCTCGATGCCGAGCAGCCGCTTGAACTCCGCCGTGATCGGCACCGTGGCGGCCAGCCGGACCGGGACCGGCGCCTGGCCGAACAGCCGCTCCAGCACCGTGGTGCCGGCGCGCACCAGCGGATGGCTGGCCGGCAGCGAGGAGGCCGGCGAGCCGCCCCGCATGGTGAAGTCGAGCCGCACGCCGGGCGGGCACGCGGCCTCCAGATGCGCGCGGACCAGCGCCTGCGACCGTGCCGGGTCCTGGCCGGCGACGAGGCGCATGGTGAGCTTGGCGTGCGCCTGGCAGGGGATCACCGTCTTGGCGCCGATCCCGGTATAGCCGCCCCACATGCCGTTGACCTCGATCGTCGGCCGCAGGGTGAGGCGTTCACGCAGCGTGTAGCCGGGTTCGCCGAGCGGCACCCCGCCCACCTCGGCCACGAAGGCGTCCGCATCGGCCGGGAAGGCGTTGGCGTCGCGCCGGGCTTGCTCGTCCGGCGCGATGCCGTCGTCGTAGCCCGCCACGGCGATGCGGCCCTCGGCGTCGTGCAAGGAGGCCACCAGGCGCGCCATCTCGTGCAGCGCGTTGCGCACGGCGCCGCCGTAGCGGCCGGAATGGAGGTCCTTGTCCGCGGTCCGCAGCGTGAACTCGAAGCCGCAATTGCCGCGGGCGCCGACGTTGATGGTCGGGATCGTGCGGCTGGCGCGGCCGCCATCGGCCGATAGCATCGCATCCGCCCGCAGCAGGTCGCCGTAGCGTTCGACGATGGCCGGCAGGCTGGGGCTGCCGACCTCCTCCTCGCCTTCCAAGAACAGCTTGACGTTGACCGGGCAGCGCCCCGTCTGGGTCAGCAACGCCTCCACCGCCGCGATCGCGATGGCCGACGATCCCTTGTCGTCGGACGCGCCGCGGCCGAACAGGCAGCCATCGCGCTCGGTCGGCTCGAAGGGCGGGCTGGCCCAGCCATCGACCGGGTCGGGCGGCTGCACGTCGTAATGGCCGTAGATCAGCAGCGTCGGCCGCCCCGGCGCGCCCGTCCAGGCGCCATACACCGCCGGGTGCCCGCCGCCATCGAGCAGTTGGACGTCGTGCAGGCCGATCTCGCGGAACCAGGCGAGCAGATAGTCGCGCGCGCCCCGCATCCCGGGCTCGTAACCCGGGTCGGTGCTGACGCTGGGCAGGCGGATCAGCGCCTTGAGGCGGCTGACGACGGCGTCGGCATCGAGGGACAGAGTTTGGCTCATGCGGCGGCTTTCAAGCGGTCGGCCATGCGTTCGGCGATGGCCACGGTGGTCAGGTGCGTGTTGGCGCGCGGCACTTCCGGCATGATCGACGCGTCGATCACGCGCAGCCCGGTGCAGCCCAGCACGCGGCACTCCGGGTCCACCACCGAGCGGGCATCGTCAGCGTCGCCCATGCGGCAGGTGCCGCTGGCATGCTGCGCGTCGCCCACTTCGGCCAACAGCCAATCGTCGATCTCCGCGTCCGACAGCTCGTCTTCCATCGAGCGGCCGCTCAGCCCGTATTCGGCGCGGCTGGCGATGCGGGTCACGGCGTCGGACAAGGCGATCTCGCGCAGGCGGCGGACGCCGTCGCGCAGGCGGACGAGGTCGCGCTCGTCCGACAGCATGCGCTCCTCTACCGCCGGGTCGATTGTCGGATCGGCTGTGGTGATGCGGACATGGCCTTGGCTCCAGGCCTGGTAGACGGAGACGGCGATGCGTCCGCGCCCGGCATCCGGCCCGGCCGCGGACAGTGCGGCCCCGGCGAGGTTGCCGGCGATCATGATCATGTCGTTCTCGCCCCCGTCGCCGAGGCCGGAGCCGTAGCGGAGGCAGCAATTGGTGTGCCGGTGCATCAGCGTGTCGACCTGAGCGGTGTCGCGCAGGTGCAGAAAGGCGCCGATGATCGGATGGTCCAGGAGGTTCTCGCCCACCGGCAGGTCGGCGCGCACGGGGATGCCGAGCCGCTGGAGCAGCGCAGCCGGGCCGATGCCGGAGCGCTGCAGGATCGCCGGCGAGTGGATCGCGCCGGCGCACAGGATCACCTCGCCCTGCGCCCGCGGCGTATGCACCTGGCCGCCGACCCGCACCCGCACCCCGCTGGCATGCGGGCGGTTGCCTTCCAGCACGATGCCGTCGACCAGCGCGTGGCCCACGATCGTGAGGTTGGCCCGGCCGCGCACCGGCTCGAGGTAGCCGTCATTGGCCGAGACCCGGCGCCCGGCGATGCTGTTGATCGCATAGGGCGAGGCGCCGGTGCCGGTCGGCGCGTTGTGGTCCTCGCACCAGCCGTAGCCGAGCGCGAGGGAGGCGTCGCGCAACGCCCGGTCCACGTGGCCCCAATCGGCGGGCGGGGCGCGGTAGACGGGGATCGGCCCGTGATCGCCGTGATAGGGCGCCTCCGGGAAGTTCTTGTCCGTTTCCAGCTTGCGGAAATAGGGCAGCATGGCATCCCACCCCCAGCCGGTGCAGCCTTGCTGTTCCCAACGGTCGAGGTCGTCGGGCACGGCGCGGATGGCGATCTGGCCGTTGATGGTGGACGAGCCGCCCATGGCGCGGCCGCGCCAGAGCAGCCGCGGTTCCTGCCGCTCCGTCCGCCGCGCCATGAGGCCGGGCCAGCGGAAATCGTCGTCGCCGATGGCGCGCATCGGATTGGGGATGCGGATGTGCTCGGGCGTGTCGGCGGTGCGCAGGTCCTGCCCGGCTTCCAGCAGCAGCACGCGACGGTGCGGGTCCTCGCTGAGCCGTGCCGCCAACGTGGCCCCGGCGGACCCGCCGCCGATGATGATGGTGTCGTATTCCGCCTCGATCATGCCCGCTGCGCTCGCCTCCGCTTCGGCGCCAGACTGTCCCCTCCCCCGCCGGCTGCCAAGGCCGGGTCGCAGATGTGATGCAGCCGGGCGCGCCTCCGCTCGTTGTGGCCGCCATGATCGGCAGATTATTCCAGGTTGACGACGTTCGGGCGGCGGCGCGGGAGGCGATGTCGGCGGCTTTGGCCGGCTTCGATGGCGACGGCCCGATCGCGGTGGTGAGCCATTTCGACGCCGATGGACTCGCCAGCGCCGCCCTCCTGCTGCGGGCGCTGCGCGTCGCGGGCCGGGCGGCCGAGCCGCTGGTCGTCGGCAAGTCGGCCTCGCCCTGGGATGGCGAGATGCCCGCGCGCATCGCCGCGCTGCAGCCGTGCGGCCTGATCCTGGCCGATCTCGGCACGCGGCCGGAGCCGGTGCTGCCGGGCTGCCCGACGCTGGTGATCGACCATCACGTGCCGACCGGCGCCCCGGCGGATGCGGTGCTGATCAGCGGCAACGGCCTCGATCCGGAGCCGACGACCGCCCTGCTCGCCTGGTGGGCCGCCGCTGCCTTGGGAGACGCCGAGGATTTGCTCTGGCTCGCGGCGATCGGGCTGATCGGCGACATGGCGGAGGAACGCGGCTTTCCCGAGCTCGAGCGGGCGCAGGCGCGCTGGGGAAAGACGGCGCTGCGGGATGCTACGTCGCTGGTCAACGCCCCACGGCGCACGGCGGCGGCCGATGCGGGGCCGGCCCTCCGATTGCTGCTTGCCGGCGACGGTCCCAAGGCGATCACCAAGGGCACCGACCCCGACGCGGCGGCGCTGCACGCGGCCAAGGCGGAGGTGCGCGCGGCCATGGACGAGGCCAAGCGCGTCGCGCCGATGATCGTGGGCGACGTCGCCCTGCTCCGGCTCCATACGCCGTGCCAAATTCATCCACTGATCGCCCAGCAATGGCGCGGCCGGCTGCGGGACAAGATCGTGATCGCGGCCAATAGCGGCTACCGGCCGGGCTGGGTGCATTTCGCGGCGCGGTCGGCGAGCGGCCGCGACCTCATCGCCTTCCTGGCCGAGCATCGCCCGCCCGGCGCGGATGGGCGCTACGGCAACGGCCACGCCCAAGCGACCGGCGGCGCGCTGCCGCTGGCCGGCTGGAACGACTTCATCGGAGGCCTCGGCCTCCCGCAAGCACGGATCAACGCATGACCGCTTCCGACCGCCCGCTCCGGCTGGGCTTCCCCGTCAAGGTGATGGGCCGCGCCGGGCTCGCCTCGCAGGACACGCGGCGCTGGCAGAAGGGGCCGCACCTCAAGCAGTCGCTGGAGTTCGTCGACCGCATCCTGGACTACCTCAAGGCAGAGAAGCTCGACATGTACCGGATGTCGTCCGACCTGGCGCCGTATGCGACCCATCCGGACCTGCCGCAATTCCACGGCATGGTGGCCGAAAGCGACGCGGAGCTGGCGGCGTTCGGCGCCAAGGCGCGCGACTACGACATCCGGCTGTCGTTCCACCCCTCGCAATACGTGCTGCTCAACGCGCCGAACCCGGAGCTCACCCGCAAGAGCATCTGGGACCTGGCGAGCCAGGCCGAGATGCTGGACCGGATGGGCCTGGACGACGAGGCCGTCATGATCACCCATGTCGGCGGGGTCTACGACGATCACGACGAAAGCCGGGCCCGCTGGATCGCCGGCTGGGAGCAATGCCCGGACCACGTCAAGCGCCGGCTGGTGCTGGAAAACGACGACATCCGCTTCTCCGCCGCCGACGTGCTGTGGATCCACGAGCGCACCGGGGTGCGGCTGATCTTCGACTACCAGCATTTCTGGTGCCTCAACCCCGAGCGGCTCGACATGCGCGACACGCTGGAGCGCTTCGTCGCCTCCTGGCCCGCGGGCGTGCGTCCCAAGATCCACTTCTCCTCGCCGCGGACGGAGCTGCGGGAGATCAAGCAGAAGATCACGCCCAAGCAGCGCGCCGCGGCCAAGGCCGGCAAGGCGGGCGGTAAGAAGGGCGAACTGCTCAAGGCGCCGGTCAAGGCGACCGCGCGGATCAAGACGGTATTGCGCCCGCCGATCTGGACCGGTCACGCCGACTTCACCAACCCGTTCGAGTTCGCCACCTTCATGCGCACCGCCGCCGGGCTGGTGTTCGACGTGATGATGGAGGGTAAGTCGAAAGATCTCAGCCTGTTGCGGCTGCGTCCTGACCTTCTGCGTTATGCGCCGGATGTCGCCGCCCGCTTCGGCATCACCGAACGCGACGCCAGCGCCTACGCCGCCGACGAAGCCCGGCTGGAGCAAGGCGTCGCCGCGGAAGAAGGCCCGGATGTCGATGAGGGCGCTCGGGAAGCGGCCGACTAGATGATCAACTTTCTCCGACCGAACAGACTCGGTTCGGTCGGAGGGTGCTCTAGGCCTTGACCATCGGGCAGCTCCCGGCGGCGAGCGGCCGGAAGGCTTGCTCCTGCGGCACGGTATCGACTCGGGTGTAGAGGTCCCACTCGCCCTGGCTTTCGGCCGGTGCCTTTACCCGGAACAGGTACATCGGGTTCAGCTTCCGTCCGTCTGGCCGGATCGAGCCGGGGCCGAACAGGGGGTCGTCGGTGGGCAGCGCCTTCATGGCGGCGACCGTGGCCGCCCCGCTGCGCTGCGCGGCCTCCGCGCCCATGCGGCGGACGGTTTTGAGATAGTGGGTGACGGCGGAGTAGTCGCCGGCCTGGAACATGGTCGGCATGGTGCCGCCGAACGCGGCGCCGAAGCGCCGGCTCCAGGCACGCGTGCCGTCGTCGAGGTCCCAGTAGAAGGGCGAGGCTAGTACGAGCCCGCTCGCGACGTCCAGCCCCAGCGCATGGACGTCGGCGATCGTCAGCAGCATGGCCGCGAGCGTGGTGCCGTTCCGCGTCAGGCCGAACTCGCCGGCCTGCTTGATGCAGTTGGTCGTGTTGGTGCCGCTATTGGCGAAGGCGATCACCTTGGCCCCGCTCGCCTGCGCCTGGAGCAGGAAGGAGGAGAAGTCGGTGGTGGCCGGATAGGGCGTGAACACCTGGCCGAGCACCCGGCCGCCCGCGGCAACGACCGCGCGCTCCGTGTCCGCGGCCAGCGTTTTGCCGAAGGTATAATCGGCGCCGATGATGAACCAGGTGGTGCCGCCGCTGCGGGTCACGGCGGTGCCGGCCGCATTGCCCAGCGCCCAGCTATCGTAGGTCCATTGCACGTGATTGGGCCCGCACGCCGTGCCGGTCAGCGCGGAGCTGGCGGGCGCGGAGAACAGCGCCACCTTGTCGCGCTGGCGCACCAGGTCGGCCACGGCCAGGGCGGCGGCGGAGTTGTTGACGTTGACGATCGCGTCCACGTCCTGCCTGTCCAGCCAGTCGCGCGCGATCTGCAGCGCGGTGTCGGCGGAGGCCTGGTGGTCGGCGGAGAGGAGCTCGACGGGCAGCGCCGGGTCGGCCGCGGCGGCGTCGGCGACCGCCATCTGCGCCGCGAGCACGGAGCCCGGCCCGGTGCCGGACGTGTTGGGGCCCGACAACTCCGTCAGGACGCCGATGCGGATCGGGCGGGCGGCGCGGGCGGCCCCGGTCCAGGCGAGCGCGCCGGCGGCGACCGACCCGGCCGCGAAACTGCGGCGGCTCACGCGATCGATCATGTTGTTCCCTCCCCGTTTTGATGGGACGCTACTGCCCCCGGTCGGCACCGCCAAGCGCGACCGAACATGGAGGAACGATGCCGAACGGACGCGGGAGTCTGCGCCGCCTGATCGAGGGCCCCGGCCCCACGGTGGCGCCGCTGGTGCTGAACGCCATGATGGCGAAGCTGGCCGAGCAGGCCGGGTTCGGCGCCCTCTATTTGGGCGGCGGCGCGATGGGCTATCTCACCACGGTGACGGAAGCCAACCTGTCGCTCGCCGACATGGTGGGCGCCGGCTTGGGGATCACGGCCGTGTCGTCGCTGCCGTTGATCCTGGACGGGGCCTGCGGCTGGGGCGACCCCATGCACATCCACCGCACGATCGGCACCGCGGAGGCGGCCGGCTTCGCCGCGATCGAGATCGAGGATCAGATCCTGCCCAAGCGCGCGCATCACCATGTCGGGCTCGAGCACATCGTGCCGACCGAGTTGATGGTCGCCAAGGTCGCCGAGGCCGTCGCCGCGCGGCGCGACCCCGACTTCGTGCTGATTGCGCGCACCAACGCGCTGCGCACCGACGGGCTGGACGAGGCGTTGCGCCGCGGCGAGGCCTATGCCCGGGCCGGTGCGGACATGTTGTTCGTGCTCGCCCGCGCCCCGGAGGACCTGCGCGCGATCGCCGAGCGGCTACCGCACCCGCTCATGTACATGACTCCGGCCGGCGGGCTGGCCGACGCCGCGCTGACCTCCGCCGAGCTCGCCGGGCTGGGCTACACCCTGATCGTGGACCCTTCCACGCCGCTGCTCGCCATGCATCGGGCGCTGCGCGAGAGCTACGCCGCGCTCGCGGCCGGCCGCGCCGACCCGGCGATCGGCGATGCGGAGGCCGAGGGCGCACGCGTGCACGAGACGATCGGCCTGGCCAAGCTCCTCGCGATCGAGGCGCGGACGGTCGAGCCGGGGTCGCGTCACGCCGCGTCAGGGCCGGACGGTGAGGTCCGTTAGGCGGACCAGGCCGTCCGGGCGGGGGGTGAAGCCGGTGACGCGGTCGGAGAGGCCCCAGAACCAAGTGAAGTGGTAGAGCACCAGGTAGGGCATCTCGCGCTGCCAGATCGCGTTCGCGTCATGGTAGGCCTGGGCGCGGGCGTCGTCGTCCGGAGCGGCGGCGGCGCGGTCCAGGGCGGCGTCCATGTCCTTGTTGCACCAGCCCGTCCAGTTCAGCGCGGCGCCGCACCGCATCCAGAGCGACAGGTTGCCGTCCGGATCGGGCCGTCCGCTCCAGATCGCCTGGTAGGCCTGGTAGTCGCCATCGATGGCGGCGCGGGTCTGCGACACCGACTCGCCTTTCACCACCGACACCTCGAAGCCGGCCTCGCCCGCCATGGCCTGGATCACCTCGCCGAGCTGCACGTCGGTGGGGCCGTTGCTGACGTTGTAGGTCAGCTTGGGGTGCGGCACGCCGGCCTCGGCCAGCAGGCGCTTGGCGCCCTCGAGGTCGCGCGGCGGCGCGGGGAAAGCCGGGTCGAAGAAAGGGCTGCCCGGCGCCTCCGTCTGCGCGCTGGGGATCATGCGCCCGTCGAACACCACCGCGTTGAGCCCGGCGCGGTCGATCGACTTGGCGAAGGCCTGCCGCACCCGCACATCCCGCGCGAACGGCGTGTCGCCCGCCGGCCCGCGGCCGAGATTGAACGACACGATCTGAAAGCCGAGCGAGGGTGAGGACACGACGCGCAGCCGCTTGTCGGCCGCCACAGCCGGCACGTCGGTCGCGGCGAGCCGGTTGGCGACGTCGAGCTGGCCGGATTGCAGGTTCACCAGCCGGACGGTGCTGTCGACCATGATCTTGAACTCGACCCGGTCGAGCTGCACGGCCGCGGCGTTCCAGTACGTGGGCGAGCGCTGCAGCGTGATGTGGTCCTGCGCCACGCGCTCGGTCAGCGTGAACGGGCCGGCGCAGACCGGATGGGCCGAGATGTCGGCGGTGGGCCGGTCCAGGATGCGCGGCGACAGCATCAGCCCGGGCCGGTTGGCGAGCAGCGACGGCAGCGGCGCATAGGGTTCGGACAGGCGCACCCGCACCGTCAGCGGATCGACCACGTCCACGCCGGCGACGGATTTGAGCTCGCCGCGGCGCAGGCTGTAGGGCGCGGTCCGATAGCGCTCCAGGTTGGCGCGTACCGCCTCGGCGTCGAACGGCGCACCGTCGGAGAACACCACGCCTGGGCGCAAGTGCAGCGTGAGCGCCAGCTTATCGGCCGACCACTCCCAGCTCGTGGCCAATTGCGGCACCAGGTTCAGCTTGGCGTCGATGTCGATGAGCTGGTCGCACATGGCCGTGTTGACCACGCGCTCGATGTAGGAGCCGCTGCGGGCGGGGTCGAAGGTGTCGAAATCGAAGTCGAGCGCGAAACGGAGCGTGCCCCCGGCACAGGCGGCGTGTGGCGCCAGAGCGAGCAGGCAGGTGGCGACGAGGGTGGCACGCATGATCGGTTCTCCCAACGAACCGGAGCTGAGCAAACGGTGTGCCGCGGTCAGGCGCAGGCCGGATTGGGCGGGAGAAAGGCCTGCTCCGGGGTCAGGTGCCCGATCGGCGTGTAGAAGTCGAACGGCCCCTTGCTCTCCGCCGGCGCCTTCACGCGATACGCGGTCATCGGCGTCATCAACCGGCCGTCGGCGCGCAGCGTGACGGCCTCGCCAAACCAGTCCACCGGCAAGGCGCGCATGGCCCGGTTGATCGCCAGCGCGTCGCGCGACCCGGCCGCCGCGGTCGCGCGAAGAAAGTGCAACGTGGCGGCATAGATGGCGGCCTGGTTCTTGTTGGGCACGATCCGGCGCTCGGCCAGGAAGCGCCCGGCAAAGGCGCGGGTGCGGTCGTTGCTGTCCCAGTAGAAATTGGCGCCGAAGCTCAGCCCTTGCGCCACCGGGAGGCCCAGCGCGGCGATGTCGGGGATGTAGACCAGGAAGCCGGCCAGGGTCTGTGAACCGCGGGTCGCCAGGCCGAACTCGGAGGCCTGCTTGATCAGGTTGACCTGGTCCGCGCCGACCGCCGCCAGGCCGATCACCTGGGCGCCCGAGGTCTGTGCCTGCAGGATCTGCGACGAGAAATCGGTATTGCCGATGGGGAATTTGGCGGACCCCACGACCCGGCCGCCATTGGCCTCCACCACCTCCGTCGCCGCCGCCTGCAGACCGA
Source organism: Acetobacteraceae bacterium (assembly GCA_965199665.1). Lineage (GTDB taxonomy): Bacteria > Pseudomonadota > Alphaproteobacteria > Acetobacterales > Acetobacteraceae > JAVVHH01. The sequence continues at coordinate 391,027 of CBDASO010000001.1, read as the reverse complement.
GGCCGAAGCTGAAATCGACCGTGATGAAGAACCACGACTTGCCGCCGAGCCCGGTCAGCACCTGCCCGCTCGCCGCCGCCATGGCGTGGGTGTCGTCCGCCCAGTGGGAGCTGACCGGCGAGCAGAATTTGCTGGTGAACTCCGTCACGGCCGACGCCGTGATCATCACCGTCTTGCCTTTCTCCTTGGCAATGCCCTGCACCGCGAGCGCCACCGGGGTGACCGGCAGGTCGGTGATCGCGTCGACCCCGTCATCATACCATTGCCGGGCGATGGCGGCCGCGACGTCCGGCTTGTTCTGCGTGTCGGCGGTGATGATCTCGATCGGCTTGCCCAGCACGGTCGGCCCCCAATCGGCCAGCGCCAACTTGGCGGCGACCACCGAGCCCGGACCGCCGCTGCTCGCATACGGGCCGGCGCTGTCGTTGAGCACGCCGATGCGGATGCGGTCGGCCGCGCCCTGGGCCCGGGCGCGGCCCACCCCGGCAGCGGTGGCGGCGAGCAGGGTGCGGCGGGTCAACGAAGGGGTCACGCGGGGTTCTCCGGCAGCAGGTGGCAGGCGATGCGGGCGAAGCCGCGGAAGCGGGCGCGGCCGCCGCGCTCGGGCGGTCCGGCGAGACGGTAGTCGGGAAAGCGCTCGACCAGCGCGCCGATCGCCACCGCACCCTCCAGCCGCGCCAGGCTCATGCCGACGCATTGGTGCGGCCCGGCGGCGAAGGCGAGGTGCCGGTTGGGCGTGCGCCCGATGTCGAAGCGGTCGGGCTCGGGGAACTGCGTCTCGTCCCGGTTGGCGGCGCCGATGCAGAGCGCCAGCTCCGCGCCGGCCGGGAGTGCGACGCCGCCCAGGGTGACCGGTGCGGTGGTGCGGCGATTGCCGAGCTGGTTGGAGCTTTCGCACCGGAGCACCTCCTCGATCGCCGGCTTGATGAGCCCGGGCTCGGCGCGCAGGCGGGCGCGCTGGTCGGGATGGTCATGCAGCAGGACCAAGGCGTTACCGATCAGGTTGGTGGTCGTCTCGTGGCCCGCATTGAGCAGGAAGATGCAGTTGTGCAGCAGCTCCGCCTCGTCCAGCCGGTCGCCGGCGGCGTCGCCCTGCAGCAGCCGGGTCAGCACGTCGCGCGCCGGGTCGCCGGGAGCGTCGCGGCGGCGGGCGACCAGGGTTCGCAGGTAGGCCAGGAAGTCGGTGACCCCAGCGTTGCCGGCGGCGAGTTGCGCCGGGCTCGGCACCGGCTCCAGCGCGCCCAGGATGGCGAGCGACCAGGCGCGCAACGGGCCCCGCTCGTCGACCGGCACGCCGAGCAGGTTGCCGATCACCTCGACCGGGATGGCGGCGGCGAACTCCTCGATGAGGTCCACCGGGCCTGACCGCGCCGCCATGGCCGCCAGCAGCCGATCGACCAACGCGCGGAGTTCCGGCTCCAGCGCGCCGATCGCCCGCGGCGTCAGCGCTCCGGCGATCAGCCGGCGGACGCGCCCATGCCGCGGCGGGTCGTTGAACACGAGCGAGGTCGTGTGGTGTTCGTAGAGTGGCGTCCGGCCGAATTTGGGCAGGAACTCCACCGTCTTGCTCGACGAATACAGCGCGGTGTCACGGTAGATCGCCGCCAGGTCGTCGTAGCGGGACACGGCCCATTGGCCGTTGCCCATCGGCTTGACCGGCGCGAACCGTCGCAGAGCGCGGTAGGTCGGATACGGGTCGTCGAGGAACGCCGGCGACAGGTGCGCCAGGTCGAACGTCTCCGCCAGGCCGCGGTCCCCCATCGTTTCCCCCATGCGCCCATTCTGCCGCTTCGGCCGCCGGGGGCAAGGGCGGGCGCGAACCCTGTCCGGTGGCCGGGCGTTGGTAACCAGCCAGAGTGGGCGCCCGGCGCCCCGGCACCAGGAGATTTCCCCCATGAAGCTGTATTTCGCCCCCGGCGCCTGTAGCCTCGCCGACCACATTGCCCTGCATCAGGCCGGGCTGTCCTTCGAGCACGAGAAGGTGGACCTCAAGGCCAAGCGGACTGCCTCCGGCGAGGATTACGCCACCATCAACCCCAAGGGCTACGTTCCGGCACTACGCCTCGATTCCGGCGAGCTGCTGACGGAGAACGTCGCCATCCTCGACTGGATCGCGCACCAGAACAGCGCGGTGGCCCTGCCCGGCCCGATGGGCCACACCCACTTGCTGCAGGCGTTGGCGTTCATCTCGACGGAGCTGCACAAGAGCTTCAAGCCCTTCTTCGCCGGCGCCGACGACGCGGCCAAGTCGCAGGCCGCCACCCTGCTCGGCAAGCGGATGGATTACCTCGCGAGCACGATGAAGGGTGACTTCCTGTTCGGCGACACGATGACCGTCGCCGATTGCTACCTGTTCACCATGCTGACCTGGGCCAAGAAGTTCGACCTGCAAATCCCGGAAAAGTTTGCCGCTTTCCGCGATCGCATGATGGAGCAGCAGGCGGTCAGGACCGCGATGGAGCACGAGGGGCTGCGCTAGCCGCTCGACCGATCGGCGCGGCGGCATGGCGGCCGCCGCGCCACGACGCGAACGCGGCGAGAAGGTAGAGCGCCGCGGAGAAGCCGAAGGCGAGCAGGAGCCCGTGCTTGAACGGGGCCGCCATCAGGCCGGGGAAGAAAGTGGTGCCGGTCAGCGACGCAACGCTGTCTGCCGGCAAGGCCTGCAGCACGGCGGTCGGGATGAGCTGGCCCATCGGGTTGTAGCCGAGGAACGCCGCGAACAGGCTCGCCACCGGCGGCGTGGCCGCGATGGCGTGCGCCGTGGCCGGCGGGACATGCTGGGCCAGCAACCCGGCCTCCATCGAGCGCGGCAGGGTGGCCGCCAAGCCGGCCAGCATCAGGCTGAAGAACACCCCGATCGAGAGCACCTGCCCGGCATTGGTGCCGATCGCACGCACGCCGGAGGCCTGGCCGCGCTCCAGCGCCGGCACCGCATTCATGATCTGCGTGCTGTTGGGCGCCACGAACAGGCCGGAGCCGAGTCCGTTGAGCAGCAGCAGCGCGGCGAAGGTGCCGTAGGAGAAGTCGGGCGGCAGCGCCAACAGCGCCACGAAGCTCGCGGCGCCGAGCACCATGCCGCCGACGGCGAACGGCATGCCGCCGAACCGGTCGGCCAGCACGCCCGCCAGGGGGCCGGCAACCAGGAAGCCGACCGTGAGCGGCAGCATGAACACCGCCGACCAGAGCGGCGTCTGCTCGAACGAGTAGCCGTGCAGCGGCAGCCAGATGCCCTGCAGCCAGATGATCAGCATGAACTGCAGCCCGCCGCGGGCGATGGCGGATGCGAAGTTGGCCAGGTTGCCGTAGGCGAACGGGCGGATGCGGAACAGCCGGAAGTCGAGCATCGGCGTCGTGGCCGAGCGCTCGATACGCAGAAAGGCCAGCAGGCAGGCCACCCCGGCGGCGAACAGGCCCAGCACGAAGGGGCTGCCCCAGGCCATGGTCTGATCGCGGTAGGGCTGGATGCCGTAGGTGATGGCCGTGAGCACCAGCACGAGGCCGAGGCCGAAGCTGATATTGCCGGCCCAGTCGATCCGGTGCGGCACCCGGGTCGGCCCGTCCTGCAGCTTGAGGTAGGCCCAGATGGTACCGAGCAGGCCGATCGGCACGTTGATCCAGAACACCAGCCGCCAGTTCGTGTCGGCCAGGAGGCCGCCGAGCAGCAGGCCGATGAACTGGCCGCCGATGGCGGCCACCACGTTGATGCCGAGTGCCAGGCCGCGCTGCTCGGCGGGGAACGCGTCGGTCAGGATGGCGGTGGAGTTGGCCATGATCAGCGCGCCGCCGACGCCCTGAACGATCCGCACCGCGATCAGGTACTGCGCCGCCGCGTCTCCGTGCCCTGGCAGCAGGCTCAGTGCGACGGAGGCGACGGTGAAGACGGCGAAGCCGGCATTGTACATCCGGGCCCGGCCGAACTGGTCGCCGAGCCGGCCAAACGCCACCACCAGCACGGCGGTGGCGATCATGTAGCCGATGATGGCCCAGAGCAGGTAGTTGATGTTGCCGGGCTCCAGCGGCTGCAGGCCGATGCCGCGGAACACGGCGGGCAGGCTGATGAGCAGGATGGAGGAGTTCATCGCTGCGGCCAGCATGCCCAGCGTGGTGTTGCTCAGCGCGATCCATTTGTAGTTTGGCGCCCGGATTGGCTCGGCAGCGGGCGGTTGGATCGACACGGGGCGTCTCCGTCGGTAAGGCAGGCCCGCCGCACATGAGGACGGGCTCAGGTAGAAAGTCGAGGATGGCTTCAGGAATTGCAAGGGAGGGCGAGCCAAAAGGCCGTGCGCCGCAACGCCAGCGGGGCCGCGATCGCGTGGCGCAGCTGATTGAGGCGGCCGCCGCGCTGTTCCTCGAGAAGGGCTACGACGCCACCACCATGACGGAGATCGCCGGCCGGGCCGGTGCGTCCATCGGTTCGCTCTACCTGTTCTTTCCGACCAAGCCCGCAATCGTCGTCGCCCTGGTGACCGCGCTGGCCGACGAACTGTCCGACCGGCTGGATCGGTTGCGCCCGCTGCTGGACGGCAAGCCTGCCCGCGACGTCGCCTCGGCCGTGTTCGACGAGCTGGCCGACTTCCTGGCGCGCCATCCGGTGTATCCCGCGCTGATCGACGTGGGAGGCGCGCAGGACTGGAAAGCGGCCGTGCGCGCCCGCCGCCGCGCGCAGATCGAGGTGTTGTTCGCCGGGGTGAGCCCGCGGCTGCCGCCGGGTCAGCCGGAGCGGCTGGCGGTGATCGTGCCGCAGCTGATGCGCATCGCCCTTTCCGCCGGGCCCGACCCGGCGGCCGAGGCCGCGATCGGCGACGAGTTGCGCGCCATGTTGCAGCGGCATCTGACGCCCGACGCGCCGCCCTGATCGCCGCGAGCGTCCGCTCGGGTCCAATTTGCGGCGGCCGTCCCCGGGCGGGGCAGGCGGCAGCGGTTTCTTTCTCCGCGCGCCGCATCCCGTAGCAGGCCGGTGCTCCGCGCGGGCCACCCGGCCGGGTTCCGCCGCCGGTGGCGACGCGTGCGGCAGTTGCATCGCCGGGTCGCGGGGGGCTTTACAGGGGCGTCATTCTTCCCGCGCGCGGCAAGGACGCTCATGGACGAGATCGATCGCAAGCTCCTGGCCCTGGTGCAGGAGAACGCCAGCACGCCGATCGCCGAACTGGCCGACCTGGTCGGCCTGTCGGCCACGCCGGTGTGGAAGCGCATCCAGAAGCTGGAGCAGGCCGGCGTCATCACCGGCCGCGTCGCGCTGGTGAAGCCGGAAGCGGTGGGCATCGGCCTGATCGTGTTCGTCGCGGTGCAGGCGGCCGACCATACGCCGGCCTGGACCAGCGGCTTCGCCAAGGCAGTCGCCGGCTTCCCCGAGGTCGTCGACGCCTACCGCATGGCCGGCGAAGTGGACTACATGCTGCGGGTCGCGGTGGCCGACGTGGCCGAGTTCGACCGCTTCTACAAGCGCCTGATCGAAACGGTGCCGCTGAAGAACGTCACCTCTTCCTTTGCCATGGAGCGGCTCAAGCACACCACGGCCTACCCCCTGCCCGCGCGCGCCTTCCGCGACCGCCGCAACCCGGATGGGGAGACGGAGGCCGCGTAGCCCGCCCGCCGCCTGAACCAACGTGGGCCCCCGCCGTTGAACCTCCGGTCGCATTGCCGCTCGGCGCTGCGTGGAATGGCGCGCGACCTGCGGGCCGCGGCGTGGTAGCCGCCCAGATCGTTCCACCCTGCCTTTCAGGAGCCGACCATGCGACTTCTCACCTTGTCCACGCTGATCGCCCTGGCCGCCGCGCCGGCGGCGTGGGCGCAGACGAGCCTGCTGAACGTCTCGTATGACCCGACGCGGGAGCTGTATGCCGCCATCAACCCGGCCTTCGCCAAGCAGTGGAAAGCCAAGACCGGCCGCGACGTGTCGATCCGGGCCAGCCATGGCGGCTCCGGCGCCCAGGCCCGCGCCGTGATCGACGGGCTGGAGGCCGACGTCGTGACGCTCGCGCTGCAGCCGGACATCGACGCCATCGCCGAGCGCAGCAAGCTCCTGCCTTCCGATTGGCAGAGCCGCCTGCCCAACCACTCCGTGCCGTACACCTCCACCATCCTGTTCGTGGTGCGCAAGGGCAACCCGAAGGGCATCAAGGATTGGGGCGACCTGATCAAGCCCGGCGTTTCCGTCATCACGCCCAACCCCAAGACCTCCGGCGGCGCGCGCTGGAACTACCTCGCCGCCTGGGGCTGGGCGCTCAAGGCCAATGGAGGCGACCAGGCCAAGGCGCAGGCTTTCGTGGCCGAGCTGTTCCGCCACGTGCCGATCCTGGACACCGGCGCGCGGGGCAGCACCATCACCTTTGCCCAGCGCAACCAGGGCGACGTCCTGCTGGCTTGGGAGGACGACGCGAACCTCGCCGTCCGCCAACTCGGCCGCGACAAGCTCGAGATCGTGGTGCCGTCGCTCACCATCGTGGCCGAGCCGGTCGTCGCCGTGGTGGACAAGGTCGCCGCCAAGCACGGCACGAGCGAGTTGGCCGACGCCTATCTCCGCTTCCTTTGGACGCCGGAGGCGCAGGAGATCCAGGCCCGGCATTATTACCGCCCCCTCGACCCGGCGATCCTGGCCCGCCACGCCGACGTGTTCCCGCCCGTCAACACCTTCACGCTGGCCGATACCTTCGGCAGCTGGGCGGACGTGCAGCGCGAGCATTTCGGCAGCGGCGGGATCTTCGACCAGATCTACAAGCCGAACCGATGACGTCCAGGCGGCCGCGCCGGGTGCTGCCCGGCTTCGGCCTGTCGCTCGGGTTCACGCTGGTCTATTTCGGCCTGATCGTGGTGCTGCCGCTGGCCGGGCTGGTCGGCAAGGCCGACCTGTTGGCGCCCGCCGGGCTCGTTGCCTTGTTCACCGACCCGCGCACGGTCAGCGCCTTCCGGGTCAGCCTCGTCACCGCGGCGGTCGCGGCGCTGCTCAGCATCCCGCTCGGCGTGCTGATCGCCTGGGTGCTGGAACGCTACCGGTTCCCGGGCCGCCGCATCCTGGACGCCGCGGTCGACCTCCCGTTCGCGTTGCCGACCGCGGTGGCCGGCATCGCCCTGACCACGCTGTATGTGCCGGAAGGGTGGCTCGGCCGGGTCGCCGGCTGGTTCGGCGTGACGGTGGCCTATACGCCGCTCGGCATCGGGGTGGCGCTGCTGTTCGTGGGCCTGCCGTTCGTGGTGCGCACCACGCAGCCGGTGCTGGCCGGGCTCGACCGGTCCGCCGTGGAAGCGGCGCTGGTGCTGGGCGCCTCGCCGTCGCAGATCGTCTGGTGGGTGATGCTGCCGCCGCTCAAGCCCGCCATCGCCACCGGCGCCGCGCTGGCCTTTGCGCGCGCGGTAGGCGAATACGGCTCGGTGATCTTCATCGCCGGTAATCGCCCCATGGTGTCGGAGATCGTGCCGCTGCTGATCGTGACCCGGCTCGAGCAATACGACATCCCCGGCGCGGCGGCGCTGGGTGTGGCCATGCTCGGGCTCAGCCTCGTCCTGTTGGTGCTGGTCGACCGCCTCAGCCGCCCGCTCCGGCTGCGCCATGCGTGACCACGCCCTCCGCGGCCGGGGCGTCGGCGAGGGGTTGGCGGTCCGGGTCGGGCTGATCGCGGCGGCGGCGGCGGTCATCGGGCTGCTGCTGCTGCTGCCGCTCGCCGTGCTGTTCGTGCAGGCCTTTTCCGAGGGCTGGGCCGTATTCGCCGCCGCGATCACCGATCCGGACGCGATGGCCTCCATTCGGCTGACGGTGGTGGTCGCCGCCCTGGTCGTGCCGGCCAACACCCTGTTCGGTATCGCCGCGGCCTGGTGCATCACGCGGTTCCGCTTTCGTGGCCAGCGGTTGTTGTCCGCGTTGATCGGCCTGCCCTTCTCCGTGTCGCCGGTGGTGACGGGGCTGGCCTACGTTCTACTGTTCGGCGCCCAGGGATGGTTCGGGCCGTTCCTGTCCGACGCCGGCATCCGCATCATCTTCGCCTTGCCCGGCATCGTGCTGGCGACGATCTTCGTTACCCTGCCCTTCGTGGCCGCGCAGCTCATCCCGTTGATGGGCGCCCAGGGCAAGGACGAGGAGGAAGCCGCGCTGGTGCTGGGCGCCACCGGGCTGCAGCTCTTTCTACGCGTCACGTTGCCGAAGATCCGCTGGGGCCTGCTCTACGGCGTGCTGTTGTGCAGCGCGCGCTCGATGGGCGAGTTCGGGGCCGTGTCGGTCGTGTCGGGCCGCATCAGGGGATTGACCAACACGATGCCGTTGCACATCGAGGTGCTCTACCAGGAATACAACATCACCGCCGCCTTCGCGATCGCGACGCTCCTCGCCGGGGTCGCGCTGCTGACCATCGGCTGCCGCGCGGTGCTGGAATGGCGGGCGGAGCGCCTGCGGCGCCGGGGCGGCCAGGCGCGGCTGGTGGCGGCATGATCCGGACGGAGAACCTGTGCAAGACGGCCGGGGCGACCCGGATCCTGCAGGGGATCGACCTCGACGTGGGGGCCCGCGAATTCGTGGCGCTGCTGGGCCCCTCAGGATCGGGCAAGAGCACGCTGCTGCGCATCATCGCCGGGCTGGACGACGCCGATAGCGGCCGGCTGTTCCTCGACGGCCGCCCCGCGGAGAACCTGCCGCCGGGCCGGCGCAACCTGGGCTTCATGTTCCAGAACTACGCGCTGTTCGAGCACATGACGGTGGCCGGCAATATCGGCTTCGGCCTGCAGGTCCGCCGCCCCCGGCTGCCGCGGCGCGAGATCGCCGACACGGTGGAGCGCATGCTGCGGCTGGTGCGCCTCGGCGGGCTGGGCGCGCGCATGCCGCAGCAGCTTTCCGGCGGGCAGCGGCAGCGCGTCGCCCTGGCACGCACGCTGGCGGTGGAGCCGCGCATCCTGCTGCTCGACGAGCCGTTCGGCGCGCTGGACCGCGAGGTCCGCGAAGGGCTGCGCACCGAGCTGCGCCAGATCCACGACGCGCTCGGCACCACGACCCTGTTCGTCACCCACGACCACGAGGAAGCCGCCGCACTGGCCGACCGCTCCGTCGTCTTGCAGGGCGGCCGGGTCGCGAACTCGGCCGGCTCGGCTCACGCGGCGCCGCGCCCGGGGTAGTCGGGATCAGTCAGGAACGGGAACGGCCCGGGGAACGCCTCCACCGCCGCGACATGGCTGACGAAGCCGGTATCGGCCTCCCACAGATGCACCTCGAAGGCGGCCGGCTCCATCACGAAGGCGGCGGGCGCGTCGACTGACAGATCGAACTCCACCTGGTGCGCCACGCTCGGCGCGATGGAGGCGATGGCGTGGGCGAACGGCGCCACCACCGGGCGATGGTGATGCCCGCAGACGATCCGCTGCACCTGGGCATGCCGCGCGACGATCTCCCGCAACCGCTCGGGCTCGCGCAGCGCGATGCGGTCCATGTGCGCGATGCCGCAGCGGAAGGGCGGGTGGTGCATGCCGATCAGCGTCGGCGCGTCCGGCCGTTCCGCCAGCGTGCGGTCGAGCCAGGCCAGCCGCTCGTGGCACAGCTCGCCATGGCCGGCCCCGGGCACCACGGTGTCGAGCATCACGATCCGGGCCGGCAGGTCGTCGATCGCATACTGCACGAAGCCGCCCGGCATCGAGCGCACGCCCGCCATCGACGCGAGGAGCACCTCGCGCCGGTCGTGGTTGCCCGGCACGACGTAGACCGGCATCGACAAGGTACGCCGCAGCAGGCCGGCCAGCAGCTCGTACTCGCTGACCAGCCCGCAATCGGTGAGGTCGCCGGTGATGATCACCGCGTCTGGCGCCGGCCGCAGCGCCGCGACCCGGCGCAGCGCCCGTTCCGTCAGCATGTTCGTCTCCGCCACCCGGTAGGCCGGGACGCCTTCGGGGCGGACGTGCAGGTCGGTGAGCTGCACGATGGTGACCCGGCTCATTTCGGCAGGCTCAGCGCGGTATGCTCGACATAGGGCTTGAGCAGCGCGTCCGCATTCTGCTGCGCCAGCCGGGCGGCCTCGGCCGGCTTGGTGCGGCCGGACAGCACCGCCTGCACCTGGTCCTCCAGCGCCTTGCGCACGCCCACCGTGTTGTAGGTCGCGAACCAGGAACGGCCGTAGAGGTTGAGCTGGTCGAGCGCGATTTTGGCGTTGGGGTTCTTCTGCAGGAACTCGCCCATCGCGGGCAGGTCGTAGGCGGCGCGGACCGGCGAGAAATAGCCGGTGAAGCGGCTCCAGGCGCCGGAAATTTCCGGGCTGGTCAGCCACTGGATCAACGTCCAGGCCGCGCGCTGCCGCTCCGGCGAGTTGCCCTTGGGAATGATGAGCGACGCGCCGCCGATCGGGGCCGCGTTGGCGACGTTGAACGGGACAAAGGCGACCTTGAACGGCGACTTCATGCCGTCGCCCACGAAGGACAGGCTGCCGGTCGACAGCATCATCATGGCGGTGCGCCCGCTGAAGAAGGCCGAGGTGCAGGCGTTTGCGTCCGTCACACCTTCGGGCATCACCTTGAATTTGTGCACGAAGTCGTCGAGCAGCGTGATGGCGCCGACCGTGCTCGGACTGTCGAAATACACCTCGCCGCCCCAGCGCTCGTTGTAGAACTCGCCGCCGTTGGACATGGCGAGCGCCGAGGTGAGCCAGCCCAGGTAGTCGTAGGTGCCGGGGATCATCAGGCCCCAGCGCGTGGTGGTGGACCCCTCGCGCTTGACCAGCTTCTGCGCGGCGGCGACCCATTCGGCCCAGGTCCGGGGCGGCTGCTCCGGGTCGAGCCCGGCCTCCCGGAACGCATCCACGCTGTAGTACAGCAGCGGCGTCGAGTTGTGGAACGGCACGCCGTAGACGTGGCCGTTCTCGGTCGCGTTGGTGCGCAGCGCCGGCCAGAACCGGCTCATGAACGCGTCCGGCGCCTCGCCGAGCAGCGGGTCGAGCGGGATCGTCTCGTCGTTGATGACGTATTCGCGGACGAAGTTGGCCGACATGATCACGGCCGCGGGCGGGCGCCCGGCGCCGATGGCGCTGCGGGTCTTGAGGTTCGTGTCGTCGTAGGAGCCGGTGTAGACCGGGGTGACCGCGATGTCCGGATGCGACCCGTTGAACTCGCGGATCAGCCGCTGCATCTCGACCGCCAGCTTGCCCTGCACCGGCACCGGGAAGAACAGGTCGATCTCGGTGGCCGCCTGGGCATGTCGGCTGGCGACCATCGTCGCGACACCTGCGGCCAGCGCCGCGCGTCGGGTTAGACTCATGGAAACTCCTACTTGATTCCGGTGAAGGCGAAGCTCGCGGTGATGCGGCGTTGGAACAGGGCGAACAGCCCCAGCAGCGGCCCGGCGACCATCAGCGTGCCGGCCGCCACCACGCCCCACTGCCCGCCCGCCTCGGCGCCCGACGCGAAGCTGGCCAGCCCCACCGTCAGCACCTGGTGGCGCGGCGAGCTGGTGGCGATCAGCGGCCACAGGAACTCGTTCCAATGGCTGGTGAGCGAGACCACGGCAAAGGCGGCCAGGCCGGGCGCGGCGAGCGGCAGCAGCACGTGCCAGATCACCTGGAGGGTCGACGCGCCATCCAGCAACGCCGCCTCCTCGTAGTCGCGCGGCAACTGGCGAAAGGTCTGGCGCATCAGGAACACGCCGAACGCGCTGGCGCAGTAGGGCGCCATGATGCCGGGCAGCGTGTCGTAGACGTGCAGCGACACCAGCGTCGACAGGTTCGGCACCAGCAACAGCGGCGGCGGCAGCAGGAGCTGGAGCAGGAACAGCGTGAACAGCGTCCCGCGCCCGCGGAAGCGCAGCCGCGCGAAGGCGTAGCCGGCCAGCGACACCGTGACGCACTGGATCAGCAGGATGCCGAGGCAGACGATCGCCGTGTTGAGATACCAGAGCGGGAAGTCGCCGCTCTGCCACGCCTCGACGTAGTTCGAGGCCACATAGGGCGGTGGCGGCGCCAGGCTCGCGATGTCCGGGGCAAAGCCCGGCCGCACGCTGGCCACCGCCATCCACACGAACGGCACCGCCCACAGCACCGCCAGCGCCGCCACCAGAACGAGGCCGACGCGCAGCCCCTCAGCTTTCATAGTGCACCCCGCGCTCGAGCGTGCGCAGGCTCACCGTCGCCAGCGCCAGCAGCCCGGCCACGCTGACGGCGGTGGCCGCGGCGGCCAAGCCCGGGTCGTTGTTCTGCTGCGCCTGCTGGTAGATGTAGGAAAGCAGCAGGTTGGTGCTGCCCGAGGGTCCGCCCCCGGTCATGACGATGACATGGTCGACCTGCACCAGCACGTTGACGGCCGCGATCACCAGCACGAAGGCGAAGGTCGGCCCCAGCAGCGGCAGCGTGATGAACCGCGTCCGTTCCCACGCGGTCGCCCCCTCGAGCGTGGCGGCCTCGTGCAGATCCCCCGGCACGCCCGCGAGCCCGGCCAGGAAGAACAGCATGTAGTAGCCGGCGTTCTTCCGCACCGTGATGGCGCAAAGGGAGCCCAGCGCGAGGCGGGGGTCGCCGAGCCAGTTGGTCATGCCGAGCCCGAGCCGGGCCAGGTAGTGGTCGACCAACCCCTCCCCCGGCAGCAGCAGAAAGGTGAACAGCGTCGCCGCCGCGACCAATGGCACCATCATCGGCAGCACGAACAACGCCCGCAGCACTCCGGCGAGCACGCCCGACCCCTGCAACGCCAGCGCGAAACCGAACGCCAGTGCGACCGCCGGCACGATCGTCCCCACCGCGAACAACGCCGTGTTCCCCGCCGCCTGCGCGAACGCGGCATCGGCGAAGAGCCGTGCGAAATTGCCGAACCCGGTGCTCCCGCCGCTGCCGAACCGCTGCACCAGCAGGGCGCGGCCGACGACTTGAACGATGGGGACGTAGGTGAACGCCATGAGGAAGGCGAGCGACGGCAGCAGCAAGAGGGCCGCCGCGCTTCCGCCCCACCCGCGACGTGGCGCCGCCCGCGCGGCGGTGGATAACGGGAGAACGGCGTCTGACACGGCGGGACACCTAGCCGCGGCCGATGCCGGCTTGATGACGAACGTGTTGCGTTCGCGTGACAGCCGGCCTGCTCCGAGCGGTCTTCCCGGACCGTAACGATGTCTTAAGCAGCCCGCTCTATGCTGGCACGACGACCGTTGGATGCGGCATGTCGAACCTACGTTTCTTCATCGAGCGCCTGGACGCCGGGGCCGTCTCCGGCTGGTGCTTCGACCCGGACGACGCGCTCGAGCGTATCGACGTCGAAGTCAGCGCGAACGGCACGGTGTTGGGCCGGGGCCGGGCGGACACCATGCGCCCCGATCTGGCCCGTGTCGGCTACGGGGACGGCGCATGCGGGTTCAAGATCGCACTGACCGGGGCCGCCGCGGGCAGCACCGTCACGGTCGGGATGTGCAATGCCCGCCGCGCGATCGAACATCGGGTCGAGCGCACGGTGGACTGGCCGGAAGGCACGGTCGAGTTCCCGCCCGACCAATTGAAGCGGCTGCGGCCGAAGGGGTTGGAGCTCACGGCCGCGCGGGGACGGATGGCGTTCGGGCCCAAGAGCTGGTTCGAGCCGCCCCTGCTCGTGCATGCCGAGCTGACCGGCGGGACCATCCAGATCGGGTCGTTCACCGGGTTCTTCGGCGGCAACATCCGCAACGGCTCGATCGGGCGTTATTGTTCGATCGCGCGGGACGTGTCGATCGGCCCGAACGAGCACCCGACCGACTGGCTGACCTCGTCCGTGCTGGCCGAGAACCCCCTCGCCAATGGCTGGGCCGAGTTCGCCCGCCCGGGCCGACGGTCGCACTTCGCCCAGCAGGCGCGGCCGTTTCCGACCAACCTCAAGCGGACTGTCATCGGCAACGACGTCTGGATCGGCACGGGAACGCTGATTTTGAAGGGCGTGACGATCGGCGATGGCGCCGTGGTCGCCGGCGGCAGCGTGGTGACGCGCGACGTTCCGCCCTACGGCGTCGTCGCCGGCACGCCCGCGCGGCTGAAGCGGCTCCGGTTCGACGAACGGACGGTGGAGCGCCTGCTCGCGCTGCGGTGGTGGCGGTACGCGATGTTCGATTTCAACGATCTGCCGCTCTCCGACATGCCGCGCGCGCTGGACCTGCTGGAGGAGCGGGTCGGCTCGGGCGCGCTCGCGGAGTGGCAACCGGAACAGGCGACCCCGGCCGTGCTTCGCCGGATGCTGGCCGAGTAGGACGGTTTGCCTCGTTCCTGAATGACGTGCCCCGAACCCGAACGACACTTCAGCCGCCGCTTCCGCTCGCAGCTGCATGACCCGTTAAAGGAGCGCGCCTGCGGGAGAGGAAAGGCGGACTACCCCTCCACCCCCACGAACTGCCGCAGCTCCGCGGTCTGCGGCCGCCCGAACAGCTCCGCCGGGGGGCCCGCTTCCCAGACCGTGCCCTGGTGCATGAACACGACCCAGTCCGCGATCCGGCGGGCGAAGGCCATCTCGTGGGTGACCAGCAGCATCGTCATGCCGGCTTGGGCCAGCCGCTCCATCGTGGCCAGGACTTCCAGGGTCAGCTCCGGGTCCAGCGCGGAGGTGACCTCGTCGAACAGCATCACCTTGGGCTGCATCGCCAGGGAGCGGGCGATGGCGACGCGCTGCTGCTGGCCGCCGGACAGGTTGTCGGGGTAGCTCGCCCATTTGTCGGGCAGGCCCACCTCTTCCAGCACCGCCTTGGCGACCCGCATCGCTTCCGCCGCCGGCACCTTCTTCACCACGCGCGGCGCCAGCATGATGTTCTCGCCGACGCGCAGGTGCGGGAACAGGTTGTAGGATTGGAACACGATGCCGACGTCCTGGCGCAGCGCGCGCAGGCCGCTGGCGGTGCCGTCCAGCGTGTGGCCCGCCACGGTGATGGATCCGGCCTGGATGTCCTCCAGGCCATTGAGGCACCGCAGCAGCGTGCTCTTGCCGGAGCCGGAGCGGCCGATGATCGCCACCACCTGCCCGGCCTGCACCTCGAGCGAGACGCCTTTCAGCACCTCCAGCGCGCCGTAGCGCTTGCGGACGCCTTCAACGCTCACGACGGACATCAAGCCTCCTTTCCAGCCGGCGCGCCAGCAGCGACATCGGCCAGCAGATCGCGAAATACAGCAGCGCCACCAGCCCGTAGACGCGGAACGGCTCATAGGTGGCGTTGTTGACCAACTGCCCGGCGCGCGCGACCTCGACCACGTTGACGATCGACACGATGGACGTGTTCTTCACGGCCTGCACCGCGAACCCGACCGTGGGCGGCGTCGCGATGCGCAGCGCCTGCGGCAGGATCACGTAGCGGAACTGCTGCGGCCGGGTCAGCGCCAGGCTGCCGGAGGCCTCCCATTGCTGCCACGGCACCGACTGGATGGCGCCGCGCCAGATATCGGCCAGGTAGCCGCTGACATACAGCGCCAGCGAGATGGCAGCCGCGGCCAGCGGCGGCAGGTCCAGCCCCGCGAGCGACAGCCCGTAATAGGCGAGAAAGAGCAGCATCAGCGCCGGCACGCCCTGGATGATGCCGATATAGCCGGTCGCCGCCCAGCGCAGCGGCGCATACGGGCTGACCCGGCCCAGCGCCACAGCGAAGCCGATCAACCCGCCGAGCAGCAGCGACAGCCCGGTCAGCAGCAGCGTCCAGCGCAGTGCGCCCACGATGAAGAGGATCTGCGGCGGCCCGAGTTGCTGGATCACCGCCGGCCCTCCATCAGCCGCCGCAGCCCGGAGCCGCGCGGGAACAGCCCCTCCCCGAGCCCCCACAGCGCCAGCCGCAGCAAGAGCGACAGCCCCAGGTAGATGGCCGTCACCACGATATAGGTCTCGAACGAGCGGAACGTGTCGCTCTCCACCTGCGCCGCCGTGCCCGACAGCTCCTGCACCGAGATGAACGAGCAGATGGAGGTGCTGAGCAACGTCAGCACGAACTGGCTGGTGAGCGACGGCCACACCCGCGCCAGCGCCGGCATCAGCACGACGTGGCGGAACACCTGCAGCGGCGTCAGCGCGAGCGACGCGCCGGCCTCGAGCTGGGAGGGGTGGATGTTGTCGATGCCGGCGCGGATGATCTCGGAGGCATAGGCGCCGAGGTTGACGGTGATGGTCAGAACCGCGGCCTGCCACGCGTCCAGCCGCAGGCCGAGGATCGGCAGGCCGAAGAAGATCAAGAACAGCTGGATAAGGAACGGCGTGTTGCGGATGATCTCCACATAGGCGTCGATCACCCACTGCACCGGCCCGGGCACCAGCCCGCGGGACATGGCCAGCCCGATGCCGAGCGCCAGCCCCAGCAGGATCCCGAGCGCGGACAGCCAGAGCGTCTCGCCGACCCCGCCCAAGATGATGGGGAAGTGCGCCCAGACCGGCCCGAACTCGAAGGTGAACGGCACGGTCGCGCCGGGTCGCCGGGTGAGCGCGCCGCCGTCAGAACACGGGCATGTTGGGCAGCTTCTCGCCCGTCCAACGGCGGGCGATCTCGTCCAGCTCGCCGCTGACCTTCATGAAGTAGATCGTGTCGTTCAGCCACAGCCGCAGCTCGTCGGCGCCCTTGCGGACGGCGATGCTGTTGGGCTGCTGGAAGAAGATGAACTTGCTTTCCACGTCCGCATCGGCCCGGTTCTTGAGGTAGTCCTTGATCACCGTGTCCGGCACCGCGGCCGTCTCGATCTGCCCGGCGATCAGCGCCTGCACCACCGTGCTGTCATCCTCGAAGCGCGTGATCTTCATGCCGGGGATCGTCAACCGTCCCAGCGCCGCTTCCTGGCTCGAGCCGCGGTTGACCCCGACCGTCTTGTTCTTGAGGTCATCCAGGCTCGCCGCCGTGACGCCCTTCTTGGCGATCACGGCCATCTGGAAGGCGTTGTAGGGCTGGGTGAAATCGACCGTCAGCGCGCGCTGCGGCGTGGGCGCCAGGGTGGCGACCAGGAAGTCCACCTTGCCGGCCTGCAGCGCGGGGATGCGCGCCGGCGGCGTCAGGGGCGTGAGCTCGACCGGAACCCCCATGTATTTTGCCAGCAGGTTCGCGGTATCGACGTCGTAGCCGATCGGGTTGCCGGTCGCGTCCACCATGCCCATCGGCGGCGAGCCCACCAGCACGCCGATGCGCACCTTGCCGCGCTTGACGATCTCCGCCGTGGTCTGCGCCTGCGCGGCGACCGCGCTGCCCAGCAGCAGCACCGCGCCCAGGGCGAGACCCCACATTCTGCGGTTCTTGAATCCTGGCATCGCTTCTCTCCCTCACGTCTCGTTGAGCGGGATAAAGGCAGAGCGGCGCGCGGGCCGCAAGCGCAGACCCCTTGCCGTTTCGGCCGTGCCGGAGTGGTCTGGCCGAAAAGGGAGACCCGTCCATGCCGAAACTGCTGCAGATCACCCCGCTCTACCCCGACAGCCAGCGCCGACTCGAGCGCGACTACACGATCGTGGCCGCCGAGCTGCCCCGGATCGACGCGGCCTGGTTGCGCGACAACGCGGCCGGGATCGAGGGCGTCGTGACGGGCGGGCATCTCGGCCTGCCCAACGCGATCATGGAGGCGCTGCCGGACCTCAAGGTGATCGGCATCAACGGCGTGGGTTACGACCGCATCGACCTCGACTTCGTCCGCGGCCGCGGACTGCGCGTCGCCAACACGCCGGACGTGCTGACGGAGGACGTCGCCGATCTCGCGGTGGGGTTGACGCTGTCGCTGCTGCGCCGCCTGCCGCATGCGCACGCCCATGTCCGCGCGGGGCGCTGGCCCTCCGGCGAGATGGCGCTGGCACGCAAGCTGTCGGGCAAGCGGATCGGCATCTTCGGCATGGGGCGGATCGGCCGCGCGGTGGCCAAGCGCTTCAACGGCTTCACCGACCACATCGCCTATACCGACGTCGCCGAGCAGGCGGTGCCTTTCCGCTTCTACCCGGACCTCGTGTCGCTGGCGCGGGAGGTGGAGATCCTGGTCGTCTGCGCGGCCGCCTCCGCCTCGACGCGCAAGGTGGTCAACCGGGCCGTGCTGGAGGCGCTGGGGCCGGACGGCGTGTTGGTCAACATCGCCCGCGGCTCCATCGTGGACGAGGCCGCCTTGGTGGAGGCGCTGGAGCGCGGCACGATCGCGGGCGCCGCGCTGGACGTGTTCGAGGACGAGCCCAACGTGCCGCCGGCGCTGCATGCCATGGACCACGTGGTCACCACGCCGCACATCGCGAGCGGCACCCACGAGACAAGGCGCGCCATGGGTGATCTGATGATCGACAACCTCGACGCCTTCTTCGCCGGCAAACCCTTGCCGACGCCGGTGGTCTAATCCGCCCGATCCGAGGCGTCGCCGGGCTCCGCCCGCGACCGGCGCGGGCGGGGGCCGAAGCGGCGCAGGGCGCCGGCCAGGCCGACCCCCGTGCCGACCAGGGTCAGCGATAGCGGCTCCGGCGTCGCCACGGCGGCAATGGTGCCGCTGCGCAGGAACAGGTCGTTCGGCACGTTGGCATACAATGCGCTGGGCAGCAGGGCGCCGCTCGCGATCGACGTGATGCGGCCCAGGCCGAGGTCGAAGCTCGCCTGCACCTGCAGGTCCAGGATGCCCTGGCCAAAGAACTGGATGTGCATCGGCCACGGCCCGCCCGAACTCTGGCTCGCCGACGCGCCCACGAAGGCCGGATAGCGCCCGAGCGTGCCGATCGTCAGCGTCGACCCGGCGATCGTGGCCGGCAGCGCCAGGCTGGTATCCAGCACGAACGAGCCGCTCAGCGCTTCGCCATCGTCGAACACGCCCTGCACGGCATAGGTCGTCACCGCCGCCTGCGCGCCCGTCCCGCACCCGATCACCGCCGCTGCCGCCAACATGCACGCCCGCATCGCCGCTACTCCCGCGGTGTCGTCACCGAGACACGACCAACTTAAGCCGCCCGAACCGACTCGGTTCGATCGGATGGTGCTTTTGTCCCGTGTCCGGCCCCGCCGACGCGCGCCCGTCAACGCGCGGCCGCATCGGCCCTACTCCGGGCGGATCACCGCCAAGTCGCCGAGGAAGCCGGCCGCGTGGTCCAGGAATGCGCGCACCCGCGGCGCCATGTGCCGGCCGCCCGGCGTGACGAGTTGGATCGGCAAGGGCGGCGGCTCGTGGCCGCGCAACAACCGCACCAGCGTGCCGGCGGCGAGGTCGTCGGCGACCTGATACGACAAGGCCATCGCGATGCCCCGCCCCAGGCGGGCCCCCACCAGCGCCGCCTCGACCTCGTTGACGATCAGCCGGGGGGCCAGCCGCACGATCCGTTCCCGCGCGCCGTCCCGGAACCGCCATTCGACCGGCATCGGCCGGCTGGACGAGAAGACCGTGTCGTGAGTCGCGAGATCGACCGGCATGGCGGGCGTGCCGTGGGCGGCGAGGTAGTCCGGACTGGCCACCAGCACCCGCCGTACCTCGCCCACCCGTCGCGCGACGAGGCTGGAGTCCGCAAGCGGCCCGATCCGCACCGCCACGTCCAGCCCTTCTTCCACGAGGTCCAGGTTGCGGTCCGCGAGAACGAGCGCCACCGAAACGGCCGGTTGCGCGGCAAGGAAGGCGGCGACCAACGGCGTCACGTGCCGGCGCCCGAACACGACCGGCGCCGTGACCCGCACGGTGCCGCGCAACGGCGCCGCCTCCGCATCGCGCACGGCGTCCGCGTAGCCGGCCAGCACGGCGCGCGCCTGCGCGGCCAGGATACGGCCTGCATCGGTGGCGGCGAGATGGCGCGTCGTGCGCTCCACCAGCCGTGCGCCGACCCGGTCTTCCAGCGCCGCCAGCGCCCGCGTGACGGAGGGCGGCGAGCGCCGCAGGCGTCGGCTGGCCGCGGCCAGGCTGCCGGCGTCCAACACTGCGACCAACACCGCGAGCTCGTCCAGGCGGTCCACCGGCGTTCCATTTCGCGAAAGGATGACTTGCATCCTACGCCGCTTGGTCGCGCCCGCTGCAAGGGTCATTCTCCGCTCGGACCTCAACGGAGACCGACGGTGCTGCAGCCTCTCATCCTACACGGCACCAAGCTGTCGGGCCACGCGCACCGGGTCGAGATGCTGCTGCGGATTCTGGACCTGCCATACGATTACCGCGACGCGCCCGCATCGGTCCGCGAGACGCCGGCCTTTCGGGCGCTGAACCCGCTCGGCCAAATCCCGGTGCTGGAAGATGGCGGCCTCGTGCTCGCCGACAGCAATGCCATCCTGGTCTATCTGGCCAAGCGCTACGACGGGGCCGGACGCTGGCTGCCGGACGCGCCCGACGGCGCGGCCGCGGTGCAGCGATGGCTCTCGATCGCGGCAGGCGAATTGTCGTTCGGGCCCGCTGCCGCCCGGGCGATCGCGCTGTGGAACATGCGGCCGGACGTCGACCCTGTGCGCGCGAAGGCGCTCGCCCGCCATCTCCTCGCCTTCATGGACGGGCATCTCGCGGCGCCGCGGGACTTCCTGGCCGCGAGACACCCGACGATCGCCGACCTCGCCTGCTACGGCTACGTCGCCCACGCGCCGGAGGGCGGCGTCCCGCTCGAGCCCTACCCCGCCGTGCGCGCGTGGCTCGGACGTCTCGAAGCGTTGCCCCGGTTCGAGCGCATGCCGCGCTCGCCCGTGCCGGAAGCGGCGTAGATGCGCGGCGCGGAGGTCGACCCGTTCCACGAGGGCGAGCACGAGGCGCAGCGCCGGGCGGGCGTGCAGCTCCATGGCGCGCCGATCCGGGACTGGATGGCGGACCAGCACCGGGCGTTCTTCGCGCAACTCCCCCTGCTGTTCGTGGCGGTGACGGATGCCGCGGGTTGGCCGGTGCCGACCGCGCTGACGGGGCCGCCCGGCTTCATCGGCAGCCCCGACGCGCGCACGCTGCACGTGTCCGCCCGACCCGGCCCCGACGACCCGGCGAGCGCCGGGCTGCGCGTCGGGGCGCCGGTCGGGTTGCTCGGCATCGAGCTGGCCACCCGCCGCCGCAATCGCGCCAACGGCACGCTGGAGGTCATCGACCCGCTGGGGTTCACCCTCGGCATCAGGCAGAGCTTCGGCAACTGCCCGCAATACATTCAGGCGCGGTCCATCGTCGCCGGGCCGGATCGGGCGGGGAGCGTCGAACGGCTCGACGGGCTGGACGGGGCGGCGCGCGCCCTGATCGTCGGCGCCGATACCTTCTTCGTGGCGTCCGGCAGCGGCGGGCCCGATGCGGGCGCGTCGGGCGGCCTGGACATGTCGCACCGCGGCGGCCGGCCTGGTTTCGTCCGCCTCGACGGCGACGTGCTGACGATCCCGGACTTCCGGGGGAACCGCTATTTCAATACGTTCGGCAACCTCCTGCGGGACACCCGGGCCGGCCTGCTGTTCGTGGATTTCGCCAAGGGCGACCTGCTGCAACTCCAGGGCCGCGCCGAGCTGGACTGGGATGGCGGCGCGGCGAGCGGCGTCGCCGGCGCCGAGCGGTTATGGCGCGTGCAGGTGGCGGCGGCCTGGCGGCAAACCGGCGCGCTGCCGCTCCGCTTCGACTTCGGCGGCTACGCGCCCACCACCGAGCGCACGGGCACGTGGTGACGCCTCACCCCGCGGCCGCGCGCGCGCCCGCGGCCGAACGGTGGCTGTATAGCGCGTAGATCATCGCCCCGAGCGCGAACCAGACCCCCAGCCGCAGCCACGTCTCCCAAGGCAGCGACAGGATCAGCCCGCCGCACGTCGCGATACCGGCCAGCGGCACCGCCGCCCCGCCCGGCGCGCGGAACGGGCGCTTGCGATCGGGCTCGCGCCGCCGCAGCACCAGCACGCCCGCGCACACCACCGCGAAGGCGAGCAGGGTACCCACCGACGTCATCTTGCTCAGCGTATCCACCGGCACGAAGCCGGCCAGCACCGCCGTGCCGACCATGAGGCTCGCATGCGCCACCCACGGCGTCTGCCGCGTCTTGTGCACCCGGCCGAACACCCCCGGCAGCATGCCATCCCGCGCCATCGCCAGCATGATCCGCCCCTGCCCGAGCAGCCCCACCAGCATCACCGACGTGAACCCCAGGATCACCCCGCCCTTGACCACCGCCTGCAGCCACACGAACGGTGTCTGCTCGATCGCGGTCGCCACCGGGGAGGCGTCGCCGTGCATCTTGTCGTATTTGACCATGCCGACCAGGACGATGGCGAAGGCGAGATAAAGCACCGTGCAGATCGCCAGCGATCCCAGGATGCCGATCGGGATGGTGCGCTGCGGCTTCTCCGCTTCGGCGGCCGCCGTGCTCACGGCGTCGAAGCCCAGATAGGCGAAGAACACCACCGCCGCCCCGCGCAGGATGCCGGTCCAGCCGAACGCCCCGAACTGCCCCGTATTGGCCGGGATGAACGGGACGTAGTTCTCCGCCTTCACGTAGAACGCCCCCACGCCAACGACGATCGCCACCACGGCCAGCTTCAGGCTCGTGATGACCGCGTTGACCTTGGCGGATTCGCTGATGCCGCCGATCAGCACCAGCGACAGCACCACGATGATCGCCATTGCCGGCAGGTTCGCCGCCCCGTCCGCGCCCATCCAGTGCGGCAGGCCCAAGCCCCACCCCTGCAGCAACGACTCCACGTAGCGCGACCACGACACCGCAACGGTCGCCGCGCCGACCGAATACTCGAGCAGCAAGTCCCACCCGATCATCCAGGCGACCGCCTCGCCCAGCGCCGCATAGGCATACGCGTACGCCGACCCGGCCGACGGCACCATGCTCGCCAATTCGCTGTAACACAGCCCGGTCAGTGCGCAGCCGACCGCGGCGATCATGAAGCTGATCACCACCGCCGGCCCGGCGTAATCGGCCGCCGCGATCCCCGTCAGCGAGAACAGCCCGGCGCCCACGATCGCGCCCACCCCGAACCCCACCAACTGCCACGGCCCCAGGCTCCGCCGCAGGCCGAGATCGTCCTCGCCCGCGATCGGCTTGCGGGCCAGCAACCCTTCAAAAGACGGCATGCTCGCCCCGCTCCACGCTTGCCTCGCCCGCCACCAGCCGGGCGTAGAAGTCGAACAGCGTCTCTGTCCCGGTGGAAGGCGTCAACGCCGGGTCGTAGCGGCCGGCGGCCTCGTCCCAGACCAGCATCGATTCCGTGGCGTAGTAGCGCCCGATCCGCGCCAGCTCCGCTTTGTCCGCGCGCCCCACCGCCGCCAACGCGCGCGCGATGACGCCCAACAGCGCGGGCGGCACCGAGCGGAACCGCGGCGGCCGGCCGAGCAGCGCGAACAGCCGTTCGCCCATCTCCCGCGGCGTGAGCGCCGGGCCCGGCCCGCCGATCGGCAGCACGCGGTCCCACCGGTCCGGCCGGTGGAGGCACTCGACCAGGTAGCGCGCCAGGTCGTCGTCGCTGATCGGCGTGCACGCGGTCTGCCGCCCGTCGCCGAACAGCAGGAACGGCTTGCCCCGTCGCAGCCGCTCCACTTGGCCGGACAGCGACTTGAAGTAGGCGGTGGGCCGCACGACCGAGTAGCGCCGTCCCGACCCGGCCAGCGCCGCCTCGAACGCCAGCTTGGCGTGTTGGAATGCCAGGCGCGGCTTCTGCACGCAGATCGCCGACAGCAGCACGAAATGCGGCACGTCGGCCGCCACCGCCGCCGCGAGCACGGCCAGGTTCGCGCCGTGATCGACCGCCCACGCATCGGCCGGCACGCCCGTGCGGGACGCCAGACAGGAGATGACGGCATCGAACCGCTCGCCCCGCAGCCCGTCGGCGATCACCGACTCCGTGCGGGTGACGTCGCCGGCCCGGAATACCGCGCCCGCCGGCCCGCGCCGCCCGAAGCACACCGCCTCGTGCCCCGCCGCTCCCAGCGCCCGCAGCGTCGCCTGCCCGATGGTGCCGCTGCCGCCGACGACGAGAACCCGCATCCGCCCCCCATCCGCCGCTGCCGCGAAGATTTCATGGCCGTCCGGCCACCGAGAATGCCATTGGCTGCCGATGCAGCCGACCGACCGCCCTGCCGCCATCATTACCGCCCGCGACCCGATCTTGTCGCTGTTCCAATCCGCCGCTGCCGCGGTCTCCCGCCGCCTGCACGGACCCGCGCCCGCCGCCGCGCCGCCGCTGGCCGCCGCTGCCGCGCAGATCGTCCGCGACCAGACCGACAACGCCGCCGGCGAACCGCCCGCCGCCCCGACCACGCCGGTGGCCCTCGGCTGCGCCCAGCTCGGCCTCGCGCTGCTCCGGGCGCTGGTCGAGGGCGACGCCGCGCGCGCCGACGTGCTGCGCGACCGGCTGAGCTTCTCCGAATGCGACCCGCTCTGGGTCGAAACCTTGTTCGACTACGCGCGGCTTTACCTGCCCGGGGGCGACACGCCCGACGTGCCGTATCGCCGCCACGCCGATCTCTCCGACTTCGTGATCCCAGCTGCATCGCCGTGCCTGCGCGTCGCGCTGCTCTCCGATTGGGGCACCGGCACCAACGAGGCCCGCCGGGTCGCCGCGCTGCTGGCCGCGCAGAAGCCGGACGTCGTCATCCATCTCGGCGACATCTATTTCTCCGGAACTCCGGACGAGTGCCGCCTGCATTTCCTCGAGCCGCTCCGCGCCGTGCTGCCGGAGGCGCGCCTGTTCACCTTGTGCGGCAATCACGACGTCTATAGCGGCGGCACCGGCTACTACGGGTTACTGGACCGCATCGGCCAACCCGCCAGTTATTTCTGCTTCCGCAGCCCCGACGAGTCCTGGCAGTTCCTCGCCGCGGATACCGGCCTGCACGACCGCAACCCGTTCGACGAGGCGGACGCGCTGACCTTCCTCGAGCCCGGCGAGGTCGAGTGGCACGCCGACAAGCTGCGCGGCTTTCCCGGCCGCACGATCCTGCTCAGCCACCACCAGCCCTTCTCCGCCTATCGCCCGATCGGCCCCGCCGACGCGCGCAACCCGGGCAACCCCAACCTCCTGGCCGCGCACGCCACCCTGTCCGCCGCCGGCACGGTCGATGCGTGGTTCTGGGGCCATGAGCACAGCCTGCGCCTTTACGCGCCCTATCGCGGCATCGCCGCGGGCCGAAACATCGGCTACGGCGCCATCCCCGTCCGCGCCGACCTGGCGGAATGGACGCCCTTGCCGGGGCTCACCGACCCGCCGACCCTGGCCGCCGATCCCCGGCTAGACGTGATCAACGGCGCGTTCAGCCACGGCTTCGCCCTGCTCGACCTGACGCCCGCCGGCATCGACGCCAGCTACTGGTCCCTCAGCCGCCCCGACGCCCCGATCCACCGCGAACGGCTCCCGCTCGGCCTCGTCGCCTGAGCACGATCACTCCGCGATCAGGTGCCGGTCCCGCAGCAAGGCCGCCGTGCTCGGCGGACGGCCGCGGAACTCGGCATACAGGGCCATCGGGTCGCGCGTGTCGCCGGCTGACAGGATCCGGCGCAGCCCGGCGGCGAGCGCCGGGTCGAACGCGTCGCCGGCTTCGGTGAAAGCCTCGAAGCCATCCGTATCCAGCACCGCGGCCCACAGGTAGCTGTAGTAGCCCGCCGCATAGCCGCCACCGTCGAACAAATGCGCGAAATGGCCGGCCCGGTGCCGGATCCCGATGGCGGCCGGCATCCCGATCTCCGCCAGCTTCTCGGCCTCGAACGCTTCCAGCTCCAGCGTCTCCGGCGCCGGATGCAGGTGCAGCGCCATGTCCAGCATCGCTGACGCGGTATACGAGACGGTGTCGAAGCCCTGGTTGAAGCCGCGGGCCGCCACGAACCGCTCGATCACCTCGTCCGGCAGCGCCGCCCCGGTCTCCACGTGCCGGCAATACCGCCGCATGGTCTCCGGCAGCAGCATCCAGTGCTCGTAGATCTGCGACGGCAGCTCCACGAAGTCCCGCCGCACGCTGGTGCCGGATTGCGACGGGTAGCGCACCCGGCTCAGCAGCCCGTGCAGCCCGTGCCCGAACTCGTGGAACAGCGTCCGCGCGTCGTCCAGGCTCAGCAGCGTCGGCTCCGCGCGGGCGAAATTGTTGTTGTTGATGATGATCGGCGAGACCGCCTCGTCCATCGCCTCTTGGTCGCGGAAGCTGCTCATCCAGGCGCCCGAGCGCTTGTCCGGCCGCGCGAACGGGTCGGCGATGAACACGCCGACATGCCCGCTGGCGTCGCGCACCTCGTAGGCCCGCACGTCCGGATGGTACAGCGCGGCATCCGCGATCGCCGCGAAGCGGAGCCCGAACAGCCGCTCCGCCGTATCGAACGCCGCTTGCTGGATCGCGTCGAACGGGAAGAACGGCTTCAGCGCCGCCTCGTCCAGCGCGTGATCGGCCAGGCGGACGCGTTCGGCGTAGAACCACCAGTCCCACGGCTCGATCGTGCCGTTGAACCCATCCGCCTGCGCCAGCGCGGTCAGCCGCTCCTGCTCCGCCGCCGCCTTGCGCCGCGCCGGCTCCCACACTTCGCGAAGCAAGCCGCCCACCGCCGTCGCCGACCCGGCCATCGTGTCGGCCAGCCGGAACGCCGCGAAATCATCGTAGCCCAGCAGCGCCGCCCGCTCCCGCCGCAGCGCCAGGATCTCCGGGATCAGCTGCCGGTTGTCGTGCTCGCCCGCGTGGTAGCCGCGCGCCACCCATGCCTCGTAGGCCGTCCGCCGCAGCGCCCGGTTGGGGCAGAAGGTCAGGAACGGCTCGATCAGCGAGCGCGACAGCGTCACGGCATGTCCGTCCTGCCCGCGCTCGGCTGCCGCGGCCGCCGCGCCGTCGCGCAGGAAGTCGGGCAGCCCCGTCAGATCGGCCGGGGCGAGCGGCAGCGACCACGCCTTCTCGTCGTGCAGCACGTTCTGGCCAAACGCCGTGTGCAGCGCCGCCAGCCGGACGGAGATGGCGGTGAGCCGCTCCTTGGCCGCCTCGTCCAGCGCCGCGCCGCCGCGCACGAAGCCGAGATGCGTCCGTTCCAGCAACCGGCGCGCATCCTCGTCGAGCCCCAGCCCATCCCGCTGGCGGAACAGCGCGTCGACGCGGGCGAACACGGCCGGGTCGAGCGCGATGGCGGTGTGATGCGCCGCCAGGACCGGGGCCGCGCGCCGGCGCACCGCCTCCAGCGCCTCGCCGCCGAGACTGGCCGCCAGGTTCTCGAACACTGACTGCGTGCGCGACAGCGACCGTCCGCTGCGCTCCAGCGCTTCGATCGTGTTGGCGAAGCTGGGGGCGGCCGGGTCGGCGCCGATCGCGGCCATCTCCGCCCGGTGCGCCGTCATGCCGGCCTCGAACGCCGGCTCGAAATGCTCTGGCCGGATCCGGTCAAAGGGCGGCAGGCCGAACGGGGTGGCCCAGGGTTGCAGCAGGGGGTTGGCGTCGCTCATCGGCTCTTCTACCCCGCCTGCCGCGCCGGCACGAGACGGTCCCGCTCCCTGCCGGGCTCGCGTATAGGAGCGCCCATGCGCGTCCCTCCCGCCGCCAAACCGCTCGTCAGCCGCGTCAACCTCAGTGCGCAGGTCTATGACGTGCTGAGCCAAGCGCTGCTCGAGGGGCGCCTGCGGCCGCGGCAGCGCCTCCGCATCCGCGACCTGGCGTCCTTGCTGGACGTGTCGGAAACGCCGGTCCGAGAAGCGGTGGTGCAGCTGGTGCGCGAGCGCGCCCTCATCCTGCAAACCAGCCGCTCGCTCTGCGTCCCGCGCCTGTCGGCGCTGCAGTACCTGGAATTGCGGCGAATCCGGCTGGAGTTGGAGGGACTGGCCGCCCGCGAGGCCACGGCCCACATCACCGCGCGCCATATCGCCCGCATGGAAGGGCTGCATGGCAAGTTGCTGCGGGCCGAGCAGGACGACACGGCTGCGGCGCTGCGCCTGAACTGGTTGTTCCATGCCGAGCTCTATCGGGCGGCGGAGATGCCGGAGCTGTTCAACCTCATCCGCGGCCTCTGGCTGCGGACCGGTCCGTTGCTGACCTTTCTCTACCCGCACGCCCCGCCGACCTACCCCGGGCGGCACCGCCATCTCGACATGATGGAGGCGTTGGCGCGCGGCGATGGCGCGGCCGTGCGGGAAGCGGTTTGGGACGACACGACGGAAGGCGGCGCCAGCTTGCTGCGCGTGCTGGAGGAGCTGGACGCCGGCCAGCGCGACGAGGCGGAGCTGACGCGCAGCGACGACGACGCGCTGCAACGCCTGCTGCGGTGAGCCGGCGGGGTTGAACCCGCCCGCCTCCCCCATGCAAATGGCGGCAGCAATCGGGGGAAGTGGTCATGGTCGTTGACGTGGGGATGGGGCGGCGTTCGGTGCTGCTGGGATCGGCGGCGCTGGCCGGGTCGCGGGCGGCACGAGCCCAGGCCCCGGCCCAAGCCCGGCCGATCCGCGTCGGCGTGCTGACCGACCTCTCCGGCCCTTATCGCGATACGGGCGGCCCCACCTCGGTCGCCGCCGCCCGGCTGGCGGCGGAGGATTTCGCCGCGGCCGGCAACGCCATGCCGGTCGAGATCATCGCCGCCGACCATCAGCAGAAGCCGGACGTCGCGGTGGCGCTGGTGCGCGAGTGGTTCGACCGCGGCGGGGTGGATGCGGTGGTGGACGTCAACAACAGCGCCATCGCCTTCGCCGTGACCGAGCTGGCGCAGGAGCGGGACGCGGTGCAGCTCAACACCGGCGCCTTTTCCGCCGACATCGCCGGCCCGCGCTGCTCGCCCAACCTGGTGCACTGGGGTTCCGACACCTGGCAGATCTCGAAGACCATGGCGACCGCGCTGGCCGCGGCCGGCAAGAAGAAATGGTTCATCCTGGTCGCCGATTACGCGTTCGGTGCCGCCATGCAGCGCGACCTGGCCGCCTTCGTGCAACGGGTCGGCGGCACGGTGGCCGGCACCGTCAAATATCCGTTCCCCGGCACCACCGATTTCTCGTCCTACCTCCTGCAGGCGCAGACCTCCGGCGCCGACGTGATCGCCTTCGCCAATGCGGGCGGCGACTTCGTCAACTGCGTCAAGCAAAGCGGCGAGTTCGGCTTGCCGGCCGCGGGGCTCACCCTGGCCGGGCTGGTCGTGTTCATCACCGACATCCACTCGCTCGGCCTGCAGACCGCGCAGGGGCTGCGGCTGACCGAAGGCTTCTATTGGGACCTGAACGACCGCACCCGCGCCTTCACCAAGCGGCTGCTGCCCAAGAGCCCGGCCAACTACCCCAATGCGGAGCACGCCTGCACCTACGCCGCCACGCTGCATTTTCTGAAGGCCTGCGCCAGCCTCGGCGGCGGCAAGCCGTCCGGCCGCGCCGCAGTTGCGGCGATGAAGAGCATGCCGACCGACGACGACTGCTTCGGCGTCGGCCAGGTACGGGCGGACGGGCAGCACATGCACCCCGCCTTCCTGTTCGAAGCCAAGCGCCCGGCGGAGAGCACCGGGCCGTGGGACCTCTACAAGCTGGTGCAGACGCTGCAGCCGGACGAGGTCTGGCGTCCGCTGGCCGAAGGCGGCTGCAAGATGGTCGGCGCGGGGTAGGCGCGTCCCGAGCCAACAGGCTCGGGACGTAGTTTTGGTGCCGATGCGCTGACTATCTGATATATCATCGGCGCCATCAGGAGGGCGCCGATGCCTGACCATTCGCTGATCTCGTCCACCAACGACGCCGACCTCCGCCGCCGCGCCCACGCCGTCATCCCCGGCGGATTGTGGGGCCATCTCGATGCCAGCCGCTTGCCGGAGGGCTACCCGCAATTCTTCGAGCGCGCCGAAGGCTGCCATCTCATCGACGTCGACGGGCGGCGCTTCGTGGACCTGATGTGCTCCTGGGGGCCGATCGTGTTGGGGCACCGCCATCCCGTGGTCGAGCAGGCGGCGCGCGAGCAGGCCGAGCGCGGCGACTGCATGAACGGACCCGGCCCGGTGCTGGTCGAGCTCGCCGAACTGTTGGTCGACATGGTCCCGCACGCCGACTGGTGCCAGTTCGGCAAGAATGGCACGGACGCCACCACCACCTGCGTGACGGTCGCGCGCGCCGCGACCGGGCGGCGCAAGGTGCTGGTGGCCACGGGCGCCTACCATGGCGCAGTGCCGTGGTGCTCGCCCTCCGTCGCCGGCGTCACGACGGAGGACCGGGCGCATCTCGTGCCGTTCACTTTCAACGACCTGCAAAGCGTCGAGCGGGCGCTGGAGGCCGCCGCCGGCGACGTCGCCGCGATCCTGGTCTCCGCCTACCGGCACGACATGGGCCAGCGGCAGGAGCTGCCGTTGCCCGAGTTCGCGCGCGGCGTGCGGGCCCTGGCGGACCAGGCAGGTGCCGCGCTGATCCTGGACGACGTGCGCGCCGGCTTCCGGCTCGACCTCGGCGGATCGTGGGAGCCGCTCGGCGTCCGTCCGGACCTGTCGGCCTGGAGCAAGGCAATCGCCAACGGCCACGCGCTGGCCGCCGTCACGGGCGCGGAGCGCTTCCGCGATGCCGCACGCTCGGTGTTCAGCACCGGGTCGTTCTGGTGCGGCGCGGTGCCCATGGCCGCGGCGGTGGCGACGCTGCGGGAGCTCCGCCGGGTCGATGGACCGCAGCGGATGCGCGCGCTGGGCCACCGCCTGCGCGAAGGGCTGGCCGAACGGGCGATCCGATACGGGCAAGCGATCGACCAGAGCGGCCCGGTGCAGATGCCCACCGTGCTGTTCGCCGACGATCCGGAGCACCGCCGCGGCAGCGCCTTCTGCG
The DNA here is from genome assembly GCA_965199665.1 of Acetobacteraceae bacterium. GTDB lineage: Bacteria > Pseudomonadota > Alphaproteobacteria > Acetobacterales > Acetobacteraceae > JAVVHH01. The sequence goes on along the minus strand of CBDASO010000001.1, from coordinate 360,513 downwards.
CCGAAGCGCTGCGGCACGGCGCCTACCTGCACCCCAAGCACAACATGTTCCTGTCCTGCGCCCACACGGAGGCCGATATCGACGCCGTGCTGGACGCCGCTGCCGCCGGGTTCGCCCATGTCGCTCGCTGAGGGGGAGCGCCGGACGGCCGAGGCCGAGCGCCCGCGCGCCGTGGCCGGCCTGTCCGACTGGCTGCCGCGCTTCGCCGACGCATTGGCGCGCGGCTCGGGTGCGGACGTCGCGGCACTGTTCGGCGGCCAATGCTACTGGCGCGACCTGCTGGCCTTCACCGGCACCCTCCGCACGCTGGAAGGGCAGGCCGCCATCTCGGCCATGGTCGATGCCCGCGCCGCGCTGACAGGCGCGAGCGCTTGGCGCCTGGACGACCCGGCGCGCGCCGACGAGGGCTGGATCAGCTTCGAGACCGCGACGGCGCGCGGCCGCGGCTACGTCCGCCTGCGGGAGGGCCGGTGCTGGACCTTGCTGACGGCCAGCCGCGAGCTGAAGGGCTTCGAGGAGAAGCGGGGCCGCACCCGTCCGCGCGGTGCGCCGCGGCCGGACGCGACCGACCGCCGCCCCTGGCGCGAGCGCCGCCTGGCCGAACAGGCCGCCCTCGGCACCAAGCAGCAGCCCGACGTCCTGATCGTCGGCGGCGGCCAGGGCGGCCTCGGCTTGGCCGCGCGGCTCAAGCAGCTCGACGTGCCGACGCTGATCGTCGATGCCCACGCCAAGCCCGGCGACAACTGGCGCAAGCGCTACGACTCGCTCTGCCTGCACGATCCCGTCTGGTACGACCACATGCCCTACCTGCCCTTCCCCGATCACTGGCCGGTGTTCACGCCCAAGGACAAGCTGGGCGACTGGCTGGAGATGTACGCGGCAGTCATGGAGCTCGACTGCTGGAACGGCACGCGTTGCCAGCGCGCCGCGTACGACGCCACGACCGGACGCTGGACCGTGCAGGTCGACCGCGAGGGCGCGTCCGTCACGCTGCACCCGCGGCATCTCGTGCTGGCGACCGGCATGGCGGGCATGCCGCAACTGCCGGACATTCCGGGCGCGACCGTTTCGCCGGGCTGTGGCACCATTCATCCAAGCATGAAGGCGGCGCGGCCTATGCCGGCAAGCGCTGCGTGGTGATCGGCTCCAACAACTCCGCGCACGACATCTGCGCCGACCTGCTCGAGCACGGCGCGGACGTCACGATGGTGCAGCGCTCGTCCACGCTGGTGGTGCAGACCGACACCATGCTGCGGCACGGCTGGGGCGCACTGTATTCGGAGGATGCGCTGGACGCCGGCATCGGGACGGACGATGCCGACCTGCTCGCCGCCTCGACGCCGTATGCGCTGCTGCCCTCGTTGCAGAAGCCGGTCTGGGAGCGGATCGCGCGGGAGGATCGCGCCTTCTACGACCGGCTGCGCGCCGCCGGGTTCCAGCTGGATTTCGGCGAGGACGGGTCGGGGCTGAGCCTCAAATACCTCCGCCGCGGCTCCGGCTATTACATCGACGTGGGCGCCTCCGAGCGGATCGCCGACGGCTCGATCAAGCTCCGGAGCGGTCCGATCAAGGCGGTCGAGCCCGACGGGGTCCGCATGGAAGACGGCACCCTGCTGGCGGCGGACGTCATCGTCTACGCGACCGGCTACGGCTCCATGACCGGGTGGGCGGAGATGCTGATCTCCAAGGAGGTGGCCGAGGCCGTCGGTCCCTGCTGGGGCCTGGGCTCCGGCACGGCGCGCGACCCCGGCCCGTGGGAAGGCGAGTTGCGCAACATGTGGAAGCCCACTGCGCAGCCCGGCCTGTGGTTCCACGGCGGCAACCTCGCTCAGTCACGCCATTACTCGCGTTACCTCGCGCTGCAGCTCAAGGCCCGGGTCGCGGGCGTGCCGATGCCGGTCTACGCCGGCTGAAGCACCGTCCGCTCGCGGGCCGCCGCCTCGATCTCCGGCCAGGCGTAGCGCATCGGCACCATCTCGCAGGCGGACCAGGCCGGGGTCTGGTCCGCGTAATGCGGGCTGTCGGGGTCGCCGGAGGCACCGCCGAACACGGCCCAGCGGCAGTTCTCCCAGGCACCGACATCGAACACGTAGCGGCATAGCGCGCCATAGGTCCCGGCCGGGCCGGCCGACGGCACCAGGCCGATCGCCATCACCGTGTCGCCGTCGCCACCGATCGGCAGGGCGGGCGGGTCCCACCGCACCGCCGCCGGAAAGGATGCGGAGAGCGGGTGCGCGAAGCGGGGCCGGTGCGCCTCGCCCCACGGCATCGCCGTCGGCACCGCCGCGATCTCGGCGAGCCCCGCCGCGAACACCTCGTCCCAGCTCGCGCCCCCCAGCAGGCTCGCGTCGTCCGCGCGCAGCAACGCCGGCAGCGTCCACCAGAGTTGGCCCGTGGGCGACACTCCCGGCGCGACCGCGCCCAACGGAAGCCCGCCCACGGCCCCGAGCCCGGAGCGCGTCACCAGCGCCGCCGTGATCGCCCGGCGCAGCGCGTTGTAATGCGCCGCCGGCACCGAGTCGGCCGCCATCCGCCCATCCCACGCCAGCAGCGACCGCCGGATTGCCCGAACGGCGCCCGCGCCCTCCGGCAGCCGCGCCAGCCAGGCCTGGAACAGCGCAACATGCGGCGACAGCACGTCCGCATGCAGGACGGCGGCATCTGCCGGCGTGAAGCGGGGGCGCTTGGCGATCAGCGCGGCGATGCGCTGGGCGCGGTAGGGCGGATGGCAATCCGTGCACAGGTAATCCGGCCCGTCCGCGACCACCCGGTTGTTGGCGGTGACGATGACGCCGCCCGCCGGGTCGATGGTCTGCGGCATCCGCTCGAACGGGATCGCGCCCTGCCACGCGCCCTCCCCGGTCCAGCCCGGCACCGGCAGCCACCCGTTCTCGCGCGGCCGCACCGGAACCACCGCGCGCACGAGATGGCCGATCCGCCCGGTCGTGTCGGCGGCGACCAGATTGTGGTCGATCAGCCCCCAGCCGCGCGTCGCCTCGAACAGCGCCGGCACGTCGCGCGCGCGAACCATGCGCGGCAGGCAGTCGAACGACCGGTCCGTCTCGGCGAACTGCACCGAGCGCAGCGCCAGGCCGACGCCGCCCGCGGCGCCGAGCGCCCCGGCTTCGGCGACGACCGGGCCATGGCTGGTTTCCCTGACCGTGATCGTGCGGGAGGGCGCGCCGCGCACGGCGATCACCTCCTCCCGCGTCTGGACCGGCTCCCACCCGTCGCCGCGGCGCACCCGCCCCTCCGCGCCGAACCGCTCGAGGTAGAGGTCGTGGATGTCGACAAAGGCGTGGGTGACGCAGCAGGCGACGTGCCCGTTATGCATGAAGTGGGGAAACAGCGGCACGCCCGGCACCGTGAGCCCGATCGCGTCCCAGGCATCGCAGCGGAGGTGGTGCTGCGCGTACATGCCCGGCACCTCGAAGGCGCGGTGCGGGTCGCCGGCCAGCAACGGGCGGCCGGTGGCGGTGCGGCCGGGACCGATCGCCCAGTTATTGCTGCCGCCGCCGGTCTCGTCCGGTCCCATGGCGGCGAGCAGCGCGTCGATCGCCGGGCGCAGCGCCGCCAGGTCGGCCGCCCAACGCTCGGCCGTCGCCCCTGGCGGCAGGCACAGCAGCTCGGGCGCCCCATCGTCGTAGCGCAGCTTGCCGACGTTCGCCGCGCCCACCACCGGCAGCGCCAGCGCGCGCCACAGCTTGAACCACACGGAGCCCATCAGCAGCCCGAGCCGGCGCATGACGGCGATCGGATGCCATGGCTCCCACGGCTCCGGTGTGGCGCCCAGCAGCGCGTATTCCGGCGGCAGCGCGGCGCCCGACGCCAGCAGGGCGTTCACGCCGGCGACGTAGCTGTCCAGCATCGCGCGCGCATCGGCGCCGAGCGCGGCGTGGTCGCGCCGGCACGCGGCTTCCATGCCCAGCCGGCGCACCAGCGCGTCGCCTTCCGCCGCCTCCGGTCCCAGCCACTCCGCCGCCCGGCCCAGCGCGCGGCGGCGGTTCAGCTCCATCTGGAACAGCCGGTCCTGCGCATGCACGGCGCCCAGAGCGAAATGCGCGTCGCCTTCTCCGCGCGCCCGGATGTGCGGGATCCCCCATTCGTCGCGGAAGACCTCGACCGGCTCCGTGAGCCCCGGCAGGGAAAGCACGGGCATCAGGCCGCGAGCCGGACGTTCCAGAAGATCGGAAACGAGGAAGGAATGAGGTCGGCGAGCCGGGCGCGGTAGCCGGCCGGGCGGGAGAATTGGCCCCACATGACGTTGGGCGTGCTGCGATAAGCGGCGCGCTGGATGTCGGCGGCCACGGCCTTGCGGGCGGCCTCGTCCGGCGCGGCGGCGAAGTCCGCCAGCAGCTTGGCCGTGGCCGCGTCGCAGCTCCAGCCGGGGTAGTCGGCGCAATTGTTGGCGACGTAGAAATGCGTGAGCGGCGATGCCATGTCGATGCCGTTCGAATAGACCGGGAACAGGCTCCAGCCCTCCTTCTTGCCGCGGCGGGCCAGCACCGTGCCCCAATCCGTCACTTGCTCGTCCACCGTGAAGCCGGCCCGCTTCATGTTCTGCGCCAGCAGGTTGCCGGCCGTCGCCGAGATGGAGCCGTTGACCTCCAGCATGATCACCGGCTCGCCGGCATAGCCCGTCTTGGCCAGCGCGGCCTTGGCCCCTTCCAGGTCGAACCGGGCCTCCTCCGACCCGGCGTCGGTCGCCAGCGGCGCGCCGCACATCCAGAAGGACGGGCAGCGCTCGACCCGGATGCTCGGCCCGATCCCGGCCGCGTCCATCGTGTCCTTCTGGTCGACCAGCTTCCACAGCACGGCGCGCACGGCCGGGTCGGCGAACGGGCCGGAGGCGCAGTTGAGCCGGAAGTTGCCCTGGAACATGTCGAGCCCCTTCAGGCTCATCAGCTTGACGTCGCGGGTGCGGGCCAGCCGCTCGAGCCAGTCGAAGGGCAGGTATTGCATGTAGTCGATCTCGCCGGCGGTCAGCGCGGTCACGCCCGTCGCGTCGTCCGGCATCACGCGCAGGACGACCTCGTCCACATGGACCGTCTTGCCGCCGGCCAGGAAGTCGGCCGGCTCGGCGCGCGGCACGTAGCCGTCGAAGCGCAGCAGGGTCATGCGGTCGCCGGGCCGGTAGCGGTCGGCGGCGAAGCGGAACGGGCCGGAGCCGACGATCTCCGTGATCCGGCCGGTGCCGGCCGCCGCCACGATCCGCGCCGGCATGATGAACGGCCCCGGCGCGGTCGGCTTGCCCAGGACCGACAACATGAGCGGGAACGGCCGGGCGAGCGCGATCGTGAACGCGTCCGCGCCGTCCTCCGCCATCGTCGCACCGGCAGCGAGCAGCATGCGGCCCAGGCTGTCGAGCGGCGCCCATCGCCGGAGCGAGGCGACGCAGTCGGTCGCGGTGACGGGCGCACCGTCATGGAAGCGCAGCCCGGTGCGCAGGGTGAACCGCCACTTCAGCCCATCCTCGGACGTGGTGACGGTGTCGACCATCTGCGGGCGAACCGCACCGGCGCCGTCGGTGGCGAACAGCGTGTCCCACACATGGTAGCCGAACGTGCGGGTGATGGCGGCCGTGGTCACGTGCGGGTCCAGGATCACCACCTCCGACTCCAGCACGGCCGTGAGCGGCATCCCGGCGGCCGCAGCCGGTCGAGCACGACCCGCGGCCCCCGCCAGCGCGGCGGCGCCCGCCAGCATCAATCCCCGTCGGTCCAACGATGCGTCGGCCATGCTGCCTCCCGATTTTCTAGTGATGATATATCCGATATCGTCGGCGGCAACGGCTTTCGTGCACCGATCGGAGAGTGAGATGGCGAACGACGACCTGCTGTTCATGACGGCCACCCGCGCCGCGGCGCTGATCCGGCGGCGCGCGCTGTCGCCGGTCGAGCTGATGGAGGCGGTGCTGCGCCGCGCGGAACGGATCGGGCCGGACCTCAACCCGTTCGTGACCGTGATGGCCGAGCAGGCAATGGCGGCGGCCCGCGCCGCGGAGCGGGAGGCGCGGCCGGACCTGCCGCTGCACGGCATTCCCGTTAGCATCAAGGACCAGGTCGACGTCGCCGGCGTGCCCACCACCCACGGCTCCCCGATCCATGCGAACGCCGCCCCTGCCCTCGCGGACGACCCGGCCGTGGCCCGTCTGCGCGCGGCGGGCGCGATCGTGTTCGCCAAGACCCGGCTGCCGGAGTTCGGCCACAAGGGCCTGACGGACGGGCCGAGCTTCGGCGTCACCCGCAACCCGTGGGACCCCGGGCGCACCGCCGGCGGTTCCTCGGGCGGCGCGGCCGTCGCGGTGGCCGCGGGCGCCGGCCCGCTGGCGGTCGGCACGGACGGCGCCGGGTCCATTCGCATCCCGGCAGCGTGCTGCGGGCTGGTCGGGCTCAAGCCGACACTGGGTTCGATCGCCTGGCCGCAAGCCGCCGACGCGTTCGGCAACTACACCTATGCCGGCCCGATGACCCGCAGCGTGACGGATGCCGCGCTGATGCGCGCTGCCATGGTCGGGCCGGACCCGCGCGACCCGTGGACGCTGGGCCGCACGGAGGCGCCGCTGTCGCCCGGATTGGTGGGCCGCGACCTGCACGGGTTGCGGATCGGCGTGGTCGAGCGCGCCGCCAATCCCCGCGTGCAGGCGGAGATGGCCGATAACGCCGCCGCCTCCGTCGCCGTACTCACCGGCTTGGGCGCCTACGCCGAGCCCGCCGCCGCGGACGTGGACTGGATGGAGTTCCCCGGCCGCGTCATGTACCAGGCCGGCTTCGCCGTCAGCCTGCGCGACCGGCTGCCCGAGTGGAGCGACCGCATGGACCCGACGCTGCTCGCCTTCATGCAGCGTGGCGACGGCTTCTCGCTCGACCAGTTCCGCCAGGCGCAGTTCGCCCGCACGCGCCTGTTCCGCAGCCTGCAGACGCTGTTCGACCGCTTCGACGTGCTGATGATGCCGACGCTCTCGCGCACCGCGCTGCCGGCCGATTTCGACGCGGCGCACGATGAGGTCGAGATCGACGGCGAGCGATGCGGCATCACGCGGCAGGGCTGGAGCAGCTACGTGTATCCGTTCAACCTGTCGGGGCATCCGGCGCTGACGATCCCGTCCGGCTTCGACTCCGCCGGGCTGCCGACGGCGGTGCAGCTGGTGGGGCGCTGGGGCGCCGACCTCGACCTGCTCCGGCTCGGCGCCCTGCTGGAAGAGGATCGCCCGTGGGCGGCCCGGCGCCCCGCTTCGTTCTGATCAACCCCAACACATCGGCAGCGACCACGCGGCTGATGGTGGAGATCGCGCAGGAGGCAGTCGGCGCGGCGGGGGTCGTCGAGGGCATGACGGCATACGCGGGCGCGCCGCTGATCGCCGACCCGGCGGCGCTGGCCGTCGCGGCGGGCGAAGTCGCGCGGATGGCGGCCGAGATCGCGGAACCGGACGTCGCCGGCGTGGTCGTCGCGGCGTTCGGCGATCCCGGGCTGGCGGCGGCGCGAACCCGCCTCGCGGTGCCGGTGGCCGGGCTGGCGGAGGCGGCGATCGCGGAGGCGGCGCAGGGCGGCCGCCGCTTCGCCATCGTGACCACCGCCCCGGCTCGATGGGGCGTTGCGCGACCGCGTGGCCGCCAGCGCCGCGGCGGGCTGCTTCGCCGGGCTGCGTTACACGAAATCCGGCGTCGACGGCATGACGGACCCGGACTGGCTCGACGACGAGCTGCTGGACGCCTGCCGCCTGGCCGCCGCGGACGGGGCGGCGGCGGTCGTGATCGGCGGCGGCCCGCTCGCGCTCGCGGCGCGCCGGCTGCGGCAGCGGGTGCCCGCCGCGCTGATCGAGCCGGTTCCCGCCGCGATGCGCCGCCTGCTCGCCGCGCTACCGGGCTAGCCGAAGGAGGCCTTGTCCGTCTCCGCGCGGGTGGGCAGGCTCGACTGGCTGCCTTCGCGGAGGCAGGCCAGCGAGGCGGCGACGACGGCGCGCTTCATCGCGTCCGGCAGCGTCATGCCGCGATCCAGCCCGCCCGCCAGCACGCCGGCGAAGCAATCGCCTGCCGCCGTGGTGTCGACCGCCTCGATCCGCGGGGCCGGCACGGGGGTCAGGGTGCCGTCGGCGGCCAGCTCCGCCCCGGCCGCGCCCATCGTGCGGATCACGGCGATGCCCAGCGCGGCCGCCAGCGCCGCCGCGGTTCCGCCGACCCCGAGGTCGGCGCCCAGCGTCTCCGCCTCGTCCTCGTTGACGAGCAGCAGGTCCAGCTGCGCGAGCGCGGCGCGGGCGAGCGGCCCGGCGGGCGCCAGGTTCAGCACGATCCGCGCGCCGGCCGCCCGGGCACGGGCGATGACCGCCTCGATCGCGGGGCGCGGCGCTTCCATCTGCAGCAGCAGGATGGTCTCGGGCCCGAGCCGCGCCGCCGCGACCTGGTCGGCGTCCAGCGCCCCGTTCGCGCCCAGCGCCACCGCGATCTGGTTGCGTCCGTCGCGGTCGGTGCAGATGGAGGCGCAGCCGGTCGCCTGGCCCGGCAGCACGCGCAGCGCCGTCAGCCCCACGCCCGCCGCCTGCAGCCCGGCCAGCGCCGCCGCGGCCAGCGCGTCGTCGCCCACGGCGCCGATCATCTGCACCGCCGCCCCGTCCCGCGCCGCGGCGACGGCCTGGTTGGCGCCCTTGCCGCCGGGCTGCACGGTGAGCCGGTCGGCGATCAGCGTCTGGCCCGGCATCGGGATGCGGTCGAGCCGGAAGATCAGATCGGCGTTGATGGACCCGAACACGACGATCATCGCCGCCCCCTCCGCCTCATGAAACCGGAGTCGGGGCGTGGGCCGGGCGGGGTGGGCCGAAATACAGCAGCGTCATCACCGCGGCGACCGCCGTCTTGCCGTCCGTCGTGTCCACCACGCGGCCGTCGAGCCGGGCGAGCGTGCCGGAGCGCCGCGGCTCCAGCGACGCCACCTCCCACTCCAGCCGCAGCAGCCGGTCGACCCGGACCGGGCCGATGAACCGGGTTTCGTACTCCACGCCGACATGGCCGTAACCATCCGCCGCCTCGTCGCCGAAGCCCTCGCTGAGCAGCCCGGCCAGCCGTCCCGACATGTAGGCCCCGCTGGCGATCAACTCGCCGAACCGGCTCCGGGCCGCGACCGCGTCCGAATGGTGCAGGGGATTGTGATCCCCGACCGACAGCGCGGTGGCCCGGATGGCGTCGGCATCCAGCCGCAACTCGCAGAACAGCCGCGCGCCCACGGGCGGTGCCGCCATAGCCTCGTCTCCCCAGAACAGTCACTCGACCCAGCGGACGGCCTCGTCGAGCCCGGCGCGTGCCGTGTTGAATTGATTGGTCGGATGCGCCGGGTCGGCGATGCCGAACGAGATGCCGCACACCACCGCGCGGTCCTCGCCGAGCCCGAGATACGATCGCAGCCAGGCACTATGGGCGGCCACCGCCGCCTGCGGGATGGCGCCGAGGCCCAACGCCTCCGCCGCGAGCAGGAAGGTCGACACGTAGCCGCCGCAATCGAGGCTGCCGTAGGGGCCCAGGGCGCGATCCGTGGTGATCAGCGCGAAATGGGGAGCGCCGAAGAAGCGGAAGTTCTCCCGTGCCTGCGCCGTCGTCGCGGCCCGATCGCCCCGCTCGATGCCCAGCGCGCCGTAGAGCTGCAGCCCGCACTCGCGGCGGCGATCCCGATAGAGGCCCTCGTAGCCCGGCGGGAACGGAATGTCCGGCTCATCGGCGACGCCGGAACCCGCCCGCGCATACAGCGCGTCGGCCAGTGCCTGCGTGGCGGCCCCGCTCAGCAGCGTCACGTGCCAGGGCTGGGTGTTGCACCAGGAGGGCGTGCGCTGCGCCAGCCCGAGCAGCCGCTCGACCGTCGGCCGCGGCACCGGGTCGGGCAGGAACCCGCGGCAACTGCGCCGCGCCCGGAGCAGCCGCTCCAGCACCCGGTCGTCGCTGCCTTGCCGCACATCGTCCACGATTCCCGCCCCGCCGCGACCCCGCGCAGCTTCCACTCGCTCTACACCACCGGGCCGCGCCCGTCAGTCCCGGTCGACATGCCCCAGGTCGCGCTCCGGCACGACCCGATCGCGGATCAGGCGTTTCAGCACCTTGGCGTCCGGGAAGCCGCCGTCGCGCACCCGCTCCCACACCACCTCGCCATCGACGTCGACGCTGAACGCGCCGCCCGTCCCCGGGCAGAGCGTCACCGCCCCGAGCTCGGTCTCGAAGGTCGAAAGCAGCTCCTGCGCCATCCAGGCCGCGCGGAGCAGCCAGCGGCACTGGGTGCAGTAGACGATCGTGACGCGAGGCCGTGCCGCCATCATCCGGCCCGGCGTGAGACGACGATGTGCTCGGGCGCCATTGCGGGAAGCCGCGCCGGGTCGAACGGCGCGAGATCGAGGGTGGCGACGCCGTCGATGATCAGCTCGGCCACCGCTTCGCCCGTGGCGGGTGCGTTGAGGATGCCCCAAACACTGTGCCCGGTGGCGACGAACGCACCGGGCGCGCCGGGAACCGGGCCGATCAGGGGCAGCCCGTCCGCTGTCACCGGGCGGAAGCAGGCGCCACGCGCGACGATCGGCGACCCGGCCAGCGCCGGCGCCAACCGGGCGCACAATGCCTGCAGCCGCTCGCTCGCTCCCGGGTCGGGCGACACCCGGCCCGGGTCGAGCGGGACCGGCGCCTCGCTTGAGATGCCGCACACATACACGGTGCCGTCCGCACGCGGAAACACCTCCGGCGAGATCATGGCCTCGGCAGGAGCGGCATATTCCAGGAACAACGCCTCCGCCGGCAGCGGCTCGGCTGGCCGGAACACGAGGCTGTGCCCCTTGAGGCCACCTACCGGCGGCAGCGGCAGCCACCGCGCCGCCAGCGCCGACCACGGCCCCATCGCGATCACCACCGCGTCGCCCGCCAGCGTCTCGCCGCCGAGCTGCACCCCCGTGACCCGGTCGCCGTGCCGCACCAGCCCGGTCGCCTCGCCCTTGTGCAGGGTCGCGCCCGCCGCCTGGGCCGCCCGCATGGTCGCCGCCGTGAACGCCGCCGGGTCGACCTGCGCCGCCGTCCGCGCCGTGCCGAGCTGACGCTCGATCGCGACCTCCGGGCCGACCCAGGCCGGCCCTCGCCGGGAGGACCGCCCGCCGGCCGCGACCGTGCCGGCATAGGCGGTCATGCGGCGGTAGCCCCACTCGCCCGCGATCGCGTCCGCCCAGGCCGCGTGCAGCGCGAAGCTGCGGCGCGCCAGCGGAGCCAGTGCCGAACCGTCGCACCAGTCCAGCGCCAGGAAGCCGCCCGACTTGCCCGACGCGGCACCCGCCACGCCGTGCCGCTCGATGACCACCGTGTCGGCTCCGCGCACAGCCAGTTGATGCGCGATGCACGCGCCGACCGCGCCGCCTCCCAGGATCAGAACCCGCATCTCGCTCCGCCTCCGTCACCCGTTCCGTCAACGCCGCCGCGCCCCGACCGATCCGTGCGCTTGCCACCGGGCTGCATCGGCGGGAGCCTGGGGCGGACTCATCAGGATGCCCGCCATGCCCCATCTCGCCGCCACGCCCGACACGGTCCGTATCGGGCAGTTCGACGCCACGTTCCCTCCGGTGCTGACGGTCCGCTCGGGCGATACGGTGACGGTCGAGTGCGTGTCCGGCCGGCCCGGCGTGTTGCCGTCGGCCGGCAGCGGGATGAACGTGCCGCCGGCGCTCGCCGCGATCCTGGCCGCCCATCCGCAACTGCCGACGGGTCACATCGTCACCGGGCCGATCGCGGTGGAGGGCGCCGAGCCCGGCGACACGCTGGAGATCCGCATCGACGCGGTCGAGCCCGGCGCCGATTGGGGCTACACGATCATCCGCCCCCTCGCCGGCACGCTGCCGGAAGATTTCCACGAGCCGGTGCTGACCCACATTCCCGTCGACCGGCACGCGCGCACCTGCACGCTGCCCTGGGGCACGACGCTGCCGCTACAGCCGTTCTTCGGCGTGATGGGCGTCGCGCCCCCGCCCGCCTTCGGCACCATCGCTTCCAAGGAACCGCGCGTGCACGGCGGCAACCTCGACCTCAAGGAACTGGTGGCCGGCAGCACGTTGTTCCTGCCGGTGCATGTCGCGGGCGGCTGCTTCTCCGTGGGTGACGGGCACGGCGTGCAGGGCGACGGCGAGGTGTGCGTCACCGCGCTGGAGATGTGCCTGAACGGCACCTTCACCTTCGCGTTGCACAAGCGCAACGGCACGGCGCTGGCCTATCCGCGCGCCGAGACCCCGACCCACTACATCAGCATGGGCATGCACGAGAGCCTGGACGGCGCGATGCGCACCGCGCTCCGCCAGATGATCGCGTTCATCTGCGCGCGCTCCAACCTGTCGCGCGAGCAGGCCTACCAGTTCTGCTCGCTGGCAGTGGATTTCCGCATCACCCAGAGCGTCAACGGCGAGAAGGGCGTGCACGGCATGTTGCGCAAGGGCGTGCTGTTCTAGCCCGCTCCCGTCACGAAGCCGGCGATCGCGGCATTCAGGGCGTCGGGCTCGTCGGCGCGGATGGAGTGGCTGCTGTGCTCGAAGATCCGCAGTGTCGAGCCGGGGATCAGGCGGTGGATCTCCTCGCTGTAATCGGGCGGGCAGATCCAATCGTGCCGGCCGGCCAGGACCAGGGTGGGCGCGGTGACGTGGCGCAGTTCCGGGCGGAGGTCCATGCGGCCGAGGAAGCCGTCGGGCTTGAAGGCGTGATTGAGCGCCGCGGGCGTGTGGATGGCGCGGTGGCGGACCTCGCGGGTGCGCACCGGGTCGTGACTGCGGGCATAGAGCGGGCCCATGACGGCGTAGTATTCCGCCACCTGGTCCACCGTTTCCAGCGTGCCGGCCCAGAGCAGGGCGCAGACGCGTTTCTGGTCGGCCGTGCCGTGCGCCTCGATCCAGCGCTGCGCCCGTTCGCGAAAGCCGCCATCGGCCGCGGTGACGATCAGCACCAGCTTGCTGACGGAGGCCGGGTGACGCGCGGCGTAGGCCATGGCGACCATGCCGCCGTAGCTGGTGCCGATCACGACCACCGGCGGCAACCCGAGATAGCGGCGGAGCGCCTCCAGGTCCTCGACGTTCTCGTCCAGCGTGTAGCGCGCCGGGTCGCCGGGGGCGGAACGGCCGTGGCCGCGATGGTCGATGTAGACGAGCTGCATGTGTGCCGCGAGCGGGGACATGCCGGGCTTGAACCCGCTATGGTCGCCGCCGGGCCCGCCATGCAGCACGAAGGCCACCGGGCGCTCGCGCATGACCGGCCCGTCCGGGACCAGCGCGGCACCTTCGACGTCGAAGTAGATTTCCGTGCCCCTCACTGCCGCGCGCATCCGTTCCGCCCCATCCCGCGGCGATCAGCCTAGGCAGTGCGGCGATGGCCTGTCGATCCCGGTAGATTGTTTGAAAGGGGCGGCGGCCCGGCGATTGAGCGCCGGGCCGCTTCGGCGGCGAGGTCGCGCAGGGCGGGGTCGTCATTGTCGGCGAGCAGGGCGGCGGCTTCGCGCAGGAAGGCGGGGCAGCCGCGCTCGACCGCGGTGCGGAGATAACCGATCGCCTCCGTCCGGCGGCCGGCACGATGCGAAAGGCTCGCAAGATTGAACAGGCCACGGTATTCGCCCTGCTCGGCGGCTGCACGATACCAGCGCGCGGCCTCGGGGCGCGAGGGCGGCCGGTCCCAGCCTTCCTCGTGAAAACGGCCCAGCAGGTTCATCGCCTTGGCCAAGCCCGCCGCCGCCGCGGCCGCGATGGGCTCGAAGGCGGCGGGGCGATCGCGCGGCCCGCCGATCCCATACAGCAGGGCGCAGCCGAGATTGTACTGCGCCCAGGGCTCCCCTGCCGCCGCGGCCTCGCGATAGCAGCGGACGGCCGCGACCGGGTCGGGATCGCAATCCCAGCCATGCTCGAGGCAGCGGCCCATCATGTTGAGCGCGGGCGGATGGCCGGCCTTTGCGGCGACCGCGAACCAGCCGAACGCGATGCCGCGCGGGGGTGGCGGCCGGCGATCGAGTAGGAGCTGCCCCAGCCAGGTCTGCGCTTCGGCGAAGCCGTAGCGGGCCAGGGCGTCGATCCAGGCTGCGGCGTCGGGCCCGGCGAGACGCTCGCGCCGGACCTCGTCGGAGGCGCGGCGCCATTCTGAAATTTTCGTAACGATCATGCTTGCGGGACGATAGCGAGGCACGTATTGAGAATGCAACTGAGAATCGTTTGCAGGAGATTGCCGTGTCTACCTCCCCGTCCGTTCCGCATCGCCTGCTCGCCGGTGGCACGATCGGCGGCACCTTGGGCGCGGCCGCCTTCGGCGCGACGGCCTCCTTCGGCCAGACCGTCGCACCCGCCGCAGCCCCCACCCCCGCCGCCGCAGACGCGGCCCTGCAGTTGCCGACCATCGCGGTCGATGCCAGCACGGTGCAGCAAGGCTATCAGGTCAACCTGCCGTCCTTGGCACGCTTCACCCAGCCGCTGCTCGACACGCCGCAATCGGTGAGCGTCGTGCCGCGGCAGTTGCTGGACGACCAAGGCATCGTGCAAACGCGCGACGCGCTGCGCAACGTGCCCGGCATCAGCCTCGGCGCCGGCGAGGCGGGCACCCAGGGCGACAACCTCACCCTGCGCGGCTTCTCCGCCCGCAACGATTTCTACCTCGACGGCATGCGCGACTTCGGCAGCTACGTCCGCGACCCGTTCAACACGGAGTCGATCGAGGTGCTGAAGGGCCCCTCCTCCGTCGCCTTCGGGCGCGGCTCCACCGGCGGCGTCATCAACCAGGTCAGCAAGCAGCCCGGCCTCGCGCCCATCACGGCCGGCACCCTCACTTTCGGTACCGACGGCACCAAGCGCCTCACCGGCGACATCGGCCGCGCGCTGGACGCCGTGCCGGGCGCGGCCGTCCGCCTCAACGTGATGGCCGACGAGAACGGCGTCGCCGACCGCAACAACGACACCTACCGCCGCTTCGGCGTCGCGCCCTCCATCGCGTTCGGACTCGGCACCGACACGCGCTTCGTGGTCGATTACCTGCACCAGCAGAGCTACGACACGCCCGATTACGGCCTGCCCTGGCTTTACAGCCAGCCTGCGCCGGTCAACCGCTCCAACTTCTACGGCTACAAGAACTCCGACTATTTCCGCAGCAACGTCGACATCGGCACGGCCAAGTTCGAGCACGATTTCGGCCAGAACGTCACCGTGCGCGACCAGGTCCGCTACGGCAATTACAGCCGCAACATCCGGGTGACGGAACCGCAGATCGCCTATACCGGCGCGGGCCTCGCCGTGACGCCGCTGACTTCGCCCACGGCGATCTCCGTCAACCGCAACATCATCGCGTTCAAGAGCACGGAAACCTTTCTGCAGAACCAGACGGACGTGACGGTCCGCTTCAACACCGGGGCGCTGCGGCACTCTCTGGTCACCGGCGTGGAGGTCGGGCGCGAAACCTCCTCCCCGCTGCGCACCGTGTACGCCAACCCCACGCCGCAGCGCACCAACCTCGCCTTCCCCAACGACGCCGACCCGTTCGTCTCGCGCGGCAGTACGTCGTCGGACGTGTTCACCCAGGTCGGCACGGTCGCCGCCTACGCGATCGACACGATCCAGCTCGGCGAGCAATGGTCGCTCACCGGCGGCATCCGCTACGACTACCTCACCACCCTCTACGACCAGCGCGCCGGCACCCCGCTGAGCCTGAACCGGACCGACTCCCTGCCCAGCTACCGCGCGGCACTGTCCTACAAGCCGGTCCCGGCCGGCACGCTCTATGTCGCATACGGCACCTCGTTCAACCCGTCGGCCGACGGGCTCACGCTGGCGACCAACAATGCCGGTCTGGCGCCGGAGGAGAACGAGACCTACGAGGTCGGCGCCAAATGGGAGGTGCTGGACCGCAAGCTGACGCTGAGCGGGGCGCTGTTCCAGCTCGAGAAGACCAATGCCCGCGTCACGGATCCGAACAACTCCGCGTTCCAGATCCTCGGCGGCGACCAGCGCGTGCGCGGCTTCGAGCTCGGCGCGATCGGCAACATCACGGAGCGCTGGCAGATCTCCGCCGGCTACGCCTTCCTGGACAGCGAGACGGTGAAGACCACGCTGGCCCGCACGCAGGGCGAGCCGCTTGCCAACACCCCCAAGCACGGCGGCAGCGTGTTCACCACCTATGTCCTGCCGTGGGAGCCGACCGGGGCCGGCGGGGTGCAGCTCGGCTTCGGGGTCGATGCGGTGTCGAGCCGCCTGGCCAGCTCGTCGCCGGACACCACCACCGGCGTTTACAAGAAGGCGGCCGGCTACGCGACGGTGCAGGCCATGGCCAAGGTGCCCCTGCGCGAAGGCCTCGCCCTGCAGCTCAACGGCTACAACCTCACCGACGTCAAATACTACGACCTCGTGCACCCCGCCCACGTCATCCCGGGCGCCGGGCGCACGCTGCTGGCGACGCTGGCGTTCAAGCTGTGATCGCGTTCGACGCGGTGCTGTCGCCGGCGGAGCTCGCGGAAGCGCGGACCGCGCTGGCGGCGGCGCAGTGGATCAGCGGGCGCACCACGGCGGGCTGGCAGGCGGCCGACGTCAAGCAGAACGGGCAGCTCGCGGAGGACGACAAGCTGGCCCGCCGCCTGGGCGACGTCGTTACCCGCGCGCTGGAAGCCTGCAAGCCGTTCATCGCCGCCGCCCTGCCGCTGCGCCTCTACCCGCCGATGTTCAACCGCTACGTCACCGGGCAGACCTTCGGCCCGCACGTGGATACCGCGATCCGGCAGGTGCCGGGGGCGCCGATCCGGGTGCGGGCGGACTTGTCGGCGACGCTGTTCCTCAGCGAACCCGGCGATTACGAGGGTGGCGAGCTGATCGTCCAGGACGGTGCCGGCGGCCGCGCCGTCAAGCTGCCGGCGGGCAGCCTGGTGCTCTACGGCGCCGGCACCGTGCACGCCGTTGAGCCGGTTCGCGCGGGCGAGCGGCTGGGCGCGTTCATGTGGATCCAGAGCATGGTCCGCGATGCCGGGCAGCGCGCCTTGCTGCACGAGCTCGACGGCTCCATCCAGACGCTGGCCGGCGGCCCCCACGATGCGGCCGGGCTGGTGCGCCTGACCGGGGTTTATCACAACCTGCTCCGCCGCTGGGCCGATTGCTGATGTCCGCCACCGCTCCCCTGCCCACCCGGGGCCGCAAGCTGGCCAGCTGGGCCCATCGCAACGGCACGCCGCTCACGGTGGGGCTGTTCGCCGTCTCCGCCGTGTCGGGCGTGGCGCTGTTCTTTCGCTGGGCGCCGGCCGCGTTCCACGCCATGCACGAGTGGCTCAGCCTCCTGCTGCTCGCCCCGTTCGTGCTGCACATGTGGAAGAACTGGCGCCCGCTGGTGGGCTACGTGCGGCGGCGCACGCTGTTCGTGCCTCTCGCGGTGACGATCGTGGCGGCACTTCCCTTCGCCTACTCGGGGCTCACCGCACCGCGCACCGGCAACCCGGCCTTCCGGGCGGCGCGGCTGCTCACCGGGGTGCCGCTCGAAACCTTGGCCCCGGTGCTGAAGACCACGCCGGATGCGCTGCTGGCCGAATTGGCCCGCCGCGGCTTCCCGGCGGCCACGGCGGGCGACCGGCTGGACCGGATCACCGCCGGGTCCGGCACCGCGCCCGAACGGCTGTTGTTCGAGCTGCTGCCGGCCCCGCGCTGACGCGGCTTATTTGTTGGTGCGGCCTTCTTCCCGTTCGGAGATGCCGCCGGACGCGGTGGTGCCATTCTCCACGTCGCCTTCCACCGTGTTGTCGGCCTCGATGGTCTCGGGGTCGGCGCCGGTGCGGAACGCGCCGGGGGAGCTGCCGATGCCCGGGTTGCGCTCGAGGTCGCTCGGCGGCTTCGGCACGTCGGCGGGAAGCTCCTTGAAATGCTTGGACGAGGTCATGGGCGTTCTCCTGGCAGCGCGGTGCGTGGGCCGCGAGCGGGAACAACGAGCGCCCCGCCGCCGCGTTGCACCGGGGCGGGGCGTGCAGCAAGTCGTGATGGCCCTGCAACGTAAGCGGGCGCGAGCCGTTGAACCGGCATGCGGACTGGGCCGCACCGAATGGGTGGGCCGCGGCCCACCCTGCAGCAGGATCGATCCGCTTGACTCTCGACATCAAAGCCTTGTTCACGGACGGCGGCACGCTGGGCCGCCGGATGCTTGCCCACGATTGGGCCCGCTCGCCGATCGGCCCCGCCGAGGAATGGCCGATCGCGCTGATGACCCTGGTGGGCGTGATGCTCGGCGCCAAGCAGCCCATGTATGCCGCCTGGGGCCCCGAGCTCACCATGATCTACAACGATGCCTACGGCGTGCTGCTCGGCCGAAAGGATGCGGACGCGCTCGGCCGCCCGTTCCTGGACGTGTGGTCGGAGATCCGCGACGACATCCAGCCCTTGGTCGACGCCACCCTGGCCGGCGGCAGCGTCCACATGGACGACATCACCCTGATGGTCGACCGCGGGGGACAGGAGGAGGAGGCGCATTTCGCCTTCTCCTACACCCCCGTCCGGGGTGATGACGGCGAGGTCCAGGGCCTGTTCTGCGCCTGCAGCGATACCACCGAGACGGTCATGGTCACGCGCCGGCAAGCCTTCCGCCTCGCGCTGGAAGATGCGCTGCGCGGGATCGAGGAAGCCGACATCATCGTGCGCACCGCCGGGCGTGTGCTGGGCGAGGCGCTGGGCGCCAACCGCGTCGGCTATGGCGAGGTGAGCGAGGATGGCGCCGAGGTGATGGTGGAGTCCGCCTACACGTGCGGGATGGACGTGCTGACCGGCACCTTCCCCCTGGAGGGTTTCGGCAAGGCCGCCAGTGCGCGGCTGCGGCGGGGCGAGACCGTCTCCGTCGCCGACGTCGCCGAGGAGGCCGATTGCGACCCGGCGCTCTGGGCCGCCACCCAGGTGCGCAGCTACTTGTCCGTGCCCATCCTGCGCGGGGGCAAGCTGGATGCCACCCTGTTCGTCAACGCGACCGAGCCGCGGCACTGGTCGGCCGAGAACGTGGCGCATGCCAACTACGTCGCCAGCCGGATCGGCGACGCGTTGCAGCGCGCCCGCGCCGAGGAGGATGCCCGGGCCAGCGCCCGCCGCTTCCGCGCCCTGACCGAGGCGATCCCCAACCAGGTCTGGACCGCCCGCACCGACGGCATCATCGACTGGTTCAACGAACGCACCGCCGACTTCATCGGCGCCTCGCCCGGCGTGTCGGATGGCAAGTTCGACGGCGAAGGCTGGGACCGCATGATCCACCCCGACGACCGGGCGCTGGCCGACGAACGCTGGACCGCCGCCCTGGCCACCGGCGACGTCTACGAGGTCGAATACCGCATCCGCCGCGTCGACGGCGTCTACCGCTGGCACCTCGTGCGCGGGGTGCCGGAGCGCGATTTCGGCGGCACCGTGACGCGCTGGGTCGGCACCAACACCGATATCGACGACCAGAAGCGTGCCGAGCTCGACCTGGTCGCCGCCAAGGCGGCCGCCGACGAGGCCAACCTCGCCAAATCCACCTTCATCGCCAACATGAGCCACGAGCTGCGCACGCCGCTCTCGGCCATCATCGGCTACAGCGAAATGATGGCCGAGGAGATCGCCGACGGCTGCTCGGCCGATGACGTGGCCGCGGACCTCGCCAAGGTGGAGAACAACGCCCGCCACCTGCTCGGTCTCATCAACGACGTGCTCGATCTCAGCAAGATCGAGAGCGGCAAGATGGAGGCGTACGCCGAGGAATTCGAGGTCGAGCCGGTCCTGCAGGAGATCGCGACCACGGCCGAAAACCTGCTGGCCAAGAAGGGCAACCGCTTCCAGCTCGAGATCGGCCGCGGCGTCGGCGTCGCGCATACCGACCTGGTCAAGCTGCGCCAGATCCTGCTCAACCTGCTCAGCAACGCCGCCAAGTTCACCGAGGCCGGCACCGTGACGCTGTCGGCCCGGCGCGAGCCGGGGCCCGCCGGCGACCAGCTCGTCTTCGTCGTCCACGACACCGGCATCGGCATGTCGCCCGAACAGCTGGAGCGGCTGTTCCAGCGCTTCAGCCAGGCCGACGCGTCCACCACCCGGCGCTTCGGCGGTACGGGGCTGGGATTGTCGCTGACCAAGGCGTTCTCCGAGATGCTCGGCGGCAGCGTCGCCGTGGAGAGCACGGAGGGCCAGGGTAGCGCCTTCACCCTCACCCTGCCCGCCCGCTACACGGCCGAAGCGGCCGATCACGAGCATGCGATCGACAGCGCGCCGGCCGCGGTCGTCCCGTCCGAAAACCTGGTGCTGGTCATCGACGACGATGCCGACCAGCGCACGCTGATGACCCGCTTTCTCAAGCGCGAGGGCTTCGAGGTCCAGGTGGCTGCCGATGGCCGCAGCGGCCTGGCGCTGGCCAAGCAGCTCAAGCCGCGCGCGGTGATGCTGGACGTGCTGATGCCCGGCGTGGATGGCTGGTCGGTGCTGTCGCAGATCAAGGCGGACCCGGAGCTGACGGACATCCCCGTCGTGATGGTCACCTCCGTGGACCAGCGCAGCCTGGCCGCCTCGCTCGGCGCCTCCGAATACATGCTCAAACCGGTGCAGTGGGACCGGTTCCGCTCCGTCATGGAGCGTTTCCGCACCACCCGGGGCAACATCCTGCTGGTCGAGGATGACGACGCGGCCCGCCGCATGATCCGCACCGTGCTGGAGGATGATGGCTGGACCGTCACGGAAGCCGGCAATGGGCAGGAAGGACTGGAGCAGGCCACGGCCTCGCGGCCCGACACCGTGCTGATGGACCTCAACATGCCGACCATGAACGGCTTCGACTTCCTCGACCAGCTGCGCCAGCTGCCGGGCTGCGAGGAGATCCCCGTGGTGGTGCTGACCGCGCGCGACCTGAACCGGGAAGATCGCCGGCGGCTGCGCGGCGTCAGCCAGGTGCTGAACAAGGGCGATGTCAGCATGCGCGGCCTGGTCCACCGGCTCTACCGGTTGGCCGAGCAAGCCGGCCGCGCCGGCGTGCCGGTCAGCCCGGAAGCGCGCTGACCGGCGATGCGGGACGACACCGACTCGCTCTGGCGCCGGGCCGACGCCAAGCTCGCCGACTACGCGGCCCTGGCCGACCGCGTGTGGGATACGCCGGAGCTGAACTTCGCCGAATTCCGCTCCGCCGCCGCCCATCGCGACCAGCTCGCCCGCGAAGGCTTCCGCATCACCGGCGGGGTGGCCGGGCTGCCCACCGCACTGATGGGCGAGGCCGGCGCGGGCGGCCCGGTGATCGCCATCCTCGGCGAATACGACGCGCTACCGGGCTTGAGCCAGCGCGCCGGCCTCGCCACCCCGAGTCCGGAGCCCGGCGGCACCAACGGCCATGGCTGCGGCCACAACCTGCTCGGCGCCGCCTCCCTGCTCGCGGCCGCCGCCGTAAAGGACTACCTGGCCGCCACCGGCCGGCCCGGCCGCGTGCGCTACTACGGCTGCCCGGCAGAGGAAGGCGGCTCGGCCAAGGGCTTCATGGTCCGCGCCGGCTGCTTCGACGACGTGGACGTCGCCATTTGCTGGCACCCGGCCGCCTTCACCGGCGTCAACACCCCCATCTCGCTCGCCTGCAACGAGATCGAGTTCGTGTTCACCGGCCGCGCCGCCCATGCCGCCGCCGCGCCCGAGCTCGGCCGCTCCGCGCTGGACGCGCTCGAGCTGATGAACGTCGGCGTCAACTATCTGCGCGAGCACATGCCGTCCTCCGCGCGGGTCCATTACGCCCATCTCGATTCCGGGGGGATCGCGCCCAACGTCGTCCAAGCCCGGGCCGCGATCCGCTACCTCGTCCGTGCCCGCACCCTGCCGGAGCTGCACGCGCTGAACGCCCGGGTCTACGCGATCGCCGAGGGCGCGGCGCTGATGACGGAGACGGGCGTGGCCTCCCACGTCGTCAGCGGCGACGCCAACCTGGTCGGCAATGCCCCGCTGGAGCGCCTGCTGCACGAACAGCTCGAACGGCTCGGCCCGCCCGCTTTCGACGACGCGGACCGCGCGTTCGCCGCCGCCATCCAGGCCACGCTGACACCTGACGACATCGCCACCTCCGGCGCCCGCTTCGGCCTGTCGCCCGCGCCGGGCGAGGCCTTGTCCGACGCGATCTACCCGCTCGGCGCCGGCGACGGCACGCTGGTGGGCTCCACCGACGTCGGCACCGTCTCCTGGGTCGTGCCCACCGTGCAGATGCGCGGCGCCACCTACGCGATCGGCACGCCGGGTCATTCCTGGCAGCTGGTCGCGCAGGGCAAGGCGCCGGCCGCGCACAAGGGCATGGGCCACGCCGCCAAGGCCATGGCCGCCACCGCCGCCGCCTTGTTCGCGGACCCCACCCTCCTGGCCGCCGCCAAGGCCGACCACGCTGCCCGCTTGGCCGACACGCCGTTCGTCAACCCCATCCCCGACGACGTCGACCCACCGCTGCCCGCCTGAGGCAGCTCTCCCCCTCGTGGCGATCCGGCACCTGCCGCTTGTTCCGACGCCTGCGGAGCCTCATCTGCTCGGCACCATGACGCACCCCTTGCAGTTCGGCCTCGACACCTTCGGCGACGTCACCGCCGGCACCTCCACCGCCCAGGTCATCCGCGACGTCGTCGCGGAAGCCGTCCTGGCCGATCGCCTCGGGCTCGACTTCTTCGGCATCGGCGAGCACCACCGCGCCGACTTCGCCGTCTCTTCCCCCGAGATGGTCCTGGCCGCCGCGGCCGCGCGCACCGAGCGCATCCGCCTCGGTTCCGCCGTCACCGTGCTGTCGTCGGACGAGCCGGTCCGCGTGTTCCAGCGCTTCGCCACGCTGGATGCCGTGTCCAACGGCCGCGCCGAGATCATCGTCGGCCGCGGCTCCTTCACCGAGAGCTTTCCGCTCTTCGGCCTGCCGCTGGACCGCTACGAGGACCTGTTCGAGGAGAAGCTGTCCCTGTTCCACGCCCTGCTGACGGAGGAGCGCGTCACCTGGCAGGGCACGCTGCGCGCCCCGCTCGAGGGCGTCACCGTGTTTCCCCGCCCCGAGCAGCCCCTGCGCGCCTGGGTCGGCGTCGGCGGCAGCCCCCGCTCGATCGTCCGCGCCGCCCATTACGGCCTGCCGGTCATGCTCGCCATTATCGGCGGCGACCCGGCGCGCTTCCGCCCCTATGTCGACACGTTCGCCAAGGCGCTCGCCCAGTTCGGCAAGCCGTCGCTGCCGATGGGCGTGCACTCGCCGGGCTTCGTGGCCGAGACCGACACGGCCGCCCGCGAGACCTTCTGGCCCCACTACCGCGCCATGCACGCCGCCATCGGCGCCGAACGCGGCTGGCCCCCGCTCGCCCGCAGCGCCTACGAGCACGAGATCGACGCGGGCTCCCTCTACGTCGGCTCCCCCGACACCGTCGCCCGCAAGATCGCCCGCACCGCCGGCCTGCTCGACCTCGCCCGCTTCCAACTCAAATACAGCGCCGGCACCTTGCCCCACGCCGACATGTGCCGCTGCATCGAGCTGTACGCGACGGAGGTGGCGCCCCGCGTGCGCGCCCTGCTCACCACGCCCGATCAGGCCGCTGCGGAATAGCTATGTCGACGTCACGAACTGCAGGAAGTGGTGGGTAGCGGACGGTCGGGTCTTGGGCCGTTCAATTGGAAGAGAACTGCTCCCAAAACGTTGTTTCTGCCGAGGGAAGCGCCCAAGCTCAGTTCTGTGACAATCATGACATCTGCACACGACCACAACCTCTTCTATTCGGTCTACTCCGAGGAAGAAAAAACCAGAGTCAAATCTTTAGCTCAGGTCGGCCAGGATAGTAAGCTTGAAGATGAGCTCTCTACTATCGAGCAAGCAACAAAGCTACTTGTTGTCTTAACCCAGGACTTTGATCGCAGAAACGATGACGAGGGTCTGATCATTCACCTGGGTATACGCTTAACAAATTTAGCATTTCCGGCGATAAAATTAGCCTTATCAGGATATTATCAGCAGTCTCTTGCGCTTGCACGCGACATAACAGAAACAGGATTCTTAATACATTATTTGACAACATCGCCTTTAGAGATGGAAATATGGAGAAACAGCTCTGAGGAAGAACGTAAAAAGAAGTTCTCACCTGTAAAAATACGAATTGCACTCGACAAAGCTGAAGGTTCTATCGAACTTCGGCGAGCGAAGGTCTACGCAGAGACTTCTGAACTGGGAGCGCACGCTTCACCAAGAGGCTTTAATCTTCTGCGTAGTGATGACGCGATAATGGTTGGGCCACTCTTTGAGATCATGTTTCTCCGGCTCTGTGTCCGAGAGATTTTCATGCGTCTTTGCCCTGCAACTCATATTATTACCTGTTATTTAAACGATCTTCCCGATGACATCCAGGCACTCAATCTGGCGTTCTCAAAGCTGTTTTTCGACGTTTCGATGCGTTATGCAATTCTTCCGGAATAGTCGACCAGTAACGGTGACGCTCAAAGCGTTGCCTCCGATAAGCAAGCGTAGGGTGGGGTGCCCTTCCGCACCCCACCCCGTCTTCGCCCGGGCACGATTAGCCCAACCCGTTGCCGACCTCTCCGAACCCGCTGACCGCATCATCCGCCTGTACCCAATCCGCCGGATATTCGCCCTGCGCGACCGCTCGTCTGAACGAGGAATGCGGCCAGTCGCCGGCCCGTGCGACCAGGCCGTGCTTGACCGGGTTGAAGTGGACATAGTCGACGTGACGGGCGAAATCGTCGGGATCACGTATCGTGTGCTCCCAGAATCGGCGTTGCCAGAGACCGCGCTCTCCCTTTGCCGCGCGGGACGCGGACCGGCTTTCGCCGGCGGGGATTGCCGCCGAGAACCATCGCTTGATGAGCCCCCAGCGTAGCGAATAATCGGCGTCGCCGTCGGGCAGTGTCCAAACCGCATGCATGTGTTCAGGCAACACGACCCACGCATCGACGTGGAACGGATAGCGCAGTCGTGTCCGCGCAACGGCAGCCCGCAAGCTGTCGATCTCGCGCACGAGGAGGTCGCTGCGGCGATCCGCTAGCGTCAGCGTGAAGAAGTAGGTTCCGCCCAGCACGCGATGGCGGCGGTAGTCCGGCATGCGTCAGGTGTCGGCATCGTGGGCCATGACGGGCATCGTGGCATCGATCAGGTGGGGTGCGGAAGCGCACCCCACCCTACGGCGACCCGGTGCGGCAGACAGTCAGCGCGACAAGGTCTAAGGCATGCCCTCCACAGTATCGGAGCGTGCCCATGGCCATGTCACTCTATCAAGCATCCCTGGCCCCCTGCCTGCAGATGCTCGACGCCCTGTCCGCCGTGCTGACCAAGGCAGCGTCCGACGCCACCGAGCGGAAGATCGATCCGGCGGTGCTGCTGCAATCGCGGCTCTACCCCGACATGCTCCCCCTTGTGCGCCAGGTGCAGATCGCCACCGACGGCGCCAAGGCCGGCGGCGCTCGGCTGGCCGGGGTGGAGAACCCGTCCTACCCCGATACCGAGACGAGCTTCGACGAGTTGCAGGACCGGTTGGCCCGGTGCGTCAGCTTCCTGCGCTCGCTCGACCGGGCCGCCATCGACGGCGCGACCGAGCGCCGCATCGAGTTCAGCGTCGCCAAGCGGGCCATGGTCATGATGGCGCCGGAGTACATCACCGGCTGGATGCTGCCGAACTTCTTCTTCCACGTGACCACCGCCTACGACATCCTGCGCCACAACGGCCTGGCCGTGGGCAAGCGGGACTTCCTGGGCGCGGTACCGCTGGTGGAAGGGGCCGGCTAAGCCCGCCCGATCACCGCCCAGAGCGGATCGCCCGCCGCCGGGATGATCTCGCTTTCTTCCAGCCCGTCGAACCCGGCGCGCTGCATGTAGAGGGCCACCAGCTCCTGCTGCTCGTGGCCCTCCAGCGCCTGCCAGATCGCGACGGCCTTGGTCGGGAAGCACCGGTTGGAGAAGGTCACGATGAACGGCGCGCCGGGACGGAGCACGCGCTTGACCTCGGCGAACACCGTCACCGGGCGCTGCAGGTACTGCACGGAGACGCAGAGGCAGGCGCCGTCGAACTGGGCGGAGTCGAGCGGCAGCGTGGGGGTGGCGTTCAGGTCCTGGGTGAAGCGCGCGGTCAGGCGCGGGTTGGCGGCCAACTCGGCGGCGTTCATGCCGTGGCCCGTCACCCCCGCGAACGCCATCTCCGGCGGCAAGTGGCTCACCCAACTGCTCATGAGGTCCAGGATGTGCCCGCCCGGCGGGAGCAACTGGCGATACAGCGCCGTCACCGCCGCGATCGCGCCGTCGTCGATATGCGTCACCAGGCGGGGTTGGGCGTAGAACAGCGGGTCCGGCGACGGGTCGGCCTTGTCGAAGGCTTGCCGGGGCAGTTCGGGGAGGTCGAGGGACGCAGTGGTATCGGGCATGGCGTGCATATGAGGTGAGGATCGGCCCCGTGCAGCCTCCCCCCGCCGATCATGCTGCAACCCCGCGCGCCGTGCCGGCTTATGCGCACATGACCCATCCCGTTCTCGTCCCCGGCGCCGTCGCCGTCGTCACCGGCGGTGCCTCCGGCATCGGCCTCGCCGCGGCCCAGGCCTTTGCCCGCCTCGGGCTGCACGTCTTCGTGGCCGACCGGCCCGGCGAGGCGCTGGACCGCCTGCCCGCCGGGCTGATCGGCCACGCGACGGACGTGCGCCACGCGGGCGAGCTGGAAGCGCTGCAGCGCGCCGTGCTGGACCGGTTCGGCCGCGTCGACGTGCTGATGAACAACGCCGCCGTGCAGCCCGGCAGCGAGATGTTCGGCCCCGCCAGCACCTGGTCGCGCGTGCTCGATACCAATCTGTGGGGCGTGATCCACGGCACGCAGGTGTTCGCGCCGGGTATGATCGCGGCCGGGCGCCCCGCGCTGATCGTCAACACCGGGTCCAAGCAGGGCATCACCACTCCGCCCGGCGACCCCGCCTACAACGTCGCCAAAGCCGGCGTGAAGGCGTTCACCGAAGCGCTGCAGCACACGCTGCGCACCACGGAAGGCTGCCACGTCGCCGCGCACCTGCTGATCCCCGGCTTCGTCTGGACCGGGCTGACCGCCAAGGGCCGCCCCGAGAAGCCCGACGCCGCCTGGACTCCCGAGCAGACAGTCGACTTCATGCTCGAGCGGCTCGAGGCCGGCGACTTCTACATCCTGTGCCCCGACAACGACGTGCCGCGCGCGCTGGACGAGCGCCGCATCCTGTGGGCCGCCGGCGACATCGTCGAGAACCGCCCGCCGCTCAGTCGTTGGCATCCCGACTTCGCCGATGCTGCCCAGCGTTTCATGGCCGGGCGTAACAAGGAGGGGCGCTGACCTGGGCAAGCCCGGCCCCGGACCCACCTCCAGGTCAGTCCAAAGGAAGCATCATGTCCGACGACACCACCAAGCACCCCATCGGCGCCGATGGCGCCCAGATCAAGCGCGAGATCACGAAAGAGAAGCAGGAGACCAAGACCAAGACGGAGGCGTTCGACCCCGGCGCCTCCATGCTCGGCACCGATAACGAAGCCGGCTCCGCGCCGGATCACGACGGCATGGCCGAAGCCCGCAACGCCCCGCCGCCGAAGTAACGCACGCGGCCGCCGGCCCTCTCCCCGATGGGAGAGCGCCGGCGGCGCAGTCCCACTTGTGCGCCGCAGCATCGGCGGGCCTAATCGTCTCCATCGTCCGGAGACACGCCATGCTGACCCGCCGCAGCCTGCTCGCCGCCTCCACCGCCACCCTGGCCGCGCCTCGCCTCGCCCGCGCCGCCGGATCGAGCGTGTTGAAGTTCATCCCCCAATCCGACCTGACGGTGCTGGACCCGATCTGGACCACCGCCTACGTCACCCGCAATCACGGGCTGATGGTGTTCGACACGCTCTACGGCACCGATGCGAGCTACGGCGCGCAGCCGCAGATGGTCGAAGGGCACACGGTCGGCAACGACGGCAAGGAATGGCGCATGACTCTGCGCCCCGGCCTCAAGTTCCACGACGGCACGCCTGTCCTGGCGCGGGACTGCGTGGCCAGCATCGTGCGCTGGGGCAAGCGCGACACCGCCGGGCAGACCGTGCTGGCCTACACGGACGACCTCTCCGCTGCCGACGACCGGACGATCGTGTTCCGCCTCAAGAAGCCGCTCGCCCTGTTGCCGGAGCTGCTCGGCAAGGTCGGCAGCGCCATCTGCGCCATCATGCCGGAGCGCCTGGCCAAGACCGACCCGTTCACCCAGGTGACGGAGATGGTCGGCAGCGGACCGTTCAAGTTCGTGGCCAGCGAGCGCCTGGTCGGGAGCCGGGTCGTCTACGAGAAGTTCGCCGGCTACGTCCCGCGCGAGGGCGGCACCCCGCAATGGGGCGCCGGCCCCAAGCGCGCGAACCTCGACCGCGTCGAGTGGTATCCGATGCCGGACCTCGCCACCGCGGCGGCCGCCATGCAGAACAAGGAAATGGACTGGTGGGAGACGGTCTCCGCCGACGTCATGCCGCTGCTCAAGAGCATGAACTCGAAGATCGCGGACCCCACCGGCTACATGGGCACCCTGCGGATGAACCAGCTCATCCCGCCCTTCGACAACCCGGCCATCCGCCGCGTCCTGCTGCAGGTCGTCGACCAGGTCGACTACATGCAGGCCGTCGCCGGCACCGACCCGAAGCTGATCCATACGCCCGCCGGCACGTTCTGCCCGGGCCTGCCGATGGCCAGCGACGCCGGGCTCGACGTGTTCACCAAGCCGCGGGACTTCGCCGCTGCCAAGAAGGCGCTGGCGGCCGCCGGCTACGGGGGCGAGAAGGTGGTGCTGATGGGCGCGTCGGACCTGGCGAACCTCAAGGCGCTCGGGGACGTGTCGGCCGACCTGCTCGCGCGCGCCGGCTTCAACGTGGACTACCAGGTGACGGACTGGGGCACGGTGGTGCAGCGCCGCGCCCGCAAGGAACCGCTCGCGCAGGGCGGCTGGAACATCATGGGCACCTTCTTCTCCGGGCTCGACCAGGCCAACCCGGTGGTCCACTCCTTCCTGCGCGGCGTGGGTGACGGCGGCATGTTCGGCTGGCCCAAGAGCGACGCGATCGAGGCGCTGCGCCAGCAATGGCTCGACGCGCCGGACGGGGCGACGCAGAAGGCGCTGGCCGCCCAGATCCAGCAACAAGCCCTTCAGGACGTGCCCTATGTCCCGGTGGGCCAGTATTTCGTCGCGACCGTGTTCCAGCGCAACATCAGCGGCATCCTCGACGGTCCCGCCCTGTTCTGGAACGTCACCAAGAGCTGACGGCAGCGACGCGGGCGCTAGCCCCAGCGCGCGTCGCGCTTCTCGGCGAACGAGGCGAGGCCTTCCTGCGCCTCCGCCGTCTGCCGCTTGCCGGCATGCATCCGTACCAGCCGGTCCCAGGCCGGGTCGGTCGGGGTCTGGCCGCCCCACGCGCTCTCCAGCGCCAACGCCTTGGTCTCCGCCAGTGCATCCGGCGCATTGGCGAGCAGTTGCGCCACGACTTTTGCCCCCGCCGCCTCCAGCCCGTCCAGCGGCACCACCTCGTGCACCAGCCCGATCCGCCGCGCTTCCGCCGCCCCGAACCGCTCGCCCGTCAGCGCGTAGCGGCGCACCTGCCGCACCCCGATCGCGTCGGCGAGTTGCGGCACGATGATCGCCGCCGTCAGCCCCCAGCGCACCTCCGTGATGGAAAACAGCGCGTTCTCCGCCGCGACGACCACGTCGCAGGCGGAGATCACCCCGGTGCCGCCGCCGAAGCAGGCGCCCTGCACCAGCGCCACCGTCGGCACTGGCAGGCAGTTCAGCCGCTGCACCGCCGCGAACGTCGCCCGGGATGCCGCCTCGTTCTGCTCCGCCGAGCCCGGCCGCACCGCGTTGATCCACGCGAGATCGGCCCCGGCCTGGAAGTGCTTGCCGTTGCCGCGCAGCACGACGGCGCGTAGCCCCGGCTGCGCCTCGAGCTGGTCCAGCCCGGCCAGCAGGGCGCCGATCAGCGCGCCGTCATAGGCGTTGTTGACCGCCGGCCGGTTCAGCGTGACGTCAGCCACGCCCCGGTCGTCGATCGTCATCAGCACCGGCGCGTCCGTCACCGCATCCTCCCCCATTTGTGCCGGCAGGCTAGGACACGGTCGGGCCCGAGGCAAAAGCCGGTCAGGTCGGCGCGTAGAAGGCGATCCCCTCCGGCTTCAGGTCCGGCCTCGTCGCCAGGATCGTGTTATTTTCCGCCTGGTCGCCGGTATAGAAATGCGTGCCGAACTTGGTGTCGAAGTAACGATACACCGGTACTCCGCCGGCCTGCGCGGACGTGTTCTCGTAGAAGCCGATCCCTTCGTTGATCAGATCGGGTCGCCCGGCGATGACCGAGTCGCGTTCGATGGTGGAACTCGTGAAGAAATGGGTGCCGTAGACGCTATCGAAGAAACGGAACACCGGGGCGGCATTGGCGGCGGTGGCGGTGGTCGGATCGATCGCGGTCAGCGCGCTCTGTTCCTGCGCCAGATCGGGCCGGGTCCTCAGGACCTGCTGGACCTCGTTCGGGTCGGCGGTGAAGAAGTGCGTGCCGTTGCGCGTGTCGAAGAAGCGCGCGACCCCGACCGTCTGCGTCGTGATCGGGGGAGAGAACGTCGCCGGCGTGAAATACTGGGATCCTGCGACGCTGACGCCGACATCGTCACCCGGCTTGATGTTGTACAGGAACCGCGAATACGCGGACCCCAGCTGGAAGCTGATGGACGTGTCGGAATAGGACAGGTTGACCAATCCGACGGAGTTGTCGGTGGCCCCGTTCGACAATCCGGCCGAAAGGTTCTGCGTTCGATCCACCAGGAACAGCGACGTTCCGTAATTGGAGCCGGTCATGCCGCTACCGGCGGGGGTCGCGGGGGCAGCGGGCGCGGTGCCGAACCCGCTGCCGGAGATGGTCACCGTCGGGTTGCGCTGCGTTCCGCCGAACACGGCAGACGAGATCAACGACATCGTTAATACTCCCTACTTACTACGATACGGCATTTCGCCTTTGCATCGGATGTATCCTGCCGCGGCAGGCAAGGCTAGTCCGCCGCCGGGCTGGCATCCATAGTGACGCGATGATCACGCCCGAGACCCTGGCCGCCGCCGAAACCTTGTTCGACGTCCAGTACACGCCGGACGAGCGCGCCCTGATGCTCGACAATTTGGAGGGCCAGATCGCCGCCGCGCAGGCCCGGCGCCGTGCCCCGCTCACGCCGGACATCCCCATGGCGAGCCGGTTCGACCCCCGCCTGCCCGGCACGGCGATGCCCGGGCCCGGACCGCTCCGCTTCAGCCGCCCCGACGCTCCCTGCCCGGCCGCCGGGGACGACGACGCCATCGCCTTCGCACCGCTGCCGCAGCTTGCCGCCTGGATTGCCGCGGGCCAGCTCACCAGCCGGCGCCTGGTGGAGATCTATCTCCGCCGCATCGAGGTGTTGAACCCGGTGCTGTTCTGCTTTGCCACCGTGACGCCCGACCGTGCCCGTGCCGAGGCGGATGCCGCCGACCACCTGCTGGCCGCCGGCACCCATCTCGGCCCCCTGCACGGCATCCCCTACGGCCTGAAGGATCTGTTCGACACCGCCGGCATCGTCACCGGCTGGGGCGCCGAGCCGTTCCGCGACCGGGTGCCGGAGCGGGACGCGGCGATCGTCGGCAAGCTCCGAGCCGCCGGCGCCGTGCTGCTCGGCAAGACGACGCTCGGCGCACTGGCCTATGGCGACATCTGGTACGGCGGCCGCACCCGCAATCCTTGGAACCCGGTGGAGGGCTCGAGCGGCTCCAGCGCCGGGTCGGCCTCGGCCACGGCGGCGGGGCTGTGCGGCTTCGCCATCGGCACCGAGACGCTGGGCTCCATCACCTCGCCCAGCCATCGCTGCGGCACTACCGGGCTGCGCCCGACGTTCGGCCGCGTGTCCCGCGCCGGGGCCATGCCGCTGTGCTGGTCGCTCGACAAGGTCGGCCCGATCTGCCGCGGCGTCGAGGACACGGCGATGGTGTTGGCCGCCATCAACGGGTTCGACCCGGCCGATCGCGGCTCGATCGACGCGCCGTTCGCCTTCGACGCCGCCGCCCGCGTCGCCGGCCTACGGGTCGGCTTCCTGCCCGCCGCCTTCGGCGAGGGGGCCACCGCGGTGGACCACGCCGCCTTGGACGCGCTCCGCCGGCTGGACGTGGGGGTCGTCGAGGTCGCCCTGCCCGACCTGCCCTACGCCGCGCTGACAAACGTGCTCTACGCCGAAGCCGCCGCCGCTTTCGAGGACCTGACCCTCTCCGGCGCCGACGACACGCTCGCCTGGCAGGCGCCGGCGGCCTGGCCCAACACGTTCCGCAAGGCGCGCTTCCTGTCCGCCGTCGATCACGTCCAGCTCGACCGGCTGCGCTACCAAGTCATGCTGGCGCTCGACGGCCTGTTCGGGGGCATCGACGCGCTGATCGGCCCGTTCGCGACCGGCCCCATGCTGGTCGCGAGCAACTTCACCGGGCACCCCTGCCTGCACCTGCGCGCCGGCTTCCTCGACCTGCCCGATCGCGGCTACCCGGGCCTCGGCAGCAGCCGCACCTTTACCCTCGACCCGGCGGACACGCGTCCCCGCTTTCGCGTGCCGCACGGCATCTCGCTCTGGGGCCGCCTGTTCGACGAGCGCACCGTGCTCACGCTCGGCCTCGCCCTGGAACGCGCCCTGGGCGTCGCGGACGAGCGCCCGCCCCTGCCGCGCTGAGCCTCACTGCCATCCCATGTCGAACAGGAAAAAGCTCTCGCTCGCCGTCGGCTGGAACCGGACCGGCTTGCGCGCGACGAACATGACCGCGTCCTGGTAGAGCGGCACCGCCGGCACGTCCTCACTGATCAGCGTCAACGCCGTGCGATACGCCGCGCGGCGGGTCGCCTCGTCCAGCGCGGTGCGGCCGGCCTGCAGGGCGGCGTCGACCGCGGGGTTGCTGTACTTGGCCCATTGGCTGGACGAGTCGAACAGCGGGAACAGCGTGCCGTCCGCATCCTGACAGCCGCAGGACCAGCGAAAGAACGACACGTCGCCGGCTTCGTCCGCCCGGCCCTGCCGTGCCCGCAAATAGGTCGCCAGGTCGACCGTCTTCAGCTCCGCCGACAGGCCGATATCGCCCATCATCTGCTGAAGCGCCTGCACCACCCGCCCGTCGAACACCGGCGCCGTCAGGAAGCGGATCGTCGTGCCGGGCGCGACGCCGGCGGCCTTGAGCAGCGCGCGGGATTGCGCCGGATCGAAGCCGTAGGCCGGGATCGCCGGGTCGTAGCCGAAGCTCGCCGGGGTCAGCGGCTCGTTCACCGGCTTGGCGTAACCCTTGAGCAGTGCCTCGATGATGACGTCGCGGTCGATCCCGTGCGCGATCGCCTCCCGCACGCGCCGATCGCGGGTCGGCCCGTCCAGCGTGTTGAGCATGAACAGCGTCACCCGCTCCGTCGGCGTCCACAGCACGTTGACGGTGCCGTCGCTTCTCAGCGCGTCGGCATTGTCGGTCGATAGCAGGCGCGCGATGTCGGCCCGGCCGGTGCGCACGTCGGCGATCCGCGTGCTCTCGTCGCCGACCGGGTGCAACTCGACCCGGGGAAACGGCGGCTTGCCGCGCCAGTACTCGTCGTTGGCGGCGAGCACGATGGAGACGCCGCCCTGCCGCGAGACGAACCGGTAGGGGCCGCTGCCGATCGGCTGCTGGTTGAACCGCTCGCCCAACCGCTCCGCTGCCGCCTTCGGCACCACCGACAGCTTGGTCAATTGCGCCAGCAGCACCGGGTATGGCGTGCGCGTGGTCAGCCGGACCTCGTGCGGGCCGATCGCGTCCGCGGCGACGATCTGGTCGAATTGGCTGAGTTGCGGGCTCTTGAATTGAGGGTCGGTGATCCGCCGCGCGGAGAACGCCACGTCCTCCGGCGTCAGCGCGCTGCCGTCGTGGAAGCGAATGCCGTCGCGGATGGTGAGTACGACGTGGGTGGGGTCCTCGTAGCGCCACGCGGTGGCAACCTGCGGCACGATCGTCCCGGCCGCGTCGCGGGTGAGCACGTTGTCGAACACGTTGCGGTAGACGGCGTAACTGTCGGGGTCCCATTGCAGGTGCGGGTCCAGCGACGCCGGGTCGGTCGGCAGGTCCACGACGAAGTTGGCCTGATCCGCCCGGGCCGGCATGGCCAGCCCGGCGAGCAACAGGACCAGCGCGCCGAAGCGCCGGGTCGCCATCAACCGCGTCCGGGCAGCGGCGCGTTGCAGAAGCGGTCCAGCACGTTGCGGGTGATTTGCTGCGTGTACAAGCAGTTGCGCTTCAACCCCATCACCCACTCGCAACTCGCCGCGGTCAGCACCTCGCCGGCGCCGCGCGGCATCGACACCATCATGCCGGAGCCGTGATAGCTGGCCGCCAGCGTCTTCTCGTCGGCGACGCCGTGGACCATCTCGGCCTTCTCGTACCAGTCATGCGCGCCGACATAGGCCCGCAGGGCGTAGCTCTCCAGCGGCGCTTCCGCCATCACGGCGGGGGTCATGGCGATGATCTCGACCGTGTCGGGCGTGCCGTCCGCGCCGGTCGGGAACGGCAGGCCGCCGCGGAAGGTGTAGTCGACGCCGTCCACCTCGTAGCCGAAGATCCGCGCCTCGGCGCCGAACACGTCGCCGTAGCTCAGATCGGTACCGGCGAAGGCCCAATGCTCCGGGCGATACACGGTGAAGCCGCGGCTGCCGCGCGGGGTGAAGCGGCCCCAATTGGCGTAGGTGCCGCCGAGCCCGTTGACCCCCACCGTGGTAGCGCCGGGCCAGCGGACGTGCCGGTCCTCCCAGGCGCTGGTCAGGCGGGAATCGTCGCCGGTGGCGCGGATAGGGTCGGTCAGGTGCGCCGCGCTCTTGTAGCAGACCTGGCGCTGGCCCTCCGCCTCCAGGCGCACCTGCCAGGTGAAGTTGGCGCCGAACCGCGCGAGATGCCCGCCCCGCTCGACATAAGCCTCCACCGCGAGCCGCATCTCGCGCGTCCAGTATTCGTCGTGCCCGACGATGACGACTCCGGCGTAGCCGTCGAGCAGTTCGGGGCGCAGGTGCAGGTCGGTTTGCGTGATCGTGTCGAGCGCGTAGCCTTCCCGCTCGGCCCAGACGGCGAAGTGCCGGTCGTATTGCGCCCAGCCCGTGGCGGCATAGAAGTAAGAGAAGCCATTGGCATACGACCATTCCTTGAAGTCGTAGCGTAACGGCATCATCGGCTCCGGCGTCATCGCGCAGATGCGGGGCGCGTTCTCCGGCAGCTTGACCATCCCGCGCGTCCAGGGACGTTGGGCGCTCAGCAGCGGCGACATCTCGTTGCCGCCCGGCCCGTGGCTGCCGCCGTAATGGTTGGCGCCGCCCCAATCGTTGTAGGCGGTGTAGGTGCAGGTCGGCAGCAGGTGAAGCAGCCGGCCCGGCTTGGGCCCGGGCGCCGGGCGGACGACGAAGAAGTGGTGCTGCACGAAGCGCCCGCCCTGTTCGCGCGGCACGCTCGCCTCGACGAGGTAGAAGCCGGAGGGGAGGTCGGCCGGCAGCGTCCATTCGTGCAGCACCGGCCAGCCGCACCCGCTCTCATAGGCCCCCGCCGGCATCAGGGTCTCGCGCCCCGCCAGCGCCCCCACCCGATGCACGACGGCCGGGTGCAGCCCGTCCCGCGTGACCTCCAGCGTCCAGTGCGGCGCGTTGGTGCTGCCGTGGAAACGAACGATGTCGCCCGCGTCGTACGAGATGGCATCGGTATAGACGTGGACCTCGTGCCAGTCCGGGTCGCCGCGCGGCGCCTCGAACGGGCGCATCTCCTGCCAATGGTGGTCGCCGGGCGTCGAGTAGATGCGCCGTGGTCCGACGTTAACGGTGCTGTCGGGCCGGGCGGTGGGGTCGTTGTAAAGCGGCATGCGAGATCAGGACGTCTGGATGTTGTAGAACAAGGGAAAGCCTTCGATGATGCCGGACACGTTGCTGCGGAACGCCGTCGGCGGCGTGTAGGAGCCGGTCGGCAGGTAGGGGATATCCTGGAACGCCTGCAGCTGGATCTGCTCGGTCAGCCGCTTCTGGTCCGCGGGGTCGCTGGCGGCGAGGAAATCGTTCCGCAGCGCCTCGATCTTCGGCAGGTCCGGCCAGCCGGACGTGCCGCCCCGCCCGGGCCCGCGCACGTAGGACTGCGTCGCCGGGTTGAGCGCGATGATGCCGGGAATGTAGTTGCACCAGGCGCTCCAGCCGCCCTTGTCCAGCCCGTCGCGGTTGTTCATCACCCGCGTCGCCACCGAGCCCCAGTCGGAGGCCTGGTAGTCCAGGTTGAGGCCGACCCGGCGGAACATGTCGCCGGCCACCTCGCTCATCGCGTTGAGCCCGGTCAGGTCGGTCGGCACCGCCAGCACCACCTTCTCGCCCTTGTAGCCGGCGGCCTCCAGGTTGCGCTTGACCTGGTCGTAGTTCGGCGCGCCGGCCATGGCCTCCAGCCCGGCCTCCGTCGCCAGCGCCGTGCCGGGCAGGAAGAAGCCGCAGCGGTCGTTCCACAGCGAGCGGTCGTCTCCCATGACGGCGATCAGGTAATCGGCCTGCTTGATGGCGGGGAGGAAGGCGCGGCGGATCGCGGGATTGTCGAACGGCGGCTGCAGGTGGTTGAAGCGGATCATCCCCATCAGCCCGGCCTTGTCCTTGACCGCCACCGTGATGTCGCGCGAGCGCTTGAACAGCGGCAGCAGGTCGGCCGTGGGCTGCTCCCACCAATCCACCTCCCCCTTCTGCAGCGCCGCGCCCGCGGTGGCCGCGTCCGGAATGGTGTGCCACTCCACGCGGTCGACCTTGGCCAGCTTGCCGCCTGCCAGCAGGCTGACCGGCTCGTCGCGCGGCTTGTAGCCGGCATAGCGCTCGTACACGGCGCGCGACCCGGCCATCCGCTCGTTCGCCACCCATCGGAACGGCCCGCTGCCCACGATCTCCGTCACCTGCACGGAGGTCGGCTGGCTCGCGAATCGCTCCGGCATCACCGGGCAGTAGGAGGACGGCTTGGCCAGCGCGGTCGCCAGCAGCGGGAACGGGCGCTTCAGCTTGACCAGGAACACGCGGTCCGAGACCGGAACCATCTCGTCCGTCAAGGCGCGGATGTTCTGGCCCAGCACGTCGGCCTTGGTCCAACGGTCGATGCTGGCGATGGCGTCGCGCGCCAGGATGGGTGCGCCGTCATGGAAGGTGGTCCCTTCCCGCAACGTGATGCGCCAGGTGCGGCCGTCATCCTCGATGACGTGCCCGGCGACCAGCTGCGGCTGCGCGGCGTAGGTGCTGTCGAGCCCGTAGAGCTGGTCGTAGACCATCATGCCGTGGTTGCGCGTGACCAGCGCGGTATTGAACACCGGGTCCAGCAGCGTCAGGTCCGATTGCGGCACGAAGCGGAGCACGCTTGTCGCGCCGGCCGTGCCCTGCGCCCGGATCAGGCCGGGCCGCGCGAGGCTCGCGGCGGCCGTGGCGAGGGCGCCCCTCATGACGTCACGACGCTGCATGCAAAGCCTCCGCTGACCGATTGCCGGACCGTCCGCCGGGTGCGGGCGCGCCGTCTGGTATCGAACCGTTGCACCCGTCTCGCTGCATTGCAACACCGCATCGGGGCCGGCCCCGTTGCCGATGGACCTCGCCGGCGCCATGTGTCGCCGCATGAATCTGCGTGTCCCGGGCTGCCGTTCCAAGACAATGCCGGCGCTGGCGCTGCTCGCCGCGTTGGGCGGCTGCGCCGGGCTGCCGGAATACTCGGGCGGCCCGTTGCAGCCGCAGGACGTCTCGGGGCCCTGCCGGTCCCAGTCGTTCTTCCTGCTCGCGTTCCGCTCCGTTCCGGCCGATCTGACGGTGGCGCCTTCCGGCGGTGCGTGCACGCTCACGCTGATCAACCCGGCGCTCAACCAGGTCATCAACGCCGCGCTGATCACGCGCCCGGCTCAGCACGGGCGGGCTACGGCCGGCTTGATCAGCGGCAATCGGCAGGCGGTGGTCGCCTACCAGCCCGCGCCCGGCTATGTCGGCCGCGACAGCTTCGACGTGACGATGCAACCCAACGCGGTCGGCGTCACCTTCAACGTCACGGTCGGCCCCGTCCCGTAGCTTGACGCGAGGGGCGGGCCGGCCCTGAAATGGGCCATGGATCCGACCCAGCTGCCGTTCGATCCCGTGCCGATGCTGGCGGATCTGCGCCGCTGGGTGGAGTGCGAGAGCCCGACCCACGACGCCGCCGCGGTCAACCGCATGATGGACATGGCCAGCCGCGACCTGGCCTTGCTCGGCGCGCGCATCGAGCGGATCCCCGGCCGGCTCGGCTTCGGCGACTGCGTCCGCGCCACCCTGCCGCACCCCCGTTCCGACCAGCCCGGCCTGCTACTGCTCGGTCACATGGACACCGTGCATCCGGTCGGCACCCTGGCCGCCCTGCCCTGGCGCGAGGACGGCGAACGCTGCTACGGGCCCGGCATCTACGACATGAAGGGCGGCAATCTCCTGGTGCTCGAAGCGCTGCGGCAACTCGCCCGCGCCGGGATCGCCACCGCCCTGCC
The DNA here is from genome assembly GCA_965199665.1 of Acetobacteraceae bacterium. Classification (GTDB taxonomy): domain Bacteria; phylum Pseudomonadota; class Alphaproteobacteria; order Acetobacterales; family Acetobacteraceae; genus JAVVHH01. The sequence continues at coordinate 322,048 of CBDASO010000001.1, read as the reverse complement.
CGTCACCGTGCTGTTCACCAGCGACGAGGAGGTCGGCTCGCCCTCCACCCGCGACCTGATCGACGCCGAGGCCGCGCGCCACGCCGCCGTGCTGGTGCCCGAGCCCGGCGGGCCCGACGGCGAGGTCACCACCGGGCGCTACGCCATCGCCCGGTTCGCAATCGAGACCACCGGCCGGCCCAGCCATGCCGGCGCACGTCTCGCGGAAGGCCGCTCCGCCATCCGCGCCATGGCAAGCCGCATCGCCGCCATCGAGGACATGACGACCGAGGATTGCACCTTCAGCGTCGGCGTCATCCGCGGCGGCAAATGGGTCAACTGCGTCGCCACCACCTGCACCGCGCAGGTGCTGAGCATGGCCAAGCGGCAGGCCGATCTCGACCGCGGCGTCGCCCGCCTACTGGCGCTGGCCGGGTCGGACGGGGATGTGCGCTTCGACGTCACCCGCACGCTGACGCGGCCGGTCTGGGAGCCCGACGCGCGGACGATGGCGCTCTACCACCGGGCCAAGGCCCTGGCCGACCGCCTCGGCATCCCGCTGCCGCACCGCAGCGCGGGCGGCGGATCCGACGGCAACTTCACCGGCGCCGCCGGCATCCCGACGCTGGACGGACTCGGCGTGCAGGGCGGCGGCGGGCATACGCTCGGCGAGTATCTCCGGCGGGACAGCCTGGTCAGCCGCGGCCGCCTGCTCGCCGGGCTGCTGGCGACGCTCGATCGGCCGTGAGCAGCGCGCCGGCGGCCAGGCCGAGCGTCAGGCCGGCATACGCGATCGCCATGCCACCGCGTGAGAGCACCAACTCCCAACCCGGCGTGAAGCGCTGCGGCGTCGGCCCGTAATCCACCGCCGCCGCCACGACGGCCATTGCCGCCGCCTCGCCGACCACCTGCGCCGCCCCGGCTGGTCCGCGCCAGCCCCGCCACGCCTCGAAGCACGCGGCCCAGAACACGCAGGCCGCGTGGTTGGTCAGGAGGCCGACTCCCGTGTGCCGCAGATCCCACCGGGTCCGCTGCGCCGCGCCGTCGCCGTTGAGCCAATGGCTGGTCGCGTTCAGCGGCTGCCACGCGCCGCGCCCCTCCCGTCGCGCGGCCACGGCGGTGGCGGCGGCGGTGAGGAGGCTAGCGGCCGCCCCGGTCACGAGGGCGGCGCGGAGGGTGGGTCGCCACGCGGGCGCGGAGTCTGATCGCATGGCGACTCCGAACGACGCCGGTCCGCCCGCGTTCCCTCCGTTCGGGTGGAGGGCATGGCGTGTTGGACGCGTTCGATATCGTGGTGGCCGGGGCCGGGCCGGTCGGGCTGGCCTTCGCCGCCTCTCTGGCCGGCAGCGGGCTGCGGATCGCGCTGGTCGATCCGCAGGAGGAGGCGGCGCTGGCCGACCCGGCCGATGACGGCCGCGAGATCGCGCTGACCGATCGAAGCGTCGACCTGCTGTCGGCGATGGGCGCCTGGGCGCGCATCCCGCCCGCCGAGATCGCGCCGTTGCGACGGATGCAGGTGCTCAACGGCCCCTCGCACTACGCCATGCAACTCGGCGACTGGCGCCCGGGTGCGGACGGCCTGCTCGGCCGCTTCGCCTCCAACCACTGGCTCCGCCGCAGCCTGTTCGCGGCCGTCCGCGACGGCGCGCTGGCCACCGTGCTGCCCGGCGACTCCGTCGTCGCGGTCGATACGCGGCAGCACCCCGCCACCGCACGCCTGGCCAGCGGCCGCACGCTGACGGCGGCCCTGATCGTGGCGGCCGATACGCGCCGGTCCCGCCTGCGCGCGCAGCAGGGGATCGGCGCCGCCTTGCACGATTACCGGCAGAAGATGCTGGTGTGCCCGGTCGCCCATCCCCTGCCCCACGGCGAGACGGCGACAGCCTGGTTCGAATACGGCCAAACGCTGGTCACGCTGCCCATGACCGGCGGCCGCTCCTCCGCCGTGATGACGGTGTCGGAGCCCGACGCGGCCCGGCTGCTCGCGCTCGACGACGAGGCGTTCGGCCGCGAGGTGACCCGGCGATACCGCGGCCGGCTCGGGGCGATGCGGCCGGTGGGAAAGCGGCAGGCGGTGGGCGTCGTGACGGCTTATGCCGATCGCTTCGCCGGACGTCGCTTCGCCTTGCTCGGCGACGCCGCGGTCGGCATGCACCCGACTACCGCGCACGGCTTCAACTTCGGCCTGCTGGGCCAGCACGCCCTGGCCGGCGAGATCCGCCGCGCCGTTTCGGCCGGCCGCACCCCCGCGGACGGAGCGGCGCTGGCGCGCTACGCCGCCGCGCATCGGGCGGAAACGCGGCTGTTCTTCACCGGCGCGGAAGCGATCATGCGGCTGTACGCGGCGGGCGACAGCCTGCCGGCGCGGCTGCTGCGCAACACGGCCCTGCGACTCGGCAACCTGCCGCCGGTCCGCCAAGCCTTGGCGGCCCGCATGCGGCATCCGGATCAATAAAGGCCCTGGCCCGACCAACCAACCGCCCCGCCCCTGGTTGACGTCGTCGCCGGCGCTGGGGCCTGATGCCGGTCGCAATGTGGCCGGCCGACGGGGAGCCTGATGAACGCTGAGACAAGTCTGCTGCCCGCGCAGGCCGCCGACCCGGCCGGCGACTACGACGTGATCGATCCCCGCTTCCGCCAGCTCATCATTTCGCACGCCAAGCTGGAGCGGCTATGGACCGGGTCACGTTGGGCGGAGGGGCCGGTCTATGTGCCGGCGGCGCGCAGCCTGATCTGGTCCGACATCCCCAACGACCGCCTGTTGCGGTTGGACGAGTGCAGCGGCGCCGTTTCCGTCTTCATGCACCCGTGCGGCCACCATAACGGCCACACGCTCGACCGGCAGGGCCGCATCGTCGCCTGCGAGCATGGTGGCCGCCGCGTCTCCCGCCTGGAGCACGATGGAAGCTGGACCTGCCTGGGCGACCGCTTCGAGGGCAAGCGATTCAACTCGCCGAACGACGTGGTCGTCCATTCCGACGGATCGGTGTGGTTCACCGACCCGACCTACGGCATCGACAGCGACTACGAGGGCCACCAAGCCGAGAGCGAGATCGGCCGCGCCGACCTTTACCGGATCGACGGCACCACCGGCGCCGTCACCGCCGTGATCTCCGACATGGTGCGGCCGAACGGGCTCGCCTTCAGCAACGACGAGACGATCCTCTACGTCGCCGATACCGGCCGGACGCATGACCCGGCCTGCTCGCCCGACATCCGCGCCTACGACGTCCGCGACGGCCGGGCGTCGGACGGCCGGCATTTCGCGACGTCGGCGGCCGGGTTGTTCGACGGTTTCCGGGTGGATCGGCACGGCAACATCTGGACGTCGAGTGCGGACTCCGTCCGGGCGTACGCGCCAGACGGCACGCTGCTCGGGCGGGTCCGGGTGCCGGAGCTGGTCTCCAATTGCTGCTTCGGCGGACCCAATCGCAACCGCCTGTTCATCACCGCGCAGACCTCGCTCTACGCGATCTACCTCAACACGGCGCCCCGATGACCGCCCAAATCGCCGTCAGCGCCGGCCCGGTCGTCACCGTCACGATCGACAACCCTGCCCGGTTGAACACGCTGAACACGGCGCTGATGACCGAGCTGTGTGCTGCCCTGGCCGGGCTTGCGGCCGGCGAGGCTGTGCGCGCCGTGGTGCTGACCGGGCGCGGCGAGAAGGCGTTCGTAGGCGGTGCCGACATCAAGCAGATGGCCGCGATCGACGGGCCCGACGCGGCGCGCGCGTTCATCGGCCAGGTGCATGCCTGCTGCCACGCGGTCCGCGCCATCCCGGTGCCGACGATCGCGCGGATCAACGGGCTGTGCCTCGGCGCCGGGCTCGAGCTGGCGGCGGCGTGCGACCTGCGGGTGGCGGCCGATCACGCCGTGTTCGGCATGCCGGAGGTCAAGCTCGGCATTCCGTCGGTGGTGGAGGCCGCGCTGCTGCCCATGCTGGTCGGCTGGGGCCGCACGCGCGAGATGCTGCTGCTGGGCGAGACGTTCGGCGCCGCCGATGCCGACATCTGGGGTCTGGTCGAGCGCGTCGTGCCGCTCGCCGAGCTGGACGAAGCGGTCGGGGACTGGACCCGCTCCATCCTGGCCGCCCAGCCCGCCGCCGTGCGGGCCCAGAAGCAACTGATCCGCGCCTGGGAGGATCTCCCGCTCCGCGCCGCGATCGCCACCGGCATCGACGCCTTCGCCGCCGCCTACGCAACCGACGAGCCCGTCACCGCCATGCGCGACTTCCTGTCCGCCCGCGCCGGGCGGAAGGCGAAATAGCCCAACCACGTCGCCGCGGACGCGTTAGGTCGATGCGATTTGCGAACTGTCTTCTGACCGATGGATGCTGCCGACACTCGTGACCTGCCGCGTTCCGTCGCGCTCGTGCTCGGAGGCGGCATCGGCCTGGGCGCCTTCGAGGCCGGCGCGTGCAGCGCGTTGCTGGCGCGGCCCGGCTTGCGGGTCGACTGGGTGGCGGGTTCCTCCATCGGCGCCGTGACCGCCGCGATCGTTGCCGGCAACGCGCCCGAACAGGTGACTGCCCGCTTGCATGCCTTCTGGGCCGCGGTGGCCGAGTTGGCGGTCCCGGCCTCGCCGTGGTTCGCAGCCCCCTCCACCGGGTTGTGGCGGCAATGGCTGAACGAGCGCAGCGCCCTCATGACGGTGCTGCTCGGCCGACCCGGTCTGTTCCGGCCGCGTCTCTCCTTCGGGCGCCGGGTCGGCGTATCGGACGTCCCGGCGTTGTTCGACCTGGCGCCCCTGACAGAAACGCTGTCGAAGCTGATCGACTTCGACCGGCTCAACGCGGGCCCCATCCGTGTCACCCTGTGCAGCACGGACGTGATCGGCGGCGATCGCGTCGTGTTCGACACTGCGCGCGGCGACCGGATCGGGATGGGGCACGTGGTGGCATCCTCGGCCCTGCTGCCGCTTTTCGCGCCGGTCGAGATCGATGGGCGCTTGCTGGCCGACGGTGCGCTCTCCGCCAACACGCCGGTCGACGAGGTGTTGTACGAGGACGACTCCGATATGGACCGGCTGTGCTTCGTGATGGAGCTGTTCGCCGCGCCCGGCCAGCGTCCGCACACCTTGGCCGCGGCCGCCAATCGCGCGACCGAACTCGTGTTCGGCAACCAGACCAAGCGAACCCTCGAGGACTGGCACCGCCGCGAGCGGTTGCGCGCCACCATCGGCAAGTTGGCCGCCCACCTGCCCGAGGCCGTGCGCAACGATCCCGCTGTTGCCGAGATCGTCGCGCACGGGCGTCCGGCCCGGACGGAACTGCGCATGATCGCCTATCGCGGCGGGCTCGACGAAGCCGGGCTGTTCAAGAGCTTTGATTTCTCCAGGGCCACCCTGGACGACCGGTGGCAGGCCGGTGTCGCCGCGGCAACGGAGGCGCTGGCCGCTCCGGCCGCCGAGCAATCAACCGGTTCTAGATCCCCAGCGTCCAGATCAGCAGGAGGCTGATCGCGCCGAGCACGATGAGGCTCAGCGTCACCGCGGCGATCACCGGGCCACCGGCGCGAACCACGACGCGGAGATCGGTGCCGAGGCCCAGCGCGGCCATCGCCACGATGGTCAGCACGTTGGCCGTCGCCGCGGCCGGGCCGAGGAAAGCCGGCGGCAGCGCGCCCACCGAGCGCAAGGCCGCCAGAGCCAGGAAGCCGATGATGAACCACGGCACCAGCTTGTGCAGCTTCGGCCGACGCGCCTTGCCGCCTTGCCCGGTCGTCAGCACCGACAGTGCGAGCACCACCGGCCCCAGCATCAGCACGCGGACCAGCTTGACCAACGTGCCCATCTGCACCGCCACCGCGCCGAGCGGGGCGGTGGCGGCCAGCACCTGCGGCACCGCGTAGACCGTCAGCCCGGCCAGCACGCCGTATTGCAGCCCGCTCATGTGCAGCACCGCCGGCAACAACGGCAGGCCCAGCACCACCAGCACGCCGAGCACGGCGGTGAAGGCGATCGACGCCGCGACGTCCTCGCCATCCGCCCCGATGATGGGCGCGACGGCGGCAATGGCCGAGTTGCCGCAGATCGAGTTGCCGCACGCGACCAGCGTCGCCATCCGGTGCGGCAGGCCGAGCGCGCGGCCGAGGCTGTAGCTGCACCCGATCGAGACGATGACGATGCCCGCGATGCCCACCACCAGGTAGGGCCCGGCCTCGGCCACCATGTGCGCGCTGATGGAAGCGCCCAGCAGCAGCACGGCGATCTCGAGCAGCATCTTGGCGCTGAACCCGATGCCGGCGAACCAGCGCTTGCTCGGCGTCCAGACGGTGCGCACCGCGGTGCCGACCAGGATGGCCAGCACCAGTGCCTCCAGCCAGACGCGGCCGAACGAGGCGGCCTCGAGCCGTTCCAGCGCCACCGCCGCCGCCGCGACCGCCCCGCAGAGCAGCACGCCCGGCAGGACGGAGGCGACGAAACGCGGGAAGCGGTCGAGCACGGGCGTTACAGGCTCGGCGTGACGGAGTCCTTCTCGGCCGAGGCGCGGTAGATCCGGCCGATCGCGGTCGACAGCGTCGCGTCGAACTCTTCCTCGCTCATGTCGTGACGCAGTCCGTCGATCAGCGCGCGCGAGAAGCTGGCGATGACGCCGTGGTTTTCGGCCAGCTTGTCGCAGGCGACGTCCAGCTTGTAGCCGCCCGACAGGGCCACCACGCGCTCGACCCGCTCGTGCTTGGTCAGTTCCTCGTAGAGGTCGGCCTGGTCCGGCAGAGTCAGCTTGAGCATGACCCGGCCCTCGCCGCCGAGCCCGTCGAGGTGCTTGAGCAACTGCTCCTTCAGCATGGTCTCCGCCTCGGCCTTGGTCTCGCTCTTGATGGAGACTTCCGGCTCGATGATCGGCACCAGGCCGTGCTTCATGATCTGCTGGGCGACCTCGAATTGCTGGGCCACGATCTCGCGCACGCCGCGCTTGTCGGCGTTGGCGATCACCGAGCGCATCTTGGTGCCGTAGATGCCGAGCTTGACCGCGCGCTCGAGCAGCTTGTCCAGCTCCGGGTTCGGCTTCATCCGTTGCACGCCGTCGCTCTCGGCCCCGAGCCCCTTATCCGTCTTGAGGAACGGTACGATGCCGCGATCCTCCCACAGGTAGCTGGGCACGGGCTTGCCGTCGACGTCGCCGTCCATGGTGCGCTCGAACAGGATGGCGCCGATCACCTTGTCGCCCTGGAACGCCGGGGCCTTGATGATGCGCACGCGCATCTCGTGCATCAGGCGGAACATTTCGTCGTCGCCGCTGTAGCTGGAGGGCTCGATGCCGTACTGACGCAGTGCGCCCGGCGTGGAGCCGCCGCTCTGGTCGAGGGCGGCGATGAAGCCGTCCGCCTCCTTCATCTGCGCCGACATCTTCTCGTTGCTCACGATCGCGATCCTTGTCTTGCTTCGGGCCGCTCCCACGCGTCCCCGTTTCAGGACGTCCTATTGCCACGCCGCTCACGATCGACATAGGCCTTACGCCGATTCCGCGATTGCCCAGGCCTGCCGCGCCAGCGCGCGGAACCGCTCGCCCGAGGAGGCGGCGCGGGCGTCGGCGGCATTGCCGTCCAGCGCCCGGCGATACACGCCGGCCACGATGGCCGCCCAGCGGAACAAGGAGAACACCACGAAGTAATCCAGGTCGTCCGGCACCGGCCGCCCGGCGCGCGCGCAGTAGGCGGCGACGAACTCCGCCTCCGTCGGCAGCCCCGGCACATCGAGCCCGAGCACGCCCATCTGCGCCGGCGGTAGCCGCCACGGGATGCAGCAATAGGCCAGGTCGGCCAGCGGGTGCCCGAGCGTGGACAACTCCCAGTCCAGCACCGCGGCCACGCGCGGCTCGGCCGGGTCGATGATCAGGTTGCCGAGCCGGTAGTCGCCATGCGCGATCGCGGTTTCGTCCGGCACTGCCGCGTGCCGCTCGAGCCAGTCGATCAGCCGGTCCATCGCCGGTTCCGGCTCGAGATTGCAGGCGCGGTATTGTCGCGTCCAGCGGTCGATCTGGCGCGCCACGTAGGCAGTCGGCCGTCCGTAATCGCCGAGCCCGACCGCTGCCGGGTCGACCGCGTGCAGCCGGGCCAGGACGTCGGCCATGTCGTCGAACGCCGCGCGCCGATGCGCCGGCGCGACGCCGGGCATCGAACGATCCGTGTAGATGCGGCCCGGCTGGTAATCCATCACGAAGAAGGCGGTGCCGATCACGGCCGCGTCCTCGCACAGCAGGCGCATGCGGGGCACCGGCACGTCGGTCGGCCCGAGCGCGTCCATGACCCGGTATTCCCGCTCGATCGCGTGCGCGGAAGCCAGCAACGTGCCGCCGGGCTTCTTGCGCAGCACAAAGGCGCCGTCCGGCGTCTGCAGATGGAAGGTCGGGTTGGACTGCCCGCCCTGGAACTGCCGGATGACGCAGCCGCCCTCGATGCCCGGCAGTTGCCCGGCGAGGAAGCGCTGCAGCGCCGCCTCGTCGAAGCGATGGTTCGGCAGGACCGGAACGAGCTCCGGGCCGCCCAGCTCAGGCATGGTTGCGGGGGGGCCGATACTTGGCGAGCTCCTGCCGCCCGAGCTGGTGCCGGTGCACCTCGTCGGGCCCGTCGACGATCCGCAGCGTGCGGGCATACTTATACATGTAGCCGAGCCCGAAATCGTTGGAGACGCCGGCGCCGCCGAACGCCTGGATTGCGCGGTCGACCACCTCGCCCGCCATGGTCGCCGCCGCAACCTTGATCTCGGCGATCTCGCGCCGGCTTTCCTTGTTGCCGACCTGGTCCATCTTCCAGGCCGCGTGCAGCACCAGCAGCCGGGTCTGGTCGATCTGGATACGGCTATTGGCGATCCGCTCGATCATCACGCCTTGGTCGGCCAGCGCCTTGCCGAACGTGCTGCGCCCGACCAGCCGCTTGCACATCATCTCCAGCGCCCGCTCCGCGAGCCCCACCGAGCGCATGCAGTGATGGATCCGTCCCGGCCCCAGGCGCCCCTGCGCGATCTCGAAGCCGCGGCCCTCGCCGAGCAGGATGTTCTCCGCCGGCACGCGCACGTCGGTGAAGCTGATCTCGCCATGTCCGTGCGGGGCGTCGTCGAACCCGAACACCGGCAGCATGCGCTCGATCCGCACGCCGGGCGTGTTCACCGGCACCAGGATCATGGATTGCTGGCGATGCTTGTCCGGCCCGTCCGGATCGGTCTTTCCCATCACGATCAGGAGCTTGCACCGCGGATCTCCCGATCCCGACGACCACCACTTCCGTCCGTTGATGATGTAGTCGTCGCCGTCGCGGGTGATCGTGCACTGGATGTTGGTCGCGTCGGAGGACGCGACGTCGGGCTCCGTCATGCAGAAGCAGGAGCGGATCTCGCCCTGCAGCAGCGGCTCCAGCCATTCCGCCTTCTGCGCCGGCGTGCCGTAGCGGTGCAGCGTTTCCATGTTGCCGGTGTCGGGCGCGGAGCAGTTGAACACTTCCGACGACCACATGACCCGGCCCATCACCTCGGCCAGCGGCGCATACTCCACGTTCGACAGCCCGGCGCCGTGGTCGCTATGCGGCAGGAACAGGTTCCACAGCCCGGCCGCCTTGGCCACGGGCTTCAGCTCCTCCACGATCGGCACCGGCTGCCACCGGTCCGTCATCGCCGCCTGCTGCTCCTTGTAGGTCTTCTCGTTGGGATAGACGTGCTCTTCCATGAACGCGGTCAGCCGTTCGAGCTGTGCCTCGGCCTTGGGGCTGTGACTGAAATCCATCGGACGGTCCTTCTTGATCAGCTGGGCTGAGATGTGGGCGTGATGAGGATCTTGCCGACCGTCCGCCGCGCGCCGAGTTCATCCAACGCTGCCTGCGCCCCGTCGAGCGGGAAGCGCCCGCCGATCAGCGGGTCCAATCTTCCGGCGCGGAACAGCGCGACGATCTCGCGGCCGATCCGCTCAGCGACCTCCGGCTCGCGCGTCTTGGTCTCGCCCCAGAACACGCCGAGCGCGGAACTCTCCTTCAACAACAGCCGGTTGGCGGCCAATGCCGTGATCGGACCGCCGGCGAAGCCGATCACCAGGTAGCGCCCGCGCCAGGCCAGGGCCCGCAGGCTCTGCTCGCCGACGACACCCCCGACCGGGTCGTAGATGACGTCCACCCCGTTCGGAAAGCTGGCCCGCAGCCTGTCCACCCAGTTCGCCTCGGCGTAGTCGATCACCAGCTCGGCCCCGAGGACGCGGCACGTCTCGCGCTTCTCGTCCGACCCGGCGGTTGCAATCACCCGGCACCCGGCCGCCACCGCGATCTGCACCGCCGCGCTGCCGACGCCGCCAGCCGCGGCGTGGATCAGCACGCTCTCGCCGCGCTGGATGGCGGCCCGGCCGTGCAACGCGTGGTAGGAGGTCGGGTAGTTGATCCCAAGCAGCACCAGCGCCGCGGCGGACGGCACGTCGTCGGCGATCGGCCGCGCCGCATCGGCCGGGACCAGCGCCCGCTCGGCAAAGCCGCCGCTCGGCAGGCTCGCGATGATGCGTTGGCCCGCCGGGAGCGGCGCCCCCTCGCCCGCGGTCAGGATCGTGCCCGCGATCTCCACCCCCGGGGTGAACGGCAGCGGCGGCTTGCGCTGGTAGCGGCCCCCGATCATCAGGATGTCGGAGAAATTGACCCCGGCCGCGTCGACCTGGACGACGTAGGCCCCCGATCCGGCCGTGGGGTCCGCCAACTCGACGAGCTGCATCGCGCCGAGCTGCTCGACCTGCCAGGCCCGCATCACGCCTTCACCACGAGTGCATCCACCGCCACCATCTCCGCCCCGTTCGCGATCAGCGGGTTGATCTCCAGTTCGGCGACGGCGTCGCCGAGATCGGCGGCCAATTCGGAGAACCGCGCCACGATGTCGGCCAGCCGGGCCCGGTCCACCGGCGCGCTGCCGCGGAAACCGTCCAGCACGGCGGTTGCCTTGAGGGAGCCCAGCATGTCCATTGCCTCCGCCGGGCTCACCGGCGCCAGCGCCAGGGCCGTGTCGCGCAACAGCTCCACGAACACGCCGCCGAGCCCGACCACGACCAGCGGACCCCATTGCGGATCGACCCGCGCGCCCACCACCATCTCGACCCCGCGCCCGACCATGGGCTGCACCACCAGACCGGCGAATCCCGGCCGCCGCGCCGCCGGCGTCGCCAGCATCGCGGTCGCCGCCGCCCGAACCGCCGCCGCGTCGCCGAGCCCGAGCGCGACCAGCCCGGCCTCCGTCTTGTGCGGAATGTCGGGGTGCTCGCCCTTCAGCACCACCGGATAGCCCAGTGCCGTCGCGGCCTCCGCCGCAGCCTCCGCCGTGCTGGCCGGGCGGTCCGGCACCACCGGGATGCCGTAAAGACCGACCACCTGCTTGGCCTGCCGCTCCGTCAGCGTCGGCCCGGCCTCGGCCAGCAGCGCCCGGGCCCGCGCCCCCTCGGGCGGCGCGATACGGGCGCCGAGCCCGGCCGGCGCGTCGCGGTGCCGATGCCAGCGATGCCAAGCCGCGAGGGTGGCGAAGCAACGGTCCATGGAGTGGAACAGGCAGAGGTAGGGGTCGCTCTCGATCTCCCGCGCGCCCGGACCGCCCAGCCATTCCGGGACCCAGACGCTGCAGACGATCTTGCCGAAGTCCCGCGCCGCCGCGGCGAAGGTCGGCAGCCGCCGGGTCGCGGACTCGTAGGCGTAGCCCTGGGTGGTGACCAAGGCGCCGTAGCCGGGATCGTCGAGCAGCGCCCGCGTGCAGGCGGCCAGCCCGGCCGCGTCGCTGATCGCCTGCGCCGTCACGTCGCACGGGTTGCGCGTCGAGCCGTATTCCGGGACGTGCGCCGCCAGGATCGCGGCGCCCTCGGGGCCGGGCTGCGGCAGCGCCACGCCGTGCCGCTCCGCCTTGTCGGCCGCCATGATGACCGCGCCGCCCGAGGTCGCGATCACCGCCACGCCCGGTGCCTTGGGCGGGGGCGCCTTGGCGAAGAAGGCTGCCGTCTCGACCAGCGCCTCGAGCTCGCCCACTTGGATCACCCCGGCCCGCGCGAACGCCGCCCGGTAGGCCGCCTCCGACCCGGCCAGGGACCCGGTGTGCGACATCGCCGCCCGGGCGCCCTCCTCCCCGGTCGCCATCTTGTAGATGATCAAGGGCTTACCCGCCGCGCGGCACCGTTCGGCCGCAGCGATCATCCGCCCCGGATCGGCCATGCCCTCGAACACGCACGCCACGGCGCGGCAGGCCGGGTCGTCGGCGAGATAGGCCACCTCGTCGGCCACGTCGACGTCGCACGAATTCCCCGCCGTCAGCACGTGGCTGACCGATACCCCACGCTCGACCGCCTGGCTCAGCGCGAAGCCGAGCGAGCCCGACTGGCTGACGATCCCGATCGCGTGCGGCGCCAAGGGACGCCGGTCCGGCATGGCCGAGAAGGTCAGCCCGGCGCCGGTCGCGTAGTTGACCAGCCCGATCGTGTTGGGCCCCACCAGCCGCATGTCGGCGTCGCGTGCGAGATCGACGATGCGGCCCTGCAATGCCGCCAGCTCCGGCTTGCCGGTCTCGGCGAAGCCGGCGGCCAGGATGATGGCGGCGCCCACGCCGAGCCGGGCGCATTCCGCCACGATCGGCTCCACCGCGTCCCGCCCGGTGGCGATGACGACGCAGTCCGGCACTTCCGGCAGCGCCGCCAGGCTCGGATGGCACGGGCGGCCCGCGAGCTCGGCGTATTTGGCGTTGACCTGATACAGCCGCCCGTCGAACGCGGCCATGTTGGCCACCACCTTGCTTCCGAACGCCGCCGCCCGCTCGGACACGCCGATGACGGCGACGCTGGCCGGGCTGATCAGGCGAGACAGGGCCTCGCGCGGATAGGGCGCCCGCCGAGTGGCGGAAACCTCGCGGATCATGTCCGCCATGGATCGTCTCCTCCGGCGGTCGCTGGCCCGACCGTCCCGGCGGCATCGTCCGCCGATCGATCGTGACTGTAAAGCCGAGCGGCTCGGGCTACTCGTCGAGCAAGGTGACCAGGTCGCGCGATTGATGCACGACCCGCGCAATGACGATCGGCTGTCGCTCGGCGTCGAACACGAGGAGGTAGGGGAAGCCACGCACGGCGAAGAACCGGTATCGGTCGCCACCGAGGTCCGGCCGCCGGCGCCCCAGCCCCGGCCGGGCGATGACGCGCTCGGCCGCCAACGTGGCCGCATCGACCAGCGCGATCGCCGCCTGCTTGTTGTCCTCGGCGACCCAGGCCGCCGCTTCGATCAATTCGCGCCGTGCCCTCGGCGCGAACGGAGAGGCCTTCAATCCTGGCGGCTTCTCGCCTGCTCAATGGCGGCTATCGCATCGGCCCTGACCTCGTCGATGGAGAAGAACCCGTCACGCTCACCCTCCGCGATCGCGTCGTCGAGCGTCTTGATAAAGGCCGCCTTGCGCTGCTCCTGCTCCTGCAACATGCGCAGGCTGGAGCGGACGACCTCGCTCACGTTATTGTAGCGGCCGGATTCGACGCAGGATTGCGCGAAACGCTCGAGTTCCGGGGTCAGGCTGACGTTGGTTCCCATGCGGGGATTATATCAAAGATTGACATCGCGCGGCAAGGAAGGCGTCAGTGACACCCTCGCACGATCCCGCCGGAGCGCCTCATGACCTGGTTTCGCCGCTGCCTCCTCCTCACGAGCCTGGCCGTGCTCGCCATCCCCGGCCTGGCCGCGGCGCAGACGATCAAGATCGGCAGCAAGAACTTCACCGAGCAGTACATCATCGCCGAGATCTACGCCGCCGCGCTGGAGAATGCCGGCTTCAAGGTCGAGCGCAAGATCAACCTCGGCGGCACGCTGATCGCGCAGAAGGCCATCACCGCGGGCGAGATCGACATTTACCCCGAATACACCGGGACGGCCCTGGTCGCCGTGCTCAAGGCGCCGGTCAAGAGCGACCCGCAGGCGGTGTTCGACGAGGTGAAGGCGTTCTACGAGAAGAATTACGGCCTGACCTGGCTCAAGCCGGCCGGCATCAACAACGGCTACGCCATCATCGTGCGCGCCGACACGGCGGCGAAATACAACCTCAAGACGCTGGCCGATCTCGGGGCCGGGCCGTCCAAGATGCTGGTGATGGGCGCCGGGCCCGAGTTCCTCGACCGGCAGGACGGGCTGCCGGGGTTGAAGGCGACCTACGGCGTCGAGTTCAAGGAATTCAAGCAGTTCGCCAAGCTCGGCCTCCGCTACGACGCGCTCGCCGCCAAGCAGATCGACGTCGCCAACGGCTTCGCGACGGATTGGCAGATCGCCGAACAGAAGCTGGTCGTGCTGGAGGACAGCAAGGAACTGTTCCCGCCCTACTACCTCGCCCCGGTCGTCCGCCAGGACACGCTCAAGGCCAATCCGCGCATCGCCGAGGTGCTGGACCGCGTGGATACCGCGCTGGACAACGCCACCATGCGAGACCTCAACGCCAAGGTGGAGCGCGACAAGGACGAGCCGAAAGACGTCGCAACGGCGTTCCTCAAGAGCAAGGGCCTGATCAAGTAGCTTGATCTGGCTGGGGACGACGCTGTCGGTCGCCGATGTGTGCGCCGTCGTGCGGGAAGGTGCGCCGGCCGCCTTCACGCCCGAGGCGCTGGCGCGGATCGGGGCGGCGCATGACGCGGTGCGGGCAATGGTGCGTCAGGGCGCGGCGATCTACGGCGTGACGACCGGGCTCGGCGCGGCCGTGGACACGCCGTTGGACGCCGCCGACGACGCACACCAGCGACGCATCCCGCAGGCACGCGCCGCCGGCGTCGGCCCGCGTCTGCCGCGCGAGGTGGTCCGAGCCACCATGCTGGCCCGGTTGTCCCGCCTGGCGTGCGGCGCGTCCGGCGTGTCGCACGGCATGGCGCAGGCGCTGGCGGCGATGCTGGAGCGCGGAGTCACGCCGCGGGTGCCGGCCATCGGCTCGATCGGCGAGGCGGACCTGGTGCCGCTGGCGCACATCGCCGCCGTGCTGGCTGGCGAGGGCGAGGCGGAGCTTGGCGGAGCGTTGCTGCCGGCGGCCGAGGCGCTGGCCCGGGCGGGGATCGCCGTGCCGGCCTGGGGCCCGAAGGATGGGCTCGCCCTGGTCTCGTCCAACGCGGGCGCCGTCGGCCCGGCGGCGTTGCTTGTCGCCGACGCGGCGCAAGTGCTCGACGCGGCGGTGGCGGCCGCCGCGCTGTCGCTGGAGAGCTTTCGCGGCGATCTGGCGCCGTTCGACCCGCGCGCCGCCGGGCTGCGGCCCGCGCCGGGTCAGGCGGCGGCGGCGGCGGCGGTGCTCGGCTGGCTCGCCGGCGGCGACCTTTGCCAGCCCGGCGTCGCCCGGCGGCTGCAGGATCCGCTGAGCTTCCGCGTGTTCGCCTCCGTCCAGGGGGCGGCCGCCGACGCGCTGGACCGGGCGCGCGGCCTGGTCGAGCTCGAGCTCAACACCAGCGACGACAACCCGGCCATCCTCGCCGCCGACGGCGCCGCGCTGCCCAACGGCAATTTCGACCCGACCGCGCTCACGCTCGCGATCGAGGCGCTCGGCCAGGCGCTGCTCCGCGTGGGTGCCGCAACGGCCGGCCGGGTGATGCGGCTGATGTCGCCAGCCGTCAGCGGGTTGCCGCGCTTCCTTGCCGATCCCGGCCGCAACGGGCTGGCGACGGTGCAGAAGACGGTGTCGGCCCTGCTCGCGCAGATGCAGCACGGGGCCGCGCCGATGCCGGTCTGCATCATGCCCGCGGCCGACTCGGTCGAGGACTACGCCACCATGGCCAGCGCGGTCGTGGCCAAGACCGTTGGCGTGCTGGACCAGCTCCGCCTCCTGGTCGCCACCGAGCTGATGGTCGCCGCCCGCGCCTGCGACCTGCGCGACGCCTTGCGCCTCGGCGCCGGCACGGCGCGGCTGCACGCGGCAATTCGCACCGCCGTGCCGCCGCTCGGCCCGGACCGCAGCACCGGCCCCGACATCGAGCGCCTGGCCGCCCTCATCGCCGCGGGCACGCTGCCACCATGAGATGGGCCCCGACCCACCTCGGCGATATCGGCCTGGCGCTGGGTCAGCACGCGCTGCTGGTCGTGGTCTCCGTCGGCATCGCGCTCGTGTTCGCGCTCGCGGTCGGTATCTGGAGCGCCCGGCGGCCGCGCGCCTATGCGGCGATCCTGTTCGTCACCGGCATCCTGTTCGTCATTCCCAGCCTGGCGATGTTCGCGCTGCTGATCCCGCTGCTCGGCCTCGGCTTCAAGCCGGCCGTGGTGGGGCTGACCTCGTACTGCCTGCTGATCCTGACCCGCAACGTCGTGCTCGGCCTGCGCAGCGTCTCGCCCGACATCGCGGACGCCGCCGCCGGGCTCGGCTACGGCCCGGCGCGGCGGCTGATCGAGGTGGACCTGCCGATCGCCATGCCGTTCATTGTGGCCGGGCTGCGGGTGGCGACGGTGACGGTGATCGGCGTGGCGACGGTGGCGGCCTACATTAATGCCGGCGGGCTCGGCACCATCATCTTCGCCGGCATCGACCAGCGCTATCCGGAGAAGATCTTCATCGGCGGCGGACTCACCGCGGCCATGGCGATCGGCGCCGACCTGCTGCTGTCGCGCGCCGAACGCCGCCTGCGCGGGCGCACCGCCTGATGCTTTCCGACGCCATCGGCTGGATTGCCGGCCACCCGGCCGAGTTCGGCGCCGCCCTGCAGCAGCACCTGCTCATGAGCGTCATTGCGCTGGCGATCGGGCTCGCCATCGGCCTGCCGCTGGCCGTGCTGGTGCTGCCGACGCGGGTGGGCGCCGGGTTGACGGTCGGCGTGGTGAACGCGATCCGCACGATCCCCAGCCTGGCGATCCTGGCCACCGCGCTGCCGATCCTCGGCATCGGGCTGGTGCCGTCGGTGGTCGCCCTCGTCGTGCTGGCGGTGCCGCCGATCCTGATCAACAGCCTGATCGGCCTGCGCGAGGTGGATGCCGACACGGTCGACGCCGCGCGCGGCATGGGCATGCGGCGACAGCAGATCCTGTGGCGCGTCCGCCTGCCGCTGGCGGCGCCGGCCATCTTCGGCGGCATCCGGAGCGCGGCCGTGCAGGTCATCTCCGGCGCCACGCTGGCGTCCTTCATCGGCGGCGGCGGGCTCGGGGACTTCATCACCGCGGGCATCGCGCTGATGGACTATTCCCGCCTGCTGGTGGGCGCGGTGCCGATCGCGTTGCTGGCCATCGGTGTCGAGCTCGGTATGGCGTCGCTCGAACGCGCCCTGTTTGCCGCGAGGTCCGCATGATCACCCTCGACGCCGTCAGCAAGACCTTTCCCGGCGCCGCGGCCGCCTCGGTCGACCGCGTCTCCATGGAGATCCCGGAGGGCGACACGGTCGCTCTGATCGGCCCATCCGGCTGCGGCAAGACCACGACGCTTCGCATGATCAACCGCCTGATCGAGCCGAGCAGCGGCCGCATCCTGGTCGCGGGGCAGGACGTCACGCGCGGCGACCCGATCCTGCTCCGCCGCACCGTCGGCTACGTCATCCAGCAGGTAGGCCTGTTCCCGCACATGACGGTGGCGCAGAACATCGCCACCGTGCCGCGCCTGCTCGGCTGGGACGCCAAGCGCACGGAGGCCCGCGTCGACGAGATGCTCCACCTCGTCGGCCTCGACCCGGCGGTCATGCGCGGGCGCCGTCCGGCCGCGCTGTCCGGCGGTCAGCGCCAGCGGGTCGGCGTGGCCCGCGCGCTGGCGGCGGACCCGCCGGTCATGCTGATGGACGAGCCGTTCGGCGCCATCGATCCGATCGCGCGGACCCGGCTACAGGACGAGTTCAAGGCCATCCTCCGCCGGGTCAAGAAGACGGTGGTGATGGTCACGCACGACATGGAGGAAGCGCTGCGGATGGCCGACCGCATCGCGGTGATGCGCGACGGCCGGCTGCTGCAATTCGATACGCCCGCGGCCCTGCTCGCCGCGCCGGCGGACGCCTTCGTGGACGCTTTTCTCGGCCCCGACCGGGCCCTGCGCCGCCTCGCGCTCATGACGGTGGACGGGCTGATGACCGCTCCCAGCGGCGCTGCCGGGCCGGCGCTGCGGCCCGGCACCTCGCTGCGCGAAGCTCTTTCCGCGCTGCTCACCGCGCGGGCCGACCGCGCCGCCGTGGTAACGGCCGACGGCGCGGTGCTGGGCGAGATCAGCCGCGCCGACATCCTGGCCGCTTGATCTCGTCGGGAGTTTAAACGCGCCGGGAGACGAACTCCGGACAGCCTCGGGTGTTGGCGACCATCGGTCCGAACCGCTGCCGCCCCTACGAGGCGCGCCAGCACTTGCGCCGTGAGCTCGGTCACGGCATCGGAACCCGCATCCCATGAACGCACGCCTTCGCAAGCTTATCGCCGATCTGGGCGAAGCGTTTTGGGTCATCCCGTTTCTGATGGTGCTCGGTGGCATTCTGGCCGGCGTGGGCCTGGTGCACCTGGACCGGAGCGGCATCGTGCCGCAATGGCTGATCGAGAGCGCTTGGCTGTATAGTGGCGGCGGCACCGGGGCGCGCACCATGCTGGGGGCGATCGCCTCCTCGACCATCGGCGTAGCGGGCACGGTATTCTCCATCACCATCGCCGCCCTGTCGCTCGCCGCCGGCCAGATGGGGCCGCGCCTGCTGCGCAACTTCGTCCGTGACCGCGCCAACCAGGTCACGCTCGGCGTCTTCCTCGCCACCTTCGCCTACGCGCTGATGGTCCTGCGTTCCGTGCGCACGCAGAGCGAGGGAGCGTTCACGCCGCATCTCTCGCTCAGCGTCGGGCTGCTGTTGGCGTTCGTCAGCGTCGGCACGCTGGTGTTCTTCGTCGCGCATATCGCCAACCGCATCAACGTCGACACGGTGATCGAGCTCGTCAGCGACGACGTGCGGGATGCGTTGCGGCGCTTGACGACGTCCGAACCCGGCCCGGCCCCGCCGGATGCCGCGGCGTGGCACGGCGCCATCCGGGTCACCGACGACCGGCACGGCTACTTTCAGCAGTTCCACACGGACTCGCTGGCCGACTGGGCCGCCGATCGGAACACCGTCATCCACATGCTGGTGCGGCCCGGCGACTACGTGTTTCCGGGCGCCGCGATCGCCGAGTTGTCCGTCGCGGCCGACGGCGCCGCGGAGGCGATCAAGGACGCGACGGCCCTGGGCCCGCGCCGGGCCGGCTCGCTGGACGTGGAGTTCGCCGTCCGCCAGCTGGTCGAGGTCGCCGTGCGCGCGCTGTCGCCGGGCATCAATGATCCGCACACCGCGCTGAGCGTGCTGGACCGGCTCGGCGGATCGTTGTGCGAGCTGGTGCCGCTGCATCTGCCGACCGGCGTCATCCGGCGGAACGCCCGGCCGGTGCTGGTGGTGCCGGCGGTCGATTACGACGGGCTGACGGACTCGATGTTCCATCTGATCCGGCAGAACGCGGCCGGCAGCGCCGCCGTGCTCATCCGCGCGCTGGAAGTGCTGACGATCGTGGCCAGTTGCGAACGCGACCCGGCCCGGCGGCCGGCCCTGCGGCGCCACGCCCGCCTGATGCTGGGCGATGCCGAGCGGGACGTGAAGACACCGGACGACCTCGACGACATACGTCGCCGACATGCAGCCTTCCTGGCCGCGTGCGACGACGAAACCGGCCCGGCGCGGCCGAGCGGGAAAGAATAGCCATGCATCTCCTCGGCATCGATTGGGTCGGCGTCAACGCGGAGAACGGCCGCAAGCTGCTGTTGTCGATCATCTTCGTGGCGGTGGTGTTGGCGGCCAGCGCCGGGCTGCGCGCGCTGGCCGGGCTCGTGCTCGGCCGGGCCGACTACGCCTCCGTGCAGAGCAAGTTCTGGACCCGGCAAGGTGTCAGCCTGCTGGCCGCCGTGGTGCTCATCCTGGGTCTGCTCTCCATCTGGTTCAACGACCCGACCCGGCTGGCGACCGCCTTCGGCCTGATCTCCGCCGGCCTCGCCTTCGCGCTGCAGCAGGTCGTCACCTCTATTGCCGGCTACTTCGTCATCCTGCGCGGCAACACCTTCACCGTGGGCGACCGGATCTCCATGGGGGGCGTCCGCGGCGACGTCATGCAGCTCGGCTTCATCCAGACCACCATCATGGAGATGGGCCAACCACCCTCGGTGCAGGGTGCCGACCCGGCCATGTGGGTCCGCTCGCGCCAGTTCACCGGGCGCATCGTGACGGTCAGCAACAGCAAGATCTTCGCCGAGCCCGTGTTCAACTACAGCCGCGACTTTCCCCTGATCTGGGAGGAGATGTCGATCCCGATCACCTACACGGCGGACCGCGCGCGGGCCGAGGCCATCCTGCTCGAGGCCGCTCATCTGCACGCCCGGGAAGGCGACGACATGGCCGAAGCGCAGAAGGCCCACCTACAGGCGCGCTTCGGCGTCGACCCGATCGATCTGCAATCGCGCGTCTACTGGCGTATAACGGATAACTGGCTCGAGCTCTCGCTCCGCTTCGTGGTCGGCACGCACCGGATCCGGGGTTCCAAGGACGCAATGAACCGTCACATCCTGGCGGAATTCGACAAGGCCGGGATCGGCATCGCTTCGGCCACCTACGACATCGTCGGGTTCCCGCCCGTGGTGATGCAGACCGAACCGAAATCGCAGCCTGCCACGGCTGCTTGACGGCTCCGGCACCGTGGCGCGGCGCGGCCACGCATGACACCGGATCTGTGGCTGCTCACATTCTGCGTGTTCGGCCTGCTGGTGGCCCTCGGCGCCACGTCGGGCATCGTCAACCAGATGCTTTGGGTGTCGGAGCCGCTCACCTGCGCGGCGGCCGGAATCGTCCTCGGACCGCTGGGGGCCGGGCTGTTGCATCTCGATCCCCTGGCCCACCCGGCGGATGCGGCCCTTTTGCGGGAGGCGGCACGGTTCACCCTCGCCATCGCCGTGACCGGGGCGGCCATGCGGCTGCCGGCATATTGGCTGCGCCGGAACTGGCGTGGCCTCGCCGTGGCGCTGGGGCCGGGGATGCTGCTGATGTGGCTGATCGGCGGTGCCATCGGCGGCCTGGCATTCGGTCTGCCCCTGCTTCCCGCCTTGCTCCTCGGTGCCGCGATCGCCCCGACGGACCCCGTCCTTTCTGCACCGATCCTCACCGGCCGGCTGGCCCGGCAAGCCGTTCCCGGCTTGCTGCGGGACGGCATGACGGCGGAGAGCGCCATCAATGACGGCCTCGCGCTGCCGTTGGTGATGTTGCCCATCCTGCTCATGCGCCAGGGGCCGGCCGAGGCCGGCGTCGAATGGCTGGTGCACGTCGTGCTGTGGGAGATCCTCGGCGCCGTGCTGGTCGGCGGAGTCGCGGGGTGGATCACGGCGGAGGCGCTCCGCTGGGCGCGCAACCGCCCGGATGCGGAAGCGGCCTCGCTCCTCACCGTCACGATCGCCCTGGCGCTCGCCACCACCTCGGGCGTGCGCTTGCTGGGCGGGGACGAGGTGCTCGCGGCCTTCGTCGCCGGCGCCGTCCTCAATAACAGCAATCGCCGCTTCGACGTTGCCGAACACCATGAACGGTTCAGCGAAGCGCTGGGCCGGTTCTTCGATCTGCCGATCATGATCCTGTTCGGAGCGGCGATCCCCTGGGCGGAGTGGAGCCGGCTGGGGTGGCGCGCCGTCGCCTTCGCCGCCGGCATCCTGCTGCTGCGGCGCATCCCGGCCTGGTTGCTGCTCCGCCGCTGGCTCCCGTGGAACCGGGACCGGCGAAGCGCCCTGTTCGCGGGCTGGTTCGGGCCGATCGGCGCGGCCGCCTTGTTCTACGCCATGCTGATCCAGGACGAGACGGGGTCTTCCGAGTACTGGCCCTATATCTCGCTGGCGATCGGCGCCTCCGTGCTCGCACACGGCGTCACGGGAACGCCGCTGACGCGCGCCTTCGGCCGCGCGCGCCCGGCGCCGCCGGTCAGCCCCGGAAGAACACCAGGGTGACCAGCAGGAAGGTCGGCAGCAACACGGCACACGACCATCCCATGTAGCCCACGAAGGACGGCATGCGGATGCCGCGCTCGCTGGCGATGGAGCGGACCATGAAGTTCGGCGCGTTGCCGATATAGGTCATGGCGCCCATGAACACCGACCCGGCGGAGATCGCCAGAAGCGTGTCCCAGAGCGGGCCCATGAGCTGCTGCGGGTCGCCGCCCGCCATGTTGAAGAACACGAGGTAGGTGGGCGCGTTGTCCAGGAACGACGACAACACGCCGGTCATCCAGAAATACGCGACGTTGTCCGGCAGGCCGCCCGCGCCGGTGGACATGGCGACGAGTGAGGACATTGCGCCCGCGCTGCCGGCGCGCAGGATCGCCAGAACCGGCAGGATGGTGATGAAGATACCGGCGAAGAGGTAGACGACTTCGAGGATCGGATCCCAGGTGAAGGCATTCTCGATCCGGACCCGCCGGGCCGTGGTGGCCCACGACATGCCGGCCAGCGCCAGCAGGATGCCGTCCCGCGTCAGGCTCTGCAGCGGAACGGCGACGTGCCAGACATGGAGGTCGATGCCCGGCTTCCAGATGCCGCTGAGCAGCACCGCGCCGACGGCGGCCACCAGATAGATCAGGTTATGCAGGCCGCGAAAGCCGATGCGCGGCGGCCCGACCCGGCGCGGCCCGCCATCGCGCGCCCACACCCGGCGGTCGATGAGGTAGAACGTCAGCAGCAGAACGCCGCTGCCCAGCAGCATGGGCCGGATCATGTGGGTGAACGGCCAGCCGAAGGCGACGCCCTGCAGGAAGCCCAGAAACAGCGGTGGATCGCCCAGCGGCGTGAGCGAGCCGCCGATATTGGCCACCAGGAAGATGAAGAACACCAGCACGTGGGCGTTGCGGCGCCGCTTGAGATTGGTCTGGATCAGCGGTCGCACCAGCAGCATCGCCGCGCCCGTCGTGCCGGTGAGGCTCGCGATGGCGGCGCCGAAGGCGAGGATGCCGGTGTTGATGGCCGGCGTGCCGATCATGTTGCTCCGGACCCGGATGCCGCCCGAGATGACGAACAACGCGAAGAGCAGGATGATGAACGGGAAGTATTCCGCCAGTGCCGTGTGCAACACCTCCGATGCCGCCATCTCGACACCCTGCGTCATGACGAACGGGATCAGGAACAGCAGCGCCCAACCGGCCGAAAGCTTGCCGAAGTTCTTGTGCCAGAAATGGGCGGAGACCTGCGGCACGACCGCGACGGAGAGCAGCAGCCCCGCGAAGGGCAGCGCCCACCAGAGGGCCAGGCCGGAGCCGTTCAGGCCGCCAGCGCCTTCGGCGGCATGGGCCGGTCCCCCGTAGCCGGCCACGACCACGGCCGAAACGAGGGCAAGCCGCCGATGCCAAGTCATTCAATCGATCTCGATCATGTCAGTCATCGCCGTCCGTACAGCGAAGCAGAGATGCGCGTAAGTCCCCGGACGCAATAATGCCCGTCGACGACCTCCGGTCTACTTGGGGAATTTCTCAGCAAGGCGATCCGGTTGGTATTCAGGTGCGGACCGGGCCGGATTTCAAAGACAAACATCGACCCTGATCGGTTGCTGGTCCCAGCGCCGGAAGAGATCTACCCCATTCCCTGCGCCTTCCGCACTTCGTCCAACACCGCCACGTGCGTCGCCAGGATGCGCCGCAAGGTCGGCTTACCCTTGTCGCTCGCTTCCGAGATGCCCTCGTGCATCTCCTCGATGCCCGTCGCCATCTGCTCGGCCAGGCCGGACAACCGCTCCTGGAGCTCCTCGTCGTCATTCTCCAGTTCCGCCGTCCAGATCGCCAGGACGCGAGAAAGCTCGCTCGCGGCACGCTGCGGCGGGACGCCCGCTTGCAGGAGCTTGATGAGCGGGGCGAGATCGTTCGTCGGCGAGCGTGACATGGGTGCTTAGGTAGGAGAGCCGATCGAGGCTGGCTAGAGCGACCTCCGACCGAACCGGGTCAGTTCGGTCGGAGAAAGTTGCTCTACTAGCAATACGATAGAGCACTGCTCCCGAGCTTCTCGGCTCGGGACGTGCTCTGGGTTGCGGTCGGCGCGGTTGGTATCGCGCGCGCCGGGCCCATCTGCCGGGGATGTTCGATCATCTGATCCGTGACGCCCGCCTCCCCGAGGGCGGCGAGCCCGTCGATATCGGCATCCTCGGCGGCCGGGTCGCCGCGATCGGGCAGGGCCTGCCATTCGATGGCCCGGCGGACGCGGCCGGCGGCAAGCTGGTCTGCGCCGGGCTGGTCGAGACGCATGTCCATCTCGACAAATCCGCCATCATGGACCGCTGCACCTGCCGCAAGGGCACGCTGCAGGAGGCGGTGGCGCAGTGCAGGCAGGCCAAGCAGAGCTTCACCGAGCAGGATGTCTACGACCGCGCCGCCCGCACCCTCGAGCGCGCGGTCCTGCACGGGACCACGCGGATGCGTACCCATGTGGAGGTTGACCCCCGCGTCGGCCTCGTCAGCCTGCGGGCGCTGCAACAGCTCAAGCGCGACTGGGCCGACGTGGTCGATCTGGAACTATGCGTGTTCCCGCAAGAAGGCCTGCTGGACGATCCCGGCTGCGACGCGGTGCTGGTATCCGCGCTGGAGGCCGGCTGCGACCTGATCGGCGGCGCGCCCTACGTCGATCGCGACTCCCACGGGCAGATCGCCCGTATCTTCGAGCTGGCCGACCGCTTCGACATGGATATCGACCTCCATCTCGACTTCGACCTCGACCCGGCGCAGGCCGACATCGACGAGGTCTGCCGCCTGACGGAGCGGTCGGGCCGGGGCGGCCGGGTCGCGATCGGGCACGCGACCAAGCTGAGCGCCATGCCGCCCGCCCGGTTCGACGCGGCCGCCCGCCGCCTGGCCGACGCCGGCGTCGCGGTCACCGTGCTGCCGGCCACAGACCTGTTCCTGATGGGGCAGGATGCGTCGGAGAACGTCCCGCGCGGCGTCGCCCCGGCGCATCGCCTGCTGCGGCAGGGCGTGACCTGCTCGATCTCGACCAACAACGTGCTGAACCCGTTCACGCCGTTCGGCGACGGATCGCTGCTCCGCATTGCCAACCTGTTCGCCAACGTCGCCCAGATCGCCGATGGCGACGGGCTGGCCGACTGTTTCGCCATGGTCACCGACCGCGCGGCGCAGCTGATGCGCCGGCCCTACGGCATCGCGGTGGGGGCGCCGGCCGACCTCGTCCTGTTCGACGCCGAGACCCCCGCCCAGGCGGTGGCCGAACTCGCCCCGGCGCGCTGGGGCTTCAAGGCGGGCCGCCGCACCTTCGAGCGCCCGCCGGCCCGCCTGCTGAGTCCGCCGCGTCAGCCATAGCGGCCGGACGGGGCGTAGAAGCTCACCCCTTCCGACACCAAATCCGCTCGATAACTCGTGCTGCCGGGCGTCAGTAGTCCGCTCAGCTCGGGCGCGCTCGCCGTGTAGAGATGCGTGCCGTTGGCGGTCGAGAACAGCCGGGTGACGGCGACGTCACCGGCCTGCGCCGTGCCGTGCTCGAGGAAAGTCGCGCTCGCTTCGTAGGTCAGGTCCGGCCGCGCGGCGACCACCGCGTCCCGCTCGGCCGCGCTCGCGGTAAAGAAATGCGTGCCGTGGATGGTGTCAAAGAAGCGGTAGACCGCCACCGTCCCGGCGTCCGCTGCAGTCACCTGGCCGAAACCGT
Organism: Acetobacteraceae bacterium; assembly: GCA_965199665.1. Lineage (GTDB taxonomy): Bacteria > Pseudomonadota > Alphaproteobacteria > Acetobacterales > Acetobacteraceae > JAVVHH01. The sequence continues at coordinate 296,512 of CBDASO010000001.1, read as the reverse complement.
TCACCTCCGCCACGAGATCCGACCGTTGGCTGAGCACGCTGTCGCGCTCGGCGACGCTGGCGGTGAGGAAGTGCGTGCCGTCTCGGTCGTCGAAGAACCGGAAGAGCCCCGCGGTGGTCGGCGCCACCGTCGATCCGGTCGTGGGGTCCGTCACGGCCGTGGTGATGGTCAGGGCCGAGCCGGACGGCGCCACCGTGAAGTCCCCGGACGCATAACGGCCTTCCAGGGCGAGTGACGCGACAACCGTCCCGCCCGACACGACGTTCAGCGTGCCGGACCCGGCGGTGCCCGCGACGAACGTTGCGCTGGTGCCGGCCGTGTTGGCCAACACGATCGTGTCTCCCGCCACGAAGCCCTGGACCGTGCCGGCGAACAGGCTCGGCACGTCGATCCGCGCCGTCGATCCCGCATCGGCGCCGCCGATGAAGGCCACAGACTGGCCCGCGCCGACCGCCCCGGCGAACTCGGCCGTCGCGCCGAGGCTGATGCCGACGGTGCCGCTGCCGCTCAACGGCAGCGAGAAGGTCAGACCCTGTCGCGCCTGGGCGAATGGATTGAGCGATCGGATCAGGCCGTCATTGATCAATGAAGCACCCGTGGCCGCGCTGAACGTCGATGCGGCAGTGGTCACGTCGATGGTGCCCTCGTTGCGGAACGTCGTGCCGCTCGGCAGCGCGATCGATTGCGTCCCACCGTCGAACACCAGCCGTCCCTTGTTGTCGATGCGGCCGGAAAACGACAACGAGGCCGGAAGCAAGCCCTCGTAGGTGTCGAAGAAGGTCGAGCTGTAGACGTAGCTGCTCGCCGGGATCGTCGCGTCCTGCAAGGACAGGCTGCTGTACCGGCTCGCGAACCCTAGCGTCCTCATGGACAGGGTGAGGTTCGCGGGCAGGGTTCCCGAGAACGTGGCGGACGACATGACGATCGTTGCCACGTCGCCGGCCTGGGGCGGTCCGGACGGAAGCCAATTCGCCCCGTTGTTGAAATCATGGTCGACGAAGCCGCGGAAGCTCTCGGACGACATTAGTAACCCCAACCGCTCTCGAATACGGGCCTAGGCTGGGCGTTCGGCGGCCACAGCGCAACCAGGCGCGACCCTTTCGGCGAGCGACCGCATCGCGGACGGCCGGCGTCTGGTTTCAGGACGCCGCGGCCGCGTGCGCCGCGGGACGGCCCAGGCAGGGTGATCGCGGCCAGACTGGTACGAACCTTGCTGATCCAGAGAACGTTGGTGCGAACGACCGAGCCGACCGAAACAGGACAGCACGGATGACAGCCGGCCCGCACGACCACGCCCCCCTTCTTTGGCTGCACATCGGCGACCTCCACGTCGCGGCGCCCGACGCGGAGAACGTCCGCGACTTCCGCGCCATCGTGTCCGCCGCCGCCGCGCTGCCGCCCGGCGCCGTCGATTTCGTGCTGCTGCCGGGCGACAACGCCGATAACGGCCGGCCCGAGCAGTATCGGATCGTCCGCGACGGACTCGCCGGGCTGGAGGCGCCGGTGCACATCTTGCCGGGCGACCACGACATGGAGCCCGGCAGCCTCGAGACCTACCACGGCGCATTCGGCGCCCCGGCGTTGCCCTACGGCGTCACCGTGCGCGGCCATCGCTGCCTGTTCCTCGACGTGGTGTCGGCCGGCACGGGCGGCCCCGACTTCCGGCTCGGCGAGGCCCAGATCGAATGGGTCGAGCGGGAGATCGCGGGCGCCGACGCTGCCGGGCAGGACGTGGCGGTGTTCATGCACACCTACCCGGCGGACCTGCGCGCCGGCCGCGATACGCTGAACCGGCTGCTCGCGCATGATCGCGTCGCCTGCGTCGACATGGGCCATACCCATTACAACGAGCTCGCCAACGATGGCGGCACCATTTTCATGGCCACCCGGTCGACGGGGCAGATCGAGGAGGGCCCGGTCGGCTTCTCCGTCGCCAGCCTCGACGCGGGCTGCGTCGCTTGGCGCTTCAAGCCGCTGGCCGAGGCCTGGCCGCTCGTCCTCATCACCCATCCCGCCGATCGCCGCCTCGTGACCCGGCGCAGCATCGCCGCCGCGGTCGGGTGGGCTCTCGTGCGCGTGAAAATTCTCGGCGACGCCCCGATCGCCGCCGTGACGATGCGCGTGGATGGCCGTGCGCCCGAGCCGATGCGGGCCGTGGCGGGCCAGCCCTCCGTCTGGGAAGCACCGCTGCCCGACGGCGCCCGTCGGGTCACCGTCGACGCTTGGGACGAGAACGGCCGGACCGATCACGACGCGATCGAGCTGCCGCCGCCGGGTCACGCGCTGCCGGCCGCCGCGGCCGATGGCAGCGACGCCGACCGGCTGGGAGCCTGGCCCGAGAAGGGCATCGTCGGCGGACAACTCGGCCCCAATCGGAACGGACGCAAATGGTGAGCGCCTTGCTCTCCCCGCACGTGCTGACGTGGATCATCGCCGGGCTCGCCACCGCCGGGGTGATCATCCGGCCGTTCTCCTGGCCGGAGTTCATCTGGGCCGGGCTCGGCGCCATCCTGCTGGTCGCGCTGGGCCTGCTGCCGCTCGGCGACGCGTGGGACGGCGTGCGCAAGGGCACGGACGTCTACCTGTTCCTGATCGGCATGATGCTGCTGGCCGAGCTGGCGCGGCAGGAGGGCTTGTTCGACTGGCTGGCCGCGCGCGCCGTGGTCGCCGCCCGGCGCTCGCCGACCCGGCTGTTCACGCTGGTCTATCTGGTGGGCACCGTCGTCACCGTGTTCCTGTCCAACGACGCGACCGCCGTGGTGCTGACGCCCGCCGTGGCCGCCGTGGTGAAGGCCGCCAAGGCGGAGGAGCCGCTGCCCTACCTGTTCATCTGCGCCTTCATCGCCAACGCGGCCTCTTTCGTGCTGCCCATCTCCAACCCGGCCAACCTGGTCATCTACGGCAGCCACATGCCGCCGCTGCTGCAATGGCTGCCGCAATACGCCCTGCCGTCGCTGCTCTCCATCGGCGCTACCTATGCCGTGCTGCGCTGGACCCAGCGGTCCAAGCTGCGGGAGCCGATCGACGCCGACATCGACGTGCCGACGCTCAGCACGGCCGGGCGCTTGGCCGCGCTGGGCATCGCGCTGACCGCGATCGTGCTGCTGGTTTCGTCGGCCTTCGACATCGAGCTCGGCCTGCCGACCTTCCTGGCCGGCGTCGCGGCCTCGGTGCTGGTGCTGTTCAAGTCGGAGAACGGGGTCGGCACCGTGCTGCGGGGCGTGTCCTGGGGCGTGCTGCCCTTGGTCGCCGGGCTGTTCGTGCTGGTGCAGGCGCTGGAACAGACGGGCGTCACGGCGGCGCTGGCGCGCGAGGTGCACCAGCTGGTCGCCTGGTCGGCCGGCGGCGCGGCCTGGATCACCGGGGTCGTGCTGGCGATCGGTACCAACGTGGTCAACAATCTGCCGGCGGGGCTGGTAGCAGGGCGGGTCGTCGAGCTGGCGCAGGTGCCGGAGCGGGTGCGCAGTGCCGTGCTGATCGGCATCGATCTCGGCCCCAACCTGTCCGTGACCGGGTCGCTGGCCACCATCCTGTGGCTCACCGCGCTGCGCCGCGAAGGGCAGACGGTCGGGGCCTGGACGTTCCTGAAACTCGGCGCGCTCGTCATGCCGCCGGCCCTCCTGCTCGCCCTGGCCGGCGCGTTCGCGTTCGGCTGACCCCCAAAACCGAGGAAGACACTCATGGAAAACATCAGCGCGGCTTGGCTCTATCCCATCATCCTGGTCGCGGGTGCGCTGCAGGCCTGGGGGCCGCCGATGAACGGCGCTTTGCGGGAGGCGCTGAGCAATCCCTGGCTCGCCAGCGTGGTCTCCTTTCTGCCCATCGTGGCGTTCCTGGGCGTGCTGTTCCTGTGTGCGCCGCGCCCGATGCCGACGGGCGAGGGCGTGGCCGGGATGCCGTGGTGGGCGCCGCTCGGCGGGCTGGTCGGCTCCTTTGCCGTCATCGCGGGGTTGATCTTCGTCAACAAGGTGGGCGCCGGCGCCTTTGCCGGGCTGACCATCACGGCCAACATCCTGATGTCGCTCGTGATCGACCAATTCGGCCTGTTCGGCATGGAGCAGCACGCGCTCAACGTGTGGCGCATCCTGGGCGGCGTGCTGATGGTCGGCGGCGTCGCGCTGATCGCCATCTTCTGAGCCCCGTTAGGATTTCGGCAAGGGATTTGACGGTAGACTGCCGAGGTCCCTAGCCTCCCATTCATGGATCTGACTGCAGCCCCTGCCCGCTCCAACGACCCGGCGCCCAAGCGCTCCATCGTCCTCACCTCGCACCCGCGCAATGCCGTGGTGCGGCGGCCGGTCGTCTGGGGCGCGGGGAGCGGCCGGGCGCGCGGCCCGGTAATTGCGACGCTGACGGACGCGGCCGAGCGCAACGCCATCGGCGCCCATGCCGGGGCCTACTCGGTGTATCGCGCGCTGGCCGTCGCCTCCGGGCAACTCGCGGCTGCGCACCGTCCGGACTTGACCAACACCGCACCCGCCGTGGCCATCGGCCCCTTCCCGCAATGGGCCGAGAACGGCGCCATCGTGTCGATGGACCCGTGGGGGCACCTCGTCGCCGACACCTTTGCCGAGGAGCTCGCCGCCGGCATCGACATCCGGCCCAGCATCTCCATCACCAAGGCGCACATCAACATGCCGGAGCTGCACGACGCCATGCGCGCCGGCCGCCTCGTGCCGGATGGCGACGTGCTGACCGAACGCGGCGACGTCCGCGTCACCAAGGTCGCCATCGAGCCGGTCTGGCATCTGCCCGGCGTGGCCCGCCGCTTCGGTGTCGGCCAGGCCGAGCTCCGCCGCGCTCTGTTCGAACATACTGGCGGCATGTTCCCCGAGTTGGTCACCCGCCCCGACCTCGACGTATTCCTGCCCCCGATCGGCGGCGCCACCGTTTACCTTTTCGGCGACCCGGCCAAGCTCGGCCGCCCCGAGACGCGCATCGCCTGCCGCATCCACGACGAGTGCAACGGCTCCGACGTGTTCGGCTCCGACATCTGCACCTGTCGTCCCTACCTGACGCACGGCATCGAGGTCTGCATTGAGACGGCGCAGGGGGGCGGCGTCGGCGTCGTCGCCTATTTCCGCAAGGAGGGCCGCGCCCTCGGCGAAGTCACCAAGTTCCTGGTCTACAACGCGCGCAAGCGACAGGAAGGCGGCGACCGCGCCGAAAGCTACTTCGAGCGGACCGAGTGCGTCGCCGGCGTCACCGACATGCGCTTCCAGGAACTGATGCCGGATGTGCTGCATTGGCTCGGCATCACCCGCATCGACAAGCTCGTCTCCATGAGCAACCTGAAATACGCCCCGATCGTCGCCAGCGGCATAGAAGTCGTCGAGCGCGTGCCGCTCCCGGACGAGCTGATCCCGCCGGAGGCCAGCGTCGAAATGGACGCCAAGAAGGCCGCCGGCTACTTCACCCCCGTCGTGCCCGATGCGGCCGAGCTGCGCGAGACCAAGGGCCGCAGCCTCGATGCTTGAGCGCGTGACCGTTCTCGACCATCCGCTCGTCCAGCATAAACTCACCCAGCTCCGCCGCAGCGAGACCCCGACCTCCACCTTCCGGCAGATCACGCGCGAGCTCAGCCTCCTGCTCGCCTACGAGGTCACCCGTGACCTGCCGCTCGAGACCGTCGCCATCGACACCCCGCTCGAGCGGATGGACGCGCCCTCGCTGTCCGGCAAGAAGTTGTGTTTCGTCTCCATCCTGCGCGCCGGCAACGGCATCCTGGACGGCATGCTCGACCTCGTACCCTCCGCCCGAGTCGGCCATATCGGCCTCTACCGCGACCCGGCCACCCTGGTTCCGGTCGAATACTATCTCAAGCTACCGGACGACGTGGCGGATCGGCTCTGCGTCGTGGTCGACCCGATGCTGGCGACCGGTCACTCCGCTGCCGCCGCCCTCGGACGCCTGCGCGAAGCCGGCGTGGCCCAGATCCGCTTCGTCTGCCTGCTCGCCGCCCCGGAAGGTCTCGCCGTCCTCGCCGCCGAACACCCGGACATCCCGGTTTTCACCGCCGCGGTCGACCGTGGGCTCGACGACCACGGCTACATCCGGCCCGGCCTCGGCGATGCCGGCGACCGTCTCTACGGCACCAAGTAGCGCCGTCAGTCGATGACGTCGGCCGTGCCGTCCAGCGGCGCGGCCACGACGTCTCCGGCGACCGGCACGACTTTGACCACGGCGCTCGTCGCGCGGAACGGCAGCGCGACGACTCCGCAGCCACTCAATCCCGAGGCCGCAACGAGGAGCAGCAGGGCGGCCGGCAACCGCATGGTGCGGGACTTGGTCATGGAAAACTCCCGAACGGAATGGCGTCCACTCAACCTTAAACCGACAGCGGCCCGGTGTCCTAGAGCAACACCGGATCGAACTGAGTCGGTTCGGTTGGATGAAGTTGCTCTCCCGATCCTTTTCGCTTGGGAAGTGCTCTACGCGAAGCGCAGCCGCTGCCCGATCCCGAGCCGCTCGCCCTTTTGGATCATCGCGAATCCCAGCGCGATGTCCGACAAGGACAGCCCGCGATGCCAGAACAGGATCGTCTCCGTCTCGTTCTCCCGCCCCGGCCGCTTGCCCGCCACGATCTGACCCATCTCCGCGTGCAGCGTCGCCCGCGTCAGCTTGCCGGCATTCACGTGCGCCCGCAGCGCCCCGAACGGCCCAGCGCCCACCTGCCCCCAATCGTCCACCACCAGCTTGCTCATCATGTCGGTCAGGTTGAGCTCCACCGCGCTCATCGTCCCGTAGGGCATCACCAGCGCCCCCGGCTTGATCCATTCGGTCTTGAGCAGCGGCGTCGGCTCGACCAGCCGCGACGCCTCCACCACAATGTCCGCCCCCTCCACCGTGCTCCGCCAGTCGTCCATCGCGACCACGGGCTTGCCGAGATCAGCGGATAGCCGTGCCGCGAACGCGTCTTGGCTTTCCTTGCGGCGCGAGTGCACCCGGATCTCGTCGAAGTCGAACAGGTGATCCAACAAGCGCACGTTCCAATACGCCGTGCCGCGCGCGCCGATGTGCCCGAGCACCTTGCTGTTCTTGCGCCCCAGATACTTCGCGCCGATCGCCGTCATCGCGCCCGTGCGCATGTCGGTGATGTGGCTCGCATCCAGAATCGCCTTGGGCATCCCCGTCGCCGGGTCGAACAGGTTCAGCACCGCCATCTCGGACGGCAGCCCCTTTTCGTAGTTATAGACGAAATCGCTGACCACCTTGACGCCGGCCAGCCCGATCTCTCCCCCCAGCGAGCCGCGCAAGACGTTGAAATGCCCATGCACCTCCGGGTTCGGCTTGAGGTGCATCCGCGGCTCGATCACCGCCTCGCCCCGCCCCTGCGCCGCCAGGCTCGTCTCGATCGCGTCCAGGATCTCCCCGTTCTGCAGGTCCAACTCCGCGATGTCGGGCCCATTCAGGAACGTGACGTAGATCGGCTTGCTCATGCCCCGATCCCCAGCGACGGCAGGGTGAGCCCTTTCTCCTCGGCGCACGCGATCGCCTCCGGATAGCCCGCATCGGCATGCCGCATCACCCCCGTCGCCGGGTCGTTCCACAGCACTCGTTCCAGCCGCCGCGCCGCATCCGCCGTCCCATCCGCCACGATCACCATTCCCGCATGCTGGCTGAACCCCATCCCCACGCCTCCGCCATGATGCAAGCTGACCCATGTCGCGCCCGACGCCGTGTTGAGCAGCGCGTTCAGCAGCGGCCAGTCCGAGACCGCATCCGACCCGTCGCGCATCGCCTCCGTCTCCCGGTTCGGGCTCGCCACCGAGCCGCTATCCAGATGGTCCCGCCCGATCACCACCGGCGCCTTCAACTCGCCGGAGGCTACCATCTCGTTGAACGCCAGCCCCAGCCGGTGCCGGTCGCCGAGCCCGACCCAGCAGATCCGCGCCGGCAATCCCTGAAACCGGATCCGCTCGCGTGCCATGTCAAGCCAGCGATGCAAGTGCTTGTTCTCCGGCAATAGTTCCTTCACCTTCGCATCCGTCGCGTAGATGTCCGCCGGGTCGCCCGACAGCGCCGCCCACCGGAACGGCCCGATTCCGCGGCAGAATAGCGGCCGGATATAGGCCGGCACGAAGCCGGGGAAATCGAACGCGTCGGCCACCCCCTCCTCCAGCGCCATCTGCCGGATGTTGTTGCCGTAATCCACCGTCGGCACCCCCGCCCGATGAAAGTCCAGCATCGCCCGCACATGCCCCGCCATCGATCGGCGCGCCGCCTGGGCGACCTCCGCCGGTTCGCTCTCCCGCTTGCGCTCCCATTCCGCCACCGACCAGCCTTGCGGCAGGTATCCGTTCGATGGATCGTGCGCCGAGGTCTGATCCGTCACGCAATCCGGCCTGACCCCGCGCCGCACCAACTCGGGGAACACGTCGGCCGCGTTTCCCAGCAGCGCCACCGACACCGGCGCCGTGGCCCCCTGAACGATCGCCAACGCCTCGTCCAGGTCGCGCGCTTGCCGATCGACATAGCCCGTCGCCAGCCGCATCTCGATCCGGTCGGCCTGGCACTCCACCGCGAGGCACGACGCCCCCGCCATCACCGCCGCCAGCGGCTGCGCGCCGCCCATGCCGCCCAGCCCGGCCGTCAGGATCCACTTGCCCGCCAGACTGCCCCCGTGATGCTGCCGCCCCATCTCCACGAAGGTCTCGTAGGTCCCCTGCACGATCCCTTGGCTGCCGATGTAGATCCACGACCCCGCCGTCATCTGGCCGTACATCATCAGCCCCTTGCGATCGAGCTCCTGGAAATGCGCCCAGTTCGCCCAATGCGGCACCAGGTTCGAGTTCGCGATCAGCACCCGCGGCGCGTCCGGGTGCGTCCGGAACACCCCCACCGGCTTGCCCGACTGCACCAGCAGCGTCTCGTCCGCCTCCAGACCGCGCAACGCCGACACGATCCGGTCGAACGCCTCCCAACTCCGTGCCGCCTTGCCGATCCCGCCATACACCACGAGGTCGCCCGGCCGCTCCGCCACCTCCGGATCGAGGTTGTTCATCAGCATCCGCAGCGGCGCCTCCGTCAGCCAGCTCTTGGCCGACAGCTCGGTGCCGACAGCCGCCCGGACGACCCGGCTATTCGGCCGCGTCACCATGCCAAACCCGCCGCCACAACGGATTGAACCCCAGCCGATACACCAGCTCCGCCGGCCGTTCGACGTCCCAGATCGCCAGGTCGCACCATTTCCCCGCCTCCAATGTCCCGATCTCGTCCAACCGCCCGAGTGCCCGCGCCGCTTCCCGCGTCACCCCGGCCAGGCACTCCGCGACCGTCAGCCGGAACAGCGTCGCGCCCATGTTCATCGCCAGCAGCAACGACGTCAGCGGCGAGGTGCCCGGGTTGCAATCCGTCGCCAGCGCGATCGGCACCCCGTGCCGCCGCAGGGCGCCCACATCCGGCGCCTGCGTCTCGCGCAGCATGTAGAAGGCGCCCGGCAGCAACACCGCCACCGTCCCCGCCCGCGCCAATGCCGCCGCCCCGGCCTCGTCCACGTGCTCCAGGTGGTCCGCCGACAGCGCGCCCCATTCCGCCGCCAGCGTCGCCCCACCCCCGTTCGACAACTGGTCCGCGTGCAGCTTCACCGGCAATCCCAGCGCCCGCGCCGCCGCGAATACCCGCGCCACCTGCGCCGGGCTGAACGCGATCCCCTCGCAGAACGCATCAACCGCATCGACCAACCCGTCCGCCGCCAGCCCCGGCAGCATCGCGCACACCGTCCCGATGTACGCGTCCTTGCTCGCCGCCTCCGGCGGCATCGCGTGCGCGCCCAGGAAGCTCGTCACCACCGACACGCGCCGCCCGTCCGCCAAGCTCCGCGCCGCTCGCAGCATCCGCCGCTCCGTCGCCGCATCGAGCCCGTAGCCAGATTTCACCTCGACCGTCGTCACCCCTTCCGCCAGCAACCGGTCCAGCCGTCCGAGCGCCGCCGCGACCAGCCCGGCCTCGTCCGTCGCCCGGGTCGCCCGCACGCTGGACACGATTCCGCCGCCGGCCGCCGCGACCTGCTCGTAGCTCGCCCCCGCCAGCCGCTGCTCGAACTCCCCGGCCCGGTCGCCCCCGAACACCAGGTGCGTATGGCAGTCGACCAGGCCCGGCGTGATCCACCGCCCCGCGCAATCGACCGTCCGCTCCGCCGCCGGCGCCTCCGCCATCGACCCGGCGAACACGATGCGCCCATCCCGCGCCGCCACCGCGCCACGCTCGACCGCCCCGACCTCGCGCGCCGCGCCCGCCCCGGCGAACGTCAACAGCCGCGCATTCGTCCAAACCGTGTCCGCCACCATCGCCGCAGCCTGCACGATCCCACCCCCATGTCCACGTCCCCCGCGCTCGGACTTGACCGGGGCCGCATGTGGCCCCAAGCGCAGGTGGGCGGCCCGCGCGCCGCCAGCCCCCGCAAGGCCGCTTCGCCCATGACGACACGCCGCCTGTTTCTCGATACCGCCCTGCTCCCCGGCGGCTGGGCCAACGACGTCGCCCTCGACGTCGAGAACGGTACGATCACCGCCGCCACTCGAGCCGCCTCCTCCGCCGGCCGCGAGCGCCTCCCCGGCATCGCCCTGCCCGGCCTGCCCAACCTCCACAGCCACACGTTTCAGCGCGCCATGGCCGGGCTCGCCGAAACCCGCGGGCCCGCTGCGGCCGCGGGGGACGTCGGGCCTCCCGACGATTTCTGGACCTGGCGGGAGGTCATGTACCGCTTCCTCGACACCCTCACCCCCGACGACGTCGAGGCGATCGCCGCTTTTGCCATGATGCAGATGCTCGAAACCGGCTTCACCGCCGCCGCCGAGTTCCATTACCTCCACCACGCACCCGCCGGCCGCCCGTACGACAACCCGGCCGAGCTCTCCGAACGCATCGCCGCCGCCGCCGCCCAGACCGGCATCGGCCTCACCCTGCTCCCCGTGTATTACGCCCAGGGCGGCTTCGGCGCCCGACCGCCCACGCCGGGTCAAGCCCGCTTCGTCACCGACCTCGACGCCTTCGCCCGCCTGCTCGAGGGCGCCCGCGCCGCGATCGCCCCGCTCGACGACGCCGTGCTCGGCCTCGCCCCGCACTCGCTGCGCGCCGTCGCCCCCGCCGACCTCGCCCGCCTGCCCGCGGTCGACGGCCCCCGCCATATCCACGTCGCCGAACAAACCCGAGAGGTCGAAGACTGTCTCGCCTGGTCCGGCCAGCGCCCGGTCGAGTGGCTCCTCTCGCACGCCGACGTCAACGAACGCTGGTGCCTCGTCCACGCCACCCATGCCGACCCGGCCGAACTCGCCGCCATCGCCCGCACCGGCGCCGTGATCGGCCTATGCCCCATCACGGAAGCCAACCTCGGCGACGGCATCATCGATGCCCCCACCTTCCGCGACGCCGGCGGAAACTGGGGCGTCGGCACCGACTCCAACGTCGAGATCTCCGCCCCCGGGGAGCTTCGCCAACTCGAATACGCCCAGCGCCTCCGACGCCGCGCCCGCAACGTCATGCCCGCGGCGGCCGGCGCCTCCACCGGCCGCACCCTGTACGACGCCGCATCAGCCGCCGGCGCCCAAGCCTGCGGCCGCCGCCTCGGCCGCCTCGCCCCCGGTCACCGCGCCGACCTCGTCCTGCTCGACGCCACGCACCCCGACCTGGCCGCCATTGCCGGCGACCGCACCCTGGACGCCTACCTCTTCACCGCCGGCCCCCGGGCCATCACGACCGTCCTTGTCGGCGGCCACCCCGTCGTCACCGCCGGCCGCCACCACGCCCACGACCGCATCACGGCCCGCTACCGCCAAACCCTCGCCCGCCTCACCTGACTGCGGAACCCTTCCGCTGGCGCTTTCGACGTCCGGCAACGCATCGGTCAAGCGCCCCGTGTGCGGGCGTCCCATCCGGCCATCGCGACCTCGGTCATGGTCTCCAACTCGGATCGACTGGCTCCGTCGCGGGCCAGGATCGACATGCCGGCCTGTACGACCTGCACGAACCGGCTTGGCCCGCGCGACATCACCGCGAACCTCGTCCAGCCCGGGTCGACCGACACGGACGTGAACCCAGCTCAGGGGGAGTATGCCGGCTTCCAGCGAGCCCTCACTCCGCTCGGCCGCGATGGGGAGCTCGAGGACGTGGCGGCGGCCGTGGCGTTTCTCGCAAGTCCTGCTGCCCGTCACGTGACCGGCGCCATTCTAAACGTCGACGGCGGCCAAACGGCCTGAGCGCCGCAGCGACGGCATGGGGGCGGCGATCACGCCCCTGCCGGACGCGCTTTCATGCCTCCGCCGACGGCACGGCCCGAAAATCGCGACCTACTCCGTCGTGACGTCCTGCAGGGACTCGTCGATCGTCACGATACGCACGAACGTCCCAGTGACCTCGATCTCGTGTTCCCCATCCGCGGTGGAAGCTTCCTGCCAATCGATCCGGTCCGGGAAGCTCAAGCCGAGCACGTCGGCAACGAGCTGAACCTTCTCAGGATGGCCCGCAATGAGGATGCGAACGCCCGCAAGCATTGGCATCTCGGTTTCTCCAGCCGCGGGCAACTCTTGGTAGTTCTCCGCCGTATGTCAAGAACTTCAAGTGTCATCTAGCATACGCGAGGGGTGCGACACTGCGGCGGCCTACAACCTGATCCCGCCCGGAACGCACGCGCCATGGATGGACAGCGATCCCCCGCCGCGCGAGATGAAGCGGATGAGTCACGGTCCCGCCCTGTTCACCCCCGCCACCCTCGAGCCGCCCCCGCCCGGCCCGACCGGCTGGGCCGGCGTCTGGAACATCGCTCGCGCCACCCGCACCAACGCCCTCGCCATGTGGCCCGGCGATGCCTACCGGCAGGAAACCGTGATCCAGGCCGAGCTCGGACGCCCCCGCTTCCTGCTCAACGGCGAGGCCGGCATCCATCGCGTTCTCGTCGCCAATGCCCGCAACTACCGCCGCACCCCCGCCACCATCCGCGTCCTCTACCCCATTACCGGCGAGGGCCTCCTGCTCAGCGAAGGCGAGATCTGGCGCCGCCAACGCCAGACGATCGCGCCCGCCCTCGCGCCCCGCGTCATGCCGCTCCTGGCCCGGCACGTCGTCTCCGCCGCCGAGCGCGCCCTCGTCACGGTGCAGCCCGGCCGCGTCGACATTCTCGCGCTCATGCAGGACCTCACGCTCGACGTCGCCGCCCGCTCGATGTTCTCCCTCCCCTCCGCTGCCCACGGCGCGGCGCTGCGGCGGTTGATCACCGAATACGGCCATCGGCTCGGCCGCCCCACCCTGCTCGACCTGCTGCTTCCGCTCGGCATCCCGACCCCGCGCGACATCTCGCGGCGTCTGTTCCGCCGCCGCTGGCTCCGTTTGATGGACGAGATCATGGCCTCGCGCGCCGACCCGCCGGCCGACGGTTCCGCGCGCGACTTGTTCGACCTGCTGGGGCAGGCCCGCGATCCCGAGACCGGCGCCGGCTTCACGCATCCGCAATTGCGCGACCAGATGGCCACCCTGATCCTGGCCGGCCACGAGACCACCGCGCTGACCCTGTTCTGGGCCTGCTATCTTCTCGCCAACGCCCCGGACGTGCAGGCCCGCCTCGCCGCCGAGGTCGCCGGCCTCGACGAAACATCGCTGGCCGACCAGCCCGTCCTCAAGACCCTGCCCTACACGCGGGCGGTGGTGGAGGAGACGCTCCGGCTGTTCCCGCCCGCCTTCACCCTGGTGCGCAAGGCCGTCGCCGCCGATCGCTTCGACGACACGGAGATCCCCGCCGGGTCGATCGTGCTGATCGCGCCCTGGGTGCTGCACCGCCACGAACGCTTCTGGCCCAACCCAGCCGCCTTCGACCCGTCCCGCTTCGAGGGGAGCCCGGCGCTGGCGCACCGCTTCGCCTACCTCCCCTTCGGCGCCGGACCCCGCGTGTGCGTCGGCGCCCAGTTCGCCTTGACGGAAGCGGTGATCGTGCTGGCCATGCTGGTCCGTCGTTTCGCCCTGGTGGTGGAAGACACCGCCCCGGTGCTGCCGGTCGCCGTCATCACCACCCAGCCGGACCGCCCCGTCCCGTTCCGCCTGACCGCCCGCCCATGAGCGGACCCGCCGAGTTCTGGCACGCCGCCGCCCTCGGCACCCCCTACGCGCACACCCTGCTGGCCTACGGCACCTCCTTCGTACTCGCCACCGCGATCGGGCTGGAGCGGCAGTGGCGGCAGCGCTCGGCCGGGTTGCGCACCAACGTGCTGGTGGCGGTCGCCGCCGCCGCCTTCGCCGATCTCGGCTTCCGCCAGTTCGGCGCCGATGGCGGCACCCGCATCGTGTCCTACGTCGTCTCCGGCATCGGCTTCCTCGGCGCCGGCGTCATCCTCAAGGACGGCACCAACATCCGCGGCCTCAACACCGCCGCGACCCTATGGTCCTCCGCCGCCGTCGGCGCCTTGTCCGGCAGCGGCATGACGGCGGAGGCGGCGACGCTCGCCGGCTTCGTGCTCGCCGGCAACACGCTGCTCCGGCCCTTGGTCAACTGGGTCAACCGCCGCCCGCTCACCGAGGGCGTCACGGAAGCCAAATACAAGGTGCTCGCCGTGTGCCTACCCCGGGACGTGTCCGCCGTGCGCGACCTGCTCGACGTGGTGCTGGACCGGGCGAGCTACCCCATCCGCGCGATCGAGGCGACGTCGGACCACGAGGACCATATCGAGCTCGAAGCCGTGCTGGTACCGACGGCTGCGACGGAGGCCGAGTTGGACGCGGCGGTCGCCGAGCTGGAGGCCTCGCCGCTGATCCTGTCCGCCACCTGGTCGGTCGAGGCGACGGCATGACCGCGCTAACGTGACAGGGGCGGCGGCCGCGGGAGGGAACGGCCCGGCCCCGGCAGCATTGAGCGGGGGTCACTTCTCGAGCTCGCCGACATGATCATCGATCCGCGCACCCGCTATCCCAAGCCGCCCTTCCCGCAGCAGGAGCAGGACGCGCCCGGCTCCTCCGCCCGCATGCAGCCGCCACCGGATTACGGCGCCGACAGCTACAAGGGCACCGGCCGCCTCGCGGGCCGCGTCGCGCTGATCACCGGCGGCGATTCCGGCATCGGCCGGGCCGTCGCCCTCGCCTATGCCCGCGAAGGCGCCGACGTACTGATCTCCTACCTCGACGAGGAAGAGGACGCCGACGACGCCGTGCGCGACGTCGAGCTGGCCGGCCGCGCGGCGCTCAAGGTCCCCGGCGATATCGGCGACCCCGCCCATTGCCGCCACCTGGTCACGGCCGCCATGGACCGCTTCGGCCGGCTCGACATCCTGGTCAACAACGGCGCCTTCCAGGCCAGCCACGACAGCCTGGACGACATCTCGGATGCCGAGTGGGAGATGACGTTCCGCACCAACGTCCACTCGCAATTCTATCTGACCAAGGCCGCCGTGCCGCACATGCAGCCCGGCGCCTCCATCATCAATACGTCGTCGGTCAACTCCAAGCACCCGATGCCGAGCCTGCTCGCCTACTCCGCCACAAAGGCGGCGATCGCGAACTTCACCATCGGCCTGGCGCAGTTGCTGGTGGAGAAGGGCATCCGCGTGAACGCCGTGCTCCCCGGCCCGATCTGGACGCCGTTCATTCCGACCGGCATGAAACCCGAGCAGGTGAAGAACTTCGGCAGCCAGTCCCCCATGGGTCGCCCCGGCCAGCCCGCCGAGCTCGCCGCCGCCTACGTCTACCTCGCCTCCGACGACGCCAGCTTCACCACCGGCGCCCTGCTGCCCGTTCACGGCGGTATGGCGATCTACTAGCGCGCCGCGAACCGGGCAGGCCGAACGGAACGCCTTGCCCGGTCACGACGGCGACGGGCACATTGCGCGCCACATGGTCCGCAATGTGCTCCCCACCCTGCTCGCATCCGCGCTGCTCGCCGCCGCTCCGGCCCCGGCGGCGCACGCCGCGCCGCCCTTCGACTACTACCTGCTGAGCCTCAGCATCGAGCCGACCTTCTGCTCGGCCACCCCGCGCAACGCCAGCAAGCCCGATTGCCGCCGCCTCACCGCCGACAGCTTCCGGGCGGTGCCGCTCACGCTGCATGGCCTGTGGCCGAACATCGCCCGGGTGGGTGTGCGCCGGCAGCCGCGCAACTGCGAGGGCCCCGCCTATGCCGTCTCTCCCGGCGTGTCGGCCGGCCTCGACCGCTACATGCCTGCGGGCGACGGCCTGGCGCGCTACGAGTGGCGCACCCACGGCACCTGTTCCGGCCTTTCGCCCGAAGCCTATTTCACCGCCGCCGTCACCCTGACCCGGCAGGCCAACGAGGCGATCGGCCCGGCGCTGCTCGACTCCGGCGGCACCGTCGCGCTGGACGCGTTGCAGCGCCGGGTCGCCGCCATCGACCCGGCGCTCGCCGGCGCGCTGGTGGTGGATTGCCGCACGCCCCGCGGCGGCGGCGGCGCGCTGCTCGCCGAGATCCGCCTGACCGTGGGCCGCGACTTCCGTCCCATTCCGGTCGAGAGCGTCGGCATGCGCGCCAATTCCGGCTGCCCGGCCGGCATCGGGCGGATCCCGCCCCTCCCGCAATAGTCATCCGATCTCGGTTGCAAACGCGAATGACTCGCAATAGCGTTGCGAGAGCAGTCGCGGAGTTCTCATGTCCCTGCAATCCCTCGGTTCGGATGTCGCCTTCGGCGGCAGCGTCCTCGTCGCCCAGCTTCTCGCCCTCCAGATCATGCGTCGCGCCCTGGCCGCCCGTGACGACCGCGACGAAGCGCCGGGCTGGCGCAGCGTCGGCGCGCAATGGCGCCTGGCTCACGCCCAGATGCTCCGGCAGCAGCAATCAGGCCTGGTGCTCGGCTCGGAGGACGCCGCCACCCTGACCCGGCACGAGCGCCGCCTCCTGCGCGCCACCGCTGCCGCCCAGGCCGGCGACCCCACGCTGGTCGACAACATCATCTTCGCCCTCGCCCCCGGCCGCCTGCTGCGGCCCGTCCTCGCCGAAGCCGTCGAACGCCTCGCCGCCGCGCTCACCGCCCTCGGTCACCGCCTGCCGCCCTCCCCCATGCTGGCGACCTACGATGTGCACTGACACCGCCCTGTCGCTCGAGTCCGACGGCGAGCGTTTCGACGACCTCCGCGGGGCCGAGGCCGCGCTGCTCTGGGCGATGCGGGTCTGGGTGATCGGCCACTACCGCCAGCAGGACATGGCCCCCCGGATCGACGCCGCCTGGGCCCGCTACGGCATCCACGGCGGCACCGGCTACCTCGAGGGCTTCATGTGGGCCCTGAGCCGCGGCGCGACCCGGCCCATCGCCGTGCTCTGCCTCTGCCGCACCGAGGTGAGCGCCGACGAGCGCTGCCTGCTGGACGCCTTCGCCGCCCTGCAGCAGGACGACCCGGTGGAATGCCATGACCTGCTCGGCACCCTGGTGTCGGACGCCGCCGCCACGGTGGCGCAGCGCAGCGCCACCGTGCTGACCGTGCTGCTCGAGCAGGCCGGGCTCGACCTGCCCCGCCCGATCGCCACCGCCGGTCCCGCACCGCTCGCCCGCACCTTGCATTGAAGATTTGTCATCTTTGCAATTGCGAGTTACTAGCAATCGCGGCTCGCCGCACGTCGCTGCATAAGGATCGCACGTGGTTTCTTCTCCCTGGCCGCTCCGGCCCTCACGGCGCGCGCTGCTGGCCTCCGCCGCCCTCGTCCCGGCGCTCCTGGCCGGATCCGGAATCGCCTGCGCACAAACGGCCACCCCCACCGCGCCCGTCGCCCTGCCGACCATCGACGTGCAGAGCCAGCAGCCCAGCCTGCTCGGTGACACGGAGGGCTTCGTCTCCCGCCGTGACCAGACCGGCACCAAGACCGACACCCCGCTGAGCGAGGTCCCGCAATCGGTTTCCGTCATCAACCGCGAGCAGCTCGATAGCCGCCAGGTCCAGAGCCTCGGCGAAGCCCTGCGCTACACCGCCGGCGTGCAGACGGAGGCCTTCGGCGCCGACCCGCATGTCGACTTCTTCTCCATCCGGGGCTTCAACGCCAACGACACCGGCGTCTATCTGAACGGGCTCAGGCTCTCCCCCGGCATCACGGCGCTGGCCCCGGAACCCTACGGCCTCGAGCGGGTGGACGTGCTGAAGGGCCCCGCCTCCGTGCTCTACGGCCAGAGCGCTCCCGGCGGCCTCGTCAACTTGGTCAGCAAGCGGCCCACGGATGTGCCGCTGCACGAGCTGACCTTGCTCGGCGGCAGCTTCGGCCGCATCCAGGGCCAGTTCGACCTCGGCGGTCCCCTCGGCAGCGGCGACACCGCGGGCGGCCAGACCAGCGACGGCAAATGGTCCTACCGTCTGACGGGCTTGGTGCGCGACGCCGGCAGCCAGGTCGACCAGGTGCCGAACGACCGCCAATTCATCGCGCCGGCCATCACCTACCGCGACGATAAGACCACCGTCACGGTACTGACCAGCTACCAGAAGGACCACTCCGCCGGGCAGCAATTCCTGCCGAGCCAGGGCACCGTGTTCGGCAACCCGAACGGCCGCATCCCGACGGCCCGCTTCACCGGTGAGGACCAGTACAACAAGGTCGACCGCACCCAGATCAACCTCGGCTACGAGTTCGAGCACCGGTTCAACGACGTCTTCACCGTTCGTCAGAACGCCCGCTTCTCGCGCATCGACTACAGCCAGCGCCAGGTGTTCGGCCTCGGGCTGGAGTCCGACATGGCGACGCTGGACCGCTTCGCCTACGGCCAGGACGTGCGCGCCAACATCTTCGACGTCGACAACCAGGCGCAGGCCAAGTTCGCCACCGGCGCGCTCGCCCACACCGTGCTGGCGGGCTTCGAATACAGCCGCACCACCACCGACACGGTGAACCGCGGCACCACGGGGACCTCGATCAACATCTTCAACCCGGTCTATGGCGCGCGCCAGCCGGACCCGTTGCCGGTCTACACCAACGCCGGGCAGACGCAGAACCTCTACGGCGTGTATGCGCAGGACCAGGTGAAGTGGAACCGCTTCATCCTCACCGGCGGCGTCCGCGAGGACATCGTCGACATCTCCACCCGCGACAAGATCGGCGCGGCGACCACCGCGCAGTCGGACTCCCAGTTCACCTACCGCGTCGGCCTCGGCTACGAGGCCCCGCTCGGCCTCACTCCCTATGTCAGCTACGCCCGCTCGTTCCAGCCGGTCGTGGGCGTCAACAATAGCGGCCAGGCCTTTCAGCCCACCACCGGCGAGCAGGTCGAAGTCGGCGTGAAGTATCAGCCCGTCGGCATGGCCAGCTACGTCACAACGGCCGCGTTCGAGATCAACCAGAACAACGTCAGCACCGCCGACCCCACCAATCCGCTCAACACCGTCCAGACCGGCGGCGTCCGCGTCCGCGGCTTCGAGGTCGAGGCGCAGGCCAATCTGCTCCGCGGCCTCAACCTGATCGGCACCTACACCTACCTCGACCCGATCGTGACCGCCGCCAATGACGGCTCGCTCGGCAAGACGGTGGGCGGCGTGCCGCGCAACCTCGCTTCCGGCTGGGTCGACTACGCCTTTGCCCCGGAATCGGCGCTCGGCGGTTTCAGCCTCGGCGCCGGCGTGCGCTACGTCGGCTCCACCCAGGCCAGCAACTTCGACCTCTTCAAGGTGTCCGACCACACGCTGGTCGACCTGGCCGCCCGCTACGATTTCGGGCGCGACAGCCGCTGGCGCCTGGCCGTCAACGCCAACAACCTGTTCGACCGCACCTTCGTGGCTCAGTGCACCAGCGCGACCGCCTGCTTCTACGGCGCCCGGCGCGAGGTGCTGGCGAGCTTGGGGGTCCGCTGGTAGCGCCCGCCTTCGAGCTGCGCGGCGTCGGCGTGGCCGCCGGCGGGCGGGTGCTGCTGCACGGGCTCGACCTCGAGTTGGCCGGCACCGGGCTGACCGGGCTGATCGGCCATAACGGCTCCGGCAAGTCCACGTTGCTGCGGGTGCTGTCGCGGCAGCTGGCGCCGAGCCGCGGCGAAGTGCGACTGGCCGGCCGCCGGTTGGCGGATTGGGGCACCCGCGAGTTCGCGCGGCAACTGGCCTATCTGCCGCAGGAGCCGCCCCCCACCGCCGGGCTCCGGGTGCGCGAGCTGGTGGCGCTCGGCCGCTACGCCTGGCACGGCGCGCTGGGCCGCTTCGGCCGTGAGGACCGCCGCGCGGTCGACGCCGCCATGGCCCGCTGTGCCGTCACCGCCTGGGCCGACCGCCCCGTGGCGGAGCTCTCGGGCGGCGAGCGCCAATGCTGCCTCATCGCCATGTGCCTGGCCCAGGAGGCCCGCTTCCTCCTGCTCGACGAGCCCACCGCCGCGCTCGACCTGCAACACCAGCGGCATGTGCTGGACCTGCTGCGCGAGCTCAGCACCGCCATCGGCGTGCTGGTGGTGCTGCACGACGTCAACCTGGCCGCGCGCGGCTGCGACGAACTCCTGGCGCTGCGGGAGGGCCGCCTGATCGCCCGCGGCCCGGCCAGCGACCTCATGCGCGCCGACCGGCTGCGGGAGATCTACGCCGTCGATCTCGGCTTGCTACCGCATCCCGTGCCCGGCCGCGCCCCGATCGCCTTTCTGCCATGAGCCTGAGCCCGATCGCGCTGACCCGGCGCCGACTCGGCCTGCTCGCCGCCGGGCTCCTGCCTGCCGCGGCTCCCCCGCCGCTCCGCGTCGCCGCGCTCGATTACGGGCTGGCGCAAACCGCGGTGGCGCTCGGCGCCGACCTGGTCGGCCTGCCGGACCCCGCCGATTACCGCGCCTGGGTCGTCTCGCCGCCCATCCCCGACGGGGTGCGCGACCTCGGCGGGCGTGTGCAGCCCAATCTGGAGGTCCTGCGCGCGCTGCGGCCCGACCTCATCCTCGCCATCCCCGACCACGCGCCGGTCGTGCCCGCGCTGACGGCGATCGCCCCCGTGCTCACGCTGCCGATCTACACGCCGGCGCGGCAGCCCTGGGCGCAGTCGGAGGCCGCCGCCCGCGCGATCGGGGCGCGGCTCGGCCGGGACGACGACGCCGAACGGTTGATCGATGCCGCCGCCGCACGCCTTGCCGCGGGCCGCGCCGCCCTGGCCGGGCGCCCGCCCCGCCCCGTCCTGCTCGCCAGCGTCAGCGACCCGCGTCACCTCCTGCTCTACGGCACCGGCAGCATCTTGCATGCGGCCCTCGAACGCCTGGGCCTGCGCAACGCCTGGACTGGCACGACCGGTCGCTGGGGCACGGTGGCCGTGCCGTTGGAACGCCTGGCGACGATCGGCGACGCCACCTTGGTGCTGATCGAGCCGCTGCCGCCGGACCTCGAGGGGGCGCTGGCCGCCAGCCCGCTCTGGCGCGCCCTGCCGTTTGCCCGCCCCGGCCGCACGCTGCGGATCCCGCCGGTGCTGATGTTCGGCACCCTACCGGCCGCCGAACGCTTCGCCGACCTGCTGGTGCCGCTCCTGCGCGAGGAGGCCGCGCGTGCGTAATCCGGCCCCGCTCCTGCTGGCGCTGACGCTGCCCGGCCTGCTGTTGGCCGGCGCGGCGTTGGGGCACTGGGTTCCGCCGGCGTTCTGGTGGCCGGCGCTGGCCTGGCCGGAGCCCAGTCGGCTCGCCGAGATCGTCGCGGCCGATAGCCTGCTGCCACGGATCGCGATGGCGCTGCTCTGCGGCGCGGCGCTCGGCCTGTCCGGCGCGCTGGCCCAGCTCGCGCTGCGCAACCCGCTCGCCTCGCCCGGCACGCTCGGCGTCTCCGCCGGCGCCGCGCTGGCCCTCTCCGCGGCCACGCTGTTCGCGCCGGGCCTGCTGGCGTTGCTGGGCCGCGACACGGTGGCGGTGGCCGGCGGCACGGCGGGGATCGCCCTGGTGCTGCTGCTCACGCTGCGCACCGGGTTCGACCCGGCGACGGTGGCTCTCGCCGGGCTGGCGGTCGGGCTCTACGCGGGGTCGATCGCGGCGGTGTTGGCAGTGCTGCACGCCCGGCAACTGGCGGGGCTGTTCGTCTGGAATGCCGGCTCGCTGACCCAGCTCGGCTGGGCGAGCGCGCACGGCATGGCGCTGGTGCTGCTGGGCGGCGGCGCGGCCACCGCGTTGCTGGCGCGCCCGCTCGGCTTGCTGGAGCTGCCGGACGAGATGGCCCGCGGCATCGGCGTGCCGGTCGGGCTGGTGCGGCTCGCGGCGCTGGCCGTGTCCGTGATGTTGGCCGCCGCGGTGGTCGGGCGGGTGGGGGTGCTGGGCTTCGTGGGGCTGGCCGCGCCGGCGCTCGCGCGGATGGGCGGCGGGGGGCGGCGTTTGCTGCTCTGGGCGCCGCTGCTGGGTGCCGCCCTGCTGCTCCTGACGGACCAGGCGATACAGGCCGTCCCGCTGGCGGACGGGGCATTGCTGCCGACGGGCGCGGTCTCGGCACTGGCGGGCGCGCCGTTGCTGCTCTGGCTGTTGCCGCGCCTGGCCACGCATATCGGCCGCCCCGCGCCGGTCCGCACGGCCCGCCCCGCTGGCCGCCCGCTCCGCGTCCTCGGCGGTCTGGCCGGGCTTGCGCTCGTGGTTGCCGCCGCCGCGCTCACGATCGGGCGGACCGAGACTGGCTGGGCTTGGTCCGGCGGCCTGCTGGCCGAGCGCGGCCCGCGCGTGGTCATCGCCGCGGCGGCCGGGGCCGTGCTGGGCCTGGCCGGCACGATCTTCCAGCGCGTGCTGGGCAATCCGATGGCCAGCCCGGAAGTGCTGGGCGTCGGCGCCGGTGCCATGGGCGGCAGCGCGGCCGCCCTGCTGTTGGGGGCCGGCGGCTTTGCGGCCCGACTCGGCGCCGGTGCGATGGGAGCAGCGATCGTTCTCGGCGGGCTGGTTTGGCTCGCCCGCGGGCGCGGCTTCTCGACCCAGATCGTGCTCGCCGGCGTGGCCCTGTCCGCCTGCGCCGAGTCCGCGCTGGCGCTGCTGCTGGCCAGCGGCGACCCGGCGGCCGAGCTCGTCCTGGTCTGGAGCGCCGGCTCCACCTACGGCACCAGCCCGGCCGTCGCGGCCGCCAGCGTCGCGATCGCCGCCGCCTTGGCCGCGGCGGCCGCCTGCCTGCGCCGGCCGCTCGCCCTTCTGCCGCTGGGCCGGCCGACGGCGTCCGCCCTCGGCCTCTCCATCGGCCCGGCGCGCGGCGCGACGCTGGCGCTGGCGACCGCGGCCACCGCGCTGGGCGTGGTGCTGGCGGGGCCATTCTCCTTCGTCGGGCTGGTGGCGCCTCACGCGGCCGCCTTTCTCGGCCTGCACCGGGCGGCGGCGCAGATCGCCGCGGCCGGGCTGGCGGGCGCGGTCGTCATGGTGGCGGCGGACTGGCTGGGGCGCACCGTGCTGTTCCCGTCCGAGGTGCCGGCCGGGCTGCTGGCGGCGTTGCTCGGCGGGCCCGTCCTGCTGGGGGCGCTGGCGCGCGCGCGCCCATGACCGCGCCCATGACCGCCCCCTCCGCCGCGCCGACGTTGGCCGCCGCCTTCGCCCCGCCCTTTGCCCATTTCGGCGACACGCTCGGGCCTCCCTGCGCGGAGGCCATCCCGCTGCCGGAGCTGCTGTCCGCCGGCCGTTTCGCTGCCGTGGCCACGCGCTACGCCGCCAGCTTCCCCGGTGGCGAGACCCGCGCGGCGCTCTCCCTCTGGTCGCAGTACTACCTGCTCGCACTGGTTCCGGGCGCCGTGGCGGCCGCGCTCAGCCTCCGGCGCGACTTGCCGCTGGCGCTCGACGGCATGGGCGCGCTGCTGG
Organism: Acetobacteraceae bacterium; assembly: GCA_965199665.1. Taxonomy (GTDB): domain Bacteria; phylum Pseudomonadota; class Alphaproteobacteria; order Acetobacterales; family Acetobacteraceae; genus JAVVHH01. Next base: position 272,861 of record CBDASO010000001.1, on the reverse strand, counting down.
CGGGCGAGGGCCAGCCCTGCCGCCTGTGCCTGCCGCATGACGGGTGCGACACCGCGGAAACCTGCCCGGTGCGCCGCCTGGCGCCGCTGTTGCGCACGCATCTGCTGCCGCTTTCCGCCGCCCTGACCATCGCCGGGCTGCCGCCGCCGGTGTTCTGGTCCAACGCCGCCGCCGTGCTGGCCTGGAGCCTCGGCGTCATCGCCGCGCCGGCCGACGACCGGGACGCCGTCCGCGTCGCGCTCGCCGCCCCGCGCTGGGGCGACGACGAACCCAATCCGTTCCGCGGCGTGGTCGGCGACGACCCGGCGCGCCGCCGCGTCTGCTGCCTGCGCGTCCGTCTCCGCTGCGTCGCGCGCTGCCCCGACTGCCCGGTGGCCGCCCGCCGCGCCGGCCAAACCATCGTGACCCACTCTTCGTGAACAGGTGTCTCCCATGACTGCCAAGACCTTACCCGTCGCCGCTCTGCTCGCCGCCGCGCCCTCCGCGTCCTGGGCGCAGGGGATCGCCGCCAGCCTGCCGCAGGACCTGTCCTTCTCCGGCATGATCGACGGCGCGGATTTGGTGGTCAAAGCGGTGCTGGCCGGGCTGGCCTTCGCCTCCGTGGTGACCTGGACCGTCGCGGTTGCCAAGACGATCGAGCTGGCGCGGGCGGCGGCGGCCGCGCGGACCGGGCTCGCGGCGCTGGCGGGCGCGGCTGGGCTGGAGGCGGCGGCCGCGCGGCTCCCCTCGGCGCGCGGGCCGTGCGCGGCGATGCTGGCCGCCGCGCGGAACGAGGTCGCGGCGTCCGACCCGGCCGATCGCGACGGCATCAAGGAACGCACCGCCTGGAAGCTGGAGCGGATCGTCGCCGCCGGCGGGCGGTCGCTCGGCCGCGGCACCGGGCTGCTGGCCACCATCGGCGCCACGGCGCCGTTCGTGGGGCTGTTCGGCACCGTGTGGGGCATCATGAACGCCTTTATCGGCATCTCGCGCACTCAGACCACCAACCTGGCCGTGGTGGCGCCGGGCATCGCCGAAGCGCTGCTCGCCACCGCGATCGGGCTGGTCGCGGCGATCCCGGCGGTGGTGATCTACAACGGTTTCGCCCGCGCCATCGCCGGCCAGAAGGCCCGCTTGGCCGACGCGGTCGCCGAGACCATGCGCCTGCTCTCCCGCGACGTGGCCCGCTCCGCGAGCGGCGACGGCACGCAGCACCTCCGAGCGGCCGAGTAGCCCCGATGGCGATGCGACTGGGCGGCGACGACGACGAGGTCGGCGAGGCGCACGAGATCAACGTCACGCCGTTCATCGACGTCATGCTGGTGCTGCTCATCATCTTCATGGTCGCCGCGCCGCTGGCGACGGTGGACGTGCCGGTCGAGCTGCCGGCCTCCACCGCCTCGGCCGCCAAACGGCCGGACAAGCCGATCTTTCTGTCCATCACCCGCGATGGCGGCCTGGCGCTGGGCAACGACCCGGTCGAGCGGGACGCGCTGGGCCCGGCGCTGGACCGCCTCACCGGGGCCGACCACGAGCAGCGCATCTTTCTCCGCTCCGACAAGGGCGTACCGTATGGCGACGTGATGACCGTGCTCAACGGGCTGCGCGGCGCCGGCTACCTCAAGGTGGCGCTGGTCGGCCTCGACGCGAGCCAAGCGGGGCGGTGATGGACGCGGCGGATCGGCCCGGCGCGACCGCCCTCCGCTGGGGCACCGCGGCCGGCCTCGTGCTGGCGCTGCACGCGGGGGCGGCGTGGTTGCTGCTGCAGCGCACGGTGCCGGCGATGCTGCTACCGCCGGCGCCGGAAGCGGTGATGCTGGACCTCGCCCCCGATCTGCCGCCACTGCAGGAGGCCGCCGTTGCGCCGCCCCAGCCGGCCGCCGTGCCGCCGCCCGCCGCCCCGGCCGAGATCCCGCCGCCCGCGCCGATCACGCCGGAGCCGCCGCCACCGCCGATGCCGCTGCAGCCGGAACTGCCGCCACCGCCGCCCGTGCCGGCGGAGGTCGTTTTGCCGGAACCACCCCCGCCGCCGCCGCCGCCGCCCCGCGCGACGCCCCGGCCCAAGCCGCCGCCACCGCGACCCCAGCCGCGCCCGGTGGCGAGAACGCCGGCGCCCCCGCCGCGCGAGGAAGCCGTACGCCCGGCCGAGCCGGCCGCCGCACCCGCACCGGCACCCGCACCGACCGGGCCGACGCAACCGACCTCCCGCCCGCCCGCGCCCGCCTCGAACGCCGTGCCGAACTGGACGGGCCAGCTGGTGGCCCGCCTGCAGGCCGCCAAGCGCTACCCGAACGCGGCGCGCTCGCGCGGCGACCAAGGCGTGGCGACCATTCAGTTCACCATGGACCGCAGCGGGCGCGTGCTCGCGGTCGCGCTCGTCCGCAGCTCCGGCTCCGACCGCCTCGACGAGGAAGCGGTCGCCCTGGTCCGCCGGGCCGAGCCCCTCCCCTCGCCGCCCGACGAGGTCCCCGGCGCGACCATCACCCGCGTTGTCCCCATCAACTTCCGCCTGCGCTGACGGCATCGCCTAACCGACAACTTCCAGGGCGCCTCCTGCCGCCCTGTCGTTCTCAGCTCGTTGACGGGATCACGCCAACGGTGCCCTTGCATGCGTGCGCGGTCGCAGGACGTGATCGGCAGAGGAGTTGATTGCCGCTCCGACGAGCATGGTCAGCCTATTTCGACGATCGACGAGACCGACGGAACACCGTCCTTCCCGATGACGAACAGCAGGTAATTGCCAGGCGGCGCCAACGCGGCCCTCGAGGGAGCCTGCACCGCCAACCCATTATCCGTCTGGGTGAACGACAATTCCATGAAGCGTTGCTCGAAGTTGCAGCTATGGGTCACCGAGGCGGTCTTGATGAACGTCACTCTCTTGACGTCCGTGCCCGCGCCGACGCCGACCGCAAAGCTCCTGCCGTAGGAAACGGTGGTCGGGCACATGGTAATCGACGGCCGCGCCGCGAACTTGCCCGAATTGTCGAACAGGTAGGGCGGATAGTAGATCTGGACGTTGAGGTTGGTTTGTGGGCCGGGGGCACCGCCTCCCCCGCACAACACCGAACCATCCGGCAGAAGCAGTGCGACCGAGTGGTAGAGGCGCGCAATGTCGGGAACGGATTCAGCGCCTTCGGTCCAGCTGCCCGTCCCCGCTTTCCACAGCAACGCGGTCGTATTCATCCCCGTCAGGTCGTTCGGTACTGCGCTACCGCCCGTGACGACGACGTTTCCATCAGCGAGCACCGACGCACTGGCCCAGTGCAGCGGTCGCGGCATCGAAGGCAACTTCTTGTATGTTGGGACCGGTCCATTGATGTCGATGATTGCGGCCGCGTTCTTGGCGGGAGAGCTCGACCCCTGCCGTTCTCCGTAATCGTTCGACCCGCCGCCACAGCGCAGGATCTTGCCCGGTGCATACATCACGTCGGCTGACGTCACGCCGCTCGGGCCGTCCGCCGGCATGCTGCCCGCCGATGCGATGCGGCCGTTCCCACCGTCGGCGTTCGGATCGACGAAGTACATGGCAAGGTCCGAGTAACCGAACACGAGGCCGTTCGGGGCAATGTGGTTCCTCGGGTAGAACCAGTTGATTGCGGCCGTGTTGGCGCCAGCCAGCAAGCGATAGATGCCGTTCTGATCTCGGATCTCGGGGAAGTCCTCTCCGCCTCCTGAACCGCCTTGAATGTAGGTACGTCCGTCCGGCAGCGTCGTCGGCGAGGCATACCAACGCGAGCGGTTCATGCTGCCGTTCCGGGTCAGCGTGTTGGCGCCAGGATAGAAGACATTCGATCCGTTGTTACCGGTATTGGTCGTCGATGTTCCGGTCCAGTTGTCTCCGCCCGCGATGAGGACGTTCCCGCTCTGCGGCAAGACGAGTTGGGCACTACAGAAGATGTCGGTCTGCGTGTTGTTCGGAAGCGTGAGGTGCGACTCTGGACCGAGGCCGTCGCGAGGGTCCCAGACGTCATAGATGAAGTATCCGGTCTGCTGCCCTGTGCCGCTTGTGCCGTATGTCAGCAGACGACCATCTCTCAGCAGAGCGGCGTGCAGCGGGATCAGCGGCCATTGCGACAGGCCCGATGACCATGCGCCCAGCTTACTGCGTCCGGCCGCCGCAGCGTCATTCGAACTTCCGATCAAGCTGGCGAGCGAAACGGAGGTTCCAGCGGAGAATATAGCTGCTGTTTTAAGAAGGTGTCGCCGCTTCATTTTGAAGCTCCTAGAACGTTCGTTCACAGCCCGTCGCATTGGTCGAGCCGAGTCCAATTATATCACGCATGAACTCAGCATCGTGATTGTTTTCAGAATACGGACCGTTTTTGCAACGTCACGTTTTCATTCGCCTCGCTCGCCACCCGGGAGACTTGGCCGCGCAGAGTGCTCTATCTCTCGACGCTCTACTGGCCGGGCTCGTCGGGGTGGCCGCCGATTGGCAACTCCCGCCTGAGTCTCCATTCCGGGCCGTGGTGATCCTACCCAGGCGCGAGATCTGGGCCGGAAAGGGACAGAAAGCGGCGTTGCACCGCCAGGTCAGCGTTCAGGGTGGCCACCGTACCGGACCAAGCAGCCCGGCCCCTTTGAAGGATCACCGCGTCGTCGCCAAGCAGGCGGGCGAAGTGGAGGTTCTGCTCCGCCAGCAGCATGGTGGTGCCGTCCCGCTTGAGTTGCAGCAGCGCGGCGGCGAGCTGCTCGGTGACCACGGGGGCGAGGCCTTCGCTGGGTTCGTCGAGCAGCAGCAACGCCGGATTGCCCATCAGCGTGCGGCCGATGGCCAGCATCTGCTGCTCGCCGCCGCTCATGCGGCCGGCCGGCCGGCTCGCCATCGCCGCCAGGCTGGGGAACAGGGCGAAAACGCGCTCCGTCGTCCAGGCGGCTCGCCCCTCGCGCGGCGGGCGGGCGCCGACCTCGAGGTTCTCCAGCACGGACAGGTCGGTGAAGATGCGGCGTTCCTCCGGCACGTAGCCGATGCCGCGCCGCGCGATGCGGAACGGCGGCAGCCCGGCGATCGGCTCGCCGCGCAGCGTCACGCTGCCGCCGCTGGGCCGCACCAGGCCCATGATCGCCTTCATCGTCGTGCTCTTGCCGGCGCCGTTGCGCCCCAGGAGCAAGCCGGTGCGGCCCGCCGCCAGCGTCAGCGACACCCCGTCCAACACCCGGGCCCGGCCGTACCGCGCCTCCACTCCCGTCAGCTCCAGCATCACCCGGCGCCCGCGCCGTCGAGGCCGCCGAGGTAGATCCGCCGCACCAGCGGGTCGGCGCGGATGGCGGCGGGTGCGCCGGCCGCCACCAGCCGGCCGCGATCCATCACCAGCACGCGGTCGGCGATGGCGAACACGATGTCGGGGTCGTGCTCGGTGAACAGCACGGCCAGGCCCTCCTGCCGCGACAGCCGGTGCACCAGCGCCATCAGCGCCGTGCGCTCGGCCTCCGCCATGCCCGCGGTGGGCTCGTCCATCAGCAGCAGCCGGGGCGCGTCGGCCAGCGCCATCGCCAGCTCGAGGCGTTTGAGGTCGCCATAGGCCAGCACCGCCGCCGCATCGTCGGCGCGCTCGCGCAGGCCGACCCGCTCCAGCAGCGCGTCGGCCACCGCGTCCGTCCGCGGCAGCGTCCGCCAGAACGCCCCGGCGCCCCGCCCCGCCGCGAGCCGTGCCGTTTGCACGTTCTCGCGCAGTGTCATGGAGCCGAAGAACTCCGCGACCTGGAACGTCCGTCCCGCACCGAGCCGACGGAGCCGTTGTGGCGGGGCGCCGGTGATCTCGGCCCCACCGAGGCGGACGGTGCCGCGGTCGGGGCGGAGCTGGCCGCCGATCATGTTGAAGCTGGTGCTCTTGCCGGCGCCGTTGGGCCCGATCAGCGCCAGCATCTCGCCCGTCGCGAGCGAGAAGCTCAGCTCGGCCACCGCGTCGACCCCGTTCCAGCTCTTGCCGAGCCCCGCGACCTCCAGCAGCGCCGGCATCGGCTCAGACCGCCGCGCGGCGGGGCCGCCACGACCCGGCAGCGCCCGCGATCCCCTGCGGGAACAACAGCACCAGCGCGATGATCGCCGCGCCCAGGCACAACCGCCACCACTCGGTCGCCCGCAACAACAGGTCGTACAGCGCCGTGTAGGCCAGCGCGCCCACGATCGGCCCCGCCATCGTCTGCACGCCCCCGAGCAGCACCGCCAGCAACGCATCCACCGATCGGCCGATCCCGGCTTCCGACGGGAACACCCCGCCCTTGGCGAACGCGAACAGCCCGCCCGCCAGCCCGGCCCCCGCGCCCGCGAGCGCGAAGGCGCCCACCCGCAGCCGCAGCGGCGACAGGCCGGACGCTGCCGCCCGCGATGCCGAGTCGCGCACCGCCCGCAGCGCGTATCCCCACGGCGAGAACAGCGCCCGGCGCAGCAGCAGCGTGCCGCCGAGTCCGAGCGCCAGCGCCAGCCAGTAGAACGCGGCCGGGCTGCTGGCCCAGCCGGCGGGCCAGATGCCGAGCAGGCCGTTATCGCCCCCCGTGACCCCGACCCACTGGATCGCCGTCGCCCACACGATCTGCGCGAAGGCGAGCGTCAGCATGGCGAGATAGACGCCCGAGAGCCGCGCCACGAACAAGCCGAGCCCCGCCGCCGCCGCCGCACCCGCCCCGGCGCCGGCGGCCAGTGCCGCCAGCATCGGCGCCCCCGCCTTGGTGCTCAGCGCTACCGCATACGCGCCGATCCCGAAGAACGCCGCATGCCCGAAGCTCGGGATCCCGCCCGGCCCCATCAGCACGTGCAGGCTCGCCGCGAACAGGATGGCGATCGCCGCCTCCGACAATATCGACAGCCCGTACGTCCCCAGCACCAGCGGCGCCAGCGCGGCCAGCAGCCCGGCCGCCGCCGCGGCCACCCGCTCGCCCGGTGTGGCGGGCCGGATCAGCGCGGGCGCCGCCTGGGCCGAGCGCGGCTCCTCCACCGGCCGCCCGAGCAGCCCATGGGGACGGACCGCCAGCACGGCCGCCATCAGCGCGAAGGTCAGGACCAGCGTCCCCTGCGGGATCAGCACCGCGCCGAAAGCCTGCAGCTCCGCGATCAGGATCGACGCCAGGAACGCGCCCCCAAGGCTGCCGAGCCCGCCCACCACCACCACCACGAACGCGTCGGTGACGGCGCCCAGATCCATCTGCAAGTTCGCCGACCGGTCCGGCAGCGCCAACGCCCCACCCAGCCCGGCCAGCGCCGCCCCCAGCGTGAACACGGCCGTGAACAACCGCCGCTCGTCCACCCCCAACGCTCCCAGCATCTCGCGATCCTGCGTCGCCGCCCGCACCAGCGTGCCCCAGCGCGTGCGCGAGAACAGGAGATACAGCAGCCCCAGCACGGCCGGGCCCACGGCAATCAGCGCGAGGTCGTAGGCGGGGAACAGGCCGCCCCCGATCGGCACCGCGACCCGCAGCCAGTCCGGCCGCGGCAGCGACCGGTCCTCCGGCCCCCAGATCCGCAGGCACGCCTCCTCCAGCACCAGCAGCGCCCCGAACGTGGCGAGCAGTTGGAACAGGCTCGGCGCCCGGTAGATCCGCCGCAGCAATCCCAGCTCCAGCCCGGCGCCCACCAGTCCGACCGCCGCCGCCGTCACCAGCGCGCCGCCGACGAAGAACGGCAGTCCCGGCGGCAGCGCCGACAGCACGCTCCAGCCGATGAACGCGCCCAGCATGTACAGCCCGCCATGGGCAAAATTGACCACCCGGGTCACCCCGAAGATCACCGTCAACCCGGCCGACAGCAGGAACAGGGAGCTCGCCCCCGCCAGCCCGGTCAGCGCCTGCTGCAGCACGAAACCCATCGGAAACGGCTTACTTGGCGGGCCGCAGCGTCTCCACGACCGTGTCGGCCGGCATCACCGACGCGCCATCGACGTAGCGCCAATCCACCATCACCCCCGCCCCGCCCCGCTGCGCGAGCCGGCCGACATAGGCGCCCATGGTCGATTGATGGTCGATGGCGCGGTAGGTCGCCTCGCCGAACGGCGTGGGGAAGCGCGCGCCGGAGAAGCCGCGGATCAGCGCCGGCGTGTCCAGCGCGCCCGCCGCCTCGATCCCCGCCGCGATCGACTTGATCAGCGCGTAGCCCACCACGGAGCCCATGCGCGGCGGCTCGCCGAATTTGGCGCGGTAGGCGCGGATGAATGCCTGGTTTGGTTCGCGCTCATCCGCCTCGACCGGATAGCCGGTCACGATCCAGCCCTCCGGCGTATCGGCGCCGAGCGCCGCCAGGTACTCGGGCTCGCCGGTCAGCAGCGAGACGACCGGAGTGGCGGGGAACAGGCCCCGCGTGCTGCCCTGGCGCACCAGGTTGGTCACGTCCGGCCCGAAGGTGACGTTGAAGATCGCGTCCGGCTTGGCGGCGCCGATCGCACCGACCACCGAGCCCGCGTCGATCTTGCCAAGCGCGGGCCATTGCTCGGCCACGAACTCGACGCCGGGCTGCGCTTGGGCAAGCAACTGCTTGAACCATTTCACGGCGGATTGGCCGTATTCGTAGTTCGGCGCGATCGTCGCCCATCGCTTGGCGCCCAGCTTGACCGCCTCCGGCACCAGCATCGCCGTCTGCACGTAGGTGGAGGGCCGCAGCCGAAAGCAGGTCGGGTTGCCGTTTTGCCAGACCAGCGCGTCGGCCAGCGGTTCCCCCGCCAGATAGAGCTTGCCGGCCCGCGCGGCGAACTCCGAAAGCGCCAACCCGATATTGGACAGGTAGCCGCCTGCGAGCAGGTCCACCCCCTCGCCGTTCAGCAGCTCGCCCGCGAAGCGGATGGCGTCCGCCGGCTTGCCGGCATCGTCGCGCGACAGCACCGCGAGCGGCCGGCCGAGCACGCCGCCCGCCGCGTTGACCTCCTCCGTCGCCAGTTGCCACCCGCTCCGATAGGGCAGCGTGAAGGCGGGAATGGCGGAGTAGCTGTTGATCTCGCCGATGCGAATGGGCGCTCCGGCCGCCCGGCCCCGCCCCGGCGCGGCGAGGAGCGCCGCTGAAGCGGCCAGGGCGACGCGGCGGGTGATCCTGACCATGCGGGCGTCCTCTGATCTATGGGACCCGGCAGCACCGGCCGCGGGGCAGACCCGGCGGCACCAGCCGCGGGACGCCCCGGCACCCTCGCGCGCCCGCCAGGCGGACGCAAGGGACCGGCGCGTCAGTCCTCCTGCAGCACGTAGGTGTAGAACCGGATGCGTCCATCCGGCTCCGTCTCGCGATACACCCCCTGGATCTCCGTGCTGAGCCCCGGGAACGCGTTCTCCAGCGCTTCAAAGGCGAGCATGTAGTCCACCATGGGCGACGCCGTGCGGTCGATGCGCTCGCCCGGCACCACCAGCGCGATCCCGGGCGGATACACCAGCATCAAGGTCGCCGCGACCCGGCCGCGAATGTCGCTGATCGGCAGATAATCCACCTTGTTGCGGGTGAGGCGCTGGGACGCTTCCTGCGGGCTCATCACCAGCTCCGGCAGATACTCGGCGGCGAATTGCTGGTTCTGCAGCCGGCTGATGTCGTGCTGGCGATAGAACCGATGCATCTCGCCGCAAAGGTCGCGCAGCCCGACGCCGCGGTAGCGGCTGGCCCGCTTGCGGACGAAGTTCGGCACCACTTCCTGCAGCGGGGCGTTCTCGTCGTGCAGGCGCTTGAACGTCACCAGCCAGCTCAGCAGCGTGCCGGCCTTGCTGCTCTCCACGCCCGGCGTGAGCAGGAACAGGATGGAGTGCAGGTCGTTCTTCTCCGGCACGATCCGGTTCTCGCGCAGGTATTCCGCGAGCAGCACCGCCGGCACGCCGTGCTCCTGATACGTCCCGGTCACCCGGTCGAAGCCCGGCAGCAGCAGGGTCAGCTTGTTGGGGTCCGTCATCGCGTAGCCAGGGGCGATGCGGGTGAAGCCGTGCCAGTTCGCGCCGGGGGTCAGCGCCCAGAAATCGGGGTTGGCGACCAGGTCGTCGGTCGGCACGTCCTCCCACGGGACTTCGCGCGCAGTCTCCTCGCCCGGCGCCTTCCAGCGCACGGTTTCCGGCACGAATGGGTCGGGGAACCAGCGCCGCGCCGGGTCGGCCTCGCGCGCGTCGTACTCCCGCTTGATGGTGCGCAGCTTCTTGCGCAACTCGATGCCGAGCCGGATCGTGTCGTCCCACAACACCATGCCGGACCGCCCCTTCATCATGTGGGCGCCGACGTCCATGGAGGCGAAGATCGGGTAGAACGGCGACGTGCTGGCGTGCAGCAGGAAGCTCTCGTTGAACCGCCGCGCCTCGACCCGGCGGCGCTGCCCCTTGATGTGGTTGTCGCGCACGTGGATCTGCGAGGCCTGCGAGAAGCTCGCCAGCTGCTTGTGCGTGGACTGGGTGGCGAAGATGCCGGGCTGGTCGGCGCCGAGATCCTTCAGCCCCATCGCGAAGCGGCTGGCGAAGAGCGGGTGGAACTTCATGAACCCGGCCCAGGCTTCGTCGAACAGGATGTAGTCGCACAGATGCCCGAGCCGCTGCAGGATCAGGTGCGCGTCGTAGATCGTCCCGTCATAGGTGCATTGCTCGATCACCGCCACGCGCAGCGGCCGCTCGGCCTTCCAGGCGTCGGGGTCGGTGACCAGCGGGTTGGTGCGGATGGCCTCGCGGATGCGCGTCTCGTCCAGCGCCTCGTAGTCGATCGGCCCCACCATGCCGTAGGCGTTGCGGTCGGTCGGCAGGTAGACCGGGATGCCGCCGCCGAGCAGCAGGGCGCCGTGATGCGCGGCCTTGTGGTTGTTGCGGTCGAACAGCACGAGGTCGCCGGGCGCCACCAGCGCGCCGAGCACGATCTTGTTGGAAGACGACGTGCCGTTCAGCACGAAGTAGGTGCGCTCGGCGCCGAAGATGCGCGCGGCCGCCTTTTCCGCCTCCAGCGCCGGGCCCTCATGGGTCAGCAGGTCGCCCATCTCGATGACCGAGTTGTCGAGGTCGTCGCGGAAGATGGCCGGGCCGAGATGTTCGGTGAAGATGCGCCCGATCGGGCTGCGGCTGTAGAAGATGCCGCCATTATGGCCGGGGCAGGTCCACAGCTGGTTGCCCTGCTCGGAGTAGTCCAGCAGCGCGCCGAAGAACGGGGTCTTCAGCGTTTCGGCGTAGTTGCGCAGCCGGCTGGCCAGGTTCAGCGCGACGAAGCCCGGCGTTTCCTCCGACAGGAAGATGGTGCCGTCCGTATGGTTCAGCACCTCGACCGGCACGTCCTCCAGCCGCTTGCGCCGCAGCATCAGCAGGATCGGCATCTCCAGCCCGCGCTTGCGCACCAGCGAGATCAACCCGGCCGGCTTGCTCAGCACGCCCTTCTTGCCCCAGTCCACCACCATGCAGCCGATCGCGGCGTCCGTCTGGATGGCCAGTTCCGCATCGTCGGTGGAGCGGGCGACCAGCACGGAGAAGCCCAGCCGCTCCGTCTCGCGCACGATCTGCTGCAGGCGCAGCCAGTCGAGGTCCGCATCGTTGAACGAGGGGGCGCAGATCAGGAACTTGAAGTGACGCTCGTATTCCATGGGCTCCCCTAATCGCGCGGACCGGCGATTGTGTGTGATCGTATGGTGGCATCGACCGGCCCGATCCAGCCGGGCCCCGCCGTTTCAACGCTGGCTTGACAGTTCAACGCCCCGAACGGGAAAGAGCGGCGGCTCTCCTTCCCGAAAGAACGCCCATGATCGAGACCCTGGTCATCGCCGCCGGCGGTGCGCTCGGCAGCGTGGCCCGCTACTGGCTCGCGCTGTGGGCCGCACCGCTGAGCCGCTCCCTGCCATGGGGGACGATCGGGATCAACATCCTGGGCTCCTTCGCCATCGGCTTCTTCGGCACCCTCACCCTGGCACACGGGAAATTGGCCGCGCCGGAGACGCTGCGGCTGTTCTTCATGGTCGGCGTCTGCGGCGGTTTCACGACCTTCTCGTCGTTCAGCCTACAGACCCTGGAGCTGCTTCGCGCCGGCGCCCCCGGTCGCGCGCTGCTGAACGTGACGCTCTCCGTGCTGCTCTGCTTGGCCGCGGTCTCGCTCGGGCACCTCGCCGCCGCCGCGCTGAACGGCGGCGCGGTGCAGGTCGCGCAGACCGAGGCGGAGGAGGAGGCGTCCTGACCGACCCGCGCTTCGCCCCGCTGGAAGCCTATCGCCGCGACGTCGAAGCCCGATTCGGCCCCACGCCGCATGCCGATCCGCTCGACGGCGGCACCGGCGCCCGCCTGCTGATCCTGCTGGAGACCCCCGGCCCGCGCGGCCCCTTGCCCCGGGTCGTCTCCCGCGACAACCCGACCGGCACCGCCCGCAACCTCACCCGGTTCCTCGCCGCCGCCCAGATCGATCGCCGCCACACGATCCTGTGGAACGTGGTGCCCTGGCTCATTCATGCCGAGGGCGCCCGCAACCGCGCGCCGCGCCCGGCCGAGATCGCCGCCGGGCTCGCGCTGCTGCCGGGCTTTTTGGCGATGCTGCCGCATCTGCGCGTCGCCGTCCTGTCCGGCCGGGTCGCCCAACGGGCCGAGCCGCTGTTGCGCGAGCTCCGCCCCGCGGTGGCCGTGCTGACCATGGCCCACCCCAGCCCCATCTACGTCAACACCTCCCCCGCCGTCGCGACCCGCATCGCCGCCACCCTCGCCCACGCCGCCAGCCTGTGCCGCGACGGGCCGACGGACTGATCCGGCTCGACCGACGCGGCTGAGGCTCAAACCGGGCGCAGCGTGCGGGACAGGCGGTTCTCCTCGAAATCGAACTCCTCCTCGATCGCCTGCAGCTCCTCGCCATCCAGCAAGTGCTCGCGGTCCAGCACGGCGCGCCGGGCTGCCTGCACGGCCTCCAGCTCCAGCTCCACCCGCGCGCGGCGCTGGCGGGCCGCCAGGCTCTCACCAAGGCTCATCGCCCGCGCCAGGTCGACCCGGCGGCGGTGTTCACGCAGCATGTCCGCATCCGGCAGGCCGAGCACGCGGCCGTTGTAGAGCCGGTTCTCCACCAGGGTCAGCGCCGCCTGCGCCGCAGCCAGCCGCACCTCCGCCTCCCGCCGCGCCCCATGCGCCTCCGCGTCCTCCGACACGCCCAGCACGTTGATCAGCTTGCCCAGCGTGGTGCCCTGCAGCACCAGCGTGACCAGGATCGCGTTGAAGGCCAGGAACACGATGAGGTCGCGACCCGGGAAATCCGCCGGGAGGGCCACCGCGGCGGCCAGGCTCACCACGCCGCGCATCCCCGCCCAAGAAATGATCGTGAGGTGCGAGATCGGCAGCGCCGCCGGCCCGAACCGGAGCCGCCGCGGCAGGATCGCCGCGATGCCCGCCGAGCCGAATACCCACACGAACCGGCTGGCGATCAGCGTCACCGACGTCGCCAGCGCCAACCCGGCCAGGCGCCAGGCCCCGAACTCGCCCAACCGCTCCAGCACGGCGCGCAGCTGTAGCCCGATCAGGATGAACACCAGCCCGGTCAGCACGAACTCGATGAAGTTCCACACCGCCGCGCTCTCCAGCCGGGTGCGCGCCGACAGTGCCTCGTGCTGCGAGCGGCCGATCACCAGCCCGCACGCCACCGCCGCGAGCACGCCGGAGGTGTGGAACAGCTCGGCCGCGAAATAGCTCGCGAAGCCCGCCAGCGCGAGTGCGGCGATCTCCAGCAGCGTGTCGTCCAGCCGTCGCGCCATCGCGATCACCGCCGTGCCGATCACCCCGCCCACCAGCGCGCCGCCCAAAGCGGACACCACGAAGGACGACCCGGCCGCCACCAGATCCACGCCGCCGACCGCGGTCGCCACCACCGCGAACCGGTAGATGATCAGCGACGACGCGTCGTTCAGCAAGCTCTCGCCCTCCAGGATCGTCACCAGGCGCCGCGGGATGGGCGTGGTCTTCAGCACGGCCGTGGCCGCCACCGCGTCGGGTGGCGCGACGATGGCGCCGAACGCGATCGCCGCACCCCAGGGCAGGTCCGGCACCAGCGCGTGCAACACCACCGCGATGGCCGCCGTGGTGAACAGCACCGCGCCCAGCGCCAGCAACAGGATCGGGCGCAGCGCCAGGCGGAACGCTTCCCAGTCGGTCCGGTAGGCGCTGGCCTGCAGCAGCGGCGGCAGGAAAACCGCGAGCGCCAGGTGCGGATCGAGCTCCAGGGCGGGGGCCCCGGGGATGACGGCCAGGATCATGCCGCCCAGCACCAGCGCCACCGCCGGCGGCGTGCCCACGGCGCGCGCGATCAGCGCCAGCAAGACGCAGACGGCGACCAGTCCGGTGAGCAACTCCACGGGCGACATGCGTTTCTCCAGTTCCGGCGTGAAGAAACGCCGGGGCGTTTTCCAACTCCGGCGCTACAACGCCGGCTCAGCGGTTGGGGTGCGGGCCGAATTGTCAGTGTGGGTGGGATAGCGCGGGATGGAGTCGGGGTGGGGCGCGGCCGTGTTGCCGGGGGGGCTCGCGGTGGTGACGCTGGCCTTGTTGGCGACGCGCGCGATGCGGGCGGACGGGGTCGCAGTGCTCGCGCTCGTGTTCGCCGTCGCGGGCGGCCTGGTGCCGGCCGACCGCGCGCTGGACGGCTTCGCCAACCCGGTCGTGGTCACGGTCGCCGCACTGGCCGTGCTGGCCGCCGCCGTGCATCGCTCCGGCATCGTCGACGTGCCGCGTAGTGCATTGGCCCGGCGCTGGCGACTCACCGCTCCGGTGCTGCTGGCCAGCGGGATCGGCGTGGCGTTGCTGGCGGCCATCTCCGGCCGGGTCGGCACGCGGACGGCGCTGGCGCGGGTGTTCCGGCTGGAGGAGAACGGCGAACGCGCCGGGCTGCCGGGCGTGCTGCTCAACGGCGCCTGCCTGCTCGGCGGGACGCTGACGGTGGCCGGCGGCCTGCCGAACCTATTGGTGTCGGCCGTCCGCTCCGACCAACTCGGCGAACCGTTCGGTGTGCTCGATTTCCTGCCGGCAGGCGCGATCCTGTTGGGGGTCGGGCTGGTGCTGACCGCAGGAGGCGCCGTGCTGACCCGGCGGGGCGGGGATGCGCCGACCGCCAACCCGACCGATCAGCTCCGCCGCGCCAAGAGCTTCTCCACCGAACTCGCGGTGCCGCCGGGCTCGCCGCTGACGGGCCGGACGGTGGCGGCGCTGGAGGCCCAGGCCGACCACGCGTTCCGGGTCACGGCGCTGGTGCGCGAGGGCTTCCGCCGGTTTCCCGCACGGCCGGACTGGGCGCTGGAGGCCGGCGACGTGGTCGTGCTCGACTGCGAGCCCGGCGACCTGCACCGGCTGCTCGAGCGGTTCGGCGTCCAACCCGCGGACGGGCCGCTGCTGCGCCTTTCGAGTTTGACCGGGGTGATGCTGGCGGAAGCCGTGGTGACGCAAAGCTCCGAGTTGATCGGCCGGCCGCCACCCACCCGCGCCATGCTCGCCAGCGGGCTGCACCTGCTCGGCATCGGCCGCAACGACGACCATTTGCCCGGGCGGCTCCGGCGTACCAAGCTGCGTGCGGGCGACATCCTGGTGCTGGCCGCCGAGACGGACAGCCTCGGCCCCACCCTGGCCGGCATGGGCTGCCTCACCTTGGCCGAGCGGCGGCTTCGCCTCGGGCAGCGGCGGCTGGCGGCGCTGCCGCTGGTGATCCTGCTGGCCGCGCTCGCGATCGCGGCGGCCGGCCTGCTGCCGCTATGGCTGGCCACGCTGGCGGGCGTGCTGGCGCTGGTGCTGTGCCAGGTCGTGCCGCTGAGCGATACCTACGAGATCGTGCCGTGGCCGGGGCTGGTCATGCTGGCCAGCCTGTTGCCGCTAGCCAGTGCCCTGCACGAAAGCGCTGCGGCGCAGGCGTTGGTGGACGCGCTGGCGCCCTACGCAGTCGCCCTTCCGACGACCGGGGCGATCGCGGCGGCGATCGCGGCGGCCATGATCGCGGCGGAACTGTTCGGCTCGGTGGCGGCAATCCTGCTGATGGCGCCGTTCATCGTGGCGCTGGCGACGGCGGCGAACCAGCCGACCGATGCGCTGCTGATGGCGGTCGCGGTCGGCGCGTCGGTGGACATGCTGGACCAGCGCGGCCCGGTGGCCGCCTTGGTGCCACCTCCGGGCCGGCGGATCGCGCAAGGACGCAACCAGGAACGGGGGCAGTGGCGCGCGCAATGGCTGGCGCAGTGGCGCTGGACGGCGCTGGCCACGATGACGCTGCTGCTCTGCGGCACCGCTGCCATCCGGTGGGTGTGGGGCGCATGACGGAGGAACCGCGGCGTGGGCTGGTGACGCGGATCGTGCAGTCGGCGGCCTGGCACCGGAGCCTGGCCGCCCTGGGCTGGGTCGCCGACCCGAGCAGGCCGGAGCGCGCGGCCCCGCCGGGCGAAACGGAGCCGATGGCGGTGCTGGCCGCCAAGGTGATGTTCGGCCACGCCCGCAATCGGCAGCAACTGCTCGGCCCACCGCCCACCGCGCTGGGCCACCTGGACGATCAACGGACGGAGTTGCTGATCGGGGCCGCGATCCTGGCCGCGCGGGCGAGCGGGCCATTCGACGAGACAGCCGAGCGCCGACTGCGCGGCGTGCTGTCGGGCGTGCAGCTGCAATCGACCGACCCGAGCTTCCTGGCGCGCGCGCTGGAGCGGCCGCTCAGCCTGGATGAGTTGCTGCACCAGGTCCGCGACGCGCACGTGGTCTCGTTGTTCTACGCCGCCTCGCTGTTGGGCGCGGACCGGCACGACGAGGCCGGGCAGAGCTGGCTGCGCTATCTCGCCGTCCGGCTCAAGATCCCGGCCGACACGCTGACCCGGCTCCACAGCCAGTTCGGCGCCGCGCAGTAGAACGGCCTAGGCGGTCTCAGACCGTCGGGCCGGAGATCGCCCGCACGGCTTCCTGCACCGTTTCGCTCTGCAGCAGCAGGTGGCGCGACAGGTCCGCCAGCGTGACCAGGCCGACCACGGTGCCGTTGCTGTCCAGCACCGGCAGCCGGCGCACGTTGCGGGCCGCCATGAGATCGAGCGCGGTGGTGAGCCGATCCTCCTGGCGGCAGGAGAAGATGGTCGGCGTCATGACGTCGCCCACCAGCACCTCCGAGTTGCTGCCGCCCACGGCCACGACGCGGAACAGGATGTCGCGATCGGTCAGGATGCCCTGCAGATCGCTCTCCGAGCCCACCGGCAGCGCGCCGACGCTGAGATCGCCCATCGCCATCGCCGCCTCCGCCACCGTCGCGGTCGGAAGCACGAACTCGACGTCGCGCGTCATGATGTCTGCCACGTTCATGCCGGCCTTTTGGCACGGCCCGGCCCCGGCGGGCTAGCACGTCCGCCCCGGCGGACCAGCACGTCCGCCCCGGCGGGCTAGCACGTCCGCTCCGGCAGGCCGGGGCGCGCCGCCCGTCTCGACAACGCATCGCCCCGGTCACTATGTAGCGCGGCGTCATAGGAGAACGGCCCAGCATGGACAGATATACCGCCATCGAGCAATGCCGCGTGGGCGGCGGCCGCACGCTGATCGACGTGCTGGACCTGGGCCGCCAGGCGCTGACGGGCGTGTTCCCCAAGCGCGTGGACGAACCGATCACCACGGGACCGTTGCGCCTGGTGTGGTGCCCCGAATCCGGATTGCTGCAGCTGGCGCATTCCTACGATCTCGGCGAGATGTATGGCGAGAATTATGGCTACCGTTCCGGGCTGAACGCCAGCATGGTGCGGCATCTGTCGACCAAGGTCGCGCAGTTGGAGCGCTTCGCCGGGCTTTCCGCAGGCGACGCCGTGCTGGATATCGGCAGCAATGACGGCACGTCGCTCAAGGCATACGCCACGCCGTCGCTGCAGCGCACCGGCATCGACCCGACCGGCGCCAAGTTCCGGCAATACTACCCCGACGACATCACCCTCGTGCCCGACTTCTTCTCCGCCGAGGCCTATCGCAAGGCGGGCGGCAAGCCGGCCAAGCTCGTGACCTCGATCGCCATGTTCTACGATCTGGAGGATCCGATCGCCTTCGCGCGGGAGATCGAGCAGGTCCTGGCACCGGGCGGCGTCTGGCATTTCGAGCAGAGCTACATGCCGTCCATGCTGCGGATGACCAGCTACGACACGGTGTGCCACGAGCACCTCGAGTATTACTCGCTCGGCGTCGTCAACCGCATCCTCGATGCCGCCGGGCTGCGCGCGGTGGACGTCAAGCTGAACGGCATCAATGGTGGCAGTTTCGCCATCTCCGCGGTGCGCAAGAGCGACGGGCGCGAGGGCGAGCGCGCCGTGCTGGACTGGCTGCTTGGTCAGGAGCAGCGCATGAACCTCGACACCCCGCGGCCCTATCGCGAGTTCGAGGACCGGGTCTACCGGCACCGTGCCGACCTGATGCGACTGCTCAAGACGCTCGCGGCGGACGGCAAGATGGTCGCCGGCTACGGCGCCTCCACCAAGGGCAACGTCGTGCTGCAGTTCTGCGGCATCACGACGGCGGAGCTGCCGGTGATCGCGGAGGTCAATCCGGACAAGTTTGGCGCGTTCACTCCGGGCACCAACATCCCGATCGCCTCGGAGGCCGAGGTGAAGGCGATGAAGCCGGACTACTACTTGGTGCTGCCTTGGCACTTCAAGGAAGGCATCATGCAACGCGAGGCGGAGTTCCTGGCGGGCGGCGGACGCATGATCTTCCCGTTCCCCGAAATCGAAATCGTCTAGCGACCCCGCCCATGGGCATCGTCTCGTATGCGCAGAACTTCGAGGACGTGCTGCTTCATCGCGTCTTCGCGGGGGAGCACTACGCGTTCTACGTCGACATCGGCGCCTACCATCCCGTGCAGGATTCAGTCACCAAGGCGTTCTACGATCGTGGTTGGGACGGGCTGAACATCGAACCCGGCGAGATCTTCGCCGAACTAGCTGCGGCACGCCCCCGCGACATCAATCTCCAGATGGCCGTGCTCGACCATGCGGGCAGCGTCAGCTTCGCCCAGCATCCGGGTTGGTACGCCGGGCTCTCGCACGTGGAGCCGGACGCTCCCGCAGGAAGCGAAGCGGAAGCGGGCCCGGTCACGATCACCTACCGCACCGTCGCGTGCGACACGCTGGGCAACATCCTCGACCGGTATGCGAAAGGCCGGCCGATCGCGTTCCTGAAGATCGATGCGGAAGGGGCCGAGGACGCCATCATCGGGTCCACCGACTGGCGGGCGATCCGGCCAACGGTCCTGGTGATCGAGGCCACCAAGCCCCGCAGCACCGTGCTGGACAATGCGCGCTGGGAGCCGCGCCTGATCGAGGGCGGCTACCGCCGGGCCTATTTCGATGGCATCAACTGCTTCTACGTTCCCGAGGAACGCGCCGACCTGCTCCGGCATTTCGACATGCCGGTCAACGTGCTGGACGGCTTCCAGCGCTACGATCCACGGCTCGCCGCCGCCGAAGCACAGGTGGCCAGCGCACAGGCGCGAGGGGACGCACTGGCCGCCGAACTGGCCGCAGCCCGGGCCGAACACGGGGACGAGCGGGCCCAGCACGAGCAGCTTCACGCCGCCGACCGCGTGAAGGCCGCGGGACTCCAACAAGCGTTGAGCGAGGCGCACGACCAGCTCGCGGCCGTGCGGCGACGCCTGGACGCGCTGCCCGCCGAACAGAATGCCGCGATCACCGCGGTCGCCGAAGCGCATGCCTTCCAGGCCGCCGAACTCCGTCGCCAAGTCGCGGATCTGGAAGCGCAGTGCACGGCGGCCCGGTTCGACCGCGAACGGGCCGTCGGCACCCTAGAAGCTCGGCTCGAGGCCGTGGCCCGCGAACGAGACTCGCTGGCACCGCTGCGTAGCGAGGCGGCCCGGCTGCGTCGGCTCCTCCGTGAATTGCAATGGCCGGACGGGCCGGCCGCGTTGCGCGCCGTGTTGCCGCTGGCTCGCCTGCTGCGACGCCTGCGCGGCACGCCTATTCCGCCCGTCCCGCCGGAAGAGGCTGCCCTTCTCGCCCCTCCTCCTCCGTCCGAGGCATCGGCCGGAGCGGCGCCGAGCGCAGCTGGTCCTGCCGTTCCGCCTCCGCGCCGCTCGCTGGCCAAGCGAGCCGCCTGGGTCGCCTATCGCCCATTCCGGCCGCTCGGCCGGCCGGCCGCCTTGCGCCTGCGCGCTTTCCTCACCCTGCAACTCCAGGCCGAGTTCCGGCAGCTCGATGCGCGGCTCGGCCGCCTCGGCGAGGAACTGGCCCACGCCGCGGCCCGCCCGATGCCGCCCATACCGCCACCTGCTGCGGCGCCGCCCGACCCGCGTATCGCCGAGTTGCAGACCGAGATCCGGCAGTTTGGCAAGCTGTTGGAAGATACGCTACTCACCTTGGCCATGGAGGGCATTGCCGGCGAACGCGACGGCTGACCCGCCGATGCCCATCAGGCGGAAGGTGCGGCCAGCGTTTCGGACCAGATCGTGCCCTGAGTGGCGATAAAGGCGTCCTGTTGTGCCCTCTGCTGCGCGCTCAAGGCTTCCAGCCGCGCGGGTTGGCCCACCAATCCCGCGATCGTCTCCGCGACCGCGTCCGGCGCCCGAAGGTCGATGCTTGGTGTCTCCCGCAGGTACGGTAGGCCGAGCAGCGTCTGCAACGAGGCAAGCAGCGGGATGCCGTAAGCGAGGGCCTCAAGCGATTTGAACTTCACCCCGTAATCATTGAACACGGGGCAGAGCATCAGGTCGGAATGGAGGAAGCGGTCCTCCACATCCTCGCGCGTAGACCGTCCGAGATAGGCGACGTTGGCTTGACGCCAGCTTTCCGGCACCTGGTCCGCCGCCGCGCCGACGACAGTAATGGTCGCCGTGCACCCTTGCCGCTGCAGCGCCGGCGCAAGCCGGGTGGCGATCCACTCGACCGCCTCGTGGTTGGGGAAGTGCCCGATGTCGCCGATGAAGAACAGCTCGCCCCGGCCGGCATACCGCCACTGCCGCGCCCGCGGGTCCAGGAACGGGGAAATGCACGCGGGCGGTGACCGGACCGGGTATCTTGGCAAGTCGGGCGCCCCGATCACGACCACCTTGTCCACCGTCTGGTCCACCCGCCGTTCGAACCGTTGCGCCCGGCGCAAGCTGATGCCGCGGGTCAGCGAGCCGTGCCGGGTGTTCCCCGCGCGGATGAGATCCGAGTAGAATTCCCCTTCGCGATTGAGCTTCACCACCGCCGTGCGCGCGCCGGTGAGCGGCAGCTTCAGGAACAAGGCACTCGAGTGGTAATCAATGACGACGACCTCGATCCCGTAGCCCTTGACCGCCCAATCGATGCCTTCCTGGATGTGCGGTTGGTTCAGCGCCGCGATCTCCCACGGGAACTGGAAGACCGCCTTGGCCGCGAACTCGGCGATCGAACGGAGCGTGTTGCGCTCGTGATGGACGTTGTCGGTGCGGAACGGCTGGAAGTAGCGACGCTGGATCCCCAACCCATCGAGAAAGGCTTCGGTTGCCTCCCGGTCTCCCGCAGGACCGGCCACCATGACGGTGAGCGCCACGCCCGGATCGGCCGCGAGGCGCTGCACGTGGTTGCGGCAACAGAGGCTGCCACCGTTTGTCGCGCCGGCAAGCGGCACAACCGTGAAATACAGTACGTTCATGCCGGAACGTCGCAACTCACCCTGCATCCTGCCGGGCCCAGGCGGACAGTCCGCGCCCGAAATCCTGCCAGACCGGCAGGCGCAGCCCGGCCGCCGCCTGCCACAGCTCGGCCGCGACGTCATCGTCCAGTAACGACTCGACGGCCGCCGCGATGGACGGGGGATCCATCCGATCGAGCAGAAGCGCACCGGATGTCAGCAAGGCCGCGCTTGGGAGGTGGCGGCTCGCGATGGCGGCGATACCGGCATGCGCCGCCTCGTAGGGCGGCAGGCCGAACCCCTCCGCCTCGCTCGGCATCACCACGGCCCGCGCCTCGCGCAACACGGCCCGCAGCGCTTCGTCCGTCGGCTCTTCCAGCACGCGCAGGCGGGGATGGCCCTGCGCCGCCAGCGCGCGCACCCGGTCCTGCCCCGGCGCGATGCGGCCGGCCAGGACCAGCTCGGCCGGGACGCCACGCGCGTGCAGCAAATCGAACGCGTCCAGCACCGCTTCCGTGTTCTTGCGCCGCTCCATCGTGCCGATGGAGACGAAGCTTCGGCGGTCCGGCCGAAACACCTGCCGCTCGAGGCCCAGCCCGTCGGCACCCGGGTCGAACACGGGCCATCCGGCGGCCGGCGGCGGGCGTCGGGCGATCCGCCGCGCGAAGTCGTCGCGCGTGCTCCTGCTCAGGAAGGCGACCCGGTCGCCTGCACTGCGCACGGCGCGGAGGAAGTGCATGCAGGCCTGCGGTGTGCTGGGCTCGAACAGCTCGGGACGCAGGAAGGGCAGGAAATCGTAGATGTAGAACAGCACCGGCACGCCGCGTCCGGCGAGGCGGAGGTAGGCGTCGGCCCGGCTGGCGGCGAAGAACAGTTCCAGGTTGAGTAGGCGGCCGACCGCGTCGTCGGCGACCGGGCTGCCGGCATGCCGCAAGGCTGCCAACTTCTCCCGTTCCACCGCCCGTGCCGCCGGGCTGCCGTCCGTGTCGGCCTGCAACACGTCCAAGACGGCGCCGGCGAGGCGGACGACCCGGCCGCCAGCATCGATCACGCAAGGCGTCGGCATCGGTCCCGCCCAATGCCGGATCGCTTCCCGCTCCACGCGCTGGATGCCGCTGCGGAGCGGATGCTGCACCACCTCGGTCACGTCGAGGTAAAGCGACCCCACCGTCATAGGCCCAGCACCTCGCACAACGACGCAGCGTAGCGGCGGAAGCTGCGCTGGTCGGAGAACTCCGCCCGCTCGGCCTCGCGCCGAGTGGGGCTCGGCCCGTCTTCCAGCAGGTTGGCCAACGCTTCGGCCAGCAAAGGCGGGCTGATCGCGTCCGGGATGCGGCTGACATAGCTCGTCGGGGTGCCGACCGCCTCGCCCAGCGAATTGTTGGTCACCGTGGGCAACCCCGCGGCGGCGCAGTCGAGCAAGCCGCCCGACAGCGCACCGAACCCATACGTGCGTAGCTGGATCGCGAGATCCGCGCCGACCAGGTAATCGCCGTAGGTCTGCTCCGGCACGTAGCTGGGCGCGAAACGGACCTTGTGGCCGAGTCCCAACCGGGCGATCAGCGCCCTCAAGCGCACGCCCTTGTCCGACTGGTAATCCGTGCTGCCGACGAAATCGAGCCGGGCGTCGAACCCCCAGTGCCGCAGGGTCTCGAGCGCCCAGACGCAATCCTCCGGCGCCTTGGTCTCCTGAACGTAACCAAAGGTGGCGATCACGATCTGGCCCGGCCCGACGCCCAGCCGCTCCCGCGCCGCCGCCCGCGCCGGCGCGCTCAACTGATCCGTCGTCCAAGGACGGTAGATGCTGAACGGGAGATAGGCCGGACGCACGCCGTAACGCTCCTCGAACAGGGTGGCCGTTACCGGGGAATGCACGATGCTCGGGCTCGCCGTCGCCGCGATCTCGCCGAGGAACAGCGCCTTGAGCGACGCCTCGTCGGCGATCCAGCTTTCCAGTTCCGCCTCGCTGACGGGGCGCCCGACCTCGCGCGCGGCGACGGCCAGCGAGTGCTCGATCCCCAGCAGGTAGCGATAGAAGCCGATCATGCGGGCGTCGTGCGCGATGCAGGCGCTGCCGTAGCGGCGCATGTAGTCGAACAGCTTGAGATGGAAATGCGAGTTGCCCACCACGCTCACCACCCGGTCGTACCGGGGCCGCAGGTGCGGCAGCGCGTTCAGCGGCAGCATGCGGTCCACACCCGGCGGCGACACCGAATGGCCGGCGCCCGAGAAGACGTCGAGCTCGACCAGCTTGCCGAATTCGACGCAGGTGGCCGCCGTATAATCGGACACGCCGGAGCGTTCCGGCGGCATCGGCGACAGCACCGCGACCCGCGGCCGGCGCCCGCGATTGACGGCGGGCCGTCGTAACCCGGCCTCCAATCGCTGCAGGATCGGCTGCCAGAAGCGTGCCCCCACCGCGTCGGCGCGGAACCGCGGCCAGACCGCCGCCTGGCTCGCCACCACCCCCGCCCGCCACGCCGGATCCGTCACCGCACGCTCGAGCAAGGGCAGCAGCGCCGCGTCGTCCTCCGGCGCGAAGCGGAGCGCCGGGTCGGTGACCAGTTCCCGATGCGCCGGGATGTCGGAGGCCAGGCTCGGCAGCCCGGCGGCCATGCCCTCCACCACCGGCAGGGAGAACCCCTCGTCTCGCGATGGACACACGACGGCGTAGGCGTCGGCGAAACCGCGGAACAGCTGCTCGTCGCTGACATGACCGGGTACGCGGACGAGCGCCGGGTCGCCGCCGCAGGCGCCGGCCAGCGCCTGGAACGCTGCCGCATCGGGTCGGCCGTAGCTGCCGGCCACCACCAGCTCCACGCCCATCCGCTGCAGCGTGCGGCTCCTCGCATGGGCGCGGATCACCACCTCCGGGTTCTTGCGCGGATCGCCGCCGCCGACCACCAGCAGGTGGCGGGGCGTCCGACCCGCCCGGGCCGGCGCGATCTGCTCGAAGCGCTCGTCCAGCGCGGCCCCGGTCAGCGCGATCGCAGCGGCCGGCGCGCCCAGCACGGGGCCGATTTCGTCCGCGGTGGCCTGCGAGATCGGCAGGAACAGGTCGAAGCGGCGGAGCCAGCTCAGCGCGGTGGCATAGGCCACGCGAGCGGCCGGGTTGGGCAGGTATCGCTCCGGCTCGCGCCGCGGGATGAAATCGTAGACCACGGCCGCGCGCAACAGCGCCGGATCGGCGGCGAGGCGGGCGGTGAGGAGCGGATCGTGCGTGACCGGGGAGAGCGAGACAAAGGCGGCGAGCGGGCCCTCCCCTCGCGCCTGCGCAGCGTAGGCGTTCGGGACCGTCGCGTGCAGGGTGGCCGCCGCTGCCGCGATCGGCGGGGGCAAGGCGGGATCGATGATGCCGACGAGCCGCACGCCCGGCGGCGCCGCCCGCAGCAGCGCGCAGGCGTGCCGGCCGACGCCCCGCTCGGCGTAGTTCTCATCCTGGAGGCAGCGAAGATCCACGGCGACGGCCCAGCCGGACGGGCTTTCTCTCATGGACCCGCCCTTACCACAGCCCGCGCCGCTTCGGCATGGCCGGGATGTCGTTCTAGCGGCTGGGCTCGAGCAGCCGCGCGACGCGGAGCGGGACCGGCGGGTGGCTGAAATTGACCAGCGCGTAGAGCGGGTCGGGGGTGAGCGTGCTCGCATTGTCGCGGGACAGGCGGATCAGCGCGGAGGCCATGGGGGTCGCGCCGACCATGCGGCGGGCGAAATCGTCGGCTTGGAACTCGTGCCGCCGGCTGATGGCGTTGTTGAGCAGGGAGAGCACCGGGTCGGCCATCTGGAACAACAGCAGGCAGACCAGCAGGGCCAGGGCGTCGTCGCGGTGCGCGATGCCGAAGCCGGGCAGCAGCCAGGGCTGGTGCGCCAGCACGCCGAGCGCGAAGCAGCCGGCGAACAGGATGACCACCGAGCGCGCCATGCCGCTCCAGATATGCCGCAGCTTGAAATGGCCGAGTTCGTGGGCCAACACGGCCTCCAGTTCCGCCTCGCTGTTCTGGGCGATGAGCGTATCGAACAGGACGATGCGCTTGCTGCGGCCCAAGCCGGTGAAATACGCGTTGCCATGCGCCGAGCGGCGGGACGCGTCCATCACGAACAGCCCGGCCGCCGCGAAGCCGCATCGCTGCAGCAGCGCCTCGATCCGTTCGCGAAGACTGCCCTCCAACGGCGTGAACTTGTTGAACAATGGCGCGATCCAGCGCGGGAACAGCTGCGCCGTGCCCAGCGACACCGCGACCAGGCCGAGCCAGGTCCACACCCACCACGGCCCGGGCTGGCGCATCAACCACAGCACGCCGAACAGCAGCGGCACCGCCACGACCAGGCCGAGCACGGCGCCCTTCAGCCGGTCCGCCACGAAGCGCCCCGGCGTGGTGCGGTTGAAGCCGAACCGTCGCTCCACCCCGAAGGTGCGCAGCGCCGCCAGCGGCAGCCCGATCAGCGCCGACACGGCCCCCACCGCGACGATGAACGCCACCCCCTGCCCGATCCCGTGGCCCATCAGGGGGCCCGCGGCGGACACGACCGCGCCGAACAGCGCGTCGTAGCCCCACCAGGCCCAGGCCAGCGTCGTGACCAGCCCGAGCCCGGCCTCGGCCGCGCGCAACCGCAGCCGCGCCCGCTCGTAATCGGCCCCGCGCGCGTGCTCGGCCGGGCTCACCTGGTCGGCGAAGGCGGTCGGCACGGCGTCGCGGTGCCGCGCCACGTGCCGGGCCTGCCGGACCATCAACGCCAGGGTTGCCGCCGTCGTGAGCACGGTGACGGCCGTGAACAGCAGCAGGAGCGGAGCGTCGGTCAATCGGCGAAGCTCGGGTCGGTGCGCATCAGCGTGCGCTTGATGCTCTCCAGATGCAGCCGCGCGCTCTCGTCGTCGCCGCCGCGCATCTGTGCGGCCGTGCGCCGGGCCGTCTCCGGGTCGACGGGGCAGAGCGTACGGCCCGTGCTCATGGCCCGGATCTGCACGTCGGCGGCGCGCTCGAGATAATACAGATCGTCCCACGCCGCCGCGATGGTCGGGCCGGTGACCATGACGCCGTGGTTGCGCATGAACACCACGTCGGCGTCGCCCAGGCTGGCGGCGATGCGGTCGCCTTCGTCGCCGTCGAGCGCCAGCCCGTTATAGCTGTCGTCCACCGCGGTGCGGCCGTAGAATTTCAGGGCGGTCTGTCCGGCCCAGAGGAGCGGCTCGCCCGTCACCATGCAGAGCGCGGTGGCGTTCGGCATGTGCGTGTGAAAGGCGACGCGCGCGCGGGGGACGCGCTGGTGCACGCGGGCGTGGATGAAGAAGGCGGTCGCTTCCGGCGTACCCTCTCCCTCGATCACCTGGCCGTCGAAGTCGCAGACCAGCAGGCTCGAGGCAGTGACCTCGCTGAACGCCAGGCCGTAGGGATTGACCAGGAACAGGTCGTCGCGCCCCGGCACCATGGCGGAGAAGTGGTTGCAGATCCCTTCCTCCAGCCCGTGGCGCGCGGCGGCGCGCAGGGCGGCGGCCAGGTCGACCCGCGCCTCGCGCAGCGCCGCGGCGTCGATCTCGCCGAAATTGCTCAGCGTGAGCTCGCTGCCGAACATCAGTTGATGTGCCATCCCGATCCCTCTCAAAGCCCACCGTCGAGAAACGCCCGCACGGTCGCCACGCTGTCCGGCGCTTCTTCCTGCGGAATGTGCCCCACGCCCGGCAGCGGCGCCACGGTCGCGTGCGGCAGCGCGCGCTGGTAATCGGCGGCGTTGGTGAACGGGATCATACGATCCGCCTCGCCCCACAGCAGCAGCGTCGGCGCTTCGATGCGTCCGAGCAGCGGCACCGGGTCGCGCAACACGTGCTGGCCGGTCCGCGCCACGATCGCGGCGCGGACGCCCGGCGCGCGCATGAGGTCGCGATAGCGGGCGTAGAGCTCCGGAGTCAGGATTGCCGGGTTGGCATAGGCGCCCTGCAGCGAGGCCCGCAGCATCGCGTCCGGCAGCACGAAGGGCAGCGCGCGCAGCAGGAGCGGGACGGAGGGCGGCGCGCCATAGTCGCGCCCGGGGCTCGCGAAGCCGTCGGGCGAGATCAAGACCAGCTTGTCCACCCGCTCGGCATGGGCGGCGGCGAACTCCCAGGCGAACCGCCCACCCATCGAATGCCCCACCAGACTGACGCGCGGGAGGCCGAGCTTGTCCAGCAACGCCAGCAGGACGGCGACCGTGCGCGCATCGGTGTAGTCGCCGGTCGGGTCCGCCCCGGTCAGGCCGAAGCCGGGCAGGTCGATCCGGAGGACCCGGTGATCCCGCTCCAACGCGGCGGCCCACCCGTCCCAGGTATGCAGGCTGGCGCCGAAGCCGTGCAGCAACAGGACGGCCGGCGCGTCGCGCGGGCCGGTGTCGCGCACGTGCAGCGTGATCCCGGCGACGTCGACGAAGGCGGAAGGGGCCTGGCCGTAGCGCGCCACCAGATCGGCCCGTTTCAGGTCGGGCGTGTAGAGCCACATCGCGGCGCCGATCAGCAGCAGGACCGACGCGATCGACCCGTAACGGAGGATACGGGCCATCGCGCCGGGTCGCCTCACATCAGCTTGTCGAGCGTGATCGGCAGGTCGCGGATGCGCTTGCCGGTCGCGTTATGGACCGCATTGGCCACCGCGGCCGCAACGCCGGTGATGCCGATCTCGCCCACGCCGTGCGCCCCCATGGGAGCGTGCGGATCGGCGATGTCGGTCCAGATCACGTCGATCTCCGGCACGTCCATGTGCACGGGGACGTGATACTCCGCCAAAGACGGATTCATGATCCGGCCGGTGCGCTCGTCGATCTGGGTTTCCTCCATCAGCGCCTGGCCGAGGCCCATGATGATGCCGCCGCGGAACTGGCTCGCCGCCGTCTTGGCGTTGAGGATGCGGCCGCAATCGAAGGCGCCGAGGATGCGGCTGACCCGTACTTCGCCGGTGACGACGTTGACGCGGGCTTCCGCGAACACCGCGCCGTAGGAGTGCATCGACCAGTGCCCCGACTCGAGCGGGCGGGACGCTTCGGCCTCCGCCGACACCTCCGGCCGGCCGGCGCGGCCGAGAATGGAGGCGTAGCTCTCGCGGCGCGACGGGTTATCGACGTCGCACAGGCCGCCATCCTGGTTGGCCAGCTTGTCCGGGTCGAGCCCGGCCAGCGGGGAGTCGTTGCCGGCCAGCTTGAGCAGCTCGGCCATCAGCTTGCGATGGGCTGCGATCACGGCGGCGCCGATCGCGGCCGTCTGCTGAGAGCCGCCGGCGAGGATGACGCCGGGATGGGTGGAGTCGCCGTATTCCACCGACACGCTCTCGAGCGGCAGGCCGAGGCGTTCGGCCACCACCATCGCGGTGGTCGTGGCGGTGCCCATGCCCATCTCCTGCGCGCCGGTCACCACCGTGGCGGTGCCGTCCGCCCGGATCGTCAGCCGCGCGGCCCCGCCCGGCATGCGCTGGTAGGGGTAGGTCGCGGTGGCCATGCCGAGGCCGACCTGCCATTCGCCCTCGCGCCGGGTCGCGGGCGCGGCGCGCTCGCTCCAGCCGAAGCGCTCGGCGCCGTCGCGGTAGCACTGCACCAGGTTGCGCATGGAGAAGGGCAAGCCCTTGGCCGGATCCTTGTCGGGCTCGTTGCGGATCCGCAGCTCGATCGGATCCATGCCCATCTTGTCGGCCAACTCGTCGACCGCGGATTCGCTGGCGAAGCTGCCCGGCGCGTGACCCGGCGCGCGCATGAAGGTGTTGGCCAGCATGTCCATGTGCGCGGTCTCGACGGAGAGCTTGAGGTTCTCCGCCGCATACAGCGCCATGGTTGGCGTGATGAACGGCTCCGGCATGTTGTTGTGCTCGGTCATCGCCACCACGCCGGTGTGGATCATCGACAGGAACTTGCCGTCTTTGTCCGCGCCGATGGCGACGCGCTGCTCCGTCTCCGTGCGGCCGCCGACCAGGCGGTAAACGCCCTCGCGCGACAGGCACAGGCGCACCGGGCGATCCGCCATCTTGGCCGCCGCCGCCGCCAGGGCGTGGTGCTGCCACAACGTCTTGCCGCCGAAGCCGCCGCCCACGTAGGGCGAGGTCACGTGCACCTGCGTTTCGTCCAGGCCGAAGGCCTGGCCCAGCGTCCACGCCGTGAAGGCCACGCATTGCGAGGCGTCGTGCACCCGCAGCTTGTCGCCCTGCCACGCCACCGTGACGGCATGCAGCTCCAGCGCGTTGTGGTTGTTCCACGGGGTGCGGTAGGTCTCGTCCACCTTGAAAGCGGCGCCGGCGAGCGCGTCTTCCGGATGGCCGGTCTCGGCCTTGAGCGGCTCGCCCATGAAGCTCGCCGGGTGCAGCCCGGCAGCCTTGGCGTCGGCGAAAGCGGTGGTCGACGGCTCGACGGTGTAGGTCTCGCGGATGAGCGAGGCGGCGTGGTCCGCCTGCTCCTGCGTCTCGGCCAGCACCAGCGCGATGGGCTGCCCGTTCCAGTGGATCTCGGCTTCCTGCATGACCGGCAGATCGTCGCCGGCGCAGGCCTTGTTGGCAGACATGAACATCGGCATCGGCTTGAGCCGGGGCGCATTGCGGTAGGTCATGACCAAGGCGACGCCCGGTGCGGCCTCGGCGGCGGCGGTGTCCATCGTGTCGATGCGGCCGCGGGCCACCGTGCTGAAGCGAAGCGCGGCATAGGCCATGCCGTCCAGCGCGAACTCGGCTGCGAACGGGGCCGCGCCGCTGACCTTGTCGCGGCCGTCCAGCCGCGAGACCTGCGAGCCGATCAGCCCGTGCTTGTGGGCGATGAGCGGGTCCGGCACGCCACCGGGGATCCAGCTGTCGGGCGCGAGCGCGACCGCCTTCTTCATGAGCGCCTGGGCCGCGTCGGTGACGATGTTCATGCCTGCTTCTCCGTCAGCTCGGTCAGCACCGCCATGATCGTTCGGCGGGCAAGCTCGATCTTGAAACCATTGTCCTTGAGCGGCGTGGCCTCCGCCATCTCGGCGGCCGCGGCGGCGGCGAACGCGTAGGGGCCTCCCATCTTGCCGCGCAGGGCGGACTCGGCCGTTCTGGCGCGCCACGGCTTGGCCGCGACGCCGCCCAGCGCGATGCGGACATCCTGCACGGTGCCGTCACCGGCCAGCTCGATCGCGGCAGCCACCGACACCAGCGCGAACGCGTAGGACGAACGGTCCCGCACCTTGCGGTAGGTGGACCGGGCCGCCATCGGCAGCGCGGGCAGGTCGATCGCCGTGATCAGCTCGCCGGGCTGCAAGACCGTTTCGCGATCCGGCGTGTCGCCCGGCAGCAGGTGGAAATCCGCCAGGGGAACGCTGCGGGCCCCGCCGGGTCCGTCGATCTGCACGACCGCGTCCAGCGCCGCCAACGCCACGCACATGTCGGACGGATGCGTCGCCACACAGGCGGGGGACGCGCCAAGGATCGCGTGGATGCGGTTGAAGCCGCCGATCGCGTCGCAGCCGGTGCCGGGGCTGCGCTTGTTGCAGTGCGCGGCGCTGTCGTAGAAATACTGGCAACGGGTGCGCTGCAGCAGGTTGCCGCCGACGGTGGCCATGTTGCGGATCTGGCCGCTGGCGCCGGCCAGGATGGCGCGGGCCAGGGCGGGATAGCGCTGGCGCACCGCCGCGTGCTCCGCCACCGCCGTGTTGCGCGCCGCTGCGCCGAGACGCAGCCCGCCATCGTGGTCCTCGATCGCATCCGGCAGCGCGGTCACGTCCACCAACGCTGCCGGCTGCTCGATCGTCTCGCGCATGAGGTCGACCAGGTTGGTGCCGCCGCCGAGGAACTTGGCGC
This sequence comes from Acetobacteraceae bacterium, assembly GCA_965199665.1. Lineage (GTDB taxonomy): Bacteria > Pseudomonadota > Alphaproteobacteria > Acetobacterales > Acetobacteraceae > JAVVHH01. Next base: position 241,647 of record CBDASO010000001.1, on the reverse strand, counting down.
CGGCGATGGCACCGAGGCGCAGCGCCGAAGCGGGATCGGTCGCGCGGTCGAAGCGGAACGGCGTCATTCGGCGGCCTCCAGCTGCAAGGCCTTGCTTTCGAACGTTTCCGCAATGGCGGCGACGATTCCGTTATGGGCGCCGCAGCGGCACAGATTGCCGCTCATCCGTTCGCGCAGCTCGTCGCCGGTGAGGCCGGTGGGACCGGCCACCAGGTCGGCCGTCACCGCGCTGGGCACGCCGCGCTCGAGCTCGGCGGCCATGCCGATCGCCGAGCAGATCTGCCCGGGGGTGCAGTAGCCGCACTGGAAGCCGTCATGCTCGATGAAGGCCTGCTGCAGCGGGTGCAGCACGCCGTCGGTCGCCAGGCCCTCCACCGTGGTGATCGACCGCCCCTCGTATTGCACGGCCAGCGCCAGGCAGGACAGGATGCGCTCGCCATCCACCAGCACGGTGCAAGCGCCGCAGGCACCCTGGTTGCAGCCCATCTTGGTGCCGCTGAGGTGCAGGTGTTCGCGCAGCAGATCCAGCAGGGAGACGCGCGGATCGTGGGGCGCCTCGACCGGCTGGTGGTTGATGATGATCGGCATGGAACCTCCGTGTCGTCGACCTGGGGCCGGTGAACCGTTTCAGCAACGCCTGGAACGACCGCAAGCTCCCGGTCGATCGCTCGACGCTGATGCCGGGCCGCGAACCAGCGTGGAAGCCTGCCGTTTGGGTGGGCTGACATTGGCGGCGGATCAGCACCATGCGGTCCGGCGGGACGACGACCGACGCAAGCTGAGCCGGGCCACGGTCGCACCAATCGTGACAGGAAGTTCATTGGCAATTATTGACAATACTCCGGAAAGCCCGGACGTTGCTCAATGGCTTCGACCGTCAAGACACGCAATATTTCGCTCACGCCCGGCAACGACGCGTTCATTGCCGAGCGTGTCGCGTCCGGGCGGTTCGCCAATGCGAGCGAGGTCGTGAGGGCCGCCCTTCGCCTGCTGGCGGATGAGGAGCGGCGGCTGGACCCGCTGCCGGGCCAAACGCCGGGCGACGTCGCTTGAGCGGCGCCCGCGTGCAGATCGTCGCGATCGGCGCATCGGCAGGCGGGATCGAGGCATTCCGCCTCTTTTTCGAGAGCATGCCGGTCGATCCCGGCTTCGGTTTCGTGCTGGTGCTGCACCAGTCGCCCCACCGCAAAAGCATGCTGCCCGAGATCATCTCGCGCTGGACGTCCATGCCGGTCTTGGAAGCGATCGACGGCGCTCGGGTCGAGCCGAACCAGGTTCACGTCGTGCCGTCCGGGCATCACGCGACGATTCGGGATGGCCTGCTGCAGTTGCGGCCGTTGCTCCCCGACGGCCCGCGGGAGGCGGCGCCGATCGACGGGTTCTTCGACAGCCTCGCCCAGGATGCCGGCGAGAGCGCGGTGGGCATCGTGCTTTCCGGCACCGGCCATGACGGGTCGCTCGGCCTCAAGGCGATCAAGGCGCGCGGCGGGCTGACCCTGGCGCAGGGCAGCAACGGCACCGCCCCGCAGCACGAGGGCATGCCGCACAGCGCCATCGCCACGGGCGCGGTGGACCTGATCGTGCCCGTAGAGGACATGCCACGGGTGCTGCTGGCCAGCCGCCCGGGGCATTGGGACCCGGCGGCCGGCGGGGCGAGCGACGCTTCGATCGAGACGGCGCGCCTGGCCATCTGCGAGATCCTGCAATCCCGGCTGGGCCACGATTTCAGCCAGTATAAGGACAAGACGTTTCTGCGCCGGGTGCAGCGCCGCATGCAGGTGCTCGGCACCGCGACGCTCCCCGAATACGCCGCCCGCCTCGCCATGGACAGCGAAGAGGCGGTGCTGCTGTTCCGCGACCTGCTGATCGGGGTCACGACGTTTTTTCGCGACAACACGGCGTTCGACGCGGTGCGGCGCCTGGTGCTGCCGCGCTTGTTCGACGGCAAGGGCGCCGGGGACGCGGTGCGCATCTGGGTGCCGGGATGCGCCACCGGCGAGGAGGCCTACTCGCTGGCCATACTGATGCGCGAGCACATGGACGGAATGGCCCATCCACCCACCGTGCAGATCTTCGCCACCGATATCGACGAACAGGCCATCAGCACCGCGCGCAGCGGGCGTTACCCGGCCAGCCTGCTCGAGGGCCTGTCGCCGGAGCGCTGGCAGCGTTTCTTTCATCGCGCCGATAACGGCTTTCTCGTCGCCAAGGAGATCCGCGATCTCTGCACCTTCTCTGCCCACAGCCTGATCCGCGACCCGCCCTTCTCCCGTATGAACCTCGTTTCGTGCCGCAATCTGTTGATTTATATGGATAACGATCTGCAGGCGGCGGTGATCCCGAGCTTTCATTACTCGCTGCAGCCCGGCGGCATGCTGCTGCTCGGCAGCGCCGAAACCGTGGTGCGGCACGAACAGCTCTTCGCGCCGCTGGACAAGAAATCCCGCGTGTTCCTGCGGCGCGACGTCGCCAGCCCGCCGCTGCATTCCTCGCCACGCCCGGCGGCGAACCGCTTGCCGGCCGCGACGCCCGACCGGGCCGGCGACGGGCGCACCGACTGGACCCGCTCGCTCGCGCTGGCCAATAGCCGGGTGTTGGAGCGCTTCGCCTCACCCTTCGTGGTGGTGACGGAAGACGGCAACGTGGTCCACTACTCCAGCCATGCCGGCAACATGCTGCAGCCCGCGCTGGGAGCGCCGAGCCGCAGCGTGTTCGACATGGCGCGGCCCGGCCTGCGCTACGGCCTGCGCACGGCCATGCGCGCGGCGGCCGAAAGCGGGCGCCCGGCCGAACAGACCGTCCGGATCGAGGGCGCGGACGGCCAGATGGGGACCGTCACCCTCATCGTGGAACCGCTGCCGGGCCCTGAACCGGACCGGCCCTACCTGATCGTGTTCCGCGCCGACGCCATGGCCGCCGAGCCGCCGGCCGGCAGCGAGGGCGCGCCGATGCCGGGCGTGGCCTCGACGTTGGAACGCGAGCTGCGCGACGCCAAGGAGCAACTGCAATCGTTGCAGGAGGAGCACGAGACCGCGCTGGACGAGTTGCGCAGCTCCAACGAGGAGCTCCATTCCCTCAACGAGGAACTGCAATCGTCCAACGAGGAGCTGGAAACCTCCAAGGAGGAGATCCAGTCCATCAACGAGGAGCTGCTGACGGTCAACGCCCAGCTTTCCGCCAAGGTGGACGAGCTCGACCGCGCCAATAGCGACCTGCGCAACCTGTTCGAGAGCACGCGGGTCGCCACCGTGTTCCTGGACCAGCACATGGTGGTGCGCGCCTTCACGCCCGAAGTCTGCAGCATCTACAACCTGATCCCCAGCGACCGCGGCCGACCGCTGACGGATATCGTGAGCCGGCTCAGCTATGACGGGCTGCGCGAGGACGTGCAGCAGGTGCTGCGAACGCTCGATCCGCTGGAGCGCCGCGTCTCGCGCGGGGACGGCACCGCGCACTACCTGCTGCGCATCCTGCCCTACCGCACGCCGGACAGCACGGTGGACGGCTCGTTGGTCACCTTCGTGGACGTGACGCAGATCGTGAAGGCCGAGCAGCATCAGCGCCTGCTGGTCGACGAGCTGAACCACCGGGTCAAGAACATGCTCACCGTGGTGATCTCGCTGGCCACGCAGACGCTGAAGCGGGCGGGGAGCCTGGCCGCGTTCTCCGACGCGTTCCTGGGCCGGGTGCACGCGCTGACCTCGGCCTACGCTCTGCTCAGCTCGGAGAACTGGTCGGGCGTCCAACTCGGCCAGATCCTGGTCGAAGAGCTGAAGCCATTCATGGCCAACGACCGGGTCAACATACGTATCGACGGGCCGGACGTGCCGCTCGATCCACGCGCGGCACTGGCGCTGGGCATGGCGACCCACGAGCTGGCTGCCAACGCGGTCAAGTTCGGTGCGCTTTCCGTCCCGGAAGGCGCGGTTGCCGTCACCTGGACGGTGCAGGGCGGGGCGGACGATCGGGTGCTACTGCTGGACTGGGTCGAGCGCGGCGGGCCGCCGGTCGCGACGCCGCGCACCCGCGGTTTCGGCAGCGTGCTGATCGAGCGCGGTCTGGCGCACGATCTGGCGGGCGAGGCGCGCATCGACTTCCTCGCCGACGGCGTCCGTGCCCATGTGCGCGCGAAGCTCCGTCCGCTCGCGCCCGCGGACGCGCCGCAGCCGCGGCTCGACCAATGAGGCACCCGAGCCTGGCCGGCCGGCGCGTGCTGGTGGTGGAGGACGAAATGCTGGTGGCCATGCTGGTGGAGGATCTGCTGCAGGAGGCCGGCTGCGTCGTGGTCGGCCCGTTCGCCCGCTTGGCCGACGCCATGGCCGCCGTGGCCGAGCACCCGCTCGACCTCGGCCTGCTGGACGTCAACATCGCCGGCGAGCTGGTCTTTCCAGTCGCCTACGAGCTGGAGCGGCGCGGCGTGCCGTTCGTGTTCGTGACCGGCTACGGCCAGGCGGCTCTGCCGCGCGACCGGCCGGACTGGGAGGCCTATGCCAAGCCGTTCCAGTCGGATTGGCTCACCGCCCAATTGGCGCGCAAGTTCGATCCCGCCTGACCCGGCCGCGTTGGGGCGGCATGACTGTCGGCAAGACGTGCGTGGCCCTGTTCGTGCTGTTGTATCTGCTCCCGCTCGGATGGTCCGCGGCGCGCTACTGGTGGGATGGTACGGGTGCGGGCTGGCAAGCGGCCGATCGGTCCAGCATCGGCGCCCTGCTGCCGCGGGACGACCCGGCGGCCACGATCCGCGTCTTCGCCGCCCAGACCGTGCGCTGGCGCGGCATCTTCGCCACCCATAGCTGGATCGTCTGGAAGCAGGCGGGCGCCGGGCGCTACACGCGCTACGACTACACCGCCTGGGGCAGCCCGGTGCGAATGAACGGCTTCGAGCCGGATGGCCGCTGGTTCGGCCAGAAGCCCACGGTGGTGTTCGCCGCCGACGGCCCGGCGGCCGCCGCGCTGATCCCGCGCATGGAAGCGGCGGTGCTCGGCTACGCCTGGCGCGGGGTGGGCGATTACCGCGCCTGGCCGGGGCCTAACTCCAACACCTTCGTGCAGGCCGTGCTGGACGCCGTGGGCGAGGTCGGGGCCGTGCAACCGCCCACCGCCATCGGCAAGGACTACCCGTATGACGGACGCTGGGTCGGGCGAACCGGGTCGGGCACCGGGGTGCGGCTCACGCTGGGCGGCTACGCGGGCGTCACGGTCGGCTGGGTGGAGGGGATCGAGCTCAACCTGCTCGGCGCCGTGGCCGGGCTCGACCTGCGCCGTCCCGCGCTCAAGCTCCCGGGCATCGGCCGCCTGGGGGTGCCAGGCTAGAGCGCGCCGACGGCCTCGAGCGCGTGGCGGACTTCGGCGCGGCCGGCATCGTCCAGCGCGGCTTGCGGCGGAATCGGCGGGCCGACCGGGAAGCCCTGCAGCTCGAGGCCGCCCTTGATGCAGGCGGCCAGCGCGTATTTGGCGAACAGATTATTGACCGCCCAGAGCCGCCGCTGCAGCGCCATCGCCCGATCCCAGGCGCCGGCGCGGCACAGCTCGTAAAGCTCGACGCTCTGCCGCGGCACGATGCAGGCCGGACCCGCCATCCAACCGGCGCCGCCGATCATCATGACGCAGGCCGGGATGTGGGCGGAGGCAGCGAAGACCTGGAAGCGGCCCTCCCCCGTCCCGTCCGACCCGGTCGCATTGAGGATGGAGAGCAGCCGGCCGGTATTGGTCGAGGCGTCCTTGATGCCGACGATGTTGGGCACCGTCGCCAGACGCGCGATCACCGGGATCGACAGGTCGGAACGCTGGAATTGCGGATTGGTGTACAGCACCACCGGCTTGTCCGTCGCGCCGGCCACCGCGCGGAAATACGCTTCCACGCCGGCATCGGCGATCGGGAAATAGGCTTCCAGGATGGCCAGCACGCCGTCGGCACCGCGCGCCGTCATCTCGCGCGCCAGCGCCGCGCCTTCGCGCGTGGTGGTCGCCGCGACCCCGGCCAGCACCGGCACCCGTCCGCGCGCGGACTCGATTACGACCTCGACGATCTCCAGCCGCTGCTCGCGGCCGAGATAGGCGAACTCCCCCGTGCTGCCGAGCGGCACCAGCCCGTGCACCCCGGCGCCCACGAGGTGATCCACGAGCCGGGTCAGCACGTCGCGCATGACCCGGCCGTCAGCGTCCACCGGGGAGACGAGGTAGGGAAAGACGCCGCCGAGGGCCGTCACGGGGTGGCGCCGGGTCGGCGCAGCAGGGCGAGCAGGCCGCGCAGGTCGTCGGCCGACCGCATGGACGCGACCCGGTCGGCGATGGCGCCGGCGGCGGCTAGGCCGGACGTGGCGTCGCGGAACTTGGCGGGCACGTCGGCGCCCCGAAGGCTCGTGGCGGTCTGCCGGAGCTGCCGGCCGTCGCGCAGGGCGACGTCGACCGTGGCGAAGCGTTTCTCCGGCGCGGCGCCGACCGACGGCGCGGCCTCGTCGATGCGGCGGCGCACGCGGGGCAGGAATTGGAGCGCATCGGCCTCCAACGGCTGATCGGCGAAGCGCGGCAAGGAGAGCCGGCCGTCGAGCAGGGCGACCGCCATCGCGTATTCGACGCTGAACCGCCCATCGAGCCCGGTATGCGGCTCCGTGACCACCAGCGCCGCGTCGCCGCCGGGCGGGAAGGTGACGACCACCGACTCCGCCTGCGCCGCCTGCAGCCCGTGGGTGGCGATCAGGTCGGTCATCGCATCCAGCGGCAGGTGGCTCGCGCCGCAGCACGGGTAGGCCTTGAAGGCCAGGCCGGGCTGCAGGATCTCCCACGGCTCGCCCCATCCGGCGACGCAGCGCTCCGGCACCGTCGCACCGAGGCCCAAGACGGCCAGGAAGCTCATCCGCCCGTCCAGGAAAGCATCGTTGCCGACCAGCCCGGCCTGCGCGAGCTGCACCGCCAGCACGCCCGCCCGTGCCGCCAACCCGGCGTGCAACGGCTTGACCTCACTGCCGAATTGCAGCCGCAACCCGGCCGCCTGGGTCGCCGCGATGCCCAACGCGGTCGCCAGCAGGTCGGGCGCCCAGCCGAGCAGGTGACCGATGGCCGCCGCCGCGCCGACCGGGCCCAATGTCGCGGTGTTGTGGAAGCCGGTCTCGTAATGTCGGGAGCCCATCGCGCGCCCGAGCCGCGCCATCGCCTCCACGCCGACGGCGTAGGCCGCCAGCACCGCGTCGGCCGTGCTGCCGGCCGCTTCCGCCGCCGTCAACAGCGCGGGCAGGATCACGGTGCTGGGGTGTCCGCGCACCCCGGCCTGCACGTCGTCGTAATCCAGCGCGTGGCCGAGCGTGCCGTTCAGCAGCGCGGCGGTCTGCGCGTCGACCTTCGTATCGTGCCCGAGCACGCTGGCCGCGGGCGGTCCGGCTTGCGGCAGCAGCGCCGACTTCACCTTGAGGTAGGCGCCGTCGTCCAGCCCGCCGAGGGACGCCGCCAGGAAGTCCAGCACGCCCTCCCGCACGGCGGCGATCGCCTCCGGCCCCGGCCGGCTCTCGGCGATCAGGGTGGCGTAGCGCCGGGTCAGCCCGGCGTCGGCGGCGCTCACGCCGCGCGCTCCGCGCTCAGCGTGGCCCCGCTCGGCTTGGCGTAGCGGCTGGGCGGCCGGGCGATGCCGAGATGGTCGCGCAGCGTGGTGCCTTCGTACTCGCGACGGAACAGGCCGCGGCGCTGCAGCTCCGGCACAACCGTATCCACGAACAGGTCGAACTGGGTCGGGAACCAGGGCGGCATGATGTTGAACCCGTCCGCGGCCTCGGCCTCGAACCATTGCTGGAGGTAGTCGGCGATCTCCCCCGGCGTGCCGCGGACCACGCCGTGGCCGCGCGCCATGCCGGCGTGCAGCGCGAGCTCGCGCACCGTCATGTTCTCGCGCCGGGCCAGCGCGGTGAGCAGCTCGGCGCGGCTGCGCAGCTGATCGGAGATCGGCAGGTCCGGCAGCGGCGCGTCCAGCTCGAGTTGGCGGACGTCGTGCCCCAGCCGGTCCGACAACAGGGCCAGCGCGCCGTTGAGATCGGTCAACTCGCGCAGACGGCGATAATTGGCGTCGGCCTCGTCGCGGTCGCGCCCGATGATGGGGAACACGCCGGGCATCACGGCGATGTCGCCCGGTGCGCGGCCGTAGGCGGCGAGCCGGCCTTTGAGGCTGCGGTAGAAGGCCTGCGCCTCGAGGAGGTCGCCCTGCGCGGTGAACACCACGTCGGCGGTGCGGGCGGCGAGGTCCTGGCCGGGGCCGGATGAGCCGGCCTGGATGATGACCGGGTGCCCCTGCGGCGGGCGGGAGCTATTCAGCGGCCCCTTCACCGCGAAATGCTTGCCCTGATGGTCGAGCACATGCATGCCGGCCGGGTCGGCGAACACGCCGGTCTGCTTGTTCATCGGGATCGCGCCGTCGTCCCAGCTATCCCACAACCCCTTGCAGACATCGACGAACTCTTCGGCGATCTCGTAGCGGGCATCGTGGTCCGGATGGGTGCCGCGGGCGAAGTTGGCGGCCGAGCGGGCGTAGGAGGTTGTGACCACGTTCCAGGCGGCGCGCCCCTTGCTGATGTGGTCCAGCGAAGCGAACAGGCGCGCGATGCCGAACGGCTCGGCATAGGTGGTGGACGCGGTGGCCGCCAGGCCGACCCGGCTGGTGCCGACCGCCAGGGCCGCGAGCAGGGTCAGCGGCTCGAGCCGGACCACGGTAGAAGGGTGCGCGTCGGGCCCGGTGGTCAGGCCGTCGGCCATGAACAGCAGGTCGAATTTGCCGCGCTCGGCCGTGGCCGCGATGCGCTGCAGCAGGTCGAGGTTCTCGCCGCCGCCCTCCGCATCGGGGAGGCGCCAGGCGGATACGTGGTGCCCGGTCGCTTGCACGAATACGCCGAGATGCATTTGTCGCGTCATGCCCGTCATCCTGTTCCCTCCCGCGGCCCCTGTCACATCACGCTCGCCAGGAATGCCGCCGTGCGCGCTTCGCGCGGTGCGGCCAGCACGGTGCGCGCGTCACCGGACTCGATGATGCGGCCCTCGTCCATGAACACGAGCTGGTCGGCCACTTCGCGCGCGAAGCCGATCTCGTGCGTCACCACGATCATGGTCATGCCCGTGCCGGCCAGCCCGCGCATCACGCCCAGCACGTCGCCGACCAGCTCGGGGTCCAGCGCGGAGGTGGGCTCGTCGAACAGCATGGCGACCGGGTCCATGGCGAGGGCGCGGGCGATGGCCACGCGCTGCTGTTGCCCGCCGGACAGGTTGTGCGGCCAGGCGCCGCCCCGATCGGCCAGCCCCACTTGCGCCAACAGCTCGTGCCCGCGCGCCTCCGCCGCCGCCCGCGAGCGACCCAGGATCTGCCGCGGCGCTTCCGTGAGGTTGTCGAGCACCGACAGGTGGGCGAAGAGGTTGAAGCCCTGGAACACCATGCCGATGCGGGCACGCTGCCGGGCGACCTCCGCTTCGCTCAGCTCGTATAGCCGGCCGCCGCGCTCGCGATAGCCGATCAGCTCGCCGCCCAGCCGCACGGTGCCGGCATCCGGCCGCTCGAGTTGGTTGATGCAGCGCAGCAACGTCGACTTGCCGGAGCCGGACGGCCCCAGCACGGCGCAGACCTGCCCGGCCGGCACGTCGAGCGACACGTCGCGCAGCACCGCCTGCCCACCGAAGGACTTCTCCAGATGGTCGACCCGGATGTCGCCGGCGCTCACCCGGTCCTCCTGGCGCCGCGGGCGTAGTGCACCTCTATTTGCCGCTGGATGACGGAAAGGATCGACGTCATCAGCACGTACCACAGCGCGGCGACCACCAGCATGGGGATCACTTCGTAGGTCCGCTCGTAGATCACCTGCGCCGAATACAGCAGGTCCTGCAGCGCGATGACCGACACGACGGAGGTGGTCTTCAGCACGCTGATCACCTGGCTGCCCGCCGGCGGCAGCATGGTGCGCATGGCCTGCGGCAGCACGATGCGGCGGATGGTGCGCAGCTTGGTGTAGCCCAGCGCGCGGGCCGCCTCCGTCTGGCCGTGGCCCACGCCGATCATGCCGGCGCGCACGATCTCCGCCGCGTAGGCGGCCTCGTGCAACACCAACGCGACCACGGCGGCGCCGAACGTGCCGAGCACGTTGTTGGTGGGCGCCGACCACACCGTGCCGAGCCCCGGCAGGGTGAGCGCCAGCCGCGGATACAACGCGGCGATGTTGAACCAGAAAAAGAGCTGCACCAGCATCGGCACCGAGCGGAACAACCAGGTGAAGCTCCAGGACAGGGCGGCGAGCACCGGGTTGTTGGACAAGCGCATGATCGCCAGCACGGTGCCGCCGGCGAACCCCAGCACGACCGCGATGACCGTCAGCTCGATCGTGAGCCACACGCCCTCGAGAATGGTCGGTCCCGTGATGTTGCGGGCCACCACGTCCCAATGCAGCCGCGGGTTCTCGGCCAGCGACAGCCCGGCCTCGCCCAGCACCACCACCGCGGCAGCAGCCAGCACCCACCGTCCCCAGTGCCGGCGCGGAACCAGCACGGGGGTCGCCGGCCGGGGCCGGGCGACCTCGCCTGCCGCGGCCGCGCTCATCCGCCGCTGGCCGCGGACTGGCCTGCGAGGATCGCGCCGTTCTGCTTGGCTTCGGGCACCGCGCCGTAATCGATTTCCCAGCGCTTCAGGATCGCGGCGTATGTGCCATCCGCGATCAGCGAGTTCAGCGCGGCAGCCACCAGCGGGGTCAGCGGCGAGTCCTTGCCGAGCCCGATCCCGACATAATCCGACGGCACGGGATACACCCCAGCCAGCACCAGCGCGCCGTTGGACGACTCCGCCGTGTACCGAAGCCCCTCGAACGGCCCGAAGAAGCCCGGCACCCGCCCGCTCACCACCGCCTGCACACCGGCCGGCCGGCTCGGGAACAGCGAGATGTCGATCGGCGGCTTGCCGGCCGCCTTGCACGGCGCATCCTGCCGCCGCAGTGCCTCCGCATTCATGGTCCCTGACCCGGCGCCGATCGTCTGCCCGCACAGCGCCAGGATGTCGGTCGCCGGCACCGCGGGCGCGCCGCCCGACCCCGTCCGCACCAGCGCCAGCCGGTTGCTGTCGAAATACGACACGAAGTCGACCTGCCGCAGCCGCTCCGGCGTGACGCTGAGGTTGGCCAGCGCGGCGTCGTAGCGCTTGGAGGCCAGGCTCGGCACGATGTTGGCGAAACTGCCCGCATTGACCCAGCGCGGTTCGAGCCCCAGCCGGCGCGCCACGGCGGTCATGACGTCGATCTCGCGCCCGGCCAGCGTCCGGTTGTCTTTCGTCACGAAGATGGTCGGCGGCGTGTTGGGGTTGGTCGCCACCACCAGCACGCCGGCGCTGCGGTAGGGTTCCGGCACGCGGGCCGCCAGCTCGGGCAGCGGCTTGACGTCGAACTCCGTCTTGAACGGCTGGCCGCCCGCGTCCGGCCCCTGCGCGATGGCGGGGGCGGTCGTCGCCAGGGCGAGCAGCCCGGCCAGAAGGAGCGCGGGGCGGCGGAACGGCATAACAACTCCAAGCATCGGGAGCGCCCAACGTGGGGTGGACGCCCCGGCGCGTCCACCGCGACCCCGTCGATAGGGAACGCCGTTCTCCCCTCGATCCGAAACGGAGAAACCGCGCCTCCCGCGCCCCGACCCAGCGGGACGACGTTCCCCGCGTCAGACCCGGTAGCGGCGCGGGATCAGCAGGGTGCTGCCCGCCGTCAGCACCAACGTCGTGCCCATCAGCAGCAGGGCCATCGCGGAGGCGAACGGCCAGTTGTTGTTGGTGGAAAACTCCCAGTAGAGCAGCGGCGCCATCATCTGAAAGCGCGGCCCGCCCAGCAGGTACGGCGTCGCATACGCGTTCATCGCCAGGATGAAGCACAGCACGCCCGCCACCGACACTCCCGGCAGGGCCAGCGGCCACACCACGCGCCAGAAGCTCCGGCCCGGCGCGGCACCCAGGCTGCGCGCGGCCTCCTCCACCCGCGGGTCGATGCCCTCCATCGTGCTCTGCACCGTCAGCACCACGATGGGCAGGTTGATGGAGACGATGCCGGCGATCACGGCGAAGGACGTGTACATCAGCTCCAGCCCGTGCCCGCTGACCAGCCGGACCGCCCCGTCGATCAGCCCGCCATGGGCGAACAGGATCATCCACCCCACCATGCGCACCGTGCTGCCCACGAATAGCGGCAGCACCAGCGCCAGCATGCAGGCCGACTTCCACCGGCTTCGCATGCGCGACAGGCGGTAGGCGATCGGCACGCCGAGCAACAGGCACAGCGCGGTCGACGTCGCCGCCACGCCCAGCGTAGTCCGCAGCACGCCCAGGTAGAACGGATCGCTGACGAAGCGGGCGTAGTTGGCCGCCGTCGCCGTCTCGACCATCAGCTCCGTCGGGTCGTAGCGATTGATGCTGAACCGCAGCACCAGCAGCAGCGGCGCGACCAGCATGCAGCAAACGACCAGCAGCGCCGGGGACAGCAGGCTCGCGGCCGCCCCGGCGTCGCGCCTCGCGATCGCCCCGGCGTCGCGCCTTGCGATCGCCCCGGCGTCGCGCCTCGCGGCGCTCACGCTTTCTGCATGTTCTTCTTCCACCACTCGGAGGTGGCGCCCTGCAGCTTGCCGGTGATGTCGTAATTGGGCGGGTACATGGTGAAGCCGCTGGTCGGCAGCGCCAGTTGCTCGGCGACCTTGCCTTCCAGCTTGGTGTTGTCGACCGTGCTCTCGTAGCCCATGCGCTCGGCGAACCGCGTCTGCGCCGCCGGCTCCAGCATGGCGTTCAGGTATTTGAATGCGCCCGCTTTGTTGGCGGCGTTCTTGGGCACCACCATGCCCGAGATGTAGAGCACCGAGCCCTCCGTCGGGAACGACGCCCGCACCGGGATGCCGGCGTTCTGCCACATCACCACGCGGGCGTGCCACATCAGCCCCACGTCGATCTCGCCGGATTTGAGCCCGGCCCCGATCGAGTCGGTGGAGGGGTAGAGCCGCAGCCCGTTGCCGTTGAGCTTGAGCGCCAGCGCACGGGCTTCCTCGGTATCGACCTTGTTGAGGTCTCCCGTCGCCGCCAGTGCCGCCGCCATCATGACGTACATGTAGTTGATGTCGCCCACCCCGACCCGGCCCTTCCACTTGGGGTCCAGCAGGTCGGTGAAGGTCTTGGGCGGCTCCGACACCTTGTCCGGATTGTAGATCAGCACCTGCGGGCTCCAGATATGGGGCGCATAGAAGCTGGCCTGCAGGTTCGGCAGCACGTGCGCGAAGTTCGGCACCTTGCTGGCGTCGAGCGTTTCCAGCAGCCCGGCCTGCCCGACCTCGTGCGCCCGCACGCCCTGCAAACACACCACGTCGTCCGCACCGCGCGGCAGCCGGCGCTGGGCATACAGCTTGGCGACCCGCGGGTCCTCGTCGCCGATATCCTGCACCACCGTGATCCCGGCCGGCTTGAGGATCGGCTCTTCCACGTTGTTGCGCAGCAGGTTGGCGTAGTCCCCGCCCCAGGTGGCGATGATCACCTGCTCGTCCGCGAAGGCGGGAGGGGCGGTGCCGAGCCCGGCCAGCAGGGCGGCGCTGCCGCCGAGCACGGCGCGGCGGGAGGCGAAGGGGCGTGTCCGGTCAGGCATGGCTCGCGATCCTCGTCGAGGTTGAAGTGGGGTCGGGGGGCAGCGGGGCGCCGTCGCCGCCGAACACGCGCTCGGCCTCGCCGTCCCAACGCAGCGTGACGGCGGCGCCGGGCTCTGGCGGCCGGGTCGCCTGGCCGGTGCCATCGCGCACGATGATCGACAGCTCGGGCGACAGCGCCACCAGGTATTCGCGGATGGCGCCCAGGTAGCTCGCCAGCGTCACGGTACCGGCCACCGTGCCGGGCCCGCCGGTGCCCGCAGGCGCCAGCGCGAGCCGCTCCGGCCGGAGCGCCAGCGTGCCCGGCCCGGCGCCGCGATACCCGGCCGCCAGATGGAACTGGGCGCCGGAAGCGGCGAAGTGGTCGCCCCGCAGGGCGCCCTCCACCATGGAGCTGCGCCCGATGAAGCCGGCGACGAACGGGGTGGCGGGACGCTCGTACAGATCCTCCGGCGTGCCGACCTGCTGCACCCGCCCGTCCTTCATCACCACCAGCCGGTCGGCCATCGCCATGGCCTCGTCCTGGTCGTGGGTGACCATCAGCGTGGTCAGCCGGTTCGCCCGCTGCAACAGCCGGATGTCGCGCCCCACCGCACCGCGCAACGCCGCATCCAGGTTGGAGAGCGGCTCGTCCAGCAACAGCAGGCGCGGCTCGATGGCCAGCGCCCGACCCAGCGCCACGCGCTGCTGCTGCCCGCCCGACAGCTCGCGCGGGTAACGCTGGGCCAGCGCCTCCAGCCGGGTCAGCTGCAGCATCTCGTCCACCCGGCGCGCAATCGCCGCCGGCTTGACGCCGCGCATCTCGAGCCCGAAGGCCAAGTTGCGCTGGACCGTCATGTGCGGGAACAGCGCGTAGCTTTGGAACACCAGCCCCAGGTCGCGCTTGTGCGGCGGCAACTTCAGGATCGAGCGTCCGTCGATCCGGATGTCGCCGGCCGAGGCCTCCACGAAACCGGCGATCATGCGCAGCGTGGTGGTCTTGCCGCAGCCGGACGGGCCGAGCAGCACCACCATCTCGCCGGGCGCGACCTCCAGGCTCACGTCGGCCACCGCCGTGGAGGGGCCATACCGCTTGCTCAACCGCTCGAGCGCAACCGTGCTCATGCGCCCCGCCTCATGCGCCCCGCCTCATGCGCCCGACCTCATGCAATCGCCCGCGTGACCGGCACGAACCGGTCCAGCAGCAGCAGCGCGCCGCCCACCAGCACGACCTGCGCCACCGCCACCGCCGCCACCAGCGGATCGATGTGGTATTGCAGGTAGGAGAGCACGGAGATCGGCAGCGTCGTCATGCCGGGCGCGGTGAGGAACAGCGTCATCTCCAGGTTCTCGAACGACACGATGAACGCGAATAAGGCGCCCGCCACGATGCCGCCGCGCATGGCCGGCAGCGTGACCCGCCAGATCACCCGGGCGGGCGAAGCGCCCAGGCTGGCCGCCGCCTCCTCCGCCGCGCGGTCGTTGTTGGCCAACGACGCCAGGCAGAGCCGCACCACCCAGGGCAGCGTGATCACCACGTGCGCCGCCACCAGCAGCCCGGTGCTGCCGCTCAGCGCCCACTCCGTGCGCTCCTCTATCAATACCGCGAGCACGAAGATCGCCAGCCCGATCGCCACCCCCGGGATGGTGAGCGGCGCCAGTAGCAGCGTGCTCACCACGCCGCGCCCGGGGAAGCGGTGCCGCGCCAGCCCGATCGCCGCCGGCACTCCCAGCAACAGGCTCAGCACGGTGGCCACGCAGGCGGTAATGGCGCTGGTACGCAGCGCGGCGCCGAAGGTGGGCGCGATCTCGCCGAACCAGCGCAGCGTGTAGCCCTTGGGCGGAAAGGTGATGAGCGTTTCGTCGAACACGCTCAGGTACAACGTCAGCACCAGCGGCAGCACGATCGCGACCACCCCGAGCCCGACCAGCAGCCCGGCCGCTGCCCGGCCGGCCCGTTCCGCAATATCGGTGCTGCTCCGCTCCATCCGCATAGCGTGGCACAGGATTTCCGGGTTGTGCAGCGCAAAAACACGGGCCTACCGTGGCCGCGCGAGTGGAGGGACCCATGGTTGCAGGCGTCGGCGGATCGAGCTTCGAGGCGGAACTGGCGCGGATGCGGCCGATGGCCGGGTCGGCGGTGCCGATCGGGGCGGACGAGTACCGTGCCCGCATCGCCAAGGCCCAGGATCTCATGCGCGCTGCCGGCATCGACGCGCTCTACCTCGATACCTCCACCAACCTGCGCTACTTCACCGGCGTCGAGCTGAAGCTGACGGAGCGGCTGCACGGGGCGATCATCCCCGCCGATGGCGAGATCGCCTATCTCAGCCCCGCCTTCGAGGAGCCGAAGACCCGGGAACTGATCCGCATCGGCGACGACGTGCGCTGCTGGGAGGAGCACGAGGACCCGACCGCGCTGGTCATCGAGACCGTGCGCAGCAAGGGGATCGAGAGCGGCACGATCGCGCTCGACCCGGCCGCCCCGTTCTTCACCGTCGATGGCCTGCGCCGCGCCGGCAACAGCTTCTCCTTCGTCTCCGCAAGCCCGGTCACCGCCGCCTGCCGCCAGGTCAAGTCGCCCGCCGAGATCGCGCTGATGCAGATCGCCATGGACATCTCGCTGGAGGTCCACAAGGCGACCGCCCGCGCGCTCGCCGTCGGCATGACCACGCCGGAGGTGCAGGTCTTCATCGACGCCGCGCACCGCAAGCTCGGCGGCGTGCCGGCCAGCAAGGCCGTTCAGTTCGGCGAGGCCACCGCCTATCCGCACGGCGTGCCCTACCCGCAGACCCTGGCCGACGGCGACATGGTGCTGGTCGACATCGGCTGCTTCGTCGAGGGCTACCGCTCCGACATCACCCGCACCTACGTGCTCGGCGAGCCCACGGCGCGGCAGCGCGACATCTGGGAGTTGGAGCGGCGCGCCCAGCAAGCGGGGTTCGACGCCGCCACGCTCGGCGCGCCCTGCGAGGCGGTCGATGACGGCGCCCGCGGCGTCATCGTCGCGGCCGGCTTCGGCCCTGGCTACGCCGTCCCCGGCCTGCCGCACCGGACCGGCCACGGCATCGGGATGGACGTCCACGAGGAAGCCTGGATGGTGAAGGGCAACCGCACCCCGCTGGTCCCCGGCATGTGCTTCTCCATCGAGCCGACCATCTGCATCTACGGCGAGTTCGGCATCCGTCTGGAGGACATCGTCTACATGACCGAGGCCGGGCCCCGCTGGTTCACCGAGCCCTGCCGCTCCGCCGACGACCCGTTCGGCGTCGAGGCCTGACCGCTACAGGGTCAGCCCGCCATCGACGTGGAAGGCCTGCCCCGTGATGTAGGACGCGTCCGGGCCAAGCAGAAACGCGATCATCCCGGCCACCTCGTCCGCCCGCCCGGGCCGGCCGAACGGCACCAGCCCGGCCACCCGGGCCCGCGCCGCCTCGTCGAGCGCGGAATGTCCGTCCGCGTCCTTGGCCACGAAGCCCGGCACCACCGCATTGACCGGGATGCGCTCGGGCGCGAGCTGCATCGCCAGCGCGCGCACCAGCCCGGCCAGCGCCGCCTTGCTGGCCGACGTGGCGGGGAACAGCATGTCGGGCCCCAGCCGAACCCGGTCGGCCAGGAACGAGCCCACGGCGACCACGCGGGGCGCCGGGCTGCGCCTCAGCGCGGGCAGCGCCGCCGTCGCGAGGTGAAAGAAGGCGGACACGTTGGCGGCCAGGCTCCGCTCGAACCCGACCGCGTCCAGTATGCCGAGCGGGCGCCGATCGGCGAAGCCGGCCGCGTGCACCACCCGGTCCACCCCGCCCCATCGCTCGACGGCCTCGTCAATCAGCCGGCCCGCTTGCTCGGGCATCGTGAAGTCGGCGACCGCCACGGCCGTCTCGGCCCCGGCCGCTTCCGCGTCGCGCGAGACCGCCTCTGCCCGCTCGCGCTGCCGGCCGGTATGGATCAGCAGCCGCGCCCCCGGGCCGGCGATGCGGCGGCACAGTGCCGCCCCGATCCCCGACCCACCGCCCGTCACCACGGTGACCACCATCGCTCCCTCCCGCCTCCACACGCGAACGTAACGCAGCCGGGCGCCGGGGCGGCGCGATAAGGAAGTGGCGCCGCCCCGCGCCGCAGGAGTGCCGTTCATGAAACTTCCCTCGCTCGACCGCCGCTCGCTGTTCGGCTGGGCCGGTGCCGGCGGGCTGCTGCTCGCCAAGACGGCCGCGGCGGCCGGCCCCGTGCCGCCCAGCCGCGTCGACACCGGCGCCGTGCAGAACGGCGCCGTGCGGTTCCCACCGTGGCGTGCCGCCGCCGACACGCCCTCGCCGCCACCGCCCGCACCGTTGCCGCCCGGCGAGCGGGTCGGCGTTGCGATCGTCGGGCTCGGGCGCCTCTCGGTGGAGGAGATCCTGCCCGCCTTCGCGCAGTCGATGAAGGCCAAGCCGGTCGCGCTCGTCTCCGGCTCGCCCGACAAGATGGCGTTGGTCGCCCGCCAATACGGCATCGACCCGGCGGCCTGCTATTCCTATGAGCGGTTCGACGCCATCCGCGACAACCCGGCCATCGGCTACGTCTACATCGTGCTGCCCAATTCGATGCACCGCGAGTTCACCGAGCGCGCCGCCCGCGCCGGCAAGCACGTGCTGACGGAGAAGCCGATGTCGGTCAGCTCGGCGGACGCACAGGCGATGGTGGCTGCCTGCGCCGCGGCCAACGTGAAGCTGATGGTGGCGTACCGAATCCAATACGAGCCGACCAACCGCCGGGTCATGGCCATGGTGCGGGACCGGTCGAAAGGCGGGTTGCTCGCCTATCATGGCATCAATACCCAGACCGTGGCCGCGGACGGCGCCGAGCAGTGGCGGCACAAGAAGGCCATGGCCGGCGGTGGCTCGCTGGTTGATATCGGGCTCTACTGCCTCAACACCGCCCGCTTCATGACCGGCGAGGAGCCGGTGGAGATCTTCGCGCAGACGTTCTCCCGCCCGAACGATCCCCGCTTCGCCGAGGTGGAGGAGACCGTCTCCTTCACCCTGCGCTTCCCATCCGGCACCTTCGCCCCCTGCTTCACCAGCTATGGCGGCCGCGATGACAAGCATGCCCGCCTCAACCTGGAAGGCGCCGTCGTCGACATGCCGAACGCCTACCAATACGTCGGGCAGCCCCTGACCGTGACGAGCCGGAGCGGCGACCTGACCAGCCACGACGAGCTGGTGGTGCCGCACAAGGACCAGTTCGCCCTCGAGCTCGACCACATGGCCGAGTGTGTGACGACCGGGCGCACGCCCTACACCCCCGGCGAGGAAGGCGTGCAGGACCATCGGCTGATGGAGGCGATCTACGAGAGCGCGCGCACCGGACAACCCGTTCGGCTGCCCGAGCGGACGGGTCTGGACGCCTTCCGCGGGCCACCGCCCGGCCCCGCATGACGGCCCGGCCTGACAATCACGACACGCTATGTTAACGACACTTACAATTCTCTTGCGCTGAGACTGGTCCAGAGAACACGTTGCTTGTTGATCTCACCATCAACGAAATGAAAGCACGTGCCATGAAAGCCTATGCAGCGGAGTCCGTCGGCACATTCGTGCTTGTTTTGGGTGGGTGCGGCGCGGCCGTGCTCGCCGCGGACCACATCGGCTATGCCGGCGTGGCTTTGGCCTTCGGCTTGTCGTTGCTCGCCATGATCTACGCCGTCGGCCCCGTTTCGGGCTGCCATCTCAACCCGGCCGTCACCCTCGGTCTGTTCCTCAGCGGCAAGTTCCCCGCGGCGAGCTTCCCCGGCTACGTCGTTGCCCAGATCGCCGGCAGCGTCGCCGCCTCCGCCGTGCTTTTCTTCATCGCCTCCGGAACCGGCACATTCGACGCTGTCGTCTCCGGCTTCGCCAGCAACGGCTATGGTGACCGCTCGCCCGGGCACTACGCACTCGGCGCCGCGTTCGTCGCCGAAGTGGTGATGACGGCATTCCTGGTGCTCACCATCCTGGGGGCGACCGACATCAAGGCGCCGGTCGGGTTCGCCGGGCTGGCGATCGGGCTCATGCTGACCCTGATCCACCTGGTGTCCATCCCCGTCACCAACACATCGGTCAACCCGGCCCGCAGCATCGGCCCGGCGCTGTTCGCCGGGTCGGCCGCGATCGGTCAGCTCTGGCTGTTCATCATCGCCCCGCTGCTCGGCTCCGCCATCGCCGCCGGCATCTACAGCTTCCTCCGCGCGACCGACCCGCTGGTCCAGATCCCGGCCTCACAGGCCCAGTCCGCCCTGCCGCTCCAGCAGGAGGCCAAGGTCGGCGTGGCCGAGGCTGCTCGCGATCACTCCGGCACCCGGCGGTAGGAAAAGAGCACCTCTCGAGCCAGTTTGCTCGAGAGGCGTCTCAGTGACTGAGGCTCCTGATCATCTCGTCGAGCCCGCCCGGGGAGAGGGGGAACATCCGGTCCCCCATGATCTCGCGGATCAGGCGGGTGGAGTGGGTGCGGTCCCAGAACTCGCGTGGGACGGGGTTGAGCCAGGCGGCGCGTTTCCATTGGCCGAGCAGGCGGGCCATCCAGACCGCGCCCGCCTCGTCGTTCATGTGCTCGACGCTGCCGCCGGGCTGGATGATCTCATAGGGGCTCATGCTGGCGTCGCCGACGAAGATCACGCGGTAATCCGGGCCGAAGGTGCGCAGCACCTCCGCGGTCGGGATCGTGTGCGCATGCCGGCGCGCATTGTCCTGCCAGAGCCGCTCGTAGGGGCAGTTGTGGAAGTAATAGAAGGCGAGGTGCTTGAACTCGCTGCGCGCGGCGGAGAACAGCTCCTCCGACAAGCGGATGAAATCGTCCATCGAGCCGCCCACGTCGAAGAACAGCAGCACCTTCACCGCATTGTGCCGCTCCGGCACCATCTTCAGGTCCAACGACCCGGCGTTGCGCGCCGTCGCGCCGATCGTGCCCGCCATGTCCAGCTCGGTCGCCGCCCCCTCTCGCGCGAAGCGGCGCAACCGCCGCAACGCCAGCTTCAGGTTGCGCGTGCCCAGCTCCACCCCGTCATCGAGATCGCGGAACTCCCGCTTGTCCCAGACCTTCACGGCGCGGCGATGTTGCCCCGCGCCGCCGATCCGCACGCCTTCCGGGTTGTAGCCGCCATTGCCGAATGGCGATGTGCCGCCCGTGCCGATCCACTTGCTGCCGCCCTGGTGCCGGCCCTTCTGCTCGGCCAGCCGCTGCCGCAGCGTCTCCATCAGTTTGTCGAACCCACCGAGCGCCTCGACCTTGGCGCGCTCCTCGTCCGTCAGATGCTTGTCCAGCATCCGGCGCAGCCATTCCTCGGGCAGCTCGCGCGGCGCGGGTCCCGCCGGCCCGGCGCCGCCCACCGCCTCCAGCCCCTTGAACACCTGGCCGAACACGCGGTCGAACCGGTCCAGATACCGCTCGTCCTTGATCAGCACGGCGCGGCTCAGGAAATAGAAGTCATCGACGTCGTACGCCGCCACCCCCGCCCGCATCGCGCCGAGCAGCGCCAGGTATTCCGTCACCGAGACCGGGACGCCCGCCTCGCGCAGCCCGAACAGGAACGGGGCGAACACGCTAGCGTCCGCGGCGGTTCAGGAAGGCGAGCCGCTCGAACAGGTGCACGTCCTGCTCGTTCTTCAGCAGCGCCCCGTGCAGCGGCGGGATGGCGGCGGTGCGGTCGCGCAGCGCATCCGGCGGCATGTCCTCGATCATCAGCAGCTTGAGCCAGTCCAGCAGCTCCGACGTTGCCGGCTTCTTCTTCAGGCCCGGCGCCTCGCGCACCTCGAAGAACACGTTCAGCGCTTCGCGCACGAGGTCGTCGCGCAGGCCCGGATAGTGGGCCGCGACGATCCGCTCCATCGTCTCGCGGTCGGGGAAGCGGATGTAGTGGAAGAAGCACCGCCGGAGGAATGCGTCCGGCAGTTCCTTCTCGTTGTTGGAGGTGATGATGACCACCGGCCGATGCACGGCCGCCACCGTCTGCTGCGTCTCGTAGACGAAGAACTGCATCCGATCGAGCTCGAGCAGCAGGTCGTTGGGGAACTCGATGTCCGCCTTGTCGATCTCGTCTATCAGCACGACCTGGGGGCGCTCCGCCGCGAAAGCGTCCCACAGCTTGCCCCGGACGATGTAGTTGCCGATGTCGGCCACCCGCGGATCGCCCAACTGGCTGTCCCGCAGCCGCGACACCGCATCGTATTCGTAGAGCCCCTGCTGCGCCTTGGTGGTGGATTTCACGTGCCACTCGACCAGCGGGTAGCCGAGGGAAGCGGCGATCTCGCGCGCCAGCACCGTCTTGCCGGTCCCCGGCTCGCCCTTGACCAGCAGCGGCCGCTGCAGCGCCACCGCCGCGTTGACCGCCACCTCGAGGTCGCGCGACGCGATGTAGCGTTCGGTGCTGCGAAATCCGTCCACCCGGTGTTCTCCCTCGCTCCCGCGCATGTTCAGGCTAACCACTGCCGCGTCAATGCGTTCGGGAGCACGACCCGAGGAGATCCCCCATGCGCCTGCCGCCGCTCGCCGAAACCGACCTGCCCCCTGATCTGCGGGACTTCAATCGCGACATGCAGGCGGAGGTTCGCGAGCACCTGCGGGGTTTCGTGTCCGCGCGCGACGACGGCGCGCTGATCGGGCCGTTCCCACCGATGCTGCATTTTCCGCAGTTCGGCCGTGCGGCGTGGGACTACACCAAGGCGCTGATCGACCATTCGACGCTGCCCAAGCCGGCCCACGAAGTCGCCATCCTCGTCACCGGCGCGCGCTTCAACTCGCGCTACGAACTTTATGCGCACGAGCAGGTGGCCGAGCGCGCCGGGCTGTCGCCGGAGAAGGTGGCGACCATCGCCGCCGGCCAGCGCCCGGCCGACCTGACGGCGGAGGAGGCCGTGGCCTACGACGTCGCGGCCGCCCTGGTGAACGGCAAGTCGCTGCCCGAAACCACCTACCAGCGCGCGCTGCAGGTCTTCGGCAAGGATCAGGTCGCCGAGTTGGTCTATTTGGTGGGCGGCTACTGCCTCGTCTCCGTCCTGCTCAACGCGTACGACGTCCCGGTGCCCGCCCGCGCGCCTACGCGCTGACCTCCGGCAACGCGACCGGCGCGACGGCTGCGACCACGGCGCCGCTGCGCACCAGCTCGCTGGCGGCCAGCAGGTCGGGATGGAAATAGCGGTCGTCCTGCAGGGTGGGCACGACCTCGCGCACCAGCCGGCGCACCGCCTCGAGCGGCGGGCTGGACGGCAGGTCGCCGCCGAGATCGCAGCCCTGCGCGGCCGCCAGCAACTCGATGCCGACGATGTGCGTCGCGTTCTCCGCCATCGTGAGCAGCCGGCGGGCACCGTGCGCGGCCATGGAGACGTGGTCCTCCTGGTTGGCCGAGGTCGGGATGCTATCCACGCTGGCCGGGAAGGCGCGGCCCTTGTTCTCCGACACCAGCGCCGCCGCCGTTACCTGCGGGATCATGAAGCCGGAGTTGAGCCCCGGTCGGGGCGTGAGGAATGCCGGCAGATGCGGCGAGAGCGCCGGGTCGACCAGCATGGCGATGCGGCGCTCCGACATGGCGCCGATCTCGCACAGCGCCATGGCGATCATGTCGGCGGCGAAGGCGACCGGCTCGGCGTGGAAGTTGCCGCCGGAGAGGGCCTGCGGCGGGGTGTCGGCATTGCCGACGAAGATCAGCGGATTGTCGGTGACGCCGTTGGCCTCGATCGCCAGCGTGCCGGCCGCCTGCCGCAACAGGTCCAGCGCGGCGCCCATCACCTGCGGCTGGCAGCGCACGCAGTAGGGGTCCTGCACTCGCGGGTCGCCGACGAGGTGGGAGGCGCGGATCGCCGAGCCGGCCATCAGCGCGCGCAGCGCCGCCGCCGCCTCGCCCTGACCCCGATGCGGCCGCAGCGCATGGATGCGCGGGTCGAACGGCGCGTCGGACCCGCGGGCCGCGTCCGTCGCCAGCGCGCCCGCGACCAGCGCGCTGCCGAGCACTCGCTCCGCCTCGAACAGCCCGGCCAACGCATAGGCGGTTGAGAACTGCGTGCCGTTCAGGAGGGCCAGACCTTCCTTGGCGGCCAGTTCCAGCGGCGGCAGCCCGGCCGCCGCCAGCGCCTCGCCCGCCGGCATCACTTGCCCGTCCATCGCGATCGAGCCGACGCCGATCAGCGTCGCCGCGAGGTGCGACAGCGGCGCGAGGTCGCCGGAGGCGCCCACCGAGCCCTGCGCGGGGATCACCGGCACCAGGTTGCGGGTCAGCATCGAGTCCAGCAGCAGCACGGTTTCCCGCCGCACGCCCGAGGCACCCTGCGCCAGGCTCGCCAGCTTCAGCGCGATCATCAGCCGGCAGACCGGCGCCGGTATCGGCTCGCCCACCCCGGCCGCGTGCGACAACACGATATTGCGCTGCAGGGTCGCCAGCTCTTCCGGCGCGATCCGTTGGCTGGCGAGCTTCCCGAACCCGGTGTTGATCCCGTACACCGGCTCGCCGCGCGCCAGGATCTCGACGACCGCCGCCGCCGACGCGTCGACCGCAAGGAGGCAGCGCCGATCGAGACGCGGCACCGCGCCGCGGTAGATCGCCCGCCAATCGGCCAGCGCGACGGCGCCCGGCAGCATCGAGATCTCAGCCAACGGCAACTCCAGGAGAGGGCGCGCCGACCATGCCATCCCGAACCGGCGAGTGCGAGACGCTTGCCGGCTTCATTGGCGGGGTTCAGGCTCGCGCCCAAGCTCCGGAGGGTTGGCATGAAGAAGCGCGGCATGAATTTCGGCATCTTTCTGGCGCCGTTCCACCGTGTCGGCGACAATCCAAGCCTGGCGCTGCGCCGCGACCTCGAACTGATCGAACATCTCGACCGGCTCGGCTACGACGAGGCCTGGATCGGCGAGCACCATTCCGCCGGCTGGGAGGTGATCGCCTCCCCCGAGCTCATGATCGCGGCGGCCGCCGAGCGCACCAAGACCATCCGCCTCGGCACCGGCGTGACCTCCCTGCCCTACCACCACCCGTTCCTGGTGGCGCAGCGCTTCGTTCAGCTCGACCACATGACGCGCGGCCGCGCCATGCTGGGCTGCGGGCCCGGCGCCCTGGTCTCCGACGCTTACATGCTCGGTATCGACGCCAGCACCCAGCGCCGCCGCATGGACGAATCGCTGGAGGCCATCACCGCCCTGCTCCGCTGCGACGGCCCCGTCACCCGGCATACCGACTGGTTCACCATGAACGAGGCCCGGCTGCACCTCCGGCCGTACAGCGACCCGCATTTTCCCATCGCGGTCGCCAGCACGGTGACGCCCTCGGGCCCCACCGTCGCCGGCAAATACGGTGTCGGCATCCTGTCGCTCGGCGCGGGGGCGCCCGGCGGCATGGCCGCCATCGCCGGCCAATGGCGCATCGCGGAGGAGGAGGCGGCCAAGAACGGCCACACGATGGACCGGGCGGAGTGGCGCATGGTCATGAACGTCCATGTCGCCGAGACCGACGAGATCGCGATGGAGCAAGTCCGCCTCGGCGAGCGGATGGAAACGGCCGGCTATTTCGAGGACGCGCTGGGCCGTCCGCCGGGTCGCTCGGAGGATCCGCTGACCGACGGCATCCGCGCCGGCACCACCCTGGTCGGCAGCCCGGAGACGGTCGCCCGCGGCATCCAGACGCTATGGGACCACAGCGAGGGCGGGTTCGGCGCGTTCCTGTTCCGCGCCCATGACTGGGCCGACCGCGAACAAAGCTGGCGGAGCTACGAGCTGTTCGCCCGCTGGGTGATGCCGCGCTTCCAGGGCTCGCTGGACATGCCGCGCGCCAGCTACGATTGGGCGGTCGCCAACCGCAAGACGATCTTCGGGCCCAACGTGGAGGCCCTGCGCAAGGCCTTCACCGATGCCGGCCGCGCCGTGCCGGACGCATTCGACGCCCGCGCTTCCGGCGCCCGCGACGCCAAGCAAGACGCCGCCGACTGAGGCCATCCACCAGGGTGCGCCGCTCTCCGTGACCGGGGGGCGCCGCAACCCCCGTCCCGACGGTGCGCTATCCGTTCTCGATGCCAGGCGCACCCCGTGTGCAGCCGGCGTCCCCGAACGCGCTGAGGACGGACCACGATGCACTTCACCATCAATGGCAAGCCATTCGAAACGGAACTCGATATCCGCACCACCGTGCTGGACATGCTGCGCGAGCACGCCGGGCTGACCGGCAGCAAGAAGGGCTGCGATCACGGCCAGTGCGGCTCCTGCACGGTGTTGATCAACGGACGCCGGGTCAATTCCTGCCTGACGCTCGCCGTGATGCACCAGGACGATCAGATCACGACGATCGAGGGCCTCGGCCAGGTCGGCAACCTCCATCCGCTGCAGGACGCCTTTGTTCGGCACGACGGCTACCAGTGCGGCTACTGCACGCCCGGCCAGATCTGCTCGGCCGTCGGCATGCTCGACGAGGTCGAGAAGGGCTGGCCCAGCTACGTCTCCGAAGACCTCGACAGCCCGGCGTTCAACGATGCCGAGATCAGCGAGCGCATGAGCGGCAACATCTGCCGCTGCGCCGCCTACCCCAACATCGTCGATGCCATCAGAGAGGTCTCGGGCCGCGAGACCGTCGGCGAGAAGGTGGGAGCCGACGCATGAGGACCTTCACCTACGATCGCGCCGACAGCCCGGCCGCCGCCACCCACGGCATCGGCACGCCGACTGCGCGCTTCATCGCCGGCGGCACCAACCTGCTCGACTTGATGAAGCTGCAGGTCGAAACCCCCGAGCACCTGGTCGACGTCAGCCGCCTCGCGCTGGCGGACGTCGAGGAGACCGAGGGCGGCGGCCTGCGGATCGGCGCCTTGGTGCCCAATAGTGACCTCGCCGCCGACAAGCGTGTCATCGAGCGCTACGAAGTGCTCAGCCGCGCCTTGCTCGCCGGCGCGTCCGGCCAACTGCGCAACAAGGCCACCACCGGCGGCAACCTGCTGCAGCGCACCCGCTGCTACTATTTCAACAACACCGCCAGCCCCTGCAACAAGCGCGAGCCCGGCAGCGGGTGCGGCGCGATCGGCGGCTATAACCGCATCCTCGCGATCCTGGGCACCAGCGAGAGCTGCATCGCCACCCACCCGAGCGACATGGCCGTCGCCATGCGCGCGCTGGACGCGACGATCGTGACGCTCAAGGCCGATGGCGAACGCCGCCGCATTTCGATCCACGAGTTCTACCGCTTGCCGGGCGACACGCCGCAGATCGAGACGGTGCTCGAGCAGGGCGAACTCATCACCCATGTCGAGCTGCCGCCCGCGCCCCAGGGCGCCCGCCAGCAATACCGCAAGGTGCGCGACCGTGCCTCCTACGCGTTCGCGCTCGTGTCGGTCGCCGGCGTGGTCAGGATGGAGGGCGGCACGATCGCGAGCGCCGCGCTCGCCTTCGGCGGCCTTGCGCCTTTGCCGTGGCGGAACACATCGGTGGAGGAGGCCCTGATCGGCCAGGCTCCGTCGGACGCGCTGTTCGACAAGGCGGCCGACCTGCTCCTCGCCGAGGCGAAGGGGCAAGGCTCCAACGATTTCAAGATACCGCTCGCGCGCCGCACGCTCATTGCCTGCCTGCGCGACCTGACTGGAGAGTAGACGATGCTCGGACTGGACCGCATCTTCGGCAAGGGTGACGACGTCACCCTCACCATGGACAAGCCGCACCCGGAAAGCCTGCTCGACACCGGCGTGCAGGACGTCATCGGCAAGCCGCTCGACCGCGTCGACGGACCCAAGAAGGTGTCCGGCGCCGCCACCTACGCGGCCGAATACAAGCTCGCCGATACCGCTTACGGCGTGCTCGTCAGCGCCACGATCGGTAAGGGCACGGTCAAGTCCATCGACGTGGACAGCGCCAAGAAGTTGCCCGGCGTGATCGACGTGGTGATCGATTTCGACACCTTCACCCGGGTCGCCCAGCAGGGTGGCGAGACGTCGGCGCCGGCCCAGGGCGTCAAGGCGATCGAGTATTTCGGCCAGATCATCGCCATCGTGATCGCCGAGACCTACGAGGCTGCGCGCGACGCGGCCAAGCAGTTGGAAGTCGTCTACGAGCGTGACGCCGGCGTGTTCGACTTCTCGGTCGACCACGAGCACGACAAGAAGCTGCCGGAGAACAACACCCCGGCGCAGTTCGAGCAGGGCGACCTCGACAAGGCGATGACCGGTGCGGCCTTCAGCGTCGACCAAACCTACTCGACCCCCAGCCAGAACTCCGCCGCCATGGAGCCGCACGCCTCGACCGCGACCTGGGAAGACGGCGCGCTGACCCTCTACGGGTCCTATCAGATGCCGACTTCGGACGCGCAGCAGCTCGCCAAGGCGCTGGGCCTGTCCGCCTCCAAGGTGCGCATCATCGCCCGCTACATCGGCGGCGGCTTCGGGTCCAAGCTCGGCATCGCGCCGGAGACGGTGGCCGCGGCGATCGCCTCCAAGCAGCTCGGCCGTCCCGTCAAGGCGGTGATGCTCCGTCAGCAGGTGTTCGAGACCACCCCGCGCCGCTCCAACACGGTGCAGCGCATGCGCCTGGCGGCCGACGCGCAGGGCAAGCTGCTCGGCATCGGCCACGAGACCGTCGCCTCGAACCTGAAGGACCAGGACTACTTCGAGCCGGCCGGGCTTTCGACCCATTTCCTCTACAACGGCGACAGCCGGGTCATCACCCATGACCTCGTCCGCATCAACTGGGGCCTGTCCGGTTCCATGCGGGCGCCGGGCGAGGCGGTGGGCCTGCTCGGTCTCGAGGGCGCCATGGACGAGCTCGCCGAGGGCATGGGCATGGATCCGATCGAGTTGCGCCGGATCAACGAGCCCGGCCAGGACCCGGAGAAGGAGGTCCCGTTTTCGTCGCGCAAGCTGATCGAGGCGCTCGACGTCGGCGCAGAGAAGTTCGGCTGGAGCCGGCGGCAGAAGCCGGGCCAGCGCCGCGAGGGCGAGTGGCTGATCGGCATGGGCGTCGCTTCGGCCGCCCGCGCCAACCTCATGATGGAGACCTCCGCCAAGGTGGCGATCCATCGGGACGGCACCGTCACCGTCTCGTCCGCCATGACCGATATCGGCACCGGCAGCTACACCATCCTGACCCAGGTTGCGGCCGAACTGCTCGGCGTGCCGATGGACAAGATCACCATGGAGCTGGGCGACACCAACGACGTTCCGGCCGCCGGGTCCGGCGGCTCGTGGGGTGCGGCCTCGTCCGGCTCGGCGATCTACCTCGCTTGCGAGGCGCTCCGCGGCAAGCTCGCCAAGGCGCTCGGCGTCGACGACAAGGACCTCACGCTCAAGGACGGCCAGGCGATCGGCGGCAACCGCTCCGTCGCCATTGCCGAGCTGGTCGGCGAGGGCATGGAGTCGGTCGGCACCATCAAGCCCGGTAAGCAGAAGAGCGCCGTCAACCAGGCGTCCTACGGCGCCCATTTCGCCGAGGTGGCGGTCAACGTCGTCACCGGCGAAACGCGGGTGCGCCGCATGTTGGGCGTGTTCGCAGCCGGCCGTATCCTCAACGAGAAGACGGCCCGCTCGCAGTGCCTCGGCGGCATGACGTTCGGCATCGGCGCGGCGTTGACGGAGGACTTGGTCCATGACAGCCGCACCGGCCAGGTCGTCAACCACGACCTGTCCGAATACCACGTCCCGGTGAACGCCGACGTGCCGCAGCTGGAGGTGGTGTTCCTGCAGGAGCGCGACGTCCATGCCAACCCGATGCATGCCAAGGGCATCGGCGAGGTCGGCATCTGCGGCGCGGGCGCGGCCATCGCCAACGCGGTCTACAACGCGACCGGTATCCGCGTCCGCGACTTCCCGATCACGCTGGACAAGCTGTTCCCCGGCCTGCCCGCGATGTGAGCGACGGAGCCCACCCTCCCCGAGGGTGGGCTTCAGCCCATGGCCATGCGAACCCTCGCCACGCAACGCTCGAACATCTCCAGCGAATCGAACGGGACATCCTCGGCCGGGACCAGCATCCGTTCGCCGCTGCCATCCATCACCGCTCCCTCGATCATCAGGTTGTCGGCCAGGTCGAAGCCTTCCGTCCCGATCCCCGGCACCAGGTCGGGCATGGCGGCGACCTGCGCCTGCGACCGGGCCGAGAACGGCGCCGCGCTGTTCGAGTAGCCGAACACGCGCCGGCCCCGCCCGAGGAACCAGCCCACCTCGATCAGCGTGCCGCTATCGGCCGAAGCGCCGCGGAACGGCGTAAGGTTGGCGATCACGACGTCGCAGGCCTCCATCATCGCGACGTCGAAGCGGTAGATGGCCTGCCAGGCCTCGGCCGCCGGCATCGCCGCCAGCCCCTCGATCGCGTCGTTCAGCGGCGCCCGGCCCTCGATCCCGTAGCGGGCGCAGATCGCCACCTTGCGCCGGCCGTGCGCCACCGCGTCGGGCAGGAACACGTCGGGCCCCGCCAGATAGGCTCGGATCACCGCGTTCGCCTCGTCTCGCCCATCGCTCGTCCCCATATCCGATCCCGGTCGCTGTGCCGGCGGCCCGATCATGTCACGCACGGCGCCGCCGCGGCGACCGCTGCCGGAGGAAACCCACCATGACCACCGCCACCCTCGCCGTGCCGGAACAGGTCGAAGTCGCGCGCGTCGCCACCGTCGACCTGGTCGCCAGCGACACCCGCACCGAGCACGACCTGCTGGGCGAGGCGGAGATCCCCCGCGCCGCGTACTGGGGCATCCACACCATGCGCGCCGTCGCCAACTTCCCCATCACCGGCATTCCGGTCGGCCACTTCCCCGAGTTCGTCCGCGCCCTGGTGTTGGTCAAGCAGGCCGCCGCGCGCGCCAACAAGCGGCTCGGCCACCTCGCCCCCGCCAAGGCCGACGCCATCGATGCCGCCTGCGCCCGCATCGCGGCCGGGCGCGAGTGGAACGACCAGTTCGTGGTGGACGCCGTCCAGGGCGGCGCCGGCACGTCCACCAACATGAACACCAACGAGGTCGTCGCCAACGTGGCGCTGGAGGCGATGGGCCGGCCGCGCGGCGACTATGCGGCGCTGCACCCGAATGACGACGTCAACATGTCGCAATCCACCAACGACGCCTACCCGACCGCACTGCGCCTGGCGGTGATCCTCGGCACGGAGCCGTTGATCGCGGCGCTGGACGAGCTGGCCTTCGCCTTCAAGGCCAAGGCGGTCGAGTTCGCCGACATCCTCAAGATCGGCCGCACCCAGCTGCAGGATGCGGTGCCCATGACGCTGGGCCAGGAGTTCGACGCCTTTCACGCGACCATCAAGGAGGATGTGGCCCGCCTGCGCGAGACGGTGGCGCTGTTCCGCGAGGTCAATCTCGGCGCCACCGCGATCGGCACCGGCATCAACGCCGACCCCCGTTACGCCGCCCTGGTGGTCGAGGAGCTCTCGCGATGCGCCCGGCAGCCGGTGGTGCTGGCCGCCAACCTGATCGAGGCGACGTCGGACATGGGGGCCTTCGTGCTGTTCTCCGGCCTGCTCAAGCGGGTCGCGGTGCAGCTGTCCAAGATCTGCAACGACCTGCGGCTGCTGTCCTCCGGGCCGCGCGCCGGCTTTGGCGAGATCCGGCTCCCGGCGGTGCAGGCGGGGTCGTCGATCATGCCGGGCAAGGTCAACCCGGTGATCCCCGAAGTGGTCAACCAGGTCGCCTTTCTCGTGATCGGGCACGACCTCACCGTCACCATGTGCGCCGAAGGCGGGCAGCTGCAACTCAACGCGTTCGAGCCGACCATCGGCTACTGCGTGCTGAACTCGCTGCGCGTGCTGACCGCCGCCATCGACACGCTGACCCGGCGTTGCGTCGAGGGCATCGAGGCGGACCGCGCGCGCTGCATGGCGCTGGTGGAGAACAGCATCGGACTGGTCACCGCGCTCGGCCCCACGCTGGGCTACGAGACCTGCTCGCACCTCGCCCAGCGTGCGCTGACGGAGAACCGGCGCGTGTCCGACCTGGTGCTGGAGGAAGGCCTGCTGACGGAAGCGCAGCTGGCCGACCTGTTGCGTCTGGACGCCATGACCCGCCCGTCCCGCGCGGCGCCGCCAGTGCCGCACGCCCGCGCCTGAGCCGGGCTCACAGCCGGCGCGCCCGTCGTTCGAACTGTTCGGGCTCCGGCGCCATCTTGGCGACGACCTGCAACAGCGCCGCGCGTGAGGAGACGTCCAGGCGGCGATAGGCTCGCAGCAGCGCTTCCTCGTCGCTCGCCAGGAGGCCGAGCTGGCCCTGATCCTCGACCAGCCATTCCTCCGGCACCGCCTCGTCCGGATCCAGCCCGATCAGGTAGCTGACCGAGGTGGACAGCAGCTCGGCCAGCCTGACCAGCCGTTTGCCGCGGATCGTTACGGGGCCGCCCTCGAGCAGCTCCCGGAACCCGCTCGGGCTCATCCCGATCTCGGCCGCCACCGCGTGCGGCTCGAGCCCGAGCCGATCGAGCCTGCCTTCCACGCGCTCACCCATCCCGCTCGACACGACCCGCTCCCATCTATCCCGCCGCTCCGATCGCCTGCGCCAGATCGGCCGCCAACTCCCCAGCATCCTCCAGCCCGACGGACAGGCGGACCAGCCCCGGCGGGCAGGAGGAGTCCGGCCCTTCGGTGGTGAGACGATGCTCTGCGAGGCTCTCCGTCGAGCCCAGCGACGTGGCGCGCCGGAACACCCGCAGCCCCGCGCACGCGCGCAGCGCCGCCTCGGCCGAGCCCATCTGGAACGACACCATGCCGCCGAACAAGCCGGCAAACTGCCGCACCGCCATCGCGTGCCACGGGTCGTCCGGCAGGCCGGGGTAGTGCACCGCGGTGACGCCCCCCATCGACCGCAGCGCTCCCGCGATGCGCAGGGCGGAGGCGGAGACCCGCTCCATCCGGATGGCCAGGGTGCGCATGCCGCGCAGCAGCAGCCACGCCTCGAACGGCGGCAGCACGGTGCCGCCGTCGGTGCGGGCGGCGAGCAGCGCCTGCCACGCCGCGTCGTCGGCAGCGGCGACCAGCACGCCGGCCAGCAGATCGCCGTGACCGTTGAGGAACTTGGTCGCCGAGTGCAGCACCCAGTCCGCCCCGAGCCGCAGCGGGGTGCACAAGACGGGCGTGGCGACCGTGGCGTCCACCAACAGGCGGGCGCCGGCCGCGTGCGCACAGTCGGCCAGGGCGGCGATGTCCGGCACGCGCCAGAGCGGATTGCTGGGGCATTCGGCCCACACTAGCCGCGTCCGCCCCGGCCGCATCGCCGCTCGCACGGCCGGCAGGTCGGTCAGGTCGACGGGCTGTACCGCGACGCCCCAGCGCTGCCCCCAGACTCGGAAGATGCCGGCGAACTCGTAATACGCCCCGGTGTCGAGCACGATGTGGTCGCCCGGTGCCAGGGTGGACAGCACCGCCTGCGCGATCGCCGCCGCGGACGCGAAGGAAGCCGCCGCCGCGCCGCCCTCCAGCCGGGCCATCAGATCCTCCAGCACGCGTCCGGCGCCGTTGCCGGAGCGCGCGTAGCCGCCGGCGGCGTCCCCCGACGCGCCCTCCCGCCGGCTGGTGACACCGAGTTGGAGCGGCGGCACCAGCGCGCCGGTCGCCCCGTCGGTGTAGTGGTCGAGCTGGGCCAGGAGGGTGGCGGCGTTCATGGGTCTATCCTGCGACGCGGGTGGACTAAGTCGCTCGATCCAATAGGGTGTCGTGTGACAATTCGAGGTGAGTTCGTGGACGGACAGGGGAAGAATCTCGGGCAGGTGAACGACGTTGCCGCGTTGCTCGAGCGTCGCGTGGCGGCGATCGAGCCGGCGCTGATCGAGATCCGGCGGGACATCCACGCCCATCCCGAGCTCGGGATGGAGACGCCGCGCACCGCCGCCCTGGTCGCCGCCGAACTCACCCGGCTCGGCCTGTCGCCGCGGATGGGCGTCGGCGGGCACGGCGTGACGGCGGAGATCGAGGGCGGCGCGCCCGGCCCGACCCTGCTGATCCGCGCCGACATGGACGCGCTGCCGATCGCCGAACAGACCGGGCTCGATTTCGCCAGCACCATCCCGGGCCGCATGCACGC
Organism: Acetobacteraceae bacterium; assembly: GCA_965199665.1. Classification (GTDB taxonomy): domain Bacteria; phylum Pseudomonadota; class Alphaproteobacteria; order Acetobacterales; family Acetobacteraceae; genus JAVVHH01. The sequence goes on along the minus strand of CBDASO010000001.1, from coordinate 208,088 downwards.
CTGCGGTCACGACATCCACACGGCGACGCTGCTGGGCGTCAGCGAAGTCCTGACCGGCCTCGCCCCGCAGCTTCGCGGCCGGGTGCGGCTGGTGTTCCAGCCGGCGGAGGAAACGCCCGAAAGCGGCGCCAAGGCCATGGTCGAAGCGGGCGCCGCGGACGGGGCGGATTACGCGTTGGCGTTCCATAACCGGCCCGAGATGCCGGTCGGCCAATTCGGTTACACACGGGGCGCGGCGGGCGCTTCGGCCGACGAGTTCGACGTCGTGTTGACCGGGCGCTCCGGCCACGCGGCCCGGCCGCAGGCGGCGCTGGACCCGATCGTCACCGCCGCCTCCATCATCATGCAGCTGCAGACCGCGATCTCGCGCACGATGAACCCGCTGCAATCGGCCGTGCTCACGGTCGGGCACATCGAGGGCGGCGCGACCCACAACATCATTCCCGACACCTGCACCTTCCGCGGCACGGTGCGCTGCCGCTCGGAGGAGTCGCGCGACACGATGGAGGAGACGTTCCGCCGCATCGTCACCAACGGCGCGGCGGCGATGGGGGTCGCGTGCGACATCACCTATCACCGCGGCTGCCCGGCGGTGATCAACGACGACGGCGTGGTGGACCAGACCATCCGCGCGGTGGCGGCGCAGTTCGGCGACGACAAGCTCGAGCAATTGCAGGGTGGCTTCGGGGCGGAGGACTTCTCCTACTTCTCGCAGCGCATCCCCTCCTGCCACCTCCTCGTCGGCGCTTCGCAGCCCGGCCGCAACGACCGCGTGCACAATTCCGACTATCAGCCGGACGAGCGCTGCATCGCCGCGGGCGTGGCCGCCCTGTCCCGCGCCGCCCTCGATATCCTGTCCTGACCGAGGCCCATCATGCCCCTCACCCGTAAGTCCTTTCTCCAAGCCGGCCTGGCCACCGCGGCCACCGTTCTCGCCCGTCCGGCCCTGGCCAAGGAATGGACCACCGTCCGCGTCGCCACCGAGGGCGCATTCCCGCCGTTCAACTCCACCGCGCCGGACGGCACGCTGATCGGCTTCGAGCCCGACATGTGCGCCGAGATCGCCAAGCGGCAGAAGATCGCGATGCCCATGATGGCCCAGGCCTGGGACGGCATCATCCCCGGTCTGCAGGACGGCAAGTACGACGCGATCTCCGACGGTATGTCCATCACCGCCAAGCGCGAGGAGGTGATCGCCTTCTCCCGCCCCTACACCAATAGCGGCTCCGGCTTCACCGTGCTGAAAGGTGGCCCGCTGGCCGCGATGCCCGGCACCGGCGAGCGTGTCTCGCTCGAGGACGAGGCGGCGGCCGCGGCGGTGGTCGCCACGCTCTCCAAGTCGCTCGCCGGCAAGACGGTCGGCGTCCAGGTCGCGACCATCCAGCTCGACCTGCTGAACCGCTACTTCAAGGACGTGGTCACCGTCCGCACCTACGCCGCCGGTCCCGACACGTATCAGGATCTCAAGAACGGCCGGGTCGATGCGGTGCTGTCGTCCACCACCAATGCCGCGCCCTTCATCAAGCGGTCCCGCGGCGACCTGGCACTGGCCGGGACGGCGTTCACCGGCGGCGTGCTGGGCCGCGGCTCCGCCTTCGGGCTGCGCAAGGGCGACGCCGACCTCAAGGCGCTGATCGACACCGCGCTGGGCGCCATGGTCGAGGACGGCACGCTGACGGCGCTGTCGATGAAGTGGTTCGAATTCGACGTGACGCCCAAGGCCTGACCCGGGGAGAGGGCTGGGGGGCCGCTCTTTGTTCGATGACCTCTCCTTGCTCGGCTTCGGGCCGGAGGGCTGGGGCCGGGCGCTGCTCTGGGCGGCGGGCACCACGGTTGCCGTATCGTTGTGCGCGTTCGCGATCGGGCTGGCGCTCGGCGGCTTGCTGGCCTGGGCGCGGCTGTCGGGCGGCCCGGTCCTACGCCGCGGTGCCATGCTGTACGGCGTCGTGCTGCGCGGCGTACCGGACCTACTGGTGATCTACCTGTTCTATTTCGGCGGCCGGCAGGTGGTCGCCGCCCTCGCCCGGCTCGCGGGCTTCGACGGGCCGGTCGACGTCAGCGGTTTCGCCGCCGGCGCCCTGGCCATCGGGCTGATCTCGGCGGCGGGCCAGGCGGAGGTGCTGCGCGGGGCCTTTCGCGTGATCCCGGTCGGCACGCTGGAGGCCGGGCTGGTCGGCGGCATGGGGCGGGCGACGCTGTTCCGCCGGGTGATCGTGCCGCAAGGGCTGGTCTCGGCGCTGCCGGGCCTGGGCAATCAGTGGCAATCGGTGATCAAGGAATCGGCCCTGGTCTCGGTCACCGGGCTGGTGGAGACCATGCGCGCCGTCACCGTGGCGTCGGGGTCCACCGACCTGCCCTTCCTGTTCTACGCCGCGGGCGGGGCGATCTTCCTGGCCATCACCAGCCTCTCGGGCGCGGCCATCCGCGTGCTGGAAGGCCGGGTCCGCCGCTGGGCGCCCCGACTCGGGCGCGCCTGATGGACGGCGTGTTCCTGGCAGACGTGCTGCTTCGCCTGCTCGGCGGACTCCGGCTGACGATCGGTCTGACGGCGGTGGCGTTGCTCGGTGGCGGCGTGCTGGCACTGGGGCTGGCCGGGCTGCGCGCGTCCTCCCGGCTGGGCGCCGGGCTGGCCGATGCCTACGTGTTCGTGTTCCGCGGCTCGCCGCTGCTGATCCAGATCTTCATCATCTATTACGGCCTGCCGCAGTTCGACCTGGTCCGCCACGGCCCGCTCTGGCCCTTGCTCCGCGAGCCGCTGGTGTGCGCCGCGCTCGCCTTCGTGCTGAACGACGCCGCCTATACGTCCGAGATCCTGCGCGGCGGGCTGCGCGCGGTGCCACGGGGCGCCATCGAGGCGGCCACGGTGGGCAACATGGGCCGCTGGACCACCTTGCGGCGCATCGTGCTGCCGCTCGCGGTGCGGCAGGCCCTGCCGGCCTACGGCATCGAGGTGACCAGCATGCTGAAAGCCACGTCGCTCGCTTCCGTGGTCACGCTGATGGACGTGACCGGGATCGCCCGCGCGCTGGTGTCGGAGACGTATCGGGCGCTGGAGGTGTTCGGCGTCGCCGCCTTGATCTACCTGGCGCTGGTCACCGCGGTCGCGTCGGGAGTGGAAGCGCTGGAACGGCGGTTGTCGCTCGACCCGGCGATCCGGCGGGCCGGCGCGTGACGGGCTCGGTCGTCCGCCTGCGCGGCCTCCACAAGCATTTCGGCCCGGCGCACGTGCTGCGCGGCATCGACCTGGACGCGCGCGCCGGCGACGTGGTGTCGATCATCGGGAGCAGCGGCTCCGGCAAGAGCACCTTGCTGCGCTGCATCCCGTTCCTGGAGCGGCCCGACTCGGGCGAGGTCGCGGTGGGCGATGCCGGGCTCTCGCTCACGGGGGCGACGGGGCGGCTGTCGCGGACGGAGCGGGCGGCGGTGCGCGCGATCCGCGGCCGGGTCGGGTTCGTGTTCCAGAACTTCAACCTGTGGCCGCACCTTTCGGCACTGGGCAACGTGATGGAAGTGCCGGTCCAGGTGCAGAAGCGGCCGCGGGCGGAAGCGCGCGAGGAGGCGGAGGCGCTGCTGGAGAAGGTGGGCCTGTCGCACCGGCGCGATGCTTGGCCGACGCAGCTCTCCGGCGGGCAGCAGCAGCGCGTGGCCATCGCCCGCGCCTTGGCGATCCGCCCGGAGGCGCTGTTGTTCGACGAGCCGACCTCCGCGCTGGACCCGGAGCTGGTCGGCGAAGTTCTGGCGGTGATCCGCGGCTTGGCGGAGGAGGGCCGGACCATGATCCTGGTCACCCACGAGATGGCGTTCGCGCGCCACGTCTCCAGCCACACCGTGTTCCTGCACGATGGGCGGGTGGAGGAAGCGGGGCCGCCCGAACAGGTGTTCGATGCGCCGCTATCGGAGCGCTGCCGCCGCTTCGTGGCCGGGATCGCCAGCCGTTGACGAAGATGGGGCGACGAGGCGGCGGCGACGTGACGGATAGGCTCATGGAGGCGATGCGGATGACGGGCTCGACGGAAACAACCGATTTCTTTGCGCGAACGGACGGCGCCGGCAGCCCGAGCTTCTCGACGGATGGGCAGACGATCTTTCACCTCCGCGGCGGCGGGCTGCCGCAGCTCTGGGCCATGCGGCGCGACGGCACGGAGGCACGGCCGCTGGCGCTGCTGGGCGAGAAAGTCGGCCTGGTGCGCCGGGCGCCGAAGGACGACCGGGTGCTGTTCGGGATCGACGCGGGCGGCGACGAGCGGCAGCAACTCTGGCTGTGGCGAGACGGCCTCGCCCGCCCGCTGACCGCTGCGGGCCGGGTGGTGCACGAGTTCGGTTGCTGGTCGCCGGACGGCACGGCGTTCGCCTACACGGCCAACGACCGGGACGAAGCCCATTTCGACGTCTTCGTCCGCACCGGGGAGGACGCACCGCGCCGCGTGAAGCAAGGGCGGCACCAGATCACCGCGCCGGCCTGGCACCCGACGAAGCCGCTACTGCTGCTGATCGACAACCGGGCCGAGGGCGACCAGCGCCTTTCCCTGCTCGACCTCGACACGGGCGAGGAGACCGCCGTGCCGCATCGGAGGCCGACCGCGTTCGCCTCCGTCCGCTGGACCAAGGACGGTTCGGCGCTGCAGGGCCTGTCCGACGCGGGCGGCGAGTTCATGGCACTGTGCCACATCGACCCGGCGTCCGGCGCGATCACGCCGATGGTGGCGGCGCCGGGCGCCGACCTTGAGGCCTGGTCGCTGTCGCCGGATGGGAGCCGGTTGGCGGTGATCGAGAACGATCGCGGCTGGGCGCGGCTGCGCGTGGGCGGCGCGGGCGCGTTGCCGCCGCTGGTCAAACTGCCGCCGGGCGTGGTGGCCGACCTGTCGTGGTCGCCGGATGGCGGCACCCTCGCCTTCTGCCATGCGACGCCGACGCAGCCCTCGGGCCTGTATCTGTTCGATGCGGCATCGGGCCGGGTCGAGACCGCGTGGTCGCCGGCGGCGCCGCCGGGTTGCCAGCCATGGGAGCTGGTGGAGTGGGACAGCGCGGGGCGCGCGGTGCCCGGCTGGATGGTGCGGCCCGCCGGGTCGCCGCCAGCGGCGGGCTGGCCCACCGTCGTTTGGGTGCATGGCGGCCCGGCCGGGCAGAGCCGCCCGACCTGGCGCCCCGACATCCAGGCGTTGGCGGCGCAAGGATATGCCGTGCTGCTGCCCAACGTGCTGGGTTCGACCGGCTATGGCCGGACCGCCACCGCGAGCGACGACGGCGCGCTAAGGCCCGGGACGGTGGACGAGCTTGCCGCCGCGCATGCCTGGCTGACGGCGCAACCCGGCCTGGACTCCGCCCGCATCGGCATCATGGGGCAGTCCTACGGCGGCTACATGGTGTTGGCGGCCATCACGCGCTTCCCGGCGCTGTGGCGCGCGGCGGTGGACTTCTACGGCATCGCCGATTTCGCCACCCTGCTGGATGATACCGGGCCCTGGCGCCGCGAGCATCGCGGGTTCGAATATGCGGGCGGCCCACTCGACACGCCGGAAGCGACGGCGCTGTTCGACCAGATTTCGCCGATCCGTCTGGCCGACCGCATCACCGCCCCGCTGCTGGTGCTGCACGGCACACGCGACCCGCGGGTGCCGTTCGGGGAAAGCGAGCAGATCGTGGCGGCGCTGAGCAGGCGGGGTCATCCCGTGCGATTCGAGACGTTCGACTATGCCGGGCACGGGTTCATCCGCCCCGCCGACCGGTGCCGGACCTATGCTGCGGTGGGCACCTTCTTCCAGGAGTTTCTTTAGAGATCAGTGCCGAAGCGCGCGGAGCCAGTCGACTGCTTCGGCCATTGCGAGATCGGCGCGGGCGACCCAGCGTGTCAGGGCGAAGAAGCCGTGGTTGACGCCGTCGAACCGGGTCACCCGCGTCGGCACCCCGGCGGCCGCGAGCCGGGCCGCGTAGGCCTCGCCCTCGTCGCGCAGCACGTCGTACTGGGCGGTGAGCACCAGCGCCGGTGGGAGCCGCGACAGGTCGGGCGCGCGCATGGGCGAGGCCAGCGGATTGGTCCCGTCTGCCGGCACGGACAGGTAGTGGTCCCAGAACCACCGCATGCCGGCGGCGGTGAGGCCGTAGCCTTCGGCGTTCTCGGCGACCGATGGGTAGGCGGCGCCGTCGTGGTCGGTCACCGGGTAGACGAGCAATTGGCCGGCCAGCGCCGGGCCGCCCTCGTCGCGGCAGCGCAGGGCGACGGCGGCCGCCAGGTTGCCGCCGGCGCTGTCGCCGCCGATCACGAGCCAGCCCTCCACCGTACCGAGCTCCGCAGCCGCCCCTTCGGCCCAGCGCGTCGCGCATAGGCAGTCGTCCAGCCCAGCGGGGAACTTCGCATCGGGCGCCAGCCGGTAATCGACGGACACGACGACGAAGCCCGACCCGGCGCACAGGTTGCGGCAGATCCCGTCATGCGTATCGAGGCTGCACAGGACGAAGCCGCTGCCGTGGAAATACACCAGGAGCGGCCGCGGCGCGGCGCCGTCCGCCGGCGTGTAGATGCGCAGCCGTAGCGGGCCGCCGGGGCCTTCGATCCGGCGGTCCTCGACGCGGCCCAGTTCGGGCGCCGGCGGGCGCGGCCGCGCCTCGAACAGGCGCCGCGCAGTCGCGACGTCCAGCGTTTCCAGCCGGGGTTGCCCGGCGGCACGGCCCAGCAAGGCCTGCACATCGGCATCCAGCGGCATATCGATCCCTCCCTCGTTTGCGCCGAATGTCACAACCGCTAACACTGGACGCAAGCCACCTATTGTTCTCGCGGAAAATATCGGGCTTGGTCGCGCGAGCCGATGACCGACCCTTTCGCCCACACGATGTCACACCCGCCGATCACGTCCGCGCTTGAGCGGCTGGCGGCGCTGGACAGCTACGGCATCCTCGATACGCCGCCGGAAGCCGGGTTCGACGACATCGTCCAGCTCGCCACGGTGGTGTGCGACGCGCCGGTGGCCCTGGTCAGCCTGGTGACGGACGACCGGCAATGGTTCAAGGCCCGGGTGGGTTTCCAGCCGCAGGAGACGCCGCTGGGCAGCTCCATCTGCGCCCATGCGCTGACGGAGCGCGACATCCTCGTCATCCCCGACCTGACGGCCGACCCCCGGACGCAGGAGAACCCGCTGGTCACCGGGGCGCCGAACCTGCGGTTCTACGGCGGGGTCCCGTTGCGCGACGAGGACGGACATAGTCTGGGTAGCCTGTGCGTGATCGATACGGTGCCGCGGCCCGGCGGGCTGAACGAGGTGCAGATCACCGCCCTGAGCGCGCTGGCGCGACAGGTGATGGCGTTGCTGACCCTGCGTCGGTCGGTCGCCGGCCGGGACGATTTCATCGCCCGGCGGCGCGAGCTCGAGCAACACCTGGAGGAGACCGCGAATCGGCTGCACAGCAGCGAGGCGCATTGGCGCGGGCTGTTCGGCCGGTTGAGCGAGGGCCTGGTGATCGCGGAGGTGATCCGCGACGACGCGGGCACGGTGACGAATTGGCGGTACCTCGACGTCAACCACGCCTGGGGCGAACTGTTCGGCATCGATCCGCGCGACGTGATCGGGCGTACGGTGCGCGACGTGTTCCCCGGGATCGGGGCCGAGTGGATGCAGCATTATGCCGGCGTACTGGCGACCCGGGAGCCGATGGTGTTCACCCGGCAGGTCGAAGGCGCCGCGCGCTGGTACGAGGGACGCGCCTTCGCGCTGGAGGGTGAACGGTTCGCGATCCTGCTGGTGGAAACCACCGACCGCGTGCTGGGGGAGATCCGCCGCAACGCGCTGCTCGAGGTCGGCGACCAACTCCGCGACGCCAACGGCGTGACGGAGATGACGGCGCGGGCCACGGCGATCGTGGGGCAGGCGTTGGGCGCCAGCCGCGTCGGCTACGGCCAGATCGACGGGCCCGACGTCGTGGTCGGCCCCGATTGGACCGCGGCCGACATGCCGACCGTTGCCGGGCGGCATCGCCTGGCGGCGTATGGCGACATCGAGCAGGGGCTGCTGCGGGGCGAGCCGTTGGTCATCGGCGACGTGCTGACGGACCCGCGGACCGCCGCCGACCCGCTGCCGATGACGGAGGCGAGTATCCGCTCGCTGGTCAACATCCCGATCCAGGAGCGCGGCCGCACGGTGGCGCTGTTCATCGTCCATTTCGCACAGCCGCAGACGTGGTCGCCGGAAGTGTTGACGTTCCTGCACAACGTCGCCGACCGACTGACGGCGGCGGTCGCCCGGGTAAAGGCCGAGGCCGATCAACAGCTTCTGAACGAAGAGCTGAGCCACCGCATGAAGAACATGCTGGCCATGGTGCAGGCGATCGCGTCGCAAACGCTCAAGGGCGTCAGCAACCGCGACGCGGTGGACGGCTTCCGCGAGCGGGTGCAGGCGCTGGCCTCGGCGCACGACGTGTTGCTGCAGACGAGCTGGGCGACGGCGCCGCTGCGCGACGTGGTGGACACGGTGTTGCGCCGGACATGCCCCATCGAGCGGGTGGAGATGACGGGACCGACCGTCCATCTGGGGTCGCGCGCCGCGCTCTCGATCTCGCTGCTGTTGCACGAGTTGGCGACGAATGCGGTGAAGTATGGCGCGATGTCGGTCGAGACCGGCCGGGTGGCGATCACCTGGTGGATCGACACGGCGACGGACGATCTGGTGTTCTGCTGGCGGGAACGCGGCGGGCCTCCGGCGTCCGAGCCGGTTCAGCTCGGTTTCGGGTCGCGACTGCTGCAATCGGGGATGATTGGAACGGGCGGGGTTTCGCTACGTTATGAGAACACAGGACTGAATGCAGAGATGCGTGCCTGTCTAGAACAGGTGCAGGCATTGTGAGCGAGAGTACCCCGAAACGTAAAATCGTCCTCGTGGTCGAGGACGAGCCCATCCTGCGAATGATGGCCGTGGACATGGTGGAGGGCGCCGGGTTCGAGGCGGTCGAGGCGACGGACGCGACGCAGGCGGTATCGATCCTGGAGAGCCGACCCGACATCCGCATCGTGTTCAGCGACATCGACATGCCGCGCGGGATGGATGGGATGCGGCTGGCGGCGATGATCCGGCACCGGTGGCCGCCGATCGAGCTGATCCTGACCTCCGACCGGTCGATGCCGCGTCCGGAGGAGATGCCGGCACGGGGCGTCTTCTTCTCCAAGCCGTATTCCGAGCGCGAAGTGGTCGCGGCCATGCGCCGCATGTCGGCTTAGAGCAACTTTCAAACGTCGGCTTCTGCCAAGCGGCGGGGGCGCCGACCGGTCAGACGGCGGAACCAGCCCGGCCAGTTTGGCTCGCGCGTCGCCCCGGACTGCAGCGCGGCCCACCGAAGGCGGTAGAGATTGCCGGCGGGGGTCGCACAGGCTTGGGCCATGGTCCCCAGCGCGGCCGCCCGATCGCCGGCGATCTCGTGGCTGCAGCTCAGATGCATCAGCAGTGTCGGCTGCCCGGGTTGCAGCGCCAGGGCGCGGGCGTGGGTCGCCAAGGCCTCATCGGCGCGCCCGGCCCAGGAGAGTTCGAGCGCGAGGCGGCTGAGCACGATCGGGTTCTCCGGCGCGATCGCGGCGGCCCCTTCCAGCAGCGCGAGGCGGCGGCTGATCCGGGCCTTGGCGACGCGGCTGCTCGCGGCCAGCAACGCTTGCGCAGAGCCGGCGCGCCGCGCCATTGCGGCCGTACGGAGCCGATCGGGGTCGAACCGGCCGGCGAGGAGATCCAGGATCGCCGGCCGGAGCAGGCCGACCTCCGCGAGAAAGGCGGCCACCGGATGTCCGCCGCCGGGGATTTCGACGGGACGGAAGCGGTAGCCCTCGCGGGCCAGCGCCCGGACGTGGCGGCGGTCGCGCAGCAGCGGGTCGAAGATCACGACCGTCTCGGCCGGCGTGGCGGGTGGCGTGGCTCGCTCCCACGCATCGGCGAAGGTGCGGCTGCTGTCGGGCCAGCGTGTCTCCCAGGGCGCGCGCGCCGGGTCGATCGTCCATTGGGGCGAGAGCGCCAGCACGGCGTCGGCACGCACCGCTCCGGCCAGGCGTAGAGCCGCGTAAGCGCCCATGCTGGACCCGTAGGCGACCACCCGATCGTAGCCCCGCGTCGCCGCGGCGACGGCCGCAATCGCCTCGAGCATGGCCGGATATTGATACCAGCGATTGTCGCGGGACAGGACGTGCACCGCGTCGATCCGCTCGGCGGCGAAGAGCGGCTCGCCGAAGGCGGAGCGGTCGAGGTCGAACACGTCCGTGTAGGAGTCGAAGGTCACGACGCAGGCGGCGCCACCGCGCCCGGCATGGTGGCGGACGATGAGGTCGTCGTCGCGGAACAGGACGGCCGGGTCGGCGGTCACCGCGTCAGCGCCGCGGGCCGGCCTCGACGACGATGCCGAGGGAGGTGGTCACGAAGCCGCGGAGCAGAATGCGCAGGTGCGGCGCCGTCGGCAGGTGCGCCGGCCAGCCCGGCACGTCGCCGAAGGGCGGCACGTCCACGTAGCCGTCCAGCACGCCCTCGCCTTCGGCGAAGTCGATCGGGGCCACGACGTGTCCGGCCGCCTCGAGCCGTCGTTGCAGCGTCTCGAGGTCCGGCCGCTCGAACAGCACGGTCTTGCCGCGCCGGAGGTGCCCGGAGACATGCGGGCGGAGGTTGAACTCCATCGTATGCACCGCGATGCCGCCCGGGCGCAGGAAGCGCATGGCGTCCTCCATGAAACGCAGCCCGGCCTCGACCGAGCCGAGATGTTCCACCGAACAGACCGACCACAGAAAGTCCATCGGCGCGCCGAGGTCCGGCGGCAGCGCATTCATGTCCAGCGCGCGGAAGCGGACCCGGTCGGCGAAGCGGTCGGCGTCGATCAAGGCGGGGTGGAAGAGCTGCTCCAGCGCGCCGCTATGCTGGCCCGTGCGCTGCCAGCCTCGGGCGGCGCGGTGCCCGGCCGGCAGATCGGTCGCCAGCACGTCGACGCCGCGCGCCGCGAAGAACGCCGGCAGGGTCTCGACGCCGACGGCGAAGCCGAGCCCGCGCCGTCCGTCGGCGAGCATCCCGGCCTCCCACAGCGTCTGCGCGACGAAGCAATCCTCCCAGACCTTGCGGTGATACAGCGGCGCCATGCGCAGCGCGCCGCACCAGTGCCGCAGCCAGCCCGCCTCGATGTCGCTCTGGCGGCAGAGGCCGCCGCGCCGGCCGATCCGCTCCGGCTCGGCCGGCAGCGCGGCTGCCGGCCCGGCGACGCCGTCGTCATAGAGGCGGCGGGCCAGCGCGCTGCCGAGCAGCTTCACGTCGGACGCGTCCAGCGGCACGGGCCAGACCGGATGGCGGCGCGAGGGCCACCAGCGCGCGAGGGACGGGACGCGCATGGCGTTACGGCAGGCCGTCGATCAGCGAGACCACAGCGTCGATATGCCCCGCCCAGCCGGGCGGCGACCAGCCAGCGATGCGGGCGAGCTGCCGCGCGCGCCGCGCGGAGTCGGGCCGGGTGTAATCGTGGATGGCGGCGAGCCATCCGAGCCCATCGAGCGGGTCGAGATAATCGGGCGCGTCGCCGCCCACCTCGCGCAAGGCCGGCAGGTCGCTACACAGGACCGGCGTGCCCGCCGCCAGCGCCTCGGCCACCGGCAGGCCGTAGCCTTCGGCAAATGACGGCAGCAGCAGCGCCCGGGCGCCCGCCACCAGGGACGCGACGTCGCCATCCGGCAGGGCGTTGAACTCGCGGATGTGGGGCCGCAGCGCGGCCGAGCGTTCCAGCACGTCCAGCACCATCTCGTTCTCCCAGCCGCGTTGCCCGACCAGGATGAGCTTGGGGATCCGCGGCTGGCCAGTCTCCACCATGCGGCGCCAGATGTTGAACAGGAGCAGGTGGTTCTTCCGCGGCTCGATGGTGCCGACGTAGACGAAATAGGGCTCGGGGTCGGGCGGCGGCGCGGCGCGCGGCGCGGTTCGGTGCACGCCGAGGGGAGCCACCAGCAGCGGGACGTCGCGGCCGGCCCGGCGCATGAAGGGCCGCAGCGCCTCGCCGGTGGCGGCCGAATTGACCACGAAGGCGTCGGCCAGCCGGGTCGCGGTTTCCATGCGGCGGACGTGCTTGGCGGCCTCCAGCGGGCGGCCGTACTCGGGCAGCTCGATCGGGATCAGGTCGTGGATGAAGCACACGAAGGTGGCGCCGAGCCGGCGCTTGGCGGTTTCGATCGCGCTGGGTTGGTGGAGGTGGTGGTGCGAGACGAGCAGGTAGCTCGGCCGCGCCCCGCTTTCCTCTCGCAGGAAGCGGGGCGACGCGTGCGGGAGCATCAGGCCGGCATATAGACGGCGGGCGAGGCCCTGCACGCTCGCGGCCGCAGGGCCCTCGTGGCCGGGCGCCGGCATGGCATGTTGCCAGAGTTGCCCGGTGCGCTCGACGAAGTGCCGGGCCCGGGCGGTCGGCAGGTGGGCGAAGCGGCCGAGCGGGTGCAACGCGGCGTAGCGGAGGCGCGCCCGGGCGGCGACCAACAGGGTCTCGGCATAAGCGTGCTCGACGCGGTCGATGCCGGTCGGCACGCGGCGGGCGGCGCGGGACAAGAGGCGCGACAGGTCGAGCACGATGGGTCCGCTCATGCCGCCGCCCGGGCCTCGGCCTGCGTCTGCGTCAGCACGAGTGCGGCCAGATCCTCGGCCGCGATGTCCCGTCGCGGGCCGGGGGCGGCGCCTGCCTGCCAGATCGCGTAATCGGTGCGGTCGTCCGTTTCGCCGGTTGCGGCGAACAGGGCGGGCAGGCTGGGCTGGTGGTCGCCGTAGATGGCCAGAACGCCGCCGGGCGGCAGCGCGTCCATCAGCGGGGCGAACATCCGGTCGCTGCCGCGGAGCCCGGCGCAGAACTGCGCGAGCTCGCCGCCGGCCGCCGCTTCCCACGGGCCGTGATTGGCGATGGTCATGGCGAACACGAAGACGAGCGGGCCCTCCTCGCGCACGATGCGCGCCGCCTCGCGGGCGACCGCCGCGTCGGACACGTAGCGGCCGGCCCGCTCGGCGCCGGCGAACGCCTCCGGACCACGGAACTCGTCGAAGCCGAGCTGCGGCATGACGCGGTCGCGGGCGTAGAAGCGCTTGTCGAACGGGTGCAGGCAGATCGTGCGATAGCCCGCCGCCTTGAACTGCCAGGCGACCGAGCGGGTGCGGGCCAAGGCGAAGCGCTCGTAGGGGTTGAAGCGGTCCAGCCCGAGCGCGGCGGCGTCGATGCCGGTGAGAACCGCGAATTCGGAGCGCACCGTATTGGCGCCCCAGCACGGAACGGCGAGCCGGCCCGTGGCGGCCGCGGCGGCGCACAGGCGGTCGAAGCCGGGCAGCAGATCGGCCGGCACGGCCGGGCCGAGACGGCGGGCGTCGTAGAACGACTCGACCTGGACCAGGACGACCGGCGCCCCGGGGCGAGCGGGCGGGAGATCCGGCACCACGGCGGCGCGGCGGCGCGGCCGCTCGTGCCGGGCGAGCGTGGCGTGGATGACGAGGGCGGCGAGGAAGCCGTGGCGCCGCATGTCGAGCGCCGGGTCGGAGGTGACGCCGGCGCGGCGGTAGAGCGCGGCCAGGCGCGGCAGCACCGGGCCGGCGATCGGCAGCAGGATCGCGAGCAGGCCGAGCAGCACCGGCCCGACCGGCGATACGCGCATCACCGGCGGCTCGAGCCAGATCAAGGCAATGGCCGCCGCCACCGCGACCGCGGCCCCGCCGACGATACGCGCCGGGCCGGCGAAGGGCAGATAAAGTTGCGGGTGGCGGACGACCTCCAGCAGTTCGGCGCGGTCGGCGAATACCAGCGGTTCGCGCAAGGTGCTGCGCTTGACCGCGTCGGTGACGGCCAGGCCCGCGCCGGCGGCGAAGACGATCACGGCGGCGGTCATCGGCCGGCGCAGCAGCGTGGCCGCGATCAGCCATCCGAGCAGGATGGGCCCGACATCGAGCACGAGCAGCCACGGGCAGGTCCCGCCGCCGGCCTGCCGCCGAAGCATCAGCCACGTCGCGGCCAAGGCGGCGAAGGCGAGAGCGAACTGCATCAACGGGATCAGCGGTGTCGGATATGGAAGCGGTGCGAGCGCAGGATCATGTCGCCGAGGAAGGCCGGCATCAAGTCGGTGGCCTGCAGCCCGAGGCCGAGCAGGCGGGGGAACACGATCCGGCCGCGGCGGCGATCCAACCCGCGGCGCACGATGGCGGCGGCCCGGTCGAGCGGGATCAGGAACGGCTTGTCGCCGATGAAATGGTCGGTCATGGGCGAGTCGAAGAAGCCGGGAACGACGACGCTGCAGGCCACGCCGTGCGGGGCGAGCGCGGCGCGGAGGCCGTCGCCATAGGCACGTATGCCAGCCTTGCTGGCGCTGTAGGCCGGGCTGTAGGGCAGGCCGCGATAGCCGGCGACGGAGGAGATGACCGCGACATGGCCGCCGCGGCGGGCCAGCATGCGGGGCAGCAGCGGCTCGATCACGTGCATCGCGCCGAGCAGATTGGTTGCGACCTGCCGGCTGGCAGATCGGACGCCTTCCGTGATCTCGCCGGGCTGCGGGCCGCCGGACAGGCCCGCGGCGGCGATGGCCAGGTCCAGCGGGGCAGCGTCGTCGCTGGCCAGCACCCACTCGCCGATTAGGCCGGGCTCGCCGATCTCGAGCGCGGCGGTGCGCACGGTGGCGCCCCGGTCGCGGCAGGCGCGCGCCGTCGCCTCCAGCCGCGCCTCGTCGCGACCGTTCAGCGCCAGGGTGATGCCGGGCGCGGCGTAGGAGAGGGCGAGCGCCGCACCGAGCCCGCTGGACGCACCGGTGAGCAACAGCGAGCGAGGGGCGGCCGCCGTCACGAACGCGACAGGGCGGAGGCCTGCCGGGACACCGGCGCGAAGGTGGGCTTGGCCGCAGCGGGCACGCGCTCGTGGGTCGCGCGCGGGCGCTCGGCGGCCTCGAGCCGGGCCACGGCGCCGTCGGTCAGCATGGCGAGCCCGCGATCGCTGAAGAAGCCGCCGCGGACCAGGCAGCGATGGGCGAGCACGCGGCGGAAGGCGTCGAACAGGGCGGGATCTGGTGGGGTCGGCGCGTGCCAGAAGGCGTCGAGCCCCTGCTGATCGGTCAGGCCCGGCAGGTCGTAGATCGCGGTCCCGAGGGTGATGACCGGCACGTTGCAAGCGAGCGCCAGCGTGCCGGTGGTGCTGTTGACGGTGACGACGCCGCGGGCGGGCTTGACCAGGTCGTCGATCACACCGGCCTCGAGATAGACCAGCCGGTCCTGCAGGCGGTGCCGCGCGGCGACGTCGGCGACGGCCCGGCGCCAGTCGATCAAGCCGTTGTCGAGCGGATGTTCCTTGACGACCAGTAAGCTATCGGCCGGGGCGTGGGTGGCGAAGGAACCCAGCACGGCTTCGATCGCCTCGCGCATGCCGCGAAAGGAGGAGTGCAGTCGGATCTGACTATCGCAGTCGAGCTGGAGCGGGAACAGGAAGAACGGCTCGCCGTGTTCGAGCCGGCGGGCGGCGAGTTCGGCGCGGCGCTCGGCCCAGGGACGCCCGAGCAGACGGCGGGCCCAGCCCCAATACTCGATCGCGGGATGCCAAGGCCGATGGGTGCGGTAGAACGGGTATGCCCAAGCGAGCAGCATCGCACTGATGTTGTAGGAAAGATCGGCGAAGGCGCGGCGCCGGAAGCTGGACGGGATGGCGGTAATGGCGGGCACCGGCGGCAGCGTGGCGGCGAGGTCGCGATACCAGGTGGGGTCGCGCGGCAGGGTGGAGTGGCCGTTGACCCCGCCCTGCTCGACCGTGATCCAGTCCGGGCGGAGGTAGCCTTCCTCCACCACATGGGTCACCAGCCGCATCTCGTTGGCGACGGTGATGGCGGCGCGGTGCAGCGGCCGGCAATCGCCGAACAGCACCAGGTCGGTAATGCCGCGTTGCTTGACCAGGTCGGCGAAGAAAGCGGGCCAGTGGGCGGCGCGGCCGCGGAAGTTGACGCCGTCCGGCCGGTTCCAGAATAGCCAGTCGCCGCCGTTCAGGTTGACGCGGATCACCCGGTGCCCGCGCGCGGCGAGGCGATCGGCAAGGCGGCCGAAGAAGTCGGAGGCGAGGCCTTGCAGGAAAACGAAGGTGCGGGGCGGCGCGGGGCGGTCGGCG
This sequence comes from Acetobacteraceae bacterium, assembly GCA_965199665.1. Lineage (GTDB taxonomy): Bacteria > Pseudomonadota > Alphaproteobacteria > Acetobacterales > Acetobacteraceae > JAVVHH01. Next base: position 192,002 of record CBDASO010000001.1, on the reverse strand, counting down.
ATCATGCAACTCGGCTCCAGCTTGGGTCGCGCGACGGGGACGGCGGGGCGAGCACGCGCCAGCGATGGGCCCAGCGCCCCTGGGCGCGGCGGGCGCGGACGAGCCAGCCGGCGCGGTGCAGCGCCGGGTCGCGCAGGCGGTCCATGACGATTTCCGGCCCGCAGGCCAGGCCGGTGACCGGGTCGAGGTAGGTCGGGTAGAGGATCATGGCGGCGGCAACCAACTCGTCGAGCTGGAGGCAGCGCAGGCGCCGGGCCGGGGGCGCGAGATCGGTGGTGAGCCCCCAACCGGCGTAGAAGGGCTGGCCATACGTGGTGACCGGCGTGCCGCGCAGCAGCGCCTCGAAGCCGGTGAGCGACGTGAGCGTGTGCACTTCGTCGACGCGGCCGAGCAGGTCGGCCATCGAGCCGCCGCGCAGCACCTGATCGGCGATGGCGAGCACGTCGCGGTCCGGCACGGCCCCGGCGCGGTGGCCCGCGTCCACGTCCGGGTGCGGCTTGTAGAGGATGAACGCGTCCGGCGCATGGCGGCGCACGCGGCGGAGCAGGTCGAGCCCGGGTGCGAGGCCGGCGCCGCCCAGCAGCACCGACCGGTCATCGGCGACCTGGCCGGGCACCAGGATGACCCGGCGTCCGCGCGGCCGCTCGAACGGCACGCCGGCGGGCAAATTGTATTTGGTCACCTTGTCCGCCACGAGGCGCTGCCGCAGCGCGGCGGCACGGCACAGCAGGGCCGGGTCGAAGCGGGTCTCCGCGAGGAGGGTTTCGAGGTCGCTCGGACCCGTCGCGTCGTAATACAAGCCGGTCCGGTCCAACACGAGCGAGAGCGGCGGCAGGAAATCGGCGCCGAGGCCGACGGACCGGACGAAGCCGTCCTCCATGCGAAACAGCGGGACGCCGGCGCGCTCGGCGGCTTCGGCCAGGCCGGCGGGCATGCGGGAGGCCCAGACGGCGATGCCGCCATCATGGCCGGCAGCGGCAGCAACGGCCGCGGCGGCGCTCCTGCAGAAGGCCGGCGGGCGATCGCCGCCCAGCATCGCCGCGACCCGGCGCCGCTTCCAGAACGAGATGCCGACGCAGCACGCCACGCCCACGCGGGTCCGCTGATGCCGCCGCATGTCGGCGAGTCGGTCGAGGTAATTCTCCGGAGTGCTCGGGGCGCCTGTGAAGGGATCGGCGTAACGGGCGCCGAGCAGCAAGGCAGCGGCGGCAAGGCGGTCGGGGTCGGTCGTGAGTGCGAGGGGCCCCGGGCCAGCGATGGTCACCGGCTTGCCGAGCAGGCCCGCCACCAGTGCCGCATCGGAGTCGGCGGGCGCGTAGAGACGATCGGCCGCTTCGAGCAGCGGCCAGGGATCGACCGGTTCGCACAACACGGCGACACCGCGTCGCCGGGCTTCGCGACCGACCGCGCCGGGCCGGTCCACGACCAGCGTGATCCGTCCGGCATCGGTTGCCGAAAGCGCGTCCTGCAGCATGCGGCGCGTGGTTTCGCGGTCCGGCGAGGCGAACACGACGCAGCCGCCGGCCACGAGCTGCGGTACCCCGCCCCACCACCGCCCGCCGAGTCGATGAGCCAGAACCGTGCGGCGCAATGCAGCGGCACGGGTCGCCACGTCGTCCGTGAACCAGTCCTGGCTCTGGAGCAGCTGTTCGCACCAGCCGACCAGCCTCCCGTCCATTACTTGGGACAACGTTGCCGAATTAAGAATAGACGGCCGCGTGCGTGACTCGGGAGTGCGGAGGAACGGTGCCGAAAGCTGGAACTCGGGATTTTTGCGTATCCCAATCGTTAATCCGGCCGGAAATCGGACCGAAGCATCGGTGGGCGTTTTCCCAGAAACGAACCGCGCTTCGGTAAACAGGGCGCGCAACGGGGCCACGCTGCCGCCGTTCACCGACAATATTGGAGGGGTATCCCGAGGCGGTCCGCCGAAGACGCCCACGATTGCGCTTGCCTCAACAGGCCGACCGCTCGCCATCTTGTCTCACCAAGCTCGGGACGCCACGCGAAACCCATAACTTTCTATCGCGATGCCTCGGCTCTCGCAATGCAGCATTGGACTTGGCCAGCAACACTGTTACCTGAAAGGCACTTCAATTCGGCCCCGGGCAGATTGCAGCGGAAACCGCCCCTGCCCCGGGTTCGGCCAAGTGTTCACGCGATGCGAGCGAGGTAAGCTGGTCCCCGATGCACATCGAAACCAAGTCGAAACCCGTCGCCGAACCCATCGCCATTGTCGGGGTCGGGTGCCGCTTTCCCGGTGCGCCGGACCTGCCCAGCTTCGCCCGCCTGCTCGCCGACGGGCGCGATGCGGTCACGGAAATCCCCGCCGACCGCTGGAACCGCGAGCAGTTACTGCACCCCGATCCACGCCAGCGCGGCAAGACCTACACGCTGGCGGCGGGGGTCATCGACGGGGTGGACCGGTTCGATGCCGCGTTCTTCGGCATCTCGCCGCGCGAGGCGGCGCAGATGGACCCGCAGCAGCGGCTGTTGCTGGAGTTGACCCACGAAGCGCTCGAGGATGCCGGGCTGTCGGGCCGACGGCTGGCCGGCAGCCGCACGGGCGTCTACGTCGGCGGATCCTCTTCCGACTACCTCGCGCTGCGCCTGGGCGACCCGTCCGTCGCCGACGCCTATTTCATGACGGGCGCCACGCTCAGCACGTTGGCCAACCGGATCTCTTACGTGTTCGACTTCAAAGGGCCGAGCTTCACGGTCGACACGGCGTGCTCCTCGTCGCTGGTCGCGCTGCACGTCGCCTGCTCGGCGATGCGCCGCGGCGAGGTCGACTTGGCCGTGGTCGCCGGGGTCAACCTCCTGCTTGCGCCGCAGAGCTTCGTGGGCTTCTCGCGCGCGTCCATGCTGTCGCCGCGCGGGCGCTGCCATTCGTTCGCCGCCGGCGCCGATGGCTACGTGCGGGCCGAGGGCGGCGCGGCCGTGCTGCTCAAGCCGCTCAGCGCGGCGCTGGCCGATGGCGACCGGATCATGTGCACGATCGAGGGCACCGGCATCAACTCGGACGGCCGGACCACCGGGCTGTCGCTGCCGAGCCAAACGGCGCAGGCGGCGTTGCTGCGCGAGGTCTACGACACGTCGCGCGTCGACCCGAGCGAGCTGGTCTACGTGGAAGCGCACGGGACGGGCACGGCGGTGGGCGACCCGATCGAGGCGGGCGCGCTCGGCGAGGTGCTGGGGCGCAATCGGACGGCGCCGCTGCCGATCGGGTCGGTAAAAACCAATGTCGGGCACCTGGAAGCCGGCAGCGGCATGGCCGGGCTGCTGAAGGCGATGCTGGTGCTGCGGGACCGATTGATCCCGGCGTCGTTGCATTGCGACGTCGTCAACCCGGCGATCGACCTCGCCGGGCTGAACCTGCATCTCGCCCGCGAGGCGATGCCAGTGCCGCCCACGCCCGGGCGCACGGCGGTCGGGATCAACTCGTTCGGCTTCGGCGGGACCAACGCGCATGCCGTGCTGGCGAGCGGGCCGGCTGCGGCGATCGAGCGGGCGTCGGAGGCGGACGCGCTACCGCCGCTGCTGATCTCGGCCCGCTCGGAAGCTGCGCTGGCCGAATTGGCCCGGCGCTGGGGCGAGAATCTCGCGGAGATCGACGCAGACGCTGCGGCGCGGCTGCTGCGCGGCGCCGCACGGGCGCGCGAGCATCATGCGCACCGGCTGGCCGCCACCGGGCCGACGCCTGCGGCGTTGCAGGCGGCGTTGGCCGCGCAGGCCGCCGGGCGGTCCGTGCCGGATCTTGCGACCGGCGCGCCTGTACCGCCGCCGCGGGAAGGCCAGGGCCGGACCGCCTTCGTCTACTCGGGCAACGGCTCGCAATGGGCCGGGATGGCGCTGGACGCGCTGGAGGACCGGGTGTTCCGCCGCGCGATGGAGGAGGTCGACGCCGAACTGGCGCCGCGCCTCGGCTGGTCGGTGGTGGACCGACTGCGCGCGGTCGACGACGAGACGATGCGGCGGACGGACGTGGCGCAGCCGATGCTGTTCGCCATCCAGGCCGCGAGCCTGCCGGCACTGGCGGCGGTGGGCGTGGTCGGCGAGGCGCATTGGGGACACAGCGTCGGCGAGGTCGCGGCGGCGCTGGCTGCCGGCGCGTTGTCGTTGGCCGACGCGGCGCAGGTGATCGTCGCGCGCTCGGTCGCGCAGCAGCGGACCAGCAACGCGTACGGTATGGCCGTGCTGGCGACGGGCGCGGCGGCAGCGGCCGCGCTGCTGGCCGGGATGCCGGAACTCGAGATCGCGGCGGTGAACAGCGCCAATTCCATCACCGTGGCGGGGCCGCGCACGGCGCTGGCACGGCTGGAGCGCCTGGCGGGCAAGCAGCGCGTGGGTTTCGTGGCCCTGCCGCTCGATTACGGGTTCCACAGCGCGGCGATGGACCCGGTCCGCGACGGGCTGCTGCTGGACCTCGCCGGGATCAGCCCGGCCGCGACGCGCGCGCCGTTCTACTCCACGGTGCTCGGAGCCCGGTGCGAGGGCGCCGAACTCGGGCCGGATTACTGGTGGCGGAACGTCCGCGCGCCCGTGCGCTTCGCGGATGCGGCGGCGGCGGCGATTGCGGACGGGCATACGATCCTGGTCGAGATCGGGCCCAATCCGGTGCTGCTCGGTTACCTGCGCGAAGGGTTGCGGCAGGCGGACAAGCCGGGGCGCGCGCTGGCCACGTTGTCGCGCCGGGCGACCGGCGGGGCGCCGTTCGGCCGGATCGCGGCGCATGCTTTCGTCGCCGGGCACGACATCTCCGGCGCCGCATCGTTCGACGGGCCGATGGAGCTGGCAGGCCTGCCCCGGTACCCGTGGCAGCGCGAGCGCTTCTGGTACGAGCGGACCGACGAGGCGACCGACACCATCGCGGCCCGGCGCGACCATCCCCTGCTCGGCTTCCGGCGCGGCGATGCGCCCGACCTTTGGCACAATACGCTGGACCTGGCACTGGAGCCGTGGCTCGCCGACCATGCGCTGGACGGCACGCCGCTGCTGCCCGCGGCGGCGATCGTGGAGATGGCGTTGGCCGCAGCCCGGGCGCGGCACCCCGGCGCCGCCACGCTGGACGTGCTGGATCTGGAGATCGCCAAGCCGCTGTTGCTCGAGCGCGGCGTGGCGCGGGAAACGCGGTTCCACGTCAGCGGCGAGCGCGGCGGGTTCGAGTTGGCGAGCCGGGTGCGGCTGTCCGGCGATGGCTGGACGGTGCACGCGACCGGCCGGATCGTTGCCGGCAGCGAGGCCGCGCTGACCGCGCCGACTCCGGCCGGCGGCACCCCGCACATCGTGGACGGCCCGGAACTCTACGCCCTGACGGCGCGGCTGGGCCTGCAGTACGGACCGGCCTTCCAGACCGTGCGCCGGGTCGCGGTCGGCGGCGGGCGATCGGCAACCGTCGATCTGGCCGGGCCCAGCCGGGCCGGCTTCTTGCTCGACCCCGCCCGGCTCGACGGCGCGTTGCAGGGTCTGGTCGCTCTGGCCGCCCGGGAACTCAGTATGGAGGGCGGGGCGATCCTGCCCTGGCGGATGGGCCGGGTGCGATTGGGTGCGGCGGGCGGCGCGATCGCCACCGCGGAGTTACGGATCGACCGGGTCGGGCCGCGATCGATCTCGGCCGAGATCGCGTTGCGGGACGAGGCGGGCCAGGTGCTCGCCACGTTGAGCGATTGTTGGTTCGCGCGGGTGAGCGGCGGGACTGCGGACGAGCTTGGAACGGCGAGTTTCCACGCCGTATCGCTGCCGCAGCCGCGGGCGGAGACGCCGGGTCCGCTGGCGGCAGCGCCGACCTGGACGACGGCACCCGTCGAGCCGGACGAAACGGCGCTGCTGCTGGAGGCGTTCGTCGCGATCGCGGCGTTCCAGGCGATCGAGGCCGTGGCCGAGCCCGGCGCGTCGATCGCGCCGGCGCGGCTGGCCGCGGAAGGCCGCGTGCATCCAGAAGCGCTGCCGTTGCTCAACGCCGCGCTGGGATGGCTGCAACGCGACGGGCTGGCGAGCGTGACGGCGGGCGAGTGGGTGCTGGCGGGGGCCGAGGACCTGCCACCGGCCGCGGAAATCTGGCGGTCGGTGCTAAGCGGCGCGCCGGACGCGGTGGCGGAGGCGGCGCTGATGGGCACTGTCGCGGAAGCGCTGCCGGCGGTGCTGGCCGGCGGCGTGGCGGCCCTGCCGGCGGGGCTGGCGGCGCTGACGGAACACATGCTGACCGCGTCGCCGACGGCGCGTGCGGCGGTGGATGCCCTGCTGGACGCGGCCGGTGCGGTGGCGGCGGCGTGGCCGGCGAACCGGCCGCTGCGGGTGCTCGAGGTGGGCGCCGTGGACGCGGCGATCACCGCCCGACTGGCGGCGACGCTGGCGCGCTCCGGCGCCGCGATCCGCTACGTCGGTCTGCTCGCGCCCGGTGCGGATGCGGCGGCCATCGAGGCGGCTGCGGCACTGCCCGGCGCGACCACGGTCGCGTGGGACGTGCCGGCCCCGATCGATGGCGGCGGGTTCGACCTCGCGGTCGGCACGTTCGCCCTGGCCCGCACCGGCATGGCGGCGGCGGTCGACCGGCTGGGCCGGCTCGGCGCGTCGATGACGCCCGGCGGCTTGCTGCTGCTGGCGGAACCGCGGCCCAACCGGGTGTGGGATCTGCGCTTCGGCGCCGATCCGGCCTGGTGGCGCGCGGGCGGCGCGGCGACCCCGCTGGCCGACGGCGCGGAATGGCAGGCGATCCTACATGGGTCGGGCTTCGTCGACGGAACGGCCGGCGCGCTGGCGGGGACGAGCTGGGACGCTCACCTGCTGTCGGCCCGGGCCACGGGAGCGCGGCGGACCGGCCCGGCGCCGGTGCCGGCCGGGGCGGGCCTGCTACTCGTGGCGGATTCGGCGTCGCCACTGGCCGATGCGGTGGCGGCGGGGCTGCTCGCGGGCGGACGGACCGCCACGCGCCTGCCGACCGAGGCCACGCGCGATGCGATCGCGGCGGCCGCGCCGGCGGAGGGCGACGTGGTCGTGCTCGTGCCGGCGCCGATGGACGAAGCCGGGGTGACGGCAGCGATCGCGCAGGCGGGGGCGATGCTGGCGGGCACGGCGGTGGCGCTGGCCGAGACGGGCGGGCTGCGGCTGTGGGTGGTCGTGATGGCCCCGTACGGGCACGCGCTGGTGGCGGGCGCGCTGCGCGGCGTCACGCGGGTGCTGGCCAACGAGGCGCCCAACCTCCGGCCGATCTTCGTCGAGATCGACCCGGCCGCGTCGAGGGCGGAGGCCGCGGCGTTGCTGCTGGCCGAACTGGCTGCGCCGGAGGACGAGCCGGAGCTCGCGCTGGGCTCGGATCGGCGCGCGGTGACGCGGGTGCGGCGCGGCCTGGGCGCGGCAGCGGAGGTGGCGGCGCCCGGTCCGGCGCGGCTGCAGATCGGGCAGCCCGGCCTGCTGGACACGCTCGGCTGGCAGCCAGGCGAGGCGCGGGCGCCCGGCGAAGGCGAGGTCGCGATCGCGGTAGCGGCGGCCGGGCTCAACTTCCGCGACGTGATGTGGTCGCTCGGGCTCCTGCCCGACGAGGCGCTCATGGACGGGCTGGCCGGGGCGACGCTGGGGCTCGAATGCGCCGGCACGGTGACGGCGGTAGGGTCCGGCGTCGAGCATGTGGCGGTGGGCGACCGGGTGATGGCGATCGCGCCGGCCTGCCTGGCGACGAACACGGTGGCGCCGGCGGCGGCCACCGTGCGACTGCCGGACGGGGTCGGCTTCGCGGCGGGGGCGACGGTGCCGGTGGCGTTCCTGACGGTGTGCTACGCGCTGGGCACGCTGGCGCGGCTGCAACCGGGCGAGCGCGTGCTGATCCATGGCGGCGCCGGCGCCGTCGGGCTGGCGGCGATCCAGTATGCGCGGCATTGCGGCGCGGAAGTGTTCGCGACGGCGGGGTCGCCGGCCAAGCGGGCGCTGCTGCGGCTGCTGGGCGTGGATCACGTGCTGGACTCGCGCAGCCTGGCCTTCGCCGACGAGATCCGGGCGGTGACCGGTGGCGGTGGGGTGGACGTGGTGCTGAACTCGCTGGCGGGCGAGGCGATGGAGCGCTCGGTCGGCGTGTTGCGGCCGTTCGGCCGGTTCCTCGAGCTCGGCAAGCGCGACCTCTACGGCAACACGCCGTTGGGATTGCGGGCGCTACGGCACAACGTGTCGTATTTCGCGATCGACGCCGACCAATTGCCGGTGCAGCGGCCGGAGGTGGCGAAGCGCGTGTTCGCGGAGATCGCCGCGCTGATGGCGGCCGACAAGCTGCGGCCCCTGCCCTATCGGTTGTTCCGCTTCGGTGAGGTGACGTCGGCGTTCCGGCTGATGCAGTCGGCGGCGCATGTCGGCAAGATCGTGCTGGCGCCGGAGCCGGAGGGGGTCACGGTCACCCGTCCGCCGGCGCGATGGGCGCCGAACCCCGATGGCACCTACGTCGTGACTGGCGGCTTGTCCGGCTTCGGGCTGGAGACGGCGCGGTGGCTGGTCGCTGCGGGCGTGCGCAGCCTGGCGCTGCTCAGCCGACAGGGGCCGGGCGCGGCGGCGGCGGCGGGCGCGATGGCCGGGTTCGCCGCGCAGGGCGTGGCGGCGCGGGCCTACGCCTGCGACGTGGCGGATGCCGACGCGCTGGCAGGCGTACTGCACGAGATCCGCGCGGGCATGGCACCGATCGCGGGGGTGATCCACGCGGCAATGGTGTTGGACGACGCGTTGCTGCCGCAGCTCGACGCCCGCCGGTTCGCCGCCGTGTTGGGGCCGAAGCTCGAGGGCGCCCAGTTGCTCGACCGGCTGACCCGGCCCGACCGGCTCGACACCTTTCTGGTGTTCTCTTCCGTCACCACGACGCTGGGCAATCCGGGCCAGGCCAACTACGTGGCCGCCAACGCCGCCATGGAGGCGCTGGTGGCGGCGCGCCGGGCCGCCGGACGACCGGGCTTGTCGGTGGGCTGGGGACCGATCGGCGATGTCGGCATCCTATCGCGCGAGCAGGCGGTCAGCGCGATGCTGGCGCAGCGCATGGGCGCGGCGCACCTGCTGGCGCGGGAGGCGCTGGCCCATCTCCCGGTTCTGCTGGCGAGTGGCCGGGCGCATGTGGATGTCGGGCGGGTGCGATGGGACCAGTTGCGGCACCACCTGCCGCATCTGGCGACGCCGGTGTTCGCCGAGATGCTGCGCGGGGCGGAGGGGGAGACCGGGCAGGTCGATCTCGCCGAACGGCTCAAGGCCGGCTCGCCCGCCGAAGCGCGCGCGCTGGTCGTCGAGCTGCTGACTGCCGAGGTGGCCGCGATCACGCGGACGCCGCGCGAACAGATCAACGGGGACCGCTCGCTCACCGACCTGGGGATGGACAGCCTCATGGCGGTCGAGTTGCGCATGGCGCTGGAACGTCGCTTCGGCGCGAGCCTGCCGCTGCTGTCGCTGGCGGACGGGGCCAGCATCGGGTCGATCGCGGCGCGCATGGTGCGGCACCTGGTGGCCGAGCCGGCGGCGGACGGGACGACCGAGACCGCCGATCGCGCCGAACTGCTGCTGGCGCGCTACGAGGTGACGGCCGAGCCGGGCGAGCCGGTATCGGGTGAGTTGGCATTCGCCGAGCTCGCGCGGGGGATCGGAGCATGAGCGAGTCGAAGGTGTTCGGCCTGGACACGGAGGCGCGCTCGCGCCTCTTGAGCCGGCTGACCGGGCGGCGGCCGGAAGCGGCATCGGGCGGCGCCGCCCCGCCGGCTCCCCTGCCCCGCCCGCCGCCGCTCGGCAGCGCCGACCGCTACGAGGAACTGCGCATGATGCGGCAGGCGAGCACGCTGCTGCAGATCGACGACCCGTTCTTCAACGTGCACGACGGCGTGGCCGGCGGCTCCACCCGCATCGGCGGCGCCGCGCTGTCGAACTACGCGTCATACAACTACCTCGGCCTGAACGGGGACGGGCGGGTCACGGCGGCGGCCAAGGCCGCGATCGACGGCTACGGTACGTCGGTCTCGGCGAGCCGGATCGTCTCGGGCGAGCGGCCGGTGCATCGCGCGCTGGAGGCGGCGATCGCCGACATCTATCAAACGGACGACGCGATCGCGATGGTGAGCGGGCACGCCACCAACGTGACCACGATCGGTTGCCTGGTGGGCGCGGGCGACCTCCTCGTGCACGACTCCTTCAGCCATAACAGCATCGTGCAAGGTGCGATCCTGTCAGGCGCGCACCGGGCGAGCTTCCCGCACAATGACCTCGCCGCGCTGGACGGCATGCTCACGGCGCTGCGGCCGCGGCACAAGCAGGCGCTGGTGATCGTGGAAGGCCATTACAGCATGGACGGCGACGTGCCGGACCTGGCCGGGCTGGTCCGCGTGGTGCGCCGGCACGGGGCGTCGCTGATGGTGGACGAGGCGCACGGGCTGGGCGTGCTGGGCGCGCGCGGCCACGGCATCGCGGAGCATGCGGGGGTCGACCCGGCCGAGATCGACATCTGGATGGGCACGCTGAGCAAGACGCTCGCCGGATGCGGCGGCTACGTCGCGGCGCGGCGCGAGGTGGTGGACTATCTGAAGTTCACCGCGCCGGGCTTCGTCTATTCGGTGGGCATGCCGCCCCCGATGGCCGCGGCCTCGGCGGAGGCGCTGCGGATCATGCGAACGGAGCCGGAGCGGGTGGCGCGGCTGGCGGCCAACGGGGCGCGCTTCCTGCGGGCGGCGAAGTCGGCGGGGTTGGATACCGGGCTGTCGATAGGCGCGGCGATCGTGCCGGTGATCGTGGGCAGCTCGATCCGTGCCGTACGGTTGTCGCACGCGCTGGCCGGGCGCGGCATCAACGTGCAGCCGATCATCCATCCGGCGGTGCCGGAACGCGGCGCGCGGCTGCGCTTCTTCCTGTCGTCGCTGCACGAGGACGCGCAGATCGACGAAACGGTGGCGATCGTGGCGGACGAGGCGGGGCGGCTGGGGTCGGAGCGGCTCAGCATGGCGATGCTGAAGACACAGCTCGCCTTGGGGTAGCCGCAACGCGGCCGGGGGTCGATAATGGCGACATGAATTCGCCCGCCCCCTCCGTCACGGACCTGTTGCGCGCCGCCCGATTAGTCGCCGTGCTGACGATCGAGCGCGTGGCCGACGCCGTCCCGCTGGCGCGAGCACTGGTGGCAGGCGGCGTGCGGACGCTGGAGATCACGCTGCGGACCGCGGCGGGGGCGGAGGCGGCGGCGGCGGTGCACGCGGCGGTGCCGGAAGCGGCCGTCGGGCTCGGCACCGTGACGGCGCCGCGCGACCTCGAGCTGGCGGCGCGACTCGGCCTGCCGTTCGCGTTCAGCCCGGGCGCGACGCCCGAGCTGCTCGACGCGGCGCGGGAGCTCGGCGTGCCGTTCGTGCCGGGGATCGCGACGGCGTCCGAACTGTTGGCCGCGGTGGCGCGGGGATTTTCCACGGTGAAGCTGTTCCCGGCCGAGCAACTGGGCGGGTTGTCGATGCTCAAGGCGTTGGCGGGGCCGTTCCCGGCGGTCCGGTTCAACCCGACGGGCGGGATCACGGAGACGAACATGGGCGATTACCTCGGGCTATCCAACGTGGTGGCGGTTGGCGGATCCTGGCTCGCCCCGGCCGCCGCGATCGCGGAGGGGCGGTGGGACGCCATCACGGCGCGGGCCGCCGCGGCCACCGCGCGACTTGGCGCGGCGCCGGGAGCAACTCGATGAAGATCACCCGTCTGGAGACGCTGCGCACGACCGAGTTCGCCAACGTGCTGTGGGTGCGGGTGCATACGGATGCGGGGGTGGTCGGTCTCGGCGAGACGTTCTATGGCGCCGGGTCGGTGGAGGCGCACATCCATGATACGCTGGCGCCGCGGCTGCTCGGGCGCGACCCGCTGCACATCGAGGCGCTGCACCGGGAGATGCTGAACCTGCCGATGGCGCAGTCGAGCACGGGAGTCGAGTACCGGTCGGCCTCGGCGATCGACATCGCGCTGTGGGACGTGTTCGGCAAGGTGTGCAATCAGCCGGTGCACCAGATGCTGGGCGGGCTGTGCCGGCCCAAGCAGCGGATCTACAACACCTGCGCCGGCTACGGCTACGTGCGCTCGCACAACATCAAGCCGGTCGGTACCTGGAACTTCGACGACGCGGCCGGGCCGTACGAAGACCTGCACGGCTTCATAACACGGGCGGATGCGGTCGCCGAAAGCCTGCTGGAGCAGGGCATCACCGCGATGAAGATCTGGCCGTTCGACCCGGCCGGCATCGCCAATGACGGGATGCACTTGACCAAAGACGAGCTGAAGGCGGCCCTGGCGCCGTTCGAGGCGATCCGCCGGGCGGTGGGCGACCGCATGGAGATCATGCTGGAGCTGCACTCGCTGTGGAATCTGCCGATGGCCAAGAAGATCGCCAAATGGGTCGAGCCCTACGAGCCCACTTGGTACGAGGATCCGATCCGGATGAATTCGCCGGGGGCGTTGGCCGAACTGGCGCGCTCGACGGATGTGTGGATCTGCGCAAGCGAGACGCTGGGCAGCCGCTTTCCATTCAAGGAGATGCTGGACCGCGACGCGATGAGTGTGGTGATGGCCGATCTGTGCTGGACGGGCGGGCTGACGGAAGGCCGCAAGATCGCGGCCATGGCCGAAACCTACCACAAGCCGTTCGCGCCGCATGATTGCGTCGGCCCGGTGGGCTTCATCGCCGGCATCCACGCCTCGTTCAGCCAGCCCAACACGCTGATCCAAGAGAGCGTTCGGGCTTTCTACACCGGCTGGTACAAGGAGCTGGTCACCACGATGCCGACGATCGAGAACGGCTTCGTGCTGCCGATGGAGGGGCCGGGGCTCGGCACCGAGCTGTTGCCGGCCGTGTTCGAGCGCGGCGACCTGATGGTCCGCCAATCCGAGCTGGCGTAAGCGCCGGCGCAAGGAAGGAGAACGAGTTGAAGGCAGTCGTCATCCACGCCGCCCATGACCTCCGGCTGGAGGAGGTGGCGGCCGGCGTGCCGGGGCCGCGAGAAGTGGCGGTCCGCATCCGGGCCGGCGGGATTTGCGGTTCCGACCTGCACTACTTTCAGCATGGCGGGTTCGGCGCGATCCGCATCCGAGAGCCGTTGATCCCCGGCCACGAGATTGCTGGCGAAGTGATGGAGGTCGGCGCCGAGGTGACGTCGGTCAAGCCGGGGGACCGGGTGGCGGTCGATCCCAGCCGGCCCTGCGGCCATTGCGAGTATTGCCTGGAGGGCCGGCCGCGGCACTGCCTCGAGATGCGGTTCTTCGGCAGCGCCATGCGCTTCCCCCACGTGCAGGGCGGGTTCCGCGAGGTGTTGATCTGTTCGGCGGAGCAGGCGGTGCCAATCCCCGCATCGCTGCCGATCGAGCATGCCGCCTTTGCCGAGCCGCTGGCGGTATGCCTGCACGCGGGCGTGCAGGCCGGGCCGCTGCTGGGCAAGCGCGTGTTGGTCACCGGCGCCGGGCCGATCGGCGCCTTGTCGATCCTGGTGGCCCGGCAGGGCGGCGCCCGCACGGTAGTCGCGACCGACCTGGCGGACGCGCCGCTCGCGATCGCGCGGCGGATCGGGGCGGACGAGGCCGTCAATGTGCGCACCAATCCGGCGGCGCTGGATCGCTTCTCGGCCGGCAAGGGCTTCTTCGACGTGGTGATCGAGGCTTCCGGCAGCGGCGCCGCGCTGGCCTCGGCCATTGCAGCTGCACGGCCCGGCGCCACGATCGTGCAACTCGGCCTCGGCGGCGACGTGCCGGTGCCGATGAACACGGTGGTGGCCAAGGAGATCGAGCTGCGCGGCAGCTTCCGCTTCGACCGGGAGTTCCGCTGGGCGGTCGACTTCCTGGCGTCGGGCGCCATCGACGTGGCGCCGCTGCTCACGGAGGTCGTGCCGGTGGACGACGCGCTGCGGGCGTTCGAGCTGGCCGGCGACCGGTCACGCGCGATGAAGGTCCAGGTCGCGCTGTAGCGCGCCTCGAAGAAGGTCCGCGCTGTAGCTCGCCTCACCTAAGCGTAAAGGAAGCTCACGACGCGATCCACCCGGGCCTCGATCTCGGCCTGACACGGGCATGGGCGGATGCGCAGCAGGGTGGTGAACAGCAGGTCGCCGATGGCAGCCCAGAGAATGGTGGAGGCCATCTCCTCCGGGTCCTCGACCGGGTGGCTGCCGATGGCATCCTGGGTGGCGAGCCATTCCTGCAGCGCCCAGCCCCCCTGGCAGATGCCGCGGCGCTCGATGGCGTCGGCGACGTCGCCGGGCCGGGCGGCTTCTGCGATCAGCACGCGGGTGATCTCCATCTGCTTCTCGTCCAAGGCCGCCGAGGCCAGACGGAGCAGGCCCTCGGTCAGCACGGCTCGGGCACTGCGGCCCTCCGTGTCGAACGGCAGGCTGAACGGTTCCACGAAGCTGTGCAGCAGCAGGTCGAAGATGTCGGCCTTGCTGGAGAAGAGCTGATAGACCGTGCGCTTCGACATCCCGGCCTGGCGCGAGACGTCGTCCATCGTGGTGGCCCAATAGCCCTTGCGGGAGAACACTGACGCAGCGGAGTCGACGATCTGCTGCCGGCGGGCGGCCTCCGGCATGGCGCGGGGCCGGCCAAGCGGGCGTTCGGTATCTTCGGGAGGGATCTCGGGAGCGGCGATAACGGCAGCGGAGGGGGGCAGATCGGGCATCGACCTCTTTTCATGGCGGTGCGTGTTCGGTCGAGCGGACGAGCTCGGGCGAACAGAGAGCACGGGAACTCAGCATTGACAAGAGAAAGGAAACGGCAGAGTTTCCGCGCCAATGTCCGCCCCATCCTCGCCCCTCGCCGTTCTCCCGCTCGGGTCGCGCCCGCCGCCCGGGAGGGGGGTGGCCGCCTTGCTGGCCGTTGCGCTGCTGCTGGCCGGCTGCAAGGAAGAGCAGAAGCAGCAGGCAGGACCGCCGCCGAAGCCCAACGTGGACGTCGTGGTGCCGCGGACGCAGCCGGTGGCGCTGACCACAGAGCTGCCGGGCCGCACCTCGCCATACCGCACGGCGGAAATCCGGCCGCAGGTCGGCGGGGTGATCCTCAAGCGCTCCTTCGTCGAGGGCGACGTGGTGAAGGCCGGGCAGGTGCTCTACCAGATCGACCCGGCGCCCTACGAGGCGGCGCTGGCGAGCGCGCGGGCCGGGCTGCTGAAGGCGCAGGCCTCGCAGCGCACCTCGCAGGCGACATACGACCGCTACCGCCCGCTCGCCGCGGCCAATGCGATCAGCCGGCTGGACTTGGACAATGCGCAGGGCACGCTGGGGCAGTCGCAGGCCGACGTCGCCTCCGCCCAGGCGGCGATCAAGACGGCGCAGATCAACCTCGCCTACACGCGGGTCACCTCCCCCATCGCCGGCAAGACCAGCCGCTCTTCCGTGACGGAAGGCGCGTTGGTCACGGCCAGCCAGACCAATGCGCTGGTCACGGTGACGCAGCTCGACCCGATCTACGTGGACGTGGCGCAGCCCTCGTCGACGGTGCTCCGCCTGAAGCGGGAAGTGGCAAGCGGGCAGATCAAGAGCGCGGGCGACGACCGGATCGAGGTCGGCCTGCATCTCGAGGACGGGTTCCGCTACGAGCATAACGGCACGCTGCAGTTCAGCGAGGTGACGGTCGACCAGGGTACGGGCGCCATCACGTTGCGGGCGATATTCCCCAACCCGACCGGGCTGCTGCTGCCGGGCATGTTCGTGCAGGAAACGGTGGAAGAAGGCGTGTTGCAGGACGGCTTGCTGGTGCCGCAGCAGGGCGTGACGCACGACCAGAAAGGCCAGGCGACCGCGCTGGTGGTCGGGGCCGACAACAAGGTGGATCAGCGCGTCATCACCACCGATCGGGCGATCGGGGATGCGTGGCTGGTGACCAAGGGCCTCAAGGCGGGCGAACGGGTCATCGTGAAGGGCGTGCAGATGGCACGGCCAGGGGCCGAGGTCGCGGCCAACGAGATCAAGATGGACGTGCCCGGTCAACGCGCCGACATCGCCGCTCCGGCGCAGAAGTAAGGGCCCGCCATGTCGCGCTTCTTCATCGATCGCCCGGTCTTCGCCTGGGTCCTCGCCATTGTCCTGATGCTCGCGGGCGTCGTTTCGATCCTGCAACTGCCGATCGCGCAGTATCCGTCCATTGCCCCGCCCGCCGTGTCCATCACGGTGACTTATCCGGGCGCGTCGGCGGAGACGGTGCAGAGCACGGTGGTGCAGGTCATCGAGCAGCAGCTCAGCGGCATCGACAACCTCCTGTATTTCTCGTCGGCCAGCAACAAGGACGGCAGCGTCTCCATCACGCTGAGCTTCGAGCAGGGCACCAACCCGGACATCGCCCAGGTGCAGGTGCAGAACAAGCTGCAGCTGGCGCAGCCGCGACTGCCGCAAGTGGTGCAGCAGCAGGGCATCCGGGTGGCCAAAGCGACCAAGAACTTCCTGGTCGTGCTCGGCTTCGTTTCCAATGACGGCCGGTTGAACACCGCGGACCTGTCGGACTTCATCGCCTCCACGGTGCAGGACCCGCTGAGCCGGACCAACGGCGTGGGCGACTACCAGCTGTTCGGTTCCGAATACGCCATGCGGATCTGGCTCGACCCGGCCAAACTCAACAATTACGGCATGACGCCCGGCGACGTGGCCGTCGCGATCCAGTCGCAGAACGTGCAGGTGGCGGCGGGCGAGCTCGGCGGCCTGCCGGCAGTGGCCAACCAGCAGCTCAACGCGACGATCATCGGGCCGTCGTACCTGCAGAAGCCGGAAGAATTCAGCAAGATCCTGCTGCGGACGCAGCCGAACGGCGCGCGGGTGCTGCTACGCGACGTCGGCCGGGTCGAGCTGGGCGCGGAGCTGTATTCGATCAGCTCCAAGTACAACGGCAAGCCGGCCTCGGCGATCGCGATCAAGCTGGCGAGCGGCGCCAACGCGCTCGACACCGTCAAGAACGTGCGCGCCACGGTGGAAAGCCTCCGGCCCAACTTCCCGCCCGGCGTAGAGGTGATCTACCCGTTCGACACGACGCCGTTCGTGGAGCTGTCCATCGAGGAAGTGGTCAAGACGCTGGGCGAGGCGATCGTCCTGGTGTTCCTGATCATGTACCTGTTCCTGCAGAACCTTCGGGCGACGCTGATCCCGACCATCGCGGTGCCGGTCGTGCTGCTCGGCACCTGCACCGTGCTGCACCTCGCCGGCTACTCCATCAACAGCTTGACCATGTTCGGCATGGTGCTGGCGATCGGCTTGCTGGTGGACGACGCCATCGTGGTGGTCGAGAACGTCGAGCGTGTGATGGAGGAAGAGGACCTGTCGCCCAAGGAGGCGACGCGCAAGTCGATGGACGAGATCTCCGGCGCGCTGGTGGGCATCGCCCTGGTGCTGACGGCGGTGTTCCTACCGATGTCCTTCTTCGGCGGGTCGGTGGGCGTGATCTACCGGCAGTTCTCCATCACCATCGTGACCTCCATGATCCTGTCGGTGATCGTGGCGCTGATCTTCACGCCGGCCCTGTGCGCAACGATCCTGCGGCGGCCGAAGCAGGGGGGTCGTAAAGGCTTCTTCGGCTGGTTCAACCGCAAATTCGACGCGATGAACCGCCGCTACATCGGCGGCGTGCGCAAGATCATCGGGCACCGGGTGCTATCGTTCCTGGTCTTCGGCGGGATCGTGGCGGTGCTGGCCATCGTGTTCCTCCGCGTGCCCGGCGGGTTCCTGCCGGACGAGGATCAGGGCGTGCTGTTCGTGCAGGCGACGGCGCCGCCGGGAGCGACCGCCAACCGGACGCAGGCGGTGCTGGACGACGTGGCCGAGTATTTCCACCAGGAGGAAGGCAGCAACGTCGAAGGCGTGTTCGAGGTGACCGGATTCAGCTTCGGCGGCCAGGGCCAGAACTCCGGCCTGGCGTTCGTGAAGCTCAAGGATTGGAGCGAGCGGCCCGGCGAGGCCAACAAGGTCCAGGCGATCGCGGCCCGTGCGCAGAAGCATTTCGGCGGCATCAAGGACGCCATGGTGTTCGCCTTCGCGCCCCCGGCCGTGCTCGAGTTGGGCAACGCCACCGGCTTCGACTTCGAACTGCAGGACCGCGCCAACAAGGGGCACGACGCGCTGATGGCGGCGCGCAACCAGCTGCTCGGCGCGGCGTCGCAGGATAAGCGGCTGATGGGCGTACGGCCCAACGGGCTGAACGACGAGCCGCAATTCTCCATTAACCTGGATCGCGAGAAGGCCACGGCGCAGAGCCTGAGCCTGGCCGACATCAACCAGACCATGTCGGCGGCCTGGGGCTCGTCCTACGTGAACGACTTCATCGATCGCGGCCGGGTCAAGCGGGTGTACATGCAGGGCGAGCCGGACTCGCGCATGCTGCCGGACCAGCTCAACGACTGGTACGTGCGCAACGCCCTCGGGCAGATGGTGAAGTTCTCGTCCTTCGCGACGGGCCGGTGGACGTTCGGGTCGCCGAAGCTCGAGCGCTACAACGGCATCCCCTCGGTCGAGATCCTCGGCACGCCGGCGCCGGGGCTCAGCACCGGGGCGGCGCTGCAGGCGATGACGGAGCTGGCGAAGAAGTTGCCGGAGGGCTTCGGCTTCGAGTGGACCGGCTTGTCGTACGAGGAGCAGGCCTCGGGTTCGCAGACCACGTATCTCTACGTCGGCTCCTTGATCGTCGTGTTCCTGTGCCTGGCGGCGCTCTACGAGAGTTGGTCCATCCCGGTCGCGGTGCTGCTGGTGGTGCCGCTCGGCGTGGTCGGCGCGGTGGTGGCGACGTATTTCCGCGGGTTGAACAACGACGTGTATTTCCAGGTCGGGTTGCTGACGACGATCGGCCTGTCGGCAAAGAACGCGATCCTGATCGTGGAATTCGCCAAAGCGGCGTACGACCGGGGCGAGAGCCTGATCGACGCGGCGATCACGGCGGCGCGCGAGCGGTTGCGCCCGATCCTGATGACATCGATCGCCTTCATCCTGGGCGTGGCGCCGCTCGCGATCTCGAGCGGGGCCGGGTCGGGCGGGCAGAACGCGATCGGCACCGGCGTGGTCGGCGGCATGCTGACGGCGACCGTGTTCGCCATCTTCCTGGTGCCGCTGTTCTTCGTCGCCATCCTGAAGCTGTTCCGGGTGCCGCCGGGCGAGGGCGACGGGAAGCCCGACGCGCCGGACAGCCCGGAGCGCGACGAGACGCCGACGGCCAAGCGACCGGTCCGCGAGCCGGCGGAGGCGTCGGCGTGAGCCGTCACGTCGTCGCGGGGGTGCTGCTGCTGACGGTCGGGGGGTGCAGTCTGATCCCCGACTACGAGCGGCCCCCCCTCCCCGTTGCGGCCGCCTACCCGGCCGGCCCGGCATACCCGAGCTCCAACCTATCGACCGCACAGGCGTTGCAGAGCGCGGACACGATCGGCTGGCGGGACTTCTTCGCCGACCCGCAACTGCAGACGCTGGTCGAGATCAGCCTGCGCAACAACCGCAACCTGCGGATCGCCGCGCTGAACATCGCGTCGGCGCAGGCCCAGTATCGGATCCAGCGTTCCGACCTGTTCCCGCACATCAGCCTGTCCGGCATCGGGCAGTTCGGCACCCTGCCGGAGCAAACCTCCATCGCCAGCGGCGGCTTTGGCGGGGGTTCGGGCGGCACGGGCGCGGCGGCGAGCACGACGAGCTCGGCGGCCTCGCTGGGCTCCACGGGCACGACGTCGGCGATCGCGACCGCGCCCACGGCGGTGACGACCACGCCGTCGCAGCACATCTCGTATCGCTATTACAATGTCGGCCTCGGCTTCGCCTCCTACGAGCTGGACCTGTTCGGCCGGCTGCGCAGCCTGACCTCGCAGGCGCTCGAGACGTATCTGGCCAACATCGAAACCGCGCGCTCGACGCAGATCAGCCTGATCGCGGAGGTGGCGAGCGCCTACTTCACGGTGCTGGCGGATCGCGAATTGCTGCGGATCACCAACGAGACGGTCAATAGCGAAGAAGACGCCTACAACCTGACCATGCAGCAATTCCGCGGCGGCACGACCACGCTGCTCAGCGTGCGGCAGGCGGAGACGGCGCTGGAGACGGCCCGGGCCAACGTGCCGCTTTACGTGCGGCAGGCCGCGGTGGACGAGAACGCGTTGGTGCTGCTGCTGGGTCAGCCGATCCCGGCCGACCTGCCGCTCGGCCGCGGGCTGGACCACCAGGACCTGATGACCGACCTGCCGGCCGGGCTACCCTCCGACCTGCTGCTGCGGCGGCCCGACATCGTGGCGGCCGAGCACAACCTGCTGGCGGCCAATGCGAGCATCGGCGCGGCACGGGCGGCATTCTTTCCGTCGATCTCGTTGACGTCGACCGGCGGCGTCGCGGGCAGCCAGCTCAGCCGGCTGTTCACCGCGGGCGGGCTAACATGGAGCTTCGCGCCGCAGATCAACCTGCCGATCTTCACCGCCGGGCAGAACCAGGGCAACCTCGACCTGGCCAAGGTGCAGACCAGCATCCAGGTGGCGACCTACGAGCAGACCATCCAGACGGCGTTCCGCGAAGTGTCGGACGCCCTGGCCGGGCTGCAGACCTACGTGGATCAAGTCAAGGCGCAGCAGCGGCTGGTGGATGCGTCGGCCGACAGCTTGCGGCTGTCCTTGCTGCGGTTCCAGGGCGGGGTGGACTCGTTCCTGCCGGTGCTGCAGGCGCAACAATCGCTGTATCCGGCGCAACAGAACCTGCTGAGCCTGAAGCAGGCGCAGCTGACCAACTACATCAATCTCTACAAGGCCTTGGGCGGCGGCTTGGTTGAGCGCACGGTGGCGCGCACCGAGGTGCCGGCCACGGCCCCGCTGGCGGCCACGCCGGCGATCAACCAGGTCGCGACGAGCCGGTAGCGGGCGTTCCGCTACCGGATGCTACATGTAGCTACACGGCAAGGGCAGGCTTGGCGGTGCTGGTGTCGCGCCCGGTTTCCGGCATGAACATCAGGAAGAAGGCGAGGCCGCAGGTGGCGGCGACCGACAGCGCCAGGAAGCCGACGCTGAACCCGAACCACTGCACGATGTAGCCGCCGCCGACATTGCTGACGGAGCCGCCGACCGCGGTG
The DNA here is from genome assembly GCA_965199665.1 of Acetobacteraceae bacterium. GTDB lineage: Bacteria > Pseudomonadota > Alphaproteobacteria > Acetobacterales > Acetobacteraceae > JAVVHH01. The sequence continues at coordinate 170,990 of CBDASO010000001.1, read as the reverse complement.
GCGAGCGCGACCAGGCCCTGCATGAGGTTGAACCGCCCGGTGCCGCGCGTCAGGTCGGATGCGATGACCACGGCGATGACGCCGAAGATGCCGGCCGCGACGCCGTCCAGCAGCTGGATGCCGACCACGCCGAACGGGTTGGTGGTGAACGAGAACAGGATGCCGCGGACCGGCAGCACGGCGAGCGCGAGCAGGAAGATCGCCTTGCGCCCGATCCCGGCCGCCATGGCGCGTCCAACGGCCCAGGCGACGCCGACCATCACGAGCTGGGCGGCGATAATGCAGGCGCTCAGCGCGATCGTGTCGCTGCCGGGATGGGTCTGCGCCAGGACCTGACCGGCGAAGGGCAGCATGGCGGCGTTGCCGAGATGGAACAACGCCACGGAGACGAGGAACACGGTCACCCCCGGAAGACCGAGCAGCGTGCGGATGGCGACGGGCTCACAGGCATTGTCCGGGTCCTCGCCGCCACGGGCGAGCTCGTGATCGATCTCCCTCGGGTTGATCAGCCGGACGGCGACGGCCGACGCGACCGCGAAGGCGCATACCAGGTAGAAGATCCAATTGGTGCCGAGCGCTTGGCCGAAGGCGCCGGCCAACCCGGCCGCCGCAAATGACCCGGCGTGGTTGAACGATTCGTTGCGGCTGACCCGCGACGGCATCAACCGGCGGCCGACGACGCCGAGCGAGATGGCGGCGATGGCCGGCGGGATGATCGCCGAAGCGGCGCCGAGCAGCGCCTGCGCGGCCAGCACCTGGTAGAAGCCGGGAAACAGCACGATCAAGAGGCAGCCCAGCCCGACCAGCAGCCCGGCGCCCGCGATTAACGCCCGTTTATGGCGCGTCGCATCCACCCACAGCCCGGCCGGAACCTGGCACACGGCGGCAGCAACCGAACTGGCCGCCATGGCGACGCCGATCGGTCCGGACTGCCAGTCCCGCGCGCCGCTGAGATAGACGGACAGGTAGGGCCCGACCCCGTCGCGGACGTCGGCCATGAGGAAGTTGACGCTGTCGAGACCGAGCTTGCTGCGCGACGACACCGGCGCCAGGGCGTCCGTGGTGGTCGCGCTCATCGTAGGACCGCTCGCGCCGTGTTCCCGCACCAATCCATGTCGCCGTCCTTTGCTGCCGTCGCGCCCGCGGCGTGATCCCGCCGGGTAGTTGCGATATGCGTGCCACGCAGTGCGCGGTCGGCAGGCGGCTGGATAGACGGCGACCGTCGGCTTTCAGGACACCCGACGTCCGGTTCAGCGACGGGTCAGGGCGGGTCGAAGGCCTGGATCGGCGGCAGATTGCCGGTGAACGGCTCGACCTCGACGGTGGTGAGCTGGCCGGTGCAGCCTTGTGCCAGGCCGGAGGTGCCGATGTCGCGCGTCAGCACGTTGGGATTGCCGTGCACGCAGAGCGCCCGCTCGTCCTCCGGGTCGGCCGGGTCGAACCAGGCGCCGGTGGGCAGCTGGATGACGCCGGCGCGGATGCGGTCGGTCAGCCGGATGGCGGCCAGGCAGGCGCCGCGGGCGTTGAACAGGCGGACGATGTCGCCATCGACGATGCCGCGGGCGGCCGCGTCGTCCGGATGCATGTGGGCGACTTCGCGTCCGCGATGCTTGCTCGCCGCGCTGTGCCCGCCGAAATCGAGCTGGCTGTGCAGCCGGGTGGCGGGCTGGTTGGAGACGAGGTGGAGGGGCGCGGCGGCCGATGGCGGCTCGGTCGGCGGCAGCCAGGTGGGGTGACCCGGGCAGTCGGGCTCGCCGAACCCGGCGATCGTCTCCGACACGATCTCGATCTTGCCGCTGGGCGTGATGAGCGGGTTGGCATCCGGGTCGGCACGGAAGCGGCGGAGGTTGCCGCCATCGTCCTCGCGCTGCGGCAGGGGGAGGCTCCCGGCCTGCCAGAAGGTCTCGAAGTCGGGGGCGGGGTGGCCTTGGTCGAGCAGGCCGCGCCGGGTCTTCTCGTAGAGGTGCTCGAGCCATTGCCGCACCGTGCGGCCCTCGGTGAAGGCGGTCTCGGCGCCAAGGCGGCGGGCCAGGTCGGCGAAGATGGCGTAGTCGTCGCGGGCCTGGCCATACGGTTCGGCGACCTGATGCATCGCGACCAGCAGCGGGTCATGGCCGTTGCCGCCGATATCCTCGCGCTCGAGCGTCATGGTGCAGGGGAGCACGATGTCGGCGTGCCGCGCCGTCGCCGTCCAGCCGAGCTCGTGGACCACCAGCGTGTCGATCGCGGCGAAGGCCCGGCGCAGGCGGTTGAGGTCCTGGTGGTGGTGGAACGGGTTGCCGCCGGCCCAGTAGACCAGCTTGATCTCGGGATAGGTCCGGGTCTCGCCGTTGTAGCGGTAACTGCCGCCGGGGTTGAGCAGCATGTCGCTGATGCGCGCCACGGGGATGAAGTCAGCGACGCCGTTGCGGCCCTGCGCCAGGGTGGGGACCGGCACGGCGGCGGCGCGGCGGCCGTAATAGGCGATGGCGCCCAGCCCGTAGCCGAAGCCGCCGCCCGGCAGGCCGATCTGGCCCAACACGGCCGCCAGCGTGGCCGCCGCCCAGACCGGCTGCTCGCCATGCTCGGCGCGCTGCAGCGAATGCGCCACGGTGACCAGGGCGCGCTTGCCGGACAGGTCGCGCGCGAGCTGGCGGATGGTGTCGGCATCCACCCCCGTGATCGGGGCGGCCCAGGCGGCGTCCTTGGGCTGGCCGTCGGTGACGCCGAGCAGGTAGGGCTCGAACACCGGCCAACCGGTGGTGAAGCGCTGGAGGAAGTCGCGGTCGTGCCGCCCCTCGACGACCAGCGTGTGGATCAATGCCAGGATCAGCGCGGTATCGGTGCCGGGCACCAGGCTGACCCATTCCGCGCCGGTCTCCGCCGGCAGATCCGCCTGCAGCGGCCCGACCAGCACGAAGCGGCAGCCGCGCGCGGCGGCCCGCGCCATGGCGCCGCGCTCCACGTGCTCGCTGACGCCGCCGCCGGCGACCATGCTGTTCTTGAGCGCCATGCCGCCAAAGGCGATCACGATCTCGCTGTGCTCGGCGAGCTGCTCCCAGGAGACGTTGCGCTTCACCACGTCGTCGTAGTTGCCGATGATGTGCGGCATCAGCACGGAGGAAGCGCCGGAGCTGTAGCTGTTGACCGAGCGGACGTAGCCGCCCATCGCGGTGTTCAGGAAGCGATGGACCTGGCTCTGTGCGTGGTGGAAGCGACCGGCGCTGGACCAGCCGTAGGAGCCGCCGAAGATGCCGCGCGCGCCCACGCTCCCCTCGACCCGGCGCAGCTCCGCCGCCAGGAGGTCCAGCACCGCGTCCCATTCCATGGGCACGAACTCGTCGCGTCCGCGGCGACGGTCCGGCCCCGGACCGCGCTCGAGCCAGCCGCGGCGGACCATGGGTTGGGCGATGCGCGCCCGGTGCCGCAGCGCGGCCGGGAAATTGTCGATGACGCGATTAGGGTCGGGGTCGCCGCGGTAGGGCCGTACGTCCAGCGCGCCGTCGCGGAAACGGGCGGAGAACACGCCCCAGTGCGAGGTGTGGGGGAGGAAGCCGTCCGCGTCCGGCGTCAGCGTCGTGTGGATGTCCGAGGCCATCCGGGAACTGTATGCGCGCCGACGCTGCGGTCAACCAGCGCGTCGAGGGCGCCAGCGGCGAAGCAACAGGGCGCTGGCGACGACGCTGACGCTGCTGAGCGCCATGGCGGCGCCGGCGACCACGGGGCTCAGCAGCCCGGCCGCGGCAAGCGGCAAGCCGAGCGCGTTGTAGCCGAACGCCCAGATCAGGCCGGCGCGGATCTTCGCATGGGTGCGGGCGGAGATGTCGAGCGCGTCGGCGACCAGCGCCGGGTCGCCGCGCATGAGGGTGATGCCGGCCGTGTGCATGGCGACGTCGGTGCCGGTGGCCATGGCGATGCCCACGTCGGCCGCGGCCAGCGCGGGGGCGTCGTTGACGCCGTCGCCCACCATGGCGACCACGGCACCGCTGCGACGCAGGGCGGCAACCGCGTCCGCCTTGCCCTCCGGCAGCACCTCGGCGATCACCTCCGCCATGCCGAGCGCGTCGGCCACGGCTTGGGCGGCGCCGGCACCGTCGCCGGTGAGCATGACGGTGCGGATCCCGCGGTTGCGCAGGGCGGCGATCGCCGCTGCGGCGCCGGGCTTGGGGCGGTCGCCGAAGGCGATGAAGCCCAACACCTGGCCGGGTTCGGCCAGCCAGGACAGGGTGTTGCCGTCGCGCCCGAGCGCGTCCGCGTCGGCCGCCATGGGGCCGAGCTCGAGGCCGGCCTCCGTCATGAGTCGGCGATTGCCGAGCAGCAGCCGCCGGCCGTCGACGCGCGCTTCCACGCCGCGGCCGGGCAGGCTGCGGAACTCGGCAACGTCCGTCGACAGCGCGAGGCCGTCGGCCTCCGCCCGCCGGCGCACGGCAGCGGCGAGCGGATGGTCGCTCCCGCGCTGCATCGCAGCCGCCAGAGCGAGCACGTCCCCGCGGATCGCGACGATGTCGGGGCGGCCCTGCGTGAGCGTGCCCGTCTTGTCGAACATCACGGCGGTGACGGCGTGGGCGCGCTCCAAGGCCTCGGCGTCCTTGATCAGAATGCCGCGCCGGGCCGCGACGCCGGTGCCGGCCATCACCGCCGCCGGGGTGGCCAGGCCGAGCGCGCACGGACAGGCGATGACCAGCACGGAAACCGCGTTGAGGATGGCGGCGGTGCCGTCCCCGGTGCCGAGCCACCAGCCCGCCAGCGTCAGGGCCGCGATCAGCAGGACGACGGGAACGAAGATCGCGCTGACCCGGTCCACCAAGCGCTGGATCGGCGCCTTGGATGCTTGCGCGCCCTCCACGGCGCGCACGATGCGGGCCAGCACGGTTTCCGTGCCGATCGCGCTGGTCTCGACGACCAGCAGCCCGTCGGCGTTGACCGACCCGCCCGTGACGCGATCGCCGACGCGCTTGTCGACCGGCAGGCTTTCGCCGGTCAGCATCGACTCGTCGACGCTGCTGCCGCCTTCGGCCACGATGCCGTCCACCGGGATACGCTCGCCGGCGCGCACCAGGACGAGGTCGCCGACCGCCACGGCATCGAGCGGCACCGACACGTCGGTCCCGTCGCGCCGGACCCGCGCCGTGTCGGGCCGCAAGCCGCTCAGCGCGCGAATGGCCGAGGCGGTCTGCCGCTTCGTGCGTGTCTCCAGCCACTTCCCCAGCAGGATGAAGGTGATCAGCATCGCCGAGGAGTCGAAGTAGAGATGCGGCTCGTGGCCGCGCAGGAGAAGAACGAGGCTGAGCCCCCAGGCGGCCGTGGTGCCGAGGGCGACCAGCAGGTCCATGTTGCCGGTGCGCGCGCGCACCGCCCGCCAGCCGGCGGCGTAGAAGCGGCCGCCGAGCCAGAACTGCACGGGCGTGGCCAAGGCGAGCTGCACCGGGCCCGGCAGCGTCCACTCCCTGCCGACCAGCATACCCAGCATGCCGAGCATCAGCGGCGCGGAAAGCAGGCCGGCCACGATGAGATGCTGAAGCGCGCGGCGGTCGCGCTGGGCCGCGCCCTCCCCGTCCGCCGCCGCGGCGGCCGACGGTTGGGCCTGGTAGCCAGCCTTCGTGACGGCGGCGGCGAGCGCGGCCGGGGTCGCGCCACCGTCGAGCACGGTGACGCGGGCGCGTTCGGTGGCGAGATTGACGGCGGCGTCGAGCACGCCGGGCTGGCGGCGCAGCGCGCGCTCGACCCGGCCGACGCAGGACGCGCAGGTCATGCCGGCGACGGAGAGATCGATCGTGGCGACGGCGGCGGCATAGCCCGCGCGCTCCACGGCGGCGACCAGCGCGGCCGCGTCGGCGCCCGCCACTGTCACCCGGGCCCGCTCGGTCGCGAGGTTCACCGCCACGTTCTGCACGCCCGGCACCTTGGCCAGCGCCCGCTCGACCCGGGCCACGCAGGATGCGCAGCTCATGCCGGTGATCGGCAGGTCCATCGTGGCGCCGGAGGGTGCTGCGGTCACAGGTGCCGGAAGATGGGTGTCCATGTCGTGCGTCCGTCGTGCGTCCGGGATAAGGGCTGCGGCGTTGGCGACGTCAAGCGCCGCTTTCGGCGCCGATGCCCCCCACGGAGATGCTTCCATGTCCAAGCTGGCCCTCGTTCTCACCTGCGCCCTTGCCGTTGGCGGGCCCGCCGCCGCCCAGATGGCCGGCCACGGCATGCCGGGCATGGCTGCCGATCATGCGGGTGGGGACGGCATGATGGCGTCGATGGACAAGATGTCGAAGGACATGGCCGCGGTGCCGATGACGGGCGATTCCGACCGCGACTTCGTGGCCATGATGATCCCGCACCATCAGGGCGCGATCGACATGGCAGAGTACGAGCTCGCGCACGGGAAGGATCCGGCGTTGCGCGCCCTGGCCCGGGAGATCGTGGCGGCGCAGAAGAAGGAGATCGCGCAGATGAAGCAGTGGCAGGCCAAGCACCCCGCGCGCTGACGGCCTACTTGCCGCCGTCCACGCTGAGGCATTGGCCGGTGATCCAGCCGGCGTGGTCGCTCACCAGGAACAGTACGGCATCAGCGATGTCCTCCGGCGTGCCGAGGCGGCGCATGGCGATACGCTCGAGCATGCGCGCCTGGCCCTCCTCGCCATAGGCCTGCCACTGCTTCTCCGAGCTCGGGTTGGAGCGGAGGAAGCCGGGAGCGACGCTGTTGACGGTGATGCCGTGCGGGCCGAGTTCGTGGGCGAGTTGCCGGGTCAGGCCGATCTCGCCCGCCTTGGCCGCAGCGTAGGCCTGGATGCCGGTGAGGCTCACGCCGAGGCCGGCGCCGCTGGAGATGGTAACGATACGGCCGGCGCCGGCGGCCTTCATGCCGGGAATGACCGCCTGCGCCATGAGGAAGGCGCCGGTCATGTTGACGGCCAGGATCGCCTGCCACTGCGCCGGCGTCACCGTCTCCGCGGGTTGGCCGACCTGGCCGCACACCCCGCCGGCGCTATGCACCAGGATGTCGAACCGGCCGGACAGCGCGGCGGCGATCGAGTCCGCGTCCGTCACGTCCAGCACCGCCGTCTCGACGCCGGGGGCCGCGGCGGCTTCCAGTCCGGCCGCATCGCGGTCGGTGGCCAGCACCCGGGCGCCGCACGCGGCCAGGCCGTGGGCGATGGCGCGGCCGATCCCCTGCGCCGCACCGGTGACGACGGCGCGGCGGCCGGCCAGATCGATCCGCATCATGCTGCCAGCAGCTCCAAGTTCTCGCGGGCGAGCGGCTTGCCGTCCTCGACCGCGTGGATGAGGTGGATCAACCGCGCGGTCACCGGCGTCGGCACGCCAGCGGCGGCGCCTTCGGCCACCACCGGGCCCAGCTGGGCATCGACCTCCGTGCGGCGCTTGCGGACGGCGAGATCGCGCCAGATGCCGCTATGGGTCTTGGCGGAGCCGCGGTTGAACGCGACCATGGCATCGAACGAGCCGGCGACCGCGGCGTCGCTGCCGCCGGGCGCAAAGGCCGCCGGATCGAAGCCGTTGAAGCCGCGGGGCCGGACGCCCCGGGCGAGCGCCACGGCGACCGCCTCCCGCGCGGTGGCGGTCAGCACGGGGCGGTGCGCCGGGTCGGCCAGCGCATCGGCGATGGAGTCGTTCGTCAGCGCGGTGGCGAACAGCAGGGCGCCGTAGCCGAGCTTGCCCCACAGATAGCCGTTGATGTCGTCCGTTGCGATCGCGTCGGGTTCGAACACCAAAAGCCGCTCGCGCAGGGCGTGGACGCGGTCGGTCATGCGGCCATCGACCTCGCCGACCACGCAGGCGCCACGGTTGCCGTAGAGGATGCGGCCCGGCGCGTGGTAGTCGGCGCCGAAATTGATGAAAGCGCCCACCACGTTCTCGGAGCCGATGATGCCGGCGATGGTCTGCTCGTTGAGCCCGTTCTGGAACGAGGCGACGTACCCGCCAGGTGCCAGATGCGGCTGCAGCGCGCGTGTGGCGTCGGCTGTGTGGTGCGCCTTGACGGCGAGCAGGACCCGCTCGAAGCGGCCCTGCACGGCGTCCGGCGTGGCGGCGCGGACGGGCACGGTGAAGGTCTCGACCGGGCCCTCGATGTGCAGGCCGTCGGCGTTCATGGCGGCGACGTGGTCGGCGGCGCTGTCCACGAACAGCACGTCCTGGCCGGCGCGGACCAGATAGGCGCCGATGGTGCCGCCGATCGCGCCGGCGCCCCAGATCAGGATCGTGTCGGTCATCCGCGAACTCCTTTGGTCGCATCGGCCCGGGCGACGTGCCCGGAGAGCTGCCCGCCCGCATCGAGCGGCAGCCGGCCGCAGATGGGCGAGGCCATGACGGACAGCAGCGTAACGACGCCGAACGCGATCGAATAGTCCTGCACCAGCGCGCGCGGATGCCCGAGCAGCGCCATGGACGCGGTGAGCGCCCCGGAGGCGACGCAGATGCCCAGGGTGAGGTTGAGCTGCTGAAAGGTGGTGTAGAAGCTGGTGGCTGCGCTCATGCGCGGCTGCTCGATGTCGGCATAGGCGATGGTGTTGTAGGCGATGAACTGCAGCGACTGGAAGAAGCCGCCGGCCAGCAGCAGGGCGTAAATCGCCGCGACCGGCCAGTCCGGGCGGATAAAGGCGATGCCGAGCAGGAAGACGCTGGCGATCAGCCCGTTCCAGATCATCACGCGGCGGAAGCCCCAGCGCCGCAGCACCGGCTTGGCGCCGAGCCGCATCAGCAGGGAGCCGGCGCTGCTGGTGAAGGTGACGAGCCCGCTCGCCGCCGCCGTCCAACCGAAGCCCAGTTGCAGCATCATGGGCAGCAGGAACGGGATCGCGCCTGCCGCCACCCGGCTCAGCCCGCCGCCGATGACGGACAGGCCGAAGGTCGGCACCGCCATGAGGCGGAAGTCGAGCACCGGGTCCGAATGACGGCGCGCGTGCAGGACGTAGAGCGTCCCGCTCAGCAGCCCGACGCCCACGATGGCGAAGGCCGACCAGGCGGAGGTCTCGCCGCGCGCCACCGTTTCGAGCCCGAACATGAGGCAGGACAACGAAATGCCGGAGAGCAGCACGCCGCGAACGTCCATGCTGGTCGGCGTGGGTTCGCGGACATTGGCGATGAAGCGGAACGCCAACACCATGCCGAGCAGGCCGATCGGCACGTTGATGAAGAAGATCCAGCGCCAGGACAGGTAGGTGACCAGGAAGCCGCCCACCGGCGGCCCCAGGATCGGCCCGATCTGCGCCGGCACCATCAGCCATGCCATGGCGTTGACCAGCTCCGCCTTGGACACGCTGCGCAGCAGCACCAGCCGTCCGATTGGCACCATCATGGCGCCCCCGATCCCCTGCAGGATGCGGAAGGCGACCAGCATGGGCAGCGTGGTGGCGACGCCGCACAGGATCGAGCCGACGGTGAACAGGCCGATGGCGGCGCAGAACACGCTGCGCGAACCGAACCGGTCGGCCACTTTGCCGCTGATCGGGATGAACACGGCCAGGCTCAGCAGGTAGGACGTCAGTGCGACGTTCATGTTGAGCGGCTCGGTGTCGAACGACCGGGCCATGGCGGGCAACGCGGTCGCCAGCACGGTGCCGTCGAGCTGTTCCATGAACAACGCGCTGGCGACGATGAGGGCAACGGTGCGATGGCTCGGCCCGGGTCGCTCGCCCACCGCGTGCTCACCGGCAAGGCGCTGCTCGGCCCGGCGCTGGAGCGCCCGCCGGCGGATGGCGCGCCGGGTCTGGGCGTTGAGGAGCGCGACCACCTTCTTTCGTAACGGCATTGGCCCAGCATCGCCCCATCGCGCCGCGGCCGAAAGACGGTTTACGGTTTACGGCGGCATGCCTGGCACGCAGATTGTATGGTGAAGAGCCTCACAGCCCCCGACGGGACAGCATTTCATGACCTTGCGCGCTGGCCGATCCGTTCCCTTGGTGGCCGCCTTGGCCACCGCCCTGGCGCTTTCTTCGGCAAACGCTGCCACCCGCGGCGGCACGCTGGTGTTTGGCCGCGCGATCGAGAGCCAGTATCTCGATCCGGTGCACACCGCGCAGAACGCCGATATTTGGCTGTCGCTCAACCTGTACGACACGCTGCTGCTCGCCGCCACGGACGGTAAAGGCGCCGTCACGCCCGGCTTGGCGACCGGCTACAAGGTCTCCGACGACGGCAAGACGGTCACGCTGACGATGCGGCCGAACATCAAATTCGCCGACGGCTCGCCGATCGAGCTGAGCGACGTGAAGTGGTCGCTCGACCGCGCGCGCAGCAAGGAGACCGGGGGCGAGTTCGCCTTCCTGCTCAGCTCCATCGCGTCCGTGGACGTGGCGGCGCCGGACCAGGTGGTGCTGCACATGGCCCATCCGGACCCGGTGATCATCCAGGCGCTGGCAACGTTCAATGCGGGCATCATGCCGGAGAAGCTGGTGATGGCGGCGCCGGGCGCGAACCTGGAGGAGAAGAGCAAGAACTTCGCCGAGCACCCGATCGGCTCCGGCCCCTTCGTGCTCAAATCATGGTCGCGCAACAGCGAGATGATCATGGAGCGCAACAAGTTCTACTGGAACATCGCGGCCGACGGGAAGCCGCTACCTTATCTCGACACGCTCAAGTTCCAGATCATCCCAGACGACGCCACCCGTATCCTGAAGTTGCGCGCCGGCGAGTTGGACATCGCCGAGTTCGTGCCCTACTCGCGCGTCGCCGAGCTGAAGAGCGATGCGCGGCTGAACATGATGTTGTTCCCGGCGGCGCAGGTGAACTACTTCTCGCTCAACGCGCGGCCGACGTTGAAGGACGGCAGCAAGAACCCGCTCGGCGACGTGCGGGTCCGCCAGGCGCTCAACTACGCCACCAACAAGCAGGCGCTGATCCAGGTCGTCTCCTACGGCACCGGCACGCCGCAACACAGCTACATGCCGATGTCCACGCCGCTGGCCTACGGGCCGCAGCCGCTCTATCCGTACGACCTCGCCAAGGCGAAGGCGCTGCTGGCCGAGGCCGGGTATCCCAACGGCTTCGAGGTCACCTGCATGGTGCTCGCCGGCAGCGCGGACGACGCCGCCAAGCTGGCCACGCTGCAGCAGTTCTGGGGCCAGGTCGGCGTGCGCGTGAAAGCGGAAACGCTGGACGCGGCGACGCGGCTGGCGCGCTACAATGCGGCCGACTTCCAGATGCGCACCTCGCTCTGGACCAACGACATCAACGACCCCAGCGAGATCACCTCCATCTTCGCCTACTACCCCACGCGGCAGAACCTCCGCTCCGGCTGGGACGACAAGCGCATCGACGAGCTGTTCCTGCAGAGCCAGGAGGAGCTCGATCCCGCCAAGCGCGCCGCCCAATACAAGGAGATCCAGGAACGCTACGCCGCCGGCGTGCCCATCGTGTTCGCCATGGAGGTCCCCTACCCGGTCGCGATGAGCAAGAAGGTGCACGACTTCATCCAGATCCCGCTCGGCAACAACATCTTCGTCGACACCTGGAAGGACCAGTAACGCCAGCATGGGCGTGCTGACCGCGGTCGGGCGGCGCCTCGGCCAGGTGGTGCTGACCGTGGTGATCGTGGCGCTGCTCATCTTCTGCCTGATGCGCCTGTTGCCCGGCGACCCGGCGCTGGTCATGCTCGGCGACCGCGCCACCGATGCGCGGATCGCCGCGATGCATCACGAGCTGGGGCTGGACCAACCCTTCCCGGTCCAGTTCGGGCAGTTCCTGCTCAACACGGTGACGGGACAGCTCGGCGACTCCATCACCCTCCGCGTGCCGGTGACGCGGCTGATCGCCAGCGGCCTGCCGATCACGCTGATGCTGACCGCGATGGCCGCGATCCTGGCGCTGGCGATCGCGGTGCCGCTGGCGTTCCTCGGCGCGTTGCGGCCGGATAGCTGGGCCGACCGGCTCGTGCGCCTGGGCGCCCAGATCAGCCTGTCGATGCCGGTGTTCTACATCGGGCTGGTCTTGTTGATCACGCTGGCGGCCGGGTTGCACTGGTTCCCGGTGGGCGGCATCGGCGGCGGCTTCGTCGAGAACCTGTATTACCTGTTCCTGCCGGCGCTGACGCTGGCGCTCTCGCTGGCCGCCATCCTGCTGCGCAACCTCCGGCAATCCCTGGCCGACGTGCTGAGCGCCGAGTATGTCGGGTTCGCGACCGCCAAGGGCCTGCCGCGCCGGCTGGTGCTGGGCCGGCACGTGCTGCGCAACGCCATGGTCTCCACCGTGACGCTGCTCGGGCTCAACATGGGCAGCCTGGTCGGCGGTGCGGTGATCACGGAATCGGTGTTCGCCATTCCGGGGATCGGCCGCCTCGTGATCGACAGCATCTTTGCGCGCGACTACCCGGTGGTGCAGGGGCTGTGCATGGTGCTGGCCGTGACCGTCAGCGTGGTGTTCCTGCTGACGGACGCGATCCAGGCCGCGCTCGACCCGCGCCTGGCCCGATGAGGCTCCGCCGTTGAGCGGGGCCGCGTTGCCGGCCCGGCGCGTCCGCCTGCGCCCGGGGCCGCTGATCGGCGCGGCGATCCTGGTGCTGTTTGCCGCCTGCGCCGTTGTCCCGGAGCTGATCGCGCCCTATCCGCCGGATGCGTTCGACTTCACCGCGCTGATGCAGCCGCCCTCGGCCGCGCACCCGTTCGGCACCGACAATTTCGGTCGCGACGTGCTGTCGCGCACGATCTGGGCGTCGCAGGTCGATCTGCAGATCGCGATCTTCTCCACCGTGTTCCCCGCCCTGTTCGGCACCGCGGTCGGCAGCGTGCTCGGCTATGTCGGCGGCTGGCCGGACGCGGTGTTCCGCCGCGTGGTGGACGTATTCGTCACCATCCCGTTCCTGGTGATCGTGATCGCCATCGTCGCCGTGCTCGGCCCGGGGCTGCGCAACATGTACATCGCCGTCAGTGCGGTGAACTGGATCATCTACGCGCGGCTCATGCGCGGCGAGGTGCAGGTGCAGGCGCAGCGGGACTACGCGGCAGCCGGGCGGGTGATGGGGTTCGGTGCCACGCGGATCATCTTCCGCCATCTCATGCCCAACGCCGTGTCGCCGATCCTGGTGTTCTGGATGACGGACATGGCGCTCGCGATCCTGCTGGGCTCCTCGCTCGGCTATCTCGGCTTGGGGGCGCAGCCGCCGACGGCCGAATGGGGCGTGCTGATCGCCGACGGCAAGAACTTCATGGCCACCGCGTGGTGGATGTCGATCTTCCCCGGCATCGCCATCGTGATCGCCGGTACCGGGTTCAGCCTGCTCGGCGACGGACTGTCCGGGTGGCTGAGGCGCCGGCAATGAGCACGCTGCTCGAGGTGCGCGGCCTCCGCATCGCGATCGGCGACGCCACGCCGGTGGACGGGATCGACCTCGACGTGGCGGCTGGCGAGGTGCTGGGCATCGTGGGCGAGTCCGGCTCGGGCAAGAGCCTCACGCTGCGCGCCATCCTGCGGCTGCTGCCGCCGGCGGCGCGGATCGACGGCAGCGTGCGGTGGGACGGCAGAGAGCTGCTCGCGCTGCCGGAGGCGCAGATGCGGCGGGTCCGCGGCGGGCAGATCGCCACCGTGTTCCAGGAGCCGATGTCGGCGCTCAACCCGTTGCTCACCATCGGGCTGCAGATCACGGAGTCGCTGACCGTGCATCGCGGGCTGCGCGGTGGCGCGGCCAAGGCACGGGCGGCCGAGCTGCTGGACCAGGTCGGCATCCCCGATGCCCGGCGGCGGCTGTCCAATTACCCGCACGAATTCTCCGGCGGCATGCGCCAGCGCGCCATGATCGCCACCGCGCTGGCCGGCAGCCCCAAGCTGCTGCTGGCCGACGAGCCCACCACGGCGCTGGACGTCACCATCCAGGACCAGATCCTCAAGCTGTTGCTGCGGCTCAAGTCGGAGCTGGCGATGAGCGTGGCCATCGTGACGCACGATTTGGGCGTGGTGGCCGGCACGTGCGACCGGGTGGTGGTGCTGTACGCGGGCCGGGTGATGGAGTCCGGGCCGGTCGGTGCGGTGTTCGCGCAGCCGGCGCATCCCTACACGCTCGGCCTGCTGCGCTCGCTGCCCGGGGCGGCCCACGCGCGCTCGCGGCTCGGCGGCATCCCCGGCACGCCGCCGGACCCGCGGGCGCTGCCGCCGGGCTGCCGCTTCGCACCGCGTTGCGGCTGGGCTTTGGACGCCTGCCGCGTCGGCGAGCACCCCGCGCTGGTGCCGACCGGGCCGGGGCGCCTGTCCGCCTGCCTGCGTGCCGGCGACGTGCTGCGCGAGCCGGTGGCGGCGTGACGGCCTTGCTGCAGGCCAACGATCTCGAGCGTGCCTTTCCGGTCCGCGTGGGGCTGCGCGGCTTGTTTGCCCGCGGCCCGCGCCCCGCCGTGCGCGCCCTGGCGGGCGTTTCGCTCACCGTCAAGCGCGGCGAGACGCTGGCGGTGGTGGGCGAATCCGGCTGCGGCAAGTCGACCCTGGCCCGCGCCCTGGTCCGCCTCGTCTCGCTCGATGCCGGACAGATCGTGTGGAACGGCGCCGATGTCGGCGCGCTGCGGGGCGAGGCGTTGCGGGGCTATAATCGCCGCGTGCAGATGGTGTTCCAAGACCCCTACGGCTCGCTCAACCCGCGCATGACGGCGGGCGAGACGCTGGCGGAGGTGCTGCGGGTGCACCGCATGGTGCCGGCAGCTGCAATTCCCGCCCGGGTGCGCGAATTGCTGGCGCTGGTCGGCCTGCCCGCCGACGCGGCCGATCGGGTGCCGCGCGCCTTTTCCGGCGGGCAGCGGCAGCGCGTGGCCATCGCACGGGCGCTGGCGGTTGAGCCGGAGGTGCTCATCGCCGACGAGATCGTTTCCGCGCTCGACGTGTCGGTGCAGGCGCAAATCCTCAACCTCCTGCTCGACATGCAGGAACGGCTCGGCCTGGCGATGCTGTTCGTGTCGCACGATCTTCGCGTGGTCCGGCACCTCGCGCACGAGGTGGCGGTCATGTACCTCGGCCGGGTGGTGGAATACGGCAGCGCCGACGCCGTGTTCGATGATCCCCGGCACCCCTACACGCAGGCCTTGCTGCGGGCCGCCCCCGCGCTGACGCCGGGCGAGCGCTCGACGGAGTCGGCGTTGCGCGGCGAGCTGCCGAGCCCGCTGCGCGTCGTGCCGGGCTGCCCGTTCCATCCACGCTGCCCGGCGGCGTTCGACCGCTGCCGGGTCGAAGCGCCGGCGCTGCTGGTCCGCGACGGCCATGCGGCCGCCTGCCACCTCCAGGACGCGTAAACTCCGCCATGCCCCCCATCCGTATCGGCATCGACATCGGCGGCACCTTCACCGACCTTCAGGTGCTGGACGAGCGCACCGGCGCGCGGGGCAGCCTCAAGACGCCGACCACGCCGGCGGACCCCTCGATCGGCCTCATGACCGGCCTCGAGGCCGCTGCCGCCCGCTTCGGATTCGCGCTCGCCGATATCGGCCTACTGCTGCACGGGACCACCATCGCCACCAATGCCGTGCTCGAGCGCAAGCTTCCCCGCGGACTGCTGTTCGCCACCGACGGCTTCCGCGATGTGCTTGAAATCGGCCGGCACGCGCGGCGCGACATCTACGGTCTCAAGCCGCGAGTCGAGCCGCCGCTGATCCCGCGCGAACGGCGGATCGGCGTGGCCGAGCGGCGCCGGGCCGATGGCACGGTCGAGCGTGCCCTGACGCCGGACGCACTGGCCGCCGCCGCCGCCGCGATCCGTGAACACGGGCCGGAGACGGTAGCGATCTGCCTGCTCAACGCCAACGTGGACGGGGCGCACGAGCGGGCGCTGCGCGACCACCTGCTGACCGCGTTCCCCGACCTGCCCGTCTCGATCTCGGCGGAGGTCAGCCCCGAGATCCGCGAGTTCGAGCGGACCTCCACGACCGTGCTGAACGCGCTGCTGGTCCCGGTGGTGCGGTCCTATCTCGACCGGCTGCAGCAGCGGATGGCGGCGCATGCGCTGACGGCGCGGCTGCTGCTGGTGCAATCCAATGGCGGCGTGTGCAGCCCGGCGGTGGCGCGCGCGCAGCCGGTGCGGCTGCTGCTCTCCGGGCCCAGCGGCGGGGCGCTGGCCGCCCAGCGTGCCGCCGCCCGGCTCGGCCTGCCGGACCTGGTCGGCGTGGACATGGGCGGCACCAGCTTCGATGTCTGCGTGGTGGGGAACGGCCGGGTCGCGGCGATGACGCAGGGCGAGGTCGACGGGCTGCCGGTGCGGCTCCCCATGGTGGAAATCCGCACCATCGGCGCCGGTGGCGGCTCGGTCGCCGCGGTGCTGCCGGGCGACCGGCTGGTGGTGGGGCCGGAGAGTGCCGGCGCCCGCCCGGGACCTGCCTGTTACGGCCATGGCGGCACCCGCCCGACGGTGACGGACGCCAACCTCGCGCTCGGCCGGCTCGACCCCGACTTCTTCCTCGGCGGCGCCTTCGCGCTCGATGCGGCGGCCGCGCGCGCCGCCCTCGCCGCGGAGATCGGCGACCGGCTGTCGCTGTCGGTCGAGCAGGCGGCGGAAGGGATGCTGCGGCTCACCAATGAGAGCCTGGCCGCCGCCATCCGGCTCAGCCTGTTCGAGAAAGGGCTCGACCCCCGGCGGTTCGCGCTGCTGTCGTTCGGCGGCGCCGGCGGACTGCACGCGGTGGAGGTCGCGGACGCGCTGGGGATCGACCGCGTGGTGTTCCCCGCCGATGCCAGCACCTTCTCCGCCGGCGGGATCCTGCACTCCGACATCACCCACGACCTGGCGAGCAGCCGGATCGTGCCCGCAGCGGCGGAGAGCATGCCCGGCTTGGCCACCGCCTGCGCCGCCCTGCGTGACGCCGGCACCGCCCTGCTCGAGGGGGACGGCGTCGCCCCGGACCGGCGCGAGCTCCGCTTCGCCGCCGATCTGCGCTACCGCGGCCAGGCCTTCGAACTGGTCATCCCGTGGGACGACCCGGCCGCCCCCGATGCGATGGCGGCGCTCCTGGCCGGCTTCCACGCCGCGCACGAGGCGCGCTTCGCCTACGCCAACCCCAACGACGCGGTCGAGCTCGTCACCCTGCGCCTGTCCGCGATCGGCAGGCTGCCGACGATCCCGCCCGCGCCGCGCCCGGCTCCGCCCGCCGCCACGGCCCGGCGCACCCGCCCCGTGTTCCTGGCCGGCGCCTGGCAGGACGTCACCGTGGTGCGGCGGGACGCGCTGGCCGACGCCGTCAGCGGCCCCGCGCTGATCGAAGAAGCGGACACCACCGTGTTCATCGGCGCCGGCTGGCGCGTGGCGGCCGAGGCCGGCGGCGATCTAGTGGCCGAGCGCGAAACGGCCACCGTTACGGCCACCCCGGATGCGGGCGGCGCGATCGAGTTGGAGATCCTGCGCAACGCGCTGACGGCGGCAGCGGCGGAGATGGACGTCACCATCTGGCGCACGAGCCGCTCCACCGTGGTGCGCGAGCTGCTCGACTATTCCACCGCGCTGTTCACGCCCGAGGGCGACAACGTGGCGCAGTCGGCGCGCATCCCGCAGCACCTCAATTCGATGGGCGCCGGGCTGCAGACGATCCTGCGCGAGTTCATCCCCGCCGATCGCTGGGCGGAGGGCGACGTGGTGATCACCAACGATCCGTATTGCGGCGGCCAGCACCTGCCGGACATCCTCGCCTTCCGCCCCGTCTTCGCCGAGGGCCGGCTCGTCGCCATCGTCGGCACGCTGTGCCACCACCTCGATATGGGCGGCATCGCGGCCGGCAGCTACGGCGCGGATGCCACCGAGATTTTCCAGGAAGGCCTGCGGCTGCCGCCGATGCGGCTGATCCGCGCCGGGGTGATGAACGAGGAGGTGCTGGCGGTGATGCGCCAGAACACTCGCCGGCCCGACATGCTGTGGGGCGACCTGCAGGCGCAGCTGGCCTCGCTCGCGGTGGGCGCGGCCAACGTGCTCGCCCTGGCCGCCCGCGTCGGCGCCACGGCGCTGGTAGCCGCCTGCCACCAACTGCTCGACGGGTCGGAGGCGGCGATGCGCGCCACGATCGGCCGCATGCCGGACGGTCGTTACGAGTGGGAGGACTGGATCGACGATGACGGGCTGACCGACGTGCCCATCCGCATCCACGCCGCCGTCACGATCGCCGGCGACGAAATGGTGGTCGACCTCACGGGCTCCGGCCCGCAGGCGCTGGGCCCGATCAACGCGACGCTGGCGTCCGCCGGGTCGGCGGTGGCCTACGCCGTGATGGCCTGCGCGGACCAGCCGATCCCGGCCAATGCCGGCTGCACCCGGCCCGTCCGCATCGTCACGCGCGAGGGCTCGATCGTGCATGCGCGGCATCCCGCGCCCGTCGCCAACCGGATCGCGACGACGCACCGCCTGGCCACCACGCTGCTCGGCGCGTTGCACGGCGCGGTGCCGGACCGGGTGCCGGCGGCCTATTACGGCGTCAGCTACGTCTGCACTTTTCAGACCATCGGTGCGGATGATCGCCGGGCCGTGCTGGTCGAGATCGAGGTCGGCGGCAGCGGCGGGCATCCGGCGCAGGACGGGCTGAACGGCTCGGCCAGCGGCATGCACAACAACGCCAACATCCCCGTCGAGATGATCGAAAGCGACCTGCCGCTCACCGTGCTGGAGTATGGCATCGCGCCGGACACGGGGGGCGCCGGGCGCTTCCGCGGCGGGGCCGGGTTGGTCCGCGCCTGGCGGGTAGATTGCCCGCACGCGGTGTTCACCGCCAACCTGGAGCGCTTCAAATTCCAGCCCTACGGCCTGGCCGGCGGACAGCCCGGCGCGCCCGGGCGCCTGCTGCTCGAACGCGACGGGCAGGTGCAGGCGTTGGGCTCCAAGGTCGGCAATCTGCGCCTGCGCCGTGGCGACGTGATCCGGCTGCAGACCTCCGGCGGCGGCGGCTTCGGCGACCCGGCCGACCGGGCACCAGATGCGGCGGAGCGGGATCGCGTCGGCGGATACACCGACCCGGTCTGATCGCGGCCGTTACAGAAAGCGCTTGCTCTGGTTAGGACATAATTCCTTTATGGCGCCGCTGCCGAGGAATAGGTCCGCCATGCCACCCTGCCCCGCCCACCCCACTTCTGCCGGTTCCCTGGAATGTCGGCTTTGACCGTGCTGCTCGGGCGCGTCCTCAACGGCCTCGCCTGGGCGGTGACGATCCCGCCCCGGAGTCCCGCTCCGCCCGCCAGCGGCGTGCAGACCGCCATCCTGGTCGCCACGCTTTGACGCCAACCGCACTTCCGCCCCGGCGGCGGAAGTCCTCATAGGAGGCCCAGGGATGGCCGGATCGAATTTCTCCATCGTCAACGGCTCCGACGGCGTCTCGAAGGTGCCGATCTCGACGCCGGCCAACGACGCCAACGGCAACTCCGTCGTCGGGCACCTGATCATGACGGCGATTTCCGGCGTCGCGACGCCGGTGGATGCGACGCACCCGATGGCGGTCGCGGCAAGCAGCCTGCCCTTGCCGACGGGTGCCGCCACCGACGCGTCGCTCGGCACGCTCAACACCGCGCTGGGCCGTATCAACACGACGCTGGCCGCGCCCGTTCTGCCCACGGGTGCCGCCACCGACGCCTCGCTCGGCAGCCTCAACACCGCGCTCGGCCGTATCAACACGACGCTCGCCACGCCCACCCTGCCCCCGGGCGCCGCCACCGACGCGTCGCTTGGCACGCTCAATACGGCGCTCGGCAAGATCAACACGACGCTCGCCACGCCCGCCCTGCCCCCGGGCGCCGCCACCGATGCCTCGCTCGGGACCCTCAACACGGCGCTCGGCCGCATCAACACCACCCTCGGCGCGCCGCCATTGCCGGCGGGCGCCGCGACCGATGCTGCGCTGGCCACGTTGGCGGCCGCACTGGGCCGGGTCACCACGGCGCTGGCCGCCCTGCAGGCCACGGAGGCGCCGTTTCAGGGCGTGGTCGTGATGACGCCCGATCAGGCGCAGACGGCCCAGCGCGCCATCCGCATCAACTGCACCGTCGCCGGCAATGTCAGCCTCACCTACGTCGACGGCAGCAAGGACACGATCCCGGTCGCCGTCGGCCTCAACTACATCGCCGGCGCCTTCACCACGGTCAACAGCGCCGGCACCAGCGCGACGGCCACTTACGCGAACATGAGGTGAGGCCGTGATCCAAACAGTACTCGCTGTTCCCAACATCGCGCCCTATCGCCCGGAACTCACGCTGCCGACCGATGGCAGCAATTTCGGCGCGCAGGTCAACGCGTTCATGGCCGACTGCATCAGGCACGGCTACAATTGCGGCTACCTCCGGCCGGGCTGGTTCACCGCGGAAACGCCGGTCGCCATCCCGTCCAAGTTCGACCTGATCGGCATGGGCCGGCCGGACACGGGCTATGGCGGCGATGGCGGGGCCGGCCGCCTGTCCTGGGGTGGCGGCGTGAAGATCTTCACGCCATTCAACTCGAACACGCCCGCCATCTCCATGATCGGCACCAACACGGGCAACGACACGTCCGGCATGATCTTCAGCCCCGGCCTGTTCAACGTCTGCGTGTCCGGCGCGTGCCAGAACACCAAGGCGGTCTCCGCGGGTGGGCCCACCACGCTGATCGACATCCAGAACGTGTATCGGCTGCGCATGGCCAATATCTGGGCCGGCAACGACTTCATGCGCGTGCTGCGGCTGTCCAACGTCTGGGACAGCGACATCTGGAGCTTCTCGTCCAATTACGGCGGCTTCTCCGACCCGACCCAGACCGCCGACAACGCAACCGTGCAGGCCTATACCGGCCGCGGCTTCCTGGGCGTCGAGCAGGCGATCGGGCGCTCGCTCGGCGTGCCCTCGGTCGAGATCGTCAGCCCCAACACGGATGGCGGCGACGTCACCAACAACTTGCGGATCTACTCCATGCACCTGGAGAGCAACGCCCATAACGGCGTGCCGTTGATGGTGCGCGGCGGCAATGGCGGCATGATCCAGTTCTTCGGCAGCAAGATCGAAGCCAACGAAGGCTGTGTGCCCATGATCGTGCTGGACGGTCAGCACGGCTTCCGCTTCGAAGGCTGGCTCATGACGGGCGGCACCGGCGCGCCCTACGTTCCCGTCGGGGGCGTGCCGGCCGGAACGCCCTGGTCGAACTACGTGCTTCCCGCGGTCGTGCTGGCCGTCGACTGCAACACCCCGCGCTTCGACGTCGGCATCTCGCACACCTCGGGTGGCGGCACCACCCCGGCGCTGTTCCGCTTCATCCGGTGCACCGATCCGCGCGTGGATGCCGACGTGGCGGACGGATTGGCCCGGGTCACCACGGCGCGCATGATCTTCGACAACTGCGCCGACGTCAGCGCCGCCCGCACCCGCTGCTACGCGCCGCCCTATCTCACCTCCGTTTCGGGCGCCAACCAGGTTGAACGCAGCACGATCAACGGCACCACTACCAACGCCTGACCCGCCGCGCCCGGACTTGTTCCGGGCGCGTCCTTGCTAAAGTTTTAGACGGGCGCGCCAGAATGCGCTTCTCCTTGGGCCCCATCTGTGTTTAGGTGCAGTGCACAAAAACGCTTTCCTGTCGCGAACCTGATTGATAGGAAAGCCCGTCGGCGAGGCCTTTGGCTCCGGCAGACCTGACCCGGCTGCGCCTCGAGCCGGTCTGATACGACGGCGCGGATGCCCGGAAAGGACGCCTGACATGGTGGTGCAGCCCACGATAAGGGGTGTTGCGAGCACGATCTATCGCCGTAAGTGGTCGATGCTGCTCGTGATGGCGGTGATCGGCGGCCTCGGCGCCGCTTATCTGCTCGGTCAAGAGCCGACCTACCGATCCGACGCGTTGATGGTCGTCCGCTTCGGTCGCTCGGCCATGCCGACCACCAATCTCGCTCGCGATTCCACGCCCCTGATCGTCGAAGGCAACGAGCGCCGCGACGTGGTGACGGCGCATACCGACATCCTCACGAGCCCGGACGTCGCCCGCGCCGCCATTCAGACCTTCGGTGTCGAGCGGCTGTATCCCAACCTGGTCGAGAACCCGCCCGCCCTCGGCTCTCCGTTGGATGCAGCCGTGAAGCGGTTCGCGGGCGCCCTGTTCGTCAGCGGCGAGCTGAGCGGCAACGCCATCCGGGTCGGCTTCTCCCACAAGGATCCCCGCATCGCGAAGGCCATGCTGGAAGTCCTGCTCGAAGAGTACATGCAGCGCGAAAGCCGGATCTTCTCCGGCGCCAGCTATGATTTCCAGAAAAGCCAGGTCGACCTGGCGAACAAGCGCCTCACCGCCGCCCAGCACGCCTTGTCCGACTACAAGGTCGCGTCCGGCGTGTCCGACTTCGATTCCCAAATGGGCGCCTTGATCAAGCAGCAAAGCGATCTCGGCATCCGGCTGCAGGGAAGCCAGGTGGCGCTCGCGGAATCCAACGAGCGCAAGACTGCGCTGACCAAGCTGCTGGCGACGGTCCCGTCGACCATCGCCAATTCCTCCGGCGCCAAATACGCCCAGTTCGACGACGCGCAAACCCGTCTCAACACCCTGCGCGCGCAGGAGCGCGAGTTGGTCGCCAGCAAGGGCCCGGACTGGCCCGCGGTGAAAGCCCTGCGCGCCAGCATCGCCGAAGTCACCGCGAGCACGTCCGCCATGGCGTCCAGCGTGGCCAGTCGCCAGGACTCACAGACCAGCAGTGTCTACCAGGACATCCAGCTCGACCTGCTGCGCGCCACCGCCAAGGCCACCAGCGACGCCCAGGCCGTGACGCTGATGAAATCGCAGCTCGACGCGCTGCAGGCCCAGGCCGACGACCTGGAAGCTCTGCACGCCGGCCTGACCGAGCGGGAACGCGAAGTCGCCCTCGCCGACTCCGCCTATCGCGCGCTGGTGCTGCACCTGGAGGATTCCCGGATCGGGACCGACCGCCTGCGCGATGGCATCTCCCGGGTCGCGCAGATCACCCAGCCCAACCTGCCCTACGCCATCAGCAGCCCGCGTTACGTACCGACCGGTCTGACCATCGCCGCGGTCGCGCTCGTCGCGGCCTTGGTGGTCGGCTTCCTGCTCGAGTTCATGGACGATCGGCTTGTCACCCCGGATCAGGTCGCCAGCCGGCTCAAGGTCCCCGTGCTCGCCTCGTTCGACAAGGCTTGAGTTCCGTGCGGCTCGGCTCGAACCGGCCTGCACGGCCGTGAGGATCTTGTACGTCAACGCCCTCTACCCGACCGCGCGCGACCGCCGCGTGCCGGGCGGGGCCGAGACCTTCGCCAAGCGGCTGGTCGGCGGCCTGGTCGAGCGCGGCCACGACGTTGTCGTCGTTCGCTCCGGCACCTCGCGCAGCAGCACGGTGGAGCAGACGGCGGACGGCGTGACCGTCCATTCCCTGCCCTGCCTGAACTTCTACCCGGCCGCCGACGGCAAAAGCCACAATCCGGCCAGCCGCCTCGCCTGGCACTTGCTGGAGGATCGCGGCCGGATCTCCGCGGCCTTCGGCGCCATCGTGGCCGACTTCCGCCCCGACGTGCTGCATTCCAACAACGTCGTCGGCCTCACGACGGATGTCTGGCGCGTCGCTCGCGCGGCCGGGCTGCCGATCGTGCACACGCTGCACGACTACTACCTGACCTGCCCCAAGGTGCTCCGCTTCAGCCGCGGCGCGCGCTGTGACACCACCTGCCGGTCCTGCAGCGCCCTATCGCAGCAACGCCGCCGTGCCGCTGCCCAAGTCGACCTCGTCGTCGGCGTCAGCCAGCGCATGCTGGACATCCATCGCGAGGAAGGCCTGTTCGCCCACACGGCCTCCGAGGTGATCCTCAACGTGCCGCCGCCGCGCGACGCCGCCGCTTCCGCCCGCCCCCGCCAGCCCGGCCGCAACCCGGTCTTCGGCTTCATCGGCCGCCAAGCGCCGGAAAAGGGCATCTTCGACTTGCTGGAGGCGTTTTGCCGCCTGCCGCCCGGCAGTGCCGGGCTCCGCATCGCCGGCACCGTCGACCCGGCGGTCGAGCGCTGGGTCCAGTCCCACGTGCCAGCCGGCGCGGCGATCGACTTCACCGGCTACGTCACGCCCGAGGCGTTCTTCCCGACGATCGACATCGCCGTGTTCCCGTCCATTTGGGAAGAACCGTGCTCCATGGGCGTCGGGGAAGCGCTCTCCTTTGGCGTGCCCGTGCTCGGCTCCCGCCGCGGCGGCACGCCCGAACTGCTGGAGCACGGCCGCTACGGCTGGTTGTTCCAACCCGGCACGGACGAGCTCTCCCGCACGATGGAGGCCTTGCTCGCCGATTCCAACGAGATCGCGACCAAATCCGAGATCGTCGGCCGCATGCCCCGCTCAGCCGACGACCAGCTCGTGACCGCCTACCTCCAAGCGTACGGGCGCGTCCACGCCCCGGCGCGGCTGGACGAGGCGCTGGCCTGATGCCGTCCGTGTTCCGCTTTCCGCCCCTGGCGCTGATCGCCGCACTCCTCGCCGCCGCGCCCGCCGCGGCCCAGCCCTGCCTGACCGAGGCCTGCACCCTGCGGCTGCCCCGCGACGCCGGCGCGATCGACGTTCGTGATTTCGGCGCCAAGGGCGATGGCGTCACCGACGACACCGCCGCCCTGCTCGCTGCGGCGACCGCCAGCGGTGGCGATACCGGCGTCGAATGGTGGCACGACCGCATCGTCTTCCTGCCGGCAGGCACCTACCTCGTCTCCGACACGCTCGTGAAGCGCTATCCCAACGGCCGCTTCGCCTCCGGCCTCGCGCTGATCGGCGAAGGCCCCGGCCGCACCGTGATCCGCCTGGCCGACCGCGCCCCCGGCTTCGCCGACCGCACACGCCCCCGCGCCGTGATCATGACCACGTCCAAGCTGATCGATACCGGCGGCAGCCGCGACTACCTCGGCAAGGGCGAGGGTAACGACGCCTACGAGAACTTCGTCGAGAACCTCACCGTGGACGTCGGCGCCGGCAACAAAGGCGCGGTCGGAATCGATTTCTTGGCCAACAACCTCGGCGCGATCCGCAACGTCGTCGTGCAGGCCGGCGAGGGCAGCGGCGCGGTCGGCATCTCCGCCCGCCGCTCCGTGCCCGGCCCGGCGCTGATCGCCTCCACCGCGGTGCGCGGCTTCCGCACCGGCCTGTCGCTCGCCGGCAGCCAATACGGCATCACCCTTTTCGGCGTCGAATTCGCCGATCAGACGGAAACGGCCGTCGTCAATGACGGCAACGTCCTGTCCGCCGAAGGCCTTCGCATCGTGCGGCCGGGCCGCACCGCGTTGCACAACGCCGCTGCCGGCGGCCTGGTCACGCTGGTCGGCAGCACCATCGACGGGCCGATGATCAACCGCGGCACCGTCGTGTTCCGCCGCACGGCCGCGACCCTGCCCGGCACGGCCGAGACCGCGTCCAATCGGCTGAACGGCCAATGGACGGCCGACGAACCGTTTCAGTCCTCTCCGCTCACCTGGTCGATCGAGCGTGGGACGATCGACACCGTCGATCCCGGCCCATCCGAGCGCTGGGCCGGCGTCGATGGCGCACCCGGCCGCGAGCCGGCCGACTCCACCGCGGCAATCCAGCGGGCGCTCGATTCCGGCGCGTCGACCGTCGTGCTGCGGCACGGCACGTTCTGGCTGTCCGCCAGCCTGCGCATACCGCCGACCGTGCGCCGGATCCTCGGCATGAACTCGACTCTGCGCGTGTTCCCCGCGCGTCAGCCGGGCTTCAGCCACGACGATCCCATGCTCTCGGTCACCACCGCGGGGGGTCCGCTGCAGATCGATCACCTCGCGATGGACAACAGCAATCTTGGCGGCCAGCTCGGCATCCGGCTCGACGCCAGCCGCCCGCTGCTGATGCGCGACATCGTCAGCGCCGGCGTGGTGATGCTCGATCGCACGCCGCGCGGCGGCCAAGCCGTGCTGGAGGATGTCTGCTGCGGCCCACTGCTCGCCGCCGGGTCGGCGCCGGTCACCGCGCGCCAGTTCAACACGGAAGGTGGCGGCGTCAGGATCGAGAACCGGGGCGCCCCCCTATCGATCCTGGGGCTGAAGACCGAGCAGGAGAGCACCGTCGCCAGTACCTCCGGCGGCGGCCGCACCGAAATCCTCGGCGGCCTCGTCTACCTCGTCGGCCTGCCGTCCGCCGACCCGCCGCCCCTGTTCATCAGCCGCGAGTCCAGCCTCGCCGCCAGCTTCGTCGAGGAAGTCCTCGCGGCCGGTCATAGCTACCAGATGTATCTGCGCCGGCAGAATGACGGTCAGGTTGTCCAGGTTGCCCCCGACACGATGCCATCTCGCGGCTTTGGGCGTATGATCGGGCTCCTCAGCACAGGTCCACGCTGATGCCCATCGATCCGAGCGTCAACCATAGCGGCGAATCCAACAACTTCACGCCGCTGCGCTTGCTGCTGGCCTGCCTCGTCATGTTGTTCCACTTCAAGGTGCTGACCGGCGGAGACGGTGCCTACTGGCCGATGGTCTATCCCGATTTCGCGGTGGAAGGCTTCTATGTCATCAGCGGGATCCTGATCTACGACTCGTTCGATCGCAAACCTGATTACACCGCATTCTTCATCAAGCGCTTCTTCCGGCTCTACCCGCTATACTTCGTCATGATCGTGCTGCAGACCCTTCTGTTGCTGGCGCTGCAACCCGACGGCGTGGCCCCGCATCTTCGGCAGGCCGGCACGTATTTCGCGGTCAATGCCGTGTTCCTGAATTTTCTGCAGAACTCGATCGGCGACGTCCTGGCAGGCTCGCGCGATGCGGGCATCAACCCGAGCCTGTGGACGCTCAAGATCGAAGTGACCTTCTACCTGCTGGTCCCGTTGATCTGGCTCGCCGTGCAGCGCTTCCGCTCCGGCTGGCTCGTCGCCGCCTTCTTCGCCGCCCTGCTCTACACCACGACCCTGCGATGGGCCGGCGAGATGACGCTTGCCAAGCAGATCCCCGGCGCGATGATGTATTTCATCGCCGGCATCCTGATCTGCCGGCATCGTCGGTCGATCCGGTTATCGACCCCCCTCTGCTGGGTCGCCGCCGCTGTGGGCATGGCGGGCGTCACCGCGATCCAGATGTCGTGGGGCGCTTTCGCGGACGAGGGCTGGCGTATCTTGTTCCCGTTCTTCGTCGTGCCGGTGATCTACACCGTCGCCTACCGTCTGCCGCCGCTCCGCATGGCCCGCGACTATTCGTACGGGGTTTATCTCGTCCATGGACCGCTGATCCAAACCGGGGTGGTGCTGGGGCTGATCCACTTCTCGATCGGCAGCCTCGTCGCCGTCATGCTCTCGGTGGCGCTGCTGGCCATGATGGCCGAGCGCTTCGTCGAGCGTCCGTTCATCCACTTGGGCCATATTGTCGCGAAAAACTTCCGCCTCGCCCACGCCAACCGGGTCGCCTGACCTACCCGTTCTTTTGTCAAGGAGCTCCCACATGAGCGAAACCTGCTTGGTCACCGGCGGCGCCGGCTTTATCGGCTGCGCCCTCTCCGCCTCTCTCGCCGATCGCTTCGGCACCGTCATCGCCGTCGACAACCTGCATCCGCAAATCCACGCCACCCAGTCCCGCCCCGTCGCGCTCGACGAGCGCGTCGCCCTCGTCGTGGCCGACGTCACCGGTGCCGAAAGCTGGGATCGCCTCCTGGCCGACACCCGGCCGGACGTCGTGATCCACCTCGCCGCCGAAACCGGCACCGGCCAGTCGCTCACCGAGGCGACCCGGCACGCCACCGTCAACGCCGTCGGCACCACCCAGATGATGGACGCACTGGTCCGCCACGACGCCCTGCCCCGCGCCGTCCTGCTCAGCTCGAGCCGCGCCATCTACGGCGAAGGCGCCTGGACGGAGCCGGACGGCACCGTCCGCTACCCCGGCCAGCGCAGCAAGGCGCAACTCGACCGGGCCGAGTGGGACTTCCCGGGCCTTTCGCCCACCGCAGCCCGCGCCGACCGCACCGCGCCGAACCCCACCAGCGTGTACGGCGCCATGAAGCTCGCCCAGGAAATGCTGCTCAAGAGCTGGGCGCTTTCCTTCGGCGTCGACCTCAAGATGCTGCGGCTGCAGAACGTTTACGGCCCCGGCCAGTCGCTGACCAATTCCTACACCGGCATCGTGTCGCTGTTTGCCCGCCTCGCCCGCGAGGGAAAGAGCATCCCCGTTTACGAAGATGGCGAGATCTTGCGCGACTTCGTCTTCATCGACGACGTGCGCGACGCGATCTTGGCCATGATCGATGCCCCCGCCGGCACGCCCTGCCTCGACGTCGGCTCCGGACGCGCGACCTCCATCCTGGCGCTGGCGACCACCATTGCCCACCGTTACGGTGCCCCCGCGCCGCACATCAACGGCATGTTCCGCAACGGCGACGTCCGCGCCACCTGGTGCGACGTGTCGGCCACCACGGCCGCCATCGGCTGGGCCCCGCGAGTCACGGTGGAGGACGGCACCGACCGCCTGTGCCGCTGGATCGAGGGCGAGATCGGCGCACGCCACGGCGAACCCGCCCATGCGGGCTGACGGCACAAGCCGGTGATCGACGTCCTCTACGCCGGCGCTGCCAACCTGGCGCAGCCGAGCTCAGGCATGGATATCGGATCGAGGGCCCATTTCGAGGAGTTGTCGGACGATCCGCTCCTCGCGGTTGACGCGGTCAGCGTGTCGCCCACCCCTGTCGACCCGGCCGTCCCGCCGCGCCGCCCGGTGCGCATCGTGCCGAGCGACCTGTCGCGCGGCAGCACCGCCGGCGGGCGCCTACGCCGCAAGCTCGGCCTGCTCGCCCGCGGCGGTATCCTGTTCCAGACCGGCTTCCTTTCGGAGGCTGCCGCGGCGCATCTATCGACCGGGCTCACGCGGCACCCCGATGTGCTGGTCATTGATCACATCGCCGCCCTGGCCAATCTATCGCTCCCCCGCCTGCTACTCACCCGCCTGCGCGGCCGCACCAAGATCGTCGCCGTCTCGCACGACATCTCGTCCGAGCTGCTGCGCGACCGCGCGCGCATGCACCCGTCCCGCCTCAAGGCGATCGCCATCCACCTCCACGCGCTTCACTGCCACCTCTACGAGGCCACCGTGTTCGCGCTGGCGCACCGCGTCTTCTTCGTCTCCACCGATGACCGCGACCGCTTCCGCCCGCTGCGCCGCGCCAAGACGGACGCCATGTGCCAGGTGCTCGAGCTCCCGCCGCCCACCGAAGCGGCCGCCCCGGAGCAGGATTACGGCCCCGCGCTGATCTTCGTCGGCAGCCCGTCCTTTTTCCCGAACGCCTTCGCCATCGAGTGGATCACGAACCGCTTCGCCCCCGCCCTGCTGGCCGCCCGCCCGGACCTGACCATCCTGCTGGTCGGCAAGGGCACTGATCGCCCCGACCCGGCGCGCCCCGCCAACGTCGTCGGCCTCGGCTTCGTCGACGATGACCGGCTTTACCGCCTGCTCCGCGCCTCGTACGGCGCGCTCAGCCCGGTGGTCCACGGCGCCGGCATCAAGATCAAGGTGCTCGAAGCCATCGCCGCGGGCTGCGCCATCTTCGCCACCGACCACTCGCTGGCAGGCTACGACTTCATGCAGATCGAGCCGCTGCTCGAGATCGATGATCCCGCCGGCTCGGCCGCCCGCGTGGCCGCCATCGCCGGCGACCCGGCCCGCCTGGCCGCCTACCGCGCCCAGATCGACGCGCGCTGGCAAGCCTACAAGCGCGCCCGCCGCGGCCGCCTGGCCGAGATCGTCCGCCACGTGGCCAGCCCCGCCGCGGCGTCTGCCACCGGAGGCAATCCGGTTGCCCCCTGACTCGGCGGCAAGTCCACTCTCGATCCACCTGCCGCTTTACGCCATCCGCCACGCCCAGATCGGCGGCACGGAATGGAGCATCTACAATCTTATCAAGGGTTTGTATCAGGCGGGCGCCCGCCTGACGCTCTCCTACGGCCGCGACGGCGACCTGTCGCCCGAGTTCGATGCCTGGCTGGCGCACACGCCCGCGATCCATGCCGCCCGGCGCGGTGGACTACCCGGCCCCAAGAACGTCCGTTTCTTGGAAGAAACGCTGTTCAGCCTGCGCGCGACCGATGACGAGTGGGCGCTGTACCCGAATTACTTCAGCCCGCCACGCCTACGCTCTTCCGGCCGTCGCCGCGCGGTGATCCTGCACGACATCCAGTATCGCGTCCTGCCGCACTATCACTCGGCCAAGCGCCGCGCTTGGCTCGATGCTTACTTGCCCTTCATGTTCCGCACCGTCGACCGCGTCAGCCTGGTATCGCACTCGGA
This sequence comes from Acetobacteraceae bacterium, assembly GCA_965199665.1. Classification (GTDB taxonomy): domain Bacteria; phylum Pseudomonadota; class Alphaproteobacteria; order Acetobacterales; family Acetobacteraceae; genus JAVVHH01. Next base: position 140,875 of record CBDASO010000001.1, on the reverse strand, counting down.
GGCGTCGCTGGTCCGCGAACATTTCGGCGATGCGGCGGCGGCCAAGTGCGCCGTGGTGCCGAACGCGATCGACTGGACCCGCTTCGAGAACGCCGAGGCCACGCTGCCGGCCGAAACCCGCGCTCGGCTCGAGCTCCGCTACATCCTTTCCGTCTGCCACCCGTTTCCACATAAGAACGTCGCCACGCTGCTGCGCGCCTTCGGCCGGGTCGCCGCGGAGGACGGAGAGATCCAACTCTACCTCATCGGCGCCGCCTCCGACCGGAACCGCGAGTTCATCCGCGCTCAACTGCCGGCCGCCCAAGCGGCGCAGGTCCATGTCCTCGGCTTCGTCGATGATCAAGCCCTCGGCGCCTATTATGCCCACGCGACCTTGTTCGTTTTGCCCTCGCTTTACGAAGGGTTTGGGATGCCGGCCGTCGAAGCCATGGGTTTCGGCCTTCCCACCCTGGTCAGCCGGGCCTTTTCGCTGCCCGAGGTCACGCTTGGTGCCGCCGACTACGTGGACGATCCACTCGCCGAGGATGAGTGGCACACCCGTCTCACGGCAGCGCTCGCGGGCGGTCCGACTCGCCTCGATGCCAAGGTCGTTGCACGGATCCGGACCACCTACGCGCCCGCCGCGGTCGGCGGTCTCATGATCCAAGCCCTCCGCGCGGCCGGCCCGGACCGCTGACGCGGATCACGCGCTTCGGCCCGCCTCGAATTCCGACAACTCTCCTGAGCGGCCGGCCGGCCGGGTCTCCGCTACGGGAACCCGGATCGCGTATAGCAGGACCCCGAGTGACGCGCCCAGGCCGAGCGCCGTGACCTGATCCTCGATTCCGGTGACGACCACGCCGTACCACATGATGAAGGCGAGTATCGCCAGAGCGCCTTCCGCCTCGCTCAAACGCAACCGCAGCGAGCGCCAGACCGCGTAAAGAATCGCGCCGTAATACACGAGCGCGAACACGCCCATGTAACCGATCACGAAGATGAACATGTTGTCGGGATACATCCAGAGCGCGTCCGTCGCGACCAGGCGCATCGGTCCGCCCAAACCGCCCAATCCGACCCCGAAGATCAGCAACGAATTGTCGTAAACGTACCGGGTCGAGGCCGGCCACGTATAAAGAACGCGTGCCGCGAAGGACGATGTGCTGAACACGCTGCCGGAGCCCTCCGACATCAGCATCCCGTTGGTCATGAAAGGCAGCACGATCTGAGCCGCCAGCCCAGCGAGCAGCACGCACCGCAAGCCGGTCAGGCGCATCGGGCGGGGCAAAAGCAGCGCACATGACACCGCCACGCATGCCAGCAACGCCCCCTTCTGAGTCGTTAGCGCCACGCAGAGCATCACGAGGAGGACCACCAGCAGCCGCAGCGGGTAGCTCCTCACCTTGTTGACGATGGCGAAGCCCAGGAACGGCACCAGCGACGCCGCATTGATCGACACCCGCGTGAAGCCGCCGACCCGCTTCTCCAGATCGCCACCAGATTGCCAATCCAGCGAGATCGGCACGTCGAGTCCGCCGATGTTGACGATCATGCCGACCCACGGGAACTCGAACAGGAACTTCTCCATCAGCAGCCCGGCGCAACTGAGGCCGAACAGGATCGCGAGCCAGCGCACCATCCACGGCTTGCCGTTGATCAAGGCCGACGCAAGCAGCAGTCCGGTCAGGATGTTGAGGAACATCTTGGCACCGATGATGATCGGTGTGGTCGCGTGGGAATTCACATAGAACACCATCGCCTGGAACGAGAGCAGGAACCCGAAGACCAGGAACACTGGGTCGAGCTTCCGCCGATTGATCTGCGCGGCGGCGACGAACACCAGGGGACCCAGGATCAGCAGGTCGCGCAACAGGATCAACTGGTTCAGCTTGGTCAACGCCAGCATGTAGCGGAACGGGGCTTCCAGCGCGTAGATGGTCACGTATATGACCGCGCAGACCAGCGTGATCCGCAGTTCCTTCGCCGTCAGCGACGGGTTCATGTCGACCGCTCCATTCCGGACCTAGCGCGTTGCGGCCGTCCGCTCACGAGCTCCAATCCCAAGTCAAAGCCGGCGCACGGGCCAGCCGCCTCTTCCCGGATACGAGCGACGTGATGGGTCGTCGCGCCGGTGTCTCGATCGTTCGATAAACAAGCTGACCGAGCCCGGTTAACACAACCCCAACAGCCAGCAAGATTGCCCAGGCCGCGGCTTCCGATGAGGCTGCAGACCGGATCACCGGGTCGATGACGGTGAGCAGCAGGCCCCAATGGATCATGTAAATGGCATAGGACGTGTTGCCGAACCACTCCAGCACGCGCGCGAGCCCGGCCGGCAGCGGAGCCGCCCGTTCGCCGAGCGCCGTCGCAACCGTTGCGCCCGCCATGAGCAGAACGATCAGGTCACCTTTGGCGAACACGTTCATGAACAGGATTGCGATGGCAAACGCACCGATCCCAAGTGGCAGGTAAAATCGCCGCGGCGTGAGGATGGTGTAGAGCCGACACAGCACGGCGCCGTTCACGAAGCCGACCAGGCCTCGAACCACGCCGAAATCGAATGTCGCCCCCAGCATTTGCGAATGACCGTTATCCCAGATCGGCAATCCGCCATGTCCGCCGACGATGTAAGCGAGCCCGACCGCGCCGAACGACACGACGATCGGCGTTCGGCCGATGATCCAGGCGATGGCCGGAAACACCAGGTAACAGCCAAGCTCCGCACTGATCGACCACGCCGGGGTATTGAAGGTGAGCGCCGGCGAGACGCCCCAAGCCTGCAGCAGCAACGCGTTGACGACGACTTCCCGGCCGCCTCCCGCATTGGCCAACGAGCCCGTCGCCACCGCACTCAGCACAAAGATCAGCAGGACGAGGATGTGCAACGGATAGATGCGGGCCAAACGCTTGACCATGAAGCTCCAATACTCGCGGCCGCTGCGGATGCGGTCGCGGTACGTGAAGCAGATTACGAAGCCGGACAGGATGAAAAACATGTCGACGAACAGGCCGTAGGAGCCCACGCCAGACAGCGATCCGCCCGGAGCGGCGACCTGGGCATGGAACAACACGACCCCGATTGCCGCGACGTAGCGGTAGAAGTCGAGCACGACGAAACGCCGCGTCTCTGTCGGCCCTGTTTTCATGACGGCTCTCCCAGGCCGGCGGTCGCCTGCGCGCACGACGGCACCGAGTTCTGGATCAACCCGGCTGCCTCTACGCGGATCACATCCTCTGCCGGCAGCCGCAATCCGTGTAGAGCGGCCACGATCACGGCGACCAGCACGAGCGGGCGCGGGTCGAGCCGTTGATGCAACCCTGTTCCGGCGAGCGCCCCGAAGCCGGCCGTCGCAGCAATACCCACCGCGCCGCCAACGACGATCTCCGCCGGGCTATGGATGTGCAAGCGGGCCAGGGCAATGCCCACGACCCCAGCACCGACCACCGCGGCCACAACTGCAACTCGTGGTTGCCGCCCTCCAAGCACTAAGGTGACCAACATCCCGCACATGAGCGCCGCGGCCGCCGCATGCCCGCTCGGGCTCTTGAGCTCCAGCCAGTCAGCAGTCGCATCGTTCCAGCGCCAGCCGCAGGCATAGGTCAGCGATTTCATCAGCCCGACCGTGCCTAGTGCCAGCGCGCTAGCACCGATCCAGGCCGCACCCACCCGCCAGCGACGGGCAACCAAGAGACTCAGTCCAACGAGCGCTAGAACCGGCAGGACCACCGCCTGATCGGCGATGTCGATGACCGCGAGGAGCAAGGCCGGAAGACGATCCCGCCCGTGGGTCTAGCGGGCGCCGTCGCGCTTCAGAACGACGAACACCGTGCGGAACAGGATCGCGATGTCGCGCCCGAAATGCCAGTTCTTCACATACCAAAGGTCCAACGCAACCCGGCGCGCATAGGACGTGTTGCTGCGGCCGCTGACCTGCCACAGGCCCGTCAGTCCCGGTCGCGTCCGGGAATAGTAAGCGATCGCGCGGCCGTAGCGCGGCATCTCGCTCTCCACGATGGGGCGCGGCCCGACCAAACTCATCTCCATCCGCAACACGTTGAACAGCTGCGGAAGCTCGTCCAGGCTGGTTGCGCGCAGGAACCGGCCGACCCGGGTGATCCGCGGGTCATCCGTGAGCTTTTGAAACAGCCGCCACTCGGTGCGCGCGGCCTCGTTCTGCTCGAGGTGCCGAGCGAGCGCGGCTTCCGAATCGACGACCATGCTGCGGAACTTGAGACAGTTGAACCGCCGGTTCCCTTTGCCGACCCGCGGATGGGTGAACAGCACCGGACCGCCATCAAGCGCGACCGCCACCGCGATCCCGACCAGCACGGGCGCCAGGACGACGAGCAAGACGACGCACAGAACCAAATCGGCCACGATCTTCGCCCGCGAGGCCGACACGGACTCGCTGGGAAAGCGAGACAGCGTGAACTGACGACGAGCGACGTCGAACGGTTTTAGAAGGGGTGACTGCATCAACATCCGCGAGTAACTCATCTTCACAACCTTTGATTGAGGTTGATGTCAGTAGTGCGCTGGCTTTGAGCGGATTTATTACCCGCGACGCTACCGATTTCTGTGGTGCGACGCAACACAAACCGCGGCGAGGGGTCGTAGTTCCCCTGTCACCTTGGCCAGGGAGAGCCGCTCCGCTCTTCTCCTTCCCTCTGTAATATGTTTAGGTGCAGTGCACAAGATTTCCCCTGTCGGCCCGATCCGACCGAGACCGAGGCGCCTCGCCCGACGCCCGCAACCCCCACGGCCGACCCATGTCCTTGACCACCAACCGCCAACCCGGCTCGGTTTCCGGCAGCTCGGCCACCCAAGGCCCTGCAAACCCTGCGGCCGTGATCGCGCCGGGGGACACCACTCACGACATGTTGCTGATCGGTGCCAGCTTCTTCGGCTACCTCGGCAAGCTGATCGCCGCCTTGCAGGCTCGCGGCCGCCGCCCGGTTTGGTTCGAGGACCGCCCCGGCATCGACACCGTCAGCAAGATGACCCTGCGATTGGCGCCCCGCCTGCTCGACGGCCGCGTTTCCGCTCACGTCGATGAGATCGTCGCGAAGGTCCGTGCCCACCCGATCCGCGACGTGCTGGTGATCAAAGGCGAGGCGATCAGCGAGGCCCACCTGCGCACCCTGCGTGCGCTGTTCCCCAAGGCCCGCTTCACGCTCTACCTGTGGGACAGCTACGGCAACATGCCTGCCAACACCCCGGCCAAGGTGGCGCATTTCGACCAGGCCTTCTCGTTCGATCCGCGCGACGTCGAGCGCGATCCGCGCCTGCAGTATCGGCCGTTGTTCTTCCTACCGGAGTTCGCCGCCCTTCCGCCGGCCGAGCGCGACATCGACCTGCTTTTCCTCGGGACCGTGCATTCCGACCGGTTCGAGGTCACTGAACGCCTCGCCCGCTCGTTGCCGTCGCACATCCGCTTCGAGCGGGTTTGCTACTTCCCCTCCAAAAAGCTGTTCTACGTTAAACGCTTGTTCCGCCCCGCCTATTGGCGCGCCGGCACCGAGCAGTTCACCTTCACGCCCATCGCTCGCGACGCCGTTCTCCAGCTCCTGGCCCGCTCGCGCGCCGTGCTGGACATCGAACGGGCCGTGCAAACCGGCTTCACCATGCGTAGTATCGAAGCGGTCGGTGCGTCCAAGAAGCTCGCGACGACCAACGGCACGGTGGTGACTGCCGATTTCTACGACCCCGCCAATCAGGTCGTTCTGGATCGCGAGCGTCCCCGCCTGCCGGCGGAATTTCTGCAAACGGACTATCGCCCGATCCCCGCGAGCGTGCTGCAACGATACAGTCTCGACACGTTCCTCACCGATATCGGCTATTGAGCCGGGCTGCGGCCCGGCGCCGAAAGGACTGACCTCATGGTGGTACAACCCTCGATCGCCGACATCCTGGGCGTGGTCTATCGACGCAAATGGTCGATCGGCTTCGTGGCTGCCGTCGTGCTCGGCCTCGGCGCCGCTTACCTGATGACCGCCGTGCCGACTTATCGATCCACCGCCTCGATCGTCGTCCGGTTCGGCAGCGCTGCGGTGCCGACCACCAACCTCGCCCGCGATGCCGGCGCCACCGTGATCGACTCCGCCGAGCGGCGCGAACTGATCCAGGCCCATTCCGACCTCCTGACCAGCCCCGACATGGCGGAGGCGGTCATCACCAAGGTCGGCCTCGCCCGGCTCTATCCTGCCATTGCCGCCGAGCCGCCCGCGACCGGCACGCCGATGGATGCCGCGATCAAACGCTTCAACAGCGACCTGTTCGTCAGCCCCGAGGTCGTCGGCACCGTGATCCGCTTCGGGTTCAGCAGCCCCGACCCGGCGATCGCCAAGGCCACGCTGGATGTCCTGATCGACGAGTACATGCGCCGGGAAAGCGAAATCTTCTCCGACTCAAGCTTTGGCTTCAAGAAGGCGCAATCCGACCAGGCCTACAGCCATTTGATCGCCACCCAGCAAGCGCTGTCCGCCTACAAGGCCAAGGCCGGTATTTCCGACTTCGAGACCCAGATGAACGCCCTCATCCAGCAGCAGAGCGAACTGAAGAGCCGGCTGCACATGGCCGAGGTCACGCTCGCTGAAGCGACGCAGCGCAAGACTGCCCTTGCCGCCCTGCTGTCCAACGTGGCCGTCGCGGTGAGCAACACGTCGGGCGACAAATACCGCCAGGTCGATGAAGCCCAGGCCCGGCTCAACGATCTGCAAGCACGGGAGCGCGAGCTGACTGCGAGCCACGGCCCCAATTGGCCCGCCGCCCGGACCCTCCGCGCCAGCATCGCCGAAGCGCAATCCACCATGGCGGCCATGACCGCGGCCTCCAGCAGCCGTCGGCAGACGAGCCAAAGCCCGGTGTATCAGAATTTGCAGACCGACTTCCTGCGCATCTCGGCCGAAGCGGAAAGCGGCGCACAGGCTGTCTCTTTGGTGACCGCTCAGCTCGGCGAGGTCGGCAAACGGATCGCCGCCCTGGAAACCCAGCGCGCTGGACTGCAGGAGCGGCAGCGCGACCTCGACCTGGCCGACTCCACCTACCGCTCTATTGCCATGTCGTTGGAAGACTCGCGCATCGGTACCGACCGTCTCAAGGACGGCATCTCGCGAATTGCCATGATCACAGCTCCGGACCTGCCGCTTGTGCCGACCTCACCGCGCTACAAGCTGCTTTCATTGTTCATCGCGCTGGCCGCGCTGATGGCCGGATTGGCCGTCGGCTTCGCGCGCGAGTTGATGGACGACCGCTTCGTTTCGGGCAAGCAGGTCGCCGGCCGCCTCAAGGTCCCGGTGCTCGCCACGTTCGACAAGGTGTAGCCCGCATGGAAGGCGGCGATGCTGCCAGCAACGATGGCAGCTACGAAGCCGTGCGGCGGACCTTCGCCCGCGAGTGGCTGGCCCGGCGTGACGGTGTGACCTGGCGTTTGGCCCTGCGTTCCTATGACGCCGTGGGCGACCGCGTTGCCAGTAGCCCATTCGCCCGCAACGTGTCCGTCCTCGTGGTCAGCACCGTCATTGGCCAGGCGGCAGGCGTGCTGCTGTCGCCACTCCTCACTCGGATCTTCTCGCCCGACGAGTTCGGCATGCTCAGCGTCTACAGCGCGATCCTCGCCGTGATCGGCGGCGCCGCCTGCCTACGCTACGAGATCGCCATTCCGCAGGCACAGACGGAGACGGAGGCCGTAGACCTGATCGGGGTTACCAGCCTGGCACTGCTGCTCTGCACCGTGATCGTTAGCCTGGTTTGCTGGTTGCTGCCCTCCTCTGTATTCGGCCAACTAGGCGGAGAGTTCGAGACCAGCATGCGCATCCTGCTGCCCGTGGGCTTCGTCGTGTTCGGCCTCTACACGCTGCTGCTTTACGTCGCCACTCGGGCCCAAAGCTTCGACATTCTCGCTCGCGCGCGCATCAGCCAGGGCGTCGGCGGCCCGCTGTCGCAGATCGCGCTAGGCTTGGCCGGGCTGGGGCCAACCGGGCTGGCACTCGGCTTCGTGGTCGGCCAGACCGCCGGCACCACCTTGCTGTTCAAGCGCATGATCATCGATCGCTGGGACACCCTGCGGGATGCCACCCGCGCCGGCATGTTGCGTGCTGTGTGGACCAACCGCGCCTTTCCGCTGATCACCGCCCCCGCGACCATCGTCGATGCGCTCGGCAGCAATGCGCTGATCTACATCGTGCTGACCCAGTACTATCCTGGTCCTGTCGCCGGCTACCTCTTTCTGGCCGAGCGAGTCGTCGCTCGCCCGCTGGTCATGATCAGCAATTCCATGTTGATGGTCTTCATCAGCGAGCTCGGCCGCTACAAGCTGACCGAGCCGGCCAAGTTACGCACCCGCTTCCGCCAGATCACCTCTAAGCAATTCCTGATCGGCGTAGCATGGGTCGCAGTGATCGACGTGGTCTCCCTGCTCGCCTTCCCGTCGATCTTCGGTGACAAATGGGCCGAAGCGGTGCCCTACCTCATCGTCATCAGTGCCTCGCACCTGGCCAACAACGTGATCCAGTGCGTATCCAACACGCTACAGGCACTCGGCCGGCAGGCGCTTGCGGCGGGCTGGCAGCTCGGGCGGGTGATCGCAGTCTATGTCGGCTTCGTGGTCTGCCATACCCTCGGTGCCAGCGCGCTCACGGCCATCGAGGTCTACTCCGCGATCCAGGTGGTCGCCTGCATCATCATGTATTTCATGATCCGAGCCAGCGTGGACGGGCTAGCGGCGGCTCCCCCGCCCGTAGCGATCGCGGAGCCGGGATGAAGATCCTTTACGTCAACTCGCTGTTCCCGTCCGCCGGCGACCGACGGGCGTTCGGCGGGGCCGAGACCTTCTCCCTCCGCCTGGTCGGTGGCCTGCTGGAAGCCGGGCACAGCATCAGCATCGTCCGTTCCGGCACCGACGCCGCGGGCGGCGTCGAGCAGTTGCCCAACGGGATCACCGTGCACTCCATGCCGTTGCGCAACGTGTACCCTTTCTTCGACAGCCGGCCGCACGCCGCACCCAGCCGCCTGGCCTGGCACTGGCTCGAGGATCGCGGACGCATCTCGCCCGCCTTTGACCGCATCGTCGCCGACGTGCAGCCCGATCTGCTACATTCCAACAACGTTGCCGGGCTCACCACCGATCTGTGGCGCGCCGCTTCGGCCGCCCGTGTGCCGATCCTGCATACGCTGCACGACTACTACCTGACCTGTCCCAAGGTGCTCCGCTTCGCCAGGGGCGGCCCCTGTGCCCAGACCTGTACTTCCTGCTCGATCCTGTCGCGCCGCCGGCGGCAGGCGACGCGTTTGGTCGATCAGGTGATCGGCGTCAGCGAGCGCATGCTCAACATCCACCGCGACGAAGGTCTTTTCGTCGACACCCCGTCTGAGGTGATCCTCAACTTTCCACCCGCGCAGCGGAGCCGAGCCGCCGCGCCGCACCAGCTCGGTTCACGTCCCGTCTTCGGCTATATCGGCCGGCAGGCGACGGAGAAGGGCATCTTCGAGCTGCTCACCGCCTTCGCCACCCTCCCCCCGGGCGCAGCCAAGCTGGTCGTCGCCGGCACGATCGTCGCGCCCGTCCAACAATGGGTGATGAAGAACGTGCCCCGGCCGGACGACGTCGTTTTCACCGGTTTCACCACGCAGGAAGCCTTCTACCCGCAGATCGACGTCGCCGTGATCCCGTCGCTCTGGGAGGAGCCCTGCTCTATGGGCGCCGGCGAGGCGTTCTCCTACGGCATCCCCGCGCTCGGCTCCCGGCGCGGCGGCATTCCGGAGATGCTGGACGGCGGCCGCCTCGGCTGGCTGTACGAGCCCGGCACCGGCGAGCTCCCCGCCCTGCTCGCCCGCCTCGTCGCCGACCCGGCGGAGATCAGCCTCAAGGCCGCCTCCCTGCGCGACCACCAGGTCGACGACGCCACCGATCGGCTGGTCGCCTCCTACCTCGGCGCCTACGATCGGCTCCTGGCGCGCAAGGGCGTCGCGAGCGCGGCGTGATACGCGTCCTCTACGTCGGCGCTGCCAACCTGGCGCAGCCGACCTCTGGCCTCGACCTCGCCTCCTGCGCGCATTTCGACGAACTCGCCGCCGACCCGCGCCTCGAGCTGACCGCGATCAGCGTCAGCGCCGTGCCGCTTCCGACCGGCCCGGCGCCCCGCCCGTCCACGCAGCTATTTGCCGGCGACATGTTGGCGCAGCCCGGCGCGGGCGGCCGCTGGCGTGAGAAGCTGGGCCTGCTCGCCCGCTTCGGTGTCCTGTTCCATAGCGGCTTCACCTCCCGCGCCGCCCGCGCTGCCGTGCGCGATGCCCTCGCCGCCGCGCCGGACGTGGTGGTGATCGACAACAAGAGCGCGCTGGCCAATCTGCCGCTCCCCCGCCTGCTCGGGCTACGGTGGCGCCGCCGGACCCGCATCGTCATCGTCGCCCACGACGCCTCCGCCGACGTCCTGCGCGATCAGGCCACCGTGGCGCCGACCCGGCTACGCGCGCTCGCGCTACGGCTGCATGCCGGGCACCTGCACCTGTTCGAGACGATCGCTCTCGCCCTGGCGCATCGCGTGGTGTTCCTCTCCGCCGCCGACCGAGCGCGCTTCCACCTGCCCGCCGCCAAGGCGATCACCCTCTGCCCCCTCCTCGACGAGCCCGTGCGCTCCAACGCAGTGGACGACGCGCCTGCCGCGCCCGACCTCGTCTTCCTCGGTAGCCCGGCCTTCTTCGCCAACGCCGTCGCGATCGACTGGATCGTCGAACGGTTCGCCCCGGAGCTCGCGCGTCTACGGCCGGAGCTGCGCATCCTGCTGGTCGGCAAGGGCACCGATCGCGTGCAGGGATGCCCCGCCAACGTGACCGGTCTCGGCTTCGTCCACACAGACGAGCTTCACCGGCGACTCGGTGGCGCCGCCGGGCTGCTCAGCCCGGTGGTCCATGGCAGCGGCATCAAGATCAAAGTGTTGGAGGCGCTCGCCTGCGGCTGCCCGGTCTTCGCGACCGCCGCGTCGCTCCGAGGCTACGAATTCATGGCGCTCGAGCCGCTACTGGACGTCGCCGACCCCGCCGGCTCGGCCAGGCGCGTGGCCGCGATCGCCGCCGACCCCGTCCGGCTCGCCGCCTACCGCACCGCCACGGCCGCGAGTTGGGCCCGCTTTCGGAGCGACCGCCGCGGCAAACTGGCCGACGCCGTCATCGCCGCGGCGAGCTGACGAGAGCAACTTGCCGAGCCGTTGGCCCGGGAGGTGCTCTAGCCGTCGCCGAACAACCAGCGCAGCCAGCGTGGGAAGGTGTGCCGCCGATCCGTCATCACCACACCAATCAGCGGCGTGCTCGCGCCCGATAGCAGGTCGATCGCCCGGGTGACCTCCTTTTGTCGCGTTCGGCCCGCGGAGACGAGCAGGACGTTGCCGTCCACCATGGCGCCGAGGCAGGTCGCGGTCGGGTCGTTCAGCACCGGCGGCGTCGCGACGATGATGAGGTCGAACGTGGTCTGCAGCTTGTCCCAGATCTCCGTCAGTTGCGGAATGATCGCCGCTTCGCCGCCGGAGATGCGCAGGCTGAGCAGGCCGACATTGTTCCGCTCCTGCAGCGCCTGGTCCATGTCCACCAGCGCCCGCGACGGCGCCGGTCCTGCCTCCAACTCGCCCGCTCCGCTGCCCGCGCCATTGCGCGTGGGTTCGTCGGCGCCGTTTCGTCCCGGCACGTCCACCGTGGCGCCCCGTCCGGGAGAAGCGTCCGGCCGCGGCGGAGTCCAGGCCCGCGCCGTCGGGCGCTGCCCGGGCTCGCCCACCGCGTCCAGCACCAAGACGCGCTTGCCGAGCAGGGTGGAGCCCACCCAGGCCAGATCGTAGCTCATCCTGAGGACCTGGTCGTTGCGCTGCGGCGACGTGATCGCCACCGACGCACCGGGACGGCGTTTGACGCCCTCCTCGATGCTCCGGAACAGCCGGGTCAGCTCGATCGCGGCGTCGGGCTTCGGTGGCGTCCACATTTCTTTGAAGATGCTGATCAAGAGTGGAGGCTGCTCTCTGTCACGTCGATCCGCATGCTCGGTTTCGGCCGGCCGAACAGGGCCGTTCGATAGCGCGTGGTTGCGAGGCGTCTTGTGCACGATGGCAGGCCGAGCGTCCAGAGCGGCGCCGCGCGCCCATTAACCGGGCCTTAACCGCGGTTCCGTAGAAGGACGCTGCCCGGTCATTGAAGACGAACACGGTCGCGGCAGCACTCGAGCGATCGGAACTTCACTGCATGGTTCAGGCGTCGTCTGCCACCGACTTCCTTTCGACGGTCGGCATCAACACCAGCGTCACGATGATCAGCTCCGCATACCAGAATTATGCGCAGATGACGAACGCGCTGGCTTATCTCGACATCCATCAGGTCCGCGACACCTACGACAACCCGTATACGATTGCCGAATTCCCGCTCATGGCGCGCCAACTCGGCCTCAAGTTCGACTTCTTCATCGCGCTCGGCTCCGCCTGGCCCGAATGGCAGATGGAGCAGATCCGAAACAACCCGACCATCGTGTCCTATGTCGAGGGTTACAACGAGAGCGATTCGTGGTGGCAAAGTTTCCATGGCGCGACCGGCGCTGACGCCACGGCCGCTGTGCAGCAGTATATCTACCACGAGGTCAAGACGAACCCGGCGCTGAGCGGCGTCGGCGTGATCCAGGCCACTTTTGCCTCGCCCGGCGGCTTCGCGGCCTATGGCGATCACGGCACCTCCACCGATTACGCCTCCACTCACACCTATTCCGGCACCGGCAACAATCCCGGCAGCGGCTTCGAGACGGTCATGATCGACCAGGCCCAGTCGGCCTCGCCGGGCAAGCCGACCATCACGACGGAGGCCGGGTTCCACACCACGGCCGGTAACGTGCATGGCGTCAGCCAACTCGTGCAGGCCAAATACACGCTCAACCTGCTGTTCGAGCAGGCCAAGCTCGGTGTGAAGCTCACCTATTTATGGGGGCTGGTCGACCACTACGCCGATCCCGGCAACACCAATAGCGAAAATCATTACGGCTTGTTCAACAATGACTGGACGCCGAAGATTGCCGCGATCGCGCTGCACAACACGCTCGCCATCATGGCCGATCCCGGTACCGGCCGCGTTTCTCCCACCTCGCTCGACTACGCGCTCGACGGCCTGCCCGCTTCCGTCCAGACGTCGCTGTTCCAGAAGAGCGACGGCACCTTCGTGCTCGCCGTTTGGAACGACGTGCGGCTCTCCGGGCCGACCGTGCAGGCCGACATCGCCGTCGCCCCGATCGCGACCACGCTGCGGCTCGGCCAATCCTTCGCCCACCTCGCCGTGTTCGACCCGCTCCGCGGAACCACCGCGGTTGGCGGCGCCGCCAATACGGACACGCTGAGCCTCCAGCTTCCCGATCATCCCGTGCTGATCGAGCTCAGCCAGGACCCCAACTTCGATCCGGGCGGCGGTGCCATCGAGGCACCGGATCGGATCATCACCAACCCGCTGGCTTCCGTGCAGATCGATGGATTGTGGATCGCGGGCTCAGCGGCCGACTTCGTCACCGTCCACCTCCATGCCGGCAAGAGCGGCCTATCGGTGCTCGACACGAATGGCCACCTCCTGGCCAACGCTGCCGCCGACATCACGCTGGCCGGCACGCTGGCAACCGTCAACGCCGAGCTCGCGACCCTGAACTACACGGGCGACGCTTCCCTCGGCAGCGACGCGATCTCGGTCTCCTACCTCGCCGGCTCCGGCGCCGCGGCGACGCGGACCATCGCGGTCGCCGTCCTGGCGGGAACGCCGGCTTCCAACAGCGGCGGTCCGGCGCTCAGCGTGCCGGCGACCTTCTCCGGTATCACCGGCGCCGCCGTGCTGCTGCCACGGCTCACTCTGTCCGACGCTTATGCCGCGACCCATGCCGGCCCGATCACCCTGGCCGTCTGCGCCAACACCGGGACGCTGCGCCTGCCCGATGGCGTCGGCAACGTCTCCGGCAACGGGACCAACTCCCTTGGGCTCAGCGGTAGCTTCGCCGAGCTCCGGGCCGCGCTGTCCTCGCTCAGCTACACCGCACCCGTCACCGGCGCCGCCGACACCATCACGTATCTCGTCGCCGACCAGGAAGGCTTCACGGCGCAGCAGAGCACCGCCGTCACCATCGGCCCCGCCGCCGCCGTGAATACGGCCGAGATCCCGCCGACGATCGTAACCCCGATCGTCCCGGTGACGCTGTCCGCCTCACTCGACGGTGCCGCGGCAGCCAGCGGCGGCACGTCCACCGTGTTCCGCTTCTTCGACAGCCGCAACGGCACCCAATTCCTGACCGGCAGCACCGCCGAGCGCGACGCCATCCTGGCCACAAGGCCCGACCTGGTACCCGAAGGCGTCGGCATCGGCGCGCTGGCGCAACCGGCCGGGGACTCCAACGCCGTGGCGGTGTTCCGTTTCTTCGATACCGGCAGCGGCACGCACTTCTTCACCTCGAGCGCGGCCGAGCGAGACGGGCTGCAGAACGGCCGTGCCGACCTGAAATACGAGGGCGTTTCCTTCTACGAGCATGCCGCGCAGGTCGGCGACGACATGGCCGTGTATCGCTTCTTCAACGCCGAGAACGGCACTCATTTCTACACCGCCAGCGCGTCCGAGCGCGGCAGCATCCTCGCCACCCGGCCGGACCTCATCGCCGAGGGGATCGCCTTCTACGCGCCCACCAGCTGAGCCGACCTTTCACATGCCGAGATAGGCCCGCCGGACCTCCGCGTCCGCGCCGATCTCCGCCGCCGAGCCCGACATCACCACCCGCCCGGTCTGCAGCACGTATGCGCGGTCGGCAATCTCCAGCGTTTCCGCCAGGCGCTGCTCGACGATCAGGATCGTCACGCCGCGGGCCCGGATCGTCTCGATGGCGGCGAAGATGTCGTCTACCAGGCGCGGCATGATGCCCTGGCTCGGCTCGTCCAGCATCAGCAGGCGCGGCTCCGTCATCAGCGCGCGGCCGATCGCCAGCATCTGCTGCTCGCCGCCCGAGAGCGTCTCCGCCCGCTGCTTCAGCCGCTCGCCCAGCCGCGGGAAGAGTTGGAACACGAGCTCGAGCGGCTTCATGCGGTCCGGCCCGCGGCGGGCATAGGCGCCCAAGCGGAGGTTCTCCTCCACCGAGAGCCGCGGGAAGAGCCGCCGCCCTTCCGGCACCAGCACTGCGCCCAGCCGGTTGACCTCGTGCGCCGGCAGCCGCGCCAGGTCGTGCCCGCCGAACCCGACGCGGCCGCCGAACGGCATCTGCCGCGCGATCGCCCGCAACAGGGTCGATTTGCCCGCCCCGTTCGCCCCCACCACCGCGACGATCTCGCCCGCGCGCACCGCCAGGTCGATCCCGTGCAGCGCTTGCAGGCCGCGATACCCGGCCGTCAGGCCCTCCACCTCCAGCAGATCGCCGCCGGGCGCCGCGTCACGCAACGAACTTGTCCCCCAGATACGCCCGGATCACGTCCGGCTCGCGAACGATCGCGGCGGGCAGCCCTTCCGTCAGCTTACGCCCCAGATGCAGCACCACCGCTCGATCGATCAGCGGCAGCAGCACCTCCATCACGTGCTCGACCATCACCACCGTCACCCCCGAAGCGCGGACGTCGCGGATCAGTTGCACGCCTGCGCGCGCCTCCGTCGGGGTCAGCCCGGTCAGCACCTCGTCCAACAGCAACACACGCGGCGACGTCGCCAACGCGCGCGCCACCTCCAGCCGCCGCTTCTCCGGCGGGGTGAGGTTCCAGGCCGGGCTGTCGGCGCGCTTGTCCAGCCCGCAGAAAGCCAACACCTCGTCCGCCTTGGCCATCGCCGCCCGGCTTCGCGCGTCGCGCAGGAAGCCGCCGATCATGACGTTCTCCCGCACCGTCATGCTGTCGAAACTGCGCACGACCTGAAAGGTCCGCCCGATGCCGGCCCGCGCGGTCGCCACCGGGCCGAGCCCGGAGATGCGGCGGCCGTCCAGCAGCACCTCGCCCGCGTCGGGCGTCACCGCGCCGGAGATCGAGTTGAACAGGCTGCTCTTGCCCGCCCCGTTCGGCCCGATCAGCCCCAGGATCTCGCCCCGCATGACGTCGAAGCTGATGTCGACGTTGGCCGCGACGCCGCCGAAGGTCTTGCTGACGTTGCGGACCTGCAGGACCGGGTCAGCCACGCGACACCCCCGGCCGAAGCCGGCGAAGGCCGAACAGGCTCACCAGCCCTTGCGGCCGCGCCAGCGCCAGCACCACGATCAGCGCTCCGTAGATCATCAACTGCACGCCCCCGCCTGCGGCCCCGAACCACGCGACCGAAAGCTGCTGCACCGGGATCAACACCGCCGCGCCCAGCAACGGCCCCCATAGCGTGCCGACGCCGCCCGCCACCGCGGGCAGGGCGATCAGCACGGAGAGCGACAGGCCGAACGTGCTCTCCGGGTCGATGAAGCCGATATATTGCGCGTAGAGCGATCCGCCCACCGCCGTGATCGCTCCCGAGATCGCGGCGGCGGCCATCTTGCTGGGGAACACCCGCACGCCAAGGCTGCGCGCCGCCTCCGGATCGTCCTTCACCGCGCGCCAGTAATAGCCCCAGCGCGACCCTTCCACGAGGTAGGCCACGCCCCATGCCAGGGCCGCGTAGGCCAGCATGGCGTAGTGGAACGGCAGCACCGCCGTGCGGAACTCGAGGTTGATCCAGCTTTGTTCGCGGAACGGGATGGTGATGCCCATCGCGGCGTTGACGAACTCCCAGCTCTGCATCAGCAGGCCCGCGATCAGGCCGAATACCAGCGTGGCGATGGCGTAGTAGTGTCCCGACAAGCGGAAGCATGGCCAGCCGACCAGCAGCGCCACCGCCGCCGCCAGCCCGGCGCCGGGGATCAGCCCCAGCGTCGGCGGTATTCCCGCCCGGGTGAACAACAGGGACGAGGTGTAGGCGCCGATGCCGAAATACAGCGCGTGCCCGAGCGAGATCTGCCCGCAATAGCCGCCCAGCACGTTCCAGCCCTGTGCCAACCCGGCGTAGAGCAGCACCAGGACGATCAGGCCCCGCCAATATTGCCCGGTGACGACCAGCGGCAGGAGCGCCGCGGCGATCAGCAGGGCGAGCCCGAGCCACCGCTCCTGCCGCCGCCGGCGAAGGATCGCATTGCTCATCACAACCGCCCGAACAGGCCGCGGGGCCGTATCGTGAGCACCAGCAGGTAGATCGCGAACACGCCCACCTGCTTGAGCGACGGGTCGATCACCAGCGCCGTCAGCGCCTCGACGACC
Organism: Acetobacteraceae bacterium; assembly: GCA_965199665.1. Classification (GTDB taxonomy): domain Bacteria; phylum Pseudomonadota; class Alphaproteobacteria; order Acetobacterales; family Acetobacteraceae; genus JAVVHH01. The sequence continues at coordinate 123,661 of CBDASO010000001.1, read as the reverse complement.
CCCACCAGCAGCCCGGCGACCAGCGCGCCCACCAGCGAACCGAACCCGCCCAGCGCCACCGTGACGTAGGCGATCAGCGCGAAGCCGCCGCCCACCGTCGGGGTGATGTAATAGAAGGTCGCCAGCATGACCCCGGCGATGCCCACGGTCGCCGCGCCGATGCCCCAGCCGATCGAGAAGATGCGGTCACGGTCGATCCCGATCAGCGCCACCGCCTCGCGATCCTCCCGCGTCGCCTCCAGCGCCTTGCCGAATTCGGTACGCGAGATGGCAGCGAGTGCCGCGAATGCGAGCAAACAGACCAGCCCCGCCGCCAACTGCGGCAATGGCAACACGATGGGGCCGAGCGCCACCACGCGGTTGGCGAGCACGCCGGTGGTCACCGACCGGAAATCGCCGCCGAACGCGGTCTGCGCCGCCCCCACCAGGAAGATCGACAAGCCGAAGGTGACGAAGATCTGCACCATGCCGCTGTTGAAGCGGACGGCCAGCGCCCGCGCGATCAGCCCGCGGTAGATCGCGACGCCGACCAGGAACAGCAGCGCCGCCACCAGCGGCAATTGCAGCAACGGGTCGATCCCGAGATAAGCCGTCAGCGCCCAGGTCGCATACATGGCGAGCATCAGCAGTTCGCCGTGGGCGAAGTTGACGACGTCCATCAGCCCGAAGATGAGCGACAGCCCGGCCGCGACCAACGCATAGACGAGCCCCATCAGCAGGCCGCCGAGCGCGACCTGCAACACCAGCGAGGCGGTCACCGCCGGAGCTTACTGGCCGACGGTCCAGATCGGCTTGGCGGTGGCGACATCCTCCGGGAACACGGTGTGCCAGGCACCGCCGGTCCATTGCTGGATCACCGGGTTGCCCTCGGTGTTCTGCCCGGTGGCGTCGAACTTGATGCCCTTCCATGGCATGATCGTCTGGTCGCCCGGAATGTCGGTCGCCTTGAGCGCGGTTTGCAGGTCGGTGTTCTTGGTCGATTTGGCGCGGTTCATGGCATCGGCCAGCACCTGCAGCGCCGTGACCTCGCGGGCGGTGAGGTCGTTGAGGTCCTTTCCGCCGTTGCGGGCGGCATACATCTTGTTGACCGTCTCGATCGCCGGGCGGGACTTGGTTGCGTCCAGCGCGAAGCTCGAGCGGCTCATCACGCCCTCGCCGAGCGGGCCCACCGCCTTGAGGAAGGCCGGGTCGATGAAGCCGGCATCCTGCGCCAGCACCGCCTTGGGCTTGTAGCCGGCATCGTTCATGGCGCGCATCAGCAGGATGGCGTCGCTGGTGTAGGAGGACGGCAGCACCATGTCGGCGTCGGCCGCCTTGAGCCGCTGCGCTTCGACGGAGAGCGAGGGGGTGCTGGCCTGGTAGGCGAGGTCGGCCGGAACCTTGATGCCGGCCTTCTCGGCCAGCGACGCCTGCAGCTTGCCGCTATCGGTGCCGAATACGGAGTTCTCGTGGATGATCGCCACGCTCTTGATCGGGTGCCCGTTCTTGCCGGCCCAGTCGATGAAGTCGAACATCGACTGGGTGAAGCCGATATCGGTGGGGGTAGGGCGGAAGAACCAGGCCAGCCCTTGCTTGGTCAGGCTCGGGGAGGAGTTCTCCGCCGAGATGTAGGGGATCTGGTAGCGCTCGCAGATCTGGCTGATCGTCACGGCGGTGGCGCTGGTGTAGCTGCCGATGATGGCGACCACGTGCTCCTGCGTGACCAGCCGTTCGGCTTCCGTGCGGGCGATCTGCGGGTTGTTCTGGCTGTCGGCGTAGATGATCTTGACCTTGGCGCCGCCCAACCCGGGCAGGCCGCCGCCGCCGCTCATCAGCATGGACGGCACTTTGTCCTGCCCGTTGATGATCGAGACCATCGTGTCGAACGCCGCCTGCGCGTCGCGCCCGATGACGGCGGCATTGCCGGTCAGCGGGTAGACCGCTCCGATCAGGATCTCGTCGGCAGCGCGGGCGGGGGCGCTGCCCCACAAGGCGAGCGCGGCGGTGGCGGCGAGCAAGGTGCGCTTGAGCATGGGAACCTTCCGAAACGGGCTGGGGTCGCGAGTCGTCACGCAGAGGTTAGCAAGGGCTATGCCATGGCTTCGCCGGATCGGGGAAGCCTCCGCACTGCTATTGCACGCAGGCGTTGCGTCGCGCCACCTCGCGCAGATCGCCGTGCAGCACGATGTCGCCCCGTTCGGCCAGCGCCTGCCGTCCCGCGCGCGCGCCGGGTAACCGGATGGACGGGTCGTGCAGCTTGCCGCTGATCTGGACGGGGATGTCCAGCGCCAGCGCGCCCGTGGTCGGCGCGTCGCTGGCCACCACGACGTTCAGCGTGTCGCGCCGCAGGTCGACCAAGCCGCGGGCCACGATCGTGCCATCGGCCGAGCGCACCCGCAGCGGCTCGATCGCGGCCACCCCGTCGCGCAGCTCGACCGTGGCCAACAGGCATTGCATCGGCGTCATGGTCCATTTCGAGGTCAGCAGGCCCATCACGTCGATGGAGGCGAGCTCGATCCACTGCGCCGAGACCTGGCCGCCGTGCATGGACGCCACCACCGTGCCGCGGGCCGCCCCGAGCAGGGCGCTCGCGGTGGCGGCCTCGGCCCGTGCGGCGGCGTGCAGATCGAGCTTTCCCGCGACCGGCAGGCGCTTGGCCCCCGCGAGTTCGCCCAATTGGCCGATCTGCAGCCCGGTGCCGGTCGCGGTCGCCTCCAGCACGCCGCCGGTGCCGTCGGCGGTGGCGCGCAGCCGGGCGTCGGCCTCCAGCGCCTCGCCCGGCCCGCCGGACGCGGCGAGCTTGGCCGTGATCTGCCCGGGCGCGATCTCCGCCGAGACTTTGGTCGAATCCAGACGGACCGGCCCGTAGCTGGCGGCGCGCGCCCGGACGGTGACGTCCAGCAGCGTGTCGGGCGCCGGGTCGGGCGCCAGGCTGGCCTCCCCGCTCGACCCGGTCGTCTTGTCGCGCCCGCCCTTGCTGAACGAGGCCACCAGCTTGTCGACGTCCATCGGCCCGGTCTGCAGGTCGATCGCCACGTCGTCCGGCGTCTTGGTGTCCGCGCTGCCTTCCTTGAAGCGGAGCGTGCCGTCCTCGACCGCGACGTCGCCCAGGGCGCCGTCGGCCTGCTGCATGGCCCAGACCGGGTCGCGGTGTCGAAAGGCGCCGGCCAGGCGGAGGGGCGGCGCAGGCGAGAGGGATGCGCCCGACACCCGCTCCAGCACGCCGGGGGTCGGCGCCTCCAGGCTCAGGCGCCCGTCTGCGCCATTGACGTCCAGCGGTTCCGTCATGGTGCCGGTGAAGTGCACGGCGGTGTCGCCGGAGGTCAGGCTGAGATCGGTCGGGAAGGGCAGCGACACGTCGTGGAGCTGGTCGAACGAGCCGAGCCGGAAGTCGAGCTGAACGGGCGCGCCCTGGTACGAGCCGGGTCCGCTCAGCCGGATCGGCGCTGCCGGCCCCTCCGTCTGGAGCCGCACGCCGTCGAGCCGCGTGACCAGCGGCTTATCCGAACTGGTGCGGTAGGTGACGACGCCGCTCAGCGTGGCACCGAGCAGAGTGGGGAAGCCGTCGCGGCCGCCGCCGGGCTTGGGCGGTGGCTTCGGACCGGTGCGCCAGTTGCGCTGACCATCCACCTTCTCGAGCAGGATGTCGCCGCCCGTGACCCGGACGTCGCGCAGCACCAGCTTGCCGCCCAGCAGGGGCCACAGGTCGATGTCGGCGTCGAGGCCGGCCAGCGTCACCATGGCCGGGCGCGTGCCGCCGGGAATGTTGGCCACCGTCGCGTCGCGGAGTTCGATGCCGGTCCAACGGCCCGGAGACAGCCGCAGGGCGCCGATCGTGACGGCCCGTCCCATCGCCCGGCTGGCCAATGCCGACGCGATCGACGGCAGGTGCGTCCACACGACCACGCCGGCCACCGCGACGATGGCCGCGAGCGATCCCGCGACCGTCCAGACGACCTTTCCCGTCTTCGTCATCCCGTTTCCCCCGTTCGAAGGAGGATAACGCCGGCGGGGGGCTTCGCGTCCCCGTGGACGTGCGCGGAGGAGCGCGCGAGGATGGGCGGGACTGGCGAGGCGCCGGCCGGGAGCTCCCATGCAATTCGATTTCGCCGACCTTTCGCCGCGGGACTGCTACAAGCTGATGGTTTCGACCATCGTGCCGCGCCCGATCGCCTGGGTGGTCACCCAATCGGCGGCCGGGGTCGTCAACGCCGCGCCGTATTCCTTCTTCAACGGCGTGGCCGGCGACCCGCCGCTGGTCAGCATCAGCATCGAGGGCGGCGCCGAGGGCCGCCGCAAGGACACCGCGGTCAACATCCGCGAGTCCGGCCAGTTCGTGGTCAACATGGTCAACGACGCGCTCGCCCCCGCGATGGTGGTCACCGCCGCCGATTTCGCCGCGGATGTCAGCGAAGTGACGGTTGCGCAACTGACGACCGCGCCCTCCACCCGGATCGCGGTTCCGCGCATTGCCGAGAGCCCGGTCGCCTTCGAGTGCGAGACGTATCAGATCGTCGAGTTGCCGGGGAACCGCGACCTGGTGATCGGCCGCGTCTTGTTCATGCACATCGCCGACGACGCGATGCTGGATGCCGCGCGTCACTACGTCGACACGCCGGCCCTGGACCTGGTCGGCCGCATGCATGGCGGCGGCTGGTACACCCGCAGCCGCGACCAGTTCGAGATCCCGCGCATGACGCCGGCCGACATCCTCAAGTAGTGCCGGGCCGACTCGGCTTCCTGGTCGCGGCGCTGGCCTCGATCGCGGCCGGGCTGGCGGTGCGGCTCGTGCCGCTGGGGTTGTCGCCGTTCGCGGTGAAGTATGCGGGCTCGGCCTTGTGGGGCGCGATGGTGTTCGCCGGCGTGGGCGTCCTGCAGCTGGCGCGTCCACTCGCCTGGCGGGTCGCCGCGGCGCTCGCCATCGCGGTGGCGACCGAGCTGTTCCGCCTTTACCACGCCCCCGGGCTCGACGCGTTCCGCCTGACGCTGCCCGGCCGCCTGCTGATCGGCCGGGTCTTCTCGCCCTGGAACGTCGTCGCTTACGGGCTCGGCATCACCCTCGCCGCGTTGCTCGAAACGGTGGGCCAGCGAGCGGGGATCCAGGCGAAACGAAGCGTGGGCACCGGATAGCCTGGCCTTGAGATGAGGGCGTGTCGCCCCAGCGGAGTCACCTCGCAACGGGCTCGTTGGGCGCCTCCCAAACCGGCGGCTCCACCGCGCCCACCTGCTCCAGGATGCGGCCGTACGCTTCCGGGCGGCGGTGGCGGTCGAAGGCGAAGATGGTGGTGCGGCCCAGCGTGCAGCGGTCCAGGTCGCAATCGGCGGTGATCAGCTCGTCACCCCAGCTCGTCGCCTCCGCCATGATCTCGCCCTGCGGGTTGACGATGATCGAATTGCCGAACAGCTCGCACCCGTCCTCCACCCCCGCCTTGGCCGTCGCCACCGCGAAGGTCGAGTTCTGGTAGGCGCCGGCCTGGATGCTCAGATGGCTGTGCAGCACCCGGAGGTGATGCGCCTCGAACCCGGCGGCGTCCTGGTTCGTGCTCGGCGTGTTGTAGCCCAGCATGACCAGCTCGACCGATTGGAGCCCGAGCACCCGCCATGCTTCCGGCCAGCGCCGGTCGTTGCAGATCATCAGCCCGGCATTGACCATCGCGCCGCCGAGCGGCGCCTTGACCACCGGAAAGCCGAGATCGCCCACCTCGAAATAGCGCTTCTCCAGATGCTGGACCTTGCGCTGCGGGAGGTACTCGGCGTGTCCCGGCAAATGGACCTTGCGGTATTTCAGCATCACGTCGCCGGCCGGCGAGACCAGCACGGCGGTGTTGAAATGCCGCCCCTCCGGGGTCTTCTCGGCGAAGCCCAGGTGAAAGGAGATGCCGAGCCGCCGGGCGGCCTCGAAAAGCGGCGCGGTCTCGTTGGAGGGCAGCGCGGTCTCGAACCAGCCATCCGCCTCCGCACGGTCCTCGAGGTAATGCCGCGGGAAGAACGTGGTCAGGGCCAGTTCGGGGAAGACCACGACCTCGACGCCCCGCGCATGCGCCCGCTCCATCAGCCGCACCATGCGCCCCACTGCCTCGGCCCGTGGCTCCGCGCGCTGGATCGGCCCCAATTGCGCCGCTGCCACCGTGATCATCCGGGCCATGTCAGTGCGCCTCCCGCCGGACGAACCGCCCTTGGCCGGGTTTGGCCAGCACCTGCTCGCCATCCCAGATCAGCTGCCCGCGCAGCATCGTGGCGGACACTCGCGCGCGCATCGGCCGACCCTGGTAGGGCGACCAGCGCATGGCCGGCACATCCTGGATGTCGCTTTCCTCGAAGGTGAACCGGCCGGGTTCCAGCACCACCAGGTCCGCGTCCGACCCGGCGGCGATCTCGCCCTTGCGCGGCCAGATCCCGTGCAGCTGCGCGCTGCGCCGGGCGCAGTAGGTCGCCATCAGGGTGGGGGACAGACCGCGTTCGTCCAGCAGCGTCCACATCAGCGGGGCGAAACTCTGCAGGCCGGTGAGGCCCGCGCCGCAGGCGAAGATGTCTGCCGAGGCCTTGCGGTCCGCCGGCCAGGGCGCGTGGTCGGTGGAGACGTAGGCGATCTTGCCGGCCTCCAGCGCCGCCCACATCCGCTCGACCTCGTCGGCGGTGCGGAAGGGCGGGTTGCACTTGCCGCGCCCGCCGAGCCGGACCAGGTCGTCCTCCGTCATGCACAGATACTGGATGCAGGCCTCCCCGGTCGCGTCGCCGCCCATGCCGCGGAAGGCCTCGGCGATGGCGAAGCCGCGTGCCACCGAGGAGTGCGCGATGTGCACGTGCGCCCCGGTCTCCAGCCCGATCTCGAAGATCTCGAGGTCCGCCATCGTCTCGGCCAGGGGCGGCCGGGTGCGCGCGTGCATGATGGCGTCCGTCTGCCCGGCCTCGCGCGCCGCCGCGGTCAGGCGCTCCACCAGCTCCTGGTCCTCGTTGTGGACGGCCACCGGCAACCCGGTCTTGGCGATGGCCGCGAAGGCCGCCCGCATGGTCGGGTGATCGATGCGGGGAAAGCGCACCGCGTCGTATTCGTAGGTGGACAGCTTGAACGCCGACACGCCCGCCGCCGCCAGCCCGGCGATGGCGTCCACGCCACCATGCTTCCGGATCGTGCCGTAGAGCGCCATGTCCACATGGGCGAGCCGCTCGACCCAGCCGATCTTCTCGGCCAGCACGTCGGCATCGGTCACCGCTTGCGGCACGTCGTAGGGCATGTCGACGCAGGTGGTCACGCCGCCGGCCGCGGCCGACCGGGTCGAGCCCTCGATGCCGGGCCAGCCCACCGCCGAGCTCGTGTGCATGTGCCCGTCGACCAGGCCGGGCAGGATGAAGCGGCCTTCGTGGTTCAGCACGGTGGTCGCCGGCGGGGCCGCGCCCTGCCCTACCGCCTCGATCCGCTCGCCGCTCACCGCGATCCAGCCATCGGGGAGCACGGCATCCGCCGTCACGACGGTGCCGCGGATCAGCGTGTCGGCCATGGGAACTCCTGTGTGATGATGACCCGAGGGTAGGCCCCGCGCGCGGCCGGCGGCAATCCGCCGCGGCTGCCCCTCCCGCATCGAACGGTGTACACCGTCGGCATGATGCAGCTCTTCGGCTTCTGGCGCTCGCTGGCGACCTATCGCGTGCGGATCGCGCTCAACCTCAAGGGGATCCCGATCCCCGAGACCCCGGTGGACCTCGACCGCGGCGAGCAGGACCATCCCCGCTTCCGCCGCATCAACCCGATGGGCGCGGTGCCGGCGCTGGTGCTGGAGGACGGCACCGTGCTGACGCAGTCGCTGGCCATCCTGGAATGGCTGGAGGAGACGGAGACGCTGCCGGCGCTGCTGCCGTCCGAGCCGATCGCGCGGGCGCGGGCGCGGGCGTTGTGCGCCATCACGGCGGCCGACACGCACCCGCTGATCGTGCCGCGCGTGCAACGCTACCTCGGCGGCAGCTGGGACGAGGCGGCCCGCATGGGCTGGAACCGCCATTGGTTCACCGAGGGGCTGACGGCGTACGAGGCGCAGGTCGGCCCCGGGCCGTTCTGCTGCGGCGATACGCCGACGCTGCCGGACATCTGCCTGGCGAGCCACATCGTCGGCGCGCAACGTTTCGAGGTCGATCTCACGCCGTATCCCGCGGTGCGCCGCATCCACGAAGCCTGCGCGGCCATGCCTGAGTTCGCCCGCGCCCACCCGCAGCGCCAGGCCGGCGCACCCCCTGCGCCGTAAGGCTCTGTATGGGGCGGGGGTGGCGCCTTCGTAAGCAATTCGATGCCCTGCCCTTTCCGCGACCGTCCGCCGGCCCATCTTCGGGCGCAATGATGCGCTTCCTGATTGCCGAGAGTGAGACCGTCGAGCAGCGGGAGGCGCGCCGCCGTAGTGCCGGGCGCAGCTCGGGCGAAAGCTACGTGGAGACGCTGACCGACCTGGCGCCGGATGCCCGTTGCGACATCGTCCGCCCGCACGAGCCCGACAGCCAGCTGCCGGCCCCGCTCTCCAGCTATGACGGCGTGTTCCTGAGCGGATCGCCGATGCATGTCTATCAAGACACCCCGGAAGTGCGCCGCCAGCTCGGCTTCATGCGCTCGGTGTTCGCTTCCGGCACGCCCGCCTTCGGCTCGTGCGCCGGGCTGCAGGTGGCGGTGGCGGCGGCGGGCGGCGACGTCGCCAAGTCGGAGCGCCACGAGGTCGCCGTGGCCCGGCGCATCACCGCCACGGCGGCCGGGCTGCACCATCCGTTGCTGGCGGGCCGGCCGGCTGCCTGGGACGCGCTGGCCATCCATAGCGACGTCGTGACCCGCTTGCCGCCCGGGAGCACGTTGCTGGCGGGCAACGTCCTCTGCCCGGTGCAGGCGGCGGAGGTGCGGTTCGATGGCGGCGTGTTCTGGGGCGTGCAGTACCACCCCGAGCTGAGCCCGGCCGAGATCGCCGCCGCCATGCGTCGGCAGGCTTCCAGCATCATCGAGCAGAGCCTCGCCCGCACGGAGGCGGAGGTGGAGCAGCAGGCGCGGTTGTTCGACGAGTTCGACGCCGATCCCGGCCGCGACGACCTGGCCTGGCGCCTGGGCCTCGACACGCAAGTCTCCGACCCAACGAAGCGCCGCCGCGAGCTGAGCAACTTCATCGGCACGATGTGCCGCCTCCGCGCCGCGGCCTGATCCCCGGAACCCCGTCGAGCCCTTCTCCCCGGCGGCGAATCGTCTAGGCTTCGTCGCATGACGGCACCCCTCTCCTACCTCGCCTGGACCCTCGCGCTGGGCTTGTTCCAGATCCTGCTCGCTGCGGGGTTCAAGCGGCAGCAGGACGGCTTGCAATGGGCGGCCGGCAACCGCGACGGCGCGCCGAAGGAGTATACCGGCACCGCCGCGCGGCTCGCCCGCGCGCAGGCAAACCTCTACGAGACGCTGCCGCTGTTCGTCGGCGCCGTGCTGATCGCTCACGTCACCGGCCGGGTCGGCGCGCTGACGATGTGGGGCGCCGGGCTCTATTTCTGGGCGCGGCTGCTGTACGTGCCGGCCTACGCGGTCGGCCTCGGGCCGGTCCGCAGCGTCATCTGGGGCGTCTCGATCGTGGGGCTGGTGCTGGTGCTGGTGGGGCTGATCTGATGGCCGACGTATCGGTCGCTCCGGTCGCGGTCGTCACCGGCGCGGCGCGCGGGATCGGGCGCGGGATCGCCGAATGGTTCCTGGCGCATGGCTACGCGGTCGCCCTGCTCGACGTCGATGCCGCCACCTTGGCCGCCACCGCTGCCGAGCTCGGAGGCGACCGGGTTCTCGCCCAGCCTTGCGACATCGGGCGTCCCGCCGAGGTGGACGCGGCGAAGGAGGCCGTGATGGCGCGTTGGGGCCGGGTCGACGCCTTGGTCAACAATGCCGGGGTGGCGGTGTTCAAGCCGGTGTTCGAGACGTCGTTCGAGGAATGGCGGCACGTGCTCGGCACCAATCTCGACGGCGCGTTCCTTTGCTCGCAGGCGTTCGGCGCCATCATGCAGGCGCAGCGCAGCGGGGCGATCGTCAACATCGCCTCCATCTCCGGGCTGCGCGCCAGCACGCTGCGGGTCGCCTACGGCACCAGCAAGGCGGCCATCATCCACCTGACCAAGCAATACGCGATGGAGCTCGGCAGCTACGGCGTGCGCTGCAACGCGGTGTGCCCCGGCCCGGTCGAGACGGAGATGGCCAAGCTGGTGCACAGCGTCGCGATCCGCTCGGACTACCACGACATCATCCCGCTCGGGCGCTACGGCACGATCGAGGAGATGGCCAACGTGGTCGGCTTCCTGTGCAGCGAGCAGGCCAGCTACATTAACGGGCAGGCGCTGGCCAACGATGGCGGGTTCGAGGCGGCGGGCGTCGGGTTGCCGACGCTGCGCCGCAATGCCGGGCTGAACCAGATTGGCTGAGGTGCCGGCCGGGGGCGTGGCCCCTGCGACCCGGCGGGTGATGAACCTGTCGCATTTCCTGCGCCAGGCCGCCCGCCGGCACCCCGACGCGCCGGGCTTCATCTGGGGCGAGCGCCGGTGGAGCTGGTCGGAGCTCGACCGCCGGGTCGATGCGCTGGCGGCCGGGCTGGCCGAACGGGGCGTGGGCAAGGGCGACCGCGTGTTGCTGCAATCCCGCAACGGCAACCAGCTGGTCGAGAGCATGTTCGCCTGCTTCCGCCTGGGCGCGGTCTGGGTGCCGACCAATTTCCGCCAGACGCCGGCCGAGGTCGCCTTCCTCGCCAGTTCGAGCGGTGCCGCCACCATGCTGTGCGCCGCCGAGTTCGCGCCGCATGCCGAAGCGGCCCGCGAAGCGTCGCCGTCGCTGCGGCTGGTGATCCCGATCGGCGGTGGCGGGGACGATTACGACGCGTTGGTCGAGGCGCATCTCGGCACCGGCTTCGCGGCCGCGGACGTCGAGTACGACGATCCCTGCTGGTTCTTCTACACGTCGGGCACCACCGGGCGGCCGAAGGCGGCGGTGCTGACCCATGGGCAGATGGCGTTCGTGGTGAACAACCATCTGTGCGACCTGATGCCCGGGATGGGCCCGGCGGACGCGTCGTTGATCCTGGCGCCGCTGTCGCACGGGGCGGGCATCCATCTCGTCGTCCAGGTCGCGCGGGCGGTGCGCAGCATCCTGCCGGAGGGCGAGCGCTTCGACCCGGCCGAGATCTGGCAGCTGGTCGAGCGGTGGCGGGTGACCAACATGTTCACGGTCCCGACGATCACCAAGCTGCTCACGGAGCACCCGGCGGTGGACGCGCACGACCATTCGTCGTTGCGTTACGTGATCTATGCCGGGGCGCCGATGTATCGCGAGGATCAGAAGCACGCGCTGCGCAAGCTAGGCGCGGTGCTGGTGCAGTATTTCGGGCTCGGCGAGGTGACCGGCAACATCACCGTGCTGCCGCCCGAGCTGCACGAGCTGGAGGACGGCCCCCGCACCGGCACGTGCGGCTACGATCGCACCGGGATGCAGGTGACGATCCAGGACGAAACCGGGCGCGAGCTCGCCCCGGGGGAGACCGGGGAGATCTGCGTCTGCGGGCCCGCCGTGTTCGCGGGCTACTACGACAACCCGGAGGCCAACGCGAAGGCGTTCCGCAACGGCTGGTTCCGGACGGGCGACCTCGGGCATCAGGACGGGGCCGGCTTCCTGTTCATCACCGGCCGGGCGTCGGACATGTACATCTCCGGCGGGTCCAACGTGTATCCGCGCGAGATTGAGGAAAAGCTGCTGACGCATCCGGCGCTGGCGGAGGTCGCGGTGCTGGGTATGCCGGACCCGGTATGGGGCGAGGTCGGCACCGTGGTGGCGGTGCTGCGGCCGGGGGCGGCGCTCGAGGAGGCCGCGCTGCTGGCGTGGATGGAGGACAAGGTGGCCCGCTACAAGCTGCCGAAGCGGGCGGTGTTCTGGGATGCGCTGCCCAAATCGGCGTATGGCAAGATCACCAAGAAGCTGATCCGCGAGGAACTGGACCGGCGCGGATGAGCGCCGCGGCCAGCCGCCTCGTCTCGGCGGGCGGCCGGATGCGGCGGGAGCGGCTGCGGGCGCCCGCCGGGCTCAGCCTGGCGGACGCCCTCGCGGCGCCGGTGCTGGCCAGCGGCATCCGGGGCGGGGCGGCCGACCTCGCCGGGCTGCGCCTCGCGCCGTTCGCGTTCGTCATGCCCGCGGAGTCCAGCGACCCGGCCTTCGTGGCCTATTACAGCGAGACGCACCGGCCGGCGGGCGAGGTGGTGATCGAGAGCGGCACCGCCACGGTGGGCACGCGGGACGGTGCGCCGTTCCTGCACGCGCACGCCGTTTGGCGCGAGGCGGACGGGCGGCGCGGGGCGGGGCACATCCTGCCGCTGGAGACGCGCGTCGCCGCCGATGCCGAGTTCGACGCGTGGGGCATCGGCGAGGCGGAGATGGTGGCGCTGCCGGATCCGGAAACCAACTTCACCCTGTTCCAGCCCCGCGCGCTGGGTCCGGCGCCCGCGGATGCCGACGGTGTGCTGGGCTGGCTTCGCCCGGGCGAGGACATCGTGGACGGCGTTGGCGCGTTGTGCCGACGTCACGGTGCGGCGGTGGCCACGATCCATAGCATCGTCGGCAGCGTCGCCGGCGCCCGGTTCGAGAGCGGGGCCCGCGTCGAGACAGTGCCGACGGAGCTGTTTCTGCGCGGGAGCCGGGTCAGCCCGGACGGCATCGACCTCGACTTCGTGCTGGTCGACCAGCACGGCACGATCCATGAGGGGCGCCTCGTGCGGGGTGGGAACCCGATCCTCATCTGCGCGGAGATCGTGCTGAGTTTCGGCGCCGGGTAGTTCAGGGCCAGGCTCGCAGCGCGGCGTCGGCGACGGCGAGCAGGGCGGCTCGGGAAGCCCCGTCGCGGGCCAGGGTCGAGAGGCCTTGGATGACGGCGATGACCAGGGCGGCCAGGGCGGCGGCGTCCGTCGCCGGGGGCAGCAGGCCCGCAGCGACGTCGCGCTCGATCCGGGCCTGCAGATGGCCGGCGATCGAGCGGCGGATGTCGGCGATCGCCTGCCGGACGTCGGCCGATTCCGCCGTGCCGCTGGCGGTGGCGCTGGCGAGCAGGCAGCCCGGCGGCGTGGTTTCGCCGGTGAACCCGGTGACCGCGGCGACCAGCATGGCGCGTGCGGCGTCGGCGGCCGCCGGCGCGTCGTCGATGGCCTGGCGCAGGGCGGCCGGGTCGCCGGCGTAGCGCCGGGCGGCTTCGAGGAAGAGGCGCTTCTTGTCGCCGAAGGCGGTGTAGAGGCTGGGGGCCGTCACGCCCATGGCGGTGGTGAGGTCGACGATCGACGTCGTCTCGTAGCCATGGCGCCAGAACGTCAGCATCGCTTGTTGAAGCGCGGCGTCGCGGTCGAAGGAGAGGGGCCGGCCGGCTCTGCGGGGCGGCGGCGTGGCTTCCATAGTGATCGCTCCGGAATGGCTTGACGACGGCCTCGATGTGACAGCCATATCATAGCGGACACTATGAAAGCCCGGCAATGTCACTCGACCACTTCAGAACCCTGGGCCGCTCCGGCCTCGTCGTCAGCCCGCTGGCCTTGGGGACGATGACGTTCGGGCCCGGCGGATGGAATGCCGACGAGGCGGCGTCACGGGCGATCTTCGATGCCTATCGGGCGGCTGGCGGCAATTTCATCGACACGGCCGACATCTACGGACGCGGGGAGAGCGAGGCGTTGGTGGGCCGGTTCATCGCCGAAACCGGGTCGCGGGACGAGGTGGTGCTGGCGACCAAGTTCGCGTTCAACGGGTCGGCCAGTCCGTTGGCAGCGGGCATGGGCGGGGGCACGGGCAATCCGAATGCGGGCGGGGCGGGGGCGAAGAACATCCATCGCGCGCTGGACGCGTCGTTGAAGCGGCTGCGCACCGATTACGTCGACCTGTACTGGATACATGTCTGGGACGGGGTCACGCCGGTGGAGGAGATCATGGGGACGCTCGGCGACCTCGTCCGCGCGGGCAAGATCCGGTATTTCGGGCTGTCGGACATGCCGGCATGGCTGGCGATGAAGGCGGCGACGATCGCGGCGGAGCGGCGGGTGCCGGGCCCGATCGCGCTTCAGCTCGAATACTCGCTGGTCGCGCGCGGCATCGAGGCCGAGCACGTGCCGGCGGCGCGGGAGGGCGGCCTTGGCGTGATGCCCTGGAGCCCGCTGGCGGGCGGGTTCCTGTCCGGGAAGTATCGGCGCGACGAGCGGCCCGTCGCGGGGCGGCTGAGCGGGCCGAACCCGTTCGGCAGCAGCAAGTTCACCGATCGCAACTGGGACATCCTGGCGACGCTGGAGGATGCGGCGGCGGAACTCGAGCGGCCCGCGGCGCAGGTGGCGCTGGCCTGGACCCTGGCGCGGCCGGGGGTGGCGTCGACGCTGGTGGGGGCGAGCACGCGGTCGCAGCTGGAGAGCAACATCGCGGCGACGGCGATCCGGCTGCCGGCGGAGACGATGCGGCGGCTGGACGAGGCCAGCGCGCCGGTGCCGGGCTTCAGCGCGTCGCTGGCGCAGCCCGGCATCCGGCGGATGATCTTCGGTGGGCACGACGTGGCCGGGTGGGAGGACCAGCGGCGCTGAGCCGGTTTCATTGCGTTATTGGAACGGAATGAGCGTGCGAAGGCGTGGCCCGGGAGAGTTGGGTTCGACGGGGCCGCTCGGCGCGACCGGGTGGGCTGGGCGGGGCGGCGGCGAAGGTTGCGGCGGGTCGGGTGCGGGGCGGTCGGGTCGCGGGGAATCGGATCGCGGGGGGTCGGGCCGTGAGGGGTCGGGCCGGGGTGGGGTGAGGCCGAGGGCGCGCAGGAGGGGGCGGAGGGTACGGTGGACCGTGGGGGCGTCGCGGAGGAAGGCGATGCAGGCGGGGTCGGCGAGCAGGGTACGGAGGTCGGCGGCGATGGCGGGGGCGATGTCGGGCAGGATCGCGAGGAGCCAGCCCCGGCGGTTGGGCCGGCGGGGGGCCGGGTTGGGCCGGAGGGCGCGGGCGCGGAGCGGAGCGGGCGCCGGGGTGGTGGAGGCGGGCCGGGCGCGGAAGCCGACCAGGCCGATGCGGATCACGGCGGTGACGAGGTCGGACAGCCGAAAGAAGAGGTCTTGCGCGGCGCAGCGGGGGGCGGTCGGGGTATCGCTCGCGTGGGCCACGGCGGCGACGGCGCGGACGAGAGTCATCAGGGTGGCGATGAGTCGGTCCGTGACGTGAAGGGCGGCGGGCAGGAGCACGAACGGAAAGGGAACATTACCGGCGGGGGTTGGCAAGGGGAACGAGTGCCGGCGGCGCGATGCCGGTCGCGACGGCGGTCAAGGCGGGGAGAAGATGCTGCGGGTGACCGCGGAAGTGTCCGTGACGTTCTTCACATCCGCCATGACAGGCTTGCGACGGTGCCCTGGAGCCAGCGGCGGATGGCGTCCGTGAGTTCGGAGGCGCGCTCCAGCGGTAGCCAGTGCCCGGCGGGCATGCTCGTCACGGTGAGGTTCGCGCAGGCGGCGCGCATGGGGTCGCCGAGGCGGTTGCCGGCGATCGTGCAGATCTGGTCGTCGTCGCCGTTGACGAACAGCACCGGCTGCGACAGGCGGCCGCCGTGCGGCGCGCGGCCGGCATAGGCGAGGTTGGCGTCGTCGTTGAGATACCAGCAGCAGGAGGGGCGGAAGCCGTGGGCCTCGGTGGCCTCGACCAACGCGGCTAAATCGGCCGGTGGCCAGATCGCCGGGTCGGGCTCGGTGGGCGGGGCGCGGTGTGCGGGGCCGAAACGGCCGCCGTTGCGGGTGACGGATGCGTTGGGAGACGGCTTGCCGAGGCCGGCCGGGTCGCCGGATCGGAAGATCGAGGCGAGGGATGCCGCCGGGTCCGCGTCGAGATCGGCGACGGCCGCTTCGAATTGCGCCGTGTAGAAGCGGTAGTAGTCCCACTGGCCGTCCGGGAACTCGTCCGCCGGGTAGATCGACCGATCGACGAGCGGGACCACCGTGCGGAGGGCGTGACCGGCGGGTTGGTAGGCGAGCGACACCAGCACGACGCCGCGGGTGCGCTCCGGTGCGTGGGCCGCCACCGCGCCGGCCACGGCGGAGCCCCAATCGTGCCCGACCCAGATCGCGGGCTGGCCGCCGAGGTCGTCGTGCAGCTCGGCCAGGTCGGTGACGATTTCTTCGATCGCGTAGGCGGAGGGCTCGGCCGGGGCGGAGGAGCGCCCGTGGCCGCGGAGGTCAGGGGCGATGCAGCGCCAGCCCTCGGCGGCGAAGGCGTCCATCTGGGCGCGCCACATGAGGGCCATGCTGGGCCATCCGTGCAGGAAGATCATCAGCGGTCCGTCCGCCGGGCCGCTCTGCAGGTAGGCCGTGGTCTGACGCGGCGTGCGGAACGTGTGCGCGGTGGGCGGGTGAAACGGCATGCCGCAGCCTAGGCCGGTTCGGGCCTTGCCATTAGACGGACAGTCCCGCATGGGGCGTGAAGCACAACTTAAGAGTGGATCGGTGCGACAGCGAACGACGCTCGAGGGCGTGGCCGTGTTCGTCGCCGTGGCGGAGGCGGGCCGGTTCTCGGAGGCCGCCCGGCGCCTCGGCATCTCGACGTCGGCCGCCAGCCAGGCGGTTCGCGGGCTGGAGGAGCGGCTCGGCACGCCGCTGCTGCGCCGGTCGACCCGAAGCCTGAGCCTGACGGATGTGGGCAGCGATTACCTGCAGGCGGTCGCGCCGGCCCTGTCGGCGCTGAGGCGGGCGGCCGAGGTGGCGGCGGGCCAGGGTGGGCGGCCGGCGGGGCCGCTGCGCCTGACGATGCCGCGCGCGCCGTTCGAGCTGCTGATCGCGGGCGCGCTGGCGGGGTTCCAGGATCGTTACCCCGAGGTGGATCTCGAGATCGCGGTCGAGGGACGGTTGGTCGACATCGTCAAGCAGGGGTTCGATGCCGGCCTGCGCTACGGCAATGTGCTGGAAAAGGACATGGTGGCGATCCCGGTGGCGCCTCGCTCGGACGCGATCCTGGTCGCGTCGCCGGGCTACCTGCGACGCCGATCGGTGCCGCGCGTGCCGGACGACCTGCTCGGCCATCGCGCGGTGATGTGCCGCAGCCAGACCACCGGCACGGTGAAGCCCTGGAGCCTGCACGCACGCGGCCAGTCGGTGGAGATCGCACCGCCTTCGGCCACGATCGTGCATGATCTCGCCTCGCAGATCGAGTTGGCCGTTCGAGGCCTCGGCATCCTCAGCGCGCCGGAAGCGGTGGTGGCCGAGCTGCTCGGGGCGGGCAGGCTGGCGCACGTGCTGCCGGGATGGACGGTGCCGCTGGACGGGCTGTTTCTCTACTTTCCCAGTCGCCGGCACCAATCGGCCGCCTTGCGCGCCTTCGTGGCGTTCATGAAGGAGGTGGCGGCAGATCCGGTCCCCCCGGCCGCTTCGGGGCTCAGTGCTCCCGTGACGTGACGGCGGCCTCCGTGCCGGCGATGCGGCCGAGGGCGACGGCGGTGAGCAGGCCGTTGCCGGAGAGGTAGCCTTCGGGGTTGGGGCCGGAGACGCCGCAGGCGGCGCCGCCGGCGGCGTAGAGGCCGGGGATGGCGGTGCCGTCGTCGCGGAGCACGCGGGCGGCGTCGTCGACCACCAGGCCGCCTTGGGTGTGGAACAGGGCGCCGGTGACCTGGACGGCGCGGAAGGGCGGGGCCAACGGCGGGACGCCGGCGAAATCGCGGCCGAAGGCGTCGACGGTGCCGGCGCGCTTGTGGGCGTCGACGGCGGCGAGGGTCGCGGCGAGGGCGGCGGGCGGGAGCTTGGTGCGGGCGGCCAGGGCGTCGAGGTCGGGGGCGGCGAGGATGGCGCCGAGGGCCTCGGCCTGGCGGAAATCCTCGAATTGGCGGGCGATGGCGGCAATGCGTTCGTCGAAGACGCTCCAGACGAGACCGCCGGGCTGCTGCAGGACGGCCTGGGCCTGCTCGGAGTATCCGTGGGCCTCGTTGGAGAAGCGTTCGCCGTTCCGGTTGATCTGGACGCCGCCCTCCGTGATGGTCGCCCAGGTGATCAGGATGCCGGCGGGGTGTGCGACGGAGCCGTGGCCCTGATGGCCGGAGAGGTGCCGGGTGGCGGCGCCGAGGGGGGCGGCCCAGCGCAGGGCGTCGCCCGCATTGCCGGGGTGGCCGAAATACAGCGCGTCGGCCAAGGCGGGGATGTGCTCGGCAACCAGCGCCTTGTTGCCGCCGTAACCGTTGCAGGCGAGCACCACGGCGTCACACGCGACCTGCTCGGTGCCGCCATCGGGGCGTTGCAGGGCGACGCCGCGCACGCCGTCCGCGCCGGCCACCAATTCGGTGACGATGGCGTCGCACAGGATCGTCACGCCGGCGGCCTCGGCGGCGGTGCGGAGCGCGTCGACGAGTTCGGCGCCGGAGCGGCTGGCCAGGCCGTGCATGCGGTAGGCGCCGTGCCCGGGGTAGCGGAAGTCGGTGATGACGGAGAAGGCCAGGCCGTGCCGTTCGCCGAGCCAGTCCAGCGCGGGGCCGACCGCGGTGGCGACGACCCGCGCCAGGGCGGCGTCGGCCGACCCATCCGACTTGGCCACGATGTCGGCGACGAAGGCGTCCACGCCGTCCGTGACCCCGGCGTCGCGCTGCCAGCGCGTGCCGGGGGCGGGGATCAGGCCGGCGGACAGCGCGGTGGAGCCGCGCGGCACCGGGTCGCGCTCGAGCACGAGCACCTCGACGCCGGCCTCGCGCGCCGCCAGCGCCGCCACCAGCCCGGCGGCCCCGGCGCCCACGACGACGACGGGGAAATCGACCTCGCTCATGCCAGCATCTCCGCGATCGTGGCGATGCGCGCCACGGGCCGTAATCCCTCGATGGCCGCCTCGTGCATCGCCGGGGTCGGCGCCGCGCAGCCATCGGCGAGCACGGTGACGTCGAACTCCCGCACGTGCGCCTCGCGCACGGTGGAGGCCACGCCGCCATTGGTGACGATGCCGCCGACGATCAGCCGCTCGACGCCGGTCTTGCGCAGGACCCATTCCAGGCGGGTCATGTAGAAGGCCGAGTAGGCGATCTTCTCCACCGCCAAGTCGATCGGCTGCAATTGGTCGACCACCTGGTGGCCCCAGGCGCCCGGGAGGAAGTCGCCGCGGCGGAGGAACGGGCGCAGGGCGCGGAGATGCGGCGAGACGATGGGCTCGCCGCCGCGCCCCGGGACGAGGGTGAATTGCGTCGCGGCGACGAGGCCGCCGGCTTCCCGCACGGCGCGCACCAGCGGCGCCAAGCGTTCCGGCAAGGCGGCGACCGCGGCCGACACGGCGCCGCCGCGGCCGTAGGCGCCCTCCGGATGGATGAAATCGTTCTGCAGGTCGACCAGCAGGAGCGCCGTGCCGGGCCCCCTCACGAGGCGCGCTCGACGATGACGTTGCCGAAGCGGTCGACCCGGGCGCGCAGGCCGGGGTCGACCACCGTGGTCGCATCGGGCTGCTCGAGGATCGCGGGCCCGGCGATCTCGGCGCCCACCGGCAGCACGAGGCGGTCGTATACCGCGGTGTCGTGCCAGGCGCCGGCGAACCATACGGGGCGCTGGCCCACATGGGCGCGCTCCCGCGACGCGTCCGCGCCGGGCGCCAGGGTGGCGAGGTCGAACACCGGGCGCCGCCCGATCGCGGCCGTCCGCAGGTTGACGATGCGCGCGCCGACCCCGGTGAGCAGGCGGCTGAAGCTGGCCTGGTACGCCGTCTCGAACGCGGTGCGCACCGCCTCGGCCGTGATGCCGCCGTCGGGCCGCGGCAGCGGGACGGCGACCGTGTGGGTCTGCCCGGCATAGTGCATGTCGAGCGACCACCGCACGTCCAGCCGCTCCATCTCCAGCCCGGCCGCTTCCACCACCGCCCGCGCGGTGGCGCCGTCGGCGAGCATGCGCCGGTCGAGCGCCGCCTCGTCCAGCCCGTCGAGCGACAGGTTGAGGGTTTGCACCTCGTCGTGGCGGATGTCGGCGATGACGCAGCCGAGCGCGGAGGTGACGCCGGGGAAGCGCGGGACCAGGGCGGCGCGCAGGCCGACATCGGCGATCAGGGCGCCCGCGTGCAGCGCGCCGCCGCCGCCGAAGGGGACGGCGGCGAAGCGGGCCGGGTCGTGGCCGCGCTCGATGGACACCAGGCGGATCGCGCCGGCCATGCGGGCGTTGGCGACGCGCACGATCGCCTCGGCGGCGGCCATGACGTCGAGCCCGAGCTTGTCGGCAACTTCGACGCGGATCGCCTCGCGCGCCGCGTCCACGTCGAGCCGGGTCAGGGCGCCGCCGATCGGCCGCTCCGCATTGATGCGGCCCAGCACGACGTTGGCATCCGTCAGCGTCGGCCGCGCGTTGCCGCCGCCGTAGCAGACGGGGCCGGGGCGCGAGCCGGCGCTTTC
The DNA here is from genome assembly GCA_965199665.1 of Acetobacteraceae bacterium. Classification (GTDB taxonomy): domain Bacteria; phylum Pseudomonadota; class Alphaproteobacteria; order Acetobacterales; family Acetobacteraceae; genus JAVVHH01. The sequence goes on along the minus strand of CBDASO010000001.1, from coordinate 103,334 downwards.
CGGCCCGACCTGGAGCAGGCCGCCGGCATCGACGTGGGCGATGGAGCCGCCGCCGGCGCCGATGGTGCTGATCTCGATCATGGGCGTGCGGATCACCAGGCCGAACTCGATGGTGGTCTGTGCGCCCAGGGCCGTCGCGCCGCCGGTGACCAGCGAGACGTCGAAGGAGGTGCCGCCGAGATCGCCGGTGATGACGTCCGGGAAGCCGGCGGCGGCGGCGATGGCGGCGGCGGCGATGACGCCGGCCGCGGGACCGGAGAGCGCGGTGCGCACGGGCAGCCGGGCGGCGGTGCCGGTGGACATCACGCCGCCGTTGCTCTGCACGATGTGGAAGGATCCGGCGTAGCCGTCCTCGCGCAACGCGGCGTCCAGCTTGGCGAGGTAGGCGCCGACGACGGGCTGCAGGTAGGCGTTCAGGCAGGTGGTCGAGGTCCGCTCGAACTCGCGGATCTCCGGCAGGATCTGGGCGGAGCAGCCGATGTCGCCGTTGGGCCACACCGCGCGGGCCGCCGCGAGCGCGGCGAGCTCGTTGGCCGGGTTGGCGTAGCTGTTGACGAACACGATGGCCAGGGCCTGCGCGCCCTGCGCCAGCAGCGCGCGCGCTGCCTCGCCCACGGCGACGGGATCGACCGCCTGGCGCACGGTGCCGTCCGCCAGGGTCCGTTCGTCGACCTCGAGCCGGAAGTCGCGGTCCACCACCGGGCGGAAGTCGCCGGACAGGCCCCAGGTCTGCCGCCGGTCCCGCCGCCGCATCTCCAGCACGTCGCGGAACCCGGTGGTGGTGATGAGGCCCACGCGGGCGCCCTTGCGTTCCAGCAGCGCGTTGGTGCCGACGGTGGTGCCGTGCACGATGGCGCCGAGTTCGGCGACGGCGCCGAATTGCTGCAGGCCGGCGAGGAAGCCGACCGCCTCGTCGCCGCGGTTGGACGGGACCTTGGCGGTGCGGAAGGTGCCGGCGGCGGCATCGAGCCAGAACAGGTCGGTGAAGGTGCCGCCGACATCGACGCCGACCACGGTCCCGCTCACGCCACGTACCCCAGTTGCCGGTCCCGGGCGGTTTCCGCGCCGTCGCGGGTGGCCGCATCGCCCCAGCCGCCGCCGCCCGGGGTTTCGAGCCGGACCCGGCTGCCGGCCGGCAGCGTGACGTCCGTCACCTTGGAGACCATGGGCGGGTGACGGGGGGCGCCGTTCTCCCACCAGGTGAAGCGGTTCAGCGCCGCAGCGCCGCCGCCGGAGACGCCGAACGGCGCCGCCTTGCCGCGTTCGCCGAGCAGCGACACGGTGGCGTCCGTCAGCGTCTCGATCTCGTAGACCGCGCCCAAGCCGCCGCGGTGCCGCCCCTCCCCTGCCGAGCCGGGCCGCAACGCCCATTGCGTGAACACCACGGGGTAGGCGGCTTCCAGGATCTCCACCGGCGGGATGGTCGCCGTGGAGATCGGGTTGTTGGCGTGGCTCAGGCCGTCGCCCTCCGCATTGCCGCCGAGGCCGCCGCCGAAGAAGGAGAACATGACCCAGCGGGAGCCGTCCGCGCGGTAGCCGGCCATGGAGAGCGCGTTGATGGTGCCGAAGGGGGCGGCCATGGCGCGGGCCGGGTCGGCCTGGGCGAGGGCGCCGAAGACCACGCCGATGAGGCGCAAGATGGTTTCGGTGTACCCGGCGACCGGCTTGGGGGCGCGGGCGCCGAGCAGCGAGCCGTCCGGCACCACGAAGGTGATCGGCCGCAGGCAGCCGGCATTGGCGGGGACGGCGGTGAACACGTGCTTCAGCGCCACGTAGCAGGCGGCCACCGCGGTGGCGTAGGAGATGCAGACCGGGCCCTGGGGCGCGGGTGACGAGCGGGAGAAGTCCAGCGTCATGGTGTCGCCGGCGATGACGAGGTCGAGGGCGACGGTCAGCATCTCGTCGACGATGCCGTCATTGTCCAGCACGTCCTCGAACGCGTAGCGGCCATCCGGCAGGGCGGCGATGGCGGAGCGCATCAGCGCCTCCGCCCGGTCGGAGAACTGGGTAAAGGCCGCGGCGACGACGGCGTCGCCGTATTCGTCCAGCAGGGCGGCGAAGCGGCGTTCGCCGAGATCGAGGGCGTTGAGCTGGCCGTTCAGGTCGCCCCAATTGCTGGCGGGGACCCGCGAGTTGGCGGAGAGGATGTCCACGATGTCGGCGTTGAGCACACCGGCCGCGATCAGCTTGACGGGCGGGAAGCGGACGCCTTCCTGGAAGCACTCGGTCGCCTTGGGATTGTAGCCGCCGGGAACGTTGCCGCCGAGGTCGAGCCAGTGGCCGACCGAGGCGAGCCAGCAGAACAGCGCGCCGTCGCGGAAGATGGGGCGGACCAGGCGCATGTCGTTCAGGTGGGTGCCGCCGTCATAGGGGTCGTTGAAGAGGAAGGTGTCGCCGGGCTGGAGGCCGCCGTCGCGGGCGACCTTGGCGATCACGGCGCGGACGGCGAAGGCCATGGCGCCCACGAAGATCGGCAGCCCGCTGGTGCCCTGGACGAGGGTGTCGCCGGTCTGCGCGTGGTAGAGGCCGTGGCAGGCGTCCTTGGCTTCGGCGATGATGGGGTTGAACGCCGAACGGTAGAGCGTCGCGTCCATCTCGTCGGCGATCTGCTCCAGCCGGCCTTTCAGGATGGCGAGGGTGACCGGGTCGACCGCGCTCACCGGTCGTACTCGCGGCCGCGGTCGAGCATGGCGGGGGTGCCGATCAGTTCGTTGAGCTCGCCGAAGTCGAACATGCGTTCGGCGAAGGGGGCGTTGCTGCCGTGGGTGGCGAGGGAAGCGAAGTAGTCGCGCGCCGTGCGGGCCATGGCCCGGACCAGCCCGCCGGGGAAGATCACCAGGCGGAAGCCCCAGCCCTCGAGCTCGGCCGCGGAGGCCAGCGGCGTGTGCCCGCCTTCGACCATGTTGGCCAGCAGCGGACGCAGCCCGCCCAACGCGGCGCCCAGGGCGCGCAGCTGTTCGTGGCTGCGCGGGGCTTCCACGAACAGGACGTCCGCGCCGTTCTCGGCGTAGAGCCGCGCCCGGTCCAGCGCCGCCTCGAACCCCTCGACCGCCACCGCGTCCGTGCGCGCGACGATCAGGGTGTCCTCGCTGTGCCGCGCATCCACGGCGGCGCGCACCTTGCCGGCCATCTCGGCGGCGGGGATCAGCGTCTTGTCCTGCAGGTGCCCGCAGCGCTTGGGCAGGGTCTGGTCCTCCAGCTGGATCGCGCTGGCGCCGGCGCGCTCGAACACCCGCACCGTGCGCTGGACGTTCAGCGCGTTGCCGTAGCCGTTATCGGCATCCACGATCAGCGGCGCCGCGACCCGGTCGCGCATCAGGGCGATGGTGTCGGCCACCTCGCTCATCGACACCAGGCCGATATCGGGCCGGCCCAGCCGCGTGTAGGCGACGGAAGCGCCGGAGACGTAGAGCGCCTCGAAGCCGGCGTCTTCGGCCATCGCCGCCGTCAGTGCGTCGAACACGCCGGGGGCCACCAGGACGCGGCCGTCCGCCAGCCGTTGCCGCAGGCTCATCAAACCACACCTCCGGCCAGCAGGCGGTCGAGTTCCGCCATCTCGCTGCCGGCGCCCAGCCCCAGGACCCGCTCGCGCACGCGCCCGCTATGCGCCGCGCCCCAGACCGGGTCCGCCATGTCATGGAATTTCGCGACCACCTCGTCGGTCGAGTAGGGGTCTTCCGTGTCGCCACGGTTGGTCGTGACGGCAGCGCGGTGCTCCGTGCCGTCGCGCATGCGGATGGTGAGCCGGGCGGGCCGCAAGCCCGGCAGCTGCGCCGTCAAGGCAGGGTCTTCCCGCACCGTGACCCGCGCCGCCAGCGCCTGCGTCACCCGGACGGTCAACGCCTCGGCCCGGAACGCCGGCACCGTCGCGGCGCCGTTCACCACGCTGGTGGCCAAGGCGAAGGGCAGCGAGAACTTGGCCGCCAGCATGTTGCGCGGCGCGGGATGGTCGAGCTGCGCGGCCCAGACGTAGGTGTCGACGTCGATGGCTTCGATCGCCGCCGGGTCGAGCGACCCGACCCGTGCGGTGATGGCAGCCAGCGCATCGAGCGCGCCATGCGTGTAGCGGCAGGCGGCGTGGCGCTTGAAGTAATTGCGGGCGATCTCCCAGCGCGATCCGAGCTCGGCGGTCATGATGGCCGGGTCGAAACCGTCGGCGATGATGCCGCCATAGACGGTGCCGACCCCATCCGCCTCGCCCACGAAGCCGGACGCGGTCAGCGCCCAAGCCTGCAAGCCGAGCTGGTTGGCGAAGCCGGCGTAGCTGTTGCGGACGGTGCCGCCCTCCAGCATGGTGCGCCGGCTGGTCGCGAGCCCCAGGCTCGACGCCACGTTGATCACCTCGGCGATCCCGTCCGCTCCGGCCCGTTCCAGGGTCGCTGCCGCCATCGCGGCGCCCAGCACGCCCCAGGTCCCGTGCGGATGCATCGCCACGTGCAGCTTGGACGCGATGCCGACGCGGGCGCCGAGCTCGTAGCCCAGCACGATCGCGCGCAGCAGGTCCTCGCCGGATCCCTGGCCTCGACCGGCCAGGGCCGCCGGCACCACGTGGATGGCGGGGTGGCCGCGCGAATACTGGTTGCCTTCGTCCAGCTCGAGCATGGTGCCGGCCGTTCCGTTCAGGAAGGCCGCGATCCCGGCGGGCGCCCGGCAGCCGGCGCCGATCACGGCGGTTTCGCCCGATCCCGACGCGGCCGTCATGCGGCCCACCAGCGCCCGCATCTCCGGCTCGGCCATGCCGGCGGCGATCACGCCTACGCAGTCCAGCAGGACCAGCCGGGCCCGTTCGACGACGGGCGCCGGCAGATCGGCGAACCGCAGCCCCGCCGCGAACCGCGCCCATTCGGTCAGCCAGTCCGGCCGGGCCTCGCGCACCAGCACGGAGGCGGGCAACACGCCTGCAGTCACAATCGTCATGGCTTCCTCAAAGTCCCAGGTAGGCGCGTTTCAACGCCGGGTCGTCCTTCAGCGCCGCCGCCGGGCCGGACAGGGCGCACGCTCCGTTCTCGACCACCATCGCCCGACCGGCGACTTCCAGCGACTGCACCACGTTCTGCTCGACCAGCAGCACCGCCAGCCCCGCCGCGTTGAGCTGGCCGATCAGGGCGAACATCTGCTCGACCAGCAGGGGCGACAGGCCCAGGGACGGCTCGTCCAGGATTAGCAGCCGGGGTTCGGCCATCACGCCGCGCCCGATCGCCAGCATCTGCTGCTCGCCGCCCGACAGGGTGCCGGCGCTCTGCCCGAGGCGCTCGCGCAGCCGGGGGAACAGGGCCAGCACGCGCTCCAGATTGGCCGCCCGCCGCGCCCGCGCGCGCCGGAAGCTGCCCAGGACGAGGTTCTCGCGCACGCTGAGATTGGGGAACACGCGCCGCCCTTCCGGCACGTGGATCAGCCCGGCCGCCACGATCGCGCGCGGGTCGGCGCCGGTGATATCGTGCCCGTCGAAGCGGATGGTGCCGGCGCGCACCGGGATGAGGCCGGACAGCGCCCGGTTCAGCGTCGTCTTGCCGACCCCGTTGGCGCCGAGCACCGCGACGACCTCGCCGGCGGCCACGGCCAGGTCGAGCCCGCGCAGGACCTCCACCTCGCCATAGCCGGCGCAGAGGCCGCGCACCTCGAGGATCGGCGCGTCAGCCATGACCGGCCGCGATCCGTTCGGCGGCGCCGTGGCCCAGATAGGCTTCGATGACGGCCGGCTGGGCGCAGACTTCCGCCGGCGGCCCGGCCGCGATGATCCGCCCCTGCGCCAGGACGCTGACCCGCTCGCACAGGCTCATCACCGCCTGCATCACGTGCTCGATCAACAGCACCGTGACACCGTCGGCGGCGATGGCGCGGATCACCGGCAGGATGTCGCGGATCTCCGACGGGTTGAGCCCGGCCAGCACCTCGTCGAGCAGCAACAGCCGCGGCTCGGTGGCCAGCGCGCGGGCCAGCTCCAATCGCTTGCGCCCCGCCACCGTGAGCGCCGCCGCGGGACGGTCCAGCATCGGGCCGAGCCCGACGCGATCGCCCACCGCCTCCGCCTGCGCCAGCGCCGCGCGCCGGCCGGGGTGGCGCAGGTAGGCGCCCACCGCGATGTTCTCGCGCACCGTCAGCCCGGCGAAGGGCTGCACGATCTGGAAGGTGCGCGCGATGCCGCGCCGGGCGCGGCGATGCGGCGGCTCGCCCGTCACGTCCGTGCCGGCGAACAGCACGCGGCCGCCCGTGGGCACGACGAAGCCGGAGATGATGGCGAACAAGGTCGTCTTGCCGGCGCCGTTGGGCCCGATCAGCCCGCACAGGCTGCCTTCCGGCACGGACAGGCTGGCATCGGCGATCGCCAGCAGGCCGCCGAAGCGCTTGGAGGCGCCTTGGACGTCGAGCATCGGGGTCGGGGACATGGCAGTCGCGGGCATCAGGCGCGCCGCCGGTTGAGCGCGCCGACGATGCCGCCGGGCGCCCACGCGATCACCGCGATCAGGATGGCGCCGAACAGCAGCAGGTCGAGCCCGGTAACGTCCGTGCCGACCGCCGCGCGCGTCGCCTCGCCGAGCCCGTGCAGCGCGAGGGCGCCGATCACCGGGCCGAGCACGGTGCCGATCCCGCCGGCGATGGCGGCCAGCAGCACCTCGACCGACATACGGGGGCCGAAGGCGATCTCGGCGTCGAGATAGAGGAAATATTGGGTGTAGAGCCCGCCCGCCGCCGCCGTGATGGCGCCCGAGACGGTGAGCGCGGCGGTCTTGATCCGCAAGGCATCGACGCCGGCCGCCACCGCCGCCTCCTCGTTCTCGCGCACCGCCACCAGGTAGGCGCCGAACCGCCCGCGCATCAGCGCGGCCGTGAGCACCAGCACGGCGGCCACGGCGGCGACCGCGATCCAGACGAACACCGCCCGGCTGGCGAACTGGAAATTGGCGGCCCGCGGGTCGAGCCGGAGCAGGATGCCGGCCGCGCCGCCGGTGAGCGGCGAGGCATTGGCGCAAATCCGCAGGACCTCCGCCACCGCCAGGGTGATGAGCGCGAAGTAGGAGCCGCGCAGCCGGGCCCGGAACACCGCCGCGCCCAACCCGGCCCCGGCCGCCGCGCCCACCGCCACGCCCAGCCCGGCAGCGGCCCAGGCGTTGACGCCGAAGCGGGTCTGCAGCACCGCGTCGGTATAGGCGCCAAGGCCGAAAAAGGCGGCGTGCCCGAACGAGAACTGCCCGCCGAACCCGGCCAGCAGGTTCCAGCCCTGCGCCGCCAGCGCGACGATCAGCGCCGTCATGGCGAAGTTCAGCAGGAGGTTGGAGGCCACCAGCGGCAGCAGCGCGAGCAGGCCCAGCAGCACGATGGCGGCGGCCGCCTCCCCCCGCTTCATGCGCGCGCCCCGAACAGCCCGCGCGGGCGGAACAGCAAGGCGCCGATGAAGAGAAGGAACACGCCGAGCTGCCCCAGGCTGTCGCCGAGGAACAGGCCGCCGAGGCTTTCCACCACGCCCACGATGAGCGCGCCCACCAGCGCGCCGGCGACCGACCCCATGCCGCCGAGCACGACCACGGTGAAGGCGACCAGCACGAAGGCGTTGCCCACCCGCGGGTTGACGTAAAAGGTCGGCATCAGCAGGCAAGCGGCGACCGCCACGCAGGCGCAGCCCAGCCCGAAGGTCACGGCGTAGACGTGCGGGACGTCGATGCCCATCAACTGGGCGCCGACCCGCTCGCGCGCCACGGCGCGGATCGCGCGCCCGGTATCGGTCCGCGCCAGGCCGAGCCAGAGCAGCGCCGCCATCGCCAGCGCGCCGCCGAGGCCGATCAGGCGCGGTTCGGAGATCAGCATGGGGCCCAGCGGGATCACGGCGAGCGACCAGTCGCCATCCAGCGCCCGGGTGTCGGAATGGAAGGCGGCCAGCAGGCCGTTCTCGATCGCGATGGACAGGCCCAGGGTGACCAGCAGCATGTTGGTGTCGCTGCCGCGGCCGGCCGGGCCGATCAACAGGCGCTGCAGCGCGTAGCCGAGCGCGAAGAACGCGACGCTGAGCGGCAGCAGCGCCACGTACGGCCCGATGCCCCACACGTTGGACAAGCCCCAGACCGCGAACATCGCCACCGTCAGCAAGGCGCCATGGGCGAAGTTGACGATGTGCAGCACGCCGTAGACCAGCGTCAGCCCGAGCGCCACGAGGGCGTAGACCGCGCCGGTCAGCAGGCCGTTCAGCACGGCCTCGCCGATGATCTCCGCCGAGTACAACCGGGTTCAGCCCACGAACGGGAACATCGGCTTGGCGTCGGCAAAGGCATCGGGAAAGATGACCTTGATGTCGCCGCCCTGGACCTGGGTGTTGACGGGGGTGGCGCCCATGTTCTGGCCGCCGACGAAGCGGGTCGGGCCGTAGGGCATGATGTGGCCGCTCCAGGTGGAGGCCGCCAGCGCCGCCGTCAGCTTGGCGCGGTCGGCCGCGCCCGCCCGCTCCAGCGCGTCGGCGACCAGGCCGACGCAGGAATAGTTCAGCGGCACGTTATAGGCCCAGATCTTGCCGGCGGCCTCGACCTTGGCCTTGAGCGCCTGGGTTTCCGGGCTGCGCGGGTCCGCCCAATGGTTGCAGTCCATCACGCCGGCGGCCGCGTCGGGGAATTCGCGGACGAAGCGGTAGTTGGAGGCGGCGCCGTTCAGCACGCAGTAGACGCCCTTGGGCTTGATGCGCTGCTGCCGCATGGTGCGGGCCAAAAGGACGAACTCGCCATAATAGCTGGAGGGGATCACCAGGTCGGGCGCGAGGGCGCGAAGCCGCAGCACCACGTTGGACATGTCGCGCGCCGGCGTGGGATGCGCGATGGTTTCCAGGATCTCGAAGCCGCGCTTGGGCAGCTCGGTCGTCATCAGCTTGGCCAGCCCGCTGCCGAACAGGCCGTCCTCGTGCACCAGGACGATCGTCTTGGCCGGCTTGCCGGCGGCGTCGTTGATCGTGGACAGGTTCTCCAGCGCCACGTTGGTGACGGTGCCGAAGCCGGGCGCGAAGCGGAAGGTGTTGGCCAGGCCGCGGCCGACGATCTGGTCGGACACGCCGACATCGACGACGTAGGGCAGGTCGTAGCGCGCGGCGGCCTGGCTGGCGGCCAGGCAGATGGGGCTGGCGAAACCGCCTACGATCGCGACCACGCCCTCGCTCTGCAGCCGCTCCACTTCCTGGGTCGCCGCTTCCGGGTTGGAGCGGGCGTCGCCGAACACCATGGCCAGTTTCGCGCCGCCGAGGCTCTTGATGCCGCCGGCCTCGTTGATCTTGTCGATCGCGAGTTGAGCGCCCAAGCGCCCGAGGTCGCCATCCTGGGCCAGGGCGCCGGTGACGGGCTGCAGGATGCCGAGCTTGATGGGGGCCGGTTGGGCCCGCAGGATCGCGGGAGCGGCCAACGCCCCGGCCAGGGCGGCGCCGCCGCCGAGCAGGGTGCGGCGGGTCGGCGAGAGGTCAGGCATGGCCATGGGCAACGGCTCCGGGTTCGGGCGGGACGATGGGACGGGCGTTCCAGCTGCGCTGGCCGCGCGCGCCGGTGCGCTGCAGGTCCATCTGGAACGAGAAACGGTCGGGGCGGTAGAGCGCGTGCAGGTGTTCGACGCCCGTGCGGTCGGAGCCGAGCACGACGCGGGTGAGCGAGAGCAGGGGCGCGCCGACCGCGACTTCCAAGGCCGCGGCGACGTCCGGCCCGGCCAGGGTGGCGCCGATGGTTTGCCGCGCCTGGGTCGCCACCACGCCGGAGCGCTCCAGCAGCTCCAGCAGCGGGGTGGAGGCGAGGTCGCCCTCCGAGTAGGTCGTGCCGATCGCCTCCGGCACGTGCGTCACCAGAAAGGAGAACGGGCCGCCATCGATGAGCCGGACGCGCACGGAGCGCTGCACGGGGGCGTCGGGCGGCAGGCCGAGGGCGTCGGCGACGTCGGCCGGCGCGGGGCCGTAGCCGAATTGCAGCAGGCGGACCGTGCTGTGCCGGCCCATGGTGCGCACGTGGGCGACGACGTCCGACAGGTCGGCATGCAGCACGGGGCCGGCGCCCTCGCCCTGCACGAAGGTGCCGGCGCCGGGTCGGCGGTCGATCAGCCGCTCGTTCGCCAACTGGTCCAGCGCACGGCGGAGGGTGACCCGCGAGACGCCGTAGGTCACGGCCAGGGCCGTCTCGCCCGGCAGCTTGGACCCGGCGCGGAGCACGCCGCCGACGATCCGCTCGCGGAGCAGCAGGTAGACCTGCCACGCCTTTCCGGTCTCGAGCCCTGTCTGGGTTTCAGCCATGACCGGTATGAGGAACCATACCGGTGGCCCGCGTCAAGCGCCCTCCCCTCTCGTGCGGAGCGCCGCCGACGCGATGGATCGCAAGAGTCCAGGGAGCAATGGCCGCGACGCCGCTGGACTCTTGCGATCGGCGGTTTCGAGTCGCGACGGAGCGCCCGTGCCGGGGTCTGCGCCCCGGTCCACAGGGCGCCGCCTGGACTGTTGCGACGGGACGTTGGACTCTTGCGATCCACATGCTCCCGAATCAATGGCTTAGCGGGTTATCCACTGGACTGTTGCGAGCATACTAATAGAGTCCACTAATATCCTTTGCTAATATTCTGCGTCGCAAGAGTCCAAGTGGACGCAAACGGGCGCCGCGTGCAGGTTAACCGCCATGTGGACTCGACCAAGAGGCTCAGGAGCATAGAAATGGGCACGGTGCACCATCTCATCGAGCAACTCGGGCGAGACGGAGCCCTGAAAGCCGCCGAAACGGCGGGCGACCGTCGTGCCGTGGAGGCCGCGATCGCCTACATGAGCGACGAGGAAACCGGGGTCGGCTTCCTCTACAGCGGGTGGTGCCAGGCGGCCCTGCCCCACAAGCGCCTGGCCGACGACGCGGTGTGGAAAGTGCAAACCGAGCGCGTCACGTTGATGGTGGAACCCGGCCGCCGTAGCCTGGTCGGCGATTCCACCGCCTTCATCGGCGTGCCCTACGGCTCCCGCGCGCGGTTGATCCTGCTCTACCTGCAATCCGAGGCGCTGCGCACCAATAGCCGTGACATCGAACTGGGGCGCTCGCTCCATGCCTGGCTGGTCAAGCTCGGTATCCCCGTGGGGGGCAAGTCGTTCCGCGACGTGCGCGAGCAGGCCGACCGGCTTTCTCGTTGCCGCCTCACCTTCCATGTGCAGCAAGGGGGCCGCGCCGGGCTGCTGAACCAGAACATCGTGGATGCCGCGATGTTCGTCGATGACGGGACGTCGCCGCAGGGATCGCTGTTCGTGGAGACGGCGCGGCTGTCGGAAACGTTCTTCGAACAGTTGCGGCGGCACCCGGTGCCGCTGGAGGAGTCCGCGATCCGGGCGCTGAGCAATAACAGCCAGGCGCTCGACGTATATTGCTGGCTGGCTTACCGGCTGCACGTGCTGCCCGGGGCGCGCAAAATCAGCTGGCCGGCGTTGTTCGCCCAGTTCGGGGCCAGCTACAAGAAGCTGGCGCACTTCAAGGAGCGCTTCACCGACAGTCTCAAGATCGCGCGGGCGGTGTATCGCGACGCGGCCATCGAGATCGACGAGGCCGGGTTGATCTTGCGGCCTTCGCGGCCGCCGGTGGCGCCGAAGGTGGTCGCGATGGGCGGCCGGAGCATCGCAAGAGTCCAAGCCTAGGGCGGTCGCAAGAGTCCAGGGCGACGCATCAGGTCTCAATGTTGCGAGGCCATTGCTGATATTGCGGATCGCCGCCCTGGTAGTCGTCCATGAAGCGCATCAGCCCCTCGCGGAAGGTGACCACAGCGCGGTTGCGGGGCGCCTCCGCACCCCCCGGGAACAGCAGATCGGTCGTCGGCCCCGTTTCCGGCAAAAGCGGCTCGTACGGCGGCGAGAACAGGAAGATGAAGTAGAAGTCGATGACCTCGCCGATCGTCGCGGTGTTGGGTAAATATCGCAACAGTCCAGCCGTGTCGATCGGGTCGGTGGGGGATGGCAGCACCGGATTCTCGAGGCAGGGTGGATAGTTCGCCACGAACGACATCTGCGGATTGATGCTGTTTCCGAGGCGGGAGACCCCGTGCATCGTGACCCGGTAGATCAGACTGGTGACCACGCCGATCAGTTCGGCGCGGGTGACCAGGGCCGGCAGGCCGCGCACGTTGCCGACGTCCGGATCGGCGGCCGCGTCGCGCCAGGCGCGGAGGGCGGAGTCGCCGGCGACCGCGGCATCGTCGGGGTAGCTCGCCTCGATACAGGCGCGGACGTAGCTTTCCGCCAGAGTCCAGACCTGCAGCAGGTGACCGGCAACGGGGAACAGGTCCCAATCCGCGTCGCGCGAGAAGGCGGCCTTGTCGAGGTGCTGCCGGCCCAGCGTGGCGAGCGGATCGTCGTCGCTGAAAAGGCGACCGGCCGCGAAGGCATCCTGCAGCACCAGGAACGACCACGCGCCCGCGACGGAGGTGGGCGGCGCGATGCGCTCCCACAGCAGCATCAGAACTTCGTCGAACTCGATCAGGTAGTTGGCGTGGGGCTGGAGGATCTGCGCGACCGGGTGCCCGTCCGGCAGGGTGCGCGCCATCGCCATGACCATGGCCGCTGTCACACTGTGCCAGTGGTAGACGTGGCCGATCCAAATACCCCACACGGTGATGGCCGCCTTGGCTGCCTGCAGCGCAAACAGCCAGGCGCCATCCGTGCATTCACCGCGAGCGTAGACCTGACTGTTCCCGTCGATCGAGATGCGGATGCAGAACGGGCGCATTTGCTTGGCGTCGTTCTGGCGCAGCAGCACCACCGCGCTCGGCGTGACCCGGCCGGAAGCCGAACGGGACGCTTCAGCCCCCTGCCCTTCCCACACGCGCATGTCGATCGCGTAGAGCCGCCCAGCTTCCAGAGCGGCCGGGGCGCCACTATCGCCCCAGGCGGGGCCGAACAGGTCCTGGAGCGCGGCCCCGTCGGCCGGCAACACGCGTTGAAGGACGAGCAGGTTGTAGCCAGTGCCGTGTTCGGCGAAGTTCGGCCAGAACGCGTCGGTGGCCGACTCGGCATCGGTCAGCGTCCGCGCGAGGGCGGGCAAGAGCGGGCGAGCATCGCGCAGCACGCCGTTCCAGGTGGTCCATGACAGCGCGAACTGCTCAGGCGCGGTCAACGACGTGCCGGGCGGCGCGGCCCGGGGCGGCAGGGTTCGGGACGCCAAAGCACTGGGCTCTTGCGACCGGAGCGCGCGGAAGAGCTCGAGAATATCGGTCGTACCGAGGCCGCGGAGCCATTCGGCCGCCTCGCGGTGCCAGGTCGAACGATGCGGTCCCGCGTGCGACGCGGGATCACCGAACATGAAGGTGGAGGCGGTCGCGGTGGTGTCGCCGATGGTGAACGAGGTGGAAAAGCCGGCTTTGGCTTGCGCGTCCTGCTCGGTCCGCAAGCCCAGCCGCAGCACGGTTTCGACGAGGTCGGGCACGGACTCCGAGAGCGGGACGCCGGGAAGGTTTCCGAGACCGAGCCAACGCAGTACTTCAGCCAAGGAGAAGTAGCTTGCCATCGTGCCCGTCCGTTGTGTCGCGGTGGCCGGACGATTTCGCATTTTCGAGGCACCGTCAATCGATGCCGGGCTGCCCCCCTCCCCTATCGCAAGAGTTCAGCCGATGCCGGCCCGCTTCATCAGCTCCTCGATGCCTTCCCAGTAGGAATACCGGTTCTCCTCGCAGAAACGGATGAACGGTCCGGCGACGCGCTCGGGCGCGCGGGTGTTGATCGCCACCGTGGGGCCGATCTCGCGGCGGCGGCGGAGCGGGGCAGGAGCCGGGGGCGGCTCCGGTTCGCGGCTGCGGAAGCCCAGCGCCTCCCCTGCCCGATCGACCCGTTCCATGGCGGGCGCCGGATGCGACGGGCTCGGCTTGATCGACTTGAGCTTGTCGGCGGTGGATTTGCGAGCGGCCGAGAAGCCGAAGCTGTCTTCGGTCATGCCACAGTCTCCGGTGCCGCCACCGCGGTGACGACGTCGACCAGCTCGTCGGCCAGGGCCTGGGCGTTGGCGATGGCTTCGGCGAGGCCGTTGACCTGCGCCGGGTCGAGCTCGGTCAGGCCGAGGCGGCGGACGAAGATGGCCTTGTAGGCCTGCCGCTCGTTCAATCGCGTCCGCATCAGCGGCAGGCCGGCGCCGCGCAGCGCGTCCACGATTTCGCGCTCGATCCGGGTCGCGATGATGGGGCTGGTGCGGGTCAGCAGCACGCGGAACGGGATGACGCGGCCGTCGAGCGCTTCCTCCTCCTCGTGCACGAGTGCCACGGCGCGGCTGGCCTGCCGGGCATCGACGCCGCTGGCCTGCAGCGGGATCAGCACCAGGTCGGCCTGGGTGATGGCGCGCGAGACCAGGCGGCTGGCGGTGCCCTCGAGGTCGACGAAGACGAACTGACGCGTGGCCCGGTGTTCGCGGATGACGCGGATGACGGAGCTTTCGGTGACGTCGCCGACGACGTCGATGGGGAGCTTGGTATCGCCGGCGCGCCATTCGACGATGGGTCGGTTGGGGTCGGCGTCGAGCACGGAGACGCTGGCGCCGAGTCCGGCGAGGGTTTGTGCCAGCACGAGGGTGGTGGTGCTTTTGCCGGCGCCGCCTTTCGGGTTGGCGATGACGATGACGGCCATGGCGCTCTCCGTTCGAGGTTGCCAACGCTACCTGTCGCGTGCTTCCCGCGTCAACATGCCGCTACGTGTAGCAACATGTAGCATTTACATGCTGGGTGATGACATTGGGTTCAACTTAACCCGGCAACTGGCTACATGTTGCTACACGTAGCCAGTTGTCGCAAGTGCTGGCTGGTGGCTGCGATCAACGCAAGCCACCGGCTACAAGATGCAACTGGTTGCTGGCAATTTGTAGCGCTATCAACAACTACATTGCAGACTATCTCGGGCTTGGGCTGGCAAAACGCGGCGTTGTCAGGGTGTTGGAAACGAAAACGGCGTGCGCCTCGGGAGAGGCCGCACGCCGTTTGAGCGTCGAGAGGGGAGGGGGGGCTGCCTCGCGGCAGCCCCAGGGTCGTCAGGCCACGGCGGGCAACTTGTCGATCAGCTTATCCAGCGTCAGCGGGTAGTCGCGCACCCGCACCCCGGTGGCGTTGTAGATCGCGTTGGCCACGGCGGCACCGACGCCGCAGAGGCCGAGCTCGCCGATGCCTTTGGCCTTCATCGGCGAGGAGAGCGCGTCGGCCTCCTCGAGGAACACCACGTCCTGGTGCGGGATGTCGAGGTTGACGGCGACCTCGTAGCTCGCCAGGTCATGGTTGGCGAAGAAGCCGCGCCGCGTGTCGACCTCGAGCGCTTCCGTCAGCGCCGCGCCGACCCCCATGGTCATCGCGCCGATGACCTGGCTGCGCGCCGACATCGGGTTGAGAATGCGACCGGCGGCGCACACGGCCAGCATGCGCTGCACCCGCGTCTCGCCCGTGTAGCGATCGACCCGCACCTCGACGAAGTGCGCGGCGAAGGTGGAGAGCTGATACGCCTTGGCCAGCTTGGCGTATTCGATCGAATCTTCCGCCGTGATCTCGCCGTTCCGCGCCGCTTCGCCCAGGGGCACCGAGCGGCCCGCCGAGTGCACGGCCCCGTCCGTGAAGGTGACGTCGGCCGTGTTGAAGCCGGCGCGGCGGGCCACCTCGTCCCGCAGCTTCATGCAGGCGGCATAGACGCCAGAGGTGGAGTTGTTGGCGCCGAACTGGCCACCCGACCCGGCGGACACCGGGTAGTCGGAGTCGCCGAGCTTGACGACTACCTTGTCCATGCCGACGCCCATCGTCTCGGCCGCCGTCTGCGCGATGATGGTGTAGCTGCCGGTGCCGATATCGGTCATGTCGGTCTCGACCGTCACGGTGCCGGTGCCATCCAAGCGAACGCGCGCGCCGGACTTCATGAGCGGGCTGTTGCGGAACCCGACCGCCATGCCATGGCCGATCATCCAGCGCCCATCCGTCACCGCGCCGGGCTTGGGGTTGCGCTTGGACCAGCCGAACTGCTCGGCGCCCTTCTGCAGGCATTGGACCAGCTGGCGCTGGGAGAACGGCCGCTCCGGATGCTCCGGGTCGACCTGGGTGTCGTTGACGATGCGCAGCTGCACCGGGTCCATGCCAAGCTTGTCGGCCAGCTCGTCCATCGCGGCTTCGAGCACCATCATGCCGGGCGCCTCGCCGGGGGCGCGCATGGCGTTGCCCTCCGGCAAATCGAGCGTCGCGAGCTTGAGAGAGGTGAGGCGGTTGACGCCGGCGTAGAGCAGCTTGGTCTGTGAGACCGCGGTTTCCGGCCGGCCCTCGGGGAGGTTGCCGGAGGTGCTTTCATGCGCGATCGCCGTCAGCGTGCCATCGCGGTTGGCGCCGAGGCGGACCCGCTGGATGGTGGCCGGCCGGTGGGTGGCGTTGTTGGCCATCATCGGCCGGGTCATGGCGATCTTGACCGGGCGCTGCGCCGCGCGGGCGGCGAGGGCGGCCAGTACCATGTCGGCGCGCATGAACAGCTTGCCGCCGAACCCGCCGCCGATATAGGGCGAGTCGACCCGCACCTTCTCCTTCGGCAGGCCGAGCGCCAGTGCGAGGTCCTGGTGCGCCCAGTTGATCATCTGATTGGAGGTCCAGACGGTGACCTTGTCACCCTCCCAGGCCGCGATGGAGGCGAATGGCTCCATCATCATGTGGCTCTCGTCCGGCGTGGTGTAGCTCACGTCGATCTGCACCGGTGCGGCGGCGAACGCCGCCTCGAAATCCCCGACGCGGTCCACGGCGCCGCCGCCGCTGCCCTCGCCGCTCTCGCCCGAGACCGGCTTGGCCCCCGGCGCGGCCGCCGCGAGGTCGAACTGCCCGGCGACCGGCGCGTAGTCGACGCTAATCAGCGCCGCGGCCGCGCGGGCGGCCTCGAACGTCTCGGCCACCACGATTGCGACCGCCTGGTGGTAGTGCTCGATCTCGGCGCCGCCGAACAGGTTGGCGGTGTTGCGCTTGCCCAGCGGCAGAGGGGCGACGTCCAGCGTGGTCACCACGGCGAGGACGCCGAAGGCCTGCTTGGCGGCGTCCGTCTTGATCGCACGGACGGTTCCTTTCGGGATCGCGGCGCCGACCACGAAGCCGTAGGCCTGGTTCGGCACGACGTCGTGCCGCTCATAGGCGTAAGGCGCGGTGCCAGTGGTCTTGAACTTGCCGTCGATGCGGTGCACCGGCTTGCCGACGACCTTCATCTGGTCGATCGGGTTGGTGCCTGCCTTGCTGTCGAATAGCATCGGTTATGCCCTCGTTTCGGCAATGACGGACGCGATCGTCCGCCCGACCAGATTGACCTTGTAGGCGTTGTCGGCCGTCGGATGCGCGTCGGCCAGCAAGGTGCCGGCCACCGCCTTCGCGCCGTCGCGGAGCCGCGCATCGGCCGCGTCGGACCGCCAGGGGCGCGGAGCGATGCCGCCGATGGCGACCCGGCCGCTCCCATCCGGCTGCATCACCGCTGCGACCGAAACCAGCGCGTAGGCGTACGACGAGCGGTCACGCACCTTGCGATAGACCTGCTTGCCGCCGAGGGGAGGGGGCAGGACGACGCCGGTGATGAGCTCGCCGGGCTGCAGGGTGGTGTCGATCTCCGGCCGGTCGCCGGGCAGGCGATGGAACTCGCCAACCGGGATGGAGCGGGTGGCGCCATCCGCGCCGACCGTTTCGACCACCGCGTCCAGAACGCGCATGGCGACGGCCATGTCACCCGGGTAGGTGGCGATGCAGGCATTGCTGCCGCCGACAATGGCGAGCTGACGGCTGATGCCCGCGATCGCCGCGCAACCACTGCCGGGGTGGCGTTTGTTGCAGGGCTGGTTGACGTCGTAGAAATAGAGGCAGCGGGTGCGCTGCAGCAGGTTGCCGGCCGTGGTGGCCTTGTTGCGCAGCTGCCCGGACGCGCCGGCCACGATGGCGCGGGACAGCACGGCGTAGTCGCGCCGGATGCGTTCGTCGGTCGCCAGCGCGGTGTTGCGGACCAGCGCGCCAACCCGCAGCCCGCCGGCCGGCGTGGCTTCGATCTTGTCCAGCGCCAGGCCGTTGACGTCGATCAGGTGCGCCGGCGTCTCGATCTGCAGCTTCATGAGGTCGAGCAGGTTGGTGCCGCCGGCGATGAAGCGGGCGCCCGGGGTGCGCGCCGCCGAAGCGGCCGCGGCGGCGGGGGTGGCGGCGCGTTCGAAGGTGAAGGGTCTCATGCGAACTCTCCCTTGGCCTCGGTCAGCGCGTCCACGATGTTGGAGTAGGCCCCGCAGCGGCACAGGTTGCCGCTCATGCGCTCGCGCAGCTCGAGGGTGCTGGCCTCCATCGGCGCCAGCAGGTCGCCGGTGACGTTGCTCGGCACCCCGGCCTTGATCTCGGCCATCGTGCCGACGGCCGAACAGATCTGGCCGGGCGTGCAGTAGCCGCACTGGTAACCGTCATGCTTGATGAAGGCAGCCTGCAGCGGATGGAGGTTGTCGGGCCCGCCGAGCCCCTCGATCGTGGTCACGGTGGCGCCTTCGTGCATCACGGCCAGCGTCAGGCAGGCATTGATGCGGTGGCCGTCCAGCAGCACGGTGCAGGCGCCGCACTGGCCGTGGTCGCAGCCCTTCTTGCTGCCGGTGAGCTGCAGGTGTTCCCGCAGCGCGTCCAGCAAGGTGGTGCGGGTGTCGACGGTCAACGACCGGACCTGCCCGTTGACCGTGAAGCTGACCGGCATGGTGACCGCTTCCAGCCGTTCGGCCGCCGCGGGTGCGCTCGAAGGCGCCGGCTGCGCCAGCGCCTGTCCGCCGATCCCTGCGCCTGCACCGGCCGCCACGACGCTGCCCGCCAGCACTTGCCGCCGCGACACGTCGTTGTCTCGCCTCATCCGTTCGTTCACCATGTCGCTCGCTCCGTTTCCGCCGCCGGCTCAGCCCCGCAGATGGGACGCCGCCACTGCCATTCGCACCCGTCGCGGAACCGGCGCGGCGTCACCGCTCCGTGTGCGGGAGCCGGGACCGTTTCCATCGGGGATACCCTCCATCGCGCGGCGGTTGCACGGAGTTCCGCGCGCCGGAACTCGTGACGGCTCGCGGACGTTGGCGAACGATGCCGAGACGGGACCCTGCGTGAGCCACAAATCGCCGATCCTGTTGCTCGAAGACGACCGCATGTTGCTGGACTTGATGCAGGACGGGCTGAGCGACGAGGGCTACACCGTGCTCGCCATTCGCGACCCCGAGCGGTTGCAGCCGGAACTGGAGCGCCTGGGGGGCCGCGCGATCCTGGTCGCGGACCGCGACATCGGGGCGCAGGTCGCCAGCGGCTTCGATATCGCGGCCGCGGCACTGGAGCAGTTTCCGGCGTTGCGGGTGATCTACGTGTCGGGCACGCAACTCGCGCTCAAGCATCGGCAGCTCTCGCCGCGCGAGCGGAGCCTGCTCAAGCCGTTCGCCATTTCGCAGCTTTCCGGCCTGGCCAAACAGCTCGCCTGAGGGGCGCCGCGCGGCAGCCATGCCGAGAATGGTTGAAAGTTAAAGCTTCTCCGGACTTCTTCCCAAGCGGCAAACGGGTCTATCTATAGCTGAGCCGGCGGGGCAACCCGCCGCGGACCGTGTCGAAAGACAGCTAGCGGAGAAGAGAGATGGACGGAGACAACGTCGGGGGATGCCCGATGCACGGGGTCGCCCCGAATAATTCGACGGCGTGGCCCCGGTCGAACCAGGAATGGTGGCCCAACGCACTCAATCTCAAGATCCTGCACCAACACTCGGTCAAGGCGGATCCGACCAAGGGCGCCTTCAACTACGCCGAAGAATTCAAGACGCTCGATCTCGCGGCGGTCAAGCAAGACATCTTCGCGCTGATGCGGACGTCGCAAGAGTGGTGGCCGGCCGATTACGGCCATTACGGCCCGCTCTTCATCCGTATGTCGTGGCACAGCGCCGGCACCTATCGCATGGGCGACGGTCGCGGCGGCGCCGGGTCGGGCACGCAGCGTTTCGCGCCGCTCAACTCGTGGCCGGACAACGCCAACCTGGACAAGGCGCGGCTGCTGCTGTGGCCGGTCAAGCAGAAGTATGGCCGCAAGCTCTCCTGGGCCGACCTGCTGGTGCTGGCCGGCACCTGCGCGCTGGAGGATATGGGCCTCAAGACGTTCGGCTTCGCGGGCGGACGCGAGGACGTGTGGGAGCCGCCGGAGGACGTGGACTGGGGCCCGGAAGAGACCTGGCTCGGTGGCGACAAGCGCTACAGCGGCGAGCGTGAGCTGGCTGGCGCATTGGGCGCGGTGCAGATGGGCTTGATCTACGTCAACCCGGAAGGCCCCGACGGCCGCCCCGACCCGGCCGCGTCGGCCCACGACATCCGCGAGACGTTCGGCCGCATGGCGATGAACGACGAAGAGACCGTCGCGCTCATCGCCGGTGGCCACACCTTCGGCAAGTGCCACGGCGCCGCCAGCGCGGAACAGCATGTCGGCCCGGAGCCGGAAGCAGCCAGCATCGAGCAGATGGGCCTGGGCTGGAAGAACAATTTCGGCACCGGCAAGGGCTCGGACACCATCTCCAGCGGCCTCGAGGGCGCGTGGACGGCCGAGCCGACCAAGTGGGATAACGGTTACTTCGACAACCTGTTCAACTTCGAGTGGGAACTGCATCGCGGCCCCGGCGGGGCCTGGCAGTGGAAGCCGAAGGACAACCGGGCGAGCGACCAGGTGCCGGATGCGCATGACGGGGCCAAGCGTCATCCGCCGATGATGCTGACCTCCGACATGGCGCTGATCGCCGACCCGGCGTATCGCGCGATCTCCGAGCGGTTCCACAACGACCTCGACGCGTTCTCCGACGCCTTTGCCCGCGCGTGGTTCAAGCTGACCCACCGCGACATGGGGCCGATCGAGCGCTACCTGGGGCCGGACGTGCCGACGGAAGAGCTGCTGTGGCAGGACCGCGTGCCGGCCGTCGATCATCCGCTGATCGACGATGCCGACATCGCCGCGCTGAAGAGCAAGCTGCTCGATAGCGGGTTGTCGGTTCAGCAACTGGTGTCCACGGCGTGGAAGTCGGCGTCCTCGTTCCGGCACACGGACAAGCGTGGCGGGGCCAATGGCGCCCGTCTTCGCCTCCTGCCGCAGCGGGAGTGGGCCAGCAACGAGCCGGAGGAGCTCGCCAAGGTGCTCCCCGTCTTTGAGCGGATCCAGGCCGAGTTCAGCGGCAAGCAAGCGGGCGGCAAGAAGGTGTCGCTGGCGGACCTGATCGTGCTCGGCGGATGTGCCGCGGTCGAGAAGGCGGCGGCGGATGGGGGCAACCCGGTCGAGGTGCCGTTCACGCCGGGTCGCACGGACGCGACGCAGGAGCAGACGGACGTGCAATCGTTCGCCGTGCTCGAGCCGAAGATGGACGCGTTCCGCAACTACGTGGGCGACAATCGCGGGCGGCACGAGGAAGTGCACCTGATCGATCGCGCCCAGCTCCTGGGCCTGTCGGCGCCGGAGATGACGGTGCTGCTCGGCGGCATGCGCGCGCTGGACGCCAATTTCGGCGGCAACCAGGACGGCGTGCTGACGAAGCGTCCGGGCGTGTTGACGAACGACTTCTTCGTCAACCTGCTGGACCTCGGGACCACCTGGAAGACGCTGCCGCAGTCGGACAGCCGCTTCGAGGGCCGGGACCGCCGCACCGGCGAGCCGAAGTGGACGGCGACCCGCGCCGACCTGATCTTCGGGTCCAACTCGATCCTGCGGGCGGTGGCCGAGGTCTTCGGCACGCACGACATCGGGGACGCCTTCGTGCATGACTTCGTTGCGGTCTGGACCAAGGTGATGAACGCCGACCGGTTCGATTTGGCCTGAGCGCCGGTTCGACCATTCGGTGAGGGGAGGGCGGCATCCGCGGGTGCCGCCCTTCTCGTTTCTGGCGCCGGCGCCGGGCCTTGCGGGACGGGGCGGGGCGCCCGAGTTTGGATGGGGTGCCTCGCCGGATCGGGCCGGGCGGAAGTCGACGAGGAAGACGATGGCGGCTGCGTTCTCCAACTTCCTCGACTCGGCGCCGACCCTGTCGCCCTTGCGCACCGCCATCGCCCGGCATGCTCGGGCGGCGGAGCCCGATTGCGTCCGCGCCCTGCTGCCTGCCGCCCGCCTGGCGCCGGAGGCCGCCTCTGCCACGCGCCGGCTGGCGACCGGGCTGATCGAGGCGCTCCGGGCCAAGGGCACGAGCGGCTTGGCCAACGGGCTCGTGCGGGAATACGACCTTTCGACGGAGGAGGGCGTGGCGCTGATGTGCCTGGCCGAGGCGCTGCTCCGCATCCCGGACGCACCGACTCGCGACGCGCTGATCCGCGACAAGATCGGCCGGGGCGACTGGCGCGGGCATCTCGGCCACTCCGACTCCTTGTTCGTCAACGCCGCCACCTGGGGGCTCGTCGTCACCGGCAAGCTCACGGGGGCGCCGGATCAACCCGGCCTGTCCGCCGCGCTGACCCGGCTGCTCGCCCGCGGCGGCGAACCGCTGATCCGCCGTGGCGTGGACCTGGCCGTGCGCCTGCTGGGCGAGCAGTTCGTCAGCGGCGAGACGATCGGGCAGGCCCTGCGCAACGCCCGGGCTCTGGAGGCGCGCGGGTTCCGCTTCTCGTACGACATGCTGGGCGAGGCCGCCGTCACCGCGGACGACGCCGCGCGTTACTTCGCCGATTACGAGGCCGCGATCCACGCCATCGGCGCTGCGGCGGCCGGGCAGGGGCCGTATGCCGGGCCCGGCATCTCCGTGAAGCTTTCCGCGCTGCATCCGCGCTACGTGCGCAGCCAGCGCGCCCGGGTGCTGGCCGAGCTGGTGCCGCGCCTGGGCGCGCTGGCCCGGCTCGCCCGCCACTACGATATCGGCCTCAACATCGACGCGGAGGAGTCGGACCGGCTCGACCTGTCCCTCGATCTGCTGGAGGCGCTGTGCCACGACGAGGCGCTGGCCGGCTGGAACGGCATCGGCTTCGTGGTCCAGGCCTACGGCAAGCGCGCGCCGTTCGTGCTGGACTGGGTGATCGACCTCGCGCGCCGCACCGGGCAGCGGGTCATGTTGCGCCTGGTCAAGGGCGCGTATTGGGATAGCGAGATCAAGCGCGCCCAGGTCGACCGGCTCGACGACTACCCGGTGTTCACCCGCAAGCGGCACACCGACCTGTCCTACCTCGCCTGCGCCCGCAAGCTGCTGGACGCGCCGGACGCGGTGTTCCCGCAATTCGCGACCCACAATGCGCACAGCGTGGCCGCCATCCACACGCTGGCCGGGCCGGAGTTCGAGACGGGGCGCTACGAGTTCCAGTGCCTGCACGGCATGGGCGTGCCGCTGTACGAGGAGGTGGTCGGCCACAACAAGCTGAACCGCCCTTGCCGCATCTACGCGCCCGTCGGCACGCACGAGACGTTGTTGGCCTATCTCGTCCGCCGGCTGCTGGAGAACGGCGCCAACTCCTCCTTCGTCAACCGCATCGCCGACCCGGCCGTGCCCGTCGCCGAGCTCGCCGCCGACCCGGTGGAGGCCGTGGACGCCGACGAGCTGGTGGGCTCGCCGCACCCGGCAGTGGTGCTGCCGCGCGACCTCTACCGTCCCGCGCGCGCCAACGCCCCGGGGCTCGACCTCGCCGACGAGCTCCGCCTGGCCGAACTCGCCGAAGCCCTGCCCCGGGCAGCCCTGCCGCAGCCCGGCTCCGGCATTCCCGTCCGCAACCCGGCCGACCACGCCGACATCGTGGGGCACGCCACAGCAACGACGGCCGAACAGGTCGAGGCCGCGCTGACCGCCGCGACCGCCGCGGCGCCTGCCTGGGCCGCAACCCCGCCCGCCGAGCGCGCCGCCTGCCTGCGCCGCGCCGCCGACGGGCTGGCCGCGCAGATGACCCCGTTGGTGGCGCTGATCGTTCGCGAGGCCGGCAAGACGGTGGCCAATGCGGTCGCCGACGTCGCGGAGGCGATCGACTTCCTGCGCTACTACGCCGCCGAGGCGGAGCGCACGCTGGTGCCCGGCGCGCACGCCCCGCTCGGCGTGGTGGCCTGCATCTCGCCCTGGAACTTTCCGCTGGCGATCTTCACCGGCCAGGTCGCCGCCGCGCTGGCCGCCGGCAATGCCGTGCTGGCCAAGCCCGCAGAGCAGACGCCGCTAACCGCCGCCGCCGCCGCCGCCGTGCTGTGCGAGGCCGGCATCCCGCCTGGCGCGTTGCATCTGCTGCCCGGGGAAGGGGAGGTGGGGGCGGCGATCGTGGGCGATTGCCGGGTCAATGGGGTGGTGTTCACCGGGTCGACCGCCGTGGCCAAAGCCATCGCCCGCGCGCTGGCCGCCCGGCTCAACCCGGACGGCACGCCGGTGCCGTTGATCGCGGAAACCGCCGGTCAGAATGCCATGGTGGTCGATAGCTCCGCCCTGACGGAGCAGGTGGTGGCCGACGTGTTGCTCTCCGCCTTCGACAGCGCCGGGCAGCGCTGCAGCGCGCTGCGGGTGCTGTGCCTTCAGGAGGACGTGGCCGACCGGACGCTCGCCATGCTGCGCGGCGCGATGGCCGAGCTCGTGGTGGGCGATCCGTCGCGGCTGCGCACCGATATCGGGCCGCTGATCGACGCCGAGGCGCGGGACCGGGTGGAGGCTTATCTGTCTGCCGCTCGGGCGGCGGGGCAGCCGGTGGATCAGCGCGCGCTGCCGCCCGAGTGTGGCGCCGGCACCTTCGCCGCCCCCGCCATCATCGAGCTGCCGTCGCTCGCTGCGCTGGGCGAGGAGGTGTTCGGCCCCGTGTTGCACGTCGTGCGCTTTCGGGCCGGCGCGCTCGACAAGCTGCTCGCCGACCTCGCCGCCACGGGCTACGGCTTGACCTTCGGGCTGCACACGAGGCTGGACGACACGATTGCCCGCGTCACCGCCCGTGCCCCGGCCGGCAACATCTACGTCAACCGCACGGTGGTCGGCGCCGTCGTCGGCACGCAGCCGTTCGGCGGGCACGGCCTGTCCGGCACCGGGCCCAAGGCGGGCGGGCCGCTCTATCTCCGCCGCCTGCTCGCCCGTGCGCCCGCGCTGGCGGACCCGCCGTTGCTGACCCGGGAGCTCCCGGGTCCGGTGGGCGAGCGCAACACCTATCGCACGGAGCCCCGCGGCACCGTGCTCTGCCTGGCTACCGACGAGCGGGCCCGCGCCGTCCAGCGGGACGCGGCCGGCGCCACCGGCAACCGCGCCAGCCTGGACGCGGCAGGCCCCGCCGACGTCGTCTTGTTCAGCGGCTCGTCATCCGACCTGCTCGACCTGCAGGCCCGCATCGCCGCCCGGCCCGGCCCGATCGTCCCGATCCATTGTCCGCGAGCGGACGGGACCTACCCGTTCGAATGGCTGACGGAGGAGCGCGTCATCAGCACCAACACGGCCGCCGCGGGCGGCAATGCCAGCCTGATGACGCTCACCCCGTAGCGCCTCCCGAGCTTTTGGCTCGGGAGGCGCGTCAAGGGACGCTCAGGCTTTGCGGCGGCGGGCGAAACCGGCGCCGACCAGGCCGGCGCCCAGCAGGGCCAGCGACGCCGGCTCCGGCACCGCGACGTTCAGCACCGACGGCGCCCCGTTCTCGCGCGCATAGACCAGCGTCACGGCGCCCGCGCTGGCGAGCCGGACCGTTTCCAGGATCTCGGAGGTCGGCCCCGCCGTCGTCGTGCCGATGCGCACGCCGTTCTGGTAGACGCTGGCGCCATCGTCATGGTCGATGCTCAGCACCGTGCCGGCGGCCAGGTTGCCGAGATCGAAGGCCAGGATCGACCCGTATTGGAAATTGGCCGCGCTCGCGCTGGAGGCCAGGAAGCGCGCTTGGGTGCTGAAGTTCGCGTTCGCCGGTGCCGGCAGCGCGGTGCCGCTGGTGATGGTCGTGTAGCCGCTGATCGTGCCGTTGCGGAAGAACACGCTGTTCAGGTCGCCGCTCGAGGTGGTGTTCTGCGGCGGGCCGACCCGGAAGTCGAGCGGGCCGCTATAGGTGAACTGGGCGGCGACGTAGGAATTGTTGGTGGCGGCCTGGAAGCTGTTGTCGAGGGCGGCATTGAACTGCGCGCCGTTGGTGTTCCCGGTCGCCATCAGCACCGTGTAGGCGTTGGCGCCCGACGAGAGGGCCATCGACGCCATTCCGAAGGCAACGGCACTGAGAAGAAGTTTGCGCATGGTGGTCTCCGACCGATCCGATCCCCCCGTTGGGATCCTGACCTCTCCATCGCAATCACCGTGCCACTCGTCTCAATCGTGAGACATCAACGGGTTAGCGGAGCGGCCCGTGTTTTACCCGCACGGGTTGTAAAACTTCAGGACAACTCGCGCGCCATGAAGCTGGCGCCCTGGTAGCTGGCCAGCGCCGCGGCGGCGTCCGGCTGCAGCACGGGCGCGAACCCGTGCCGCCGCCAGAACCCGGCGGAGCCGCCGACCGCGACCAGCGACAGCGTCCGCAACCCGGCCGTCTCTGCCACCGCCGCTAGCCGATCGACCGCCGCGCTGCCCCATCGCCCGCCCCGGGCGGCCGGCAGCAGCGCGAGATCATGGAGGTAGAACGTGTCCGCCCCGGCCGGTAATGCGCCCAGCAAGGTATTGAGCTTCGGGGGACGGCCGAACCGCCAGGGATGCGCCACGGCATAGCCTTCGACGCCGCGCTCCCCCTCCAGCACCAGGCAGCCGGGCGGAAACAGCCGCAACCGCTCGGCGAGCACGCCGCCATCCTCCGGATGGTCCGGGTGCACGATCTCTCCGACGCGCTCGACGTCGTCGGCATCGCTGACCCGCATTGCCCGCCATCGCAGGCTCACCGCGCGAACCGTTCGATCCCGAACGGCGCCACGTCGATCGGCGGCACCCGACCGGCAACGAGGTCGGCGATGATCCGCCCGGTGCTCGCGGCCTGGGTCAGCCCGAGATGGCCGTGCCCGAAGGCGTAGAACACGCCGGGCAGGCGCGGCGAGGGGCCGATCACCGGTAGGCTGTCCGGCGTCGTCGGTCGATGGCCGGCCCAGTCCTGTCCGCCTTCCGTCCGCAAGCCCGGCAGGTACATGGCTGCCAACCGCGCCAGCGCGGCCGACCGCTTGAAGTTCGCCGCCGCCGCCAGCCCGCCGAACTCCGCGGCGCCGCCGATCCGCAGGCCGCCGGCCAGCGGCGTCGCCACGAAGCTGCGTTCGGCGAAGATGATCTCCCGCCCCAGCCGCACGCCGGGCTGCGGGATGGTGGTGTTGTAGCCGCGCTCGCTTTCCAGCAGCACGGGGTCGCCGATCCCGCGCGCCAGCCGCCCGGACCACGCCCCCGCCGCGACCACGATCGCGTCCGCCGGCAGCGCCGCGCCGTCCGCCAGCCGGACCCGGCCGCGCTCCAGTCCGCTGACCTCGCCCGCCACCATCCGCACGCCCTGCCGCAGCAGCCAGTCGCGCAGCCCGGTCCACAGGTGCCGCGGATCGTTGACGCTGGACCATTGCGGCGTGAACACGCCGCAGGCTGCGAGCGGCCCCAGCGCCGGCTCCAGCGCCCGCACCGCCGGGCCGTCGAGGAACTCGGCGACCACCCCGTGCCGCCGCTTCAGCGCCCAGGAAGCCGCATCCCGCTCCCGCGCCGCCGGGCTCTCGTAAACGGTCAGCGCGCCCGGCCGCCGGAGCTCGCCGGACAGGCCGGCCCGGTCCAGCATCGGCAGAAGGTCGTCGTAGATACGCCCGTTCAGCGCACCCAGCGCCGCCGCGATCCGCTCGGTCTCCGCCGGCCGCCCCGCGCGGGCGAACCGCCACAACCAGGGCAGCAGCCGCAGCGCGTGCCCGGGCCGCACCGCCAGCGGCCCGAGCGGATCGAGCAGCCAGCCCGGCACCTTCCACAGCAGCCCCGGCACCGAGGCCGGGATCACCTCCGTCACCGCGATGCCGCCGGCATTGCCGAAGGAGGCCCGGTCGCCGTCGGGGTCGCGGTCGACCAGCGTCACCGCCCAGCCCTCCGCCGCGAGGTGAAAGCCGACGGCGAGCCCGACGATGCCGGCGCCGACGACGATGGCCGTTCCGCGCTCCACCGGCCCTTGTCCGACGGTCAGTTCAGCTCGGATTTGGCGACCGCGCCGCCCTGCAGGATCAGCAGGAGGTTGCGCGCGGGGTCTTCCAGCAGGGCGATGTCCTCCAGCGGATTGCCGCGCACCGCCAGCAGGTCCGCCGTGTAGCCCGGCGCCACCCGGCCCAGCGTGTCGCCGCGCCGGATCAGCTCGGCGCCCACAACGGTCGCCGAGCGGATCAGGTCGGCCGCCCCGACGACCTCGCGCCGCAAGGAGAACTCGCGCAGCTGAAACGGGTGCATCAGCGTCCCGATCAGGTCGGTGCCGTAGGCCATCGGCACCCCCGCGCGCTGCGCGATCTCGATCGCCTTGATGCCGTCGCCCAGCAGCGCATTGATCTTGGCCACCATGGCCGGCGTCATGCCGGCCTCCAGACCCAGGCGGGAGGCGGTGTCGTAGGTGACCAGCGTCGGCACCATGATGCAGCCGCGCTGCTTCAGCAGCCCGGCGGTCGCCTCGTCGAGGAAGTTGGCGTGCTCGATCGACCGCACGCCCAGCCGCGCCGCCCGCTCGATCGTGCGCGACGTGTAGGCATGGACCGACACGTAGAGGTTGGCCATCGTCGCCTCCTCCACCACGGCGGCGATCTCGTCTTCGGAGAACTGGTCGGAGTCGAGCCGGTCCGTGGGCGAGGACGCGCCGCCGCCGCCCATGATCTTGAGGTGGTGGGCCCCGCGCCGGACTTCCGCGCGCGCCGCCCGCCGCACCTCCGGCACGCCGTCGACGACCACGCCGAGGCCGGGCTGGCAGTAGCCGGCGTCCAGCGCGTCCGTGCCGGGGCCGCGCACGTCGCCGTGGCCGCCGGTCTGCGACAGCGCCTTGCCGCCGAACATGAGTCGGGGACCGCGGATCAGGCCTTCCTCCAGCGCCCGCGCCAGCCCCCAATCGGCGCCGCCCACGTCGCGCACGGTGGTGAAGCCGCGGTCGAGCATGTCGCCCAGCAGCTTGGCGGCCTGCGCCGTCACGTAGGCGGGGGAGGACCGGGCCAGCAGGCCGAAATCGGCGGTGTAGGCCGTCACATGGGTGTGGGCGTCGATCAGGCCCGGCATCAACGTGGCGCCGCGCAGGTCCATCACGCGGGCACCGGGCAGGGCGGGCAGCCGGTCCGCCACCTCGCGGATGATGCCGTCCTCGATCACCACGTGCCGGTCGGGTAGCAGCGTGCCGGCCTCCGCGTCGAGAACGGCGGCGTTGGACAGGACGATCAGGGCCATGCGGCGCTCCAGGCAGAAGCGGCGAGGCACCGGGCGCCCCGCCGTGGGAGCGCCCAGGGTGGAAGCCGGGGCGACGCGTGTCCAGCGCGCCCCGGATCGGCTCAGCGGGCGGCGGGCGGAGTCGTCGGCGCAGTGGGGCCCGCGGCGGTGGGCGCCGGAGCAACGGGTGCCGGAGTAGCGAGTGCCGGGGGCGACGCGTTACCCGCGGGCGGCGGCGGGGCGCCGGGGCCGCGGGGGCCGCCGGCCATCGCGACCGGCAGCGCCGCCGCATCCTGCGCCGAGGTGCCGAGCTCGCGGGCGTCGATCACCCGGCCGAGCGCCGACTCCGAGCCGTTGCCGCGCGCGAACACCGTCTTGCCGACGGCGAGCGCCGCTTCCCGCTGCGCCGCTTCCGGCGGCGGCAGGCGGATGATGGTGCCATCGGCCAGCAAGACGCCGTTCAGGTCCCCCTGCGGCCCGTGCAACTGCGACTTGACCACCCCCTGCGCCTCCAGCGCGGTGCCGCCGGCCGGCGGGCGCGGCGGCCGTGCCCCGTCGGGCCCGGGGGCCGCCCGAGTCGGGCCGCCATCGGTCACGCTCTTGCCGGAAGCGTCGTTGGTCACCTGCATCGCCTGCACCATGTCGACGCTGCGGGCCTTGAGCCCGTGGATCGTCACGCTGTCGCCGGGTTTGACGGCGAAGACGAGCTGCGTCCCGAGGTGCGGCGGCAGGTGCACTTCCGTGCCGCTTTCCAGGATCAGGCCGTCTACGTCGCCGCGCGGCGACAGGCTGTATTGCGCGACCCGGCCCTGGATGGAAGGCAATTGCGCGGGGTCGTACACCCCGGTGGCGACGCCTTGGGCCAGGGCGACACCGCCGATGCCCGCGACCAGAACCGCGGCCAGCACGGCGTGGCGGGTGCGCTTCGAGACGTTCATGGAATTTCTCCGGTGGCGGAGGACGTGATGTCCGGTGCCGATCCCTCTACCGCAAGCGCCGTGCCACGCCGCCGCCCAGCAAATCCCGCCATGTCGGCGCCGCAGACGTCACCCTTCACGACGAACCCGTCTGGTTTCCGGACGCCCCGCCCGTCATGCGCGCCAGCTTCACGTGCAGCAGCTGCCGATGGATCCCCAGCTGCCGTGCCGCCTCCGACCGGTTGCCGCCGGCGGCGGTCAGGGCCCGGCGGATCATGGCCTGTTCCAGGCGCTCCACCGCCTCCGGCAGCGGCCCGGCCAGCCAGTCCGTCGTCGCCTCGCCCGGCGCGCCGCCATCGGACAGGAAGGCGAGGTCGGCCGCGTCGATCACCGGGCGCCGCACCAGGGTGGCGACCCGCTCGGTGACGTTGCGCAGCTCGCGCACGTTGCCGGGCCAGGGATGCGCCACCAGCCTCGCCGCCGCCGCCGCCGTCAGCCGCTTGGGCCCGGCGCCCGGCACCAGCGCCAGGAAGTGCTCCGCCAGCGGCACGATGTCGCCCAACCGCTCGCGCAGCGGCGGCAGATGGAGCGGCACGACGCGGAGGCGATAGAACAGGTCCTCGCGGAAGCGCCCCTCCGCCACCGCGCGCCGCAGGTCGTGATGGGTCGCCGCCAACACCCGCACGTCGATCGAAACCGGCTTGCCACCGACGGGGGACACCACCCGTTCCTGGATCGCCCGCAGCAGCTTGGCCTGCATCGCCGGCGCCATGTCGCCGATCTCGTCCAGGAACAGCGTGCCGCCATCGGCCTCGCGGAACGAGCCGCGCCGGTCCGCCACCGCGCCGGTGAAGGCGCCGCGCACATGGCCGAACAGCTCGCTTTCCAGCAGCTCCGCCGGGATCGCGGCGCAGTTGACGGCCACGAAGGGCAGGGAGGCGCGCCGCCCGTGCCGGTGGATGGTGCGTGCCACCACCTCCTTGCCGGTGCCGGTCTCCCCGGTGATCAGCACGGTCGCCGCGCTGTCGGCCACCAGCCCGATCGTCTTCTGCACCTCCCGCATCGCCCCGCTCGCGCCGACCATGTCGCCCAAATCGGCCAAGTCGGCGTCGCCCGGCGCCGCGGCGGTCGGCGACGCGGCGGGCAGCATCCGCCCGATCAGCGCCTGGAGGTCGGCGCGCCCGATCGGCTTGGCGAGGTGATCGGCCGCGCCGAGACGCATCGCCTCGATCGTGTTGCTCGCCGTCGGCACCGCCGTCAGCACCGCGACCGGCGCCGCGTAGCCCCGCTCGCGCATCAGCCGCAGCACCTCCAGCCCGTCGATCCCCGGCATGCGCAGGTCCAGCAGCGCTGCGTCGACCTGCCCGCCGGCCATGATCTCCAGCGCCGCCAGCCCGTCGGCAGCTTCCAGCGCGCGGTGGCCGAGATCGGCCAGCGTCTCCGCCAGGCCTTCGCGCAACGCCGCGTCGTCGTCGATGATCAGGACCGTCGCCACGCCGTTACGTTCCGCCTTCGTGTCGGGGCAGGGTGATGACGAAGCGCGCGCCGGGCCCACCCTCCGCGAGCGACACGCTGCCGCCATGGGCTTGCACCAGCTCGCGCACGATCGCCAGCCCCAATCCGGTCCCGTCCGGCCGCCCGCTCGCGAACGGCTCGAACAGCGCCGGGCGCAGCGCCGCCGCCACGCCCGGCCCGGTATCGGCCACCGTCAGCACCGCCGTTCCGCCCTCGACGGCGGCCGACACGGTGACGGAGCCGCCGCGCGGCGTGTGCCGGATCGCGTTGGCCAGCAGGTTGTCGAGCGCGCGGCGGATCAGGTCGGGGTCCACCGACGCGTCGCCGCCGCCCTCGGCCCGCACGGACACGCCGCCGCCCGCCGCCGCCTCCGCCAGGTCGGCCACGCTGTCGTCGACCACCGCCCGCAGGTCGCACCGCTCCCGCGCCGGCTCGCGCCGCTGCGTCATGGCGAGCAGCTCGATGCTGAGCCGGTCCAGCCGCCCGACCTGGTCCAGCACCGAATGCAGCGCGCGGTCGCGGCGGGCCTCGTCGGTGGTGGCCAGCGCGTTCTCCGCCCGCAGCCGGATCGCGGCGATCGGGTTGCGGATCTCGTGCGCCACCCCGGCGGCGACCCGGCCCAGCGCCGCCAGCCGCTCCGCCACCGTGACCTGCGCCGCCAGCGCCTCGGCCGTCGCCCGCGCCTCGCCCAACCGGCGCCGCGACGCGTTGAGCGCGGCGACGATGCGGTCGAGGTCCGGCTCGCCGGTCGACGCCAGCGGCGGCGACCCGGCGCCCGACGCGCCCGCCAGCGTCGCTTCCAGGCGGTTCACCCGGCTCGACCACGACCACAGCAGCCAGGCCAGCCACGCCGTGATCGCCAGCAGCAGCGCCAGCAGCGCCATCAACCCGGCCTGCAAGCCCTCCGCCACGGCCGAGTTCTGCACCCGCAGCATCGCCCAGCCCGACAGCCCGGCGATCGGGCCGACCAGCGGGCAGGCCTCGATCAGCAACGTTTGCGATTGCGACGACCATTGCCGCGCCACCGGCTGCTCCTCCCGGATGGCGGCCTCGTTGACGGCGCGGATGCGGCCGCTTTCCGCCATCGGCAGGTCCAGCTTCGGCGCGTCGCCCTGATAGGTCGGGTAGGCGTAGGCGAGCGGACCGGCCTCGGCTTGCCAGATCCCGCCCTCCACCCCGTCCTGCCTCAGGAGTGCGAGCGACACCGCCGCCATCAGGTCCGCACGCAACCGCGGGTCGAGCGGCGGCGCCGGGCCGCGCCAGTCGCTGATGTAGAAGGCATAGCGGTCGCGGATCAGGTCGCAGGCGCGCGCAGCCACCGCCTCCGCCCGAGAGACCTGCGCCGCGGTGGATTGCGCCGCGCTTTGCGCCAGCAGCACGCCGCCGACCACGCTGCCCACCGCGCAGAAGCACCAAAGCACCAGCAGCCGTGAGCGCAGCGATCGCATGGCCCGATGCTCGGCCCCCGCCGCGTGCGTGTCCAGGCGACACGGCGTCAGCCGAATTCGGCGAGGGGAAAACCCGCGGCGCCCCACCCGGTTAAGGCGGCATGCCGCTACACACGAGCTGGGCCGCCTGCGCCAACAGCGTCGCCCGCTGCCTCACGGCGGCCACGCCCTCCCTGGCCGACCTGCTGTTCGGCATGACCAGGGAAGCCGCGGGGACCAGCGAGACCGGCTGGTTCCGCCTGCCGGAGGGCGACGGCGCCGTGTTCATCGGCCCCGCCGGCGCCGACCTGCATGTCCGGGGGGCGCCGCCCGGGCCGGTGCCGGCATCGGCGCTGCCGCCCGCGCCGCCCTTCCCCCGTGGGCAGCTGCGGCGCGAGGCGGAGACGTTCTGGCGCGATGCCCGCACCCTGGCCGCCGGCTCCCCGATCGCCATCAATGGCGGCCGGATGCGGATCGAGCCTTCCCCGGAGGCGGTCGCGGTCGCGGCAGGGGTCGCCGATACGATGGAGCGCGCCGTTGCCGCGTCCGACCCGGCGACGACGGCCCGGCTGCTGCGCGAGGTGGCGCTCGGCTTCCTGCGCGACCTGCGGTCGGACGGTCCGGCCGCGCTGGAGACGGCCACGGCGCGGGTGGCCGCCCTGCGTGCCGGGTTCGGGTCGGCCGCTCCGGTCTGGGCGCTGGCCCAGCTCCGCGCCGCCGCGGGCGCGCCCCTGGTCGCGCAGGATCCCATGCCGCCCGCCCTGTACAAGATCTTCGACCCGTTCGGCCGCGGCGGCGCCGGCGAGACGGCGGTGCCGGCCGCTGTCGCCGAGCTGGTGGCCGCCGGGGCCGGGGAGGGGGTGGCCGCGCTGGTGACCGCCTCGCTCCGGCGCGCCGCCGCTGCTCGAGACCGCGCGCTCGACAGCCGCGGCGTGGTCGCCCACGGCGCGGCGCTGTTCGACGCGGCCGGCGACGCCTGGACCGCAATGGCCCTGGCCGACGCGCTCCCAGCGGGGTCGCCGTCGTTGCAGCGCGAGCGCGCCGAGGCGGCCGACCTCGTGTTGCGCGCGACGCACGCCCTGGTCGTCGATTGTATCAACCTCGGTTCCGGCGCGCCCTTGCTCGATCACCAGGCGCAGATCGCCGCCGCCGGCCCGGCGCGCGCCGACGAGTTGATCGAGCGACGCTGGTTCTATCCCCGGGCGCTGCGCGATACGCTGTTGCCGCCCGCCGCACCGGCCGGGTCCGCCTGACCTTCGAGGAGTATCACCACCATGTCCGACGATGCCGCCCTGTTCGACAAGGGCATGCCGATCCGCCGAGAAGTGCTGGGCGCCGCTTACGTGGATGCCTCCATGGAGAAGGCCGACCCGTTCATGATGTCGTTCCAGCGCGCCACCACCGCGTGGGCCTGGGGCTGGGCCTGGGGCGACCCGACGCTGGACCGCCGCACCCGCTCGCTGCTGAACCTGGCCATGCTGACCGCGCTGGGCCGGACGCCGGAGATCAAGCTGCACGTCAAGGGCGCGCTCAACAACGGCGTGTCCGTAGAGGAGATCAAGGCCACCCTGCTGCACGCCACCGCCTATTGCGGCATCCCCGCCGGGCTGGACGCGTTCAAGGCGGCCCACGAAGTGCTGAAGGCGGAAGGCGCGCTCGACACCCCGACCGGCTGATCCCGGCGGAGGGACCCGGCTTCGGCCGGGTCCCGCCTTCAGGTGAGGTGCAGCTCCTGCTCCACGACGCGGACCCACCATGCCACGCCGAGCGGGATGGCCTCGTCGTTGAAGTCGTATGTCGGCGTATGCACGTCGTGGACGCGGCCATCCGGCCCCGTGCCGTTGCCGATGAAGATGAAGGCGCCGGGCTTGGCCTCGAGCATGTAGGCGAAATCCTCGCCGCCGGTGCCGGGCTGGGCGTCCGCATCGACGGCGGCGTCGCCGACCAGCGAGCGCGCCGCGGCGGCGGCCAGCGCCGTCTGCTCGGGGCGGTTGACGAGCGGCACCGTGCCCCAGTCCAACGACAATTCCGCCGTCGCCCCATGCAGCCGGGCGAGCCCTTCGGCCAACTCCCGCATCCGCCCGGCGATGATCGCGCGGGTGTCGTCCGTGAAGCAGCGGGCGGTGCCGGCGACGACCAGCGATGACGGCATCACGTTGACCGCCTCGGCCGACCCGGCGGTCACGTGACCGACGGAGATCACCGCCGTGTCCAGCGGCGGCACGTTGCGGCCGACGATCGTCTGCAGGCCCAAGACGAAATGCGACATCACGATGGACAGGTCGGCCGCCAGATGCGGGCGGGCGCCGCCATGGCCGCCATTGCCGCGGAAGGTGACGCTCCATTTCGCGGTGCCGGCCAGCAGGGGGCCGGTGCGGAGCTTGAACTCGCCGATCGCCACCCCGGGCGCGTTGTGCATGCCGTAGACGGCGTCCACCGGGAAGCGCTCGAACAGCCCATCCTTCAACATGGCCTTGGCGCCGCCGCGGCCCTCCTCGGCGGGCTGGAAGATGAGCTGGACGGTGCCGCCGAAATCGCGATGGCGCGCCAGGTGCTTGGCGGCGCCGAGCAGCATGGTCGTGTGCCCGTCATGGCCGCAGGCATGCATGATGCCGGGTGTCGTCGAGGCGTGGGGCAGGCCGGTCGCTTCCGGGATGGCCAGCGCGTCCATGTCGGCGCGCAGGCCGATCGCGCGCTGGCCCGGCAGGGTGCCGCGGATGGTCCCGACCACGCCGGTGCCGCCCACCCCTTCGGTGACCTCGATGCCCCATTCGCGCAGCTTGGCCGCCACCAGCGCCGCCGTGCGGACCTCCTCCAGCCCCATTTCCGGATGCGCGTGGATGTCGCGCCGGATCGCCGTCAGCTCGGCATGGTCGGCGCGAAGGGTGTCCAGCAGGGGATCGGTCATCCTATCAGCTTGACGGCTCCGTTTCCCGGGGGCAACCCGCTCGCATCCGCGGCAGAGGCGTGCTCTGTTCGCCGAACATTGCTGCCCAAGGATTCCCGCATGGATCTGTCCCGTTTCCGCCTCTTCCTGCTCGCCGGTGTGGCGCTGGCTTTGCCCGGCCTGGCCCTGCCGGCCGCGGCCAAGACGCTGGTCTATTGCGCGGAAGGCTCGCCGGAAAACTTCAGCCCGATGATCAACACCACCGGGACCACGTTCGCGGCCAACCGGCCGATCTACAACCGGCTGATCCAATTCAAGGACGGCACCACCGAGCTGGTCCCGGCGCTGGCGGAGAAGTGGGACGTGTCGGGCGACGGCCTGCTGGTCACGCTGCACCTGCGCCACGGCGTGAAGTGGCACAGCAACGCCGCCTTCAAGCCGACGCGCGAGTTCAATGCCGACGACGTGCTGTTCTTCTTCGAGCGCCAGATGAAGGAGGACAACCCGTATCACAAGGTGTCCGGCGGCAAGTACGATTACTGGGGCGACATGGGCCTGCAGAAGCTCATCAAGTCGGTGACGAAGGTGGACCCGTATACCGTCACCATCGCGCTCAGCGAGCCCAACGCCCCGTTCCTGGCCGACCTCGCGATGGACTTCGCCTCCATTCAGTCGGCCGAATACGCCGACGTGCTGATGAAGGCGAACAAGCCGGAGCAGATTGACCAGGTGCCGATCGGCACCGGCCCGTTCTCCTTCGTCGCCTACCAACGCGACGCCACCATCCGCTACCGCCGCTTCGACGATTACTGGGGCGGCAAGCCGAAGCTGGACGCGCTGGTGTTCTCCATCAACAAGGACCCGGCCGTCCGCCTCGCCAAGCTGCGCGCCAACGAGTGC
Source organism: Acetobacteraceae bacterium (assembly GCA_965199665.1). Lineage (GTDB taxonomy): Bacteria > Pseudomonadota > Alphaproteobacteria > Acetobacterales > Acetobacteraceae > JAVVHH01. Next base: position 66,514 of record CBDASO010000001.1, on the reverse strand, counting down.
CAGGTCGGCGTGTACCCGCTGCCGGCCGACCTCGCCGGCATCAAGGCCGACCCGAACCTCAAGCTGCTGTCGCTGCCCGGGCTCAACATCGGCTACCTGGCATTCAACACCACCAAGAAGCCGTTCGACGACAAGCGCGTCCGCATCGCGCTGAACATGGCCATCGACAAGCAGGCGATCCTGTCGGCCGTCTATGCCGGCGCCGGCGAGCCCGCCAAGAACCTCATCCCGCCGACGCTTTGGGGCTACAACCAGAGCGTGAAGGACTTCCCGTTCGACCCGGCGGCGGCCAAGAAGATGCTGGCCGAGGCCGGCTACCCCGATGGCTTCGAGACCGACATCTGGGCGATGCCGGTGCAGCGGCCGTACAATCCGGATGCGCGCCGGGTCGCGGAGCTGATGCAGTCCGACCTCGCCAAGGTCGGCGTCAAGACCAACATCGTCAGCTACGAGTGGGGCGAGTACCGCAAGCGCATCCAGGCGGGCGACCATCAGATGGCGCAGTTCGGCTGGACCGGCGACAACGGCGATCCCGACAACTTCTTCGTCCCGCTCGCCGGCTGCGCCGCCGCCCGGCCCGGCGGCGGCAACGCGGCCAAATGGTGCAACCAGCCCTTCGATGCCCTGATCAACAAGGCCGCCACGCTGAGCGACCAGGCCGAGCGCGCCAAGCTCTACGAGCAGGCTCAGGTCATCATGCACGAGGAAGCGCCGTTCTTCCTGATCGCCCACTCCGTGACGTTCCAGCCGACCCGCAAGGAGGTGACCGGCTTCGTCATGACCCCGATCGCCGGCATACAGTGGAACGACGTCGATCTGAACTGATCCGGTGCTGCGCTCGCTCGCCTACCGCCTCCTGCTGGTGATCCCCACGCTGGTCGGCGTGACCCTGCTCGCCTTTGCCCTGGGTCACGCCGTGCCGGGCGATCCGATCGAGGCACGCACGGGCGAGCGGGGCATCAGCCCGGAGCGGCTGGCCTATTTCCGGCACGAGCTCGGCTTGGATCAACCGCTCTGGAAGCAGTTCGTCGACTACGAGGGGCAGCTGATCCAGGGCGATCTCGGCCGCTCCGTCGCGACGCAGGAGAGCGTTTGGACGGAGTTCACCACCTTCTTCCCCGCCACGGTGGAGCTGGCGGCCTGCGCGATGGCGTTCGCCATCCTGGTCGGGCTGCCGTTCGGGGTGCTGGCCGCGGTCTGGCGCGGCACCGCGCTGGATTACGGGTTGATCGGCGTGTCGGTCACCGGATTGTCGATGCCGATCTTCTGGTGGGGGCTGATGGCGATCCTGATCTTCTCCGTCGCCCTCGGCTGGACCCCCGTCTCCGGCCGCATCGACGAGTTGTATTACGTCGAGCCGCATACCGGCTTCCTGCTGCTCGACACGTTGTTCTGGCCCAACGATCCCGGCGCCTTCGCGTCGACGGTGCGGCACCTGATCCTGCCGACGATCGTGCTGGGCACCATCCCGCTCGCCACCATCGCCCGCATGACCCGGTCCGCCATGTTGGAAGTGCTCGGCGAGGACTACGTCCGCACGGCGCGGGCCAAGGGGCTGGCGCCAAGCCGGGTCGTGGTCGTCCACGCGCTGCGCAACGCGCTGATCCCGGTGGTCACGGTGCTGGGCCTGCAGGTCGGCGCGCTGCTGGGGGGCGCGATCCTGACGGAAACGGTATTCTCCTGGCCGGGGGTCGGGCACTGGCTGGTCGATGCCGTGCAGAAGCGCGACTACAACGTGCTGCAGGGCGGGACCTTGCTGGTCGCGATCCTTGTGATGGCGGTCAATCTGGGCGTGGACGTGCTCTACGGCGTGCTGAACCCGAGGCTGCGGCGATGAGCGGGGCCGTCGTGGCCGCGGTGCCGTCGCCGGCGGCCGCCTTTTTTCGCCGCCTGCTGGAGAACCGGGGCGCCGTGGTCGGCCTCGCGGTGGCGGGCCTTCTGGTGGTCGCCGCCGTGCTCGCGCCGCTGCTGGCGCCGCACGGCCCGGCCGAGCAGTTCCGCGACCGCTTCCTGTTTCCGCCGTTCCAGAACCCGTCCTTTCCGCTCGGCACCGACAGCCTGGGGCGCGACGTGTTCTCCCGGCTGCTGTACGGCGCCCGGCTGTCGCTGCTGATCGGCAGCGTGGTGGTGCTGCTGTCCATGACGGTCGGCACGCTACTGGGTCTGGTGGCCGCCTTTGCCCGCGGCATCGTCGAGACGATCATCATGCGGACCATGGACGTGCTGCTGGTGTTCCCGTCGTTGCTGCTCGCCATCGTGGTGGTCGCGATCCTAGGGCCGGGGCTGACCAACGCCATGCTCGCCGTCGCCGTGGTGCTACTGCCGGCCTATGTGCGGCTGGCGCGGGCGGCGGCGATGGGCGAGCTGACGCGCGACTACGTGGTCGCCACCCGCAGCGCCGGCGCCGGCACGCTGCGGCTGATGTTCCGCGTGGTGCTGCCCAACTGCCTGTCGCCGTTGATCGTACAGGCCACGCTCGGCTTCTCGGCCGCCGTGCTGGATGCCGCGGCGCTGGGGTTCCTCGGCCTCGGCGCGCAACCGCCGACGCCCGAATGGGGCACCATGCTTGCCGACGCGCTGCAATTCTATCAGCGCGCCTGGTGGCTGCTGACCTTTCCCGGCGTCGCCATCCTGCTGACGGTGATGGCGTTCAACCTGCTCGGCGACGGCTTGCGCGACGCGCTCGACCCGCGGCTGCGGCGATGACGGACGCGCTGCTGGAGGTGACCGACCTGTCCGTCGCGTTCGACACGGCGCGCGGCCGGTTCAACGCCGTCGAGGGCGTCGGCATGGCGGTGGCGCCTGGCGAGGTGCTGGGCGTCGTCGGCGAGTCCGGCTCGGGCAAGAGCGTGTCCGTGCTGGCCGTCGCCGGGCTGCTGCCGCCGAACGCGCACCTGGCGGCCGGGCGCGTCGCCTTTCGGGGGCACGATCTGCTGCACGCAACGCCGCGCGAGCGCCGGCGCCTGATCGGGCGGGACGTGGCGATGGTGTTTCAGGAGCCGACCTCCTCGCTCAACCCGTGCTACCCGGTGGGCTGGCAGATCGGCGAGGCGCTGCGCCAGCACGACGCGGTGCCGCGCCGGGCGGTACGGGCGCGCGTGATCGAGTTGCTCGGCCTGGTCGGCATCCCCGCGCCGGAAAGCCGCTTGCGCGCCTTCCCGCACCAGCTTTCCGGCGGGCTGAACCAGCGCGTCATGATCGCCATGGCCATTGCCTGCAACCCGGCGCTGCTGATCGCCGACGAGCCCACCACCGCGCTGGACGTCACGGTGCAGAAGGGCGTGCTGGACCTGCTGGTCCGCCTGCAGCGCGAGCGCGGCATGGGCCTGGTGCTGATCACGCACGACATGGGCGTGGTCGCGCAGACCGCGCAGCGTGTGCAGGTCATGTATGCCGGCCAGGTGGTGGAGGAGCAGGGGGCCGGCGCCCTGTTCCGCACGCCGCGGCACCCCTACACCGCCGCCCTGCTGGACGCGTTGCCGGAGCGCGCGGAGGGAAGGGACCGCCTGCCGACCATTCCCGGCCTCGTGCCCGGCATCGAGGACCGCCCGGCCGGCTGCCTGTTCGCCCCCCGCTGCCGCTTCCGCACGCCGCGGTGCGACGCCGAGCGGCCCGTCTTGCGCTCCGCCCTCGGCGCCCGGGTACGCTGCCATTACCCGCTGGACGATGCGGGCCATCCGACGGAGCGGCCCTTCCCGACGGGAGAGACCGCTTGAGGAACCGATGACCGTCCTTGAGGCCAGCGACGTCACGCGCCACTACACGCTGCCGGGTCGGCGCGTGCTCAAGGCGGTCGATGGCGTGTCGTTCGCGCTGGAGGCGGGGCAGACGCTCGCGGTGGTCGGCGAGTCCGGCTGTGGCAAGTCCACCCTGGCCCGAGTCTGCACGCTGATGGAGCCGCCGACCAGCGGCGCCGTCGCCATCAACGGCCAGCCCACGGCGGGGCACCGCGCGCTGCAGCTGCAGAACCAGATGGTGTTCCAGAACCCGTTCGGCTCGCTCAACCCGCGCCGCACCATCGGCGCGGCGCTGATCGAGCCGTTGGAGATCAACCGCCGCGGGACCCGGCGCGAGCGCGAGGCGGCGGCCCGGCAAATGCTGGACCGCGTCGGCCTGCGGCCCGAGGCGTTCGACCGCTACCCGCACATGTTCTCCGGCGGTCAGCGCCAGCGCGTCGCCATCGCCCGCGCGCTGATGCTGCGCCCCGCGGTGGTCACGGCCGACGAGCCGGTCAGCGCGCTGGACCTCTCCATCCAGGCCCAGGTGCTCAACCTGCTGCGCGACCTGCAGGACGAGTTCGGCACCGCCTTCCTGTTCATCAGCCACGACATCGCCGTGGTGCGGCACATGGCGGACGACGTGCTGGTCATGTATTGCGGCCGGCCCGCCGAGCAGGGGCCGCGCACCGCCGTGCTGGACCGTCCGCTGCATCCCTACACGCGGATGCTGCTCGCCTCGACGCCCTTCGTGGACCCGGCCCGGCGCAGCCACGCCGTCCCCGTCACGGGCGAGTTGCCGTCGCCGATCGACCCGCCGCCGGGCTGCGCCTTTGCCAGCCGTTGCCCGTTCGCCGCCGATCGGTGCCGCGTCGAGCGCCCGGCCCTGCGCCCCGTCGACGGCCGCCTCGTCGCGTGCCATTTCGCCGAGGTGGTGGCGGAAACGCCGCTCTAAACCAGCTCCCACACCGGCACGACCCAGTCGCCGAGCGGCTCGAAGCCGCAACGCAGCGGGGCGCCCATCGCGAGGCGATCGGCCGAGCCGCGCAACCGCGCCAGGAGGCGGCCGCCTTCCGGCAGGTCGGCCGTGACCAGCGCGTAGGGAAGCCGGTCCCGGAAGGCGGGGATGAACGGGTGGTGCGTCACCGTCCAGCTATGCACCCGACCGTCGCCGCTCGCCTCGGTCCAGCCGACCTCCATGGAGAAGCAGGCGGCGCAGACCGGGCGCGGGTAGTGCCGGATCGTGCCGCACTGGGCGCAGCGCTGCAGCAGGAGCTTGCCGGCGCGGAGCCCGTCCCAATAAGGCTGGCTGTCCGGCGTGGGCGAGGGGAGGGGGGCGTCGCTCATGCCGCCTGCCCCTGGCGTCCGTTGGCCCGCGCACCGTCGGCGCGGCGCAAGACCGCCAGCGCGCCATCGCCCATGTCGCCGTAGCCGGTCACCAGCCCGGTGCGCGCGCGGGCCACCTGCGCCGGGCCGGCCTCGCCGCGCAATTGCCGCACCAGCTCGACCACGTGGTTCATGCCCGCCATGTGCGCCTGCGACAGCAACCCGCCATGCGTGTTGACCGGCATGCGGCTGCCCAGCCCCAGACCGGTTTCGCGGACGTAGCGCCCGCCCTCGCCCTTGCGGCAGAAGCCGAGATCCTCGAGCTGGCACAGCACCACGAAGGTGAAGCAATCGTAGATGGCGGCGACGTCCATGTCCTCCGGCCCGGCGCCGGCCATGTCGAAGGCGCGCCGGGCCGCCTTGGCGATGCCGAACCGGGTCATGTCGGCGCGCTGGGTGATGGAGGCGGGCGAGTCCGGATGTCCTTCCGCCATGCCGCTCAGCAGCACCACCGGGCGGTCGCCCGTCCGTACCGCATCGGCCGCGCTGACCACCACGGCCGCGCCGCCATCGTTCTCCTGGCTGCAGTCGAGCAGGCGGAACGGGTCGGAGATCATGCGGGAGGCGGCGTGGTCGGCCGCCGTGATCGGCTTGCGCATCAGCGCGCGCTCGTTCAGCGCCGCATGCGCCCGGGTGGTCACCGCGACGGCGGCGAAATCGTCCGTGGTGGTGCCGTATTCCGTCATGTGCCGCCGGGCCATGGGCGCGTAGAGCTGCGCCGGCGAGGCGGCGCCCAGGGGCAGCTCGAACTCGCCCATGGTACGGAAGGCCGGGATCGCCTGGACTCTTGCGGAGATGCGGCTGCCGGGGAACGCGTCGCGCCCGATCAGCACCAGCACGTGCCGACAGATCCCGGTCGCGACCGCCGCTGCCGCGCTCTGCAGCGCCGCCGCCGCACTCGCGCCGCCCATCGGCACCTGCAAGGAGAGGCGCAGGTCCGCGATGCCGAAATTGACGATAACGTCCTCCGCGATGGCCCCGCGACCGCCCAGCGCGATGACACCGTCGATTTCCCGCGGCGACAGCCCGGCATCGGCGATGGCGGCCAGCGCCGCTTCCAGCGACAGGGCGAGCGCGGTGCGTCCGCTGCCGCGCGTGTACGCGGTCTCGCCGACGCCGGTCACCGCCGCACAGTCGCGCATCTCAGCTCTTCAGCATGGGGCACGCGCTAGTCGCCAGCGGCTGCGCCGTGTCTTCGCCGCCGACGGTGCCGAGGATGTTGTAGACGTCGTTCGGTCCCGTCGACTGCTCGGCCTCCTTGACCTCGGCCAGATACATGTCGTGCACCATAAGGTTGTCGGCCCGCAGCTTGCCGTTGCGGGCGAAATCGTCCTCGATCGGTTCGGCGTGCAGCACCTTGACGACGGCAGCCGGGTCCTTGCTGCCCGCCTTGGCCACAGCGCGCGCGTATTGCAGCGCGGAGGAATACACGCCCGCCTGGATCATGCCCGGCACCCGCCCGCTCATCTTGGCGCCGAACCGGCGGCCCAGCTCGCGCGACTTGTCATCGAGGTTCCAGTAGAAGCCGGCGGTCGCGATCAGCCCGTGCGCGACGGGGAGGCCGATGGCGCGGACGTCCGGCACGTCGATCAGCAGGGAAACGAATTTCTGCTCGCCGCCCAGCATGCCGAACTCGCCGGCTTGCTTGATGGCGGTCTGCGCATCGGCGCCGGAATTGGCCAGGCCGATGACCTTGGCCCCGCTTTCCTTGGCCTGCAGCAGCGCCGCGCTGAAATCGGCATTGCCGATCGGGTGCGGCGCCCGGCCGAGCACGGTGCCGCCGCCCTTCAGCACCACCGCGGTGGTGTCGCGCTCGAGCTGCTGGCCGAACACGTAGTCGGCGGTGATGAAGAACCAGGTATCGCCGCCCCGCTGCAGCATCGCCTTGCCGGCGACGTTGGCCAGCGCGTAGGTCGTGTAGGTCCACTGGATGAAGTTGGGCGAACAATACTTGCCGCTCAGCTCGGCCGAGCCGCCGCCCGAGGTGATGAACATCTTGTTCTTCTCGCGCGCGATGCTCTGCACCGCGATGCAGATGGACGACACCGGGCAGTCCAGGATGACGTCCACGCCGCCGCGGTCGAACCAGTCCCGCGCGATGGCGGCGCCGACATCCGGCTTGTTCTGATGATCGGCGAAGACGAGCTCGACCGGGGCGCCGAGCGCCCCGCCGATATCCTCGATCGCCAAGCGCGCGGCGGCCACCGAACCCGGTCCGGTGCCGTCGGCGAAGGTGCCGCTCATGTCGGTCAGCACGCCGTAGCGCAGCGCCGGCTCGGCCGCGCGGGCCCGGCGGGGCAGGGAAGCCGCCGCCGCGCCGGCCAGCAGGCCCCGGCGCCCCAACTCGAATGGCGTCATTCCTGTTCCCTCCGCTCGAGCCGGTTCACGCCGCGCTCTGTTGTTGCATCGCGCCGAGCCGGGCTTCCAGCTCGTGGCGCATGATCTTGCCCGTGGTGCTGCGCGGCAGCTCGGCATCGGTGACGAAGAACACGTCGCGCGGCAGCTTGTAGCGCGCGATGCGGCCCTCGCAGGCGCCGATCACGTCGGCCGCCGTCAGCGCCGGGTCGAGCGGGACGACGAAGGCGACCGGCACCTCGCCCCAGCGCGCATCGGGCCGCCGCACCACCACGGCCTCCGCGATCCTTGGCGACAGGCGCAGCGCGTTCTCGATCTCGGCCGGGTAGATGTTCTCGCCGCCCGACTTGATCAGGTATTTGCGCCGGTCCACGAAGTCGAGCGAACCGTCCGCATTGCGCCGGAACACGTCGCCCATGTGGAACCAGCCGTCGCGGAAGTCTCGCGCATTGGTCTCCGGCGCGCCCCAGTAGCCGCTGAACAGGGTGGGGCCGCGGATCAGCAGCTCGCCGGGCGAGCCGTCCGGCACGTCGCGGTCGTCCTCGTCCACCAGGCGGATGCGGCACAGGCTGTTCTGCCGCTTGGCCAGGCTTTCCGGCAGTTCGCCGACCGCCACCACGCCGTTGCCCGCGGGCGGGCTGCCCGTTTCGGTCGAGCCGAAGCTGTTGCGGAACGGCGCGTTCAGCAGCGTCGTGATCGCCGCGATCTGATGCCTCGGCACCAGATCGGCCATGCAGCCGCACGACACGATCTGCCGCGGCTTGGTCCCCGTCCGCTCCATTTCCGCGATCACCCGGTCGATCATGCCGGGCATCAGCGTGAGATGGTTGATGTCCTCCCGCCCGATCCAGTCCACCAGCTCGGCCACGTCCAGCCCGTCGGTCACGATCACGCAGCCGCCGCTCATGAGCGTGGCGAACACCGGGTCGGTGGAGACCATGTGGAACAACGGCGCCCAGGCGACGAAGCTGCGGCCCGGGATCGTGCCGCCATCGATCCGCGACACCGCCGCCCGCGCGATCACCGCGCGATGGGAGATCAGTGCGCCCTTGGGCATCCCGGTGGTCCCGCTGGTGTAGAGGATCACGGCGCCGCTCTCCGGCGAGGCGTCGGTCGGCGCGCCCGGTTCGGCCGCGGCCAGCGCGGCCTCGAACGCGGCGCCGAAGACGAGCGCCGGCACCTCGAGGCCCAGCCGCGCGAACGCGTCGGCGTAGCGCGGCGACACCATAGCCAAGACCGGCGACACCAGCCGCACGCAATGGGTCAACTCCGCATCCGACTGCCGCCAGTTCTGGCACGCCGCGATCGCCCCCCGCTCCGCGCAGGCCAGCAGCACCTCGACGTATTCGCGTCGGTTCTCCGACAACACCGCGACCCGGTCGCCCGGACCCACGCCGCGCGCCGCCAGCAGCCCGGCGAGCCGGGATACCCGCTCGCCCAGTTGCGCGTAGGTCAGGGCGTTGTCTTTGTCGCGCAGCGCCACCCGGTTCGGCCCCGCCTGAATCGCTTGGCGAAACATGTCGCCAATCAACAGGCCACTCGCCCGCATCGAATCGTCAGTGCCGACTGCCGCCATGGTTCCCTCCTCCGCGTTCATTAATTTTAATTTGCTTGGCTAAGCTACTACGGACCCCAGCTTAAGCCCCATGATTGCTGGAGTGATAGCCCGTGGCTGATTTCGCCTATGACAAGACCAACACCGACAGCTACCCGATGGAAGGCAAGTGCCCCTTCGGCGGTGACCGGATCGGCGGTGCTGCCGGCTCCACGCCAGCGCTCGCGGAGTGGTATCCGGATCGGCTCCGTGTCGAGCTGCTGCACCACAACGGACCGCAGGCCAACGGCCTGGGTCAGGATTTCGACTACCCGGCGGCCTTCCAGAAGATCGACCTCGAGACGCTGAAGAACGACATCAAGTCGTTCCTTCAATCCTCGGTCGCATGGTGGCCCTCCGACTACGGCAATTACGGCCCGCAGATGATCCGCATGGCCTGGCACTCCGCCGGCACCTATCGCATCGCCGATGGGCGCGGCGGCGCTGGGCAGGGGCTGCAGCGTTTCGCGCCCATCAGCTCGTGGTGGGATAACGGCAACACCGACAAGTCGCGCCGCCTCCTGTGGCCGATCAAGCAGAAATACGGAAGCGCGCTGTCCTGGGCCGACCTGATGGTCCTGACCGGCAACTGCGCGCTCGAGATCATGGGCTTCCCGACCTATGGCTTTGCCGGTGGGCGCCAGGATGCGTGGGAGGCCGACCAGGCCACCTACTGGGGCCCGGAAGTGTGGGACCCGACCGACGTGTCCTCGTTCGACGACATGGTCCGTCGTGACAAGCGGTGGCGCGGCAAGAACGGCGACGCCGATTACGACCTCGAGAACCCGCTCGCCGCCTCGCACCAGGCGCTCATCTACGTCAATCCGGAAGGCCCCTACGCCAACGGTGACCCGATGGGCTCGGCGCGCGACATCCGCACCACGTTCAGCCGCATGGCGATGAACGACGAGGAGACCGTCGCCCTGATCGCCGGCGGCCACGCCTTCGGCAAGAGCCACGGCATGGTCAAGGCCGATAAGGTCGGTCCGCCGCCCGAGATCGCGCCGATCGAGGCGATGGGCCTCGGCTGGCACAATCCGGAGGGGCCCGGCTTCGCCGAGTTCACCATGACCAACGGCATCGAGGGCAGTTGGACGCCCAATCCGACGCAGTGGGACAACAGCTACCTCGAGAACCTGTTCAAGTTCGAGTGGCAGCAGACCAAGAGCCCGGCCGGCGCCCTGCAATGGCAGCCCATCGACCCCTCCGCGCCCAAGACGCCCGACGCCCATGTCGAGGGCAAGATGAACCCGCTGATGATGATGACCAGCGACATCGCCCTGAAGGTCGACCCGGAGTACCGCAAGGTCTGCGAGAAGTTCCTGGGAGACTTCGAGGCCTTCACCCAGGCTTTCTCCAAGGCGTGGTACAAGCTGACCCACCGCGACATGGGACCGCGCGAGCGTTATCTCGGCGTGGAGAAGAAAAACGAGGACGACCTGCTCTGGCAGGACCCGATCCCGCCGCGCGACTTCGACCTGATCGACCGGGCCGACGTCGCGGCGCTGAAATCCGCCATCCTGGCGACCGGCGTCTCCGTGTCCGACCTGGTCTTCACCGCCTTCTCCGCCGCGGTCAGCCACCGCAGCAGCGACAAGCGGGGCGGGGCCAATGGCGGCCGGTTGGCGCTGGCGCCGCAGAAGGACTGGGCGGTCAATCGCCGCACGGTGTCGGTCGTGGCCGCCTTGCGCGGCGTGGCCGACGCGTTCAACGCCAAGCAGGCCGGCGGCAAGAGGGTGTCGCTCGCCGACACCATCGTGCTCGGCGGCGTGGCGGCCCTCGAGAAAGCCGCCGCCGATGCCGGTACGCCGCTCGAGATGCCGTTCACGCCGGGTCGCCGCGACACCACGCAGGCGCTGACGGACATCGAGATGTTCGATTGGCTGAAGCCGGTGGCCGACGGCTTCCGCAACTACCTCGACGATCACTACGACACGATCGCAGGCGGTCTCGCGCCGGAGCAGATGTTCCTCGACAAGGCCCTGCTGCTTTCCCTGACGGCTCCGGAGTGGGTCGCCTTGGCCGGCGGTCTGCGGGCGATGAACGCCAACCATGACGGCTCCACCCATGGCATCTTCACCGACCGCGTCGGTGTGCTGACCAACGACTTCTTCACCGTGCTGACCAGCATGGATTACGAGTGGAAGAAGGCGGACCAGAACGCCATGTTCTTCACCCTCGACGATCGCGCGACCGGTCAGACCCGGTTCACCGCGACCCGCGCCGATCTGGTTTTCGGCTCCAATGCCCAGCTCCGGGCGGTCAGCGAAGTATTCGCCGGCCAAGACGGCCAGGCCTTCTTCGTCAAAACCTTCGTCCGGGCCTGGAACAAGGTCATGATGCTCGACCGCTTCGACGTGGCGGCCGACCCGGTTCGGGCGAGTGCTTCCCTAGACGCCTAGCTTCAACTGGTCCGGTGCGGTGGTGACCCCATGGCGCCGGGCCAGTTCTTCCTTGGCCGTGTACAGCATGTCCTGGTTCTGACCGGACTCGCCTGCCAGGATGCTGGCCAACTGCGCCTCGTTCAACTGCTCCCACCGCCGGCCCCGCATCGGACCGTTGGGCACCCGCACCAGTAGCGCCGGCAGGTCGGACCAGACCAGCAATTGCGCGACGTCGGCCACGGCCAGCATGTCCCGCAGATGGTGCGCCGTCACGTACGCGTCCGGTCCCGCGCGATGCGCCGGCAACCCGGTCGCCCGGTCGAGCCCGGCCGGCCGGCGCCAGTAGCGCAGGCCCTGGTTGGAGTGGGACGGCGCGTCCGGCCAGATGCGCAAGGCGCACTTATAGGTGCAGATCCAGCGCGCTCGCCCGCTCAGCGCCGGCAGGCACCAGCGCTTCTCGAACGCCGCCCGATGCGCCGCCAGCGCCACGATGCCCTCGCCCTGGAGGATGGTCGGCGCCACGCTGGCCCAGTCGGGGGCGCCGACCAGGTCCTCGTCGATCAGGTGGTGGATCGCCGAGGTGGCCGGCGAGACCGGGCAGCCCGGCTGCACCAGATGGGCGCCCGGCGGCCCGTCGAGCCGCCAGGCGCCGTCCTGGATCAGGTCTTGCCACCCGATCTCGACCACGCCGCCATTGGTGAAGCTGTCACCGGTGGTCTCAAGGTCGATCACGCGGAGGCGGGTCGGGGGTGCCGTCGTCATGCACCCCCATATGGGAGCTTTCCGCTACGTCGCCGCCGTGAAACACGGCACCGGCGTGCCATCCCCCGACGGCTTCCAGACCAGTCGGACGGCGTCCCCGATCGACACGCTGTCCGGGTCGCAATCGACCAGGTTGGTCAGCATCGTCGGCCCTTCCTCGAGCGTGACATAGGCGATCGTGTAGGGCGGATCGACCCGGCGCATCGTGCTCAGGCTGTAGATCACGCCCTTGCCGGAGGCCGGCTCCATCGTCGCCGCCCCGAAGGTGAAGGGCGACACGGCTCGGGGATACCAGAAATATCGGCCGGTATCGGTGCAGCGCCCGATCAGGAAGCGGCCTTCCTTCGCCGCCTCGTAGAACGCCTTGCTTTCCGGGTTGGCCGGCGGCGCCGGCATCACACGCTCTTGCATCGGGGCAGCCATTATTCACGCTCCAGGATCAGGGTGGCCGCGGCGTGCCGGCTACCGAGCAGGCCGCCCGTGCCGTGCGCCAACGCCAGGGTGCAGTTCGGCACCTGCACCTTCGGGTGCGCCTCGCCGCGGAGCTGCCGCACCGCCTCGATCACCTTGGTGATGCCGCCGCGGTTGGCCGGGTGGTTGTTGCAAAGCCCACCGCCATCGGTGTTGAACGGAAGCTTGCCGGTGCCGCTGATCAGGTTGCCGTCGGCCACGAAGCGGCCGCCCGCGCCCTTCTCGCAGAAGCCGAGATCCTCGATCTGCATCAGCACGGTGATGGTGAAGCTGTCGTAGATGGAGGCGTACTGAATGTCGGCGGGCGCGACCCCGGCCATGGCGAACGCTTCCGGGCCGGACCAACGGGCGCCGGAATAGGTGAGATCGACCTGGCCCGCCATCTGGCCCTTGATCGTCTCGCCGGAGCCCAGCAGCTTGACCAGCGGGCGCTTGAGGCTCTGCGCCCGCTCCTTGCTGGTCACCACCAGCGCGCCGCCGCCATCGCTGACGACGCAACAGTCCAGCCGATGCAGCGGGTCGGAGATCATGGGCGATCCCACGACTTCCTCGACCGTGACCACGTCGCGCAGCATGGCGTGCTCGTTGTACTGCGCATGGTGACTGGCGGCGACCTTGATCCAGGCGAGCTGCTCGGAGGTGGTGCCGTATTGGTGCATGTGCCGCGCGGCACACATCGCATACAGGTTGGTGGTCACGCCGCCGAACGGCGCCTCCCACGTCGCATCCGGCACGTTGCCGATGACCGGCCGCGCCGCCGTGCCCGAATGGCCCTCGCTGCGGGGCCGGCCGGCCAGCGTGATCAGCGCGACCTCGCACTTGCCTTCCGCGATCGCGGCAGCGGCGTGCGCCACGTGCGCGATGTAGGTGCAACCGCCCAGATCGGTCGCGTCGAGGTGGCGCAGGCGGAGGTTCATGTAATCGGCCATGTTGACCGGCCCCATGCCGGGAGCATCGCCGGCGCAGAAATAGCCGTCCACGTCGTCCTTGCTGAGCCCGGAATCCGCCAGGGCGCCGGCCGCGGCCTCGGCGTGGAGTTGCGCCACCGATTTGTCGAGCGCCTTGCGCGTCGGGTGCTCATACGCCCCGACGATGTAACCCTTGCCTTTGACAGTCATGCGGCGTCCAGCTTCCTCGTTTTCGCCAACTCTGGCCCAGCCGCAACGCGGCGTCCATGGATCACCGGGCGTGGCCGGTTCAGAGCGCGTGCTTCTTTTCCTGGTGCACCACGAGCGAGCCGATCGAGTTGCCGCCATCGACCGCGAGAGACGTGCCGGTCACGTAGGCGGCGGCGTCCGAGCAGAGGTAGAGCACGGCGCCGGCGGCGTCGCCCGGGGTCGAGGCGCGGCCGAGCGGGATGCCGGCGGTGGTCTGTTCGACATGCGCCGCCGTCAGCGGGCTGGCCGTGCTGCCGGCCGCGAAGCCCGGCTCGACCGCGTTGACCCGGATGCCATACTCGGCCAGTTCGAGCGCGAAGCCCTTGGTCAGCCGGTCCAGCGCCGTCTTGGACAGGCAATACGGCACCACCGAGCGTCGCATCTTACGCGCCGCGCCGGACGAGATGTTGATCACACAGCCGCGGCGCCCCGCGCCGATCATCTGCTTGGCGACCAACTGCGTCAGCACGAACGGGGCACGGACGTTGATGTCCATGATCCGGTCCCATTCCGCCGGGTCGATATCGAGCAGGAACCCGCTGGGATAGACGCCGGCATTGTTGATCAGGATGTCCGCCGTGCCCCAGCGCTCGCCGATCGCGGCCACGAGCCCGGCGAGCGCGCCGTCATCGGTGACGTCGGCGGTGTGCACGAAGCTGCCCGGTGCGCCGCCGGCCTCGGCCAGCCGGTGCTCCAACCCGTCTGCCGTCCGGTCGGTCAGGCACAGCTTCGCGCCGGCCCGGCCGAACGCGTCGGCGATCCAGCCGCCATAGATGCCGAGCGCGCCGGTGATCACCACGCCGCGCCCCTTGAACTCGCTCACGCCCTCGAACCCTCCGCTGATGCGGCCATCATAGGCCGCCGGCCTCGCGCCGCCAGGCCGGGGTCAGCTGGGAGCGTAGAAGGCGATGCCCTCGCCGATCAGGTCGGGGCGGGTGGCGAGGATGGCGGCCCGCTCGCTGGCGGAGCCGGTGTAGAAATGCGTGCCCTGCCCGGAGTCGAAGAAGCGGTAGACCGGCACGGTGCCGGGCTGCTCGGCCGCGTGCTCCCGGAAGGCGACGCCCTCGTAGCGCAGGTCGGACCGCGTGGCCTGCGTTTGGTCCCGCTCGGCGGCGCTGGTGGTGTAGAAATGCGTGCCGCTGCCGGTGTCGAAGAAGCGGAACACGGGCGCCGCCGCGCCGTCATCGGCGGTGAGCGCGCCGAAGCCGGTGCCTTCGCTGGTGAGGTCCGGCCGCGTGGCCAGCACGGTGGCGCGCTCGGCAAGGCTGGTGGTGAGGAACTGGGTGCCGGTTCGGCTGTCGAAGAAGCGGAACACCGCCGCGACTCCCGACGCGGCGGGTCCCGACCCGTCCGGCGCGACGCCCGA
The DNA here is from genome assembly GCA_965199665.1 of Acetobacteraceae bacterium. Classification (GTDB taxonomy): domain Bacteria; phylum Pseudomonadota; class Alphaproteobacteria; order Acetobacterales; family Acetobacteraceae; genus JAVVHH01. The sequence continues at coordinate 51,323 of CBDASO010000001.1, read as the reverse complement.
CGCGGCCGATCTCGACGCGTCCGTCGTGGAGCCGTTGATCATCAGCATGTCGCCCAATGGTGTCCCGGCGGGGAGCGGCGCCGGCGTGAGGGGTGTGCTGGTATCGGGCGTCGGCGCGCTGGAGAGCTCGACGGAACCGGTGACGCTGCCGGGCCCGCGCAGGACCTGGTCGGCCGGCAGTCCGAAAGTCCGATTACCCACCAGCGCTGCGTCCACGCCACTGCTGTTGCGCACGAAGTTGGACGACGCGGAGACGAAGCGGTCGTAGATCAGCGTGTTGTTCTGCAGCGTCAGCGACGAGTTGGCGTGCAGGTTGCCCTCTTCGCCGAACGCCACCACGATCGGGTTCTGCGAATTGGGGCCTTTCTCCAGCGTGCTGCCGGTGATCAGCGCGGCGCCGCCATTGGGCAGGTCCACCGTGTAGCTGGCGCTGCCGTTCGCGCCGTCCTCGACCCGGCTGTTGCGGATGGTGGTGCTTTCCGCCCGGCTCTTGATCTCGTGGCCGACCACCGCGTCGTGGAAATAGCTGCCGTCGATGACCAGCGACTTGATGTCGCCCACGTAGATGCCGTGCGTGTAGCCGTCGCCGGCGCCGTTATGGTTGAACTCGGAGTTGAGGATCGCGATCGTGCCGGCCGGGTCGTTGGCGGCCAGGATGCCGTTTTGGTTGTCGTGAAATACCGAGTTGGCGATCACCAGCCGGCCGCCCTGGTAGCGGATGCCGGCGCCGTTGCCGTCGGCCACGGTGGCGCCGGAGAAGGCGAAGCCGTCGATCGTGATGTCCGTGTCGGTGATGAGGATGGCCTTGCCGTTCGGGATGGGAACGGTCGCGACCAAGTTGGCCAGGCCGCCGACGCTGGTCAGCTTGATGCGGTGGGTGATCTCGGCGAAGTCGTTCGTGTAGGTCCCGGCCTGCACGGCGACGGTGTCGCCATCCTGCGCGGCGGCGACGGCGGATGCGATCGTCTGGAATTGTTGAACGGCGCCAACGGTCAAAGTCGCCACGGGCAGCTCCGGGGTAGGCGCCGGGTCTCGGCCGTGCGAACGGGCATCGAGAGCGGGCGCCGGGGAGAGGCGGCGGCGTTTTGATCGCGCTGTGCGGCGAGAATGGCCGATCTTTCCTAACGATCGGTGAATCCCCGCACATTCCCGCCGGGGCGCGCCGTGGTAGGATCGCGGCATGGGAGACGCATCCTTACCCGTCAGCTACGACCCGAGCCTGGTGGCGCTCTCCATCCTGATCGCGACGGTGGCGGCCTACACCGCGCTGGAATTGGGCGATCGGGGGAGCGCGGGCTCGTTGCGCGCCCGCTTCGGCTGGATCGCGGGGGCCGCGGTGGCGATGGGCGGCGGGATCTGGGCGATGCACTTCGTGGGGATGCTCGCCTTCGTCGCGCCGGTGCCGATCGCCTATGCACCGGGGCGCACGGTGCTGTCGCTGGCCGTCGCGGTGGCGGCGACGGCGGCGGCGTTCCTGTGGGTCACCTGGCCGTTGCGGCGGGCGGCGCTCGGCCGGAACGCCCGGCTCGCGGCGGCGGCCCGCGTCGGTGTGGCCGGGCTGCTGCTGGGCGTGGCCATCGCCGGCATGCACTACATCGGCATGTCGGCGATGGAGATGCCGCTGCGGCTGTCGTTCGATGCCGGCCGGGTCGTCCTGTCGGTGGTCATCGCCGTGGTCGCGTCGGTGGCGGGCCTGTCCATCGCGTTCCGCCGGCACAGCATCCCCGTCCGCATCGGTGCCTCCGTGGTGATGGGCCTGGCCGTGAGCGGGATGCATTATACCGGGATGTGGGCGGCCCATTTCAGCCGCGACGCGGCAGCAGCGGGGCTCGCGCATGCGGACGGCGCGGCACACGGGGGCGGCAGCGTGGGGCCGGCCGGGCTGGCGCTTTCCGTCGTGCTGGCGACGTTCATGATCCTGTTCCTGGCCATGCTCGCCTCCTCGCTGACCCAGCATCGTTCGCAGCGCCTGCTGCGCCAGAGCGAGGCCCGCTTCCGCGTCGCGGCCGAGGCAGTGGGCGACATCATCTGGACCAACACGGCCGAGGGGCGCATGGCCGGGCCGCAGCCCGATTGGGCGCGCTTCACCGGGCAGGCGCAGGCCGATTACGAGGGGTTCGGCTGGGCCCGCGCCATCCACCCGGACGACGTGCAGCCGACGCAGCTCGCCTGGGCCGAGACGGTGCGCACCCGATCCACCTTCCAGTTCGAGCACCGCGTCCGCCGCTTCGACGGCGCGTGGCGGCTGTGTTCCGTGCGGGCGGTGCCAGTGCTCGACGACGCCGGGGCGCTGGCCGAGTGGGTCGGCGTGCACGAGGACATCACCGAGCGGCGCGACACGGAGATCGAGCTGCGCGCGGCGCGCGACCGGGCGGAAGCGGCCAGCCAGGTGAAGAGCAACTTCATCGCCAACGTCAGCCACGAACTGCGTACGCCGCTCTCGGCCATCATCGGCTACACGGAGATGATCGCGGAGGAGCTGGAGGATGCGGGCGAGGGCGGGGCGCCGCCGCCTGGCCTGCTGGGCGACCTCCGTAAGATCGACGGCAATGCCCGCCATTTGTTGGGTCTGATCAACGACATCCTGGACCTCACCAAGATCGAGGCGGGGCGAATGGAAGTGGTGCCGGAGCCGGTGGAGATCCGGCCGTTCCTCCAGTCGATCGCCGCGCAGATCCAGCCGATCGTGGAGCGTCGGGCCAACCGGCTGCGGCTGCTGGTGCCGGCCGAGCCGGCTACCCTGCGGACGGACCCGACCAAGCTGCGGCAGATCCTGCTCAACCTGTTGAGCAACGGCGCCAAGTTCACCGAAGGCGGCAGCGTCACCCTGTCGGTCCGGTCGGCCGGGGCGTCGCGCGTGGCCTTCGACGTGAGCGATACCGGCATCGGCATGACGGCGGAGCAGATCGGCCGGCTGTTCGAGCGGTTCACCCAGGCCGACGCGTCCACCACGCGGCGCTTCGGCGGCACCGGGCTCGGCCTGGCGCTGACCAAGGCGTTCGCCACCATGCTGGGCGGCGACATCGCCGTGCGCAGCACCCCCGGCCGCGGCAGCACCTTCACCGTCACGATCCCGATCGTGTTCGTCCCGCCCGCGGCCGAGCCGACCGACCCGGCACCCGCGGAGCCCGCCACCGCCGAGCGGGCCGCCGCCGAACCCTAGGCGTCAGCCGCACGGGTCCGGTTGACGGGCGAGGCGGACGGATGGGACGCTCGTGCCGACGAAGATGGAGGGCGCGTGACCGATCTCGACCATCTCCTGTTGCAGCGGCGGATCGATGCCCTGTTGGCGCCCTGGCAGGGCACCGGCGGACCCGGCGTCACGATCGGGCTGGTCGTCGACGGCGCGCTGCGGGTTCATCGCCACGCCGGGCTGGCCAATGTCGAGCACGGGGTGCCGATCGGGGCGGACACGCGGTTCCGCATCGCGTCCGTCTCCAAGCAATTCACCTGCGCCGCCATCCTGTCGCTGGCCGCGGACGGCGCGCTCGCACTCGACGACCTCGCCCGGACCCACCTGCCGGAGTTACCGGCAGTGGCCGGTGACGTGACGGTGGCGCAGTTGATGACCAACACGTCCGGCCTGCGGGACATGTTCGAGATCATGCGGGCGGGCGGCGCCGATCTCGGCACGCCGGTGCCGCCGCAAGCCCTGCTGGACGGCATCGCCCGCCAGCGCAGCCTCAATTTCGAGCCGGGCTCACGCTTCCTCTACAGCAACACGAATTTCCTGCTGCTCGGGCTGCTGGCCGAGCGCATCTCGGGCCAGGGCCTCGGCGCGATGCTCGACGAGCGCATCTTCGGCCCGCTCGGCATGCGCGACACCAGGCTGACGCCCGACGTGGCCCTCGCCATCCCGCGTCTGGCGACCGGTTACATGCGAGGCGAGGAAGGCTGGACCCGGGCGGCGCACGCTTTTCCGCTCGGCGGCGAGGGCGGGCTGGTCTCGAGCGTGCCGGACCTCGCGCTATGGGCTGATAACTGGCGCACCCGCCGGGTCGGCGCGGCCTGGCTGGACGGTCTGACGGCGCCCACGCCCTTCACCAACGGCACCGCCAACCGGTATGCGCGCGGCCTGGTGGTCCGGCCGTATCGCGGGCTGGAGACGTGGAGCCATGGCGGGCTCTGGCCGGGCTTCCGCACCGAGTTCCTCACCGTGCCGTCGCTCGGACTGGCCGCGATCGCCATCAGCAACTGCGGCGAGGCCGACCCCAACCTGCTCGCCCACCGCGCGCTGGACGCCGTTCTGGACGGCCGGCCCGGCGTGGCGCCCCATCCCGCCCCGTGGCCGCGCGCGAAACTGGATCGCCTCGAAGGCCGGTTCATCGACGACGCGACCGATGCGACGCTCGACATCGCCGTGTCGTCGGCCGGCGTGGCGACGCTCACCAGCTACGGCATCCCGGTGGCGGCGGAAGCGACTGCCGAAGGCTGGCTCGCCACGCCGCGCGCCAGCAGCGTCTTCGCCGTTCGACCCGGCCCCGACGGGTCGATCGACGTCGAGCAGGATGCCGGCACGCGGGGCCTGTGGCGGCGCGCCGACCCGGAAGCGGCGCTGCCGACCGATTTGACCGGCCGTTACCGGAGCGAGGAGATGGCCGCCGAGTGGACACTGACGGCATTGGAGGATCGCTCCGTCGCGGTGGCACGCGGGCCGGTGGCGACCGGGCCGGCTTGGCCGCTCGAGCCGGTCGAGGGCGACCTGTTCCGCATCCGCACGCCCGGCACGCTGCATCGCGCCTGGCTGGATGTGCGTGCGATCCGTGACGGCGGGCGGGTGACCGCGCTGGTGGCGAGCGGCGGCCGGGCCAAGCGGGTCCGCTACGAGCGGATCGGCTGAGCATGACGACGCAGGCCGAGCTCGCCGCGCTGGATGCGGCCGACGAGTTGGCGCCGTTCCGGGCGCGCTTCGTCTTGCCGGACGGCGTGATCTACCTCGACGGCAACTCGCTGGGGCCGCTGCCGCGCGACACGCCGGCCCGGGTGGCCGCGGTAGTGGAGCGGGAGTGGGGGCAGGGCCTGATCCGATCCTGGAACGATGCCGGCTGGATCAGCCTGGCGGGCCGGGTCGCCGACCGAATCGCCGGGCTGATCGGCGCACCGCCCGGCAGCGTGGCGGTGGCGGACTCGACCTCCGTCAACTTGTTCAAGGTCCTCGGGGCGGCGCTGGCGCTACGGCCGGGCCGGCGCACGATCTTGTCGGAGCGCAGCAACTTCCCGACCGACCTGTACGTGGCCGACAGCCTGGCCGCCTTCGCCGCCGCCGGCCATCGGCTGCGCACGGTGGACAGCGACGCGATCGAGGCCGCCATCGACGACGACACCGCGATCGTCATGCTCACCCATGTCAACTACCGCACCGGGGCGATGCACGACATGACGGCGCTGACGCGCACGGCGCAGGCGCGGGGCGCGCTGACGGTGTGGGACCTCGCGCATTCCGCCGGGGCGGTGCCGCTCGACCTCGCGGCGGCGGGGGCGGATTTCGCGGTGGGGTGCGGCTACAAATTCCTCAATGGCGGCCCGGGCGCCCCGGCCTTCCTGTTCGCCGCGCCCCGGCATCACGGCGCGCTGCGCTTCCCCATCAGCGGCTGGCTCGGCCATGCCGCACCGTTCGCGTTCGAGGAAGCCTTCCGGCCCGCGCCCGGGCTGGGCGGCGCGACCGTGGGCACGCCGCCCGTGCTGAGCCTGGCGGCGCTGGAGGTCGGCGTGGCGCTGGTGGCGGAGGCCGACATGGCGGCCGTGCGCGCCAAATCGGTGCGGCAGGTGGACCTGTTGGCGGCGCTGATCGAGGCCGCGTGTCCGGGGGAGTTCCGCCGGGTGACGCCCGCCGACCCGGCCCGGCGCGGCAGCCAGCTCTGCCTGGCGCATCCCGACGCTTACCCGATCATGGCGGCGCTGATCGCCCGCGGCGTGATCGGCGACTTCCGCGCGCCGGACATCCTGCGCTTCGGCATCACCCCGCTCACCCTGCGCTATGCCGAGCTGGGAAAAGCGGCCGCCGTTCTGGGCGGCGTCATGCGCGAGGGCGCCTGGCGCGACCCGGCGCACGCCGTTCGCGGCGCGGTGACCTGAACGCTCACGACCGAGCGAAGGTCCGGCTCCGTGGCGTGGCAGTCGGGCAGGACGGGAAAGGACAACGTCGCAAGCCGGCACCGACGTGCCCCTGGCCTCCCGAACCTCGCCCTGGTCCGGGACTGGCTCAAGAACCGTTAGACAGCCGACCGCTTCCGCGACAGTCTCGGGCCCCGTTCCCGAGACTGGATTGCCGATGCCGCTGACCCTTTCCGCCGCCCACCTCCTGCCGGAGGACGGCGCGGCCGGTACCCTGGTCGGCCGCGTCAAGCGGCCCGATCGTGCCGCTCCGGCCGTGGTGGCCATCCGGCCCGATGGCGTGTTCGACGTGACGGCACGTTTCCCGACCGTCGCCGAGCTGACGGAAGAGGCCGATCCCGCCGCCGCCCTGCGCGCGGCCGCGGGCGAGCCGCTCGGCCCGCTCGACCCCATCCTGGCCAATACCGATGCCGCCCGTCGCGACGAAGGGCAGCCCTTCCTGCTCGCGCCCATCGACCTCCATGTGATCAAGGCCGCCGGCGTCACCTTCCCGCTCTCGATGCTGGAGCGCGTGATCGAGGAGCGGGCCAAGGGCGACCCGGCCGCCGCCTCCGGCATCCGCGCGGAGATCGGCGCCGCGGTCGGCGGTACGCTGCAGCAGCTGCGCCCGGGCTCGCCGGCCGCCGCGAAAGTGAAAGCGTTGCTGGTCGAGCAGGGGCTGTGGAGCCAGTATCTCGAGGTCGGCATCGGTCCGGATGCGGAAATCTTCACCAAGGCGCCGGTCTTGTCGGCCGTGGGCGCCGGCATGGAGGCCGGGCTGCACCCGTCCTCGTCGTGGAACAACCCGGAGCCGGAGGTGGTGCTCGCGGTGGCCTCCACCGGCGCGATCGTGGGTGCCACGCTGGGCAACGACGTGAACCTGCGCGACATCGAGGGGCGGTCGGCGCTGCTGCTCAGCAAGGCCAAGGACAACAACGCCTCCTGCGCGATCGGTCCGTTCCTGCGGCTGTTCGACGACACGCTCAGCCTGGACGACGTGCGCGGGATGGAGGTGTCGCTGCTGGTCGAGGGCGAGGACGGATTCACCATGGAGGGCAGCTCCTCCTTGCGGCTGATCAGCCGCGATCCGGCGGACCTGGTCGGCCAGATGCTGAACGAGAACCACCAGTATCCGGACGGCGCCGTGCTGTTCCTCGGCACCATGTTCGCGCCGGTCAAGGATCGCGGCACACCGGGCCAGGGCTTCACGCACAAGACCGGCGACGTGGTCACCATCGGCACGCCCAAGCTCGGCCGCCTCGTCAACACCATGCGGCCGTCGGGCGAGTGCGCGCCGTGGACCTATGGCGTGCGTCACCTCATGCGCGATCTGGCGGCCCGCCGCGTCGGCTGACGCAACCCCGATTGTCGCCCGCGATTTTCTGAGGTACGCACGTCAACGGGCGAGGGGAGGCGGACATGCAGGCGATCACGCTGCGGGACGTGTCGCGCGAGGCCGGCGTGTCGCTGGCGACCGCCGACCGGGTGACGAATGGCCGACCCGGCGTCCGCGCCGCCACCGTCGCCCGCGTGCGCGACGCCATCGAGCGGCTGGGCTACCAGGCCAACCCGCTCGCCTCGCGCCTGGCCCGCGGCGGCACCCGCTTCGCTTTCCTGCTGCCGCGGGGGTCCAACCCGTTCATGGCCGCGCTGTCGGCGCAGACGGAGCGGCTGCAGCAGCATTTCGCGTCCGAGCTGGTATCGGTCGAGATCATCCCGGTCGATCCGCTCGAGCCCGCGTCGCAGGCCGAGGCGCTCGCCCGCGCCGGGCGGGACGGCTTCGACGGCGTGGCGCTGGTGGCGATGGAGCACGCGGCGGTGCAGGCGGCGGTCGACCGGCTGGTCGCGACCGGGTTGCCGGTAGTGACGCTGGTGTCGGACCTGCCGGGCTCGCGGCGGGACTACTATGTCGGCATCGACAATCTGGCGGCCGGGCGCACGGCGGGCTCGCTGCTCGGGCGCTTCGTCGGCCCGCGCGCCGGGTTGGTCGGCGTCGTGCTCGGCTCGGCCGCGCTGAGCGACCACGCCGACCGCCTGCGCGGCTTCACGGACGTGCTGGCGCGCGAGTTCGCCGGGTTGGCGCTGCTGCCGCCGGAGACGGGGCAGGACGACGAGGCCCGCTCCGCGGCCGCCGCGTCGCGGCTGCTCGACCGGCATCCGGCCCTGGTCGGCCTTTACGTCGCTGGCGCGGGCGCACCGGGCGTGGCCGCCGCGCTGCACGCGTCCGGCCGCGCGCGGGACGTGGTGCTGGTCGGCCACGAGCTCGACGACCGATCCACCGCCTGGCTGCGCGACGGCGTGATCGACGCGCTGATCCATCAGGATGCCGGGCACGAGGCGCGCTCGGCCGTGCGGCTCTTGCTCGCGCGCCTGACCGGCAGCCCGGTGCTGCCGGAGCAGGAGCGCATCCGCATCGAGATCTTCCTTCGCGACAACCTGCCCGCGACCGTTCATCCAACCAAGGGATCCGTATGACCGACTTCTTCGCCGACTTGCCGCCGCTCCGCTTCGAGGGGCCGGACTCGACGGGCGCCCACGCCTTCCGCTGGTACGACAAAGACCGCGTCGTCCTCGGGCAGCGCATGGAGGACCACCTCCGTTTCGCCGTCGCCTACTGGCACAGCTTCTGCTGGCCCGGCTCCGACCCGTTCGGCGGCGACACGTTCCAGCGGCCCTGGATGGCAGGGGGCGACACGATGGACGGCGCCCGGCAGAAGGCCGACGTAGCGTTCGAGCTGTTCCGCCTACTCGACGTGCCGTTCTTCTGCTTCCACGATCGCGACATCGCGCCGGAAGGCGACGGGCTGGCCGAGACCAACCGCAACACCCGCGCCATGGCCGACGTGCTGGCCCGCAAGATGGAGGGCGGTCGCGTCAAGCTGCTCTGGGGCACCGCCAACTTGTTCTCCCACCGCCGTTTCATGGGCGGCGCCGCGACCAACCCCGACCCGGACGTGTTCCGCTGGTGCGCGTCCCAGGTGCGGACGGCGCTGGAGGTCACGCACCAGCTCGGCGGCGAGAACTACGTGCTGTGGGGCGGGCGCGAGGGGTACGAGACGCTGCTCAACACCGATCTCGGGCGCGAGGCAGACCAGCTCGGCCGCTTTCTGAACCTCGTGGTGGAGCACAAGCACCGGATCGGCTTCGGCGGCACGATTCTGCTGGAGCCCAAGCCGCAGGAGCCGACCAAGCACCAGTACGACCACGACGTGGCGACCGTGTGGGGCTTTCTGCAGCAATACGGGCTGGCGAAGGAAGTGAAGGTCAACGTCGAGGCCAACCACGCCACGCTGGCGGGGCACTCGTTCGAGCACGAGATCGCGCTGGCCGGGTCGCTGGGCATCCTGGGGTCGATCGACATGAACAAGGGCGACGCGCAGTCGGGCTGGGATACGGACCAGTTCCCCACCAACGTCGAAGAGACCGCGCTGGCGATGTACTACATCCTCAAGGCCGGCGGCCTGGGCAGCGGCGGGCTCAATTTCGACGCCAAGGTCCGCCGCCAGTCGATCGATCCGGCCGACCTGGTCGAGGCCCATGCTGGCGCGATGGACGTTTGCGCCCGCGCCCTGCTGGTCGCCGCCCGGCTGGTGGAAGAGGGGACGCTGAGCCGGCCGCTGGCGGAACGCTACGCGGGCTGGGATGCGCCGGAGGGCAAGGCGATCCTGGCCGGGGAGCGCACGCTGGCCGAGATCGCCGACGCGGCGGAGGCGGCCGGCCTTGCGCCGCAGCCACGCTCCGGCCGGCAGGAGCGGCTGGAGAACGCGGTGGCGCGGGCGTTGTAGCCCGCGCACACTCTCCGGTGGAGGCCGGCATGGACGTCGCGGAGCGATCGGGCAAGGAGTGGACGGCGGACGAATTCCTCGTCGCCGACCAGCACCATTTCGGCGATGCCTGGCGCTACGAGTTGGTGGATGGGGAGGTCGTCGCCGCGGCCGCGCCGAGCCCGGAGCACGCGGCCATCCTGTCGGGCCTGATCGCCGCCATGGCCGCCCGTCTGCGCGGGCGGTCCGATGGCTGCCGTCCGGAGTCCGGCAGCGGCGCCGTCCCGCGGACCCGGCAGCGCAACACCGCGCGTATTCCCGATGCCACCATCCGCTGCGGCGAGCATCCCCGCGTGCTGTTCGAGGTCGTTTCGTTGTCAGAAATCCGCGCCTGGCGGGCTCGCGACCGGAAACGGAGCGACCTGCAGATGGTCGACGGCGTGGAGGAGATCATCGAGCTGTATCAGGACGAGATGGCGGCCCATCTCTATCGCCGCAATGCGGACGGCACATGGTCGTTCTCCGTCGCCGGCGGCGCGGAGGCGGATCTCGACCTCCTAAGCGTCGGCATCAGCCTGCCCCTGGCCGAAATCTACGAGTTCGCCGTCCTGCCGGAGCGCCCGGGCGAAGACTAAGCCCTCGGGTCGGCCTGGAACTCCCGCTCGGCATACTCGAACCAGTCGAAATCGGCGTGCAGCCCGGTGCCGGCGGTGTCCTGGCAGCACATCCCGACGAAAGCGCCGGTGAAGTTGGCGGTCGCCGGCGTGGCGGCTTCGTCGGACAGGATGCTGGCGTCGAATATCTCCGGCAGCCAGGTCCAGTCGTCCGCACCGTCCGGCTTGAAGGCGAACAACAGCCGTTGGTCGTCGACCTCCACGCGCAGCTCGACCGGGCCCGGCGGCAGCGGGATCGGCAGCGTGAACGCATCGGCGGCGGTGCCGTCGGGCAGGGCGGACATCACGCGCAGATGGCGGCCGTGATCCTCGTCGGTCGAGACGTAGAGGTAGTGGAACTTGGCGGCGTTGTAGTAGCAGACCAGGCCGGCGGCCTGCTGGTAATGCGCCGGCGCGAACTCCATCCGGGTCCGGGCGCCGTAGCAGAAGGCTTGCTGGCGGCGGGCGACGAGGGCCTGGCGGAACACGCTGCCGATGGTCTCGCGGCCGTAGAGCCGCAAATGCCCGGGCCGGGCGGTGAGGCTGAACAGCTCTTCCCAGGCCGGCGTGCGCAGCCATTGGAAGTCGATCGGGAGGTCGGGTTCGTCGAACTCGGCGCGCGCCGGCACGGCGGGGAACGGGTGGGGCGGAAGGTCCGGCAGTTCGGTCGCAACCTCCGGCGTGCGGCCGAGCGCGCTGACCAGGCGAGGCCAGCCATCCGGGTCCCAGTGCAGCCGGGCAATGGCGGACTCGCGGCCCATCACGGAGCGGCCGCGGTTGCGCAACGGCCGGCTGACCAGGCAGACGACGACCGTTTCGCCCGCCGCCGTGTCGGCCCAGTCGGCATGGCCCGCGCGCTGCAGCACCGCGTCGGGTCGGTCGCGGCTGGTGATCAGCGGGTTGTCGGGATGCACCTCGTAGGGGCCGAGCAGCGAGCGCGAGCGGGCCAGCGTGACCTGGTGCTGGTAATAGGTGCCGCCCTCGGCGGTGATCAGATAGTACCAGCCGTCTCGCTTGTGGATGTGCGGCGCTTCGGTCAGTCCGGCTGATGTGCCGCGGAAGATGTTGGTGCGCTCACCGACCAGGCGGCGCTGCGCCGGGTCGTATTCCTGCAGCACGATGCCGCCGAAGCGGTTCTTGCCGGGGCGGTGATCCCACAACTGGTTCATGACGTAGATCCGGCCGTCATCGTCCTCGAAGATGGAGGGGTCGAAGCCGGAAGAGTTGAGGAACACCGGGTCGGACCACTCGCCGTCGATCGTGTCGGCGGTGACCATGAAATTGTTGAGGTCGCGCATGGAGGCGCCCGGTGCGCCGCCGGAGCCGGAAGTGCGGCCGTAACGCTTCATGTCGGTGTAGATGAGGGTGAACTTGCCGGCGACCATCCGCAGCGCCGGCGCCCAAACGCCGCAGGAATCCGGGTCGCCCCGCATGTCGAGTTGGGCCGCGCGGCGCAGCGGCCGGGTCAGCAGGCGCCAGTGCACCAGGTCACGCGAGTGGTGGATCTGCACGCCCGGGTACCACTCGAACGTCGAGGTCGCGACGTAGTAGTCGTCGCCCACGCGCAGGATCGAGGGGTCCGGGTTGAAGCCCGGCAGGAACGGGTTCTGGACGAGAGCCATGGGCTATCCTTTGACGGCGCCGGCGGTCAGCCCGGCCACGATGTGCTTCTGCGCCAGGAAGAACACGATGACGGTCGGCAGGATCGTCAGCGTGATGAAGGCCAGGATGAGATTCCAGTCCGCCGAGTATTCGCCCTGGTAGGCCATGATGCCGAGCGGCCACGGATACAGGCTGTCGCTGTCGAGCATGACCAGCGGCATCAGGTAGGCGTTCCAGCTTTGGATGAAGGCGATGGTGCCGACGGTGGCGATGATCGGCCGGGACAGCGGCAGGGTGATGTGGCGGAAGAAGCCGATATAGGAGCAGCCATCCGTCACGGCGGCTTCGAAGATCTCCATCGGCAGGTCGCGGAAGAAGCGGCGCAGCAGCAGGATGGCCATCGCCAGGCCGAACGCAGCCTGTGGCAGGGCGACGCCGAGGTAGCTGTTGAGCAGGCCGAGGTCGCGCACCTTGATGAACAGCGGCAGGATCGCGGTGGCGGCCGGGAACAGCAGCCCCAGCGTGAGATAGCCGAGCAGCATGGAGCTGCCGAAGAAGGTCACGTGCGCGAATACGAAGGCCGCGGTGGCAGCGCAGACCAGGGTGACGGCGACCGTGATGGTGGAGATGATCAGCGAGTTGCCGAGTAGCTGCCAGTAGCGGGACGAGGCCACGATGGTGCCGTAATTCTCCCACTCCCAGACGCGCGGGATGCCGAATGGGCTGGTGCGCAGCTCACCGAGCGACTTGAAGCCGCCGAGCACGGTGGCCAGCAGCGGCAGGGCGACGAAGCCGGCCACCAGCAGCAGGAACAGCGTGCGGTAGAGGATCGCGACGTCCCAGCGTCTATTCACGGCGCAGCACCAGCTTCTGGTAGGTGAAGGCGAACCCGGCGCAGATGACGAACAGCACCACGCCGACCGCGCTGCCGAAGCCGACGCGCATGCGGGTCACGCCGAAATTGTAGAGGAACGTCACCATGGTCTGCGACTGGTCGGCCGGGCCGCCGCCGGTCAGCGGCATCACCACGTCGAAGAGCTGCAGGGAGCCGACGATGGCGAAGAAGATCGACAGCCGGATGGTCGGGTAGAGCGCCGGCAGGATGACGTGGCGCAGGATCTGCGGCCGGCTGGCACCGTCGAGCTGGGCCGCCTCGAGCTGCGACCGGTCGAGGCCCTGCAGCGCGGCGATGAACAGCATCATGTGGAAGCCGAAATACTTCCACACCACCACGACCAGGATGGCCGGCATGGCGGTTTCCGGGCTGGCGAGCAGTTGCGGCGGCGTGTCGGAGCCGAACCAGTGCCAGATGCCGGCGAGCAGCCCGTAATTGCCATCGTAGACGAAGGAGAAGATCAGGCCGGTCGCCACCTCGGCCAGCACGTAGGGCAGGAAGAACAGCAGCCGCAGCGTGGTCGCGCCGCGGAAACGATTGGCCAGCGTGATCGCCAGCGCCATGGCGAGCGGGAGCTGCAGCAGCAGCGAGACGACGATGACCAGCCCGTTGTTGCGCAGCGCCAGCAGGAACGGGCGGGAGCGGAACACCTCCCAGTAATTGGCGAGCCCGACCCATCGCGTCGGGCTGCCGTAGCCGTTCCAGTTGAAGGCGCTGTACCAGCCGGCCTCGATGACCGGCAGCACGACGAACAGGCTGAACAGCAGCAGGGCCGGCGGCAGGAACAGCAATACCGCGGTCAGCCGTCCCCCATCGCGCCGCCGCCGCGCGCCGACGCCGATCGACCACATGGATCGGCCTCGTGGTCGCCCGGCGGCGTCGGCCGGGCTGCCCGAGCTCAGTTGCCCTGCTCCCACGCCGCCTGGATCGCCGACGCCGCCTGATCGGGCGTCATGGAGCCGCCGGCGATCTCGGCCACGGCATCGTTCACGGCGCGGCCGACGGACGGGCCAAGCGCCTGGTCGTAGAAGTTCTGGTGGTAGGTGGAGTGGTCCAGCACTTCGGCGAAGTGGCGGATGAACGGGTCGGTGATCGCCGCCTCCGCGCTGCGCACGACGGGGACGATGAAGCCGGCGGCGGCGAGTTGCGACTGCACGGCGGGCGAGACCAGGCTTTCGACGAACTCGACGGTCGGCTTCGGCGCGCCGTTGGAGACCACCCAGCCGACGATGCCGCCGAACGTGTCGGTGGGGGCGCTCTTGCCGCCGGCGACGACGGGGAAGTCGATCCAGCCGAGTTGGTCGATCGACAGGCCCTTCTTGTCCGCCGCGATCGCCTTCTGCTGGGCGTAGAAGGTGGAGATTACCAGCGACATGGCGACCTTGCCGTCGGCGAACAGGCCGACCGCGGGAAGGTACTTTTGGCCGAGCATGCCGGGCTGGAAGGGTTGCAGGTCCACCAGGCGCTTGAACTCCTCGCCGGCCTTGACGAAGGGCGCGGCCTTGAAGCCGCCATCCTTGTTTGCCAGCGCCGCCTCGATGGCCGGCTTGCCGCCTTCGCGCAGCGCCAGGCCGGTGTAGTACAGCCCGAGCGGCCATTTGTCGGCTCCGCCCGCCGTGAGCGGGGTGATGCCGGCCGCCTTCAGCGTCTTGACCGCCGCGAGCAGATCGTCCCACGTCTTGATGGACCCGGCGTCGACATTGGCCTTCTTGAACAGGTCCTTGTTGTAGATGAAGCCCACGGTGGTGATGGCCTGCGGGATCCCGTACAGCTTGCCGTCCAGGGTGAAGGAGCTGACCGCGATCGGGTTGAGCTGGCCCACGTAGTCGCGCGTCTCGGCCGTGATGTCCTTGACGATGCCGGCCGCCACTTGCGCCTGCAGCACGCCGCCGGCCCAACTATAGAACATCGCCGGCTTGTCGCGGCTCTGCAGCACGGTGGTGAGCTTGGCCTTGTAGGCCTCGTTCTCGATATACTGGAGCTCGACTTTGACGCCCGGGTGCGACTTCTCGAAATTGGCGGCGGCTTCCTTCCAGATGGCGATCTGGGCCGGGTTCACCTCGAGGTGCAGCCAGCGGATCGTTTCGTCCGCGTTCGCGGGGGCCGCGCTGCGCCATAGCGCGGCGGCAGCGATGGCCAGACAGGCGAGCTTGCGCATTCGGTTCCCTCCACCCGGTCTCGGTGCCGGCGCGGCACCATCTCACCGCTAAATGAGGTGCGCAACTCAAAATGTGTGCCCCGCCTCTTGCGGCGGGATGCCAGCCGATCCAACCATGGCGCCGCGAAACAGGGAGGGCACGGCATGGACCCCGTCAGGGTGGGCCTGATCGGCTGCGGCAACATCAGCGCGGCCTATTTGAAGGCGGCCAGTTTCTTTCCCGACATCGCGCTCGCCACTTGCGCCGACCTCGACCCGTCGCGCGCCGAGGCTCGGGCCGCCGAGTTCGGCCTGACGGCCTCGAGCATCGACGCCATGCTCGCGGACCCCGCCATCGAGATCGTCCTGAACCTCACCACGCCGCAGGCCCACGTCCCGGTCGGGCTGGACGCGCTGCGCCACGGTAAGCACGTGCATTGCGAGAAGCCGCTGGCGACCGGCACCGCCGAAGCGCGCACCCTGCTGGAAGCGGCGGCCACCGCCGGGCTGCGCGTCGGCGTGGCGCCGGACACCTTCCTGGGCGGCGCCCACCAGACCGCGCGCCGGCTGCTGGACGAAGGCGCGATCGGCCGCCCGCTCTCCGGCACCGCGTTCATGATGAACCACGGCCACGAGCATTGGCACCCCGACCCGGCCTTCTACTACGCCGCCGGCGGTGGCCCGATGTTCGACATGGGGCCCTATTACCTGACCAACCTGGTCAACCTGCTCGGCCCCGTTGCAGCCGTGACCGGCTTCGCCACCGCCGGGTTCCCGCAGCGCACGGTGAGCAGCGCGGCCAAGAAGGGCGACGTCATCGACGTGGCGGTCGCGACGCACGTGTCCGGCCTGCTGCGCTTCGCCAACGGGGCGGTGGTGTCGCTGGTGACCAGCTTCGACGTCTGGCAGCACAAGCACGGCAACATGGAGCTGTACGGCACGGAGGGTGGCATCGTGGTGCCCGACCCCAACCGCTTCGGCGGCACCGTCTCGCTCGCCCGGCAACGCGAGCCATGGGCGGACGTGCCGCTGAGCCACGGTTTTGCGGACGGCAATTTCCGCGGCATCGGCCTGGCCGACATGGCCCGCGCGTTGCGCGCCGGCCGGCCGCATCGCTGCGACGGGGCGCTGGGCTTCCACGTTCTCGAAGTGATGGAAGCGTTCGGCACCGCGAGCGAGAGCGGCCGGGTGGTGACGATCGGCAGCGCGCCCGCGCGGCCGGCGCCGCTGCCGTCGCGGCCCGTGGTGGGCGAATGGGATGAATGAAGGGAGATCGTCGATGCGCAAGGCCTTGATCGTGCAGGGGGGATGGCCGGGTCACGAGCCGGCGCAGTGCGCGGCCGTGGTGGCCGACATGCTGCGGGCCGACGGGTTCGACGTGACGGTGTCGGACAGCACGGCGGCCTACGCCGATCCGGGGCTGCGCGAGCTGAGCCTGATCGTGCCGATCGTCACCATGTCGACCATCGGCAAGGACGAGGTGGAAAACCTGTGCGCCGCCGTCGAGGCCGGGGTGGGGCTGGCCGGCTTCCACGGCCAGATGGGCGATAGCTTCCGCAACGAGGTGAAGTATCAGTTCATGGTCGGCGGGCAGTGGGTCGCCCATCCCGGCAACATCATCGACTACACGGTCAACATCACCCGGCCCGACGACGCGGTGATGCAGGGCGTGGGGGATTTCCCGTATCGGTCCGAGCAGTACTACATGCACGTCGATCCCAACAACGAGGTGCTGGCGACCACGACGTTCGCGGGCGACCATTGCGCCTGGATCGACGGGCACACCATGCCGGTGGTCTGGAAGCGGCGGCACGGCGCGGGGCGGGTGTTCTATTCCGCCCTCGGCCACGTCGCCTCGGAGTTCGACGTGCCCGCGATGGCGACGATCTTCCGCCGCGGCGCGAACTGGGCGGCGCGGGAGGCATGACGACGGCGGACATCGAGCCGGTCCGCTTCGGCATCCTGGGCGCGGCGGCGATCGCCAAGAAGTTCGCCGCCGGGCTGGCCGGCTCGCCGCTGGCCACGATCGTGGCGGTGGGCAGCCGCACCGCGGCGACGGCCGAGGCGTTCGCCGCCGAGACCGGGATCGCCCGCGCCTACCCCTCCTACGAGGCGCTGCTCGCCGACCCGGCGGTGGAGGCGATCTACATCCCGCTGCCGAACGACCTGCACGCCGCCTGGGCGATCCGCGCGGCGGAAGCGGGCAAGCATGTGCTGTGCGAGAAGCCGCTCGCGATCGGCGCGGCGGACGCCCGGCGCATGTTCGCGGCCGCCCGCGCGCAGGGGACGCTGCTGGCCGAAGCCTACCCGTATCTCTCCCAACCGCAGACGCTCCGGCTGCGGGCGCTGCTGGCCGAGGGCGCGGTCGGCCGGGTGCAGCTGGTGAGCGCCACCTTCGGTTTCGCGCTGTGCGCGCCGGACGGCTCGCCGCTCGGCAACCCCGACAATATCCGGCTCGACCCGGCCCGCGGCGGCGGCGCCCTGCTGGATGCCGGCACCTACCCGATGAGCCTGATCCGCCTTGCCGTCGGCGAGCGGCCCCGTCGCGTGCTGGCGACCGGGCGCTGGACGGGAAGCGGCCCCTCCGATGGCGTCGACCTCACCGTCGCTGCGACGCTCGAGTTCCCGGGCGGCGCCATTGCCCAGCTCTCCTGCAGCATGGCGACCGCCGGGCATCGAGGGGCGACCATCCTGGGCGAAGCCGGCGCCATCGAGACCAGCTACGCCAATCACGCGATGAGCGCCGACATGATCCTGCCGCTCCGCCTGCGCCGCGGCACGGCCGCCACGGTGCCGTGGGAGACGCTCGAGCTGCCGGCGGGCGACGGCTTCAGGGCGGAAGCGGAGTCGTTCGCCCGCGCCATACGGGGTGGCACCGGCGAGTGGAACGGCGCCACGGAAGCGGAGTCGATCGACACCGCGCTGGCGCTGGAGGCGATCGCGCGCAGCCTGCGCGAGGGCGGTTGGGTCGAGTTGGAGGACGCACGGTGAAGACGATCAAGGGGCCCGCCATCTTCCTTGCCCAGTTCGCGGGCGACGCGGCACCGTTCAACAGCCTGTCCGGCATCGCCCGCTGGGCGGCCGGGCACGGCTACAAGGGCGTCCAGATCCCGAGCTGGGACGCGCGGCTGTTCGACCTCGCCCGCGCCGCCGGCAGCCAGGACTATTGCGACGAAGTCCGCGGCACGCTGGCCGAGGCCGGCGTCGAGCTAACGGAGCTCTCCACCCATCTGCAGGGCCAGCTCGTCGCCGTGCATCCGGCCTACGACACCGCGTTCGACGGTTTCGCCGCGCCCGGCGTCCGCGGCGACCCGGTGGCGCGGCAGGCCTGGGCGGTCGAGCAGATGCGCCTGGCCGCACGTGCCTCGCGCCGGCTGGGCCTTTCGGCGCACGCGACCTTCTCCGGCGCGCTGGTCTGGCCCTACATGTATCCCTGGCCGCAGCGGCCGGCCGGGCTGGTGGAAACCGGCTTCGACGAGCTGGCCCGGCGCTGGCGCCCGATCCTGGACGCGTTCGACGAAGCGGGCGTCGACCTCTGCTACGAGATCCACCCCGGCGAGGACCTGCACGACGGCGTCACGTTCGAGATGTTCCTCGAGCGCGTCGGCAATCATCCGCGCTGCAACATGCTCTACGACCCCAGCCACTACGTGCTGCAGCAGCTCGATTACCTCGCGAACATCGACATCTATCACCAGCGCATCCGCATGTTCCACGCCAAGGATGCGGAGTTCAACCCGACCGGGCGCAGCGGCGTGTATGGCGGGTTCCAGCCCTGGGCCGCGCGCGCCGGCCGGTTCCGCTCGCTCGGCGACGGGCAGGTCGATTTCGGCGCGGTGTTCTCCAAGCTATCGCAATACGGCTTTGACGGCTGGGCCGTGCTGGAGTGGGAATGCTGCATCAAGGATAGCGAGCAGGGGGCCGCCGAGGGCGCGCCGTTCATCGCGAAGCACCTCATCACCGTCGCCTCCCGCGCCTTCGACGATTTTGCCGCCGGCGGGACGGACGAGGCAGCCAACCGCGCCATGCTGGGGCTCGGGTGATGCCGCCGCCGGTGCGTCGGCGCCTCCGCCTCGGCATGGTGGGCGGCGGGGAGGGGGCGTTCATCGGCGCCGTGCACCGCATCGCCGCGCGGCTGGACGACCGGTGGGAGCTGGTGGCCGGCGCGTTCTCGTCCGACCCCGAGCGGGCCAGCGCCAGCGCCGACGCCCTGTATGTCGCGCCCGACCGCGCCTACCCGAGCGCCGAGGCGCTGGCGGCGGGGGAGGCGGGGCGGCCCGACCGCGTCGATGCGGTGGCCATCGTGACCCCCAACCATCTGCACGCTGCCGCCGCGACGATCTGCCTCCAGCACGGCCTGCCGGTGATCTGCGAGAAGCCGATGACGCACCGGCTGGAAGACGCGGTCGCGCTGGCCGCGCTGGTGGAGCGGAGCGGGCTGCCCTTCCTGCTCACGCACAACTACACCGGCTATCCGCTCGTGCGGCAGGCGCGCGAGATGGTGGCGTCGGGCGCGATCGGCGCCGTGCGCGTCGTCCAAGTCGAATACCCGCAGGATTGGCTGACCGATGCGCTGGAGGCGACCGGCCAGAAGCAGGCGGCCTGGCGCACCGACCCGGCGCAGAGCGGCGAGGCCGGCTGCCTCGGCGACATCGGCACCCATGCCTTCAACCTCGCCGAGTTCGTCACCGGGCTGCGCTGCGAGAGCGTCGCGGCGGAGCTGACGACCTTCGTGCCGGGCCGCCGGCTGGACGACAACGCGCAGATGCTGCTCCGCTTCGCGGGCGGGGCGCGGGGCGGGCTGTGGTCGTCGCAGGTCGCGCCGGGGCAGGAGAACGGGCTGCGCTTGCGCGTGTACGGCGCCACGGGCGGGCTGGAATGGGCGCAGGAGCAGCCCAACGAGCTCAAGCACGCGCCGTTCGGTGAGCCGCCGCGGTTGATCCGACGGGCCGGCGCAGGCGCCAGCGCGGTGGCCGGGCAGGCGAGCCGCATCCCGTCCGGCCATCCGGAGGGCTATCTGGAGGCGTTTGCCCAGCTGTATCGCGACTTCGCCGACGAGCTGGAGGCCGTGCGCGACGGCCGGCCGTCCCCGGACCGCGGCCTACCGGGTGCGGCCGCCGGGCTGCGCGGGCTGCGCTTCATCGCCGCCGCGATCGCCTCGTCGCGCAACGACGCGCGGTGGCAGCCCCTCGAGACCTGACGGCGGCTTGCCCCGCCGGGGCCGTCCGACCTACGGTGATCGCCCCCTCCGCTCCGGCCAAAGCAGGCATCCGCGTGACGACCGAACCGACTGGGCCTCGCTGGCCCGATCTTGCCGCCCTCGAACCCTGGCTGGCGCAGCACGTGCCGGGCTTTCGCGGCCCGGTCACGGCGACGAAGCTGGCGGGCGGGCAGTCCAACCCGACCTTTCGGCTGTCTGCGCCGTCCGGCGACACCGTGCTGCGCTGTAAGCCGCTCGGTCCGTTGCTCGCCAGCGCCCACATGATCGAGCGCGAGTTCCGCGTGATGGCGGCGCTGGCCGGCACGGGCGTGCCGGTGCCGCCCGTGCTGGCGCTGTGCGAGGACCCGGCCGTGATCGGCAGCGCGTTCTACGTCATGGATTTCGTGCCCGGCCGCGTGTTCATGGACCCGCGGCTGCCGGAGCTCGCGCCGGCCGAGCGCGCCGCCATCTTCGATTCGATGAACGACACGGTGGCGCGGCTGCACCAGGTCGACCCGGCCGCGGTCGGGCTGGCCGATTACGGGCGCCCCGCCAACTACATGGCCCGGCAGTTCAAGCGCTGGTCGGAGCAGTATCGGCTGTCCGAGACGGTGGCGATCCCGGCGATGGACCAGCTGATCGAGTGGCTGCCGGATCGCCTGCCGGCGAGTGAGGAGGTCGGCATCGTGCACGGCGACCTCCGGCTGGACAACATGCTGATCCACCCGACCGAGCCGCGCGTGGTGGCCGTGCTGGACTGGGAGCTGTCGACCCTGGGCGATCCGCTGTCGGATTTCGCCAACAACACGCTGGCCTGGCACCTGGCGCCCGACGTGTTCCGCGGCCTGCGCGGGGCGGATTTGCCGGCGCTCGGCATCCCGAGCGGGGACGAATACGTGGCGGCATACAATGCGCGCACCGGGCGGCAGCCGGGTGGCGCCTGGAATGTCTACGTCGCCTTTAACTTGTTCCGCCTCGCCGCGATCGTGCAAGGGATCGCCAAACGTTCGCAGGACGGCACCGCGGCCGATCCGCAAGCCGCGATGGTCGGGCGCATGGCCACGCCGATCGCAGAAGCGGGCTGGCAGGTGGCGGAGCAAATCGGCTGAGGGTCGTGGACCCCCGGGCCGAACCCGGGGGTGACGGGATCAGTGCAGCCGGTGCTCGCGGGCGGCGCTCAGGATCAGGCCGCCGCCGATGAACAGGCCGAGGAAGCTGGCGAACACGACGGCCACCGTGGCGACCCGCTTCGGGTAACCGGGGTAGTCCGACAGGTTGGGCTGCACGATCGTCTCGAGATACAGCTCCTGCCGCTCCGCCGCGATCCGTGCCGCTTCGAAGGACTGGATGGCCGAACCCAGCAGCTTGTCGGCAAAGCCCTGCTGCAGCGCCAGCGCGTCGAAGGCGGTGATCTTCGGCACCAGCGACGTGTCGGGGCCGGTGATCTGCGTGCGCGACTGATCGATCTGATCCTGCAGCACCTTGGCGCGGCGCTGCAACTCGGGGATCAGCGGGCTCTTGGGCGTGTTGACCGCCAATTGGGCGACTTGGATGTTGGTCCGCACCAGCGCCATCTGCAGGTCGTTGATGCCGGACAGCAACGGGATCGATTGCTTGGTCGGGTCCAGAATCGACTCGCGGTTGCGGAACTCGGCGATCTCGCGGCCCACATCCGTCACGCGCTTCTCGGCGTCGGCGACGTCCTTGCGGGCTTGCCGCAGCGTGTTCTCCCGCTGCCGCTCGTTCATGCGGTTCACCAGCGCCTCGCCGGCGGTCAGCAGGGCGCGGGCCACGTTCCGCGAGTCGTCGGCGCGGAAGCTGCGGACCGTGAGGGTCGACACGCCGGTGGTGGAGTCGAGCTCGGCGACCACATGCGACTTGAAGTAACGGAACAAGTGCTCGTCGCTCTTCCAGCCGGACCAGAGCGGGAAGCGGAACAGCGGGTCGGCTTCCGGGCGGGCGAACACGTCGCGCAGATCGTCATGCTCGATCAGTTCGGCCATGGCGTCGCGCGACTGCATGTAGTCCTGCACGACGTAGGTGTCTTCCTGCGCGTGCGTCAGCCCGGTCGATTGCAGCAGCCCGGTGAGCATGCCGACCGATTGCGACGCGGGGCCGCGAACCACGAAGCGCGCCTCCGAGACATATTGGTCGGCGGCGTAGCCGAACATGTAGCCGGCAGTAACGACCGTGGGCACGATGACGACGAGGAAGAACCAGAAGTATCGCGCCCAGCTGCGTCGGCGCACCGGCGCGTACGGATTGCCGCGCCGGGACACTTGCGGGAGCTTATGGTCGAGCGCGTCCATGACGCTGAAAATGCCGCAGCGGCGAGCGCTTTGCAATCATTGCGAGTGGGATCGCGCAGCGGTTGCGGCGTCGTACAGGGTCGTCAGGCGCGTGCGGTAGACGTCCGGGCTGAACAATGCGGCCTGGATCGGTCCCGCGGCGGCGAGCCGGGCGTGCAGCGCGTCGTCCGTGGCGATGCGCTCGGCGGCGGCGCCGATCGCGGCCGGGTCGTAGGCGTCGACCAGCAGCACGGCGTCGCCGCCGACCTCGGCCAGGCTGCCCTCCCGCGAGGTGAGCACCGGCACGCCGCACTGCATGGCCTCCAGCACGGGGAGGCCGAAGCCTTCGGAAAGCGACGGGAACACCACGGCGCGGGCGCCGCGGACCAGGGCGGCGAGCCACGCGGCCGGCACGTATTCCAGCTGGCGCACGCGGTCGCCCGCGCTGCCGAGGCGCTGCCCGTCCGGCCCCGCTTGCAGCAGGCGGAGCTCGTTTTCCGATCGCCACGCTCGTCCGCCCAGGATCACCAACGGCAGGGGCGCGGTGCCGCCCAGGAAACCCTCGATGACCCGGCCGATGTTCTTCTTCGGCTCCAAGGCGCCGTAGAACAGCAGGTAGCGGCCCCGCTCCAGCCCGAACAAACCTCGCAGCCACGCCGCCAGTCCGTCCGGCGTCGCGGTTTCGGGTGGCAGCGCCGGCAGTTCGCTGGTTTGGTAGGTATTGGTCACGCGGTCGGGCGAGACGCCGAGCAGGGTCACGATGTCCCGCTGGGAGGCCTCCGACACGGTGCAGATCTGGTCGGCATGGCGCACGCAGCCTTGCAGGATCTTGAGGTAAAGCCGCTTGTTGTCGGTGGTCGTGTAGGGCAGGCGGAGCGGAACCAGGTCATGCAGCGTGTAGACGTTCCGGGCGCCGTCCAGCACGATCGGCAGCGGATAGGTCCAGTGCATCACGTCCGGCACAGGCGCCGGCACGCGCAGACGCAGGAAGCGGCCGGTGGCACGGAAGTGCCGGTCCGCGACGTCGAACAGGCCGGCGGCGTTGAGGATGCGCTCGAACGGGGGCAACCGGTGCCGAAAGCCGCGTGTCTCGACCTGGCCGCTCTGCGGGATGCTGCCGGCCTCCATCGGGCGGACTCGATGGGCGAGTTCGTTGAACCAGCGTATGCTGCCGAACGGGGCGCGGGATCGGCCCTCCTCCTTGCCGAGCCCGTCGAAGAACTGCACCTCCCGCAGCAGCTCGGGCGACGAACGGTTGATCGGCAGGCCGAACAAACCATCGACCCGGTGACCCGCCCCGGCCAGCGTCTGCGCCAGCATGCGGCCATAGGTCGCCACCCCCGTACCGCGGGCCAGGGCGAGGTTGAAGCCGTCGATCGCGATGTGCATGGTCGGCGCGACCCTAGGGACGCCGCCAAAGCCGGGTCAAGCCGGCCCGGCGCCTGAGCGGCGATGCGGATCTGCATGGACGCGCGGCTGGCGCGTCAGCCCGGCGGCACCGGCGTGACGACCTACGGCGCGGCGCTGGCCGAGACGGCCAGGGGGCTGGGTCACGTCGTCGAGCCGCTCGTGGAGGGCCGCGTGGGCGGCCGGGCCGGCGTGTGGCGCGGGGCGTTGCAGCCGGGGCCCTGGCCGGTGCCGCTGGTCGATGGGCGGCGGGTGGCCGGCGACGTGTTCCGCGCTGCCCAGGTACGGTTCGACCTGAGGCGAACGCTGCTGCCGCTCCATGCGCCGGACGCGGCGCCGACGCTGATGCATTGGACCTACCCGCTGCCGATGCGCTGGCGCGACGTGCCGAACCTCTACACGGTGCACGACCTCATCCCGCTGCTGCACCCCGGCCTCAGCCCGGTGCCGGGGCGGCGAATGGCGCGGCTGCTGCGTCGGATCGTGGCGGACGCGGCGCAGATCGTCACCGTCTCGGAAGCGTCGCGCCAGGAGATCGTCGCGGCGCTGGGCGTGCCGCCGGAGCGCGTCATCAACACGTATCAGGCGGTGACCGATCCGCTTCCCGAGCCAAGCTTGGTCGCGCGGACGCTGGCGCCGCTGGGGTTGGTGACGGGCGGTTACGTGCTGCACGCCGGGTCGGTGGAGCGGCGCAAGAATGTCGGGCGGTTGATCGCGGCGCACCGGGCGAGCCGGACGGGGTTGCCGCTGGTGATCGCCGGGCCGGACGGGTGGGGCGCAGCGGCGGAGCTAGCGGAGGCGGGGCCGTCGGTGCGGCGGATCCCGTGGCTGGCGCGGCCGGCGCTGGTGGCGCTGCTCGCGGGCGCGCGGGTGGTGGTCGCGGCGTCGCTGGCGGAAGGCTTCGGCCTGCCAGTCGCGGAGGCCATGACGTTCGGCGTGCCGGTGATCTGTAGCGACCGGGGCGCGCTCGCCGAGGTGGCTGGCGACGCGGCGTGGCTGGTCGACCCGGCGGACACGGCCGCCCTGGCCGCCGCGATCGCCGCGCTCTCGACCGACGATGCGGCCGCCGCTTCCCTGGTGGCGGCCGGGCATCGCCGCGCGGCGATGTTCACCCCGGCAGCCTACGCGTCCCGCCTCCGGCCACTCTACGCGAGGGTGGCTCAGAGCTGATTGTAGCGCTCGACCGCCTCGGCCACGCTGGGAAAGAGGTCCAGCGTCCGGTTGCTCAGCACGGCCGCGCTGTCGCAGACCTCCTGGATGAAGCTCATGTCGTGCGACACCAGGATCAGCGCCCGGTCTGCGCGCTTCTCGAACAGCTCGCGGCGGCAGCGTTCGAAGAAGCGGGCGTCGCCGACCATGATGACCTCGTCGATCAGGTAGCAGTCGAACTCGATGGCGATGGTGAGCGCGAAGGCGAGCCGGGCGCGCATGCCGGAGGAGTAGGTCTTGACCGGTTCGGCGAGCTGGCGGCCGAGTTCGGCGAAATCGTCCACGAAACGCCGGGTCTCGGGGTAGTCGAGGCCGTAGATGCGGCAAATGAAGCGGAGGTTGTCGAGGCCGGTGAGGCTGCCCTGGAAGGCGCCGCTGAAGGCGAGCGGCCAGGAGACGGACATGGAGCGGATCACCTGCCCGGCGGTCGGCAATTCGACCCCGCCGATGATCTTGATCAGCGTCGACTTGCCGGCGCCGTTGCGGCCGACGATGCCGAGCTTCTGGCCGGGCCGGACGTCGAGATTGACGTGATCCAGCACGCGGCGCCGGCCGCGGACGATCTCGTAGTCTTTCACGATGTCGACGCAGTGGATCAATGGACCAGGATACGGCTGCGCACCCGCGAGGTGAGGAACAGGCCGACGGTGATCAACAGCGCCGTCATCCAGCCGTTGTAGACCATGTCGTAATGGGCATGGGCGCTCGCGCCGAACATGCCGGCGCGGATCATCTCGACGTTGTTCACGCTCGGCGACCAAAGCAGGACGTATTGGTAGGAGGGGCTGAGCCAGTCCACCATGGTGAACGCGCCGGAGAACGGGATCGACAGGTAGCTCAGAACGGAGACGGAGCGCTCGACGATGTCGGAATACTCGCTGGCACTGGCGACCAGCAGCCCGGTCGCGTAGCTGAACGCCGCCTGCATGAACAGGCCAAGATAGACCAACCCCCAATCGGCCGGCCACGCGATCGCGCCGATGACGAAGCAGCCGCCGAACACGATCGCGGCCGCCAGCAACACGCCGACGATCTCGAGGAAGCATCGCGCGGTGATGATGTCGAATGGGGTGACCTGGCGGTGAAACATCAACGACCCGTTGGCTTCGTAAGCCTTGACCGACCGGCCCAGGCAATGCCGCCACATGGTCAGCGGCACGTAACCGCTCAGCACGATGGCGGGCATGGGCAGCCCGTGCTCGAGCGCCGGCCGCATTGCCGACCAGGCGATCGTCACGCCGGCGACGAACAGGATGGGCTCGCCGATGATCCACAGGAAGCCGATGTTCTCGCGGCCGTACCGCGTGTTGATCTCTCGGATCACCAGCGCCGCGATCACCGTCCACTGCATCCGAAACGCGTTGAGCACCCGACGCTCCAGCCTATTTCGCGAGAATGGCGCCGGTGGTTGCCGGCGTGGTGAAGGTATAGATCAGCTGGAGGAATTTGTAGATCTGAACCGTGGGCGCGTTGGCGATGTAGATCAGGTCTTTGTCGCGCATGGTGAAGCGCTGCAGCGTGAAGTAACTCTGTGGGTTCCGCATGTTGACCCGGTACACGATCGGGGTTCCCGCCGGCAGCGCGCCCGGCGTGTTGGGCGAGGCCGGGGTGCCGGAACGGACCGGCAACCCCAACGCGCGGGTGTCGGCGGCATCCTCGAAGCGGAACAGATAGACGCCTTCCGGATTGGCGCGGTCGTCGTTGAGCCCGCCCACCCGGGCGACGGCCTCGGCCAGCGAGACCTGCGCGCTGTCGAACGGGAGTTGCGCCACCTTGCCGGTCGCGCCGAACGACAGAAAGGACCGCGGCAGGTAGTCGGCCTGGATCCGGTCGAGCGGCTCGACGGCGATGTTCTCGTCCGCGTTGGTCTGCACGGCGGTCAGCGACGTGCTGGCCGACTGGCCGCGGCGGGTGATCTTGACCACCGTGTCCTGCGGGCTGTGCGTCGGGCCGCCGGCGAGCGCGATCACGTCCAGCAGGCGCTCGCGGCTGAGCGAGAGCGGGAAGCGGCCGGAGTTCTTCACGTCACCCGAGACGTAGACCACGTTGCTGCCGTTGCTGGCCAAGGTGACCAGCACCTGGGCCTGAGACGCCTGCTGCGCCAGCCGGTTCTCGATCATCCGCTGCACCTGAGTGGTGGTCGAACCCGCCACCTTGATCGTGCCCGCGTAGGGGATGGAGATGGTGCCGTTGCGGTCCACCTGCAGGCGCGGCAGCGTCTCGCCGGTCGACCCGGTGGGCGGTGGCGCGGTGTCGGCCCCCAACCCGCTCTCGCCTCCGCTCCGCCGCCCGTTGAACAAGCCGCTGCCGGCCTCGTAGATCGTGACGGACAGGATGTCGCCGGGGCCGAGCAGGTCGATCGCGCGATTGGACCGCAGCCGGTCGATCGCGCCCAGCGCCCGCTCCGGCACCGCCCGCAACTGTTCCGTCACCGCCGGGGTGAGCTCGACGAGATAGGCGCCGGTCGGATTGGCCTCCGGGGAGGCGAATTGCTCCTGGATCTCTCCATTACTGGGCCCGGACGTCGGCAGGCTGCTGCAGCCTGCCAGGGCGGCTACCATGGCCAGACGCACGGCTCCCCAGGCTGCTGATCCCCGCACGGAGCCTCCATCTGCCTCGTCAGTTGCGTCCGTTGCTACAAGCAGCCGGGCCGCGTTGTCCAGCCGACTGAAGCGCAGCCGCCACGCGAGTGCGGCATGGAAAGCACACTCGCTCGGGCGCTCTGTTTCCGCTGTGGCGCTGCGGCCACGTTGGCGCCGTTTGGCATCCCGCCAGTCTGCAACCACTGGTGGCGGCCGGGTCGAGCTGCGCCCGTCGACCCCTTCGCGACCGGGTCGAACATCACTTAATGAAACGAAACTATGAAATTGAGTAATGCCGGCCATTTATCGGCGGCCAGAGATGGTTTGGCAGATGCTTCTCCGGTCACGCTTTCATCGACTGGGTCCATGGCTCGACTTGCGCCCGCGCGGGAATTGGTGGCATTGCGGATGCATCGAGCAAAATGTTGATGCATCGACCAAAAGGGTGTCGCTTTAATGGCTGACTGGCACGCGAAAGACTATACTTCGATCGATACTTGCCGCGTCGGTGGCGGCGATCAACTCGTCACCGTCCTCGACCTCGGTCACCAGAAGCTGACCGGCGTCTTCCCCAAGAGTCCGACCGACCCGGTGACCAGTGGTCCGCTGCGCCTGGTCTGGTGCCCTGCCTCGGGATTGCTGCAGCTTGCCGACACCTTCAGCCTGTCGGAGATGTATGGCGACAACTATGGGTACCGCTCCGGGCTGAACCAGAGCATGGTGCGCCATCTCACCCGCAAGATCGGGGAGCTTGAGGCGTTCGCCGGGCTGCAGGGCGGCGACACGGTGTTGGATATTGGTTCCAACGACGCCACGTCACTCAAGGCCTACACCACAGGCGGGATCGAGCGGATCGGCATCGACCCGACCGGCAACAAGTTCCGCCAATATTACCCGGACGGCATCAAGCTGGTGCCGGACTTCTTTTCGGAGCGCAACTTCCGCTCCGCGACCGACAAGTCCGCCAAGATCGTGACCTCGATTGCGATGTTCTACGACCTCGACGATCCCATCGCATTCGCCCGCGAGATCGAGCGGGTGCTGGCGCCCGGCGGCATGTGGCATTTCGAGCAGAGCTACATGCCCTCCATGCTGCGCATGACATCCTACGACACGGTGTGCCACGAGCATCTGGAATACTACTCGCTCGGCGTGGTCAGCCGTATCCTCGACGCGGCCGGCATGCGCGCCATCGACGTCAAGATGAACGGCGTCAACGGCGGCAGCTTCGCTGTCACCGCGGTGCGCAAGTCGGACCCGCGGCGCGGTCGGGAAGCCGTGGTGGATTGGCTGCTCACGCAGGAAGACCGGATGGGGCTTTCGACGCCGCGCCCGTATCGCGAGTTCGAGGAGCGGGTGTTCCGCCATCGCGAGGACCTGATGCGGCTCCTGCAATCGCTGGCCGCGGACGGCAAGAAGGTGTTCGGCTACGGCGCGTCCACCAAGGGCAACGTGGTGCTGCAGTTCTGCGGCATCACCACGGCCGAAGTGCCGTTCATCGCCGAGGTCAACCCGGACAAGTTCGGCGCCTTCACGCCCGGCACCAACATCCCGATCATCTCCGAGGCGGAAGCCCGGGCGATGCAGCCCGATTACTTCCTCGTCCTGCCCTGGCACTTCAAGGAAGGTATCATCCAGCGCGAGGCCGAGTTCCTCAACGCTGGAGGCCGCATGATCTTCCCGTTTCCGGAGATCGAGATCGTCTGACCCTGTCGGCGATTGTCTGATCCGAAGGAATTCAGGCAGCCACCCCGAAGGCCGGCCCCCGCGCAGGCCGCAGAGCCCGGAGCAGCGGCGCGTAGTCCGCGGCCGCCTCGCGATCGAACCAGGCGCAGTAATCCGCCACGCTCTCGGAGCGCTGCAGGTCGAAGCGCGACCGGGCCGCGCGGTTGAACGTCCAGAACAGGCGCAGGGCGGGCCCGAGATGCCGCGCTGCCTGCGGCATCTCCAAATCGCGCGCGTAGGCGAGCAGGTCGGGCGACGCCAGGTAGTCCGCCAGTGGCGGCGGGGCGGGCTCGAGGCGGAAGGCGTGGTCGATCACGTCGCGGCGGCGCTCGCGGCCGTTCAGGCCGTAGGGCGGCATGGCCGGCAGCGTGGGCATCACGGTCGCCAGAAGGTCGTCCACCTGCGGCAGCCCGAACCAGTCGCCGGCTCGATCGAGCGAACTGGCCGGGACCCGGGCCTCGCTGCGATCGCCCAGAGTGCGGAGCGCTTCGGTGAACCGGCGCGCGAGGCGGCTCGGCAGGAAGGAGGCGTCGTAGCGCTGACGGGAGGTTCGGCCGAGCCGCAAGCGGAACGCGTCGTCGGCCAGGATCTCGTGCAGGTGGCGAGCAAATTGCTCGGCCGTCTCGGCATAGACCCCGGCATCGCCGCACAGCTCGGCCAAGGCGGGCTGCCGAGAGGTCAGCACAGGCCGCCCGAACGCCATGGCCTCGAGCGCCGGCAAGTTGAAGCCGTCATACCGGCTTGTGGTCCAGAACAGGTCGCAATGGCGGTAGAGCGTGGCCAGCGCGCGGGGGCCAACATGGCCGTAGAAGGTTAGCCGGCTCAGCGCGCCGTTGCGGGCCAGGATATCGACGACGGCGTTGGTGTAATCCTGCAGGCGGGGGTCGTGCTGGCCGACATGGTGGAGCTGGATGTCCAGCCCGCCCCAATTCAGCGCGTTGACGAGGCTCTGCATCATGAGCTCGAGATCCTCGTTCGGCGCGAGGCGGCCGACGGCAAGGACGTTGAAGCTCCGGGTTTCCAGCATCCGCGCCGTCGGCGGGTCGTCGGGCAAGCCGCGGAGTTGGTCGCAGCGATGCAGGCGGGGCACGATCTCGATGCAGGCCGGGTCGATGCCGAAGGCGGCCAACTCCGCCGCCCCGAAGGCGCTGTCGGCGAGGAACCCGTCGGCCGTGCCGTCGGCCAGGCCGAAGAGCGCCTCGCGCGCCTCGCGGCTTGCGCGGCCCAGGCCGGACGACCAGCGCGACAGCAGGGCGGCCGGCGCAGTGCCGTGCACCCGCACGACGACCCGGCCCGGCAGGCACGCCATGACGCCCGCCGCAGCGGGGTCGGCGGCGCACGCGTGATAGATCAGCAGGTCGCTCTCGCCATCCAAAACGAGCTCGACGTCGCGGTAGTGCATGACCGGGAACGGAAAATCGGCTTCGCCCGTCGCTGTGAAGACGGTGGCTTCTACGCCCTCGGCCGTCAGCACGGCCAGCATTCCCAGCAGGTCGTGCCGGATACCGTCATGCCCATCGAGTGTGGGCACCATGAGACCGACGCGCATCGTCATGCGACTTCTCTCACGGCGGCGATGTGCCGCGCCGAGTGCTCCAGCGGTGCCAGGATCGCCGCGAGCGCGCGCGAGAAGCCTTCTGCGGAGCCGCTCTGCCGCAGGATCTCGATGACGCGCCGTTGCCGCTCCAGCACGACCTCGCGATCGTGCAGCGCGGTGGCCAGTTTGTGCCGGTAATCCTCCAGGTCGAGCGGGGCGCACAGGAGCAGGTCGTCTGCCGCCGAGCCCAGGGCCTCCGTGATCGGCGCGAGCCGGGTGGCGACCACCGGGGCGCCGTATTCCAGCGCTTCTCTGACCTGCGGCGGGAAATTACCCTCCAGGGTGGACGTCAGGCACAGGGCGGCGGTGTTCTCGTACAGCCAGCGTAACGAGCCTTCGTCCACCCCGGGCATCAGGATCACGTCGTTCTCCAGGCCGAACCGCGCGCAGGCTTCGGCCGCCGCGGGTACGGAATTGAGGTTGCAGGTCGAAACCAGCACCAGATCTGGCTCCGTCATTCGCAGGACGGCGAGCAGGCGGAGCAGGAATGCGATCTGCTTGTTCGGCCGGTTGGCCGTCGGATAGAGCAGGAAGCGGCGGCCCGCCAGTTTGCTCGCCAGAGCCCGACGCTCGTCGTCGGCCAGCGCGGTGGCCCGCCGCGCGCCCAAAAGCGGGAGTGGCGCCACGTGCACCTTCCGGGCGGCCGGGTCGACGAAGCCGGCCTCGGCGAGGTACGAGGCCGTGAACGTCGAGTTGGTCAGGATCGCCGCGGCCCGGTCGGCGATCGCGACGCCGACACGCTTGTTCTCCGCATCCTTCTCGGCCGAACTGTCGAAGACCGTCCCGGGCATGAGGTGCGGGAAGTAGTCGGGCAGATACAGGATCAGCGGGGCTCGAAGCAGCAAGGCCTCCGGGAACAGGTAATAGTGCGGCACCAGGGCGCCAATGACGGCCGCGTTCTCGTTGAGCTGTTCGATGGCCTGCAGTCGTTCCGGCAGGCCGTCGACCTCGTGCCGGTCGTGCCCGCAATCGATCGGCATCAGTGTGAGCCGTCCCGCTCGGATCTGGTCGGTGAACAGGTCATGCAGCGCAGGCTCGGAGCCCCGGGTGCAGGTGACGATGAAATTGAGCTCGCCGAAGCGGAACAGGACGTCGACGATCAGGTCGACCACGCGTGGGATCCCCTCGAAGGCATAGACCCGGCCGCGGCGATGGACGAACAGCCCGTCGATGTGCAGCAGGATCGCCAGCGTGATCGCCGCGCCGCCGGTGCGCTTGGCGGAGCGGATCGAGGCTACGACCGGCTCGGCGGCCGCCGGGCGCGTGCGGTTGAAGAGGGCGGCGAAGGCGTCTTCGAGCATCGGCTGCACCAGCGCGCGGTCGTAACGTCGGCGGACCACCTCCTGGGCGGCCACGACCTCGTCGACGAAGCCGCGGTCGCCTTTGAGCAGGTGCCTGATCTTCTTCTCCGCTTCCGCCTGGTCGCGGACCAGTCCTGGTGTGGCGCCCTCGTACATCCGGCTGAGCAGCGATCCCGGCGCGTAGAGCACGGGGCCGCCCAGCTGCATGACCTCGACAGGAGGCAGATAGCAGACGGCGTCGCGGAAATCGTAGAGGTATCCGGCCGCGGCGGCGAACCGGTCGAGCAGGGTGGGCCGGGCGAGCGAGCCGACGATGCGCGAGTCGGCCGGGGCGTTTCGCTGTGGCCCGTAGATGCGGAAGACGCGGTGCGGGTAATGCGCGTCGAACCGCGCATAGGCGGCGGCGAAGTAGGGGTTTTGGATGTTGGGAATGCTGGTCGCGATTTCCCGCCGCTTAGGGGTCTGCCGCCACGCGCCGGTCCGTTCGAACACGTCGTCGGGGATCTGGTAGGGCACGACGTGGGTGCAGAGATCGACACACCAGCGGTGCTCGTCCTCGATCGACTCGCGGCAGAACGGCATGATGCTGAAATTCGGCCGCTCGATCACCGTGCGCCACAGCCCGTTATGGATCAGCGTTTCCGACAGCGGGGAATGCTGGCCATAGACCCGATAAACTACAGGCCCCTCGTAGCCGACCAGGAAGGCCTTGAGCCAGTCGGCATTCAGCGTGACGACCGCGCCGTCGAAATATTGGTTCAGGATCTCGAAGATACGCGGCGTGATCTCGTTGTAGAAGAAGTTGTAGGTAAGTAATTCCGCGAAGATCTCGGGCGGCAAGGTGCTCGGCTGATCGTCGTCGATGCGAAGGTCGGCAGATTGATCGTAGACCGGCGTGATGTAGGCGGGATTAAAGACTTCGTATCCCATCGTCCGCAGATCGCGCAGTTCGGTAAACTTGAGCACCTTGTGTGCGCCCAGCCAGAATATCCGAGATGCCGGCATCGCAATCCCTTTGCTGTCGCTCGAACGCCCGTCAGGGGCGTTGCGGTTTCGGGGCCGTGTCGGCGGCGGCGCACTCGAGCATCAGCGCCGCGAAGCTCGGTTCGCGGCGCCCGGGGCGCTGGGCGCGCCACGGTGCGGCGCTGCCGGGGCGCACCCGCTCCAACGCCGTCAACACCGCGGGCTCGAGCACCGAGCGGCGCGCGCGCCTCAAGGCGTGCTCGTCCCGGCTGCCGGCCCGCAAGGCATGCGTATAATAAAGCGTGGATTGTTCTGCATCGCCGGCGCGGTGATGCAGATGCCCCAAATGGAGATACGCATCGGCCGGGTCGGCGCCGCAATCGATGCCGCGGCGATACGCCGCGGCCGCGCGGGTGACCTCGCCACTTTCCTTCAATGCATGCCCGAACTGCACCCAAATGTCGCCGGCCGTCTCGTCTTCCTCAAGGAACGCGCGGAAGTGCGTCGACGCTGCGGTCCAGTCCTGCCGGTCGCGCGCGAGCTCCGCGAGTGCGAGCCGCAGGCCCGGGCGAGCCGTCCCGAGGGCGATGGCGCGCTCGTAATGGCCTTGCGCGGCTGCGTTGTCGTCGCAACGCGTAGCCAAATGTCCGAGTTGGAGGTGAAGGTCGGCATCGTTGGCGTCGAGGGCGAGTGCGTGCGAGTAGGCGAGCCAGGCGGTGTCGAGTTGCCCGGCCTCCTTGGCAACGTTGCCGAGTTGCACCCAATGCGGGAAGGATTGCGGCGCCGCCTGCAATCCGTCTTCATAGGCCTTCACGGCGGCGACCCACTCGCCCCGATCCCGCAAAGCGTCTGCTCGTGCGAACGACGCCTTCGACTCGGGAGGTTTCGCGCGGCCCGAAGCAGGCCGGGAACGGGAGAAACTCAGCGGGACCAATGTCGCGAACCTTGAGCCGTAAGGTGGAATAACCCGTCGATTTCGAAGCTTTACGTCCAATCCATTGAGTGCACAAGCAAATGCACCAACGTAACATTCCCGAATTATGGACGAGGCGCCCATTTTGATCTTGCTCCGGGCAGTGTGTGGATCGAGGGCCGCCAGCCCCCACCTTGTTCGCTGGGCCTATCTCTGGTTTACCCGGCACCTCGTAGCCGTACAGTAGGACCCATGCCCACAGCACTCATCACCGGCGTTACAGGACAGGATGGCGCCTATCTGGCGCAGCTGCTGCTCGGCAAGGGGTATCGGGTCGTCGGGCTCATGCGGCGCTCCGCGTCGTCGGACGTGATCGGGGAGCGGTTGCGGTGGCTCGGCATCCTCAAGCATGTCGAGATGGTCGACGGCAATCTGATCGACATCTCGTCGCTCATCCGCATCTTGCGCGACGTCAAGCCGGACGAGGTCTATAACCTCGCCGCGCAGAGCTTCGTTGCGGCGTCGTGGCAGCAGCCGTTGCTCACCGGGTCGGTGACGGCGCTGGGGGCTGGCAACGTGCTGGAGGCGGTGCGGCTCATGCGGCCGGAGGCGAAGTTCTACCAGGCGTCGTCGTCCGAGATGTTCGGCCTGATCCAGGAGCCCCGGCAGTCCGAGCGCACCCCGTTCTACCCGCGCTCGCCGTACGGCGTCGCCAAGCTCTATGGGCATTGGATGACGGTGAACTACCGCGAGAGCTTCGGGCTGCACGCCAGCAGCGGCATCCTGTTCAACCATGAAAGCCCGCTGCGCGGCATCGAGTTCGTCACCCGCAAGGTCAGCGACGGTGCCGCGCGTATCAAGCTGGGGCTGGCCGACGAGCTGGCGCTGGGCAACCTCGACGCCAAGCGCGATTGGGGACATGCCCGCGACTACGTCCGCGCGATGCACTTGATGCTGCAGCAGGACAAGGCGGACGATTACGTGATCGCGACGGGGCAGACGCACAGCATCCGCGACCTCTGCCAGCTCGCCTTCTCCCATGTCGGGCTGAACTACGAGGAGAAGGTGCGGATCGACCCGCGCTTCATGCGCCCGGCCGAGGTCGACGTGCTGCTCGGCGACGCGTCCAAGGCCAAGGAGCAGCTCGGCTGGTCGCCGGAGGTGTCGCTGGCCGACATGGTGGCCGAGATGGTCGACGCGGATCTGGCCCGGCATCGCGCGCGCATGGTGGGCTAGGTGCCGCCGCGGCACGTCCTGGTCACGGGCGCGTCGGGTTTCGTTGGTCAAACCCTGCTGCCGCTGCTCCGGCGGGAGTTGGCGGGCGCCACGGTGGAGGCGGCGCCGTTCGACGTGACGGACGCGGCGGCCGTGTCGGCCGGCATCGTGGCCGCCCGGCCGGACGCGTTGGTGCACCTGGCCGCCGTGGCGGCGGTGGGCGAGGCCAGCAACGATCCGGACCGGGCCTGGCGCATCAATCTGGGCGGTACCCTCAACGTCGGTCGCGCGATCCTGGCGGAGGCGCCGGGCTGCACCATGCTGTTCGTCTCCAGCGCGGAGACCTACGGTGCCAGCTTTCGCGACGCGGCCCCGCTGGACGAGTCGGCGCTGCTGGCTCCGCTCGGCACGTATGGCGCGACCAAGGCCGCGGCCGACCTGGCGCTCGGCGCCATGGCGGCGCAAGGCCTGCGGGTGATCCGCGCGCGGCCATTCAATCATACCGGGCCGGGCCAGACCGAGGCCTTCGTGGTGCCGGCCTTCGCGCGGCAGGTGGCGCGCATCGCGGCCGGGCGGCAGCCGGCGGTGATGGAGGTCGGCAATCTGGATCCCCTGCGCGACTTCCTGGACGTGCGCGACGTGTGCGCGGCCTATGCGGCGATCCTGCGCCGGGTCGACGATCTCGCGCCCGGCACGATCGTCAACATCGCTTCCGGCCAGACCCGGCGGATCGGCGACATCCTTCAGCACCTGCTTGCCGCGGCCGGCGTGGCGGCCGAGATCCGCCCGCAGCCGGCGCGGCAACGGGCCACGGACGTGCCGAGCGTCTGCGGCGACGCGTCGCTGGCCCGGCGGCTGCTGGGCTGGCAACCGGCGATCCCGTGGGAGCGCACGCTGGACGACGTGCTCGCCGACTGGACGGCGCGGGTCCGCGCCGAAGTCTGATCCGAGAGGCGCCTGTCGGCGCCCACGCCTGATACGGAAGGCGCCTGCCGGCGCCTGATGCAGAAGGCGCCTGCCGGCGCCGGGCCTGATCAGCGCCGCTGGTTGTAGACGTCCAGGCAGACGGCGCCGAGCAGCACGATGCCCTTGATGACCTGCTGATAGTCGATGCCGATTCCCATGATGGACATGCCGTTGTTCATCACGCCCATGATCAGCGCGCCGATCACCGCGCCGCCCACGCGCCCCACGCCGCCATAGGCCGAGGCGCCGCCGATGAAGCAGGCCGCGATCACGTCCAGCTCGAAGCCCGCCCCGGCCTTGGGCGTCGCCGTGTTCAGCCGGGCGGCGAACACCAGCCCGGCCAGCGCTGCCAGCACGCCCATGTTGACGAAGGTCAGGAAGGTGAGCCGCTCGGTGGGGATGCCGGAGAGCTTGGCCGCGCGCTCGTTCCCGCCCACCGCGTAGATCTGCCGGCCTACCGTGGTGCGCGCGGTGACGAAGCCGTAGAGCACGATCAGCAGCGTCATGATGACCAGCACGTTGGGCAGGCCGCGATGGCTGGCGATCAGGTAGACGAACGCCATCACGACGGTGGCCAGCACGACGTTCTTGACGATGAAGAAGCCGCGCGGCTCCGTTTCCGTGCCGTGTCGCTCCTGGCGCACGCGGGTCCGCACGGCGCCGTAGATCATGGCCGCGGTCAGGACGCCACCGATCAGGAACGAGGTGAGGTAGAACGGCCCGGCGCCGAAGGAGAAGCCCGGCACCGCCTCCCCGATGAAGCCGGAGGACAGCTTCTGGAATTGGAGCGGGAACGGCCCCACGGATTGCCCGGCCAGTACGGCCAGCGCCAACCCCTTGAACACCAGCATGCCCGCCAGCGTCACGATGAAGGAGGGAATGCGCAGCCAGGCCACGAACCAGCCCTGCGCCGCGCCGACCGCCGCACCCACCCCGAGGCACAGCACCACCGCCACGCCCCAGGGTAGGCCCCATTTGACGATCAGCACCGCCGCGACGGCGCCCACGAAGCCCGCTACCGAGCCGACCGACAGGTCGATGTGACCGGTCACGATCACCAAGAGCATGCCGAGCGCCATCACCACGATGTAGCTGTTCTGCAACACCAGGTTGGTCAGGTTGAGCGGCCGCAGCAGCGTCCCGTCCGTCATGAACTGGAAGAACAGCATGATGGCGAACAGCGACAGCATCATGCCGTATTCGCGCAGGTTGTTCTTCAGGAAGCCGCGATGCGCCACCGGGTCCTTCGCTGCGCCGGCGGGGGCGGAACCCAGCCTTTCTTCGCTCATGCCGCGGTCCTCGTTGCGCTGCGCACCACGGTGCGCATGATGGCTTCCTGGCTCGCCTCTTCGCGGTCGAACTCGCCCACGAAGGCGCCCTCGTTCATGACGTAGATCCGGTCGCACAGGCCGAGCAGCTCCGGCATCTCCGACGAGATGACGAGCACGCCGCGGCCCTGCTCGGCCAGTTGGTTGATCAACACGTAGATCTCGTATTTGGCGCCGACGTCGATGCCGCGGGTCGGCTCGTCCAGGATCAGCACCTTGGGGTCGGTGAACAGCCACTTGGCCAGCACGACCTTCTGCTGGTTGCCGCCCGACAGCGTGGCCGATTGCTGGTAGATGCCGGACGAGCGGATGCGCATCTTGTCGCGGTAGCTGCCCGCGACCTGCATCTCCCTGACGTCGTCGATCACCCGGCCGGGCGCGATGCCGGGCAGGTTGGCGAGCGAGATGTTCTTGCGGATGTCATCGGATAGCAGCAGCCCCAGCGCCTTGCGGTCCTCCGTCACGTAGGCCAGCCCGGCGTCGATCGCCCGGCGCACGGTCGACAGGTCGACCTCCCGGCCCTCCATGATGGCCCGCCCGCTGATGTTCTGGCCGTAGGAGCGGCCGAACAGGCTCATCGCCAGCTCCGTCCGCCCCGCGCCCATCAGCCCGGCGATGCCGACGATCTCGCCCCGGCGCACCTGGAGGTTCACGTCGCGCACCGCCACCCGCTCGGCGTGCAGCGGATGGTGCACCCGCCAGTTCTCCACGGCGAAGATCACCTCGTCCGCTCCCCGGTGCCGCTCGCGCGGCGGGAAGCGCTGGTTGAGGTCGCGATCCACCATGCGGCGGATGATCCGGTCCTCCTCCACCGCGCCGTCGGCGGTGTCGATCGTGTCGGCCGTGCGGCCGTCGCGCAGCACGGTGATGCGGTCGGCCACGCGCAGGATCTCGTTGAGCTTGTGGCTGATCATGATGGAGGCGATGCCGCGGCGGCGGAACTCGATCAGCAGGTCCAGCAGCTTGGCGCTGTCGCTCTCGCTGAGGCTCGCGGTCGGCTCGTCCAGGATCAACAGCTTGACGTCCTTGGACAGCGCCTTGGCGATCTCGACCAGCTGCTGCTTGCCGACGCCGAGGTTGGTCACCAGCGTGTCCGGGTTCCCGTCGAGGCCCACGGTGGCGAGCAGGGCCTTGCTGCGGCGATACACCTCGCCGCGGTCGATGATGCCGAAGCGGCCGGGCGGCTTGGCGATGAAGATGTTCTCCGCGATGGAGAGCAAGGGGATGAGCGCCAGCTCCTGGTGGATGATCACCATGCCGATCGCCTCCGAGTCGGCCACGCCGCCGAAGCGCCGCTCCTGCCCGTCGAACATGATGGTCCCGTCGAAGCTGCCATGCGGATACACCCCGCTCAGCACCTTCATCAGCGTGGATTTGCCCGCGCCGTTCTCGCCGACGACCGCGTGGATCTCGCCCGCCCGGACCGACAGGTTCACGTCGCGGAGCGCGTGCACGCCGGCGAAGCTCTTGCCGATGCCGCGCATCTCCAGGATGTCCGCCATTGCGCCCTCCCGATGGCGGGGCGTCGCCGCCCCGCCCGGCGTCAGTTGATCTGACCCTTCTTGTAGTAGCCGCTCTCCACCAGAACCGGTTCCCAATTGCTCTTGTCCACCACCACCGGCTTGAGCAGCGTCGCCGGGACGACCTTGACGCCGTTATTGTAGGTCGTGGTGTCGTTCACCGGCACCGTCTTGCCCGCGAGCATGTCGTCCACCATCTGCGCCGCGATCTTGGCCAGCTCGCGCGTGTCCTTGAACACCGTCGAATATTGTTCGCCGACCAGGATCGACTTGACCGACGGCACTTCCGCGTCCTGGCCGCTGACATAGGCCATCTTGGTGTTGCCGCTGCCGTAACCGACGCCCTTGAGCGAGGACAGGATGCCGATCGAGATCCCGTCGTAGGGCGACAGCACGGCGTCGAGATGCTTGTCCGTGTAAAAGGCGCTCAGCAGGTTATCCATGCGCGCCTGCGCCGTCGCGCCGTCCCAGCGCAGGGTGGACACCTTGTCCATGCCGACCTGCCCGCTCACGACCTTGAGCTTGCCGGAGTCGATGAACGGCTGCAGCACCGACAGCGCGCCGTTGTAGAAGAAGTAGGCGTTGTTGTCGTCCGGCGAGCCGCCGAACAGCTCGATGTTGAACGGTCCCGCCGCCTCCGGCAGGCCCAGCGCCTTGACCAGGGACGTCGCCTGCAGCACGCCGACCTGATAGTTGTCGAAGGTCGCGTAGTAATCGACGTTCGGCGTGTTGCGGATCAGCCGGTCATAGGCGAGCACCTTGATGCCGGAAGCGGCCGCCTGCTTGAGCACGTCGGACAGGGTGGTGCCGTCGATGGCGGCGATCACCAGGGCCTTGTCGCCCTTGGTGACCATGTTCTCGATCTGGGAAAGCTGGTTGGGGATGTCGTCGTCGGCATATTGCAGGTCGACCCGGTAGCCGAGCGCCTGCAGCGCCTTGGTCATGTTGTTGCCGTCGTCGATCCAACGGGCGGAGGATTTGGTCGGCATGGCGACGCCGATCGTCCCCTTGCCCTGCGCCCGGGCCAAACCGGCCGGCAGCGCGGCTGCGGCAGCCGCACCGAGGATGAGGCCTGTGCGTCGCGTGATCATCGTCCCGTTCCCCTCCGTTTCCGGGACCATGCGACACCGCGCCGATGCCGTCTATGCGTCAGTAATCAAACGGCTCGGCCGTTTGACGTGCGCCCATCAGAAACGCGTCGGCGACGAGGGCGAGGGGCGCCGGGTCGACGTCGCTGCGTCCGCCCCGCACCAGGTCGACGAAGTGGCGGTAGAGCGCGGGATACTCCGCTTGCGCCGCGAGCGGCTGCGGCGCCCCGTCCCGGTGCAGCGCCGCGCCGCCCTGGGAGAGCAGCAGCGTGCCCCCGTCCGTGCGCAGCTCGATGTCCCAGCTCTGCGGCCCGGTCTGACGGAAGTCGAAGCTCGCCGCCAGAGCCAGGCCGGCGGCGTCCGTTCCCGTCAGCTCGGCGGCGATGGGCGAGGCGCGGTTGGCTGGAAAGGCGAGCTGGGCCGCGGTGAGGAAGACCGGCCGCGGCAGGATCGCGGTGAGGATCGACAGGGCGTTGATGCCGGGGTCGAACACGCCGAGCCCGCCGGGCTGCCACAACCAGTCCTGCCCGGGATGCCAGACGCGCACGTCCTCCTTCCAGGTGATGGTCGCCCGATGCGGCGGGTGCGCGGCCAGAAAGGCGCGGGCCGGCGCGACCGCGGCGGCGAAGCGGGAGTGCCACGCAGCGAACAGCGTCAGCCCGGCCGCCTCGGCCGCCGCGCATAACGGCGCCAACTCCGACACGGTGGCGCCCGGCGGCTTCTCCATCAGCACGTGCTTGCCCGCCGCCAGCGCGAGGGCCGCCTGCGCCCGGCGCACCTGTGGCGGCGTGCACAGCGCCACCGCGTCGATCGGGGGCCCGTCGCGCAGCAACGCCTCCAGCGACGGGAAGCCCGGCACGCCGTCCACCGTCCCGTGCCGGCTGGCCGTCGCCACCAGATGGATCCCCGGCACCGCCGCGATCGACGGGACGTGCTGGTCCCGCGCGATCTTGCCGACGCCGACGATCGCGACCCGCAGCGCGTCGTTCAACCGGCGGTGATCCGGTCGATCTCGGCCAGGTCGTCGGCCGATAGCGCGACGTCGCCGGCTGCCGCGTTCTCCGTCACCTGCTCCGGCTTGGTCGCCCCGGCGATCACGCTGGACACCGGCTCGCGTGCCAGCAGCCACGCAAAGGCGAGCTGCACCGGCAAGAGGCCGCGCGCCTCGGCGAAATCGATCAGCTTCTCCGAGATCGCCCAGTTCTTGTCGGTGAGGTAGCGGTCGGCCAGGCGCTGCGTCTTGGTAAGGCGCGCTTCCGCCGGCATGGGGTTGTTGCGGCGGTATTTGCCGGTCAGCAACCCGCTGGCGAGCGGGAAGTAGGGCAGAAGGCCAAGCCCGTAGCGGCGCATGGCCGGCAGCAGGTCCCGCTCGGCGTCGCGCACCAGCAGCGAATACTCGTCCTGACACGACACGAAACCGGACAGGTTGAGCGAGCGCGCCGTCCATTCGGCCTCCACCACCTGCCAGGCCGGCAGGTTGGAGCAGCCGTAGTAGCGGATGGTGCCGGCGCGGGAGAGATCCTCCAGCGCGCGCAGCGTTTCCGCGATGGGGGTGCGCGGGTCCGCGCGGTGCAGCTGGTAGAGGTCGATCCAGTCGGTCTTGAGCCGCCGGAGGCTGGCCTCGACGGCCGCGAACACGTAGCGGCGGGAGCCGCCTTCC
This sequence comes from Acetobacteraceae bacterium, assembly GCA_965199665.1. Classification (GTDB taxonomy): domain Bacteria; phylum Pseudomonadota; class Alphaproteobacteria; order Acetobacterales; family Acetobacteraceae; genus JAVVHH01. The sequence goes on along the minus strand of CBDASO010000001.1, from coordinate 9,217 downwards.
ATCGCGCCGGAATCGTCCATCGGCATGCCGAACTTGGTCGCCAGCACGATCCGCTTGCGGGCCTCGCCGAGCACCTCGCCCATGCAGCTCTCCGAGCCGCCGCGCTCGCCATAGACGTCCGCGGTGTCGAACAGGGTGATGCCGCTGTCGAGCGCCTGGCCGATCACGGCGCGGGTGGCGTCCAAGTCGATGCGGCCGCCGAAATTGTTGCAGCCGAGCCCGACGGCGGAGACGCGCAGGCCGGACTGGCCCAGGTTACGGAATTGCATCGAACATCGCTCCTCAGCCGTTGCGCGGCCGTGCCATCTCGCCGCCTTCGAAGACGGCGTCAACCGCGGCCCCGAGCCGCTCGACCATGTCGGCCAGCTCGCCGGCCGTCGAGATGAACGGAGGCGCCAGGATGACGTGGTCGCCGCGGACGCCGTCGGCGGTGCCGCTGCCCGGGTAGATCGCCAGACCGCGATCCAGCGCCGCCGTCTTGACCCGGTCGGCGACGGCGCGCGCCGGGTCGAACGGGGTGCGGGTGGCGCGGTCGGCGACGAACTCGAGCGCCCAGAACAGGCCGCGGCCGCGGATGTCGCCCACATGGGCGTGGTTGCCGAACCGGTCCGGCAGCAGCCGCTCCAGCAACGCTCCGCCGGACGCGGCGGCCGGCACCAGTGCCTGCTCCCGCACGATCCGCTGCACCTCCAGCGCGGCGGCGCAGGCGACCGGGTGCGCCTGGTAGGTCTGCCCGTGCAGGAAGCCGCCGGAGCCCGCCCGCAGCGCGTCGATCACGCGCCCGGCGACCAGGATGCCGCCGATCGGCGCGTAGCCGCCGCCCAAACCCTTGGCCACGGCCTGGATGTCGGGCGCGACGCCTTCCTGCGCCCAGGCGTGGGTCGTGCCGGTGCGCCCCATGCCGCACATCACCTCGTCCAGCACCAGCAGCGCGCCGTGCCGGTCGCACACGGCGCGGATGGCGGCGAAGTAGCCCGGCACGGCGGCCACGCAGCCGGTCGTCGCCCCCACCATCGTCTCGGCGACGAAGGCCGCGACCGTGGCCGGGCCGAGGCGCTGGAACTCGGCCTCCAGCTCGGCGGCCAGGCGGGCCACGTACTCCCCGTCGGTTTCGCCGGGCGCCTGGTAATGATAGGCGAAGCAGGGCGACACCTTGGGGAAGGCGGGGCCGAGCAGCGGCTCGAACGGGGCGCGCCGGGCCACGTGCCCGCCGGCCGCCAGCGCGCCCAGCGTGGTGCCGTGATAGCCGAGGCGGCGGCCGATCAGGTTCACGCGCCCGGGCTCGCCGCACTCCAGCCAGTATTGCCGCGCCAGCTTGACCGCGGCCTCCATCGCCTCCGATCCCGACGACGCGAAGAAGGCGTGGGTCAGCCCGCCGGGCTCGTCCGCCAGCAGCAGCTCGGCCAGCGCCTCGGCCGGCTCGGAGGTGAAGAAGCCGGTATGTGCGTACGCCACGCGTTCGGCCTGCGCCGCCATCGCCGCCGCGACCCGGCGGTTGCCGTGCCCGAGGCACGCCACCGCCGCACCGCCGGACCCGTCGATGATCGTCCGCCCGTCACCGAGGTGCAGGTAGATGCCGTCGCCGCGTCGGGCGACGGGCGGGGTGGCGCGGAGGTCGCGTTGGAGGATGCGGGAGGGACTCACCGGGTCAACTCCGCTTGCGGGACGTCGTAGGCGACAAAGCTGGCCCAATGGCGCTCAAGATCGGCCTGGAACAAGCCGCGCGTCAAACCGCTGACCAGCTTGGGGACCGCCGTCGTCATGGCGTTGATCGAGGAGCCGGACGGGCCGAAGCTCATGGTAGAGGCGATGGAGAAGACGTGGATGTCGGCCAGGTGCGGCGCGGCGCCCGCGACCTTCTCCGTCAGGCTGTAATCGGGGGCGAGATAGGGGTAGCGGCCCAGCCGATCGTCGCGGAGGTCGGCGGGCGGGGTGTAGCGGTCGGCCCAGCTCGCGACGTGCGGGGCCAGGGCGGCGAGCTCCGGGCGATGGGCGAGATCGATGTCCATGCCGGTGCCGGCAATGACGAAGTCGACCGGGACCGGCCGGCCCGCGACGGTCAGCTCGACCCCGTCGCCGACCGGCCGGGCGCCGTCGATGGGCGAGCCCGTGTGGAGATGGAAGTTGGGCCAGCGCGCGCACCGGTCCCAGGTCGGCTGCGGAAACCCTTCGCGGCGGCCCAGCACCTGCGACATGAAGCGCCAGCGCCAGGCATCGTCGAGGTCGCCGAGGTGGCGCAGGAAGCCGGTGAAGGTGAGCCAGCGATAGCTTTGGATCAATTGCGGCCGCTCGCGCCGGCAGAACACGTGCACCGCGGCCGCGTTGTCCAGCGCGGAAGCGCCGAGCCCGATGGTGGCCACGGTCTTGCCGGCCAGGGCGGCGAAGTCGATCGGCTCGGCTGCGTGCGCCCGGCGATCGGCCGGCAGCGCCTCGATGGCGGGCGGCATCCACCAGCGCCCCAACCCGTCCTGCCCGGTGGCCAGCACCAGTTTGCGGGTGTGCCGCACCGAGCGGCGGCCGCCTTCCTCGATCTCGACGGCCAGCAAGCCGGGACCCGCGGGCGCGACCCCGGTCATGCGGACGCCGTTGCGGACCGGAACGCCGGTTACGTCGCGGACCCAGAGCAGGTAATCGGCCCAGTGCTCGCGCGCGATCAGGCCGAGCGCGTCCCAGTCTGCGACGCCGAACCGGGCCTCGTGCCAGGAGCGGTAGGTGAGGCTCGGGACATCGAGGTCGGGCCCGGTATAGTCCTTGGGGCTGCGCAGCGTCCCCATGCGGGCGAAGGAACGCCAGGGCCCTTCCCCGCCGCGCGGAGCGGCGTCGATGACCAGGATGTTGCCCACCTTGGCGCGCCGCAGGCCGAAGCCGGTCGCGATACCGGACTGGCCGCCGCCGACGATCAGCACGTCGAGCGCCGCCGTGCCGTCCGGGGCGATGCGGGGCTCGAGCCACGGCATCGCGGGGTGGTCGATGCGCTCGAGGTCGCGGGCGACCTGAGCCTCGAGGGCGGCGAGGCTCACGAGGTGCTCCCGTAGCCGCCGCCGCCCGAGGTTTCGATGGTGACGAGGTCGCCGCCATGAAGCACGAGATTGGCCTTGCCGCCGAGCGTCGTCGTCACGCCATCGCGGTCCAGCGTGATGCGGAAGGGGGAGCCGGGCGCGCCGCCGTGCAGGCCGTAGGGCGGCACCTGCATGCGCTCGACGCAGGTGGTCAGCAGCAGGGTCGGCGCCAGCACGCGATAGGCGCGGACGACGCCATCGCCGCCACGGAACTGGCCGCCGCCGCCCGTGCCGCGGCGAATGGCTTGGCGCTCGACGGCTAGCGCGTAGGTGGCTTCGATCATCTCGGCCGGCGTGTTGGCGGTATTGGTCATGTGGACGCGGGTGGCCGGGCTGCCGTCGCGGTCGTGCCGCGCGCCTTCGCCGCCGCCATGCACTTCATACAGAAGGCGCCAGCCGCCGTCGGGCCGCTTCTCGGCAAAGGCGAGCAGCCCGGCAGTGGTCGGGCCGCCGGCGGCGAGCCGATGCGGCACCACGTCCTTCATCGCGTCGATCACCGCGTCGACGATGCGCATGGAGGTTTCGTGGTTGCCGGCCGCGACCGGGGCGTCCCAACCGGGTTCGCAGATCGAGCCGGGCCGGGTGACCACCGTCAGCGGGCGGAGCGCGCCGGCATTCTGCTGCATGTCGCGGCCGCTCAGCAGGCGGGCGGCGTAGATGATGGCGGAGGCGGCGATGAAGGGTGTGGTGTTGCAGAAATTGGGCAGCCGGTCGGCACTGCCGGACAGGTCGAAGGTGGCATGGTCGCCATCGATCGTGATGCGCACGTGGAGGCGGGGCGGGGGGTCGCCGGGCCGGAGGGGGTCGAGCGTGTCGGCACCCTCGTAGACGCCGTCGGGCAAGGCGGCGATCGCCTCGCGCATCTCGGCCTCCGACAGGTCGTGCAGGCGGTCGAGCGTGCGCAGGAAAGTGTCGGTGCCGTGCGTCCGGCAGAGGTCCTGCAGCCGCCGGGCGGCGACCGCGGTGGCGGCGATCTGGCCGAGCAGGTCGCCCGCGGCGGAGACGGGGTCGCGGACATTGGCGGTGATCATGTCCAGCACGGCCTGGTTCAGCCCGGCGGCGGTGGCGATCGGCACCGGCGGGATGCGGATCGCTTCCTGGAACGTGTCGGTGGCGTCGGCCAGGTAGCTGCCGGGCCAGGTGCCGCCGATATCGGGCCAATGCGCCAGGCTGAGCGCGAAGGCGATCACGGTGCCGTCCACGAAGACGGGGCGGACGACCTTGACGTCGTTGAGGTGGTTCCCGCCCAGCGCGCCGAGATTGTAGATCAGCGCGTCGCCCTCGGTGAACCGTTCGAGGGGATGGACCTTCAGCAGCTCGCGGATCGTGTACGCCATGGCGCCGAGATGGACCGGGATGTCGCGGCCCTGCGCGATCAGGTCGCCTGACGCATCGGTGATGGTCGAGGAGAGATCGCCGGCCTCGCGCAGCAGGGGCGAGCGGGCCGAGCGCATCAGGACGAGGCTCATCTCCTCGGCCGCCGCGGAAAGGCCGTGGCGGATGACTTCGACGGTGAACGGGTCGAGCGGGGTCACGCTGCGCTCCGGGTCATGCGGAGGTGGCCGCCTTCGGCCGGGGCCGCCAGCCAGCCCGGCGGGACCACGATGGTGGACCAGGCATCGGTGATGATCGCCGGGCCGGCGACGATGCGGTCGAGGCCGTCGCGGGCGATGATCGCGGTCGGGACGCCGACGGCCCCGGGGAAGCTGCAGATGCGGGTCCCGTCCGCTTGGCCGGTGCCGGCGCGCGGCCGGGTCGCCTGGGTGGTGGAGGGCACGCGGGCTTGGACGCGGACGCCTTCGATGATGCTGGGCTCGACAGTCGAGTAGCCGTAGAGCCGATGGTGCTGCGCCTGGAAATCGGCGCGCAGGGTGGCGAGGTCGACCGGCAGGGTGAAGGGAATGGCGGTGGTGTCGCTTTGCGCCTCGTAGTGCTGGAGGGCGACGTAGCTGAGCTCGATATCCGCCGCGGCGAGACCGGCGTCGAGCAGCGGGGCCATGGCGATGCGGCGGAGGTCGACCAGGCGCCGCTCCAGATCGGCCGGGTCGAGGCCGTCGAGCGTCAGGCGGACGGATTGCTGGTGCAGAAAGCTCTGGTCGGCGGTGAGGCAGCCCAGCGCGGAGAAGGCGCTGGACGCCGCCGGCACGATGATCTCGTCGAGGCCGTAGATGTCCGCCAGCCCGGCCGCATGCATCGGGCCACCGCCGCCGAAGGCGAGCAGCGCGCAGTCCCGCCCATCCACGCCGCGCTCCACCGTGACCCGGCGCAGCGCCCGGGCCATGGTCGCGTTGGCGACCTGGATGATGCCGAGCGCGGTCTGCACGATGTCGAGGCCGAGCGCGGCCGCGATGGGCGCGAGGGCGGTGCGGGCGGCGTCGACGTCGATGCGGATCTCGCTGCCAAGGCGGGCCGCCGGGTCGAGGTAGCCGAGCACGGCGTTGGCGTCGGTGATGGTCGGCAGGCTGCCGCCATTGCCGTAGCAGGCGGGGCCGGGCACCACGCCGGCGCTCTGTGGCCCGACGGCGAGGCCGCCCGCTCCCCGATGCACGATGGAGCCGCCGCCCGCGCCGATGGATTGCACGGCGAGCATGGGCTGCCGCAGCGGCCGGTCGCCCTTCTGGCTGGTGTCGGTCACCGCGGCTTCGCCGTCCACGACGAGGCAGACATCGGTGGTGGTGCCGCCCATGTCGAAGGTCAGCACGCGGAGCAGGCCGAGCTGGCGGGCGATGCCGACCGAGGCGGCGACGCCGGCGGCCGGGCCGGACATGGCCATGACGATCGGGCGCCGCTTGGCGGTCGCGGTAGAGACCATGCCGCCGGCGGAGTGGAACACCTGCAGGCCGGGGCCCAGCGGCAGCCGCTCCTCCAGCTCGGACAGGTAGCCGGCGGCGATCGGCATGGCGGCGGCGTTGATGGTCGTCGACGAGGTCCGCTCGTATTCGCGCGCTTCCGGGTTGATCTCGTGGCTCAACGACAGGAACGGCACCACGCCGCGCAGGCGTTCGGCGACCAGGAGCTCGTGTGCCGGGTTGGCGTAGGCGTGCAGCAGGCTGACGGCAACGGATTGCACGCCGGAGGCCGCGACCCAGGCGACCATGCGGTCGAGCTCGGCGGCGTCGGGGGCCAGGGTGACGGCGCCGGTGTGGTCGAGGCGTTCGGCCAGGCCGAAGCAGCGCTCGTGCGGCACCAGCGGCGGCGCCTTGGGCGGGAGCGTGAGGTCGTACAGGTCGCGGCGGCGGTAGCGGCCGATCTCCAGCACGTCCTCGAAGCCGGCGGTGGCGATCAGCGCGATCGGCGGCAGGCGGTCCTGCACGATGGCGTTGGTCACGCGGGTGGTGCCGTGCACGAAACGGGCGACCTCTCCGGTCCGGAGGCCGACGGCGGCGATGGCGTCCAGCATCGCGTCGACCGGCGCGTCCGGGCGGGACGGCACCTTGGCCACCCGCGTCTCGCCGCTGTCGGGCTCGACGGCAACGATGTCGGTGAAGGTGCCGCCGATATCGGTGCCGACGAGCCAGCTCAACCGACGAGCTCTCCCGCGCGCGCCGCGTTCGGTTCGAAGTAGGGGATCGCGGCCAGCAATTCCCGGGTGTACTCCGCCGCCGGCTGCGCGAAGATCGCCGCGGCCGGCCCCGCCTCCACGACCCGGCCGCCCCGCAGCACCACCAACTCGTCGCACAACATGCGCACCACGTTCAGGTCGTGGCTGACGAACAACAGGCCGATGCCGTCCTCGCGGCGGAGCCGGTCCAGCAACTGCAGCACGACGGCCTGGACCGAGACGTCCAGCGCGGCGGTGGGCTCGTCCAGCACCAGCAGGCGCGGGCGCGGCGCAATGGCGCGGGCGATGCCGATCCGCGCCTTCTGGCCGCCGGAAAGCTGGTGCGGGTATCGCTGCAGCAGCTCGTCCGGCAGCCCGGCGCGGCGCGCGCTCTCGCGGACGCGCTCGGTCAGGGCTGCGCCGTCGCGCAGGTGCTCCAGCCGGCGGAGCGGGTGGGCGATGCTGTCGAAGGCGGTGTGGCGGGGGTTGAGGCTGTCGTGCGGGTCCTGGAACACGATCTGGATCTGCCGCCGCTGCGGCGTGCGATGGAAGTCGCGCGACGGAATGGCGCCGATCGCCTCGCCCTGGAAGATGATGTCGCCCGCGTCGGGATCGATCAGGCGGGTGATCAGGCGCGACAGCGTGCTCTTGCCGGACCCGCTCTCCCCGACCAGGCCGAGGCTGCCCCCGGGCGGGATCCGGAACGACACGTCGTCCACCGCGCGGGTAGCGTCGAAGGATTTCGTCAGGGTGACCAGTTCCAGCAGCGCCGGCGTGCCTGCCCGGTCTTCTGGCCCTCTCCCGCTGGCGGGAGAGGGTTGGGTGAGGGTGGGGTCCGGAGTCAGCGAGGCCAGCGTCGAGCGCCGGGTCGGCGAGGCGGCGACCAGGCGCTGCGTGTAGGGGTGCTGCGGCGCTTCGAACAGCGCCGCGGTGGCGCCGGTCTCGACCACGCGGCCCCCTTCCATCACAGCGATGCGGTCGCACCAGCGGGCGGCCAGGCCGAGATCGTGCGTGATCAGGATCAGCGCCATGTCGCGCTTGGCCTGGATGGCGGCCAGCAGTTCCATCACCGTCTGCTGCGTCGTCACGTCCAGCCCGGTGGTCGGCTCGTCGGCGATCAGCAAGGCGGGCTCGCAGGCGATCGCCATGGCGATCATGACGCGCTGGCACATCCCGCCGGAGAGCTCGTGCGGATAGGCGTGAAGGCGGCGCTCCGGGTCGCGGATCTTGACGGAGTCGAGCAGGGCGAGGGCTTGCGCGCGGGTGTCGGTGCCCTTGCCGTGCGCCTGGAGCACGTCGGCGATCTGGCGCTCCACCGTGCGGATCGGGTTCAGCGCCACGCGGGGGTTCTGGAAGATCATGGAGATGGCGGAGCCGCGCAGCCGGCGGAGATCGGCATAGCCCGCGCGGGTGAGGTCCCGCCCGTCGAACAGGATCTTGCCCCGCGTGATCCGCCCGGCGCGGTCCAGCAGGCGCATGATGGCCAGCGAGGTGACGGACTTGCCCGAGCCGCTTTCGCCGACGACGCCAAGCGACTCGCCGCGGTCCACGGCCAGATCGATCCCGTGCAATGGCTGCACCCGGCCGTGCCGCGTCGCGAACTCGACGGCGAGGTTCTCGACGTGGAGCAAGCTCATGTGCGCATCCGTGGGTCCAGGATGTCGCGCAAGCCGTCGCCGAGCAGGTTGAAGCACAGCACGGTCAGCATCAGCGCCAGGCCCGGCATGGCGACCAGCCACCACTTCCCCGTGGTGATGAAGCGCGCACCCTCGGCGACCATGATGCCCCATTCCGGCGTCGGCGCCGTCACGCCCAGCCCGATGAAGCTCAACCCGGCGGCGTTCAGGATCGCCCAGCCCAGGTTGAGCGAGATCTGCACCGCCATCGCCGGCAGCACGTTGGGCAGCAGCACCCGCAGCACCACCGACAGATGGCTCTCGCCGCAGGCCCGTGCCGCCTCCACCCAGCCGGCATTGCGGCGGACGTTCACCTCCGCGCGCGCGAAGCGGACGTAGAAGGGCAGGTTGATCACCGCGGTGGCGATGATGATGTTCTCCACCCGGTTGCCGAGTGCGGCCACCAGCGCCATCGCCAGCACGAAGAGCGGGAACGCCATCAGCACGTCCACGATCCGGCCGACCCAGCGGTCCAGCTTGCCGCCGCCATAGCCGCAGAACCCGCCGATGACGGCACCGGCGACGAAGGACAGCCCGACGGCGGAGACGGCAATCACCAAGTCGAGCCGCGTCGCGCTGATGATGCGGCTGAAAATGTCGCGGCCGAGCTGGTCCGTGCCCGCCCAATGCGCGGCGCTGGGCGGCTGCAACGCCTCGCGCACGCTGGAGGCGATGGGGTCGTAGGGCACGATCCAGGGTGCGCACAGGGCGATCACCACGAGCAGGGTGGCCCCGGCTGCCGCGACCGCGGTGACCGGGTTGGATCGCAGCACGTACGCGACGTGCCGCAGCGTGCCGCCGCCGGCGGTCGCGACCGTGGCGCTCATGCCGTCGAGACCCGGGGGTCGGCCAGGCCGTAGAGGATGTCGATCAGGATGTTCACCGCGACGAAGATGAGGGCCATCAGCAGCACGAAGGCCTGCACCGGCGCGTAGTCCGAC
>OZ241208.1:3015000-4354132 GCA_965199665.1 Acetobacteraceae bacterium | reverse complement strand
CTGCTGATCGCCAGCGCGGACGCGGCCCGCCGCCATGGCCTGACGCCGCGTGCCCGCATCGTCGCCATGACCACCATCGGGGTCGAGCCGCGCATCATGGGCATCGGCCCGGCGCCCGCGGTGCGCAAGCTGTTGGAGCGGACCGGCCTGCGCTTGTCCGACATCGACCTCATCGAGCTGAACGAGGCCTTCGCCTCCCAAGGGATCGCCGTGTTGCGCCAACTCGGCCTGGAGGATGACGACCCGCGCGTGAACCCGCATGGCGGCGCCATCGCGCTGGGCCACCCGCTCGGCGCGTCCGGCGCGCGGTTGGCCATGACGGCGGTCAACGCCCTGGAGCAAACCGGCGGCAAGCGGGCCATCGCGACCATGTGCATCGGCGTCGGCCAGGGCATCGCGGCGCTGATCGAGCGCGTCTGAGCGGGTGGCCGATGGCGCACCCCGCTTCCGCGTGCGCCGGCTCGGCCCGGCCGACGCGGCGGCGTATCGCGCCATCCGGTTGCATTCGCTCCGGGTCGACCCGGGCAGCTTCGGCACGCTGTGGCAGGACGAGCGCGAGCGTCCGCTCGAGCACTTCGCCGAGACCCTCGGCCGCGCCGATGCCGTGGCTGCCATCGCCGGTGACGTCATGGTGGGTGTCGCCCGGCTGCACGACGGCCCCGGCTCCACCGAGCAGCCCGGCGGCACGATCAACGGTGTGTTCGTGGTGCCGGAGCAACGCGGCCGCGGGATCGCGCGGGCGATGCTCCGCGCATTGCTCGCGCGCGCCGACGAGCGCCTCCCGCAGGTCACCCTGAGCGTGACCCCGACCAACCACGCCGCGATCGCCCTCTACGAGAGCCTCGGCTTCCGCGCCTATGGCTGCGAGCCCCGCGCCCGAGAGACGGCGACCCGCGGAACCGACACGCTGCTGATAATGCGCCGGTCGGTCAGGCCGCCGCCCTAGCCGGCCTGCGCGACATGACGCACCCGCCGCGCATTGCCGCCGTCGTGCCCTGCTATCGCGTGCGGGCGCACATCATGGGCGTGCTCGAGCGGCTGGTGCCGGTCGTCGACGCGGTGTTCGTGGTGGACGACGCCTGCCCGGACGGCACCGCCGACCACGTCCGGCGCCATGCCCCGGGCGTCCACATCCTCCCCCACGCGACCAATCAGGGCGTCGGTGCGGCCGTCGTCACGGGTTACCGGGCCGCCCTGGCCGCCGGGTTCGACATCGTGGTCAAGCTGGACGGCGACGGGCAGATGGACCCGGCGGACCTGCCCGCGCTGCTCCGCCCGCTGCTGGAGGGGGCGGCCGATTACGCCAAGGGCAACCGCCTCGCCACCCGCGCCGACCGGGTCGCGATGCCGGCCAGCCGGGTCGTCGGCAACGTCGTCATCTCGTGGCTCGCACGCCGCATGACCGGCCGACACGCCCTGTCCGACCCCATGAACGGCTACACCGCCATGACCGCCGGCACCCTCGCCGGGCTGCCGCTCGACGCGCTCGATCGCGGCTTCTTCTTCGAGACGGACGTGCTGGTCCGCCTGTCGCGCCTCGGCGCCCGCATCGTCGACGTGCCGATGCCGGCGCGCTACGGCCGCGAGCGCAGCAATCTCGGCCCCGCCATCATCCTGCGGCACTTCCCGGCCAAGATTGCCGCCCGCCTGCTCGCCCGCCTCGCCGGCCGCTGAGCCTACTCGGCGGCCCGGCTCCGGCCGGCCAGCTCGACGTCGTAGCGCGCCTTGGCATCGTCCACGGCCCGCATGTGCACCGCCGCCAGATCGGGACGCGCCTTTTGCGCGCGGGCAGCGGCGGCCATCGTGGACGCGTGCTGGCCCTGGAAGTGCGGCATCACCTCGCGCGCGATCAGGCCGTAGCTCTTCTGCGTCGCCGCGAAGTCCGCCCAGTTATGCGCCAGCATCAGATAGGCCCCGAAGCCGCCCGCGGATTGCGTCCACAAACGCTCGATCTGCGCCTTGCACATCGCCGTCGTGCCAATCGCGCCCAGCCCGCTATCGTTGACGAAGTCGATCATCTCCGCCGCGTTGGTGCCGCTGACGGACATCTGCGGGAACGCCGCGACGTCTTGGAAATAGTGGAACAACTGCTCGATTCCGTATTTCACGTCTTCCCGCGCCTGCGCCGCGGTGTCGGCGCAATGCACCATGCCGACCAGCCGCCACAGCGCCCGGTCCACGCGCTTCCCGTGCGCCGCCGCCTCGGCCTCCACCACGTCCCAATGCAGCTTCAACGCGTCGAAGCCGGAGGCGGTGGTGGCGCCGACCGACAGCATGCCGATGCCGTGCTTGCCCGCCAGCCTGGCGCCCGTGGGCGAGGCCACCGCCGGCACCGCCACGTCGAGGTTGGAATAGGGCCGCAAATGCAGCCGGGCTTCCTGCAGATCCCAGCGATCGTTCTTGAACGTGACCGGCTCGTCGCTGCGCAACAGGCGCATGATCACGTCGAGGCCTTCCTCGAGCAGCCGCCGCGTATCCTTCTGCGACAACCCGACCATCACGCCATCCGTGGGCAGCGAGCCCGGCCCCACCCCCAGCATGACCCGGCCCCGCGTCATGTGATCGAGTTGCACGATCCGCTCCGCCACCCAGAGCGGGTTATGGTACGACACGGAGACGACGCCGGTTCCGAGCTTGATCGACCGCGTCCGCGCCGCGCAAAAAGCGATGAAGATCTCCGGGCTGGCGCTGATCTCGCTGCCGGCGGAGTGGTGCTCGCCGCACCAGGCCTCGTCGTAGCTGCAACGGTCGAGCCACTCGATCAGCTCGACGTCCTGCTCCAGCGCCAGGGTGGGGTTGATCCCCGGCGGGTGGAACGGCGCCAGAAAGATGCCGAACCTCATGCGCTGCGCCATGGCCGATCCCTCCGATTATTCGTTGGGATCGAGGTTGCCACCAGAGCTGGACGGCACGCCAATCAAATCGGGCGGACATGGAAAAGGCGGCAGTCTCGCGACCGCCGCCCTTTTAGTCGGTCGTCGTAAGCGAGTTAGGCGGCCTTGTGGGCAGCCTTCTCGTGCTTGGCGGCGACCTTGGCCAGCTTCTCGCCCATCTGGCTGGTCAGCTCGTCCGCGCCATAGATGTCGGACACGATGCCCTCGAGCTTGGTCACGTGATCCTTCATCGCCAGCGCCTTGGCGATCGCCTTGACGGAACCGAAGCCGGTGATCCCGTAATGGCACATGCGCTGATACTGCGTGATGATGACGATGTCGCGCAGGTCCTCGTTCTCGGGCGCCTCTTCCTTGCCGTGCTTGAGTGCCTCGGCGCAGAGACCCTCCATGCCCTTGCAATGCTCCTTGGACACTTCGGCGTCGGCGCTCTGGAGCAGTTCCTTCAGCACTTCGTTGTGCTTCTGGATGCCGTCGATCGAGCCGGTGAGGTGCTTCTTGAGCTTCGGGTCATGCGCGCCTTCGGTCAGCGTGCGCACTGCGCGGATCATCTGGTCGTTGGCGGACCACAGGTCCTTGATCTCGTCGGTGTAGACTTCCTTGAGGCTATCGGGGGTCGACATATTGATCGTCCTTACTCACGTTCCGGGACCACAACGCCCCGGTCGCGGTGGCTGTTGCCTCATTTTTGCCTACCCACCGATCTGTGACAGCGCCTCAGAGCATCGACTCGCCGCCGGTGACCGGCAACAGCGCTCCGGTCATGTAGCTGCCCTCCGCCGACGCGAGCAGAACATAGGCGCCCGCGAGCTCCGCCGGCTGGCCGGCCCGGCCCAGCTTCATCGTTTGACCAAGCTTCTCCAACTCGTCCGGCGACTTGGCGATGGGTTGGATCGGCGTCCAGATCGGGCCGGGCGCCACGCAGTTGACGCGGATGCCCTGCGGCGCCAGCAGGTTGGATAGTCCCACCGTCAGCGTCGACACCGCGCCCTTGGTGGCCGCGTAGATCAGCATGCTCTTGGTGGCCATCTTGGCCTGCACGCTGCCGGTGTTGATGATGGACGCGCCGGGCTTCATGTGCGCGGCGGCGGCCTGGCAAAGGTGGAAGATCGCGAACACGTTGGTGCGGAACGCCTTCTCGAGGTCGGCGGCCGTGACGTCGTCCAGCGTTTCGTTGATCGTCTGCGCGGCGGCGTTGTTGACCAGCACGTCGATCCGGCCGAGCTCGGACGCCGTCCGCTCGACCAGCGTGCGGCAATACGCCTCGTCGCAGAGATCGCCGGGCAACAGGAGCGCGCGCCGCCCCGCCTTCTCGATCCACCGCCGGGTCTCGTCGGCATCCACTTGCTCGACCGGCAGGTAGGCGATGGCCACGTCGGCGCCCTCGCGGGCGAAGGCGATCGCGACGGCGCGGCCGATGCCGGAATCGCCGCCGGTGATCAACGCCACCTTGCCGGCGAGCAACCCTTTGCCGACGTAGCTCTCCTCGCCGTGGTCCGGCTTCGGGTTCATCTCAGCGCTCAGCCCCGGCGCTGGCTGTTGCTGCTCGCCGGGGAACTCGCGCGGGTAGGCGCTGCGGGGATCGGTGTCCGACATCCGGGGCGCCCGGCTCAGGGCCGTCCAGGCGCGATCAACGCAATCAACGACGCCGCCAGCAGGAAGCCGCGCGGCCCCGCCAGCTTGGTGCGCCCGTGCTGCAGCTCGCTCGCCAGCATCGCCGCGCTGGTCCCGGCCAGCAGCGCCGCCCCGGTCCGCCGCGTGCGCCGCAGCCCCAGCAGCAGCCCGCCCGCGATCTCGGCCATCGCGACCGCGCCCATACCCTCGCGCGACCAGCCGAGATCCTCGAACAACTCCTCGTAATCCTCGTTGCCGCTCAGCTTGTCGGCCCCCGCGACGGCGAACGCTGCACCCAGAAGCGCGTAGATCATGCTCGGAACTCCGTTGGTCCCGCACCCAACGCGCCCACCCGCCAACCGTTCGCCGCGCGGCTCTGGTCCCGACCGGACGTGTCTGCGATAGTCCCGCCATGGCTGCCCCCGCCCGTTCCGGGACCCCCCTGCCGTTCTGGCGGACCAAGTCCCTCGACGAGATGACCCCCGGTGAATGGGAGTCGCTGTGCGATGGCTGCGGCCGTTGCTGCCTGCACAAGCTGCGCGACGACGACACGGAGGAGCTGTCCTTCACCAACGTCGCCTGCCGCCTGCTCGACCTCGGCACCTGCCAGTGCAGCAACTACGCCAATCGCCGCGAGTACGTGCCCGATTGCGTATCGCTCACCCCCGCCATGGTCCGCGAGATCGACTGGCTGCCGCCGTCCTGCGCGTACCGCCTGCTGGCGGAAGGGCGCGACCTGTTCCCCTGGCATCACCTCCGCTCCGGCGACCCGGCCAGCGTGCATGCCGCCGGCGCCTCCGTGCGCGGCCGGGCGGTCGACGAGCGCGTGGCCGGCGATCTCGAAGATTATGTCGTCGCCTGGCCCGGCCGGATGCCGCGCCGCATGAAAGGAAGCCCCTGATGGACAACGCGCTCTATGGCGGCGTCAACGTCGCCGTTCTCACCGCCATGCGGCCGGACCTCTCGGTCGACCTCGACCGCATGGCCGCCCATTCGCGCTGGCTGCTCGCGCAGGGCGCCGACGGCCTGGGCGTGCTGGGCACCACCGGCGAGGCCAACTCGCTCGGCATCTCCGAGCGCCTCGCGCTGATCGAAGGCCTGGTCGAGCGCGGCCTGCCCGCCGCCCGCATGTTGCCGGGCGTCGGCGTGCCGGCGCTGACCGACACCGTGCTGATGGCCCGGCGGGCTGCCGAATTGGGCTGCCGCGGCTGCCTCGTCCTGCCGCCGTTCTTCTACAAGAACCCCAGCGAGGACGGCCTGTTCGCCTATTATAGCGAGATCATCCAGCGGGTCGGCGGCGCGCTGGCGCTCTACTTCTATCACTTCCCCGCCCAATCGGCCGTGCCGATCACCGTCGGGCTGATCGAGCGCCTGCTCCGCGCCCATCCCGGCGCGATGCGCGGCATCAAGGACAGCACCGGCGACTGGTCCAACACGAAGAGCTACATCGACGCCTTCGCCGCCGACGGCTTCGAGGTCTATTGCGGCGACGACAGCCACTTGTTGCAGAACCTGCAGGCGGGCGGCGCCGGGTCGATCTCGGCGGCCTCCAACGTGTCGGCGGCCACCAACGCCGCCGTCTATGCCGCCTGGCAGTCCGACCCGGCCGCCGCGGAGGCGGCGCAAACCCGCCTCTCCGCCCTGCGCAGCGCCGTCGCCGGCCCCACCCTGATCCCCAACCTCAAATCACTCGTCGCCCGCCACGCAAGCGACCCGGCCTGGGAGACCATCCGCCCGCCGCACCCGGTGCTGACGGCCGAGCAGAAGACGAAGTTGTTCGCCGCCTTCGACGCCTGCGGCGTCACGCTGGCCCAAGCCGCCTAGGCAGTCTCCCGGGACGGACGCCCCGTCCCGGGCCGCAGGTCGGGCACGGCCGCGCTTTGTCTTGAGCGAACAGAAGGCTCCGACCGGCGCAGAACGCAGCTCGGCCGTTCCGAGCGCCTCTCGCACCCTGCGGCCACTTCGGATAGCGTTCATCAAAACGAATGCACCCAAGGGGGAACGCGATGCCGACCAAACTGCACGCTGCTGCCGTCAGTCTCGCCGTCAGCCTGACCTTTCCCGCCGCCGGGGCCCGGGCCGATATCGCGCTGTCCGCCAACGATGCTCACACCGTCATGGTCGAAGGCAACCAGGTCGCGGCCAAGGACGGCAAGCCCGATACGCTCAGCGTCATCGACCTCGGGGGCAAGCCCCGGGTGCTGTTCACCCTCGACGTGCCCGGCAGCGTCGTCGGGCCGCCCACCGCCGTCTGGATCGCGGCGGACGAGTCCTGGGCTATCGCGACCGGGGCCACCAAGGTGCAGCCCGGCGCGCCGGGCGATATCGGGCCCAACGACCAGGTATCCGTCATCGACCTGACCAGCTCGCCGCCCAAGGTCGTCCAGTCGCTGACCGCCGGCCCCGGGGCCACCACCGTGCGGGTTTCCCCCGATGGCACCCTGGCGCTGGTGGCCAACCGGACGGCGGGCACGCTCTCGGTCTACACCGTCAAGGACCATCGCCTTTCCGATGCCGGCACGGTCGCGATCGATCCCAAGTCGATGCCCGGCGGGATCGGCTTCCTGCCCGACGGCAAGACCGCGCTGCTCAGCCGCTACGGCGACAACCAGATCTCCGTGCTGCACATCGACGGACCGGCCGTCACGATCGACAAGCGACCGCTGACCACCGCTCTCTCGCCGTACACGCTCGACATCAACCGGGACGGCACATTGGCGGCCGTCGCCAACATGGGCCGCGGCGATGGCGACATCGACTCCGTCAGCCTGATCGACCTCCGGGCGCAGCCGATGCGCGTGGTCCAGACGCTCGACGTTGGCCGCTCGCCGGAGGGCCTGAAGTGGTCGCCGGACGGGGCGTTCCTCGCCATCGGCGCCCAGAACGGCACAACCAAGGCGGCCAACAGCCCGCTTTACCAGTCCGCCGGCCGCTTGATCATGCTGGCGCTGGCCGAAGGCCGGCTGCACCAAGTCGCCGAGGCGCCGATCGGGCAATGGACGCAGGGCATCGCTTTCTCCCGCGACGGCAAGACGATGCTGGTGCAGGACATGGTCGGCCAGCGTCTTCAGGTGTTCGGCTGGGATGGGAAGGCGCTGGTGCCGCAGGCGGACGTGGCCCTCGGCACCGGCGCAGCCGCCATCGCGACGCCCTGGCGATAGTCCGCCGCCGCCGCGACCGGCCGGCCTGACTTCCGCGCCGGGCCGCGGGCGGCGAGCGCGGGCGCGGCTGGCACCGTTGCCGCCGCTGCCCACCCGGCCTACCCTCCCCCGAACAACAACGGAGGACACGCACCGTGCCGAACAAGGTCAAGCAAGCCTGGAAAGACGGCAAAGCCACCGTCAACGGGTGGCTCGCCATCCCCGACGGCTTCTGCGCGGAGGTCATGGCGCAGGCCGGTTGGGACAGCCTCACCGTCGACCTGCAGCATGGCGTGCAGGACTACCTGTCCATGGTGCGCTGCTTCCAGGCGATGCAGGTGCATCCCGTCCTGCCCATGGTCCGCGTGCCGTGGAACGAGCCCGGCATCATCGGCAAGGTGTTGGACGCCGGGGCCTACGGCGTGATCTGCCCCATGATCAACACGCCGGAGGAAGCCCAGCGCTTCATCTCGTATTGCAAGTACCCGCCCATGGGCGCCCGCTCCAACGGCCCCATCCGCGCCGGCATCTACGGCCTCGTCGGCCCCGGCGGCGGCTACCAGGCGACCGCGAACGACGAAGTGCTCTGCATGCCCATGATCGAAACGCAGCAGGCCATCGACAACCTCCCCGCCATCCTCGACACCCCCGGCATCGACGCCGTCTACATCGGCCCGTCGGATCTCGGTTTCTCCATGGGCCTGCCGCCGATCCTCGACCGCGAGGAGCCCAAGATCATGGGGATCTACGAGACAATCCTGAAGGAAACCAAGCAGCGTGGCCAAAAGGCCGGCATCCACTGCTTCAACCCGGACTACGCCGCCCGCATGATCGACATGGGCTTCTCCATGGTCACGCTCGGCAACGATAGCGGCATCCTGCTCACGGCCGCCTCCGCTGCGGTCAAGAAGGCCCGCCGCCAGTAACGTCGCTCCCTTTTACTTCCCCCTCTCCCGGCGGGAGAGGGTCGGGGTAGGGCTCACAAGCCGAACGGTGACCGCCATGATCCCCACCATCCGCCTCCACCCCACCGACCCGCTCGTCATCGCCCGCACCACACTCATGGAGTCCACCGAAGTCGCCCCCGGCGTCCTCACCCGCACCCGCATCCCGGCCGGGCACAAGATCGCCACCGCCGGGCTGCCGGCGGGCGCACCGGTCCGCCGCTACGGCCAGATCATCGGCATCGCCACCGCCCCGATCGCGCCCGGCGACCACATCCACACGCATAATCTCGCCATGGGCGACCACACGCAGGATTACGCGCCCGGCATCGACGCCCGCCCCACCCCGCGCGCTAATACCGAGCGGTCGTTCCTGGGCATCCATCGTCCCGACGGCCGGGTCGCGACGCGCAACTACATCGGCATCCTCACCTCCGTGAACTGCTCGGCCCACACGGCCGACCTCATCGCGCAGCAATTCCGCCGCAACCCGATCTCCGGCGACGACCCGCTCGCCGCTTGGCCCAACGTGGACGGCGTCGTCGCCCTCACCCACAAGACCGGCTGCGGCATGACCGACGGCGAGCCGTTGCGCCTGCTCCGCCGCACCCTGGCCGGCTACGCGCGGCACGTGAACTTCTCCCACATCATCGTCATCGGGCTGGGCTGCGAAGTGAACCAGCTCGGCGGCCTCCTCGAGGAGCAGCGCCTGGCCGACCGCGTCCGCTCCATGGACATCCAGAGCATGGGCGGCACCCGCAAGACGGTCGAAGCCGGCATCGCCTTCGTCCGCGAGGTGCTGGACGAGGCCAACCAGGTCCATCGCGCCCCTGCCCCCCTTTCCGAGCTCACCGTCGCGCTGCAATGCGGCGGCAGCGACGGCTATTCCGGCATCTCCGCCAACCCGGCCCTCGGCGCCGCCTCCGACCTGCTCGTGGCCCATGGCGGCGCCGTGATCCTGTCCGAGACGCCGGAGACCTACGGCGCCGAGCACCTGCTGACCCGGCGCGCCGCCACGCCGGAGGCCGCCGACAAGCTCGTCGCCCTGATGCGGTGGTGGGAGCGATACACGGCGCAGGAAGGCGCCGAGATGAACGCCAACCCGAGCCCCGGCAACAAGGCGGGCGGGCTCACCACCATCCTGGAGAAGTCCCTCGGCGCCATGGCCAAGGCCGGCACCACCAACCTCGTCGACGTCCTGCCCTACGCGGCCCCTGCCACCGCGCGCGGCTTCCTGTTCATGGACACGCCGGGCTACGACCCGGTCTCGGCCACCGGCCAGGTCGCCGGCGGCGCCAACCTCGTGTGCTTCACCACCGGCCGCGGCTCCGTGTTCGGCTGCAAGCCGAGCCCCAGCCTCAAGCTGGCCACCAACACCGCCATGTTCGACCGCATGGTCGACGACATGGACATCAATTGCGGCACGATCCTGGACGGCGACGAGACCGTGTCCGAATGCGGCGCCCGCATCTTCGACGCCATGATCGCCACCGCCAGCGGCGCGCGCACTAAAAGCGAGCAGTTCGACGCCGGCACCGCGGAGTTCGCGCCCTGGGTCATGGGCGCGACGATGTAGCGCTCGTTCCCGTATTGTTCTTTCACGGACCCCCGCCTAAGGTCGTTGTCATCGACCTGGCAGGATCACCCCCATGCACCACGCCGCCGACGCGCTCATCCCTCTCGCGCCGACACAGATCAGCTTCGTTTCCGCTGGTCGGCAGCGTCGCCCTGCACCGGCCATGCCCTCGATCCTGGCCCAGAGCCTCGCCTGGTTCGCCGGCGCCACCGCCTTCGCCGCGGCCGTGATGCTCGCGACCGGTCTGCTGGCCGTTCTCGACTGAACTCGCGTGCATGGCGGTCTGACTTGACACCCACGCGTGCATTGCGTGTATTTCACGCAACCGCACGAGGCCGTTGAAAAATGTCGCGCCCCATCGTCATCGCCGCCGCCCTGGCCCTCGCCGGCGCGTTTTCCACCAGCCCGGCCCGCGCCGTGACCTTTACTTTCGCCGGCGTCTGCACCGATTGCGCCGGCACCGCCACCGCCGAGCTCGTCCTGAACGACTACACGCTCGGTGCCGCCATCGACGACACCAACTTCGTTTCCTTCCGTTACGGCGGCACCAACTTGCTGCCGGCTTACACGATCAGCGCGGCCGATCTGCCCTCCCTGTCAGGCAGCATCGACGGCCCGCTTCCCGCCTCGGAATCCGTGGTCTTCGCCACCAGCGACCTCGAATTCGTCTCGAACACGAATGGCGGGTGGTGCACCGGCGCGCGCTTCAGCTGCGGCGACGATCTCGGCGCGAGCCACCTGTGGTCGGCCGTCGCGGATGACACCACCACCGTGCCGGAGCCGCTCACGATCTCGCTGCTCGGCGGTGGCCTGCTCGGCCTGGCCGCCCTCCGTCGCAGAGCATGAGGGCGCCGGCGCTCTAACCAAGCGCGGCCGAAACTGCTCTACTCCCTCGCCAGGGGAGTTTACATGTCCGAGCCCAAATCCATCCTCGTCGGCCGCGGCGCCCAGCCGCAGCGCCTCGACCTGGCCTACGCCAACCGGCACGGCCTGGTCGCCGGCGCGACCGGCACCGGCAAGACCGTCACGCTGCAGGTGCTGGCCGAGCAGTTCTCCGAGGCGGGCGTGCCGGTGTTTTGCGCCGACGTGAAGGGCGACCTCGCCGGGCTGTCGCAGGCCGGCACCCCGAACCCCAAGCTCGACGCCCGCGCCGCCGAGACCGGCCGCACCCCGTTCACCTATCGCGGCAACCCCGTCCTGTTCTGGGACGTGTTCGGCACCGACGGCCACCCCGTCCGCGCCACCATCAGCGAGATGGGGCCCGTCCTGCTCGCCCGCATGCTCGAGCTGAACGACACGCAGGAGGGCGTGCTCTCCATCGCCTTCCGTCTGGCTGACGATGACGGCCTGCTGCTGCTCGACCTCAAGGACCTCCGCGCCATCCTGTCCTACGTCGGCACCAAGGCGTCGGAGCTGGCGACCACCTACGGCAATGTCACCAAGGCGACGATCGGCACCATCCAGCGCCGCCTCCTGGTGCTGGAGCAAGCCGGCGCGGAGCCGTTCTTCGGCGAGCCCGCCCTCGAGCTGGACGATCTGCTGCTCACCCTGCCGAACGGCCGCGGCGCCATCAGCGTGCTGGCCGCCGACAAGCTGGTCCGTTCGCCCGGCCTCTACGCCACCGTGCTGCTCTGGCTGCTCTCCACCCTGTTCGAACGTCTGCCGGAAGCCGGCGACCTGCCGCAGCCCAAGCTGGTCTTCTTCTTCGACGAGGCCCACCTGCTGTTCGACGGCGCGCCCAAGGCGCTGGTCGACAAGATCGAGCAGATCGTGCGCCTGATCCGCTCCAAGGGCGTCGGCGTTTATTTCGTGACCCAGAACCCGCTGGACGTGCCGCCGACCGTGCTCGGCCAGCTCGGCAACCGCGTCCAGCACGCGCTGCGCGCCTTCACCCCGGCCGACCAGAAGGCCGTCCGCGCCGCCGCCGAGACCTTCCGCGCCAACCCGGCCTTCGCCACCGAAACCGCCATCACCGAGCTGGCCGTGGGCGAAGCGCTGGTGTCCCTGCTCGGCAGCGGCGGCGTGCCCGGCATCGTCGACCGCGCCCGCATCACCCCGCCGGCGAGCCGCATCGGCACGATCACGCCGGCCGAACGGCAGGCGGTGCTGGCCGCCAGCCCGGTGGCCGGCAAATACGACGTCGCGATCGATCGCGACTCCGCCTATGAGCGGCTCAACGGCCGCGCATCGGCCACCGTGCCGGCCGAAACCGCCCCCTCCCGCGTCGACGCGGGCAACCCGTGGGGCAGCATGCCGCCGCCGATCGCGGCTCCGGCGCCCGGCGGGTCCGTGTGGAACCGTGGCGGTTTCGCGCCCGCCGAACGCGCCGGCCCCGCCCGGCCGTCCGCCCCACCCGCCGCCAACGCCGGTGGCCAAGGCTGGGGCGACGTGGTCTCGCATGTCCTGCTCGGGGACGGCCGGCGACAGGGCGTTGCGGAGGCGATGGCCAAGTCGGTCGCCCGCAGCGTCGGCACCGGGCTGGGCCGGAGCATCCTGCGCGGGGTGCTGGGATCGCTCTCCAAGTAGCGCCGCCGGCCCCGAAACGGTCGTTTCCGACCCAACCGCCGCCGACGGCTTAACGCGTTGCTTGCCGGATGGCCTCGACAAGACTACGGATGCTCAGTGGTCGGCTGTTCGGCCGGAGACAGGTTCCGTTCGTTGCGTTCCTTGTGGGCTCATCCTTCCGCTTACTTCACGAAAGCGCCGCACACCGTCGTACGGCGCCGTTCCGGAGACTACCAATATGCCGACAGGCACCGTCAAATGGTTCAACGCCCAAAAGGGCTACGGCTTCATCCAGCCCCAGGATGGCTCCAAGGACGTCTTCGTCCATATCTCCGCGGTTGAACGCGCCGGTCTCGGCTCGCTCAACGAGGGACAGACGCTGACCTACGAACTCCAGCCCGGCCAACAGGGCAAGACCTCGGCCGTCAACCTCCAAGAGGCCTGACCGAGACGTGGCGGCGCCGATCGGCGCCGCCACACTCGCCCGCCTGCAATCCCCGCACGATCGACCGCGCCGACGCCAGTTCGGCCATCGCCCGCGACGCCGGCACCAGCCGCCGCGGACCGACGTCCTCCCCGCGCATCCGCCGCAGGAATTCCGACGCCGGCTCCAGGTCGTCGTCCAGATACGGATCGGCCCGGACCATCCGCCGCCGGATCGTGTCCGCCATGCCGCCCTCCGCCCGCCCTGCCAGCCGGCCCGAGACGGTCACGGCGATCTCCGGCGCGTGCCGGATCCGCGCACCCACCGACGCCAGCGCCGCGAAGAACTTGCGGTCCTCCGCAATCGGCGCCGCAGGCATCCCGCCTGCTCGCCGATACGCCGCCAGCGTCACCGCGATGCTGGCGCCCGAATGCTCCCGATGCCGCGGCCACGGGTCCCACGGCAACGGCCGCAACAGGCTGGCGATCTCGTCCAGCGCCGCGGCGTAGTCGCATTCCAGCGCGTCGTCCTCGTGGAGCCGCGCCGGGATCGCCGCCGCATCGGCCGGCTCCAGCACCGCGCGGCCCGCCACGGCGTCCGCACCGCGCCGCAGGTGATGCAGGTTCGCCGCCACCCAATCGGGCGGCACCCGCCCGTCCGCATCCGTCGTCAGGATCGCGCCGCCCTCCCCGGCCAGCACTGCCGCGCGCTCCATCGCCATCCGCCGGGCCGACCCGGCGCTCGCCGCCCCGGGCGCGAACTCGTGCTCGATCACCTCGATCGGCACCGGCAGCGTCGCCGCCAGCGCGCGGGCCACCGCGGCGGTGGCATCCGTGGTGTTGTTGACCAGCAGAACCACAGCGTCGGGCCGTTCCCCAACCTGCTGGACGACGGCAGAAACGCAGGCGGCGATCCGATCCGCTTCGTCCTTGACCGGAATGGCAACGATCGCCCGCACCGTATTTCTTCCCTTCATGGTCCGCCCCTCGTCATGGCTGATCGAGGAACACTTCGAACCGGCCCGTGAACCGTTGCAGAAAGTCGTCGGGGAGCTGGAAACCGCCAGGGTCGTCGTCCACCAACCCCGCATATTGTGAACGATGCGCCGCCACTGCCCGCGTCTTGCGGGGGCGTTCCCCGGTCACGTCCAGCCGGAAGCCGGAGGCGACCGGCCCAGCGAGCGGCGTGTCCGGCGGTAGCGTCCACCCCCAGACCGGGTAGGCCAGGTGCCGCAGCCCGGTCCGCCGCGCCGCCGTCTCGGCCATGAGGTGCGCCGCCTCGTGATCGCAATGCGGGTCGTGCCGCCACGGCGCCAGCAGGACACCGCACCCCCATGCGCGCGCGATGCGTTCGATCGCCGCCACAGCGTCGTCGAAGGCGGGGCCCGCCACCGGCGCCGCCGTGTCGCGCAGGCGCAGGAACTCGACCCGCTCGACGCCGAGGATCGCCGCCGCCGCGCGCGCCTCGTCTTCGCGCACCGCCCGCAGCCGCGCCGGCGGAAAGGCACGGCTATTAGGGTGCGAGCCCGTTCCGTCCGTCAGTATGATGATGCCGGGCTGCAACCCGGCCGCAGCCGCCTGCGCCAGCAATCCGCCGCAACCGAGGCTCTCGTCGTCGGCGTGCGGCGCCAGCACCAGCGGCGACAGCCCGCCGAGGATCGCCGCCAGCGTCGCAATTGGCAGCGCCCGCATCGCGGCCTGGCAATCGCCCGCCGTCATGCCTGCGCCAGGTGCCACGCCGCAGCCTCGAGCAACACCGCATCCACCGCCGGCTGCCGCAGGTACATCCCGAGGTCGCGGATGATGCGCTCAGCCGGCTGCGGCGCCACGAACGCCGCCATACCCAGCGAGCGCTGCGCGTGCCGGATCGCGTCCAGGCAGGCGCGCTCCACCGCCCCGCGCCCCAGATTGACGGTAGCGATCTGGGTGGCCGCCTCGCCGTCCTGCTCGGCTGTCTCGGCCATGTGCTGCGTCCACAGCCAGGCGGTCTCCCGCGCCGTCACCATGGCGCCGAAGCGCGACAATTGCAGCGGCGCGTCCACTTGATTGCGCCGCACCAGCGCGGCCCCGACCGCGTCCACCAGCGCGGCCAGCGCGCCCGCCGCCGCCGCCGAAGCGCGCCACGCGCCGCAGGAGAAGTCGGGCTCGCGCAGGTAGTCGTCCGCCCCGCCGATCCAGTCGCGCACCGCGACCCCGGTCAGCGTCACGACCCCGTTGGCGGCCGACCGCATGCCCTGCATCCCTGCCACCGGCACCGCCGCCTCGTCGCCGTTCAGCGCGATCACCGCCATGCGGACCTCGCCGTCGACCGCGGCCGTCACCAGCGCGCGGGTGCAATGCCCGGCGCCGCTGCAGGGCCCCTTGCGGCCGTCGAGGATCCCGTCCGTCGCCGTCACGGGCGCGCCCGCATCGGTCACCCACAGCCCGAACAGGTGACCCGCCGCCGCATCCGCCGCCGCGCGCGCCCGCGCCGGCTCGTCCCCGAACCGCATCACCAGCCGCAGCGCGTTGACGTGTGCCTCGACCAGCCGCGCGACGGACAGGTTACCCCGGCCGAGTTGCCGCATCAGGTGCAGGATGGCGGCGGCGGCGCCGGGCTCCGTCCCCACCCCGTCCCCGCCGAACCGCGCCGGCACCGGCGCCAGCAGCAGACCCGCGTCCCGCAGCGCGGCGATATCCGCCGCGGGAAATGCCCCGTCCGCGTCGAGGACCGTGGCCCGTTGAGCCATTTCCGAGACGAGTTGATCAATTTCGAAACGAAGCCGCACGGGCCGCCAACGCCACCCCACTGGCGAAGTTGCGGCCCGCCAACTCCGTTAGCGGTTGACCAGTCCAGCTCTGGACGCCAGAAATCCGGCCAAAGGGGGAGCGCCATGAGCCACACAGCGTCGCAGTCGAGAGTTGCCACCGTCCTGCGGGTGACCAGCGGCAATTTCCTCGAGATGTTCGACTTCTTCCTGTTCGGGTTCTACGCGACCAACATCTCCAAGGCGTTCTTCCCGGCCGGCAACGAGATCACCTCCCTGTTGCTGACGTTCATGACGTTCGGCGCCGGCTTCCTGATGCGCCCGCTCGGCGCCATCTTCCTGGGCGCCTACGTGGACCAGGTCGGCCGCCGCAAGGGCCTGATCGTCACCTTGTCGATCATGGCGCTCGGCACGCTGCTGATCGCGGCCGTTCCGTCCTACGCGTCGATCGGCCTGCTCGCCCCCGCCCTGGTGCTGATCGGCCGCCTGCTGCAAGGCTTCTCCGCCGGCGTCGAGCTCGGCGGCGTGTCGGTCTATCTGGCCGAGATGGCGCCGCCGGGTCGCAAGGGGTTCTATGTCGCCTGGCAGTCGGGCAGCCAGCAGGTCGCGATCATGGCCGCCGCCATCATCGGCTACGTGCTGAACCAGGTCATGTCGCCGGCCGAGATCGGCGATTGGGGTTGGCGCATCCCGTTCTTCATCGGCTGCCTGATCGTGCCGTTCCTGTTCTACATCCGGCGCTCCCTGCAGGAGACGGCCGAGTTCGAGGCGCGCAAGCATCGGCCAGGCGTCTCCGAGGTGTTCGCCACCCTGGCGCGCAACTGGGTCATCGTGTTGCTCGGCATGCTGATGGTCGCGATGACCACCGTGTCGTTCTACACCATCACCGTCTACACCCCGACCTTCGGTCGCTCCGTGTTGAAGCTCAGCACGGTCGACAGCCTGATCGTCACCTTCTGCGTCGCCGTCTCCAACCTGTTCTGGCTGCCCGTCATGGGCGCGCTGTCCGACCGGGTGGGCCGCAAGCCGCTCCTGGTGATCTTCTCGGCGCTGACGCTGCTCACCGCCTATCCCGTGATGGCCTGGCTGGTCGCCAACATCTCGTTTCCCAACATGCTGATCGCGCTGCTCTGGCTCTCCTTCCTCTACGGCAGCTACAACGGCGCCATGGTGGTGGCGCTGACGGAGGTCGTGCCGGCCTCGGTGCGCACGGCCGGGTTCTCGTTGGCCTACTCGTTGGCCACCGCGGTGTTCGGCGGCTTCACCCCGTCCATCTCCACCTGGCTGATCGACGTCACCGGCGATCGGGCCGCCCCGGGAATCTGGCTGAGCGTCGGCGGGTTCTGCGGCTTGGTCGCGACGCTGGCCATCTACCGCGGCAGCCGACAAGGCGCCGTTCGCACGCAGGAGACCGTCGCGTGAAGCTCGCATCCGCCCTTGCCCTGCTTCTGTTCGTCGCCGCCCCGGTCGAGGCGGCGGAGGTCCGCGTCGTCAGCTCCGGCGGCTTCGCGGCCGCCTTCAAGGTCCTCGCCCCGGAATGGGAGAAGCTGACCGGCAACACGGTGGTCGCCGATTGGGGCCCATCCATGGGCACCACGGCGGGCGCGATCCCGCAGCGTCTGGCCCGCGGCGAGACGATCGACGTGGTGATCATGGTGGGCTACGCGCTCGACAAGCTGGTCGAGGACGGCAAGGTCGCCAAGGACGACGCGGTTGCCGTCGCGCGGTCCGGCATCGGCGTGGTGGTGCGCGAGGGCGCCCCGGCGCCGACAATCGCCACGGCCGACGAGCTGAAGGCCGCCCTGCTGGCTGCCAAGTCGATCGCGTATTCCGACAGCGCCAGCGGCGTCTACATCCAGAACGAGATGTTCAAGGCGCTCGGCATCCAGGACGAGGTCAAGGGCAAGGCGCGGATGATCCCGGCCGAGCCGGTCGGCGAGGTGGTTGCCCGCGGCGAGGCCGAAATCGGCTTCCAGCAGATCAGCGAGCTCAAGCCGATCCGCGGCATCACGCTGGTCGGCCCGGTGCCGCCGCCGCTGCAGCAGAATACGGTGTTCTCCGCCGGCGTGCTCGCCACCAGCCACGAGAAGGCGGCCGCGCGCTCGCTGGTGCAGTTCTTTGCCTCGCCCGAAGCGGCGACCGCCATCACCAATAGCGGGATGCAGCCCGCCGCCCCGCCCAAGTAGGCCCCCCTTTCACCGGGCGGAGGCGCCGCTTACATCCCGGCCCATGAAGCGCCGTCTCCTCCTGCTCGCCCCGCTCGCCGTGCCCGTGGCCGGCCTGCCCTTCGCCGCCCGGGCCCAAGCCCCGGGCCTCTCGCCGCAGGACCTGTCCGACATCGGTCGCGTGCAGAACTACCTGAACGGGGTCAAGACGCTGAACGCCCGCTTCCTCCAGGTCGCGCCCAACGGCGCCACCAGCGAGGGCCAGGCCTGGCTCGAGCGGCCCGGCCGCATGCGTTTCCAGTACGACCCGCCCTCGCCCTTCCTGCTCGTCGGCGGTCACGGTTTGCTGGTGTTCAACGACAGCCAGCTGCGCCAGACCAGCAACATCCCGCTCGGCCAGACCCCGCTCGGCCTGCTGTTGCAGGACAATCTCCGGCTCGTCGGCGGCGGCATCACCGTATCCCGCGTCGTCCGTCTGCCGGGCCAGTTGCAAGTCACGCTCTACCGCACCGCCTCGCCCGGCGAAGGCGCGCTCACCCTCATCTTCGCCGACAACCCGCTATCGCTCCGTTCCTGGATCACCACGGACGCGCAGCGCCAGGAGACCCGGGTGACGCTCTACAACGTCCGGCTCGGCGGCTCCTTCGACCAGTCGTTGTTCACCTTCATCGACCCGCGCTTCTTTCAGAACAACGGCGGCGGCTGACGCCGATTCATCTTTCCTTCGTCTTTGCGGGGTAGCATTCTGAGATCATGAAACCCCTTGTCGGCATCTCCTGCTGCGTCAAGACGTTCGGCACCTACAACACGCTCAACCACGCGGCTTCCGACACGTATGTCCGCGCGGTCGACCAGGTGATGGACGGGGTGCCGGTGTTGGTACCCGCCAACGGAGACGCCGCCGACGTCGAGACGCTGGTCGCGCGGCTGGACGCGATCATCCTGACCGGCAGCCGCTCCAACGTGCAGCCCTGCCTCTATGACGGGCTGCCGCACCCCGAAGGCATCCCGGAGGACCCGGCGCGTGATGCCACCACCGTGCGGCTGATCCGCACCGCAGTGGCCGCCGGTATCCCGATCTTCGCCATCTGCCGCGGGCTGCAGGAGCTGAACGTCGCCCTGGGCGGCAGCCTGCACCAGCGCCTGCAGGACCTGCCCGGCCGGCTCGACCATTCGACGCCGCTGCACCCCAACGCCCGGGTCCGCACCGGCAAGGCCCACGCGGTCCGCCTGGCGCCCGGCAGCTGGATCCGCCGCGTGGCTGGGACGGAGACGATCCCGGTCAACTCGCTGCACAACCAGGGGATCGACCGCCTCGCTGCCGGCCTCGTCGCCGATGGCGTCGCGCCGGACGGCACCATTGAAGCCGTGCGGCTGCCCGGCGCCCCCGCCCTGACGATCGGTGTGCAGTGGCACCCCGAATACGATTTCGAGACGGACGCGGTCTCCCGGGCCTTGTTCGCCGCCTTCGCCACCGCCGTCCGCGGCCGATCCAGCGCGGCGCTCGCCGCCGACTGACCGGCGGACGCTGGCCGCCGCACCACACCACGCGACGATTCCGGCGGGCCCGGCCGGAATCGGTTGGGTGCAGTCGGCTAGACGGCTACTCTCCCGCTCGACATGAGCATCAGCTTCGCTTCCGCCTCCCTCAAGGATGCCGCCCGGCTACGGATCGGCCAACTCGTCGGCGTGGGGCTGGCCATGGCCGGCCTGCTGCTGCTGCTCGCGCTGATGAGCTACAATCCGCGCGACCCGTCCTTCAACACCGCCACCGCCGGCACCGCCAGCAACTGGGTGGGGCCCGCCGGCGCCGTCACCGCCGACCTGCTGCTGCAATCCTTCGGGGTCGCCGCGCTGCTGCCGGTGCTGTCGCTGGTGGCCTGGGCGTGGCGGCTGTTCAACAGCCCGCGGGCGCAGCTGATGCTGCGCAGCGTCGCCACCCTGATCGCACTGCCCGCCCTGGCCGGCTCGGTGGCCATGCTGCCCCGCGCCTCGACGCGGTGGCCGACGGAGGCGGGCCTCGGCGGAGCGGTCGGCGGCGCCATCGGCACCGGGCTCGACGCGATGGGTAACGGCCTGCTCGGCGCCGCCGGCGGCGCCGTGGTGGGCACCATCCTCGGCGCGATGACGCTGATCCTGGTCTTTGTCGCGCTCGGGCTCACCGGGTCGGAGTGGCGCGCGGCCGGGCGCCGGGCGCGAGGGGCCGCCGGGCTCTCGCTGCAGGGCGGGCAGGCGGCGATCCGCGGCGGCAGCCGCGTGGCGAACACCCTGCTCGCCCGCACGTCCCAGCCGCTCAACCGCCGGCGCGCCGACGCGCCCGACGAGGCCGACCTCGACGACGCGCCCCTCCCGACCCGGGAGGCCACCGCCGAGACGGCTCCGTTCGCCCCCGCCCCGTTCGCGCCCGGGCCGAGCGCGTCGCGCGACGTGCCGCCCCGCGCCGCCACCGCGCCGCGCGCCCCCGTCCGCGCACCCGTGCCCCCCGTCGACGAGGATCGCGACCCGGTGCCGACCAAGCCCCGCGTCAACCTCCGCCGCGCCGATCCGCCCGTCCAATCCAGCCTTCCGCTGGTCGAAAGCGGCTGGCAGTTCCCGCCCCTTTCCTTGCTGCGCACCGCGCCGGCCAAGCACACCACCGGCCCGTCGGAAGACACGCTGCAGGTCAATGCCCGCCTGCTGGAGAGCGTGCTGAGCGATTACGGCGTCCAGGGCACCATTCGCGAGATCCACCCCGGCCCGGTCGTCACCCTCTACGAGCTCGAGCCCGCGCCCGGTATCCGCTCCGCCCGCGTGATCGGCCTGGCCGACGACGTCGCGCGATCGCTCTGTGTCACCGCCGTGCGCATCGCCACCGTGTCGGGCCGCAACGTGATCGGCATCGAGGTGCCGAACGAGAAGCGGGAAACCGTGTTCCTGTCCGAACTGCTCGACAGTGCGGACTGGCACAACAACCCGGCCAAGCTCGCCCTGGCCCTCGGCAAGGACATCAGCGGCGCGCCCGTCATCGCCGACCTCGCCCGCATGCCGCATCTTCTGATCGCCGGCACCACCGGCTCCGGCAAGTCCGTCGGCATCAACGCCATGATCCTGTCGATCCTGTATCGCATGAGCCCGGACCAGTGCCGCCTCATCATGATCGACCCCAAGATGCTGGAGCTGTCGGTCTACGAGGGCATCCCGCATCTGCTCGCCCCCGTGGTGACCGAGCCGGCCAAGGCCGTCGCCGCCCTGAAATGGACCACGCGCGAGATGGAGCGGCGCTACCGCTCGATGAGCCAACTCGGCGTGCGCAACGTCGGCGGCTACAACGAGAAGGTCGCCGAGGCGCTAGCCACCGGCAAGGTCCCCACCCGCCAGGTCCAGGTCGGATTCGACAGCGAGACCGGCAAGCCGCTCTACGAGAGCCAGCCGCTGGCGCTCAAGCTGCTGCCCTACATCGTGGTCGTGATCGACGAGATGGCCGACCTGATGATGGTCGCCGGCAAGGAGGTCGAGGCCGCGGTGCAACGCCTGGCGCAGATGGCGCGCGCCGCCGGCATCCACGTCATCATGGCGACCCAGCGGCCTTCCGTGGACGTCATCACCGGCACCATCAAGGCCAACTTCCCGACCCGGATCTCCTTCCAGGTCATCAGCAAGTTCGACAGCCGCACCATTCTCGGCGAGCAGGGCGCCGAGCAGTTGCTCGGCATGGGCGACCTGCTGCACATGGCCGGTGGCGGCCGCATCTCCCGCGTGCACGGCCCCTTCGTCAACGACAACGAAGTCGAGCAGATCGTCGAGTTTCTGCGCGCCCAGGCCGAGCCGACCTATGACGACGAGATCACCGAAGGGCCCGACGATTCGGAGGCCGATAGCGGCGGCGCCAACTCGGCCCTGTCCGGCATCGCGGCGGCCGGCGACAGCGACAAGTCGCTCTTCGACCAGGCGGTGGCCTTCGTCTCGCGGGAGGGCAAGGCCAGCACCAGCCTCATCCAACGGCACCTGCGCATCGGCTACAACCGCGCCGCCACCCTGATCGAGCAGATGGAGAAAGAGGGCATCGTCAGCCCGGCCAACCATGTCGGCCGCCGCGAGGTCCTCTGCCGCGTCAGCCGCGACGACGAGGACTAGGCCTGCTAAGGGAGGGCGGGCGTCTGGTGACTGACGACTGATTGATGGCCTATCCCTCTTGGTTGCCGATCCTGCTCGGCTTCCTCACCGCCGTCGGTCCGATCTCGACCGACATGTACCTGCCGGCCTTTCCCGCTCTCGAGGCCTCGCTCCGGTCGCCGGAGGGCTCGGCGCAGATCACCCTGGCGACGTGGTTCGCCGGGCTGGCGGTGGGGCAGCTCACACAAGGCTCGCTGTCCGACCGCTTCGGCCGCCGCTCGCCGTTGATCGTGGGCACCGCCATCTACACCCTCGCCAGCGTCGGCTGCGCCCTGTCGCCGAACCTGTGGACCCTGTCGCTGATGCGCTTCATCGCCGGGTTCAGCGGCTCCGCCAGCATGGTGATCCCGCGCGCCGTGGTCCGCGACCTCGCCGACGGGCACGAGGCGGCGCGGCTGATGTCGCGCCTGATCCTGGTCATGGGCGCCGCGCCGATCCTGGCGCCCACGCTCGGCGGGCTGGTGCTGACGGTCGGCTCGTGGCGGACCATCTTCTGGGCCAGTGCCGTCTATGGCGCGATCTGCACCGCCCTGGTCGTGCTCAAGCTGCCCGACACCATCGCGGCGCATCACCGTGTCCGCCTCGGCTTCGGCGGCCTGTTGCAGCGCCATGCCGACGTGCTGTTCGACAAGCTGTTCCTGTCGTACGCGCTGATGGGCGGCTTCGCCATGTTCGGCATGTTCGCCTATATCGGCGGCTCGTCGCCCGTGTTGATCGAACACTTCCATTTCACGCCGCCGCAATACGGCGTGCTGTTCGGCATCAGCGCCTTCATGTTCATCGCCAGTAGCCAGGTCGGCCCGAAACTGGTGCGCCGGTTCGGCTCCGGCCGCATCCTGCGGGTGGCCACGACGACCTATCTGGCGGCGGGCTGCGTCCTGCTGCTCTGCGCCCTGCTCGACGTCGGCGGCGTGTTCGGGATCATTCCGCCGATCATGGTGGTGATGGGCTGCCTCGGCCTCATCATGCCCAGTGCCGCCGTCGGCGCGCTGTCCAGCCACGCCACCCGCGCCGGCACCGCCTCGGCGGTGATGGGCACGATGCAGTTCAGCCTGGCGGCCATCTCCGGCGCGCTGGTTGGAATCCTGTCCAACGGCACCGCGGTCCCGCTGGCGAGCCTGCTCGTTATCGGCGCCACGCTGGCCCTGTTGGCCGACCGGCTGCGGCCGCAGCCGGCCGCGGCCAAGCGGGCCACCACCACCGCCGATTAGAGCGGCGGGAGGCGGAACGCGTCAGCGCGGACGGCGCGCGAGGTCCCACATCGGCCGGCGTGACTCGTCCAGCGCCTCGCCACGGCCCACGCCGATATCGGCCAGGAGCCGGTCGTCCATGTCGGCCAGCATGCGCCGCGTCCGGCGCGCGCGGAGCATGTCGTGCAGCGCCCCGCCGACGGTGGCGAACGCGGCCCGTAGCGAACCCTGGCGTGCCGGCCGGACCGAACCGATCGTAAAGTCGGACATAAATCCCTCCTTCGAGAACGACCGTGTTGTGCGCCTTGCCCCCGCATAAGGAAAACGAATAGGATTGATCGATCCCATCAGAATGCTTGATGGGCAGGAGAGCCATCATGAGCGCATCCGTCGGCATCGATCCCGACCTGCTCCGCACCTTCGTCTTCATCGCGGAAGAGGGCAGCTTCACCCGCGCCGGTCGCCGCATCGGCCGCACCCAATCAGCCGTCTCCATGCAGCTGCAGCGGCTGGAAACGCTGCTCGGTGAGACGCTGATCTCCCGCGGTCGCGGCGGCACGGTGGACCTCACGCCGCATGGCGAGTTCCTGCTGCAGCGCTCCCGCGAGCTGCTGGCGATGAACGACCAGATCTGGTCCAGCTTCCGCAGCCCGGCCATCCAGGGAACCGTGCGCCTTGGCACCCCCGACGACTACGCGCTGCGCTACCTGCCCACCATCCTCAAGCGCTTCGCCGAGACCCATCCGGCCGTTCAGGTCGACGTGCTGTGCCTGCCCTCGCACGACCTGGTCGCGCATCTGCGCCGCGGCGAGCTGGACCTGACGCTCTGCTCGGAGGGCACGGAGCCGCCGGGCTGGCCGGCCGCGGCGCTGTGGCGCGCGCCCCTGGCCTGGATCACCTCCGTCCGCCATGCGCCGCACCGGCAGGACCCGCTGCCGCTCGCACTCGCCGCCGACCACTGCAACTGGCGCCGCGCCGCGATCCGCGCGCTGGAAGCAGCCAACCGACGCTACCGGGTGGCGTATCGCTCCGGCACCCAGATCGGCAGCCAGGCGCCCGTGCTCGCCGGCTTGGCCGTCACGGTCGCGACCACGTCGTGGTTGCCGGAGGGCCTGCGCGCCGTCCGCCCCGACGAGGGCCTGCCGCCCCTCCCCGATTTCGGCATCATGCTGCTCAAGAGCCCCGACGCGGTGCAACCGGTGACGGACACGCTGTCCAGCTACATCGCCGACACGTTCCGCACCGATCTGGACGCCGAGGCCCCGGCCCGGGCCGCCTGAGCCTCGTGAGGGAAAGCTACAGCGCTTCCAGCACCGCTTCGGCGCTGCTGACGTCGAAGGCGCCGGGCTTCTCGACGTTGAGCACGCTGACCACCCCGCGCTCGATCACCATGGCGTAGCGCGAGCTGCGGATGCCCAGCCCGCGCGCGCTCAGGTCCAGCTCGAGCCCCAGCGCCTTGGTGAAGGTCGCCATCCCGTCCGACAGCATCAGCACGCGGTCGCCCACGTTCTGATCCTTGGCCCAGGCGCTCATCACGAAGGGGTCGTTGACCGCCACGCAGGCGATCAGGTCCACCCCCTTGGCCCGCAGCGCCGCCTCGTGCTGCAGAAAGCCCGGCACGTGCCGCGCGCTACAGGTCGGCGTGAACGCGCCGGGCACGGCGAACAGCACGGCGGTGCGCCCGTCGAACAGCTCGGACGTGGTCATCGGCTTGGGCCCGTCGGGCGTGACGGCCACGAGCGTCTCCGACGGGATGGTGTCTCCGACCTTGATCATGGGTTCGCTATCCGGTGTTGCCGGACGCTTGTTTACGCCCTCCCCGCTTCCTCGCAAACGCCGGGTTGCCTCGCCGCGTGACCGTGCCAACATGGTCGCCGATGCCAACCTTGTCGCCGATGTCGAACGATCCCTACCTGACCGGCCAGCTGCTGATCGCCATGCCGGCCATGGATGACGAGCGCTTCGCGCAAAGCGTCATCCTGCTCTGCGCCCACACCGACGAGGGCGCGATGGGGATCGTGCTGAACCGCCCGCTGGCCAAGCCGAGCTTCGAGACACTGCTGGCGCAGCTCGACGTCGAGCCCACACCGCCGGCACGCCAAATCCGCCTGTGCCAGGGCGGCCCGGTCGATCATGGCCGCGGCTTCGTGCTGCACACCAACGATTGGACCGGCGATGGCAGCCTGCGCGTGGACGACAATCTGGCGCTGACCGCCAGCCTGGACGTGCTGCAGGAGATCGCCAATGGCCGCGGCCCACGCGAGGGCCTGCTGGCACTGGGCTATGCGAGCTGGGGTCCCGGCCAGCTCGACCGCGAGATGGGCGAGAACGTGTGGCTCAGCACGCCCGCGCCGATCGAGCTGCTGTTCGACGACGATTACGACACGAAGTGGCGCCGCGCCCTCAGCCTGCTCCGCATCGATCCCTTGCTGCTCTCCTCCGCCGCCGGCCACGCCTGACGGCGGGAGCGCGGTGCGGGCTCAGTCCGCGTTGCCGCGGAGCAGGGCGAGCACCGCGTCCAGCTGGTCCAGGTTGCGGTAGCCGATCCGGACACTGCCGCCGCGCCCATCCTGAGTGATCTGCACTCGCAGGCCCAGGCGGTTGGACAGCTCGCGCTCCAGCGCGGCAACCTCCGGATCGGGCGGCTTCGGCACCGCCGATGGCTGGGCGCCGCGCTGCACCAGCGCCTCCGTCTGGCGCACGTTCAGCCCGCGCGCGATCACCAGCTTGGCGGCCGCCGCCGGGTCGGGATGCATCAGCAGCGCGCGCGCGTGCCCGGCGGTCAACGCGCCCGAGCGCAGCCCGTCGCGCACGGGCACCGGCAGCTGCAGCAGCCGCATCGTGTTGGCCACGTGCGAGCGGGACTTGCCGACCAGGTCGCCCAGCCCGTCCTGCGTCAGCCCGAACTCGCCGAGCAGCCGCTTGTAGCCCTCCGCCTCCTCGATCGGGTCGAGATCCTGGCGCTGCAGGTTCTCGACCAGGCTGGCCGCCATCGCTTCCGTGTCCGACAGCGGGCGGATCAGCACCGGCACCTCGTGCAGCCCGGCCGCCTGCGAGGCCCGCCACCGCCGCTCGCCCGCGATGATCTGGTAATGCCCCGGCTTGCCTGGATGCGGCCGCGCCAGCAGCGGCTGCAGCACGCCCTGCGCCTTGATCGACTCCGTGAGATCGGTCAGCCGGTCCGGATCCATCGCCGTGCGCGGCTGGAACGGGCCGGGCTCCAGCACCGTGACCGCCAGGCTGGTGCGCGGCGCCGCCGGCCCGGCGCTCTCGCCCAGCAGCGCCGCCAGCCCGCGCCCCAGACGCGGCGACGCGCCGCTCATGCCGCCGCTCCCGCCACTTGCTTCTCCCGCATCAGCACCTCGGCCGCCAGCCGCACATAGGCCTGCGCCCCCGGCGATTTCAGGTCGTAGAGCAGCACCGGCTTGCCGTGGCTCGGCGCCTCCGACACCCGGACGTTGCGCGGGATCACCGTCTCGTAGACCGCCGCGCCGAACACCCCGCGGACGTCGGACGCCACCAGCTCCGACAGGTTGTTGCGGCGGTCGAACATGGTGAGCACGATTCCTTGCAGCGCGAGCCGCGGATTGAGGTTGGCGCGGATCCGCTCGATCGTGCGCGTGATCTGGCTGATGCCTTCCAGCGCGAAGAACTCGCATTGCAGCGGGATCAGCACCGATCCGGCCGCCACCAGGCCGTTCAGCGTCAGCAAGCCGAGGCTCGGCGGACAGTCGATCAGCACGAAGCCGCCCCCGTATCGGGCTACCGCGTCGCGCAGCCGGAACTCGCGGCCGCCCAGCGTGGCGAGGTCGAGCTCGGCCCCGGCCAGGTCGGGCTCGGCGGGCACAACCGTCAGCCCCGGCACCATGGTCGGCACCGCGACCTCCGCCAACTCCGCCTCGCCCATCAGCGCCGCGTAGGTCCCGCGCGCCCGCGCCCGCGGCTCGATGCCGAGCCCGGTGGAGGCGTTGCCCTGCGGGTCCAGGTCGATCAACAGCACCGTCTCGCCGCACGCCGCCATGGCGGTAGCGAGATTGATCGCCGTCGTCGTCTTGCCGACGCCGCCCTTCTGGTTGGCGATGGCGATGGCGTTGGCCGGGCCCGGCTTAAACACGCTGGGGGTCCGTGATGCGCAGGATCGGCGAGTCCGCCGGGCCCAGCGTCTCCAGCTCGAACCGCCACAGGGCGCGCGCCGCCTCGATCTCGCCGGCCGCCTGCGCCCCCTTGGGAAACAGCAGGGTCCCGCCCGGCGCCAGCAGCGGCGCCGCCAGCCCGAGCAACACCGGCAGCGGCGCCAGTGCGCGCGCCGTCACCACGGCGGCGGGCGGCAGCGAAACCGTTTCGATCCGCACCGCGTGCACCCGCACCGGCGCCGCCGTGGCCGCCGCCGCTTCGGTCAGGAACGCCGCCTTGCGCTTGTCGGCCTCCACCAAGTCGAACCGCACCCCCGTCGCGATCGCCAGCACCAGCCCCGGCAGCCCGGCCCCCGACCCCAGATCGATCGCACCAGCGTCGCCCGCTTGGCCGATCGCCCCCATCGCGCCGGCCGGCAGCAGCGGCGCCAGCCGCAGGCTGTCCAGCACGTGCCGTTGCCACAGATTCGGTACGTCGCGCCGGGACACCAGGTTGATCCGCTGCGTCCAACGCCCGAGCAGCGCCGCGAACAGGCGCAGCCTTTGCTCGGCCTCGGCCGAGATCGAGGGGGGGTTGACGGGCGCCGCTTGCATCCAGCACGGCCTAGCATGGGCCACCCGTCCAGGCCACCGCCGCGGGCCCCGCTTGACAGAACGGCGCGGGAGGATTGCCATCGCGCCGCAACGCCCTGGAGACCCGTCCGCTTGCCCCAACTTTCGCTGCACTCGCCGCTCGGGGACCTCACCGTCTCCGAGGAAGATGGCGCGATCGTGGCCGTCGATTGGGGCT
This sequence comes from Acetobacteraceae bacterium, assembly GCA_965199665.1. Taxonomy (GTDB): domain Bacteria; phylum Pseudomonadota; class Alphaproteobacteria; order Acetobacterales; family Acetobacteraceae; genus JAVVHH01. Next base: position 4,325,862 of record OZ241208.1, on the reverse strand, counting down.
GGGGGCGGGATCAGGAGGCGAGCGCGCTGCTGCGGGACGCCCGGGCCCAGCTCCAGGCGTATTTCGACGGCGCGCTGACCCGGTTCGACCTGCCGCTGGTCCCGGCCGGCTCGGCCTACCGCCGCCGGGTGTGGGATGCGTTGTGCCTCATCCCGCCCGGCCAGACCCGGAGCTACGCCGAGATCGCTCAGGTCGCCGGCGGTGCGGCCCGCTCGGTCGGCCAGGCGATGGGCGCCAACCCGATCCCCGTGCTGATCCCGTGCCACCGGGTGGTCGGCGCAGGCGGCACTGGCGGCCTGTGGGCCACACGCGGCATCGGCGGCTACTCCGGGGGCGAGGGCCTCTCCACCAAGCGTTTCCTTCTGCAACTCGAGGCGCGCGCCGCCCCATCCCGTCCGGAGACCCGCCATGTCCAAAGCGATCCGCATCCATAATCACGGCGGCCCGGAAGTCCTGCAGTGGGAAAGCGTGCCCACGCCCGAGCCCGGCCCCGCCGAAATCCTGATCCGACACGGCGCGGTCGGCCTCAACTACATCGACGTCTATTTCCGCACCGGGCTGTATAAGATCCCCACCATGCCGGCGATCATCGGCATGGAAGGCGCCGGGACCGTCCGCGCGGTGGGCTCGGAGGTCAAGCACCTCGCCGTCGGCGACCGCGTCGCCTACGCGACCGGCCCGATCGGCGCCTACGCCACCGACCGGGTCATCGCCGCCGACCGGGTGGTCAAGCTGCCGGACGCGATCGACGACCAGACTGCGGCCGCCATGATGCTGCAGGGCATGACGGCGCAATACCTGCTGCGCCGCACCCATCCGGTGCAGCCCGGCGAGACCATCCTGGTGCACGCCGCGGCCGGCGGCGTCGGCCTCATCCTGTGTCAATGGGCCAAGCACCTGGGTGCCACCGTGATCGGCGTCGTCTCCACCGAGGAGAAGGCGGCGCTCGCCCGCGAGCACGGCGCGGCCCATGTGGTGATCGGCCACGACGACCTGCCGGCCGCCGTCAAGCGCATCACCGGCGGCGCCATGGTGCCGGTGGTCTACGACAGCGTGGGCAAGGACACCTTCGCCGCCAGCCTGGACAGCCTCGCCCCGCTCGGCCTGATGGTGAGCTACGGCAACGCCTCCGGCCCGGTGCCGCCGGTCGAGCTCGGCATGTTGTCGGCCAAGGGCAGCCTGTTCCTCACCCGGCCCACCCTGGCCACCTACACCGCCAAGACGGCCGACCTGCAGGCCTCCGCGCACGACCTGTTCGACGCCGTGCAATCCGGCGCCGTCAAGATCCGGGTCAACCAGACCTATCCGCTCGCCGAAGCCGGCCGCGCCCACGAGGCGCTGGAAGCGCGGCGCACCACCGGCAGCACCGTCCTGATCCCCTGAGCGAACTCCGCGCCACCCTGGCGCCCAACCCCGGACGCACACGGCTCACCGCCTTCATCGTCGCTTTCGCGTTGCTGATGCAGAACCTCGACGGCACGGTGGTCGCCACCGCCCTGCCCGCCATGGCGGAGAGCTTCGGCGCCCGGCCGCTTTCCATGAACCTCGCGCTCACCAGCTACCTGCTGGCGCTCGCCGTGTTCATCCCGATCAGCGGCTGGATGGCCGACCGCTTCGGCTCGCGCACCGTGTTCCGCGCCGCCATCGCCGTGTTCACCCTCGGCTCCATCCTCTGCGGCTACTCCAACAGCCTGTCCATGCTGGTGGGCGCGCGCATCGTGCAGGGCCTCGGCGGCGCCATGATGGTGCCGGTCGGGCGGCTGGTGCTGCTGCGCTCCGTCGCCAAGTCCGAACTGGTCGCCGCCATGGCCTGGCTCACCGTGCCGGCGCTGATCGGCCCCGTGATCGGCCCGCCGCTGGGCGGCTTTCTGGTCACCTACGCCGATTGGCGCTGGATCTTCACCATCAACGTGCCGATCGGGATCCTCGGGATCGTGCTGGTGTCGCTGTATGTGGACGAGCTGAAGGCCGACGCGCCGGGCCGGCTGGACTGGATCGGCCTGATCCTGTCCGGCGTCGCGCTCTCCGGCATCACCTTCGGCTCGGAGATGCTCGGCCGCGGCGTCGCCGAGGCGGGCGCGGTGGTCGCCTGCCTCGGCATCGGCGCGCTGGCCGGCGCCGGCTATTTCTGGCACGCGCGCCGCCGGCCGGATCCGCTGCTCGACCTGTCCTTGTTGCGCATCCCGACCTTTGCCGTCTCCGTGCTCGCCGGCACGCTGTTCCGCGTCGGCGTCGGCGCCATCCCGTTCCTGCTGCCGCTGATGTTCCAGCTCGGCTTCGGCGCCAGCGCGGCGCAAAGCGGCACCGTGACCTTCGCCAGCGCGATCGGCGCCATGGTGATGAAGCCCGCCGCCCAGCGTGCCCTGCGTGCCTTTGGCTTCCGCGCGACCTTGTTCTGGAATGCCGCGCTCTCGGCCGGCGGCGTCGCGCTCTGCGCCGCCTTCCGCTCCTGGTGGCCGTTGCCCGGCATCTACGCCGCGCTCATCCTCGGCGGCTTCCTGCGCTCGCTGCAGTTCACCGCCTACAACACGATCGCCTATGCCGACATCCCGCGCGAGCGCATGAGCGCGGCCACCAGCCTGTATGCCACCATTCAACAGCTTTCGCTCACCTTCGGCGTCACGATCGGGACCTCCGCGCTCGCCCTGTCGAGCGGATTCGCCGGGCACGAGACGCTGCAGGTCAGCGATTTCTCCTTCGCTTTCCTCGTCGTCGCCGTCCTGATGCTGCTCGCCGCCCCGGCCTCCCGGCTCATGCCGGAAGACGCCGGCGCCGAGGTGAGCGGCCACGTCCACCGTTAGGGGAACCACCATGTCCGAACCGCGCATGACCGCCCGCACCGAAGGCCCCGTCGGCTGGATGGTGTTCGACAACCAGGCCCGCCGCAACGCCGTCAGCGCCGCCATGTGGGCCGCCATCCCCGGCATCCTGGCCGGCTTCGAGGCCGACCCGGCGGTCCGCATCATCGCGCTGACCGGCGCCGGCGACCGCGCCTTCGTGTCCGGCGCCGACATCTCCCAATTCGCCGAGCAGCGCAGCAACGAGGAGCAGACCGCCCGCTACGACCGCGTCTCCGGCGAAGCCACCCAGGCGATCAAGGCCACCCGCAAGCCGACCGTTGCCGTGATCCGCGGCTACTGCATCGGCGGCGGCCTCGGCATCGCGGCCACCTGCGACCTGCGCTGGGCGACCGAGGGCTCCAAATTCGGCGTCCCCGCCGGGCGGCTCGGCCTCGGCTACGCGCATCCCGGCGTCAAGACGCTGCTCGACATCGTCGGCCCCGCCTACACAAAGGAGATCTTCTACACCGCCAAGCATTTCACCGCCGCCGAAGCGCAGGGCATGGGCTTCGTCAACCGCGTGCTGCCGGAGGCCGCGTTCGACGCCTGGGTCGCGGCGGAGCTGGCAACCATCGCCGCCAACGCGCCGCTGACCCTGGCCGCGCTCAAGGTCACGGTCGGCGAGCTGCTACGCGGTCACGAGGGCGACCTCGCCCGGGCGGAAGCCGCCGTCACGGCATGTTTCGGCAGCGCCGACTACACGGAGGGCCGTACCGCGTTCATGGAAAAGCGGCAACCCGTCTTCGGGGGGCGCTGACCATCACCATCTCCCGTCTCGACTTCTGATCGGACTTCCCATGCGCGCCATCGGCTACCAGCATTCCCTTCCCGCCGACGACACCCACTCCCTGCAGGACATCGAGCTGTCCCGCCCCCACGCCGCCGGACGCGACCTGCTGGTCCGTATCGAGGCCATCTCGGTCAACCCGGTCGACACCAAGGTCCGCAAGCGCGCCGAGCCCGCGTCCGGCGAGTGGAAGGTGCTCGGCTGGGACGCCGCCGGCACCGTGATGGCCACCGGCGCCGAGGCGACCCTGTTCCACCCCGGCGACACCGTGTTCTACGCCGGCGCCCTCGAGCGCTCCGGCACCAATGCCGAACTGCACCTGGTCGACGAACGCATCGTGGGCCGCAAGCCCGCCTCGCTCTCCTTCGCGGAGGCGGCCGCCCTGCCGCTGACGGCCATCACCGCGTGGGAGACGCTGTTCGACCGGCTCGACATCCGCCGCCCCGTGCCCGGCGCCGCGCCGCTGCTGCTCGTCGTCGGCGGCGCCGGCGGGGTCGGCTCCATCGCCATCCAGCTCGCCCGCCAGCTCACCGACTTCACCGTGATCGCCACCGCGTCCCGCCCCGAAACGGCGGACTGGTGCCGCGAGCTCGGCGCGCATCACGTGATCGACCATTCCCGCCCGCTCGCCGCCGAGATGGAGGCGCTCGGCCTCGGCCAGCCGCCCCTGGTGTTCTGCACCACCAACACCGACCAGCACCTCGCCGACATCGCCACCCTGCTCGCGCCCCAGGGCCGCTTCGCCCTCATCGACGACCCGGCGACGCTCGACATCATGCCCTTCAAGCGGAAGAGCGCCTCCGTGCATTGGGAGTTCATGTTCACCCGCTCGATGTTCGGCACGGCCGACATCGTCGAGCAGGGCCACTTGCTCAACGAGGTGTCCCGCCTCGTCGACGAGGGCACGCTGAAGACCACGATCAACGAGCGCTTCGGCCTCATCAACGCGGAGAACCTGCGCCGCGCCCACGCCCTGCTCGAGAGCGGCCGCGCCCGCGGCAAGATCGTGCTGGAAGGCTGGGAAGAGTAACGGGACGGGGCGGAGCCATGTTCCACGCCAGCATCGCTGGCCAGCGTCAGACCTACACGACGCTGGCCGCGCTGCTGGCAGCCGCCACCCCCGCGCGATCCGGCGACCGGCTTGCCGGCATCGCCGCGCCCGACGCCCGCACCCGCGTCGCCGCCCAGGCCGCGCTCGCCGACCTCCCGCTCGCGACGATCCTCGAGCATCCCGTCATCCCCTACGAGAGCGACGACGTCACCCGCCTCATCGTGGACGGCCACGACGCGGCCGCCTTTGCCCCGATCCGGCACCTCACCGTCGGCGGCCTGCGCGATTACCTGCTCGCCGACACGACGGCCGGCGACACGCTGGCGGCGTTGGCACCGGGCCTGACCCCCGAAATCGTCGCCGCCGTGTCCAAGATCTGCCGCGTGCAGGACCTCATCCTGATCGCCCGCAAGGTCCGCGTGGTCACTGCCTTCCGCACCACGATCGGCCTGCCCGGCCGGCTCTCCACCCGCCTGCAGCCCAACCACCCCAGCGACGACCCGGCCGGCATCGCCGCCTCCGTGCTCGACGGCCTCCTGCTCGGCGCCGGCGACGCCTGCATCGGCATCAATCCGGCCTCCGACTCGCCCGAGCGAACCCACGCCCTGCTCTGCCTGCTCGACGACATCCGCCAGCGGCTCGACATCCCCACCCAATCCTGCGTGCTGGCCCACGTGACCACCACGCTGGAGCTCATGCGGCGGGGCTCGCCGGTCGACCTGGTGTTCCAGTCGATCGCCGGCACGCAGGCCGCCAATGCCAGCTTCGGCATCACGCTGGCCATGCTCGACGAGGCCGCCGACGCCGCCCGGCAGCTCAACCGCGGCACCGTGGGCCGCAATGCGATGTATTTCGAGACCGGCCAGGGCAGCGCGCTCTCGGCCAACGCCCATGGCGGCGTCGACCAGCAGACGCTGGAGGCCCGGGCCTACGCCGTCGCCTGCCGCTACGACCCGCTGCTGGTCAACACGGTGGTCGGCTTCATCGGGCCGGAATACCTGTTCGACGGCAAGCAGATCACCCGCGCCGGGCTGGAAGACCATTTCTGCGGCAAGCTGCTCGGCCTGCCGATGGGCTGCGACGTTTGCTACACCAACCACGCCGAGGCGGACGAGGACGATTCCGACGCGCTGCTGGCGCTGCTGGTGTCGGCCGGGTTGAACTTCGTCATGGGCGTGCCGGGCGCCGACGACGTCATGCTGGGCTACCAGAGCACCAGCTTCCACGACGCGCTGGCGATGCGCGAGATCTTCGGCAAGCGTCCGGCGCCCGAGTTCGAGGCCTGGCTCGCGCGGCAGGGTTTGCTGGACCAGGCCGGCCGCATCCGCCCGCCGGAGGCGCCGGCGCTGCTCCGCCTCATGCCCCCCGCCAGCGCGGCGGGCCCGGTCCCGGCGCGGGCGGACGCGTTGCGGGGCGCCACCCCGGCCCGCATCTTCCTGCCGCGTTCCGGCGCTTCCCCCGCCACGCCGCCGCTGCTCGCGTTCCGCCTCGCCCAGGCGGAGGCGCGCGACGCCGTCCATGCCCCATTCGACGTTCCGTCCGACGCCCCGCCGGATGGCGGGATCGAGGCGCTGCGCGTCAGGAGCGCCGCGGCGGACCGGCGCGACTACCTGATGCGGCCCGATCATGGCCGCCAGCTCGACGGGACCTCCGCCCGCGCGCTGGCCGAGCACGCGGGCGATTTCGACCTGGCGATCGTGCTGGCCGACGGCTTGTCGCCCGGCGCCTTGGCCCGCTTCGGGCCCCCGTTGCTGGCGGCGTTGCTACCGAAGCTGGACGGATGGTCACTGGCGCCGACGGTGGTCGCCGAACATGCCCGGGTCGCGCTGGGCGACGCGGTGGCCCGCGCGCTCGGCGCGCGCGCGGTGCTGATCCTGATCGGCGAGCGGCCCGGCCTGTCCACGCCAGAGAGCCTCGGCGCCTATCTGACCTGGGCGCCATCCCCCACCACCACCGACGCCGACCGCAACTGCGTCAGCAACATTCAGCCCACCGGCCTCGGCGCCAAGGCCGCCGCGGGCACCATCGCCTTTCTGCTGCGTGGCGCGCGCGCCGCGGGCCGCTCCGGCGTCGCGCTCAAGGACGAGTCCGGCCCCGCCCTCACCCACCAGCCGACCTGAGCGCGTGCTCGAGAACATCTCGCTGCAGGACGCGGCGCACCTGATCCAGACCGCGCTGACGCCCGTCTTCCTGCTGTCCGGCATCGGCGCGCTATTGAACGTGTTCGCCGGCCGGCTCGCTCGCGTGGCCGACCAGGCCGACGCGCTGACCCGGCTGGGGGACACCGGGTCGGGCGACAAGCTGCGCCTGCTCCAGCGGCGCGCCCTGATCCTCGACGTCGCCGTCGTGCTGGCCACCGGCGGTGCGGCGGCGACCTGCCTGTCGATCCTGGCCTTGTTCCTGTTCGCGCTGAGCAACCGCGCCATCGCCGGCATCCTGCTGGCGCTGTTCGGCCTCGCCGTGCTGGGCACACTCGGCTCCGTTCTGGCGTTCGGGCTGGAGATGATGCTGAGCAACCGCGCACTCCGCCGCCGCATCTCGTTCCACCTGCCGCGGCTGTGGCGGCACGACTGAGCTAGACGTGGGCGCCCGCCGACCGCCATGCTCCTCGCAACGACACGGGGAGAGAAACGCGATGGACCTTACGCGGCGAACTTTGGCGCAAGGCGGCCTGGCATTGGGCGCGCTGGCCGGCGGCATGGGCACCAACGTCCGCGCGCAGGCGCAGCCGACGGTCCGGCTGGGCGTCATCACCGCGCTCAGCGGCGAGTATATCGATGCGGTCGGTCCGGGCTCGGTCGTCGCCGTGCGCCTGGCGGCGGAGGATTTCGTCCGCGACCACAAGCCCCCCTTCAAGGTCGAGGTCGTGGCCGGCGACATGCTGGACAAGCCCGATGTCGGCGCCGGTATCGCGCGCGCCTGGTTCGACAAGGGCGAGGCGGACGTCGTGCTGGACGTGCCGAACTCCGCCGTCGCCTTCGCCATCGCCACCGTGGTCCGCGAGCGCAACAAGGTGGCGCTGTTCACCGCCAGCGGCTCCACCGCGCTGACCAACGCGCAGTGCAGCCCGAACCACCTGCACTGGACCTACGATACCTACGCGCTGGCCAACGGCACCGGCCGCGCGCTGGTGGGGGAAGGCGGCAAGAAATGGTTCTTCATCACCGCCGACTACGCATTCGGCCATAGCCTGGAGAACGAGACCAGCCGGGTCGTGCAGGCCAGCGGCGGCAGCGTGGTGGGCCACGCGGTGTTCCCGTTTCCGCAGACCACGGACTACGCGAGCTTCCTGCTGCAGGCGCAATCCTCCGGCGCCGACGTGATCGGCCTGGCCTGTTCGGGCAACAACTTCTCCAACGTCGTCAAGCAGGCCGCCGAGTTCCAGATCGTCAAACCCGGCGCCGGCGGCCCTCGCCTGGCCGCGCTGATCTGCCTGCTCACCAACATCGAGGCGATCGGGCTGAAGGACGCGCAGGGCCTGGTCGTGACCGCGCCGTTCTACTGGGACAAGAACGAGGCGACCCGCGCCTTCACGGCCCGCTTCGCCCCGCAGTACCGCGGCATCCACCCCACCTTTCTGCACGCCGGCGCCTATTCGGGCGCGCTGCACTACCTCAAGGCGGTGATGGCGCTCGGCGCCGGGGCGGCCAAGGCGGACGGCCGCGCCGTGGTCGCCGAGATGAAGCGTCTCCCGGCCGAGGACCCGTTGTTCGGCCGCTCCGTCGTACGCGCGAACGGCAGCGTGACGCACGACATGACGCTCTACCAGGTCAAGTCGCCGGCCGAGAGCAAGTATCCCTGGGATTTCTACAAACCCCTCCGCGAGACGCCCGGCGAGGACGCTTTCATGAAGCTGTCGGACTCCACGTGTAAGATGACCTGAGCCGCGGCCCCGGACTTGACCCGGGGCGCACGGTGCCGCACCGGGGGCGCGAACTCCTGCCGGGCGGGTCGGGTGCGGCGGTGGCGAGGCATCCGTGAAGATCATCGAACTGACCAACGTGGACTTCTCGCTGCGGCACTTCCTGCTGCCGCTGATGCGCGGGGCGGCGGCGCGCGGGCACGACGTGCTGGGCGTCTCGGCCGAGGGAGCGCTGCTGGACGAAGTCCGCGCCGAAGGGCTGCGGGTGGAAGCGCTGCCGCTGGCCCGCTCGCTCTCGCCGGTCGCGCAATGGCGCGCGCTGTGGGCCACGGTCGCGCTCCTACGGCGCGAGAAGCCCGACCTGGTGCACGCCCACATGCCCATCAGCGGCTTCATCGCGCGCCTGGCCGCCCGCATCGCCGGCGTGCCGCGGGTCGCCTATACCTGCCACGGCTTCCTGTTCAACCAGCCCGGGCCCTGGCCGCGCCGGGCGCTCGGCCTGATCGTCGAGTGGATCGGCGGCCGCCTGACCGACCTGACCATGACCGTGTCGACCGAGGAGGCCGCCGACGCCCGGCGGCTCGGCATCGCGCGCGACCCGGTGCCGATCGGCAATGGCCGCGACCCCGCCCGCTTCCGTCCCGACCCGGCCGCCCGCGCCCGCATCCGCGCCGGGCTCGGCGTCGCCGACGACATCCCCGTCGTGGTCATCGTGTCGCGCCTGGTGCGGCACAAGGGCTACCCCGAGCTGCTGGCGGCGATGGCCGACGTGCCGGGGGCCGAGCTCTGGGTCGTCGGCGAGCGCCTCCCTTCCGACCACGGCGCGGACATGGAAACGGTGTTCGCCCAGGCGGCGGCCCGGGCCGGGACCGGCCTGCGCATCCGCCGCCTCGGCTACCGGCGCGACGTCCCGGCGATCCTGGCGGCCGCGGACGTCTTCACCTTGCCGAGCCACTTCGAGGGCCTGCCCATGTCGGTCATCGAGGCGATGCTGACCGGCCTGCCCGTGGTCGCCACCGACATCCGTGGGCCGCGCGAGCAGGTGGTCGACGGCGAGACCGGCTTCCTGGTGCCGCCCGCCCGGGTTCCGCCGCTGGCCGAGGCGCTGCGCCGCCTGGTGGCCGACCCCGGCCTGCGCGCCCGCCTCGGCGCGGCCGGCCGCCGCCGCGCGCTGGAGCGCTTCGACGAGGCTGTCATCCTGCGCCGCACGCTGGATCTGCTGGGCCTCTGACCCACGCGACCCGCAGCGTCAGGGTGCGGCGTAAAGCACGAGGTCCAGCACGCGGCCATTGGCCGAGTAGTTGATGCCGCTGACCTCTGCCAGCGCGCGCGGGGTCACGCCGGCATCGGCCAGCCGGGCCAGGAACGGCGCGGCGTCGCGCTTTCCCACCAGGGCCAGGCCGCAGGCGCGGTCGGCGAGCAGGAAGTCCGCCGCCGCTGCCGGCCCGATCAGCCGCGTCTTCTGCCCGACGAGGAACACCACGCTCGGCTCGCTGTAGGAGGCCGAGGCGACCGCCGTCGTCGGGCACGGCCGATTCGCCGCCACCGCGGCGGCGACGCGCGGGCTCAGCCACATCACCTGCAGGTTCGGCAGCACGACCCCATAGGTGCTCGCCGCGACGACCAGGCTGGCCGCCACCCCGGCCAGCACCGCGCGGAACGGCTCGCGCCGACGAAACACGGCATGCAGCATGACGGCAACCAGTGCCAGCACGGCCAGCGCGGCCAGCAGCGGCACGAGCCGCACCGCCCCCTGCATCCGCCACAGCACCGCGGGGCCGCCGACCGCGAGCCCTACCGACACGACGGCCCACAGCACGGCGTAGACCCCCGCCACCCCGCGCCACACCCGCCCGAATTGCCACGGCACGGCCGCCAGCGCCGCGGCCGCCGTGAGGCACGCGATCGCCGGGTAGGTCGGCAGCACGTAGTGCGGCAGCTTGGTGGCGATCAGCTCGAACACGATCCAGCTCGGCACGATCCAGGCCAGCAGGAAGCGCACGCGCTCGTCGCGCCGGTGCGCCCAGGCGAACGGGATTGCCAGCACCGCCAGCAACGAGCCGGGCCAGAACGCCAGCGCGAACGCCAACAGGTGGTAGCCCGGCGGCAAGCCGTGCGCCTGCTGCCCAGTCGCGACCTTGCCGAGAAAGTTGTTGCCCACGGAGGCGGAGAAGAACTGCCCGCCGCTGACGATGCCGATCCCGATGCACCAGGGCAGCACGATCAACAGCATCAGCGGCACGCCCCAGCCGGCATGGAGCTGTTTCCACCAGCCGATCCGCCGCTCGGTCACCGCTAGGGCCAGCAGCGTGCCCCAGCTCACCAGCAGGATCACCGGGCCTTTCAGCATCAGGCCCACGCCCAGCGCCGCCCAGTAGATCGCCGCCGGGACCCGGCGCGTGCGCAGGTCGTCGTGCCGGCCGAGGTAGATCCGCAGCAACGCCGCCTGCGCCGTCATGATCGCTGCCAGCAGCGTCGCGTCGATGGTCGCCATGCGTGCCTCGACGCCCAGCAGCACGGAGCCGGCCAGCAGCAGCGCCGCCAGCATCCCGGCCGTGCCGCCGAACAGGGTGCTGCCGACATAGGCGGTCAGTAGCACCGCGACCGTCGCGCCGACCTGCGACGGCACGCGATACGCCCACGCCGCCCGCGCCTCGACGGAGGAGAACAGCGAGACGGACGCGGCCTCCAGCCAGTATATTCCGGCCGGCTGCAGGTAGCGCGGCTGGTCCTGGAAGCGCACGTCCAGGTAGTTGCCGGTCTCGATCATCTGCGAGGTCGCCTGCATGTAGCGGGACTCGTCGCGGTCGATCGGCGGCAGCCGCGCCATGCCCGGCACGAACAGCAGCAGGCAGGTCACCAGCAGCATGACGTAGTGGATCGCGCGCAGCCCGGCGGGGGCCCCGGCGCGCGGAGCGGCGGGGCTCACGCCTCGCTCGCGGCGGGAGCTTCGGCCAGCACGGTCGGCACGTGCGTCCGGCTGCGCAGCCACAACACGCCGAACAAGTCGCCGATGCCCACCAGGGCGCGGCCGAGATTGCTGTATTTCGACAGGCCGGTGAGCCGGGCGCGATCGGTGACGGGGTGCAGCAGCATGGGGTGCCCATACATCTGGAACAACGCCGGCAGGAAGCGGTGCATGCCCTCGAATGCCGGCAGCTTGAGGAAGTCGTCGCGCCGGAACGCCTTCAGGCCGCACCCAGTATCGGGGCAGTCGTCGCGCAGCAGGCTTTGGCGGAACCGGTTGGCGAAGCGGGAGCCGAACCGCTTGGACGTCGTGTCCATCCGCTGCGTGCGCACGCCGGCGACCAGGGGGGCGCCGCCGGCCCGCCAGCCGGCCTGCAACATGCCGGCGACGTCGGCCGGGTCGTTCTGGCCGTCGCCATCCATGGTGGCGACCCACTCGCCGCGGGCCGCCGCCGACCCGGTGCGCAGTGCCGCCGTCTTGCCGCAGCGCCGGTCGTGCCGCAGCAGCCGGAACTCGCGATGCGCCCGGCATTGCGCGCGCAGCCGGGCTGCCGTGTCGTCCGTGCTGCCATCGTCCACGAACACGACCTCGAACGGCGCCACCGGGCCGAGCTTGCCGAGCAACTCGTCGCAGACCGGATCGATGTTCTCCGCCTCGTTGAGGACGGCAATGACGATCGAGGCCCGGACGGCCTGGGGAGCTTGCAAGTGTGTCGTCCTGTGCTGGCGGTCCCGGGAAATACCCCGCCGCTCCGGCGGACGCCAGCCAGCGGCCGGTGCGCTCTCGCGAGCGGCCGGCCCGCCGGGTCTTACGGCGCGGGCGCCAGCGCGTAGCTCGCCGCGGCCGCGAACCCCGCCGTGCCGTCGCTCGCGTCGATCCCCAGGCTGGCGTCGCCCCGCGTGTGCAGCACCATGTTGGGGAAGTTGAACGAGGCCAGCGAGAAGCCGAACCCGGTCAGCCCGCGCTTGAGGCAGAAGGTGGTGTCGGCGTTGAAACCGGCCGAGTTGTCGCTGGCGTTCAGCAGCAGCCGGTAGTTCTGGTGCCGCAGAAAGGAGCCCGGGAAGTTGCTGGCCTCGAAGGAGTAGCACTGCGCGTTGGCGTTGCCGGCGCGGATGGCGAAGGACGAGTCGTCCCGGTCCACCGCGGTGCTGGCCGGCGAGATCGCCGCCAGCGACGCTAGCTCGTTGAAGTGACGGATCACCTGGCCGGGCTGGGTGGCGGACTCGATCGCGCGGAACGCGCCGTCGATCGGCAGCAGTGCGGTGACGCTGGCCTGCGGCACGGCCGCCGCGTTCAGCCCCACGATCACGCTGCGGGACGGCACGCCAGCCGCGTTGAGCACCGTCACCAGGGAGTAGCCGGGCGGCGCCGCATTGGCCGAGCTTGGCATGGTGACGCTGAGCGTCGCCCCCGACTGGCTCACCGTCAGCGTGACCCGGCGTTGGAACGTGTTGAAGCTGTGCGTCGCCTCGCTCAGCCCGATGATGTTGACGCCGGCGACGGCCGCCGTGTCGGCCATCTGCACCCCGAGCGTCGCGCCGTAACCCAACGTCGTGGCGCTGAAGCTCACGATCTGCGGGCGCGCGGCCAGGGCGGCGCCGTTGGCCGTCTTGGTGAACAGGTCGGGCGGGTAGTAGATCTCGACGTTGAAGTTGGTGGCCGGCCCCGGCACGCCGCCCCCGCTGGAGAACACCGCGCCGTTGGGCAACAGGGCAGGGCCGAGTGGTAGCCGCGGTAGTTGGCCGCGGGGGCGCCCACGGTCCAGGTGCCGGCGGCCGGGTTCCAGAGTTCGGCCGGGTAGACGGCGTTGGTGCCGGCATTGTCGGCGTAGGTGCTGCCGCCAGTGAGCACGACGGGATAGAAGGTCAACCGAACGTTATAGAATCGTCACCAACATACGTTCGACTGCAACCTGTGATTGAATCGCTGTCCAAATTTGCTGGATCTGTTACGATCAATGCATCCATCGGGTCCGATCCATGCCCCCGTCCCGCCTCGCCTGCCTCCTTTGCGCCGCCGCCCTGCTGATCGCGACGTCGGCTGCCGCGGAGGCGCCGTCCTCGTCGGGCCGGCGCATCGACGTGCTGACGGGCGAACCGATCAAGCCCTGGACCGCCCATCCGCGGCCGGAGCCGGAGATATTCAACGCGCCGCACGCGCCGCGCCAGGCTGCCCGCACCCCGGCCGACGACCCGCCGATCGACATCCTGGTCACGCCCTCGATCGGCGGCGACCCGGCCGGGATCGGCGCCGCCCCCACCCGTGCGCTGCCGCTCCGGGCCGCGCCGCCGCTGCGGCGATACTGAGCCGGCGCCCCGCCGCTATTTCACCGTGAAGCGGAACGTGCCGTCGGTCTTGTGCGTGTCCACCGCGGTCGCCCGCCAGGTCACGGTGTAGGTCCCCGCCGCCAGCGGGCGCACGTCCACCACGAGTTGCTTGTCGTCCTCGCCCGGCCGCCGGGCGACGCCCTCGTTCACCCGCACGCCCGCAGCGTCCACCACCTCGATGCTGCTGAAACGCGGCTCGACCCCCTCGGTGAAGGTGATCGTGACCACGGACGGGGTTTCGGTAACGGTGCTGTCGGCGGCCGGGCTGGCGCTCTGCAGGTGCGCATGGGCGAAAGCGGGACCGACGCCGCCGAACAGCAGGCCGGCAGCGACGAGGGCGGGAGCGAAACGGCGCATAGAGGTTCTCCGAAAGTCGCGAACAGGGATCAATGGTGCATGCCAGGCATCGCCGCGGCCGGGGATGCCGAGTCGGCTGGGCCGGCGGAGCCGATGGGCAGGATCGGCGCCGCGACTTCCACCGGCGCGGCGGTGGCGAAGCGAAGCCGCAGCCGCACGGTCTCGCCCCGCTTCAGCGGCCCGGCCAGCCCGGTCAGCATGATATGCAGCCCGCCGGGCTGCAGCGTGACCGGCTGGCCCGCCGGCAGCGTCACCCCGTTGGACACTTCCCGCATCCGCATCACCGTGCCGTCCATCGTCGTCTCGTGCACGTCGGCTTTGGCCGCCGACGCGGTGGACACGCCGACCAACCGGTCGCCAGTCGGGCTCAGCAGGGTGAGATAAACCGCGCCGGTCGCCGCGCCCGGCGGGGTCGCGCGCGCCCAGGCGCCCTCGGCGGTGACGCTCGGGCTGGGCGCGGCGGCCGGGCTCTGCGCCCAGGCCGGCGGTCCGGCGGCCAACAGGGCGGCGACCGCGAAACGGCGGATCAACATGGAACAACCTCCTCCAATGCGAGTGAAGAACACGGCGCGGCCACGCATAGCGGGACGATCACCGGCCGCCCGTCCGGCGCGGTCAGCACCGACACGTGTACGCCGAAAGCCCGCCGTAGCAGGGGCGCGGCCAGCACGTCGGCCGGCGCCCCGAGCGCCAGCAGCCGTCCGTCGCGCAACACGGCGATGCGGTCGGCGAAACGTGCGGCGGCGTTGAGATCGTGCAGGACGGCGATCGTGGTCAGCCCGCGCCGCCGGGTCGCCGCGCGCAGCAGATCCAGCAGGTGCAGCTGGTGCGAGATGTCCAGCGCGCTGGTCGGCTCGTCCAGCAACAGCGCGTCCGGCTGGCCGGCCAGCACCTGCGCCATCAACACCAGCTGGCGCTGCCCGCCGCTCAGCGTGCCGATCCGGCGCCCCGCCAGCTCGGCGATGCCCAGCTCCGCCAGCGCATCCCGTGCCGCCCGCAGATCGGCCGCGCCGACCCGGAGCGCGAGCGAGCGCAGCCGGCCGAGCAGCACCACCTCGAACGCGGTCAGCGCGGCGCGGACCGCCGTGTCCTGCGGCATGAAGCCCACCGTGCCGCCCTCGTGGCGGACCGCGCCGCCGCAGCGTTGCACCCCGGCCAGCGCGCGCAGCAGCGACGACTTGCCGGACCCGTTGGCGCCTGCGATCGCCAGCACCTCGCCCCGCCGTGCGACCAGACTGATCGCGTCCACCGCGACGCGGGCGCCGTAGCGGACCGTGACGGCCTCCGCGTGCAGGCTCATGGCTCGTCCCGCCCGGCCAGCACCAGCCAGCCGAAGAACGGCACCCCGATCAGCGCGGTGACGATCCCGATCGGGAACACGGTGCCGGGCACCAGCAGCTTGCTCACCACGGACGCCGCCGACAGCAGCAACGCGCCGGCTACGGCGGCGGCGGGCAGCAAGTGCCGCTGGTCCTCCCCCACGAGGCGACGCGCCAGGTGGGGCGCGACCAGCCCGATGAACCCGATCGTGCCCACGAAGGCGACCGCCACCCCCGTCAACAGGGAGACGATCGCGAAGGCCCGCAGCCGCAGCGCGTCCACCCGCACGCCCAGCGCCCGCGCCCGGTCGTCGCCGAGTTGCAGCGCGGTGAGCCGCCATGCGTCGCGCAGCAGGACCGGCGTCACCGCCGCCAGCATCAGCCCGACCACGCCGGCCTTGCCCAGGCTCGCGCGCTGCAGGCTGCCGAACAGCCAGAACACGATCTGCCCCAGCGCCTCCGGCGAGGCCAGGAACTGCAGCATCGACAGCAGCGACTGGAACAGGAACGAGCAGGCGATCCCGGCCAGGATCAGCAGCTCCGGGGTCGCCCGCCGCAGCCGCGCCACCCCGGCTACCACCGCGCAGGCCAGCCCGGCGAACACGAACGCCGCGCCCGGCACCGCCCAGTCCGCCGGCAGCGGCAACGCGGCGCCACTCAGGATCGCCAGCGCCGCGCCGAACCCGGCGCCTGCCGAGATGCCCAGCGTGTAGCTGCTCGCCAGCGGGTTGTGCAGCACCGTCTGCATCACCGCGCCCGACACGCCCAGCGCCGCGCCGACAACGGCGGCCATGAGCGCCACCGGCAGCCGCAACGTGTGCACGATCGCGTCCAGCATCGGGTCGTGCCCGGGCCGCAGCAACGAGCCGAGCACGGCCGGCAACGGCAGGGTCGCCGGCCCGGTCGCGACGTCGACCGCCACGCTCGCCGCCAGCAACGCGACGCCGCCCGCCGTGATGGCCGCCCGCCGCCCATTGGCCGCGCGCCATCCGTCGATGGCGAGATCGGGCGTCACGCGTCCCTCGGCGTCAGGCGCGTCATCCAGCAGCCCTCGAACGTCACGGGCAGGAACTGCTCGTGGTAGCGACGGAGCTCGGCCACCGGGTCGATGTCGGCGAAGGCGGCGGGGTAGAGCTGCTTGGCCAGGTAGGCGGCCGCCGTGTAGTCGAACAGCGCCCGGCACAGCCCGTGCTCGATCGCGTGCAGCTCGCCGGTGCGGATCGCGGCGAGGCCCGCCCAGCCCGGGCGCGCCGCGTAGGGCTGCAATCGCGCCCGCGTCAGCTCGACCGTCGCGTCGTAGCCGGTGATCACCGCGTTCGGCCGGCTCACCCAGGACGACCCGGCGATGAAGATCGCCTGGGGGTCCGCCGCCACGACCCATTCCGGGCTGAGCGGGCCCCATGATTTGGGGATGCGCCCGGCCGCGATATTCCGTGCCTCGATCGCTTGGAGCAAGCGGCCCCACATGCCCTGCCAATAGGTGTTGCCGACCGTACCCGCCCCGCCTTGGCCCAGCTCGAGATACACGGCCGGATGCGTGCCCGCCCCGGCGGCACGGCGGGCGATGTCGGCCATCTTGCCCTCGTAAAGCGCCGCCAGAGTCCGGCCGCGCTCCTCGTTATCCGTCACCTGGCCCAGCGCGATCGTGCTGGCCACGTGCCGCGCCACGATCTCCGCGTTGTAGTCGATCACCAGCACGGGGATGCCGAGCGCCTCCAGCTGCCTCACCGCCTCGCCCAGCATGCCGAACGACCATTCCGCCATGATCACCAGGTCCGGCCGGAGCGCGACCACCTTCTCGAGGCTGAACGTGTCGTCATCCGTGGTGCCGACGTCCGGCAGCTCGGCCAGGCGCGGGATCGGCCGGAGATAGCGCCGGTAGCTCGCGGGCCGCCAATCGGTCCACAACGTGCGCGCCCAGCCGACGACGCGGTCCCACCCGGCCGGGCCGGCGACGGCGGTGAATTCCTCGTAGTTGAAGCCCAGCACGATGCGTTCGGCGGGGCCCCGGAGGCGGACGGTGCGGCCCACCGCGTCGAGGACGGTGAGCGAGGAGGCGGCGCGGGAGCGGCGGGCATAGGCGGCACTGGCGGCCAGGCCGAGCGCGGCACGGCGGCCGAGCGGCGGAACGGGGGGGATCATGAACGAACTCCGGTCGGATGCGAGGCGCGGCCGCACGGGGCGGCCGACGGGCGGCGATCAGACGGAGCGGGTGGGGGGTCCGGTGGGTGGGGTCGCGCGGCGTTCGGCGCGCGGTGGGGCGGTGGCGGGCGGCAGCACGCCGATGCGGTCGATCACGCCCCCGGCGGATGCGGGCAGGCTGGCCGGCAGCGGCGCGAGCAGTCCCGGTTGGCTCGCGACGTGGCAGGCCGGGCAGGACAGGCATTCCGAATCGTGGTGGTCGGCGCCATCGGCCGGCACGGCGCCCCGATCGGTGACCCCGTCCAGACCGGTGTGGCAGAGCACACTCACCGCCGCCAACGCGGCCAGCGCCGAGTCGGTGGTGGGAGCAGCCATCGCGCCGGGCCCGGTCATCATGCGCGCGAGCACGAATAGCACCGCCAGCAAGGCGCTGAGCGGGCCGGTCGCCAATCGTCGCAACGCGGAGGGCGCGAGCATGGCCTGGTGCTAGGCCCTGCCGCCGATGCCGGCAAGCGGCGACGTTGACCGCCCGGGTCGGACGGGTCTAGAGCACGGCGCGGCGACGTGGCGGGGCGGGCTCTATGGCTCTGATTTCGTGGGCATTCCTCTCGGCAACGTGATGCCGTTCGACCCGGAGGGCGGCCTGCCGCTCACCCTGGCCCGTGGCCTTGCCGTAGCGGGGCTGCTCAGCCTGTTCGGCACGCTGGTGTTCGCGCGGGTGGTCGCGTCGCGAGCCCTGGCGGGGGCCGACGGCGACACGGCGGCGCGGGTGGCGCGGCGCCTTACCGGGCTGGCGCGGGTCAGCGCGCTCGCGGGCCTGCTCGGCGCCGGGCTGTGGCTGGTGACGCAGACGGCCGACATGGCGGGCGCGTCGACTCTCGTGGCCATGGGCGACGTGCTGGGCGGGACGCGGTTCGGTCACGTGCTGGCCGCGCAGGCGGTCGCGCTCGCGGCGGCGCTGGTCGCCCTGGCCCGCCCGGCCTGGCGACCCGGCGCGCTCGTCGCCGCCACCGTCGCGTTGTCGCTTCAGGCGGGGCACGGCCACGCGCTGTCCATGATCGAGGGGCCGAGCCTCCTGCTCGCATCGGACCTCCTGCACCTGGGGGCCGCGGGGGCGTGGCTCGGCGGACTGCTGCCGCTGCTGCTGGTGATTGGCGGGGCGCCGCCGGCGACCGGGGCGGCGGCGGCGCGCTGGTTCTCGCCGCTCGGCAAATGGTGCGTCGGGGCGACCGCGCTCACGGCCGCGTATCAGGGGTGGTATCTGGTCGCCAGCGTCCCGGGGCTGGTCGGCACCGCCTATGGCTGGATGGCGCTGGTCAAGCTGGCGTTGCTGGGGGCATTGCTCGGCTTCGCGGTGGTCAACCGGTATTGGTTCGCGCCCGCGTTGCGCGGCGCGGCGCCCGCCGCGGCCCGGCGCCGGCTGTTCCGCAGCATCGCGGTCCAGACCGGGTGCGGCCTGCTGGTGGTCGGCGCCGCCGCGCTGCTGAGCCAGTTGCCGCCCGCCTTGCACGAGCAGCCAGTCTGGCCGTTCGCGATGCAGCCGAGCCTGGTGACGGTCGATGAGGATCCCGAGTTCAGGCAGATGGTGGTGGTCGCCCTGCTCGAGCTGGGCGGGACGCTGGCGCTGCTGGCTGCTGCCGTGGCGTGGCGCCGCTTCGTGCTGCCGGCGGCGCTGGTCGCGGCCGCGACCGCCTTCGTCGCGGTGCCGAACCTGCGGCTGCTGCTGGTGCCGGCCTACCCGACCAGCTTCTTCCGTTCGCCGACCGGCTTCGCCGCCACCTCGATCGCGGCCGGCGCAGCGTTGTACCCGGCCCAGTGCGCCGCGTGCCATGGCGCGGAAGGGCGGGGCGACGGACCGTTGGCCGCAGGGCTGGCGGTGCCGCCGGCCGATCTGACGGCGGCGCATCTCTGGGCACACGTCGATGGCGAGATGTTCTGGTGGTTGTCGAACGGGATCGAAGGGCCGGCGGGCGACCGGGTGATGCCGGGCTTCGCGGACGCGCTGTCGGCGGAGCAGCGCTGGGCGTTGATCGATTTCGTGCGCGCCAACAATGCCGGCCGGGCCTGGCGGGCGACCGGCGCCTGGCCCGGGCCGATCGCCGCGCCCTCGCTGACGGTGCGGTGCGACGGGCAGGCGATGGACTGGGCGGCGCTGCGGGGCCGGGCCGTCCGGCTGCTGTTCGCCGGCGGAGCCGCGGCGACGCCGCTCGACCGCGCCGACCTGGTCACGATCACGGTCGGGCCGCCGGGGCCCGGCTGCCGAGCCAGCGACGACGCGGCCGCGGCCGCCTATGCCCTCGTGCTGGGAACGGCGGCACCGGCGCTTGCCGGGACCGAACTGCTCATCGACCCCAATGGCTGGCTGCGCTCGCAGGCGCCCGGCCGGATCACCCCTGCCCTTCTCGCCGCGCTGGTGGACGAGATCTGCACGCACCCTCTCGCCGGCGGCTCTGGAGGCCACCAACATCATGCCGACTGACCCCACCCGCCCCCGCCGCTCCCTGTTGCCGCTCGCGATCGCGTGCCTGGCCGCCCTGTTGCTGGCGGGGGCGGCGACGCTGTGGGTCGCGACCAATCGCGCGCCGCCGCCGGCGGCGGCCGCAGCTGGCGGTGGCGTGGGCGGGCCGTTCACGCTGACCAATGGCGACGGCAAGCCGGTGACCGACCGGGACTTCCGCGGCAAGTTCATGCTGGTCTATTTCGGCTACACCTTCTGCCCCGACGTCTGCCCCACCACGCTGAGCGACGTGACCGGCGCGCTGGAGAAGATGGGCGCCGCGGCGGACCGCGTGCAGCCGGTGTTCATCAGCGTCGACCCGGCGCGGGACACGCCGGAGGTGGTGCGGCAATACGTGTCGGCGTTCACGCCGCGCCTGCAGGGACTGACCGGTACGCCCGATCAGATCGCCGCCGTCGCCAAGGCGTATCACGTTTACTACGCGACCCATGCCGCCAGCCCGGGTGCGACGGACTACACGGTGGACCACAGCTCCATCCTCTACGTGATGGGGCCGGACGGGCAGTTCGTCGGCGTCATCCGCGCCGATTCCGGCCCGGAGGCGATCGCCCGCGACTTGACCAAGCTGATGGCCTGACCGCGTCAGGCCAGGTAGCCGGCCGAGGTCGTGGAGCTGTCCTGGTTGGCCAGCAGGAACCGGCGGGTGAACTGCTCCACGAAGGACGGGTCGGACAGCTTGCTGATGTCCAGCCGGCTGGTGATGGCCTTTTCCTGCGCCTCGAGCGGTTGGAACGCGATTTCGAGCGGCAGGCCGAGCGCGGTGGTCACCACCTTGCGGAGATTGGCGTCGCCCAGGATCTGGAGGGCATTCTTGATCGTGCCCGCCCGCTCGCGGAAGTCCAGCGCGGCGGAGATGCCGGGCGTGGTCGCGTCGAGCGACTCGCGCCACATCACCCCGGCGTAGCCGTCGGTGACGCTCTTGAGCGCGGCGGGGTCCTTCAGCTTGCTGAGCCCGCTATTGGCGAAGTCGTAGGTCTTGGCCACGGCCAGCCAGCGCGTGTCGCTCAACGTGCTGGCCAGGTTGCCGGCCTTGGCCGGGTCGGACAGGAGGGCCTTGGTGGCCAGCGCGGTGTAGTCCGCCTGGTCGCCCAGCCCGTTGGCCGTGAGCAGGACGTTGCGTGCGATCGGGTCCGCCAACAGGGTCTTGAGGTCGGGCGCCTTGGCGACGGCATCCAGAAAATGGCTGATGTCCCGCTTGGTCTGCGGGTCGTTCTCCTGCTGCTGGACGCTCTTCGTCTCGTTTTTCTCGGCCGAGATCAGCGCGACCACCGGGTCCGTGCTCGTGCTGCCGATGGTCTGGCCGCCGATGATGTTGAACAGGTTGGCCGTCGCGCCGTTGCCGGTCATCGACTGGAGCAGCGACAGGGCTGGCGAGGTGATCGACATGGGATCACGCTACGCCGCGATGGTTAACGAGACGTTTAAGCCTGGGCGCCGGCCCCCATATCGCCGGCATGAAGCGGCAAGCGGCCCTGCCGGACGATGGCAATCCCAGCCACGAACCCTGCCACGACCCCTGCGCCCTGTGCGGCCGGGCGATCCCGGCCAGCGCCAAGTCGTCGCTGCACCACTTGGTCCCCAAGCTGAAGGGCGGCACCCATCGCGGCACCGTTCGGCTGCACCAGGTCTGTCATGCCGCCATCCACGCCCGCTACACGGAGGCCGAGATCGCGCGCTTCCTCGCCTCGCCCGACCTGCTGCGCGCCGATGCGGAGTTGGCGCGTTTCGTGGCCTGGGTGCGGACCAAGCCGGACGATTTCCACGCCCCCACCCGCCGCGCCCGCGCGCGCACGGCCAAGTGGCGTTAGGCCGGGGCCGCCTTTACACGGGAGCCTGGCGCGGGAGAACGCGCGGGAGAAGCGGGACCGGTGAGGAAGACCAGCAAACCATTGTCCGTTTCCGGCGTGTCGTCGGTCGACCGCGCGCTGTCGGTGCTGACCGCGTTTCAGCGCGGTGACCGCAGCCTGAGCCTGGCGGAGCTGTCCCAGCGCACGGGGCTGGTGAAGAGCACGATCATGCGGCTGGCGGTGTCGCTCGAAGCCGCCGGGCTGCTGACGCGGCTGGAGGATAGCAGCCTGCGCCTGGACGCCGAATGCCTCCGGCTCGGTTCCATCTACCAGAACGGGTTCGATCTCGCGGACCACGCGCTGCCCACGCTGGAGGCGCTGGTGGGCGAGACCGGCGAAACCGCCTCGCTCTACGTGCGGCGCGGCACGGAGCGGCTCTGCCTGCTGCGGGTCGAGTCGCCGCATCGCGTCCGCATGCACGTGCAGCCCGGCGATACCCGGCCGATGGACAACGCCGCCATCGCCGAGGTGCTGCGCCGCTTCGAGAGCGGCGCGCCCGCGGCGCTGGCCGACGACGTGCCGATCTTCACGTCCGGCATCACCGACCCG
Source organism: Acetobacteraceae bacterium (assembly GCA_965199665.1). Classification (GTDB taxonomy): domain Bacteria; phylum Pseudomonadota; class Alphaproteobacteria; order Acetobacterales; family Acetobacteraceae; genus JAVVHH01. The sequence continues at coordinate 4,303,295 of OZ241208.1, read as the reverse complement.
CACACGGCGGCGATGGCCATGCCGGTATTCGGTCCGGGCGCGACGCTGATCGGCGCGCTGGCGATCTCCGGCCCGGTCTCGCGGCTGACGGAAGCGTCCGCGCAGACGCATCGCGGCACGTTGCGACAGGCCGGGCTGCGGCTGTCGCGGGCGTGCGGCGGCGCGATCGAGACCCTCCTTCCTAAATAGAACGCCGTTCTGTTACATCGGCGGAAACGGGAGGTGTCCACCATGGCGTCAGGGTTCCGCATACTCGTCCGGCCGCGCTGCGTTTCACCAGAGATGGTGGCGCGCTTCGCCACCCTGCCGGTCGCCAACGTCAGCGACAGCATGTCGCGCCTCGCCGCGGGGGGCGCGCGACTGCGCCCGATGCACCGCGGCGCCACGCTCGCCGGCCCCGCGCTGACGGTCAAGGCCCCGCCCGGCGACAACCTGATGCTGCACAAGGCGATCGGCCTGGCCGCGCCCGGCGACGTCATCGTGGTCGATGCCGGGGGCGACCTCACCAACGCGCTGATGGGCGAGATGATGCTGATGCAGATGGAGAAGCGCGGCGTGGCGGGGATCGTCGTCAACGGCGCCATCCGCGATGCCGGCTACATCCGCGCCCACGACTTCCCCGTCTTCGCCGCCGGCGTGACCCATCGCGGCCCCTACAAGAACGGCCCCGGGGAGATCAACGTGCCGGTCGCCATCGACGGCATGGTGATCGCGCCGGGCGATTTGATGCTGGGCGACGAGGACGGCGTACTGTGCGTCCCGTTCGATGACGTGGCGGCGGTCGCGGACGCGGCGGCCGCCAAGTTCGCCGCCGAGCAGACGCAGATGGCCAACATCCAGGCGGGATCGCACGATGCCGGCTGGGTGGACGAGACCTTGCGGCGGCTGAAATGCGAAGGGCTGGGCTGACCATGCCGGACACCGCGGCCCGCCCCGTCGTGCTGGTCAGCGCCGCGGCGCTGGCCGCCCCGGCCGTCGCCATGCTGGAAGATGCCGGCTACGCGGTGGTCCATACCAGCGGATACCCGAGCCCGGCCGAGTTCGTTGCGGCGGTGCGCGCGCACGCCCCGGTGGCGCTGCTGCACCGGCAGGGCGTGGTCGATGCTGCCGTGCTGGATGCCGGCGCGCCCACGCTGCGCGTGGTGGCGCGGCACGGTGCGGGCATGGACGGGATCGACATCGCCGCGGCGCGGAGCCGTGGCCTGACGGTGACGCGGGCGGCGGGTGCCAATGCGCGCGCCGTGGCCGAGCATAGCTGGGCGCTGCTGTTGGCGCTGGCCAAGGACCTGCCGTCGATCGGCTCCGGCATGGAGGCGGGGTTGTGGGAAAAGACGTCGCGGCACACGCGCGACCTGGAGGGCCGCACGATCGGCATCGTCGGCTACGGCGCGATCGGCAGCAAGGTGGCGCGCTACGCGGAGGCGTTCGGCATGACGGTGCTGGCGTTCGACCCGCTGCTGCCGGACGCACCGCTGCCCGGGCCCGGCCAGCGGGTCGCCACGCTGGCGGGGCTCCTGCCGCGGGTGAGCGTGCTGTCGCTGCATTGCCCGCTCGAGCCCGACACGCGGCACATGATCGGCGCCGCCGAGTTGGCGCTGCTGCCGGCGGGCGCGCTGCTGGTCAACGCGGCGCGCGGCGGCATCGTGGCGGAGGACGCACTGCTCGACGCGCTGGATCGCGGACACCTGGCGGGCGCGGCGATCGACGTGTTCGAGACCGAGCCGCTGCCGATCGACAGCCGGCTGCGGCGGCACGAGCGGGTGATCGCGACGCCGCACATCGCGGCCAACACGCCGAACGGGGCGGCCGCGATGGCGACCGGCGCGGCGGATTGCATCATCGCGGTACTGGCGGGGCGGCTGCCGCGACTGGCCAACGCGATCGTCGCAGAGGGAAGTCTCGCCACGGCGAGTTAGAATGAAACGGCGTTCTATTTTGATTGATTCGGGACGGCGCGGCGGTTAGACCGATCGAAACGGAGCGGCCCGCCCCCGCGCGGAGCCCCTTCAACGGGAGGACAGCGTGACGGACCCTCGACCAGCCCGGCCGGCCCTCGAGCGCGAAACATTGCGCGCCATCATCTGGCGCATCGTGCCGTTCCTGATGCTCTGTTACTTCTTCAACCTGCTCGACCGCTCCAATATCGGCATCGCCTCGCTGCAGATGCGGCCGCAGCTCGGCCTCTCCGCCGCCGCCTACGGGCTCGGCGGCAGCCTGTTCTTCGTCGGCTACTTCCTGTTCGAGGTGCCCAGCAACCTCGCGCTGCAGAAATTCGGCGCCCGGCGCTGGATCGCGCGGATCATGATCTCCTGGGGCGCGATGTGCGTCCTGATGGCGCTGACGCAGGGGCCGCTCTCCTTCTACGCGTTGCGGTTCCTGCTCGGGGTGGCGGAGGCCGGCTTCTTTCCCGGCATCGTGCTCTACGCGACCTACTGGTTCCCGGCGCATTACCGGGCCCGCATCGTGGCGGCGTTCTCCATGTCGGTGCCGCTGGCCAGCTTCATCGGCTCGCCCGTCTCGGCCGCCCTGCTGCAGCTGGACGGCACGCTGGGCCTGCATGGCTGGCAGTGGGTGTTCGTCGCCGAAGGGCTGCCCACCGTGCTGCTCGGCATCGCCTGCCTGTTCGTGCTGCGCGATGGCCCGGCCGCGGCGCCGTGGCTGCGCCCGGACCAGCGCGCGTGGCTCGGCGGCGTGCTGGAGGCGGAGAAGGCCAAGGCGCGGACGGTCGGGCACATCACCCTGGCCCAGCTCGCGCGGCATCCGGCCGTGTGGGGCCTGGCGATCGCGTGCGCGGCCAGCTCGTCCGCCAGCTCCAGCTTGTCGATCTGGCAGCCGCAACTGATCAAGAGCTTCGGGCTGACCAACTTCCAGACCGGGCTGGTGAACTCGATCCCGTACGGCTTCGCCGCCGGGCTGATGATGTTCTGGGGCCTGCACTCGGATCGCACCGGCGAGCGCCGCTGGCATGCGGCGATCCCCTTGCTGGTGATCGCCACGGGGCTGGCCGCGGTGTCGTTCGCCACCGGGTCGCTGCCGGTGACGGTGGCGCTGCTGAGCTGCGTGCTGGTCGGCTACTCGTCCTTCAAGGGTCCGTTCTGGGCCTTTGCCTCCGATACGCTGTCGCCGGCGACGGCGGCGGCAGGCATTGCGGGGATCAACGCGTTCTCCAACCTCGCCGGCGGCGCCATGGTCTCGGTGGTCGGCCTCGTGAAGGACCGCACGGGCAGCTTCGCACTCGCGCTGCTGCCGATCGTCGCCCTGGCCCTGCTCGGCGCCACCGTCGTTCTGCTCACCGGCCGCAGCGCCCGCACAGCCGCCGTGCCCGCCGGCACCGTCTGAAGCCCGCCGCCATGAGCGCGACGCTGGCTGCCGAGACCGGGATCGAGGCGGCCCCCATTGGTAAAGCACGGGTCGTAACGCGAAGGGGATGGGGGCGCCGCTGCTGCAGCAGCGGTGCCCCGGCCGGGTTCAGGCGGTGGCGGCGGCGCGGCGGCGGCGGCGTGACCAGACCAGGCCGCCCAGCGTGGTGCCGAGCAGCGCCAGCGAGGCGGGCTCCGGCACGTTGTTGACCTGGAGCGACAAGCCGGTGGACGTCAGCAGCTCGGCGATCGTCACCGCGCTGCTGCACCGATAGCTGTTGCTGCCGGTCGCGGCACAGGCCGCGTTGCCGAGGCTCAGCCCGGAGAAGTTGCCGCTCAGCGACCCAAAGCTGAGCAGGTCGAAGGTCGACAGCCCGTAGCCGAACACGTAGCCGTCCAGCTCGAGGTCGAGCAGCCCGCTCAGCATGGCCTGGCCGCCGATGCTCAGCCGGTCGTACTGCCCGGCGCCGGCGAGGCGGAACTGCAGCGTGCCGCCGGCCGCTTCCGTGAGGTTGCCATTGACCGTCAGCGTGCCGCCGGTGCGCTCGCCGGCCGTGCCGGGCGATAGGAGGCCACCGCTCCCGACCACCACGTTGTTCGGGCTGGCGGCGGTGCCGATCGTGGCGGTGCCGGACGCGCCGGGCCCGCGCAGCGCGCCGCCGGCCGCGATCGTCACGTCCGTGGTGATGCGGTCGCCCGCGGCCAGGGTCAGCGCGCCGTTGACGTTGCCGAGATAGCCGGCCGCGTCATACAGGTTGATCCGGCTCCAGTAGCTCAACGACGTGCCGTAGAACGACGCCAGCGCGTTGCCTTCCGTGTTCTGGACGATCTGGTTGATCGTGCTGGTGGCGAGCGTGCCGTTCAGCCCGCCCGTCAGCGCGATCGTCCGGGCCGCGGCCGTGCTGCCGCCGTAGATCGGGGCCAGCAGGATGGAGGCGTCGGGCCCGCCGGCGGGAGCCGCCTCGGTCGGCGCGGCGGCGAAGGACAGCGTCGGCAGACCGTAGGTCAGGCGAGCCTTGTAGATGTCGCCGTTGGAGGTGAGCGTGGTGCCTGCCGTCGGCGTGTTGGCCGCGTAGGTGGCCAGCGAGTAGGCGTTGTACGGGTTGGTCGCGGCGCAACTGGCCAGCGAGCCGCAGGTGGACTGGCCGGCGAGGTAGCTCTGCAGCGCCGGCTGTGCCGTGGTGAACGCGCTCTGCAGGTTGGTGTAGTTCGCCGTCCCGTTCAGTTCCTGCGCCAGGTCGTACTGCACGAAGGAGCGGCTCGCGATGATGTCGAGCGGGTAGTGCACGCCCAGCGCGATGCGGCTGTTGCCGTATTCGGAGGCCCGCAGCAGCATGGCCTGGTAGTCCTGCGGCACGAGCATGCCGGTCAGGATGCCGTCCGTGTAGGCATAGGTGGTGTGGCCGCTCGGGAAGGATGGGTTGGTCGCCAGCCCGGTGAGCGCGTTCGGGTCGTAGCCGTTGATCCGGCTCGGGGCGGCCTGGACGGGGCGCGAGCTGCCGTAGATGTCCTGGTTGGCGCCCGTGTTGCTGACGCCGTAGGCCGTGTCATAGACGCTGGTGGCCGTGTTCGGGTAGCCGTTGGCCGTCGGCAACGACAGACCGCTCGGGGCCACGGCGGTCGCGGTGCCATTGGTGGTGCCGTTGGCGAAGTAGAACTTGGCGACGCCGAGGTCGCTGCTATTGGCGCCGTAGGCCGTCGTGAGCAGGCTGGCCGCGCTGGGCACGGCGGCGCCGGTCGGGCCGACCGCCGCCTGGAACGCGCTGCCGAGCTGGCCGAGGCCGCCATATTGCTGCACCGGCGTGATGGTCCCGGGCGTGGCGCCGTTCTGGACCGCTTGCGCCGGCAGGCCGCCGCCGAGGTTGGCGCCGGGGCCGTAGGCCATCGTCGCGCCGTTCGGCAGCGTGATGGTGGTCGACGCGCCGCCGAACAGCGACTTGTCGCTGATGGACGTCGCCGCGATGGTCGGGACGATCGCCGCGTTGTTGTTCACCGCGACGGTGCCGTTCAGGTTCTGCGTCAGCGTGGCCTGGCCGGTCGGCGTCGCGTTCAAGGACAGGAAGGGCGCGATCAGGTTCAGCGCGTTGACGTTGCTCACCGTCGTATTGGCCGTCTGCGCAAAGGCCGGATGCCCGGCGAGGAGGGCGACCGCGACGATGCTGGTGGTGGCGGCAAGCCGTTGCTTGGGGGATCGCATGGCAAGTCTCTCGTTTTCTGGACGGGCCGGACCCTAAATCCAGAGTTGCTGGATGGGTGTGACCCTTCGGTGAACGCGTTTCCGTGAACCCGATGTCTCCCGATCCTGTTGGGAACCGGCGCGACCGGGCTATACGTCCGGCCATGACCGAACCGCTCCCCATCCGCCGTGCGCTCCTCTCCGTTTCCGACAAGACCGGGCTGCTTGAGCTGGCCACCGCGCTGGCCGCGCACGGCGCCGAGCTGCTCTCCACCGGCGGCTCGGCCCAGGCCTTGCGGGCGGGCGGGCTCCGCGTGACGGACGTCTCGGACCACACCGGCTTCCCGGAGATCATGGATGGCCGGGTCAAGACGCTGGTGCCGCAGATCCATGGCGGCATCCTCGCGCGGCGGGACAGCCCGACGCATCTCCAGCAGATGGCGGAGCACGGCATCGCGCCGATCGACCTGGTCTGCGTCAACCTCTACCCGTTCGAGGCCACGGTCGCGTCCGGCGCCGGACCGGCGGACTGCGTGGAGAACATCGACATTGGCGGCCCCGCACTGATCCGCGCCGCCGCCAAGAACGCGGACGGCGTGGCCGTGCTGACCGACCCGGCGCAATACGCCGACGCCATCGCGGCGCTGGCGGCCGGCGGCACCACGCCGGAGCAGCGCACGCGCTGGGCCGGCGCCGCCTACGCCCGCACCGCCGCCTACGACGCCGCCATCGCCGCCTGGTTCGCGCGCGACGAAGCGTTTCCCGACCGGCTCACCCTGTCCGGCACCAAGCGTCAAGGGCTGCGATACGGCGAGAACCCGCACCAGCAGGCCGCCTTTTACGTCACCGGAGCCCGCCCGGGCGTCGCCACCGCGCGGCAGATCCAGGGCAAGGAGCTGAGCTACAACAACCTCAACGATACCGACGCCGCCTTCGAGTGCGTCGCCGAGTTCGACCGGCCGACGGTGGCCATCATCAAGCACGCCAACCCCTGCGGCGTGGCCTCCGCCGCGTCGTTGGCCGAGGCATGGGCCTTGGCGCTCCGCTGCGACCCGGTCAGCGCGTTCGGCGGCATCGTGGCCGTCAATCGCACGCTCGATGCGGAAGCTGCGGAGAAGATCGCCGCCTTGTTCACGGAGGTGATCGTCGCGCCCGATGCGGACGAGGCGGCGCAGGAGATCCTCAGGCGCAAGAAGAACCTCCGCCTGCTGCTGACCGGCGGCCTGCCCGACCCGGCGGCGCCCGGGCTATCGGTCCGCACCGTTGCCGGCGGCTTCCTGGCGCAAGGGCGCGACGCCGGGCGGGTGTCGCCGGACGCGCTGCGCACCGTGACGCAGCGCGCGCCCAATCGCGAGGAGATGCGCGACCTGCTGTTCGCCTTCCGCGTTTGCAAGCACGTCAAATCCAACGCCATCGTCTATGCGCGGGCGGAAGCCACCACCGGCATCGGCGCGGGCCAGATGAGCCGGGTCGACAGCGCGCGGATCGCGGCCTGGAAGGGTGCGGAGGCGGCCACCGCCGCCGGGGCCGAACGGCCGCTGACCGAAGGCGGCGTGGTCGCCTCCGATGCGTTCTTCCCCTTCGCCGACGGGCTCGAGGCCGCCATCGCCGCCGGCGCCACCGCCGTGATCCAGCCCGGCGGGTCCATGCGCGATGCCGAGGTGATCGCCGCGGCCGACAAGGCCGGGGTCGCCATGGTGCTGACGGGGATGCGCCACTTCCGGCACTGAGCTAGCGTCTCCCCACGAAAAGGGAGGAGGACCGGCATGGCGGACGCACTCGCGGCTGAGGCACTCGCGGCTGAGGGGCTGGCGGCTGAGGGACTGGGCCCGGCGCTCGATGCGGTGCTGCAGCGCGCCGTGGCGGATGAGCCGGGGGTGCCGGGCGCCGTCGCTGTCGTCACCGATCGGGAGCGGACGATCTACGCGGGCGCGTGCGGCCACCGCGCCCTGGGCCGCAACACCCCCATGACGCCCGACACGGTGCTGTTGATCTACTCCGCCACCAAGCCGATCACGGCCACCGCCGTGTTGCAGCTCGCCGAACAGGGCCGGCTCGACCTCGACGCGCCGGCCAAGCGCTACCTCCCCGCGCTCGGGCGGGTCGAGGTGATCGACGGCGTCGACGAAAGCGGCGCGCTGCGGCTGCGCCCGCCGGCGCGCGACATCACGACGCGGATGCTGCTGCTGCACACGGCCGGGTTCGGCTACGATTTCTGCAACGCGCACTACCGCGACCTGGCGCGGAAGGCGGGCGTGCCGCGGCTGGCCTCGAGCCCGGCCACCCTGTTGCAGCCGCTGCTGTTCGACCCCGGCACGCAGTGGATGTACGGCTGCAACATCGAGTGGGCCGGGCTGATCCTCGAGGAGATCACCGGGCAGCGCCTCGGCGACTACACGCGCGAGCACGTGCTCGCTCCGCTCGGCATGCACGACACCGCCTATGCCGTCTCGGACGCCATGGGCGAGCGGCTGGCCACGATCCACCAGCGCGGCCCCGACGGCGCGCTGGTGGCGCAGCACCGCACCGAATTGCCGCCTGCCCCGGAGTGGGACCGTGGCGGCGGCGGGCTCTATTCGACCGCGACCGACTACGCCAAGTTCATGCGGATGTGGCTCGGCGACGGCGCCGGCGTGCTCAAGCCGGAGACGATCCGCGCCGCGGTGCAGAACGGGTTGGGCGACATCAAGGTGCGGATGCTGCCGGGGATCATGCCGGAGTTGTCGCACGATGCGGAGTTCTTCCCTGGGATGCCGAAATCCTGGGCGCTGAGCTTCATGGTCAACGACGAGGACGCGCCGACCGGGCGGCCCGCCGGGTCGCTCGCCTGGGCCGGGCTGGGCAACCTGTATTTCTGGATCGACCGGCAGACGGGCGTGGCCGGCTTCTGGGCGACGCAGGTGCTGCCCTTCGTCGACCCGGCGGCAATCGCCGGGTTCACCGCGTTCGAGACCGCCGTGTATCGGTCGCTGGCCCGGTAGAGCCCCGCCCTCTCCCGGTCGCGGGAGAGGACGGGGCGCGCTCGCTACTCGCCGGCCAGGCCGTAGGCGACGGGGAAGAAGAACTCCTTCCAGTCCGCCGGCCGGGTCTTCAGCACCTTGATGTCGGCCATGTGGTTGGCCACGCGCATCATCCCGGCCGGCACGAGGGAGAAGTTACGCGCGGGGTCGCCGATCTGCGCCAGCAGGACGTCCACCGGCGTCTTGTCGCCGGTGACCTTCACGTAGAGCTCGCATGCCTCCCGTGGGTTGGCGATGATGTAGTCCGCGGCGTCTTGCGCGGCCTTCATGAAGGCTTTGATGACGGTCGGATTGGCATCGTAGAACTTGGTGCCGGCGAAATAGACCGCGTTGCTGAATCGCGACCCCAGGATGTCCTCGGACGTGGTCACGACGTGCAGGCCGGGCGCGTCGGCCTCCGCCGCCTGGAACGGGGCGCCGGAAAAGTGCCCGGTCAAGCCGCCGCCGCGCCCGCTGGTGAGCTGCGCCTGGGCGTCCGGGTGCCCCAGCGTCATGGTCATGGTGTCGAAATGGTCGAAATGGGCGTCGCCGTAGAGTTGCCGCGCGGCGATCTGCAGGAGGATGGCCTGGCTGCTGATCTTGACCGTCGGCACCGCGATCTTGTCGGTCGGCTTGAGGTCGCGCAGCGTCTTGACGGACGGGTCGGCGCTGATGAACCACATCGGCGTCGACGACGAGCCGGCGAGGCCCTTCACCTGGCCCTTGGTCCGGTCCCAGGCGAGCAGCATGTTGCTCGCGCCCGTGGTCACGACGTCGACGTTGCCGGAGAGCAGCGCGTCGATCGCCGCCCCGCCGCCGCCGAACGTCACCCACCGCGTCTTGAGGTCCGGCATGCCGAGCCGGGCCGCTTCCTTCTCGACCAGCGCCTGCTGTTCCATGACGATGTTGGGCAGGTAGATGATGCCGGGCTGCTTGGTGATGCGGATCTCGGTAACTTCGGCGTGGGCCAGCGCGGGCCATAGCAGCGCCAACACCGCGAGCAATCGCAACATGGTCGTCCTCCCGTTATTGAGCCGGACGCTAGCCCGGACCGCTTCTTCTGGACAGGGAGCTCGATCGCGGGGATCATCGGGGCAATCGACGGGACGGAAACGATAACCATGCAACCGCTGTTGGACGTGCGCGGCGTCACGCTCCAGTACAAGACCACGCAACGCATCGTGACGGCGACCCATCGGGTCAGCTTCAGCGTGTTCCCGTCCGATCGCTTCGTGCTGCTCGGGCCGTCCGGCTGCGGCAAGTCGTCGCTGCTCAAGGCGGTGGCCGGCTACCTCGACCCGGTGGAAGGCGAGTTCCACCTCAAGGGCAAGCGCATCAGCGAGCCGGGGCCGGACCGGATGATGGTGTTCCAGGAGTTCGACCAGCTCCTGCCGTGGAAGACGGTGCAGGACAACATCACATTTCCGCTGCTGGCGACCCGCCGCCTGCCGGCGGCTCAGGCACGCGAGCGGGCGCGCTACTACATTGACAAGGTCGGCCTGACCAAGTTTGCCGAAGCCTACCCGCACACGCTGTCGGGCGGCATGAAGCAGCGCGTGGCCATTGCGCGCGGCATGGCGATGGAGCCGGAGATCCTGCTCATGGACGAGCCGTTCGCCGCGCTGGACGCGCTGACCCGGCGCACCATGCAGGACGAGCTGCTCCGCCTGTGGGACGACACCAACTTCACCGTGCTGTTCGTCACCCACTCGATCAACGAGGCCATCAAGATCGGCAACCGGATCCTGCTGCTGTCGCCGCACCCCGGCCAGGTGCGCGCCGAGCTCGACAGCCTGCCGCGCGACGGCGGGGATGCGGCGGCCGCGCTGGGCCTCGAAACCAAGATCCACGAGATGCTGTTCGCATGAACGAAATCGCCAAGCTGCCGCCCCGGCCGAACCGGGAATACGACGTCACGGCCTTTGCCGGGCTGGACGCGGTGGAGCGCCCGATCCCGGCATGGGAGCGCGTCTGGAACCTCGGCTGGGTCCGCAAGACCGCGCTGATCGTCCTGCTGGCGGTGATCTGGGAGCTCTACGGCCGCTATCTCGACAACGAGCTGCTATTCCCGACCTTCTCCGCGACCATCCAGGCGCTGGTCGCGAACCTGTCCAACGGCGTCCTGCCGGCCCGGGCGGCGGTGTCTTTGGAAGTGCTGCTGATGGGCTACGCGGCCGGCGTTTGCTTGGCCATGCTGTTGTCGATCGCAGCCATCAATACGCGGATCGGCAACGACCTGCTGGAAACGCTGACGTCGATGTTCAACCCGCTACCGGCGATCGCCTTGTTGCCGTTGGCGCTGCTGTGGTTCGGGCTGGGCCAGGGCAGCCTGATCTTCGTACTGATCCATTCCGTCCTGTGGGTGGTGGCGCTGAACACGCATGCCGGGTTCCGCGGCGTGTCGCCCACCTTGCGGATGGTGGGGCGCAATTACGGGCTGCGCGGCTTCCGCTACGTGTTGTCCATCCTGATCCCGGCCGCGTTCCCGAGCATTCTCACCGGGCTCAAGGTGGGATGGGCGTTCGCGTGGCGGACGCTGATCGCGGCGGAGCTGGTGTTCGGCGTGTCGTCGGGCGCGGGAGGTCTCGGGTGGTTCATCTTCGAGAACAAGAACCAGTTGGAGATTCCCAGCGTGTTCGCCGGGCTGCTGACCGTGATCCTGATCGGCCTTGCAGTGGAGAACATCGTGTTTCGGACGCTGGAGGCGCGCACCGTGCGGCGCTGGGGCATGCAGCACTGACGGCCGGGCAGGCTCGGCCCGGGAGTGCCGGGCCGAGCCGCTGGTCAGCTATGGGTGTTCCGGTTCGGGGCCGGGGCGGGTTGAGCAACCTGCTGCTGTTCCGGCTTGCTCATCTGGACCATGTCACCCTTCGTACTTTCGGCGCCGTAGGAGTAGCCCATGGTCGGCTTTGCGCCGCTGCTGACCGGCACGTCGGCGCCGGCGCCGTAGCTGAACGAGTATTTCGGGGGCGGGCCCGGGTATTGCACGCCGTCTCCGTTGCCGGCGCCATAGCTCCACGACACGATCGGCGGGACATTGGCCGTGCTGGTGCACGCAGCGACCAGGAACAAAGCCGCAGTCATCGTCAGTACTTTGCGCATGATGTTTCCTCCGTACTGTCCAGCCGTGGCGCGCCGCAGAGCGGAAGCGCCGATCGACTGCTCCGTTTCGGAACTGCCGCGCCACGACCGTGTCGCGACTGGGGCGATTACTTGCGCAAAAAGAAGAGAGCATCCAGAGCTGGATTTTCACGAACGCGATAGGTGGCAAACCGGGCGCGATCGTGCGACGGGACGTCAGAGACGGAAAAGGACGGGATCGTGAAGCTGATGAGTTTCGTACGGCCGGATAGGCTGGCCAGTTGGGGCGTGGTCGATGGCGACGCGGTGGTCGATTGCAGCGCGATCGCGCCCTCGCTCAAGCGCGCGATGGACGCCGGCACCGTGCCGACCACCGTACCGGATGGCGACCGGTTCGCGCTGGCCGAGATCGGCTTCCTGCCGCCGATCCCGGACCCCGACAAGATCATCTGCGTCGGGCTGAACTACCTGACGCATATCCAGGAAGGCGGGCGGGACGTGCCGCAGAAGCCGACCATCTTCACGCGCTGGGCTAATACGCAGGTCGGGCATGAGCAGCCGATGGTGCGACCGGCCCAATCGGAAACGCTCGATTTCGAGGGCGAGATGGCCGTGGTGATCGGGCGGCGGGCCCGGCACGTCGCGGCGGCGGACGCCGCGAGCGTCATCGCCGGATATAGCTGCTACAATGACGGCTCGGTGCGCGAGTGGCAGCGGCACACGAGCCAGTTCACGCCGGGCAAGAACTTCCCCGGCACCGGCGGCTTCGGCCCCTGGATCGTGACGCCGGACGAGGCGGGCGAGATCGAGAAGGCCACGCTGCTCACCCGCGTCAACGGCGAAGAAACCCAGCGGGCCACGCTGGACGACCTGGTCTTCGACGTCCCCGCGCTGATCGAATACTGCGCCGCTTTCACCCAGCTCGAGGCCGGCGACGTCATCATCACCGGAACCACCGGCGGTGTCGGCGCCTACCGCACGCCGCCGCTCTGGCTCAAGGCCGGCGACGTCGTCGAGGTCGAGGTCACGGGCGTCGGCATCCTGCGCAACCCGGTGATCCAGGAAGAGTAAGCGGGATACCGTTCCGGACGGGGCGGGAGCAATCGGGCTCCCTCCCCGACCGGACCGGCTCATTCAGGCCGTCCATCGCGCGCCGGCCGGCGCGTCGCGGTCAGGCCAGTTCCATCGCGCGAGCGACGGCACCGTAATCTTCCGGCAAGCCTACCAGATACGGCAGCAGCCAGCTGTGGAAGTTGGACGGCTTGGCGCGCACCTGCCCCGGGGTAAGACCGGCAAAGTATTTCCACGCCACCGCTTCCCATAGATGGTTCACGTACGGGTCCGTGTCGATCGGCGTGATCGATTCGTACATCCAATGCAGGTGTTCGGGCGTCCAGAGCGGCCAGAAAAAGGCCGAGTAGGGAAGAACTCGGATATCCTCCGGGTTTTGGCAGGCCAGCCGCGCCGGCATGCGCACGCCGTGCTCCGCCCAGTATTTGTCGAAGCCGCGGGCGCGGAAGGTGCGATAGGTGTCGAACCAGCGGTCGATGAAGGCCGACCCTTTCTCGGCCACGATGATCGCGTCGGCCATGCCCTGAATTTCGTCGCGCCCCTCGACGGCCATCACCGCCGGGTAATGCAGGAGGTCGTCGAACGACCGGTGCACCATGACATCGGCGTCGAGGTAGATGCCGCCATGCTCCTTCAGCACCTGGAGCCGCAGACATCCGGCGCGCTGGGCGACGTGGACCAGCGGGTTGCCGAATATCTCCGTCGGCGCCCGGCGCTGGCACAGGGTGACGAGCGGCTTGGTCAGCTCCCACCACGGGCCGGACGGCTCATGTTCATAGTGGAACAAGACCTGGTCGGGCTTGATCTTGGCGACGGCACTGGCCAGGCACGCGTAATGCACCAATCCCCAGGGCTTGCCGCCGAAATCGGGCATCATGCCGAACACATAGTGCAGGATCTTGGGCACCCGCCGATGTGCGGAACGGTTGATGGCGGCCGGGCGGAGCGCCAGCGTGCCCACCCCTTGCTCGACCGGGATGATGTCGTCCGTCATCGGCGCGACGGCGGGGGTCACGTCGCCGGCGCGGTTCATCTCCCTGACCACCACGGGCGGGCTCACTCGGCTCTGGACCGTGCTGGTTGCCCGCTCGTTGTTCGTCACGGCCAGAGGCGGCAGCGCAACATGGGCGGAGATGTGCGGCCAGGCCAGCGCCAGCATGTTGTCGATGCCGACGTTCGGCATCGGCTTGGAATGGCCGGGGTAAGACACACTCATGGGCCGTAGCGGCATGCAGAAGTTCAGCAGCTTCTGCGCCCCGCGCGGGGAGACGGAATAAGAGATGGTGCCAAAGGCGCTACGAAGTCGGAACAGGCTGCTCTGGACATGTTCGGCGGGAAAGCGATGCGACTGGGCTCGGAGTTCGTCCTGATCGAAAAGGGATAAGCACGGTGCCAGACCCGGAATGACGTCGAAGCTCATCCAGGCGTCGAAATTCCAGCCCCAGGCGACGTAGTCCCAATCGCCGCCGGCGGTGAGGCGCTCGACCTCGGCGACGAAGTTGCCGGCCAGGATGGCGTCGTCCTCGATCACCGTGATGGCCTCGTTGGCGGTGACGGCGTCCCGCCATTGGACGAGGTGCGTCATCGCGCAGCCGAGTGCGCCGTCCGAGTAGCGGAGATCGGCGGAGATGACGTCGTTCGCGACGAGGCGGGCGCGATTCGCGAGCGCCCCGTCGATCGCTGAGAAGCGCTCGATTTTGGCGTGGGCCGGGTTGGTGCGTTTGAAGGTGGCGAGCCGATCCGCACTCCGATCCAGGTTCAGCAGCCGGAACTTCATCGTGGTCCTCGTTTTGACTGAGACCATCGTCGCGCAGACCAATTGAGAAAAGGTTAAGTGCGCCGTTCATTCTTCATTAACTTCAGCGATCTAGTGTTGAGATGGCTGCATCGAAGGTCAAAATGGCTGCTCTCTCCTCCGCTCCGCTTCCCGAGACCATCGGTGTTCCGGAGATCATGCGCGTCATGCGCAAGCTGCAGCCGCACGCGTTCGAGGGACGCAAGCTCCGCCTCGGCCGCAATCAAGACGGCGGCTACGTCGTGCCGGAGCATGCTCTGGCTTGCGACGCGGTGCTGTCCATCGGAATTGGTGACGACGTCAGCTTCGATCACGCCCTGGCGGAGCGGGGGCGCTTCGTTCTGCAATTCGACCACACGCTCGCCGCGCCGCCGCCGCCGCACGAGAACTGCCTGTTCGAGCCTCGCGGCTGGGGCGCGGTCACGGAAGGCCGCTTCGTCACGCTGGCGGACATGGTCAAGGTGCTCACCACCGTGGGAGCTTCGAGCCCGTTGTTGAAGTTCGACGTCGAGAGTGCCGAGATCGACCTGCTCGACACGCTTCCGGCCGGCCTGCTCGCGACGTTCCCGGTCATCGCCTGCGAACTGCACGAGCTCAGCCGATTGGGCGATCGCGGCTTCCACGCCCGCTGGCTCCGAGCACTCGATGCGCTGTTGGCGGACCACGTGGTGGTCCATCTACACGCCAATAACTACGGCGACCTGGTGCTGATCAATGGCGTGCCGGTGCCTGACGCGGTGGAGTTGACTCTGCTACGGCGCGACTTGGTGCGCGGCGACTCAATACAGCGCGAGCCGATTCCCGGCCCGCACGACTTCCCGAACGACCCGAACCGCTTCGACCTCTGCCTCACCCCGCTCGGCATCGGTGAACTGGCAGCGTAAGCACGAACCCGGAGGGCTGTTCTCGGCGCCGGACTGGGGCATGATGCCGACCGACGCGAGCGCCACGACCCGGCGCCGCGCGAGGGAGGGTTGAGCCGATGATGCTCGAAGGAAAGGTCGCGATCGTCACGGGTGCCGGAGGCGGCATCGGCCGGGAGATCGCGGTGGCCATGGCGCTGGCCGGCGCGGCGGTGGTGGTCAACGACATCGGTGCGTCGCTGACGGGCGAGGGTGCGTCGGAGACGCCGGGCGAGCAGACCAAGCAGATCATCGAGCAGCGCGGCGGCCGCGCCGTGACCAGCCGGGACACGGTGGCCGAGTGGGACGCGGCGCAGCGGATCGTGCAGGCCGGGATGGACGCGTTCGGCCGGGTCGACATCGTGGTCAACAATGCCGGCATCCTGCGCGACGTCATCTTCCACAAGATGTCGCCGGGGGACTGGCTGGACGTGATCAACGTGCACCTGAACGGCAGCTTCTTCGTCAGCCGCGCGGCCGCGCCGTATTTCCGCGAGCAGAACGGGGGCGCCTACGTGCACATGACCAGCACGTCCGGGCTGATCGGCAATTTCGGGCAGGCGAACTATTCGGCGGCGAAATTGGGGATCACGGCGCTGTCCAAATCGATCGCGCTGGACATGCAGCGCTACGGGGTGCGCTCCAACTGCATCGCCCCGTTTGCCTGGAGCCGCATGACCAGCTCCATCCCGGCCGACACGCCGGAGCAGAAGGCCCGGGTGGCCAAGCTGCAGCAGATGACGCCGGACAAGAACGCGCCGATGGCCGTGTTCCTGGCCTCGGACGCCGCCAAGGACGTCACGGGGCAGATCTTCGCCACGCGCTACAACGAGATCGCGCTGATGGGCCAAAGCCGCCCGCTGCGCACGGTGCATCGCGGCGAGGGCTGGACGCCCGAGCTGATCGCCGAGCACGGCGCCCCTGCGCTGCAGGCGAGCTTCGTCAAAATGGACCGCAGCGCGGACGTGTTCAGCTGGGACCCGGTCTGACCGGGATCATACATCCAGCTCCACGGCGACCGGCACGTGGTCGGAGGTGCGCTCCCAATCGCGCGCATCGACCAGCACCTCGTGCCGGCGGAGGCGGGGCAGCAGGTCCGGCGTGACCCAGATGTGGTCGAGCCGGCGGCCGCGATTGCTGCGGCGCCAGTCCTGGTTGCGGTACGACCACCACGTATAAAGTTTCTCGTCGGCCGGCACGAAATGGCGCACGGCGTCGATGAAGGCGGTGTCGCGCCAGCCATCGAGGATCTCGACCTCGATCGGCGTGTGGCTGACAACGCCGAGCAGCTGCTTATGGCTCCAAACGTCGTGCTCGAGCGGAGCGATGTTGAGGTCGCCCACCAGGACGCAGCGCCCGGGCCGGCGCGCGGCAAACCAATTGGTGGCCTCGGCGACGAAGGCGAGCTTGTGCGCGAATTTCGGGTTGAGCTGGGGATCGGGCACGTCCCCGCCGGCCGGGACGTAGAAGTCGTGAATGTCGAGCGGCCCGGACGGGGTCTGCACGGTGGCGGCGGCGTGCCGGCAGTCGCCGCGCTCGCACCAGTCGGGCGGTTCGGGGTGCGCCACCAACGGCAGGCGGGAGAGAATGGCGACGCCGTTGTAGCCCTTCATGCCGCGGCGGACGACGTGGGGGTAGCCGAGCTCGCCCGGCACGCCGTCGGGGAACAGGTCGTCCGGGACCTTGGTCTCCTGCAGGCAAATGATATCGGGGTCGAGCGCCTCGCGGAGCTTGTCGAGCAGGGGATGACGCAGGCGCAACGAATTGATGTTCCAGGTGGCGACGCAAAGGCGTGTCATCGAAGTCTCCCCGGCGCGCAATCTGGCGAACGCGGTCCGATTCCGCTAGCGTCCCGGCCGCATCGAAGGACCTGGCCCATGAAACGCCGCACGTTGCTGACCACTGCCGCCCTGCTCGCCGCCGCGCCGCGGGCCTTCGCGGAGGGGGGCGGCCCGTTCGCGATCGGGGCGGTCGAAATCCTGACCGGGCCCAACGCGGCCTATGGGATCGCGATCAAAGCCGGGCTGGAGCTGGCGCTGGAGACGATCAACAAGAAGGGCGTCGCCGGCGGGCGCTTCATCAACCTCACCGTCGAGGACAGCGCCGGCAACAAGGACCAGGCGATCAACGCGGCGCGCAAGCTGATCGGGCGCGACAAGGTCGGGCTGATCATCGGCCCGACGCTGTCCAACGAGATGTTCGCCGTCGGGCCCGTCGTCAACGAGCGCAAGATCCCCATCATCGGCACCTCGACCACCGCGGTGGGCATCACCGATATCGGCCCGTGGGTGTTCCGCACCAGCCTGCCGGAAAGCGACGTGATCCCCGTCACGCTCGACTACGGCAAGAGCCGCGGCGTCAAGACGATCGCGCTGACGTACGCCAATGACGACGCGTTCAGTAAATCGGGCTTCGACACGATGAAGGCGGCGACCGAGAAGGCCGGGCTGTCCATCGTCACGATCGAGAGCTTCGGCAGCAAGGACACGGATTTCTCGGCCCAGCTGACCAAGATCAAGGGTCTCAAGCCCGACGCGATCGGCATCTCCGCGCTGGTCGAGCCGGTGGCGGGCGTGTTGCTGCAGGCCAAGCAGCTCGGCTTCGGCAAGGACACGTTGTTCATCGGCGGCAATGGCAGCAACTCGCCCAAGCTCGGCGAGATCGCCGGTGAAGCGGCCAACGGGCTGATCGTCGGCTCGCCCTGGTTCATCGGCAAGGACGACCCGGCGAACCACGCCTTCGTCTCCGCCTTTCAAGCGAAATACAGCCGGCCGCCCGACCAGTTCGCCGCCCAGGCCTTCGACACCATGGGCATCGTGGCGGCCGCGATCGAGCGCGCGGGCGGGGTGGAAAACACCAAGCTGCAGGCGGCCCTGTTGCAGACGAAATACGACGGCGTCATGGGGCCGTTCACCTTCACCGACCATCGCGATCCCGGCAGCACCGCCGGTGTGGTCGTGCTGCAGATGCAGGACGGCAAGTTCCAGATCGCGCCGAAATAGGAGAAACCGCCATGAGCGACCAATCGTCCTACGTGCCGCCCACCATCTGGACCTGGGACAAGGCGAGCGCCGGCAGCAAGTTCGCCAGCACCAACCGCCCGATCGCCGGACCGACGCACGAGAAGGAACTGCCGGTCGGGCAGCACCCGTTCCAGCTCTACTCGCTGGCCACGCCCAACGGCCAAAAGGTCACCATCCTGCTCGAGGAGCTGCTGGCGGCGGGGCACGAGGGGGCCGAGTACGACGCGTGGCTGATCAGGATCAGCGACGGCGACCAGTTCGGCAGCGGCTTCGTGGGGATCAACCCGAACAGCAAGATCCCGGCACTGATGGATCGCAGCGGCCCCACGCCGATCCGCGTGTTCGAGAGCGGGGCCATCCTGGTGCATCTGGCCGAGAAGTTCGGCGCGTTCCTGCCGACGGACCCGGCGGCGCGGGCGGAATGCCTGTCGTGGCTATTCTGGCAGATGGGCAGCGCGCCCTATCTCGGCGGCGGCTTTGGCCATTTCTACGCCTATGCCGACGTGAAGAACGAGTATGCGATCAACCGCTTCGCCATGGAGACCAAGCGCCAGCTCGACGTGCTGGACCGTCGGCTCGGCGAGACGGAGTTCCTGGGCGGGGCCGAATACACGATCGCCGACATCGCGGTGTGGCCGTGGTACGGCGGGCTGACCAAGGGTTGGCTGTACGGCGAGTCGGCGACGTTCCTCCAGGTCGAGGAGTACAAGAACGTGCGGCGCTGGACCGAGACGATCTTGCAGCGCCCGGCAGTGCAGCGCGGCCGCATGGTCAACCGGATCAACGGGGACAAGGCGATCCAGCTGCACGAGCGGCACGATGCCGCCGACTTCGGCACCAAGACGCAGGACAAGCTGGCCGCCGACTAAGCGTCACCGATTGAGCGTCACGGATTGAGCGTCACGGGGCCGTCATCTAGACGGCCCCGCATCGAGCCCTTATAGGCGGGCCCATGTTCGCCCAGCAGCTCGTCAATGGCGTCCTGCTGGGCGCCACCTACGCCCTGTTCGCCCTCGGCTTCACGCTGATGTTCGGCGTGTTGCGGGTCATCAATCTCACCTACGGGTTCTATTTCTCGGCCGGTGCGCTGATCGCGCTGTGGCTGACCAGGGCGTTGGGCTGGCCGATCGCGGCCGCGCTGCCGGCAGCGGCCGTGGCGGCGGGGCTGATCGCGGTGGTGCTGGACTGGTTGCTGCTCAGCCGGCTGCGGCGCATCGGTGCGCCGGAGCTGTCGTCGCTGATGGTGACGCTGGGGGGCGTGCTGGCGCTGTATGCGGCGCTGTCGGCCTGGCTCGGTACGGAGATCCGCCGCCTGCCGCCCGGGACGATCTCCGGCGAGGCGTTCCATTGGGGCGACATCCGGGTCACGGCGGCGCAGATGCTGATTCTTGGCGCGACGGCGGTGCTGGTGGCCGGGTTGCTGGTGCTGCTGCGCGGGACGCGGCTGGGCCTGGCGATCCGCGCCATGGCGGAGAAGCCGGACGCGGCCGAGCTGATGGGCATCGACACGGGGCGGGCGGCGGCGCTGGTGTCGTTCCTGTCCGGGGCGCTGGGCGGCGCGGGCGGCGTGCTGATCGGGCTCAACTTCAACGCGATCCAGCCCTACATGGGCGAGACCATGATGCTGCGCGGCTTCGTGGTCATCATCGTGGGCGGGCTGGGCGACATTCGCGGGGCGCTGATCGCCGGGCTGCTGCTGGGCGTCGTCGAGGTCATGACGGCGGCGTATGTCAGCTCGGGGCTGAAGGAAGCGGTGGCGTTCCTGATCCTCGTGCTCGTGCTCTGGACCCGGCCGCAGGGCCTGTTCGGCCGCGCGACGGCCCGGCGCGCCTGAGATGCCGCCCTGGTTGGACGATCTCCTCTGGACCTACCAGAACTTGGTCTACGCGCTGGGCGTCAACGGTTTGTTAGCGCTTTCCATGTACGTTGTCTTGGCGGCGGGACAGTTGTCCCTGGGGCAGGCCGCGTTCATGGGGTTGGGGGCCTACTCGTCGGCGCTGATGACGCTCAAGCTGGGATGGCCGTTCGCCGCGGTGCTGCCGCTGTCGATGGTGGCGCCCGTGCTGTTCGCGCTGGCCGTCGGCGGGCCGACGCTGCGGCTGTCGGGCGTCTACCTGGCGATCGCGACCATCGGGCTCGGGGAGGTGCTGCGGGCGGTCTACCTCAACCTGGACGTCTTCGGCGGCGCGCTCGGCCTATCGGGCATCCCGGAGCGGGCGGACGCGTCGATCATCTACGGGCTGCTCGCGCTGGCGACGCTGGCGCTGTGGCTGGTCGGGCGCAGCCGGATCGGGCGGGCGATGGAGGCGATGCGGGAGGACGAGACGGCCGCCGCCGTGATGGGCGTGCCGGTGCGGCGCTACAAGTTGGCGGTGCTGGTGACGTCGGCAGCGCTGGCCGGGCTGGCGGGCTGCTTGTCGGCGCATGTGAGCAGCTTCATCGGCCCGAACGAATATGGGTTTGAGCCGGCGGTGACGATCCTGTCCTACGCGCTGCTCGGCGGCATCGGTAACCCGGTGGCGCCGGTGCTGGGCGCGTGGGTGCTGACGCTGTTGCCGGAGGTGCTGCGCGACGTCAGCGATTTCCGGCTGGTGCTGAACGGGCTGATCATCGTGGTAGCAGTGCTGTTCCTTCCCAACGGGCTGTTCGCGGTGCGGATGCGGCGGCGGGCGGCATGACCGGGCTGCTGCGGACGCAGGGGCTGACGCGGCGGTTCGCCGGGCTGGTGGCGGTGGACGGGGTAGACCTCTCGGTCGCGGCGGGCGGGGTGCACGCGGTGATCGGGCCGAACGGGGCGGGCAAGACCACGCTGTTCAACCTGATCTCGGGCCTCGTTGCGCCGAGTGCCGGGCGGATCTGGCTGGGCGACGCGGAGCTGACGACGCTGGCGCCGGAGCGGCGGGCGGCGCTCGGCATGGGGCGGACGTTCCAGAACATCCGGGTGTTCGGCGGCATGACGGCGCTGGAGAACGTGCTGACCGGGATGCAGACGCGCATGGCGGCCGGGCTGGGCGCGGTGCTGCTGCGGCTGCCGCGGTTCCGGGCGGAGGAGCGCCGTGCCGTGGCGCGGGCGCGGGCGGCGCTGGAGGTGGTCGGGCTCGCGGACAAGGCCGACCTGCGGGCGGGCGGGTTGTCCTATGGCGACCAGCGGCGACTCGAGATCGCGCGGGCCATCGCGCCCGAGCCGAGCCTGCTGATGCTGGACGAGCCCGCCGCCGGCATGAACCCGGCGGAAACGGAGCGGTTGGCCGAGCTGGTGCAGCGGCTGCGGCGCGGGTCGATGACGGTGCTGCTGGTCGAGCACGACATGGGCTTCGTCATGGGGCTGTGCGACAGCGTGACGGTGCTGAACTTCGGCCGGCTGATCTTCGACGGCCCGGCCCAGGCGGCGCGACAGGATCCCGGCGTCGTCGAGGCGTATCTGGGGCCCAAGGTGGCGGCCCGGCTGGCTGCGGGCGGCATGCGCGCCGGCATCCGGGGCGCCGGATGAGCCAGCTCGAACTGGTCGACCTCTGCGTCAGCTACGGCCGGACGGAGGCGGTGCGCGACGTCAGCCTCGTGGTGCCGGAGGGGCACATCGTGGCGCTGGTCGGCGCGAACGGCGCCGGCAAGACGACCGTCATGCGCGCGATCTCGGGGCTGCTGCGGCCGCGCTCGGGGCGGGTGCTGCTGGACGGGGCCGACATCGCGGGGCGGGCGGCGCATCGGATCGCGGCGGCCGGGCTGCGGCAGGTGCCTGAGGGGCGGCAGTGCTTCGCCGAGCTGACGGTGGCGGAGAACCTGCAGCTCGGCGCCTACCTGGTGCCGGAGCGGGCGGAGATCGCGCGGCGGCAGGCGGCGGTGCTGGCGCGCTTTCCGCGGCTGGCGGAGCGGCTGGGGCAGCTCGCCGGGTCGCTGTCGGGCGGGGAGCAGCAGATGCTGGCGATCGGCCGCGCGCTGATGGGCGCGCCGCGGCTATTGTTGCTGGACGAGCCCTCCATGGGGCTGGCGCCGTTATTCGTGGACGAGATCTTCGCCATCATCGCGAGCCTCAAGCGCGAAGGGACGACGATCCTGCTGGTGGAGCAGAATGCCTCCGCCGCGTTGGAGATCGCCGACGAGGCGTATGTGCTGGAGACGGGCCGGGTCGTGCTGGCCGGGCCGGCCGCCGTCGTGGCGGAGGACCCGGCGGTGGTCGCGGCCTATCTGGGCGGGTAGCGGCCCAGCTCAGCCCACGGAGCGCGCCGGGCTGTTCTGGGCGCGACGGCGAAGCATCGCACGCTGATCGGTCGCGGCGCTCCCCGTGGGCGGCCGAACTGGTGTATTCGATCGGCGCGCGGGATGGAGAATGGGCATGTATCGGGTAGCGGTGGTGGGGGCGACGGGGGCGGTCGGGCGCGAGATCATCAAGACGCTCGACGAGCGGCGGTTTCCGGTCAAGGAGATCGTGGCGCTGGCGTCGGCGCGGTCCGTGGGGCAGCAAGTCAGCTTCGGCGAGAAGCAGGTGCTGAAGGTCCGCAGCCTGGATAGCTTCGACTTCGCCGGCTTCGACATCGCGCTGTTCAGCCCGGGCGCCGCGATCTCCGCCGTGCATGCGCCGCGGGCGGCAAAGGCGGGCTGCCTGGTGATCGACAACACCAGCCAGTTCCGCATGGAGCCGGATGTGCCGCTGGTGGTGCCGGAGGTGAACGGGCACGCGCTGGCCGACATCAAGCGCGGCATCATCGCCAACCCGAACTGCTCCACCATCCAGATGGTGGTCGCGCTGAAGCCGTTGCACGACCGGTTCGGGGTCAAGCGGGTGGTCGTCGCGACCTACCAGTCGGTGTCAGGGGCGGGCAAGGAAGGCATGGACGAGCTGTGGTCGCAATCGCGGGCGCTGCACGTCAACGACCCGATGACGCCGCAGGAGTTCACCAAGACGATCGCCTTCAACGTCATCCCGCACATCGACAAGTTCATGGATGACGGCTCGACCAAGGAAGAGTGGAAGATGGCGGTCGAGACGCAGAAGATCCTCGATCCCGCGATCAAAGTGGCGGCCACCTGCGTGCGGGTGCCGGTGTTCATCGGACATGCGGAGGCGATCAACGTGGAGTTCGAGCGGCCGGTGACGGTGGCCGAGGCACGGGCGGCGCTGCGCGAGGCGCCGGGCGTGGTGGTACAAGACCAGCGGGAAGATGGCGGCTACACGACGCCGATCGACTGCGTGGGCGAGGACGCCACCTATGTGAGCCGGATCCGCCGCGACGACACCGTGCCGCACGGGCTGCAATTCTGGTGCGTGGCGGACAATCTGCGCAAGGGTGCGGCGCTGAACGCGGTGCAGATCGCGGAGTTGGTGATCAAACAGAAGCGTCTGCTGTCACAAGCGGCCTAACGGCGCTGGCGGACCAACCCCCTCTCCCGTTAGCGGGAGAGGGGGAAGGAGAGGACGGCGGTTAGGTCAGAGGGAGTTGGCGACCCAGGTTTTGAGCTCGCTCTTGGGGGCGGCGCCGACCTTGGTGGCGGCGGGCTTGCCGTCCTTGAACAGGATCAAGGTCGGGATGCCGCGAACGCCATAGGTGTTGGGAGCCATCGGATTGTCGTCGATGTTCACCTTGGCGACGGTGACCTTGCCCTTCATCTCGGCGGCGATCTCCTCCAGCGCGGGGGCGATCATCTTACAGGGCCCGCACCAATCGGCCCAGAAATCGACCAGCACGGGCTCCTTGGATTCGAGCACCTGGGTGCGGAAGCTGGCATCGTCCACGGCAACGGTGTTCTGGGGCATCACGGCATACTCCTGACAGGTTGATAAGATGAGGACCCGGTCGGGCCGATCAAGCCGGGGGCCCATGCGCGTCGAGCAGGTCGGACGGGAGCGGCGCGACGACGGGTCCGGCGGTCCAGACCAGGGCGCAGTGAACCTCACGTCCCGGATAGATCCCGCGCAGCAGCGCCCGGTAGGCGGCGAGCTGACGCAGGTAGAGCACCGGCGTCTCGGCCACCGTCTTCGGCGCCTCGCGCCCCGTCTTGTAGTCCACCAGCAGGACGCGGTCCGGCAGCACGGCCATGCGGTCCACCGTGCCGGTGATGACGGCGCTGCCGACCAAGCCGGTCAAGGGCTGTTCGGCGCGGCTGTTCGGCCCGAAGAGCGGCGAAAGCTCGGGGTGGCGCAACACGGCGAGGGTGCGGCCGCGCAGGGTCTCTGCCTCCGCCCCGTCCAGCGCGTGGCGGGCCAGGAAGGTTGTGGCGGCGGCCTCCCAATCGGCGGGCGGCAGGGTGGGCAGGTGCTGCAGCAGCGCGTGGGCCAGCGTGCCGCGGCGGAACGCGTCCTGCCGATCGCGGCCACCAGGGAATTGCCGGGGCGAGGCGGCCTGCGGCACCGGGCCGAAGGCGACGTCGCCGGGCCGGCTCGGGGCGAGCGGACTGGGCAGCGCGGGCTCGAGCGGCAGCGGCGACGGGCGCCAGTGGCCGGGGCGGCCGGCCCAGGCGGGCAAGGGCGCGTCCGTGCTCCGGCGGTTGGCGGGCGGCGGCGCGACCGACACGGTCTGCTCGCTTTCCAGCACCTGCGTCTCGCCGCCCCAGGGCAGCGGCGCTTCGGTCCGGCCGACCCCGTCCAACGCGGCGAAGCCCTGCTCGACCAGGCGGTACCAGCACTCGCCCTTGAGCGGATTGCGGGTCTCCCAGCCGCACACGATCAGCCGGTCCTCCGCGCGGGTCAGCGCCACGTAGAGCAGGCGGTTGTACTCCTCCATCCGCTTTCTCTTGTCGGCCTCGCGCAGCGCCGCCCAGTTCGGGCCGCCGATGGAGGCGCGCGGTGCCCAGAGCGGAAGCTCGAGCCCGGTCGCCGGGTCGGGTGCCCAGACGAAGGGCGCGTCGTCCGGCGGCAGCGCCGTGGTGTCGGGCAGGATCACCAGCGGCGCCTGCAGCCCCTTGGCGCCATGGACGGTCATGACCCGCACCGCCGGGCCGGCCGACCCGGCCTCGCGCTTGATCTCCGCGCCGGAGCGGCGAAGCCAGTGCACGAAGCCCTGCAAGGAGGGGGGATGCGACCGGGTGTAGGCCAGGGCGGCGCCGCCCAGCTCGTCCAGCGGTTCCGCCGCTTCGGCGCCGAGGCGGGCGAGCAGGCGGGCACGGCCGCCGAGCGGGCCCAGCAGCTCCGCGATCAGCGCGTGCGGCGTCACGTGGTCGGCCCGGGCGGAGAGCGCGGCCAGGAAGCGGAATGCGGCCTCCCACTCTTCCCGCTCCGCGGCGCGGTCGCGCAGCGCATTCCAGAGCGAGCCGGTCCGCCCGGTCGCCAGCGCCAACAGGCTGTCCTGCGACAAGCCGCCGAGCGGCCCGGTCAGCACGCAGCCGACCGCCAGGTCGTCCCCCGGCAGCAGCACGGCGTCGCAGGCGGCCAGCACGTCCTGCACCGCGGCCTGCTCCGTCAGCACCAGCCGGTCGAGCCCGGCCACCGGCACCCCCCTCGCCTTCAGAGCGCGGACCACGTTGCGCGCGAACTCGCCGCGCCGGCGGACCAGGATCAGGATGTCGCCCGCGGTCAGCGGCCGGTCCCGGCTCGCGAGCCGCTCGCCGGTGGCCAGCGCGGTGGCGACGGCGTCGGCGATGGCTTCGGCCAGCCGCTGCGGCGCGGATGACAGGCCGAGATTGGTCTCCGGCACCGACCAGGGCTGCACGTCGCCCCGCTTCTCCACCGGCGCCAGCGGCCAGAGCTCGACCCGGCCGGCATTGCCCGCCCGGTGCGGGTAGTGGTGCAGCGGCGAGTCCACCACGCCGCGCGCGGCCAGGTCGTGCGCGAACACGGCATCCACCAGCGCCAGCACGGGGGCGGTGGAGCGGAACGACACGTCGAGGGTGACGTTTTCCCAGCGCTGGCCGGAGCCGCCGATGCGGCTCGCCAGGACGGCGCGCGAGCGGGTGAACTCGTCGCGGTCGGCGCCCTGGAACGAATAGATGCTCTGCTTGGGGTCGCCGACGGCGAAGAACGTCCGGTCGGGCGCGGGCGGGGCGGATTGCGGCGCCGGCCGGGCACCGAGGCCGGCGAAGAATTCGTCGGTGAGGCGATGGGCGATGTGCCACTGCTCGGGCGCGGTATCCTGCACCTCGTCGAGCAGCAGGTGGTCGATGCCGCCATCGAGCTTGTAGAGCACCCAGGCGGCGCCGGGCTCCTCCAGCAGCGCCTCCGTATGGGCGATCAGGTCGGCGTAGTCGAGCTGGTCCAGCTCGCGCTTGCGGGCGGCGTAGGCGGCCAGGGTGGGGCCGGCCAGGCGGAGCAGCGCGGCGGTGGCCTCCGCGCAGCGCACGGCAGCGCGGCGGGGCTCGACGGCGAGAACGCGCGCCGCCTCGGCCGCGAGCACGTCCAGCAGGTCCGGCCGCTGCTGCGCCAGCTTCTTGGCCACCAGCCGGACCAGGGAACGCGGCTTGCGCTCGCCCTTGTCGGCGACGGTCCAGCCTTCGAACCAGGCCTCCCAGCGCGCGGCGCGGACCGCTGGCGGCTCGGCCAGCCAGTCGAGCAGCTCCTCGGCCTGGCGGCGGGCGGCATCCGTCCCGTTCGCTTCCACCGCGCGCAAGGCGTCCCGCAGTGCGTCCTGCGCCGGCCAGTCCACGGCGGTGGCCATGAACGCGGCCTCCGTGTCGGCCTCGGCGCCCGCGGCGCGGCGGATGGCGGCCAGTAGCGCCGGCTCGTCCAACGCCAGCAACGGCCCGACCCGGCCGCGTTGCCCGTCCAGCGCCGTGACCAGCGTGCCGAATTCCTCCGCCTTGACGTGTCCGGCGACCACGTCGACCACCGATGCCGGCGCGCGGGCGAGCACGGCCTCGCGCGCACGCTCCATGGTGAGCCGCGCGTCGGCATCCTCCACCAGGGTGAAATGCGGGGTGATGTTGGCTTCGATCGGGAAGCGGCGGAGCAGGGATTGGCAGAAGGCGTGAATGGTGCCGATGCGCATGCCGCCCGGCAGGTCCAGCACCCGGGCGAACAGGGCGCGGGCGGCGTCGCGCATGGCGGGGCCGGGCGGGATGCGCAGGTCGCCGAGCGCGCGGTCCAGTGCGTCGTCGTCGCTCACGGCCCAGCGGCCGAGCTCGGTCTGCAGGCGAATGGCCATCTCGGCCGCGGCCGCCTTGGTGAAGGTGAGGCACTGGATCTTGGCCGGGTCGGCGCCGGCGAGCATGAGCCGCAGCATCCGGTCGATCAGCAGCTTGGTCTTGCCCGACCCGGCCGACGCTTCCACAAAGGCGGACACGGCCGGGTCGGAGGCGCGCAGCTGCTCGGCGACCGCCCGCTGCTGCGGCGTCTGCACCGGGGGGCGCTCCTCCTGCAACGCGCTCACCCCTCGTCCTCCGGAGCCGACCATTCGGCGACGCGGGCGAGTTGCGCATAGTCGGAGAAGCGCGGCTTGCTGTCCGGGTGCGGCTCGGACAGGTAGGGCTGGGCGGGGTCGTCGTAGCGCAGGATGAGCGTTTCCAGCTCGCCGACGGCCTTGGCGACCTCCGTCCCGATCGCGTCCGGATCGTTCTTGAACAAGGGCGTGATCTTGCCGGCGGGCTGGCCGCCGGTGAGCCGCCAGTAGGCGAGCTGGGTGGTCGGGCGCGCGTAGTCGGGGCCGAACGCGCCGCACTCGGCCATCGCCGCCTCCAGCGGGAGCTGGCTGTCGAAGCCGAGCGCCACAGATTTCTGCGTGGGCACCGTGCCGGTCTTGTAGTCCAGGATGGCGAGCGAGTCGTCCGGCAGGCGTTCGATCCGGTCGGCGATGCCGCTCAGCGTGAAGTCGCGGTCGGGGATGGCCCACTCGCCCTTGGTCTCGGTGGCCACCGCGAGCGGGGTGAGTAGGCGGCGGCGGTCCCGCTCGGTTTCGTCGATGAAGCCGGCGATGCGATGCAGCCGGGGGCGCCACCACGCGGCCAGCGCCGGGCGCAGCGCTCGGGCCTCCAGCGCGCTGTCCATGGCGGCCCGCAGCCGGGCGGCGGCATCCGCCGGGTAGCGCGGCGGCAGCCCGGCGATGAAGGCGGCCACGGCCTCGTGCACGATCGTGCCGTAATCCGCGGCGTCGGCATTCTGCTCGATGGGATCCAGCGCGCGCAGGCGCAGCACGTGCTTGGCGTAGATCGCGTAGGGGTCGCGCAGCCAGGTGCCGATCTCGGTGACGCTCAGGCGGCGGGGGCGGAGTGCCAGGGCCGGGCGGGGGTCGGGCGGGGCGACCGGCGCCGGGTCGCCATCCGGCAGATCGAGCAGGCCGGCCCAATGTGCCGCCGGGTGCGGGTCGAGCCGGCGGGCCGACACGGTGCCGCGCAGAAAAGCCTCCAGCCGCACCAGCCAACGCGCCGGCACGGCCGGCGCGCCGTCGCGCCGCTGCGGGCAGGACAGCACGGCCACCGGTGCGGCGCAGGCCAGGCTGGCGAAATCGTGCGCCATCTGGCCGATGCGCTCCTCCGGCGCCAGCAGGCCCACGGCGCGGCGCATGGGCCGGCTCATCCAGGGGCCGGGATCGGTCGCCGCCGGCCAGACGGTTTCCGCCAGCCCGCCCAACACCACGAGGTCGAAGGATTGCAGCCGCGCTTCCAGCAGGCCGAGGATGGCCACGCGCGGATGCTCGGCGCCGTTGCGGCCGCGCAGCGCCCGGCGGCTGCGCACGACCCCGCCCTCCATCGCCGCGTCCAGCAGGCCCGGCAGGGTGGCCAGCGGCTGCGGCGGCACCACGGGCAGCGCGTCCGCCAGCGCGGCGAGGTGCGCGGCCAGCGCCTCGCCTTCCTCCAGCGCCCACAACCGCGACGCCCCATCCGCGTCCGCGGTGGCGCACGCCGTTTCGGCCGCCGCGAGCAGCGCCGCCAGGGCGTCGGCCGGCCCGGTCTCGTGGCCGGCCAGCCGCAGCAACGGGGCCAACGCGGTCTCCAGCCGGTCGAGCAGGTCGCCGGCATCGGGACGCGGGTCCTTCCGCTTGGCCTCCGCTTCCGCCAGGGCGCGCCGCAGCCCGGCGATCCCCGGTGGCGGCGCGGGGCCGCGCAAGACGGCGCGCTCCAGCGCCCGCGCGGCCGAGCGGCAACGGGCCGGCGGTAGGCCGAAGCCGGCGAACGGGTGCTTGAGCACGGATAACAGCGCGATCGGCCCCAACCCATCGGCCGCCGCCGTCGCCAGCAGGCGCAGGAAGCTGGCCGGCGGCGTATCGCCCAGGGCTTCGCCGGCGCTGTCGTCCACGATGACGCCGTAGCGCGCCAGCTCGGCGGCGACCCGCAGCGCGAGTTGGCGGTCGGGCGTGACCAGCGCGGCGCGGGCGCGCGGCTGTTCCAGCGCCTGGCGCAGCACCAGCGCGGTCGCCACGGCCTCCTCCTGCTGATCGGCCGGGGCGAGGCGGCGCAGGCCCGCGACCACCGGATCGAACGGTTCGCGCCAGAGATGCAAGGACGCCGCCGGCAGCAGGGCGCGGGCCACCGTGGCGGCCCGCCGCTCGCCCTCGCCCGGCACCGGCGGCGGCTTGCGCCCCCGCTTCGCCGCGGCGGCGACCTCCAGCGGACGCACGTCGCCGCGGGTGGCGCCCATCTCGGTCAGCAGGTTGCGCAGCCCGGCCTGCGGATGGCCTTCGTCCAGCGCGGCCCAGACCTCGTCGGCCATGTCGATCTCGAGCCCCGGCAGGATCACCGCGCCGCGCGGCAGCCCGGCCGCCACGCGCATGAGGTTCGCGATCGCCGGGATGCCGGCCGCGGTGCCCGCCACAACGACCCGGCCCGGCGGCGGGGCGGCCGCCCACGCGCCGGCCTGCGCCTCCAGCAAGCGGGTGGCCCGGTCCGCGCCGTCGATCAGCCCGTGATCGGCCAGCCAGCGAGGCCATTGCTCCGTGACGATGCCGAGAAAGCGGATGGTCTGCTGCCAGTGCTCCGCGTAGCCGCTTTCCGCCGCGTCCGGCAGCTTGTCGGGCAGGGAGACGCCGGCGCGATAGGCCTCGTCCAGCAGGTCGGCCAGCTCGCGCGCCAGGCGCCACGCGCCGTCGGCGAAGATGGGCGTGCCGTTGCGGCCGGCCAGCGCCAGGATCATGCGCGCCAGCACCGCCAGGCGAGTCATCGGCTCGACGGCGGGCGGCAGGTCCAGCGCGCCGGCCAGCGTCAACGGCGTCTCGTCCAGCGCGCCGACCGCGAGGATGCGCGGCAGCAAGAGCGGCTTGCCGTCCGTGACGCGCAGGAACGCCTCGCCGAGCGAGCGGGCCGCACGCCGGGTCGGCAGCAGGATCAGCCCGTCCGCGATGGCGAGCGGGTCGGGATCGCGGCCGGCGCCGGCGATCCACCAGCGCGCCAGCACGTCGAGGAACGGGCGCCCGGGCGCGATGGAGAAGACGTTCACTCGCCCCCCTCCGTCCGCGGGCGGAGGGAGGCGACCCGGGTGTCGCCGGGCCCGTAGGCGAGCGCGACGACCAGCGCGTCCGCGGGCCGGTGCGGGCCGAGACGGTCGGGCCATTCCACGATCACCACCCCCTCCCGCGCCTCGTCCCAACCGAGTTCGATCAATCCGCTGGGACCGTCGAGTCGCCAAAGGTCGAAATGCGCGACCGGGAAGGCGGGCGCGTCGTAGACCTGCACCAGGGTGAACGTCGGGCTGGGAACGACGAGCTGGGGGTCCGCCAGCAAGGTGCGCAGGATGGCGCGGGCCAGCGCGCTCTTGCCGGCGCCGAGCGGGCCTTCCAGCAAGACCGCGTCGCCCGCGCGCAGCCCGGCGGCGAGGCGCGCGCCGAGCGCTTCCGTGTCCGCCAAGGTCGGCAAGGCCAGGATGGGCGACGCCGGGGTCGGCGGTGCCGGTGTTGGCAAAGTGGGGGCGGCCGCCATGTGGCGAGTATAGCCGCCAGGCGCGGGAGCGGGTAGGACGGACACCATGGGGAAGACGCTGCAAACGGACGTGGCCATCATCGGCGCCGGGCCGGTGGGGCTGTTCGCCGCCTTCGAGTGCGGCATGCTGAAGCTCGAGAGCGTGCTGATCGACGCGCTGGGCGAGATCGGCGGGCAATGCACCGCGCTGTATCCGGAGAAGCCGATCTTCGACATCCCGGCGCATCCGGCGATCGCGGCAGGGCACCTGATCTCCAACCTCGAGCAGCAGATCGCGCCGTTCGACGTGCCGCGGCTGCTCGGCCGCCGGGTCGAGCGGCTGGAGGGGGTGGCGGGCGATTTCGTGCTCGGCACGGATGGCGGCGACGAGATCCGCTGCAAGGCGGTGCTGGTCGCCGCCGGGGCCGGAGCGTTCGGGCCGAACCGGCCGCCGCTACCCGGGATCGAGGCTTTCGAGGCGACGGGTGGGGTGCAGTACCTGGTGCGCCGGCGCGAGGATTTCCGCGGCGCGCGGGTGGTGATCGCCGGCGGCGGCGATTCGGCGGTGGACTGGGCGCTGTCGCTGCAGGAGATCGCCTCCAGTGTCATGGTGGTGCATCGGCGGTCCAAGTTCCGCGCCGCGCCGGAAACGGCCGCGCAGCTGGAGGCCGCCGCCGCCTCGGGCGCGATCGAGCTCGTGATCCCCTATCAGCTCGACACGCTGCACGGAACGGAGGGCCGGCTGGAGGCAATCGGCGTCAAGGACCTGTCCGGCGCGACGCGGCGGCTGGAAGCCGACCACCTGCTGGCGTTCTTCGGCCTGTCGATGGATCTCGGCCCCATCGCCGCCTGGGGCTTGGGCGTCGAGCACAGCCATGTCCGCATCGACCCGGCGACCTGCCAGACCACCGTGCCCGGCGTGTTCGCCATCGGCGACGTCGCGACCTATCCCGGCAAGCTCAAGCTGATCCTGCAGGGCTTCAGCGAGGGCGCCGTCGCCGCGCACGCGATGCACCCGCTGATACATCCGGACGTGGCGCTGCATTTCGAATATTCGACCAGCAAGGGCGTGCCGGCGGCTTAGACGGTGGACGCTATCGTGGTGGAGGCGCTGCACAAGCGCTACGGCGCGGTCTTGGCCGTGGACGGGATCGGCTTCACGGCGCGGGCCGGGCGCACGGTCGGGCTGCTGGGCGGCAACGGCGCCGGCAAGACCACCACCATCGCCATGCTGCTGGGCCTGCTGATCCCGAGCAGCGGCTCCATCCGCATCCTGGGCCACGACATGGCGCGCGACCGCTACGGCGCGCTGGCGCGAATGAACTTCTCCTCGCCGTACATCGCCCTGCCTTCTCGGCTCAGCGTGGCGGAGAACCTGCGCGTCTATGGCCACTTGTACGGCGTGCGGCGGCTGGAGGCGCGGATCGCCGAACTGGCGGAAACGCTGGACCTCCGCGCCTTTCTCGACCGGCCCGCGGGCGAACTCTCGGCGGGGCAGAAGACGCGGGTGACGCTGGCCAAGGCGCTGATCAACCGCCCCGACGTGCTGCTGCTCGACGAGCCCACCGCCTCGCTGGACCCCGACACCGGCGACACCGTGCGCAGCGCCCTGGAAGCGTATCGGGCCGAGACGGGCTGCACGATTCTGCTGGCATCGCACAACATGGCGGAGGTGGAGCGCCTGTGCGACGACGTGCTGATGCTCAAGGGGGGCCGGGTCGTGGACCGCGGCACCCCGGCGGAGCTGCTGGGCCGCTACGGGCGCGAGGACCTGGAGCAGGTGTTCCTCGACATCGCGCGCAACCGAGGGGTCGCGGCGTGAGCAGTCTCCGGCGGATCTGGGGACTGATGTACCGGCACTTGGCGCTGTATCGCCGCTCCTGGCCGCGGGTGCTGGAGCTGATCTACTGGCCGGTGCTGCAAATGCTGATCTGGGGCTTCACCACCTCGTTCATCGTGACGCAAGCCGGGGCGGGCCGCAGCGGCTCGACGCTGGTGGTGGCGGGCGCGCTGCTGGGGGGCGTGCTGCTGTGGGAGGTGGCGCTGCGCAGCCAGATGGGCGTGGCGATCAGCTTCCTGGAGGAGCTGTGGTCGCGCAACCTCGGGCACCTGTTCGTCAGCCCGATCCGCCCGTGGGAGATGGTCGCCGCCTTGCTCGCGGTGTCCGTGCTGCGGATGCTGACGGGCGTGCTGCCGGCGGTGGCGCTGGCCTTCGCGCTGTATGCGTTCAACCTGTTCGCGCTCGGCCCGGTGGTGGTGCTGTTCTTCGCCAACCTCATGGTCATGGGCTGGTGGGTGGCGCTCGGCGTGGTCAGCCTGATCCTGCGGCACGGGGCGGGCGCGGAGGCGATGGCGTGGTCGGTGCTGTTCGGGCTCACGCCGTTCTCCGCCGTGTTCTACCCGGTTTCCGTGCTGCCGGCGGCGATGCGGCCGGTCGCCTTCGTTCTGCCGTCGAGCCACGTGTTCGAGGGCATGCGCGCCGCGTTGGACGGGCAGGTTCTGTGGGGCGAGCTCGGCTGGGCGGCGGCGTTCAACCTTTTCTGGCTCGGCGTGCTCACGGCCGTGTTCGCGGCACAATTCCGGCAGGCCCGCATTCGGGGTGCCCTCTTGAACATCGGGGAATGATGGAAACCAGATTTTGGCTGATCCGGCACGCGATCGTGGCGGAGAACGAACGGGCGCGGCTCTACGGCATCAAGGACGTCCCGCTCTGCCCGGACAGCCTGGTGGCGCAGGTCCCGATGTACCGGGCGCTGGCCCGCGCGCTGCCCCGGCCGGCGACCTGGTGCTGCACGCCCTTGTCGCGCACGCGGCGCACGGCGGAGGCGATCTTCTCCGCCGGCTACCCGGCGCAGGCGCTGACGGTGATCCCCGGCATGATCGAGCAGAACCTGGGCGAGTTGCAGGGGATCGAGCGGCACGAGGTCGCCGGGCGGCTGATCCGGCCGGCGCATCCGTTCTGGCCGTTGGCGCCCGACGAGGTGCCGCCCGGGGGCGAGAGCGTATCCGACCTGCTGGCGCGGGTGGGCGCGACGATGGAGGCGCTGGCGGAGACCTTCGCGGGTCAGGATATCGTGGTGGTCAGCCATGGCGGCGCGATCCGCGGCGCGGTGGGGCACGCGATGGGCGTGGACGCGCGGGCGATCCTGCACTTGTCGGTGCAGAACATCTCGCTGACCCGGCTGGATCGGCTCTCCGAAGGCTGGCGGGTGGACGTGGTCAACCAGGTACTTGGGGCCGAGCCGTAGTCGCGGCAGGGAGGGCGCTCCTCATGCACGACCTCAGGATGTAATTGTAAGTCGATCAAAAAGCGTTATTGTCCAGGTCGATTCCTGGAGAATGAAAATGCGTCGTTTCCTGATGGCGAGCGTGATGGCCACGATGCCGATGGCGGCGTGGGCACAGTCGGAACAGCAGCAGGTGGTCGACCGGGCTGCGCTGGCCGTGCAGGATCTGATGAACGACAACACCGGGCAGTCGGCCCAGAACGTGCTGCGGCGGGCGCGCGCGGTGATGATCTGCCCGCGGGTGTTCAAGGCCGGGTTCCTGTTTGGCGGCCAGGGCGGCACCTGCGTGCTGACAGCGCGGGACGCCGCCGGGTCGTGGTCGTCGCCGGCCTTTTACGGCTTGGGCGGGGCGAGCTTTGGCTTCCAGGCGGGCGTGCAGGACGCCGAAGTGGCGTTCCTGATCATGACGCAGCGGGGCCTGACCGCGATCATGGACTCGCAGCTCAAGCTGGGCGCCGATGCCGCGGCGACCTTCGTGGACCTCGGCGGCGGCGTCGAAGGCGCCACCACCATGGCGTTCAATGCGGACGTGGTCGGGTTCAGCCGGGCGCGCGGCCTGTTCGCCGGCATCTCGCTCGGCGGCAGCATGCTCAGCGCGAAATCGGAATGGAACGCTGCCTATTACGGCCGCCCGGTCGGCGTGCAGCAGGTGGTGCTGACCATGGAAGCGACCAATCCGGCCGCCGATCCGCTGCGCGCCGTGCTGTCCCGCTATGGGCAGCAGGTGGCGCAGAATGCCGGCCCGGTCGCGCCGGAAGGTCCGGGCCCGATCAGCGAGCCGCCGCCCCCGCGCTCGCCGGTGCAGCAGCAGCCGCTCGGCCCGACCCGGCGCTACTAAGTCACAGCGTAATCAGGCCGCGGCGGAGGCCCTTGGCCACCGCCTCGGCCCGGCTGCCGGCCGCCAGCTTGGTGAACACCGCCTCGAGGTGGAACTTCACCGTATGGGCGCTGATGCCCAACCGGCGCGCGATCGCCTTGTTGCTCAATCCCTCGCCGAGGCAGGCCAGGATCTCGAGCTCACGGGGCGTCAGCGGCGCGTCGGCGGTCGGCCGCGGTAGCGCGACCAGCAGCCCCGCCGCCACCGCGCGGATCGCCGCGCCGAGCTGAACGGACGACAGCGAGAGCGGCAACCCGGCTTCCGCGTCCAGCCGCAGCACCGGAATGCCGACGGGCGAGCGCGACGCGCCATCCGCGAGCACGAGATCGGCCTCGGCTGGGCTGTCGGTGAAGGAGTGCCCGGCCAGGGCGATCCGTGCGGCGAGGTCGGCGGCCCGCACCGGGTCGGTGGCGGCGACGGCGACCAGCAGCCCGGGTCGATCCAGCAGCGCGGCCGAGTAAGACGCGATCATCGGGCGGGGAGCCCGCAAGGGCGGAGAGCGGTCAACATGCCAACGCATATGGCGTCGCTCCGCGGCCACTGCATCACCCCCCGCACATGGCGGCGAACGATCATTTAACGGGCTTTGTCGCTGGATGCGCGGCTACGATCCACTTTGCTCAAAACAAGAAGCAAATGGAGGAAACCATGTTGATCCGATCCGGGCTGTCGCGGCGCGGGCTGTTGGCGGCTGGCGGGGCCGGGCTGTTGCTCCCGGGCCTGGCGCAGGCGCGCGGGCCGCTGGGCCAGTCGCCGCCGCAGGCGCCCTACTACTACCGCTTCCTGCTCGGGACGGCCGAGTGCACCATCGTGTCGGACGGCGTGCTGCCGCTCGGCGACCCCAAGGCCTCGTTCAAGAACATCGGCACCGACGAGATCGATCGCCAGCTGCGCGACAACTTCCTCCCGCTGGCCGATGCGGTGCTGGAGCAGAATATCCTGGTGATCAACACGGGCGACCGCACCGTGCTGTTCGATACCGGCATGGGGCTGGACAAGCTGTTCGGCCCGACCACCGGGCAGTTGCAGGCCACGCTCAAGCAGGCCGGCATCGACCCGGCGAGCGTGGATGCCGTGGTGATGACCCACGCGCACATCGACCATTGCGGCGGGCTGCTCGGCGCCGACGGCAAGCCCTACTTCCCCGACGCGCAATACTACATCACCGAATCCGACTTCGATTATTGGACCAGCGACGACGTCGTGCCGAGGGACTACCCGGCGCGCCCCAACTTCCTGGCCCAGGCGCGCGGCAACCTGCTGCCGCTCAAGGAACGGATGCACTTCATCAAGGATGGCGAGGAGTTCCTCCCCGGCATCACCGCGCTGGCCGCGCCGGGTCACACGGTGGGCCACACGATCTTCATGATCAACAATGGCGGCCAGCAGCTCTGTTACATCGGCGACCTCGCGCATCACCCGGTGCTGCTGCTGGAGCGGCCGTTGACGCAGTTCGCCTACGACACCGACCCGGCGCAATCGGCGCAGAGCCGGGTCAAGATGCTGTCCATGCTGGCGGCCAACCGCGTCCCCTTGCTCGCCTACCATTTCGCCTGGCCGGGGATCGGGCACGTCGCGAAGGCCGGCGATGGCTTTCGTTACATCCCGGAACCGCCGCACATGCAGGGCGTAACCACGCTGTAACGGCTCGGAACCGGCCGGGGCATCTCCCGGCCGGGATGGGGATGCAACGTGAGGTGGGTCCAGTGACACGAGTCGGTTTCGGATTGGTGGCAGCCAGCCTGTGGTGCGGCGTGGCCGCGGCGCAGGAGGCCTCGCGCGTCGGCGAGGTCAGCACGACCTTCCGCCTGGTCGGCCGCAACGACCAGATCGTGGTGGACCGCTACGACGATCCCAAGGTGGGCGGTGTGAGCTGCTACGTGTCCCGGGCGGAGACGGGGGGGATCAAGGGTTCCATCGGCCTGGCGACCGACCCGAGCCGCTTCAGCATCGCCTGCCGCGCCACCGGCCCGGTCACGGTGGCCGCCGCGCTGCCGGACAACGAGGTGGTGTTCGGCGCGTCCGCCAACTGGTTGTTCAAGGAAATCCGCGTCAGCCGCATTTGGGACAAGCAAAAGCAGGTGCTGGTCTATCTGGTGTGGTCCACCAAGGCATTGTCGCCCGGCGGCAGCCCCTACAACGCGGTCAGCGCCGTCCCCGTCACGAACTAGCCTGCTCTCCCGCTTGGGCGGGAGAGCAGGCGACGATCTACCCGGCTAGCGCCGCCGTGATGCGGCGGGCGAAGCCGGCGGGGTCGACCGGCATGTCGCCATCCTGCACGCGGGCGAGATCGAGCAGGGTGTGCGCGGTCTCCGCCACGTCCTCGCCCGCATCGGCGCGCTCGGCAAGCCGACGGATCAGCGGGTGGCGGCCATTCAGCTCCAGCGTGGGCGGCAGCGACATGCCGGCCTTGCCGCTCCGGCGCATCAGCCGCTGCATCTGCAGGTCCGGCCCGAACCCGGCCGCCGCCAGCACCACCGCGCTGTCCACCAGCCGGTCGGTGGTGCGCACCTCCATCACCGCCGAGCCCAGGGCGGCCTTGATCGCCTCCACCAGCTTGGTCGTGTCCGCCGGCTCGCCCTCGGGCGCTGTCTCCGGGGCCAGCTTGGCCAGGTCTTCCACCCCCTGCGTGACGCTGCGGATCTTCTTGCCGTCCCAGTCGCCAAGGCGTTCCGGCCAGAAATTATCCACCGGATCAGTGAGGAAGAGCACCTCCACCCCGCGGGCGCGGAAGCCCTCGAGCTGCGGCGAGTTGGCCAGGGCGTCCGCATCGTCGCCGGACAGGGTGTAGATCGCCTCCTGCCCGTCCTTCATGCGCCCGACGTAATCGGCCAGGCTGGTCCAGCCCTCCACCGCGGAGCTGCGGAACCGCATCAGCCCGGCCACGTCCTTGCGGTGCTCGGCATCGTCCCACGCGCCTTCCTTCAGGATGGCGCCGAACTCGGTCCAGAACTTCTCATAGCCGTCGGCATCGGCCGCGCGGGTCTTGAGCTCGCTCAGCACCCGGTTGGTCACCGCCTTGCGGATGCGCGCCAGCACGGGGGTGGTCTGCAGCATCTCGCGGCTGACGTTGAGCGGGAGGTCTTCCGTGTCCACCACGCCCTGCACGAAGCGCGCCCAGGGCGGCAGCAGCCCGGCCTCGTCGGTGATGAACATGCGGCGCACATGGAGCCGAACACGGCTCTCGCGCGGGCCCTCCACCGCGTCGAACGGGCGCGAGCCCGGGATGAACAGCAGCGCGGAGTAGTCGATCGCGCCTTCCGCCCGCCAATGCAGCGTGGCCCACGGCTCGTCCCACGCATGGGCGACGCTGCGGTAGAACTCCTTGTACTGGTCTTCCGACACGTCGGACTTGGACTTACGCCACAGCGCCGTGCCCTCGTTGGCCGGCTTGTCCTCCCCATCGGTCGCGATCACGATCGGTACGGTGATGCCGTCCGCCCATTTGCGGACGATGGTCTCCAGCCGGATCGGCTCCAGGAACTCGGACGCATCCTCTTTCATCTGCAAGGTGATGGAGGTGCCGGACTCCCCGCGCTCGCCGGGCGACAGGGTGAAGCTGCCGCCGCCCTCGCTGGACCAGGTCCAGGCCTCGTCCGACCCGGCACGGCGGCTGGTCACGTCCACCCGGTCGGCCACCATGAACGCGGCATAGAAGCCGACGCCGAACTGGCCGATCAGGCTCACCTTGTCGCTCTCCGCCACCGGCTTACCGCTGGCCTTCTGCGCTTCGCCGAACGCGCGAGTGCCGGAGCGGGCGATGGTGCCGAGGTTGGCGGACAGCTCGTCCTTGGTCATGCCGACCCCGGCATCGCTGATCAGCAGCGTGCGAGCGTCCTTGTCGGGAACGATGCGGATCTTGGCGTCGGGCGGCAGGGCGAGCGCCGGGTCGGTGAGCGCCTCGAAGCGGCGGCGGTCGGTCGCGTCGGCGGCATTGGCCACCAGTTCGCGCAAGAAGATCTCGCGCTCGGAATAGAGGGAATGAACCACGAGGTCGAGCAGCCGCCCGACCTCCGCGCTGAACTCATGCCGTTCCGTCGTTGCCGCCGTGTCGCCCATGCTGCCCCCTGGCCGAAGTTGAATGGCCAGGGATATGCGGCGCGGACTGCCCCGTTTTCAACGGGGCAGGACGAAGACGAGCGTTAAAGGCCTTGGTTGTCGGCGCCGCTGCCGGATCCGCTGATGCCGGCGCGCGATGGGGCGTCGCTGCCCGGGACCACCGTTTCGCTGCCGAGATCGTCGCCCACCTCGCCCTCTGGCACGGTGCCGCCGCCCATCTCCTCGACCACGTCCACCACGGCGTCCGGGTCGGTCTTTTCCGCCTGGTCGATCAGCGTGTTGGCGCGGTCGGTGTCGCCGGCCTGTTCGGCCCGCATGGCCGCTTCCGCCATCCGACGGGCGGCCTCGTGCTTGGTGTCGTCGGCGTTGCTGTCGCCGGTCGTGTCGGTGTCATCGCTCATGACGGGGCCCAACGCCGCCCTCCCGGGCCGGGTTGCCGGAACGCGACGGCGCCCGGGCCGTTAACGGTGGGAGGAGACCCAAGATGACCGACATCGTTCGACTGGCGCCACACGACCCGATCCCGACCGGTCCGGGGCGGCACGTGGTGGTGTTGCATCGGTTCGACGAGGAGGAGCCGGGCAAGACGGTGGTGTCGATCACGCTGACCGGGCATCCCGATCAGACTACCCATCCGCGCCGCCCGGACGGCGCCGCCATGACGCTGGACGAGGCGATCGAAGCGGCGCAGCGTGTGGCCGAGAGCGAGAAGCTCAGCCGCGTGGTGGTGGCCGACCGGACTGCCGGTGAGCGGGAGCAAGACATCCTGCAGCACGGCGGCGACCACACCGTGCACATGGACCAGCTTGTGGACACCGACCTCGAGGATGGCGAGCGTGGGGCAGACATGCGCGATCGCAGCGTGTCATAGCGCCGTAATGTTGCCATCGATGACGCCGAGGGTGCGAATGGGCGAGCACCGGCGTGTTCCTCACGACGGAGTGAACAACCTGGGCGAGGGCGGCGGTTGCGGGCGCGAAGTTTGTGCGCTTCTCAACTCTGCCATACGCCCCATGTCCAATGCCCTAAACGAGTGGCGCCATGTCGGCGGCCCGAACCGGATGAGACAATGATGCCTGATAGCGGGCTTGATGCGGCGACCACCGGTCGTCGTGTAGGTGTTCTTGTGGTCGGCATGGGGGGCGCGGTCGCCAGCACGGCGGCAGCGGGCGTGGAAATGCTCCGGGCCGGCTCCAACGACATGGCCGGCTTGCCGTTGGCCGCGGTGGGCGCTTTGGGGATCGCGGCTTATCGCAATCTCCATTTCGCTGGCTGGGACCTCCATGGCGAGAACCTGAGCGAGGCCGTTCGGGAGCACCGCGTGCTCGACCGGGAACAGGCCGAGTTGGTGTCGCCCGCGCTGGAGCAGATGAAGCCCTGGCCGGCGGTCGGCAGCGTCGATTTCTGCAAGAACGTGGACGGCGCGAACAAGGTCGCGGCCAAGTCGCACCGGGACGCTGTGAACCGCATCCGCGAGGACATTCGCGGGCATCGCGAAAAGACCGGCATCGACAACGTCGTCATGATCAACCTTGCCTCCGTCGAGCGTTGGCCGGACAAGGGGTCCGAGGTCCTGCGCACCACGGACGGCTTCGAGCGGGGGCTGGATAGCAGCGACCCGGCCATCAGCCCCGCGATGCTGTATGCCTACGCCGCCATTGCCGAAGGCGTACCATACGGCAACTTCACGCCCAGCCTGGCCGCAGACATCCCCGCGCTGACGGCGATGGCCGAACGCGAGAACGTCCCGGTCTGCGGCAAGGACGGCAAGACCGGCCAGACCTTCATCAAGACCGTGCTGGCGCCGGCCTTCCGCAGCCGCTCGCTCTACGTCGAGGGCTGGTTCAGCACCAATATCCTCGGCAACCGCGACGGCCTCGCGCTGGACAACCCGGACAGCCTGAAGAGCAAGCTCAACACCAAGGGCTCGGTGCTGGACGACATCCTCGGCTACCAGGTCGAGGATCACATCGTCGACATCCGCTACTACAAGCCGCGCGGCGACAACAAAGAAGCCTGGGACAACATCGATCTCGTGGGCTTCCTCGGCCAGAAGATGCAGATGAAGGTCAACTTCCTTTGCCGCGACAGCATCCTCGCCGCTCCCTTGGTCATCGAGATTGCCCGCGTGCTCGACCTGGCCCGGCAGCGTGGCGAGGGCGGGATCCAGGAGCAGCTCGGCCTGTTCTTCAAGGCGCCGATGACGCCGGCCGGCAAGCGCGAGGAGCACAGCTTCCCCGTGCAGGAGCGCAACCTGCTCGATTGGCTGGCTCGCGCCTGACGCCGTAGCACGACAATGCCCGACGCTCTGCCCGGCCAAGCCTCCCTCCGAGGCCTGGCCGGGTTGGCGGCTGAACTTGGCGATCTGAAGCGTCTGCGTGACGCATCCAGCCCGGACAGCCTCGCCTCCCGCTCCTTTCGCCGCACATGGGGCGCCCTCGTTTCGGGCCAGCCTGTCGCGGCCGTCGCTCTGGCCAGCACCGCGGCCGCCGTGGCCGCCTGCCGCCTTGGCGGCATCGACCGTGCCGTGCTGGAAACCGCCGGGCTGTCCACGGCCGAGGCCGAGGCCGTGCTGCGCCGCGGCTTCGACGAGGTAGCCGGACCGGTGGACCCGGCGCTGGCCGATCGCCTCCGCGCCCACTTGCCCGCCCCTCTCCACGCCGGCCCGGTGCCCGCGTTCGCGGAGGCGCTGATCCGCCAGCCCCGCGCCGGCGCGACATGCCCCGGCAAGCCGCGCATCGTGCTGGAACCGCCGGAAGGCCATGGCGACCATTGCATGATCGTCGCCGTCTTGGCGTGCCTGCTGGCCCCCCGCTACGGCGCCGACCCGGCCCAGGCCTTTCTCGCCGGCATGGCGCACCATCTGCACAACGCCCACCTGCCCGATAGCGGCTTCGCCGGCGAGATGCTGCTCGGCGACCATCTCGGCCCGGTCATGCGCACCCTGTTCGCCCGTGAGCTCGCCACCCTGCCGCCGGTCCTGGCCGCCGAGACCCGCTCGGCGCTGGACCTGATCGGCAGCGCCGACAACCCGGTGGGCGCCGCCTTCAACGCCGCCGACGTGATCGACCGCGTGCTGCAGATGGCACATTACGACGTGGTCGCGCAGTTCCGCACCGCCCAGGCGCTCGAGGATCTCAACCTGGTCCATGTCGGGCCGGTTCAGGCCTTCCACTACGACGTGCTGCGGGACGCGGGGCTAGTCTGATGGGTCCCCGGCCGCTGGAATGGTTGAGCCCGCTCTCCCGCCAGACGCTCGCCGTCGAGACGCCGCACTCCCTCGCCGCGCCCGGCGAACGCTGGCCGGTGGTGGACGGCATCCCGTTCCTCCGCGTCGGCCGCGAGGCGCTGGCGGCCGACGCGTTGCACCTGCTGGACGAAGGCCGCGAGCGCGATGCCCTGGCGCTGCTGCTCGGTGACCAGGACGATTGGGCGCGCACTCCGCCGGCCTCGGTGGCCGAGCGCCTCGCTGTCATCGACGCGCCCGGTAGTTTCCGCAGCGCGATGGACCGGCTCGCCTTTGGCGGCGTCGGCACCTACTTCGCCCATCGCTGGTCCGACCCGACCTTCCTGTCCGGCCTGGCGCTGGTGGAGGCGCATTGGACCGCGCCGGGTCGGATCTTCGAGCTGGCCTGTGGCGCCGGGCATTTCCTGCGGGAATTCGCCCGCTTCTGCCCCTCCGTCGCCGGCGGCGACGTGGTGTTCGCCAAGTTGTGGCTCGCCCGCCGTTTCGTGGCGCCGGATGCGACGCTGGTCTGCTTCGACGCGGCTGCGCCCTGGCCGCTGCCCCCTCGCAGCGCCGACACGGTGTTTTGCCACGACGCCTTCTATTTCCTGCCGCAGAAGCCGCACGTGGCGGCCGAGATGAAGCGCGTCGCCGCCGGCCCGATCCTGGTGGGACACGCGCACAATGCGCTGGTGGACAACCTTTCCGCCGGCGCCCCGCTCGCCCCGGCGCAATACGCGGGCCTGTTCGAGCCCGCCCGCCTTTACGACGATGCCGAGCTGACCGGCGCCCTGCTCGGCGGCATCGCGCCGCAGCCCCGGTTGGCCGACGCGTTGGCGGGTGCGGCCGCGATCTCGCTGGCGGCCGACGCGCCACCCCCGCGCCCGGTGACGGGTGGGTTGGCCATGCCGCCGGCCGGCGCCCGCCTGCGCCGCAATCCGCTCTACCGCGACGGGCTGATCGCCTGGCCGTCGGACCGATACCAGAGCGAATACGGCCCCCTCGCCTCCTACCCCGACCGCGTGGAAGGGCCGGAGGAGGCCGTGGCCGGCGAGGCCGGGCTGGAACGGCTGGTCCGCCGCCGGGTCCTGCTGGATCTGCCGGCACAATGGTGAAGGTCGGTTGGGGGATCGCCGGCTGCGGCTGGGTCGCGCGCGACTATGTCGGCCCGGCGATCGAGGCATCGGCCAACGGCACCCTGCTCGCCTGCTTCGACCCCAGCCCGGCGTCGCGACGGAGCGCCGCCGAACGGTTCGGCGTCCCGTGCCATGCCGACATGGCCGAGTTCCTCGCCACCCCCGGCCTGCAAGCCGTCTACGTCGCCGCACCCAACGACGCGCATCGCGCCCTGGTCGAGGCGATCGCGGCTTCCGGGCTGCCGGTGCTGTGCGAGAAGCCGATGGCGACCACTCTGGAGGACGCGCAGGCCATGGTGGTCGCCTGCGAACGGGCCGGCGTGCGCTACGCCACCGCCTTCGACCAGCGCTTCCATGCCGCGCACCGGGCGCTCGCGGGGCTGATCGCGGCCGGCCGGCTCGGCACGGTCACGGCGATCCGCATCGTGTATGCCTGCTGGTTGCCGGCCAACTGGGCCGGCGACAATTGGCGCATCGACCGTGCGCGCGCCGGCGGCGGCGCCCTGATGGACCTGGCGCCGCACGGGCTCGACCTCGCCGCCACCCTGCTCGGCGAGCCCCTGGCCGACGTGGCCGCGTTCGGCCAGGCGCGGGTCCACCATTACGACGTGGAGGACGGCGCGCTGCTGATGGGCCGCTCCCGCAGCGGCGTGCTGCTGCAGATGCACGTCGCCTATAATTGCC
Source organism: Acetobacteraceae bacterium (assembly GCA_965199665.1). Lineage (GTDB taxonomy): Bacteria > Pseudomonadota > Alphaproteobacteria > Acetobacterales > Acetobacteraceae > JAVVHH01. Next base: position 4,258,867 of record OZ241208.1, on the reverse strand, counting down.
CGGAGACGCTGCCGCGGCGGCGGCTAGAGGTTCTCGGCACCGCCGGCCTCGCGGTCGCCATCGACACCATGGGACAGACTGCCGGCGGCACGCTGGAGCTGATCGACGCCGCGACGGGCGTGGCGGAGACGGTGCCGGTGCCGGGGGCGGAGCGCTCGCCCTTCCTGAACCAGGTGGAGGCGTTCGCGGCCGCCGTGGGGGGCGAGGCGGCGTTCCCGTTCCCGGCCGCGGCGGATTTGCACACCATGGCGCTGGTGCTGCGGGCACAGCGCATGGCGTTGGAGGGGATCGGATCGTGAGTGGACACGTGCTGCCGCCGGACATGCCGGCGGCGGGGAAGGCCTACGTCGCCTCCATGCCCGAAGGTAAGGTCGAGCTCTTCGCCCTCTCCCCGCTCGACCGCACCGGCGTCGCCTGCTGGAACGCCATCTTCCTCAACGCCGACGGCACACGCTGGCACGGCGTCGTCCCACACGGCGTCGGCTACGGCGTGGACGATGCGTCAGCCATCATCGGCACCACGGGCGAGCTGGCCGAAGCCGTCCACTCCGCCACCCAGATCTGGCAAATGGAACGCCGCCGCGCGACCTACGACGCCCTGCTCGCCGAATGCGGTCCGCGCGGCGTGGCCGACCCGGTCAGCCTCATCCTCCCCGCCGGCAGCCCGGTCGACGCCAGCACCGAACTCGAATGGGTCCCCGCCCATCGCTGGCCCGGCGGCGAGCGCGTCTGGGTTCCGATCGACATCGCCGCCTGCTCCGTCGGCGACCTCTCCGCGGGCTACGAACCCTTCACCACCCCCATCACCAACGGCCTCGGCGCCGGCCCCACGCTGGATTTCGCCATCGGCCACGGCATCGGCGAGCTGCTCCAGCGCGACGGCAACGGCACCGGCTTCCGCGCCATGGACCGCGGCATCGCCCTCGAATTCGGCCCCGACGAACCCCGCGATCCCCGCACCCGCGCCCTGCTGAACAAGCTCGACGAGCTCGGCATCGACGTGATCCCCAAATTCGCCACCGACGAGTTCGGCACCGCGAACGTCTACTGCGTCGGCGCCGAGCGCCCCGGCGTTCCCGCCGCTTATCCCATCATGGTCACCGCCGCCGGCGAAGCCTCCTCGCTCGACCGCGAGCATGCACTCCGCAAAGCCCTGTTCGAATTCGCCGCCGCCCGCGTCCGCAAGGTGTTCAGCCACGCCCGCCTGGCCGACATCGCCGGCGTCGCCCCGGCCGACTACCTCGACCGCTTCCGCGCCCACCACACGCTCGGCGGCGAGGAAAGCCGCAGCCTGTCGGCCATGATCGCCTGGCTCCGCCTCGATCAGCCGGCGATGCGCGAGCTGCTCGGCAGCACGGTCCTCAGCCGCCAGGCGACCAAGAAATTCGCCGACCTCCCCACCTGGGACGGCCCCCTCGCCGGCACCGGCCTCGTGAAGGAATTCGCCCGACGCTTCGAGCCCCACGGCATGGAAATCCTGTACGTCGACTTCTCGCCGCCGGGTCATCCCGACGTGCACGTCGTCAAGGCCATCGTCCCCGGCCTCGAGGTCGAGACCATGAGCTACCACCGCATCGGCGCCCGCGGCGTCCGCAAGCTGCTCGACCGCGGTTCCCCCCTCGTCGGCATGGGCGCCCCACCCCCGGGCGCCAAACCCGTCCGCATGACCGCCGCCGCCGAAGCCTCCCTGGGCGGCCCCGCCTGGCTGGATACCGACGCCGTTGACCGCATCGTCGGCAGCCTCTACCCCCTCTACCGCGAACCCGAAGTGCACAGCGCCCCCATCTCGATGGAAAACGGCTGATGCGCTTCGCCTACAACACCAACGGCGCCGCCAACCACCGCCTCGACGACGCCCTCAACCTGATTGCCGACTCAGGCTACGACGGCGTCGCGCTCACCCTCGACATCCACCATCTCGACCCGTTCGCCGCCGACTTCCCCGAAGCCCGCCGCCGCGTCGCCAAGCGGCTGCGCGAGCTGAACCTCGGCTGCGTCGTCGAAACCGGTGCCCGTTTCCTGCTCGACCCCCGTGCCAAGCACGAACCCACCCTCCTGACCGCCGACCCGGCTGGCCGCGCCCGCCGGGTCGACTTTCTCGGCCGCGCTCTCGAAGTCGCCGCCGAAACCGGTGCCGACGCCATGTCGTTCTGGGCCGGCGTGCCCAAGCCCGGCGTCACGCCCCAAGACGCCAACGCCTGGCTCCGCGACGGCGTCGAGCAGGTCGTCCGCCGCGCCGAAGCGCTGGGCACGGTCGCCGCGCTCGAACCCGAGCCCGGCATGCTGATCGAAACACCCGACGACTGGACGGCGCTGGACATTCCCAACCTCCGCCTCGCCCTCGATACCGGCCACTGCATCGTCACCGGCGAGCGCGACCCGGCCGATGCCGTCCGCCACTTCGCCGAGCACATCGCCACCGTCTCGATCGAGGACATGAAGCGCGGCGTCCACATCCATCTCCCCTTCGGCGAAGGCGACATGGACATCCCCGGCATCCTCACCGCTCTGAACGACATCGGCTTCGACCGCCTCGTCTGCGTCGAGCTCAGCCGCGAGAGCCACCGCGCCGACTGGGCCATCCCGGCCAGCCTCGCCTTTCTCAAGGCCGCGCTGCCGAAATGAGAGTCTGCTTCGTCAGCCGACGCTTCTTCCCCGCCATCTCCGGCATGAGCGTCTACGCCCTGAACCTTCTCCGCGAACTCGTCGCGGCCGGCCACGACGTCACGATGATCAGCCAATATCGCGGCGACGATTTCGGCAAACGCGTCTATGGCGGCGGCCCGCCCCCCGAAGTCCCGGGCGTCCGCGTCATCGGCCTGGAACAGCTCGGCGAACAGACCACCGGCGACTTCGAGCGCGACATCGTGACCATGCGCGACGCCATCGTCGCCGAGCACCGTCGCGCCCCGTTCGACGTGCTGCACGCGCAATACGGCTACCCCACCGGCTGGGCCACCCTGCTCGCCTCCCGCGAGATCGGCATCCCCAACGTCGTCTCCATCCAGGGCGGCGACGGCCACTGGGTCGGCAGTTGCTGCGAGACCCACCGCCTCGCCATGACCCGCGTGCTCGACCATGCCGGCGCCGTCCTGATCGGCTGCGACTCCTTCCGCACGGAAGTGGTCGACAGGTTGGGCACGCACCCCGCCCGCTTCACCATCGTCCCCGGCGCGGTCGAGACCGAACGCTTCACCCCCGGTGACCCGCCTGACGACCCGCCGGTCATGCTCTACCACGGCCGCGTCGACGCCCGGAAAGGTGTCCTCGACCTCCTGCAGGCCGTCAAACACCTGCATACCGACGGCGAACGCTTCCATCTGCTGATCTCCGGCATCGGCCCGACCTACGACGACACCGAAGCCGCCATCCTCCATCTCGGCCTGCAGGACTGCGTCGAGATGACCGGCTACGTCGATTACGCCGACGCCCCCTCCGTCTATCGTCGCGCCAGCATCTTCGTCTCCCCGACCTACGCCGAGGGCTTCAGCAACACCGTGCTCGAAGCCATGGCCAGCCGCATGGCCGTCGTCTCCTGCCGCTCCGTCGGCGTCGTCGACTGCATCCGCGACGGCGAGAACGGCCTGCTGACCGAGCCCGGCGACGTCGCCGCCCTCACCGAAGCCCTCCGCCGCGTCCTCCGCGACCCCGCCCTCCGCCGCCGCCTCGCCGACGCCGCGCTCGACGAATGCCGCGCCGTCTATTCCTGGCCCACCGTCGCCGGCCAGATCATGGACGTCTACGCGGAGGTCCAAGGCACCGCGCCCGACCTCGACTGGGACCCGAAACTCCCGCCCGACGACCCCGCCGCCCCCTGCCGCTTCCGCACCGACCCTCACCTCCTGTGAGCACCGCCCTCTTCGTCTCGCCGCATCTGGACGACGTCGTGTTCTCCTGCGGCGGCACCCTGGCGCTCATGGCGGCAGCGGGGTGGCACACCGTGATGGCCACCTGCTTCACCGCAACCGTGCCGGCTCCCACCGGCTTCGCGCTGGCCTGCCAGCTCGACAAGGGGTTGGGCCCGGAGGTGGACTACATGGCGTTGCGCCGGGACGAGGATGCAGCGGCGGCTCCTATCCTCGGTGTCGGCGCGCTGCGCTGGCTCGACCTGCCGGAAGCGCCGCATCGCGGCTACGGCAGCGCCCCCGCCCTGTTCGGCCCGTTGCGCGAGGACGACGACATCTTGCCGGCGCTCACGGCCCGCCTGCAGGCGCTGGTCGACGAAGTCGCGCCGGCGCAGATCTTCGCCCCGCAGGGATTGGGCAACCACGTGGATCACCGCCAGGTCATCCGCGCCGTGCAGGCCGTGGCCGGGGACGTTCCGGTGGCGTGGTATCGCGACACGCCCTACGCCATCCGCGACCCGGCGGCCGCGCCCACCGTCACCGCCCCCCCGGCCGCGACCGTGTCGATCGAGCCGGTGCTGTCACGCAAGATCGCCGCCGCCTGCGCCTATGCGAGCCAGATCGGCTACCAATTCGGTGGTCCCGATGGCGTCGAGACCGCCCTGACCGCGTTCACCAAGAGCGAAGGAGGGGAGCGGTTTTCTGGAACATTCGAACTTACCCGCATCAAGCCATAGCCAAGCCACATTGTCGGGCTCTAAGGGCAGTGTACCTCCTGCTGGATCACACCCGACGATGACCGTGCACTCCTCCTTCGCTCCGGCTTCGACGTCCGCCGGCTCGTTCGAGGTCACCCCCTTGCGGGACGGGCGGCGCGGCTGGGCTCGCGTGGCGGCATTCGTTGTTCCCGTCCTGCTCTGCACCGTCGCCGGCACCGGGTTGGCCACCGTGGCGACCGCGGGCACCGGCGGCTGGCTCCGCCCAACCCTGCTCGCCCTGGTCGCGTTCAACCTGCTCTACATGGCGCTGACCGGTTGGCCCATGCTGCTCGGCGTCGGGCTGCACCTGTTTCGCCGCACCCTGCGCGTCAGCGCCGCCCCGTCCGGCCAAAGCCGCACCGCGCTCCTCATGCCCGTCTACAACGAAGCGCCCGACGCGGTGTTCGCCGCCATGGAGGCCATGGGCCGCGCCGTGATGGAGGCCGGGTTGGAGCGGATCGACCTGTTCGTCCTGTCCGACACCACCGACCCGGCGATCGCGCTGGCCGAGCAGGCCGCGTTCCACCGCCTGCGCGAGCGCCTGCCGGCCGGGCCCGCCGTGTTCTACCGCCGCCGCACCGACAATCGCGGCCGCAAGGTGGGCAACCTGCTCGATTTCTGCGCCCGTTGGGGCGCCAATTACGACTACATGCTGGTGTTGGACGCCGACAGCCTGATGGGCGCGCGCACGATCGGCACGCTGATCGGGCTGATGGACGGCAATCCGCGCGCCGGGCTGATCCAAACGGTGCCGTATGCCTTCGGCCGCGTCACTCCGTTCGCCCGCTTTCTGCAATTCTCCGCCCGGCTCTACACGCCGCTGCTGGTGGAGGGCCTCACCTTCTGGCAGGGCGGCGACGGCAATTACTGGGGCCACAACGCCATCGTCCGCATCGCGCCCTTCGTGGAGCATTGCGGCTTGCCCGTGCTGCCGGGGCCGGAGCCGTTCGGCGGCGAGATCCTGTGCCACGACGTGGTGGAGGCCGGGCTGATGCGTGCGGCGGGCTGGGACGTGTGGGTGCTGCCGCAGACCACGGAGAGCTTCGAGTCCGTGCCGGCCAACCTGGTCGACTTCACCGGCCGCGAGCGCCGCTGGTGCCAGGGCAACCTACAGCACGTCCGTCTACTCGGCGATCGCCGGCTTCGCCCGATCGGCCGGTTTCACCTCGCCTACGGCATCCTGCACTATCTCGCGGCGCCGCTGGCGATCCTCTTGTTCGCACTGGCCACGCTGGACGGGCTCGTCGGCGGCGGCTTCGTGTCCGCGTTGGTCGGTGGCGGCCCGGCATCGGCCTGGCTGGTCGGGCTCGGCGCGGTCCTGCTCTATGGCGGCAAGGTCGCCGTGCTGCTGGCCACCTTGGCGGACGGCGCGGAATCGGCACGCTTCGGGGGCCGGGTCCGGCTGATCGTCGGCGCGGTAGCCGAACAGGCGGGGGCACTGGTCATCTCCGCCGTGCTGATCGCCTTCTACACGCGCTTCGTCTTCGCATTGCTGGCCGGCTCCAGCGTGCGGTGGGACGCCCAGCCGCGCGACGATCGCGGCCTATCCTGGAGCGAGGCGTCGCACAAATTGATGCTGCCCACGGTCCTCGGCCTGGTCTGGCTCACCCTCCTGCTGAGCTGCCAGGGGCCGCTGCTACTTTGGTCGCTGCCGCTCTTGGCGGGCCTGCTGCTCTCCATTCCGGCCGCATTCGTCTCCAGCCGGGTCGGCTTCGGACGTCAGTTGCAGCGCTGGGGCCTGTTCCTCACGCCCGAGGAGGTTGCGCCCGCCCCCGTGCTGCGCGCCTACCTGCAACTCGTGCGCCCGGCCGGCCGGCTCCGCGCCACGTCACACGCAGCGGCGCTGCAACTCGTCGATGCCGATTCGGTTTAAGTCCCGCACCGTTTGGAGAACGACGATGACGGACAAGACGGACGCGGAAACGCGGCAGAAGCTGTGGTCGATGATGAAGGATGTCGGTTTCGCGATGTTGACCACGGAGGATGGCGGCAAGCTCCGCGCCCGCCCGATGATCAACGCGCAGGATGAGTTCGACGGCACGATCTGGTTCTTCACCAAGGCCAGCAGCCACAAGGTCGACGAGGTCAAGCAGGACCATGAGGTCGGCGTGACCTACGCCGATGCCGGCAAGCAGGAATATGTCAGCCTGTCCGGCCGCGCGACGCTGGTGACGGACAAGTCCACCGTGGCGGCCCATTGGTCGGAGCCGATGCGCACCTGGTTCCCCAAGGGCGTGGAAGATCCGGAAGCCGCGTTGCTCAAGATCGACGTCGAGGCGGCCGAGTATTGGGACGCGCCGAACAGCACCATGGTGCACGCCTTCGGCTATCTCAAGGCACGGCTGACCGGCGAGCCGCCCCACCCGGGTGAGAACGAGAAGATCCGCTTCACCTGATCACGGCCCGACACGTGCCAGCTCCGGCCGGATTTCCCTCCTGCCGGAGCCGAGCTACACCGTCGGGCAGTTGACCCGCACCGAGCGGCAGCTTTCGGTCGGGGACCCCCGTTGAGACGAACGATACGCGTTTGGTGGCCCGCCGTTGGAATCGCCCTTCTGGCGGTCGCGTTGCGCCTCTACGATCTCGCTGGCATCCCATTCTGGACCGACGAACTCTTCACCCGGTTTTACGCCGGGACGGGCCTCTCCAACATCTGGCTCGAGAGCGCCCGCACGGAGCCGACGCCGCCGCTCTACTACACGCTGATCTGGGCGCTGGAGCACACGGTCGGCGCGAAAGCCTGGATACTGCGGCTGCCGAGCGTGGCCGGGTCGTTGGCCGGCATCGCGCTCGCGGCCGCACTGGCGCGCGAGTTGTGGGGCCGGCGCAGCCCGGCGCTGCTGGCCGCGCTGCTGCTCACGGTGGCGCCTCTCAACATCTATTACGCGCAGGAAGCGCGCGCTTATGCGCTGCAAGGTGCCGCGCTGGCTTTGGCGCTGCTCGGCCTGGCGCGGGTGTTGCGCGGCGCCAGCGGGTTCGGCCTCTACATCGCCGGCGCCGTGGCCGCGGTGTGGTTACACCCCACCTCCGTGCTGCCGGTGGCGGCGATGAATGTCGGCGCCGGGCTCGCCATGCTGGGGCCACGCCCCATGCTCGCCGGACCGGCGGTGCGGCGCTGGATCGTGGCCGGCGCGGCCGTCGTCCTACTGTGCCTGCCGTTGCTGCCCAACATCGTGTTTCCGCCCGACAACGGCGCGGCGACGAGCTGGATCCCGCCCCTCACCCGCGCCTCGTTGGAGAGCGTGATCGGCGAAACGCTGGCCGGCCCGGCGCTGGTGCAACACGCCCAGGGCATCGCGGAGGCCGCCGCGGTCGGCCTGGTGCTGCTGGCGCTGTTGCCGCCCTGGCGCCCGGGGTGGCGCGCGGCGATCGTGCTGGTGCTGGTGCCAGGTCTCACCGTGACCAGCATGGTCGCCGTCAGCGTGTTCAAACCAATCGTGCTGGGCCGCACGCTGGCCTGGACGCTGATCCCCCTGGCCGTGGCGCTGGGCGGTATCCTGTCGCGGCGGCCGCTCGCGCTACGGCTCGGCGTCGTCGCGCTGCCGATGCTGGCGCTGGCCGTGCAGCTCGGCCGCGGCGCCACCCTCAAGGAGGATTGGCCAGGCTTGTTCGCCGCCATGGCAGCAGCGGCCCCGCCGGCCTTCGTCGTCTTGGGGCCGCACTCGCCGCCCGCCGCCGCCGCCGTTTACCACCTCGCCGCGACCGGGATCGCGCGGCTCGAAGACCCCGGCCCGGCCGTGCCGGAGACCGCGCTGGTCGCGCGCGTGTTCGGCACCCCCTTGATGAATCTCGCCGAGCTGCGCGCCCTGATCGAGAGCGGCCGCCCGCTCTGGCTGGTGTTTCGCCGCCCGGAACACGCGTCGCTCACGCGGGACATTGCCGACTGGCCGCCGCCCACGCGCGAACTGCAGAGCGAGGAGGGCAGCAACCCGGCATTGCGAGCCCTGTATTGGTCGCGATAGATAGCCCCATTCGCCGCACCGGTTAGGCCCGGCTAAAGGGAACGACCGCATGAACACCCTGCTCCAGCCAGCGGACGCTCCCACCGCGCCGCGCCTGCCCGCGCCGGAACTCTGCGTCGTGATCCCGGTGCTCAACGAGGAAGGCAACATCGCGCCCCTCGTCGAGAAGCTGCGGGAAACGCTGGACGGAATCGATTGGGAAGTCATCTACGTCGATGACGGCTCCACCGACCGCACGCGCGAGGCGGTGGCCGCGATCGGTCGCGAGGACGCCCGGGTGCGGCTGCTTTACCGCGTCGGCCGCAAGGGGCTCGCCTCCGCCTTCATCGAGGGCGTGCGCGCCAGCATGGCCCCCTACGTCGCCGCGCTGGACGGCGACATGCAGCATGACGAACGCATCCTGCCGCAGATGCTGGCCGAGCTGCGCGCGGACCACGCGGACATCGTCATCGGCAGCCGGCACGTCGAGGGCGGCGGCCTCGGCGAGTGGGACAAGAAGCGCGCCGGCATGTCCGACATGGCGACCCGGTTGAGCAAAATGGTCCTGCGCACGGACGTGTCGGACCCGATGAGCGGCTTCTTCATGCTGCCGCGCGCGGTGTTCGAGCGCGCGGCCCCACGCCTGTCGGCAATCGGCTTCAAAATCCTGCTCGACCTGATCGCCTCCCTGCCGGACAAGCCGCGCATCCGCGAGCTGCCCTACGTGTTCCGCGTCCGCGTCGCCGGCGAGAGCAAGCTCGACGCGGGCGTGTTGTTCGATTTCGGCTTGCTGCTGCTGGACAAGCTGGTCGGCCGGGTCATCCCGGTGCGCTTCGTCATGTTCGCCTTTATCGGCGCGATCGGGTTGCTGGCCCACCTCGTGATCCTGCGGATCGGCCTTTCCGTGGGGCTCGACTTCAGCGTGGCGCAGGGGATCGCGACCGCGGCGGCCATCGTCGGCAACTTCGTCCTCAACAACGAGATCACCTTCCGCGACCGCCGGCTCAAGGGCAGCCGCCGGGTGCGGGGGCTCATCATCTTCGCCGCCGTCTGCGCCGTGGGCGCGATCGCCAACCTCAACGTCGCCCACCTGATGTTCACCGACGCTCACCAATCTTGGTGGGCCGCAGGCTTCGTCGGCGCGGCGATGAGCCTGGTGTGGAACTACGCGGTCGGCTCCACCCTGACCTGGCGGCGCTGACGGTGCGGTTGCGGGACTTCTCCGTCCTCAGCTTCGACTGCTACGGCACGCTGATCGATTGGGAGAGCGGCATGATGGCCGCGCTCGCCCCGCTCGCCGCCCGCGCTGCCCGTCCATTGGCACGGGATGAGATCCTCGAGGCCCACGCGGCGGCGGAATCGTCGCAGCAGGCGCAGACGCCGACCATGCCATATCGCGAGTTGCTGGCGATCGTGTTCAAGCGGCTGGCCGAGCGCTGGGGCGTCGCGGTGAGCCACGAGGAATGCGTCGCCTATGGCCGTTCCGTCCCCGACTGGCCCGCCTTTCCCGACACGGTCGATGCCCTCCGTGCCCTCAAGCGGCACTACAAGCTCGTCATCCTGTCCAACGTCGACAACGAAAGCTTCGCCGGCACCCAGCGCCGACTCGCCGTGCCGTTCGATGCGGTGATCACGGCCGAGGATGCCGGCTCCTACAAGCCGGACCCGCGTAATTTCGACTGCATGCTGGCCCGCCTGGCCCCCGGCCTCGGCGGCCCGCCCATCGGGCCCGCCGACCTGCTGCACACGGCGGAAAGCCTGTTCCACGATCACGGCCCGGCCAATGCCGCCGGCCTCGCCTCCTGCTGGATCCATCGCCGGCACGAACAGGGCGGGTTCGGCGCCACCATGGACCCGGGTACGATGCCGCGGACCGATTTCCGCTTCACCAGCCTCGCCGCCATGGTCGAGGCCCACCGCGACGACGCCGCGGCGGACTGATCCGCTCAGGCGGCGAGGGCTTCGCGGGCCTCGCCCTTGATGAGGTCGGCGCCGCGCTCGGCGATCATCAGCGTGGTCGCGTACGTGTTGGCCGAGGGCATGGTCGGCATGATCGACGCGTCGATCACCCGCAGGCCCTGCAGCCCGTGCACGCGGAGCTGGTCGTCCACCACGGCGGTCGGGTCGCTGGCCGGGCCCATCTTGGCGGTGCCGATCAGGTGATACGTCGTGGTGCCGTTCTCGCGCGCGAAGGCCAGCAACTCGTCGTCGCTCTCCACCGAGGGCCCCGGCAGCGTCTCGCGCTCGGCATACTGCGCGAGCTCCGGTGTCGCGAACATGCGGCGCACCAGGCGGATGCCGCCCAGTAGCGTGCGCCGGTCCATCGGGTCCGACAGGTAGTTGGGCTGGATCACCGGGTCGACGAACGGGTCGGCGCTGCGGGCGCGCACGTGGCCGCGGCTCTCCGGCCGGTGCGGCCAGGCGCCGGCGGTCATGCCGGGATAATCGTCGAGGATGTAGGTCTTGCCCTGCTGGTAGCTGCCGGGCGTGAAAACGCATTGCAGGTCCGGCGCGTCGGCGCCTTCCCACGACTTCCAGAACACGTGCACGTGGGACGGGGCGGTGGCCAGGATGCTTGGCTTGCGGGTGGCCCAGCGGGCGACCTGCTGCACCAGGCGCGGGCCGCGGGCCAGCTCGTTGAGCGTGGTCGTGCCTTTCTTGACCCGCATCACCAGCCGGGCGGCGAAGTGGTCGCGGAAGTTCTCGCCCACGCCCGCGAGCTCGTGCTGCACCGCGATGCCGAGCTCGCCCAGCAGCCCGGCCGGGCCGATCCCGGACAGCTGCAGCAGCCGGGCCGTGTTGACCGTGCCGGACGAGACGATCACCTCGCGTCGCGCATGCACGGCATGGGTCTCGCCGCCGCGCTCGGTGAGGTAGCGCACACCCACGGCGCGCTTGCCCTGCAGGATGATGCCGCTCGCCCGCGCATTGGTTCGCACGTTCACCTGACCGCGGGCGACCGCCGGGCGCAGGAACGCGACCGCGGCGCTGACCCGGCGCCCCTTGTAGATCGTGCGCTGGTAGTAGCCCACACCCGCCTGGTCGCCGCTATTGTAGTCCGGATTTCGCGGGATCCCCATGCCGACACAGCCGGCGATGAAGGCCTCCGAGAGCGGGTGGATCCAGTCCATGTCGGTGACGGGGATCTTGCCCTCGCGGCCCCGGCGCTCGCCGCCGAAGCCCATGCGCTGCTCGCTCTTGCGATAGTACGGCAGCACGTCGTCGTAGCTCCAGCCGCGATTGCCGCGCTGGGCCCAGCTATCGAGGTCGGCCGGCTGGCCGCGATTGTAGATCATGCCGTTGACCGACGACGAGCCGCCCAGCGTGCGCCCCTGCGTGGTCGCGATGGCGCGGCCGGCGGTGTTCTCCGTGGGCTCGGTCTTGAACTGCCAGGTATAGGCCGGGTCGAACAACGTCTTGGTGAAGCCGGCCGGGATATGGATCCACGGATTGTTGTCGGGCGGCCCCGCCTCGAGCACGCACACGGTGACGCCCGGCGTCTCGGTCAGCCGGTTGGCCAGAACGGAGCCCGCGGCCCCCGCGCCCACGATGACGTAATCGAAGGTATCGACGTCGTTCTCTCCCATCGGGAAAGCGTAGCCGCCGTCGGGAAGTGAAGCTAGAGGGCGGCGAGCAGCGTTTCGGCCTTGTGACGAACGGTGTCGGGCGTGTCGCCGGGCTTGTAGATGGCGCTGCCGATGCCGTAGCCGGCCGCGCCCGCCTCGCGCCAGACGGGGATGGTGGGGGCGTCCACGCCGCCGACCGGCAGCAGCATCGTCCCGGCGGGCAACACGGCGCGCAGCGATCGCAGCATGGCCGGGCTGCCGGCCTCGGCGGGGAACAGCTTCAGGGCGTCGGCGCCTGCTGCCAACAGCGCGAACGCCTCGGCCGGGGTGAAGAAGCCGGGAACGGCATGGAGCCCGGCAGCCTTGGCGGCGCGGACCAGCGCCGGGTCGGCATGCGGCGTCACGATCAGCCGGCCGCCGGCCGCGGCAACCTGGGCGACATCGGCCGCCGTCATGACCGTGCCGGCGCCGATCATCGCCCGGTCGCCGAAGCGGCGGGCGAGGATGGCGATGCTGCCGAACGGGTCCGGCGAGTTGAGCGGGACCTCGATCACGCGCAACCCGGTGTCGACGAGCACCTGCCCGATCGCCTCCGCCTCCTCGGGCCGGAGCCCGCGCAGGATGGCCACCAACGGGCAGGCAGACAGGGATTGTTTCACGTCCATGAGGCGCGCTCCGCGATCAGGGCCAGGCCGGTGGCGGCGGCATCCGGCGCGACGATGTCGGCCGTCCCGCCGCGTTCGGCCAGAGCAAGGGTGTAGAGCCGGCACAGGGCGGGGTCGCCGATCAGCCGGACCGGCTCGGCCGGTTCGACGGCGGCGATCTCGGTTCCGATCAGCAGGCCGGACAGGTAGGCCGCCGCCTCCGTGTCGGCGAGTTCGCCGAACAAGCCCAGGGTCCGGACGCCGAACAGGTGGTGCAGCAAGCCACCCGCCGTCGCCGCGCGGGCCACGCCGCGGCGGAAGGCGGCCTCGTCGAGCGGCGCGTCCACCATCATGCGGCCGAGAATGGTGTGGCCGCGCAACGCGGCGAACACCTCGCCGGTCATGGCGGTGGAGAAGCCGGTGAGGCGGCCCCCCGCGACGGCCGCCCACTTGGCGTGCGTGCCGGGCAGGCAGAACAGGCCATCCGTGCCGGCGCCGACGAGCTGGGTCTCCTCGCCGCGCATGACCTCGGGCAGGCCGGCCGCGTCGCGGTGGCTGAGGCCGGGAACGATCGCGGCGGTCGCGCCCGCGAACGGCACCGAGACCAGCGCGCCGGCCAGGTCGTCGAGCCCGGCGGGACAGGCGAGGTAGGGCGCCTCGACCCAGCCCTGGCGGCTGCCGACCATGCCGGCCATCAGGATGTGCGTCTCGCCGTCGGCCAGCCAGTCGGCGACGACGGCGCGCAGGGCGTCCGGGAAGCCGCCGGGCGCGACCGTGGTGATCCCGGCCGCGCCATCGCGACGGTCGATGACGGTGCGCCCGCGCAGACGATAGGCGCGCAGGCTGGAGGTGCCCCAGTCGATGCCGATCATGAGGCGGCTACGCGGCGAGCTCGCGCATGACGCGGATCAGGTCGGACTTGCCTTCGAAGCCGATGCCGGGAAGGTCGGGCATGGTGATGTGGCCGGCCTCGACGCGGACCTGATCGGGGAAGCCGCCATAGGGCTGGAACAGGTCGGGGTAGCTTTCATTGCCGCCGAGGCCGAGCCCGGCCGCGATGTTGAGCGACATCTGATGGCCGCCATGCGGAATGCAGCGGGAGGGCGACCAGCCGGCCCCCTGCAGCACGTCGAGCGTGCGGAGGTATTCGCACAGGCCGTAGGAGAGGGCGCAGTCGAACTGCAGCCAGTCGCGGTCGGGGCGCATGCCGCCGTGCCGCAGGAGGTTGCGGGCGTCCTGGTGGCTGAACAGGTTCTCGCCGGTGGCCATGGGGCCGGGGTAGAATTCGGCCAGGGCGGCCTGCAGGGTGTAATCGAGCGGGTCGCCGGCTTCCTCGTACCAGAAGAGCGGGTAGTCGCGGAGCATCTTGGCATAGGCGATGGCGGTCTCGAGGTCGAAGCGACCGTTGGCGTCCACGGCCAACTGGTTGGGGCCGATCTCCGCCAGCACGGCCTCGATGCGGGCGCGGTCCTCGTCGATCGGGGCGCCGCCGATCTTCATCTTCACCACGGTGTAGCCACGGTCGAGATAGCCGCGCATCTCGGCCCGCAGCGCCCCATTGTCCTTGCCGGGATAGTAGTAGCCCCCGGCGGCGTAGACGAACACGCGGGGGTCGGCGCTGCGCCCGGCGCGTTCGGCCAGCAGGCGGAACAGCGGCTTGCCTTCGAGTTTCGCACGGGCGTCCCACAGCGCCATGTCGAGCGTGCCGACGGCGACGGAGCGCTCGCCGTGTCCGCCGGGCTTCTCGTTGGCCATCATGGCGGCCCAGGCGCGGTGCGGGTCGAGGATGCCGGCCTCGTCCAGCAGGGTCTTCGGATCGGCCTCGCGCAGCCGGGGGGCGAATCGCTCCCGGATCAGGCCGCCCTGGCCGTAGCGCCCGTTGGAATTGAACCCGTAGCCGATGACGGGACGGCCGTCGCGGACCTCGTCGGTGACCACGGCGACCAGGCTGGTCGTCATCTTGGTGAAGTCGATATAGGCGTTGCGGATCGGCGAACTGATCGGCTGGGTGATCTCGCGGACGTCGACGATGCGCATGGGTGGGCCCTTGTGACACGGGAGAGGCGGATGGTGGCCGTGTTGGAGCACGACACCAACCCGGCAGGCTAGAGGCGGCTTGGGGTGGCGGAGCGGGGCCGGAGGGGCCAGAACGGGGCGTGATGACCCGTGCCCCCCAAGCGCCTCGCCCCGTGACGCCGCCCGACCCGACGCGGGACATCGCGTTCGACCTGCTGAGCGGCGTGCTGGACCGTCGGCGCACGCTGGAGGACGGGCTGGAGCGGGCCGGGGCCGCCGAAGGGCGGGACCGGGCGGCGGCGCACCGGCTGGCGGCCGCCGTGCTGCGCCGGCTCGGCTCGCTGGACGCGGTGCTGGAGCCCTTTCTCAATCGCGCCCCGCCGGACGGGGTGCGGCACGTGCTGCGGCTCGGCGCGGCCGGGCTGCTGCTGCTTGATACCCCGCCGCACGCGGCCGTGGGCACGGCGGTGGACCTGGCGCGGCGGCGCAAGCTGGCGCCGTTCGCCGGGCTGGTGAACGCGGTGCTGCGCCGGGTCGCGGCAGAGGGCCCCGCGGCGTTGGCCGAGCTGGACGGCCCCCGGCTCGACACCCCGGCCTGGCTTTGGACGAGCTGGGGCGCCGATGCCCGCGCAATCGCGACCGCCCACACCGAGGAAGCGCCGCTGGACCTATCCGTGGCCGGCGACCCTCCGCCCGGCGGCACGCGCCTGCCGACCGGCTCCGTCCGCTTCCCGGCCGGCACGCGGGTGACGGAGCTGGACGGCTTCGCGGAAGGCCGCTTCTGGGTGCAGGACGCCGCCTCGGCGCTGCCGGTTCGGCTACTGGCCCCCGCGCCGGGCGAGCGGATCGCCGACCTGTGCGCCGCGCCCGGCGGCAAGACGGCGCAGCTGGCTGCCGCCGGCGCGACCGTGATCGCGGTGGAGCGCGATGCCGAGCGGGTCCGCCGCCTGCACGAGAACCTCAGCCGGCTCGGGCTGCTGGTCGAGGTGGCGGTGGCCGACATGCTGCAATGGCAGCCGCCGGGCCCCCTGGACGCCGTACTGCTGGATGCGCCGTGCTCGGCCACCGGCACCATCCGGCGCCACCCGGACGTCATGCGCCTGCGCCGGCCCGCTGACGTGGCGGAGCTGGCGGCGGGGCAGGCGCGCATGCTCGCCGCCGCTGCGAGCATGCTGCGGCCGGGTGGGCGCCTGCTTTACGCAGTGTGTTCGCTGCAAGAGGAGGAGGGCGCGCGGCAGGTGGCCGATCCCGGGCGATACGGCTTGGTGGCGGACCCGTTCCGGCCGGAGCAAGTCGCCGCCATCCCCGGCGCTCTGACCCCGGAAGGATATTTGCGGACGCATCCGGGGCTGTGGCCCGAGTGGGGCGGGCTGGACGGCTTCTTTGCCGCCCGCCTCCTGCGGCCCGCCGCTTGAGCCCATTTCGCGGCCTGCCGCGAGCGCTCGCCGAATCGCAATTTCCCCTCCGGCCAAACGGCACTAGAAGCGCCTTCATGACGGAGCGGAGCCCGCCCCCGGCTGGAGGGGCAGCGTGATGGAAACGTCCGAGTGGACCCGGCTGACGCCGCGGCGCCTGGCCCGCGGCGCCCGGTTGGCCCTGTCGCGGATGCCGAGCCTGCGGCTGGGCCGGGTGCCGGAAGCGCCGGCGTTGCCGGTGCGCGACCCCTGGCCGGGCGATGCCGGCCGCGGCGCGCGTCTGCTGAAGGGCGAGCTGGCCTGGAACGGCGCCACCTGGCGCCTGGCCCCCGGCAACTGGACCGATACGGGTGGGCACGAGGCGCTGCGCGCGGTCGCGCACGGCTTCACCTGGCTGCGCGACCTGCGCGCCCTGGGCTCCGACTCCGCCCGGGCACGGGCGCGCGCGCTGGTCACCGACTGGATCGCGACCCCCCGGCTCGAGCGCCTGGCCGAACGGCCGGACGTGACGGGCGCGCGGATCACCGCCTGGCTCGGCCATTACGATTTCTTCGTCGCCACCGCCGATGACGCTTTCCGGCACCGCTTCATGGCCCGCCTGATCGCCGACGCGCGCACCCTGGCGGCCAGCCTGCCGGCCGACGAACTGGACGGGCGGGCGCTGACCGCGATCAAGGGGCTGATCGCCTCCGCGGTCGCCCTGCCCGACCATGCGGCACATCTGGCCCGCGCGTTGCGCTACCTGCCGCAGGAGATCGCGCGGCAGATCATGCCGGATGGCGCCCATGGCGAGCGCAGCCCGGCGGCCCAGCTTTCCGCCCTGCAGGACCTCACGGAAATCCGCGCCCTGCTGCAGGCCTCGCAGACCCAGCCACCCGCGGCGCTGGCCACCGCCATCGAGCGCATGGCTCCTGCCCTGCGGGCACTGCGGCACGGCGATGGCGGGCTGGTGCTGTTCAACGGCGCCAAGGAGGCCAGCCCGGTGCTGATCGACCTGGTGCTGACCCAGGCGGGCCGCGGCGGGCGGGCGCCGGCCGGGCTGCCGGATGGCGGGTTCCACCGGATGCAGGCCGGGCGCAGCGTGCTGGTGCTGGATGGCGGCGCGCCGCCGCCCGCCGGGATCGACCGCCTCGCCCATGCCGGCACCTTGTCGCTGGAGCTGTCGGCCGGGCGCGAGCGTCTGCTGGTCAATTGCGGCGGCATGCCGGCCAGCCAGGGCGCCTGGGCCGACGCGGCGCGCGCCACCGCGGCGCACTCCACCCTGGTGATCGCCGATCTCAACTCCTCCGAGCTCAAGCCGGGTGGCCTCGGCCGCCGGCCGGACGTGGTGGACGTGCAGCGCCAGGAAGCCAACGGCGCGCACCGGCTGGAAGCGACCCATGACGGCTACCTCAAGACCCACGGCGCCATCCACCGCCGCTGCCTCTACATGGCCGAGAGCGGCGAGGACATCCGCGGCGAGGATGCGGTGGAGGCACCGGAAGCCCTGCCCTACGTGATCCGCTTCCACCTGCATCCGCTGGTGGTGCCGTCCCTGCAGCAGGATGGTGAAACGGTGGTGCTGCGGCTGGCCAGCGGCGCGACCTGGCGTTTCCGCGCCGTGGGCGCCGCCGTCAGCCTGGAGGAAAGCGTCTACCTCGGCGACGAGCAGCCGCGGGCTAGCCAGCAGATCGTGCTCACGGGCGCCAAGGACGGTCCGCAACTCGCGAAATGGGCCCTCAACAAGTTTGGCTGACCCCCCCGGCCCGGGGCGGTCCAGGAGTTATCCGATGCGATCTGACACCGTGCTCGCTTCCCTGCTCGCCGCCACCCTCGTCGGCGCCCCCGCTCTCGCCCTCGCGCAGGACGCGGCACCCCGCCCCGCCGCGCCGGATGCGCCTGCGATGACCCTGGAGCTGAACAAGCTCGAGCCGGTGCCGGCCACCGGCGCCGCCGGGCCGGGCTGCCGCGCCTATCTGGTGAGCAACGATCCCGAAGGGGGCCCGCGCTTCGACGCCCTGCGGCTCGACCTGGTGCTGTTCGGCACCGACGGGGTGATCGCCCGGCGCATCGCGCTCGACATCGGCCCGGTGCAGCCGAGCCGGACGCAGGTCCGCCCGTTCGAGTTGCGGGACGTCCCGTGCGACAGCCTGGGGCAAATCCTCGTCAACGACGCGCTGATCTGCAAGGTGGGCGGGGTCGACCAGACCGACTGCCTCGACCGGGTGCGCACGACCTCGCGGGTATCGACCAAGCTGGTCCGCTAGCCCCGCCGGCGCACGCGAACGGCCTCTCGCGCCGGACGTGCAGCAGCGCGGGAGCAGCGATGTTAAAACCACTCGCAACCGAAAGGGGGGCCAGGACGCTATGGCATGGTCCGTCGCACGTGCATGGCGCGGCGATGCAAGATCAGGAGTGATTCATGTCCAACAAAGCGATTCTGCCCGTTGCCCTCGCTTTGGCGCTCGGCGTTGCCGGCGGCGTGCAGGCCCAAGGCACCACCGGCTCCACGCCCGCGACCCCGACGACCCCCACCGGGCCCGCCGCCACCCCGTCCACCGCGCCGACGGCCATGACGCCCGACGCGACCCACGGCGCGCCGGCCGTCAGCGGCACCAACTCGGCAACCAACAATGCCGTCAACACCCGGCCCAACAACAACCCGGGTGCACCCGTCGCCGGCGCCAACAGCTTCACCAAGGGTGAGGCCCAGCGCCGCATCGCCGACAAGGGGTTCGCCCAGGTCAGCGACCTGAAGCTGGACCGCCAGGGCATCTGGCGCGGCACGGCCAAGAAGGACGGCCACACCGTCAACGTGTCCATGGACTACCAGGGCAACGTCGTCGGCAAGTAACCGCGGCCGCTTCCCGGGCCACCCGGCCCGGGAGATGCCGCGCCCCAGTCGCCACCATCACAGGAGAACGCCATGAGCGTCGTCGTCACCCGTATTTTCGACACCTACGAGCACGCCAGCCAAGCCGTCGGTGAGCTCGAGTCGCATGGCATCCCGCACAACGACATCAGCATCGTCGCCAACAACCAGACCGGCACGCTGGGCGGCAACGACCGCGCCGCCGGCAGCAGCGACCGCGTCGTCGGCGATGACACGACGGACGTGGACGCCGGCACGGGAGCCGGCACGGGCGCCACGATCGGCACCGTGCTCGGCGGTGGCGCCGGCTTGCTCGCCGGCCTCGGCATGCTGGCGATCCCCGGCATTGGTCCGGTCGTCGCCGCGGGTTGGCTGGTCGCCACGGCGGTTGGCGCGGGCGTCGGCGCCGGTGCCGGTGGCCTGCTCGGCTCGCTGGTCGGCGCAGGTGTCGACGAAGCCGATGCGCACGTTTATGCCGAAGGCGTCCGCCGCGGCGGCACGCTGGTGACGGCGCGGGTCGACGAAGGCCAGCGCGCCGCGGTCGAGGACGTGCTGACCCGCCTGGGCGGCACGGATGCCAGCGCGCGGGGCGACCAGTATCGCGCCGGCGGTTGGGAGCGGTTCGACGAGATGGCGCCGGCCTACGAGGCGGGTGCGACCCCGACCCTCGGCGCCGCGCCGACCTCGTCCGCCCTGGGCGACGTTCCGACGCCCGGCATGACCCGGCCGCGCTCCACCACCGGCCTGTAAGCCACACGACCGGGAAAGGCGGCGCATCGAAGGTGCGCCGCCTTTTCCATGTCTGCCGGCCGCCCATGTCTTCCGATCACACCAACAGGTCAATCCATGGATGGCGGCTTCAACGGGATCCCGGCCGCGCCGGCTTTCCTTAATCGCATCGGCACCGCCGTGCCGGCGCACGACGTGCACCAAGCCTTCCTGGACTTCGCCGGCACCCTGCTCGCGCCCCGGCAACGCCGCCTGTTCGACCGCATGGCCGAGCGCTCCGGCATCGAGCACCGTTACTCCTGCCTGCGCCCCAGCACGGAGGGCGGCGCGTCCGGCTGCTTCGCCATCGACGATGTCGGCTTCTACACGCGCGGCAACTTCCCCAGCACCGGCGCCCGCATGCGGGCCTACGAAGCCGCCGCGACCGAGCTGGCCATCGCCGCCATCGGCAATGCCGGCATCGACCCGGCCGAGATCACCCATTTCATCGTCGCCAGCTGCACCGGCTTCAGCGCACCGGGCCTGGATCAGCTCGTCGCCGACCGGCTCGGCATGAGCGAAGCGATCGAGCGGACGGCCATTGGCTTCATGGGCTGCTTCGCCGCCGTGCCCGCGCTGCGGGCGGCCCGCCACATCGTCCGTTCCGAGCCCGGCGCCCGCGTGCTGGTGCTCAACCTCGAGCTCTGCACGCTGCACCTGCAGGAAACCGACGACCTCGAGACGGTGCTCTCCTTTCTCCTGTTCGGCGACGGCGCTTCCGCCTGCCTGGTCAGCGGCGAGCCCGGCGGCATGCTGCTGGAACAGTTCGCGGCCCGGCGCCTCCCCGGCACGGCCGATCTCATCACCTGGCGCATCGGCGACCAGGGCTTCGACATGCACCTGTCCGGCCAGGTGCCGCCCGCCATCGCTGCCGCACTACGGACGGAGCGCGCGCGCAACGCCGCGGGCTGGCTCGGCGACCTGCCGGGTGACGGCGAGCCGTTCCACTGGGCCGTGCATGCCGGCGGCCGCACGGTGTTGGATGCCGTCGAGCAGGGATTGGCGCTCGCCGGATCGGCGCTGGCGCACTCGCGTGCCGTGCTGCGCGACATCGGCAACGTGTCCTCCGCCACCCTGCCGCACGTGCTGGCGCGTTTGATGGGGTCCGGCGCCCAAGGGCCCGGCATGGCGATGGCCTTCGGCCCGGGGCTCAGCGCGGAGACCTTCCGCTTCCGCCTGCTATGATCGACTGGTCCACCCGCAGCACGGCCACGGAATGGATGGACGAGCCCGACGCCGACCCGGCGGACTGGGCCGCCTGCCTTCGCGACCTCACGGCCGTCAACACGCTCACCCTGGCGCGCCCGCCGACCGTCTCGTTCCTGCGCCGCGCCGCGCGGGGACGGCGAACGCTCTCGGTGCTGGATGTCGGCTCCGGCGGCGGAGACATGCTGCGCCGGGTCGCGCGCTGGGGCCGCCGGCGCGGGCTGGCGTTGCGGTTGGAAGGCGTCGACCTTGGCCCGGCCAGCGCCCCCGCCGCCGACGCCGCGACGCCCCCAGCCCTGAACATCCGGTACCGCACCGGCGACGTGTTCGACGAGCCGCCCGGCAGCGTCGACGTGGTGATCTCCTCCTTGTTCACCCATCACCTGCCCGACGCCGAAGTGGTTCGGTTCCTTCAATGGATGGAACGCACGGCCGTCATCGGCTGGTTTGTCAACGACCTGCACCGGCACCCGCTCGCCTATCACGGCTTCCGCGCGCTGTCGGCGGTGGCGGGGTGGCACCCCATGGTACGGCATGACGGCCCGGTCAGCGTGGCGCGCAGCTTCCGCCGCGCGGACTGGGCGCGGCTGCTGCGGGAGGCCGGCGTGCCGGAGGCGCGGGTGCGCTGGCACCTGCCGTTCCGCTACGGCGTGAGCCGGCTGCGGTGAACGTGCTGATCGCCGGCGGCGGCGTGGCCGGGGCGGCGGCGGCGTGCCTGCTGGGGCCCGACGCCACCGTGGTCGAGCGCGAGGCCGGCGCGCACGACAAGATCTGCGGCGAGTTCCTCAGCGGCGAGGCGGTGGGCTACCTCCGGCGGCTCGGGGTCGATCCGCTGGCGTTGGGCGCGGTGCCGGTCGATCGCGTGCGGCTGGTGCATCGCGGCACGGTGGCGGAAGTGACCCTGCCCTTCCCGGCGCTGGGGCTGTCGCGCCGGGTGCTGGACGCGGCGCTGCTCGAGCAAGCGGCGGCGCGGGGCGCGACCGTGCTGCGCGGGCGGGCGGTGCGGCTGGACGGCGCGGTGCCGGAAGTGGCCGGGCTCGGCCGCTTCGAACGGCACACGCTGCTACTGGCGACCGGCAAGCACGACCTCCGCGGCCTCCGCCGTTCGCCGGCCCGGGCACCGGAGGATCTCGTCGGGCTGAAGATGTATCTCCGTCTCGCGGCGCCCGAGGCGGCGGCGCTGGCGGGGGCCGTCGAGGTCGTGCTGTTCCCCGGCGGCTATGGCGGGCTGCAGGCGGTCGAGGGCGGTGGGGTCAACCTCTGCCTGCTGCTGGAACGCCCGGTCTTCGCGGCGTGCGGCGAAAGCTGGGCGGGGGTGCAATCCATGCTGGAAGCGGAGTGCGCCCATCTGCGCGACCGGCTGCGCGGCGCCGTCCCCCTGCTCGAGCGGCCGCTGGCGATCTTCCGCGTGCCCTACGGCTTCATCCACCGCGACGCTGGCGACGGCGTGTTCCGGCTCGGCGATCAGATGGCGGTGATCCCGTCCTTCTCCGGGGACGGCGTCTCGATGGCGCTGCACAGCGCGTTCCGGGCGGTCAGCGGCCTCCGCGGCGGTGCCGGGGCGTATCACGGGCAGATGCGCCGGGACGTCACTGCCCAGATCGGCCGGGCCTGGGCGATCTACCGCACCGGCCGGGCCGCCCCCGCGCTCCTGACGCGCGGTGCCCGTCTATGGCCGGGGGCGATGCGCTGGGCGGCGGCGCTGACGCGGTTGCCGGTGGCGGCGTAACCGCCCGATCGGGCCGTCCCGTCAGGTCTCGCCGAGGCGGATGACGGCGCCGTACGGGATGCTGCGGGCCAGCGCGTCTTCCAGCTTCAAGCCGGTCGCGATGTGCAACAGGCACTGGATCGGGCCGGCATGGGTCAGCACCAGCGTGGTGTCCTCCGAGCTGGCCAGGCGCGTCCAGACATGGCGCAGGCGGCGCAGCATGGCGGACGCGCTTTCCCCGCCGCCGGGCGCGTAGCGCACCGGGTCGGCCTCCCAGGCGATCGTCTCCGTGCGGGGCAGCGTGGCCCAGGGCCGGCCTTCCCAGTGGCCGAAATCCTGGTCGGTCAGCCGGTCGTCGGCATGCAACGGCGCCCCCGTGCGGGCGGCCACGGCGCGGGCGACGTCCAGGGCGCGGCGAAGCGGGCTGCTGATCACGCGCTCGATCGGCTCGTCCAACCCGGCCAGCAATTTGTCGGCGGCGGCCTCCGCCGGCTCGGCCAACGGCGCGTCGGTACGACCCTGGCACAGGCGGGCGCCGGACAGCGCGCGCGGGTGCCGCACCGCCAGGATCAGGCCGCGCGCCACTTCAGCCCCCGAACAGCCGCCCGAGCCAACCGGGCTTGGCCGCCGCCTTTTGCCCGTGCGACGCGTGCGGCGTGCGCGCGGGCGGGCGCAGCGCGGAGCTGATGAGGTGCCGCCCGGTATCGCCGGCGGCGATCCGCTCGCGCTGGAACGCCAGGATGCGCCGCCCATCCTCGTCCAACGGCGACGCTTCCAACTCGGTCGCCAGCGCCCCCGCCTCCGCCAGCGCACCGGCCCGGCGCAGGATGTCGAGCCGGCGCAGTGGATCGCCGCTCCACGACCCGGCGGCCCGTAGGCGCAGCGCGGCCGCATCCTCCCCCTTGTCCTCCCGGCGCCAGGCCGCCTGCAGCACCGCCTCCGCCGCCGCCTGCGGATCGGCCGCGATCGCCGCCCAGCGCAGGAAGCGGTCGGGCTCCCCCTGCACGTCGGCGCGGCGCACGACCGCCTCCGCCTCCTGCGGCAGCGCGGCCAGGTCGGGCGCGGCGGCACCGCAGCCGGAGCACAGCGCCACCCAGCGGCCCAGCGTCGAGCGCGCGGGCTCGCCGGGCCGGCCATCGAGGTCGGGCGCCAGCTCGGCCGTCGGCGCGCGGAACGGTGGCCGGCAACGCGTGCCGCACACCCCGCACACCGGACCCGGCTTGTTCGAGACGGAGCCGCCCTCGCTCACCGCCGCTGCAGCCCGGCGCGCAGCCGTTCCATCGCGCGCTCCATCCGCGGCCGCGCCTGCGCGAAGCAGAGCCGCAAGTAGCCTTCCCCGCCGGCGCCGAACGCGATGCCGGGTGCCAGCGCCACCCCGTGCTCGTGCACCAGCCGCAGCGCCAGGTCGAGGCTGTCCGTCAACCCGTCGACGCCGATGAACGCGTAGAACGCCCCGTCGGGCGGCGCCAAACGCACGCCGTTCAGCCCCTCCAGCCCGGCGAGCGCCATCGCTCGGCCTTCGGCGCAATGAGCGCGGAACCGGTCCACGAAGCCGACATCGGCGATCGCCGCGATCCCACCCGCCTGCGCGAAAGGCGGGCTGCCGCTCTGCGTCACCTCCACGATCTCCGCGATCGCATCCCGCGCCCCGTCCGGCACCACCAGCCAGCCGAGCCGCCACCCGGTCATTGCCCAGGTCTTGCTGAAGCTGTTGCACACCAGCACCCGATCGTCGGGCGAGGCGATGTCGAGCAGGGAGGGGGCGGCCGCGCTATTGTCGTAGATCAGCCGCGAATACACCTCGTCGGAGATCAGCCACACGCCGTGCCGGCGGCACAGGGTCAGGATGGCCGACAGCTCCGCCGCCGTGGCCGTCCAGCCGGTCGGGTTGTTGGGCGAGTTCAGCACAAAGGCGCGGGCGCCGCGGAGCCGGGTCTCTAGTAAGTCGAGGTCGAGGTGGAAGCGCCCGTCCCCGTCGGCGCGCAGATCGACGATGTCGAGGCTGGCGCCGCGCAAGCGGGCGGCATTGGCCGGGTTGGGCCAGGCGGGCCCATGCAGCACGACCCGGTCGCCGCTGCGCACGGTCGCCGATAGCGCGACGTTGACCGCCGTCATGCCCGACGAGGTGACCAGGATCCGGCTCTCCGCCACCGGCGCGGCGTGCAGCCCGCTCAGATAGGCGGCCAGGGCGTGCCGCAGCGCCGGGACGCCGCGGACGTCCGGATATAGCGCATCCCCTCGTTCCAGTGCCGCGCTCAGCGCCGCGGCGGCTGCGGCGGGGAATGGCTGGTCGCTCTCGCCGAAACACAGGAATTCGGTGTCCGCCCGGGCGGCCGCGGCCCGGGCGACGGTGATGATCCGGGAGGGTTCGAGGGTGGCGATGTCCATGCGCGGCAAGCTGCCGTTGGCGGCGGGCGGTTGCAAGGTGGCCGCCCGCTCTCGCTCACGCTTCCGTCAACGTCACGAAACCTTACAATCCTGTTCGGGTTTAGCTGCTCGCCCAAGTCAAGTAACTGATTTTGATGGATTTTTTTCTCTGGCACGCGGCATGCACTAGTGTCTGCGTATCGTGTTTCCCGTTGTCCCCCAAATTGCGGCGGCAAAGACGATGCTCCGAGGTCTGAACCCCCCTGACCGCGGATTTTCTTTGACGATGGAGACGACAATGAACCTTCGCACCACTCTTCTTGCGGCCGCGGCCGTTCTCGGCCTGAGCACCGCCGGCGCATACGCCGTGCCGATCGCAGCGGGCAGCAGCATCAACCTCAATGGCTACGTCCAGGCCAATGGCGGCACGTCGCTGAACTCGGCCACCTCGCTCGACTTCACCGCCGGCGGCGGCGCCACGGTCGGCCAGGCCGGCGTGATCACGAGCTACGACTCCGGCACCGGCACGTTCGCCAACTTCAGCTGCAACCCGAACTCGAACGGCTGCGGCAGCATCCGCGACATCAGCAGCCTCACGGTTGGTTCGCAGACGATCAGCAACTTCCTGTCGCTGAGCGGTGGCAACAATGCCAGCCCGATCAACTTCGCGCTGTCCGGCATCAGCGAGATCGGTCGCGCTTCGACGAACTTCCTGACGTTCGTCGCGACCGGCACGATCACGTATGACGGCTTCGACGCGACCCCGGGTCAGTTCCTGTTCTCCGCGCAGGGCAACCAGATCACGTCGTTCTCCGGCACCACGCTGGCGGCGTCGTCCGTCCCCGAGCCGGCTTCTGTCGCCCTGCTCGGCGCTGCGCTGGCCGGCATCGGCATGCTGCGTCGCCGCAACAAGGCCTGAGCTCACAAGCTTAGCCAACGAATGGCTCGCCAGTTCCGCTGGCGAGCCATTTTCGCTTTGGAGTCCGGTTAACGGACCTGCTACCATAGGCTGTAACGGGGACGTTCAGCCCAAAACGATGACGTCTTCAATGACGCACCCGCATCTCCGCAGAGACAAGTGGCCCGAGGCACGCACTCATGACTAGCAAGACATGGAACGGAACCAACGATAGCTACGGCAATGCCGCCGCGTGGTCGCCGAGCGGCGTCCCGGTAAACGGGGACTTTGCTCTCATAAATAGCGGGACCGTCAATGTCGCCACCACCGTTTCCGGCGTCGGCTTTCAGCTGAACGAGATCGCGGGCGCGACGGCGTCGACCACACTCGCGCTCAACGGCGCCACGCTGGATGGGTCGACCACCCTGGCCGTCAACAACGCCAACGCGTTCAACGCCACCGCGCCGACCATCAGCGTCACCGGAACGTCCACCTTCAGCGGCACGGCAACGTTCACCCAGAATGGCGGCGGCGCGCAGATCAACTTGGTGATCGCAACCGGATCCACGCTGGTCAACGCAGGCACGCTCAACTTCATCGCCACGTCGCCGCAGACCACCGGCGGCGGCACGTTGCAGAACAACGGCACGATCGCGCTGGTCAACCCGAACTCGGTCGCGCAGATCCCCATCCTCACCGACACCATCAGCGGGACGGGCCAGATCGCGCTGGGCGCCAACGCCCGCATCGATTTCGCCGGCGCCGTCGGTAGCGGGCAAACCGTCGTGCTGAATGATGGGACGCGCGGGAACGAGATCGTACAGCTCGATGCGGTCGGCAGCTTCAAGGGCACGATCACCGGGTTCTCGAGCGGTGACCTGATTGCGGTCACGAACACGCCCTACACGAGCTTCACCTATACGAGCACCGGCACGAATTCCGGCGTTCTGAGCTTGCTGAACGGCTCAACCGTCCAAGGCTCGCTGAACCTCACGGGGCAATTCACGCCCAGCAGCTTCACCTTGACGTTCAATGACTTCGGCGGCGGCCAGTCCAACCTGCAAATCGCAACCAGCGCGGTCAACACGGTCAGCGCAGGCCTGCCGCCCGGCTACGAGAACGGCGGCGGCTCGGGCGGGACAGTGGGGCCGGTCTATCGCTTCTTCGACAAGATCTACGGCACACATTTCTTCACCTCCGACGTCGGCGAGCGGAACACCGTTCTCACCACCCGGTCTGCCGACCTGGTCCAGGAGAACAACGGCTTCGGCGACGTCTCGGCCTCCAGCACCAGCGCCGTGGCCGTCTACCGCTTCTTCGACACCAAGTTCGGCACCCACTTCTTCACCGCCAACGCGGGCGAGCGCGACACGGTCATCAACACCCGCTCCGACCTCAAATACGAGGTGAACAGCACCTTCTACGAACACTCCTCGCAGCAGTCCGGCGACGTTGCGGTGTATCGCCTGTTCGATACCAAGACGGGCACGCAGTTCCTGACGGGCGACCAGAACGAGTTCAACGGCCTGACCAACGCGGGCTCGTCGACCTACCGCGCCGACCTGCGCAACGAAGGCGTCGCCTTCTACGCGCCGACCGGCTCCTTCACCTGACGAGATGGGGGCCGGACTTGGCCGGCCCCCATCGACTTCAGTCGCAGAGAAGCTGCAAGCGGTCACGGAGCCACTCCAGCAGCGGCTCCCACGGCATGATCACCGGCGATCTGACCCGACCCGCCTCGTGACGTGAGGCAGCCGCGCGGATCAGCGCCACCCGCTCCGCCCCGTCATCGGACGTCGCGATCGGGAACTGCCGGTGGGCCGGAATGTCGGACGCCACCACCTCCAATCCCATCGCCAGCGCCTGCGCGATGCCGAGGTTGAAGCCCTCCCACTTGGAGAAGTTCACATAGAGATCGGCCGCCACGTAGAGGTCGATCAGCTCCGCGTCGGACACGCTGGCGAACACCGTCAGCCCCTGCGCCACCATTTCGTCGCGGTCCTCGCCGGAACCCTTGCCGCACAGCACGAAGGCGAGGCGCCCCGCCAACGCCGGGTCGGCCGCCGCCACGGCCTGCTGCAGCGCCACGAAATCGTCGATCCCCTTGTAACGGCGCTCCGCCTTGTGGAAGCGGCACACGTTGAGCACGACGATCTTGCCCGCCAGCCCCAGCCGCTCTCGGATCGCGTCGCGGCTGGCCGCCAGCGAGTCGGACCAGATGGCCAGATGCGAGTTGCCGAGCCCGGCGACCTCCGCCCGGTCGTAGCCGATCTCGTCCTTCACCGTGGACGTGTTGGTCAGCACCAGGTCGGCCAGACGGTAGGAGAACTGCTTCTCGCCATCGACGACCTCGCGGGCGCGCTGGTCGGGGAACCAGGCCGGCGGCGGCTCGCCATGATCGAAGATGACCCGGCGCGGCGCATCGCTCATGTTCCGGAACATCGCGAAATACGGAATGGTGTGGATGATCACGCAATCCACGTCCGCCTCGTAGGCGAAGCTCTGCGCCTCCACGGGCCCATCGAGATAGACGCGCAGGCAGCCCTCGTAGCGGATCTCGTTGGCCCGCAGCGGTCCGCCGACGAACACGGTCCAACCCTGCGCCGCCAGGTAGTCGGCATGCTGCTTGATCACCACGGGGACGCCGTGCCCGGTGGCATGGACGTCGCTGAGGATCAGCACCCGGGGCTGCGGGTCGAGCCGGCGGCGATGCGCGCGCCAGGGCCGCGGTGCTCGCGGGATCGCCGGCTGATACTGCCGCTCGAGGCCGAGATTGGGGCTGTAATACGGGTCGGCGTCGAACATCGACTTGTATTTGAGCCTGACGTGGGAGCACTCGTTGCGGAATCGCAGCAGCTTCTCGGGCGTGTCGTCGAAGCCGCGCGACTTCGACTCGTGGTGGATCACGGTGGTGTCGCCGAGATACAGGTTCCGGTTGCCACGGCGCAGCGCGTCCAGGCACAGCGCGGTGTCGTTGAACGCGATCTCGAGATGCTCGTCGAAGCCGCCGATCTCCTCGAACAGCGCGCGGCGGACGGCGATACAGGCGCCGGTCAGCGCGGCCGCCTCCCGCGTCACGCCGGCCAGGCCCAGATAGCCCGGGCTCGCCGCCGGCAGGCCGACGAAGCTGTGCCCGGCCACGCCGCCGATGCCGAGCACCACGCCCGCGTGCTGGATCGTGCGATCGGGGTAGAGCAGCTTGGGGCCGACGACGCCGATGCCGGGCGTGGCGGCCCAGCCGGCCATGGCGCGCAGCCAGCCGGGCTCGACGGCCTCCGTATCGTTGTTGAGGAACACCAGCACGTCCGCCGTGGCCGCCGCGGCCGCCACGTTGTTGAGCCGGGCGTAGTTGAACGGGCTGGGGTCGCGCAACACGAGCACCCCCGGCTCGCGGCTCAGACGATCGAGCAGCGCCAGCGCGTCCGCCTGGTCCGAGCCGTTATCGATGATGACGAAGGCGAGCTTGTCCCGGGGATAGTCCGTGACCGAGCGGATGCTCTCGACGCACGCACCGAGCAGGGCGGCGTGGTTGCGGGTCGGGATGACGATGGCCACGCTCGGCTCCGGCCATTGCGGCGGCGGGCATGGGCGCGCGGGCGCCTCCGCGGCGGGCGCGTCGCGATGGAACAGCACGCGCGCGACCCGGCGCACGCGCGCCGCGTCCAGCCGCTCGGCGAGCGCCGCCGCCCAATCCGCGACCGGCCCGGCCGGGCCGGCATCGATCGCATCCGTCGCGACGCAGACGCAGCCGCCGAGATAGGCCATGCGCCGGTTCAACTCGGGGGCGAAGACGGGCTTGAAGATCGGGGTCCGCCGGGCGCCGTCGACCAGCCGGTCCTCGTCGGCGTAGATCAGCGCCGGGCGCGGATCGGCGGTCGCGGCATCGGCGAACACGAACAACGTTTCCGGCCGTAGCGTCACGTCGGGATCGAGCAGCACGGCGAAAGGCGTGCTCAGATGGGCCGCGAGCTGATCCGGCGCGACCGCAACGGCCCCGCTTTCCGCCAGGGACGCCGCCTCGGCCGGCGGGAGCGGCCCGTCCGCGAGCACCAGGGTCGCGGCGGCCGGGTAACGCTGGGCCTTCAACCCGGCGAGCCGCTCCCCCACCCGCGCGCCGCCGACCAGCACGGCCGTGACCGCCGGCAGGCCGCCTGTCGCGATCGCAGCCGCCACGATCGCGTCGTCGGCCGGCGAGAGCGCATCGTAATGCGCGATCCAGGCAGCATAGGTGTCCTCGTCCACCGCGTCGCTGTCGAGCGCCATGATGGGGGCGAGCGCCACGTTGCCGGGCTGGCGGCCGAGCAGGCGGAAGCCGAGCGCGGTGCGGATGCGCTGCCGCGCCTCCGGATCGCGCGCGACCGTGGCCATCCGCACCAGCGTGACCCAACGCTTCCAGGTCGGCAGATTGGCGTACGGCGTCTCTGGCATACCGAGCGCGACCAGGTCGTTCGGTGCCGCGGGCTGCTCGGTCAGCGCCCCTTCGAAGCCGAAGCGCCGCGACAGCCAGGACAGGTTCTGGCGCTGCACCAGCGCCGTATCGGCGAGCAGGAGCTCGCGGGCGGTGGCGATGGCGGGCGCGGGACGCGAGGCGAGAGGGGGGTTGAGTTCGCTGACAGACATGCCCGATCCGTTCCGCAGCGCCGGGCTGCCTGCTCATTGGGAAGCGGGTCCATTGCCGCCTGAGCGTCGCAGGGTCAAGCCCGCGAGCCATGGCCGGGTCGGGCCGTTTGCCATTTCGTTTCGGCGGGCATTTCTGGCAAAATCGCCGGTGAGACGCGGCGGAGAAGGCGATGCAAGGTAAGTTTCCGGTAGAGAAGGACGCACGCGGGCGCGCCGGCCAGACGCTGGCCGATGGCGGGCCCATTTTGGACAAGGCATTGCTGCTACGCTGCGCCGAGACGATCGAGGCGCTGAAGGCGGCCCTCACGGAGATCGCCGAACAATCCCAGACCCGCGGCGGCATCTGGGCCCGCCAACGCGCGGAACGCGCGCTGGACGAGTAGCGGCTTTCCTGCTGGTTCGCGTGTCACTGGAGGTCCGGGCCGGAATCGAACCGGCATTCGAGGATTTGCAGTCCTCTGCATCACCACTCTGCCACCGGACCCCGAGCGTGCCTGGGGCGCTGCTATATCGGCCGGGGTGGGCGTGCGGTCAAGCGGTGGCGCCGGGCGCGGCGGCCGGGCTATAAGCGCGCCACCAGCAACCAGGCGAGCCATGGATTTGCCCGTTCTCGACTACGCGTCCGCCCGCGATCACATGGTGGACTCCCAGGTCCGGCCCGACCGGATCGTCGATCCGCGGTTGATCCGGGCGATGCGGACCCTGCCGCGCGAGCGCTTCGTGCCGGAGGGGCGGGCGTCGATGGCGTATATCGACGAGGATGTGCGGCTCGGGAACGGGCGGGTCCTGATGGAGCCGCGCGTGCTGGCGCATCTGATCCAGATCGCCAAGGTGCGGGCGCATGACCGCGTGCTGGTCGTGGGCGCCGGCACCGGCTACGGCGCGGCGGTGCTGGATGCGTGCGGCGCGACGGTGACGGCGCTCGAGGAGGACCCGGCCCTGCTGGCCATCGCGCGGGCCACGCTGGCCGCGGTGGCGCCCGGCGTCACGCTGCGGGAGGGGCCGTTGACGGCCGGGCTGCCGGGACCGTGGGACGTCATCATGATCGAGGGCGCGGTGAGCGAGATCCCGGCGGCGATCGGGCGGACGCTGAATCATCAGGGCGGACGGTTGGTCACGGTGCTGGCGCAGAGCGGCGGCATGGGCAAGGGCGTGCTGGCCGAGCCGATCAACCCGGGCTCGCCGGACGTGGTGTTGCGGGCGCAGCCGCGCTTCGACTGTGCCACGCCGATGCTGCCGGCATTTGTTGCGGCACCCACCTTCCGCTTTTAAGACTTCCTTCACCCCATCCGTCTACAATCTGCGGCGGCGGGGCGCCGGGTCGAGGCAACGAACTGAGGCTGCAGGATGCGGAACAGTGCCGTGATAGGTGTCGCGTTGTTTCTGGCGGCCGGGGCAGCTCACGCGCAGCCCCGCACGCTGCAGGACGCGCTCGCCGCCACGTATTCCAACAACCCGACGCTACAGGCGGCGCGGGCGCAGCTTCGCGCGACCGACGAAACGGTGCCGCAAGCCCTCGCCGGTTGGCGCCCGACCGTGGTTCTCTCCACCTCCGCGGGCTACGGCGACGGATCCTATCGAAGCCAGGCCGGCGGCTCGCAGACCCTGCTGCGCAACAACCGCGACATCTTCACGGGCCAGGCAACCGCGACCCAGCCGCTCTACCGCGGCGGCGCCACCCAAGCCAGCACCCGGCAAGCCGATAACCGGGTCTTCGCCCAGCGCGCCCGCCTGCTGGCAACCGAGCAGCAGGTCTTCTCCGATACCGTGTCGGCCTATGTCAGCGTGATCCAGCAGCAGCAGGTGCTGCAGCTCAACATCAACAACGAACAGGTCCTGGCGCGGCAGCTGCAAGCGACACAGGACCGCTTCCGCGTCGGCGAGATCACGCGGACGGACGTGGCGCAGGCCGAAGCCGCCCTGGCCGGCGCGCGCGCGACGCGGGAAACCTCGCAGGGCAACCTGCAGACGGCGCGCGGCAACTACCGGCGCTACGTGGGCGAACTGCCGGACCTGCTGGTCGAGCCGCAACCGCTCAAGCAGCCCGTCCGCAGCCAGATGGAAGCGATCCAGCTGGCGGCGGAGAACAACCCCAACGTCATCGCCGCCCTGTTCGACGACGCCGCGGCGCGCGACAACATCGACCTGCAATTCGCCAACTTGATGCCGCAGGTGAGCCTGCAGGCCCAGGCCGCGCGATCCGACAACTCGACCCTGCAGCGCCAGCGCATCATCGGCGGCCAGGTGGTCGTCAACGCGACCGTGCCGGTCTACCAGGGCGGCGCGGAATATTCGCGGGTGCGGCAGGCCCGCCAGCAGGAGCAGCAATCCCGCCGCCTGGTCGACGATGCGCGGCGCCAGGTGCAGCAGCAGGCGACGCAGGGCTGGGAGCAATTGGCGGCGACCCGCAGCGCCCTGGCCAGCTCGACCGCACAGATCCGCGCCAACCAGATCGCGCTGGAAGGCGTGCAGCGCGAGGCGATCGTGGGCAGCCGCACCACGCTGGACGTGCTGAACGCCGAGCAGGCGCTGCTCAACTCGCGGGTGACGCTGGTGCAGAACCTGGCCAACCTGATCACGGCATCTTACACGCTCGCAGCCGCGATCGGGCGGCTCTCTGCCCGGGACCTGAACCTGAACGTGCCGCTCTACGACGAGACCGCCTATTACAATGCCGTGCGTGACAAGCTGTTCGGCACCGGCGATCACGCGCAAGACCAGCCGGGCCGGTAGCGCATGGCCCAGCCTCCCCCACCCGCCCGCAAGCCGGGCGGCGACGATGCCGAACCCTCGATGGACGACATCCTGGCCTCCATCCGCCGCATCCTGGACGAGGACGGCGCGGCCAAGCCGGCCGGCAAGGACGTCCTGA
The DNA here is from genome assembly GCA_965199665.1 of Acetobacteraceae bacterium. Taxonomy (GTDB): domain Bacteria; phylum Pseudomonadota; class Alphaproteobacteria; order Acetobacterales; family Acetobacteraceae; genus JAVVHH01. The sequence goes on along the minus strand of OZ241208.1, from coordinate 4,225,392 downwards.
TGCTGGACCCTTCAATGATGGTCGAGGACGGCAAGCCGGGCGATCCCACGGCCCCGCCCGCCACGCCCGTGCCCGCGCCGGAGAGCCAATCGCCCATGACCGCCCCGAACGACGACCTCGCGCCCGCCGCCCCGCCCCGGATGGCCGAGGCGCCCGCGGCGCCCGCGCCCTCCCTCGGCTCCCCATCGCTGGTTGCGCCCGAAGCGGCGGCGGCGGCGGCCAACTCGGTTGGCACGCTGATGCGCACGCTGGCCGCCGAACGGAGCGCGCAGGTCGGCCGCGGCAGCGGCGTCACGCTGGAGGACCTCGTGCGCGAGGAAATGCGGCCGCTGCTCAAGGCCTGGCTCGACACGCATCTGCCGCCGATCGTCGAGCGCGCCGTCCGGGCGGAGATCGAGCGGGTGGTCGGCCGCCAGGTCGGTTGATATCGGAGCCCACGCGCACCGGGTCGCGCTCTTGCGCCGGGCGCGCGGCGGGCTAAAGGTCCAGGGATGCTGAGCAAGAGCTTCGATCACGCCGCCATCGAGCGGCCGCTCTACGCCGCCTGGGAGACCGCCGGCGCCTTCCGGGCCGACCCGGCCGCCCCCGGCGCGCCCTACACCATCATGATCCCGCCACCCAACGTGACGGGCAGCCTGCACATGGGTCATGCCCTGACCATGACGTTGCAGGATGCCCTGATCCGTTGGCGACGCATGCAGGGGCGCGACGCGCTCTGGCAGCCCGGCACCGACCATGCCGGCATCGCCACGCAGATGGTGGTCGAGCGCCTGCTGCCGACCGAGGGCAACCAGACCCGGCAGCAGATGGGCCGCGAGGCCTTCCTGGAACGGGTCTGGCAATGGAAGGCCGAGAGCGGCGGCACCATCACGAGCCAGTTGCGCCGCCTCGGCGCCTCGCTCGACTGGCCGCGCGAGCGCTTCACCATGGACGACGGCCTGTCCCGCGCCGTGCGTCAGATCTTCGTCCGGCTCTACCGCGATGGCCTGATCTACCGCGACCGCAGGCTGGTGAACTGGGACCCGAAGTTCCAGTCGGCGATCTCCGACCTCGAGGTCGAGGCGCGCGAGGTCCGCGGCAGCCTGTGGCACCTGCGCTACCCGATCGAAGGCAGCGACCGCCATATCGTGGTGGCGACGACGCGGCCGGAGACGATGCTGGGCGACATGGCCGTGGCCGTGCACCCGGATGACGAGCGCTATCGCGACCTCGTCGGCCAGCACGTGATCCTCCCGTTGGTCGGCCGCCGCATCCCGATCATCGCCGACGATTACTCCGACCCGGAAAAGGGCAGCGGCGCCGTGAAGATCACGCCCGCCCACGATTTCAACGATTTCCTGGTGGGCCAGCGGCACGGCCTGGCGATGCCGAGCGTGCTGGACCGCGAAGGCCGGATCACGCTCGCGGAGATCGAGGGCGACGACCCGTTCCTGCGCGGTCTCGACGGCACCGACCGCTTCGCCGCACGCAAGGCCGTGGTCGCCGAGCTCGAGGCGCGGGAGCTGCTGGAGAAGACCGAGCCGCACACGCATCAGGTGCCGCATGGCGACCGTTCCGGCGTGCCGATCGAGCCGCTGCTGACCACGCAGTGGTATTGCAACGCGGCCGAGCTGGCGCGCCCGGCCATCGCCGCGGTCGAGGAAGGCCGCACCAAGTTCGTACCGCAGCAATGGGAGAACACGTTCTTCGCCTGGCTGCGCGACATCCAGCCCTGGTGCATCAGCCGCCAGCTCTGGTGGGGGCACCGCATCCCGGCCTGGTTCGGTCCCGACGGCCAGATCTTCGTCGCTCACGACGCGGACGAGGCAGCCCGGCTGGCGCGCGAAGCCTACGGGCGCGACGAGGCGTTGAGCCAGGACGAGGACGTGCTCGACACCTGGTTCAGCTCGGCGCTGTGGCCGTTCTCGACTTTGGGCTGGCCGGACCAGACGCCCGAGCTGGCGCGCTACTACCCGGGCGACGTGCTGGTGACGGGGTTCGACATCATCTTCTTCTGGGTCGCCCGGATGATGATGATGGGGCTCTACGTCATGGGCGAGGTGCCGTTCCGCGATGTCTACATCCACGGCCTCGTGCGCGACGAGCGCGGGCAGAAGATGTCGAAATCCAAGGGCAACGTCGTCGACCCGCTCGAGCTGATCGACGCGTTCGGCACCGACGCGGTGCGCTTCACCGTGTGCGCGCTCACCGGGCCGGGGCGGGACATCAAGCTCGGACGCGCGACGGTGGAGAACTACCGCAGCTTCGTGACCAAGCTGTGGAACGCGGCACGCTTCTGCGAGATGAACGGCGTCGCCCCGACCCCCGGCTTCGACCCGGCGCGGGCGACGTCGCCGCTGTGCCGCTGGATGCTGGACGCGCTCAATACCGCGATCGGCGAGGCGACGGCGGCGCTGGAGGCGTATCGTTTCAACGACTACGCGCAGGCGGCGTACCGGACGACGTGGAACGATTTCTGCGACTGGTTCCTGGAGTTCGCCAAGCCGGTGCTGAACGGGCCGGACGGCCCGGAGAAGGACGAGGTCCGGGCCACGGCAGCGCATACGCTGGGCACCCTGCTGCGGCTGCTGCACCCGGCGATGCCGTTCGTGACGGAGCATCTGTGGAGCGAAATGGGTTTCGGCGCGGCCGGAAGCCTGGTGCGGACGGCGTGGCCGGAGCCGGGCCCGGTGACGGATGCGGCGGCGGCGCGGGACGAGCTGGGCTGGGTCGTGCGGCTGGTTGGCGAGGTCCGCGCGGTGCGGGCGGAGATGAACGTGGCGCCGTCCGCGCTGGCGCCCGTGCTGCTGCGCGACGCCCGGCCGGAGACGCTGGCGCGCGCCGAAGCGTGGTCGGAAGCGATCCGGCGCATGGCGCGGGCCAGCGAAGTCGGCCCGCTCGCGGGTGCGATGCCCCGGGGGTCGGCGCAGGCCGTGGTGGACGAGGCGACGGTGGTGATCCCGCTGGCCGGGCTGATCGACCTGGAAGCCGAGCGCAAGCGGCTGGAGAAGGACCGGGCCAAGGCGCTGGCGGAGGCGGAGAAGGTGCAGCGCAAGCTGGGCAACGCCGACTTCGTGGCGCGGGCCAAACCGGAGGTGGTGGAAGAAAACCGCGAGCGCTTGGCCGGCTTCGAAGCCGAAGCAGCCCGGCTGCACGCCGCGATCGAGCGCATCGCGGCATAGATTTATCCTCTCCCGCCAGCGGGAAAGGGTTCAACGGGAGGAACGACAATGTTGAAGAAGCGGTGGGACAAGTCGCGGATGCCGTCGCGGCACGTGACGGAGGGGCCCGGGCGGGCGCCGCATCGGTCGTATTATTACGCGATGGGGCTGACCGAGGACGAGATCGCGCAGCCTTTCGTCGGCGTGGCGACCTGCTGGAACGAGGCGGCGCCCTGCAACATCGCGCTGAGCCGCCAGGCGCAGTCGGTCAAGAAGGGCGTGATCGAGGGCGGCGGCACCCCGCGCGAGTTCACCACCATCACGGTGACGGACGGCATCGCCATGGGGCACCAGGGCATGAAGTCCTCGCTGGTGTCGCGCGAGGTGATCGCCGACAGCGTGGAGCTGACGGTGCGCGGGCATTGCTACGACGCGCTGGTCGGGCTGGCCGGGTGCGACAAGTCGCTGCCGGGCATGATGATGGCGATGGTTCGGCTGAACATCCCGTCGGTGTTCATGTATGGCGGCTCCATCCTGCCGGGGCGGTTCAAGGACAAGGACGTCACCGTCGTCGACGTGTTCGAAGCGGTGGGGCGGCATGCGGCGGGCAACATGTCCGACGAGGAGCTGCACGAGCTGGAATGCGTCGCCTGCCCGAGCGCGGGCGCGTGCGGCGGGCAGTTCACGGCCAATACGATGGCGACCGTCAGCGAGGCGATGGGGCTGGCGCTGCCGGGCTCGGCCGGGTCGCCGGCGCCGTACGAGGACCGGGACCGCTGGGCGGTCGAGAGCGGGCGCGCGGTGATGGCGCTGATCGAGAGCGGGCTGCGGCCGCGCGACATCGTCACGCTCAAGGCGCTGGAGAACGCGGCCGTGGTGGTGGCGGCGACGGGCGGCAGCACGAATGCCGGGCTGCATCTGCCGGCGATCGCCAACGAGTGCGGCATCAAGTTCACCATGGACGACGTGCTGCAGATCATGCGCCGCACGCCCTACATCGCCGACCTCAAGCCCGGCGGCAAATACGTGGCGCTCGACGTGCACAACATCGGCGGCATCCCGGTGATCCTGAAGTCGCTGATGGATGGCGGCCTGCTGCATGGCGACTGCATGACGGTCTCGGGCAAGACGCTGGCGGAGAACCTCAAGGACGTCGTGTTCCCCAAGGACCAGGACGTGGTGTACCCGGTGTCGCAGGCGATCAGCACCACCGGCGGCGTGGTCGGGCTCAAGGGCAATCTCGCGCCGGACGGGGCCATCGTGAAGATCGCCGGCATGGAGGTGCTGCAGTTCGAGGGCACCGCGCTATGCTTCGACAGCGAGGAGGAGGCGTTCGCCGCCGTCAACGAGCGGGCCTACAAGGCCGGCGACGTGATCGTGGTGCGCTACGAGGGTCCCAAAGGCGGGCCGGGCATGCGCGAGATGCTGTCCACCACCTCGGCGATCTATGGCCAGGGCATGGGCGACAAGGTCGCGCTGATCACCGACGGGCGGTTCAGCGGCGCCACGCGCGGCTTCTGCGTCGGCCATGTCGGGCCGGAGGCGGCGGTCGGCGGCCCGATCGGCCTGCTGAAGAACGGCGACCGCATCCGCATGGATGCCGAGAAGGGCACGATCGAGATGCTGGTCCCGGACGACGAACTCGCGGCCCGCAAGGCGGCGTGGCAGCCCCGCCGCACCGACTACAATAGCGGCGCGATCTGGAAGTTCGCGCAAACGGTCGGGCCTGCCCATCTCGGCGCGGTGACCAATCCGGGTGCTGCGGCCGAGACGCACTGCTACGCGGACATCTGACGGTGGCCGGCGAGGGAGGCCACGAAGCATCGCCCATCCTGAAGGACTTCTTCGGGCGGGCGGAGCGCTACACCTATATCGCGGTCGGCGGCCTGCTGATCGCGACCACGGTCATCGCCCTCGCCGGCGCCGTTCTGTTGCTCTGGCGGGGCGTGCTGGACTGGCACGAAACCGGCGAGGTGTTCGAGACGGTCGACCGGCTGCTGTTCGTTCTGATGCTGGTCGAGATCCTCCACACCGTCAGCGCTTCCATCCGCACGGGCACGCTGACGGTGCAGCCCTTCCTGATCGTGGGGCTGATCGCGTGTATCCGGCGGATCCTGGTGATCACGCTGGAAACGTCGGAGGCCATGCGCGGCCGGCAGTGGAACGACGCGGTGCGCGAGCAATTCCACGCATCCATGCTGGAGCTGGGCGTGCTCGGCATGCTGATCCTGATCATGGTGGGATCGATCTATCTGATGCACCACCTGCCGGAGCAGTCCAAAAAGGCGGAGTGACTCCCCTCCCTTGAGGGGCCTGGTCAGCTGAACTCGAACACCACCGGAACATGGTCGCTCGGTTGCGGCTGGTCGCGCTCATCGCGGTCGGGCCGGGCGGCAACCAGGCGTTCGGCCATGGTGGGCGACAGCAGCGCGTGGTCGATGCGCAGCCCGGCGTCCTTACGCCAGGCGCCGGCCTGGTAGTCCCAGAAAGTGTAGGCCTTGCCCTGCGGCTGGACGGCGCGGATCGCGTCGGTGAAGCCGGTCCAGAGCATGGTGCGGAAGGCGGCGCGGGTCTCCGGGCGGATCAGCGCGTCGCCGGCCGGCAGGGTCCCGGGCGCGAAATCCTCGTCGGTCGGGCAAACGTTGTAATCGCCGGCGAACACGCAGGGCTCGTCGGCCTCCAACAGCGTACGGGCCCGGTCGGCCAAGGCGGCCATCCAGCGCAGCTTGTAGGCATAGCCTTCCGGACCGCCGGAATTGCCGTTCGGCAGGTAAAGGTTGCCCACCGTGACGCCCTCGGTCCGTACCTCGAGGTAACGCGCTTGCGGGTCGTCCGGCATACCGGGCAAGCCGCGGCAGGTGAGCTCCACCGGCTCGCGGGACAGGATGGCGACGCCGTTATACGATTTCTGACCCAGCACGTGGCTCGCATAGCCGGCGGCGGCAAAGCTCTCCGCCGGGAATTGCGGCTCCTCGCATTTGATCTCCTGCAACAGCAGCAGATCCGGCTTCTCCCGGCCGACCCAATCCAGCACGTGCCGCTCGCGCTGGCGGACGGAGTTGACGTTCCAGGTGGCGACCTTCACGTCAGCCGCCGATCAGTCGATGGAGAAGCTGGTGCCGCAGCCGCAGGACGAGGTGGCGTTCGGGTTGCTCACCTTGAAATAGGCGCCCATCAGCTCGTCCGCGTAATCGAGCTGCGAGCCGGCCAGCAGGTCCATGCTGACGGGGTCGACCAGGACCTTGGCCGCACCCTGCTCAATAATCATGTCGTCGGGCTGCGGCGCCGCATCGAGCTCGAACTTATATTGAAAGCCGCTGCAGCCGCCGGCCAGCACGGAGACGCGGAGTGCGGCCGCCTCCTGCGCGGCGGCGATCTCGGCCACCCGCGCGGCGGCGCGGTCGGTCACGGAGAAGGGCGGGGCGGCAGGGACGGTCTCGCTCATTGCCCTTACATAGCGCTCCGCCCCACCGTATTGAAGGGCGATGCCTCCCGTCGCCCCCTACGCCGTCCGGGCCGAGACGTGGCGCGGCCGCCTGCACCCGGAGCCGGAGGGCGAAGGCCGCAGCCCGTGGCAGCGCGACCGCGACCGGGTGATCCACAGCTCCGCCTTCCGCAAGCTGCAGTACAAGACCCAGGTCTTCGTCAATCACGAGGGCGACTACTACCGGACACGGCTGACCCACAGCATCGAGGTCGCCCAGATCGCGCGCTCCATCGCGCGCAAGCTGCGGCTGGACGAGGACCTCACGGAGGCCCTGGCCCTGGCGCACGACCTGGGACACACGCCGTTCGGCCATGCCGGCGAGGACGCGCTGGATGCGCAGATGGGGCCCTTCGGCGGCTTCGACCATAACGGCCAGAGCCTCAAGGTCGTCACCAAGCTGGAACAGCGCTACGCCGCGTTCGACGGGCTGAACCTGAGCTGGGAGGCGCTGGAGGGTCTGGCCAAGCATAACGGTCCGCTGCAGGACCCACCGGGCTACATCGCGGTCTACGATGCGGAGCACCCGCTCGCGCTCTCGAGTTGGCCCTCGGCCGAGGCGCAGGTGGCCGCCATCTGTGACGACGTGGCCTATCACAGCCACGATCTCGACGACGGGCTGCGCGCCGGGCTGTTCACCACGGACGACATCGACCACCTCCCCGTGGTCGGCCCCGCATTGCGCGAGGCCCGGCGGACCAGCCTCGATCTGGCGGCGCCGCGGCTGCGGCATGAAACGATCCGCCGGGTCATCAACCGGCTGGCGACGGACCTGATCGAGGAAAGCGGGCGACGCATCGCGGACCTCGCTCCGGCCGACTCCGACGCGGTTCGCGCGGCGTCCGGCGCCGTGATCGCCTTCAGCCCGGCGATGGATGCCGCCAACCGGGCCATCAAGCAATTCCTGCACGCCCGCATGTATCGGCACTGGCGCGTCAACCGCATGACCGCCAAAGCGCGGCGCGTGACGGAAGCGCTGTTCACCCTGCTGCACGGCGACACCTCCTTGCTGCCCGATGGCTGGCGCACGATGGCGGGCCCGGCCTCCGACGCCCGGGCGGCGCGCGTGGTGGCGGATTACATCGCCGGCATGACCGACCGCTTCGCGCTGGACGAACACCTCCGCCTCACGGACCCGTTCCGAACCGGCTAGACCCTCTCAGTGGTCACCGCCGCCCCGGTCGGCTAGTTTGCTGCAGGTGCTAAGGTGAGGGTTCGGTAGTGGCTGACACGTGCAAGGTCTCGGTGATCGTGGCCGCCTACAACGCAGCGTCCGACCTTTCGGCCTGCCTGGACTCCATGCTCGCGCAGACGGAGGCCGATTGGGAGGTGATCGTCGTGGACGACCACTCGACCGACGACACCGCCGCCCGCGCCCGCGCCTACGCCGCCCGCGACGACCGCTTCCGCGTGATGCAGACCCCCCGGAATGGCGGCCCTTCCGCGGCGCGCAACCTCGGCATCGCCCAAGCGCGGGGCGAATGGATCGGCATCCTGGATTCCGACGACCGCTATGCCCCGGAGCGCCTCGCCCGCATGACCAGCTACGGCGAGGCAGCGGGCTCGGACGTCGTGTCGGACAACATCGTGCTGCTCACGGAGGACGACCCGGCGGGCAGCCCCATGTTCACCAGCCCCGCCATGGCCGCCGCGCACCGGCTCGAGCTCGAGGAGTTCATCCTCGGCAACATGAGCAAGCGCGACGAGCCCCGCGTCGCCTTCGGCTTCATGAAGCCGCTCTTCCGCGCCGCGTTCTTCAGGGGCAAGGGCCTGCGCTACGACGAGACCATGCGCTTCTCGGAAGACTTCGTGCTCTACATCGCCTGCCTGCAGCAGGGCGCCCGCTGGGACTACGTCCCGGAGGCGATGTACCTCTACACGGTGCGCGAGGGCTCGCTGTCCGGCGGCACGTTGGTCCAGTCGCCGAGCGAGCTGCGCCGTATCTATGATTTCAGCCGCGACCTCGCCGCCTCCCCGGCCGCCCGCGCCACTCCCGGCACCCGCCGCGCCGCGCAGGCCTATTTCCGCCGGGTCCGCCGTTGGTACAGCTACCGCGCCGTCGTCGAGCACCTGAAGACCCGCCGCTTCGGCGATGCGGTCTCCCTGCTGGCCCGTTCGCCCGATGCGATCGGCGGCGTGGCGGCCGAAGCGCTGGTGCAGGCGCCGGCGCTGGCCCGCAAGGTGGCGCGCAAGGTGCCGGGCCTGTCCGCGTTGGCCGGCTAAGAGCATGAGCGAGAACATTTACGCGCGGGTGCGCGACGCCGTGATCGAGGTGGTGCGCCGCCTGGCGCCGGACGTGCCGGAGGCGGCGCTGGCGCGGGTGGAGGTCAGCCCGGCCAAGGAACACGGCGACATGGCGACCAACGCTGCCATGGTCATCGCCAAGGCCGCCCGGCAATCGCCCAAGGCGTTGGCCGAGGCGATCGCCGCCGGGCTGGGCGATGGCGCGGACGTGGCAAGCGCCGCGGCTGCCGGACCCGGCTTCGTCAACCTCACCCTGCGCCCGGATTCGTTGCGCGCGGTGCTGCCGTCGATACTGCGCGCCGGCGACGGCTTCGGCACCAGCGACGTCGGCGCCGGCACCGCCGTCAACGTCGAATACGTGTCGGCCAATCCGACCGGGCCGATGCATATCGGGCACTGCCGCGGCGCCGTGGTGGGCGACGCGCTGGCCAACCTGCTGACCAAGGCCGGCTTCGCGGTGACCAAGGAATACTACATCAACGATGCCGGCGCGCAGGTCGCCGCCCTCGGCTGGGCCGCCTACTGGCGCTACCTGCAGACGCTGGGCACGACGCTGACCGAGGACGAGTTCGCCGCCGCCACCCCGACCGGGCTGCAGTACAAAGGAGACTACCTGCTGCCCGTCGGCGAGGCGCTGGCGGCAGCGCATGGCGACGGGCTCGCCGGCCCCGGCCTGACCGTCGCCGACCCGGCGCGCTGGTTCGAGACCGTGCGCGACCTCGCCGTCGAGACCATGCTGGCGTCCATCCGGACCGATCTCGACGCCCTCGGCGTCCGTTTCGACGTATGGACCAGCGAGCGCGCCTTGCTCGAGCGCGGCGAGGCCGACCGCGTGATCGAGCGGCTGCGGGCCGACGGGCTGATCTACGAGGGCGTGCTGGAGCCCCCCAAGGGCAAGACGCCCGAGGATTGGGAACCGCGCGAGCAGACCCTGTTCCGCGCGACGCAGTTCGGCGACGACGTGGACCGCGCGCTGCGCAAGTCGGACGGCTCCAACACCTACTTCGCCAACGACATCGCCAACCACGCCGACAAGATGGAGCGCGGCGCCCAGCTCATGATCGACGTCTGGGGCGCCGACCATGGCGGCTACGTGTCCCGCATGAAGGCGGCGGTCAAGGCGCTGGCCGGCAACAGCGGGCGACGGCTGGAGATCGTGTTGTGCCAGATCGTGCACGTGCTGCGCGACGGGCAACCGGTGCGGATGAGCAAGCGGGCCGGCACCTACGTCACCCTGGCGGACCTGCTGGAGTGGGTCGGGCGCGACGCGGTGCGCTTCACCATGCTGACCCGCAAGTCGGACGCGCAGATGGAGTTCGATCTGGACCTCGCCGTGTCGCAAACGCGGGAGAACCCGGTCTGGTACGTGCAGTACGCCCATGCGCGCTGCCGTAGCGTGTTGCGCATGGCGGCCGAAGCGGGCCACGACGTGAGCCCGGCGGCGCTGGCCGGCGTGGACCTGGCGCCGCTGGAGGCGGAGGCGGAATGGGCGATGTTGCGGCGCCTGGCGAGCTGGCCCCGCACGGTGGAAGGGGCGGCGCTGGCGCAGGAGCCGCACCGAATTGCGTTTTACCTCTATGATTTAGCGGGCGACTTTAATATCTTGTGGAGCCGCGGAAATGCCGATTCGACCCTGCGCTTCCTGCAGGCGGATCGTCCGGCGGAAACGCGAGCCCGGCTCGCATTGGTCGAAGCAACGGCGACGACGATCCGCTCCGGACTAGCCGTCCTGGGGGTCGCGCCAGTCGAGGAGATGCGCTGACCCATGTCCGACGATATCAGTGTCCCCCGTAGCGTGCCCGGTAGCGGCACCGTGTCCCACTCCTACTCGCACAGCTACCGCGCCCGGCGCTCGGGGCTGGACACCGGCACGCGCCGGCTGCTGATCGTCGCCTCGGCGCTCGGCTTGGTCCTGCTCGGCGGCATGGGCGTTTGGACGTTCAGTGGTCATCGCAGCGCCGGCGTGCCGGTGATCGAGGCCGATAAGCGGCCGATGCGCATCAAGCCGGAGAACCCCGGCGGCATGACGGTCGCCGGCGCCAACGACCAGGTGATGGGCCACGGCGACGGCCCCGGCGATGCCGGCGACCTGGCGCCGGAGGCCGAGCGCCCCGATCCGCAGGCGTTGCGCGCGCAACGTCAGGCGGCCAGCGCACCGGCCGCGGCGAGGCCGGCCCCCAGCGCGACGACGGGCACGGCGACCCCGCCAGCCGCGGCGGTCGCGACGGCCCCGGCCCCGGCCCCGGCCCCGGCCCCGGCGACGGCTCCGGCCACGGCTCCCGTGACGGCAAGCGCCGTTGCGCCGGAGCCGGCGGCAAAGGCGGGCGGCGCCAGCGTGCAGATCGCCGCGGTGGACAGCGAAGCGCTGGCGGCGACGGAATGGCAGCGCCTGGCGCGCAAGGCGCCCGAATTGCTGGGCGACCGCAAGCCGACCGTGGTGAAGGCCGAGCGGGACGGCAAGACGTTCTGGCGCGTGCGCACCGGCGGCTTCGCCGACATCGCGGCAGCGACCGATTTCTGCCGCAAGGTGCGCGCCAAGGGCCTGGGCTGCTCGATCGCGGGCTGATGCGGGCCGCCATCGTCGGCATCGCGGGGCCGGAACTCGCGGCCGACGAGGCGGCGCTGCTGGCGGCCTGTCCGCCCGCCGGGGTGATCCTGTTCGGGCGCAACGTCAAATCCCCCGACCAACTGACGGCGCTCTGCGGGGCGGTGCGGGCGGTGTTGCCGCCGGGTGCGGTGCTGGCCGTCGATCAGGAGGGCGGCCGGGTCGCGCGGCTGCGGCCGCCGGGCTGGCGGGCGCACCCGCCGGCTGCCGCCATCGGCGCGCTGGATCGGGCGGCCGGAGAGCGCGCCGCGTTCCTGACCGGAGCGCTCATCGGGCTGGATTGCGCGGCGGCGGGGCTCGACATGGCCTGCGCGCCGGTGCTGGACCTGCGCGTGCCGGGGGCCAGCGACGTGGTCGGCGACCGGTCCTACGGGACCGACCCGGCCGGCGTCGCCGCCCTGGGCGGGGCGATGGCGCGGGGGCTGATGGCCGCCGGCGTGCTGCCGGTCGCCAAGCACGCGCCGGGTCACGGGCGGGCATTGGTCGATAGCCATCACGATCTGCCGGTGGTGCCGGCCGCGGTGCCGCTGGACGACGATGTCGAGGCGTTCAGTCTTTGTTCAGCTTTGCCGTGGATGATGACGGCTCACCTGGTCTATGAGCGGTGGGATCGGGAGCGGGCGGGAACAGTGTCGGCAGCAGTGATCGAGGGTGTGGTCAGGGGACGCATCGGGTTCGGTGGCGTCCTGGTGTCGGACGATCTGGCCATGCGCGCGCTGGCCGGGCTGCCCGCCGTGCTGGCGCGGGCCGCGCTGGACGCCGGGTGCGACCTGGCGCTGCACTGCACGGGCGTGCTCGCCGATAGCGAGGCCGTGCTGCGCGCCGTGCCCCCCGTCGGCGCGGCAACGGCGGCGCGGATGGCGGCCGGGCGCGAGACGGTGGCCCGTCATCGCACGCCCGGGCTGGACGCGGCGGCGCTGGCGGCCGAGCGGGACGGGTTGCTCCCGTGCTGACCGTTATCGGGACGCTGCTGCTGGCCGCCGTGCCGGTCATCGCGGCCATCACCTTGCATGAGGCCGCGCACGGCTACGCGGCCTGGGCGCTGGGCGACGACACGGCCAAGCTCGAGGGCCGGCTGTCGCTCAACCCGATCCGGCACGTGGACCGGTTCGGGACGCTCATTTTGCCGGGGCTGCTGATCCTCGGCCAGGTGCTGACGCTCGGCCGGGTGGTGTTCATGTTCGGCTGGGCCAAGCCGGTGCCGGTCTCCGCCTGGCGATTCCGCAACCCGCGGCAGGGCATGGCGCTGGTCGCCGCAGCCGGCCCGGCGATGAACTTCCTGCTGGCCTGGCTGGCGGCGCTGGCGCTGCACGGCTCGGCCGAGCTGGGCGGGCGCTTCGGCGCGCGGGTGGACGATCTGCTGACGCTGTTCCTGCTCGCCAATATGGTGCTGGGCCTGTTCAACCTGCTGCCGATCCCGCCGCTGGATGGCGGGCGGATCGTGGTCGGCATCCTGCCGGAGCGGCTGGCCATGGCCTGGGCGCGGCTGGAGCGCGCCGGCATCGTCATCGTGCTGCTGGCCGTGTTCCTGCTGCCGCACGCGCTGGCGACCATGGGCATCGCGTGGGACCCGGTCGGGCACGTATTGGGCGACGTGCTGCCCTGGGCGACCAACCTCGTCTACCGGGCCGCCGGCTGGGATGCCTGACGACCCGGCGCTCGAACTCGAACTGGACGGGTTCGCGGGCCCGCTCGACCTGCTGCTCGACCTCGCCCGCGCGCAGAAGGTCGATCTGCACCGGATCTCCATCCTGTCCCTGGCCGAGCAATATCTTGCCATCGTCGAAAGCGCCCGCATCCGGCTGGACCTGGCGGCGGACTGGCTGGTGATGGCCGCGTGGCTCGCCTGGCTCAAGTCGCGCCTGCTGCTCCCGTCCGGCACGGAGGCGGCCGAGGAGGGCGAAGCGGCGGCCGACGTGCTGGCCGCCCGGCTGGCGGCGCTGGAGACGGTGCGCGGCCTGTCCGACTGGTTGCGCGGCCGCGTGCAACTCGGGACCGATGCGTTCGCCCGCGGCGTGCCGGAAGTGCTGGTCGCGATCGACCGGTCGGGGTTGGCGGCCGATTTGGGCGGGCTGATGCGGGCTTACGCGGCGGCACGGAGGCGCGCCACCGCAGCGACGCCCTACCGGCCCCAACACGGGCCACTCTTTTCGGTGGCGGACGCGCTGGAGCGGCTCGGCCGCATGCTGGGGCAGCATCGGCACTGGGCCGCCTTCGAGAGCTTCGTCCCGCCGGCCCCGCCCGGCTCGCTCGAGCGGCGAGCGGCGATCGCGAGCACGTTGCTGGCCGGGCTGGAGCTGGCGCGGACCGGCCAGGCCGACTTGCGTCAGGACGCGAGCTTCGGCCCGATCGCCGTGCGGGCGGCCGCCCGATGACGGACGCCTTCGAACAGGCGGTGCGCCTCGCGGAGGCGGCCATCTTCGCCAGCGCCGAGCCCGTCGGGACGGCGGCTGTGGCGCGGCTTCTGCCGGAGTCGGTGGACGTCGAGCCCGTGCTGGCGGCGCTGGCCGCCCGCTACGCCGGCCGCGGCGTCGAGCTGGTCGAGGCCGGCGGCGGGTGGATGTTCCGCACCGCGCCCGACCTGGCCCCGCTGCTCACCCGCACGATCGCCCAGAAGCGCCGCCTGCCCCGGGCCGCCATGGAGACGCTGGCGGTGGTCGCCTACCACCAGCCAGTGACCCGGGCGGAGATCGAGGAGATCCGCGGCGCGACCCTGGGTAGCGGCGTGGTGGAGACCCTTCTGGACGCCGGGCTGATCGCGCCGCAAGGCCGCAAGGAGGTGCCGGGCCGGCCGACGCTGTGGGGCACGACGCCCGGCTTCCTGGCCCAGTTCAGCCTGCGCGACCTCCGGGAGCTGCCCCGCCGGGAGGATCTGCTGCGGGAGTGACGCCGTCCGATCCGCTCCCGTCCCCGGAGCCTAGCGCTCCAGCCCGATGCCGCGGCGCACCCGGCGCTGCGGGTCCACCGAGCCGCTCGGCCCGAGCCGGCCCAGCTCGGACGGCACGGCGGCGGCGTTGATGAGCTGGTCGCGCAGATCCTCCGTGAGCGCCCGGGCGTCCCGCTGGTCGTGCACCACGTGCGGCGTGATCAGCACCAGCAGCTCAGTACGGTTGCGCGAATTGGTCTGCTGCCCCGCGAGGAAGCCCAGCACGGGAACGTCCTTGAGCCACGGAATGCCGCTATTGCCGCGGCTGCTGTTGTCGCGGATCAGCCCGGCCAGCCCGATCGTCTGCCCGTCCTGCACCACCACGCGGGATTTCACGTTGCGCTGCAGGAAGGTCGGCGACGGGATCGGCGAACTGGCCGTCGCCGAGTTGTCGACGTCGCTGACTTCCTGCGAGATGTCCAGCGTCACCAGCCCGCCGCTGTTCACCCGCGGCGTCACCTCCATGATCACGCCGGTTTCGCGGTAGTCGATCGAGTTGACGATGTTGGCGTTGTTGGTCAGCTGGCTTTGCGAACTGCTGGTGAGGTAGGGCACGAGATTGCCGACCTGCAGCCGCGCCGCCTCGTTGTCGAGCACCATGAGCTGCGGCGACGACAACACCTTCACGGTGGTCACGTTCTGCAGAGCGCTCAGGGCGTAGGTCTCGTTGGTGCCGCCGTTGAGGACGAAGCCCGGGAAGGCGCTGGCCAAGGCGCCCTGCGTCGCCAGCGTCGCCATGCTGTTGAGGTTCAGCGCGCCGTTGATGCCGCCGCCCTTGAAAAAGAACTGGGTGCCGTAGTTCAGGTTGTCGTTGAGGCTCACCTCCGCGATCACGGCGTCGATGCGGACCTGCAGCGGCAGGATGTCGATCTTGTGCAGCATCGCCTCGATCGTGTCGTGCTCGGCCGGCGTGGCGTAGAGCAGGATCGCGTTGTTCTCCGCATTGGGGATGATGCGGATGGTGTTGAGGTCGGTGTCGCCCCCGGCCGCCGCGCCGCTGCTGCCGGCCGGGCTGGGTGTGGAGTCGAGGCCGCCGAGCAGCGGGTTGGCCGGGTTCTGCCCCGGCGCCGGCTGCGACCCCGCATCGCCCAAGCCGCCGCCGCCCAGCCCGCCGCCGCCCAGCCCGGAACTGCCCGATCCCCCGGAGCTGCCGCTACGGCCCCCCACGCTGCCGAGGCCGGAACCGCCGCTGTTGAAGCTGTTGGTGGTGTTGCCGTTGCGCCGGGCCTGGGTGCCGGCCGCCCGGGCGCTGGGCGTCGCCGTGACCCGGTTGGGCGTGAACGCCTGCTGCAGCACGTAGGCGACGTCGTTGCTCTTGCTGTTTTGGAGGTAGAACACGCTCCAGCCGCGCACCGTCTGCCGGCGTGCGCGCTCCACCAGCGAATAAACCCGGCGCGCATCGTCGATGTAGCGCGACTGCGCGGACACCAGCAGCACGGCGTTGATGCGCTCCATCGGCACCACGCGGACGACGCCGGCCAGCGCACCGCCCTGCCCGCTGCGCAGCGCGTCGCTCAGCGCGGTGCCGAAATCCTTGGCCGAGCCGGAGCCGACGGGGAACAGCGCGTAGGACTGCCCGGCGAGCACGTCGATGTCGAAGGCGTGCACCAGGTTGAGCAACGCCTCGCGGGTGGTCGGGTCGCCGCTGATGAGCAGCGCGTTGCGGCCGGTGTCGGGGCTGACGCGCCCGGTCGCGCCGGCATAGGGCTGCAGCACCTTGGCGAGATCGTCGGCCGAGGCGTAGCGCAGCGGGACCACCGCGCTGCCGGCAATGCCGGGGCCGCCCGCGCCGGGCGAGGCGGCGGCATTGGCGGCCGGCGCGACCCGGTAAAGCCCGCCGCTCTCGAACACGGTGGCATTGTTCTGCGCCAGCACGGCCTGCAACGCCGCCAGCACGCGCGAGCGCGGCACGGGGTTGACGGTGCGCAGCGTCGCGGTGCCGCGGACCGCCGGGTCGATGGTGTAGTTGACCTTCAGCACGGTGCCGAGCACCTGGGCGACGATCTCGCGCAGGTCGGTGTCGACGAAATCGAGCGAAACGTCGCCGGCCTCCGGGCCGGCCGAGCCGGCCGCCTCCGCCCGCGCGGCGGCGGACGGCCGCACGGTGCCGTAGGTCACCAGCGCGGTGCCGCCGGTGTCGGCTTTTCCGATCGGGCCGCTGACCCGCGGTGCGGCTTGACCCGCCTCGCCGCTGACCGGCGGCAAGGAGGCCAGCACCGGCGGCTGCTGGGTTTCGCAGCCGAGCAGCGCCAGCGGCGGGAGGAGCGCAAGGGTGTAACGCAACGTCATCGGGCTGCTCCATAGCCAGCGCCGGGCTGCGCCGGAAAGGCGCCTCCCTGCGGCATCGGCACGCCGCCGCCGGGCAGCAGGATGCCCGGGAAGCGTGGGGCCCCCACCGACGGCAATGACGGCATTCCGAGCGGCGTGATCGGGGTGGGCGGGTTGGGGTCGAAGCTGGTGCGCACGGTCTGCCGCCCGTCCGGGCCGCGCACCAGCACCCCGCGCGGCTCGATCCGCTCGATCGTGTAGGCGCCGAGCTGGCCGCCCTCGCCGAGGGTGACCGGCTTGCCGCCCTCCGGGCTGACGAAGATGGCGGCGCGGCGGCCGCCATCGATCAGGATGGCGGTCATGCGCGGCAGCGGCGGGGCAGCGCCCCGGGCGACCGCGGCGGGCGTGGCGCCCTCCACCGGCCGGCGCGAATGACTGAACAGCGGCCGGGCCAGCACCGTGCCGACCTCGCCCGGGCGCCCCACGGCGGCGGCGGCGGGCGCGGGAAGCGGCACGGCGCCCGCGGCCCGCGCGGCCGTCGGCGGCTCCTCCGGCGTCCCGGCGGAAAACAGCTCGCCGGCAACGACCGCCGTCAGCGCGGCCGCCCCCACGCCCAGCATGACCAGCAGCGCGTTCACGGCGAGACTGAACCATTGGCGAGCGGCTCGGCCGATCCGTTGGTGATCGGCCCCGCGGCCGCCGGGTCGGGCGCGGCGGCCACCGCGCCCGGCGGCCGGCTATCCGCGCGGAAGCCGAACACCACCACGGTGACGGTCAGCAGCGGGTTGCTGTCGTTGATGCTGGCGCGCTGGCTCTGGATCTGGAGGTCGTTGACCAGCAGCCGCGGCGTGTTGCCGTCGATGGCCGCCAGCAGCCGGACGATCACCGGCCAATACGCCGTCACCGCCATGCGCACGGAGATGCGGCGATATCCGCCCACGGGCTCGCCCGGCAGCACCTCCGTGCTGGCGACCACCGCGCCCAGCCCGGTGCCGATCTGCTGCAGGAGCTGTTGCAGCGCCGCGCCGGCCACCGCGTCGCTGCCGCCTTCCAGCACCGCCACCGGCGTGGCCGCCCCGACCGAGGCAGCGGCCTCCCGCAGCGCCGGCACCGTGGCCGCGACCTGCCCCATGCGCCGCGCCAGCACGCCCTGCCGTTCGAGCGCATCGCGCCGCTCGGCATACCAATCGGTCAGCGGCTGGGCGACGCCCGCCCACACGGTGCCGATCGCGACCAGCAGGATCGCCACCGCCAGCGCGCGCCCGCGCGGCCCTTCCGGCAACTCGCCCATCACGGCGCGCCGTCCGCGACCACGCGGCCGGTCAGCCAGTTGACGGCGATGCGGGCCGTGTCGGCGCGCCCGGCGAGCTCCACGGTGCCGCCGGTCGAGCTGCCATCGGGGCGAAACACGATGCGGGCCGGCGCGGCTGCGGCGATGCGGATACCGTTGGGCAGGCGGCGGACCGGGTCGGTGCCGAGCTGCAACGACGCCGCGCCGGTATCGAAGCGGACCGGCACCGGCTGGTTGGTGACGGTGGCCCGGCTACGCGCCGCCCGCAGCGACCCGGCCACCAGCGCCCGCGCGCTGCGCAGATCCAGCGTGCTGCCGGGCTTGGGCGCGCCGGACAGCACCAGGCCGCCCACCAGCCCGAGGATGGCCAGCACCACCACCATCTCCAGCAGGGTGAAACCGCGCGCCCGGCGCGCCGGCTCAGCTTCCGGCGAGGTCATTAAGGCTCAGCATGGCCAGCAGGAGCGAGGCGATGATGCCGGCGATGGCCGCGCCCATCACCACCGTGATGACCGGCACCAGCAGCGCCACCATGCGCCCGACGCCCAGCCGGGTGCGCTCTTCGTGGATGGCGGCCGCGCGCAGCGACATCGGGCCGAGCTGCGCCGTTTCCTCGCCCAGACGCAGCAGGTGCACCGTGCGCAGCGGGAACAGCCCGCTCTCCCCCAGCGGCCGCGCCAGCCCGGCGCCGCCCTTGGCCTGCAGCGCCGCGCGCCCCACCGCCGCGGCCGCGGCCCGGTTGCCGATCGCCTCGCCCACGATGCCCAGCGCGGCGATCAGCGGCACGCCGTTGACCAGCAGCGTGCCCAGCGTGCGGGTGAAGCGGGCGGCCACGAACTCCTTCTGCAGCGTGCCGAACACGGGCGCCCGCAGCAGCCAGCCATCGGCGCGCAGCCGCGGGCCGGGCTGCTTCAGCGCCTGGCTCGCGGCGAACAACAGCACGAGCAGCACCAGCGCCGCCGCCACCCCGTAATTGGAGACGAGGTCGCCGAGCCCGATCAGCGCCCGCGTGGGCCCCGGCAACTGGGCGCCGCTTTGCTCGAACAACGGCACGAATTGCGGCAGCACCTGCGTCAGCAGCAGGACGATGGAGCCGATCGCGGCCGCGACCAGCAGCGCCGGGTAGATCATGGCCGATGTCACCGTGCTGGCCAGATTGCGCTCGCGCTCGAGCAGGGCGGCGAGGTGCTCCAGCGTCGGCGCCAGCGTCCCGCCCGCCTCGCCAGCGCGGACCAGGCCGATGTAGAGCCGCGGGAAGCTGCCGGCATGCTCGGCCAGCGCCTTGGCCAGCGAGCCGCCATCCCGCACGGTGCGGCGCAGCGCCTCCGCCGTGGCCAGCACGCGCTTGTTGGGCGCGGTCTCGGCCAGGAAGCGCAAGGAACGGTCCAGGTCCTGGCCGGCGCCCAGCATCACGGCGAGTTCGCGGGTGAAATCCGCCACGTCCTGCCGGCTCATGCCGCGGCGGCCCCATTCGCGGTCCAGCAACCCGCGCCAGGACGCGGACGCGGCCTCCGTGCGCAGCGGGATGCTGCCACCGCGCTGCAACCGCGCGACGATCTCGGCCTCGCTGGCGCCCTCCATGGTGCCGCGCACGGTGTGGCCGGACGCGTCCAGCGCGACGAAGCGGAAGGCGGGCATCAGCAGGGGGGCATCAGCAGGGGGGCATCAGCAGGGGGGCATCAGGAAGGGCGGCGGCGGCGCATGGCTAGGCGTCCGTCCGGATGGCGCGGGTGAGTTCCTCCAGCGTGGTCTCCCCCGCCAGCGCCGCGTCGATGCCGGCGTCGAACAGGGTGACCATGCCGGCGGCCACCGCGGCGCGCTCGATCTCCGCCCCGTCGGCCCGCCCGAAGATCAACCGCTCGATCTCCGGGCTCGGCTGCAGGAACTCGGCAATGGCGAGCCGGCCGCGATAGCCGGTGTTGCGGCAATGCGGGCAGCCGACGGGATGGTGCAGCACGGGCGCCGCGTCGCCGTTTCCGTCCAGCCGGGGGCGGTCGAGCCGGAAGCGGGCGACCAGCTCCGGCGCCGCCGGCTCGGCCCGGCGACAGGAATGGCACAGCCGGCGCACGAGGCGCTGGGCCAGCACCCCGCGCAGCACGGCGGTCAGCAGATAGTCCTCCAGCCCCATGTCGCGCAGCCGGGCGATGGTGGCGCTCGCCGAGTTGGTGTGCACGGTGGACAGCACCAGGTGCCCGGTCAGCGCCGCCTGCACCGCGATCTGCGCCGTCTCGATGTCGCGGATCTCGCCCACCATGATCACGTCGGGGTCCTGGCGCAGGATGGAACGTAGCAGGCTGGCGAAATTGAGCCCGATCTGCGGCTTGACCTGGATCTGGTTCACGCCGGGCAGCTGGTACTCGATCGGGTCCTCGACGGTGACGACCTTGCGGTCGATCGAATTCAACGACAGCAGCCCGGTGTACAGCGTCGTGGTCTTGCCCGAACCGGTCGGCCCGGTCACCAGCACGATGCCGTTGGGCAGCTTCAGCGCCGCGTCCAGCCGCCCCACCACGGCGGGCGACAAACCCAGCTTGCCGTATTCGAACTGCACCGCGCTGCGGTCCAGCACGCGCAGCACCACCGTCTCGCCATACAGCGACGGGATGGTGGATACGCGGAAGTCGATCTCCTGGCCGCGCACGGCCAGCTTGATGCGCCCATCCTGCGGCAGGCGGCGCTCGGCGATGTCGAGCCGGGCCATGATCTTGACGCGCGAGATGATCGCCGCCGTGAGATGCACCGGCGGGCTCTCCGCCTCGTGCAGCACGCCGTCGTAGCGGTAGCGCACGCGCAGCCGGTCCTCGAACGGCTCGATGTGGATGTCCGAGGCGAGCGTCTCCACCGCGCGGGAGATCAAGCCGCTGACCAGGCGGATCACCGGCGCTTCGGAGGCGAGGTCCTTGAGGCGCTCGGCATCCTCCTCCAACGGCTCGCCGGCCGCCGCGTCCGCCTCGTCGGCCGGGGCGGCGGCGTCCGGATAGAGGCGGTTCAGCGCCCCGTCGAGCTCGACGGGGATGCCGATCCGCACCGCGACGGGCAGCCCGGTGGCCGCGGCGATGGCGGCGGGCACGAACGGGTCCAGCGGGTCGGCCAGCGCGACCAGCAGGCGGCCCTCGGTCACCGCGAGCGGCAGGGCGCGGGCATGGCGCAGGAAGCGCGCCGCCAGCCGGTCCGGCAACACAGGGTCGGCGGGGAAGTCGGCAGGCGCCGCGATCGGCAGGCCGGTCAGCCCGCCATAGGCGCGCGCCAGGTCGCGCTCCGTCACCAGGCCCAGTTGGATCAACACCTTGTCCAGCCGCTGCCCGCTTTCCGTCGCGACCCGGCGCCCGCGCTCCAGCGTCCGCCCGTCGCACGTGCCGTCGGCCAGCAGTAGCCCGGCCAACGCCGCAATCGGGTCGGCCGCCGGCGGCGCGGCGGAGCGCAGGCCGTCCATCAGCGCCGGCCGGCCTGGAACAGGTCGGTGGCCGACCGCAGCACCTTGGCCTGGTAGCTCTGGTTCAAATGCGGCGTGTGCGAATGGTAGTTGCCGACCGCGCGCAGCAGGTCGCCGCCGGTCTCGTCCAGGTAGGTGCGCAGGATCAGCCCGGCGGCGGCGATGTTGTAGCAATCGCCCGTGAGCAGGCGCACGCGCACCTCCGCCTGCGGGCGGCGCGTGTAGCTGCTCAGGAAAGGCAGCCAGATCGTGTTGATCTGCATGATCCCGAGATCCTGGCTGCCATTGGTGTTGGTGCGGACCAAGCCGGGCTGCCCCCCCTCGACGCGCTGGATCGACGGCAGCACGCGCGGCGGCAGGCTGTAGATCTGCGCCACCAGCGCCATGCAGGACAGGAACGGGACGGCCATGAACTCCTCTCCGCGACTGCCCCCGTCTGGGGACGCGTGCGCTGTCACATACGGGTCGCCGACGGTTTCAGCATCAACGAAATTTATGTTGCAGTTGAACAGGCCGAGGCGGTCGCTCAGGGCTTCATCTCCAGCCGGATGGCGAACGCTTCCGTGCCCGTCAGCTCGTTGCGGGTCACGGGGGCGGAGAACACCGGATTGCGCACCGCCGGGTCGGCGGCCAGGATGCCGATCAGCCGCGCCGCCTGGGTCGACTGCCCGCCAAAGGTGAGAACGCGATCGCGCAGCGAGAGGTCGTAGAGCGAGGTGTCGTCCGGCAGCAGCTCGGTCAGCACGGTCAGGATGCCGAGCGCGTTGCCGACCCGGGCCGCCTCCGCGCCCACCGTCTGCGTGCTGGTGCTGCGCGCCAGCAGGCGGCGGCGCAGCGCATCCGCCACCTCCACCTGCGGGCGGGCATCGGCGATGGCGGCGTCCAGTCGGTCGAGCTCGGCCTGCTGTTGCAAAAACGGCAGCGCCACCGCGACAACCGCCAGCGCGGCGCACAGGCCGAGCAGGGCGACGAGCGCCGGGCGGCGCGGGGCGGAGCGCCGCTTGCCGTCGACCGCGATGTGCCGGGCCGGGTCGCCTTCCGCCTCCAGCCGCGCGGGCGCGAGCCCCGCCGCCGCCAGCGCATCCGTCACGGAGGCGATCGCCGATTTGGCGACCAGTAGCAGACGGAGGTTGATCTGGTTGCGCACCCGGTCGCGCTCCACGACCCGCCAGGTCCAGAACACGGCGTCGGCGGTGAATGGGGTGAGCCGGTCCATCTCCCAGCGCAGCGCCGTGTCCAGCCCGCGCTCAGCGGCGAGCGGCAGCGTGACGGACTGTTCCAGCAGCAGCGTCGGCGGCAGTACCAGGCGGATGGGGCCGTGCCGCCCGGTGCCGATGGCGGCACGCAGGGCGGCCAGGCCCGCCGGGTCCAGCCCGAAGCGGCCGAGGCGCAGCATCTGCCGCCGCCGCCGCCGGGTTGCCTCCACCGTGCCCGGCAAGCCCGGCGGCAGCGCCAGGCTGACGGAATCGGCCGCGTCCGTCGCCGCCGCGCCGGTCAGCCGGCCGCGCCAGGCGGCCGGGAGCAGGCCGGTCAATTGCCGGAGCCACCAGGCGAAGAACTGCTCGAGCATGGCGCCGCTCGTGCCGTGTCGCCGGGGCCGGCGCAACGCCTTGTCGCAAGCGTCACGAATTTGTAACAGCGGGGATTGCGCGCTTCGGGCCGGTTGTCGCCTAGATGTGCGGAGCCGTGCCACCGGGCGCCGCGTCAACGGGAGCGTTTCCATGCGTCTGGTCATCGCGGCCGCCCTGCTCGGCGTCCTTCCCGCAGCGGCGGCGCAAGCGGCGGACGAACCGCCGCCGCCCGTGTGCGCCGACACGTACGTGCTGCGGCAGGTCGACGAGACGCTGCGCGCCCGCGGGCAGACGCTGGTGTTCGAGGTGCCGCCGATCGGCGAGGTCTCGCTCGCCGGGCCGGAGGCGGCGATCAGCGGGATGCCGCCCCTGGCGCATTGCGCCGTGCGCGGGCACACCATCGGCTACGACACCAATCGCTATGGGATGACCCCGGTCTATGAACCGTTCATCGTCGCTTACACCGTGGAAATGCGCCGCAACGGCTTGTTCGTCTCTGTTCCGTAAGCCGGCGACCCGGCGCCGCGAGCGCGGGTTCACGCTGCTGGAGATCCTGGTCGTCGTCGCCATCCTGGGCCTGCTGGTGTTCCTGGTGGCGCCGGCGGCGCTGCGGCAATTGGGCGGTGCGCGCAACTCGATCGCCAAGCAATCCATCGAACGCATCTCCTCCGTCCTGGACCTCTACAAGCTCGACGTCGGCAGCTACCCGAGCAGCGAGGAAGGCCTGGGCGCGCTGAGCAACAAGCCCGGCGCCGCCGCCGGCTGGAACGGCCCCTACCTCAAGGGCGAAACGCAGCCGCTCGACCCGTGGAACCATCCTTATCTCTACCGCTCGCCCTCCGCCCGCGCCGGCAAGGAGTTCGATCTCTGCTCGCGCGGCCAGAACGGCACGGCGACGGACGCCGCCAACGGCCTGATCTGTAACTAGGACGCTGCCATGTATTCGTTGTTGAGCGGCCTGCGGGTGGTGGAGGCGGCCTCGTTCATCGCGGCGCCGTCCTGCGCGTTGCACCTGGCGCAGATGGGCGCCGAGGTGATCCGGATCGACCAGATCGGTGGCGGGCCGGACTTCAACCGCTGGCCACTGGCCCCCGATGACGGGCAGAGCCTGTATTGGGAAGGGCTCAACAAGGGCAAGCGCTCCATCGCCATCGATCTCAACCGGCCGGAAGGCCGCGCGCTGGCGGTGCGGATCATCACTGCGCCCGACGAGGCGAACGGTCCCGGCGGCGGGTTGTTCGTGACCAACTTCCCGGTCGGCGGCTTCCTGGCATTCGAGCGGTTGCAGCCGGCGCGGCCGGACCTGATCTGCCTGCGCCTGATGGGCTGGGGCGATGGGCGCCCGGCAATGGACTACACCGTCAACTCGGCCATCGGCATCCCGTCCATGACCGGGCCCGTCGAAGCCGAACCGGTCAACCACGTGCTGCCCGCCTGGGACCTGGTCGCCGGGGCCTATGGCGCGTTCGCGCTGGTGTCGGCCGAGCTCAAGCGGCGGCAGACCGGCGCCGGCGGCGAGATCCGCCTGCCGCTCTCCGACGTCGGCATCGCCAGCCTCGGCCATCTCGGCTGGATCGCCGAAGCGCAACTGGTCGGCGAGCGGGCGCGGCTCGGCAACGAGCTGTTCGGCGCCTTCGGGCGCGACTTCACCAGCGCCGACGGCCAACGGCTGATGGTGGTCGCCATCACGCCCAAGCAGTGGCGCGGCCTGGTGGCGATGCTGGGGCTCGAGGCCGAGGTGGCCGGCCTGGAGGCCGCGCTCGGCGTGTCGTTCGACCGCGACGAGGGGCTGCGCTTCACCCATCGCGGCCGGCTGTATCCGATGTTTGCGGCCGCCTTCGCGCGCCGGCCGGCGGCCGAGCTGATCGCCGGCTTCGAGAAGGCCGGCGTGACCTGGGGCCCGTTCCAGACGCTGGAACACGCCGTGCGCGCCGACCCGGCCGTGCACGCCAACCCTTTGCTGGCGCCCGTGCGCCACCGCGGGCACGAGTATCTGACGCCCGGCGCCATGGCCACCCTGCCGGAAACGCCGCGCGCCCTGCCGCGTCCGGCCCCGGCGCTGGGGCAGGATAGCGAGGAAGTGCTGGCCGACGTGCTGGGACTATCCTCCGGCGAGATCGGGCGCTTGTATGATGCGGGCCTGGTAGCGGGAGCAGCGCGATGAACGAGATGACGGGGACCGGGCTGGGCGGGATGGCGACCCATGCGGCGACGGCGGCGCGGGCCTATCTCCGCGCCGTGCGCCAGGCCTGCCTCGAGACGGTGGCGCCGGACGGCAAGCCGGACGCTTCCCTGCTGCAAGCCGAGCAGCGCCGCGTGCACGGCTTCGCCTGGGCGGCCACCACGGTGGAAGCCATCGAGCAGCTGACGCGCTGGGCCGACGGCAAGGGCGCCGGCGAGCAGCTCGTGCTGCAGATCGGGCTCGGCGAATACCTGTCCCAGCTCGTGGGCGGGCTGCCGATGGGCCAGAACGAGATCGTCCGCCCGGTCGATCTCGGGGCGGAGGACGCCGCCGACCTGCTCGCCGCCGACCCGGCCGTCCGCGCCTTCACCCGCCGCGGCAACACCCCGGCCGCCCGCGCGGAGCTCGCCCGGATGCTGGGCGACGGCTGGCGGCCCGACGAGTCGCTCGGCGACGAGACGCTGGACATGATCCGCGCCCAGTTCCGCCAGTTCACCGACGAGCGGGTCGCCCCGTTCGCGCAGGAATGGCACCTGGCCGACGCGCTGATCCCCGACGCGCTGGTCGCCGAGATGGCCGCGCTCGGCGTGTTCGGCGTCTGCATCGACGAGGCGCATGGCGGGCTCGGCCTCGGCAAGCTGGCCATGTGCATCGTCTCGGAGGAGTTGAGCCGCGGCTGGATCGCGGCGGGCTCGCTCGGCACCCGCTCGGAGATCGCGGGCGAGCTGATCGGGCAGAACGGCACGGCGGCGCAGAAGGCGCGCTGGCTGCCGGGCATCGCCGCCGGCGACGTGTTGCCCACGGCCGTGTTCACCGAGCCCGATACCGGCTCCGACCTCGCCTCCGTCAAGACCCGGGCGCGCGAGACGGCGGAGGGCTGGCGCATCACCGGGTCCAAGACCTGGATCACCCACGGCTCGCGCAGCGATCTGATGACGGTGCTCGCCCGCAGCGAGCCGGACGTGGCGGGCTTTGCCGGGCTGTCCATGTTCCTGGCTGCCAAGACGCGCGGCACGGAAGCGGATCCGTTCCCGGACGCGGGCATCACCGGCGGCGAGATCCCCGTGCTCGGCTACCGGGGCATGCGGGAATACGTGCTCTCCTTCGACGAGTTCGCCGTGGCGGAAGACGGGCTGCTGGGCGGCGAGCGCGGCGGGGGGTTCCGCCAGCTGATGCGCACCTTCGAAGGCGCGCGCATCCAGACGGCGGCCCGCGCCGTGGGCGTGGCGCGCAACGCGCTGGATCTCGGGCTTGCCTATGCCGGCGAGCGCAAGCAGTTCGGCGCCAACCTGCTGGCCTTCCCGCGGGTTGCCGACAAGCTCGCCATGATGGCGGTCGAGACGGTGATGGCCCAGCAGATCACCTACTTCGCCGCCCGCACCAAGGATGCCGGGGACCGGTGCGACATCGAGGCCGGCATGGCCAAGCTGCTGGCCGCGCGCGTGGCCTGGAGCAATGCGGACGCTTCCCTGCAGATCCATGGCGGCAACGGCTATGCGCTGGAGTATCCGATCAGCCGCGTGCTGTGCGACGCCCGCATCCTCAACATCTTCGAGGGCGCGGCGGAGATCCAGGCGCACGTGGTCGGACGCGGCCTGCTGGGCCGCCAGGGCTGATGACCCTGCCCTCGGTCCTGGTGGTGATGGGCGTTTCGGGCTCCGGCAAGACCACGGTGGCGGCGCTGCTGGCCGGGCGTCTCGGCTGGGAGCTCGGCGACGCCGACGACTGGCACGCGCCCGCGGCCGTGCGCAAGATGCACGGCGGCACCCCGCTGACCGATGACGACCGCTGGCCGTGGCTGCACTCGATCGCCGCCTGGATCGACGCCACGCGCAGCACCGGGCGGCACGGCGTGCTGGCCTGCTCCGCGCTGAAGCGGGCGTATCGCGACATCCTGATCGGCCCGCGCACCGATGTCCGCCTGGTCTACCTCCGTGGCGAGGCGCCGTTGATCGAGCGACGGCAGGCCGCGCGGCTGAACCACTACATGCCGGCCAGCCTGGTGCGGAGCCAGTTCGACGCGCTGGAGCCGCCCGGCCCCGACGAGCGCCCGCTCACCGTCGACGTGGACGGGGCCGCCGCCGCCATCGCCGACGCCGTGCTGCGGCAACTCGAGCCGGACGGGGTGCCGCGGTGACCGCCGACGAGCTGAAGCACCAGGCCGCGGCGGCCGCGGTGGCCCATGTGACGGACGGCATGGTGCTGGGCCTCGGCACCGGCTCCACGGCGGCGATCGCGGTGACCCTGCTGGGCGAGCGCGTCCGTGCCGGGCTGCGGATCGTGGGCGTGCCGACCTCCGAGCGCACGGCGGCGCAGGCGGCTTCGCTCGGGATCCCACTTGGCACCCTGGCCGATCACCCCGTGCTCGACCTCGTGATCGACGGCGCGGACGAGGTGCATACCGGCACGCTGGACCTCATCAAGGGCCTCGGCGGCGCGCTGGTGCGCGAGAAGATCGTGGCCGCGGCCAGCCGGCGGATGACGGTGATCGTGGACGAAAGCAAGCTGGTGCCGGCCCTCGGCGGCGTGGCGCTGCCGGTGGAGGTGGTGCGCTTCGGCTGGCAGGCGACGCTGCGGCACCTCGAGGCTGCCGGCGCGACCGGCACCCTCCGGGGCGGCACCGACACGCCGTTCGTCACCGATAACGGCAACCACATCATCGATTGCCACCTCGATCTCGCCGACCCGGCCGCGGCCGACGCCGCCCTGCGCGCCATCCCCGGCGTGGTTATGACGGGCCTGTTCATCGGCATCGCCACGACAGTGATCGCCGGCACCCCCACCGGCCCCCGCATTCTGGAGCGCCCATGATCGACGACAAACCGGACCTGAGCGCAGATCGGCCGCTCTCGCTGGCACCGGGGCGGATCACCCTGGCGCTCGACATCGGCGGCTCCGGGTTGAAGGCCGGGCTGCTGGACGCGAGCGGCGCCCTGATCGGCAAGAACCTGCGCATCGCCACGCCGCATCCGTCGCCGCCCATGGTGGTGGTGCCGGCGCTGACCGGCATGGCCAACAGCCTCGGTCGGTTCGACCGCGTCTCCGTCGGCTTCCCCGGCGTGGTGCGCTCCGGCCGGGTGCTCACCGCGCCCAACCTCGGCACGGCCGACTGGGCCGGCTACAACCTGGCCGGCACCCTGGCCGACCTGCTCGGCGTGCCTGTCCGGGTCGAGAACGACGCCACCGTCCAGGGCCTCGGAGTCATCACCGGAAGCGGGCTGGAATGCGTGATCACGCTCGGCACCGGGTTCGGCTTCGCGCTGTATCAGGATGGCAGGCTGGCGCCGCATCTCGAGATGAGCCAGCACCTGGCGCACGGCAAGAAGACCTATGACGAGTATCTGGGCGTCGCCGCGCTGGAGAAGGTCGGCCCCAAGCACTGGAACAAGCGCCTGCGCCGGATGCTCAAGCAGCTCCGCACCGTGATCAACTTCGACGTGCTCTACATCGGCGGCGGCGACGCCAAGCAGATCGACTTCGACCTCCCGGCCGACATCCACGTCGTGTCGAACCAGGCGGGGCTGACCGGCGGCGTGCAGCTTTGGAACGAGAACAACCGGCTCTGACCACGGTTCACCTGGTCCGGCACGCGTCGCACGGCCTGCTGGGCCGCGTGCTGACCGGGCGCATGCCGGCGGTGCCACTGAGCGAGGCCGGCCGTGCGGAAGCCGCAAGCCTGGCGGAAGCCTTCCGGGCGCATCCGATCGCCGCGGTGCTGTGCAGCCCGGTGCAGCGCGCCCGCGAGACGGCAGATCCGATCGCAGCGGCGCTCGGCCTGTCCGTGACGGAGGAGCCGGGATGGGACGAGATCGATTTCGGCCGCTGGACCGGCGCCACCTTCGCGGCGCTCGACAACGACCCGGCGTGGCGGCGATGGAACCATCATCGCGACCTTGCCGCCTGTCCGGACGGAGAGAGCATGCTGGCCGCGCAGGCCCGGGCCGTGGCCGCGCTCCTCCGAGCCGCCGACGCCTACCCGGATGGCGAGGTGGTGGCGGTCAGCCACCAGGACGTGCTCAAGGCGGTCCTGGCGCACTGCCTCGGGATGCCGCTCGGCCGGCTCGAATGCTTCTCGCTCGACCCGGCCTCACGCAGCGTCGTCACCCTGTTCCCCGGTGGCGGCGCGCGGGTGGACGCGATGAACCTGCCGCTACCGGGTTAGCGGGACTCAGGCGCCGGTGGGCTTGCCTTTCTCGACGTAGCCGGCCGGGGCGTCCTTGTCGTGGCTGGCATCCTTGCTGTGGCCGCCGAGCCCGCGGGCCGCGTCCGCGCTGCCAGTCTTGGGGTTGGGCGCACCGACGGTTCCGGTCACGTCCGCGTCGGTGCCCGTCTCGTTCGCGGGGGGCGTCTTGTCGCTCATGTTCGTTCTCCCTGGCTTCTGTGCGAACGCAGGAGACCCGTCGCAAGTTCGGGCCTTGCCGGGCTGTCGGCGCGGGGCTATACGCGGCGCCTCAGTCGGGGCGTAGTACAGCCTGGTAGTACGCTTGCTTCGGGAGCAAGAGGCCGGAGGTTCGAATCCTCTCGCCCCGACCATTCGGTGTCACAGGCTTGCGTTCCCCGGCCGCCGGGAGTGGACTGCCCCCAAACGGGGGAGGTTCGGTGCCAGTGTCCGATGTGCGGTCGATGTTGTTCGTGCCCGGCGATAGCGAGCGCAAGCTTGCCAAGAGCGAAGGCTCCGCCGCCGACGCCCTGATCCTGGACCTGGAAGACTCCGTCGCCCCCGAGCGGACGGGCATAGCCCGCGACATGGTGCGCGCGTATCTGGACGCGCACCGCGATCGCAGCGCGCGCAAGCTCTGGGTCCGCATCAATCCCCTCGACACGGAAAAGGCGCTGCCCGACCTCGCCGCGATCGTCGGCGGCCGGCCGGACGGCATCATCCTGCCCAAGCCCAACGGCGGCGCCGACATCACCCGGCTCGATCACTTCCTGTCCGCGCTGGAGGCTCGGGAGGGCGTGCCTGCCGGGTCGGTCGGCATCATCCCGGTGGCGACGGAAACCGCTGCCGCGGTGTTCACCCTGGGCAGCTACGCCGGCTCGAGCCCGCGCCTGGCCGGCATGACCTGGGGCGCGGAGGATCTGGCCGCCGCGCTCGGGGCCAGCACCAACAAGGCGCCCGACGGCCAGTTCGCCTTCCCCTACGAGATGGTGCGCGCGCTCTGCCTGGCCGGCGCGGTCGCCGCCGCGGTGCAGCCGCTCGACACGCTGTTCTCCGACTTCCGCGACGTCGCCGGGCTGCTGGCCCACTCGCGGGCGAGCCGGCGCATGGGGTTCACCGGGCGGTTGGCGATCCACCCCGACCAGGTCGGCCCCATCAACGAGGCCTACACGCCGGATGCCGACGAGGTGGCGCATGCCCGCCGCGTGGTCGCCGCCTTCGATGCGGCGCCGGGCGTCGGCGTCGTCGGTCTGGACGGCCAGATGCTGGACATGCCGCACCTCAAGCAGGCCCGGCGCGTGCTGGCACTGTCTCAAGCGGGGTCTCAACCGGCGTCCCAAGCGGGGGCGCACGCGGCATGAAGCCGCTCGCCGGCATCCGCGTGCTCGATCTCAGCAAGGTGCTGGCCGGGCCGCTCTGCGCGCAGTCGTTGGGCGAGTTCGGCGCCGAGGTGATCAAGGTCGAGCCGGTCGAGATCGGCGACGACACCCGCAAATGGCCGCCCTTGCGGGACGGCACCGGCGCGGTGTTCCTGTCCGTCAACCGCAACAAGCGCTCCATCGCGCTCGACCTCAAGACGGAGGCCGGCCGCGCCATCGTGCACAAGCTGGCCGCGCAGGCGGACGTGGTGATCGAGAGTTACGGCACGGGGGTGGCGGAGCGGCTCGGCATCGACGAGACGACGCTGCGGGCGCTGAACGAGAGGATGATCTACTGCAGCATCTCCGGCTTCGGGCGGACGGGGCCGATGGCGGCAGCGCCGGGCTACGACGTGATCCTGCAGGCGTTCAGCGGCATGATGGAGATGACCGGCTACCCGGGGGGCGAGCCCGTGCGCAGCCCGATCTCGCCCATCGACCAGACGACGGGGATGCATGCGCTCTCCGGCATCCTGGCGGCGCTGATCGAGCGCGGGCGGACCGGCAAGGGCACCCGGCTCGACGTGTCGCTGTTCGAGACCTCGCTCTGGTTCCTGGCCTATAATTTCCAGATCTACTGGGAGAAGGGCACGTTGCCCGAGCGCAGCGGCTCCGGCCACGAATCGCTGGTGCCGTATCAGGCGTTCGAGGCGGCGGACCGGCCGCTGCTGATCGGCGTCGCCAACGACAATCTGTGGCGCAAGTTCTGCGGCGCGGTCGGGCGCGACGATCTCCTGGCCGATCCGCGCTTCCGCACCAGCCCGGACCGGGCGCGGCATCGGGCCGAGTGCGTCGGCTTGGTGGCGGAGATCATCCGGCAACGGAAGCGGGACGAATGGCTGGTGCTATTGACCGGATTGGGCGTGCCCTGCGCCCCGATCCACACGATCGCCGAGGCGCTGGACCATCCGCAAACCGCCGCGCGCGGCATGGTGCTCGAGTATCAGCACCCGGCGCTGGGAGCGCTGAGGGGGATCGCGCAGCCGATCCAGTTCGCCGGCGTGGAACGGACCGTCAAGGCGCCGCCGCCGTCGCTGGGCGAACATGGGCCGGCGATCCTGGCGGAATTGGGCTACTCGCCCGCCGACGTCGAAGCATTGGCGAAAACGGGTGTCGTGAAGGATGAAGCGGGCGGCCCGAGGCCGCCCGCCACTTCCCGTTAGCGGTAGTCGTCGCGCTTGGGAGCGCCGATGCCGCCGCCGATAAAGGCCGCGATCGCGCCCACCAGCAGCGCCACGAAGCCGAACAGCCCCGCGCTCGCCGCTGCCTTGCGGGTCGCCTCGGCCGCGACCTGCGCCTTTTGCTTGGCAACGTCGGCCGCCTGCTTGGCCTGGTCGGCCGCCTGCTGCAGACGCGTGCGCGCCTCGTCGGGGCTGATGTTGGCTGCGCGGGCGAGGCTGTCGACCGCCCGGTCGCGGGCCGCATCGGCCGCCTGTTGATCACCGCTGACGCTGGCGCGCACGTAGGAGACGATGTTCTCCTGCGCCGTCTGCGCGTCGTTCGGGTTCACCATCTGGCGGATACGGGCTTCCAGCGCGTTGCCGTCCGTGGCCTGCGCCGCGCCCGACACGGCCGAGGCCGCCCCGCGGCCGACGGCGCCGATCGTGCTGCCCAGCGCGCTGAACGCACCGCCGATGATGCCGCCCACGGCCGTGGTCAGCACGTAGAACATCAGCAGCGTCGCGGCCGACCATGAAACAAGACCGTGCCAACGCGCGGTGTTGTTGTCCGACGTGCCGCTCAGCCGCCCGGCGGTCACGCCGCCCACGAAGGACGCGATCAAGGCCGACACGCCGATCCAGATCGCCGCGCTGGTGGAGAACGCCGAAGCGCTCGGATTGTCCGACAGGTTGGACGCATCGAGTGTGGACGCGCCGATGCCGATGCCGAGCAGGTTCAGCAGGATCTGGACGATCACCGCCACGGCCACGCCGGCAAAGATCGCGCCCCAGGAGACGCGATGGCGCAGGTGCGTCTGCACGTCAGTTGCCGACCCGCCGGTCGGTTGGAAAGTCTGAGACATCGTGTTACCGTCCGAGCAGACGCGCGAGCAGGAAGCCGATGGTCGCCGCGCTGAGCAGGGCGACGACGGGTTGCTCGTGCACGAAATCTTCGACCTGGTTGGCCAACGTCGCCGCGCCGTCGGACATGCCGTCCTTGGCCGAGCCATAGGCATTCTGCACGCGACCGCTCACCTGGTCGGCTCGGCCCTCGGCCTGCATCTTGCTGTCGCCCAGCGCGCTACCGACGGCGTCCTTGATCTTGCCGCCAATACCGGTGGCTGCACCCTTAAACCGATCTTCGTCCATTGGTTGTCCTCCACGCCAGGAAATGTCTGGCATGGAGGCATAACCGGCCGTCCCCGTGACAGTTCCGCGATCAGCCTTGCTTGGGGCCGAAGGCGACACACCAGCCCTTTGGATTGATCTGACCGGCCACGATCGTGCAACCGTTGGGGGCCTGCCAATTAACGCACTTGTCGCACTCGTTGCCGTCCTTCGGCGCCTCTTGATACTGGACGACTTCCTTGGCGAGCTTCTGGTCCTGCGCCGACGCGGTCCGGGCACCCACCACGGCCGAGGCCGCACCAATGCCAATGCCCGCGAATGCGCGTAATGCTGCACGCCTGTTCTGGTCGATCATGCGTCTCTCCCTGGTTTCGGCTAACTGCCGTAACCAGAACAATCGCCGCGACCGGAGGTTTCAGGCCGCGCGACGTAAGCTGAGTTGCGACCACACCGCCGAGAGCGCATCGACCAGATGGGCGATGTCGGCTTCCGTGTGCATGGGCGTCGGCGTGAACCGTAGCCGCTCCGTGCCGCGGGGCACGGTGGGATAGTTGATCGGCTGCACGTATACGCCGAACTGGTCCAGCAGCATGTCCGACGCCTGCTTGCAGCGGACGGGATCGCCGACCATCACCGGCACGATGTGGCTCGGATTGTCCATGTGCGGCAGCCCGGCCGCCTCAAGTGCCGCGCGCAGGCGGGCGACGTTGCGCTGCTGCCCTTCCCGCTCGACCGAGCTTTCCTTCAGGTGTCGGATCGCGGCGCGCGCGCCGGCCGCCACCGCGGGCGGCACGGCCGTGGTGAAGATGAAACCGGATGCGTAGGAGCGGATGAAGTCGCAGATCGCGGCCGAGCCGGCGACGTAGCCGCCCACCACGCCGAACCCTTTCGCCAGCGTGCCGTTGATCAGCGTGATCCGGTGCGCCAGGCCCTCGCGCTCGGACACGCCGCCGCCGCGCGCGCCGTAGAGGCCGACCGCGTGGACCTCGTCGAGATAGGTCATGGCGCCATGCTCGTCGGCCAGGTCGCAGATCTCCGCGATCGGGGCGATGTCGCCATCCATCGAATACACGCTCTCGAAGGCGACGATCTTGGGGGCGGCCGGGTCGAGCGCGGCGAGCTTGCGGCGGAGGTCGGCGACGTCGTTATGGGCGAACTTGACGATCCGGGCGCGCGAATGGCGCATGCCCTCGATCATGGAGGCATGGTTCCACGCATCGGACACGATGACGCAGTCCGGCATCTTGGCCGCCAGCGTCGACAGCGCGGCCCAGTTGGCCATGTAGCCGGAGTTGAACAACAGGGCGGCCTCGGTGCCGTGCAGGTCGGCCAGCTCTTCCTCGAGCAGCACGTGGTAGTGATTGGTGCCGGCGATGTTGCGGGTGCCGCCCGCACCGGCACCGCAGCGCTCCAGCGCTTCGTGCATGGCGCCGAGCACGGTCGGGTGCTGGCCCATGCCGAGATAGTCGTTGGAGCACCACACCGTCACTTCGGAGCGGTCGCGGTCGCGGATGTGCGTCGCGCGCGGGAAGTTGCCGGCCTTGCGCTGCAGGTCGGCGAACACCCGGTAATTGCCCTCGCGCCGGAGCCCATCGAGTTCACGACGGAAGAAGGATTCGTAATTCATTCGCTACTCCCGGTGAGGTAGTCCCATTGCCGCCTCGGCGCGGTCTTGGCCCACGGCACGACCGGCCGTCGGAACGTCAGCACCCAGCTCCACAGCCGCTCGAACGGCAGCGGCAGGACCAGCATCCAATGCTCCAGCACCGCCAGCGCGAGGATGGTGACGACGAAGGTGTAGGCGGCCGCCTCGCTCGCCGAGGCCGAGCCGGCGCGCTGCGCCAACAGGACGGCGGCGACCGTGCCACCCGTGATGGAGAACGGCATCAGCGCGTTCAGCGGCCGTTTGGCCATGTAGGTCAGCAGGTATTGCAGGTGGGTTGGCACGAAGCGCTCGCCCAGGTTGCGCACGCCCAGAAACACATTGAGCTTGGCACTTTGCCGCATGACCCACAGTGCCATGAAGGTCCAGGTGCCGGCCTGATTGGGGGCGCCCCAGGTCACCGCCACGATGACCGCCGCCGTCCCGATGATGGCCAGCTCGTGATACAGGCAGGCGGCCACCCCGTCGCGGAAGCGCTCGCCCAGCGAGGCATCGCGCCGGGCGCCCGTGCGGCGCGGCCCGGTGACGATGCCCATGAAGAAGCTCATCTCCTGCCAGCCCCAGGCCAGCACCCCGTAGGTGAAGGCGGCATAGGCCCCGGCCACCGACGTATCGTGCGCGCTCGCCGCCAGTCGCCACAGGCAGACGGCGAAGATCGCGGTGCCGACCCCCATGCTCCAGCGGAACGTCCGCCGCGGCAGGTTGTCGAGCAGGATGATCACGGCCGTGCTGAACCACCACACGAACAGCGCATATCCCGCGGCGGCGAGGTCGAAAGCCACGCCGTGCTTACCAGGCCGGGACCATGCGCACGTCGGGGCGCACCGCGTTCTGCTTGACCGGCAGCAGGAACAACCGCGCAAAGGTGGCGGCCGCGCCCAGCGTCAGCCCGACATTCTTGATCTTGCCGACGAACCCCTGCTTGCGCGCCGCCGCCTTGGCGACCGTGATCCGCCGCAGCCGCTCCAGCCCGGGCGCGAAGGCGGGGTGATCGAGGTCGAGGCTGACCGGGAACACCTGCTTGGCAATCTCGGTGGTGATGCGGAACACGGTGAAATCGTATTCCGTCGGGTCGAGCCCGAGGGCGGCGTGGAATACCGGGCGGGCGTGGTCGCGGACGTACATCGTGGCGAACACGGCCAGCAGGAAGAAGCGGACCCACAGCTTGTTCAGCCCGGTCAGCGTAGCCGGCTCGGCCCGCATCAGCAAGGCGAACGCCTCGCCGTGGCGGAACTCGTCGTTGCACCACTGTTCGAACCACCCGAAGATCGGGTGGATCATGCGCTCCGGGTGCTTCTGCAGGTGCCGGTAGATCGTGATGTAGCGGGCGTAGCCGATCTTCTCGGACAGGTAGGTCGCGTAGAAGATGAACTTGGGCCGGAAATAGGTGTACTTCTTGGCCTTGGTCAGGAAGCCCAGGTCGACGCCGACGCCCATGTCCTTGAGGCTGTCGTTGATGAAGCCGGCGTGGCGGGCCTCGTCGCGGGTCATGAAGGTGAAGAGATCGCGGATGTCGCCGGGCGCGATGCGCTTCTTGATTTCGGCGTAGAGCACGCAGCCGGAGAACTCGGCGGTGACCGAGCTGACCAGGAACTCGAGCAGCTCGGCGCGCAACGCCGGGTCCATGTCGGACAGGTCGACGTCGGACCGCTCGTCGCGCACGAAGTGGCCCTTGTTGGGGTCGGCGCGCAGCTCGGCGATTAGCCCGTCCCACTCGCGGCGCACGCCGGAGACGTCGATCTTGGACATCGCCTCGAAATCGGTGGTGTAGAACCGCGGCGCCAGGATCGTGTCCTCGCGCGCCATCTCGGTCGTGGCGTTCGGTGTCTTCATGACGCTTCCTTGGGCTCGAAGCCGACTTCGTAGAGGTCGGTCAGCTGGAACATGGACGTGAACGCCGTCCAGGCCCGCAGCACGGGGCCGGCGCGCTCGACCGTGGCGTCGCACTGCATGACGATGTGGGCGCCGAAATCGATGTCGGTCGGCACGCCGTGGACGGTGACGACGTCGCCGGGCCGCACGTCGATGCTCGGCACCGCGTAGGCGTGGAAACTGTCGAACGTCTTCTCGATGTCGACGTCGGCCTTGATCGCCAGCGTGCCCTCGGACAGCAACCCCATCAATTGCTGTCCATCAGCGGCGCGAACACGCCGGCATTGGTGGGGCCGAACGCGAGCAGCTCGACGTGCTGGCCGGTGGCGGGGTCGTCCAGCGTCAGGCGGCCGTCCGACCAGCGGGACAGGCGGAACGGCTGCTCGTCGCCGACCTCCGCCAAATGCCGCGTGCGAACGAAGCCGCGCATGGTGCCGCGCAGGAAGCCCTGCTCGCCGCTGAACACGGCGATCTCGTGCCGGTCACGCCCGGCTTCGACCACCACGGCGCCGTCGTCGCGGTCGATGAAGCGCAATTCGCGCGCCGCAACCAACTGCGCATTTGGCACGTTACCGCCATACGCACCCAGCGCATGCCCCACGAAGGCGGACGCGACCGCGATGGTGAGCAGGCTGCCGACGGCGAGCAGCGAGGTTCGGGTTACCAGCGGTCGTTCGGCCATGATGATGCGGCTCCCTCCGTCTCTCGATCGAGTTCTGTGAACCCTAGGCCTGTCAGATTTAGGCCGCCAGCGGCGTTTGCATCCCGTCATATCCCGATTGCGTCTCGATCCGGCCCGCCGCCATCGCGGGCAGCAGCCCGGCCAGCACCGCGGCGGGCGCGCCGGCATCGGCCAGCCCCCGCAGCGTGGGTTGGGCCGGCGAGAAACACCAGGGCCGGGCATGGGGCCACAGCACCAGGTAAGCGAACCGCCCGCCCTCCGGCGTCAGCGACACGTCGCCGCTGCCATCTGCCGCACTGCGCACGTCCACCGACGCCACGCGGGCGAGCGGCAGGTTCAGCGTCACCGGCAGCGCCAGCCCGATCCGCAGCGCGACCCGGCGGTTGGTGATGGTGTACACCGTCGCCCGCGCCACCAGCCACGCATAGCCATAGGCCAGCGCCACCGGCACGGCGGCCAGCCCGAGCAGCACCAGCGCGCTCTGCAGCCGCCCCGCCGCCACGGTCGCGATCGCCAACACCGCGAAATAGATCAACAGCCCCCGCACATGCAGCGCCGAGCGCGCCAGCACGCGCGGATCCGGCGCCCCCTGCCACAGCAGCACCTCGCCCTCGGGCAACCGGCCGGGCAGCCCGCGCGGGCTCACAGCAGCGGGCCTTCGCGGCCGGGCCACGCGTAAAGGCTGCCACCGGCGAAGAACGCCATGATCTTGTCCTCCTCCAGGATGGTCACCTCGTCCGGAGTCTTGGGCACCGGCGCCAGCGCGAACTGCGCCGCCTTGATGTAGCGGCAGATGATCCGCTGACCCTTGTTGTCGATGCGGATGAAGTTCATCGGCAGCAGCACCTTCTCGCCCCCGGTGAGCTCGAGTTCGAGGTAGCGGACCACGACTTCGGACCGGTCGATCCAGGCCTCGGTGACGGTGCCGGCAACCTCGTCGTCGGCGCCGATCACGCTGTAGCCGATGATGGACGGGTCTTCGGTGGCCAGGAAATAACCGGGGGCGGCGCGGAGCGGCACGATCTTGGCCTTGCCGTCATCATAGGCCAGGTCCGGCCCGTCATGGCGGTTCGCCCAGGCGCCCGGGCCGATGCCGGCGGTCAGCCGCTCGCCGGTCGGCTCGATCGGCGCGCCCTGGAACTTGCCGGCGCGGCGGAACCGGGTCAGCGGCTCGCGACGCTCAGGGCGCGGCACCATCAGGTCGGTGCCGTCCGGCATCGGAAAGGCCTTCTGCTCCGGGATCGCCGGATAGCCCTGGACGATCACCGGGCTGACCCCGGCGCGGTCGGCCGCGACCAGCGGATAGCCTTCGCGCTTGTTCTCGCGCAGCAAGTAGTAGATCAGCCCCGCGAAAAACAGCCAGAACGCGTACAGCGCCAGCTGCGCGACGTCCATGTACCCCGTGATCGCTCCCGTCTGCATGATGATCCTCCCTCAGCTTCTTGTGGGCTGCATGGCATGAACGTCCGGGTGGTGCGCCCGGACCAGTGGGCCGACGGCGACCAGCGTCGCCCAAAGCAGCCCCAGTTCGATCAGGTAAACGGCGACGAAGCCCGTCGCCGGCGTCTGCAGGGTGGGCCCGAACGTGCCGCGATCGGCCAGCACGCCGACCACGTCGCGGATCAGCCCGCCCGCCGCCACCGCGCTGCCCGCCGCCGAGGCCTGCACCGCGCCCCAGATGCCGAGCACGAGCCCGACCTGGTCCATGCCGCTGCTGCTCATCGCCGCCGTGAGCGTGCAATGCGCGAACAGCCCGGCCCCGAGCCCGATGCCCAGCACCCCCAGCGCGAACAGGAAAGGCGCGGCCAGCGGCGCGGCGAAGATCAGCGCCGTGAACGCCGCCAACCCGGCCAGCACCCCGGTGCCGCACAGCCGGTAGGGGTCCGCCCCCTGCCCCAGCATGCGTGCGCCGATCCCGAAGCCGATCAATCCGCCCACGGCCAGCAGCGCCGTCATTGCCGTCGTGACGCCCACCGGCAGCCCCAGCACGGTGCCGCCATAGGGTTCGAGCAGAATGTCCTGCATGGAGAACGCGAAGGTGCCGAGCGCCAGCGCGACCATGCGCCGGGCCGACTGCCCGCCGCGGCAGAATTTGCGCCAGGTCTGCACGAAGCTCTGCTCCGGCGCGGCGGCGGTGCGGCCGGGCCGGCGCGGCTCCTGCTTCCACAGCGCGATCCCGTTCAACACCATCGTCAGCAACGCGGCGCCCTGCACCACCTGGATCAGCCTCAGCTCGCTGAACGGCGACAACACCAGGCCGAATATCAGCGCCGAGGCCACCATGCCGAGCAGCAGCATCATGCACAGCAGTGCCACCACCTTGGGCTGCGCACGCGGCGGCGCCAGGTCGGTCGCCAGCGCGAGCCCGACCGTCTGCACCGTATGCAGCCCGGCGCCCACCAGCAGGAAGGCCAGCCCCGCCGCCGCATCGCCCACCCAGCCCGGCGCCGCGCTGTCGCCCGACAGGATGATCAGCGCGAACGGCATGATCGCCAGCCCGCCGAACTGCAGCAGCGTGCCGAACCATAGATACGGCACCCGCCGCCAGCCCAGCACGGAGCGGTGGTTGTCCGACCGGAAGCCGATCACGGCGCGGAACGGCGCAAACACCAGCGGCAGCGACACCATCATCGCGACCAGCCAGGCCGGCACGCCGAGCTCCACGATCATGACCCGGTTCAACGTGCCGATCAGCAGGACGACCGCCATGCCGACCGTGACCTGGAACAACGACAGCCGCAGCAGCCGCCCCATCGGCAGCTCCGCCGTGCCCGCATCGGCGAACGGCAGCAAGGCCGGCGTCAGCTCGCGCCAGAAATTCGCCATCCGGGGCCGGGTGCCGCTCATCGGCGGATCACCTCCAGCGCCTGCGAGATGTAGAAGCCGCCCGCGACCCGGTCCGTGCGCAGCGTGCGCAGCCCGTCGGCCTCCAGCAGGCCGCGGATGCGGCGGGGCGCCACCGGCTCGATCGCCGGCGCCCGGTCCCCGCGCGGGAACAGCGAGCCGGCAGCGTGCATTGCCGCCAGCAGCGGGGTGCGCGGCGCGAAGGTGAACACCAGCGAACGCTCGGCCAGCCCGGCCAGGCGGGCGGCGGCGCGGGCCATGTCGGTCGCGCGGTAATGGATCAGGCTGTCCATGGCGACGACGTGGTGGAAGGAGCCGAGCGCCGGGTCGGCCATGTCCCCGGTGCGGAACTCGATGGGCAGGTGCGCCGGCGCCCGCTCGCGCGCCAGCCCGACCAGCGTGGGCGACAGGTCGATGGCAACCACCTCCGCCCCCCGCTCCGCCGCCTCGACCGCCAACGCCCCGGTGCCGCAGCCGGCATCCAGGATGCGCAACCCGGTGAGGTCGGCCGGCAGATACGACAGCAGCGTCGCCCGCATCCGGTCCCGCCCGGCCCGCACGGTGGCGCGGATGCCGGATACCGGCGCATCCGACGTCAGCCGCGCCCAGGCGCCGACGGCGGTGCGGTCGAAATAGGTTTCGAGTTGTGCGCGGCGTTCCAGGTAGCCCTCACCCAACCCTCTCCCGAGGGGAGACGGCTCCGTCGCGCGTGGCGTCTCCCTCTCCCCCCGGGAAAGGGTCGGGGTGAGGGCTTCGGCGCCCATCAGTCGTACCCCAGCAGATCGAATATCTCGCGATCCTTCAGCGAGGCGGCCTCCAGCGGCACCACCCCGGCCCACAGCGACGCCGCCAGGCGCATGTACTCGGCCTTGACCGCCTCGAGCGCCGGCGTGCTCTCCATCTCGAACAGCACCGACTTCTTCAGCCTGGAGCGCCGGATCACGTCGAGATCCGGGAAATGCGCCAGCGTCTTCATGCCGGACGCCGCGTTGAACTTCTCGATCTGGTCGACCTCGGCGCTGCGGTTGGCGATCACGCCGCCGAGCCGCACCGGGTAGTTCTTCGACTTGGCGCCGATCGCCTGGACGATGCGGTTCATGGCGAAGATGCTGTCGAAATCGTTGGCCGCGACGATCAGCCCGAGATCGGCGTGCTGCAGCGGCGAGGCGAACCCGCCGCACACCACGTCGCCCAGCACGTCGAAGATCACCACGTCGGTTTCTTCGAGCAGGTGATGCTCCTTGAGCAGCTTCACCGTCTGGCCGACCACGTAGCCGCCGCAGCCGGTGCCGGCCGGCGGGCCGCCGGCCTCGACGCACATGACGCCGTTGAAGCCCTTGAAGACGAAATCCTCCGGCCGCAGCTCTTCGGAGTGGAAGTCCACGCCTTCCAGCACGTCGATCACGGTCGGCAGCAGCTGCTTGGTCAGCGTGAAGGTGCTGTCGTGCTTGGGGTCGCAGCCGATCTGCAGCACCCGCTTGCCGAGCATGCTGAACGCCGCCGAGAGGTTGGACGACGTCGTGCTCTTGCCGATGCCGCCCTTGCCGTAGACGGCGAACACCTTGGCGGTGTCGATGCGGTTGGCCGGGTCGAGCGCGACCTGGACGGAGCCCTCGCCATCGCCGAGTTGGGCCCGGCGGATCGGGGGATTACGGATCGCGACGTTCATGCGGCAATGCCTTCCAAACGGTCTTCGAGGGCTTCGCTGGCCCGGGCAAGGGCTTCGGCGGTCGCCGCATCGGGCGACCAGTACCGGCGTTCGTGCGCTTCGATCAGCCGGCCGGCGATCTTGGCGGAGGCTTGCGGGTTCAGCGCGGCCAGCCGCTCGCGCATCGCCTCGTCCAGCACATAGGTCTCGGCGAGCTGCTGGTACACCCACGGGCTGACCTCGCCGGTGGTGGCCGACCAGCCCAGCGTGTTGGTCACGTGCGCGTCGATCTCGCGGACGCCCTCGTAGCCGTGCTTGAGCAGCGCCTCGTACCATTTCGGGTTGAGCGCCCGCGTCCGCGTCTCGAGCGAGACCTGCTCGCTGAGGGTCCGGACGGCGCCGTCGCCGCGGGTCTGGTCGCCGATATAGACCTGCGCCGCGACACCGCCGCGCGCCTGCCGCACCGCGCGCGACACGCCGCCGAGCGTGTCGAAGTAGTGATCGACGGTGGTGACGCCGAGCTCGACGCTGTCGAGGTTCTGGTAGGTCACTTCCACGCTCGACAGCACGTGCTGCAGCACCGCCTTCTGCTGCGACGGCCGGCCGTCGACGCCATACGCGAAACCCTTGCGCGTGGTGAAGGCGTCGGCGAGTTCGTCCTCGTCGTTCCACACGCCGGAGCCGACCATCTGGTTGACGTTGGCGCCATAGGCCCCGTCGGCATTGCCGAACACCCGCAGCGCCGCCTGCTCCAGCGTGCCACCCTGGGCCGCCATGAATGCCAGCGCGTGCTTGCGGACGAAGTTCTGTTCCGACGGCTCGTCGGCTTCGGCGGCCAGCAGCGCCGCCTCCGCCAGCAATTTCGTCTGCAGCGGCAGCAGGTCACGGAAGATGCCGGAGAGCGTGATGACCACGTCGACCCGGGCACGGCCCAGCTCGTCGAGGGGAAGGAGCTTGGCGCCGCAGAGCCGGCCGTAGCTGTCGAAGCGCGGGGACGCGCCCATCAGCCACAACGCCTGCGCGATCGGGCCGCCTTCCGTCTTGAGGTTGTCGGTGCCCCACAGCACCATCGCCACCGTCTCCGGCAGGCCGTGACCCTCGGCCACGTGCCGCGCCAGCAGCCGGTCCGCCTGCCGCGCGCCATCGCCGACGGCGAACTGGCTCGGGATGCGGAAGGGGTCGAACCCATGCAGGTTGCGCCCGGTCGGCAGCACGTCGGTGGTGCGCAGCAGGTCGCCGCCGGGCGCCGGGCGGGTGTAGCCGCCGTCGAGCGCATGGATGACGGCGGGCAGCTCGTGGTCTTCGGCGAGCAGCGCGTCGAGGCGAGCGCGTTCGACCGGGTCGGTGACCCCGGCGGCGTCGAGCATGCCGTCGCGCTCTTCGGGCGTCGGCGGCTCGCCGATGACGTGCAGGCCGTGCGGGATCAGCGTGTATTCGAGTTCCAGCAGGTCGGCGGAGATCGTCTCGATGCTGCCGCGTAGCTCGACCGCTTCGCCCTGCGCGCGGATCAGTTCGGCCAGCGCATCGCGCTGTTCGGCATCCGTCTCCGGCTCCATCGTGCGCCAACGGTCGATGGACGACTTCAGGTCCAGCAACCCGCGATACAGCCCCGCATGGGCGACCGGCGGCGTCAGGTAGGAAATCAGCGTCGCCGCGGCGCGCCGCTTGGCGATCATGCCTTCCGACGGGTTGTTGGACGCATACAGGTTGACGTTCGGCAGGCTGCCGATCAGCCGGTCCGGCCAGCACGCGGCCGATAGTCCGGCCTGCTTGCCCGGCATGAACTCCAGCGCGCCATGGGTGCCGAAATGCAGCACCGCGTCGGCCCGGAAATCCTCGCTGATCCAGCGGTAGAAGGCGCAGAACGCGTGGGTCGGCGCGAAGCCCCGCTCGAACAGCAGCCGCATCGGGTCGCCCTCGAAGCCGAACGCCGGCT
This sequence comes from Acetobacteraceae bacterium, assembly GCA_965199665.1. Taxonomy (GTDB): domain Bacteria; phylum Pseudomonadota; class Alphaproteobacteria; order Acetobacterales; family Acetobacteraceae; genus JAVVHH01. The sequence goes on along the minus strand of OZ241208.1, from coordinate 4,181,738 downwards.
GCAGCCCCACGAACACGTTGCCGAACCGGCAGCCCAGCACGAACAAGGACGCGCCATCCGTATTGTGCTTGCCCGGCGCGGCGCCCCAGGTCGCCTCGATCTCGCCGAGCCAGGGCTGATGGCGCACGTGGTCGTCGCTTCCGACCCGGGCCGCGATCGACCCGTCCATGCCCCACGGGCGCCCGCCTTCGACCACCGCGGCGCGCAGCGCATCGACGTCGGCCGGCACCTCGACGCCGTAGCCGGCGGCCTTCATGGCGGTCAGCGTGTTGAACAGGCTCTTGAACACCGCCAGATAGGCCGCCGTGCCGGTGGCGCCCGCGTTGGGCGGAAAGTTGAACAACACCACCGCGACCCGGCGCTCGGCCCGCGCCGTCCGCCGCAGCGCCACCATCTTGGCCATCCGCCCGGCCAGCGTCGCCGCCCGCTCGGCATGCACCGCCATGTCCCGCTTGGTCGCGTCGTTGGACGTCGACCGGCCGCCGAACACCATCGGGCTGATCGCCCCGTCCAGCTCCGGGATCGCGACCATCATGGTCGCCTCCACCGGCAGGAGGCCGCGCGGGTCGGCCTCCCACTGTTCCACCGTCTGGAACTCCACGGGCGTCGCCGACACGTAGGGCACGTCGAGCTGCGCCAGCAGCGCTTCCGCGGCGCGGCTATCGTTGTAGGCGGGGCCGCCGACCAGGGAGAAGCCGGTCAACGACAGGATGGCGTCCACCGTGGCGACGCCGTCCCGGGTGAAATACGCCTCGATCGCCGGCCGCGAATCGAGCCCGGAGGCAAAGGCCGGAATGACCCGCAGCCCCCGCGCCTCCAGCGCTTCGATCACGCCGTCATAATGCGCCGCGTTGCCGGAGATCAGGTAGGAGCGCAGCAGCAGCACGCCGACGGTGCCCGTACCGCCCGCGACAGCTCCCTCTCCCTCCTGGCTCGGCGCGCGAAGCGCACCAAGGGCGAGGTGAGGGCGACGAAGCGCGGCCTTTGCCCAAAGACCCTCACCCAACCCTCTCCCGGCGGGAGAGGGCTTCTTGTCCAGCAGGAGGGAGAGGTCTTCGGTGATCTTGCCCGGCAGCGCCGGGTGATACAGGCCGATATCGGGGTAGTTCACCGGCGCGGCCGCGCGCACCGTGTTCCGGCCGCAGTAGCGGCCCACCAGCATGCGCACCAAGTTCGCCAGGTTCTCGTCGGACCCGGCGAGCCAGTATTGCAACCCCAGGAAATACGTCCGCACGTCCTGCGCCGTGCCCGGGATGAAGCGCATCAGCTTGGGCAGCCGCCGCAGCATCTTCATCTGCGACTTGCCGTCGGAGCCGACGCCGTTGGTCTTGCCGTCCCCCTTCTTGGCGCCGCGCAGCTTCTTCAGCATCGCCAGCGCGCCGGTCGCCTCTTCGGTCATGTCGAACTTGCCGAGCCGGGTCAGCCGGGTGATCTCGTTGGCCGACATGCAACACAGCATCGCGTCGCACTGGTCGCGCCGCGCCGCCAGCGCCGCCTGCACCGGGCGGATGTGATCCTCCATGAACAACATGGTGGCGATCACCACGTCGCCCCGCCCGATATCCTCGAGGCATTCGGCCAGGGCCGCCTTGTCGCTGCCCCACTCGTCGGCCGCATGCACGGCCAGGCTCAACCCCGGCAGCTCGCGCCGCAACACCGTCTCCGCCCGCGCCGCCGCGCCGGACAGGTGGCTGTCCATCGTGACCACCACGACCCGCACGGGGTCGTGCAGGGTAAGGACGTCAGCGGCCATAATGGGCTTTTGCGTCATAGAGCGTGTCCACCGTGATGGTCGCCAGACCGCGTTCGCTGGCGAATTTTTCCGTGTTCCGCCGGGCCTTGCCGCGGACAAAGAATGGGATTTTCCCGAGTTCTTTCTCGGCGTCCGCAGCCCAGCCGGCCGGGCCGGTCGGGGCGGCTTCGACCTGGGTCTCGGTCTTGTGGCCGAGATGGCTCGACCCGGCGCTGTCGGAAAACTCGAAATCGCCGCGGAACATGCCGAGCAGGTGCTCCTCGAGCCCCATCATCAGCGGATGCACCCAGGTGTCGAACAGCACGTTGGCGCCTTCGAAGCCCATCTGCGGCGAGTGCCGGGCCGGAAAGTCCTGCACGTGGATCGGCGCCGAGATCACCGCGCAGGGCACGCCGAGGCGCTTGGCGATGTGGCGCTCCATCTGCGTGCCCAGCACCAGCTCGGGCTGCAGCGCGGTGATGGCGGCCTCGATCTCGAGGTAGTCGTCGCTGATCAGCGCCTCGATGCCGAACTCGGCGGCGGCGGCGCGCAACTCGCGGCCGAACTCGCGGCTGTAGCTGCCGAGGCCGACGACGTTGAAGCCCAGCTCGTCCCGCGCCACGCGGGCGGCGGCGATGGCGTGCGTCGCGTCGCCGAACACGAACACCCGCTTGCCGGTGAGATAGGTGCTGTCCACCGAGCGCGAGTACCAGGGCAGCCGGCTGTCGTTCTTGACCAGCGCCGGCAGCCCGGCCAGGGCGGCGACCTCCTCGAGGAACGCCTCGGTGGCGCCGACGCCGATCGGGATCGTCTTGGTCGATTTCTGGTTGAAGGTGCGCTCGAGGTAGCGCGCGGCGGTGCCGGCCACTTCGGGATACAGCACGATGTTGAACGCCGCATTGCCGAGGCGGGCGAGGTCGGCGACCCCGGCCCCGAGCGGCGCGACCACGTTGACCGAGACGCCGAGCGCCTCGACCAGGGCCACGATCTCCTTGACGTCGTCGCGATGCCGGAACCCCAGGGAGCACGGTCCGATGATGTTGCAGGTGGCCGCCTCCGGCGCCGTCTCCGGCTTGCGGGCGAAGGTGCGCACCAGCTGGTAGAAGGTTTCGGCCGCGCCCCAATTCTCTTTCTTCTGGTAGGCCGGCATCTCAAGCGCCACGACCGGGATCTCGAGGTTCAGCGCCCGCGCCAGGCCACCCGGGTCGTCCTGGATCAGCTCGGCGGTGCAGGAGGCGCCGACCAGCAGCGCGTCGGGCTGGAACCGCTCCACCGCATCGCGCGCCGTGGTCTGGAACAGCGTCGCCGTGTCGCCACCCAGGTCGCGCGCCTGGAACGTCGTGTAGCTCACCGGCGGGCGGCCGATACGGCGCTCGATCATGGTGAACAGCAGGTCGGCATAGGTGTCGCCCTGCGGCGCATGCAGCACCAAGTGCACGCCATGCATGGAGGCGGCGACGCGCATCGCGCCCACATGCGGCGGACCTTCGTAGGTCCAGAGCGTCAGTTGCATCGTCTAGACCCGCAACACGGCGCGGCGGGAGAGCGGTCGCGCGAACAGTTCGGCCAGGTCGCCGGCCTGGTCGTAGCCCTGGATCGGCGTGAACAGCAGCTCGATCGACCATTTGGTCGTGATGCCCTCGGCCTCCAGCGGGTTGGCCAGGCCGAGTCCGCACACCGCGATATCCGGCGCCTCGGCGCGGCAGCGGTCGAGTTGCTTCTCAACGTCCTGCCCTTCGGACAGCGTGGTAGCCGCCGGCAGCAGCGCCAACTCGGCGGCCATGTGCCTGCGGTGCAGGAAGGGCGTGCCGACCTCGCTCAGCTGCATGTCGAGCTCGCGCGACAGAAAGCGGGCGAGCGGCAGTTCGAGCTGGCTGTCGGGAAAGAAAAAGATTTTTTTGCCGGCCAGCCGCTCGCGGCTATGGGCGATGGCGCCGTCGGCGCGGGCTCGGGGCGCGGCGGTGACGGAGTCGAACAGGGCCGGGCCGACCCCGAAGGCGTCGGCGGCGGCGCGCAGCCAGGCCGTCGTGCCCTCGACGCCGAGCGGAAATGGAGCGGCGAGCCAGTTGGCCCCGCGCGCCTCGAGCACCCGCGACGTGTCGGCCAGGAAGGGTTGCGCCAGCAGCATCTGCGTCTGCGGCCCCACGGCCGGCAGCTCCTCGGCCCGGCGCGGCGGCAGGAACGCGACCCGGTCGATCCCCATCGCGGTGAACAGCCGGCGGAACTGGTCCTCGACCACCTCGGCCAGGGCGCCCACGACCAGCAACGACTTTTCGGTCGTCTTCGGCATGATCGGCACCAGCGCGGCCAGGCAGGCATCCTCGCCCTGCGTGAACGTCGTCTCGATGCCGCTGCCGGAATAGTTCAGCACCCGGCACTGCCCGACATATTGCGCGTTCAGCCGCTCGGCCGCCCGCGACAGGTCCAGCTTGATGACTTCGGACGGGCAGGACCCGACCAGGAACAGCAGCTTGATCTCCGGCCGCCGCGACAGCAGCTGGGTCACCACGCGGTCCAGCTCGTCGTTGCAATCGGCCATCCCGGCCAGGTCGCGCTCGTCGATGATCGCGGTGGCGAAGCGCGGCTCGGCGAAGATCATCACGCCGGCGGCGGACTGGATCAGGTGGGCGCAGGTCCGCGAGCCCACCACCAGGAAGAACGCGTCCTGGATCTTGCGGTGTAGCCAGATGATCCCGGTCAGCCCGCAGAACACTTCCCGCTGCCCCCGCTCGCGCAGCACGGGGGCCGACTGGCAACCGAGGGTGGCGACGGTGTCCGTCATGACCGGTCCCTCATGAGATAAGGCGTGCGTCACGAGAACTGGGCGGCCTCGGGGCGCAGCGGCCAATACGTCTCGTCCAGCCGGGCCGCCCGCAGCTTCAGCAGGAACTGCCCGGCATTGATGATGTAAGTCGCGTAGGCCAGCAGGGCGAGCAGGGCGAGACCGTGCGGGTCGAGCCAGCCGCCGAACAGGGCGAACAGGTAGGTGGTGTGCAGCGCCAGCACGACCATGCTCATGACGTCCTCCCAGTAGAAGGCATCAGCGAACAGGTACTTGCCGAAAATCTCCCGCTCCCAGATCGAGCCGGTGACCATGATGAGATACAGCATGCCGGTCTTGGCGATCACCGACCCGGCGGCCGCCGCCTCGCCCTGCCCCGTGAGCAGGAAGCGCAGCACCAGGATCAGGCTGACCACGAACACCAGGAACTGCGCTGGCGCCAGGATGCCCTGCACCAGCGTCCAGGGCGAGCGATCCCGCTTGCGGCGCTGCTCGGGCGTGTAAAGGCGGAACGGTGTCGGCAGCGAGCGGCCGGCGGCCCCGGCCCAGGGGCAGGCATCGACCCGATTCAGAAAGGTTCCAAGAGTGCGTGTAAACATTTCTTGACAATGCCCCCCTGCTGGTTTGCGATCCCTCCCGAAAGCCAAAGACGCTTTCGGTGAACCCTGGCGTGGCCCTTGTCTCTTTCGGAACCGCGGTTCCTTCCAGGCCTGAGCAAACGCTAAGACCCAGCCCGACGATGTGTCAAGCTCGCGTTACGTAAATCGAGGTTGACACATCGGGGGTCAGTTGGAACAAACTGTGGGAGTGAACAGCATGACGTCCGAAGCCACGACCCTTCTCCGTCCGGCCCCCGCCATCGCCGTTGCGCCGCTGGCCCGTCGGCGCATGGCTGCGGCCGACCGGCGCGCCATCCTGACCCGCACGGTGCAGCTGCACGTCATCCCGACCCTGCTGCGCCGCCCCGCTTTGTGCAGCACCCATGTCGAGACCCTGGCCCGCCTGTCGATGGACGGGGCCGCGCCGGAAGTGCTCGCCTTTGTCGCCGGGCTGCGCGAGGCCGGGCGCGATGCGGAGGCCATCTACCTCGACCTGCTCACCCCTGCCGCGCGCCTGCTCGGCCAATGGTGGGCCGACGACGTCTGCACCTTCGCCGACGTCACCATCGGCGTGGGCCACCTGCAGGCCGCGCTGCATGCCGAGCGTGCCCACTTCCTGCACGACGCGCCGCTGCTGGTCGCTCCCGGCCGCCGCGCCCTGCTGATGCCGCTGCCCGGCGAGCAGCACGGCTTCGGGGTGTCCATGCTGCGCGACTTCTTTGTCCGCGCCGGCTGGGACGTCTCGACCGCCGGCATGGCCGACGGGGCCGCGCTCGCCGCCGCCGTCCGCAACGAGTGGGTCGACCTAGTCGGCTTCTCCATCTCATTCGTCGGCGCGATCGACGCCGCCCGGCTGCACATCGCCGCCGTCCGCGCCGCATCGCGCAACCCGGCGCTGATCGTCATGGTCGGCGGCCTCCCTTTCATCGACGACCCGGCGCTCGCCCTCGCCATCGGTGCCGACGGCACCGGGCGCGACGGCGCCGATGCCGTCACGGTCGCGGCGGCGCTCGTGCCGACCCGCGCAACCCCGCAGTGAAGGAGGGTCGCGCTGCCTTCCCACTTCGCCAGGATCGGATGGAACGCGTGATGCAGTTCGCCTTTCCCGGAACGGCCCTGGGCGACCTCGACTCGGAGGCCGCCGCCACCCTCATCGCCGCCGCCTCCGACATCACTCTCGTGCTCGACGGCACCGGCGCGGTGAACGACGCCGCCATCCGCTCGGATGGCCTGGCCGCCGAACTACGCGACTCCGCCGCCTGGCGCGGCCAGGAATTCACCGCCATCGTCGCCCCCGATAGCCGGCCCAAGGTCGCCGCCCTGCTGGCCGGGGCCGCCGGCGAGGCCGAGACCCGCTGGCGCCACATCAACCACCTCGCGACCGATGGCCGCTCCATCCCCATTCTTTATTGCTGCGTCCAGCTCGAGGGCGGCCGCCTGGTCGCGTTCGGCCGTGACCTGCGTGACCTTTCCGTGCTGCAGCAGCGCCTGGTCAACGCCCAGCAGAACCTCGAGCGCGATTACGGCCGCCTGCGCGATGTCGAGACCCGTTATCGCCTGCTGTTCCAGCTCTCCGGCGAGGCCGTGCTGATCCTCGATGCGGCGCGCATGCGCGTGCTCGAGGCCAACCCGGCCGCCCAGGCCGTGTTCGGCGGCGAGACCCCCGATCTGCCCGGCACCGCACTGTCGGCGCTGTTCACCCCCGAATCCGTCGCGCTGGTGGAGGCCCATCTCGGCGCCGTGCGCGCCGGCGTCCGCGTCGACGAGGTTGCGGCGCGCACCGCCAGCGGCCGCGAGATGACCGTCAAGGCGTCGTTCTTCCGCCAAGACGCGGAGTCGCTGTTCTTGGTGCGCGTCTCCGCGGCCGACCTGCCCGTGGCCGGCAGCGTGCCCAGTGCCCGCATCAAGCTGCTCTGGGCCGTCGAGCGCGCGCCGGACGGCTTCGTGGTCACCGATGCGGATGGCCGGGTCATCGTCGGCAACGCCGCCTTCTTCGAGATGGTCGAACTCGCCCACGAGGAGAGCGGCCGCGGCCGCCCGCTCGACGACTGGATCGGCACGGCCGGCGTCGACGTCCCCGTGCTGCTCGCCAACCTGCGCCAGCGCGGCGCCGTTCGTTTCTTCGCCAGCACCGTCCGCGGCGAGGACGGCGCGGTCGTGCCGGTCGAGATCTCCGCCGTCTCCGTGCTCAACGGCGGCCAGGCCTGCTACGGCTTCGCTATCCGCAACGTCGCGCCCCGCATGGCACCGCCGGTCGCCGCCGACGGCCCGGCCGCCGCCCGCGCCCTGCCCCGCTCCGTCGAGCAACTGACCGAGCTGATCGGCCAGGTGCCGCTCAAGGACCTCGTGCGCGAGGCCACGGAGGTGATCGAGCGGCTCTGCATCGAGGCCGCGCTCGACCTCACCGGCAACAACCGCGCCTCGGCCGCCGAGATGCTCGGCCTCTCGCGCCAGAGCCTTTACGTGAAGCTGCGCCGCTACGGCCTCGGCGACCTCGGCGCCGGCGCCGACGAAGCGGCCGAGGCCAACTAGCCTTGTCGGCCACCCTGCCCGAGCTGCGCCCCGAGACCGGTCCGGCGGTGAAGACCGCCCGCCGCTCCGGCTGGCCGGCCGCGCTGGAGCTGCTCAAGCCCATCACCTGGTTCGCCCCCATGTGGGCGTTTGGCTGCGGCGTGCTCTCTTCCGGCGTCCCGCTCGGCGAGCGGCCGGTCCACGCGCTGATGGGCATCGCCCTGGCCGGCCCGCTGGTCTGCGCGACCAGCCAGGCCGCCAATGACTGGTTCGACCGGCACGTGGACGCCATCAACGAGCCGGACCGGCCGATCCCGTCCGGCCGCCTGCCGGGTCGCACCGGGCTGTGGATCGCCATCGCCTGGACCGCCTTGTCGGTCGCCGTGGCCTCCGCGCTCGGGCCATGGGCGTTCGGCGCCGCCTTGCTCGGCCTAGCGCTCGCCTGGGCCTACAGCGCGCCGCCGCTGCGGCTCAAGCGCAACGGTTGGTGGGGCAACGCGGCCTGCGGCGCCTGCTACGAGGGGCTGCCCTGGTTCACCGGCGCCGCCGTGATGGGCGGCGCCCTGCCCGACGCCCGCATCATCGGGGTCGCGCTGCTCTACAGCCTGGGTGCCCACGGCATCATGACGCTGAACGATTTCAAGAGCATGGAAGGCGACCGGCAGACCGGCATCCGCTCGCTGCCCGTCATCCTCGGCGCCGAGCGCGCGGCGTCGCTGGCGTGCTGGGTGATGGCGTTGCCGCAAGTCGTGGTCATCGGCCTGCTGCTCGGCTGGGGTGCGCCGTGGCATGCGGCGGGCGTGGCCGCCCTCTTACTCGCGCAGTTCGCCCTGATGCCGCGCTTCCTGCGGGCGCCGCACCGGCAGGCCATCTTCTACAACTCCACCGGCACCACGCTCTACGTGCTCGGCATGCTGATCGCCGCCTTTGCGCTGCGGGGGCTGTCGTGACGAGCGGGGGCATGACCTGGCTCGGCATCTTCCGGCTCGGCCTGGTGCAAACCGCGCTGGGCAGCGTCGTGGTGCTGGTCACCTCCACGCTGAACCGGGTCATGGTGGTCGAGTTCGCGCTGCCGGCGGTGCTGCCGGGCGCGCTGGTGGCGCTGCACTACGCGGTGCAGGTGCTGCGGCCGCGCATGGGCTGGGGCTCCGACATGGGCGGGCGGCGCACGCCGTGGATCGTCGGCGGCGTGGCCGCCATGGCCGCGGGCAGCGTCGTCGCCGCCGCGGGCGCGTGCCTGGTGCCGACCGCCGCCGCCGCCGGGATCGCGATCGCGGCGATTGGCTTCGTCGGGCTCGGCCTGGGCGTCGGCGCCGCCGGCACCTCCTTGCTCACCCTGGTGGCGCACCGTGCTGCCCCGCACCGCCGCGCCGCCGCCGCCACCATCCTGTGGCTCATGATGATCGCCGGCATCGCGGTGACGGCCGGGGTCGCGTCGCGGCTGCTGGAGCCGTTCTCGCCGGCCCGGCTGCTGGAACTCACCGCCGGCGTCGGCGTGCTCGCCGTGGTCGTCACCCTGCTCGCGGTCTGGGGCGTGGAGGGCGCGGCAGCCGCGCCGGCGCCCGCCGCCCGCGCCCCGTTCGGGCCGGCGCTGCGGGAGATCTGGCGCGAGCGGCAATCGCGGCGCTTCGCCCAATTCGTATTCGTCTCCATGCTGGCCTACTCGGCGCAGGAGCTGCTGCTGGAGCCGTTCGCCGGCGCCGTGTGGCGGCTCACGCCCGGGCAGACTGCGGCGCTGACCGGGCTGCAACATGCCGGCGTGCTGGTCGGCATGGCCGTCGTCGCGGTGGCGACCGTGTGGGCCGGGCCGTATCGCGGCCGGGTCATGCGGGGCTGGACCACCGGCGGCTGCATCGCCTCGGCCGCCGGCATCCTGCTGCTCGGGGCGGCCGCGCTGGTGCCGGCCGTGCCGCTGCGCCCGGTGGTGTTCGCGCTCGGCGCCGCCAATGGTGCCTTTGCCGCCTCTGCCATCGGCGCCATGCTCGGCCTGGCCGCCGAAGGCCGCGGTGCGCGCGACGGCACCCGCATCGGCCTATGGGGCGCCGCGCAGGCGCTCGCCTTTGGTGCCGGCGGCCTGCTCGGCACCGCCGCCTCCGACCTGGCGCACCGGGTCGTGGGCGACCCGGCGCTCGCCTACGGCACCGTGTTCGTCGCCGAGGCCGCCGCCTTTCTGTTCGCCGCACGCCTGGCTGCCGGGCTGTTCGCGGCCGCGCCGGCCGTGCGGACGGCACCGGAACTCACCCACTTGGCAACCAAAAGGGAAGCGACGGCATGAACGAGCCGACATACGATGCCGTCGTGGTGGGTGGCGGCCCCGCCGGCGCCACCGCCGCGCACGACCTGGCCGGCCGCGGCCGCACCGTGCTGCTGCTGGACAAGGCCGGCCGCATCAAGCCCTGCGGCGGCGCCGTGCCGCCCATCCTGATCCGCGACTTCGCCATCCCCGACCACCTGCTGGTCGCACGGGCCAGCGGTGCGCGCATCGTGGCGCCGAGCCGGGCCGAGGCCGACATGCCCATCGAGGGCGGCTATGTCGGCATGGTCGACCGCGACGGCTTCGACGAATGGCTCCGTGAGCGCGCCGCCGGCGCCGGCGCCGAACGCCGCTCCGGCCAGTTCGAGCGCGTCAGCCGCGACCCCGACGGCATGGCCCGCGTGCACTGGACGCCCAAGGGCGACACGGCAGAGATCAGCGCTCGCGCCCGCACCGTGATTGGCGCCGACGGCGCCAAGTCGGCGGTGGCGCGGCAATGCGTTCCGGGTGCCGACCACGTCAAATACGTGTTCGCCTACCACGAGATCGTCCGCGCCCCGGCGCCTTCGCCCGACTACGACCCGACCCGGTGCGACATCTACTACCAGGGCCCGCTCTCGCCCGACTTCTACGCCTGGGTGTTCCCCCACGGCGACACGATGAGCATCGGCACCGGCTCGGCGCAGAAGGGCTTCGGCCTCCGCCCCGCCGTGACCCGGTTGCGCGAGCAGATGGGCTTGGCCGAGCTGGAGACCATCCGCCGCGAGGGCGCCCCCATCCCGCTGCGCCCGATGAAGCGCTGGGATAACGGCCGCGACGTCGTGCTGGCCGGCGACGCGGCCGGCGTGGTCGCGCCCGCCTCCGGCGAAGGTATCTACTACGCCATGCTGGGCGGCCGCCTGGCCGGCGACGCGGTGGAGCTGCTGTGCCAGACCGGGGAAGCCCGCTCGCTCCGCACCGCCCGCAAGCGCTTCATGAAGGCGCATGGCCGCGTGTTCTTGATCCTCGGCCTCATGCAGTGGTTCTGGTACAGCAGCGACAAGCGCCGCGAGACCTTTGTCAAAATGTGCCGCGACCCCGACGTGCAGCGTCTCACCTGGGACAGCTACATGAACAAGCGGATCGCCAAGCGCGACCCGATGGCGCACGTGCGGGTGTTCCTCAAGGATACCGCACAGTTGCTGGGCCTCGGCCGGCTGCGGGCCGCCACTGCCAAGTCGCGCGCTTGACGCTCAGCCGCCCCGTCGCGACCGCGGCCGGCTGCGCCGTGCTCGTCGCCCTGCTGGGCGGCGCGGCGACGCAGATCGGCCCGTGGTACTACGCGCTGAACAAGCCGTCCTGGCAGCCGCCGGATTGGCTGTTCGGACCCGTGTGGACGTTGATCTACGGGCTGACCGCGCTGGCGGGCGTGCTGGCCTGGAACCGGATTGCCGACCGCGAGAAGCGCCGCCGCCTCCTGGGGCTGTTCGCGCTGAACGCGTTGCTGAACGTGCTGTGGAGCGAGTTGTTCTTCGGCATGCGCCGACCGGACTGGGCCCTTTCGGAGGTGATCCCGTTCTGGCTGTCCATTCTGGCGCTGCTGCTGGTCGTGTTCCCGATCAGCCGCACCGCCGGGTGGGCGCTGGTGCCGTATCTTATCTGGGTGTTGTTCGCCGGGATCCTGAACCTGGCGATCGTGCGTTTGAACGGGCCATTCAGTGCCTGAGGGGAAACAGAACATGGGAGATACCCTGGACATGGGCGACACCCTGGCCAACCGTCCGTCCGACATCGTGGCCGCCGCGCGCGCCAAGGTGGGGCGGCACTGCCCGGCTCTTCCGCTGAAGATCGGCACCCGCGCCTCGCCGCTCGCGCTGGTGCAGACCCGCGCCTTCATGGCCCGGCTGACCCGGTTCTGCCCCGTGCTGCACGGCATGGAGGTGTTCCAGGAGCTCGCGATCCGCACCACCGGCGACAAGAGCCAGGCCTCCGGCGTCCGGCTCGCCGACGTGGGCGGCAAGGGGTTGTTCTCCAAGGAACTGCACGAGGCCATGCTGGACGGCCGCATCGACATGGCGGTGCACAGCCTCAAGGACCTCGAGACCGAGCTGCCGCCCGGCATCGTGCTGGCCTGCGTGCTGCCCCGCGAGGATTGCCGCGACGCGCTGATCCTCGGCCCGGCCTGCGACACCTCCGACGCGGCCGGCCTTCCTTATCCGGAGCTGCCGCGCGGCGCCCTGATCGGCTCCTCCTCCGTCCGCCGGCAGGCGCAGTTGCTGCACGACCGGCCCGACCTGGCCGTGACCGTGATCCGCGGCAACGTGCAGTCCCGCCTCGACAAGGTGCGCCGCGGCGAGTTCGCCGCCTCCCTGCTCGCCATGGCCGGGCTGCGACGGCTGGGCCTGGAGCACGAGGCTGACCTGGCGATCGACACGGCGACCATGCTGCCCGCGGCCTGCCAGGGCATCGTCGGCATCACCGTGCGCGCCGGCGACACGGAGCTGCGCCGCCTGTTGTCCGCGCTGAGCGACAAGGATGCCGACGTGCAGGCGCAGGCCGAGCGCGCCGTGCTCGGCTCGCTGGACGGCTCGTGCCACACCCCCATCGGCGCCCACGCGGAACTGCTGGGCGACGACCGGCTGCGCATCACCGGGCTGGTCGCCCAGGCCGATGGTGGTTTCCTGATCCGCCGCACGACCGAGTGCGCCCGGGCCGACGCGGCGGAAGCCGGCGCCGCCCTCGGCGACACGCTGCGCGCCGCCAGCCCCCGCCACCTGTTCGGCTGACCGGAGGCGCGGCAAGCGGCCCTGGACCTGCGGTGCTGATCTTGTAGTGTCGGCGGGCGACGCAGAACGAACAACATCGCAACGGGGTGGGTGCGCAATGACGGCTGGTGAGATGGGGGGCCGACTGGCCCGTAGGATCGCGACCGGGGGCGCCCTGGCGCTCGCCTTGCTGGCCAGCACCGCGCTGGGAAGCGCACAGGCGCAGACCGCGGCCAAGCCGATCCGCATCGGCGTGATTGCCGAAGCGCAGGCGATCGCCGGCGCGTCGATCTCTAAGGCCGCCCAACTCGCCGCCGACGAGATCAACGAAAAGGGCGGCGTGGACGGCCGCAAGGTCGAGGTGATCGTCTATGACGACCATTCCTCCGCCGCCGACGCCGTGCGCGCCTTCCAGCGCGCCGTCAGCGAGGACCACGTCAACGTCGTCATCGCCAGCTACATCAGCGAGGTCGTGCTCGCCCTGCAGCCCTGGTCCAGCCGGCTCAAGACCGTGATGATCACCCCCGGCGCCTCATCGGACGTCATCAGCGCCAACGTGGGCAAGGATTACGAGCGGCTCAAATACTCGTTCCACGGCTACGTCACCTCCACCTCGTTGGCCAACCTGGTCTGCGAGGCCGGCAAGACGATGATGGTCGCAGGCGTCAAGGCCAAGACCGCCGTGATCATGAGCGAAGACGCCGCCTGGACCACCCCGCTCGACGCCGGCTACGAGAAATGCCTGCCGACCATCGGCATCAAGGTGCTGGACCACATCCGCTTCTCGCCCGACACGACCGACTTCACGCCCATCTTCAACAAGATCGAGTCGAGCAAGCCGGACATCATCGTGACCGGCATCAGCCACGTGGGCGTGCAGCCCACCGTGCAGTGGAAGAACCAGCAGGTGCCGATGCCGATGTTCGGCATCTCGTCCCAAGCGACCAGCGCGACGTTCTGGAACGACACCAACGGCGCCGCGTCCGGCGTGCTGTTCCAGTCCATCTCCGGCCCCGGCGTGCCGGTGACACCCAAGACCAACCCGTTCGTGGACGCCTACTCGAAGCGCTTCGGCAGCCCGCCCTCCTATGCCGGCTACACCGCTTACGATCAGGTGTACTACCTGACGGAGGCGATCAAGCGCGCCGGGTCGGACGATGCGGACAAGCTGGTGACCGAGCTGGAAAAGACCGACTACCAGGGCGTCATCGGCCAGATCAAGTTCACCGGCCGGGACACCCCCAACCCGCACACGCTGGTCACGGGCGCCGGCGGCGTCGAGGGCCTGTTCCTTCAGTGGCAAGACGGCAAGCAGGTGAACCTGTGGCCGGCCAACCTCGCCAACGGCACCGTGCAGTTCCCCAGCTTCATCAAGATCAACTCCGCCCCGTAACCGTCTGCCTGCCCGCCCTTCCCCGTCCCGCGCGGGGGAGGGCCCGGCGGCAGCGTTTCCCCGTCAGCAGGTCTGTCTCGCCGGGCCGTTCGCCCGCTCCCGCATCGCGTGCGGGCGCGAGAAGAAAGAGGTTACATGGTCCTGCTCCAAATCCTGATCGACGGCTTCGCGATCAGCGCCCTTTACGCGCTCGGCGCCACCGGCTTCACCCTCATCTTCGGCGTCTCCGGCGTGCTGAACCTGTCGCACGGATCGATGATGGTCGCCGCCGCCGTCGCCGCCTGGGCCGCCAACGCGCTGCTCGGCACCGGGCCGTACTGGGGTGCGCTGTTCGGCATCGGCACCGGGATCGTGCTGGCGCTGCTGACCTACGGCGTCGTGGTCCGGCCCATCCAGCGTTCCCGCCTGATCCGCGATGAGGAACGGGAGATCTTCATCCTGACCGCCACCCTGCTCTGGGGCATCATGATGCAGGAGCTGATCGCCTACTTCTTCACCGACAGCGCCAAGACCGTGCTGCCCATCATCCCCGGCGTGGTGCAGCTGGCCGGGGTGCGCACGCCCGCCAACGAGTTGATGACCGGCGTGATCTGCTGGGCCGCGATCGGCATCCTGTGGCTGCTGGTCAACCGCACCCGCACCGGCAAGGCGGTCCTGGCGGCCTCCATGAACGCCCGCGGCGTGACGCTGCTCGGCATCGAGCTGTCGGGCATCTACCTCGTGGTCTGGACCATCTACGGCGTGCTGGCCGGGACCGCCGGCGTGCTGCTCGGCATGTTTCTCGGCGTCTCGTCCTACAGCGCGGGGCCGTTGACCGGCAGCGCCTTCTCCATCGTGGTGCTGGGCGGGCTCGGCAGCGTGTCGGGCTCGCTGATCGCGGCCTACATCGTGGGCTACATCGAGACCGTCACCGCCTATTTCGACCAGCTCTTCGGCACCAATATCGGCTCCACCTCCTACCGGTTCATCCCGGCGCTGCTGCTGCTGGTGATCGTCATGTACGTCCGCCCGCGCGGCATCCTGGGGAGGCGTTGATGCGCTTGGTTCTCACCGCCGCCGTCCTGGGCGGGCTCGCCCTGCTGGGCGTGCTGCCCTGGGCCGCCTCCGGCTACATCCTGGGCGTGCTCACGGTGGCCTATTACTTCAGCGTCTTCGCCATGGCGTGGGACCTCCTGTTCGGCTTCGCCAACGAGGTCAATTTCGGCCCCACCTTCCTGATCGGCCTCGGCGCCTACGGGGCGGGTATCCTCAACAACCACGGGCTGCCGATCTGGCTCTGCGTGGTGCTCGGCACCGCCATCGCCGTGGTGGGCGGCATCGCGCTGGCGCTGCCGGCGCTGCGGCTGACCGGGCCGTATTTCGGGCTCACCACGCTGGTCGCGGTGCTGATCCTGCAGAACCTCGTGGTCGTGTTCGCCGGCTTCACCGGCGGCGAGATCGGCCTCATGGTGCCGGACGTGCTGTCCATCGACGCGGCGACCAACTACTGGATCGCCTGGGCCTTCATGACCGTTTGCGGCGCCATCCTATTCGCCCTGTCCCGCTCGCCCATGGGCCTCATCCTCCAGGCCAGCGGGCAGGACGCGGTGCAGGCCGGCGCGCTCGGCTTCAACGTCACCAAGCACAAGCTGGCCGCCTTCGTGATCAGCGCCTTCTTCTCCGGCCTCTCCGGCGCCCTGCTGGTGTTCTACATGGGCACCGCATCCACCACGACGCTGATCGCCATCACCGTGGGCGTGCAGATCATCATCGCGGCCGTGATCGGCGGGCGGCGGACCATCATCGGGGCGGCGATCGGCACCATCTTCCTGATCGCCATGACGGAGGCGCTGCGCTCCACCGGCCAGCTGGCGACGTTCATCGTCTCCGCCCTGGCCCTGGTCGTCGTGCTGGTCGCTCCCAACGGCTTCGTTGGCGTGATAACTGGCCGCAGGGGTGAGCGCGCCTGATGGCCGGACCGCTGCTGCAGGTGCAGAACCTGACCAAGCGCTTCGGCGGGCTCGTGGCCGTCAAGGGCATGACGTTCGACGTCGCGGCCGGCGAGATCGTCGGGCTGATCGGCCCCAACGGCTCCGGCAAGTCCACCGTGATGAAATGCGTCATGGGGATCGAGCGGCCGACGGAGGGCCGCGTCCGGGTCCGCGGGGTGGACGTCGCCGGCCAGCCCGCGCACCGCATCGCGCGGCAGGGCGTGGGACTGGTGTTCCAGCATTCCCGCCCGCTGCAGCGCCAGACCGTGCTGGAGAACATCACCCTCGCCCTGCTGCCCGACAGCCTGCTCCGACTCCTCGCCGACCCGGCGCACGAGCGCGAAGCCCGCGCCATCGCCGAGCGCGTCGGCCTGGAACACGTGCTGGACCGCCGGCCCTCCACCCTGCCCTTCGCCGACCTGCGCAAGCTCGAGCTCGCCAAGGCCATCGCCCGCCATCCGGACGTGGTGCTGGTCGACGAACCGTTCGCCGGGCTGACCAAGGCGGAAACGGAAACCTTCTCCGCCCTGATCCGCACCTTCAAGGCCGATGGGCGCGCCGTCCTCCTGGTGGACCACAACGTCAAGAGCGTCGCCGCCCTGGCCGATCGCGTGGTGGCGATGTACCTGGGCGAGCGCATCGCGGTCGGCACCGCCGAGCAGGTCATGCGCGACGAGCAGGTGCGCCGGGTCTATCTCGGCGGCGCCATCACCACCGCCGCGCGCCCCGAGACCAGCTTCGCCGACGGCGCCACCCCGCTGCTCGAGGTCGCCGATCTGTCGGTGTTCTACGGCAAGGCGCAGGCGCTCGGCGCCGTGTCCCTGCACGTGCACGAGCGCGAGTTCGTGTCCGTCGTCGGCCTCAACGGCGCCGGCAAGACCACGCTGTTCAACGCCATCTCCGGCCTGCTGCCCTACGAGGGCGCCATCCGCTTCGCCGGGCAGACCCTCCGCGGCAAATCGGGCGCCGCCATCGCCCGCGGCGGCATCGTGCATTGCCCGGAAACGCGCGAGCTGTTCGGCGACATGTCCGTGCGCGAGAACCTCGACCTCGGCGGCCAGCACCTCGGCGAGGCCGACCGCCTGCGCCAACTCGCCTGGCTGTTCGAGCTGTTTCCGCGGCTGCAGGAGCGCGAAGCGCAGAACGCCAACACCATGTCGGGCGGCGAGCAGCAGATGCTGGCCATCGCGCGGGCGCTGATGATGAAGCCCAAGCTGCTGATCCTGGACGAGCCGACGCTGGGGCTGGCGCCGGTCATCCTCGAGCAACTGTCCCGCGCGCTGGAGCGGCTGCGGCAATCGACCGACATCACCGTGCTGCTCGGCGAGCAGAACGTGACGTTCGCGCTGCCGCACGCGGACCGGGTCTACGTGCTGGAACACGCGCACACCGTGTGGGAAGGCCCGCCGGACCGCTTCGCCACCGAAGCCGGCGCGGCCTACCTGTAGCCATGAAGCGGGTCCTGATCACCGGGGCCAGCATCGCGGGCTGTGCGGCGGTTTGGTGGCTCGCGCGGTTCGGCTTCGAGGTCGTGGTGGCCGAGCGCGCGCCGGCGTTCCGCGATGGCGGCCAGAACGTGGACGTCCGCGGGCTGGCGCGCGAGGTGCTGCGCCGCATGGGGCTGGAGGAAGCTGCCCTTCGCGCCGGCACCGGCGAGGAGGGCACGGCCTGGGTGGACCGCACGGGCCGGGTCGTGGCCGCGGTCGGCGTCGGCGATGGCGGACCCACGGCGGAGATGGAGATCCTGCGTGGCGACCTGGCCCACCTGCTGTTCGACGCCGCGCGGGACCGGGCCGATTGGCGCTTCGGCGAGGCGGTCGCCACCATCTCCCAGGACGCGGCGGGCGTCGACGTCACCTTCCGCAGCGACCGGACCGAGCGCTTCGATGCCGTGATCGTGGCCGAAGGCGTGGGCTCGACCACCCGCGAGATGATGTTCCCCGGCGAGAACCGACCCCGCTGGATGGACGTCGCGATCGCCTACTTCACCATTCCGCGCCGCCCGGACGACGATCGGAGCTGGCGCTGGTTTCCCGCCGCGCGCGGCCGCAGCGTCTCGCTCCGCCCGGACCGGCACGGCACCGCGCGGGCGATGCTGATCCAGCAGGGCCGCCGGCGCGACCTGCTGGACTGGCGCCCGGACCAGCAGAAGGCCTGGCTACGCGAGCGTTTCGCCGGAGCCGGCTGGCAGACCGGCCGCGTCCTGGACGGCATGGCCGAGACCGACGATTTTTAATTCGACGTGCTGCGCCAGGTCCGCCTGCCGCGCTGGTCGAACGGCCGCGTGGTCCTGCTCGGCGACGCCGCCTGGTGCGTCACGCCGCTCGGCGGCATCGGCGCGAGCCTGGCCGTCACCGGCGCAGCCGTGCTGGCCGGCGCCATGAAGGAAGCCTCCGACCTGCCGAGCGCCTTCTCCGAATTCGAGCGCTTCATGCGGCCGCTCGCCGCACGCGGCCAGGGCGTCCCCAAGATCGCGCCGCGGATCATGCAGCCGCGCACGCGGATCGGCGTGTTCGCGCTGCACAGCCTGCTCCGCCTCCTGACCCGGCCGGCGGTGCTACGCCTGGCGAGCCGTTTTTCCGGCGCCGACCGGTCCGACGGGCCCGCGCTGCCGGAAACGGTTCGGTAACGGTCGCCAAAACGGCTGCCCAGCCGGGGCGGCTTCGGCTACACGGCGCCATGACCTCGCGCCGCGACCTCCATTCCATCGCCGTCAGCCTCCGCGTCGCGCTCCTGCTCGGCTTGGCGATGCTGCTGATCTGGCTGCTGTCGGCCGTGCTGCTGCTGGTGTTCGCGGCCGTGCTGATGGCCTGCGTGCTGCACGGCGGCGCCTCGAAGATCAATGGGTGGACCGGGCTGCCGCGCGGCTGGGCGCTGCTGCTGATCATCGTCGGGCTGCTGGCCGTGACCGGCGGCGCGATCTGGTGGCGCGGCCCGGAGATCGCCGACCAGACCAGCGAGATCGCGCGCAACCTGGTGCAGCAGGGCGAGCGCGCGCAGTCCTATATCATGGGCACCAGCTGGGGCCGCGAGCTGGCCGACCGGGTGGAGGGCGTGTCCGGCTGGTCGGTCGCCGGCAAGCTCGGCAGCTACGTGCCGATCGTCGCCAACTCGGTGCTCGGGCTGGGCAGCACGCTGGTCATCCTGGTCGCCACCGCCTTGTTCTTCGCCGCCTCCCCCGGGCTCTACCGCGATGGGCTGGTGCGCCTGTTGCCGGTGCCGTGGCGCCCGCGCGGGCGCGAGGTGATGGACGACATGGGCGAGGCGTTGCAGCTCTGGTTCGTCGGCCAGCTCTTCGACATGGCGGTGGTGACGGTGCTGACCGGGGTCGGCCTGTTCCTGCTGGGGGTGAAGCTGTCCTGGACCCTCGCGCTGATCGCCGGGCTGATGAACTTCGTGCCGTATATCGGCGCGCTCGCCGGCTCGCTGCCCGCGTTGCTGATCGCTTCCTCGCAGGGTGCCGACCTGGCGCTCTACACCGCCATTCTGGTCGCCGCCGTCCAGATGCTGGAAGGCAACGTGATCGCGCCGATCATCCAGAAGCGCACGGTGGACCTGCCGCCCGCGGTGACGATCCTGTCGCAGACCGTGCTCGGCACGCTGTTCGGCCTCCTCGGCGTCATCCTGGCCACGCCGCTCACCGCCGCTGCGATGGTGTTCACCCAGAAGGTCTACGTGGAATCCACGCTGGAGAGCGGCGAGAACCGCCCGGCGTAGTTGCGCCGGTCCACCCCGCCCCAGGCGTATTTGTAGGCTTCCTGCCCGCGCAGGAAGTGTGCCTCCGTCCGCCCTTCCGCCCCCGCCTCCTCCAGCATGGCGCCGAGCAGCAGCGTGCCGGGGCTAACGAAGGCCTGCGCGTCGTCGAAGCCGCTCAGGTAGAAGAAGATCCGCCCGGGCGCGACCAGCGCCAGGATCGCCGCCGCCACCGTGCCACCCACCGTCAGCAGCCGCATCCGAAGCAGCCCGGCGCCGGCCAGCGCCGGCATCGCCTCCCGCCAGAATGCCAGCACCGCCGGGTCGGCCAACACGCCCGGCTCGCCCTGCCCTGTCCAACGCTGCTGATGCAACCGCACCAGCTCGCCCAGCCCGGCGGCGCCCGCATCGATTACTTGCCAGCCGCCCGCCCGCTCCGCCCGGTTGCGGTTCATGCGCAGCTTGCGCCGGATCGGGCCCGGCAAGGCCGGCAGCGGCGCGACCGGACACGGGCTCCCCTCGCCCCACGCCGCCGCCCAACCCGGCACTTCCTGGCGCCGCAGCGCCGACCAGGGCGGCACCTCGATCAGGTCCAGGCCGTCGACCGGGTCGGCGGCCAACCGCTCCAGCGCGACCGGGAGCAGGCCGTTGAGCTCGCCCAAGCCGTCGAGGTAATCGGTCGTGCCCGCGCCGATGGGCAGTGCCTTGCGTTCGGCGGCCAGCACGTAGAGCGGCAGGATGCCGGTCAGCGTCCCGTCCTGCCAACGCGTCGCCACCCGGGGCTGGCCGGTGCCGAACTGCCGCCACCAGGGCAGCAGCCAGTGCGGCGATTGGAACGGCGTCGCCGCCGGGCAGCGCGCCCACAACGCGGCCCACGGCTCCGCGAGCCCGGCGAGCCCCGCCTCGCTCTCGATCAGGCGGATCACAGGCTCAGGCCGCGCGGCTGACGGCCCGCGCGGCGAGGTCCCCGTAGCGGGCGAGGTAGGCATCCGTCATGCGGCGCTGGGAGAAGCGGGCCTGCGCGATGGCGCGGCAGCGCGCCGGGTCGATCGCGTCCACGCGGGCGAGCGCGGCCGACATGCCCGCCACGTCGTCCACCACGAAGCCGGTGACGCCGTCTTCCACCACTTCCGGCAACGCGCCGCTGCGGAACGCGATCGCCGGCGTGCCGCAGCTTGCCGCCTCCATCGCCACCAGCGAACTGGTCTCGGCCACCAGGCTGGGGATCAGGAGGCAGCGCGCGCCCGCCAGCAGCCGCCGCTTGCGCGCGAAATTGAGCGGGCCGAGGTAGCGCCAGCGCTCGCCCAACAGCGGCTCCACCTCGCGGGCGAAATAGTCGCGATGCGCCGCGTAGGGGAACAGCTCGCCGCCGATCAGCAGCGTGACCCCGGCCGCGCGCGCCGCCTGCAGCGCCAGGTGCAGCCCCTTCTCCGGGCACACCCGCGACAGCATCAGCGCATACGGCCGCTTGCTGACCCGCGTGGCGCCCAGTTGCTCCACCGGCACGCCGTTCGGGATGGGCGGCAGCATGTGCGGCACGGAGCGCGCCCGGCTGGCCTCGTTCTGCGACACGCAATGCAGCCAGGTCGCGGGCCGCCCCGTCTCGAACGCGCCGGGTGGATACCAGTCCGGCGGCAGGTGCAGGGTGGCCAGCATGGCCGGGCCCGGGGGCACCGCGTATTCGTGGAAGTCCAGCCCGTGCATGTGCACCACGTCGGCCGGCACCTCCGCCAACGTCCGCAGCAGGGCGTCCTGCACGCGGTCGCGCTGCAGCCGCACCGCGTCGTCGTCGATCGGCGCCCCCGGCGACGGCGCCGCGAACGGCCGCAACTCGCCCGCCACCGCCGACCCCGCCATCGCCACCACCAACGAACGGTGCCCCGCCGCCACCAGCGCCCCGTCGATCGCCGACAACACCTGCTCGGACCCGCCGACGGCGTCCGGCCCGACCGGCGCGAGCTTGAAGGCGACGCTGACGACGGTCAGGCGGCGCATCGGACCCGCTCCCGCCATGTTTCGCCCGTCATCCACCCCCACTCCTCGTAGAGCAGCCGTCCCGGATGCGGCGCCACCGAGAAGTCATACGGCGGCGCCCGGCGAAACCGCTCGGTCTCCGGGTCGAAATGGGAAAGGATCGCCTGCTGCGTGCGGAAGCAGGCGAGCATGGCGCGCTTGCGCTCGAGATCGTGGGGCGGCAACCGCACCGCGGTCGACGCTGCCCGGTCGGGCGAGGTCGGCAGAAAGTCGCCGGTCCGGAGCGCACCTCGCGCATCCGCATGGTAGCCCGCGAACTCGAAGACCTCAGCGCCCGTCCGTGCCGCCGCGAGCGCCACCGCGTCGTGGTCCGGGTGGCCGCCCTCATAGGCGTGGGTCAGCACCGTTCCGACGCCGCGCGCGGCCAGCAGGTCGCGCAAGCGGTCGGCCAACTCGTCCACCCGGTCGGTCGCGTCCTGATCGGGGATGCCGAAGGCGACGCGCTCCGGCCGGGCGCCGCTCAGCGCCAGCGCGGCGTCCAGCTCGGCGGCGCGGGCGGCGGCATAGGCGGCCGGGTCGGCGAAGCCCTCCCGCGCCGCATCGCCCAGCCGACGCGGCGCGCCGTCCGTCACATGGACCAGCAACAACTGGCGGAACAGGTGCAGGCTGCCGCCCGCCGCCAGCGTCTCGTCGTCCGGATGCGCCACCACCAGCGCCACCGGCGCCGCCACCGTCGCCCGGCCGCCGAGCGCCGCCAGCACGGCGCTAGCCGGCCGCTGCCGGCAGCGGAGCGCCTGCGGGGGCGATCGCCTCCGCCCGGCCGGGCGCATAGCGGCGGATCATGGCCGCGCAGAACTCGGCAAAATGCTCCGGGTGCTTGGGGACCGCCGTGTAGTGTTCCCACTGGCCCTCGTGCTCCGGCGTGAAGCAGAAGGTCGCCGTCACCTTGAACCGCTCCAGCGCCCGCATCTGCCGGTCGAACCACTTCTCGCAATCCGGGCGGAACCAGTCGGCCCAGGACAGCCCGGTGCGCATATAGGTGACGCCCAAATCCTCCAGCCACTTCACCGCATCGTCCAGCCGGTGGTCCTCGTAGTGGAACCACTGGCAGATGCCGAGATCGGGCGTGAACTCGTGGAACCGCTTGGCCGCGAGCTTGGGGCGGCCGTTCTCGTCCAGCAGCCCCATGTGGAAATGCCGGTAGTAGGAGGAGCCTTCCGCCTCGCGATGCCGGGTGGTGGCGGGCCAGGAAGCGGGCAAGTCGTAGAGGCTATACCAGTGGATGCGCGGCGCCCGCCCGACCAGCAACTCGGCCGTGCGCCCCAGCGCCCATTCCTGCACCTCCTCGGCGCCGAAGGTGGAGACGCCAACTTCCGACACCCAGAGCGGCAGGTCGGTAACGGCGCGGATGCTGTCCAGCTTGGCCGGCCACTCCTCCAGCATCCAATGGTTCCAGTCGAGCGGGAAGCCGTGCACGGCCACCGCATCCAGGTGCTCCAGCGCCCCGTGCGATTGCAGCACGCGGATGAAGTCGGGGTCGATCGGGCTGATCCCGCCCAGCACGCGCGGCAGACCCGGCGCCTCCGCGGCGATCGCCTGCCCGGCCAGCCGGGTCATGTCGGAGAACACGGCCCAGCCCGGGTCGTTCTCGAAATCCCAGTGCGACTTGTTGTTCGGCTCGTTCCAGATCATCGCGGCTTCGATCATGGCGTCAGGCCTTCGCTGGATAAACGGCGCCGTAGCGTCGGTCGGCCGGGTCGCTGCGGCGACAGATGAAGGTCTCCTCCTCCGGGTTCGCCTCGATGGAGAAGCCGGCCGAGCGCAGCATCGCCGCCGAGCAGGCCCGGTTCGGCGCCCACCAATTGGTGTTGTCGTGCGAGTAGCTCTTCTCGATGAAGTGCAGCTTCGGGTAGCCGGGATCGTCGAACGGCGCCTGCTCGAAGAACTCGTAATCGTCCCGGACCTCGGCGATGTCGTTGGACCCGCGCTGCAGCGATTGGAACACCAGCAGGTCACCGGCCACGTGCTCGTGGATCAGGTCCAGCGCCAGCAGGGGGTGCCGCAGGTGGTAGAGCACGCCGATGAAGAAGACGAGGTCGAACTTCTCGCGCAGCGCGCCCACGTCGTAGACGCTCATCTGCCGGAACTCGACGTCGATGCCGCGGACCTCGGCGGCGAAGCGGGCCTGCTTGAGGTAGTCCTCGTCGAAGTCGATGCCCAGCACGCGGTCGGCGCCGCGCCGCTTCATCTCCATGGAGTAGAAGCCGCCGTTGCAGCCGATGTCCAACACGGTGCGCCCGCTCATGTCCTCCGGCAGGCAGTGCCGGAAGCGCTCCCATTTCACCTGGGGGAAGTCGCCCAGGAAATGCTCGGGCGCGGTGCGGACGCCGTTGAGGTCCATGTTGTGGAACCACGGGCCGAGCGCCTTCGCCTCCTGCCTGATCCGCTCTTCCGTCCAGCCTGTCACGCTTTGCTCCGCTCCCATTTGCTGGCCCCGCCCGCCACGGGCGTGGCCTGTCCCCCCAGCAACCGGATGGCCTCCCGGTAGCCGTGCAGCGTGCCGACGTCGACATAGCTCTCGCCGGCGCACACGCCCCAGGCCTGCCCGCCCCGCTGCAGCCACGCATTGACCAGCGTGCCCATGAACTCGTCCCGCCGCTCCCGCTCGAGCCACAGCCCGTGCAACTCCCGCAGCGTGCGGCCCGGCATCTTGAACGCGCCCCAGATCCAGCGCGACCGGGCGGTGGCGGACTTCACCTCGATCTCCACGACCCGGTTCTCCGCATCCAGCACCACCGCGTCGAACAGCTCCGGCCGCTCCACGGGGAACAACAGGAACGACAGCCGGTCGTCCGGCAGCCCGGCCAGCGCGTCCGACGGGAACCAGATCGTGTCGGGCAACCCGACCAGTACCGGCTCGTCCGGCGCGATCACCGGCAGCGCGCGGAAGATCGCGTCGCACAGCCCGGCCGCCCCGGCCTGGCACACATAGGCGATGTCGACGTCGCCGACCGTGCCGCCATAATACTGCAGGATGTCGCTCTTGAAGGGCGAGATCACGAAGCAGATCTTGTCCGCTCCGGCGCGGACCATGCGCTCGATCAGGTATTCGCTGACCGCCCGCGGCCGCTCCACGCCGCTCGCGTCCAGCCGCGAGCCGACCGGCAGCAACTCCTTGCTGAACGCCAGCGGCTGGATGCGGGTGCCGTTGCCGGCGGCGGGGATGATGCCCCACATCAGGCCGAGACCCGCGAGTGCGCGGCCTCGAAGGCCCCCACCATCTCGGCGGCGCGGCGGGCGGCGCTGTGCTCCTCCAGCGCCCGCGCCCGGGCCCGCCCGGCGATCCGCGCCAGTGCCGCATCGTCGAGCTGCAAGGCAGCCATGGCGTCCGCCGTGCTCTCCGCGACCAGGATCTCCTCGCCGGGGCGGAAGAACGCGTCCAGCCCGGCGAACCAGTCCGACAGGATCGGCACGCCGCACGCCGCCGCCTCGAACAGCCGGCCGGACGGGCACCAGCCCATGCGCGCCATCGCCTCCCGCGTGATGTTCAGCGTCAGCCGCGACGACGAGTAGAAGGCCGGGTGTTCCGGCGGCGGCAGGTGGCGGACGAAGAAGGTGTTGGCCGTCCAGGGGAAGCCATCCGGATACTGCGCGCCGCCGATCACGAAGCGCTTGGCCGGCAACAGCCGCGCCGGCGCCACGAACAACCGCTCGAGCGCGGCCTGCCGGTCGGCGGCGTAGGTGCCGAGATAGGAGAGTTCGGCCGCATATTCCGGGCGTCGCTCGGCCGGGCGATGCGTCCCCGGGTCGACCGAACCGTAGATCGGCACCGTGCGCCGCGCGCCCAGCCGGGTGCGCAACGCGTCCAGCGCGCCGCCGCCGGTGTAGCTCAGCACCAGGTCGAACGGCGCCAGCCCATCCGGGCCGATGTAGCCCACCTCCTCGCCCGCCTCGATGCGCGCGAGCGTCACGGGGGTGTCGAGGTCGTAGAAGCAGCGCACGGCGAGGTTGGCGCCCAGCACGAGTTCGGTCGCCGCCAGCCCGTCCGGACAATAGGAGGTCACCATGCCGACATCGGCGTCGGCCAGCTCCGCCCGCATCCGCGGCAGCGTCTCGGCCCAGTCGCCGTACAGCGCCAGCGTGCCGCCCGGCGGCAGCGCGTGCAGGTCGCGGTTGGCGGCGTAATACGGCACGTCGCGCTCGAAGAAGGTCACGCGGTGCCCCGCCGCCAGCAGCGCGCCGATCAGCCCGCGCCACAGCGCCGCGTGCCCGTTCCCCCAGGACGAGCTGACCGAGAGCCCGAAGATGACGATCTTCAAGCCGTCACCCGCCGCTGCGCCAGGCGGCGCAGGGCCTCGGTCGCGTAGCCTTCCAGTTCGGCCGCGCGGTGGTCGCCGGTATGGGCGGCCAGCACCCGCCGGCGCGCCGCCGCGCCGATCGCCCGCCGCCGCGCCTCGCCCGTGTCGCGCAGCGCGTCCAGCACGTCCGCCGTGTCGCGCGCGATCAGGATCTCCTCCCCCGGCACGAACAGCTCGTCCAGCCCGTCCCACCAATCGCTGACGATCGGCGTGCCGCAGGCGGCGGCCTCGAACAAGCGCACGGAGGGGCTGTGCCCGCGCCGCACCATGTCCGCCCGCGTCACGTTGAGCGTGAAGCGCTGGGCGGCGTAGAAGGCGCGATGCTCCGAGGGCGGCGCGTGCTCGATCCGCGCCACGTTGGCGGGCCAGCTCACGTCGTCCGGATACAGCGGCCCGGCGACCACGAAGCGCCCCTCCGCCCAGCCCCGCGCCGGCGCGCACAACAGGCGGTCCAGCACGGGCTGCCGATCGGGGCTGTAGGTGCCGAGATAGCCGAGATCCCAGCGCGGCGCGGTGTCGGGGGCGGGGCTGTACAGCGCCGGGTCGGCCGAGCAGTAGAGCGGTCGGGCCGCTGGGGCGCCCCAGCGGCGCTCGAGCTCCGCCAGTGTGGGCCCGCCGGTGAACGACAGATAAAGGTCGTAGCCGCGCAGCCCCTCGGCCGAGAGGTACTCGCACGTGCCGGCTTCCAGCGCCGCCAGCGTGACCGGCGTGTCGATGTCGTAGAAGGCGGTGGCGCCGCGGGCGAGGCCCTGCACGATGCGCCCGACCTCCACCCCGTCCGGCACGTAGGACCCGACGATCACCAGGTCGGCCGCGGCCAGCGCCGCGGCCCAGCGCGTGCGCAGCGCCGCGGTGCCGTCATACAGTGCCGTGGTGCCGTCCGGCGGCTGCGGCAGGTCGCGATGCGCCGCGTACCACGGCTTGTCGCGCTCGAGAAACAGCACGTCGTGTCCCCGCCGGACCAGGCCGCGGACCAGCCCCCTATAGGTGGTCGCATGGCCGTTGCCCCAGGAGGAGGTGATCGTCAGCCCCAGGATGACGATTCGAAGTCCGCCTGATGTCATACCGTTCCGCAAACCCGTTCAAACCTCCAAAGTTCCCGCCGCCGCCCAGCGCGTCAAGTCGGCAGCCACCGCCGTGACCGCCGGGTCCCACGCGCCCGCCCGCGCCTGGGGGTATTTGCGGACGCCGCGATACCACGGGCTCCCGCGTCCGCCCGCGAGCCAGCGCCAGTCGGGATCGGCGTCCAGCAGCAGCCAGACCGGCACGCCGATCGCCCCGGCCAGGTGCGCCACCATGGTGTCCACCGTCACCACCAGGTCCAGCCCGGCCAGCAGCCGCGCCGTGTCCAGCACGGCCGGCGGGCACGGCGCCATCCCGGCCGGCGCGGCGCCGGGCTGCAGGCTGTGCCAGCGCACCTCCGGCACGGCCAGCAGCGCGCCGATCGCCGGCTCCGGGATCGAGCGCTCCGGCCGCCACCCCGCTCCCGCCTTCCAGCACAGGCCGACGCGCCGGGCCCCGTCCGGCACCGGCTGGTGGGGCAGGGCCAGATACGGAGTCGGCTCCGGCGCCAGCCGCAGCGCGTGGCACAACTCCATGATCTCCAGCGTGCACGGCGCCGGCGGCAGCGGCGCCGCCGCGTCGAACGCGACCACCCGGTCGGCCCCCCCGGCCAGCGCCATGAGCGGCGCCAACGCCCCCTGCACCTCCAGGGTCACGGACGCGGCGCGGCGGCGGAGCGCCGGCAGGAAGCGGCAGAACTGCACGGTGTCGCCCAGCCCGTGATAACAGCGGACCAGGACGTCCTGCCCGTCCGGCGGCGTGCCGTCCCACACCCAGCGCAGATGATATGGCTCGCCCGCCGCGTCCCGCCCCGCCGGCGCCCGCCGCGCCAGCACCCGGTCGCTGGCCGCCCAGGCGCGCGGGAAGTCGCCCGCCGCCATCGCCGCGGTCCAATCCGCGCCCTCGTCGTCGGCCACCCCCGGCTCGCCCGATTCCTGCTGTTCCGTAATGACGTGTTGAGGCAGCACGGCTTCTTGCATACGGTCTTTCGTCACTGACGGGCCCTTCGGCTGTATTGTCGACGACCCGCGATCAGGAAAGTTCGATGCGATGAGGACACCGCTGCGCAGCGTCGGACGGGTATGGCCGGGGCTCGTCGCCTTTATGCGATCCGAAAGCACCGGCGGCGCACTCTTGATCGCAGCCGGCCTTGCGGCGCTGCTGCTGGCCAACTCGCCCGCCTATCCCCTCTACCACGGTGCGGTGGCGGCGCCGCTCGGCCCGCTCTCGGTCCATCTGTGGATCAACGACGGGCTGATGGCGGTCTTCTTTCTCCTGGTCGGCCTCGAGCTGCGGCGCGAGATGACGACCGGCGAGCTGGCCTCGCCCAGCCGCCTGGCTGCCCCCGCCCTGGCCGCGCTCGGCGGCATGATCGTGCCGGCGATGATCTTTTCCGCCTTCAACTACCACGACCGAGGTGCCATGCGCGGCTGGGCCGTCCCGGTCGCAACCGACATCGCCTTCGCGCTCGCCGTGCTGAGCGTGCTCGGCCGCCGGGTGCCGGTCGCGCTCAAGGTGTTCCTCACCGCGCTGGCCATCATCGACGATCTCGGCGCCATCGTGGTCATCGCGCTTTTCTACTCCGACCAAATCGACGGCACCATGCTGGCCGCCGCCGGCATCGTCATACTGTGCCTGTGGGCGCTCCGCCGCGCCGGGGTCCGGCGCACGCTGCCGTTTCTGCTCGGCGGCGCCCTGCTGTGGGTCGCGATGTACCGTTCCGGCGTGCACGCCACCCTGGCCGGGGTGTCGCTCGCCTTTCTGCTGCCCGCCGGCGGAAAGCACAGCCCGGCGGAACGGCTCGAGCACGCGCTGCAGCGTCCCGTCGCCTTCCTGATCCTGCCCTTGTTCGGCCTGGCCAATGCCGGGTTGCGCTTCGACACCCTGCCGGACGGGGTCTGGCGCGACACGCTGGCGCTCGGCACCGCGGCCGGCCTCGTGATCGGCAAGCAGGTGGGCGTGTTCGGCGGCGTGACCCTCGCCGCCCGCCTCCGCCTGGCCAAGCTGCCCGCCGGCGTCACCCGGGGGCAGCTCTACGGCGGCGCGGTCCTGTGCCGCATCGGCTTCACCATGAGCCTGTTCATCGGTGACCTCGCCTTCCGCGGCACCCCGCGGGGCGACGAGGTCAAGCTCGCCGTGTTCGTCGGCTCCCTGATCGCCGCCCTGGCGGGGCTGCTGGTGCTGCACCTCGCCACGCCCAGCAGCGGCCGCACCGCGCCCCGAGCGCTGCCGCGTGAGGCCGGCTGACGGCGCCGGCTAGAAATGCGCTACGGTGCGGCTCCCTTCGGAGCTGCCCGTTCATGACCACCATTGGCCCCCGCACGTCCGATCACGAGATCGAGCCCTTGTTCCTCGAGCGCTGGTCGCCCCGCGCCTTCAACGGTGAGGCCGTGCCGGAAGACGTGCTGTTCCAGATCCTGGAAGCCGCGCGCTGGGCGCCCTCCGCCTACAACTCGCAGCCCTGGCGCTTCGTGTATGCCCGGCGCGACACCCCCGCCTGGGCCGGGCTGCTCGACCTGCTGGTGCCCGGCAACCAATCCTGGTGCGCCCAGGCCGGCGCGCTGATGGTGGTCGCGTCCGACTCCCTCATGCTGCCGCCCGGCAAGGATACCCGCGTGCCCTCGCCGAGCCATTCCTTCGACACCGGCGCTGCCTGCGCCAACCTGGCGCTGCAGGCGGCCCGGCTCGGCTGGTACGCGCACGCCATGATCGGCTTCGATCGCGAGCGCGCGTTCGCCGAGCTCGGCTTCACCGAAGGCCACCGGGTCGAGGCCATGATCGCGCTCGGCCGCCAGGGCGACAAGACGAGCCTGCCGGAGGGGCTGCAGAAGCGCGAAAGCCCCAATGGCCGCAAGCCGCTGGCCGAAACCGCCTTCGAGGGCCGCTTCGTCCCTGCCTGATCGGATCCTGGACGGACCCGAATACTTCAAGTCATTTGGACGGGAGATCGGCCGGCTTTCTGATCATTGCCGGCCGATCCGGTGACAATTGCTGGAAATCGGGTGGGTGACGCGCCAGTGAAGCGAAGTCGAGTTGCCGCGGGCCGGCCGCTGCGTCATCCTACACTGCATCGATGCCGAACATCCTCGCGACACCCCGTTCCGCCCGAGGCCCCGGCTGATGCCGAGTGACGTCACGTCCGAGGAGCTGCGCGGCCGCGGCCCGGCCCGCCAGCTGTTCAAGCCCGGCGCCGACGCCGTCCTGCGCCTGGTGCTGTGGGCGATCGTGCTCACCCTGCTCGTCCTCGGCGGCGGTGTGCTGATCTGGTCCTATGGCGACTTCGTGGGCAATGTCGGCGTCGCGCCGCCGCAGCCGGTGCCGTTCAGCCACAAGCACCATTCCGGCGAGCTCGGCCTGGATTGCCGCAACTGCCACCTGCAAGTGGAGCAGCAAGCGACGGCCGGGCTGCCGGCGACCCATACCTGCATGACGTGCCATTCCGAGATCTGGACCGGCTCGGCCATGCTCGAGCCCGTCCGCGCGAGCCTGGCCAACAACGAGCCGCTGCACTGGTCGCGCGTCAACCGGCTGCCCGACTACGTGTATTTCAACCATTCCAGCCACATCACCAAGGGCGTCGGCTGCTCCTCCTGCCATGGCGCGGTCAACGAGATGCAGCTGACCTACCCCGCGCAATCCTTCCGCATGGAGTTCTGCCTGAGCTGCCACCGCGCGCCGGAACAGTTCCTCCGGCCCAAGGAGGAGGTGTGGAACATGCAGTGGACCCCGCCCGCGAACCAGGCGGTGCTGGGCGCGGCGCTGGTCAAGGAACACGGCGTCGCCGGGCCGCAGCGACTCACCGACTGCTCGATATGCCACCGATGACCCGGCGCCCCACCCTCCCCAAGCAGTGGCTCAGCGACGCCCACCGTGCCGACGACCCGGCCTTCCGCGAGCAGCTGCGGCGCGAATTCCCCGCCGTCACCGACCTCTGCACCGGCCCGGACCGGCGTCAGTTCTTCCGCCTCATGGCCGCTTCCTTCGCGCTCGCCGGCCTGTCCGGCTGCGACGACCCGCCGGACGCGCGCTCGGAGATCGTGCCCTACGTGCACGACCCCCTCCGCATCGAGCCGAGCGCCCGAGTGGACTACGCCAGCCTGTCGCTGCTGGACGGTCTGGCCAACGGCATCACCGTGCAGACCCGCAACGGCCGCCCGCTCAAGGTGGAAGGCAACGAGGACCACCCCTGGAGTCGCGGCGGCACGGACGTCTGGACCCAATCGGGCGTGCTGGACCTCTACGACCCCCACCGGTCGGAAGCGGTGCGCTACCTCAACCGCCCCTCCTCCTGGCCCGCCTTCCGCCGCGAGATGGCCGGCCCTTGGGCCGCGTTGCGCGCCGCCGACGGCGCCGGGCTGCACATCGTGACGGGGCCGCTGACCTCTCCCAGCCTGCTAGCCCAGCTCGCCGCGCTGCGCACCGCGCTGCCCCACGCCAGCTGGTACACCCATTCCGCCACCGGTGGGCACCTCCGCTACGCCGGCGCCGCCGCGGCCTGGGGCCGCCCGCTCGAGACCCGCTACCGCTTCGACGCCGCCCGCGTGGTGGTGTCGCTGGAGGGCGACTTCCTCGATGGCGGGCCGGACCAGGCGGGGCTGGCGATGGAGTGGGTGGCCGCGCGCCGGGCCAGTGCCGCCCGCGGCGCCCTGTTGCCGCTGTTCGCCGCCGCCGCGCTGCCGTCGCTCACCGCCGCCAAGGCCGACCACGCCGTCGTCGCCGCCCCGGCCACCCTGTTGGCGCTGGCGACCGGCCTGCGCGCCGACCTGGCGGCCGATACGCCAGCGGCCGAGCCGGATGCGTCCCCGATCGGGCAGTGGCGGGCCGCCGTGGCCGCGGCGCTGCGCCGGCACCGGGGCGAGAGCCTGGTGGTCGCCGGCCGCTACGCCTCCCCCGCCTTGGCCGACGCCGTCGCCCGCCTCAACGACGCGGCGGGCAATACCGGCCGCACCGTGTTCCACACCGAGCCGGTCGTCGCGACCGGCGCCGGACTCGCCGACCTCGTCGCCGCCATCGATGCCGGCGCGGTCGACACGCTGCTCCTGCTCGACACCAACCCGGCCTACGACGCCCCCGGCTCGCTCCGCTTTCCGGAAGCGCTGGCCCGGGTCGGGCGGCGCATCCATGCCGGGCTCTACGTGGACGAGACCGCGCTGCAATGCGACTGGCACCTGCCGCTGCAGCACCCGCTGGAAGCCTGGGGCGATGCCCGCGCGGCCGACGGCACCGTCACCCTGTGCCAGCCCACCATCAACCCGCTGTTCAACGGCCGAACCGCCGCGGAAATCCTCTCCCTGTTCGTCGACGAGCATCCGCGGGAGGCCCGCGACATCGTGCGCGATCATTTCCGCGGTGCCGCCGCCGATGGCAGCCCCCGCCCGGAATGGGAGGCCGCCCTTCAGCGCGGCTTCCTGCCCGACACCGCGCTGCCCCCCGTCACCGCCACGCTCCGCCCCGAACAGCCGGCGGCACCGTCGCCCGCCGGACTGGTCGTCATGATCCGGCCGGATCCGACGCTGTGGGCCGGAGAGACCGGCAACAATGCCTGGCTGCAGGAGCTGCCCAAGCCGCTCACCAAGCTGGTGTGGGACAACGTGCTGACCGTCTCCCCCGCGCTCGCCACCCGCGAGGGCCTTCGCAACGGCGACGTGGTGCTGCTCGAGGTCGAGGGCCGCCGCGTCGAGGGGCCGATCTGGGTGCTGCCCGGCCAGGCCGACGGCACCGTGGGCGCCACCCTCGGCTACGGCCGCCGCACCCCCGGCCTGCTCTGCGACGGCATCGGCTACAACGCCGCCCGCCTCCGCTCGCACACCGCCGACCCCTGGCTGCTCGCGGGCGCCACGCTGAACAAGACCGGCCGCACCGTCGCCCTGGCCACCACCCAGGACCACGACACCATGGAAGGCCACGACCTGGTCCGCGTCCAGGTGGAGGGCGCGGCCTCCGTCGGCGAGCCCGCGCGCATGGACCCGCCGAGCCTCTACCCGGACCGCCGCCCTGCGCCCGCCCCGCCCGGCGGCCCGCCCGAGCCGCAATGGGGCATGGTGATCGACCTCGACGCCTGCATCGGCTGCAACGCCTGCGTGGTCTCCTGCCAGAGCGAGAACAACATCGCCGTGGTGGGCAAGGAGCAGGTCCAGCTCGGCCGCGAGATGCACTGGCTCCGGATCGACCGCTATTACGAAGGCGCCCCGGAAGCGCCGCAAACCCGCTTCCAGCCGGTCCCCTGCATGCATTGCGAGAACGCCCCCTGCGAGGTCGGTTGCCCGGTGGAGGCCACGCTGCACGACAGCCAGGGCCTCAACCTCATGGTCTATAACCGCTGCGTCGGCACCCGCGCCTGCTCCGGCTACTGCCCCTACAAGGTGCGGCACTTCAACTACCTCGACTATTCCGCCGGGGCTGCGCCCTCGATCGAGCTCATGCGCAACCCGGAAGTCACCGTCCGCGCCCGCGGCGTGATGGAGAAATGCACCTACTGCGTGCAGCGGATCGAGCAGGCCAACATCGAGGCCAACAAGGCCGGGCAGCCGGTCCCCGACGGCGCAGTCCGCACCGCCTGCCAGACCGCCTGCCCCACCCGCGCGATCAGCTTCGGCAACCTCGCCGACCCCGCCGCGGACGTGACCCGCGCCCGCGCCGACGACCGCAACTACGCCCTGCTGGGCGAGCTCGGCACCCGGCCACGCACCACCTACCTCGCCGCCCGCGCCGCGCGCGGCGGACCGGCGCCGGGAGGAAACGCCGGATGAGCGGCCGCGTCCGATCCGACGGCCCCGCCGTCGCCGATACCGGCGCCTGGATCCGCGCCGGCGACCTCGTCACCGCGACGACGCTGAGCCACCGCGCCCGCTTCCGCTGGTGGATTGCCTTCGGGGTTGCCCTCGGACTGATCGGCATGCTGGCCGCCTGCGTCGGCTGGCTGCTCTACGAGGGCGTCGGCGTTTGGAACAACAACAACCCGGTGGTCTGGGCGCTCGACATCGTCGGCTACGATTGGTGGATCGGCGTGGCCACCGGCAGCCTGTCGGTCTCAGCCCTGTTGGTGCTGTTCGGTGCCGAGTGGCGCGGCGCGGTCAACCGGATTGCCGAAACGGTGGCGTTGCTGGGCGTGGCCGCCGCCGGGCTGTATCCCATCATCCATCTCGGCCGGCCCTGGTTCTTCTACTGGAACTTGCCCTACCCCAACACCTTCCTGCTCTGGCCGCAGGTCCGCAGCCCCTTGTTCTGGGACGCGATCGACATCGTCGCCTTTCTCGGCACCGCCTTCCTGTTCTGGTTCACCGGCCTCATCCCCGATCTGGCCGCCATGCGCGACCGCGCCGTCGAGGCGATGCGGGAGAGCGACGGCAAGCCCGGCGACTTCCTCCGCCGCCTCCGCGCGCGCCTTTACGGCATCCCCGCCCTCGGCTGGCGCGGCTCGGCCGTGCACTGGGTCCGCTGGCAGCGCGCCTACCGCTCGATGGCCGCCTTCGGCCTCCTCGTGGTGCTGGCGTTGCAGACCGGCGCCTCCGTCATGTTCGCCGGCTCGCTCGAGCCCGGCTGGCACGACCCGGTCCTCACGATCACCTACCTCGTCGGCGCCCTGCTCTCCGGCGTCGCCGTCACCGGGACGCTGCTGGCCGTGGTCCGCTTCGTGCTACCGTTCGAGCCGCTCATCACCGCGCGGCACCTGTCCATGCTGGCCTGGATGACGCTCGGCCTCGCCCTCGCCTTCCTCTACTGCGACGCCTGCTCGTTCGGCGGCAGCTGGCTCTGGGGTGGCGCCTTCGAGAAGGGCGTGTTGGCGCGCCGCTTCGCCGGGCCGCACGCCTGGGCCGCCTGGGCGAGCCTGCTCGCCTGCACCGTGCCGCCCCAGCTGTTCTGGATCGGCTGGTGCCGCCGCTCCCCGCTGGTGCTGGGCCTGGTCGGTATCCTGGTCGCGTTCGGCGCCTGGGCCGACCACTTCATGCTCATCGTGGTGACGCTGCAGCACGACTTCCTGCCCGCCGCCTCGCACCCCTACAGCATCGGCGCGGTCGGCGTGGCCACCTTCGTCGGCACCGGCGGGCTGTTCCTGTTCCTGTTCCTGTTGGCGCTGCGCTACGTCCCGGCGATCTCGACCGTGGACCTGCGCTGGATGCTGCCCGACCGCGCGGTACGGGCCGATGGCTGAGCTGCGCCACGCTTCCGGTGCGCCGTTATGGGGCGTCGCCGCCGAGTTCGAGACGCCGGACGGCAT
The DNA here is from genome assembly GCA_965199665.1 of Acetobacteraceae bacterium. Lineage (GTDB taxonomy): Bacteria > Pseudomonadota > Alphaproteobacteria > Acetobacterales > Acetobacteraceae > JAVVHH01. The sequence goes on along the minus strand of OZ241208.1, from coordinate 4,146,448 downwards.
GCTGGACGCGCTACGCTCCCTGCGCGACCGCGATTTCGGCCGGCTCGACGCGTTCTCGCCGGTCCCGGTTGCCGGCGCGGCGGAGGCGATGGGAACCCCCGTCCGCAAGATGTACGGCTTTGCGATCGCCGCCGCCCTGCTCGGCGGTGCGCTGATGTTCGGCCTGTGCACCTACGCCACCATCTGGGGCTACCGCTTCGACGTCGGCGGCCGGCCGCTATTCTCCTGGCCCGCCTTCATCGTGCCGACCGTGTCCTTCGGCGGCCTGCTCGGCGCGATCGCCTGCTACACCCTGCTCCTGATCATGTGCCGCCTGCCCCGCCTCAACCACCCCGCCTTCAACATCCCCGGCTTCACCCGCGCCACCGCGCACCGCTTCTTCGTCGCCGTGGAAGCCCGCGAGGACGAGCGCTTCGACGCCGACGCGATCGAGGACGTGCTGGCCGCCCTGCCGCTGCGCCCCTACGCCGTCCGCCGGGTGCCCCGGTGAGCGGAGCATCGAAGCGCGCCGCCTCGCTCCTGCTGATCGGGCTCGTTGGACTGTCCGCCTGCAAGCGCGAGGACATGTGGGTCCAGCGCTACTACCGCAACTGGAACAGCAGCACCTTCTTCGGCAACGGCACCGGCATGCGCCACCCGCCGGAAGGCACCGTCGCCCGCGTGCCGTATCAGGCGACCGTGCCGCCGCCGCCGGTCATCACCGCCGCCCTGCTGGATCGCGGCCACGAGCGCTTCGGCATCTTCTGCACTCCGTGCCACGGCCGCGCCGGCAATGGCGAAGGCATGATCGTCCAGCGCGGCTTCCCGCACCCCCCCTCCTTCGTCGAGGGCCGGCTGCGCACGGCCGACAACCAGGTGTTCTACGACGCGATCACCAACGGGAAGGGCAAGATGTACAGCTTCGCCACCCGCGTCGCCCCCGCCGACCGTTGGGCCATCATCGCCTATATCCGCGCCCTGCAGCGCAGCCAGAATACCGCCGTCGCCAGCCTGCCCCCCGCGGTGCAGGCCGAGTTGGACAAGGCGCCATGACGCGGGGCGCCGTGAGCCGGCCCGTGCTCGTGCTGCTGGCCGTGGGCGTGCTGGCGGCGGCCGGGTTCTGGCTCGGCGCCGGCCCGGCCGCTTTGCCCTCCTGGTTCGCCGCCTGGCTGTTCTGGATCGGCCTCCCCATGGGCGCCCTACCGCTGGTGATGGTTCTCGAGGCCGGTGGTGGCGGATCTGGTCGTGGAGAGCCCGGTGGCCGCGAGGCTGGCGGCGCCGCCGCCGCGCCGCTGCTGCCCGCCCTGCGCGCCATGCTGCCCCTGCTGCCGCTCGGCACCCTGCTCGCCCTGCCGCTGCTCGGCGGCCTCGGTGGCCTGTTTGCCCGGCCCGGCCTGCCCGGCGCGCTGCCGGCATGGTGGACCGCGCCCACCGCCATCGCCACCCGCGATGGCGCCGTGCTCCTCGTCCTGTCGTTGTTCGCGATCCTGTTCTGCATCCGCCCGCGCCGGCCGCGCCGCGCCCTCGCCTGGCTCGGCCTGGCCGCGAGCCTGGTCGGCGGCACCCTGCTGGCGGTCGACGTCGTGCTGGCGCCGCAGCCCGCGTTGGCCTCCTCGCTGGCTGGCCTGCTGCTGATCGGCGGCCAGGTCGCGCTGGCGGCATGCGTCGCCGGGCTGCTGCTGGCGGTCCGCACCGCGCCCGATCAGCGCCTGCCGCGCAGCGCCGGGCTGGCGGTCGGGATCGCGGTGGCGGCCTGGCTGTTCCTGCAATTCGTGCAGTTCCTGGTGGTCTGGTCGGCCAACCTGCCGGCCGAGGCCGCCTGGTATCTCGACCGGGTCGGCGGCGCCGGCGCGCCCGTGGTCGTCTACGCCGCCGGGGCCGCCCTGGTCGCGATCGCGGCGCTGCCCACGCTGCTGGGCCGCGTGCCGGTGGCGCTCGCTTCCGTGACCTCCGCCGTCGCCCTCGCGCTGCTGCTCGTCACCCTTCTCTTCGTCCTGCCCGCCTATCGCGGCCGCTTCGTGCTCACCGTTGCCGACGCGCTGGCCACCGTAGGCGTCGGCGGATTGCTGCTGGGCGTCCTGCTGCTCGGCACCCCGTCGAAGGCGTCGGCATGACCCGGCGCGACCCCGACCCGGCCCGCCCCGCCACGCGCGCACCCTGGGTCGCCGCCGGCGCCGCCCTGCTCGGCGCCGCGACCCTGTTGCTCCGCCGCACCCATCACGCCCGGTCCCGCGCCGCGGTGGGCGCCCGCTACGACGAGGAAAGCGGCCGGGGCCGCGCCGGCAGCCCGCCCAGCCCGGATGCCCGCACCGCCGGGCACGAGACGGACGACCTCGCCGGCGGCACGCTCGGCAAGCTCCTGCTGCTGCTCGGCAGCGCCGCCGCCCTCATGGTCTGCGCCATGATCGGGCTACGCCTCTGGATCACGCAGGCCCAGCGCAGCGCCGAGCCGTCCTTCACCGCCATCGAGACCGCCACCATCACGCCGCCCAAGCCGAACCTGCAGGCCGCGCCCCTGCGCGAGATCGGCGCCCTGCACGAGCGCGAGAACCAGCTGCTCGAGGGCTTCGCCTACCTCGACGACGCGCGTACCCGCGCCCGCATCCCGCTCGACCGCGCCCTGGCGCTGACGGTCGGCCAACCCGTGGCCCCGCCCCCATGAAGCCTGCCGAAACCGCCCTCTCCCTCTGGCCGGCCGAGGCCTCCCTCTCGGCCGCCGAGACCGATCACCTGATCTGGCTCTTCACCGCGCTGACGCTGGTGCTGGTGGTGCCGATCTTCATCGGCATCACGGTGTTCGCCGTCCGCTACCGCGAGGGCAAGCAGGTCAACCGCGCCTACCGCGAGGACCGCGACCGCACGCTGGAGATCAGCTGGATGCTGATCCCCTTCGCGCTGACGCTGATCTTCTTCGCCTGGGGCGCCAAGATGTTCGTCGTCCACAAGAACCCGCCGCCCAACGCCATGCGCATCGAGGCGATCGGCCGGCAATGGATGTGGAAGTTCCAGCACCCGGGCGGCCAGTCCGAGATCAACGACCTGCACGTGCCCACGGGGTCGCCGATCCTGATCAACATGATCAGCCAGGACGTCATCCACGCCCTGTACATCCCCGCCCTGCGCATCCAGATGGGCACCCTCCCGGGCCGCTACACGCAGTTCTGGTTCACCGCCAGCCGGCCCGGCACCTATCGCATCCTTTGCAGCGAGTTCTGCGGCACCGACCACTCGGTCATGGGCGGCCTGCTCACCGTCATGACCCCGGCCGACTACGCCGACTGGCTCACGGAGGCCGGCAGCACCATGAGCCTGGAGGCCGGCGGCCAGCGGCTGTTCACCCAGCTCGGCTGCGGCGGCTGCCACGGCGACCGCGACACCGCCCGCGCGCCCACCCTCGCCGGCCTGGCCGGCTCGCACGTCGCATTGGCCGCCGGCGGCACCGCGCTGGCCGACGACGCCTGGATCCGCGGCAAGATCATCAACCCCGACGGCGACAAGATCGCCGGCTACCGCCAGATCATGCCCACCTACAAGGGCCTGCTGAAGGAAGACGAGATGACCGCGCTCGTCGCCTTCATCCGCAACGGCGCCGCCGCGCCCGCGCCCCTCTCGAAGGAAGCCGCGCGATGAGCCCGCTCGACGACCAAATGCGCGACCCGCCGACCCCGCAATCCACCCTCGGCCGCCCGCTCGACTACCTGCACGAGACCCACACCCTGCGCTCCTGGTTCCTCACCACGGACCACAAGCGCATCGGCATCATGTACCTGTTCGCCATCACGCTGTTCTTCGTCATCGGCGCCGTCGCCGCCGGGCTGGTGCGCCTGTCCCTCGTCGTGCCCAACGGGGCCATCTTCACGTCCGACACCTACAACAAGCTGTTCACCGTGCATGGCGTGGTGATGGTCTGGTTCTTCCTGATCCCGTCCATCCCGGCCACCTTCGGCAACTTCCTGCTGCCGCTCATGATCGGCGCCAAGGACCTGGCGTTCCCCAAGCTGAACCTGCTGAGCTGGTACGTCTTCGTCACCGGCTCGCTGTTCACCGTGTTCGACCTCATCATCGGCGGCGTCGACACCGGATGGACGTTCTACGCCCCGTTCTCCACCGCCTTCTCCAACACCTACGTCATCCCCGCGCTGATCGGCGTCATCATCGCCGGGTTCTCCTCCATCCTCACCGGGCTCAACTTCGTCGTCACCATCCATACCATGCGCGCCCCCGGCATGACCTGGTTCCGCATGCCCATCTTCGTCTGGACGCACTACGCCGTCAGCCTGATCTTCCTGCTCGCCACCCCGGTGATCACCATGGCGCTGATCCTGCTGGTGCTCGAGCGCGCCTTCAACATCGGCATCTTCGATCCCAGCCTCGGCGGCGACCCGGTCCTGTTCGAGCACCTGTTCTGGTTCTACTCGCACCCGGCGGTCTACATCATGGTGCTGCCCGGCATGGGCGTGATCAGCGAGATCGTACCCGCCTTCGCCCAGAAGAAGATCTTCGGCTACCGTTTCATCGCCTATGCCTCCATCGGCCTGGCCTCGCTGACCTTCTTCGTCTGGGGCCACCACATGTTCGTCAACGGCCAGAGCGACACCGCCTCCCTGGTGTTCTCCGTGCTGTCCTTCGCCGTGGCCGTGCCCTCGGCCGTGAAGGTCTACAATTGGACCGCGACGATCTACAAAGGCTCCATCCGGCTGAAGACGCCGATGATCTACGCCATGGGGTATATCGGCCTGTTCGTCATCGGCGGGCTCACCGGCCTGTTCCTGGCCACCCTGTCCATCAACGAGCACGTCCACGGCACCTACTTCGTGGTCGCCCATTTCCACTACATCATGGTCGGCGGCACCGTGCTCGCCTTCCTCGGCGGGCTGCATTTCTGGTGGCCGAAATTCACCGGCCGCCTCTACCCGGAAGGCTGGGGCCTCGTTTCCGCCGTGTTCATCTTCATCGGCTTCAACGCCACCTTCTTTCCGCAATTCCTGCTCGGCTACCTCGGCATGCCGCGCCGCTACCACGAATACCCGCCGGAGTTTCAGCTGCTGAACGTGCTGTCCTCGGCCGGCGCCCTCATCCTGGCCGCAGGCTACGTGTTCCCCATGGTCTACCTCGTCTGGTCGCTGTTCTTCGGCAAGCGCGCCCCGGCCAACCCGTGGGACGCCAAGGGCCTGGAATGGACCACCTCCTCGCCGCCCCCGGCGCATAACTTTATCCGTCCGCCCGTGGTCGATTTCGAGCCCTACGACTACCCGATCCAATCCGCCGGCGATGGCCACTAGTCCGATGCCGGGCTCGTCCGCCGGCATCATCGGCGCTCCCGTCGGCATCGAAACCCACGAGCAGTTCAGCAACCCGCATCAGCAGAAGCACGCCGCCGAGCTCGGCATGTGGGCCTGGCTGCTGACGGAGCTGCTGCTGTTCGGCGGCCTGTTCCTGATCGCCCTGGTGCTGCGCTATCTCTACCCCGACAGCGTCCGCGCCGCCGTGACGCACCTGAAGTTCTGGATCGGCGCCACCAACACCGCCGTCCTGATCTGCTCGTCCCTCACCATGTCCGGCGCCATCGTCATGTCCCGCCTGGGCGGCCAGCGCTGGATGGTCCGCTGCATGCTCGCCACCGCCGCCCTCGGCAGCCTGTTCCTGGTCCTCAAGGGCTACGAATGGTACGTGGACTGGCAGGAGCACATGACGCCCTTCCTTCCCGGCCCCTACGCGCTGGAGGGCGACCCGCAATCCCGCCTGTTCGTGAACCTCTACTTCGTCACCACCGCGCTGCACGGGCTGCACCTGACCACCGGCGTCGCCCTCCTGCTCGGCCTCACCTGGATGGCCAGCCAGCCCGGCTTCCTCGCCAAGCACCAGAACCGCATCGAGATCTACGGCCTCTACTGGCATTTCATCGACCTGATCTGGATCGTGGTGTTCCCCGTGCTCTACGTGGTCGGCCGATGAGCGAACCCGCCATCACCGACGACGACAAGCGCGCCATCTGGGCCGCCATGCGCGTGCCCGTCTTCGCCTTCGTTGCCTTGATGCTGTTCCTGGCCGCCATCGTCGGCCTCGGCTGGCTGATGCCCGGCCGCACCGCCTCGTTCCTGGAAGCCGGGCTGACGCTGTGCATGATCGGCACGGTGCTGCTCTTCTCCATGGAAGTGCGGCTCGAAGCCTCCCTGACCCGCTTCTACGCCGTTCTCGGCTTCTGCTGGCTCAGCATCCTGCTGTTCATGACGATGGTCGACTACGTCACACGGTGACGATGGTGGACTACGTCACGCGCTGACGCCGCTTGTGCAGCAGCACGAACAGCCCGGCGATCCCCACCAGCGTCATCGCCGCCATCACCCGCAATACCTTGTAGACCGCCAGCGTGTACTTCCCCGTGCCGGCATCGTAGTGGAAGCACAGCAGCAGCAACCGTGACGGCGTCGCCACCACCTGCTCCGCCCCTGCCCCCTCGATCGCGTCGCGCATCGCCGCGCCCGTGTAGCCGGCGCCCTCGAGATAGGTCGCGGTCCGCCCGCTCGGCGTGAGCACGACGACCCCGGCGGGGTGCATGAATTGCTTCAGGTCCTCGTCCCAGCGATACGGGAAGCCGATCGCCTCGGCCACCGGCGCCGCCGGACCCACCAGGTAGGACCAACCCCGCCCATCCGCCCCCGGCCGCTGCAGGTCGGCGAGTTTGGCCTTTGCCGCGTCCTGCACCGTTTCCGCCGGGTCGATCGACAGCACCGCGACCCGGTAATCCTCGCCGCCCTGCAGCCCGCTGGCGGCCAGCGCGCCGATCACGTCGTCGCGCACCGGCCCGCACAGCGTCGGGCAGGCGAAATAGCCGATCGCCAGCACCAGCGGCTTGCCGCCGAGCTCCCGCAGCGTGACGCGCTGCCCCGCCGTATCCACGAACGGCGTGTCGAGCGGCACCTCGCCGCCCGGCCGCTCCTGCCAGGCGAAATCCGCCGGTGCCGGCCGCGCCGCGTCCGCAGCGTCCGCGCCCAAACTCAGGAAGGCCCCCAACAGCGCCGCTCCCAGCACAGCCCACCGCCTCATCCCGGCCCTCCGACCCCCGCCTACGCTACCACGCCGGCCCGTCATCGCCCCATCACCGCCACGTCGCCAGCAGCACCGCCCAGCCCGCCGCGGCCAGGAACGGCCCGAACGGCAACGCCGTCGTCGCCCGCATCCGCCGCCCGCGCATTGCCAGCAGCCCCGCCCAGCCCAATCCGGCGAGCGCCGCCCCCAGCAGCACGTCCGCCAACCCGGCCAGCCCTACCCACGCCCCCAGCGCGCCCAGCAGCTTGCCATCGCCCTCGCCCAGCCCGTCCCGCCCCCGCACCCGCCGGTAAACCCAACTGACCGCCGCAAGCCCAGCCCAGCCCAGCCCGGCCGCCGCCGCCCGTTCCGGCAGCGCCGCCGGGTCCAGCCACCCCGTCACCGCCAGCCCGGCCAACAGCAGCGGCAGGGTCAGCGCGTCCGGCAACAGCATCCACTCCGCGTCGATCCAGGCCAGCGCCAGCAGCGCCCACCCCGCGCCGCACACGGCCCACGCCGCCTCGTCCACCACCCCCGCCGCCGCCGCCGAAAGCGGCAGCAGCACGGCCGCCAGCTCAACCTGCCAATGAAACGGAGCGATCGCCGCCCCGCAACGCCGGCACCGCCCCCGCAACGCGGCGAAACTCAACAACGGCAGCAGGTCCCGCACGGCCAACGCTGCGCCGCAACTCTCGCAGCGCGACCGCGCCATCCCGACCGGCTCGCCCCGCGGCAGGCGCCGGATCAACACCCCGAGCAGGCTGCCCACGAACGGCGCCGCCAGCACCGGCCACAACCAGGCCATTACGCCGCCCGGGAGGCCGCCTTCATCATCTCCGCCGCCCGCTCCGCGATCATCATCACCGCCGGCTGGATGTTGGAACTCGGCACCAGCGGCATCACCGACGCGTCCGCGATCCGCAACCCGGCCAGCCCCCGCAGCCGCAGCTGCGGGTCGACTACCGCCGTCGCGTCGTCGCCCATCCGGCAGGTGCCGCACGGGTGATACACCGTGGTCCCGGTCTCGCGGATATAGGCCAGCATCGCATCGTTCTCGACCACGTCGGGCGGCGGCTGCAGCTCTTCCGTCACGAAATCGGCGAACGGCGCCGTCCGCGCCAGCCGCCGCGCCAGCCGGCTCGATTCCAGCATCACGTGCTGGTCGTTCGGGTGCGACAGGTAGTTGGCGCGGATGGCCGGCTTGTCCGCCGGGTCCGGGCTGCGCAGCGTCAGGCTGCCGCGGCTATCGGGGCGGCACTGGCCGAAATTGAACATGAAGCCGGGGTGCTTCGGCAGCTCGTAGCCGCGACCCGGCGTCAGGCTGAAATTGATGAATTGGAACTGGACCTCCGCCTCCTCCGCCCCCGGCGTCACCCGTGCGAACAGCGTCGCTTCCGTCGCACCCACCGCCATCGGCCCGGTCCGCTTCAGCGCGTAGCCCAGCGCCATCGCGCCCATCCGCAGCTTGGTCGCCGTCAGTTCGTTCAGCGTCCGCGCCGGGCGCGTGCGGAACCCGAACCGCACGATCAGGTGGTCCTGCAGGTTCTGCCCCACCCCCGGCAGCGCGTGCACCACCGGGATGCCCAGCGCCTGCAGCGCCGCCCCGTCCCCGATGCCGGACAGCATCAACAGCGTGGGGCTCATCACCGCGCCGGCGCATAGCACCACCTCTCGCGCCGCGCGGAACTCGGCCACGCTGCCATCCGCCCGCCGCGCCTGGCAGCCGACCACCCGGCCCGCCTCGACCAGCAGCTTCTGCACCGACACGCCGGTCTCGACCCGAAGATTCGGCCGCCCCCGCGCCGGCTTGAGATACGCCCGCGCCGTGGAGCGCCGGAACCCGCCGCGCACGTTCATCTGGATCGGCGCCACGCCCTCGATCGCGTCCGCATTGATGTCGCGGTGCAGCGGGATGCCGCAGGCCACCGCCGTCTCGATGAACGCCGCCGCACCTGGCGACAGCGTCTTGGGTTCGCTCACCGTGATGGGCCCGTCCGTGCCGCGGCCGGCGCTCGGCACGCCCGTCCAGGTTTCCAGCCGGCGGAACACCGGCGCGACGTCCGCATACGACCAGCCCCGCGCGCCAGATTGCGCCCAGCGGTCGTAATCGTGCGGCGACCCGCGGAGGAACACGAGGCCGTTGATGCTGCCGGACCCGCCCAGCACCCGCCCGCGCGGCCAGTTCACGCTGCGCCCGCCGAGTTCGGGCTCCGGCTCGGTGGCGAACTTCCAGTCGTAGCGGCCCGACGCGAACAACCGCGCATACCCGGCCGGGATGTGGATCCACGGATCCCGATCTTCTGGCCCCGCCTCCAGCAGCGTCACCTGCAGCGACGGGTCCTCGGACAGCCGGGCGGCGATGATGCAGCCCGCCGTCCCGCCGCCGATGACCAGAACGTCCGTCACGTCATGCGGCCGCGACGACTCCGAGCGGGTCGAGCCTGTAGCCGCCCCCCTCCGTCACCAGCAGGCGCGCATTGCTCGGATCGGGCTCGATCTTCTGCCGCAGCCGGTAGATGTGCGTTTCCAGCGTGTGGGTCGTCACGTTGGCGTTGTAGCCCCAGACCTCGTTGAGCAGCACCTGCCGCGCTACCGGCCGCGTCCCGGCCCGGTACAAGAACTTCAGGATCGCCGCCTCCTTCTCCGTCAGCCGGATGCGGCGGTTCTTCACGGGCTCCTGCAACAGCTTGGCGCTGGGCCGGAAGGTGTACGGCCCGATGGTGAAGACCGCGTCTTCGCTGTTCTCGAAGATCCGCATCTGCGCCCGGAGCCGCGCCAGCAACTCGGCCAGGCGGAACGGCTTGGCGATGTAGTCGTTCGCGCCGGCGTCCAGCCCGCGCACCACATCTGCCTCGTCGTCTGACCCTGTCAGCATGATGATCGGCATCCGAAGCCCCTGCTTGCGCAGGCTCGCACACAGATCCCGCCCATCGCCGTCGGGCAGCCCGACGTCGAGGATCACCGCATCGAACCGGGCATCCCGCCCGGTCATCATCGTCTCCGCCTCGCTGACGGAAGCCGCCTGCGCCGCGCTGAACTCCCCGTCGACCTCCAGTTGCTCGACCAGCGTCTCGCGCAAGGTCGCATCGTCGTCGACAATCAGAACCGGCCGTTCACCCGCCATCCGAACTCTCTCTTACGTATCGCTTCTCAGAACACCTCGGAATCTAACACACATCGGTGTGATCGTTTCGAATGCCATGAGCCGCGAAGCTCACGCCGTGTTGGCACACCCAACAACTCCGCAGGCCGCGCTTCGGTCACTCACAAATTCGCGAGGGGTGCCGCCTCACCAGCGACGCTGCCCCGCTCCGGCCCGCTTTGCGCGGAACACCGCGCTCCGGCATGATGGTGCGATGCCGTCCGACCCCGAGCAGACCGCTCCGCCCGTCGAAGCCGACCCCGCCCTGCTGCGCCAACGTGCCGTGCATCGCGCGATCGCCGACCTGCGCCGCGGCACGCCCGTGCTGCTCCGCGGCGAAACCGCTGCCGTCGCCCTCGCGGCCGAGACGGCGGGGGCGCACGGTCTGGCCGAACTCGCCGCCCTCGCCGGCGCGCCGCCCAGCCTGCTGCTCGCCCCCGTGCGCGCCGCCGCCCTGCTGCGCCGCCCCGTCGACCCGGACAGCCCGGTGATCGCCTTCCGCACCGGCGGCCTGCTGGAGCCCGCCCTGCTGCGCGGCTTGGCCGACCCCACCGCCGACCAGCTGCTTCAAGATCCGCCGGAACAGGCCGCCACGCCCCCCGGTGCCGCCGCCGCCCTCGCCCTGGCCAAGCTCGCCCGCCTGTTGCCCGCGATGCTGGTCGCCCCCGCCGGCCGTGCCGCCAACGAGCGCGCTGCCGCGCTGGACCTGATCGCCGTCGACGCCGCCGACGTGCTGGCCTACCCCGCTGCCTACGCCGCCTCGCTCCGCCGGGTCGCCGAAGCCCGGGTGCCGCTCGCAACCGCGGCCGATGCCCGCGTGATCGCCTTCCGCTCCCCCGATGCCGGCATCGAGCACCTCGCCATCGTGGTCGGCGCCCCCGCCGACGCCGCGCCCGGCCAACCCGCCCCGCTGGTCCGCCTGCATTCCGAATGCTTCACCGGCGACCTGCTCGGCAGCCTGCGCTGCGATTGCGGCCCGCAGCTCCACGCCGCCCTCGAGCGGGTCGGCGCCGAAGGCAGCGGTGCGGTGCTCTACCTTGCCCAGGAAGGCCGCGGCATCGGCCTGGCCAACAAGCTCCGCGCCTACGCCCTGCAGGATCGCGGGCTCGACACGGTGGACGCCAACCGCGCCCTCGGCTGGCAGGCCGACGAGCGCAACTTCCTGGTCGCCGCCACCATGCTGGAGCAGCTCGGCCTCACCCGCATCCGCCTGCTCACCAACAACCCCGACAAGGTCGCCGCTTTATCCGCATGCGGCATCACGGTGGACCGGCGCGAGCCGCTGGTCGTCGCGCCCAACGGGGTCAACGACCATTATCTGGCGACCAAGGCGCGGCGGTTCGGGCACCTGCTCTGATGGCATGCGGTTTGCGAGACCGGAGGGCATGACGATCTCCTCGATCCCGTCCCCGAACTTCGCCGCCATCACCGGATCGGAGAGCGCGCCCGATTATTCGCTCCCCGGCGCCATCGAGATCACCGGCAAGGACGCGCTCAAGGCGCTCAACCCCCTGCAACATGTGCCGGTGGTGGGCATGATTTACCGGGCAGCCACGGGCGACACCATCCCCGCGCCCCTGCGCGTGGCCGGCGCCGGCGTGGTCGGCGGACCGCTGGGCATGATCGGCGCCGCCTTCATGGGCCTCGTCGAGGAGCTGTTGCGCATGGGCCCCGACCTGTCGCGCCCCGCGACCCCCGCCGGCATGGCGCAGACCGGCTCGGAAGCGGGCGTCGAGCCCGTTTCGCCCGGCTCGATCTCCGGCGACGCCTACACCACCCTGGCCACCACGACGCCCGATTTCCTCGGCGGCCCCACCCCCGGCGCGGTCGGCGACGGCCCGCCCAACACCGCGATCGTGCAGAACGGCGCCGCCGCCTACCGCAACGCCGCGGCGGAGTGGGAGCGGACCCAGGCGGTGGAGAAGGGCCTCGCTTGACCGAGCCGGCGTGACGCAAGCCGTCCTCTCGGCCGACGGCCTGCTCCGCCTGGGCCCGCTGCAGTGCCGCGCCGCGATCGGCGCCGGCGGCCGCGCGCCCCACAAGCAGGAGGGCGACGGCGCCACCCCGATCGGCACCCTGCCGCTCCGCCGTGTGCTCTACCGCGCCGACCGGGTTGCCCGCCCGCGCTGCGCCGTCCCGGTCATGCCGCTCGCCCCGCACGATGGCTGGTGCGACGACCCGGCCGACCGCGCCTACAACACCCTCGTCCGCCTGCCCTTCCCGGCCCGGCACGAGACGCTCTGGCGCCCCGATCCGCTCTACGACGTCATCGGCGTGCTCGGCTGGAACGACGCCCCGGTCCGCCGCAACGAAGGCAGCGCCATCTTCCTGCACGTCGCCCGCCCCGATTGGGCGCCCACCGAAGGCTGCATCGCGCTCGCCATGCCAGACCTCCTGGCCCTGCTCGCCGCCGGCCTGTCCGCCATCACGGTGGAGCCCGCCGCCTAGGCTCCCGCGCTCAGAACGGCACCGTTTCCCCGTTCTGGTCCACCAGCGTGCCGCTCCGCCCCGCCTCCAGCCCGGCCAACACCCCGAGCAGCCGCGCCGCCGCCACCTCCGGCCCCACCACGTCCAGCCCCGACTTGGCGAACGGCCCGGACAAGCCGGTATCCACCGTGCCCGGGTGCAGCGCGACGCACAGCGCCGCCGGCCGCGTCCGCCGCAGCTCGATCGCGGCCGTCCGCACCAGCTGGTTCAACGCCGCCTTGCTCGCCCGGTAGGCGTACCAGCCGCCCAGCCGGTTGTCCCCGATGCTGCCCACCCGCGCCGACAGGGTGGCGAACACCGCCCGCCCGTCCCGTGCCAGCCGCGGCAGGAAATGCTTCATCAGCAGCGCCGGCCCGGTCGCGTTCAGCGCAAAGGCCTGCGCCAGATGCGCCGGGTCGATCTCGCGCCAGCTCTTCTCTGGCCCGAACCGGTCGTCGTGCAGCCAACCCGTCGCGTCGATCACCAGTCGCAGCCCGTCGCCGCAATGGGCGGCCGCCGCCGCGATGCTCGCCTCGTCCAGCAGGTCGAGCGACGGGGCCGTGCGCCGCCCCAGCCGGACCGTGTCCGGCCCCATCGCCGCCGCCAGCGCCGCCCCGATCCCGCCGGACGCGCCGATGACGACTCCCGTCACCGCGGCCGTCGGCGTCGCGGCGCCGACGGGATCAAATCCCCTCGCGCAGCACCTGGCGGGCGAAGTAGCTCATGATCAGGTCCGCCCCCGCCCGCTTGAACGCGCCCAGCGCCTCGCGCACGGCCCGCTGCTCGTCCAGCGCGCCCGCCATGGCGGCGAACTTGATCATCGCGTACTCCCCGCTGGTCTGGTACACGCCCAGCGGCAGGGACGTCTGGTCCCGTACCCGCGCCAACACGTCGAGATACGGCATGCCGGGCTTGACCATCAGCAGGTCCGCCCCTTCCGCCTCGTCGATCGCGCTTTCCCGCAGCGCCTCGCGACCGTTCATCGGGTCGGCCTGATAGGTCATCCGGTCGCCCTGGAGGTCGCACCCCGCCGCGGCCCGGAACGGCCCATAGAAGCAGGACGCGAACTTGCTGGAATAGCTCATGATCGGCAGGTGCTCGAACCCGGCCCGGTCCAGCGCCAGCCGCATCCCGGCGATCTGACCGTCCATCATCGCCGATGGCGCCACCATGTCCGCCCCTGCCTCCGCGGCGACCACCGCCTGCCGGCCGAGATTCTCCACCGTGCGGTCGTTGTGCACGTGCCCGTCCGGCAGCAGCACGCCGCAATGCCCGTGATCGGTGTACTCGCAGAAGCAGTTATCCGTGATCACCACCAGCTCCGGCGCCGCCGCCTTGGCCGCGCGCACCATGCGCGCCATCAGCCCGTCCGCCCGCAACGTGTCGCTGCCGGTGGCATCCTTGTGCGCGGCCACGCCGAACAGCAGCAGCGCCCGCACCCCGTCCCGCGCGATCGCCTCCACCTCGCGCTCCATACCCCGGAGCGGCACCCGCGACACGCCCGGCATCGCCGCGATCGGCAACGCCTCGTCGGTGGTCTCGTCCACGAAGATCGGGAGGATCAGGTCGGTGGCCCCGACGCTGTTCTCGCGCACCAGGCTGCGCAGCGCCGGCGTCCGCCGCAACCGCCGCAACCGGGACGGTCCGGCCGTCAATGACAGCGGCGACGCGCCCAATTCGACCTGCCTCATGCCCCACCCTCGCCAATCGTTTTCGTTGACCGTTGCTGGCTTGCGAACCGCGCCGCGCCCCTGCAGTCTAGTGCCGATGCAGAACAAGCCAGATACGGACGCCTTTCTATCCGACTTGTATGCCTTGCGCCAAATCGGTGCCTTTCGTACCGGCGTGCACCGGCCGACCTATTCGGCCGTCGACATGCAGAGCCGCCACTGGCTGCTGACGCAGATGCAGGCCGCCGGACTGGACGCGACGATGGACGGCATCGGCAACGTGCTCGGCCGCAACCGGGCCGCCGGCAAGATCCTGCTCGCCGGCAGCCACATCGAGAGCCAGAACGAGGCCGGCTGGCTCGACGGCGCGCTGGGCGTCGTCTCCGCGCTGCATCTGGCCCGCGCCGGCCTGCCGGTCGACCCGATCGCCTTTGCCGACGAGGAAGGCCATTACGGCGCCTTTCTGGGCTCCCGCTCCTTCGTCGGCCTCCTGGAGGAGACCGAGATCGACACCCTGCGGAACCGCTACGACGGCAAGCCGCTGCGCGACGCCCTGGCCGAGGCGGGCCTGGCCGACGAGCCCCGCCTGGCGCTGGAGGAGGACCGCTATCGCGGCTTCCTCGAGATGCACATCGAGCAGGGCACCGAGCTGGAGGAGGCCGACGAGCGGGTCGGCGTCGTCACCGGCATCGTCGCCATCTGGCAATACAAGATCGTCGTGGAAGGCCAGCAGGACCATGCCGGCGGCACCACCATGGCGGAGCGGCGCGATGCCGGGCTGGCCGCCGTACGCCTGCTCGCCTGGATCGACGCCGAGTTCCCCAAGCATGTCGGCCCCCGCACCGTCTGGACCTGCGGCCGCATCACCCTCTCGCCCGGCGCCCCGTCCATCATCCCCGGCCGCGCCGAAATCCTGTTCCAGTTCCGCGATATCTCGACGGACGTGCTGGTCCGGCTCGACGGCCTGCTCCGCCGCGCCGTGGGGGAAAGCAACCGCCGCGAACGCTGCCGCGCCACGCTGGAGGTGATGAGCCAGTCCCGCCCCGCCATCTGCGACGAGGGCCTCCAATCCGCCCTGGCCGGGGCCGCCGAGCTGCTCGCCCCCGACAAATGGCGCTACATGCCGTCCGGCGCCGGGCACGACGCGCAATACCTGTCCCGCAAGCTGCCCAGCGCCATGCTGTTCGTCCCCTCCATCGGCGGCATCAGCCATCACTGGACCGAGAACACGAGCGACGACGACCTCGCGATGGGCTTCCGGGTGCTGCACGAAGCCGCCCGCCGCATCGTCAGCAGCTAGGAGACCATCGCCTTGAAGATCGGCTTCATCGGACTCGGCATCATGGGCCGCCCCATGGCCGGGCACCTCGCCCAGGCCGGGCACGACCTGTTTCTGCACAGCCGCAGCGGCGTCCCCGCCGGCATGGCCGGCACCCCGTGCGACACGCCCGGCGCGGTGGCCGCGGCAGCCGAGGTGATCATCGTCATGGTCCCCGACACGCCGGACGTGGAACGCGTGCTGTTCGGTGACGCCGGCGTCGCCGCCGCGCTCGCCCCCGGCAAGACGGTGATCGACATGAGCTCGATCTCACCCATCGCCACCCGCGACTTCGCCCGCCGGGTCGCCGAAACCGGCGCCGGCTACCTCGACGCGCCGGTCTCCGGCGGCCAGGTCGGCGCCGCGGCCGCGAGCCTCACGATCATGGTCGGCGGCGAGGAAGCCCTGTTCGAGCGCATGCGCCCGCTCTTCGAGGCCATGGGCAAGAACATCACCCGCATCGGCGAGGTCGGCGCCGGCCAGACCGCCAAGGTCGCCAACCAGATCATCGTCGCCCTCACCATCGAGGCCGTCGCCGAAGGCCTGCTGTTCGCCCAGCGCGCCGGCGCCGACCCGGCCCGCGTCCGCCAGGCCCTCACCGGCGGCCTGGCCACCTCCCGCATCCTCGAGCTGCATGGCCAGCGCATGATCGACCGCAGCTTCGACCCGGGCTTCCGCATCGAGCTGCACCGCAAGGATCTCGGCCTCGCGCTGGACGGCGCCCGCGACCTGGGCCTCCACCTGCCCGGCACCGCCAACGCCCAGGCCTTGTTCGACGCCTGCATCGCCATGGGCGGCCGCGCCTGGGACCATTCCGGCCTCATCCAGGCCCTCGAGACCGGCGAGCCCACCCCGACCTGAACCGGGCGGGGCCGTGCCCGCAGGCCGCGGGCGCCGCGATTGATCAAGGACGCTGACGGATCGGTCAGCCTTTTGCATTGGACGCCACGGGCCCGCCCGGCTCCTCTCGCCCGCAACGACGGCATCAACCGTATCGTGGGAGGAGACAGCTCGTGAGCACCCGAGGCGTCAACGCAGCAGGCCGGCTCGACCGGATCCCCGTGGGCCGATTCCATTGGCGCCTGTTCGCCGTGGTCGGCGCCGGCATGTTCTTCGATGGCTTCGACAGCTATCTCGCCGCCAGCGTCCTCGGCGACATGACCAAGAGCGGCTACTCCGACCTCGCCCACAACGCCCACTTCATCTCGGCCACCTTCGTCGGCATGACGATCGGCGCCCTGCTCGCCGGCACCATGGGCGACAAGCTCGGCCGCCGCCTCTCCTACCAGGTCAACCTGCTCGTGTTCGGGCTCGCCTCCCTCGCCGGCGCCCTCGCCCCCAGCATCGACTGGCTGATCGCCGCCCGGCTCGTCATGGGCGTCGGCATCGGCGCCGAAGTGGTCTGCGGCTACGTCATGATCGGCGAGTTCATGCCGCCCAACCAGCGCAGCCGCTGGGCCGGCGGCCTGGCCATCATCACCAACTCCGCCCTCTTCGTCTGCAACGCGGTGGCGGTCTGGGTCATCCCCAATTTCGGCTGGCGCTGGATGTTCGGCATCGTCGGCATCGGCTCGCTGACGGTCTGGCTCCTGCGCCGCAACATGCCGGAATCGCCCCGCTGGCTGGAAAGCCAGGGCCGCTTCGACGAGGCCGAGGCCACGCTGAACCGCATCGAAGCGGAGGCCGCGCGCACCGGCCCGCTCCCCCCGGCCGCCCTCGTGCCCCCCGTCGTCGCGGCGCACCGCCCCTTCTCCGACCTGCTCACCCGCGTGCTGCTCACCCGCGTCCTGGTCGGCAGCAGCATCGTCATCGGCGTCAGCGCCGCGCTCTACGGCTTCGTGGGCTGGCTGCCCACCTTCTTCGTCAAGCAGGGGCTGGACGTCCGCACCTCGCTCGCCTTCACCGCCGCCATGACCTTCGGCAGCCCGCTCGGCAACGCCTCGGCCATGTGGCTGGCCGAGCGCTTCGGCCGCAAGCCAACCCTGATCGTCTGCACCCTGGCCACCGCCGGGCTGGGCCTGATCTATCCGGCCGCCGGCAGCCCGGCCGCGGTCGTCGCCGTCGGCCTCGGCCTCACCTTCTTCATGGGCGTCACCATCGGCGCGGGCTGGGCCACCTACGTCTCCGAGTTGTTCCCCACCGAGCTGCGCATGCGCGGCGCCGGCGTCTGCAACACGGCCGGCCGCGTCGTCTCCATCGCCATGCCCTACGCCGTGGTGGGCCTGTTCGAGGGCTTCGGCATCGCCGGCGTCGTCGTCACCCTGGCCGGCATCCTCGTCCTGACCGCCCTGATCGTCGCGGTGTTCGGCATCGAGACCCGCAACCGCACCCTGGAGGAGCTTCGCCCGGAGAACGACGGCGGCCTGCGGTTGCGCGCGGCCGGGCGTCAGGCGTGAGCGGGGCGTCAGGCGTGAGCGGGCGCCGCCTGGAGGTGGCTGCGCAGCAGCCGGATCAGCGCCAGCGCCAGCGGCGTCGCGCGCCGGCCCCGCTGCGTGATGATCCCGATCTCCCGCTCCAGCCGCGGCTGCAGGATCGGCAGGAGGCACAACCCCTCCCGCGCGCCGTCCGGCACCGCGATCTGCGGCACCACGGCCACGCCCAGCCCCGCCCGCACCAGCCCCAGCACGGTGAGCACCTGCTGCGCCTCGTAGCGCACCGAGAGCGTCACCCCGCCCGCCCGGCACGCTTCCTCGATCACCGGGCGCAGCCCGCCCATCAGCACCACCGTCTGGTCCCGCAGGCTCTCCAGCAGGATGCCGGCCTCCCCGCCTTCGGCCACGGGCAGCGCCCCCGGCGGGAACAGCGCGCAGATCGGATCGGTCGCGATCGGGTCGAAGCTCAGCCCGTTCGGCGAGCCCGGCGGCGGCCCGACCCCGAAATCCACGTCCTGCATCCGCACGCTGTCCACGATCCCGGCGAGCGCCAGCTCCCGCAACTGCGCGCTCGCCTCGGGGAATGCCTGCTGGAACGCCGCCATCACCGCCGGCAGCCGGCTACCGGCGACGCTCGGCGCGCACGCCACCGCGACCCGGCCGCGCTGCCGCCCCGCCCCGCTCGCCAGCCGCAGCCCGGCCGCCAGATCGGCCATCGCCGAACGCACGTCCGCCAGCAGCGCCTCGCCTTCGGCCGTCAACCGCACCCGCCGGGTCGTGCGCTCGAACAGCTTGGCGCCGAGCTGGGATTCCAGCTGCCCGATCTGCATGCTGACCGCCGACTGCGTCCGCCCGATCGCGTCGCCCGCCCGGCGGAAACTGCCGAGCTCCGCCACCTCGATGAAGGTCTGCAACAAATTCAAGTTGACGTTCACCGCCCGACGATGAGCCCCACCCCCCACCGCGGCAACCCCTGCGGCCCGGGCCTCTCCCGGTGAGCCCGCCGTCCCGCCTGCAGCGCAGCGAGCTGGCCGTGCCCGGCATCCAGCCGCGCTTCTTCGCCAAGGCCGCCGCCTCCCCCGCCGACGCCGTCTTCCTCGACCTGGAGGACGCCGTCGCCCCCGCCGCCAAGGACGCCGCCCGCGCTCACGTGATCGACGCGCTCGGCAGCCTCGACTGGGGCCCGCGCACGATGGCCGTCCGCGTCAACGCGCTCGGCACGCCGTGGGCGCTGCGCGACATCGTGGACGTCGCCCGCGCCTGCCCGCGCCTCGACCTGATCCTGCTGCCCAAGGCGGAAAGCGCGTTCGACGTGCAGCACGTGGCCGCCCTGCTCGCCGCCGTCGAGCTCGAGACCGGCCGCGACCGCCCGATCGGCATCGAGGTCCTGCTCGAGACCGCGCGCGGCATCGTCGCCGCCGATGCCATCGCCGCCGCCTCGCCCCGGCTGGAAGCCATGATCTTCGGCGTCGGCGACTACAGCAGCGACCTGCGCACGCCCGACACCGTGTTCGGCCGTCCCAACGCGGACTACGCCGTGCTGACCGACGCCGACGCCACCGGGTCGCGGCAGCTGCATTGGAACGACCAATGGCACTACGCCCTGGCGCGCGTGGTCAACGCCTGCCGCGCCAACGGCCTGCGTCCGATCGACGGCCCCTACACCGACTACCGCGACCCCCCCGGCTTCGCCGCCAGCGCCGCCCGCGCCCGCAGCCTCGGCTTCGAAGGCAAGTGGGCGATCCACCCCTCCCAGCTCGAGGCCGCCAACGCCGCCTTCTCGCCGCCCGCCGACCGGGTCGCCTGGGCCGAGCAGGTGCTGGCCGCGCTCGAGGGCGCCGCCTCGGCCGGCGGCGGCGGCGCGGTCGGGCTCGACGGCGTGCTGGTCGACCTCGCCCATGCCCGCCGCGCCCACGAGATCATCGCCCGCGCCGACCTGATCCGCCGCCGCGACCACGGAGACACCGCATGACCGACACCCCTCCCGGCTCGCAACCCCTCAGCGGCATCCGCGTGCTGGACATCGCGACCTTCCTGGCCGGGCCGTTCTGCGGCACGATCATGGGCGATTTCGGCGCCGAGGTGATCAAGGTCGAACACCCCAAGATTGGCGACCCGCTGCGCGGTTTCGGCACCCCCACCGTGGCCGGCGACACCTATGCCTGGCTCAGCGAAGCCCGCAACAAACGCTGCATCACGCTGGACCTCCGCTCGCCGGACGGGGCCGACCTGTTCCGCCGGCTGGTCGCCGAGTCCGACGTCGTGATCGAGAACTTCCGCCCCGGCACCATGGAGAAATGGGGCTTCGGCTGGGACGAGCTGCGCGCGCTGAACCCCAAGCTCGTCATGCTCCGCATCAGCGCCTACGGCCAGACCGGCCCCTTGCGCGAGAAACCCGGCTTCGCCCGCATCGCCCATGCCTTCAGCGGCCTGTCCTACCTCGCCGGCGAGCCCGGCCGCCCGCCCGTCGTCCCCGGCAGCACGTCGCTGGCCGACTACATGTCCGGCGTCTGGGGCTGCGTCGGGGTCATGATGGCGCTGCGCCAGGCCGAGCGCACCGGCGAGGGCCAGGTGGTCGATATCGGCCTCTACGAATCGATCTTCCGGCTGCTCGACGAGATCGTACCCGTCTATGCCAGCCTCGGCGTGGTGCGCGAGCGCATGGGCGCCGACGTTCCCGCCGTGGTGCCGCACGGCCATTGGTGCACCGCCGACGGCCGCTGGGTCGCGCTGGCCTGCTCGAGCGACAAGATGTTCGAGCGCCTGGCCGTCGCCGTCGGCCGCCCGGAGCTCGCCGGCGACGGCCCCTACGGCACCACCGCGCGCCGGGTCGCCGCCCGCGATGGGGTGAACGCCCTCGTCGCCGGCTGGGTCGGCTCCCTGTCCTTCGACGCGCTGATGGCCGAGTGCGACCGCTTCGGCGTACCCTGCGGCCCCATCAACAGCATCGCCGACATCTTCGCCGAGCCGCAATTCGAGGCCCGCGGCAACATGCTGCACGTGGACGACCCCCGCATCGGCCCGGTCGTGCTGCCGGCCGGCGTGCCGACCCTGTCGGCCACCCCGCCCCGCCTGCGCCACACCGGCCGCGCCCTCGGCGCCGACACCGAGGAAGTGTTGCGCGACCTGCTCGGCCTCGCCCCGGACGAGATCGCCGCCCTGCGCGCCCGCGCCGCGATCTGACCCTCGCTTAAGGAGCCCGCCCCATGACCCGCCGTCGCCCGATGACCCTCGTCGCCTTTCTCCAGGCGCAGAACTGCTCCAACTACCCCGGCTCCTGGCGCCACGAAGCCAGCATGTCGGACTTCCTGACCCCCGAATATTACCAGCGCATCGGCCGCACGCTCGAGGACGGCAAGTTCCAGATGGCCTTCTTCGACGACCGCCTCGCCATTCCCGACATCTACGGCGCCGACCACACCTCCACCGTGGAGCACGGCGTGCGCGCCCTGAAGCTGGACTTGACCCCCATCGTGACCGCCATGGGCATGGCCACCAAGCACATCGGCCTCGGCGCCACCTACTCCACCACCTATTACGAGCCCTTCCACGTCGCCCGCCTGTTCGCCACCCTGGACCTCATGACGCGCGGCCGCACCGCCTGGAACGTCGTCACCTCCATGAACGACTCCGAGGCCACCAACTTCGGCAAGACCGAGCACCTCGAGCACGATGCCCGTTACGACCGCGCCGACGAGTTCATGGAAGTCGTCACCGGCCATTGGAACAGCTGGGACGACGACGCCCTCATCGTCGACAAGCAGAGCGGCCGCTTCGCCGACGGCGCCAAGGTCCGCCGGCTCGACCACGAAGGCCGTTATTTCAGGTCCCGCGGGCCGTTCACCGTCCCGCGTTCGCCGCAAGGCCACCCCGTGCTCATCCAGGCCGGGCAGAGCGGCCGCGGCCGGCAATTCGCCTCCCGCTGGGCCGAGCTGATCTTTGCCGTGTTCCCCAACCTCGCCGTCGGCCAGAAGCAATACGCCGAGATGAAGGCCGCCATCGCCGCCGCCGGCCGCGACCCGGCGCACGTCTCGATCGCCCCCGCCGTCTACGTCATCACCGGCGAGACCCAGGCCATGGCGGAGGACAAGCGCGCCTACATCGACGGCCTCGCCAAGCCGGTCGACGGCCTCAACCTGCTATGCGAGGTGCTCAACACCGACTTCAGCAAGCGCCCCTACGACGAGCCGTTCTCCGACGAGGAGCTCGCCGCCATCTCCGGCTGGCGCGGCTTCGTGGACCGGATCATCTCCGTCAGCGGCAAGACCAACCCCTCCGTCGCCGACTTCGTGCACTTCTCCGGCCGCGGCACCATCCGCGAGTTCCCCATCTTCTGCGGCACTCCCGCCCAGGTGGCCGACCAGATGGAGGAATGGTTCGGCACCGCCTGCGACGGCTTCGTCCTCGCCGCCACCCACATGCCGGGCTCCTACGAGGATTTCGTGCGCCTGGTGGTCCCCGAGCTGCAGCGCCGCGGCCTCGCCCAGACCGAATATGCCGGTGCCACGCTGCGCGAGAACCTCGGCCTGCCGCACCCCGGCCGCGCCGCCTGACCCGGCCGCCGGGCGGCCTTGGTTTGTCAACGCCGCCGCCGCTGACTATCGTCCCCCGCAGCGACACGCCGGCACGCGGCGGAGGAAAGGGCTGACATGGACGGATCCGCAATCCCGGCAACCACCCGGATCGAGCACGCCGGCGGCAAGATTGGCGGCACCGTTGCCGGCGGCGTGGGCACCATCACCTTCAACCAGCCCGAGAAGCGAAACGCCATGTCCGTCGAGATGTGGGACGGCATGACCGCCCTGCTCGACGCCTGGGCCGAGGACGGGGCCGTCCGCGTCGTCGTGCTCACCGGCGCCGGCGACAAGGCCTTCGTCTCCGGCGCCGACATCAGCCAGTTCGGGCAAAGCCGCAGCAATGCGGAGGCGCAGAAGGAATACGACAAGCTCACCGGCAGCGGCCGCGCCAAGCTGGCGAGCTTTCCCAAGCCGGTCATCGCCCGCATCCAAGGCTTCTGCCTCGGCGGGGGCCTGGGCATCGCCATGCAGGCCGACCTGCGCATCGCCGCCGACGACGCCCAGTTCGGCATCCCGGCCGCCAAGCTCGGCATCGCCTACAGCTTCTCCATGGTCTCCCGCCTCACCGCCCTCATCGGCCCGGCCGAGGCCCGCATGATGCTGTTCACCGGCGACCGGATCGACGCCGCCGAGGCGCTCCGCCTCAAGCTGGTCAATCGCGTCGTCCCCGCCGCCGACCTGTCCCCCACCGTGGACGCCCTCGCCCGCACGATCGCCGGCAACGCCCCGCTCTCCACCGCCGGCATGAAGCTGATCAGCAACAACGTCCTGCTCGACCCCGCCCAACGCGACATGCCCGCCGTCGATGCCGCCGTCGCCCGCTGCTTCGACAGCGCCGACTACACCGAAGGCCGCACCGCCTTCATGGAAAAGCGCAAACCCAACTTCCAGGGCCGCTAACCCGCACCCTCACGCCTCCCCGCTGGCCTGCCCCGGCGCTCCGTCACGCCAGACCCGTTCCCGGCGAGGGTTCCCCAGCCGGCCCCGATCGTCTAACGCTCGATCGAACCAACCGGACGCGAGGGGCGCTGCGCAATGATGTTTCCACTGACGCAAGCGACGACCGCCAAGCCGCGCCCCGACGACGACACGCTGCAGTTCGGCCGCGTCTTCACCGACCACATGTTCCTGATGGAATACGATGACGGCAAAGGCTGGCACTCCGGCCGCGTGGTGCCCTACGCGCCCTTCTCCATGGACCCGGCCTGCTGCGTGCTGCACTACGCACAAGCGGTGTTCGACGGCCTCAAGGCGTTCCGCAGCGCCGACGGCCAGGTCCGCCTGTTCCGCGTGGACCAGCACGCGGCCCGGCTCAACCGTTCCTGCGAGCAGCTCTGCATTCCGGCCCTCGACCAGTCCGTCGTCGAGCAATCCATCGCCGCGGTCGTGGATGCCGATCGCGACTGGGTGCCCCGCAAGCGCGGTACCTCGCTCTACATCCGCCCGACCGTGATCGCGACCGAAACCTTCCTCGGCGTGCACCCGTCGCACAGCTATCTATACTACGTGATCCTCAGCCCGGTCGGCGCCTACTACAAGGAAGGCCTCAACCCGGTGAAGATCCTCGTCTCGGAGGATCACGTCCGCGCCGTCCCCGGCGGGCTCGGCAGCGCCAAGACCGCCGGCAACTACGCCGCCAGCCTGTCCGCCGCCCGTGACGCCGAGCGCGCCGGCTTCACCCAGGTGCTTTACCTCGACGGCCGGCAACGCGAGTTCCTCGACGAGGTCGGCACCATGAACATCATGCTCCGCATCGGCGACCGCGTGCTGACCCCCCCGCTCTCCAGCGGCTCCATCCTCGCTGGCGTCACCCGCGACACGGTGCTCACCCTGCTGGCCGATTGGGGCATCGAGACGGAGGAGCGGCCCATCTCCATCCACGAGGTGGTGGACGCGCACCGCAACGGCCAGCTCCGCGAGATGTGGGGCACCGGCACCGCCGCCGTCATCTCCCCCGTCGGCGAACTCGGCTATGCCGGCGACCGCATGAGCATCAACGACGGCAAGATCGGCGATCTCACCCAGCGCCTCTACGACACCGTCACCGCCATCCAATACGGCGAAACCAACGACACCCACGGCTGGACCCGCCCCGTCGGCTGATCGGCCAGCCGGCCGGGGGTCACGCGCCGCCTTCGGCCCTGACCAACGTCGCCGTCGCGGGGCGCACCTCGTCGATGCCGTAGCAAGCGGCAAGTGCGTCCGTCACGCCGCGGACGCGCACGCGCCGCACACCCCTTCCACCTCCACCGTTGCCCCGCTCGGCTTGAATCCGCTTCCCGCCGCCGCCCGCGCGATCTCCGCCGCGATGCGATCGTCGTCCAGCTCCGCCACCGTGCCGCAGCGCCGGCAGATCAGAAACTGCGCCGCATGCCCGTGATGCGCGTGCTCGCCCCCGTCCACGCAGGCCACGAACGCGTTCAAGCGCTCGATCTTGTGGATCAGCCCATGCTGCAGCAGAAAGTCGAGCGCCCGGTACACGGTGACGGGCGTGGCGTTCGCCCGCTCCGCCTTCAGCCGGTCCAGCAGCGCATACGCCCCCTGCGGCGCCCGCGCTTCCAGCACCAGCGCCAGTACCCGCCGGCGGATCTCCGTCAGCCGGGCCCCCTGCCGCGAACAGCTTTCCGCCGCTGCCGCCAGGGAAGCCGCCACACCCATGCTCCGCTCCGTCATCGGGAGGTCATACCAGATCGCCGCCGGGCCGTCCCCCGCTGGACGCCGCCGCCCTGCCGCGCCACCATGGGCCCATGCCGCAGCCGCCCGTGGACTTCGCCGAAACCTTCGCCCGCCTGGCCCGCAGCGGCGAAACCGAACAAACCACCCGTGCCGGCGGCGTCGCCACCCGCCTCGTCCGCGTTCCCGGCGGCGGCACCGGCACCTGGGGCAGCCACGGCGACACGGCCGAGACCGTGATCGTCTGGTCCGGCGACTTCACCGTGACGTTCCGCGACGGCGCGGTCGCTCTCGGCCCCGGCCAGAGCTGCATCGTCCCGGCCGGCGCCGAGCATCACGGCACGTCCCGCACCGGCGCCAACGTGATCCTGTTCCAAACGGAGGCCTGACCCGGCACCCGCGTGTTCCGCGAGCTCCTCGCCCTTCGCGAGTTCCGTTTCTTCCTCCTCGCCAACGTCGCCGAGCGCCTGGCCGCCTCGGCCATGACCGTGTTGCTCGGCTTCCAGATCTACGAGCTCACCGGTCAGACCCTGTTCGTCGGCCTGCTCGGCCTGGCCGAAGCCCTCCCGGGCGTCACCCTGGTCCTGATCGGCGGCGACTTCGCCGACCGGCACGACCGCCGCGCCATCATGCTGCGCACCACCGCCATGCTGGCCGGGCTCGCCTTCGCCCTTGCGCTCGCCACCCCTCTCGGCAGCGGCGCCACCCTGCCCGCCTTGTTCGTCGTCGCCTTCCTGTCCGCCGTCGTCCGCGCCTTCGAGAGCCCGGCCGCCACCGGGCTCGAGGCCCGCGTGCTCCCGCTCGCCCTGGTCTTCCGCGGCGTCCCCCTGCTGGCCACCTGCGCCCGCACCGCGGACGTGCTGGGCCCCGTGCTCGTCGGCTTCGCCTGGGCCTGGGCCGGGCCGGTCGTCACCTATGCCGGGCTGGCCGCGCTGTTCGCCGTCGCCACGCTGCTCCTCCGCGTCGGTGTAGGGCCGAAGCCACCCGTCCTGCCGCCGGCCGGCCCGCTCGGCGCCGATGTCCTCGGCATCGGCGCCCGCATCGCCGAGGGCATCGGCTACGTGTTCCGCCACCAGGTGCTGTGGGGCTCGATGGCGCTGGACCTGTTCGCCGTCTTCTTCGGCGGCGTCACCGCGTTGCTGCCCTTCTTCGCCATCACCCTGCTCGGCGTCGGCGCCACCGGCTTCGGGCTGCTGCGCTCGGCCATGGCCGCCGGCAGCCTCGCCGCCGCCCTGCTCTGCGCCCGCTGGCTGCCCCGCCGCTCCGCCGGCGCGGCGCTGCACGTCGCCATTGCCAGCTTCGGCGTCGCCACCCTGGTGTTCGGCCTGTCGCGCAGCTTCCCGCTCTCACTGGCGGCGTTGTTCCTCGCCGGGTTGTGCGACGGCGTCAGCATGGTGATCCGCAGCGCCATTCTCCGCCTGGCTTCGCCCGAAGCCCTCCGCGGCCGCATCGCCGCCGTCAAATCCGTGTTCGTCGGCTCCTCCAACGAGCTCGGCGCGCTGGAAAGCGGCTTGCTCGCCGCCGCGGTCGGCGCCGTCCCCACCGTGTTGCTCGGCGGCGCCATCACGCTGGCCGTCGTCGCCGTCATCGCCTGGCGCGCCCCCCGCCTCCGCCGCCTCGACCTCGACCGCCTCGCCGCCGCTTAGAGGAAGGGGCTGCTCTAGCGCCGAGGGGCCAGCCCCGCCTTCTCGCACGCCGCCGACGTGTCGCCGCCGAAGATGCCGTTCAGCAGGAACCCCAGCTGCTCGAGCCCGCCGGCGTCCAGCTTGCCGCTCACAGACCGGAACGGCCCCTGCACCACCACCGGCACCGCCACCGGCGACCCGGCCACCTGCGCCAGCGGCTGCAACCGCAG
Source organism: Acetobacteraceae bacterium (assembly GCA_965199665.1). Lineage (GTDB taxonomy): Bacteria > Pseudomonadota > Alphaproteobacteria > Acetobacterales > Acetobacteraceae > JAVVHH01. Next base: position 4,119,367 of record OZ241208.1, on the reverse strand, counting down.
CGCCACCGTCTCCCGCCCGAGATCGACTTGCCCGACCCCTTCCAGCGACAGATACGTCGTCTCCAGCGCGATCGGCCGCAGCGTTCCCACCCCCGACTGGAACGACCCGGCGATCCCCAAACACTCCAACCGCGTCTCCCCCGCCGGCGGCACCGTGATGCCCAGCGCCTCCAGCGCCGCCCCCGTCAGCCCGATCAGCGCCCGGTTGGTGAGCTGCCCGCCCACCGCCGCCACCGAGACCGTCCCGTCCAGCGTGCTCGCCACCGACCGCACCGTGGCCCCGCGCCCGCGCACCTGCGCCTGCACCGCCGCCGACCCCGCCATCGGCCCCGGCACCCCGAACCACCGCCCCAGCAACTGCAGCGGCACCGCCGGCGCTGCCAGCGACAGGCTCGCCGGCGTCCCCGCCGCGGCCGCATCCACTGCCAGCGTCGCCGTCACCCGCGCGCCCGGCATCGCCACCGAGACCGGCCCCGCCCGCAACCGCCCGCCCGCCAGCGTCACCGCCGCCTGCACGTCCTGCCACGTCTGCTCGAACAGCCGCAGCGACGCGACCGACAGCTCCAAATCCAGCGCCGGGCCCCGCAGCGACGCCCAGGGCAGCGCCGCATTGGGGATCATCGGCCCGGTGGCCGACCCCGCCGTCCCCGACAGCTCGATCCCGAACGCCTGCAACAGCGCGTCCCCATCCAGCGACGGCGACCGCCAGGTCCCGCTCAGCGACGGCCCCGCCGGGTCGAGGCTGCCATCGCCCGAAAGCTCGCCCTGGTCCGTCCGCAGCGTCACCCCGCGCAGCCGCACCGGCCGCCCCGAGGCCGGCACCGTCACCTGCCCGCCGAACCGAACCGCCGTCAGCGCCGGCAGGCCCTCGCCCGCCACCGGCCGCAGGGACGCCAGCGCATCCGCAGCCAGCGTCGCCGCCCCGTCCAGCCCGGCGAAGCGCAGCTTGTCCAGCGCCACCGTGCCCTTCAGCGTCCCCGTCCCGCTCGCGCTCCCGGTGAACGCCGCCATCAGCGCCACCGGCAGGCTCGTCGCGCCGTCCGGATGCGTCGGCACCCCCACGCTGCCGGTCAGCCGGAACGGCGCCCCCGCATATTGCCCGCCGCTATCGATCGCCGCCTGCCCGCCCGCGGCCGGCAGCGTCACCCGCGTCGCGCCCAGTTGCAGCCCCGGCACCCGGCTCCGCAGGTCCGCCGCCGCGAAGCGCAGCGTGGCCGGCCCGATCACCGGCAGGTCGCCGGGCTCGGCGCCGTTGGCCAGATGCGCCTGCAACGCCGCCTGCCGCAGCGGCGGCAACCCCATCTCCGGCAGTAGCGCGTTCAGCTTCTCCAGCGCCGGGCTGGTCGCATCCACCTGCAGCGCATAGGCCCCGGCGAGCTGCACGCTCCCCGTCGCCGTCGCCTCCGAATCGAACGCGCTGAAATGCAGCCGGGTCTGCCACGGGTCCATCACGCCCCCGGTCGGCTCGGCGGCGATGTCGAGCCCGAACGGCTGGTTGTCGGCATAAACCAGCGTCGAACGCGCCTCGAGCGGCCCGCTCCGCCGCACCTGGCGGTAATCCAGCGCCCGGATGCCCACCACCTTGGTCCGCGCCGGCAGCTTCCAGGTCACCATCCCGTTGCGCACCGCCGCCCGCCGGACCCGCAGGTCGTAGCCATCCTGCGTCGGCACGGCCCCGTCCGGCACCAGGGGCGGCGTCGGCGGCGGCGGCGCGGACGGCTCCGCCCGGTCGAACACCCAGTTCGGCCGGCTCCCCACCTGCTCGAACAGGATGTTCGGCCCGATCAGCACCAGCCGCGTGATGTCCACCGTCCGGTGCAGCAGCGCCAGCAGCGACAACTGCCCCTCGATCCGCTCCACATGCACCATCGCCGGCCGCGACCCGCCCTCGATGTTGGACAACGACACGTCCGTCGCCTCCAGCGTCGGCCACAGCGACTTGGTCAGCCGCAGCTCGCCCCCGATTGTCAGCTTGCGCCCGGTCGCGTCGCCCACGGCATCGACCAGCCGCGCCTTGTAGTCGTTGGGATCGAAGAACAGCACCAGCGCCATCAGCGCCACCATGGCGACGACAACGGCCCCGAACAGCGTGTTGAGAATCCAGATCAGCGCCTTCATGCGGCCCGTTTGACCTCCGGCACCCGCGCCCACACCCAGATGAAGTTCAGCAGCAGCAGCGTCGCCGTCACCAGGAATACCCAGCGCACCCCCGCCACCGCCGCGATCGCCCCGCCCGAGAGCGGCCCCAGCGACTGCCCCAGGAACATCGCCGACGCCGTCGCGCCATACACCGCGCCCCGGTCGCCCGCCGGCGCCAACCGTCCTACCAACGCATTGGCGGTCGGCAGGATCCCGCCCACGAACAGCCCCAGCCCGAACCGCGCCGCCACGAACCACCCGTAATCGGACACGAAGAACTGCGGCGCGCTCGCCAGCGTCGCCCCCGCCAGGCTGATCAGCAGCACCCGCCGATACCCCAGCGTGTCGCTCCGCCGCCCCAGGAACGGCGACGCGATGAGATCCGCCAGCCCGGTGATGGAGAACGCGATCCCCGCCAGCGTCGCGATGTCCGCCCGGTTGCCCGCCAGCTGCTCCACGAACACCGTCACCACCGGCTGCACCGCCTGCACCGCGAACTGCGCCAGCAACAGCACCACGAACAGCGGCACCAGCCCCGGCGACCGCCCCAGCACGGCGAAGCTCTGGAAGAACGACTTCTTGGCCACCGCGATCTTGGGCGGCGTGAACCGCTCCTGCACCAGCCACACCACCACGCCCGCCGACGCGAAGCACACCAACGACGTCAGCACGAACGGCGCCCGGTAGCTGCCCGTCACGTCCGCCACGGCGCCGCCCACCAACGGCCCGACCAGCGTGCCCACCAGCTGCCCCGTGCTGAGCCAGCCCAGCGAGTAGCCCAGCCGCCCCGACGGCACCTGGGTCGCCACCATCGCGATCGTCGCCGCGTTGAACCCGGCGAAGATCCCCATCGCCGCCCGCAGCCCCAGCAACTGCCACTCGTTCTGCACCAAGCTCATCAGCCCGATGAACGTCCCGATCGCCAGGCACGAGCGCAGCACCATCAGCCGCCGCCCCCGCCGGTCCGCCACCCGCCCCCAGATCGGCGACATCACCGCGGCGAATAACGGCGTCACGCAGGCCAGCACCCCGGCCCACAGATTGATGCCGAACGCGTCCGTCACCCCGATCTGCGGCAGGAACAGCGGCATGATCGGCGACAACACCGTGAACCCGGCATTCATCCCGATCTGTAGCCCGATCATGATGGCCAGCGTGCGGCGCCAGTTCGCCGCCCCCTCGTCGCCCCCCGTCCCGGGCCGGACGATCACCGGCTCGACGACAGCGGCGCCCATCCCGGGCTCCGGAAGCTGTTGCGGGACGCTGTCGCGGGGAGGTTCGGCCATGGCGCTACTCTATCCTTGCTGCAGCGCAGCGCCACGCCGAACCCGCCCGGACCGGCTACCTCATCCGGCCCAGCGCCGTCACCCCATGCGGTGCAGCGCGCACAGCTTGTTGCCGTCGGGGTCGCGCAGATACGCCAGGTACAACTTCGACGGCCCGTTCTCGCGCACCCCCGGCGGATCCTCGCAGCTCGTCCCGCCATTGGACACGCCGGCATCGTGGAACGCCTTCACCTGCTCGGGCCCGCTCGCCTTGAAGCCGATGGTGCCGCCATTGGCGCCGGTCGCGTCCTGCCCGTTGATCGGCGGCGTGATCAGCAACCGCCCGCCATCGTGCGAGTAGATCAGCCTTCCCTTGGCATCGGTGGTTCCTGGCTGCGCGCCGATCGTTCCCAGCAGCGCGTCGTAGAACTTCCGCGACCGCTCGATGTCGTTGCTGCCGACCATGACGTGAGTGAACATCCGCGTTTCTCCATGTTGGTTGCTTACCCCCGGGCTACCCCGGTCCCTCCGCCGCAGCAAGATGCGGCGCGATGTCCACCGCGTCGCCGGGCTCGCCCGCCACGAAAGAGGAGGGGTCGATCCCCGCCGCCGCCAGCGCCGCCGCCAGGCCACGCACCGGCGCCTCCCGCGCCTCGTCCGTCAGCTGGAACACGCCCCAATGGATCCCCACCGCCCGCCGCGCACCGACGTCGAGGAACATCCGCACCGCCTCCGCCGGGTCGACGTGCTGCGCCGCCATGAACCAGCGCGGCTCGTAGGCGCCGATCGGGATCAGCGCGAGATCCGGCGGCCCCATCCGCTCCCCCAGCGCCCGGAACATCGACCCGTCGCCATAGCCCGTATCCCCGGCGAACCACACCGACCCGGCGGGACTGTCGAGCCAATGCCCCGCCCATAACGGCTCCCGCACGTCCCACGGCCAGCGGTTCGCCCAATGGTTGGCCCGCGTCAGCGTGGTATGGAGCCCGTTGCCCAACGAGAGCCGCTCGCCCCAGTCGCCGACGGCCACCCGCGCCTCCGGGATCGCCCGCCGCACGATCGCGTCGTTGCCCAGCGGCATCGCCAGCAGCGGCCGGTCCCGCGCGCACAGCCGCCGGAGCGCGTCCAGATCCATGTGGTCGTAATGGCAATGGCTCAGCAGCACCGCGTCGATCCGCGGCAGCGACTCCCACGCCACCCCCGGCGCCGCGACCCGGCGCGGCCCCACCGACCGGAACGGGCTCGCCCGCACCGACCACACCGGGTCCGTCAACACGTTGACCCCCGCCGCCTGGATCAGCGTCGTCGCGTGCCCCACCACCGTCACCCGCAGCCCGTCCACCCGCCCCGCCGGCCGCGCCGGCACCACCGGCACCTCGCGCGGCCACGCCGCCGGCCGGCTGCCGAACTTCCACCGCAGCATGTCGCCGAGCGACCGGTCCGTCGGCGGCTGCCCCGGGTTGAAGAACCGCGCCCCGTCGAAATGATCCGATGCCGGTCCCCCATAATAGCGATTGCCCATGCCTGCCCAACCAGTCTTTCATTGCAATGTCGAAACGTGACCGTCACGCTGCGACCCGGCTGCCCCGCTCGAAGAAAACGCCTCCAAAATTTGGCCCTCGAAGGACACCGCCATGATCGCACAGAAGCTCAAGGCCCCGATCGCCTGGACCACCCCCGACCCCGATATCGGCCCCTTCCTCGATCGCCTCCAGGGCAACATCCTGAAATACCATGGCCGAGATAACGCCGTGTTCCTGTTCTGCCGCTTCCGCGACGGCAAGACGGCGGACGCCCGCACCTTTCTCCGCGCCCAGATCGCCCGCATGCGCACCGCCAAGCAGCAGCTCCAGGCCGCGGCCGACAAGCGCAGCACCGGCCGCAAGGACCTCCACCCCTTCGTCGCCCTCTTCCTCTCCAAGCCAGGCTACGACTATTTCGGCATCCCGCACGCCCACCAGCCGCCCGACCCGTCCTTCCAGGCCGGCATGCCCGCCGCCGCGCTCGGCGATCCCGAAGCCGCCGAATGGGACAGCCGCCTGCGCGTCCCGCACGCCATGATCCTCGTCGCCACCGACACCGCCGCGCACGCCCAGACCGAGGCCACCGACCTCCTCAACGACATCAGCCTGTTCGCCGACCTCGCCCATAGCGGCGAGATCATCGGCAACCAGTTCTTCAACACCGCCGGCCGCGGCGTCGAGAATTTCGGCTACGTCGACGGCCGCAGCCAACCCCTCGTCCTCGCCGAAGACGTCGCCGCCGCCAAGACGGGCAACCAGGAGCTGCCCGATGCCGGCTTCCCCGTCGACCAGTTCGTCGTCCGCGATTCGGCCGTCAACGACCCCTACGCCTATGGCAGCTACTTCGTCTTCCGCCAGCTCGAGCAGTTCGTCCGCGCCTTCCGCGATCGCGAGGAGCTGCTCACCGTCGGCCGCGACGACGACTTCCCCAACCGCGACTCCGCCGGCATCGGCCGCCTCGAGAGCGGCACCCCGTTCGAGCTGCGCCCCGATGACGGCACGGACGCCGCCCCGCTGCCGCCGGACGTCACCAACAATTTCCGCTTCACCACCGACCCGCCGCACTGCCCGCACTTCGCCCACATCCGCAAGGTCAACCCCCGCACCGCCGACACCCGCCGCTGGATCATGATCCGCCGCGGCATGACCTATGGCACCCGCGACGACGCCGCCCCCGACCCGGCCCATCCCGCCCGCCTCGTCCTGGCCGACGAGCCCAAGCCCGACCAGATCCCGGTCGACGGCGTCGGCCTCCTGTTCCAAGCCTATCAGGCCAACATCGCCGCCCAGTTCGAGACCACCCAGAAAGCCGCCAACAGCCCCGCCGGCGGCATCGACCCCGTCATCGGCCAGGCCAACGCCGCCCCGCTGGATTGGCCGCGCGACTGGGGCAGCGCCACCACCGACCCCGTCGAGTTCTACAGCCGCGACGGCAAAGCCCCGCCGGAGGGCCCCTACGTCAAGCTGCGCGGCGGCGGCTACTTCTTCGCCCCCAGCCTGCCTTTCCTCCACGCCACCTTCTGAGCCACAACCCGCCGGGCTGGAGATATCCAGCCCGGCGGTCTAGACGGGGCGGCTTCTGCCGCAACGGACCGCATGGACGAACTCGCCCTCCGCCAGGACATCATCGACGTCGCCCGCGCCATGAACGCCCTCGGCATCAACCAGGGCACCTCCGGCAACGTCGCCGCCCGCTACGGCGACACGATGCTCATCACCCCGTCCGCCACCCCCTACGACGCGATGCGCCCCGAGCATGTCGCCGCCATGGCGTTGGCCCCGACGCCCCCGGCGAACGACGGCGACTGGACCGGCCCGCTGCCGCCCTCCACCGAGTGGCGCTTCCACCGCGACATCCTCCGCGCCCGCCCCGAAGCCGCCGCCGTGATCCACACCCACGCGCCCTACTGCACCGCCCTGGCCATCGCCCGCCGCGAGATCCCCGCCGTGCACTACATGATTGCGGCCTTCGGCGGCCCCACCGTCCGCTGCGCGCCCTACGCCCGCTACGGCACCGCCGAACTCGCCGCCCACGCCCTGGCCGCGCTGGAGGATCGCTCCGCCTGCCTGCTCGCCAATCACGGCATGATCGTCCTCGGCCCCAGCCTGGCCAAGGCGCTCTGGCTCGCCGTCGAACTTGAGACCCTGGCCCGCCAATACACCCTCGCCCTCCCGCTCGGCCCCCACATCCTCACCGACGCCGAGATCGCCGAAACCCTCGCCGCCTTCGCCACCTACGGCCTGCGTCCCCCGCCCGCCAACGGCTGACCGTCACCCGTCCGGGCACCCGTCCCGGCACCCATCCCGGCACCCGTCCCGGCCAGCGCGAACCGCTTGCCGACCCGGTCCACCGGCGTGCCGTCCCGCAACGGCACCCCGCGCCGAACGTCGTGATCGACGAAGCCGAGCCGCCCGTAGAAGCGGAGTCCGCCGGCATTGTCCGCCCGGATGCTCGCGTGGATCGCCGACAGCCCCAGCCCCGCCGCCGCCAGCCGCGTCGCCTCGAACAGCTCCCGCCCCACCCCGGACTGCGTGAGACCCACCCGCACGAACGTGCCGATCTCGCCCACATCGGCCGGCAGGTGCTCCGACCGCGTCAGGCTCTGGAATCCCACGAGCGTTCCGTCCGCCGCCGCCGCCACGAAGCAGCAGAGCACGCCCGGCCCTGCCAGCATCGCCGCCGCCAACCCGTCCGGCGAGAAGGCCTCCTCCAACGCCGTCGTCCCCCCGCGCGCGATGATCTCGTTCAACAGCGCGGCGAGCCCGGTCGCATCCCCCGCCCGCACCGGCCTGATCCTCCCCTGGTCGCTCATGCGCCGCCCCACCGCCCGGCGGCCGACCCTCGGGCCGCGAAACCGCTTGCATCCCTGTTTATGAAAATGTTCCTAATCGCGCCGTGATGACCAGCCCCCCGCGTAACCCGCGCGAAACCTCCGACCACCGCGCCGATCGGCAGGCCGGCTACTTCCGCGAGCTCGCCGATCTCAACATGCAGGCCGCCCGCGATGCCGCCCGCCGCATCGACGAGGCCAACGCCGCCGCCACCCCCGAGAAGCCCGCCGACACCGCCAAGCAGACCCTCGACCTCAGCCGCGCCACCCGCGCCGTCGTCAGCGCCGTCAACGCCGAGAACGCGCTGTTCCGCAAGCTCGCCCCGGCGCGCGCCCCCGTCAGCGATCCCCGCCGCGCTCCGCTCACCGACGCGCTCCATCGCGCCTCTGCCGACCGCAAGGGCAAGGCCCGCGCCGAGATCCGCCGCGACGCCGAAACCGCCGTCGAGGAAGCTCTCGTCGCCGACCCCGACGCCCAGATCACCTTGCACGCCCACCTCTACGCCATCGCCGACCGCCTCGGCCTCGCCCTCGACCCGGCCAAGCTCTCCGACGAGATCCTCGGCATCGAACCCCGGAAATACGTCCGCGACGGCTGACCGGCCGTCACCGCCCCGCCTATCGGCGTACCGCGTCCACCTTCGCCGCCAAGGCCGGGTCCACCCACCAGCTATCCAGCACGAAGCCCGTCCGGATCGACCCCGCGGGCCGCCCGAACCGGTTCCACGTCGCGATCTTGAACTTCGAGTCGTGGTAGTGCGGGATCATGAACCACTCGTTGAGCAACACCCGGTCCAGCGCCCGCCCGGTCGTCGCCAGCGTGTCCCGGTCCGCGGCATCGATTGCCCGCTGCACCAGCGCGTCCACCGCCTTGTCGCAGATCCCCGCCAGGTTCGCCCCGCCCTTGATCCGCCCGCCTTCGCAGGAGAACTCGTCCCGCAACTCCGTCCCCGGCAGCTCCGACCCCGGGAAGATCGCCGTGGTCACGTCGAAATCGTAATCGTCCGTCAGCCGCTCGTATTGCGCCGGGTCCACCGTGCGCACCGTCGCCGTGATCCCCAGCCGCCCCAGCCATTGCTGGAATGGCAGCGCGATCCGCTCCAGCGTCGGGTCGCTCAGCAGGATCGTGAAGCTCATCGCCCGCCCCGACGCATCCACCAGCTTGCGGTCCCGCACCGTCCAGCCCGCCTGCTCCAGCAGCGCCAGCGCCCGCCGCAGCCCGTCCCGGTTGTTGCCCGATCCATCCGTGCTCGGCAGGGTGAACGGCTGCAGCACCCCCGGCGGCAGCGCATCCGCGAATGGCGCCAGCAGCGCCCGCTCCCCCGCATCGGCCGCGCCCTTCGCCTCCTGCGCCGTGTTGCCGAAATAGCTGGTCGTCCGCTCGTACGCCCCGAAGAAGAGCGTCTTGTTCATCCACTCGAAGTCGAACACCTGCCCCAGCGCTTCCCGCACCCGCCGGTCGCGGAACGGCTCCCGCCGCGTGTTGAACAGCCAGCCCTGGATCCCCAGCGGCAGCGCATGCGGGATCTCCGCCTTCACCACCGCCCCGTTCGTCACCGCCGGGAAGTCGTAGCCGGTCGCCCACTGCTTGGAGATGTTCTCCTGCCGGTAGTCGATCTGCCCCGCCTTGAACGCCTGGAACGCCACCGTCGGGTCACGGAAATACTCGATCCGCACCCGGTCGAAATTGGCGAACCCCCGCCCCGTCGGCCGGTCCGCCGCCCACCAGTTGGGGTCGCGCACGTAGGTCACGCTCCGCCCCAGCTCGAACGGCCCCACCTTGTAGGGCCCCGACCCCAGCGGCGGCTCCGTCAGCGGCTTGCTGAAATCCCGGTTCGCCCACCACGCCGCCGGCAGCACCGGCAGCGCGCCCACCACCAGCGGCAGCTCCCGGTTCCCCGCCGACTTGAAGTGGAACACGACCCGGCGTTCCCCCTCCGCCACCGCGTCCTGCACGTCCCCCAGCGCTACACGCACGGACGGCCGCCCCTTCGTCATCAGCGTGTCGAACGTCCATACCACGTCGCTCGCCCGCACCGGCGTGCCGTCGGAGAACCGCGCTTCCGGCCGGATCGTGAACGCCACCGACAGCCGGTCCGGCGCCAGCTCGATGCTCTCCGCCAGATGCCCGTACGCCGTCGCCACCTCGTCCGCCGACGGGATCAGCAGGCTCTCCCACACATGCCCGCCCCCGCTGCCCGACGCCGTGCCCCCTACCCCCGGCTGCCAGCTCGCCCCCAGCCCGAGCGCCGCATTGCCCCCCAGGATGTACGGGTTGAACCCGTCGAAGCTGCCCACCGCCGCGAAGACGATCTCGCCGCCCTTCGGCGCCTGCGGGTTCACGTAAGGGAAATGGTCGAAATCCGCCGGCAGCTGCGGCGTCCCCAGGATGGTCAGCCCGTGATGCACGCTCTGCGCGGCGGCAGGGGTCGCCAGCAGCGCGACGGAAAGCAGAAGGGCACGCAACATGGGGAACGCTCCGGGTCAGGCGAGGCAGGCGACAATCTGCCCCATCAGCGCCGGGTCGCCCACCGCGATCACGTCGCCCGGTCCGTCCCGCCGCAACGGCGCCCCGGACCAGTCCCGCAGCAACCCGCCCGCCCCCTCGATCACCGGCACCAGCGCCGCCCAATCCCACAGCTTGAGCCCGGGCTCCACGATCGCGTCGATCCCGCCGAGCGCCAGCAGCCCGTAGCCGTAGCAATCCCCGCCCCAGCTCGTCCGCTTGGCCGCCCGCTGCACCCGCTCGAAACGCGGCCGCGTCTCGGCGGTGAACAGGTCGGGCGAGGTGCAGGACAGCTCGGCCGCGCCGAGTTGCGGGCAGGGCCGGCACCCGGCGCGGCCGAACGCGCCGCGGAACCGCGTGGGCTGCCCGGCCACCCCGATCCAACGCTCACCGGTGATCGGCTGATCGATCAACCCCAGCACCGGCCGGTCTCCGTCGAGCAACGCGATCAGGCAGCCGAAGGTCGGCCGCCCCGTGATGAACGCCCGCGTCCCGTCGATCGGGTCCAGCACCCAGCAGAACCGCCGCTCGGCGCCGGCCGCCGCGAATTCCTCGCCGATGATACCGTGATCTGGGAACCGGGCGGCGAGCACGGCCCGCATGGCCTGCTCCGCCCCCCGGTCCGCGACCGTCACCGGGCTGTCGTCCGACTTGTCGTCCGCCGCCACCCCCGACCGGTAATGCGGGCGGATCGCGGCGGCGGCCGCGTCCAGCGCCGCCTCCGCTGCGGACAGGAAGGCGGCGGTATCGGTCACCCTACTTGATGGCGCCGGGCTGCGCCGGGCTCGGCTGCTGCGGGATCTTGCCCGAGCCGCCGGTCGTCGGCATCGGGACGCTGCCGGCGTCCCCGCTGGGCAGCGTCCGCGCATTGGCGGGCTGCCCCGCCTGGTTGGCCTGCTCCTGCGGATTGTTGAGGTTGCCCGTCACGCCGGGCCGCGCCGCCGAGGTGGACCCGGTATGCGTGTTGGCCTGCGCGAAGGCGAGCTGGGGTGCGGCCAGCAGGGCGGCGGCGATCAGGATGGGCTTGAACATGGCAGTACCTCCAACGGACCGGCGTTGCGCCGGCGTCTCGTGAAATCTATGGTGCCGCGCCTCAACGCCCGGCGACGCCACCCGCCCCCTGTGATCGACCAATCGTGACCCCCATCATCGTGATCCCCTCCCGCATGGCGTCCACCCGCCTGCCCGGCAAGCCGCTGGCCCTGATCGGCGGCCGCGCCATGATCCTGCACGTGCTCGACCGCGCGCGCGAAGCCGATATCGGCCCCGTCGCCGTCGCCTGCGCCGACGAGGCGGTCGCCGCCGCCGTCCGCGCCGATGGCGGCACCGCCGTCATGACCGACCCCACCCTCCCCTCCGGCTCCGACCGCGTGCACGCCGCCCTGTCCGCGCTCGACCCCCAGGGCGTCAACGACATCGTCGTCAACCTCCAGGGCGACCTGCCCACCATCCCGCCGGGTCACCTCCGCGCCGTGCTCGCCCCGCTGGCCGACCCGGCCATCGACATCGCCACCCTCGTTGCGCCCATCGAGACCGCCGAGGAGGCCGCCTCCCCCTCCGTCGTCAAGGCCGCCTGCGCCTTCGACCGCGGCCGCGCCGTCTCCCCCGCGCTCTACTTCTCCCGCGCCGCCATCCCCGCCGGCGACGGCCCCCGCTGGCATCACATCGGCATCTACGCCTACCGCCGCGCCGCCCTGGCCCGCTTCGTCAGCCTCCCCGAAAGCCCGCTGGAGCGCCGCGAAAGCCTGGAACAGCTCCGCGCCCTGGAAGCCGGCATGCGCATCGCCTGCGCCCGCGTCGATCACGCCCCCTTCGGCGTCGACACCCCCGCCGACCTCGAACGCGCCCGCCACGAACTGAAGAAAGAGCCCGTTTGAGAATGCGCCACGGTGAGTCAGAGGCGCCGCGAGGCGTAGTAGCGTTCCCGGACGGGCTCGGATGATCGCTTTCCAGGGGGTGCTCGGCGCCTACTCCGACCTCGCGTGCCGCCGCGCCTTTCCCGACATGCCGACCCTGCCCTGCCCCACCTTCGAGCGCGCCATCGAGGCCGTCCGCTCCGGCGAGGCCGAGTTCGGCATGCTCGCCTGCGAGAACAGCCTCGCCGGCCGCGTGCCGGACATCCACGCCCTGCTGCCCACCAGCGGCATCCACATCGTCGGCGAGCACTTCCAGCGCGTGGAGCATTGCCTGCTCGGCCCCCGCGGCGCCCAGCTCGCCGACGTGCGCCGCATCCATTCGCACGCCGTCGCTCTCGGCCAGGTCCGCCGAATCGTCGCCGAGCTCGGCGCCGAGACCGTCATCGAGAACGACACGGCCGGCTCCGCCGAGCTCGTCGCCGCCTGGAACCGCCGGGAAGACGCCGCGATCGCTTCCTCGCTCGCCGCCGAGATCTACGGCCTCGACATCCTGCGCGCCAACGTGGAGGACGCCGCCCACAACACCACCCGCTTCTTCATCGCCGCCCGCGACGCCCGGCCCCAATCGCCGGACGCGCCCGGCCTCATGACCACCTTCGTGTTCCGCGTCCGCAACGTCCCTGCCGCGCTCTACAAGGCCTTGGGCGGCTTTGCGACCAACGGCGTCAACATGACCCGGCTGGAAAGCTACATGCTGGGCGGCGAGTTCACCGCCACCCAGTTCATGTGCGACGTCGAAGGCCATCCCGAAAACCCCGCGCTGCGCCGCGCGCTGGACGAGCTCTCCTTCTTCTCCCGCGAGATCCGTATCCTCGGCGTCTACCCCAAATCCCCCTTCCGCGCGCCCGCCGGCGGCGACTGAACCCGCCGCGCTTGACGCTCCCCGGGCGGTCGCCTGTAGTGGGCGCTCCAGCCACCAGAGGGGGTTCGGCGATGACAGCATTGGTTGGCCGCCGGGGCGTCCTGGCCGCCGCATCCGCCCTCGCCCTGCCCGGCCTCGCCCGGCCTGGGATCGTCCGCGCCGCCGACCGCACCACCCTCAAGTTCATCCCGCAGATCGATCTCGCCTTCCTCGATCCGCACTGGACCACGGCCAACGTCACCCGCGGCCACGGCTACATGGTCTTCGACACGCTCTACGGGCAGGACGGCAGCTTCACCTCCTCGCCCCAGATGCTCGCCGGCCACGCCGTGGACGACGACGGCAAGCGCTGGCGCCTCACGCTCCGCGACGGCCTGCTCTGGCACGACGGCACCCCCGTGCTGGCGCGGGACTGCGTCGCCAGCATCCGCCGCTGGGCCGCCCGCGACTCCTTCGGTGGCGCGCTCATGGCCGTCACCGACGAGCTGTCCGCGCCCGACGACAAGACGGTCCAGTTCCGCCTGTCCCGCCCGTTCCCCATGCTGCCCCAGGCGCTCGGCAAGCCCACCACGCCCTCCCCGCTCATGATGCCGGAGCGCCTGGCCCGCACCGATCCGTTCACCCAGATCACGGAAATGGTCGGCTCCGGCCCGTTCCGCTTCGTCGCCGACGAGCGCGTGCCGGGCGCCCGCAACGTCTATGCCCGCTGGGACAAATACCTGCCCCGCTCCGGCGGCACCCCCGACTGGACCGCCGGGCCCAAGATCGCGCATTTCGACCGGGTGGAATGGACCACCATGCCGGACCCCAGCACCAAGGTCGGCGCCATGCAGTCGGGCGAGCAGGATTGGTGGGAGAACCCCACCCCCGACCTCCTGCCGCTGCTGGCCCGCAGCCGCAGCGTCCGGGTGGTGACCACCAACCCGACCGGCAACACCAACATGATGCGCCCCAACCACGCGCAGCCGCCCTTCGACAACCCCAAGATCCTGCAGGCCCTGCTCTGGGCGGTGGACCAGCGCGCCTGCATGGAAGCCGTGGTCGGCACCGACGCGGCCATGTACCACGTGCCGCACGGCGTGTTCTGCCCCGGCACCGCCATGGCCACGGAGGCCGGGCTCGACCCCCTCCTCGGCCCGCGCGACCCGGCCAAGGCCCGCGAGATGATGAAGGCCGCCGGCTATGCGGGCGAGAAGGTCGTCATGCTGGTCGCCACCGACTATCCCCAGTTCAAGGCCATCGGCGACGTGCTGGCCGACGGCATGAGCCGCGCCGGCATGGCCGTGGATTACGTCGCCACCGACTGGGGCACCATGCTGCAGCGGCGCAACAACCGCGGCCCGGCCGACAAGGGGGGCTGGAGCTGCTTCACCACCGGCTGGGAAGGCGAGGACCACCTCAACCCCTCCAACCTCTATGCCATGCGCGGCGACGGCGACCAGCCCGGCGCCTGGCCCGGCTGGTGTGTCAGCCCCAAGCTCGAGGCCCTTCGCGCCGCCTGGTTCGAAGCCCCCGACCTTGCCGCCCAGCAACGCATCTGCGCCGACCTGCAGCGCCAGGCGATGGAGGACGTGCCCAGCATCCCGGTGGGCCAGTTCCAGATCCCCACCGCCTACAACACCCGCATCACCGGCCTGCTGCCCGGCTTTGCCACCTTCTGGAACGTCCGCCCTGCCTGACGGAGCCGCCATGACCCCCGAGGAAACCGCCGCCGCGATCGACCGTGCGGTGTCGGCCAACTGGCCCGCCCAACTCGACTGGCTGCAGCGCCTGGTCCGCTTTCCCAGCCGCCGCGGGCAGGAAGGCCCCTGCCAGGACTGGATCGCGTCCGAATTCGCCCGCCGCGGCTGGAGCGTCGACCGCTACACCCTGGCCGAGGTCGAGATGTCCCACCTGCCCGGCTTCTCCCCGGTGATGGACACGGATTACGACCGCGCCGTCCAGGTCGTTGCCACCGTGCGCGCGCCTGCCGGTTCCCCGGCCGATCCGCCCGCCGGCCGCAGCCTGGTGCTCCAGGGCCATGTGGACGTGGTGCCGGAAGGCCCGCGCGACATGTGGACCCACGCACCCTTCGAACCCACCGTCCGCGATGGCTGGCTGTATGGCCGCGGCGCCGGCGACATGAAGGCCGGTGTGTCCGCCATGGTGTTCGCCATGGACGCGCTGCGGAGCGCCGGGCTCGAGCCCGCCGCCGACGTGCTGGTGCAGACCGTCACGGAGGAGGAATGCACCGGCAACGGCGCCCTTTCCACCCTGGCCCGCGGCTACCGCGCCGACGCCTGCCTGATCCCGGAACCGACGGACAACACGATCACCCGCGCCCATGTCGGCGTCATGTGGTTCCGCCTCCGCGTCCGCGGCGTGCCGGTCCACGTGGCCTACGCGCAGACCGGCTCCAACGCCATCATGTCCGCCTACGCCCTGATCGGCGCCGTGTCCCGCTACACCGCCGCCCTGAACGAGCGTGCCCGCAGCCATGAATGGTTCGCGGCGGTGGAGGACCCCATCAAGTTCAACCCGGGCGTCATCCGCGGCGGCGACTGGGGCAGCTCCACCCCCGCCTGGTGCGAGGTGGATTGCCGCATCGGCCTGCTGCCCGGCACCGACCTGGCCGACGCCCGCCGCGAGCTGGAGGCCGTGGTGACCGAAGCCGCGCGGACGGACGCCTTTCTGTCCAACAACCCGCCGGAGATCGTCTGGAACGGCTTCCAGGCCGACGGCTTCGTGCAGCCGCCCGGCACGGAGGCGGAGGCCACCCTCGCCGGCGCGCATGCCGCCGTGTTCGGCCGCCCCCTGGAGGCCCGGCTCAGTACCGCCGTCAACGACACCCGCTTCTACGGCCTGTATGGCGGCATGCCCGCCCTCTGCTACGGCCACCGCGGCGAGCTTTCCCACGGCTTCGACGAGCGCTGCGAGCTCGAGCGGGTCCGGCAGACCACCGCGGTGATCGCCCGCTTCATCGCCACCTGGTGCGGCACCCGCCCGCTCCGCGCGCCCGCCTGACCGGCGCCCCGCACGCCTTTCCGCGCGGCGGGGGCGGGCCATATCGCCCGATGCCGGAGCGCAACGAGCGGACCGGGGACAGCCCGGGAGTACGGTTGCGTGGATGAATGGGTCGCCGTCGGCGGCAAGCTGCTGGCGGTGTTGGGGCTGGTCGCGGCCAACGGGTTCTTCGTTGCCGCCGAGTTCTCCCTGGTCGCGGTTCGCCGCACCCGGGTGGAAGAGCTGGCTGCCGGCGGCAACAAGACCGCCCGGTTGCTGGAGCGCGCAGTCGCCGGGCTCGACGACAGCCTGGCCGCCACGCAGCTCGGCGTCACCATCTCATCCCTCGCGCTGGGTTGGATCGGCGAAAGCGCGCTGGTCGGCCTGTTCGAGCCGGCCCTGGCCGCCCTCGGCATCGGCGCCGCCTGGAGCGGTCACGCCGTGGCCGCCATCTGCGCCTTCGCCGCGATCACCGTGTTCCACATCGTGCTGGGCGAGCTGGTGCCGAAGAGCCTGGCGCTGCAGCGCTCGGAGATCACGGCGCTGTGGATCATCCGGCCGTTCCGCTGGTTCATCACCCTGCTCTGGCCCGGCATCTGGGTGCTCAACGGGCTCGGCAATGCCATCATGCGGCTGATCGGCCTGGAGCGCGGCAGCGAGGCGTCCCAGCTGCATTCCACGGAGGAGCTCAAGCTCCTGGTCGCGGCCAGCAAGAGCGCCGGGCTGGTCAACCAGGCGCAGCAGGAGGTGGTCGAGCGCGCCTTCGCCATGGCCAGCCGCCGCGTCCGCGCCATCATGACGCCGCGGCACGAGATCCAGTGGGTCGATGCCGACAGCCCGGTGGAAACCCTGCTGCACGGCGTCCGCAGCAGCCGGCACGAGCAGATCGTGGTGGCCCGCGGCGCGCTGGACAACGTCTTGGGCATCCTGCGCAAGCAGGACCTGCTGGACATGCACCTGGACGGCAAGCTGCCGGGGGCCGGTGGCAGCGCCGACGCCCTGTTGCTCGCCGTCCGCCCGCCCTTGGTCATGCATGACGGTGCCACCGTCACCCAGATGCTGGACGCCTTCAAACGCCGCCTGGTGCTGATGGCGCTGATCTACGACGAGTACGGCGCGCTCCGCGGCCTGGTGACGCAGGCCGACCTGCTGGAGGCGCTGGCCGGCGAGATCGTGGACACGGACGATGACGGCGTCGCCGTGCGGCAGGAGGACGGCTCGTTCCTGGCCCCCGGTGCCCGCTCCTACGCCGACATCTTCGGCCAGATCGGCATCCCCGCCGCCCCCGCCGAGAACACCGGCTTCTGGACGCTGGCCGGTTTCGTGCTCTCCCGCCTCGGCCGCGTGCCGGTCAGCGGCGACGCGGTGGCCTGCGAGTTCGCGGACCAGCGCTGGCGCTTCACGGTCGCCGCCATGGACGGGCGCCGGATCGACGAGGTCGTGATCCGGCGGGAGGAGGCTCAGGCGGCCGGGTAGGCCAGGCAGGAAGCGGCGGGGAGGTGGATGCGGACGGCGTCGCCGGCGCGGAAGCGCGGCGTGGTGCCGGCCTCCACCACCTCGATCCGGGCCCCGAACGCGTCCACCTCGTAATTGGTCTGGATGCCCATGAAGCTGGCCCGCGCGACCAGACCGGTTGGCGCCCCCTCACCATCCGGACCGGCCCCGAGCTGCACGTTCTCGGGACGGATCATGACCTGCACCGGCGCGCCGTCCGCGATGCCGCCCGTCATGCGGGCGTCGAACGCGCCCGCGTCGGTCTCCACCGTGCCGAACGGTTCGCCGACGCGGATGGCGCGGCCGGCGATGCTGTTGGTGGAGCCGGTGAAGGCGGCGACGAAGGCGTCCGCCGGGTCGTTGTAGAGCTCGGTCGCCGGGCTGAGCTGGAGCAGCTTGCCGTCGCGCATGACGCCGATGCGGTCGCCCAGCACCACCGCCTCCGACTGGTCGTGCGTCACGTACAGCGCGGTCAGCCCGGCATCCTTGACGATGCGGCGCAGGTCGTCGCGCAAGCGCAGGCGGAGCTGGGCGTCCAGGTTGGAGAGCGGCTCGTCCAGCAGCAGCAGCCGCGGCTGGTACACGATGGAGCGGGCCAGCGCCACGCGCTGCATCTGCCCGCCCGATAGCGCGGTGACCGGGCGGTCCACGTAGGGCTGCAGCTGCACGATCTCGACGGCGCGGTCGACCATGCGGGCCCGTTCGGCGCGCCCGAGGCCGCGCCCGGCCAGCGGGTAGGCCACGTTCTGCCGCACCGTCATGTGCGGCCACACGGCGTAGGACTGGAACACCATGCCGAAATTGCGCCGCCGCGGCGGCACCAGCACGCCCTGCTCCGGCGCCGAGATCAGCTCGCCGCCGATCCGGATCGTGCCCCCGGTCGGGTTCTCCAGCCCGGCGACGCAGCGCAACGTCGTGGTCTTGCCGCAGCCGGACGGGCCCAGCAGCACCACGATCTCGCCAGCCCCGATGGTGAAGCTCACCCCGTCGACGGCGGGGCGCAGCCCGGGCGCATAGGCCTTGCGGAGGTTCTCGATGCGCAGCTCGGCCGACATGCCGTTACTGCCGGTAGCCGTAGGTCTTGTTCCATTCCTCGACCCAGGGGTTGCGCAGGGCTTCGAACTCGCCGTTATCCGGCAGCCAGACCGGGCTCACCTTGGGGTCGAAGCCCTTGATCTCGCCCGGCGGCACCTTGAGCGAGGACAGGTTGCCCTGCTGGGTCATGGCAAAGGCCTGGCCCTCGGTGGACAGGCAGAAATCGAGGTAGAGCCGGGCCGCGTTGGGGTTGGCGGCCGTCTTGGGGATGCCGCTGGCGTAGGGCACCAGCGGGATGCCCTCCGGCGGGAACACCAGCTCGACCGGGGCGCCGTCCCGCCGTTTGGTGTAGATCGAGTTGACCACCAGCGGCATGACGTTGACCTCGCCACGGACCACCGCGTCCGAGCCCGGCGCGCTGGACGGGTACAGCGCGGGCTTGGTGGCGGCCTGCCGGGCCCAGTAATCCGGGGCGAGCTTCTGCCGCTCGAACATGATGCGGGTCCAGGTGGTGCCGCCGGAGGGGGCGATGACCTGGCCGATGGCGCGCGGCGGGTATTTGGCGGCGTCCGTCAGGTCCATCCACGTCTTGGGCACCGTCTTGGTCGTCTCGGTATTGTAGGCGATGCACCAGGTCGGCGTGATGCGGGGCCAGAACTTGGGTGAGATGCGGGCGGCGGCGAGGTAGTCGGCCGCGTTGGGCGGCGTGTAGTCGGCGAACAGCTCGTCGATCGACTTCATCAGGCCGCGATCGGAATGGTCGACGATGTCGGCCACCAGCTTGCCGGCCGCGGCTTCCGTGCGGACGCGGGTGATGAGCTGGCCGCCGGAGGACCGCACCAGCTCGACCTTCACGAACGGGAAGCGCTTGTTGAAGAACTCGGCGAACTCCTGTTCCGGCTCCGTGAAGGAGGCGGTGTACATCACCAGCCGGCCCTCCTTGCGGGCTGCCGCGACCAGCTCGGCGGAGGGCTGGTACGAGTCGGCGGCCTCGGCGGGACGGATCGTGGCGGCGGCAGCAGCGGCGAGCAGGGCGGCGCGTCGGGTGATCATGGGCAACCTCCGTTGGGGGGATCGGCTCAAGTGGACGGGACCCGGTCGATCCGGCTGCCGCGAGACAGCAGGTTGCCGAGGCCGATGACGATGCCGAGCAGGATCACCTGCACCAGGCTGTAGGCGGCGGTGATGCTCAGATTGCCGCCCTCGTAATAGTTCAGCAATTGTACGGACATCACCATGGACCCGCTCGAGTAAAGGAACAGCGAAGAGCCGAGCTCGCGAGTGGAAAGAATGAACAGCAGCGTCATCGCGGCGGCGACGCCGGGCCGGGCCAGCGGCAGCACCACGGTGCCGATCGTGCTCAGGGTGGAGCGGCCGCACAGCCAGGCGGCTTCCTCCAGCTCGCGGTGGATCTGCATCAAGGAGGTGGACAGCGCCTTGACGGTGTCGGGGATGAAGCGGGCGACGAAGGCCAGCGCCAGGATCCAGATGGTGCCGTAGAGCCCGCCGGGCAGGCCGATCCAGGCCCAGAGATAGGCCACGCCGATCACCAGCCCGGGGATGGCGACCGGCACCGTCGAGATCGCGTCCACCAGCGAGCGGCCGGGGGCGCGGCTGCGGGTGACGGTGTAGCCGATGGCGAAGGCGATGGCTCCGCCGAGCACGGCCGTGACCAGCCCCACCTTCAGCGTGTTGACCAGCGCGGCCAGGGTCTGGGGATTGGCGAACAGCCGGTCGAAATGCACGGTGCTGTATTGCTTGAGGTCGAACAGGCTCGGCAGGTCGCGCACGAACAGGAACTTGCGGAACCCGGCCACCACCAGCGCCAGCGTGGGCAGCACCACCACCAGAAACAGATAGAGCACGGCGATCCCGAGGGTGACGAAGCGCCACGGCCCCAGCCGCAGCGCGCGCGGGCGGAACGCCTTGCCGGCCACCGTGGTGTAGCTGCGCCCGGCGATCGCCTTGTTCTGCAGCACCACCAGCACGCCGGTGACGACCATGAGCAGGATGGCGACGGAGGCAGCCTGGCCATACAGGGGCGGCGACCAGTTGGTGAGGGTGTAGATATAGGTGGTCAGCACCGGGATATTGCCAGGCGTGCCCAGCACGGCGGGGATGCCGTAGATGCCGAGCATCACCACGAAGGACAGCAGCATGCCGGAGAGGATGGCCGGCAGTATCAATGGGAAGGTGACGGTGAGCATGGTGCGCAGGCTGCTGGCGCCCGACATCTCCGCGGCTTCCTCGAGCGACGGGTCCATGTTCTTCAGTGCGGCGGCGGTGAACATGTAAACATAGGGGGCGTAATACATCCCGAACACGAAGATGATGCCTTCGGTCGAGTACAGGTTGATGCGGAAGTCCAGGCCGGACTTGGCCAGGACCGTGTTGATCAGCCCGGTCTTGGGCGAGCCCAGGATGGCCCAGGCGACGCCGCCGACCAGGGGCGGCACGAAGAGCGGTACCAGGCCGGCGGCCGCGATCAGCCGCTTGGCCGGCGTATCGGTGCGCACCACGATCCAGGCGAAGGACAGCCCGATGACCACGGCGATGGCGGTGCCGCCCAGGCAGGTGATCATGGAGTTGAGCAAGGCGAGGTGGACGTTGTCGTTGGACAGGACGTTCCAGAACCGGTCCAGCGAGAGGCTGGCGAGGGAGACGCCGTCGACCACCGGGTCGCCGCCGGTAAGGGCGCCGAGGACCAGCATGACGATCGGGTAGATCACCAGAAACGTCAGGATCAGCAGCAGGAAGCCGGTCCACAGCACCCCGGCGCCGCGTGCGGAAAGCCAGGCCGGCCGATGGCGTGGCGCCGGCATCACCGCAGCCGGAACCATGCCGCTCACCGCCTCCAGCCGCTCCCCCATGCTCACTCCCGCCCCCGCCGTTTGCCGGCGTTCGGCCCGACGCTACCGGCTCCGGCCGCCGCCGTCAGCAACAGTCGAGAGTGTCTGGAATTTTGCGCCGGGACGCGGCGGGCTATCGATGCAACCCGTCGAGGAACTGCTCCAGCCGGGCGGCCCCTTCCGCCTCCGCCACCGCGCGGACCGTCTGGCTCAGCAGGGGTTTCGGCCGGGTCCCGGGGAAGATGACGTAGCCGACGCCCGCCGGCAGGCTGTCGCCGCCGGCTCCCTTGAGCCTGCGGCACGGGTGCTGGGCGGGATCGGCGCATTGCGGATGGCCGAGATCCTGGTGGACCCGCATGGACGCTTCCCCGATCCGGAACCAGGGCCCGGCGTCGCCGACCACGCCGAACGAGCACCGCCCGCCCTGCGTGACCACGGCGAGGTCGCCCTTATGGACCCCCGTGTCGCGCAGGAACGACACCGCGCCGTTCGGCGTGGGCAACGGCACGGCGATGTAGGGCACCTCCTCCGCATTGGCGAAGGAGGTCTGCGACCCCCGATCGAAGCTCAGCCAGGTCTCGACGTTGTTGGGCCAGCCGGTGCCGCCGCTGAGCGGCGAGCCGTCCGCATCGACGCCCATCTTGGCGGAGAACGCGATGGTGCCGTCCGGCCAGGCCGACAGAAAGGCGAGATGGTTGGGATCGGTGGAGCAGCGAAGGGGGCGGCCGGCATGGGTTGGCAAGGCCAGCCCGGCGAACACGTTGCGCGCATCGCACTCGTCGTAGAGCTGCCGATAGCTGCGGCCGGTGTTGCCCGCCATCAGCGGCGGTGCCTGCGACATCGCCGCCCAGGCATCGCCGAGTCGGGCACAAGCCCGTTCGGCGCGTGACGGGCCCGTCACGGGCTGTGCACGAACGACCGGCGCACAGAAGACGGCGAGCACACACAGCGTCATCGCCGAAACGACCCACCCGTGTTTCTTCATAAGCGAACTCCTCAACCAGATCGATCAAGCACCGCCCAGACTTGCGTCGCTGGACGCGCAGAAGAAATCGGAGCAGCTTTGCATCGTTTCGATATCGGAGAAAAGAGTCGCGATGAGAAAGGTCGCCGTTGCGTTGATCGCGGGCTCCATCGCCTGGGCGGGACCTTCGACGCGGCCGCCTTCAGCGCGGCGATCGCGGCGCTGGTGGAGGAGGCCGGTCGCTCCTGACGGCTATTCCGGCTGCAGCTGGGTGCAGCCGCTCTGCGCGGCGGTGGGGAAGAGTTCGGCGGAGGCGACGCGGTCGACGATCTTGTAGACGTCGTTGGGGGCCTTGCTCTCGGCGGGGGTCTTCACCTGGACGAGCATGAGATCCATGGCGACGGTGCCGTTGGTCTGGATGCGCGGGTTGGTCAGGATACCGTCGGTGAAGGGCATCTCGCGCATGGCCTTGTTGACGGCGACCGGGTCGTCGCTGCCGACCTTCTGCACGGCCTGGAGGTAGTGCAGGGTGCCGACGTAGGACATGCCGTGGCTCATGCCGGGGGCGGTGCCGCCGTTGCGGGCGGTGAAGCGCTTGGCGAAGGCGCGGCTGGCGTCGTTGCTGTCCCAGTAGAAGCTGACGGGGAAGCGCAGGTTCTGCGCGGTGTCGAGCCCCATGGCGACCACGTTGTTGATGAACACCAACAGGGCGGCGGTGTTGGTCATGCCGAACTCCTTGGCCTGCTTGACGGAGTTCACCAGGTCGGGGCCGGCATTGGCGAAGGCGACCACGGACGCCTTGGAGCTCTGCGCCTGCAGCAGGGGGGAGGACATGTCGGTGGTGGCGAGCGGGTGGGTGACGCGGCCGATCACGGTGCCGCCGCCGGCCTTGACGGTGCGCTGCAGGTCGTCGGCAAGGTCGTGCCCGAAGGCGTAGTCGGCCTCGATGATGTACCAGCTCTTGTTGCCGGCGCGCAGCAGGGCCTCGCCGGTGGCGCGGGCGAGCGCGGTGGTGGAGACGGCCCAGTGGGTGCCGTACGGCGAGCAGGACTTGCCGGCGATGGAGGCGGCGTAGTTGCCGCTCTGGATGGTGGTGATCCGGTTGTCGCGGGCAAGGTTCTGCACCGCCAGGCCGACGCCGCTGGAGCCGCCGATGTTGAGCATGGAGACCTTGCTCTGGTCGATCAGCTGCTTGGCGAGCGAGACGCCGAGATCCGGCTTGGTCTGGTGATCGACGGCGAGGACCTCGATGGGCCGGCCGAGCACGGAGCCGCCGAAATCCTCCACCGCCATCTTGGTGGCGAGCACGGAATTGGGGCCGCCATTGCCCGAGTAGGTGCCGTTGAGGTCTTCCACGACGCCGATGCGGAACGGCTGCTGCGCGTGCGCGGTGCCGGCGAACCCGGCCAGGACCATCGCCGCGCGCAGGACGCGCCCGATCCGTTTCTCTCCCATGAACTTCTCCACTTTATGTCGTCGGTTTATTTCACGTTACTTTCACTGCCCGCAGTCTTTCCGTCAACGGTATTTCCAGCCCCGGGCAGCTTGCGCGCCAGCACGGTGGCGGCGACGGCGTCGGCGAGCGTGCCGTGCGGCGGGCGGGGGCGGACCAGCGACATGGGGGCCACCGGGGCCGGCGGCTCGACTGGTAGACCCAATCCGAGCGACCGTGCGGGCGCTCTGAGCGAGCGTTTTTTCCGCTGGTGGGAACGGCGCAAATTATTGAATTTCGCCGGACGGCGGCACGAGCTATCGGGCGGCAACGACAACTTGGCGGAGGCGCAACGTGGACACGCACGGGCATTTCATCGGCGGCGATTGGGTCATCGGGTCGGCCAGCATTCCCGTCATCAACCCGTCGGACGGCCAGGTGATGGCGGAGATCGCCCGGGGCGGGGCGGGCGAGATGATCGCCATCAAGCACGGGGTCTGACGGGTGGCCGCCGGGGAGCCCGTGAAGCCGTTGGCCGGCGAAGGAGCCAAGCCCCTCGCCGGCTTGCTCGTCCTGTCGCTCGAGCAGGCGGTGGCGGCGCCGTACTGCTCGTCGCGCCTGGCCGATGCGGGCGCGCGGGTGATCAAGATCGAGCGGCCGGAAGGCGATTTCGCGCGCGGCTACGACGCGGCGGTGAACGGGCTGGCGAGCTATTTCGTGTGGCTCAACCGCGGCAAGCAGAGCCTGGTCGCGGACATCAAGCAGGCAGGGGATGCGGCGCTACTGCACGGCATCCTGTCGCGGGCGGACGTGTTCATCCAGAACCTGGCCCCCGGGGCCGCGGCCCGGGCCGGGTTCGGGGCGGCGGAGCTGCGGGAACTCTACCCGCGGCTGATCACGGTGGAGATCACCGGCTACGGGCAGGGGCATTCCTATGCCGACATGAAGGCTTACGACCTGCTGGTGCAGGCGGAAAGCGGGCTGGCCGACATCACCGGGCACCCGGCCGGGCCCGGCCGGGTCGGCGTCTCGGCGTGCGACATCGCGTGCGGCATGTCGGCCCACGCGGCGGTGCTGGAGGCGCTGATCGCGCGCGGCGTCACCGGACAGGGGGCGCGGCTGGAGGTGAGCCTGTTCGACGGCATGGCGGATTGGATGAACGTGCCGTTCCTGTTCTACGAGGGCACCGGCAAGGCGCCGCAGCGCGTGGGGCTGGCGCATCCGTCGATCTGCCCGTACGGCGCGTTCCCGACGGCGGATGGCAGCCTGGTGCTGATCTCCATCCAGAACGAGCGCGAATGGGCCCGGTTCTGCGCCGTGTTCCTGGAGGAACCACGCCTGCCGGAACGGCCGGGGTTCGAGACCAACACCATCCGGGTGGAGAACCGGCCGACCGTGGATGCGCATGTGGCCCGGATGTTCGCGGGGCTGACGCGGGACGCGGCGGCGGCCAAGCTACGGGCGGCGGGAACGGCGTATGGCTTCGTCAACGGGGTGGCGGATCTCGGCACGCATCCGGCGCTGCGCCGGGTCACGGTGGCGACGGAGAACGGCCCGGCCTCCATCATCGCGCCGCCGGCGATCCGCGACCGGGCGGTGCCGCAATTCGGCCCGGTGCCGTCGATTGGGGAGCATACGGCCGCCATCCGCGCGGAGTTCGCCGCCGCGGCGGCGGCATGAGCACGATCCGCGGGGCGGACCTGGTCGGCTCGAGCCCCGACGCGCTGCAGTTCATCTCGTACTACCATCCGGAGGATTACATCGCGAAGCTGGCGGAGGCCTGGCGGCCGAGGAGAGCCCGGCGGCGCGGGACGCGATGGGGCAGATCCTGCGGAACTCGCGCATGGCGGCATATGGGCGGCGTATGGGCGGCGGCCGATCTGCCAGGATACCGGCACGGCGCAGGTGTTCATGAAGGTGGGGGTCGGCGCGCGGATGGAGACGGTGCGCTCCCTGCAGGA
This sequence comes from Acetobacteraceae bacterium, assembly GCA_965199665.1. Taxonomy (GTDB): domain Bacteria; phylum Pseudomonadota; class Alphaproteobacteria; order Acetobacterales; family Acetobacteraceae; genus JAVVHH01. The sequence continues at coordinate 4,093,608 of OZ241208.1, read as the reverse complement.
GCTGGTCGACGACTGGGCGGGCTGACGACGGTGCTGGACGTCGAGCTACGCACGTTCCCGACCCATGCGGCGTCGTTGCCGGTGGCGCTGATCCCGCAATGCGCGGCGGACCGGTGACGGTGGCGGTGGACAGCACGGGCGACAGCGTGCACCGGACCGGCCGGGCGCGCTGGCGGCGTCAGGTGCCGGCGTAAGAAGAACAACGGGAGGCACGGCCGGATGATCACGAATTTCTACATGCCGACGCGGATCGTGGCGGGCGCCGGGTCGCTGGGCACGATCGGCACGCTGGCGCGCGAGTTGCGGATGAGCCGTGTGCTGGTGGTGTCGGACCCCGTGATCTCGCAGCAGCCGTTCCACCGGGAGGCGCTGGCGGCGCTGGCGGCGGCGGGGCTCGCCGTATCGCGGTTCGACGAGTGCGGCATCGATGCGCGGTGCTCGCACATCGACGACCAGGGGGCGGTGGCGCGGCGCGACGGGATCGACGGGGTGATCTGCATCGGTGGCGGCTCCGTGATGTGCACCGGCAAGGGGATCGCCATCGTAGCGACCAACCCCAAGCCGATGGCGGAGTGCACGGGGGTCGGGCAGTTCGACCGCAAGGCGCTGCCGATGATCATGGTGCCGACGACGGCCGGGTCGGGCTCGGAGGTGTCGCAATGGACGATCGTGAAGGACGAGGTGCGGCACCTCAAGCTGCTGGGCGGCGGGCCGCTCTCGTTCCCGGACGCGGCGATATTGGACGCGGTCACGCTGCGGTCGCTGCCGATGCGGGTAGCGGCGCTGCCGGCGGTGGATGCGTTGACGCACGGGGTGGAGGCGTATCTGAGCGGGATCGCCTCGCCGCTGACGGACGCGATCGCGCTGGGGGCGGTGCGGCTGCAATTCGGCTCGCTGCGGGCGTCGATCAACTCGGATGACGAGCGGGCGCGGGAGGACAACCTCGTCGCGTCGTGCATGGGCAACGTGGCGTGCGGCAATGCGCGGCTGGGGCATGGGCACGCATTGTCGCTGCCGATGGAAGGGCATCTGGACCTGCCGCACCCGTATGGGGTGGGGGTGCTGTTGCCGGAGGTGATCGCGTTCAACCTGGCCGTGCTGCCGGACAAGGTGGCACCGTTGGCCGAGGCGCTGGAGGTCGAGCCGCGGGGGCGGAGCCGGGCGGCGACGATCGAGGCGTGCAGCGACAGCATCCGGGCGCTGTACGAGGATATCGGCTTCCCGACGCGGTTCACGCCGGCGCAGTTGCCGTCGCAGCGGGTGCGCGAGATGGCGGAGCGGGCGGTGCCGGGGCTGTATGCCGGGATCGCGGCCACCCATTTCGACCCGGCTGATGCGAGGGACGACACGGTGATCGCCTGCCCGTCGGCGCGCAAGATGACGGTGGCGCAGGCGGAGCGGATGTTCGAACGCTGCCTGGCGTGAGTGAAAGCGCAGGGGCGGGAACAAGCGGCTCGTCCGCGACGACTTCGCTGCCTGGGCGCGGTATGTGGGCTGGGGGGATTTGACAGGGAAGCGGGGTCGGGCGTAGCGCGGCGGGACCCCCACGGGGTCACTGCAGGAGAGCTTCGCCCATGACCGTCGCCACGCCGAGCCGGCCCGCCACCTCCGCCCTGCTGGGCTGAGCGGCTTCGTGCAGCCTTCCCTCGTCGCCCTGTCGGGCAGCCCGTCGCCCACGTCCAAGACGGCGCTGCTGGCGGAACACATTCTCGGCCTGGTCGCCGCCGGTCAGCCGGCGCGGCATTACCGGATCAGCGCGGTCGACCCGGCGGCGCTGCTCCGCGGCGACATGAGCGATCCGCTGCTGGCGGAGATGGTGGAGGCGGTGACGGGCGCGCACGGCGTCATCGTCGCGACGCCGATCTACAAGGCGGCGTATTCCGGGTTGCTGAAGGTGTTCCTGGACGTGCTGCCGCAATTCGCGCTGGCGGGCACGGCGGTGCTGCCGATCGGCACCGGCGGCAGCGTGGCGCACGTGCTGGCGCTGGACTACGCGCTGCGGCCGGTGCTGCAGTCGATGGGGGCGCGGCACATCGTGCAGAGCCATTTCGTGGCCGAAAGCAGCGTGTCGGTGACGGACGGGGTGTTCGGGCTCAGTGCGGAGAGCGCCGGGCCGCTGGACGCGGCGATCGAGAATTTCCGCCACACGCTGACGACGCTGCCGGCGGCGCGCCACCTGGGGCATCCGCGGCCGCCGGTGGCGGCGGCCTCGCCGGTCGGGGTGGGCTGAGGGTCTTGCGCCAGTCCGTCCGCTGACCGGGTCGGGTCAGGCGGCGGTCTCCAGCTGGCGGAGGCCGGCGACCATGGCGGCGGCAACGTCCGGCCAGGCCGGGGTCGCGGGGCGGGCAGGAGCGGCCGAGGCGTCGCCGTCGAGCAGGGCCCGCAGGGCCGCGGCGAGGTCGGGGGCGGCTGGCTCGCACAACACGGCACGGTCGTAGCCGGCGAGCTGCTCCGGCAGGCCGCCGACCCGGGTGGAGACGATCCAGCGGCGGGCGGCGATGGCGGCGGCGGCGACCCCGCTCTGGCTGGCTTCGCGATACGGCAGCACCACGGCGTCGGCCCAGGCCAGCACGGCGGGCACCTCGTCCTCGGCAACCCAGCGGTTCTCCACGGTGACGCCGGCCAGGGCGCGGAGGCGGTCGAGCTCCGGGCTTTCCGGGCCGAGGCCGACGACGCGGACCACCAGGTCGCGGCGGGGGCCGAGCAGGCTGAGGCTCTCGGTGAGCAGGTCGAGGCCCTTGTAGGGCAGCAGGCGGCCGAAGCTGAGCAGGCGCAGGGCGCCGCCATGGGCGCCCGGGCTCGGCGCGTCGGCGCCGTCGAAGAAGGGCGGCAGGGAGGTGAGCAGCAGGCGCTGGCCGCCCAGCCGGTCCTGCTCGCGCAGCCGGTCGGCGACGAAGGAGCTCAACGCGAACACGGCGACGGCGTGGCGCGCCAGCCAGCGCTGCAGCACGAGCTGGGAGGGGAAGCGGTCGCCGGGGTGCGGATCGGCCTCGTGCACCACCACGGCGTAGGGCACGCCGGCGAGCTTGAGGGCGGCGGCCATGACGAAATCCATCGCGGCGGGCATGGCGCAGACCGCGATGTCGATGTCGAGCGGGCGGAGGCGGCGGACCAGGCCCAGCACGGTGACGGGCGCGCCGGCGATGCGGCCGAGCAGGCCGGTGAGGCTACGATAGGTGCGGATGGGCAGGGCGCAGTCGACGCGTTCGCGGGTTTGCAGCAGTTCGGCACCGCGGGAGAGGCTGAGCAGGGCTTCCGTGCCGGGCTCGGCGGAGAAGGCCCGGACCAGCTCCAGCGCGTAGCGCGGCCCGGCGCCGCGCCGTCCCCACTGCCAAACCAGGATCCTCAACGGTGGGGTGCGGTCATGGAACGGGAGGGAACCAGGCTGCGCTGGCAGGGTGCCGGCGTCGCGCGTCGCGCGAGGGTGACGAATGGGTCGAAAGATGGGACGCCGGCCCACACGCCGACGCGGCGCCTTCGTCGATGACCGACGCTGTACTGCAAATCGGGACCCCGCTCAACTCGCGCGAACTCCGGATCGCAGGAACCCTGGAAGCGGGGCAGACCCGGTGTTAGTCACGGCCACCCCATGCTCGCGACATTCCTGCCACCCCCAACCCTGGCGCCCCCATCCTTGGCGGCGCCCACGAACTTCGATGCGCTGCGTCTCCTGGCGGTCGGCATCCTGGTGGTCGGCAACGGGCTGGTGCTGACGGGCGGGGTGCCGCCGGGGATCTGGGGGGCGCCGCTGCAGCGGCTCGGGCTCGACCTGCTGTTCAGCCTGGCGGGGTATGGCGCGGCGGTCAGCCTCGGGCGCAGCGCGTCGCCGGGCGCGTTCCTGCTCCGCCGGCTGCGGCGGGTGGGGCCCGGGCTGGTGGCGGCGGTGTTCGTCATCGCGTTCGCGATCGGGCCATTCGCCACCGCGCTGCCGCGGCGGGCGTACCTGCTGGCGATGGAAACGCGGCGCTTCCTGTCCAATGCGATCCTGCTGCCGCAGCCATTCCTGCCGCGGGCGTTCGAGGGGCAGCAATGGTCGGGCGCGGCGCACCCGCTGCTGTGGACGCTGACGGCGTACGCGATCGGCTGCGTGGCGGTGCTGCTGGTGGGGCTGGGGCGGCGGCCGGCGCTGGGGGCGATGGCACTGGCGGTGCTGTTCGCCGCCGCCGCGCTGGCCTGGCCGACGGTGCCGGCCGATCTGCCGCTGCTGCTCCGCCGCTCGGAGTTCGCCGACGCGATGCCGGAGATGCCGTTCTTCTTCGTGGGGGCGGCGCTGGGCTTCCTGGGACGCCGATACGGCGCGGCGCTGGAGCGGCCGGACGTGGCGCTGCTGTGCTTCGCGGCGACCTGGATCGCGGCGACCTGGCTGGACCGCAACACCCTCGTGCTGCTGTGGCTCACGCTGCCGACCATGCTGGTGGCGGCGGGGCGGGGGACGCTGCCGGGGCTGCCCCGGGTGTTCCGGTTCGGGCGGCCGGCCTTCGGAATGTTCTTGTACGGGTTCCCGCTGCAGCAGCTCATCGTGGCGCGGTGGCCGGGGGTGGCGCACCCGATCCTGCTGTGCCTGGGGGTGTCGTTCGTGGCGGGGGTGCTGTCCTGGTTCCTGGTGGAGCGGCCGGCGCTGCGCTGGCGGCCGCGGGACGCCGGGCTGGCGGAAGCGTCGCGATGAGCGGATCGGCGGGCGGGGGACATCGCAACAACCTGGATGCGATGCGGTTGTTCGCGGCGATCATGGTGATCCACGGCCATGGCTGGGAGCTGTCGGGCGGGGGCGCGTCCGGGCTGTGGGGGGTGCCGTTCGCGCGGGTGGGGCTGGACGTGTTCTTCGCCATCAGCGGCTACCTGGTGACGGCGAGCTGGGACCGGTCGCCGGACCTGCTGGCGTTCCTGGGCAAGCGGGCGCTGCGGATCTTCCCCGGGCTGATCGCCTGCGTGGTGCTGACCGCCGGCGTGCTGGGGCCGCTGATGACGTCGTGGCCGCTGGCGGACTACGCGGCGTCGGGGCAGAGCTGGGGATATCTGGGCAACATCGCGCTGCTCAACCAGCTGTTCCTGCCGGGGGTGTTCACCGGGCTGCGGGAGCGCGGGGCGGTGAACGGGTCGCTGTGGAGCCTGTTGCCGGAGTTCCTGTGCTACCTGACGGTGCCGGTGTTCGCGCTGGTGGCGGCGCGGCGGCGGGTCCTGGCGCTGGCGGTGGTGGCGGCGCTGGCGGGCGGCCTCGGGGCCGCGATGTTCTATGCCGGGGACGAGCCGGCGGTCGTCTACGTCTATCATCTGGACCTGCGCTACGCGCTGGTGGCGTTCCCGTTCTTCCTGGTCGGCTCGGCGCTGTACCGGCTGGACCGGCGGTGGGGCGACGCGTTCTGGCGGGCCGACGTCTGCCTGATCTTCTTTTGCGGCAACTACCTGATCTCGGCCTATGCCGATTGGTGGAACCTGCCCTTCGAGTGGTTCACCCTGCCCTACATGGTCATCGCGTTCGGGCGGGGCGGGCTGCCGGTGATCCGTCGGGCGTCGCGGTTCGGCGACCTGTCGTACGGAATGTATCTCTACGCGTTCCCGGTGCAGCAGGCGGTGCTGGCGACGTGGCCGGGCTTTCCCTACCCGGTCCTGCTGTGCACCGCGCTGACGGTGCCGCTGGCCTTGTTCTCCTGGCACGCGGTGGAGCGGCCGGCGCTGCGCTGGCGCCGGCGGCTCGACCGGTCAGCCGAGCCGGCGCAACCGCCGCCGCAGGGCGCGGGCGAGGCGGCGCGGGGTTGAAACGGGCGGCGGCGCGGCGGGCGGCGGCACGGGGTCGGGCAGGCCGGGCCAGTCGGTGTAGCCGATGCGGGCGGTCTGCGCCTCCGTGAGCGGCGGCAGCGGGTTGTCGCGGCGGCGGGCGACGATGCTGGTCTGGTAGTGCGGGATGGCGCCGTGCCGGGTCATGAGCTTCTCGATGAGCATGACGAGGCGGGCGACGGTCTGATCCTTGGGGTCGGACCAGTCGAAGTTGCGCAGGATGCCGCTGAAGAAGGGCCGCAGGAAGGTGCCGCCGTAATCGGCGCGGTCGATCACGTTGAACCACTGATAGGTGAGCGGCAGGATGCGGGATGCGTGCACGCCTTCCGAGGGGTCGTGCTGCAGCATCCATTCGCGGGAGGGCTTGGGCCCCTCGAGGCGCTCGGCCTGGACGTGCCAGTCCCACCGGTACTTCGGCGCGAGGCAGGCGTTGAGCTCGTCCATCAGGGTGACAACGTAGGGATCCCAGACGTGGAGGTCGGGGCCGACATACTCGTCGAACACCAGCAGGCCGCCGGGCTTGAGCACGCGGTGCATCAGCTCGAACATCTCGTCGATGCGGTAGAAATGGTGGATCGCGGCCTGCACGAACACGGCGTCGAAGCTCGCATCCGGGAGGTTGTCCTCCAGCACGTCGGCGGCGCGCAGCTCGATGCGGTCGGACAGCCCGGCCTCCGCGAAACGCTGGCGGGCGCGCTCGACGGCGGTGGCGGACATCTCGTAGGCGACGATGTGCTGCGCGTAGTTGTGCCGCAGCAGGTGTTCTTCGGTGAACGCCATGCCGACGCCGAGGGCGAGCATGCGTTGGGGCGGCGGGGTGAGGAAGCGGCGGCCGACGCGGTCGAGGTTGTAGCCGTCGGGCGAGCCGGTCTGCGGCTCGGCGATGGAGTGGGCGTAGAGGAATTTGTGCTGGGTGTAGTCGGTCGGGTCACCCTCGATGATCGGCTGGGTGCCGACGTGCTCGTTGCCTTCGTAGCGCTGATCCCAGATGCGGGTGGCCGCGTCGGTCTGCTCGCTCATGCTCGCTCCTTTAGAGCAACATCCCATCGAACCGAGCCGGTTCGGTCGGATGACGTTGCTCTCCTAACGATGAGGTAGCGCACTAGCCTCGAGCCATTCGACTCGGGACGGGCTCTACGATCCGGGGCCGTCCGGCGACGTCGATGATGGCCTGTTCCCAACGCGGTGCCAGGGTGGAGGGTCGATACAGCATCGCTCGGCGGAAGCCGCGCTCGCGCATGTCGGCCAGGTGGCCGTGCTCGCGGGGCAGCTCGGCGACGCGGGCGATGACGCGGCCGAGGGCCTCCTCGTCGTAGCTGTCGGCGTATTCGGCGGCGTCGCCGTAGACCCAGCGATGCACGGGTATGTCGGAGGCGATGACCGGGGCGCCGCAGGCCATGCCCTCGACGCCGGAATAGTCGAAGCCTTCGGCGCGGCTGGGGGCGACCACGCAATGGGCCATGGAATACAGGATACGCAGCTCGGCGGTGGGGACGCCGGCGACGTGGAAGGTGCCTTCGCGCACGAGTGCCTTGAGCTCGGTCAGCTCCGCCTCCGACCGCCAGCCGGGGTTGGCGACGATCAGGAGCTGGATGGATTGGGGCGTGATGCGGCGGGCGATCTCGAAGGCGCGGAACAGCTTCAGGTAGTTCTTGCGCGGCTCCAGCGTGGAGACGGCCATGAACAGGCGCGGCATGGCGGCCGGGGCGGCCGGGCCGGACGACTTGCTGCCGGCGGTGGCGGGGCTGCTGCGGCGCTGCAGGATGGTGCGCAGCTCCTTTTCCGGCCGCACGTCCGGATAGAACTCGGGCGCCACGGTGACGGGGATGGTGTGGACCCGGCGCTCGGCTTGCGGGAACAGGCGCAGCACGTCCTCGCGCACCGGCTCGCTGTCGCAGAACAGCTCGGCACCGTCGGCGATGTTGCGCTGGAGCATGCGGCCGTGGCTGGTGGCGTGCGGCCAAGGCTCGCCGATGGTGTGCGGGCTCAGCAGCGGCAGGGCGTCGTAGTAGCGGATCATCATGCGCGTGCCGGGGGCGACGCGGTAGGGCGAGACGCTGGCGCCGAAGAAGACGTCCCAGCCCTCCGTGTCGATGCGGCGCTGGAAGAAGCGGGGCAGCAGGGAGAAGGACCGGGCGTATTCGTGGCCGAGCTCGGTGGCGAAATACTCGGCGCGGTGGATCAGCGCGCGGTCCTGCGGGGCGAGGGTGCGGTCGAACAGCTTGGTCCAGATGAAGTCCTCGAACAGCTGCGAGTCGATCTGGAGGTCCAGCTTCTCGCGGCGGAACATCTCCGACACCACGAGGTAGGGCTTGAACAGGCGGCGGCGCACGAAGCCGGGCAGCAGGCTGAGCCCCGGCGCCCAGTGCGCGCGCTTGGTGTCCTGGCTGATGAGCAGCCGGGTCTGCGCCATGACCCGCTCGTAAGGGGTCGAGGCCTTCATGCGGCGGGAGGTGTAGTGGATGCCGGAGGCCAGCCCGGCGAAGCGGCGCAGCGGCAGCTCGGCGAACATGGCGAACAGCAAGCGGACCTCCTGCGGGATGCCGGCGAAGCCCTCGTAGCAGGGGCGCAGGTCCAGCATCACCGACGGTCCGGCGCCGCGGGACGGCGGGGCGGTGGGGAGTTGGGGGTCGATCACGCGGTGGGCGCCTTGGCGGGCTTGCGGAGTTCCAGCGTGGCGCCGCCGCTCTGCCGCCGCGACTCCCAGCCGGGGAGGCTCGGCGCGGCATCGGTGGCGGGCATCACCAGGCGGCCGCCGGCGCGGATCTGGGCGCCGGCGGCCACCGGGTCGGCGGGCGCAGCGGGCAGGATCAGCAGGTCGAGCGGGGCACCATCCTCCCGGCCCAACGCGTCCGCGAGCGGGCCGGCGGGCACCGCAGCGCGGCCGAGGGAGGGGGCGGCCTCGCGCAGGCTGCCGAGGTTGGCGGCGCGGAACGGCATCAGCGCGGTATCGGCCAGGGCGCGCTCGGCCGGGCCGGCGCCACAGGAGGGGCAGGCGGCGACCGGGGTGGCCGTGGCTTCCCAATGGCCGCAGACCGGGCAGTGCTCGCGCTCCACGGCGTCGAGCAGGGCGCGGCGGAGGGTGTATTCGCCGAAGGTGGTCTCGGCGCGGGCGAAGCCGGCTTGCGCCAGGCGGGCGCAGCGCGCGGGATCGCCCAGCAGGGCGACCGCGTGGGCGGCCAGGCCGGGCGCGTCGTCGGCCACGAGGGCTTCGACGCCGGGCTGGAGGCCGAGGCCCTCGTTGCCGAGCGCGGTGGTCACGACGGGGACGCCGGCCTGCAGGCTCGCGATGATCTTGCCCTTCACGCCGGCGCCGAATCGCAGCGCGTTCAGCGTCAGCCGGGCCCGGCGGTAGAGCGGCGCCAGGTCGGGCAGCCAGCCCGGCACCTCCACCGACGGTCCGGCCAGCGCCTGCAGCGCCGGCGGCGGCTTGCTGCCGGCCAGGATCAGCACGGCGTCCGGCACGGTCTCGCGCACCAGGGGCATGATCTCGCGGGCGAGCCATTCGGCGGTATCGACGTTGGGCAGGTGGTCGTAGCCGCCGACGAACAGCACCACGGGGCCGCGGGCGGCGAAATCGGCCGCGTCGTGCCCGGCGCGCGGGGCGGCGGGCACCGAGTAGAGCGGGATGGCGCGGGCGCGAACGGCCGGCGCCAGGCCCTGCACGACCGGGATCTCGTCCGCGCTGGGGGAGAGCACCAGGTGGGCGCGGCGGAAGATCTCCCGCTCCAAGCCACGCAGGCGCCAGGCCTCCTCGCGGTGCTCGTCCTCGCCGGTGAGGTCGGCGCGGCGCTCCTCGCGCAAGAAGTGGAGGTCGTGGGTGTAGTAGATCAGCCGGCCGCCGGCGTGGTCGCGCACGGCGTCCAGCAGGGGCTCGGCGACGGCGGGGCGGGCGAGCCAGACCCAGTCGAGATGGGCGCCGTTCTCGCGGATCCAGTCCCGCGCGTCGATGTCGCCGTAGAGCACCTCGATGCCGAGCTGCTGCAGGGCGTCCGTGTAGCCGGGCGGGTTGCGGCGGTCGTGCGGGTAGAAGGTGACGCGGAAGCCCTCGGAGCGGAGCAGGCGGAGCCAGTCAAAGGTGGCGATGGCGCCGGCGTGCTTGTCGGGCTCCGGCACCCGATCGTCGACGACCAGGATGTGGCCCGGCAGGGGGCGCTCGCGGGCGAGGTAGATCGGGGTCTCGTCCGTCGGCTGTTCGGCCAGGGCGGCGGCCCATTTGCGGCAGAACTGGGCGTGGTTGATCACCGACTGCCGGTCGCGCTCGGCGGCCCCGTAGGAGGCGCTGTCGAAATGGGTGACGACGCTGGCGGGCTGGTACATGACGCGCCAGCCGCGGGCGCGGAGTGCGAAGGCGAAGTCGAACTCCTCGTAATAGGCGGGGGCGAAGTCGTCGTCGAAGCCGCCGACCTCGTTCCAGGCGGCCAGGCGGATCAGCATGGAGGCGCCGACCACGACGTCGACCTCGCGGACGAAGTTGTATTGTGGGCGGTCGGCCCGATCGTTCTTGCCGAACGGGTTGCCCCAACCATTGCGCGGCATGATGCCGCCGGCTTCCTGGATGGTGCCGTCCGTGTTGAGCAGCTTGCCGCCGACCATGGCGACCCGGCGGTCGCCCTCGGCCACGCGGACCAGGGGGGCGAGCCAGTCGCGGTGCACGGCGGTGTCGCTGTTGAGGAACAGGACGTAGCGCCCGCCGGCCTGCTCGGCGGCGCGGCGGCAGGAGCGCAGGAAGCCGAGGTTCTCGCCGTTGCGCATGACATGGAGGCCGGGGATGCGGCTGATCCGCTCGGCGAGCGGGCGGGCGGGGCGGTCGTCCACCACGATGACCTCGTAGCGCACGGTGTCGCCGCTCGCGGTCATGATGGCGGCCAGGCAGCGCAGCGTGTCGGCGGAGCGGCCATAGGCGGGCACCACGATCGAGACCAGCGGCGCCCGTTCGGCGGCGAAGGCGACGGGCGGGATGGGGCCGCCGAGATGCTCGGCGAGCAGGCAGGGGTGGTTGCCGGCGGCGCGCCCGGTCTCGAGATAGTGGGCCAGCGGGTTGAGGGCGGGCGGCACGGCGTAGCGGGCGCGGTACCAGTCCGTGTCGAAATCGGGGTGCGGGTCCAGGCCGGCGTCGCCGCCGTGCAGCACGAAGTGGGTGAGCGGGTCCAGCGCGATCGGCTCGCCGCGGAGGTACTCGTTCCAGTAGAAGCCGGCGTCGAAGAGCGGGTTGGGGTCGATCGACTGGACGGAGCCGGTCGTCAGCCAGTGCTCCAGCGCGTTGGGCGGCGCTTCCGGCAGCTGGGCGCGGTAATGCGCGGTGTCGAAGAGCGGGTGCGGGTCGTGGCCGGCGGCGGCGCCCTCCCGCAGGTAATGCGCCAGCGGGTTGACGCCGCTGGCCGCAACGTCCGGATAGCGGCGGAGGTAGAAGGCGCTGTCGAAGAGCGGGTGCGGATCGTAGCCGGCGGCGGCGCCGCTCCAGATGTAGTGCCAGAGCGGGTCGGCGCCGGACGCGGCGACGTCGGGGTAGCGGCTCAGATAGCCGGCACGGTCGAACAAAGGGGAGGCGAGCAGGGTGGCGGCGTCGGCGCGGACCTGGCGGCGCAGGCGCAGGCGGGACGGCAGCTCGCCGCTGACGGCGGCGGCGCCCATGGCGGCCACGCCCAGCGCGCGGCGGCTCACGCCAGGGAAGCGGTCGCCGAGCTTGCGCAACGGGGCGGTAGCGCGCCAGGCCGGCGACTCGCGGATGGACTGGTTCTCCTGCCGCAGGGCGGCGATCTCGGCGCGGAGCTGGGCCCCGGCGGCTTCCAGCGCGGCGACCCGGGCGGCGTGACCGGCATCGCGCGCGCGGGCCTGCTCGGCGGCGGCGGCGGCGTCGCGCTCGCCGCGGCCGACCCGGGCCTCGGCGGCCAGCGCGCGGCGCTCCCAATCGTCCGACTGGGCCTGCAGCGCCGTCTTTTCCGCATCGAGCCCGGCGAGCGAGGTGGCGTAATTGTCCAGCCAGCCGCGCATCTCCTCGCGCGAGGCGGTCAGCGCGTCGCGTTCGGTGACCGCGCCGGCCAGCGCGGCCTCGGCCTGCTGGGTGCGGGCCAGCGTGCGTTGGCCGTCATTGGCCTCGCGCCAGCGCTCTCCCATGAAGGCGAAGCGCTGGCGCAGCGCGCCCAGCACCGCCTCGTCGCGGACCGCGCAGAGCGCGGCCACCGGGGCCGGGGTGTCCGGGCCGGGGGCGAGCACGCCCAGGCCGTGCTCGTGGAAGAAGGTGAAGTGCGGGAACTCGGCCGACAGCTCGTCCCACAGCCGCCACACGCCGAAGCCGCGCTCGCGCACGTTGACGTCGTGGAACAGCACCACGGCGCGCGGGGAGAGCTTGGGGCGCCAGGAGAGCCAGTCGTCGCGGACGGCCTCGTAGGTGTGCAGCCCGTCGATGTGCAGCAGGTCGATCGAGCCGTCGGCGAAATACGGCAGGGCTTCGTCGAAGCGGCAGCGGAGCAGCTCGGAGAAGCCGGCGTAGCGGCCATCATGGACGCGCTTGAGGTCCCAATACACGTCGTCGCCGTAGTGCCCGGCGTGTTCGTCGCCCTCCCAGGTGTCGACGGCGTAGGCGCGGCCGTGCGGGCTCCAGCGGGCCAGGGCCTCGCAGAAGGACAGGTAGGAGGTGCCGTTATGGGTGCCGAGTTCGACCAGCAGGCGGGGCGCGGTGGCGGCGACGAGCCAGTGGGCGAACGGCACGTGGCCGAACCACGCGCTCTCGATGCCGATGCGCGGCGGCGGCAGGAACAAAGGTTCGAGGCTCGGGGCGGCGAGCGCGTCCGGGCCGGCATGAAGCTGATCGGACAAACGCTGTAACCCGCTTCCATCGATGGGAAGGGCGTGAAATGCCAACTTCGTCAGGACCGGGCAAGAGGAGATCGAGCGGGCGGAGATCGGGGCCGGGTCAAGGCCAGGGCGCCGGAGTCGAGGGCGACGAGGTTGGCGTTGAGAAAAGGGTCGGCCGCGAAGGCGTCGGGCCAGAGGCGGAGCGCGAGGCGGGCTTCCTCGCGGAAGCGGGCCAAGGCCTGCGGATCGGCCGCCTCCAGCCCGCGGGTCTGGGCCTCGCGGTGGATCAGCGTGGCCCGCGGGGTCGCCAGCACGCGGCCGCCGGCGTGCCGCACGCGCAGGCACAGATCGATGTCGTTCCAGGTGACGGCCAGGCGCTCGTCCATGCCGCCGACGGCGCGCCAGGTGTCGAGCCCGATGGCCAGGCAGGCGCCGGTGACGGCGGAGAAGTCGCGGGTTTCGGCGAGCAGGCCGAGGTAGCCCGGCTCGGTCTCGGGGGCGCCGCGGCCGACATGGATCGCGGTGCCGCCGGGGCCGAGCAGGATGCCCGCATGCTGGATCGTGCGGTCGGGGTAGAGCAGCCGGGCGCCGACGATGCCAATGCCGGGCCGGGCGAGTTGGGCCACCATCGCGCCGAGCCAACCCGGTGCCTCGACCTCCACGTCGTTGTTGAGCAGCAGCAGCAGGCCGTCATCGACATGGCGCGCCGCGTCGTTGTTGAGGGCGGCGAAATTGAACGGGCCGGGGCGGCGCAGCACGCGGACGCGCGGATGGGCCTCGAGGGCGGCGAGCCGGGCCAGGGCGGCCGGGTCGGCGGTGCCGTTATCGACCAGAAGCAGGTCGAGGGCGGGGTAGTCGGTGCGGTCCAGCAGGCCGGCGGTGCAGGCCTCCAGCAGGGCGGGACGGTCCTTGGTGAGCACGATCGCGGTGACGCGGGGCGGCGGCTGCGGCACGGCGAGTGATGTGGGAGCAGCGGCGGAGACGAGGACGGGGCGCGGGCGGGGGGCCTCGGCGCGGTGCAGCAGCACGGCGGGGAGGTGCCGCACCTGCTCCGGCCGCAGTCGGGCGGTGGCGTGGGCGGCGAGGCCGTCTTCCGTCAGCTCGCCGTCGGGCAGGCCGACGTCGCGGCGGAGGACGGCCAGGCCGCCGATGGCGGGCTGATCGGGCGAGAAGCCGGGCTTGAAGCGCGGCGAGTGCCGGCCGGAGGCGTCGGCCACGTCCTCGTCGGTGAAGACCAGGCGGATCGCGTCGGTTTCGAACGCGGCCGTCACCCGGGCCAGGGCGTCGGGCGCGAGCTGGTCGCCGGGCTGAAGGACCGCGAGGAGCGGGCCTTCGGCGGCGGCGGCGGCGGCGGCGGCGCGCAGGTCGACCGGTTCGATCCGGCGGATCCGAGGGTCGCCGGCGGCCAGGGCGGCCAGGGTCTGGGCGCTCCAGGGCGACAGGGTGCGGGCGGCGAGGCAGAGCTCCCAGGCCGGGTGGTTCTGGGCACGCAGGGCGGCGACGCTGCGGCCGACCGCCTCGGCCTCCGTATCGCCGGCGAGCATGAGCAGGGACACCAGCGGGCCGCCCGATGGCGGCACCAGGGGGCGGTTCGGGCCGTCGTACTCGTCCACCCAGAGCCGGTAGGCGATGTCGTCGTCGGGCGGGGCGCCGGGGACCAGGCCGGGCAGGAGCGGGATCGCGCCGCGGGTCAGCGCGGCGTCGGCGACGGCGGCGAGCAGCTCGGCGTCCGTGCCGTCCCACTCGGCGAGGCGGCGGGCGTCCGCGCCGCCCCGGTCTTGCCCGCCCTCGTCGGCGAAGGCCTGGCGGCACAGGCGGTCGGCGCGCTCGGCGCGGGACAGGCCGCCGAAGCGCTCGGTGAACTCGGCGCTCCCGGTGATGGCGGCCGCGACGGCGGCGAGCGGCTGCCGGCCGCGGACCAGGGGAACCAGGCGGGCGAGCTCGGGCGGGCTGGGGTCGCGGCCGAACGCGGTGCGGATCAGGGCCACGACGGGGGCGCCGAGGGAGCGGATCTCGCTGAACTGGGTGAATACGGGAGTGGCGCCGCTCATCGTCGGTGGCTAACGCGTCCGGCGCGGTGCGGGCAAGCGCCGGTGTCGTTCGCACTTGCAGCATCGTGCGAATCGCCGTCAGATCGTTGCGTGACAAGGTGAGGACGATGGCGAAATACGAGATCGGCCCGATGCCGGCGCCGGTGAGCGCGGAAGTGACGGCGCTGCTGGAACAGACGGAAACGGCGACGGTGGGGCATTGGCGCCATTGGGGGTTCTGCGACCGGGCGATCCAGCCGCTGCTGCGGCGGCGCCGGGTCGCGGGGACGGCGGTGACGCTGATGATCCCCGGTCCGGACAGCACGCTGCTGCATCACGCGCTGGGACTGTTGCGGCCGGGCGACATCCTGGTGGTGGATCGGCTCGGCGACGACCGGCATGCCTGCTGGGGCGGCGGGGTGACGGTGGCGGCCAAGGCGTCGGGCGCCAAGGCGGGCGTGGTGGACGGGCCGTGCACGGACATGGAGGAGATCGAGGCGTCCGACTTCCCGATGTGGTGCCGCGGCATGGCGCCGATCACCACGCGCGTTTACGACCTGGGCGGCGCGATGAACCGCCCGGTCTCGATCGGCGGGGCGGTGGTGATGCCGGGCGACGCGGTGCTGTGCGACGACACGGGGGTGCTGGTGCTGCCGGTCGCGGAGGCCGAGGCGGAGGCGCGGCGGGCGATCGAGACGCAGGCGCGCGGGCTCCTGACGCAGGGGCGGGTCGCGGGCGGCGCCAAGCTGGGCGAGATCAGCGGGGCGTCGGCCAAGGTGGAGGCCGGGCGATGAGAACGGCGCTGCTCGCGACGACGCTGCTGGCGGCGGCATCCCTGGCGGTGGCATCCCTGGCAGCGGGTCCGGCTTGGGCCGAGACGGCGACCGTGATGGCCTACTCGGACGGGCCGTTCCAGGACAACTACACGGCGGCGGTGCTGGCCCCCTTCAACGCCGCCGGCGGCCCGCACGCGGCGGCGTTCCATGGCAGCGGCTCGTCGGCGACCATGCTGGGCGAGCTGCGGACGCAGCGGACGAGCCCGCAGACGGACCTGGTGATCATGGACGCGACCACGGCGGCGATCGCCTGCGCGGAGGGGCTGGTCGAGAAGATCGCGCCCGACCTGCTGCCGGAGCTGGCCGACCTGGACCCGCGGGCGCGCGACGAGAATGGCTGTGGCCCGGCGGTGACGTTCGATCATTTCATCATCGCCTACGACAGCAAGGCGGTCATCCCGGCGCCGACCTCGCTGGCGGAGCTCGCCGAGCCCCGCTGGAAGGGCCGGATCGGGATGGGGGCGCCGCCGAACATCCAGGCGCTGGCGCTCACCGCCATCCTGGCGCAGTCGACCGATGGCGACTGGCACAAGCCGGACGGGGCGTTCCGCAGCCTGCGCGCCATCGCGCCGAACGTGCAGACCTTCGACCCGCAGCCGGATGGCTACACGCTGATCCTGAACGACACGCTGGCGTTCGCGACCGGGTGGAACGCGCGGGCGCAGCTGTTTCACGACCGGTCCGGCGGGCGGATCGGGGTCATGGTGCCGGCCGAAGGCACGGCGCTGCAGATCAACACGATCAACCTGGTGAAGGGCGGACCGCATCGGGAGGCGGCGCTGGCGTTCATGCGCTACGCGCTCGGCCCGGCGGCGCAGAAGGCGTTCACGGAGCGGATGTTCTACGGGCCGACCAACACCAAGGCGGCCATCAGCCCGGAGGCGGCGGCGCGGACCAGCGCGGGGGCGGCGATCAAGGCCAAGGTGATCCCGCTCGACTGGAACGAGATGGTCAAGCTGCGCGACAACTGGACGCAGCGGTGGCGCCGCGAGGTCATCAGCGCGGGAGGCCGCTGAGCTGTCGTATTTACGGCTGGAGAACCTGCACCGGAGCTTCGGGGGCTCGGCCGGGGGCGCCGTCGCGGTGCGCGACCTGTCGCTGGCGGTGGAGCGCGGCGGGCTGTTGGCGCTGTTGGGGCCGTCCGGCTGCGGCAAGACGACGACACTGCGCATGGTCGCCGGGCTGGAGCGGCCGGATCGGGGCCGGGTGCTGGTCGATGGGCGCGACGTGACGGGGCTGCCCCCCTATCGTCGGCGGATGGGGGTGGTGTTCCAGTCCTATGCGCTGTTTCCGCACCTGTCCGTGCTGGCCAATGTGGGGTTCGGGCTGCGGATGCACGGCGTGTCCGGGGGCGAGCGGCGGCGGCGGGCGGCAGCGGCGCTGGAGATGGTCGGGCTCGGCGCCCATGGGGGCAAGCGGCCGGGGCAGCTCTCCGGCGGGCAGCAGCAGCGCGTGGCGGTGGCGCGCGCGCTGGCGATCGAGCCGGACGTGCTGCTGTTGGACGAGCCGCTCTCGGCGCTGGACGCCAAGCTGCGGGAAGAGCTGCGGATCGAGATGCGGGCGCTGCAGCGCCGGGTGGGGGCGACGGCGCTGTTCGTGACGCACGACCAGGCGGAGGCGCTGGCGATGGCCGACCAGGTGGCGGTGATGCATGACGGGGCGGTGGCGCAGCTTGGCCCGCCGGAGGAAGTGTTCGAGCGGCCGCGGACGGCGTTCGTGGCCGAGTTCGTGGGGCGCAGCGCGCGGCTGGCGGGGGTTGCGGAGGCGGGCGGCGTGCGCGCCGGGCCGGCCCTGCTGCGCACCGCCGCGCCGCCCCCGGCAGGCCCGGTGCGCGCCTTCGTGCGGCCGCACCGCATCCGGCTGCTCGGCGCGGCCGACACGGCGGACAACGCGCTGGACGGCACGGTGGCGGCGATCGACTACACCGGCGAGGTGGTGCAGGTGGTGGTGGAGACCGCGGCCGGGCGGGTGCCGGTGGACGTACCGGCGACGACGGCGGGGTGGCGCGGGCTGCAGCCCGGCGCCACCGCGCGGGTTGGCTGGGCGGCGGCCGACACGCTGTGCTTTCCCGCATGACGCGTTGGGTATGAAGCGGCCGACCGGGTTCCTGTTGTGCGTGCCGGCGCTGGGGCTGCTGCTGCTGGGGTTCGCCTGGCCGTTCGCCGCCTTGTTGCGCATGAGCCTCAACCGGACCGCCGAGGGCGGCGCGCTGATCCCGGACGTGACGGTGGCGAGCTACGCCAAGCTGGCGGCGGACGATTTCACCTGGTCGATGACGGCGGACAGCCTGCGGCTGGCGGCGGTGGCGGCGAGCGCCGCGCTGCTCCTCGGTTATCCGATGGCGCTGGTGCTGTTCCGGTCGCGCAGCCGGTTCCGCGGGATGCTGGCGGTGGCGGCGGTGGCGCCGCTGCTGGTGTCGGGCACGGCGCGGGTGATCGGCTGGCTGGCGATCCTGGGGGATGGCGGGCTGGTCAACGGGGCGCTGGCGGCGGCCGGGTTCGGGCGGGTGGCGCTCATCAACAACTGGACGGGCGTGCAGATCGGGCTGACGGAAAGCGTGATGCCTTACACGGTGCTGGCGCTGTTGGCCGGGTTCGGGCGGCTGGACCGGCGGCTGGAGGAGGCGGCGGGCACGCTGGGGGCGCCACCGCTGCAGACGTTCTGGGCCGTGACGTTCCCGCTCACGCTGCCGGCGGCGATCGGGGCATGGCTGTTGGCCTTCCTGCTCGGCATGTCGGCGTTCGTCACGCCGCGGCTGATGGGGGGCGGGCGGGTGTTCGTGCTGGCGACGGAGATCTACGACGCGGCGATGCAGACGCTGGACTGGCCGGCGGCGGCGGCGCTGTCGGTCTACGTGCTGGGACTATTGCTGCTGGTGCTGCTGGCGCAGGCGGCGTTGTCGCGGCGGGTGGCGGGATGAGGGTCGCGCCGGTCTTGGCGACGCTGGGCTACCTGTTCCTGCTGGCGCCGCTGGCGGTGGTGGCGGTGTTGAGCTTCTCGGCCGGGCCGTATCTGACGTTCCCGCCGCCGGGCTTTTCGCTGCGCTGGTATGCGGCGCTGGCGGAAAGCCAGCCGATCCTGCACGCGGCGGGGCAGAGCCTGCTGCTGGCGCTGCTGGTGACGGCGGTGGCGGTGGCGACCGGGTTCCCGGCCGCGCTGGCGATCGCGCGCGGGGGCGTGCCGGGCTGGGTCGGCGGGGCACTGGCGCTGCCGCTGCTGTTGCCGACGCTGGTGATCGGATTGGCGCTGCTCCTGGTGTTGCAGCCGCTCGGGCTGTTGGCGACGTGGCCCGGGCTGGCGCTGGGGCATCTCGCCGTGGTGCTGCCCTTCGTGGTGCGGCTGCTGGTATCGGCGTTCGCGGGGTTGCCGCCGGAGCTGGAGGCGGCCGCGGCGACGCTGGGGGCGACGCCGTTGCGGGCCTTCCTGTTCGTGACGCTGCCGCTGGCCGCGCCGGGCGCGGTCGCGGCGGCGACGTTGTCGTTCCTGTTGAGCTTCGACGAGACGGTGATCAGCCTGTTCCTGGTCGGGCCGCGGTTGACGACGCTGCCGGTGACGCTGTTCCACTACGCGGAAACGCGGGTGGACCCGATGCTGGCGGCGCTGGCGGTGAGCCTGGTGGTGCTGACGCTGGCGGTCGTGTTGTTGGTGGACCGGCTGGTGGGCGTGACGCGCGTGCTGGGGCGGGGTTGAGGAAGGAATGGTTATGACCGAAACAATCGTCGTGCTCGACCCGATCCCGGCGGCGACGGCCGAGCGGATGCGGGCGCTGGTGCCGGCGGGGATGCAGCTGACCTGGGGCACGGCGCGGGACGAGGCGCACCTCCAGGCCATCATCGCGGAGGCGGATTACGCGATCTCGGGGCAGATCGCGGTGCCGGGCAGCGTGTTGCGGGCGGGCACGCGGTTGAAGCTGCTGCACAAATGGGGCGTGGGGGTCGACAACTTCGACCTGGAGGCGGCGCGGGCGCTGGGCGTGCCGGTGGCGCGGACCACGGGCAGCAATGCGGTCCCGGTGGCGGAGTTCACGCTGGGGCTGGCGATCGCGTGCATGCGGCACCTGGCGGCCGGACACGCGGCGCTGGCGGGCGGACACTGGACGGGGGGCAATTTCGGCCGCCCGAGCCTGCTGCTGTCGGGCAAGACGGTGGGGATCGTCGGGTTCGGGGCGATCGGGCAGGCGGTGGCGCGGCTGTTGTCCGGGTTCGGCTGCCCGATCCTGTATCATCAGCGGCGGCGGCTCGAGGGGGCGGCGGAGGCGGCGCTCAACGCGCGGTACGCGACCATGGACGAGCTGTTGGCGGAGGCGGACGTCGTGTCGCTGCACTGCCCGCTGACGGAGGCGACCGCCGGGCTGATCGACACGGCGGCGCTCGGGCGAATGAAGCGCACGGCCGTGCTGATCAACGTGGCGCGCGGGGGCGTGGTGGTGGAGGCCGACCTCATCGCGGCGTTGCGGGGCGGCGTGATCCAGGCGGCGGCGATGGACGTGTTCGCCACCGAGCCGCTGCCGGGGGATTCGGAGCTGATCGGGGTGCCGGGGCTGTTGCTGACGCCGCACATCGCGGCGCATGCGGCGGAGACGTTCGTGCCGACGGTGCGGCAGATGTTCGGCAACATCGAGCGCGTGTCGCGCGGGGAGCCGATCCCGGCGCAGGACCGGGTGGCGTGACCGGTTCTCTCGACAGCTTGCGAATGCGAACAATTATCAGTTGCTTGACTCGCGGCGGGTGGCGGGGGACATAGGCCGCCATCCCAGTAGCCGAGACCCGCATGACCCTGTCGCGCCGCGCCTTTTCCCTCGCCGTGCCCGCGGCGGTCGTTGCCGCGGGGCTTCGCCCGGCACGGGCCGCGGCGGAGCCGCTGACCGTGTACAACGCGCAGCATGCCAGCCTGACCAAGGCCTGGGCGGCAGGCTTCACCGCGGAAAGCGGGGTGCCGATCACGCTGCGCAACGGCAACGACACCGAGATCGGCAACCTGCTGGTGCAGGAGGGCGCGGCCTCGCCGGCCGACCTGTTCCTCACGGAGAACTCGCCGGCGATGGCGCTGGTGGAGCGCGCCGGGCTGTTCGCGCCGGTGGACGGGGCGACGGCCGCGCTGGTGGACCCGCGCTTCGTGCCGGCGACGGGCAAGTGGATCGGCATCGCGGCGCGTAGCACCGTGCTGGCCTTCGACCCGCGGGTGCTGCCGGAGGGGCAACTGCCGGCCTCGTTGATGGACCTCGCCGGGCCGGGCTGGAAGGGGCGCTGGGCGGCCGCGCCGGCGGGGGCGGACTTCCAGGCGATCGTGAGCGCCGTGCTGCAGCTGAAAGGGCCCGAGGCGACGCTGGCCTGGCTGCGCGGCATGAAGGAGAACGTCGTCCCGTTCCGCAGCAATAGCCTGGCGATGAAGGCGGTCAACGCGGGCGAGGTGCCGGCAGCGGTGATCTACCACTATTATTATTACGGCGACGCGGCGCGCACGGGGGAAAACAGCAAGGACGTGCGGCTGCACTATTTCCGCAACGGGGACCCCGGCGCGTTCGTCAGCACGTCCGGCGGCGGGGTGCTGGCATCGTCCAAACAGCAAGGGGAGGCGCAGGCCTTCCTGGCCTGGATCGCCGGGCCGAAGGGGCAGGCGATCCTGCGGGATGGCGACTCGTTCGAATACGCGGTGGGCCGCGGCGCGACCTCCAACAAGCGGCTGGTGCCGTTGGCCGAGCTGGGTGCGCCGGCGATCCGGCCGGACGAGCTGAACAGCAAGGCCGTCAGCGACCTGATGACGCAAGCCGGCCTGCTGTAGGGTGAGACGGGCCGGCGGGGCCGGGCTGGCCCTGCGCCGGCCCCGGCCCCCGTGGGGGATGGTCGGCAGCGCGGGGGCGGTGGCGGCGTTGGCGCTGCTGCCGCTGGGCTTCGTGCTGTGGGTCACGCTGCAGGTCGGGCCGGGGCTGGCGGGCGAGCTGTTGCTGCGGCCCAAGGTCGGCGAACTGCTGGCCAATTCGTTGCTGCTGCTGGTCTGCGCGGTGCCGCTTTGCACGGTTCTGGCCGGGACGCTGGCCTGGCTGCTCGAGCGGAGCGATCTGCCGGGGCGGCGGATCTGGTCGGGGCTGATGGTGGCGCCGCTGGCGGTGCCGGCCTTCGTGCAGGGCTATGCCTGGGTGACGCTGCGGCCGGGACTGCACGGGCTCGGGGCGGCGGTGCTGCTGTCGATGCTGACGTATTTCCCGTTCATGTTCCTGCCGCTGGCGGCGACGCTGCGGCGGCTCGACCCGGCGTGGGAGCAGGCGGCGGCGTCGCTGGGCCTGTCGCCCCTGCGCGTGTTCGCCCGGGTGCTGCTGCCGCAGCTGCGGCTGGCGCTGCTGGGCGGCACCTTGCTGATCGGGCTGCACCTGTTGGCGGAATACGGGCTGTTCGCCACCATCCGCTTCGACACCTTCACCACCGCCATCATCGACCAGTTCCAGTCGACCTTCGACGGCCCGGCGGCGAACATGCTGGGCGTGGTGCTGGTCGGGTGCTGCCTGCTGCTGCTGGGGGGCGAGGCGACGCTGCGCGGAAGCGGGCGGTATGCGCGGCTGGGGTCGGGGGCGGCGCGGCCCCCGCGGCCGGTGCGGCTCGGGCGCTGGACGGGGCCGGCGCTGCTGCTGCCGGCGGCGACGGTGGCGCTGTCGCTCGGCGTGCCGGGGCTGACGCTGGTGCGCTGGCTGGGCGAGGGCGGGCTGCGGGTGTGGCGCCTGGGCGAGATCGTGCCGGCGCTGGGCGAGACGGCCGGGCTGGCGCTGGCGGGCGGGACGCTGACGGCGGCGGCGGCGTTTCCGGTGGCGTGGCTGGCGACGCGGCGGCCGGACCGGGGGGGCCGCACGCTCGAGCGGCTCTGCCTGCTGGCCGGCGCGCTGCCGGGGGTGGTGGTGGCGCTGGCGCTGGTCACGGTCGCGATCCGGGTGGCGCACCCGTTGTACCAGACGGTTTTCACCATCCTCATCGCTTATCTGGTGATGTTCCTGCCGCGGGCGCTGCTGGGCTTGCGGGCGAGCCTGGCGCAGGTGCCGCTCGCGCTGGAGCAGGCGGCGGCCGGGCTGGGGCGGTCGCCGGCGCGGGTGATGGCGGCGGTGACGCTGCGGCTGGCGGCGCCGGGGCTGGCGGCATCCGTCGCGCTGGTGTCGCTCGGCATCGGCACGGAGCTGACGGCGACGCAGATGCTGGCGCCGGCGGGGGTGCAGACGCTGGCCACCGCGTTCTGGGCATATTCGGGGGAGATCGACTACGCGGCGGCGGCGCCGTATGCGCTGCTGATGGTGTTGTTGTCCTCGCCGCTGACGTGGCTGCTGTATCGGCAATCGTTCCTCGCCGCCGGGCGATGAGCTTTCTGGAGATCGAGGGCGTCGGGCTGCGCTACGGCCGGGTCGCGGCGCTGGACGGGGTGAGCCTGCGGGCGGAGCGGGGCAGCCGGCTGGCGGTGGTGGGCGCGTCCGGCAGCGGCAAGTCGACGCTGTTGCGCGTGTTGGCCGGGTTCGAGGCGCCGGAGAGCGGACAGGTGCGGCTGGACGGGGCCCTGCTGGCGGACGGGCCGCGCATCGTGCCGGCGCATCGGCGCGGGATCGGGCTGGTGGCGCAGGAGGGCGCGCTGTTCCCGCATCTGTCGGTGGCGGACAATATCGGGTTCGGCATCGGGCGGCGCGAGGGCGGGCGGACGGCGCGGATCGCCGAGTTGGCGGCGCTGGTGGGGCTGGACGAGGCGATGCTGTGGCGCCGGCCGGATGCGCTGTCGGGCGGGCAGCAGCAGCGAGTGGCGGTGGCGCGCGCGCTGTCCGGGCGGCCGCGGCTCATGCTGCTGGACGAGCCATTCTCCGCGCTGGACACGGCGCTGCGGGCCGGCACGCGCGAGGCGGTGGGCGCGCTGCTGAGCCAGGCCGGGGTGACGACGGTGCTGGTGACGCACGATCAGGAGGAGGCGATGTCGTTCGCCGACCAGGTGGCGGTGCTGCAGGACGGGCGGCTGCTGCAGGCGGGGCCGCCGCGCGAGCTCTACCTCAGGCCGGGGAGCGAGGCGGTGGCGCGGCTGCTCGGCCCGGCGCTGGTGCTGCCGGCGACGTTGGGCGGCGGTTGGGCGGCGTGCGCGCTGGGCCGGGTGGCGGTGACGGGCGGGGGCAGCGGGCCGGGGCGGATCATGCTGCGGCCGGAGCAGATCGAGCTGGCGGCCGGCGAAGGCGCGGAGGGCGTGGCGGCGGAGATCGTGGCGGCACAGTTCGGGGGCGGGCAATGCACGGTGAGCCTGCGGCTGCCCGGCGGCGGCGCGATCACGCTGCGGGCGCCGCAAACGGCGGTGCCGGTGGCGGGCGGCATGGTGCGGCTGCGCGTGTGCGGATCGGCGCACCCGCTCTGAAACAGCGTTCGGCGCGGCGGAACGATCGTGCTATGATATGGCCATCGACGTCAGGCCGAGCCATGCCCCGTTGTCATGAAGCGTGCGCCCGCCCCTCTTTCGCCGCAAAAAGCTGGCCCTTCCGCTCCGTCGGAACCCTTCATTTTCCGCTATCGAACAGGTGAGCCAAGGTGACGAGCGACGTGAGCGAGAGCCGGGGGAGCCGCAAGTTCGACGACGTGGCGTCGTTGTTCGGGTCGATCGTGCCGCCCGCGGGCTCGACCGTGAGGCCGGAGCGGCGGATGCACGCGTTGCCGACGGCGCTGCCGGAGAACGATGCGCCGCCCGTCATCCCGGTACCCGCCGCGATGCCGACGCCGCGGATCGCGCCGGCCGCCGAGGCCGGTGCGCCGGCCGAGGGTGCGGCGAGCGGGCCGGTCGCCATCGCCTTCGACGGGGCATCGGTCGGTGGGCCGATCGGTCAACCGGCGCCCGCCCTGCCGGCGGCGGCGCCGCGGCCGAAAGTGGCGAGCCCGCGCGCAGCGACGGTGACCAAGCTGCCGCAGCGGCCGGCGGCGGCGCGCCCGCGGCCGACCGAGATCCCGTGGCCCGACGCGTTCGAGCCGCGACCCAACTTCAAGAAGCGCGAACCGCGCAACTGGTCGTGGCTGCTGCTGATCCCGGTCGGATTGATCGCCGCATACGGGATCACGGTGCTGGACGTGCGGGCGATCAAGGGTTGGGTGGATAGCCACGTGCTGGGCCGCACGCCGGGCGTGGTCAGCGACTCCGGCTCCTTGCTGCCGGCGCCGTTCCGCACGGGCGCGGGCACGGGCACGGGCACGGCAGAACCCGCCGTGCCGGCGGCGCCTGCCGCCAATGCGCCGGAGGCGAACACCCCCTTCCCCGCCATCCCGACCTCGCCGGTCCCGGTCCCACCGGGCACGGAGGTGTCGCCGCCGCCGATGGAGCCGGTGCAGCCCGGCGCGGCCGCCCCGGCCATCCATGTCGGCATCCAGTATCGCCGCACCGCGCCCGGCGCCGAGGGCGAGGCCCGGCGGATGGCGGCGCTGTTGCAGAACACCGGCGGCAGCGTCGAGCTGCGGCCGACGACGACGACGGTGCGGGCGCCGACCATCACCTATTACAATGCGGACGATCAGCCGGCGGCAGCCGCGCTGGCCAAGGTGCTGGCCAACGAGGCCTCGAGCTGGACGATCCGGCTCGGAACCGGCAAGTTTCCGCCGGGCAGCCTGGACATCGCGATGCCATGAGGCCGCGCCGAAACGGGGTTGCCGAACCGGCTGGGTTGCCGCACAATTTCGTTATGCGCATGCTCCTTCCCCTCCTGCTCGTCCTGGCCGGCTGCACCTCGCAGCGGGTCGTCACCACGGCGCAGGGATCGGCCTACCAGGTCGATTGCGGCGGGATGCTCGGCCTGCTCGGCACCAAGCTCGACTGCAACAAGAAGGCGCAGGAGATGTGCCCCTCCGGGTTCAATCCGCTGACCTCGCCGCCCGGCACGCTGGTGTTCACCTGCTCCAACCGCCCGGTACCGCAGACCGCGCCGATCTGAGCGGCGGCGCCATGTCGATCGTCGAGACCATCCGGCAGGATCAGGCGATGCTGGAGGAGATCCGGCACGACCTCCATGCGCATCCCGAGCTCGGGATGGAAGAATTCCGCACCGCCGCCATCGTCGCCGAGAAGCTGCGTGGCTGGGGCCTCGAGGTCACCACCGGGGTCGGGCGGACCGGCGTGGTCGGCACGCTGCGCAACGGCACCGGCAACCGTGCCCTGGGCCTGCGCGCGGACATGGACGCGCTGCCGATGCAGGAGATGACCGACCTGCCCTACCGCTCGACCGTGCCGGGCGCCATGCACGCCTGCGGCCATGACGGGCACACCACCATGCTGCTCGGCGCCGCGAAATACCTGGCCGAGACCCGTCGGTTCAGCGGCACCGTGCATTTCATCTTCCAGCCCGGCGAGGAAGGCTGCGGCGGCGCGCTCGCCATGCTGGAGGACCGGCTGTTCGAGCGCTTCCCGTGCGACGCGATCTTCGGGCTGCACAACCGCACCGGCACCGATGTCGGCGGCGTGGTGATGCGCGAAGGCGTGGCCATGGCGGGCGGGGCGTTCTTCGACATCACGATCACCGGCAAGGGCGCCCATGGCGCGCGGCCGGAAGCCAGCATCGACCCGGTACTGACCGCCTGCCAGATCGCCACCGCACTGCAATCGGTGGTGTCGCGCACGGTCAACCCGAAGGATCCGGCCGTGCTGTCCATCACCAAGATCAGCGGCGGCGACGCCTACAACGTGATCCCGCAGACGGCGACGCTGTCCGGCACGGCGCGGTTCTTCGCCCGCCCGGTGGGCGAGCTGATCGAGACCGCGGTGCGCCGCATGGCCGACGGCGTGGCGGCCGGGTTCGGGGCCACCGCGAGCACCGATTGGCGGCTGATCTTCGCGCCGACGATCAACGCGCCGGAGCCGACGGCGGCCGTGATCCGCGCTGCCGAGGCGGTCGCCGACGAGCTGATCACGGACAAGCCGCCGGTGATGGGCTCGGAGGACTTCGCCTTCATGTTGGAGCAGGTGCCGGGCGCCTATTTCAATATCGGCAACGGGCCCGGCTTCAGCCCGCACCACCCGTCCTACGCGTTCAACGACGCAGCGATCCCGCACGGGGCCGCCATGTTCGCGACCATCGTCGAGCAGGAACTCGCGACCTAACCGATCAGATCGAGCGGCGGCCCTTCAGGGCGGCCAGCAGGGTGCCGTCGTCCAGCACATCCAGCGCGCCGCCGAACGGGACGCCCTGGCCCACCCGGGTGATCGGCAGGTCCGGCGCGACCCGGCGAAGCTGATCGGTCAGCCAGTGCGCCGTAGTGGCGCCGTCCACGGTGGCGCTGAGGGCCAGGATGAGTTCGGAGAGCCCGGCGGCGGCGGCCAGCAGCGGGCGGGTGTTCAGGTCGTCCGGCCCGGTCCCGCCGAGCGCGGAAAGCGTGCCGCCCAGCACGTGATACCGGCCGCGATGGGCGCCGGTGCGCTCGAGCGCCCACAGATCGCCCACGCCTTCGACGACGCAGACGAGGCTGCCGTCGCGCGCCGGGTCGGCGCAGATGCCACAGGGATCGCGGCTGTCGAGATTGCCGCAGACGCTGCAGGGGCGGACGGCGCGGGCGGCGGCGGTGATGGCGGCGGCGAGCGGGGCCATGCGCGTTTCCGGCTGCTGCAACATGCGCAGCACGGCGCGGCGGGCGCTGCGCGGGCCGAGTCCGGGGAGCTTGGCGAGCAGGCCGATCAGCCGCTCGACTTCGGGGCCGCCCATCAGCCGGGGCGCCCTGTGCCGTGGGCGGGAGGGAACCGGATGCTCGAGGCCCGGCCCTCTCCCAAGCCCTCTCCCGGGGGGAGAGGGGGAAGCGTGAGGCGGTTTAGAATGGGAGCTTCAGGCCGCCGGGGAGGTCGAGGCCGCCGGTCGCGTTCTTCATCTCGTCGGCCATGATGGCCTCGACCTTGCGCTTGGCGTCGGCGTGGGCGGCGACCACGAGATCCTCGAGCATCTCGGCCTCGGCGGGGTCGAGCAGCTTGGGGTCCACCTTGACGCGCTTGAGGTCCGATTTGCCGGACAGGGTGACGCGGACCATGCCGGCACCGGCCTCGCCCTCGACCTCGGTGGCGTCGAGCTTGGCCTGCATCTCGGCCATCTTGGATTGCATCTGACTCGCCTGCTTCATCAGGCCCGCAAGGTTCTTCACGTGTCGTCCTCCATGTCGGGATAGGGGTTGGTGTCGGGGTCGAACGGCGCGTCCGGCGGCGCGTCGTCCATCAGGGCGTCGGCGATCAGGCCGTCGAGAGGCAGGGCGTCGGGGGGCAGGCCGTAATCGTCCACGCGGGCATCCGTCACGCGGGCGATGGTGGCGCCGGGAAAGGCGTCCATGATGGCGCGGACGAGCGGGTGGTCGGCGGCGGCGGTGCGGCGCGCAGTGTCGGCGGCGAGCTCTTGCGCCGCCAGGGTCGGCTCGCCCTCGGCCTGCGACAGGGCGATGGTCCAGCGGGTGCCGGTGGCCTGCAGCAGCAGGCGGCCGAGCGAGGCGGCCAGATCACGCGGAGCGGCCGGATGCGGCCGCAGCTCGATCAGCCCGGGCGCGAAGCGGACCAGGTGCACGCTGTGCAGCAAGTGCCCGTGCAGGACCGGCTGGTCGTGCGCGACCAGGGCGACGACGTCACGGAAGCTGCGCGGGACCGGCAGCGGCGCCGGCTCGGGGTCGGACTGGGGCGCCGCGACGGGTTGGGCCAGGCGCACCGGGGCGCCGTTGCCGACGGCGCGCAGGCCGCCCTCCGGCGGCGGCGAGGATGGCGGGGGTGGCGCGGGCGAGCGGGGCGCGGCGGGGTCGCTGAGGCGGCGGACCAGCTCGCCCGGGGTGGGCAGCTCGGCGACGTAGCACAGGCGGATCAGCACCATCTCGGCCGCCGCGCGCCGGTCGGAGGCGGTCTCGATCTCGCCGGCGCCCTTGAGCAGCATCTGCCACAGCCGGCCCAGCGCCGGCACGCTCAGCCGTTCGGCCAGGGCGGCGCCGCGAACGCGCTCCATCTCCGGCAGGTCGCCGCCATCGGCCAGGCCCGGCACGGTCTTGAGCCGGGTCAGCGTGTGGGTGAGCTCCAGCAGGTCGGCGAGCACGACCCCGAGGTCGGCGCCGCGCGCGTGCGCCCGATCGGTGACGGCCAGCGCCGCCTCCGTGTGCCCGGCCAGCACGGCCTCCAGCAGATCGAAGATCGCGCTCCGATCGGCCAGGCCCAGCATGTCGGCCACGTCGGCGGCGGCCACCGGCGCGTCGCCGCCGCTCTGCGCGATGGCCTGGTCGAGCAAGGACAGCCCGTCGCGCGCCGAGCCGTCGGCGGCGCGGGCCAGCAGGTCGAGCGCAGCCGGGTCGGCCGCCACCCCTTCCCGCGCCGCGACGCGGCCGAACAGCCCCACCAGCTCGGCCACCGAGATGCGCCGGAGGTCGAAGCGCTGGCACCGGGACAGCACGGTGATCGGCACCTTGCGGATTTCCGTGGTGGCGAAGACGAACTTCACGTGCGGCGGCGGTTCCTCCAGCGTCTTCAGCAGCGCGTTGAAGGCGTTGCGGGACAGCATGTGGACTTCGTCGATGATGAAGACCTTGTAGCGCGCCTGCAGCGGCCGGTAGCGGGTGGCGTCGATCACCTCGCGAACGTCGTCCACGCCGGTGTTGGAGGCGGCGTCCATCTCCAGCACGTCCGGGTGCCGGTCGGCCAGGATGGCGACGCAGTTGGGGCACACGCCGCACGGGTCGGCGGTGGCGCCGCCGGTGCCATCGGGGCCGGTGCAGTTGAGCGCGCGCGCGATGATGCGGGCGGTGGTGGTCTTGCCGACGCCGCGGACGCCCGTGAGCATCCAGGCATGGGCGATGCGGCCCTGGGCAAAGGCGCGGCGCAGAATGCGGACCACGGCGTCCTGCCCGATCAGCTCGTCGAAGCTGGTGGGACGGTATTTGCGGGCCAGCACGCGGTAGGGGGTCGCCGGGACCGGCGTCGGCGCCGCCGGGGGCGCGTCGTCGCCGAACAGGCCGGCGCCCGATGGCGGCGGGTCCGGCAGCGCGTCGTCCAGACCGGACATGGAGGCGCCGCTACTCCTTGGAGAAGAGAAACGCTCAAACGAAGGGTTTGAGCGGGGGAAACAAGATCGCTCAAACAAGGGTTTGAGCGGGGGGAAACAAGATCGCTCAAACAAGGGTTTGAGCGGGGAAACAAGATCGCTCAAACAAGGGTTTGAGCGGGGGTGGGAGGCCGGCCATCGACCCGAGCGGAAACTCGTTGCGGCTGCTTCCTTCCGGACCTGACCGGGTTGGCGAGGCGCCCGTCCGCCGCCGACCTCCCGCCCGCGTCTTAGCACGGGGGCCCGGGGGTGGCACAAGCGGGAGACGCGTGCGAGAGATGGCGCGCATGAGCCCGATCACCGCCAGCCGCATCAACGCCTATGCCGGCAGCCCGTTGGACCGCGCCGGGCTGCGCCGCGACGACGCGGATTGGATCGCCGACCGGCTGGCCGATCCGGAGAGTGTGTTCGTGATCGTGTGGCGCGCCAAGACGCTGGTGACGGCGGCCGACAGCCCGGCCGGCGTGTTCCTGACCGGGGCGGAAGCGGAGCGCTGCGTGCAGGCCGGCGGGCCGTGGGCGTTCCTGGGACTGCGCGACGGGCGGGCCGTGTTCGCGGTGGACGTCAGCACGGCGGAGGACCCGGCGGCACTGCTGCGCGGCGACGGCGAGGCGCGTTTCGAGGATCTGCGGGCGCTGGCCGGCCGGCTGCCGGCGGACGACGCGGCCGTGTTCGCCCATGCCCGCGCGCTGATGCACTGGCGGTCGCGGCACAAATTCTGCGGCGTCTGCGGCGCCCCGTGCGAGCCGCGCAGCGCCGGGCACGCGCTGGTCTGCACGGGCTGCGGCACCCAGCATTTCCCGCGCACCGACCCGGCCGTGATCATGCTGGTGCATCGAGGCGACCGCGCGCTGCTGGGGCATTCGCAGCGCTTCCCGAACTCGACCATGTATTCGACCCTGGCCGGCTTCGTGGAGCCCGGCGAGAGCCTGGAAGAGGCGGTGGCGCGCGAGGTGTTGGAAGAGGTCGGCGTGGCGGTCGGCGCCGTGCAGTATCACAGCAGCCAGCCCTGGCCGTTCCCCGGCAACGTGATGCTCGGCTTCTACGCCGAAGGGCTGTCGGAGGCGATCACCATCCAGGAGGACGAGCTGCGCGACGCCCGCTGGTTCAGCCGCGACGCGCTGCGCGACCCCGCCGCGCACGGCTTCCAGCTGCCGCGGATCGACAGCATCGCGCGCCGGCTGATCGAGGATTGGATGGCGCAGGCATGACGCGCTGGTGGCTCGCCGCGCCGCTGGCGCTGGCCGCATGCACCGCCGCGCCGACGCTGGTATCGGCGCCCTCCCCGCAGGAGCACGCCTGCGCCGACCGGGTGGACGAGGACCCGGCGGTGAAGGAAGCGATCGCGATCTCGGCCGGGCAGCCGAACTGGGAGTTCCAGAACCTACCCTACATGGAGCAGCTCAAGCGCGACGCCATCACACGCTGCCTCCGCGCCCGCGGCCTGGCCCCCCGCGGCGGAGTCGAGCGGCCGCGCTGAGGCCAGCCTCCGCACGACCACGGCCAGCTCATTTTCCAGGGTCGTCTGCGGGGAACTGGTGTTCCCAGACCAGCCGGGTGCCCGCGACGAGCCGGAGCGACTGGACCGCGCCGGGGAACAGCAGCGTGCCGTCCACTCGCTTCGGCTCCCCCCAGCGCAACCGCGTCTCCAGCCGCACGCCCGCGCGCGGGAGGGTGGCGGCGACGGCGTCGGGCAACTCGACCGCGTCCTCGTCGGCCGGGTGCGCCAGGCCGAGATAGACGATTTGCGTCAGGCCGATGCCGAGCACCCGCTGCTCGTCGTCCGCGGCATGGGCGGGCAGCCCGAGCGGCCGCACGATCTTGTCGGAGGCGGAGGCGTCGGGCGGCAGCGCGAACGGCACGGACTGGACGATCACGGGAGGCACGGCGCGCGAGCGCTGGATGTTCCAGTCCTGGAAAACCTGCATCTCCTGCGGCGTCATCTGCAGTGCCGAAAGCGGCGATCTCGACTTGCTTCGCGGCCCGACGAAGAAGGCGGGCCAGGCGGCCGAGGTCAGATTGGGCAGTTGGCCGCGCTCGAGCATCTGCTGCCGCATCGCCCAGTTGGTCCATCCGGTTGCCGAGCTGGCCTTTTGGGGCATGAAGCGGAGCAATAGGAGGGAGGGCAGGTCCGTTTCGTCCCAGGCGATCTCGCGGGGGTCGAATGGTTGGGCGGGCGCCGTCGCGGCAGGCGCGGCCTGGGCGACCCGCGCCGGCCGGGCCGCCGTGCGGCGCGCGATGTCGTCCTCGAGCATGCGACGCAGGCCCACCCCATCGGCGCCCGTGACATCGGCGATGCGCCACGCCCGTCCGGTGGCGATCAGGCGAAAGCGGATGCTGGTCTGCCGCCCGACATTGGTGAAGGACGCCGTGCCGATCGCCTCGTTGGCCTCGCCCGGCTCGGTCGTGATCGCCAGCCCGTGCAGATCGCGCTCCTGGCAGTCGCAGATCGGATCACCGGCGGGCACCCCGACCTCGTCGGGCGGCGTCAGCCGTTGCGACCGCTTGAGGAGCGCCACGAGGTCGGGGGCCAGCCACCGGGTCCACTCCGTCGGCACGCCCGGGCGGAGGTAGGGCGCGTAGACCTGGAGCAGGAAGCTCTTGGCCGAGGAAGCCGGATCGGCGTGCGCAGGCGAAACGAACGCGACGACCGCAAGAATAAGAAGGATGGCGTGGCGAAACATCCGTCGGCTCCCCGATAATTCGTGACCGTAGGATGGGAAGGCGAGTCTCCAAAGGAGAAACGATCAGGCCAGGAGCCGAATCGCGGCGAGGATTTTCCGACCATCGGCTTCCCCTTCGCCGATCGGTATCGTAGGAGATTGATCCATCAGTTCGAGGTGCGACGATGTTGGCTCGCTCGCTTCGCCTTTGGGTCGGCTATACGGGGTTGGGCTTCGTCATTGCCGCGGTCCCGGTCCGGTCCGCCGACGCGCAACTCGATGGCATCATCCGGAACCTGATGCAGGCCGTGCAACCGCCGGCCTATCAACCCCCGCCGCCCGCGCCGTATCCGGCGCCCGAACGGCCGTACTATCGTCCGCCCGCGCCGGCGGAGCCCTACCCGCGCGCGGCGATCCAGCCCTCCGCGCCCGGGCAGCCGGGTGCGGGCACGGGCGTGTCGGCGAGCAGCGGCAAATACTGCATCGACCGAAACACGACCATGTTGCTGGTGAGACGTCGCGGGCAGAACCTCGAATTCGCCATCAGCGCCTGGTCCGGCCGGGGACATCTGTTCAGCGTCGCGGGGATCGGCGTGCCCGAGGTCGGTGGATGGACGTTCCAAGCCGGCCCGAACACGCCGGATGTGCAGGGACCCTGCCAAATCCAGCTGCACTCGCTCGCGGATGGCGGCTACGAGTTCTGGACGAGTCCGGGGGCCTCGTGCAGCGAGGGACAGGGGTGGTCGTATCAGCCGGGCCAGCGGGTCAAGTTCCCTGCCCAGTCGCGGAGAGGTGGGATCGCGGCCAACAAGACGATGGCGGAAGCGGCCTCGATGGAGCGGAGCGGCGAACGGTGCCCCTGAGGGCGACGGGTGCCCGACCGGTCAGGATGATGGCGCGCGGGAGAAGCTCTCAAGCTCGTTGCTGCCGCGGTCGGGTGTGATCGAACGAGCTGCGGCGTCGATGCCTGTCCAGTCGTGGTGCCCCATGAAGGCTGTCAACACTCTGCTGATCGCGATCGGGGCGCTGGCCGCTGGCGAGGCGTCGGCGCAGGCGCTGCGAGGCGGCGAGGTGCTCAGCTCGATCTCGGCCACCGCGTTGAGCGCGCCCCATCCGGTGCGCGGGTCCGACGGGCGGCTGCATCTCGCGTTCGAGATCGCCCTGGTGAACACGAGCCACGTCTTTGTCCGCCTCGAGGCGGTCGACGCGGTGGACGGGGCCGGGCATGACCTGTCGCACCTCGAGGGCGACCGCCTGGCCGCGATGCTGACACGCTTCGCCGGCACAGGGACGGAGCTCGCTCCGGGCGGTTCGGGCACGGTGATCATGGACGTCGCGCTTGCGGGCGACGCGGCGGTGCCGACGCGACTGGCGGCGCGGCTGACGATCCGGCGCCAGGCGGTGGGACCGGGGGGCGCCGCGGCGCCGTGGGCCGCGGACGCACCCTTGCCGGCACAGACGAGCTTCGTGGGGGCGGAAACCCCGGTGGGGGCGCCCGCCCGGGAAATCTCCCCGCCGCTGCGCGGGCCCGGCTGGGTCGCGGTGAACGGCTGCTGCGACAGCGTGACGCCGCATCGGGGCGCCCTCCTGGCGGTCAACGGCGTGCTTCGGGCACCGGAACGGTTCGCCATCGACTGGGTGCAACTGGGGGCGGACCGCCAGGCGATGAGCGGGCCGGCCGATCAGTTGGCCAGCTACCGGTATTACGGCACACCGGTGCACGCGGTCGCGGACGGGGTGGTGGCGAACCGCCTGGACGGGGTGGAGGAGCAGGCGCCGGGCGCGGAGCCCAAGGGGGTCACGCCGGAGGCCATCGGCGGCAACATGCTGGCCATCGACATCGGAGGTGGCGCGTTCGCATTCTACGCGCACATGCAGAAGGGCAGCCTGCGGGTGGCGCTCGGCGACCGGGTGGTCACGGGCCAGGTCATCGGCCTGCTGGGCAACACCGGCAACACCACGGCGCCGCACTTGCACTTCCACCTGATGGACGGGCCGTCGCCGCTGGCCGCGAACGGATTGCCGTTCACCCTCACCGGTTTCCGCCGCGTCGGCACGCTGGCGGGGCCGGACGACTGGCTCGATCGCGGCGTGCCGGCGCGGATCGACGCCGACGGGCCGGTCGGGGAGCGGGTCGGCCAGATGCCGCTCAACAACGACGTGACGGACTTCCAGTGATCGGGCGGGGCTGGCGCATCGGGGCGGCGCTGCTGCTCCTGGCGGGCACGCCGGCGCGGGCGCAGGTGACCCCCGACGTGATCCGCAGCCTGGTACGGCAGCAGCGGATCGGCCAGTCGTTCCAGGCCTTGAGCATCTTCAGCGCGACGCCGGGGATCGGGGCGGCGAATTACGACGCGGACGGGTTCCGCATCAACACCTACCAGCTGCCGATCAGTCATCGGTTCGAGCCGTTCGACGCCGGCTGGCTCGGGCGGGTGGCGGTGCATGCGGAGCTGACGGCGGGATACCTGGAGGCCGGCGGCAACGACCTGTTCATCGTCTCGACCGGCGGATTGCCGTCGAGCGCGCGGACCGACTTCCGGGTCTTCACGGGCCTGGCGGGGGCGGGGCTCGACTTCCTGGTCACGGACGATGTGACGATCCGCCCGGTCCTGCTCGGCGGCTACTCCCGCATCGAATCGGATACGCGGTTCAGCGGACCGGGGGCCGCGCAGGTCGAGGTCGCGACCGGGAACCTCCTGCGCCGGGTCCGGATCGACGATGCCCTGATCGGCGGCGCGCTGGAAGCGGTGTACCGGCACAGCTTCGCGGGCGATCACCGGGTGAGCGCGAGCCTCCGCTACAATCAGTTCGTTTCCTCCAATTACAGCGCCAGCGACCGCGCCTTTCGCGGTGACGGCCATTTCGGCGTCGGGACGGCGCGGGTCGGGGTCAACGGGCCCACGACGTGGCAGCTCCTCGGCCGGGAGGTGCGGTGGCTCGGCTTCGCCGGCGGCACCCTGCTGACGGGGCAGCAGCGCGCCCTCGACTTCGATGCGTTCGCCGAGATCGGCGGCGGGATCGAGCTGGTGGAGCGGGGGCTGATCCGCGGGGTGGAGGGCCTCGTGCTGCGCGGCTCCGTGCTGCTGGGCAACGGGATCAGCGGCTGGTCGGCCGGCTTGTCGCTGGCGTTCTAGCCTCGGAGATAGGCCTCCAGCGCCGCGCGGCCGGCGGGGGGCATGGTGAGGCCGAGCTTGGTGCGGCGCCACAGGATGTCGTCCGAGGTCACCGCCCATTCGGCGGTGCGGAGGTGGTCGACCTCGCGGGCGGTGAGCGAGGGGCCGAAGGCGGGGCCCAGATCGGCCGGGGTGGCGGCGCCGGCCAGGAGCGGGCGGGCCAGCGTGCCGTAGGTGCGGGCGAGGCGGGCAAGGAGGGCCGGGTCGAGGCTGGGATGGGCGGCGGCGAGGCTCGCGGTGAGCGCGGGAAGGCCGGTCTGCGGGAAGTCGCCGCCGGGCAGCGACGCCTGCGAGGTCCAGCCGGGGCGCGGCGCGGGAGGCAGGAACGGGGCGAGGCGGTCGCGCACGGCGCCGGCAAGGCGGCGATAGGTGGTGATCTTGCCGCCGAACACGGACAGGATCGGCGCGGCCGCGGCCGGGGCGTCGAGCGTCAGAACGTAGTCGCGGGTCGCTTCCTGCGCCGCCGTGGCGCCGTCGTCGTAGAGCGGACGGACGCCGGCATAGGTCCAGACCACGTCGTCGGGGGTGACGGGATCGCGGAAGTATTCGCTGGCGGCGCGGCAGAGATACTCGATCTCGTCGGGGCCAGCGGTGGCGGCGCCCGGGTCGCCGTCCGCGTCGCGGTCGGTGGTGCCGATCAGGGTGAAGTCGCCCTCGTACGGGATGGCGAAGATGATCCGGCGGTCGGCGTTCTGGAAAATGTAGGCGCGGTCGTGCGCGAACAGCCGCCGGGTGACGATGTGGCTGCCGCGGACGAGGCGGATGCGGCTCGCCCCGTTGCGGCCGGCGATGCCGGTGAGCACGCGCTCGACCCAGGGTCCGGCGGCGTTGACGAGGATGCCGGCCTCGAGCTCGAGGCGTTCGCCGTCCTGCGTCTCCGCGTCCAGGCGCCAAGCGGTTCCGTCGCGGCGTGCGGCGGTCACGCGGGTGCGGGGGAGGATGACGGCGCCGAGATCGGCGGCGGAGCGGGCGTTGAGCACGACCAGGCGCGAGTCCTCCACCCAGCAATCGGAGTATTCGAAGCCGCGGGTGAAGTCGGGCTTGAGCGGCCGGCCCGCCTCGTCGGCGGTGAGATCGAGGGTGCGGGTGGGCGGCAGCAGGCGGCGGCCGCCCAGCGTGTCGTAGAGCAGCAGCCCGATGCGGAGCAGGGCGCGGGAGCGCATGCCCCGGTGGTGCGGCAGCACGAAGCGGAGCGGGCGGACGATGTGCGGCGCCATCGCCCAAATCACCTCGCGTTCGGCCAGCGCCTCGCGCACCAGGCGGAACTCGCGGTGCTCGAGGTAGCGCAGGCCGCCATGGATCAGCTTGGTGGAGGCGGCCGAGGTAGCGCTGCCGAGATCGTTCATCTCGAACAGCGTCACCGAATGGCCGCGCCCGGCGAGCTCGCGGGCGATGCCGCAGCCATTGATGCCGCCGCCGATCACCGCGACGTCGACACGGGGGGTCATGGGGCGTCGCCGGGCCGGACGAGGCGGCGGACCGCGTCGTGCCAGGCGCGCAGGCGGGCGTGGCGGCGCGGAGCCGGCATGGCGGGCTCGAAACGGCGTTCGAGTTGCCAGGAGCGGCCCCATTGCGCCGGCGGCGGGCACAGCCCGGCCTGTAGCCCGGCCAGATAGGCCGCGCCCAGCGCCGTGGTCTCGGCGATGGTGGGGCGGTCGACCGGCGCGTCGAGCAGGTCGGCCAAGCGCTGCATCGTCCAGTCCGAGGCGATCATGCCGCCATCGACGCGCAGGACCGGGCGGTGCTCGCCGGCGGCCGGCCAGTCGGCGTGCATGGCGTCCAGCAGGTCGGCGGTCTGGAAGCACACGCTTTCCAGCGCGGCGCGGGCCAGCTCGCGCGGGCCGGTGTTGCGGGTGAGGCCGAACAGCGCGCCGCGGGTGTCGGGGGACCAGTGCGGCGCGCCGAGCCCGGTGAAGGCGGGGACCATCACCACGTCCTGCCCGTCATCGGCGGCGGCGGCCAGGGGACCGCTGGCGGCGGCGTTCTCCAGCAGGCCGAGCCCGTCGCGCAGCCATTGCACGGCGGCGCCGGCCACGAAGATGGAGCCTTCCAGCGCATAGGTGCGGCGGCCGTCGAGCTGGTAGGCGATCGTGGCGAGCAGCCGGTTGCGGGAGGCGACGCGCTCGGGGCCGACATTGAGCAGGACGAAGCAGCCGGTGCCGTAGGTGGCCTTGATCATGCCGGGCTCAAAGCAGGCCTGACCAACCGTGGCGGCCTGCTGGTCGCCGACGACGCTGCCGATGCGGATGGGGCCGCCGAACAGGCCGGGCTCGGTGGTGCCGAAATCGGCGGCGCAGTCGCGCACGGTCGGCAGCAGGGCGGCGGGGATGCGCAGGAGGCGGAGCAGGTCGTCGTCCCAGGCGCCACGGCCGATGTCGAACAGCATGGTGCGGGCGGCGTTGGTGGCGTCGGTCTGGTGGACGCGGCCGCCGGTGAGGCGCCAGAGCAGCCAGGTGTCGACGGTGCCGAAAGCGAGATCGCCACGCTCGGCGGCGGCACGGGCGCCGTCCACGCGGTCGAGCAGCCAGGCGATCTTGGTGGCGGAGAAATACGGGTCGATGACCAGGCCGGTGCGCTCGGCCACCCACGGGCCGTGACCGGCGGCGAGCAGGGCGGCGCATTCGGGCGCGGTGCGGCGGTCCTGCCAGACGATCGCGCGGTGGATGGGGCGGCCGGTGCGGCGGTCCCACACGATGGCCGTCTCGCGCTGGTTGGCGATGCCGAGGGCGGCGATGTCGGCGGCGCGCAGGCCGGCGCGGGCCAGCGCGGCGCGGGCGGTGGAGAGCGCGGTGGTCCAGAGGTCCTCCGGCTCATGCTCCACGGCGCCGGAGGCGGGGAAATGCTGCGGGAATTCCTCCTGCGCGCCCGCCACGACGGAGAGGTCGGGGCGGAACACGATGGCGCGGGTCGAGGTGGTGCCCTGGTCGATGGCGAGGAGGTGGGCCGCCATCTCAGCCGCGGGCCGGCGGGGTAGGGTCCGTCAACGGTGTCATGGCGGGCCTTCCGGTGCGATGCCGGGGCAAGTGTCCGGGGCGGCGCCCGCCCTGTCAAAACCGGGTCGCCCGACGTCGCGAGCATGTCATGCCGCCCGACGCAGCCCGGAGCGTCCGCTGCCGTTAGCGCCGTGGACGATGACCGAGAGAAGCGACATGCACCACATCAAGACGACCGACGGCACGGCGATCTACGCGCGCGAGTGGGGAACCGGGCCGGCCATCGTGCTGATCCATGGGTGGCCGCTCGATGCCGACATGTGGGAATACCAGGCCGTGCCGCTCGCCGAGCAGGGCTTCCGCGTGATCACCTATGACCGCCGCGGCTTCGGGCGCTCAAGCCAGCCGTGGAACGGCTACGACTACGACACGCTGGCCGACGATCTGAAGATGGTGATGGACACGCTGAAGGTGGACGGCGCGACGCTGGTCGGCTTCTCCATGGGTGGCGGCGAGGCGGCGCGCTACATGGCGCGGCACCGGGGGCATGGCGTGGCACGGGTCGCGTTCGTGTCGGCGGTGACGCCCTACCTGCTCAAGACGGACGACAACCCCGAGGGCGTCGACAAGAGCGTGTTCGACGAGATCCTCGACGGGCTGCGGGCGGACCGGCAGCATTTCCTGGCCGGGTTCGGCAAGAAGTTCTTCGGCGCCGGGCTGCTGAGCTCGCCGGTGAGTTCGGAGGTGCTGGACTGGACGTTCCAGATGGCGATGCTGGGGTCCCCGCGCGCCACGATCGAGTGCGCCAAGGCGTTCTCGTCCACCGACTTCCGGGCGGACCTGCGCAGCATCGCGGTGCCGACGCTGGTGATCCATGGCGACGACGACCAGACGGTGCCGATGGCCAGCAGCGGCGAGCGCACGGCGGCGATGGTTCCGGGCGCGCAGTTCGTGGTCTATCCGGGCGCGCCGCACGGGCTGCAGATGACGGAAAGGGACCGGTTGACGACCGACCTGGCGACCTTCGCCCGCGGCGGCACGGTCAGTAGCCGGGCCTGATCCGGTTGCGCGTCGCCCCCCTGCCCTGCCAAATTGGCCGGTAGGGGGGCGATGCGCCATGGAACAAAGCTATCCGCTGAATGCCTGGTATGCCGCGGCCTGGGGCCACGAGATCGGGCGGTCGCTGAACCGGCGCACGATCTGCGGGCGCGACGTGGTGCTGTTCCGGCAGACCGACGGGGCGGTGGCGGCGCTGGAGGATGCGTGCTGGCACCGGCTGATGCCGCTCTCGCTCGGGACGCTGGAGGGCGACACGGTGGTGTGCGGCTATCACGGGCTGCGCTTCAACGGGGCGGGGCGCTGCACGTTCATGCCGGCGCAGAAGACGGTCAACCCGGCGGCCGGCGTGCGCGCCTACCCGGCGGCGGAGAAGCACCGGCTGATCTGGCTTTGGCCCGGCGACCCGGCGTTGGCCGACCCGGCCGACATTCCTGACTTCCATTGGAATGACGGGCTCGACGCGGACGGCAATGGCTGGGCCGGCGAGGGCGGCACCTTCTACGACCTCAAATGCGACTACCGGCTGGTGGTCGACAACCTGATGGACCTGACGCACGAGACCTACGTGCACGCCGGGTCGATCGGCGACGAGGCGATCACGGACACGCCGTTCGAGGTGACGCATACCGGGCGGACCGCGACGGTGACGCGCTGGATGCTGGGCATCCACCCGCCGCCGTTCTGGGCCAAGCACCTCGACAAGCCCGGCGAGCTGGCCGATCGCTGGCAGATCATCCACTTCCAGGCGCCGAGCACCATCGCGGGCGACGTGGGCGTGGCGCTGCACGGGACGGGGGCGCCGGCGGGCGATCGGAGCCAGGGGGTCAATGGCTGCTTCCTGGCCGCGCTGACCCCGGCGGGAAACGGGACTTGCCATTATTTCTGGAATTTCGTGCGCACCTTCCGCCGCGACGACGCCGCGCTGACGGCGGCGATCAACAAGGCGCACGTCAACGAGGGCAACGGCGTCTACGACCAGGACCATTTCGTGCTGGAGGCGCAGCAGGCCGCGATCGACAAGCAGCCGCGGGCGCCATTCTACCACCTCAACATCGATGCGGGCGCGCTGTGGGCCCGTCGGTTGATCGACGCCATGATCGCCGCCGA
Source organism: Acetobacteraceae bacterium (assembly GCA_965199665.1). GTDB lineage: Bacteria > Pseudomonadota > Alphaproteobacteria > Acetobacterales > Acetobacteraceae > JAVVHH01. The sequence continues at coordinate 4,053,205 of OZ241208.1, read as the reverse complement.
GCAACCGGAGCGCCCGGCCCTGGCCGCCGAATAGTGGCTGCGCCCATCGAGTGGGGCCTGGCGACGCTGCGAGCGAGCCGGGACCTCACCGCGGACATCCGGCTGCTGGAGATCGAGCCGGCGGCGCCGCCCGGGCCGGTGCCACCCGGAAGCCACCTCTCTCTGCTGCTGCCGATCGGCGAGCGGCCCGACATCCGCTCCTACTCCATCGTGTCCGCAGGGGATGGCGCGTACCGGATCGCGGTGAAGCGGTTACCGGAGTCACGGGGCGGCTCGGCCTACCTGCATGGGCTCCGGCCGGGCGCGCGGCTGACGGTGTCGGCGCCGCGCAACCACTTCCCGCTCGGGCGGGAGGCGCCGGATTACCTCCTGGTGGCGGGCGGGATCGGGATCACGCCGATCTACGGCATGGCCCTCGCGCTGGCGGCGGCGGATCGGCGGCTGCGGCTGATCTATGGCGTGCGGACGGCGGCTGACGCCGCGCTGGCGGACGAGTTGCGGGCGGCGCTGGGCGAGCGGCTGAGCCTGGTGGCCGGCGAGCGGGTCGGGCTGGCGGCGGCGATCGAGGCGCTGGCGCCGGGCGGCGAGATGTACGTGTGCGGGCCGATCGGGATGCTGGAGGCGGCCAAGCGCGCGTGGCAGGCGAGCGGCCGGCCGATCGCCAAGTTGCGCTTCGAGACGTTCGGCAGCAGCGGCCGCTACGCGACGGCGCCGTTCACCGTCAGCATCCCGCGGCTGGGGATCGAGCTGACGGTGCCGCCGACGACGAGCCTGCTGGACGCGCTGGAGGGCGCGGGGGTGGCGATGATCTCGCATTGCCGGCGCGGGGAATGCGGCCTGTGCGCGCTGCCGATCCTGAGCGCGGACGGGGCGGTGGACCACCGCGACGTGTTTTTCTCGGAGGCGGAGAAGGCGGAAAGCGCCCAGCTCTGCACCTGCGTCTCGCGCGCCGCGGGCGGGCGGCTGGTGTTGGACACCGGCGACCGACCCTAGCCGGTCGATGGAGGCTGCTCACGCGCCTGTCGCTTGCGCGACTCGGAGATGGCCGGGTCTTGTCGTCCGATGCCCGCCCGGTCGCTCTCCTCCTCGCCCGTCAACCTGGTGAAGCTTGCGGTGGGCGTGCCGTCGCTGGAGGAGTTCGAGAGCCGGGTCGAGGCGCGCCGGCGGGCGGGCAGCGGCATGCAGGTCTGGACGCGGAGCTTCCCGAAGCGGGCGGACGAGGTGATTGGTGTCGGGTCGTTGTACTGGGTGGTGGCCGGGCTGGTGGCGGCGCGCCAGCCGATCCTGGCGATCGAGGCGGACAGCTACGCCGACGGGTCGCGTTGCGCGCGCATCGAGGTGGAGCCGGTGCTGATCCGTGTCGCGGCGATCCGGATGCGGCCGTTCCAGGGCTGGCGCTACCTGGAACCGACGGCGTCGCCGGCCGATCTGGGCGGGACGGGGGCGGCCGGGCTGGACGCGCTGCCGCCGGCGGTGCTGCGCGAGTTGCGGGAGCTATGCCTGGTCTGAGCGGATGCGGACGACCTGGCCATGCCGGGTCTCGCCGGGATCGCACAGCGCGGCCAGAGCGGGGGCGACGTCGTCGGGGGTCGCCAGGGTGGACGGGTCCTCGCCGGGGAAGGCTTCGGTGCGGAGCCGGCTGCGGATGGGGCCGGGATCGGCCAGGTTGACGCGCAGCGCGGTGGTCGCGACCTCCAGCGCCCAGGTGAGCACGAGATGGTCCAGCGCGGCCTTGGTGGCGCCGTAGGCGCCCCAGTAGGCGCGGGGTTCGGCGGCGCGATGGGTGGTGAGGAACACGGCACGGCCCGCGGGCGCGGCCCCCAGCACCGGGGCGCAGCTGCGGATCAGCCGCCAGGCGGCGGACAGGTTGACGCCGACCACGGCGTTCCAGTCGCCGGGCAGGATGTGCGGCACCGGGGTGAGCCGACCCAATGCGCCGGCGGCGTGGACCAGCACGTCGAGCCGGCCGAAGCGGTCGAAGATGCTCGGGCCGATCATGTCCAGCCCGGCGCCGTCCAGCAGGTCGAGCGGCAGCAGGGTGGCGGTGCCGCCCTCGGCGCGGATGGCATCGTCGAGCTCGGTGAGGCCGCCTTCGGTGCGGGCGGTGGCGACCACGTGGGTGCCGGCCCGGGCCAGGGCGCGGGCCACGGCAGCGCCGATGCCGCGGCTGGCGCCGGTGACGAGGGCGACGCGCCGATCGGTCGCGTTGGCGTCCATCAGCTCTCGGTCAGCAGGCTGAGCTGGCGATCGGCATTGTCGGTCATGTCCGTCAGCGGGATGGGGTAGTCGCCGGTGAAACAGGCATCGCAGAAATGCGGGCGGGCGCTGTCGCGGCCGGGCTGGCCGAGGGCGCGGTAGAGGCCGTCGAGAGATATGAAGGCGAGGCTGTCGGCGCCGATCAGCCCGGCCATCTCCTCGATCGAATGCCGCGCGGCCAGCAACTTGCCGCGCTCGGGCGTGTCGATACCGTAGAAGCAGGAATGGGTAGTCGGCGGCGAGGAGATGCGCATGTGCACCTCGGCGGCCCCGGCCGCGCGAACCATCTCGACGATCTTGCGGCTGGTGGTGCCGCGCACGATGCTGTCGTCGACCAGGATGACCCGCTTGCCGGCGAGCACGGCGTGGTTGGCCGAGTGCTTCAGCTTGACGCCGAGGTTGCGGATGGAATCGGTCGGCTCGATGAAGGTGCGGCCCACGTAGTGGTTGCGGATGATGCCGAGCTCGAACGGGATGCCGCTCTGCACGCTGTAGCCCATGGCGGACGGCACGCCGCTATCGGGGACCGGGACCACGACGTCGGCATCGATGCTGCTCTCGCGGGCGAGTTCGGCGCCGATGCGCTTGCGGGCGTCATAGACCGGCATGGTCTCCATCTTGGAGTCGGGCCGGGCGAAGTAGATGTATTCGAACACGCAGAAGCGGCCGGTGGTGGCGCCGAACGGCTTGATGGAGCGGACGCCCTGGTCGTTGATGACCACGATCTCGCCGGGCTCGATGTCGCGGACGAAGTGGGCGCCGACGATGTCGAGCGCGCAGGTCTCGCTGGCCAGCACCCAGCCGCCGGTGCCCTCGTTGCCGATGCGGCCGAGGATCAGCGGGCGGACGCCGAGCGGGTCGCGCACGCCCATCAGCGCCTCGTTGGACAGTGCGACCAGCGAATAGGCGCCGTTGACCTGCTTGAGCGCGTCGATCAGGCGATCGACCACGGTGGAGTAGAGCGAGATGGCGATGAGGTGGACGAACACCTCGCTATCGGTGGTGCTCTGAAACAGGCAGCCGCGGCGGACGAGCTGGCGCTGGAGGTGATGCGCGTTGGTGAGGTTGCCGTTATGGGCGACGGCGAAGCCGCCGAACTCGAAGTCGGCGTAGAGCGGCTGGACGTTGCGTAGCACGGTGCCGCCGGTGGTGGCGTAGCGGTTGTGGCCGACGCCGGACGCGCCCGGCAGCCCGGCGATCACCTTGGCGTCGCTGAAATTGTCGCCCACCAGGCCGAGGCCGCGATGGGAGTGGAAGCGGCGGCCGTCATAGGTGACGATGCCGGTGGCCTCCTGGCCGCGATGCTGCAGGGCATGGAGCCCGAGCGCGGTCACGGCGGCGGCGTCGCTGACGCCCCAGACACCGAAGACGCCGCATTCCTCGTGCAGCGTGTCGTCCTGCCCATCGTCGATGATGCCTGCCATCGATCGGTCCTCCTACTCGCGTGTCGGCCGCGGCCCGGTGGCGCGACCGACCGGGGTGGCATGAAGCAGTTCCGCCGACGTGGTCGCCCGTCCGGGCGGGGCTACGACGGTCGGTCGATATTGCGCCGGCAGGTAGCCGGACCCCCACGCCGCGCCGCGGTAGACGAGCGGCAGGAACCGGGCGTCGGCGACGGGGGCGGGCCATTGGTCGACCGGAACCGCCAGCCCAACCAGGATATAGGCAACGCAGACCAGCGCCGCACCCCGCAGCAGACCGAATAGCAGCCCCAACGTGCGATCGAGGCCGCCGAGCACCGAGCCGCGCACGGCGCCGGCGATGGCGCTGGCCATCAGCGAGAGCAGGATCAGCACGATCACGAAGACGCCGATGAAGGCGAGCGTGTCGGCGAGCGCCTTGTCGGCAACCTGCAGCCGGGCCCAGGGCTGGACCAGCGGCTGTGCGTTGTAGGCGACCAGCCCGGCGGCCGCCCAGGCGCCGAAGCCGAGCGCCTCCCGCACCAGGCCGCGCGCGAAAGCGAGAAAGCCCGAGATCAGGATTACCCCAAGGACGACGAGGTCCACCCAGTTCATCGAACTGCCATGATGTTCGCCGCCGATATACGCGCCGGGGTCGGGCGGGGCAATCAGCGCGCGCCGGGCTTGCCGGAGAAAGCGCCCACCAGGTCGGTCAAATGACCGATCTCGTCGGCGACCAGGCCGTCGGGCGAGACCAGCTTGCGCCCGCTGAGCCGGCGGGGCAGCACGGCGCGGATGAAGCCGAGCTTCTGCGCCTCCTTGAGCCGGGCCTCGGCCTGCGCCACCTGGCGGATCTCGCCGGACAGGCCGACCTCGCCGAAATACACCACGCCGGCGCTGGTGGGCGTTTCCGTGGCGGCGGAGGCGAGTGCCGCGGCGACCGCGAGGTCGGCCGCGGGCTCGTTGACGCGCAGGCCGCCGGCGACGTTGAGGTAGACGTCCGAGCCGGACAGACGCAGGCCGGCCCGCGCGTCCAGCACGGCCAGCAGCATGCCGAGGCGTCCGCCATCCCAGCCGACCACCGAGCGGCGCGGCGAGCCACCGGAGTTGGGCGCCAGCAGCGCCTGCACCTCCACCAGCACCGGTCGCGTGCCCTCCAGCCCGGCGAACACGGCGGAGCCCGCGATGTTGCCGCGCCGCTCGGCCAGGAACAGCGCCGACGGGTTCGGCACTTCTGCCAGGCCCCCTTCCGTCATCTCGAACACGCCGATCTCGTCGGTGGCGCCGAAGCGGTTCTTGACGGCGCGCAGGATGCGGAACTGGTGGCCGCGATCGCCTTCGAAGTACAGCACCGCGTCGACCATGTGCTCCAGCACGCGGGGGCCGGCGATGGCGCCCTCCTTGGTGACGTGGCCGACCAGCACGAGCGCGAAGCCGCGCTGCTTGGCCAGCCGGATCAGCTCAAAGCCGGAGGCGCGCACCTGGCTGACGCTGCCGGGCGCACTGTCCACCGTGTCGAGCCACATGGTCTGGATGGAGTCGATGACGACCAGGCCGAGGTCGGGCTCGGCCTCCAGCGTGGCGGCGATGTCGCGCACGTTGATGGCGGCGGCGAGCTCGAGCGGCGCGTCGGCGAGGCCGAGGCGGCGGGCGCGCAGGCGGACTTGGTCGACGGACTCCTCACCGGAGACGTAGCGGACGCGCTTGCCGGCACGGGCGAGCGTGGCGGCGGCTTGCAGCATGAGGGTGGACTTGCCGATGCCGGGGTCGCCGCCGACGAGCACGACGGAGGCCGGCACGAAGCCGCCGCCGAGCACGCGGTCGAGCTCGGCGATGCCGACCGCCTCGCGCGGCGGCGGCGCGGCGGCGCCTTCGAGCCCCACGAAGGCGACCCGCTTGCTGCCGGCCTTGGGCGCGCCGGGCCGGTTCTCGACGACCTCCTCGACCAGCGTGTTCCACTCGCCGCAGGCATCGCACCGGCCGGCCCATTTCGGGTGGGCGGCACCGCAGTTCTGGCAGACGTAGCGGGACACGGGCTTAGCCACGGCGATTGCCGTCGCGCAGAAGAGGAAGCAGCAAAAATTCAGCGGAAGCGGGATCCGCTTTGAGCGAATTCAGATTTTGTATGAGTTCGAGCGCTTGGAGAATACAATCCGGTCCGTCCTTCCAGCTTATATCGGCCAACAGATCGTAGTCGGCCGTCTGCCGCATCAGATAGAGTTGCGGGACGTTGCGGGCGATGACTGCCAGTGCTGGATCAGCTCCGGGCAGTTGCGCCTTGTCAGCCATCGCCGCTGCAATCCTGCGTACGGCACCATGATCGTATGATCGCGCTAAGCGTTGCCGCACCTGCTCCGGACCATTGAAGAGGCTGGCACCCGCCCATGCGATCGCATGGAAAGCGGCATAGTAGGCCGTTGAAATCGCGCGTCGCGCCGCCGCTTCGGACTTAATGCGCACAAGATCGAATGCAGCGAGTTCGAACAAATCGTTCGCTGTTATCACGCCTGTGCTGTCGTAGCGGCAGGGTCACCAAAGCGAAAGTAAGGATATCGTTCCGGCAGAAGCCTGCGAAGATGCATGTAAGCACGTGCAGACAGTTCGGACAGAGCTCGGCCGACCTCCAGTATTTCGTCCTTCGTGTCGGGAAAGCGGTGATTGGTCTCAAACCGGATCCAAACAACCGGATCACCATCGAATTCGCCGAGGTCGACGGTGTAGCCGGAAACGAACTCCGGCATATCGAAAGTGTCCATCATTGCGCGGACGCGAGCGATCTCCTCAGCCTCGCTCTCGATGCGCCTGATCTCGTTCATGGGATTATCTTAACACAGCTCAGCGGCGCAGCTGCATCTGGATCGGGCCTTCGCGGCGGCCGTGGGTGAACTGGTCGACCAGGGGGTTGCCGCTCGCCATGACGTCGGCGGCGGGGCCTTCCCAGACGATGCGGCCGGCGTAGAGCATGGCGGCGCGGTCGCCGATGCGGGTGGCCGACGCCATGTCGTGCGTGATGGCGACCGCGGTGCTGCCCAGGCGCTTGACGCAGTCCACGATCAACCCGTCGATCACGGCGCCCATGATCGGGTCCAGCCCGGTGGTCGGCTCGTCGAAGAACAGGATCTCCGGCTGCGCGGCGATCGCGCGCGCCAGGCCCACCCGCTTTTGCATGCCCCCTGACAATTCGGAGGGCTGGAGGTCGCCCACGCTCGGGTCCAGCCCGACCTGGGCCAGCACTTCCCCGGCGCGCCGCCGGGCGTCGGCGCGGTTCAGATGGCGGCGGGCGAGCAGGCCAAAGGCGACGTTCTCCCAGACGGCGAGGCTGTCGAACAGCGCGGCGGCCTGGAACAACATGCCGATGCGCGCATTGACCCCCTCGCGCGCCTCGCGGTCCAGCTGCAGCACGTCCACCCCGTCGATCTCGATCGACCCGGCGTCCGGCTCGATCAAGCCCAGGATGCAGCGCAGCAACACCGATTTGCCGGTGCCGGAGCCGCCGATCACCACCATGGACGTCCCGGTCGCGACGTCGAGATCGACCCCATCCAGCACCAGCTTGCTGCCGAATGCCTTCTTCAGACCGCGGACCCGGATCTTCGGCACGGATGCGCTCATCGGGCGAAGAACAGCTCGGTCATCACGTAGTCGAAGGCCAGGATCAGGATGCTGGCCGAGACCACCGCGCTCGTGGTCGCCGAACCCACGCCCTCGGCGCCGCCCTTGCTGTTGTAGCCGTGGTAGCAGCCCATGAGGGCGATGATGAAGCCGAACACGCCGCCCTTGGCCAGGCCGACCACCACGTCGGACGCGCGCAGGATGTCGAACGTGCTCGACAGATAAAGGTGCGGGCTGAAGCCGAGCTTGACGGTGGCGACGATGAAGCCGCCGGCCACGCCGATGATGTCGGCCACCATCGTGAGCAGCGGCAGCGCGAGCAGGCCCGCGAGCAGGCGGGGGGTGACGAGGTATTTGACCGGGTTGGTGGACAAGGTGGTGAGCGCGTCGATCTGGTCGGTGACGCGCATGGTGCCCAGCTCGGCGGCCATGGAGGCGCCGACCCGGCCCGCCACCAGCAAGGCGGCCAGCACCGGCGCCAGCTCGCGCACGACGGACAGCGCGACGACGGAGGCGACCGCGCTTTCCGCGTTGAAGCGGGAGAAGCCGGTGTAGCTCTGCAGCGCGATCACCATGCCGGAGAACACGGCCGTCAGTGCCACCACCGGCAGGCTGAAATAGGCGAACTCGATGAAGGCGCGCCAGAACATGCGCCAGTAGAAGGGCGGGCGGACGAGGTGCGACAGGCCGAGGCTGCCGAACAGCGCGGCCGAGCCGGTGCCGCGGACCGCGCCGATAGTGCCGCGTCCAACGGCCGCCACCGCGTCGAGGGGAGAAAATCGCATTGCGCGATGCCCTACCAGCCCCGCCCTCCCGCCGTCAAAGCGGGGCGCCGGGTCAGCTGGGCTCGTGGTGGAGGTCGATGTCGGCGTAGCGGGTGAACTCGCCCTCGAACAGCAGGTCGATCTTTCCGGTCGGGCCGTGACGCTGCTTCTCGATCAGCAGCTCGGCGCGGTTGTGCACCGTCTCCATGTCGCGCTGCCACTTGTCCAACGCGTCCTGGAACTCGTTCTCCGTCTTGAACGCCATCTGCTTGGGCGCGCGCTGCTGCAGGTAGTATTCGTCGCGGTAGATGAACATCACCATGTCGGCGTCCTGCTCGATCGAGCCGGACTCGCGCAGGTCGGCGAGCTGGGGGCGCTTGTCCTCGCGATTCTCGACCTGGCGGGAGAGCTGCGACAGTGCGATCACCGGGACGCCCATCTCCTTGGCGATCGCCTTGAGCCCCTGGGTGATCTGGCTGATCTCCTGCACCCGGTTCTCCGGCTTGCTGCCGACGGCGGCGCGCATGAGCTGAAGGTAGTCCACCACGATCAGGCTGAGCCCCTGTGTCCGTTGCAGGCGGCGGCAGCGGGTGCGCATGGCCGAGAGCGACAGGGCCGGGGTGTCGTCGATGTGCAGCGGCAGGCTGGCGATCTCGCGGCTGACCTGGATGAAGCGGTCGAAATCCTTTTGCCCGATCTCGCCGCGGCGGATGCGGTCGCCGGAGACGCGGGCTTCCTCGGCCAGGAGGCGGGTGGCGAGCTGTTCGGCGCTCATTTCGAGCGAGAACATGGCGACCGAGCCCTTGGCCACGTCGGACCCTTTGCTCTGGGCGTCGCGCTGGACGGCGCGGGCGGCGCCAAAGGCGATCTTGGTCGCCAGCGCCGTCTTGCCCATGCCGGGGCGGCCGGCGAGGATGACCAGGTCGGAGGGGTGCAGCCCGCCGGTCTTCTTGTCGAGGTCGCGCAGCCCGGTCGATAGCCCGCTGACATGGCCGGCATTCTTGAACGCCCGCTCGGCGCCGCGGATGGCTTCCGTCAGCGCCGTCTCGAACGTCACGAAGCCGCTGGGGCTGCCGCCATCCTTGGCCAGGCGGAACAGCTCGCTTTCGGCGAGCTCGATCTGCGCCTTGCCGTCGAGCTCGCCGGGGGCGCCGAAGGCGTTGTTGACGACGACCTCGCCGATGTCGATCAGCTGGCGGCGGATCCAGGCGTCGTGGATGGCGCGGCCATACTCGCCGGCGTTGATGATGCCGACCATGGCGGTGAGCAATTGGGCGAGGTAGGCGGTGCCGCCGACCTCGTCCAGCGCGCCGGAATGCTCGAACTCGGCCTTCAAGGTGATGCCGTCGGCGAGTTGGCCGGCCTCGATCCGCCGGGCGATGGCCTGGTAGATGCGGCCGTGCACCGGGTCGACGAAATGCTCGGGGACCAGGAACTCGCTGACCCGCTCGTAGGCCTTGTTGTTGGCCAACAGGGCGCCGAGCAGCGCCATCTCGGCGCGGTCGTTGGACGGGGGCTGACGCTGCGACAGGCCGGGCAGCGGAGAATCGAATGCGTTCATGCGGAAGGCAGCATAGCCGATCGCGGCGGGGAACGGGCCTGTGGATCATTGTGGTACACGGGGATGAACGTCCGGGCGGTTGCCGATGCGGGGGCGCTGTGGCACGGCGGGCACGTGCAAATCCTTTTCATCTCGGCCAACCGGCTCGGCGACGCCGTGATCACCTGCGGCATCCTCGACCACCTGATCCGCACCCATCCCGAAGCCCGGTTCACCGTGGCGTGCGGCCCGGCCGCGGCCGGGGTCTATGCCCGGATGCCAGGGCTCGAGCGGATCATCACCTTCGACAAGCAGAAGAACGACTCGCACTGGCCGAAGCTGTGGCGGCAGGTGGCGTTCCACTGGTGGGACCTGGTGGTCGACGTCCGCGGTTCGGCGCTGGCGTATCTGGTGCCGGCCCGACGCCGGGTGGTGCGGCGAAAGCGGATCGGCCGCATGTTCGAGCAGCATGCCGCCATGCTCGGCATCGACCCGGCGCCGCTCCCGGTCGCCTGGACCGATGCGGCGGATCGGACGCGGGCGGCCGCGCTGCTGCCGCCCGGTCGGCCCGCGATCGGCCTGGGAGTCACGGCCAACTGGGCTCCCAAGGTGTGGGCGCCGGAGCGGTTCGCGGCGCTGCTCCAGCGACTCGCGGCGGAGGCGCTGCCGGGCGCGGTGCCGGTCGTGTTCGCCGGGCCGGGGCCGGCGGAGCGGGAGATGGCGGCGCCGGCGCTGGCGCTGCTGCCGGGGGCGATCGACGCCCGCGGGACGTTGACGATCGCGGAGGCGGCCGCGGTGATCGAGCGCTGCGCCCTCTATGTCGGCAACGATAGCGGGTTGATGCACCTCGCGGCCGCGACCGGGACGCCGACGGTCGGGCTGTGCGGCACCACGCGGGACCGGGCGGCGGAGATGGCCCCGGCCGGACGGCGGGCGACGTGGGCGGACGCGTCGGAGCCGAACATGGCGGCGCTGACGGTGGATGCCGTCGAAGCTGCCTGCCTGCGCCTGCTCGGTCAGGCCGCCATGTAATCCCGGGTGAGCGGCACGGCGGCCTGGCTGCGGGCCAGCTGTAGCTGCCACACCATGTGGCCGGTCCGCGTGAACGCCAGCTCGGCGCCGGACAGGTAGAACTCCATCATGCGGAGGAAGCGGTCGTCGTACAGCGCGCGGATCTCGTCGCGATGATGCACGAGGTTGTCGCGCCAGCGGTTCAGCGTGACCGCGTAGTGCAGGCGCAGGATCTCGATGTCGGTCGCGATCAGGCCGGACCGCTCGACGCTGGGCAGGACCTCGCTGAGGGCCGGGGAGTAGCCGCCGGGGAAGATATACTTGCCGAGCCAGGCATTGGTCGCCGCCGGCCCGTGGCTGCGCCCGATGGCGTGGATCAGCGCAACGCCGTCGGGGGCCAGGCAGCGGCGAACGGCGGCAAAGAAGCTCCGGTAGTGGTTGATGCCGACATGCTCGAACATGCCCACGGAGACGACCCGGTCGAAGCTGCGATTGAGCGTGCGGTAGTCGATCAGCTCGAACCGCACGCGATCGGATAGGCCGGCCTCGGCGGCACGCTGCTGCGAGACGGCGAGCTGCTCCCGGGACAGGGTGATGCCGGTGACGTCGGCGCCGTAGTCGCGGGCCAGGGTCAGCGCCATGCCGCCCCAGCCGGAGCCGATGTCCAGCACGCGCAGGCCGGGCCGGTCGAGCAGGAGCTTGGCGGCGATGTGCCGCTTCTTGGCGCGCTGGGCTTCGTCGATCGTCTCGTCGCCCCGGACGAAATAGGCGCAGGAATACTGCCGGTCCTCGTCGAGCAGGAGCCGGTAGAACTCGGCGCTGAGGTCGTAATGGCGCGCGACGTTGCGGCGGGCGATGTGGACCGGGTTGTATTGCTGAATGCGGCGGCCGAGCCGGGCCAGCGTGTCGTGGAAGGTCAGCACGGGGCCGCGGTGCCGGCGATCGACGGCGAACAGGCAGTCCATGAACTCGAAGACGGTGCCCTCGAGCATGACGAAGCCGCCATCGACAAAGGCCTCGCCGAAGGCCAGGCCGGGATTGGCGACCAGGCGGCGGGCCCAGGCCCAGCTGGTGATCGCGACTGACAGGATGGGCGAGGCCGGGTGACGGACGATGTGCCGCGCCGTGCCGTCGGGGAAGCGGATCGTCAAGCTGCCATGGGCCATGTGCTGGCCGAGCATGGTCTCGACGATCCTTGCCGTGACGTTCGAGGCCTTCAGCTTCCGTAGCGCGGGAGCTGCATCGAACACCGGTGAGCCTTAGGCGCGATCCCCGCCGGCTTCGGCCAAGGCCGCGCCGAACTCGTAATCGTCCTCCATCTCGACCTCGTCCTCGCCGGCCATGCCGACCTGCTCGCCGCGGGCCTGCTTCTCGGCCTCCTCGACGCTGCGGGCCACGTTGACCGTGACGGTGAGGTCGACCTCAGGGTGCAGCACCAGTCGCACGGGGGTCAGGCCGAGCGTCTTGATCGGCTGCTCCAGCACGATCTGGTTGCGATTGGTGGTCAGCCCGGCGGCCGTGCAGGCATCCGCGATGTCGCGGCTGGAAACGGAGCCATAGAGGCTGCCGCTCTCGCCGGCCTGGCGGATGATGACGACCTTGAGGCCCTCCATCCGCTCCAGCAGGCGCTCGGCTTCCTCGCGGCGGCGCAGGTTCTGCGCCTCCAACTGGGCGCGCTGGCCTTCGAAATCGGCCAGGTTCGACTTGTTGGCGCGGAGCGCCTTCCGCTGCGGCAGCAGGAAGTTGCGGGCATAGCCGGGCTTGACGCGAACGACGTCGCCCATCTGCCCGAGCTTCTCGATCCGTTGCAGCAGGATCAGTTCAACAGCAGCCATGATCCCCTCCTCAGGCGACAACGTACGGGAGCAGGGCGAGGAAGCGCGCCCGCTTGATGGCCTGCGCGAGCTCGCGCTGCTTCTTGGCGGAAACCGCCGTGATGCGGCTCGGGACGATCTTGCCGCGCTCGCTCAGGAAGCGGGACAGGAGGCGGACGTCCTTGTAGTCGATCCGCGGCGCGTTGGGGCCGGAGAACGGGCAGCTCTTGCGACGGCGGTAGAAGGGGCGCCGGGCGCCGCCACGCTCTTCGCGGTCGCCGCCGCGCTCGCCACCGCGTTCGCCGCCACGGTCACCACCGGGGGCACGGTCCATCTGGGGTCGGTCGGACATCGGTCTTACTCCTCCACCACGTCGTCGCGGGTGCGGGATTCAGGGTCACGGGCGCGGAATTCCTCACGGTCGTCGAAGCCGCGCTTGCGGCCGCTCTCGAAGCGACCGGCCGGCTTGGGCCCGCGGAAAGCGCGCTCGCGGTCGTCGGACTTGCGCGACAGGATGGCCGACGGGGCCTCCTCGATCTCGTCCACGCGGAGCGTCATGAAGCGCAGCACGTCTTCGTTGAGGCGGAGCAGGCGCTCCATCTCGGTGATGAAGGCGGGCTTGGCGTCGAGGCCGAGGAGCATGTAGTGCCCCTTGCGGTTCTTTTTGACGCGATAGGCCAGGCTACGCAGGCCCCAATACTCGCGCTTCTGGACGCTGCCGCCATCGGCTTCGAGATCGGTGCCGATGCCGTCGGCGACGGCTTCGACCTGCTGTTGAGTCACGTCGTTACGTGCGATGAGCACGCATTCATATAGCGGCATTGTTTGTCCCTTTGGCTGATGTCAGCCCGGATCGGGCATAGCCGGGCGGATGCCATCAACCCGGCAGGGGAGGCGGCGATATACGCCGATCCGCCGGAAAAGCAAGCAGGATCAGGCGGCGCGGACGCAGGGCGGCGCGCCCAGCAGCTCCAACGCCTGGCCGGGCCGGCACACCAGCGTGCCGCCATGCGGGACGCCCTGCCAGTTGCCGCGAACCCCGTCGATGGGTTCGGACACCAGCAGCAAACCGCCCGGCATCGGGCGGTAATACAAGGAAGGCGGCCGGGCGTCGGTGGACCAGCGGAACGCCCACAGCGTCTCGCCATCGGTGAGCGTCGCGGTGAAGCGGATGGCTTCCGTGACCCCGGCCAGTCGGGCCTCTTCGGCGATGGCGGCGAAGGTGGTCTGCATGGCGAGCATCGGGTCGTGCTCCAGGCCGCTGCCCAGGGCGGCCAGGAAGATCGCCTCGCTATCCGTGGTGCCGGTGCGCGCGCCGTACAGCGCATCGGGGATCATGGCCTCAACCCGGCGGCGCATCTGGGGCCAGCCGCCGATCTGGCCGTTGTGCATGAACATGAAGCGGCCATGCGCGAAGGGGTGGCAGTTGGCACGGCTGGTGGAGGTGCCGGTGGCGGCGCGGACATGGGCAAAGAACAGGCGGGAGCGGACCTGGGCCGCAATGGAGCGGAGGTTCTCGTCGGACCAGGCGGGGCGGACGTCGCGATACAGCCCCGGCATCGCACGCTCGCCGTACCAGCCGACGCCGAAGCCGTCGCCGTTCAGCTCCGTCTTGCCCTCGGCGGCATGCATGGATTGGTGGATGAGGCTGTGCGAGGGCGCGGTGACCAACGCTTCCAGCAGGATCGGCTCACCTTCATATGCAAGAAAGCGGCACATGGCTGGGCTCCGGCGATATGACGGCAATGTTACAGCCGATGCGGCCCGCGACGCCAGCGCGGATTCGCTGGGACGACTGATCCCGCCCTCCCCCGAGCCGGTTCGGCCCGGCTGCGGTATGGGTCGCTGGTTTGACAGGTGCGGCGGGCGGCGCAATACCGCGGCCATCAAGAATGGCCGCGCCTGCGAGGCCGCTGCCGAGGAACTCCGCCGCCCATGCCCGTCCACGCCTTTGTATTCCCTGGTCAAGGCAGCCAGTTCGTCGGCATGGGGCGCGACCTGGCCGCGGCGTTCGCCCCGGCCCGGGAGGTGTTCGGCGAGGTGGACGACGTGCTGAAGCGGCACCTGTCGCGGATCATGTTCGAGGGCCCGCCGGAGGAGCTGACGCTCACGGAGAACGCGCAGCCGGCGCTCATGGCGATGTCCATGGCGGTGCTGCGGGTGCTGGAGGCCGAAGGCGGCTGGCGGCTGGAGCAGAAGGCGGCGCTGGTGATGGGCCACTCGCTGGGCGAATACAGTGCGTTGTGCGCGGCCGGGACGTTCTCCGTCGGCGCGGCGGCCGAGCTCCTGCAGCGGCGCGGCGAGGCGATGCAACGGGCGGTGCCGGCTGGCGAGGGCGCCATGGCGGCAGTGCTGGGCGCCGAGGTCGAGGCGGTGGCGCCGGTTTGCGCGGAGGCGGCGACCCTGCGCCACGAGGACGGGCGGGAAGAATTGCAGGTGGTGCAGATCGCCAACGACAATGGCGGCGGCCAAGTGGTGATCTCCGGGCATCGCGCGGCCGTGGAGCGGGCGACGGCGCTGGCCAAGGCGCGGGGGATCCGGCGGGTGCTGCCCCTCCCCGTCTCCGCCCCGTTCCACTGCGCGCTGATGCAGCCCGCCGCGGACGAAATGCGGGACGTGCTGGAGCGGGCCACGATGGCGGGGCCGTCCGTGCCGCTGATCGCCAACGTGACGGCGGAGCGGGAGATGAATCCGGACGCGCTGCGCTCGCTGCTGGTGCAGCAGGTGACCGGCATGGTGCGCTGGCGGGAGAGCGTGCTGGCGGCGATCGACATGGGCGTGACCAGCGTGGTGGAGCTGGGGGCGGGCAAGGTGTTGTGCGGGCTGGCCAAGCGGATCAACGGGGATTTGGCGACGGCGTCGGCCGGGTCGCCGGCGGAGATCGAAACATTGTTGAAGGCGATCTGATGTTCAGGCTCGACGGCAAGACGGCGCTGGTGACGGGCGCATCCGGGGGGATCGGCGCGGCCATCGCGCGGGCCCTGCATGCGCAAGGCGCCCTGGTGACGCTGTCCGGCACCCGGCGGGACGCGCTGGAGGCGTTGGCGGGTGAGCTGGGCGAGCGGGCAGCGGTGTGCCCGGCCGACCTGCGCGAGGAGGGTGCCGCGGACGGGCTCCTGGCGGCGGCGGAGGCGGCGCACGGGCCGCTGGCGATCCTGGTCAACAATGCGGGGCTGACCAAGGACGGGCTGGCGATGCGCATGACGGACAAGGATTGGGAGACGGTGATCGACGTCGACCTGGCGGCGCCGTTCCGGCTGGCGCGGGCGGCGCTGCGGGGCATGATCCGGCGGCGGGCCGGGCGGATCATCGGCATCGGCAGCGTGGTCGGCGCGACCGGCAATCCGGGGCAGGCGAACTACGCGGCGGCGAAGGCCGGGCTGGTGGGGATGAGCAAGGCGCTGGCGCAGGAAGTCGGCAGCCGCGGCATCACCGTCAACGTGATCGCGCCGGGATTCATCGAGACGCCGATGACGGACGTGCTGACGGCCGAGCAGCGGACGCGGATGGTGGGCGCGATCCCGCTGGGGCGCATGGGCGCGCCGGCGGACGTGGCGGCGGCGGCGGTATATCTGGCGTCCGACGAGGCGGCGTGGGTGACCGGCGCGGTGCTGCACGTCAATGGCGGTATGGCGATGATATAGCCTATCGGACGCCAACGCGCCTCGCCGCCTTGGCGGGGCGATCGGAACCATGATATGCGCCACGGCCTTGGACGCGCCCAACCGTGCGCCCCCATCCATCGACCCACCTACCGAAGAAACTTGAGGATCAGATGAGCGAAGTTGCCGATCGGGTTAAGAAAATCGTCGTCGAGCATCTGGGCGTCGAGGAAAGCAAGGTCACGCCCGAGGCGTCCTTCATCGACGATCTCGGCGCCGACAGCCTCGACACCGTCGAGCTGGTGATGGCGTTCGAGGAAGCGTTCAGCGTGGAAATCCCCGAGGACGCGGCGGAGAAGATCAGCACCGTGAAGGACGCGATCGACTTCATCGAGAAGCAGAAGGCGGCCTAGGCCGCCTCGTCCGTCGAACCCTGGAACGAAGGTGATGCCGATGCGGCGCGTGGTGGTGACGGGAATGGGCGTGGCCTCTCCCCTCGGCCTCGGCGTGGAACACGTCTGGTCGCGATTGATCAATGGCGAGAGCGGCATTTCCTCCATCCAGCGGTTCGACACCAAGGACCTCGCCTCCAAGGTGGCGGGCCAGGTGCCGGTCGGCACCCGGGCGGACCACAAGCTGGATATCGGCGAGTGGATCCCGGTCAAGGACCAGAAGAAGATGGACCGGTTCATCCATCTCGGCGTCGTGGCCGCGCAGGAAGCCGTCGAGGATAGCGGCTGGGTGCCGCAGACGGAGGAGGATCGCTGGGCCACCGGCGTGATGATCGGGTCCGGCATCGGCGGGCTCGGGACGATCTACGAAGCCTCCGTGATGGTCTACACCGGCAAGTCGCGCCGGTTGTCGCCCTTCTTCATCCCGTCGGCGCTGATCAACCTGGTGTCCGGCCACGTCTCGATCCGGCACGGGTTCAAGGGGCCGAACCATTCCGCGGTGACGGCCTGCGCCACCGGCGTGCACGCGATCGGCGATGCGGCGCGGCTGATCGGGCTCGGCGATGCCGACGTGATGGTCGCCGGCGGGGCGGAGGCGGCGGTCAACGAGTTGGGGATCGCCGGGTTCTGCGCCAGCCGCGCGCTGTCCACCGCGTTCAACGACGCTCCGGCCGAAGCCTCCCGTCCGTGGGACCGCGACCGCGACGGCTTCGTCATGGGCGAAGGCGCGGGCGTGGTGGTGCTGGAAGAGCTCGAGCACGCCAAGGCGCGCGGGGCCAAGATCTACGCCGAAGTCTGCGGCTACGGCATGTCGGGCGACGCGCACCACATCACGGCGCCGGCAGACGGGCATGACGGGGCGTTCCGCGCCATGAAGGCGGCCTTCAAGAACGGGCAGATGCAGCCCGGCGACGTCCAATACATCAACGCGCACGGCACCAGCACGCCGCTCGGCGACGATCTGGAGCTGCAGGCGGTCGAGCGGCTGTTCGGCGACGCGGCGACCGGGGTGGCGATGTCGTCCACCAAGTCGGCTACCGGGCACCTGCTCGGCGCGGCGGGAGCGGTGGAGTCGATCTTCTCCATCCTGGCGATCCGCGACGGCGTGGTGCCGCCGACCTTGAACCTGCATCATCCGAGCCGGGAAAGCCCGATCGACCGGGTGCCGCTGCAGGCGCAGGAGCGCCGGGTCGACGTGGCGCTGTCCAATAGCTTCGGCTTCGGCGGGACCAACGCCAGCATCCTGTTCAAGCGCGCCGCCTAAGAGGGCGCGCTCTTGCGCCGCTTCCTCGCCGGCGCCGCCCTTCTCGTTCTCGCTCTGGGCGGCGGGGCGGCCTGGGTCGCCGAGCGGGCCTATCACCAGGCCGGGCCGTTGCCGGCCGACACGGCGATCGTGGTGCCGCGCGGCGGACTCGAGGCGGTGGCAACGACGCTGACGGCGCAAGGGGCGATCCGTTCGGCCTGGCAGTTCGAGGCTGCCGCGATCGCCACACGCGGTTTGGGGGCGATCCGGGCGGGCGAGCTGACCTTTCCGGCGGGCGGGAGCTTGCAGCAGGTATTGGCCGTGCTGCGGACGGCCAAGCCGATCCAGCACAAATGGACGGTCCCGGAAGGGCTGACGGCGCTGCAGGTCGGCGCGCTGCTGGCCGAGGCGGACGCGGCGGAGGGGGCGGTGCCGACGATCGCCGAGGGGTCCGTGTTGCCGGAAACCTATCGCTTCGAGCGCGGGGCGACGCGGGCCGCGCTGGTGGCGCGGGCGCAGCGGGCGATGGAGGCAGCGCTGGCTGCGGCCTGGGCCAGCCGGGCGCCGGACCTGCCGTTGGCGCAGCCGCGCGATGCGCTGATCCTGGCGAGCATCGTGGAACGCGAGACGGGCAAGCCGGAGGAGCGCAAGCTGGTGGCGGCCGTGTATCTCAACCGGCTGCGGCGCGGCATGAAGCTGCAATCGGACCCGACGGTGGTGTATGGCGCCAGCGCCGGGCTGGGCGTGCTGGATCACGGGCTGACGCGCGCGGAGCTGGAGACGGACACGCCCTACAACACGTATCGGGTGACCGGGCTGCCGCCAGGGCCGATCTGCATGCCGGGCCAGGCGGCGATCGAGGCGGCGACGCACCCGGCCGATAGCGCGGACCTGTTCTTCGTGGCCGATGGGACGGGCGGGCACGCCTTTGCGCGGACCGAGCAGGACCATGCCCGCAACGTGCTGCGCTGGCGGGCCGCCGAGCGGTCGCGCCGGAGCACGCCGGCGACGGCCACCCCCGCTCCGGCGACGGGAGCTTCGCCTTGAACCTGGCCTCCATGACGGGGTTCGGCCGGGCGGAGGGGAGCGCCGGCGGTATCGGCTGGGCGTGGGAGCTGCGCAGCGTCAACGGACGCGGGCTGGAACTGCGGCTGCGGATGCCGACCGGGCTGGATGGGCTGGAGCCCGGCTTGCGCGAAGCCGCTGCCGGCGCACTCACGCGCGGCAACGTCAACGGCACCCTGCTGATCCGACGCGAGGACCGGCCCAAGATCGCCGTGGACCCGGACTTGCTGGCCGAGCTGCTGCGCCTGGCCGCCGACGTGGCGGGCCAGATCCCCGGCGCGCCGCCGCCGCGGGCGGAAAGTCTGCTGGCACTGCCCGGCGTGCTGCGCGCCTCGGCGCCGGAGGAAGCGTGGGGCGAGGCGGTGACGGCGCAGGTAAAGGCCGGGTTCGCGCGCGCGTTGGCCGCTCTGGTGGCGGCGCGGCTGGCGGAGGGCGCGCGGCTGCAATTGCTGCTATCGGCCCAGCTGGACGAGATCGACGCGCTACGCTTCGCGGCGGAGGAGCAGGCGGCCGAGCAGCCGGAGCGGCAGCGGATCCGGTTGCTGGAAAGCTTGGACGCGCTGCTGCGCGGCGTGAACGGATTGCCGGCGGAGCGGATCGCGCAGGAGGTGGCCCTGCTCGCCACCCGGTCGGACGTGCGCGAGGAGCTCGACCGGCTGGACGCGCACGTGGGGGCGGCGCGGGCGCTGCTGGCCGAAGGGCGGGCGGTCGGCCGGCGGTTCGACTTCCTGGTGCAGGAGTTCGTGCGCGAGACCAACACGCTGTGCAGCAAGTCGGCCTCCGTGCCGTTGACGGCCACCGGGCTGCGGCTGAAAGCGGTGATCGAGCAGATGCGCGAGCAGGTCCAGAATGTCGAGTAACCCCCATGCCGACTAGGCCGGGTCGGCGGGGCGTGTGCCTGGTGGTGGCGGCGCCGTCGGGCGCGGGCAAGAGCAGCCTGACGCGGGCGCTGCTGGCGGTCGACCCCGGCCTGGAGCTCTCGGTCAGCGCCACGACCCGCGCGCCGCGGACGGGCGAGCAGGACGGCGTGCACTATCACTTCCGCAGCCCGGCGGCGTTCGCGACCATGGTGGCGCAGGGCGAGATGCTGGAATGGGCGACCGTGTTCGGCAACAGCTACGGCACGCCGCGCCGGGCGGTGGAGCAGGCGCTGCTGTCCGGGCGCGACGTGGTGTTCGACATCGACTGGCAAGGCCACCGCCAGTTGCGGGACGCGCTGCCCGGCGACGTGGTGAGCGTCTTTATCCTGCCGCCGACGCTGTCGGCGCTGGAGGCGCGGCTGCAGGCGCGCGGCGACGGCGCGGCGGAGATTGCGCGCCGCATGCAGGACGCCCGCGACGAGATCAGCCATTGGGCCGAGTTCGACCACGTGGTGGTCAACGGGGAGTTCGACACCGCGCTGGAAGAGGTCCGCGCCGTGCTGAGCGCGTCGCGGACGGCGCGGCCGCGGCAGCCGGGATTGTCGGCGTTCGTGGCCGCGTTGTGAGTTCAGGGGTCTGAGTTCACAGGACTGACACTGTCGGCCGGCAGCCGGAGGTTCCAGAGTTGCTGGAACTCCGAAAGGCTGGTGACGATGCTGACCACGCAGACGGTGGGCGAGACCGTGTATGTCGACGCCGCCGGCTACCCGGGCCGGACGCCCGGGCTTCCGGCGCGCTGAGTAGGCGCTTACTGGGGCGGCTTGGTGCGGACAAACGGCTCCAGCGTTTCGGCGCGGGCCCACCAGATGGCCAGGCCGGGGTGCTCGTCGCGCCAGGGCTCCTCGGCGAAGCGGAAGTCGAGGTAGCCGAGGCAGCAGCCGACCGCGATGGCGCCGAGGTCGAGCGTGTCGCCCGGCGGATCGGCTTCCAGCGCGGCCAGGCCGTCCCGCACGATCTGGCGCTGGCGGTCCATGTTCTTGGTCCGCGCAGCTTCCTGCGGACGCCCGGCCTCGTTGCGGCGGATGATGGCGGCGTCCAGGATTCCGTCGGCGATGGCCTGGCGCCGGAGTACCCGCCAGCGCGCGGCGCCGGTGGGCAAGACCGCGCCGTCGCCGAGGCTGGCGAGGTACTCGCAGATGACCGGGCTACCGAACAGGGACAGGCCGTCATCGGTGACGAGGCAGGGCACCTTGGCGAGCGGGTTCTGGGCGAGCAGGTCGCGCGGGGACTCCCACGGGTTGGTGGTTTGGCGCTCGAGGCGCGGCTCGACGCCGGCGGCGATGGCGGTGGCAACCACCTTGCGCACGAACGGGCTGGTGGGGCTGAAGAAGAGCTTCATTTGAAATTGTCCTTGGCGGTGCGGATGCGGGCCAGCGCGTCGGCGCTGGCGGCGCGGAGGAACGGGTTCTCGGCCTTTTCGGCGCCGAGCCGGGTGGGCACGGTGGGCTCGCCAGCGGCGCGCAGGCGGTCCACCTCGGCGGCGCGCTGCCGCAACGCCTCGTTCTCCGGCTCCACGGTGACGGCGAAGCGGGCGTTGGTCTGGGTGTATTCATGGCCGCAGCAGACCAGCGTGTCGTCCGGCAGCTTGGCCAGCTTCTGCAGGCTCGAGAACATCTCGGCAGCGGTGCCTTCCAGCAGGCGGCCGCAGCCGAGGCTGAACAGCGTGTCGGCGCAGAGCAACACGTCGCCGTCCGGCGAGAAGTAGCTGATGTGGCCGCGCGTGTGGCCGGGCGTGTCGATGACCTCGAACTTGGACTGGCCGAACGGGACGGTGTCGCCTTCCTTCACCTCGCGATCGAGCCGGGGCAGCCGATGCTTGTCGGCCGCGGCGCCGACCACGGGGGCGCCGAAGCGGGCCCGGACCTCGTCGACGCCGGCGATGTGGTCGTCATGGTGGTGCGTGATGATGATGAGGTCGAGCGAGCCGCCCTCGGCCTCGATGGCCTCGATGCAGGGGCGGGCGTCGGCCGGGTCGACGATCGCGACGGCGCCGGACGCTTCGTCGCGCAGGAGCCAGGCGTAGTTGTCCGACAGGATCGGGACGGCGCGGGCGGTGATCGGCATGGGCTGCCTTTCGTGTTGTCGATGCGGTGGTAACGCGGCGAAGCGGATCGGCAAAGCACCGACGATTGCGCGATCCGCCAAGCGGATCGTCGACGCGCCCACGATTGCGCGAGGGCCCGGCAATCGTGGTATAGCCCGGGCATGGGGGCGGACACGCACTCGGCGGCTTCGTTCTACGGCTCGGCGCAAGGCGGGGTCGCGTGCCGGATCGTGCGGCAGCGGCTGCTCGAGTTCTGGCCCGACCTCGCGCACTTGAACGTGCTGGGGCTCGGGGTGACGGCGCCGTATCTGCGGGCCTGGCGCGGCCAGGCGGCGCGCTGCATCGCGGCGGGGCCGGTGCAGACAGGCGCGATGCAGGCCGGCGCGATGCGCTGGCCCACGGTGGCTGCGAACCTGGCCTGCGCGGTGGAGGAAGCTGCGCTGCCGTTCCCGGACCTGTTCTTCGACCGGGTGCTGCTGGTCCATGGCCTCGAGGTGGCCGACAGCCCGCGCGCCATGTTGCGGGAAGTGTGGCGCGTGATGAAGGACGATGGGCGGCTGCTGGTGGTGGTGCCGAACCGGATGGGGCTGTGGGCGTATGGCGAGGGATCGCCGTTCGGGCATGGGCAGCCGTATTCGCCGGGTCAGATCGGGCGCTTGCTGGCGGCGCACGCGTTCCGGGTGGAGCGGCGGGATTTCGCGCTGTATCTGCCGCCGTCGCGGGCACGGCTGATGCTGCGGAGCGCGCGGGTGTTCGAACAGGCGGGGCGGGCGGTGGTTCCGCAATTGGGCGGGGTGACGGTCACGGAGGCGATCAAGGACGCGTACGGGGCGGTGCCGCTGCGGCGGTCGCGACCGCTGCGGCGATTGCTGAGCGAGGCGGCGTAGGGCCGGGGTCTGCGGTGCTGTTCAATTCCCAGCTCTTCGTGCTGGCGTTCCTGCCGGCCAGCCTGGCGGCGTTCTATGCCGCGCCGGGTCTCCGGTCGCGGCAGGCGGTGCTGATCGCGGCGTCCTTGCTGTTCTACGGGTGCTGGGACTGGCGGTTCGTGCCGGCGCTGGCCGGGCTGACGCTGGCGGTCTGGCTGGTGACGCGGGCGTTCCAGGCGACGGGGTGGCGGTGGCTGCCGTTGGCGGGGGTGGCGCTGTGCCTCCTGGTGCTGGGCGTGTGCAAATACGCCGATTTCGCCGGCGAGACGCTCGCGGGGCTGACTGGCGGCAGCTTCGCTCCGTTCGGCTTCATCCTGCCGCTCGGCATCAGCTTCTTCACCTTTCAGAAGATCTCCTACCTCCTCGATCTGCGGCGGGGCGACCGGCACTTCTACGGGCTGCGGGAGTTCTTCGCCTTCGTGACGTTCTTTCCGCAGCTGATCGCCGGGCCGATCGTCCGGCACGACGAGTTGATGCCGCAATGGCGGGTGGACCCGCGCGGCCCGGCGATGTGGGAGAACATCGGCCGCGGGCTGATGCTGTTCACGATCGGATTCGCCAAGAAGGCCGGGATAGCCGACACGATCGCGCCAATCGTCGATCCGCTGTTCGCGCAGGCGGCGACGGCACCGCTCGGGGCGGGGCAGGCCTGGGTCGCGGCCGGGGGGTTCGCCCTTCAGATCTACTTCGACTTCTCCGGCTACTCCGACATGGCGATCGGGTTGGGCCTGATGTTCGGCCTGCGACTGCCGTTCAATTTCGACGCGCCGTTCCGGGCCTGCAGCGTGCGCGAGACATGGCGGCGGTGGCACATGACGCTGTCGCGCTTCCTGCGGGACTACGTCTACGTCCCGCTGGGGGGCAATCGGGCCGGGCCGGGGGCGCAGGCGCGCAACGTGCTGGCGACCATGCTGTTGGGCGGGCTGTGGCACGGGGCGGCTTGGACGTTCGTGGTCTGGGGCGGGTTGCAGGGGGTGGCGCTGGCGGGGCACGCGGCGTTCGCGCGGCGCGGCGGGCGGCTGCCGGCGGGGGCGGGATGGGCGCTGACGACCCTGTTCTTCGTGGCGAGCTTCGTGTTCTTCCGGGCGGAGAGTTTCGGGGCGGCGGGGCGGGTGCTCCGTGCGATGGCCGGGTGGGGTGACGCGGGCGGCGCGATGCCGAAGGGGCTCTGGATCCTGCCAGTGGCGGCGCTGGTGGCGGTGGCGGGGCCGACGAGCCAGGCGGTGGCGCTGGGACGGATGCGGCCGGTGGCGTGGCTGGCGGTGCCGGCGGGGGTCGCTCTGGTGGGGCTGCTGCTGCTCTCCGGCGGGCGCGGGCCGAGCGAGTTCATCTATTTCCAGTTCTGATATCCCTAGTTCGGGGCCCCCTGCCCGCTGGGCCCGCTTCGCGCGGCTGTTCGCCGGCACGGCCGCCGGGCTGCTGGCGGTGTTGTACGGCTTCGTGGCGCTGGTCGATCCATGGGACGCGCTGCCCTTGTCGCCGCCGCTGCCGCGGGTGCCGATCAGCACGAATGCGCGGTACTCGTTTCCAGCGCTGGCGCGCAGCCCGCGCTTCGACTCGATCATTCTGGGAGACTCGACGGCGCGGCTGCTGCAACCGGCGATCCTGGATGAGGGGTTCGGCGCGCATTTCGCGAATTTGGCGATGAATGCGGCGACGGCGTGGGAGGAGCAGGCGCTGCTGGGCGTGTTCCTCCGCGTGCATCCGGCGCCGCGCGTCGTGATCGTGGCGATCGCGCAGATCGGCTGCAGCGATTCCAAGCTGCGATGGCGGGCCGGGGCGTTTCCCGAGTGGTTGTATGGGCCGAACCGCTGGGCCGGGTATCGCGAGATGCTGACGCCGTATGCGGTGCAGGAGGCCGCCAATCAGTTCGCGGTCATGCTGGGATGGAAGCGGCGGCGCTACGGGCTGGATGGCTACACGCGCTTCGTGCCGCCGGACGCGGATTACGACCCGGCGCGGCGGGACCAGCTGTTCCGCACGCTGGCGCCGGTCAACACGGAGCCGGCGCCGGCCGAGGCGGCGCCGGAGTTGCCGCAGTTGCGGGTCCTGGACGAGATGCTGGCGACGGTGCCGGCGGGCACGCGGGTGATCCTGTTCCTGCCGCCGGTCAGCGTGGAGGTGCAGGGCTCGCCGGGGACCAAGCTGGCGTGGCGCTGGGCGGGGTGCAAGCGGGAGGTGGCGGCGATCGCACGGCGGCACGGGGCGCTGGCGCTGGACTTCGCGATCGACAGTGCGCTGACGCGCAGCCGGGATAACTACTGGGACCCGGTGCATTATCGCGAGGCGATCGCGCGGCGCGTGATGGCCGGGTTGATCGCCGGATCGTCACCGGAGGCGACGACCTTGGGCATTTCCCGAACCAAAGGCCTCGGGAGCAGTGCTCACCCTCACTGATCGAAGAGCAGCCTCATCCGACCGAGCCGGCTCGGGTCGATCGGATGTTGCTCTCGTTCAGCGGTCGGCGCCGCCCTGGGCGCCGGGGTTGGCGGGATTGAAGTCCGGGGCGTGACCCGGGTCACGCGAGGGCGCCGGGCTGAATTGCGGAGGTGCAGGCGCGGGACGCGGCGCCGGCGCCGCAGCCGGGGTGGGCCGGCCGCCGCCGCCGCCGAAGTTGGGGCGGCCACCGTCGCCGCGATAGTCGCGGGCGGGCCCGGGATTGGGCCGGCCGCGGTAGCCGCCATCGAAGCGGCGATCGTCGCGGTAGCGGTCGTTGCGGTAGCGATCATAGCCGCGGCCGCCGCCGCCGCCGATGATGGTCGGGCCGGGGGATACGTACGGGGCGGCATAGGGCGCGGCGTATACGGGCTCGGGGTAATAACCCGGGGCGTAGGCGCCGCCATAGGGCACGACCGGCGCGGTTTGCACCTCCGTATAGCCATAGGAGTAGCCGTAGGGCGTGGCGGGCACGGGCGCGCAGGCGGCCAGGGCGGCCGCGGTGGCGAAGGGGGCGAGTAAGGCCAGGCGCATGATCATCTCCTCCGAAGGCATTATCGGGCGGCGTTTCTCGCCTGACCGAGGAGCGTAATCCCTCCCGGGCCTCGCGCGCGATCGCCTTTCGTGTTCTCCGCGCGCGGAGTATGGCGCTCAAAGGTGGCGCAATCCGGGCACCACCTTACGGGAGAAATCTTTCATGCCGGTTAACGGACGCGGTCCATACGACGACGGCAACATCTTCGCCCGGCTGCTGCGCG
Organism: Acetobacteraceae bacterium; assembly: GCA_965199665.1. Classification (GTDB taxonomy): domain Bacteria; phylum Pseudomonadota; class Alphaproteobacteria; order Acetobacterales; family Acetobacteraceae; genus JAVVHH01. The sequence continues at coordinate 4,027,362 of OZ241208.1, read as the reverse complement.
GGGAGATCCCGTCGCGCCGGGTGTACGAGGACGAGTGGGCGGTGGCGTTCCACGACATCGCGCCGCAAGCTGCGATCCATGTGCTGGTGATCCCGCGCGGGCGCTACGTGGCGCTGTCGGATTTCGTGGCGACGGCTGAGGAGGCGGAGATCGCCGGGTTCTTCCGCGCGGTCGGCACCGTGGCGCGCGAGTTGGGGCTGGAGGAGCCGGGCTTTCGCATCCTGGCGAACATGGGGCGGGACGGGGGGCAGGAAGTGCCGCACTTCCACGTGCACCTGTTCGGCGGCGGGGCGTTGGGGCCGATGCTGGCAAGCGGTTCCGATTGACAATCGGGCGAACGCACCCGAATCATGGAGCTTCCGAGGGGGGTCCCGGCAAGGGGCTGAGAGTTCGCCATGTTGCCGGGGTCGGTGACGGCGCGATGACCCTGAAACACCTGATCCGGGTCATGCCGGCGTAGGGACGGGTTCGTGAGGCACCCTTCCCATCCGCCGCCAATGGCCCTCGTGGGAGGCGCGCGTGACCTATCAGCAGAAGCCGAGTTCGGTGACGACGGGGCCGATCCAGGGCTCGCACAAGATCTACAGCAGCCCGGCCGATCGCCCCGACATCTCCGTCCCGTTCCGGCAGATCGTGCTGGACCCGTCGGCGCGCGAGGAGCCGTTGTCGCTGTACGACACGTCCGGCCCCTACACGGAGACCAACGTGGCGATCGACCTGGCGGCCGGGCTGCCGCAGGTGCGGGCGCCGTGGCTGGCCCGGCGCGGCTTCGCGGCCGCCACGGCGCGCGAGGTCAAGCCCGAGGATAACGGCTACGTGCCGGCCGACCGGCTGGTGCCCGCCTGCCCGGCGCCGCGCGCGCTGCTGGTGGGCCAACCCGGGCAGATGGTGACGCAGTACGAGTTCGCCCGCGCCGGGATCGTGACGGAGGAGATGATCTACGTCGCGCATCGCGAGAATCTGGGCCGGGCCGCCGCGCTGGATTGGGCCGGGGAGCGGATCGAGGACGGCGAGAGCTTCGGCGCCGAGCTGCCGCAATTCGTGACGCCCGAGTTCGTGCGGTCCGAGATCGCGCGCGGCCGGGCGATCATCCCGGCCAACATCAACCACCCGGAGATCGAGCCGCAGATCATCGGCCGCAACTTCCTGGTCAAGATCAACGCCAACATCGGCAACTCGGCCGTCACGTCCGGCGCGGCGGAAGAGGTCGAGAAACTGGTCTGGGCAATCCGCTGGGGTGCGGACACGGTCATGGACCTGTCGACCGGGCGCAACATCCACAACATCCGCAGCTGGATCATGCGCAACTCGCCGGTGCCGATCGGCACGGTGCCGATCTATCAGGCGCTGGAAAAGGTGGGCGGGGATGCCGACAAGCTCGATTGGGAAGTGTTCAAGGACACGCTGATCGAGCAGGCCGAGCAGGGCGTCGACTATTTCACCATCCATGCGGGAGTCCGCCTGGCGCATGTGCCGCTGACGGCCAAGCGGGTGACCGGTATCGTGTCGCGCGGCGGGTCGATCATGGCGCGCTGGTGCCTGGCGCACCACAAGGAGAGCTTCCTCTACGAGCGCTTCGACGAGATCTGCGACATCATGCGCAAGTATGACGTGTCGTTCTCGCTGGGCGACGGGCTGCGGCCCGGCAGCAACGCGGACGCCAACGACCGCGCCCAGTTCGCCGAGCTGGAGACGCTGGGCGAGCTGACCAAGGTCGCCTGGGACAAGGGCTGCCAGGTGATGATCGAAGGGCCCGGCCACGTGCCGATGCACAAGATCAAGGTCAACATGGACAAGCAGCTGCGCGAGTGCGGCGAAGCGCCATTCTACACGCTCGGGCCGCTGACGACGGACATCGCGCCGGGCTACGACCACATCACGTCGGCGATCGGCGCGGCGATGATCGGCTGGTTCGGCACGGCGATGCTCTGCTACGTCACGCCGAAGGAGCATCTGGGGCTGCCGAACCGGGACGACGTGAAGACGGGGGTGATCACCTACAAGATCGCGGCCCACGCGGCGGACCTGGCGAAGGGGCACCCGGCGGCAAAGCTGCGCGACGACGCGATTAGCCGGGCGCGGTTCGAGTTCCGCTGGGAGGACCAATTCAATCTGGGCCTCGATCCGGACACCGCGCGGAAATACCACGACGAGACGCTGCCGAAGGATGCGCACAAGGTAGCGCATTTCTGTTCCATGTGCGGGCCGAAATTCTGCTCGATGAAGATCAGCCAGGACATTCGGGCCGACGCGCTGCGGGCGGAGGGCTTGGAAGCCAAGAGCGCGGAGTTCAAGGAGATGGGCAGCCAGGTCTACGTCCCGGCGGCCGAGTAATGGTGCAGCCGCTCGTGGCGTTGGCGGCCGTGGGGCAGACCGCCGATGTCGAGATCGACATCGCGGGCGCCGCCCTGCAGCTGGCGCGCCTCGATGCGGCGGACGAGGATTACGCGGCGGCGACGGCGCATTTGTCGGCGCTGGCGCGGGAGATCGTCGAGCTCAAGCGCGACGTGCCGCCCGGCGATCTGCCGGCGCGGGCCGGGGCATTGGCCGGGCTGCTGACGGGGCGGCACGGCTACCTGGGCGACAGCGGCACCTATGACGACCCGGCGAACGCCAACATGCTGCGGGTGATCGAGCGGCGGCGTGGCTTGCCGGTTTCGCTGGGCATCCTGTGGCTGCACTGCGCGCGCGCGGCCGGGTGGGGCGCGCACGGGATCGACTTCCCTGGGCACTTCCTGCTGGCGCTGGAGAGCGAAGCGCCGGGTCAGGCACGGCGGGCGCCGGAAACGCGGCCCGTGGTGCTGGACGTGTTCGCGGGCGGGCTGCCGTTGGAAGCCAGCGACCTGCGGACCTTGCTCAAGCGCGTGGGTGGACCGTCGCTCGAGCTGAAGCCCGGCGTACTGCAGCCGATGTCGGCCCGGCGGGTGCTGCTCCGCCTGCAGGAGAACGTCCGCATCCGGCGATTGCAGGCTGAGAACTATCAGGGCGCGCTGGCCTGCACGGACGCGATGTTGGCGATCGCGCCGGACATGGCGCCGCTTTGGCGGGAGGCGGCGGTGTTGAACGAGCGGCTGGATCGGATCGCGATGGCGATCAAGTGCTACAGCCAGTTCCTGGATTTGGTGCCGACCGGCAACGTGGCGGTGCAGACGCGGACGGCGATGGACGATCTGCGGTCGCGCTTGCACTGACGCCCCTGGATCAGGGTCGGGTGGCGTGATCCTGGGCTTCGCGGGAGCGCTGGGCCATGAACTCGGCGAAGAGCGCGTCTTTGTGGGCTTCCGAGAGTGGTGGCAGGGTCGCGGCGCGGGCGGCGAGGAACTCGTCGAAGAGTTGACGGAGGCTCTCGCGGGCCGGCGGAGCGGGCGCAGCGTCGGCGATGGGCGTCAATGGGGCCAGCAGCGGGGCGGCGTCGTGCGACGGGCGGGCGAGGGTAAAGACCACGCCGACGCTGACGGCGAGCAGCAGAATGAGAAGCGGGACGACCTCGTGACGCCGGGGTGGCACGGGGGCGTCAGCTTCATCGAGGGCGAGATCGCCGGGCGACGATAGGCGGAGCGGGGCCAGGACGGCGCGGGCCGGCGTGGGCAGGCGCAGCGCCGGCGAGCCGACCAGGAGGAATTGGACCTGCACGGCCTCGCCGCCGAGGTGTCCGGCGAGCAGGCCCAGTTGGTCGAGGGTCTCGGGATTGATGGTTTCGGGCTGCTGGACGACGATCAGCAGCCGGGTTTCGTTCCCTTTTCGGGCGGCGATGAGGGCCGCGAGTTCGGCCGGGCCGCGCTCGATACGGAGATCCACTTCCGGGCCGACGATCTGCAGCAGGAAGCGCTCGATCGTGAGCGGAGAGCGGAGCGGGTTGCCGACCCAGACCACGCGGGTGCCGTCATCGACGATCTCGGCGAGCAGCGCCTTGAGGGCGAACCCGCGCGAATCGGCGTCCTCGACGGCGAGGCCGGCAAAGACGTCGCCCCGCATGAGGGTCGCCTTGGCAGCCATGACGCCGTCGGCCAGCGCGACGTGCGCGCTCACGGCTTGGCTCCAGCGGACGCGCCGGGCTGGGACAAGTAGCGGCCGAAATCCTTGAACAGGGCGCTCTTCTCGGCCGGAGTCAGCTCCGCCGGGCTGGGTGCCGGGGCGGCGGTGATCGCGGGCGCCGGGTCGGCGACGGTCGCGGGCGCCGGGGCGAACGGGCGGGTCACGGCAGGGCCTCGCGACGCGGTGGCCGGCGTTCGGTGAGCAGCGATGGGGCGACGCAGAACAATCGGCTTCTCCGGCGATTTTGCCGCGCATCCCGCGACGAAACCCACCAGAGCGATCAGGAGGGCGCGACCCAGGAACGGCCTGCTCATCTCTACACGCGAAACCTTAACAGTTTACGAAGACGAGGCTCGTCGCATGCGGGTGCGGCGACATTCAGGCCGAGCGGCGCAAGCCCTTGTTCGCCAGCGCGGCCAGGTAGGCGGCCCAGCGGGCGTCATAGTCGGCATCGAGCTCGTGGAGATAGTCCCAGGTGTAGATGCCGGTGTCGTGTCCATCGCTGAAGCGGATGCGGACGGCGTAGTGGCCGATCGGCTCGACGTGCACGATCTCGACGGACTGCTTGCCGGCGACGGTGATTTTCTGGTCCGGCGCGTGGCCCTGCACTTCGGCGCTGGGGCTCTCGACGCGGAGGTATTCGGCGGGGAGTTGGGCCGTATGGCCGTCGTCGAAGCTGACGTCCAACCGGCGGGTGGCCCGGCGCACCCGGATCTCGGTGGCAACCGCGCCCATGGCTACTCGTCCAGCACGCGGGCTTCGTCCGGCAGCATGATGGGCACGCCATCCCGCACGGGGAAGGCGAGCCCGGCCTGCCGGCTGATGAGCTCGCGCGTGTCGCTGCGCCACTCGAGCGGCCCCTTGGTCACGGGGCAGACCAGGATCTCGAGCAGGCGGCGGTCGATCTCGGGCTCGATCTCGGTGTCCGGCATGTCAGCTCACCGCCCGGCCAGATTCGCCGGCCGAGCCGCCGTCATGGGCACCCATGCGGAGCAGGGCGAGCAGGGCCTGGCTGCGCTCCGCCACGGTGGCCGCCTCGAGCAGGGCCTGCTTCTCGGGCGGCTCGAACGGGCACACCATGGCCAGGGTGGAGACGAGGCGCGCATCCGGCATCTCCTCGATCGCCTCCCAATTGGCCTCGAAGCCGCGGGTGCCGAAGTAGGTGCGCAGGGCGTCGAGCAGCGCCTCGCGGTCCACCCCGATCTGCTCGTCCTCCGCATCGCCGGCGAAGCGCTTCAGGTCGGCCCGGATGCGCCGGTAGCCGCGCTGCATCTCCAGCTCGACGGAGACGGCAAAGCGCGTCAGCCCGGCGAGGGTGACGAGGAAGCGGCCGTCGTCGGTTTCGCTGAAAGAGGTGATCTTGCCGAGGCAGCCGATCCGGTAAAGGCCCGGGCCGGTGGGTGTGGCGGCCTTGAGCTCGTCGGGTTGGATCATACCGATGACCCGGCCGCGGCCCAGCGCATCCTCGATCATGGCGAGGTAGCGGGGCTCGAAGACGTTGAGCGGCAGGCGTCCTCCGGGGAGCAGGAGCGCGCCCGGGAGCGGGAAGATCGGGAACTCGGTGGGCAGCGCATCCGCGCGGGCGAGAGCCACCATCATCAGCTGAACAGCAAGGCGGAGAGCTTGCGCCGGGCCGCGAGGGTGGCGGGATCGGCATGCCCCCAGGCTTCGAAGAATTTGAGGAGCTGCAACCGGGCGCCGTCCTCCGACCAGCTCCGATCGCGCTTGACGATGTCGAGCAGGGCGGCGGCGGCCTCGTCACGCCGGCCGGTGGCGTTCAACGCGGTGGCGAGGTCGTAGCGGGCCTGGTGGTCGTCGGCATCGGCGGCGACGCGGGCCTCCAGGCTCTGCAGCTCGCTGGCGGCGGCCCTGCCCTCGACCGCGAGGGTCAGCGCGCTGCGGGCGCCGCTGATCTCCGGGTGGTCGGTGATCTTGGCGGGAACTTGGGCGAGGGCCTCCGTGGCCTCCGCCTCGCGGTCGAGCGCCATGAGGGTGCGGATCAGGCCGGCCCAGGCATCCGGATTCTCCGGCTCCTCGGCGAGCAACTCGCTCCACACGGCGCCGGCATCCTCGAAGCGGCCTTCCTCCATGGCGGCCTTGGCCTCGGCGAGCAGGTCGGCAGTGGGCATGGCGCCGCCGGCGAGCTTGAGCAGGCCTTCGACGAAGCGCTTGACCTCCGATTCCGGCAGCGCGCCCTGGAACACGTCGGCGATCTGGCCCTGCCAAAAGGCGGCCACGGTCGGGACCGACTGCATGGGCAGGCCGAGCGAGGCGAGCTGCTGCACCAGGGCGCGGTTGGCGTCGATGTCGATCTTGACCAGCTTGACGCGACCGGCAGCGGCGCGGGTGACCTTCTCCAGCGCGGGGGTGAGCTGCTTGCACGGGCCGCACCAGGTGGCCCAGAAATCGACCATCACCGGCACGTCGCGCGACGCTTCGATCACCTCGGCCATGAAGGTGGCCTGGGTGCCGTCCACGATCATCGCGTCCGCGGACGCGGCGGAGGGGCCGGAGGCGGATTTTTGCCCAAGGATGGTGTCCATGCCGATGACCTCGCTTTCCCGGGCATACATGTTGTAGGGACCAATGTTGTGCAAGTTGAGGCCGTGCAGAGGCGTGTGGCGCCGCGGGCGGGGGCGTCATGCGGCTGTCGCAAATCTGTCCCGCCGTGTGCCTTTTTCTGCCACAAGACGCCCATAGAAGACGCCCGCGGAGATGGGTGCGAGCGGTGACCGACATGAACGATGCGCTGCAACGGCTGTTAACGCAGCTCGAAGCGGGAACGGATTGCTGGATCAGTGGAGCACCCGCGGAAGGACGCCGGTTGCTGGCCGAAGCGGCGCGCGCGCTGGCGGCGGAGGCCACGGTGGTGTCGGTCGTAGCACCAGTGGGCGAGCTGACGCTGTCGAGCCTGATCGCGCAATTGTCGGGGCGGCCGGATTTCGACGGGCAGGACGATGCCGTGCTCGAGCAGGGCTTCCGGCGGCTGACGGGCGAAGGGCGGACGGCCCTGTTGCTGACGGCGCCGCAGGGGATCGGGCGCTCGGCGCTACGCTATTTGCAGCATGTGTCCCGCCACGCGCCACGGTTGGCGATGGCGGTGCTGGGCACGGCCCCGCTTGCGGCGGCGCTGGAGAGTGCGGGGCTGGAGACGTTGCGGGCGCGGTGGACGGCGCCGCCGCCGATCGAGATGGCGACGCCGTTGCGGCTGGTGGCGTCTCGCGAGATGGCGCTGGTGCCATCGGACGCGGCTGACACGGCGGAGGCGGCGCTGCCCGTGGCGGCGGAACGGGCGGGCGGGCGCCGTCGGCGATCGCTGCTGTTGTCGGCCTCCGCGCTGGGCGTGGTGGCGGCGGTCGCGAGCGTGATCTGGGTCGCTTACGGAGCGGGCGGGCGGGTCGGGCCGGCGATCTCGGGCCAAAGCATGGTGGAGACGGTGCCGCTGCAGCCGGCCACGGTGCCGGTGGCGCCGCTGCTGGCGGAAGCGGCGCCGGCGATGACGGCGGATTTGGCGGCGCCAGGAACCGCTGCCGTGCCAACGGTCTCGGTGGCGGCGGCCGCGTTGCCGCCGGTTCCGGTCGCGGCGGCTGCCGTGCCGCCGGTTTCGGTTGCGGCGGCCGCGCTGCCGCCGTTGCTGCGTGCGGGCGAGGCGCAGCGCCCGGTGGTAACGGCACCAACAGAGACCGTGCGGAGCGGGGAGGCCGTCGCTGCGGCGAGCGCGCGCCCCGAGCGGCTACCGACGCTGCGGCGGACGGAGGCGGCGCGGCCGGAGCCGGCCCGGACCGAGGCTCGACGTGAGCCGGTGCGGGTGGCGCGCGCGCGGCCATCCTGGCCGCTGCCGCCGCAATACGGCGAGCCCGCACAGTATCAATACCCTCCGCCGGACGACCGGTACGACGACCGGCCGCGGGCATGGGCGCGGCGGGCGATGCGGTCGCATGACGGCCCGTATCTCGGCACCTACGCGGTCGATCCGTATGGCATGCGGGTGTTCCGCTACGATCCGTGAGGCGAACTCTTCCGGACGTGCGGCGCTTGTTCTCGCACGGTGAGACAAGTTGCGCGGAGCGCCGGGCTGCCGCGCCGTGCCGGAAGGAGCCTTGAACATGAAGCCGACCCGCTTGCTCGCCTTGCTGCTATTGGCCGCGTCGCCGGCGGTGGCGCAGCCGATCATCATCCCGTTGGAGCCGCAGCAGAAGGAGCCGCCGCCGCCGCCGATGGCATCAGCGCCGCCCGTGGCACCGCCGACATCGTCGCCGACGGAGACAGCGTCGGCGCGGGACGACGAGGCGCCAAGCACCGATAGCCGGCCGGCGCCGGCGGCCGAGGCGCCGAAGTAGCGAGACCGTCAGTTCCGGCCGGTCACACGGACCGGCCGGTTCATGACGTCAGATCCAGTGGGCGTCAGATCCAGTGGGCGGGGACCCAAGCGAAGCCGCGGCCGTCGCGGCGCCAGAAGCCGTCCTGCCAGAGGGGGCCGTGGCCACTACGCGGGACCCATTGGCCCTCGCGCCATTGATACTGGCCGCCATCCCAATCCCAATGGCCGGGCTGCCAGATCAGGGTTTCGTTGGATTCCGGGGGCGACGGGATGCGCTCGGGCGGGACGGGCGGGATGGCGGGGGCCGACAGGATCGGGGCAGCGACGCAGGCGGCGAGCGGCAGGGTCGCGGCCAGCCCTCGGAGGAACTCGAGTCGGGTCATTGGCGCAGAGTGGCCGGTTCCACGTCGTCCTCCAAGCGGCAGAGTGCGCCCCCGTTCGCCACGGTGCCGGCTTCCAGGACGCGCGCCAGGATGCCGCCGTGGCCGCGGACGGCGTTGTAGCCGCCGGGCCCGAGCAGCTCCTCCATGCGGGAGCAGGGATGGCAGTCGCCGGTGTAGGTCAGGACGGCGCCGCCGAGGCGAAAGCGGCGGTGCTTGAGCGCATGCAGGTTGATGCCGGCGGTGACGACGTTGCGGCGGAGCAGGCGGGGGTCGGCGGGGCCGGTGCCGAGAAAGGCGCCGATGGCGCGCAGGTCGTCCTCGCCGATCAAGCTGACCTGACGGGTGCCGCTGCGGCCGGCATAGTGGTCGCCGTGGATGCCGGCGGCCGGGTCGAGGCTGAGCGCGTCCACAACCCTGACGCTGCCCCGGCGTTGGGGACGTTGCCCGAGCCAGACGACCTGGCCGGGTCGCACCGGCCCATCCAGCAATCGCCTCAGGGTCGAGCCCATGGCGGGAGTTGCGGGACGCCGACCGGCGGCCGATGATGACGGTTCACGGATAAAGGATTCAGAGCACATGTCGGATCTAGGTGAGAACAAGCTGCAGAAGGTCGTCTACCACACGCACGCGACGGCGACGGGCGGCGGCCGGGAAGGCAAGAGTGCGCTGGACGATGGCGGCCTGAGCGTGACGCTCGACGTGCCAAAGGAGATGGGCGGCAAGGGCGCGGGCAACAACCCGGAGCAGCTGTTCGCGGTGGGCTACGCGGCGTGCTTCCTGGGCGCGATGAAGTTCTACGCGAGCCAGCACAAGGATGGGCCGCAGGTGCCCGAGGGCAGCACGGTCAATTGCGACGTCGGGATCGGCCCGCGCACCGGCAAGGGCTTCGGGATCCAGGCCGAGCTCAAGGTGAGCCTGCCGGGCTTGTCGCGCGACGACGCGATGAAGCTGGCGCGTGGCGCGCACGAGGAGATCTGCCCGTACAGTCATGCGACGCGGGGCAACGTCGACGTCAAGCTGACGGTGGCTTGAGGCCGAGAGCGGCGGCCATCAGGGCAGCCGCGTAACGGGTGCGGGGCCGGTCGAACAAGGCCTCGACCGGTCCCTCCTCCACGATCCGCCCGGCCTGCAGCACCGCGACCCGGTGTGCCATGGCCCGCACGACGGCAAGGTCGTGGCTGATGAACAGGTAGGCCAGGCCGTGCGCGCGTTGCAGCGCGCGCAGGAGGTCGACCAGTTGCGCCTGAACGGAGCGGTCGAGCGCGCTGGTGGGCTCGTCCAGCACGACGAGGCTGGGCTTGAGCACGATCGCGCGGGCCACGGCGATGCGCTGGCGCTGACCGCCGCTGAACTCGTGCGGGTAGCGACCGGCGGCGTCGGTGGGCAGGCCGACCTCGGCCAAGGCGGCACGGACCCGCTCGTCCCGGGTGCGCCGGGTCAGGGCGGGCTCGTGGACGCGGAGGCCTTCGGCGACGATGTCGGCCACGCTCATGCGCGGCGACAGGCTGCCGAACGGGTCCTGGAACACGATCTGCATCCGCTGCCGTAGGGGGCGGATGCGGGCCTGCGACAGGGTGGAGAGGTCACGGCCCTCGAACAGGATCTGGCCGGCGGCGGGTTGCAGTCGCAGCAGGGCCAGGCCGATCGTGCTCTTGCCGGAACCGCTCTCGCCCACGAGCCCGAGCGTCTCGCCGGCGCGCACGCACAGGCTGACGCCATCGACCGCGCGCACCTCGGCGACGACCCGGCGCAGGAGCCCGCGGCGGACCGGGAAGACGACCCGCAGGTCGCGGGCCTCGGCCACCATCGGCGCGGTCGCCGGCACCGGGGCGGGCGCGCCGGAGGGCTCGGCGGCGATCAGCATGCGCGTGTAGGGGTGTTGCGGCGCCTGCAGCACGGTTTCCACCGGACCGGTCTCGACGATGCGGCCGTCCTTCATCACCGCCACCCGGTCGGCGACCCGGCGCACGACGTGCAGGTCGTGGCTGATCAGCAGCAGCGCCAGGCCGCGGCGGGCCTTTTCGGCGGCCAGGAGGTCGAGGATGCCGGCCTGGATGGTGACGTCGAGCGCCGTGGTCGGCTCGTCGGCGATCAGCAGCTTGGGGTCGTTGGCCAGCGCCATCGCGATCATGACGCGCTGGCGCTGGCCGCCGGAGAGCTGGTGCGGGAAGGCGTCGAGCCGGGTGACGGCATCGGCGAAGCCGACCCGGGCGAGCAGCGCGGCCACCGTATCGCTCGTGGCGCGGCGGCCGTGCAGCGTCATGGCCTCGCCGACCTGGTGGCCGATCCGGTGCAGCGGGTTGAGGCTGGTCATCGGCTCCTGGAACACGATGCCGGCGGTGCCGCCGCGGAGGCGTTGCAGGACCGGCCCGTCCGCCGCCAGCACGTCGACCCCGTCGAGCGCGATGCGCCCGGTGGCGGTGGCGCCGGGCGGCAGCAGGCGCAGGGTGGCGAGCGCGGTGAGCGACTTGCCGGAGCCGCTCTCGCCGACGAGGGCGAGGGTCTCGCCGGGCCGGACCTCGAACGACACGTCGGAGACGACGCGGCGGGGGCCGAAGGCGATGGAAAGGGCGTCGACGACGAGCATCGCGGTCACGCGCCCTTGCGCGGGTCGAAGGCGTCGCGGACGGCTTCGCCGATGAAGATCAGCAGCGTGAGGAGGGTGCCGAGCACGACGAAGCCGGTGGCGGCGAGCCAGGGGGCCTGGAGGTTGTTCTTGCCCTGGCTGACCAATTCGCCGAGCGACGGGGAGCCGGGCGGGAGGCCGAAGCCGAGGAAGTCGAGGCTCGCCAGCACGGTGACCGAACCGGACAGGGTGAAGGGCAGGAAGCTCAACACCGCGACCAGCGCGTTGGGCAGGATGTGGCGGGCCATGATGGCACCGTCGCGCACGCCGAGGGCGCGGGCGGCGCGGACGTAGTCGAGGTTGCGCCCGCGCAGGAACTCGGCGCGGACCACGCCGGTGAGGGTCATCCAGGAGAACAGCAGCAGAAAGCCGAGCAGGATCCAGAAGCCCGGGGTCACGATGCTGCCGAGGATGATGAGCATGTAGAGCTGCGGCATGCCGGACCAGATCTCGATCACGCGCTGGAACAGCAGGTCGATCGTGCCTCCGTAGAAGCCCTGGACGGCGCCGGCGGCGATGCCGATGACGGAGGAGACCAAGGTGAGGGTGAAGCCGAACAGCACGGACAGGCGGATGCCGTAGATCACCCGGGCCAGCACGTCGCGGGCCTGGTCGTCGGTGCCGAGCCAGTTGCGGAACGAGGGCGGGGACGGGGCGGGGACGGCGAGGTCCTTGACCACGGTGTCGTAGCGGAAGGGGATCGGCGGCCACAGGATCCAGCCATTGGCGTCGATGCGGGCCTGGAGCGCCGGGTCGGTGAAGTCGGCTTCCAGGGGCAGCAGGTCGTCGCCGAACGTATCCTCGCTGATGCCGCCGAGGACGGGGAAGTAGAGTTGGCCGCCGAAGCGGACGGCGAGCGGGCGGTCGTTGGCAACGAGCTCGGCGGCGCCGCAGACGGCGAACAGGACGGTGAAGACGATCAACGACCAGAAGCCGCGGCGATGGGCGCGAAAGACCGCCAGGCGGCGGGCGGCGAGGCTCATCCGCGGCGCTCAAAGTCGATGCGCGGATCGACGGCGGTGTAGAGCAGGTCGCCGACGATCTGGAGCAGGAGGCTCAGCAGGGTGAAGAGGTAGAGGGTGCCGAACATGACGGGGTAGTCGCGGCGGATGGCGCTCTCGAAGCCGAGCAGGCCGAGCCCGTCGAGCGAGAACACGATCTCGACCAGCAGCGCCGAGCTGAACAGGATGCCGAGGAAGGCGGCGGGGAAGCCGGCCACGATCAGCAGGGTCGCGTTACGGAACACGTGCCGGTAGAGCACGCGGGTCTCGCCGGCGCCCTTGGCGCGGGCGGTCAGTACGTATTGCTTGCGGATCTCTTCCAGGAAGCAGTTCTTGGTCAGGATGGTCAGGCTGGCGAAGCCGCCCGCGACCAAAGCGAGGGTGGGCAGCACCATGTGCCAGGCGTAGTCGGCCGCGCGCTGCGGCCAGGGCCAGGCGTCGGCGCCGGGGCTGGCGAGGCCCCGCAGCGGGAACCATTGGACGACGCTGCCGCCGGCGAACAGGACCACCAGCATGATGGCGAACAGGAAGCCGGGGATGGCGTAGGCGACCAGCACGGCGGCGGAGCTGGCGATGTCGAACCGGCTGCCGTCGCGCACCGCCTTGCGGATGCCGAGCGGGATGCTGACGAGGTAGACGAGCAGGGTGGACCACAAACCGAGCGAGACGCTGACGGGCATCTTCTGCAGCACGAGGTGGATCACGGTGTCGTCGCGGAAGAAGGATCGGCCGAAGTCGAAGCGGAGATAGCTGCCGACCATCTCGGCGAAGCGCTCGGGGGCGGGCTTGTCGAAGCCGAACTGCTTGCGGAGGGCTTCGATCTGCGCCGGGTCGAGTCCGCGGGCGCCGCGATAGGCGCCGCGGTCGCTCTGGGCGCCGGTGATGCGCTCGGTCGCGCCGGCGGCGCCGCGGGCCTCGGCGATCGCTTGCTCGACGGGGCCGCCCGGCGCGAACTGAACCACGGCGAAGTTGATGGCGATGATGCCGAACAGGGTGGGCACCAGCAGCAGGAGCCGGCGCAGGAGGTAGGCGCCCAAGGGTTCACCCGTGTTGTGTCGGCGGCCGTGTTAGCCGATTTCGCGACGGGGCGCTCCGTCCGTCGCAGCGGTCGCGGCCTGGCGGACGACGGTGTGGATGTAGCTCAGCTTGCCGATCACGACGTCGGACAGGACGAACGGGTAGAGGTCGTTGAGGCCCATGCTCTGGTTCATGGCGTTGAGCGCGATGGTGAGCGGGAGCCATTGGCGGACGAGGGGCTCGAAGGCGTCGCCGTCGAACGGGGCAAAGGCGGGGCCGGCCTCCAGCACGTGATCGTGGTCGGCTCGGGGGTGGACCTCGAGGCGGAAGGCTTCGGCGGTCTCGAGGCCGTCGACGATGTGGAGGTAGTGGGCCCAGGTCTCGGCCCAGTCCTCCCACGGGTGGGAGGCGGCGTAGGCGCTGACGTAGTGCTGCTGCCAGTCGGGGGCGGGGCCATTCTGGTAGTGGCTGGCGAGGGAGGCGCCGTAATCCGTGCGCTCGTCGCCGAAGCGGTCGCGGAAGCCGTCGAGGCGGTGGCCGTCGCGGATCAGCACGTCCCAGTAGAAATGCCCGACCTCGTGGCGGAAATGGCCGAGCAAGGTGCGGTAGGGCTCGCCCATCTGGGCGCGGCGGGCCTCGCGCTCGGCATCGTCGGCTTCGGCAACGGCGAGGGTGATGGCGCCGTCCTCGTGGCCGGTCATGACTCGGCCGCCGGCGGCGGCATCGGCCAGGAAGTCGAAGACAAGGCCGCTGGCGGGGCGGTCGATGCGGTTGGGCGTCGGCAGATCGAGCCGCAGCAGGGTGTAGAACAGGCGGTGCTTGGCCATCTCCATCTTGGCCCAGGCGAGCAGGTTAGTGGGGCCGGAGAGGTCGGGCACGGTGCGGTTGTGGCGGCAGGCGGCGCAGAAGCGCTCGGGGCTGTCGGCGGGGACCATCCAGTTGCAGACCAGCCGGGAGGCGTTGGCGCATTGGCGCCAGGCCCGGCCGGGTTCGGCCAGGGCGGACCAGGCGTCGCCATCCGGCAGCAACGCGCTCAGCGTCAGCGCAGAGGGCAGGAATCCGAGCGCGGCGCCGCAGCGGCCGCATTGTCGGTTGTCGAAGAACAGGACCTGGCGGCAGTTCTGGCAGGCAAAAAGTCTCATGAGATCCCCAACCGTGCTCCGCTTACGTTACGGTGGCGGCCGGGGTTCCCGCGGGGCAGGCGGAAGGCTTGCTCGGGCGGGTCGACCTGCCAATATGGTGGGCATGGTCGCGGTGCTCGAATTCAGGCCTCGACGGGACGACACGGTCTGGGCGGTCGTGGCCTCGGTCGGGCGGCGCACCCGGGTGGCTGAGATCTTTCCGAGCCGCGAGCGCGCGCTGGCGGACCAGGCCTGGCGCGAGCAGCAGGTCCGGGCGTATTCGAGCCTGTTCCAGAGCTGCCGGCAGCCGGCCCCATTGTATTCGGTGGCGCCGATCCGGTTTCAGGATCTGCCGCGGGCCTGGACGCCGCTGCCGGCGCTGGGGTTCCTGCGCGGCCAATTCATCTGACGGGAGTGGCACTGATGGACATCAAGCGCGCGGGTTCGCAGGCCTCCACCACGCCGCCGGCGGAGTATTTCACCGGTACGGTGCGGCTGGACCCGCTGCACTCACCGCCGGAGCCGTCGCGGGTGGCGATGGCGCTCGTCACCTTCGAGCCCGGCGCACGCACGGCGTGGCACACGCATCCGTTGGGACAGACGCTGCTCGTGATGGCCGGCTGCGGCCGGGCGCAGCGCGACGGCGGGCCGATCGAGGAGATCCGGCCGGGCGACGTGGTGTGGTTCGCGCCGGGCGAGAAGCATTGGCACGGGGCGGGGCCGCAGACGGCGATGAGCCACGTCGCGATCCAGGAGAAGCAGGACGGCACGCCGGTGACGTGGCTGGAGAAGGTGACGGACGAGCAGTATCGGGGCTGAGACTTTACGCCGGCTTAACGGCCGGCGGCCCGGAAGCCCCGGGCGCGCTTAGGCGGGACCGCGCCAGAATGGAGCCTCCATCAGGGCTCCCTTCTCCATGTTCGATCAACTCCTCGGCGGCCTGACCGCCGCCGCCATCCTCGTCTATCTCGTCGTCGTCCTGTTGCGACCCGACAAGTTCTAAGCCCGCGATCATGACCACCGCGGGCCTCGCCCTCATCATCGTCTTCATCGTCCTGCTGATCGGGCTGGCGATCCCGGCCGGCGCGTGGATGCACGCGCTGTATGCGCGCGAGCGGCTGCCGCTCGGCGCCGTGGAGCGCGGCTTCTACCGGCTCGCCGGCATCGACCCGGCCGCTGAGCAAAGCTGGGTCGGCTACACCGTGTCCTTGCTCGCCTTCAACGGGCTCGGCATCGCCTTCCTGTTTGCGCTGCTGCTGCTGCAGGGCGCGCTGCCACTCAATCCGCAGGGGGCGGGCGCGGTAGAGCCGTGGCTCGCGTTCAACACCGCAGTCAGCTTCGTGACCAACACGAACTGGCAAAATTACGGTGGCGAAACGACTTTGTCGCACCTCTCCCAGATGCTCGGGCTGACGGTGCAAAACTTCCTGTCGGCGGCGACCGGGATGGCGATCGCGTTTGCGCTGATCCGCGGCCTGGTGCGGCGGCAGGCGCGAACGGTGGGGTCGTTCTGGGTCGACGTGACCCGGGTGACGCTCTACCTGTTGCTGCCGATCTCCGTCGTGCTGGCGCTGGTGTTCGTGGCGCTGGGCGTGCCGCAGACCTTCGCGGCCTCGGCGGATGCGACCACGATGGAGGGGGCGCACCAGGTCATTTCGCTGGGACCGGTCGCCTCGCAGCTCGCGATCAAGATGCTGGGGACGAACGGGGGCGGGTTCTTCAACGCCAACTCGGCGCACCCGTTCGAGAATCCGTCGGCGCTGACCAACCTGCTCGAGATGCTGGCCATCGTGGTGCTGGGCGCCGGGCTGCCGCTGACCCTCGGGCGGGCGGTGGGCGATCGGCGGCAGGGCTGGGCGCTGCTGGCGGCGATGATCGTGATCCTGGCCGCGGGCATCTTCCTCACCTACGCGGCCGAGGCGCACGGCAACCCGATGCTGCACGCGCTCGGCGTGCCCGGCGGCAGCATGGAGGGCAAGGAGGTCCGGTTCGGGATCGCGGCCTCGGCCTTGTTCGCCGTGGTGACGACGGTGACGTCGTGCGGCGCGGTGAACGCGATGATGGACAGCTTCACGGCGCTGGGCGGGCTGGTGCCGATGTTCGACATGCAGCTCGGCGAGCTGGTGATCGGCGGCGTCGGTTCCGGGCTGTATGCGATGCTGATCTACGCGATCCTGGCGGTGTTCATCGCCGGGCTGATGGTGGGGCGGACGCCGGAGTACATCGGCAAGAAGATCGAAGCGCGGGAGATGACGCTGGCGGTGATCGCGATCGCGGTGCCGCCGTTCATGATCCTGGGGCTGACGGCGCTGGCCTGCGTGTTGCCGGCGGGTCTGGCCGGGCCGGCGGCCAAGGGGCCGCACGGCTTCTCGGAGATCCTCTACGCTTACTCCAGCATGGTGGGGAACAACGGTAGCGCGTTCGGCGGGCTGACCGGCAACACCGTGTTCTACAACGCGACCGGGGCGCTCGCGATGCTGGTCGGGCGGTTCGGCGTGATCCTGCCGGTGCTGGCGGTGGCGGGCGGCCTGGCGGCCAAGCGGCCGGTGCCGGCGAGCAGCGGGTCGTTCCCGACCACGGGGCCGCTCTGGGTCGGCTTGCTGATCGCCATCATCCTCATCGTGGGTGGCCTCACCTTCCTGCCGAGCCTCGCGCTCGGACCGCTCGCCGACCAGGCGCAACTCCTTGCTGGGACCGTTCAATGACCTCGTTATTCACGCCGGCCCTCATGGGCCCGGCGGCGCTCGACGCCGTCCGCAAGCTCGACCCGCGCGAGCTGATCCGCAACCCGGTCATGTTCGTGACCGCGGCCGTCGCGAGCCTATCGACGATCCTGCTGATCAAGGGGCTGGCGACCGGGACCGGGCACCCCGTGTTCGAGGCGCAGCTGGTGTTCTGGCTGTGGCTCACCGTGCTGTTCGGCAACTTCGCCGAGGCGCTGGCGGAGGGGCGCGGCAAGGCGCAGGCCGCGAGCCTGCGGTCGACCAAGGCGGATCTGCGGGCCAAGAAAGTGGCCGGTCAGAGCGGCGAGTGGAACTGGGTCGCGGCGGCGGAATTGGGCGTGGGCGACCGCGTTCTCGTCGAAGCCGGCGATCTGGTGCCGGCGGATGGCGAGGTGGTCGAGGGTGTCGCCAGCATCAACGAGGCGGCGATCACCGGCGAGAGCGCGCCGGTGATCCGCGAAGCCGGCGGGGACCGTTCGGCGGTGACGGCGGGAACGCGGGTGATCTCGGACCGGGTCACGGTGAAGGTGACTGCAGCGGCGGGGCAGGGCTTCCTGGACCGGATGATCGCGCTGGTGGAGGGCGCGAGCCGGCAGAAGACGCCGAACGAGGTGGCGCTGACGATCCTGCTGGCCGGGCTGACGCTCATCTTCCTGATCGCGGTGGGAACGCTACCGGCGTTTGCCGCCTATGCGGGCGGGATGCTGGCGGTGCCGGTGTTGGTCGCGCTGTTCGTGACGCTGATCCCGACGACGATCTCGGCGCTGCTGTCGGCGATCGGCATTGCGGGGATGGACCGCTTGGTGCGGTTCAACGTGCTGGCCAAGTCGGGCCGGGCAGTGGAAGCGGCGGGCGACATCGATACGCTGCTGCTGGACAAGACCGGGACCATCACGATCGGGGATCGGCAGGCGACGGCGTTCGTGCCGGTGCCGGGCGTGAGCGAGCGGGAGTTGGCGACGATCGCACGGTTGGCGAGCCTGGCGGACGAGACGCCGGAAGGGCGCTCGATCGTGGTGCTGGCGGGTGCCGGTGAGGGCATGCCGGCGGGTGCGGAGCCGATCGCGTTCACGTCGCAGACACGGGTGAGCGGGTTGCAGATCGGGGACCGCGCCATCGTGAAGGGCGCCGTCGAGGCGGTGATCAAGCGGATCGGCGATGGGCCGGGCATCCGCGAGGTTCGGGCTGCGGCCGACGAAATCGGCCGGGCCGGGGGCACGCCGCTGGCGGTGGCCGATGGCAACCGGCTGATCGGGGTCGTGCACCTGAAGGACATCGTCAAGGCGGGCATCCGCGAGCGGTTCGGCGAGCTCCGGCGGATGGGCATCCGCACGGTGATGATCACCGGCGACAATCCGCTGACGGCGGCCAGCATTGCGGCGGAGAGCGGGGTGGACGATTTCCTCGCCGAAGCGACGCCGGAGGACAAGCTGGCGCTGATCCGGCGCGAGCAGGAGGGCGGCAAGCTGGTCGCGATGTGCGGCGACGGCACCAACGACGCGCCGGCGCTGGCGCAGTCCGATGTGGGGGTGGCGATGAATACCGGCACCCAGGCGGCGCGCGAGGCGGGCAACATGGTCGATTTGGACAGCGACCCGACCAAGCTCATCGAGATCGTGGGCCTCGGCAAGCAGATGCTGATGACGCGCGGCGCGCTGACCACCTTCTCGATCTCGAACGACGTGGCGAAATACTTCGCGATCCTGCCAGCGATCTTCGTCGGGCTGTATCCGGGGCTGGGCGGGCTGAACGTGATGGCGCTGGGGAGCCCGGAAAGCGCGATCCTGTCGGCGATCATTTTCAACGCGCTGATCATCCCGGCGCTGGTGCCGCTGGCGCTCAAGGGCGTGCGGTATCGGCCGGCGCCGGCCGGGACGCTGCTGGCGCGCAATCTCGCGATCTACGGGGTGGGCGGGCTGGTCGCGCCGTTCGTCGGCATCAAGCTGATCGACCTTCTCGTCTCCGCGCTGCATCTGGCCTGATCGGAACTCCCATGCTCAACACCATTCGTCCGGCCCTGGTCCTGTTCGTGCTGCTCACGGCAGTGACCGGGCTTCTCTACCCGGCGGCCATCACCGGCATCGCGAGCGCCGCCTTCCCCGACAGCGCGGGAGGGAGCCTCCTGCGCGACGGCCGGGTCGTGATCGGCTCGCGGCTGATCGGGCAAAACTTCGAGGGCGCGGGCTTCCTGCATCCGCGGCCGTCCAATGCCGGCAAGGGCTACGAGGCCAATAATTCGGGGGCGACCAACTTCGCGCCGGGCGCTACCGATCTGCGCGATGCGGTGGCGGGGCGGATACAGGCGCTTCGGGCCGACGGCTTCGACGGGCCGGTGCCGGCGGACCTGGTCACCGCCTCCGGCTCGGGGCTCGACCCGGCGGTGAGCGTGGCGGCGGCGCGGGCACAGGCGGGGCGGATCGCGGCGGCGCGGGGCGTGCCAGTGACGGTGATCGCCGGGCTGATCGATCGGGAAGCGAGCGGGTCGCTACTGGGCTTCCTGGGCGAGCCCAGCATCAACGTCCTGCTGTTCAATCGACAGCTCGACCAAATCGCGCCACAACCCAAGACATGACCGGGTCCGACCGCCCTTCCCCCGAGGCGCTGCTGCGGGCAGCGCGCCGGGACGCGCGGGGGCGGCTGAAGATCTTCCTGGGCGCCGCGCCCGGGGTGGGCAAGACGTTCGAGATGCTGCGCGAGAGCGCGGAGCTGCTGCGGCGCGGCACCGATGTCGTCGCGGGGGTCATCGAGACGCACGGGCGGGCAGACACGGCGGCGCTGCTGCAGCCGTTCGAGGTGTTGCCGCTACGCCGGGTCGCGCACGGGCCTCACGTGCTGACCGAGTTCGACCTGGACGCGGCGCTGGCGCGGCGGCCGGCGATCGCGCTGGTGGACGAGCTGGCCCACACCAACGCGCCCGGCAGCCGGCATCCGAAGCGCTGGCAGGACGTCGAGGAGCTGCGCAATGCCGGCATTGACGTGTTCACCACGCTGAACATCCAGCATGTGGAGAGCCTGAACGACGTGGTCGCCGGGTTCACGCGGGTGCGGGTGCGGGAGACCGTGCCGGACTCGCTGGTGGACGACGCCGACGTCGAGATCGTGGACCTCCCGCCGGACGAGCTGATCGAGCGGCTCAAGGCCGGCAAGGTCTACGTCGCGCCGGAAGCGACGCGGGCGCTGGGGCACTTCTTTTCCAAGTCGAACCTGTCGGCGTTGCGGGAGCTGGCGCTGCGGCGGGCGGCGGCGGCGGCGGACCGGGCGCTGCTGGACCACGTCAGCGCGGCGGGCGAGCCGGGGAACTGGGCGGCGGGTGACCGGCTGGTGGTGGCGGTCGGTGACCAACCGGGGAGCGACGCGGTGATCCGCGCGGCCAAGCGGCTGGCCGATGCGCTGCATGCGCCCTGGACCGCGCTGAGCGTGGAAACCGCGCGGAGCGACGCGTTGTCGGCCGCGGCGCTCAGCCGGGTCGCCAACGCGCTGAAACTCGCCAGCGGGCTTGGGGCGACCATCACGACGGTGCCGGCGCGCTCGGTCCCCGACGGGATTCAGAGCTTTCTTGCGGAAAGCCGGGCGACGACGCTGGTGATCGGCAAGTCACGGCGGCCGTGGTGGTTCGAGTGGCGGCACCGTTCGGTGGTGGACCACCTGGTGCGCTCGCTGGATGGCTTGGCGGTGCACGTGGTGCCCTTGCCGGAGCCCGGCACCGAGCGGGGCCTACGCCGGGCGGCGCGGCCCGGGGCATTCCGCAACGCCGCGATCGCGCTGCTGCTGGTGGCGTTGACGACCGGGGCGGCGTCCGTTTTGCAGCCGGTGTTCGGGGTCAACTCGACAGACCTGCTGTATCTGTTGCCCGTAATCGCCAGCGCGACGCTGCTCGGGCTACGGGCGTCGCTGGTCGCCAGCGTGGCGGCGGCGTTGGCCTATAACTTCTTTTTCCTGCCCCCGCTCTACACCTTCACCATTCAGGATCCGCAGAACATCATCACGCTGGTGGTGTTCATCGGTGTGGCGGTCGTGGCCAGCCAGCTCGCGGGACGGCTCAAGCTCGAGGCGACGGTCGGCGTGCGGGCGGCGGCGGAGAATGCGGCGATCGCGGCATTCGGGCAGCGGCTGGCCGGGCTGTCGGACCGGGACGGAACGGCGCGCGCGGTGTGCGAGACGGTGGCCGATCTGCTGGGCGTGGCGACCGTGCTGCTGGACCGCGAGGGGGCGCAGTTGGAGGTCGCCGGGGCCGATCCGGCGAGCCCCCTGCTAGGATTGATCGACGGCACCGCAGCGGAGTGGGCGTTCGAGCGGGCGGAAGTGACCGGGCACGAAACGGGGACGCTGGCCTCGTCGTCGTGGCAGTTCCATCCGTTGCGAACCGCGGGCGGGACGCGCGGCGTGCTGGGGCTGGCGCGGGCCGATGGCGGCGACCCCGTACCGGCGGCCCGGCGCGTGCTGTTCAGCGCCCTGCTGGCACAAGCGGCGCTGGCGCAGGAACGGCTGCGACACGAGGCGGATGCGCGCGACGTCAGCGCGCTGGAACAGCGGGACCACCTGCGCGCCACGCTGCTCTCATCGCTCGGGCACGATCTGCGGACGCCGCTGACCGCGATCGTGGCAGCGGCGGACACGTTGGCGGCCGAAAGCGGGGCAGCCGAAAGCGGGGCAGCAGATCGCGGGGCGGCGTCCACGGTCGGCACGCTGAAGGCGGAGGCGCGGCGGCTGCAGCGGGTGTTCAACGACCTGATCGAGATGGCACGGCTCGAGGCCGGCGCGTTGGCGGTGCGGCGGGAGGCGACGGACCTGACCGATGCGGTGGCGGCAGCCGTCGGCGATCTCGGTGCCGAACTGGGCCGGCATCGGCTGGAGGTGGACGTCCCGGCGACGCTGCCGCTGGTGGAGGCGGAGCCGCGCATGCTGAACCACATGCTGGTCAACCTGCTGGGCAACGCCGCCAAGTTCGCGCCGGCGGACACCGTCATCACCGTACGCGGTCGGTCGGTGGACGGGACGGTGACGCTGGCGGTGCTGGACTGCGGACCGGGCCTGCCGGCCGGCGGCGAAGCCACGCTCTTCGAGCGGTACAAGCGGGTCGCGGGGACCGATCGGGTGGGCGGCACCGGGCTGGGGCTGGCGATCGTGAAGGGGTTTGCCGGGGCAGCCGGGCTGTCAGTCGCGGCGGCGAACCGGCCGGAGTGCGGGGCGGCCTTCACCATCACCTGGCCCGCCGCGCTGGTGCGGCCGGGGCTGGCGGGGGCGGGGGCGGGTTCGTTGACGGATCGATCGGCATGACGGGACGCATCGTGATCGTGGATGACGAGCCGGCGATCCGGCGGCTGATCCGCGGCGCGGCGGAGCGCGCCGGGCATAGCGTGACGGAGGCGGCGGATGCGGCGGCGGGGCTGCTGGAAGCGCGGCGGGACGGGTGCGAGCTGGTGCTGCTGGATCTCGGGCTGCCGGATCGCGACGGATTCGAGCTGATCCCGCTGCTCAAAGCGGCGGACCGCGCGGTGGTGGTGATCACGGCGCGCGATGCGACGGCGGAGAAGGTGGCGGCGCTCGATCTCGGCGCGGACGATTACGTGGTCAAGCCGTTCGACACGGACGAGCTGCTCGCGCGCATCCGCACCGCGCTGCGACATCGCGGCGGCGCCACGCGGGACGGCGAGACACTGACGGCCGGGGCGATCACGATCGACCTCCTGGCGCGCCGTGTATGCCGCGATGGGGTGGAGGTGAAGCTGACGCGCAAGGAATATGCGGTGCTGGCGGAATTGGCGCGCTACCCGGGCCGGGTCATCACCCATGCGCATCTGCTGCAGGCGGTGTGGGGCGACGGCCATCGCGACGACGTGGAGTATCTGCGGGTGGCGGTACGCAGCCTCCGGGTCAAGCTCGAGGCCGACCCGGCAGCCCCTGCCCTGCTTCAGAACGAGCCCGGGATCGGGTATCGCCTGCGGGCCTGACCGGGTTCAGCGGCCGAACTGGTCGAGGAGGGCGCGGGTGCGGGCCGGGTCGGACTGCTTCATGACCTGCCACGTCAGGCGTTGGCACTCATCCATCGTGGTGCTGCGGACGGCCTGCTTGACGCGAGGCACGGCGGCCGCGTTGGTGGAGAAGCTGCGGACGCCGAGGCCGAGCAACAACGGCGTGTAGCGCGGGTTGGCGGCCATCTCGCCGCACACGGAAACGGGGATGTGGTGCCGGTGCGCCGCCTCCGTCGTCAGCTGGATCAGCCGCAGGATGGCGGGATGCAGCGGATCGTAGAGCGAGGAAAGGTCCAGCTCGGCGCGATCGACGGCCAGGGTGTACATGCAGAGATCGTTGGTGCCGATGGCCAGGAACTCGGCTTCCGCGGCGATGGCGTCGGCGGTCAGGGCGGCGGCCGGGGTCTCGATCATCGTGCCGAGCGGCGGCAGCGGATCGGGGATGGCGACGCCCGCCGTGCGCAGCTCCTGCGCGACCCGGCGGTAGATCTCCCGGGCGGCCACGAACTCCGACACGTCGGTGACCATGGGCAGCAGCACGCGGGTCGGGCCGCTGCGGGCGGCGCGCAGGATGGAGGCGAGCTGGGTTTCGAACAGCTCGGGCCGGCGGAGTAGCAGGCGGACGCCGCGCAAGCCGAGCGCGGGGTTGGCGTCCGGGATCTCGGGCACCAGTCCGGCGGCGACGAGCGCCTCGATCTCCTTCTCACCGCCCCAGTCGAGCACGCGGATGGTCACCGGGTCGCCGGCCATGGTCTCGATGATGGTGCGGTAGGTGGCTTCCTGCTCGTCCGCGGTGGGCACGGTGTCGCGATTCATGAACAGGAACTCGGTGCGCAGCAGGCCGATGCCGGTGGCGCCGGATTGCGCGACCAGCGGCAGCTCGAGCGGGAGTTCGAGGTTGGCCTGTAGGTCGGCCGCTTCGCCGTCGAGCGTCACTGCGGGTAGGCGGCGCATGCGGCCGAGTTGTTGGCGCTCGCGAGCGAAAGCGGCGACGGCGCGGCGGGCCCCGGCGAGGCTTGCGGGAGAGGGCTGCAGGGTGACCACGCCGGCGGACCCGTCGACGACCATGGGGCCGTCGCCGCTGACGCCCGCGACCAGGCCGGGCACACCGAGGACGGAAGGGATGCCGAGGGCGCGCAGGATAATGGCGGTATGGCCGTCCGTGCCGCCCTCCTCAGTGGCGACGCCGGCGATGCGGGCGGGATCGACCAGCGCCGCGTCGGAGGGGCGCAGGGTCTCGGCAACCAGGATGCAGCCCGGCGGCGCGTCCGAATAGCTGCGGAACGGCGCCCGGGTGAGATTGCGGACCAGGCGCCGGCCGATCTCGCGTACTTCGTCGGCTTGGCGTTGTGGGCCGGGGCCCGCCGGGTTGGCGACGGTGGCTTGGGCGGTCGCGACCTGCGCGATGGCGGCAGCGATCGCGTTGGCTTCCTCCATCACCGCGGTTTCCGCGGAGACGAGCCGATCGCGCACGCGGTCGCGGACGCCGCGGACCAGGCGGGACGGGCCGAGCATCTGCAGATAGGCGTCGAGCAGGGGCGCGATCTCACCCTGGCTTTCTTCCGGCAGCACGGAAAGCCGGCCGCGCAGTTTCAGCAGTTGGCGGCGCGATTGCAGGATGGCGGCGTCGAAGCGAGCGACCTCGCCGGCTACGTCGGCGGCATGGATCCGGCTGCGGGTGACTTGCGGC
The DNA here is from genome assembly GCA_965199665.1 of Acetobacteraceae bacterium. Taxonomy (GTDB): domain Bacteria; phylum Pseudomonadota; class Alphaproteobacteria; order Acetobacterales; family Acetobacteraceae; genus JAVVHH01. The sequence continues at coordinate 4,002,473 of OZ241208.1, read as the reverse complement.
TTGGCCTCCACGGCGCGAAAAGCCGGGCCGATGGCGACGCCGGCGCAGGCGGCCAGGCCGAGCAACTTGGTTTCCGCGGTGGGCGCGGTCGGGGGCTCGCCGACACAGGCGAGGAAGTGCTCGTCCGCCGGGTCAGTCTTGTTCATTGAAGCCGGCTTCGACCAGCGCGACCAACGCGTCGAGCGCCTCCTTGGCGTCCCAGCCTTCGGCTTGCAGGACGACGCTGGAGCCCTTGCCGGCCCCGAGCATCATCAACCCCATGATCGAGCGGGCCGACACGACCTGCCCGTCCCGCAACACGTCGACGGAGGCACCGAAGCGCTCGGCCAGGGTGACAAATTTGGCGGCGGCGCGCGCGTGCAGTCCGCGGCGGTTGACGATCTCGACCTTGCGGGAGAGCGCGGTCGCGTTCGGGAGCGGGGCGCCGTCGCTCACCTGCACCCGGCCTTGGCGCAGGACGGCAAGACGTGGGACGCGGCAGCGATGTATTTGCGCCCAGCGACCTGGGCGCACTCGACGCATTCGTCGAGCGTCTGGGTGGAGCGGACCTTGGCCAGCTTGACCAGCATCGGCAGGTTGACGCCGGAGAGCACCTCCACGCCGTCTCGGCTCATCATGGAGATGGCGAGATTGCTCGGCGTGCCTCCGAACATGTCGGTGAGCAACACGACGCCGTCGCCGGTGTCGACGGTCGAGATCAGGGAGCTGATCTCGGCGCGGCGGCTTTCCATGTCGTCTTCCGGGCCGATGCAGACGGTGCCGACATTCCGCTGCGCGCCCACGACGTGCTCCATGGCGGATTTGAGCTCATCGGCCAGGCGTCCATGGGTAACCAGCACGAGTCCGATCATGGGAGGCTAGCGCTCGCCCGACACGGCAAGGGCGGGCAGCTTGCCCGCTGCCGCGAGCCGCTCCAACTCCCGATGAGAGACCGTAATCTGCAACGCGTCCATTCCCAACTTCCTGTTCGCCCTCAGCTCGCGGGCTAGCCGTTCTGCGATGAATACGGATCGATGGCGGCCGCCGGTGCAGCCAATCGCAATCGTCGCGTATTTCTTGCCCTCTTGGACGAAGCGAGGCACGACCAGTGTGAGAAGCGATCGCACGGCGACGTAGAACCGCTCGAAATCCGGGTCCGCCTCGACATATGCGCCGACTTCGTCGTCGAGGCCTGTCCGAGGGCGTAATATGGGATCGTAGTGCGGATTGCGAAGGAAACGCGCGTCGAACACCATGTCGGCTTCGCGCGGCAGCCCTGCGGGGAAGGCAAAGGAGAGAAGCGCCAGGGTCAGACCGGGAAGTTGCCGCTCGCCATCCAAAGTGGGGCGGAAGCGCATCTCGATGCGGCGGCGCAGCTCGGCCAGCGGCAGTTCGGACGTGTCGATGACCAGATCGGCATCCATGCGGAGCGCCCGGGTGGCCACCTCCTCGGCACGGATGCCGTCCACCACGCGGCCATGCGGCGCCATCGGATGCCGGCGGCGCGTCTCCGTGAAGCGGCGCAGCAGCACGGTCTCTTCCGCCCACGCGTAAACAAGCTCGACTGCAGCGTCGGAGCGGGCCTTCAGGCGGCCGATGGTCTGCCCCGCACCCTCGGCGTCGAAGCCGAGACTACGGGAGTCCAGGCCGATCGCGGTGGGTTGCTCGGCGCGCAGGATCAGCGTTTCCAGCAAGGTGAGCGGCGGGTTGTCGACGGCGTTGTAGCCGACGTCTTCGAGCGCCCGCAGGATGGACGCTTTACCGGCGCCGGAAAGGCCGGTGACCACGACAGCCCGCTGCGTCATGGCGCGAAGGCGCCGGCCATGCAGGCGAGCCGCCCCGTGACGCAGTCGAGCGCAAGAGCGACGCGCTGCGCGGCGGAAGGCTGCGCCGGATCGATCATGACCAGCGGCAGGCCGTGCGCATCGGTTTGCGGATGGGGCAGGCGGTCGGCGCGACCGAGCGATACGGCGAGCGCCAGCGGCACGCCGTCAATGAACGGCAGGCGGAACAGGCCGAGGCCGCGGACCTCGAGCAGCCCGGCGAGGCGTGGCGGCGGCGAGGCGCACAAATCGGCGATCTCGACCTGGTCGTCGGCGACGAGGGAGAACCCGCGATCGATGAGGCGAAGGAGAAGGTCCGACTTGCCCGCACCCGACGGACCGGTGAGCAGAACTCCGCGACCGTCACGAGCGGCACAACTGGCATGGATCAGCATCTCCTGCGCCTTTGTGGTCCGGTTCGCGCGGAAATGGAAGCGATGTGTGCAGCGCAGCGTTGCAGGCGTGGCGGGAACAACGTGTTGCGTGTTTCACGTGAAACACCGGCGGCGGGTTAGGTCGCGCGCGGCAACCGCACCGTGAACCGTGCCCCACACACCCGGCCGCCTTCGTCGGCCCGGTTCTCCGCCGAGATACGGCCCTTGAGGGCTTCGACGATTTGCCGGCTGATCGACAAGCCGAGCCCGGAATGGCGGCCGAATTGCTCCCCGACGGGCCGCTCCGAGTAGAAGCGGTCGAACACATGCTCGAGCTTGCCGGCGGGGATGCCCGGGCCGTCATCCTCCACCGCGATCTCGACGTTACCGCCCGCCTCGGCAGCGCGCAGCCGAATGGCCCCACCCGGGGGCGAGAAGCTCTGCGCATTACCGATCAGGTTACGCAGAACCTGCACCAGCCGCCCCTCGACCGCCAGCACCCGCAGCGGCGCGCTCGGCACGTCGAGCACGAGCACCGGGTCGGCCTCCTTGCGAGTGGCATCGTGGATCTCGGCCAGGGTGGAGAGGATCGGCACCACGTCCATCGTCTCCGGCGCCGCGCGGGACAATTCCGCATCCACCCGGCCGGCATCGCTGATGTCGTTGATCAACCGGTCGAGCCGGATCACGTCTTCGGAGATGATCGCCAGCAAGCGCCGCTGCTGGCCGGGGTCCTCGATCCGCCGCAACGTCTCGATCGCGCTCCGGATCGAACTGAGCGGGTTCTTGATCTCGTGCGCCACATCGGCGGCGAAGCGTTCGGTCGCGTCCATGCGTTGCCACAACGCCCCGGCGCTCTCGGCCAGCGCGACGGCGAGCTCGCCCACCTCGTCGGTGCGCTGCAGCAGCACGGGCGGCACGCTGCCAGCGCGACCTTTGCCTTCACGCATGTCGTGCGCGGCCTTGGCGAGCCCCAGGATCGGGCGGGCGATGGTGCGCGACAAATAGATCGACAGCGCCACCGTGAGCACCAGGGCCAGCGCGAACAGGCCCAGCACGCTGACGCGCACGGCCAGCACGCTGTCATCCACCTCGCGGGCGTCGCGGGTCAGCAGCACGATGCCGATGATCTGTCGGTTGCGCTGCACCGGCTCGGCGACCGTGACCAGCAGGCGATCGTCCTGCGTGCGCCGGATGTAGGGCGGCATCTCGCGGCCGGCATTGGCGCCGGTCATCCGCAGCTCCTCGCGGACGTTGGGCTGCCATTCGGCGCCCGCCCCGTTGGGGCTGACTTCCACCACCGGACCGTTGGCCGGACGGGGCAGCACGGAGAGCAGCCGGTCATAGACGGAGCCGATGGTGCCCAGCACCGGTCCGCGCTCGACGGCGGGCGGCAGCGGCGTCGTCACTACCGCGCCGCCGGTGCCTTCACGCACGCGGCTGTCCGCAATGAGCTGGCCGTCGGGCGCGTAAAGTCGGGCCTGGGCGTTCGGCGTGGGATCCGTGAGCCGGCGCAGCAAGGGCCGGGCCAGGTCGGGCTGCAACTGGGCGTTGTCGCCATCCCCGTCGCGCACCGCGCTCTCACCGAGAGCGCCGGCATAGATGCGGGCCTGCTCGCGCAACGCCTGCACCTCGGCTTCCAGCAAGCCGGCCTGGAACTGGTCGATGTAGAGCAGCGCGGCCACCAGCAGCACGAGCGGCAGCGCGTTGACCAGCAGGATCCGGCGCAGCAGCGGCGACACCCACCGATGCCGGCGAGCGACGCCCCGCACATCGGTCAGGGGCGGATGGAAGCCGCTATCGGGCATGGCAGCGGCTCACTGCTCCTTGTAGCGGTAGCCGATGCCGTACAGCGTCTCGATGTGGTCGAAGTCGTCGTCGCTGGCGCGGAACTTCTTGCGCACCCGCTTGATGTGGCTGTCGATGGTGCGGTCGTCGACGTAGATGTTGTCGCCATAGGCCGCGTCGATCAGCTGGTCGCGCGATTTGACCATGCCGGGCCGGGCCGCGAGTGCCTTGACCAGCAGGAACTCCGTGACCGTGAGCTGGATGTCGTTGCCGTGCCAGATGCACTGGTGCTTGGTTTCGTCCAGCGTGAGCTCGCCGCGCACCATGATGCCGCCCGGCGCCACGCCCGACCCCTCGGCCCGGCTGGTTTCGTTGCGGCGGAGCAGGGCGCGGATGCGCTCGATCAGCAGGCGCTGGCTGAACGGCTTGGTGATGTAGTCGTCCGCGCCGAGGCGGAGCCCCATCAACTCGTCCACCTCCTCGTCCTTACTGGTCAGGAAGATGACAGGCAGAGCGCTGCGCGCGCGCAGCCGTTGCAGCAGCTCCATCCCGTCCATGCGCGGCATCTTGATGTCCAGCACGGCCAGATCGACCGGCTTGGCCGTCAGCGCCTGCAGCGCGCTCTCGCCATCCGTGTAGGTCCGGACCAGGAAGCCCTCCTGCTCCAGCGTCATGGAGACGGAGGTGAGGATGTTCCGGTCGTCGTCGACGAGTGCGATCGTGTGCTTCATGACCTTGACCTTGGCATGGGTGATCTCTCCTAAACCATGATTGTGGCGCAATGGGGTGAACAGGTGGATACCAACACGAAATCCGAGGCGGCCTCCGCGGCCATTCGACTGCTCCGCGCCAGCCGCGGCGCCACCATCGCCACCGTCGCCGACGGCCAGCCTTTCGCCTCCCTCGTCACCCCCGCCTCCGCACCGGACCGGTCGCTGCTCCTGCTGCTGTCCGGCCTGTCGCCACACACGCGGCACCTCCGGGCCGAGCCGCGCTGCTCGATCATGGTGATGGGCATGCCCACCAGCGCCAACCCGCAGACCGCGCCGCGGCTGAGCCTGACCGGCACGGCGGCGCCGGAACCGGACTCGGCACTCAAGGCACGCTGGGTGTCGCTGCACCCGTATGCGGCCTTCTACGCCGGGCTGGGCGATTTCCAGCTGTGGCGCTTCCGCGGCGAGGCCGGTCAGTTCGTCGGCGGTTTCGCCAGTGCGCACCGGTTCGGGCCAGCCGAGCTGGCCGCCGATCCCGCCGCCATCGCCGCCATGGCAGAGGCCGAGCCTGGCATCGTGAGCCACTGCAACGACGACCATCCGGACGCCATGGACGCCATCGCTCACATGGCCGGCGGGCACGGCGAGGGCTGGCGCATGGTCGCCTGCGACATCGACGGCTGCGACCTCGTGCGCGAGGAAGCGTCCGTGCGCATCCCCTGGTCCGCGCCGCTGGCCGGCGGCAACGGGGTGCGCGGCGAGCTGATCCGTCTCGCGGCCGCAGCACGGAATTCCGCCGCCGGCGCTGGACCGGGCGAGCCGCGTTCCTCTATGTAACCGTCAACAGATCGATATCCGTGGCGACGAACCCGGTAGGCGAAGGAGAACGCCCATGAGTCCCCCCATCCCTCTCTCGGGCCACCCGCAGACCGCTCCCCTCGCCGGCACCGGCGTGCAGACGGCCGCTCCCGTCCACGCCAACCTCAATGCCGCGCAACTCGTCACGCAGGCGCTGCGCCGCGGCGAAGGCACCCTGTCGCGCGAGGGCGCGCTGGTGGTCAAGACGGGCGTGCATACCGGCCGCTCCGTGCAGGACAAGTTCAGCGTCGGCGACCCGGAGGTCGAAGGCGACATCTGGTGGCGCATGGGCAACCAGAAACTCGCTCCCGCCAGCTTCGACATCCTGCGCGGACGCATCCTCGCATATCTGCAAGGCCGCGAGCTGTTCACCCAGGACCTGTATGCCGGCGCCGACCCGGCCTACCGCATCTGCGTCCGGCTGGTGAGCACGGAGGCGTGGCACACCCTGTTCGCCCGCAACATGTTCATCCGCCCTGAAGCTGCCGAACTCGCCGGCTTCACGCCGGATTGGACCATCCTGCACGCGCCCAACCTGCAGACCGACCCGGCGATCGACGGCGTGCGCTCCACCACGGCCATCGCCGTCTCGTTCACCAAGAAGATCATCTGCATCGCCGGCAGCGAGTATGGCGGCGAGATCAAGAAATCGATCTTCGGCGTCATGAACTGGGCGCTGCCGGAGCAGGGCGTGTTGCCGATGCATTGCTCCGCCAACGTCGCCCGCAACACGGACGGCACGCCGGGCGACGTCGCGCTGTTCTTCGGCCTGTCCGGCACCGGCAAGACCACACTCTCGTCGGACTCCAAGCGCCCGCTGATCGGCGACGACGAGCATGGCTGGGGCCCGGACGGCATCTTCAATTTCGAGGGCGGCTGCTACGCCAAGGTCATCAATCTCAGCGCCGAGGCGGAGCCGGAGATCTACGCGGCCACCCACCGCTTCGGCACCGTGCTGGAGAACGTCGTCGTCGACGACTCCGGCGCGCTCGACCTCGCCGACGGATCGCTGACGGAGAACACCCGCTCCTGCTACCCGATCGAGTTCATCCCCAACTGCGACCGCACGGGCCGCGCCGGTCACCCGACCAACGTGGTGATGCTCACGGCGGACGCGTTCGGCGTGCTGCCGCCGATCAGCAAGCTGTCGGAAGCGCAGGCGATGTATCATTTCCTGTCCGGCTACACCGCCAAGGTCGCCGGCACCGAGAAGGGCATGGGCCGCGAGCCACAGGCCACCTTCTCCACCTGTTTCGGCGCCCCGTTCATTCCGCGCCGCCCTGAGGTCTACGGCAAGATGCTGGCCGAACTCGTCCGCAAGCACGGCTCCGATTGCTGGCTCGTCAACACCGGCTGGACCGGCGGCGCGTACGGCACCGGAAACCGTATGAGCATCGCGCACACCCGCGCGCTGCTCGGCGCCGTGCTGGATGGCAGCCTCAAGGGCGCCCGTTACGAGCGCGACCCGTTCTTCGGGCTCATGTTCCCGCAAGACGTGCCGGGCATCCCGAACGAGGTGCTGAATCCGCGCTTGGCCTGGGCCGACAAGGCCGCCTACGACAAGGCCGCAGCGGACCTGGTGGCGCGGTTCGAGAAGAACTTCGCCAGCTTCGACGCCTCGGTGGACGACACCGTACGCGCCGCCGCCATCCGCGCCGCCGCCTAGCGTCGATGCCCGCGTACGACGATCCCGGCTATTTCGAGCAGCTCTACGCCCGGGATCCCGACCCTTGGAAGTTCGCCACCAGTGATTACGAGCGTGACAAATACGCGGCCACACTCGCCGCGCTGCCGTCCCGCCGCTTCCGCCGGGCCTTCGAGGTCGGCTGCTCCATCGGCGTGCTCACGGCGCAACTCGCGCAGCGCTGCGACGAGGTGCTCGCGGTCGACGTGTCGGAGACGGCGCTCGCCCAGGCGCGGGAGCGATGCCCGGGCGTGACTTTCGCCAACATGGACCTGCGCGACCAGTGGCCGGACGGGTCGTTCGATCTGATCCTGTTCTCCGAGGTGCTCTACTATCTCGGCCTGGACGGCATCCGCCGGGTCGCTCGCCGTAGCGTGGACAGCCTCGCGCCCGGCGGCGTGGTGGGCCTGGTCAACTGGTTCGGCCCTACCGATGGCGCCTGTACCGGCGACGAGGCCGCCGCCTTGTTCATCGAAGCAGCCGGGTCCCGGCTTTCCCCGTCGGTGCAGACGCGGGCGGAGAAGTATCGGCTGGACGTTCTGATGGAAGTCCCGGCGGGTCCGAGCACTGGATCCCCGACGCCGTAACGATCAGCCCGTTCTGCCGGTTGCCGTTGCGCAGCTCCTCCGGCGTGCACCAGCGCACGCGGCCGAACCCCTTGCCATCCATACAGGCCGCTGTCGCATCGCCGATCTGGCTCCAGCGGCGGACCGGCGAGGCCATCCAGGCCAGCCCGGTCTTGGCGTTGCGCTGGTTGACCTGCTTGGCAGCCGAGTCCTCGCAGGCGTCGCGCGCGGCGGCGAAGGCCGGGCTGGCGGTGTCGGTCCGCGGCGGCGCCTGGTAGCCGCAAGCGGCCAGGCCGACCAGCAGCAGCAGCGCGGGCCTCACTTGGCTGGCGCCGCGTAGAAGGCGGCCGCGTCGCGATGCAGCGCGGCGCGGGACTCGTCGCGCGAGTAGAACATGTGTCCCCCCGGATAGGTCACGAGCCGAAGCTGCGGCGCGTCGTGGAAGGAAGGCGTCTGCTGCAGCAGCAGGGCGCTGGCGAAGTAGGGCGTGACCAGGTCGTAGAGCCCGTGCGCGATCACGGCGTGGCTGGCCGGGTCCAGCGCCAGGAATTGCCGCAGTTCGGTGTACGCTTCCGGCCGGTTCATCCGCCGCCCGTAATCCCAATCATGCGCGATCTGCTCGTTGAGCAGCTCGTACTGCCGGTTGGGCGCGCCGTCCGGCTGCCACTGCATGCGGTCACGGTAGAGGGACAGCGTGGCCGACGTCACGGGGCCGCGCAGCCCGTCCAGGATCGCGTCCGGCGAATTGTCGTTGGCCGCCGCCGGAAACGGGTCCGCCGCCGCCACCGTCGCGTCATAGGGCGACGCCACCTGGCCCGGCACACGGTCGCGCAGAAAGGTCGACAGCCCGATGCGCCCGGCCCGGCGGGTCACCAACGCCGGATCGAGCCCGGTCAGTGCCGCCACGCGCGTGCCCAGCCGCGCCGTCGCCGCCGTGTCGCTCTCGCCGCGCATCAGGTCGGCCAGGTAGTCGCCCGTCGCGTAAGCCTCGACGTCGGCCACGTCGGTCCGGCTGCCGGCCTGGCGCTGCGCGGCCGCCATGCTCGGCAGGGTCGCCACGTTGCGCAGCGGGTTCCACGACGCGTCCCGCCCGTTGAAGTCGAGCACGGGGGAGATCATGAACAGCCCCTCGATGCCGACGCCCTGCTTGTCCAGCAGCGTCCGCGCCAGCTTGGGCGCCCGGAAGCCGCCATAGCTCTCGCCCACCACGAATTTGCGCGATCCCAGCCGGCCATGCGCCTCCAGCCAGCGGCGGATCACCACGGCCAGCGTGTCGATATCGCCATCCACCGTCAGGAAGTGTCGCCGCGCCTCGTCGCCGCCGGTGACCCGGCTGTAGCCCGTGCCCGGCGGGTCGATGAACACCAGGTCGGTCTGGTCGAGCCAGGTTTCGGCATTGTCCACCGGCGGCGTCGCCCGGCTGGGCACCACCGGGTTGCCGAACGGCACCCGCCAGGGCCCGATGGCACCGAAGTCGAGCCAGGCGGAGGCGGAGCCGGGGCCGCCGTTGATCGCGAAGGTGATCGGCCGCGCCACCGGGTCGCCGCCCTTGAGCAGGAAGGCGGTGGTGACGATCTCGGCCTGCGTCTCGCCTTTGGGGTTGGCGAGCTTGGTCGTTTCCACCCGCGCATCGAAGGCCAGCGGCCCCGCGGGTAGGGCGATGCTGTGGCTCGTCGTTTTGTCGCCGCCGGGCGGCGGGGCCGGCGCCGGCTGGGCTAGCGCGGACTGGGCCAGCGCGGGCAGGGAGAGCAATACGAGACAGACGGCGGCGCGGAACATGCGCCCTATGTGCGCCGTCAGTATTCGTATTGGTAGGTCAGCCCCACCGAATTGCCGCCCCGTCCGCTTCCGACGTCGGTTTCCAGTTTCAGCCCGCGCGTGATGTCGATCTGCAGCGTGGCCCCCGTGCCGGCCCCATCGCCCGCCCCCTGCTTGGCGCCGAGATACACCCCGTTGGCGACATAGCGCCCCGCCTCCACCGACGCGCCGGACCCGGTCGTCCCGCCGCCGCCGACGCTGAGCCGGTCGAGCCCGAGCCCGTTACGGATCTTGTCCAGCGGATTGCTGCCGCCGCCCACCCCCGTCAGCTCGGCCAGGGACGCCGCGATGGAAGCGATCTGGAAGGGCCCGATCTCCTTCAGGCTGCGCCGGAACAGCAGGTAGGACAGTACCTCGTCCTGCGGCAGCGGCGGCGTGCTGGTCAGCTTGATCGTCGGCGCGCTCGCGTAGCCGCCAATGGCCAGCGTCGCCGTCACCGACGTAGTGCTGCTCTCGGCCACGAAATCCAGCGTCGGGTCGATCTTGCCGCCCGGCCCGGTGCCGTCGAACCCCACCTTGCCCCGCGTGAACGACAGCGTCGTCCCGGCCAGGCTCACTTGCCCGCGCCGCATCTCGAAGCCGCCCGCCACCTGCGGCTTGGACGCGCTCCCCTTGATCCGCAACTGGCCGGACAACTCGGCGTCCACGCCGCGGCCGCGCACGAAGATCTGGTCCGGCGCGTCCACCGTGAGGTCGAGGGCGATGCTCGGCGCCGGGCCGGGCGGCGGCGCGGCGGCCGGCTTCTGCCCGGGCCGGATCACGTTCAGCGTCACCACCGTGGCCGGCAGGCTGGAGGGAATGCGGATTTCCGCGCTGCGGATCAGCACGCGCCCGGCCGCCAGCAGATCGCCCTGCACCTTGCCGCGCACCCGCAAATCGGCATCCGCGGTCAGGCGCAGCGTGTCCGACGAGATCGGCCGCGCATTGTTGGCCCGGATCGTGAGATCGACCGGCAGGCCCGGCGCGGTCACGCCCACGCTGCCGCTGGCCGACACCGTCCCGTCGCCGGCCTTGCCGGTCAGCGACACCAGTTGGATCGTGTCGCCGGCGCCGCGGATCAGCGCGGTGATCTCCCGGATCCGCAGCCCCTGTGTGAAGTCCTGCACCTCGCCATTGGCGAGCTGCGCCGTGCCCGCCACCTGCGGTGCCGCCGTGGTGCCGCCTACGGTGCCATCCAGCGTCAGGCGGCCGCGCACCCGGCGCCCATTGGCGGTCAGGATCGGATCCAGCAGCGTCAAATCCAGCGCACCGTTGGCCCGTAGTGCCAGCGCCCCCGCGCCCAGCGGCGCCTGCCCGGCGACGTTCAACCGCGCCGACCCGGCCACCAGCCGCGCATCCACCTGCGCCGATTTGCCGTTGAGGTTGGCCGTCGCGACCAGATTGGCCGGCGGGACGGCGCGGCCCGGGCCCGTCAGCATCTGTAGCCCGGCCAGGTTCAGCCGCACCGTGCCGCCCGGCGCCGCCGGCGTCCCCGTCAGCTTCGCATCGACCGCGATCGTCCCGGCCAGCTTGAGGTCCGGCGAGGCGAGGGCGGCCAGGCTCGCCGGCGCCCGCACCGTCACCGTGGCATCGAGCCGCGGCGACACCTGCCCGGCCACGTCCAGCACCGCGTCCTGCAAGCCGACGCGCAGCCGATCCACCGCGACCGGGCCGCCGAACTTGACCGTGGCCGGCGCCAGCAGCCGCGCCGTCTGCCCCTTGGCCGCCACCTGCAGCGCCGTGAGCCGCACCGCCTTGGCCGGCACGTCCAGCACCGCCGCGCCATCGATCTGCGCCGGCGTGCCCGCCGTCAACAGCGCCGCACTGGTGCGGATCGCCAGCGCGTTCTGCGGCCCCGTCACGTCCACCTTCGCCGACCCGGTGACCCCCGCCGCGTCGATCCCCGCCGCCGTCACGTTGGCCGTCACCACCGGCGTGCCGAGCGGGTCGCGCACCCGCGCGTCGACCGTCGCCTGCCCGACCCGCGAGCCCGGGATACCCGCATTGCTCGCCTGGCCCTGCAGCCGCGCCTCCTGCGGCGTGACCTGGAGCGTGGCATTGACGCTGCCGGCCAGCGGCTGCCCGACGAACGGCCGCAGGTCGCCCAACTGCCCGATCCGCAGCGCCACCTGCCCCAGCGGCAGCGTGGCGCCCGGCGGCAGCTGCAGCGCCCCATCCGCATGCAGGCTGCGCCAATCCGCGCGCTTGATCGTCGCCGTGACCGCGCCGTCCTCGCCCCGCCGCGCATCGATCGCCAACTGCAGCGGCGCCCCCGCCAGCCGGCCCTCCGCCGTCACCGTCCCGCTCGGCGCCTTCGGCAAGCCCTGGGCCACCACATCGAGCGTGACGGGCCCGCGCGGCACCCCGGGGGCGCCGATCTCGCCCTGTGCATGCCCCTTCACCGCCAGGTCGGCCGGCGTGCCGGAGAAGTCGACGGTGGTGGCGACGTTGCCGTTCAGCGTGGGCGCCACGACGCTCAGCTCGGACAACGCGGCCTTGATCGTGCCGGACAGCTTGCCGGCGATCTGGCTCCCGGTCAGCGCGAGGTCGAGCGTGCGGCCCTTCACGACCATGCGGCTGATCGTCAGATCCTGCCCCTGCTGGCGCATCGACAAGCCGACGGCCGCATTGTCGCCGATCAGCCCGGGCAGCGGCGCCACCCCGCCGGTGATCGCCAACGTGCCGTCGCCTTCCAGCGTCAGCGTGCCGTCGGCGGCCTGCGCGGCGTCGATGTGCACCCCGGTCCGCCCTTGCACCGCGACGCCGGCCAGCTGCGTGAACGGCTCCAGCGCCGGGACCCGGAGGTCCATTGCCAGCTTGGGCGCGCCGGCCGTCTCGGCCCGGCCCTCGGCCGTGACCGTCGGATGCGCCAGCTTGAAACTGACCGGGCGCGCCGGGTCGTCGAGCCGGACGGTCGCGTCCAGCGTCAGCGGCGTGGCGGCGAAGAAATCCGACTTCGGCAGAGGCACCTGCAGCCCGGCCGCTTCCGCATGCACCGTCACCTGCCCCGCATTCCCGTTGAGCTCGGCGGTGAGCTGGCGCAGCGCCGTCCCGGCCGCGGCGAGCTGGTCGATCTGCAACCGTCCCTGCGCATCCGGCTTGGTGAACGGGCCCTTGACGTCCGCCTGCAACGCGACCGCTTGCCACGACACCTCCGGCGCCGGTTGCATGGCAGGCGCGTTGCCCGTGACGTGCAGGTCCAGCGTCTCGCCGGGCAGGTCCACCGTGCCCCGCGCCCCCGCCCGGAGCTCCCCGGCCGTCAGCGCCACATCGGTGGCCAGCGCCGTGCGCGGCCCCGCCACCTTGGCCTGGAGCGAGATCGCGCCGAGATCGGGCAGCTTGGCGAGCTGGGCGATGAACCCATGCGGCGGCTCCGTCACCGCGATCGTCGCGTCGATCGCCGGCTCCGTCACCGTGCCGTCGATCCGGTAGTCCCCGCCGCCATCCAGCCGCACTGCATGGAGGTGAGCCGTCGGCAGCAACAACGCCGGCAGCGCCAAGCTGCCGTCCAACGAGAACACCCCCGCCGCCCCGGCCACCGGCGCGCCGAGCTCCAGCCGGTCCACCTTCAACGACTGGACGTCGATCGTCACCGGCAGCGAGGGCGGCCCGCTGGCAGGCTCCGCCGGCGTGGCGTCCGGCGCCGCCGCCTGCAGCCGCGGGATGCTGAGCCGCGCCGCCGTGACCCGGTCGATCGCCACTTCCTTGGTCGCCAGCTTGTAAGGGTGCCAATCGAGCGACACGTCCTCCGCGATCAGCCACGCGCCTTGCGCGTCGCGCAGCTCCAGACGGTCCACGTGCAGCGCATTGGGCCAGCCCGACACGCCGGTCGCCGTCACCGCGCCGCCGGTGAGCTTGCCGACCAGGTCCAGGATGAGCTGGGTCGGCCCGGGGATGCCGAACGCCGCGTGGGCGCTCACCCCCAGCGCGGGGAGGACGATGATGGCGAGGCCGATTGGCTTGAGGACGCGCATGTCAGAAAGCCTGCCCGATGCCGACGTAGATTTGGAAGGAATCGTCGCCCCGCTGCTTGTTCAACGGCACGGCGAAGTCGGCGCGGATGGGCCCGAACGGCGTATAGTAGCGAAGCCCGGCACCCGCGCCGATGCGCAGGTCGCCGGTGAACGGCGCGCTGCTGGACGACACCTCGCCGGCATCCACGAACACCGCGGCCCCGAAATTGGACAGGAAGCGCTGCCGCACCTCCACCGTGCCCGCCGCCAGCGACGTGCCGCCCACCGGCCGGTTATCCGGGAAGCGCGGCCCGACCGATTGATAGCGGAACCCGCGGATCGTGCCGCTGCCGCCCGCGTACAACCGCTGGTCCGGCGGCAGCTGGAACGTCGTCGCACCCTGCACCGAGCCCAATGACGCCCGCAGCGCCAGCACGCTGCGCCCCTCCGTACCGAAATCGAAGTAGGTCGACCCGGTCGCCGACAGGATCACGAATTGCGACCCCGGCGACTGCAAGGACGCGGACGGCGTGACCGTGCCGGTCGCCTTGATGCCGTGCGACGCGTCGAGCAGCCCGTCCGCCCCCGTGGTGTCGTAGGTCGCCGTCAGCGGCACCTGCAGCAGCGTGTAATCGTTGGTCACGCCTTCCTGGGTCACCCGCGATTGCTGCGCCTGCAGCCCGGCCAGCAGGGAGAACTCCGGCGTGAACCGCCGCCGCACCGTGACGCCACCCACGATCGCGGTGCGGTCGTACGCATCCAGGCTCTCCTTGATGCCCTGCAGCCGGTAGATCAGGTCGAGGTCGCGGATGAATACGTCCGGCTGCGTCAACGTCGCGTTCACGTCGTAGCCCGGCCGCCGCGTCGCCGTGCCGCCGATCTGCGTGATCGCCGCGCCGAGGTCGAGCCGCTCCGCATTGCCGAACAGGTTGCGGTGCGACCAGGTGACGCCCGCGCTGAAACCCAGATCGGTCGAGTAGGCCACCGTGGCGCCCAACGCGTGCCGCTTGCGTTCGACCAGCCGCACCGTCAGCGGGATCTGCCCCGCCGCGTCGAGCTCGGGCGGCTGCTCCACCGTCACGGCGGAGAACACTCCTGCCGCCACCAGATCCTCCCGCGCCTTGGCGATCTTGCGGGGGTCGTAGCGCTCGCCGGGGTGCAGCAGCAGGCGGCGGCGGACGTAGCTTTCGTTGACCTTCTCCAGCCCTTCCAGGCTGATCGGCCCCAGGTCGACCCGCGGCCCGGCCTCGACCTTGTAGCTCACGTCCAAGCCCGTTGCCGGCGGCACCAGCACGGCGACCGGCGGCTCCACCGTCGCCAGCGCGTGGCCATCGTTGCGCAGCGCATCCAGCATGCGCCCTTGCGCCGCCACCACGTCGGTGGCGATCGCCGGGTCGCCGGACTTGAGCTTCAGCGCCTCGGCCGCCGCTGCGTCCGGATGGCCCAACAGCTCGACACGGCGCAGGTGGAACAACGGCCCTTTGTCGATCCGGATCGTCACCGGCACCTCGCCCGTGCTCCGGTCCAGCGTCGCCGGCAGAAGCGGGTCGTCGAGCGGCTGCCCGGCGATCTCGATCGCGATGGACCCGCCGTAATAGCCGAAGCTGTTCAACGCCGCGTCCAGCCGGCCGCGATCCTCCCGCGCGCGGGTGATCAGCGCGAACGGGCCCACCGGCGCCGTCTCGCGCAACGAGATCAGCACGGAGCTCGCCTGCAGCGCGGCGTCCAGCCCCGCCTCGCCGGTGCTCGGCAGATCGACGCGGTAGGATTGCGGATCGGCCGCCACGACCAGGTCGGGGCGCAGGAGGCAAGCGAGGAGCAGCGGCACGGCCGCCCAGCGCGGGGGAGATGGCATTTTGCCCATCGGGATGACGGCGATCCTTCAGCAATCCGGCACGTCGCCGACCCGGGCGCGCACCGCGCTCTATAAGCAATCCTTCGCTGCTTCAAGCACTTGCTCCGTTGTTCCCCCACGAGGCCGGAGGTAAGCTGACGGTGTCATGACATTGTCCCGCCGATCGCCGCCGCTGGATCGGCGTGGGCCGCATCGCGAACTCCTTCCCGCCGGAGCGGCGGTGCAGCGCTGGCGGCTCGCGCGCCGGGTCGCGCTGGTCGCGGCGTGGACGCTGCCCTGCGCCGCCATCCAGCTCCTGCTGATCCAGCTCCCGGGCGCCGGCAAAAAGCGCCTCGCCCGCCTGTTCTGGGCCGGCGTGTGCCGCATCCTCGGCATCGAGCGCCGGGTCGTCGGCACGGTGGCGCTCGACGGCCGGCCCATCCTGTTCGCCTGCAACCACACCTCCTGGCTCGATGTGCCCGTCCTCGGCGGGACGCTGCAGGCCTGTTTCGTTGCCAAGGCCGAGGTGAGTGGCTGGCCCGTCGTCAAGACGATCGCCTGGCTCGGCCGCACCGTGTTCGTCAGCCGCCGCCCCAACGAGACCGGCCGCGAACGCGATGGCATGCGCGCCCGCCTGCTGGGCGGCGACGACCTGATCCTGTTCCCCGAGGGCACCAGCGCCGATGGCGTCCGCGTGCTGCCGTTCCGCTCGCCTTTCTTTGCGGTGGTCGAGGCCGCCGGCGACGCCCGGCCGCTAATCCAGCCCGTCTCGATCGTGTTCGACCGCCTCGACTACCTGCCGGCCCGCCGCAGCTCCCGCCCCGTGACGTCATGGTACGGCGACATGGAGCTGGGCCGGCATTTCTGGCGCCTCGCCCGCTACCGCCACCTACGCGCCACGGTCGTCCTGCACGAACCGATCGACCCGGCCGCCTACCCCTCGCGCAAGGCGATCGCCGCCGCGGTCTGGCGCGTCATTTCCGCCGGCAACGCCGCCCTCCGCCAAGGGCGCCCGGCCGCTTGACGTCCCGAGTTCGCCGCCTCCGTGCTGTCACTTGACAGGACGACACCCGATATCGCCACAGTAACGTCAACTTAGCCCGATCGGACGCCCCTGCCGCACCGTCGCTTGACCATTGTGCTGCCCCACCCCATCCACCCGTATCGGGCGTGAAGGAACGGGACATCATTGTGAGCGGGTCGGCCAAGCTTCTGCACGTCATCACCTGGGGCTGCCAGATGAACGTCTACGACAGCGGTCGCATGGCCGATGTCCTGGCGCCGCTCGGCTATCGCCCGACCCCCACCCCCGACGATGCCGACATGGTCATCCTCAACACCTGCCACATCCGCGAGCGCGCGGAAGAAAAGGTGTTCTCCGAACTCGGCCGCCTGCGCGTGGTCAAGCAGGCCCGCGCCGAGGCCGGCCACCGCACCATTCTCGCCGTCGCCGGCTGCGTGGCGCAGGCGGAAGGCGCCGAGATCCTCGCCCGCGCCCCCTATGTCGACATCGTCTTGGGCCCGCAGACCTATCACAAGCTGCCGGAGATGGTCGCCCGTGCCGCCCGCGCCGGCGGCGCCGTGATCGAGACCGACTTCCCGGCCGAGGACAAGTTCGACCACCTGCCCGAGACGGTCGCGCCACAAGGCGTCACCGCCTTCCTCACCGTGCAGGAGGGCTGCGACAAGTTCTGCTCCTTCTGCGTCGTCCCCTACACGCGCGGCGCCGAAAGCAGCCGCCCGGCCGCCAGCGTGATCGCCGAAGCCCGCCGCCTGGTTGCCGGCGGCGCCCGCGAGATCACCCTGCTGGGCCAGAACGTGAATGCCTGGCACGGTGAGGCCCCCAGTGGCGGCCGCTGGACCTTCGCCCGCCTCGTCGCCGCCCTGGCCGAGGTGCCGGGGCTCCATCGGATCCGATACACCACGTCCCACCCGCGCGACATGGGCGACGACCTGATCGCCGCCCATCGCGACATCCCCGCGCTGATGCCGTTCCTGCACCTGCCCGTGCAGTCGGGCGCCGACCGCGTGCTCGCCGCCATGAACCGGCGCCACACCGCCGACGACTACCTCCGCCTCGTCGACCGCCTCCGCGCTGCGCGGCCCGACCTCGCTTTGTCGTCCGACTTCATCGTCGGCCACCCCGGCGAGACCGACGCCGACTTCGCCGCCACCCTGGCGTTGGTCCGCCAGGTCGGCTTCGCGCAGGCTTTCTCCTTCAAATACTCGCCCCGCCCCGGCACCCCCGCGGCCGGCGCGCCGAGCCAAGTGCCCGAACCCGTCAAGGATGCCCGCCTCCAGGAGTTGCTGACCCTGCTGCGCCAGCAGGCCGAAACCTTCAACCGCAACACGCAAGGGCTCGTGCTGCCCGTGCTGTTCACCGGCCCCGGCCGCAAACCCGGCCAGCTCTCCGGCCGCACCCCGTATCTCCAGCCGGTGCACGTTCCCGGCCCGCTCACGATGATTGGCACACAAACGGACGTGCGAATCGCGCAAGCCCACCCCAACTCTCTGCTTGGAACCCTCGATCTGGAGAAGTTGCTCGCTTGAACATGCTCGTCGCCGACCCGGCTCCCGCGTCAAACCGCCCCCAGAAGGCGGTGACCCTGCAATTCGGTGACAACGCGCTCCTGCCGTTGCTCCTCGGCGATCACGACCGCAACCTCGTCCGCCTCGAGCAGGGGCTACAGGTTCGGCTCTCCGCGCGCGGCAACCGTGTCGCCATCAACGGCGATAGCGAGCGCGTGCTGATCGCCGAACAGGCGCTCACCTCGCTCTACAAGCGGCTGGAGGCCGGCAAGGGCATCTCCCGCGCCGATGTCGACACCGCCATCCGCATGGCCGATGTCCCGGGCGATCCCCGCCTGCCGCTCGCCGACGCGCCCGCCATTCTGACCAAGCGCGGCGCCGTTGGCCCCCGCTCGCCCAAGCAATCCGAATACATGGAATTGCTGGCGCGCAACGAGATGGTGTTCTCCATCGGCCCTGCCGGCACCGGCAAGACCTACCTCGCCGTCGCCCAGGGCGTGATGCTGCTGCAGGCCGGCAAGGTGGACCGCATCATTCTCTCCCGCCCCGCCGTGGAAGCCGGCGAGCGCCTCGGCTTCCTGCCCGGCGACCTCAAAGAGAAGGTCGACCCCTACCTGCGCCCGCTCTACGACGCGTTGCACGACATGATGCCCGGCGACCAGGTGATCCGCCGCATGGGCACCGGCGAGATCGAAGTCGCGCCGCTCGCCTTCATGCGCGGCCGCACGCTCGCTCACGCATTCGTGATCTTGGATGAAGCGCAGAATACCACGCCCGTGCAGATGAAGATGTTCCTCACCCGCATGGGCGAGGGCACCCGCATGGTGGTCACCGGCGATCTGAGCCAGGTCGACCTCCCCGCCGGCCAGCGCAGCGGCCTGCGCGACGCGCTCGACACGGTGGAGGGCCTGCCCGGGATCGGCATCATCCGCTTCGGTTCCCGCGACGTGGTGCGCCACCCGCTGGTCGCCGCCATCGTGAACGCGTATGACCAGCGCGCCCAAGCCCGCACTGATGCCCAGAACGGCACTAAGCACGACGCCAAACAGGAATTAGTCACCCCAGCCCATGGACCCGGACAGTAGACCCGACCCCGCCGACGACGCGGGGCCGATTCCAGACATCATCCCAGAGATCATCGTCGACGAGCCGCGCTGGCGGGCGTTCGTGCCGGGCGTCGAACGCCTCGCCCGCCGCGCCGCCCGCGTCGCCGGCGGCGCCAACACGGTCATGCTTTCCTCCGACCTCGTGGTCCGTCGGCTCAACGCCCGGCACCGAGGCCGCAACAAGCCGACCAACGTGCTGACCTTCGAGAGCGGCGATATCGCGCTCGCCTTGGGCGTCGTGCGCCGCGAGGCCTCGGCGCAGAACCGCCGGGTCGATCACCATCTGGCGCATCTCGTCATCCACGGCGTGCTGCACCTGCGCGGCCACGACCACGACGACCCCGGCTACGCCCGCCGCATGGAGATGGAGGAAACCCGCCTCCTGCGCCGCATCGGCGTGCCCAACCCGTGGCGCTCGGCATGAGCGGCCAGAACGCCCACCGCGCCGGCATGATCGGCTTCCTGCGCGCCCGCCTCGGCCTGCGCAGCGCCGAGCACAACGTCCGCGACAGCATCGCCGAGTTGGTCCAGCAATCGGCGGACGAAGTGCCCGTCGAGGGCGTGATCCCCGAGCTCGACCGCCAAGAGCGCGTCCTGCTCGCCAACGTGCTCCGCCTGCGCGGCCGCGCCGCCAACGACGTCATGGTGCCCCGCGCCGACATCGTCGCCATTTCGGTCGACCTCTCGCTCGAGCAGGTGCTGGCCAAGATCCGGCTCGAAGGCCATTCCCGCCTGCCCGTCTACCGCGAGCAGCTCGACGACATCGTCGGCATGGTCCACATCAAGGACGTGTTCGGCTATGTCGGGCGTCCCGACGAGTTCGCCCTCGAACCGCTCCTGCGCCGACCCCTCATGGTCGCCCCGCAGGTGCCGTTGCTCGACCTGCTGCTGCAGATGCGCCAGGCCCGCGTGCACCTCGCCCTCGTGGTCGACGAATACGGCGGCATCGACGGCCTGCTCACCATCGAGGATCTCGTGGAGGAGATCGTGGGCGACATCGCCGACGAGCACGACGAGGTCGCGCTGCCCATGATCGTGGAGCGCCCCGACGGCGCCCTGGATCTCGACGCGCGCCTGTCCATCGAAGCCTTCGAGGGCCGGTTGGGCCCGGTGCTGACGGAGGACGAGCGCTCCGCCGACATCGATACGGTGGGCGGCCTGGTCTTCACCATCGCCGGCCGTGTGCCCACCCGCGGCGAAGTGGTCAGCCACCCCAGCGGCCTCGAGTTCCGCATCCTGGAAGCCGACCCGCGCCGCATCCGCCGCATCCGCACCCGCCAGCACCTCAAGCAGGCCGCGGAGTAACCGGCGCGACTGGACGCCGGGGCCGACGCCCGGTTCAGCGTCCCGCCAGCGCGTCCACGAACAGGTCGTCCAGGTTCGGCCCGTTATCGTACGCGTCGATCCCGCGGTCGCGGAAGATCGTGTAGCCGTCCCCGCCGCCTCGCATGAAATTGTTGGTCACCACGACGTAGATCCGGTCCGGCTCCAGCGGCACCCACGCCTCGCCCTGACGCACGTTGAACCCGCTCCCCGTCAGCTCCAGCCCGGCCCATTGCGGGAACGCCCCCCGCCCGAGCTGCCCCAGCGCGCGCTGCAGCGCCGCCGACAGGTCCGCCCCGCTCAGCTTCAGCGTCGCCACCGTGTTGCCGAATGGCATCGCCTCCAGCACCTGCCCCCGCGTCACCGGTCCCGCCGGCAGCCCGGTGCGGATCCCGCCCGCATTCATTACCGCCACGTCCGCACCATGGATGCTGTTCAGCATCGCGCCTGCGATCAGCTGCCCCAGCTCGCATTGCGTGAACCGGCACGTCGACAGCGACAACGGCGCCGGCAGCGTCGCCACCACCTCGCGCCGGAACGCCTCCAGCGGCTCCGCGAACCGCGCCACCACGGCCGCCACCGCCGGGTCGGGCGGCAGATCGAGCCCGACATGCACGCAGTCGTTCCGATGCCCCAGCACCCGGCCATCCGCTGCCAGGTCCAGGTCGATCCGCCCGAGATACCGCCCGTAGGCGCCCGCCTGGGTCACTAGCGCCCCCGTCGGCGTGGGCAGCGCGTCGGCCGCGAACGCCCCCGGCTCGGTGTTGGACAGCAGCGTGTGCGAATGCCCGCCCACCACCATCGCCAAGCCCGGCACGTCAAGCGCCCGGTCGAACAGCACCCCCATGTGCGACAAAAGAAGCACGATGATGGCTCCCGCCGCCCGCACCTGCGTGATCGCCGTTTCCAGCGCCGGCCTTGGCGGCAGGAAGCGCACCCGGGGACCCGGCGATGACCCCACCGTCGTCTCCAGCGTCGTCAGCCCGACCAGCCCGATCCGCAGCCCGCCCCGTTCCAGGATCGTCCACGGCCGCAGCCGCCCGGCCAGCGCCGGCTCCTCCGACGCATCGACGTTGCTGCTCACCAGCGGAAACCGGGCCGCCGCCGCGTAGACCGCCAGCGTCGCCGGACCACCATCGAACTCGTGGTTGCCGACCGCCATGGCGTCCGTGCCGACCGCGTGCTGCACCGCCAGCTCCGCCATGCCGCGATATTTGGTGAAGAACAGGCTGCCCTGGAATTGGTCGCCGCCATCCAGCAGCACGACCGTGCGCCCCTCCGCCGAAGCCGCCGCCCGCTGCGCCCCGATCGCCGTCGCCAACCGCGCGCTGCCGCCGAAGCACCCGTCGCCCGCCGTGCACGACAGCGCCCGGACGTCCACCGCCTCGTGCCGCGAATGGAAATCGTTGTAGTGCAACACCGTGAGCCGATGCGCCGGCGCGTCGGTCGCCCGCGCCGACCCGGCCCGTGCCAGCGTGCCGGAAGCACCGATGCCGAGGGCGCGGAGGACGTTGCGGCGGGATAGCTGCATCCCCTCCGCTTACCACAATGCTGCCCATGGCGGGGCAGGCCCTTGCACCGATCTTTCCGGGCGGCCAAATGGGGCAGCGTATTGAAAGGTGACCGCCATGTTCATCGAGACCGAGGGCACGCCCAACCCCGCCACGCTGAAGTTCCTGCCCGGCCGTGACGTCATGGCGACCGGCACCGCCGACTTCGCCGGCCCCGACCTCGCCGCGCGCAGCCCGCTCGCCCAGGCGCTGTTCGACCTGCCCGGCGTCGCCCGCGTCTTCCTCGGCGGTGACTTCGTGACCGTCACCAAATCCGACCTCGCCGATTGGGCCAGCCTGCGCCCGCAGGTCCTCGGCGCCATCATGGAGCACTTCGTCGCCGGCCGCCCGGTGATCGAAGGTGCCGGCGACGAGATCGCCGAGGACGTCGCTCCCGAGGATCAGGAAGTCGTCGACCAGATCAAGGACCTGCTCGACACCCGCGTTCGCCCGGCCGTGGCCGGCGATGGCGGCGACATCGTGTTCCGGGGCTACCGGGACGGCGTGGTCCGCCTCCACATGCAAGGCGCCTGCAGCGGCTGCCCGTCCTCGTCAGCCACGCTGAAGCACGGCATCGAGAACATGCTCCGCCACTACGTCCCGGAGGTCCAATCGGTGGAGCAGGTCGAGTTTTGATCGACCCGTCCCCTTCGAGCACACCGGCGGGCGCCTTGTTCACGGCGGCCCGCACGCATTACCACTGGCTCGACCAGCCGGTGTCCGATGACGAGTTGCGGGCCGTCTACGATCTGCTGAAATGGGGGCCGACCTCGGCCAACTGCTCGCCGGCGCGCTTCCTGTTCCTGCGCACGCCGGCGGCCAAGCAGCGTCTGCTGCCTGCACTCTCGGCCGGCAACGTCGCCAGTGCCACCGCGGCGCCGGTGGTGACCATCGTCGCCACCGACCCGGCCTTTTTCGAGTCGCTGCCATTCCTCTACCCGCAAGCCGATGCGCGTTCATGGTTCGCCGGCAATGACGACCTCGCCGCCGCCACCGCCACGCGTAACGGCACGTTGCAAGGCGCCTACCTGATCCTTGCCGCCCGCGCCGCCGGCCTCGATTGCGGCCCCATGTCGGGCTTCGACAACGAGTTGGTCGACCGCGAATTCTTCGCGACGGAGGGCTGGAAGAGCAATTTTCTGGTCTGCCTCGGCCATGGCGACCCCGGCGCCGGCGGCGCCCCGGCGGGCGAGCGCGCCCCGCGCTTGCCCTTCGATCAAGCGTGCCGTCTCCTGTAGCGACCCAGCGGATCCTGACGCTCGACGCCTCGACCGCCACGGCCAGCGCCGGGCTGGTCGAGGGCGACCGCGTGCTCGGCAGCCTCTACGCGGACGGTGACCTTGCGGCCCTGCCGTCCCTGGTCGCGGCCCTACTCGCCACCCATGGGCGGCAGCTCGACGGCGTGGCCGTCACCGTCGGCCCCGGAAGCTTCACCGGCCTGCGCGCCGCCATCGCCCTGGCCCATGGCGTCGCGCTGGCTGCCGGGCTCGAGCCGGTCGGCGTCACCGTCGGCGCGGCCTTCGCCGAGCCCGGGCACCGGTGCTGGACCGCCATCGACAGCAAGCGCGGCCGCATCTTCCTGGAACGCGACGGCGCCGTGGAGAGCCGCACCCTCGACGCGCTGCCGTTGCCGGCCGAGCCCATCCTGCTGAGCGGCGATGCGGCGGCGGCCGTCGCGGCCGCACTCGCCGCCCGCGGCGCCACCGTCCGCGTGCACCCCGCGCCTGCGCCCGACCCGGCCGGCATCGCCCGCGCCGCCCGCGCCGGCCCGACCCGGCCGGCCCTGCCCCTCTACGTCGAGCCGCCCGCCGCGCGCCCCGGCCCGCCCGGCCGGCCCGCCCCCGTGTGAGCCTCCATGACGCCACCCCCGCCTTCGCCCACGCGCTCGCGGCCATCCACGCCGCCGCCTTCCCGCTTGGCGAGCGATGGGGCGCCGACGCCCTCTCGCTCCAGCTCGGCCTGCCCGGCGCGTTCGGCTTGGTCGACGAGGTCGGCGGCTTCGTGCTCGCCCGCGTGGCCGCCGACGAGGCCGAGATCCTGACCCTCGCCGTCGCGCCGCCCGCCCGCCGCCAAGGGCGGGCCCGGCGCCTGCTGGGGGCCGCGGTGACCGAGGCTGGCCGCCGTGGCGCGCGCTCGATGGTGCTGGAGGTTTCCGTCCGCAACGAAGCCGCCCGCGCGCTGTATGCCCGGGCCGGCTTCGCCGAAGTCGGCCGCCGCCCGCGCTACTATGCCGGCGGAGTCGATGCGCTCATCCTGCGCGCGCCGGTCCCTTGCGGATCAACAGCCGGGTGACCCCGTCTGCCCCCTCCGTCTGCGCCAGCACCGCGTGCCCCTGCTCTTGCGCCGTCCGCGGCACGTTGCGGCGCGGCTCGTCGCCGGCCAGGGACACCAGCAGGGCCTGCCCCGGTTCCAGCCGGTCCAGAGCAAGCCGGACCCGAACATAGGTCATCGGGCAATGCTCGCGGGTAATGTCCAGCCGCATCGCGCCCGTTTCGTCCGCTTGAACCGCCGCTTCCATCAACAACCCCTGTAACAATTAAGCCGCCGTCGCATTGCCCCGCTCTCCTTCTTGACGCTATATGGGATCAGCGGTGCGAGTTCGAGGGAGCCGGGCAAATGGCAGAGACAGCAAGTGCGGATGTTCTTGAGCTGACCGTGGAGATCGTGTCGGCTCACGTCGCCAACAATCCCACCGGCACCGAGTTGCTCCCCGGGTTGATCCAGGACGTCTATCGAACCCTGGCCGGCGTCGGCAAGGAGCAGATTGCCCCCGAGAAGCAAACGCCCGCCGTTCCCATCCGTAAATCCGTGTTCCCGGAATACGTGGTCTGCCTGGAGGACGGCAAGAAGCTCAAGATGCTCAAGCGGCATCTCAAGACCTCCTACAACATGACCCCCGAGCAGTACCGCGAGAAGTGGCAGCTCCCGCCCGACTACCCCATGGTCGCGCCCGATTACGCCAAGCACCGCTCCTCGCTCGCCAAGAAGATCGGCCTCGGTACCAAGCCCCGCGCCCGCTGATCGTCACCGAGCCGAGCCACGTCGCGGTCCCGCCTCGACAGGCACCGATGGTTTCGGCTACGGGGGACAACCGAGTGGTTTAGGAAAGCCATGGCATCGCGCATCGAGCATTTGTGCAGCGAACATGGCCAAACGTTGAGGGGGCCGCGCCGGATCGTCCGGCGTTCGCCCGGAACCGGCTGCAAGCGCGCAACAGCAGGGCAGACCGAGGTGGCAGCAAAACGCTCTTGACCATGCACAAACCTCGCCGCAAGCCGTCGGGCTTCCGAGAACTGCGCGCCGGCAATCTCGGCGTGCGACTCGCCACCACCGCCGACGAGGTCGACGCGGCGCAGGCCCTGCGCTACCGGGTCTTCTACGACGAGATGGGCGCCCTCGCCGAGCCCGAGGCCGCCACCGCCCAGCGCGACCGCGACGAATGGGACGACGCGGCCGACCACCTCCTGGTCATCGACCACGATATCGGTGACGGACGCCACGGTGTCGTCGGCACTTACCGCCTCATCCAGCGCGAGGCCGCCGCCAGCGTCGGCCGCTTCTACTCCGAGGACGAATACGACATCCGCGCCATCACCAACTTCCCCGGCGGCGTGCTCGAGCTCGGCCGCTCCTGCGTGGACGCCAGCCATCGCGGCCGCGCCGTGATGCAGCTCCTGTGGCGCGGCATCGCCGCCTACATCGACACCCACGCCATCGACCTCATGTTCGGCTGCGCCAGCCTCAACGGCACCGACCCCGACGCGCTCGCCGCCGAACTCACCTACCTCTACGGGCACCACCTCGCCCCGCCGGCCCTGCGCCCCAAGGCCCTGCCCGACCGCTACGTCGACATGCGCCGGCTCGACCCGGCCGCCTACGACCCCCGCCGCGCCAACCAGGGCCTGCCGCCGCTCATCAAGGGCTACCTCCGCCTCGGCGGCTTCGTCGGCGACGGCGCGGTGATCGACCGCCAGTTCAACACCGTCGACGTCGCCATCGTGGTCAAGACCGACCTCGTCACCGAGCGCTATAGCAAGCACTACGAGCGCCGCAGCCAGGATTGACGTGACACCATGAACGTCATCATGACCTCGCCCCGCCTGGCGGCCGAGGCGGTCGCGTTGCTGCAAGCCGCCGGCGCCACGATCCACTACATGGACCCGTTCCCGAGCGCGGATGCCGTCGCCGCCCTCGCCGGCCGCCTCGACCCGGTGGCCATCCTTTCCCGCCAGGGCCCGGTCAGCGCCGCCGCCATGGCCGCCGCCCCCGCCCTGCGCATCGTCGCGCGGCACGGCGTCGGCGTGGACGACGTCGACCTCGCCGAGGCCGCCCGCCGCGGCATCCTCGTCACCCGTGCCCCCGGCAGCAACACCGCTGCCGTGGCCGAGCACACGCTCGCGGTGATCCTCGCTTTGGCCAAGCGCCTGCCCTCCCTCTCCGCGCAGGTCGCCGCCGGTGGCTGGCGCGGCGCGGGCGACAAGGGGCGCGACATCGCCGGGCTGCGGCTGGGCCTGCTGGGCTTCGGCCCCATCGGCCAGGCCGTGGCCCGGCTCGCCCAACCTTTCGGCATGGCCGTCACCGCGTTTCAGCGCACGGCCGTCGCCGGGGTCGCTATGGCGCCGGACCTCGACACCCTGCTCGCCGGCTCCGACGTACTCTCGCTCCACCTGCCGCTCACCCCCCGCACACGCAACATGATCGGCCGCGCCGAGCTCGCCCGCCTCCCGCGCGGCGCCATGCTGATCAACACTTCCCGCGGCGGCCTGGTCGACGAAACCGCCCTGCTGGACGCGCTGAACGACGGGCACCTGTCCGGCGCCGGGCTCGATGTGTTCGAGGCCGAGCCGCCCGCGGCAGACCACCCGCTCCGCCGCCACCCCGCCGTGATCGCCACGCCGCACGTCTCGGGCGTCACCGATGGCAGCCTGGTCAACATGGGCGTCATGGCGGCCGAGTGCATCGCCGCGGTCCTCACCGGGCGCCCGGTGCCGCCCGATCGGCTGGTCTCGGCGTGATCGGCCGCCGCTTGTTCGACCGGATCGGCGCGCTGCGCGGTTGGCGCGCCGATCTGGCCGCCTTGGGCCTGGGCGCGCTCGCCGCCGCCGCGCTGCCCCCGATCCATCTGGTGCCGGTGCTGCTGCTCAGCGTGCCCGGACTGCTCGCCCTCATCGAGGGCGCCCGCGGCTCGGCCGGCGCCTTTCGCCGCGGCTTCCTGTTCGGCCTGGGGCACCACATCTTCGGGCTCTACTGGATCACGGAAGCCATCCTGCTCGAGTCCGCCCGCTACTGGTGGCTCGTGCCGTTCGCCGTTCCCGCGCTCTCCGCCCTGCTGGCGCTGTTCATCGCCGCGCCCTGCGCCCTCGCCAAGCGCGCCCGGCCGGGCTGGCGCCGCGCCACCGCCCTGGCCGGCGCCTGGGTCCTGTTCGACCTGCTGCGCCAATATGTCGGCACCGGCTTTCCCTGGAACCCGTGGGGCAGCGTGTGGGCCTTTCCCGGACGCGCCGGCGACGTGATGCTGCAGTTGCTGGCGCTGGTCGGCGCTCCCGGGCTGACGCTGCTCACCGTCTGGCTGGCCGGCATCGCCCTGCTCAGCCGCCGCTGGACCGCCATCGCCGTCGCCGTGCTGCTCGTCTGGGCCGGCGCCGGGCTCTACCGCCTGTCCCGCCCCGCGCCCACCCCGCTGGGCATCGACGCCGTCATCGTCCAGGGCAACGTCACCCAGGGCCAGAAATGGGACCGCGCAGCCGCCGCCGCCGCCTTCGACCGCCAGCTCCAACTCACCCGCGACGGCATCCGCCAAGCCGGCGCCCGGCGCTCGGTGGTGATCTGGCCCGAAACCTCGACCTTCTACCTGCTCCAATTCGACCCGGCGGCGCGCCAGGCCCTGGCCGACGCTGCCCGCCCGGCGCTCGCCGCCCTCGTCGGCGGCCTGACCTTCGACCAACCGCCCACGGCGGCGACGATCTCCACCGATCCGCCCGCCAACAGCCTGCTCGTGGTCCGCCCCGATGGCAGCCTGGACAGCGAGATCTACAGCAAGTGGCACCTCGTCCCGTTCGGCGAGTTCGCACCGAGTTGGGTGCCGCTTTCCATCAAGATCGTCCCGGGCACGCTGAGCTTCGGCTCCGGCCCCAAGACGCTGTCTCCCGCCGGCCTGCCGCCTTTCGGCCCGATCATCTGCTACGAGGCCGTGTTCCCCGCCCAGATCATCGACGAGGCGAACCGCCCGCAATGGATCGTCAACATCACCAACGATGCCTGGTTCGGCAATTCCACCGGCCCCCGCCAGCACCTGACCGCGGCGCGCATGCGCGCGGTCGAGGAGGGCTTGCCGCTGGTCCGATCGGCGAACACGGGTATTTCAGTTGTCTTCGATGCCAACGGCCATGAATTGGGGAGGACGGCCATGAACGAACCCGCGGTCCTCGTGCTACCGATTCCCGGTGCGCGGGGAGCGACGTCGTTTTCACGGTGGGGACTCGTGATTCCCGGGCTTATCGCGTTGTTATTCACGGGCTTGGGTTTGAGACGGCGCAGGCGAACGTCCCACAATTGGGATTGATTGATAAGATTGTCACGCCCGTTGACTTCCAGGGGTTGTGTCGTTAAGGTTTTGTTCAGCTTCACATGGTAGGGCGGCGGATTTTCAATGAGCGACACCCAAGCCTCTGCTGGACCTACAACCGGCGGTGCTGAGCGCGAAGGTCGGTCTAGCCCGATCGACGCGCATGTCGGCGCGCGCATCCGACTCCGTCGTACTCTGATGGGCATGTCGCAGGAGCGTCTCGGCGAAGCCCTCGGCCTGACGTTCCAGCAGGTCCAGAAATACGAGCGCGGCGTCAACCGCGTCGGCGCCTCGCGCTTGTTCGACCTGTCCCGCGTTCTGGACGTGCCGATCAGCTTCTTCTTCGACGACATGCCGGAGCCACTGGCCGGGTTGCACGGCGGCTACTCCACGCCCCGCAATTCGAGCGGTTTCGCCGAGGGCCAGGAAGGTTTCGGCACCGACGAGATGCTGAACCGGCGCGAAACGCTCGAACTCGTCCGCGCTTATTACCGCATCAACGAGCCGGCCGTCCGCAAGCGCGTGTTCGACCTCATCAAGTCGATGGGACCGACCGAGGGCTGAGCCCGACCGGCTCCTCCCGGAGCTGGACGTTGTCGAATACCGGGCTGCGCTGAAGCGCCAAAGCCGCCCGAAGCGAGACCGACAGGTCCCGCTTCTCCTCCTCACCCAACGACGTCGCGACCTCCACGGCAAAACGCCGGCTCCGGAGCATCAAGGCCGGCGCCCGGCCCGGTCGCTCCTCCAGGCTCGCCCGCAGCCAACCCACCGGCACCGCCATCTCCGACCGCTTGCCCCGCCGCATCCGCACGATGCGCAGCCCGGCATCCGACAGCAGCAGCACCTCCGAGTCGCCCTTGATCGCCGCGTGGCGCAGCAACAGCCCGATCGCCAACGCGATCTCCAGCCCGGTGAACCCCAGCACCGGCCAGGCCCCCGCCAGCCACAGCCCGGTCGACACCGCCCCGCTCAGCAGCACCAGCGCCCCGATCAACCACCGCATGCCGCGCCGGCCCAGGCTGCGGTGCGGCGTGATCACGGCCTCGAACAAGGTGGGGACGGTTTCGCTCGTCATCGCTTGCAGATATGGGGCGCGGCCGGACTCCGCCAGGCCAGCGGCGCATCCATCCGGTTCATCGCCGGCGCGCCCCGCGCTATGCAGCGCCATGCCCACAGTGCCCCGCAAGACCCCGAAGATGAACCGCGCCGAGGTGGCCCGCTTCATCGACATCCTCGGCACGCTCTACGCCGAAGGCGCAAGCGAGCTGGACTTCACCGACGACTTCACCTTGCTGGTCGCCGTGGTGCTCTCCGCCCAGTCCACGGATGTGAGCGTCAACCGCGCCACCCCCGCCCTGTTCGCCGCCGCACCGGACCCTGCCGCCATGGCTGCCCTCGGCGCCGATGGGATCGCGCCCTTCATCCGCCGGCTCGGCCTGTGGCAAGGCAAAGCCAAGAACGTCGCGGAGCTCTCCCGCCTGCTGGTCGAGCGGCACGGCGGCGCCGTCCCGTCCGATCGGGCCGCCCTGGAAGCGCTCCCCGGCGTCGGCCGCAAGACCGCCAACGTCGTCCTCAACGTGGCCTTCGGCGAGGCGACCATGGCGGTCGACACGCATGTGTTCCGCCTTGGCAACCGCACCGGCATCGCCCCCGGTAAGACACCGATGGCAGTGGAGGCGGGGCTGCTGGCGCGCGTCCCGCCCCAGCACCTCCGCGCCGCGCATTATTGGCTCATCCTGCACGGACGCCGCATCTGCAAAGCCCGGCGGCCGGAATGCTGGCATTGCGCCGCCGCCGAGCCCTGCCGCTTTCGCGACAAGACGCCCGCCCCGCCATCGTGACGCGGCGGACGGTCGCCGAAACCGCTTAACAGGCGGCGGTCGCGGCCCCTACCGCTTGACG
The DNA here is from genome assembly GCA_965199665.1 of Acetobacteraceae bacterium. Classification (GTDB taxonomy): domain Bacteria; phylum Pseudomonadota; class Alphaproteobacteria; order Acetobacterales; family Acetobacteraceae; genus JAVVHH01. The sequence goes on along the minus strand of OZ241208.1, from coordinate 3,972,129 downwards.
GGGCCGCGGTCGGCCGTGAACGCCGGCGGATCGCTCGCCGGGAAGGTGTCGTCCATCGCGACGTCGATCTCGCGATCACCCTCGCCGCGGGTTTGCGTGACCTTCATCGGCTCCGTTTCGATCATGGACTTCGCCCGTTCCCAGAATTCGGCATCCCGTCCCTCCGGCGACCCCTCCTTCTCCCACAGGGCATACGCCCGCTCCCGGATCTGCTGCTCGCTGGCATCGCTCATCGTTTGGCCCTCCGTCGCTCCCAACGCCCGACCAGCCCGTTGGATGTTCAGCCGCGATGATAAGGGTGCCCGGCCCCGATCGACTGGGCCCGATACAGCTGCTCGGCGAGCAGGGCCCGCACCAGCATATGCGGCCAGGTCATCGGCCCCAGCGAGAGCCGGAAGCCGGCAACGGCCAGCACCGCCGGGTCCAGCCCTTCCGCGCCGCCGATGGCGAAAGCGAGCGGCCGGGCCTGCTCGTACCAGCGCTGTAGCCGCTCTGCCAGCGCCTCGCTGCTCGTCGCCTCACCGGCACCGTCGAGCGCGACCAGGAACGCCCCCGGCGGCAGCGCCGCCAGGATCGCCGCCCCTTCCCGCCGCTTGATCTCGGTTGCCGCCCCCGTCGCGTCGGCGACCTCGCGCACCTGCAGCGCCGGGCGGAGGCGGAGCTGGTAGCGCTCCAGCAACTGCCGTTCCGGCCCCTGCCGGAGCTTGCCCACCGCGATCAGCAACATGTAAGGGACGAGGCATGTCCGTGCTCCGCTCCCGCCTGCTGCTCGCCTGTGCCGCGCTGTTGCTCGGCGCCGCCGCGCCCTCGCGCCAGCCGCCGGCCACCCCCGTCCAGCTGCAGAGCAATCCCGGCACCCAGGCCGACAGCACCGCCCGCAAGTTGGCCGCCGCCGACCTCGAGGCAGCCCGCGCCCGCGGCGATACGCCGCTGGTGCTGACGGCCCGCGCCATCCTGGGCGGCCCCACCCCGGCCCTGTTGGTGCAGCTCCAGTCCCCGGCCGATTGCGGCTCGGCCGGCTGCACCACGGCGGTCTACTCGTTCGAGCGGGGCCGCTGGATCCGCGTGCTGGACGGCGCCACCGGGCGGCTCACCGTCTCGGCCAAGAAGACCCGCGGCCGCAACGACATCCTGTCGGAGGACGACCACTTCGTCTGGAACGGCCAGGCCTATGTGAGCCTCAAGCCGGCGCCGGCGCTGAACCTGAAGCCCAACGTTCACCCCACCCGCAAGGGCTAGCGCCGGCCTCAGCCCGGCGGCTCGTCCAGATCTGCGCCCCACATCCGCTCCAACCCGTAGAGCTCGCGCGACTCCGGCTTGAACAAGTGGATCACGATGTCGCCCGCGTCGATCAGCACCCAGTCGGACCCGCCGGCGCCCTCGATCTGGACCCGCTTGATCCCCAGCTCGGACAGCTTCTCTTCCAGATGGGTCGCCATGGCCGTGATCTGACGGTCGGCCAGCCCGGTCGCAATCACCATGCGATCCGCGAACGCGGCGCGGCCCGCCAGGTCGAGCGTGACCACGTCCTCGCCCTTGTCGCTCTCCAGGCTCTCCACGATGGCGGCCTGCAGCTTGTCGAGCCGTTCCGTCGCCGAGGGCTGCGGCGGCGCGGCCGGCTTGGCGGCGCGCGCACGCGGCCCGGCGACGGCCGCCTTCTTGCGCGGCGTTCCGGGCGCCTTGACGGCCTCGGCCAAGCTCGCCGTCGCCTTGGAGGACGGGCGGCCCGACGTCTTCGTGCCCGCTGGCTTGGTGCCCGGGTCCTGCGGTGGTTTCCTGGCTATGACGGCATTCCTTGTCGGGTAGCGGGGTTGGAGCGGCGGAGCGCGGTGGCGGATAGCGAACTTTGCCGCGCCGGCAGGAATGTCCAGGCCGGAGCGGGTCGACAGGCCAGCCCGGCCGCCATCCGCGGCGGCCGAAACGCCCGGCGGAACCGGTGCGCGGCCTGGCCGGCCAACGCGCGACCGTTATAGCCCGGCCGTGGCAAGACCGCGAACGGCATCAATCGCACGATCGCCGTCCAATGCTGCCAGCGCGGCAATTGCTGCAGGTTGTCCGCCCCCATCAGCCACACGAAGCACACCTGCGGAAACAGCCGCCGCAACGCTCGCAGCGTATCGAACGTGTAGCGCTGCCCGATCCGCGCCTCCATCGCGGTGGCCACGATCCGACGCCCGTCGGCGATCCGCCGCGCGCTCGCCAGCCGCTCGGCCAGCGGCGCCATTCCCGCCCGCGGCTTCAGCGGATTGCCCGGGGAGACCAGCAGCCACACCTGGTCCAGCGCCAACCGCCGCCGTGCCAGGGTCGCGATGTGCCGATGCCCGTCATGGGCCGGATTGAACGACCCGCCCAGCAACCCGACCCGCACCCGCCGACGGTCGCCCCATCGCGGCAGCGGATCGACGACCCGGTGCGGCAGCGCGTCGGCGACCGCCCGCTGCCTCAGAGACGCACCTGGCCGTCGCCGCGCACCACGTAGCGGAAGGTGGTGAGCTGCTCCGGCCCGACCGGCCCGCGCGCGTGCATCCGCCCCGTCGCGATGCCGATCTCGGCTCCAAAGCCGAACTCGCCGCCGTCGCAGAACTGGGTGGAGGCGTTCCATAGCGCCACCGCGCTGCCCACCCCGGCCAGGAAGCGCTCCGCCGCTGCCGGGTCGGCCGTGATGATCGCCTCCGTATGCTCGCTGCCATAGCGGGCGATGTGCGCCAGCGCCGCCGCCACCCCGTCCACCACGGCGATCGACAGCGTCGGGCCGAGCCATTCCGTCGCGAACTCGGCGGGTCCCGCGGGCGGCAGGCCGGGCACGATCGCCCGCGCCCGCTCGTCGGCGCGGAAGTCGCACCCCAGCGCGGCGAGGTCGGCCACCAAATCGGGCAGCAGCGCCGGCGCGCAGGCCGCATCGATCAGCAGCGTTTCCGTGGCGCCGCACACCCCCGTGCGCCGCATCTTGGCGTTGGCCAGCACGGCGCGTGCCATGGCGGGGTCGGCAGCGGCGTGCACGTAGGTGTGGCAGAGCCCTTCCGCATGGGCCAGCACCGGCACCCGCGCCTCCGCCTGCACCCGCTCGACCAGCGAGCGGCCACCGCGGGGGATGATCAGGTCGATCTGCCCGGCCCCGGCCAGCATGGCGGCCACGTAGCCCCGGTCGGAGCCCGGCGGCGACTGCATCGCATCCGTCGGCAGCCCGGCGGCCGCCAGCCCGGCCCGCATCGCCGCCCCGATCGCCTCGCCCGAGCGCCGGCTGTCGGACCCGCCGCGCAGGATCGCCGCATTGCCCGACTTGACGCACAACCCGGCCGCATCCGCCCCCACATTGGGCCGGCTCTCGTAAATCATCCCGATCACGCCGAGCGGCTGCGCGATCCGGCTGAACCGCAGCCCGTTCGGCCGGGTCCATTCGGCCAGGGTGCGCGCCAACGGGTCGGGCAGGGCGGCGATCGCCTCCAGCCCGTCCGCCATCGCCGCCACCCGCTCCGGCGTCAGCAGCAACCGGTCGCGGAACGAAGCCGACCCTGCGAACTCGGCGATATCGGCCGCATTGGCCGCCAGGATCGCCGCCGCATCGGTCCGCAGCGCGTCGGCCGCGGCCCGCAAGGCGGCATCGCGCTGTGCCGCCGGCGCCGTCGCCAGCTCGGTGGCCGCCGCGCGCGCCCGCGGACCGGCTTCCGCCAGCCACCCCGCGCAGTGATCCCCGTGCCAATCCATCGCGTGCGAACCCCCTTCGGCGGACTGTGCCGATCCCGGCCGCGCTGCGCCAGCCCATAGCGTCGCCGCCCACGCAGGGCAGCCTTTCATCCCTTCGCCGCGCAGGCGCCGCCTTCGCGGGACGCGGGGGGCGTGCCTATGCTGCCCCGCCATGCCGACCGCCACCCTCCCACCCCCGACCGCCCGCGCCCTTCGGGTCGGCTACGGCTATGCCGCCGTGGTGGTGCTGCTCTGGTCGGGCTTCGCGCTGGCCGGGCGCTACGCCGCCCTGGCGCCCGGCCCGCGGCTGACCTCGTGGGACGTCGCCGCGCTGCGATACGCGGTGGCGCTGCCGATCGCGGCGGCGGCCTACGCGGCGGGGCCGGGCCGCGGCGTGCCGCTCCGGCGCGCGGCGGTGGTGGCGGTGCTGGCCGGGCTGTGCTTCCCGCTGCCGGCCTATCTCGGCTTCACCTACGCGCCGGCCGCGCACGGCTCGGTCATCACCTCGGGCTGCCTGCCCTTCTTCGTCACGATCGGGCTGGTCCTGGTCGGCGCCGAGCGGTGGAGCCGGGCCCGTCTGGCCAGCCTGGGCCTGCTGCTGCTCGGTCTCGTGCTGCTCGGCGACGCCGCCTTCGTGCACGGTGCCCGGCCCGGTGCCTGGAAGGGCGACCTGCTGTTCTTCGCCGCCGTGATATCCTGGGCCGCCTTCACCATCCTCGCCCGGCGCTGGGCGCTGACGCCCTGGCAGGTGGTCAGCACCGTCGGCCTCGGTGCCGGACTCGCGTACCTGCCGGTCTGGGCGCTCGCCCTGCCGAGCAACCTGGCGCAAGTCCCGATCGCGGTCAGCCTGTTCCAGGCCCTCGTCCAGGGCCTGCTGGTCACGGTGGTCTCCGTGCTGCTGTTCACCCGCGCCCTGATCCTGATCGGCCCCGAGCGCGTCTCGCTCGTCACGGCGCTGGTGCCGGCGGTGGCCGGCGCGCTCTCCGTCCCGCTGCTCGGCGAGCCGCTCGGCCCGCTGGAGGCAGTCGGCCTGCTTCTGGTCACCGCCGCCGTCGCCGTGGGCGTCCGTCGCGGCTAGGCAACCAGGAAGTGCTCTAATCGGAGTAGCGCTGCTCCGCCCACGGATCACCGCGCTCGTGGTAGCCGCGGTCTTCCCAATAGCCTGCCCGGTCCGCCCCGATCAGCTCGATCCGGTGCAGCCACTTGGCGCTCTTCCAGAGGTATAGGTGCGGCACCAGCGCGCGAACGGGGCCGCCATGCTCGCGGGAGAGCGGGTTTCCGTCCCATCGATGCACCAGCATCGCGTCTTCCGCCGCGAAATCCTCCAACGGCAGGTTGGTCGTGTAGCCGTCATAGGAGTGCAGCACCACGAAGCGCGCCTCCAGCTTCGGCCCCACCGCCGCCAGCACGTCCCGCGTCGACACGCCGGCCCAGCGATTGTCGTAGCGCGACCAGGTGGTCACGCAGTGCATGTCGCTCACCGCCTCGCGCTGCGGCAGCGCCAGGAAGCCGTCCCAGTCCCACCGCGTCTGCTCGTCCACCAGGCCGAACACGCGCAGCTCCCACCGCGCCGGGTCGATCGCCGGCTGCACGCCGAGGTCCAGCACCGGCCAATCCCGCACGAGGTGCTGACCCGGCGGCAACCGGTCGCCCCCGTCCCGCGCGACCCGGCCGGTGATGAACCGGCCTTCCGCCGCCCAACGCTGCTTCGTGCGCGTCAGCTTGCTTTCGTCGGGCGGGACCGGGTCGCTCATAACGGGTCGCTCATGCGGCTTGCTTGAGTCCGAACGAGGCCGCCGCTTCGGCCAGCACCGCGTAGGAATGCACCCGTGCCGATTGGTCGAAGATCGCCGACGCCACCATCAGCTCGTCCGCCCCGGTCTGCGCGATGAAACGCTCGAGCCCGCGGCCCACCGTGTCCGCGCTGCCGACGAACGAACAGGCGAGCATGGACGAGGCCTGCGCCTTCTCCTGCGGCTCCCAGTAGCTGTCGATGTCGTCGATCGGGGGCTGCAGCTTGCCCCGGGTGTTGCGCAGCATGTTGGTGAAGGCCTGCTGCTGCGAGGTGAACAGACGCTGGCCTTCCGCATCCGTATCGGCGGCAAACACGTTGCAGCCCACCATGGCGTAGGGCCGGCTGAGCTGCGCCGACGGGCGGAAGTTCTCCCGATACGTCCGCAGCGCCGGCAGCAGCGAGCCCGGCGCGAAATGCGAGGCGAAGGCGTAGGGCAGGCCGAGCACGGCCGCGAGCTGGGCGCCGAACGTGCTGGAACCCAGGATCCACAGCGGGATGTTGCTGCCCATCCCCGGCACCGCGCGCACGTGCTGGTTGTCCTGCACCGGGCCCAGCAGCGCCTGCAGCTCCAGCACGTCCTGCGGGAAGCGGTCGGAGCTGCCGGGGTCCCGCCGCATGGCGCGCCAGGTATAGCCGTCCGTTCCGGGCGCGCGGCCGAGGCCGAGGTCGATCCGCCCCGGATATAGCGCGTCCAGCGTGCCGAACTGTTCCGCGATCACCAGCGGCGAATGGTTCGGCAGCATGACGCCGCCGGCGCCGATGCGGATGCGCGAGGTGCCCTCCGCCACGAAGCCGAGCGCCACGGAGGTCGCGGCGCTGGCGATGCCGACCATGTTGTGGTGCTCGGCCATCCAGTAGCGGTTGTAGCCGAGCCGCTCGGCATTCTGCGCCAGGTCGCGCGCGCGCCGCAGCGCGTCGCCGGTGGTCGCGCCTTGCGGCACGGGGGCGAGGTCGAGGATCGAGAGTGCGGTCATGCGCTGAACTCCTGTTGCGCAGAATATCGGGCGCGCCCCGGCGCGCTTCAACCGCTGCGGCCCCGTCGGCTTTACCGACCTTTACGGCGTCAAGACATGACAAGTAAAAACTTGACAGCATTACCGTGCCTCAAGCGTTTCACCTGTTTTCATTCGGTGTCGGATTGTGTTTTCTAGTCACGGCAAATCTCGCCGCCGTGGAGCTCAAGACAATGTCCATCATCGACCGCACCGCTTCCCTCGAAATGCTGACGTCCCGCGCCCTCTCGGTGCCTGCCGCCACCTTCGTGGCCGCGGATCACGACGATGGACTTTGCCATGACCACCATTGGGCCCGCGACGTCGCGGCCGAGCGCCGCGCGTATCCGCGGGTGTCGGACGCCGCCCGCGTCGCCACGCCGAGCAGCGCGACCCACGACGACATCCATTACGCGTCCTGACTGACCGGGGACGCTCCGCGTCCTCGCTGATCTGGGGCTGCCCTCGACGGCAGCCCCCTTTCCTGCCGCGGCGGCCTCGGGCCGCCGCGCCCGCGGCTCCAGCCGCGACTGATTTGGAGAAATCATGTCCGCCATCAACTACGCGCCCGACGGCTTCGGCGGCGCGCCCGCCCTGCCGCAGCAGGACACCGGCTTCCAGAGCACGGTGGACCGGGTCTCCTCCCTGATCGAGAGCAAGAAGGGCACTTGGAACGCCATCAGCCCGGAGGCCGTCGGCCGCATGCGGCTGCAGAACCGCTTCCTGACCGGCCTCGACATCGCTCGCTACACCGCCGGCGTGATGCGGGCAGACATGGCCGCCTATGACTCCGACCCGACCACCTACACCCAGTCCCTCGGCGCCTGGCACGGCTTCGTCGCCCAACAGCACATGATCGCGGTCAAGAAGCATTTCGGCACCACCAAGCGCCGCTACATCTACCTGTCCGGCTGGATGGTCGCCGCGCTCCGCTCCGAGTTCGGCCCGTTGCCGGACCAGTCCATGCACGAGAAGACCTCCGTGCCGAAACTGATCGAGGAGATCTACACCTTCTTGCGCCAGGCCGATGCCCGCGAGCTCGGCAACCTGTTCCGCGCCGTCGATGCGGCCCGCACTGCCGGCGACCACGCCAAGGCGGCCGAGCTGCAGTCGCAAATCGACAACCACGAGACCCACGTGGTGCCGATCATCGCGGACATCGACGCCGGGTTCGGCAATGCGGAAGCCACCTACCTGCTGGCCAAGAAGATGATCCAGGCCGGCGCCTGCGCGCTGCAGATCGAGAACCAGGTGTCCGACGAGAAGCAGTGCGGCCACCAGGACGGCAAGGTCACCGTGCCGCATGAGGACTTCATCGCCAAAATCCGCGCCCTACGTTACGCCTTCCTCGAGCTCGGCGTGGAGGACGGAGTCATCGTCTGCCGCACCGACAGCCTCGGCGCCGGGCTGACCAAGCAGATCGCCGTCAGCCACGCGCCGGGCGATCTCGGCGACCAATACAACTCGTTCCTCGACTGCGAGGAAGTGACGGTCGACGCCATCGGCAATGGCGACGTGCTGATCAACCGCGGCGGCAAGCTGCTGCGGCCCAAGCGCCTGCCGAGCAACCTCTACCAGTTCCGGGCGGGCACCGGCGCCGACCGTTGCGTGCTGGACGGCATCACGTCGCTCCAGAACGGTGCAGACCTGCTGTGGATCGAGACGGAGAAGCCCCACGTCGAGCAGATCGCGACCATGATGGACCGCATCCGCGCCGTCGTGCCGAACGCCAAGCTGGCCTACAACAACTCGCCGTCCTTCAACTGGACGCTGAACTTCCGCCAGCAGGTCTATGATAGCTGGGTCGAGAACGGCAACGACGTATCGGCCTATGACCGCACCAAGCTGATGAGCGTCGACTACGATGCCACCCCGCTCGCCAGCGAAGCCGACCAGCGCATCCGCACCTTCCAGGCCGATGCGGCCAAGCGGGCCGGCATCTTCCACCACCTGATCACCCTGCCGACGTACCACACGGAAGCGCTGGCGGCCGACAACCTGGCCCGCGAGTATTTCGGCGCCGAGGGCATGCTCGGTTACGTCAAGGGTGTCCAGCGGCAGGAGATCCGCCAGGGCGTCGCCTGCGTCCGCCACCAGAACATGGCGGGCTCCGACATCGGCGACGACCACAAGGAATATTTCGCCGGCGCGGCCGCTCTGAAGGCCGGCGGCGCCCACAACACGATGAACCAGTTCTAAACGCCCCCTTAAGAGGCGTGTCGCGATGCCCGGCTCCGGCCGGGCATCGCTCGTTTAGAGGGCCCGACTACCGGAACGACACGTCCCGGAGCCGCATCAAGCCGTCCGGATGATAGGTGACGCCGTTCAGCCGGCGGGTCAGCGCCATGATCAGCGGCGGATGGTATAGGTAGATGATCGGGCGCTCGTCCGCGATGACGCGGAACGCCGCGTGGTAGTCCTCGACGCGCTTGGCCGCGTCGACGGAAGCGCGCCCCGCCAGCAGGAACGGTTCGGCGCCGGCGCACCAGCGGCCGTCATTGGTCGGCGAGGTGCAGCCCAGCAGCGTATAGGTGTTGCCGTCCGGATCGACCCGGCCGCTCCAGCCGATCAGGCTCGCCTGGAAGTTGCCGCTCGACTGCGCCTGCAGCTGGGTCTGGAACTCCATCGCCCGTAGCGTCACGTCGATGCCGGCCTCGCGGGCCATCGCCTGGATCATCTCGCCGAGCTGCGTCTGGTCCGCGTTGTTCTGCAGGTTCAGCGTGAGGCTCGGGTGCGCCACCCCGCTCGCGGCGACCAGGGCCCGGGCACGGTCGAGGTCGCGCGGCGGCACCGGGCGGTCCGGCGCGTAGAAGCGGCTGCCGGGCGCCACCGGCTGGTTGCCGGGCACCGCGTTGCCCTCGAAGATCACCTGGTTGATTGCGTCCCGGTCCAGCGACAGCTCCAGTGCCTCGCGCAGCGCCGCGGATTTGCCGAATGCCGGGCTCATCCCGGTGCCATTGGCGAAATTGAAGGTGATGCCGTTGTACTGCAGGCTCGGCCCGACCAGCACGGTCAGCGCCGGGTCGGCTTTGACGGCGGCCACGTCGCTGGCGAGCACGCGCTCGGCGAGATCCAGCACCCCGGTCCGCAGATTCACCAGCCGCACCGTCGGGTCGGTGATGACGCGGTATTCCACCCGGTCGAAGTGGAAATGGTCGCGATCCCAGTAGAGCGGGTCGCGCACCAGCACGATCCGATCCTGCGCCACCCGCTCCTGCAGCTTGAACGGTCCGGAGCACGCCGGCGCGGCGTCGAAGCCGGCCGGGTTCGCCAGCGCCCTGGGCGACGCAATGACGCCCGCCCGGTCCGAGAGCTGCGCGATCAAGGGCGCGAACGGCGTCTTGAGGTGGAATCGCACGGTGAGCGGGTCGACGACCTCCACCCTCTCGACGGCGGCGATCTCGCTCCGCCGCCGGCTGGTCGGCAAGGTGAGGTTACGCTCGATGTTGAAGGCCACGGCGGCGGCGTCCATGTCGGTGCCGTCGGAGAACTTGACCCCCGGCCGCAGCTTGAAGGTCACGCTCATGCCGTCCGCCGCCGTGTCCCACGACAGGGCGAGCTGCGGCACGAAAGACAGGTCGGGCGCGGTGTCGACCAGCTTGTTGCACAGGCTGGTCAGGATGATGCGGCCGACGAAGCTGTAGGCGCGGGCCGGGTCGAACGAGTCGGGGTCGTCCTGGATGCCGATGCGCAGGACCGACGGCGCCTGCGCCCGCGCCCCTGTCGCCCCCGCGAGCACCGCGCCCCACGCGACGGCCACCAGCGCCGCACGCGTCAAAGATCGTTTACCCATTGTTGCTCCTTTTGCCGTCAGCGCCCGACGGCATAGCCCTGCATCCCGCGCGGGTTCGACCCCGCCTTGACCACGAACGCGTCGCCATCCGACTCGCGCGCGCAAGCCGATAACCGGCCTTCCGACCAATCATCCCCGACCGTCACCGCATGGCCCCGGCGGCGCAGCTCGGCCGCCGTCTCCGGCGGAACGCGACCCTCCAACGTCAGCGAGCCCGGCGCCACCTCCCGCGGCCAGAACGAGGCGACGAGGTCGTCGGTATGGAAGCCCGGCGCGTCGATCGCCTCCTGCAGGTCCATCCGGTGATGGACGTGGCGCAGGAAGAAGGCGAGCGACCATTGCTCCTGCTGGTCGCCGCCCGGCGTGCCGAAGGCGAGATACGGCCGGCCGTCGCGGAACGCGAAGGACGGCGTCAATGTCGTGCGCGGCCGCCGCCCGGGCGCGAGCGACGAGGCCAGCCCCTCCTGCAACCAGAACATCTGCCCCCGCACCGTCAGCCCCCAGCCAAGCTCCGGGATCGCCGGGCTCGATTGGAACCACCCGCCGGACGGGGTCGCGGCCACCATGTTGCCCCAGCGATCCACCGTGTCGACGTGGCAGGTGTCGCCGCGGCGGACGCCGTCGGGCGTCAGCACGGCCTCACCGCGACGGTCCAGCGTCGCCGGCACCGGCCCGCCCTGCGCCGCCATGGTCGGCTCCCCCGCGCCGACCCCGCGTGCCCGCGTGCCGGCCAGCACGACCGGCGGCAGGGTCGGCGCCCGCCCGCCCGGCGCGCCCGGGCGCAGGGCCGTGGACGCCGACGCGCCGATCAGCGCCCGGCGCTCGGCCGCGTAATCGGTCGACAGCAACGCCTCCAGCGGCACGGCGGGATCGTCGCCGTACCAGGCATCCCGATCGGCCATGACCAGCTTGATCGTTTCCGCGACGGTGTGGATGAAGTCGGGCCCGACCGGGTCCATCTCCGCCAGGTCGACACCCGACAGGATCTGCAACGCCTGCAGCAGCGCCGGCCCCTGCGACCACGGGCCACATTTGAACACGCGATAGCGGCCGTGATCGACCGCCAGCGGGCGCTCGATCGCCGGCGACCAGCGGGCGAGGTCGTCGGCCGTCAGCAAACCCCGGTGCCGGCGGCCCGACACGTCCATGACCTCCGTGCGGGCGAACCGGTCGACCGCCTCGGCGACCGGCCCGCGATACCAGTAGTCGAGCGCTCGCTCGATCTGCCGGTCGCGGCTGCCGGCCGTCTCCGCCTCGGCCAGCAACGCGGTGTAGAACCCGGCCAGCACCGGGTTGCGGAACAGCGCGCCGGGCTGCGGCACCGCGCCGTTCGGGAGATAGATCGCGGCGGACGAGCGCCACTCCGTTTCGAACAGCTCCCGCATCGACCCGATGGCGGCCGAGATCCGCGGCACCAGCGCGTGACCCGACGCGGCGTAGCCGATGGCCGGGGCCAGCACCTCGCGCAGGCTCGCCGTGCCCCAATCGCGCAGCAAGGTCAGCCAGGCGCCGAACGCGCCGGGCACGCAGGCGGCGAGTTGCCCGGTGCCGGGGACGAGGTCGAGCCCGAGGGCGCGAAAATGGCCGGTCGTCGCGCCGGCGGGCGCGCAGCCTTGGCCGCAGATGACGAAGGGCTCCGGGTCGTCCGGGCGGCAACCCAGGATCGGCACCTCGCCGCCCGGCCCGTTCAGGTGCGGCTCCACCACCTGCAACACGAACCCGGCGGCAACCGCGGCGTCGAACGCGTTGCCGCCCCGCTCCAAGACGCCCATCCCGGTGGCCGAGGCCAGCCAATGCGTGGAGGCGACCGCGCCGAACGTGCCGCGCAACTCCGGCCGCGTGGTGAATGGCATGGCTGCTGCTCCGTGATGACCGGGGCGAGTTGGCCCGCTCCGAGCCGGGCCGGCAAGACCGTAAGCACACTCTTGGTGTCGGTTCCGCCTGACCCTACGCTGGCCGCTCGTGCATCGGAGTGACGGCGTGACCTACTCGATCCTGGCCCGCGACCCGGCCACCGGCGCCCTCGGCGCCGCCGTCGCGTCGCGCTTCTTCGCGGTCGGCGCATTGTGCATTCACGTCGAAGGCCGGGTCGGCGCGCTCTCGGTGCAGGCCCTGCCCAACCCGATGCACGTCCGCCCGGCCCTGGACCGGCTGCGCGCGGCCGACGCTCCGGACCTCATCCTCGCCGACCTGCTCGGGCCCGACCCGGGGCGAGCGCAGCGGCAGGTCCACTTGTTGGATCGCCACGGCCGGTCCGCTCGACACACCGGCCCCGACTGCGTCGGCTGGGCCGGCGACCTCGGCGGCCACGAGGTGTCCGTCGCCGGCAACATGCTGGCCGGGCCCGACGTGCTGCCGGCCATGCTGGACGGCTACGCCGCAGCAGCGGGTAGCGTGGCGGAGCGCCTCATGGCCGCGCTCGAAGCGGGCGAGGCCGCGGGCGGCGACAAGCGCGGCAAGCAGAGCGCGGGCCTCAAGGTTTGTGGCGACGACCCCTACCCGGAGGTCGATCTCCGGGTCGACGACAGCCCCGACCCGCTGCCGGAACTCCGGCGGTTGCATCGGGTCGGCCAGGAACGCTTCAGCGTCTTCCGACGCCACCTCTCGGGTGCGCACTCACCCTGGGGCACGCTCGATCGTGCGGTGATCGAGGCCGACATCGAGCGCCACGGCCGGCCCCGAACGAGCTAGAGCCGGCCCCTGCGGCTACGGTCGGCCGCCGAGCGACGTGCCGGGAGCGGCGCCCAGCGACGAACTGCTCATCCCGCTCGGGCCGACCGACGTGCCGGGGGCGGCGCCGAGGGATTGGCTGCTGGGCGGCCCGCCCAATGCGGTGCCGGATGCGGCACCCACCGATCGGCCGCCGCCGACCGACGTGCCACTCCCGCCCGGGCTCGACAGGCTGGGCGCACCCCCGAGATCGTTGGGGCCGGCAGCCCGGGCCAAACCGACACTGCCGGCGAGCAATACGAGGGCGAGGGCGGCGACACTGGTCCTGTTCATGGCAAGCAATCCGCGTGAGTGAGGAGCCATATCTGGGGACCGGCCCGGCCGCCCGGACGGCGCCGCCGGTCACTTCATGCGGCGCACCCCTCTCACGCCGCCGTCCATCCCCCATCCGCCGCATAGGCGGCGCCGTGCACGAAGCTGGCGCGGTCCGAACAGAGCCACACCACCGCTTCGGCGATCTCCGGCGGGGTGCCGAGGCGGCCCAGCGGGGTGTTGGCCACCAGCCGCTCGCCGAAGATGGCGCGGCTCGTGTTCGTCATGCGCGTCTCCACGTAGCCGGGGCAGATCGCGTTGATTCGGATGTTGTCCGCCCCGTAATCCAGCGCCGCCGCCTTGGTCAGCCCGATGACCGCATGCTTGGCCGCCACGTAGGCCGACGACACCCGCAGCCCGACCAGCCCGGCGATCGATGCCGTGTTCACGATCGACCCGCCGCCCTGCGCCTGCATCGCCGGCAGCTCGTGCTTCATGCACAGCCACACGCTCTTGAGATTGATGTCGATCATCCGATCCCACGCGGCCTCCTCCCACTCGGCGGCGCGGCGGTTCTGCATGTCGAGCTGGTAGGGCGCGATGCCGGCATTGTTGAACGCGCAGTCGAGCCGCCCGTAGGTCGACAGTACCGCCTCGATCAGCGCGGCGACCTCGCCGTCCTGGGTCAGGTCGCCCGCCTTGGCGATCGCCTGGCCGCCGGCCTCGTTGATCGCCGCCACCGTCGCCGCCGCCGTGTCTGGCTCGATGTCGGCGACCACGAGCCGCGCGCCCTCCCGCGCCATGGCCAGCGCCGTCGCCCGCCCGATGCCGTTGCCGCCGCCGGTGACCAGCGCGGTCTTACCGTCGAGGAGCCCGGTCATCCCAGAAGCTCTTTCGCGACGGCGGCGGTTGCGGCCCCGAGCGCAGCCGCGAGCTGGTGTTGTTTCACCCTCGTTTCCCCCCATCCATTCTGCCCGCTATTGGGAGACCTCCCCGCCTCGGACGCAAGCCCATGAAGCAGATCCGCCTGACCGCCTTCGACATGAACTGCGTGGGCCACATCCAGCAGGGGCTCTGGCGCCACCCGCGCGACCGCTCGGCCGACTACACCAGCCTCGAGCACTGGACCGGCCTCGCCCGCACCCTCGAGCGCGGCCTGTTCGACGGCCTGTTCCTCGCCGACGTGCTCGGCGTCTACGACGTCCATGGCGGCAGCCCGGCCGCCGCGATCGAACACGCCGTCCAGGTTCCGGTGAACGACCCGCTGCTGCTGGTCCCCGCCATGGCCGCCGTGACGCGGGACCTGGGCTTCGGCGTGACCGTCAATCTCAGCTACGAACCGCCCTTCACCTTCGCCCGCCGCATGTCGACCCTCGACCACCTCACCCGGGGCCGGGTCGGCTGGAACGTCGTCACCGGCTACCTGGACAGCGCCGCCCGCGCCATGGGCCAGGACCGCCAGCGCGCGCACGACGACCGCTACGACGTCGCCGAGGACTACATGCGGGCGGTCTACGCGCTGTGGGAAGGCAGTTGGGCGGAAGGCGCCGTGCTCCGCGACCGGCAGGGCGGCCGTTATGCCGACCCGGCGCGGGTCCGCACCGTGACCCATGACGGCCCGTTCCACCGCATGTCCGCGCTGCACCTCTGCGAGCCGTCGCCGCAACGCACGCCCGTGCTGTATCAGGCGGGCTCGTCGGGGCGCGGGCGCGCCTTCGCCGGGGCGCATGCGGAATGCGTGTTCCTCAACGGCGGCAGCCACGCCGCCGTGCGCGCCCATGTGGACGCCATCCGCGACGCCGCCGCCACGGCCGGGCGGGCCCGGTCGGACGTGCTGGCCTTTGTCGGCGCCACCGTGATCGTCGCCGAAACCGCCGCGCTGGCCGAGGCAAAGCTCGCCGACTACCGCCGCTACGCCTCGGGGGACGCCGCGCTGGTCCACGCCTCCGCCTCCATGGGCATCGACCTCGACCGCTTCGGCATGGACGAGCCGATCGGCGGCGAGAGCAACGCCATCACCTCCAACCTGCAGGCGATGGCGCAGGGCGGCATGACCAAGCGCAAACTGCTCGACCGCATGGTCCTCGGCAGCCGCCAGTCGCCGATGGTCGGCGACCCCCCGCAGATCGCCGACGCGCTGGCCGCCTGGATCGAGCAAGCCGACGTGGACGGCTTCATCCTCTCCCGCACCGTCACCCCGGAATGTTGGGAGGACGTGGTGAACCTGCTGGTGCCGGAGCTGCAGCGCCGCGGTCTCTACAAGGAAAGCTACGCGGCCGGCACGCTGCGCGAGAAGCTGTTCGCCGGCGACCGGCTGCTCCCGCCCACGCACCCGGCCGCCGCCTTTCGCTTCGCCTGACGGCGTCCCGAGACGGCGGGCTCACGAATAACGGTCGATTTCCCGGCCAACCGATCGGATAATCGGGAGCAACCCGAGGGCTCCATGGAATTCGCCTACACCCTCGCGCTGATCCTCGCGATGCTGGGCAGCGCGGCCGCCGGGCTGTGGCTCCGACGATGGATCGACGACCGGCATCTGTCGCGCGAAGCGGTCGACAGCATCCGGCTGTTGATGGGGATGTTGCTCACCTTCGCCGCGCTGGTGCTCGGGCTGCTCACCTCCAACGCCAAGCAGCGCTTCGATGCGCTCAACGACGATCTCAGCGCGTTCGCTGCCGATCTCATCGAACTCGACCACAAGCTGATCCTTTATGGTCCCCAGGCGGACGGGGTGCGCCTTCTGCTGCGCCAGTATACCGCCGCCGCCTTGGCCGATAGCTGGCGCAGCGAGCCCGCGCCGACGGGCACGTATCCCGTGGTCGTCCAGGGGACGCCAGCCGACGGGATCGAGGCGGGAAGCCTCGGCGCCATGCTCGCGCGGATCGACGTCATGATCACCCGGCTGACACCGGCCGACGACGCCCAGCAGCAAATCGCGGCCGCCCTGCGCAGCCGCATCGAGGCCGCGATCGCGCAACGCTGGCACCTGATCTTCGAGGCGCATTCGACCATCGCCTGGCCGTTCCTGCTGATCCTGACGACATGGCTCTGCATCATCTTCGCCATTTTCGGCATGACGTCGCCGCCCAGCCCGGTCGTCTACGTCGTTGTCGTGTTGTCCGCGCTCTCCATCGCGTCGCCGCTCTATCTCATCATCGACTACAGCGACTCGCTGGCCGGCAGCATCGCGCTCTCCAGCGCCCCCATGCGTTCCGCGCTCGCGCACATGGACCGCCCGCTCGACGCCGCGACCCTGCTGCGGCCGGACCGACCGACTGAGACAGAGGTCCCGCCCCGGCCGTGAGAGCCGGCCGACGCGGTGGCCGGGTCACGCCGTCGTTTTGTCGCGCGACGATGTGGGCTACACGGACGCATGGATGACGGGGCCACGGTAGCGGGGGGTCGCGGGCGAGGCCGCGCGCCGGACCCGCAGCGCGTCGCACAAACGCGCGAAGCGATCCTGCAATCGGCGCTGACGACGTTCCTCGAGCGCGGCTTCGAGGGAACTCGCATGGTCGACGTTGCCGCGCGCGCCGGGCTGGCCAAAGGCACGCTCTATCTGCATTTCGCCGACAAGGAAGCCTTGTTCGAGTTCGTGCTGCAGCAGATCATCTCCGAGCCGCTCGCCCGCCTGCGCGACGATGTCGGTCCGCCGAACGAGAGCTTCCGGCGGCGGCTCGAGCGCCTGATGCTGCCGCTCCTCCATGATTTCGAGACGTCGGGCCGCGCCAGCGTGCTCCGCCTCATCATCGCCGAGGGCGCGCGCTTTCCCGCCCTGGCCGATATTCATCGCCGCCTCGTCATTGCGCCGATGATGGCCGTGGTCAGCGACGCGCTGGCCCAAGCGCCGGACCGGGCGCAATACGAACCGCTCCGGCATTTCCCGCAACTGATGGGCGCGCCGATCGTGATGGCGTCCGTTTGGAACGAGCTCTGGGGCCGCCACGACAAGGTCGACCCGTCCGGCATGATGCTGGCTTTCCTCGATCTGGTTTGCCGACCCGACCCGGCGAGCTAGGCCAGCTGTGCTTCGGCCGTGAGGGGAACGGCCCACTCCGGCACGCTCGGTTGAAGGAACAGGTGCAACCAGGTCGATAGACTGACCAGGCGCAAGCCGTAATCCGCCGCCAGCGTCTGCAGGCTCGCCCGGCTGTGCAGGGCGACGTGCCCGTTGCGGGGGGCGGCATACCACCAGTCGAGCCGCCGTCCCGGCACGATGGCGCCGTCCGACATCGTGGTGCTGAAGATCAGCGCCGCCTCGTCGCGCAACAAAGGCAGCACCTCCGACAATACCGCGTGGATGTCCGGCACGTGCTCGAACACCTCAAAGGCCGAGATCAGGTCGAAGCTGCCCAGCGCCTGCAACTCGGTCTCGTCGTCGACGAACGGGTCGTAGCTTTGGGACTGCCAGCCCGCCTCCCGCAACGTTCGCGACAACAGGCCGTTGCCGCCGCCATAATCCAGGTGCCGCCGTCGTCCGAAGCGGGCGAAGCTGGAAAGGAGGAACGCCGCATTCGCCTGCGGGCGGATGGCGAGATAATCCGGATCCACATCGGCATAGCCATCATTGTAAATCTTCTCGGCGAAGCGCTGCTTCGGCCAGTCGCACATGGTTGGCGCGAAGCAAAACCCGCACTGGGGGCAACGATGATAATAGATCGCCTCGCCGGAGAGCGGCAGGTATTTGTGCCGCACTTCCTCGCATGACTTGTTGAAGTCCACCACGTCGAACGCCGCCGCTGCCGCTCCGCAGACCGTGCACGCTACCGAAGCGCGGAAATCCGTGGTTGCCATGCCGCAATCGTAACGGGGAGAGATGAATGGTCGGTTAAGGCCGCGTCGGCGCGGGCTTCGCCACCAGGCCTTCCGGCGGCATGCGGAAGCGGATGGGCGCGCCGCGCAGGTTTCGTAGCGCCCGCGCATGGTCGTGGGTCGCAAACACGTAGCCGATCGCCAGCCGGACCGGCACTGGCAGCAGCGGCACCGGGAACGGCGCGCCCGGGCTGGCCGGCACCGTGCCGGTGTAATCGTAGAGGTAATCGTTCAGCGGCCCGGTATCGGTGCCGAACGCCTGCCGCAGCACGGCGTCCCACTCATGCGCCCAGGGAAGCCGCATCGGGTTGAGCCGGAGCAGCTCGATCTTGAGGAACGGCATGCCGCGCCGCAGCAGGTTATGCGCCCAGTCGAGATGCATCATGTTGAGCGCATGGTGCCGGGCCGACCGGGTCGCGTCACGCGCGCGGATCAGCGCACCGGTCCGCATCCCGGCCTCCTGAAGCGCCACACCCAACCCGAGCTCGCCGCGCTCGATCACGGCGTCCTTGTCCATCCGCTCGAACGGTTGCGCGAACACGCGCCGGACCCGCTCGTGCCGGAACGCCTCTCCCGTGAAGTGCAGGAACCAGGATTGCAGGTGCCATCCGCGTTGCCGGCTCTCGATCAAGCCCCAGACATCGTGCCCCTCGGCCTCCAACCCGGCGATCACCGGGGAGAGCGGGCGGAACGGCCCGAACACGCTGTCATTGGCGAGCAGGACCCGGTCGGCCCCGTCGGCACAACCCTGCCGCACGAGGAACTGCCAGGCGCCGAAATCCAGGCCGCCATTGGGTCGGCACAGCAAAACTGCCCCTGTCGCCGCCAGCGCCGCCCGGTCCGGTTCCGGCGGCGGTGCCTCGCCCGACGTCGCGACGAATGTTTGGTAGCCGCACGCCTGCAGCGCCGCGAGGTAACTCAGCAGCGGCGGGCGGAGCCGCTGCCTCGGGTGATAATGCGCGAACAGGCAGACGCGGCGCTGGCTCGCACTCATAGCGACGGCTTGTTGCCCGGCACCGGGTCGGTTGGCAAGCGCCGGAGCCGGGTCTAGCGTCGGCAACTCTGGAGGACGAGAGATGCAGAACGCCGAAGCGATTTGGACCCGGGTTGACGAAAAAGCGCCCGCCTATCTCGAGTTGTCGGACAAGGTGTGGGGCACGCCCGAGCTGGCCTATGGCGAACACCGCTCGGCCGCCGAGCACCTGCGCGTGCTGCAGCAGGAAGGCTTCCGCGTGACGGAGAAGGTGGCCGGCATCCCGACCGCGCTGATGGGCGAGGCGGGGGAGGGTGGCCCGGTGATCGCCATTCTCGGGGAGTACGATGCGTTGCCGGGCTTGTCGCAAGAGGCAGGCGTCGCGGAACCGAAGCCGGTCGACGGCCAAGGCGGGGTGGGGCATGGCTGCGGGCATAACATGCTCGGCTCGGCCGCCCTGCTCGCAGCGGCCGCGGTCAAGGATTGG
Organism: Acetobacteraceae bacterium; assembly: GCA_965199665.1. Classification (GTDB taxonomy): domain Bacteria; phylum Pseudomonadota; class Alphaproteobacteria; order Acetobacterales; family Acetobacteraceae; genus JAVVHH01. The sequence goes on along the minus strand of OZ241208.1, from coordinate 3,952,611 downwards.
CTCGCCGAACGCGGCCTGCCGGGCCGGGTCCGCTACTACGGATGTCCCGCCGAGGAAGGTGGCGCCGCGAAGGGCTTCATGGTGCGCGACGGCGCCTTCAGCGACGTCGATATCGCGATCTCGTGGCACCCCGCCTCGTTCTCGGGTGTCAACGAGCCGGTGAGCCTGGCCAATACGCGCATCGACTTCACCTTCACCGGTCGTTCCTCGCACGCCGCCGCCGCGCCGCATCTGGGCCGCAGCGCGCTGGACGCGGTCGAGCTGATGAACGTCGGCGTCAACTACATGCGCGAACACATGCCGTCCTCGGCGCGGGTGCACTACGCCTATCTCGACGCCGGCGGGATCGCGCCCAACGTGGTTCAGGGACGTGCCAAAGTCCGCTACCTGATCCGTGCCGCCGACCTTGGCGAGCTGACCAAGCTGGTCACGCGCGTGCGCAAGATCGCCGACGGCGCGGCGATGATGACGGAAACGTCCGTCGCGACGCAGGTGGTGAGCGCAGTGTCGAACCTGATGGGCAACGGTCCCCTCGAGCAGGCGATGTACGAGAACTTCCAGCGGCTCGGCCCGCCGCAATTCGACGACGAGGACAAAGCGTTCGCCGAGCAGATCCGGGCCACCTTACTGCCGGAGGACATCGCGGCAGCGTTCGACCGCGCTGGCATCCCCGTCCAACCCGACCTGCCGATGTGCGACTTCGTGGTTCCGCTCGAAGCGCGCGGGCGGGGCGGCAACGGGTCGACGGACGTGGGTGACGTGTCCTGGGCCGTGCCAACGGTTCAAGCGCGCGGCGCGACCTGTGCCGTCGGCACGCCGTTCCATTCCTGGCAGCTCACGGCGCAGGGGAAGACGGGCGCAGCGCATAAAGGGCTGATCCACGTCGCCAAGGTCATGGCCGGCACCGCCGTCGACGCCATCGAAAACTCGGCCTTGGTTGAGCGCGCCAAGGCCGATCACGCCGCGCGCACTGCCCGGACGCCGTATGTCTGCCCGCTGCCGGCGGACGTTCAGCCGCCAGTGCAGGCGATGAGCAAGGGCATCTGACATCGGCACCACAAGCACCGGGGCGGCCGGCGGTTTAGGCCGCCGCGCGCCAGGAGGGCGGCGACAGGGCCGACAGAAGCTCCTGTTCGACCCGCTCCGCCTCCTCGTTGGCGACCTGACAGGTCCCGGCCGCTTCGTGCCCGCCCCCGCCATAGCGCAGGCACACGGCGCCGATGTCGACCGGTGAGCTGCGGTCCAGAATCGACTTCCCGATCGCGAACACCGTCCTTTCTTTGCGCACGCCCCACAGCACATGGATGGATGAGTTACACTCGGGGAACAGGGCGTAGATGGCGAAGCGATTGCCGGCGAAGATCACCGGCTCATTGCGCAAATCCAGCAACGCCACCTTGCCATGGACGGTCACGCAGCGGCGCAGTTGCGCCTCGAACCGCTCGCGGTGTTCGGCGTAGAGCCGGACCCGCTCCTGCATGTCGGGCAATGCCAGCACCTGCTCGGCCGAGTGGGTCCGGCAATGCTCGATCAACTGGATCATGAGCTGGTAGTTCGAGATCCGGAAATCATGGAAGCGTCCAAGTCCGGTGCGCGCATCCATCAGGAAGCTCAACAGCACCCAGCCTTGCGGCCGCAGGATGTCGTCTTGCGAGAAGTCCGCTGAGTCGGCCTGATCGACCGCTTCCATCAGCCCGGGCTGCAGCTGCGGGAACGCCGCGGCGCCGCCGAAATGATCGAACACGACCCGCGCGGCGGATTTCGCCATCGGGTCGATGATGTGGTTCGCCGCACCGCCGCCCTCGTTGCGCAGCACTTCACTGGCATGGTGATCGAAGGCCAGGTGGCAGCCCGGCACGTAAGGCAGATTGGTCACGATATCCCGCTCGGTGACCGCGACGATCCCGTCCTGCATGTCCTTCGGATGCACGAACTTGACCTCGTCGATCAGATCGAGCTCGCGCAAGAGCATCCCGCAAACCAGGCCATCGAAGTCGCTGCGGGTGATCAGGCGGAATTTGGACGCCATGCGGAGATCTCCTGTATGTCCCCGCCAGTGTCGCCGCGAAAGGCTAAGGACCGGTTAACCTGACAGCGCGCCTACCGGAACGGCGTGCGCCAGCATCAGGGCCGCGATCCCCGGGACATCATCCAGTCGCCGTTGCGGAAGGGTCGCGACCGAGACGACATCCGATGCCAGCGCGACGATGGCCGGGTCGTCGGGATGAAGAAAAGGCTTTCCGTTCGCCGCCCGATGTATCTCGATCTTGGGATGCGGCCCCCCGCGGAAGCCCTCGACCACAACCAGATCCACCGGGCTGAGCCGGGCCAGCAGTTCCACCAGCCCGAGCTCCGGCGCGCCTCGCAGCTCGTGCATCAATGCCCAGCGCCGGGCGGAGGCGACCAGCACCTCGGTCGCCCCAGCCTGTCGATGTTCCCAGGAATCCTTGCCGGGTTGATCGATATCGAACCCGTGATGCGCATGCTTTATGGTCGAAATTCGTAGGCCGGATTGGGTCAGCACAGGGATGAGGTGCCGAAGCAACGTGGTCTTCCCGGCCCCGCTCCAGCCCGCCAGGCCGATCACCCGCATGGAGACGCGGTCAGTCGTGCGCCGAAGCGGGACCGCCGCCGAGTGCCTCGGCTTCGCGACGCAAGCGGCGGAAACTGCGGCGGCTGAACGGCAGCATCCCGGCGTAGATCAGCCCGGCGCCAGCCAGGGCCGCCCATGGATCGGCGACGAGCACGGCCGCGAATGCGCCGACCCCCAGCAACAACGGCAGCGCGTATTCGCTGCGGACCTTGAAGTTCTTGAAGCTCCAGACCGGTAGGGTCGAGACCAGAAGAAGCGCCGTGCCGATCAGGATCGCTGCGCAAAACAGCGGGTGTCTCGGCACGTAGGCGAGCCACGGCAGGTCTAGCGCACGCCCTTCGAGGCCGAGAAAGAGTGGGAACAGTGCCAGCCCCGCGCCTGCCGGTGCCGGAACGCCAGTGAAGAAATTATAGGCGTAGGCTTGCGAGAGCGGCCGGGGAGTGTCGAGCGCCGCGTTGAACCGCGCCAAGCGTAGCGCCATGCAGACGGCGAAGATCAGGCAGGGAATGAAACCGAACCCGCCATAACTATGCAGCGACCAGACATAAAGGATGAAAGCCGGCGCGATGCCGAAGCAACAGAAATCCGCAAGGCTGTCGAACTCGGCGCCGAAGCGGGAAGTCGCTTTCAGAAGGCGGGCCAGGCGACCGTCGAGCCCGTCGATAAAGGCCGCCACCACGAGGGCGCCCGCCGCGCTGCCAAATCGCGCATCGAGGGCGTATCTCATGCTGGTCAACCCGGCGCACAGCCCCAGCAGCGTCATGATGTTCGGGATCAGCCGGTTGAACGACGTTCCACTGATGCGGGGGCGTTGCCGACGCTGCAGCCGCGATCGGAATGCGGTCACGGTCGGTCGTCTCAGCCCGTCCGTCACGACCGATCCAACTCCGCGATGACCGTCTCACCCCCGATCATATACTGACCCGGCGTTACCAACGGCTTGACACCCTCGGGCAAATACAGATCGGTCCGACTGCCGAACCGGATCAGGCCAAACCGCTCCCCGGTTTCCACGGCATCACCTTCGCGGACATTGCAAATGATCCGACGCGCGATCAGCCCGGCGATCTGCACCACCGCCATCTCCCGCCCGTCCGCGAGCCGCAACGCGATCGCATTACGCTCGTTGCTGTCGCTCGCCTTGTCCATGCTCGCACTGACGAAGGCACCATGACGATAGGCGACCCGCGTCACCACGCCCGTGAACGGCACCCGGTTGATATGAACGTCGAGAACGGAAAGGAAAATAGCGACACGCCAGCGCGGCGCAGGTCCCATCCCGAGATCCTCGGGCGGGATTGCCGGGCCGACCATGACGACGCGCCCATCCGCCGGGGCAACGACTGCCCCGGGTCGGACTGGCGACACCCGCTCCGGATTGCGAAAGAAATAGAGGCAAAACAGACCAAAGGCGACGCCGATCCAAGCGAGCCAGGCGCCGACAAACAGGCCGGCAACTGCCACCACGACACCGACCGCGATAAACGGATAACCGGCCCGGTGAGGCGGCGAGAGGACCGATCTAACGTCACTGAACATACTCATCAGTGGAGTTTACCGGCTTAAGCAAACGACCGGTAGCCTGGGCCTATCGGGTCTTGCCTCGCCCCGTCTTGTTCTGCAGCTCATCGATCTTCAGCGAGGCATCTGCCTTACTCAGCGACGGGTCGAACTCTTCACCGGCTTCCTCGGACAACGTCTTGAGGTAGCTGGCTTGCGCACCGGTCATCGTCTCGTCGCCGGTCACCCAGTCATGGGGATCTTTCTCGGCATTGGACGGCGCGGCGTCGTCACCATGGTCTACGGTCTTCGGGTTCTTCGGTTCATCGCTCATACAGGACCAAACGCAGAACACGCGCGGTCGTTTCCGCTCAGCGTTGATATGGCAACGGCAACAGCGTCCGGATCGGCACGCGCTTCAAGCCATCGGCCGTCGACACGATCACGGCCGTATCCCGGTCATAGTCGAGCAGGTTCTCGCGGCAGGCCCCACAGGGCGACACGACTGCGATGTCTCGGATGCTCTCATCCGGCTTCGGATGCCGAACCGCGACGGCGCATTCGATCGTGCCGTCCCCCTCCATCACGAGGCGGCCGAGCGCGATCGCTTCCGCGCAGATCGACAGGCGGCCAACGGTGGCGCCCAAGTGGATCCCCGTCCAAATACGGCCATCCCGGCTCCGCAATGCGGCGGCAACCGTATGCCAAAACGGCCGGTAGTGCCGCAACAGAACCGCCTTGGCCGCGTCGATCAATTCGTGGTCGGCAGGCCGAAGCGGCAACGCTCCGGCCCCAGACATCGAGGGCACGCCATCCAGCATGGAAGTTAGCCGGCGGCTTCCGTTTCCTCGTCGGCTTCCGGAATGGTCGCCATCTGGTTGGCCACCACGCCTGACTGGTCGCGAACCCGACGTTCGATCGCTTCCGCCATGTCCTTGTGGTCACGCAGAAACTGCTTGGCGTTCTCACGGCCTTGGCCGATCCGAGTGCTGTCGTAGCTGAACCACGCGCCGCTTTTCTCGACCACGTTCGCCTTCACGCCGAGATCGATCAACTCGCCGACCTTGCTGATGCCTTCGCCGTACATGATGTCGAATTCGACCTGCCGGAACGGCGGCGCGAGCTTGTTCTTGACCACCTTGACCCGGGTCTGGTTGCCGACGACCTCCTCGCGATCCTTGATCTGGCCGATCCGGCGGATTTCCATCCGGATGGAGGAGTAGAATTTCAGCGCGTTGCCGCCCGTGGTCGTCTCGGGGTTGCCGAACATGACGCCGATCTTGAGCCGGATCTGGTTCAGGAAGATCAGCATCGTGCGGGACTTGGAGACGCTGCCGGTCAACTTGCGCAATGCCTGGCTCATCAACCGCGCGTGCAGGCCGACATGGCTGTCGCCCATCTCGCCCTCGAGCTCGGCGCGCGGCACCAGCGCGGCGACGCTGTCGACGACAAGGATGTCCACTGCGCCGGACCGCACCAGCGTATCGCAGATTTCTAACGCTTGCTCGCCGCCATCCGGCTGGCTGAGCAGCAGGTTGTCGACGTCGACGCCGAGCTTACGGGCGTAGATCGGATCGAGCGCGTGCTCCGCGTCGATGAACGCGCACACACCACCACGGCGCTGCGCTTCCGCAATCGCGTGCAGCGCCAACGTGGTCTTACCGGAGCTCTCGGGCCCATAGACTTCCACGATGCGGCCGCGTGGCAGCCCACCGATGCCAAGCGCCAGATCGAGCCCCAACGACCCCGACGGGATGGTCTCTATCTGCTGGTCACCGGCCTTGGCGCCCATTCGCATGATGCTGCCTTTGCCGAAGGCCCGTTCGATCTGCGTCAGCGCTGCGTCGAGCGCCCGGTTTTTATCCATCGTCGCTTCCTGTCCAGTGTCCCGGTGCCGCAACGCCGAAGCGGCTGCCGCTTGCAAGCTGATCACCGCCATGGTGTCACACCTCTCGGTTGCGCCGCAACGCCGACCACGGGGCGCTTGGCATCAGCACCTTACGTGGCGACCCATCCGCCGACAAGAACAAAACACGAACGTTCTTAACTTGGGATAAAACCCTGAACCAACGTGCCGGACACCAACCGCCAGCCATCCACCAGAACGAAGAAGATGAGCTTGAACGGCAGGCTCACCGCGCTGGGTGGCAGCATCATCATTCCGAGCGACATCAACACGCTACCGGCCACCAGATCGATGACCAGGAACGGCAGGTAGATCAGAAATCCCATCTCGAAAGCCCGCCGCAACTCGCCCACCATGAAGGCCGGCACGAGCGAGCGCCATGGCGCCTGCTCTGGGGAGGCAATCGCGGGGAGGTTGCCGAGATCCTGGAACAGCTGCAGATCGGCGCCGCGGACGTTGCTGACCATGAATTTGCGGAACGGCTCGGCAGTGAGCCGCAAACCTTCCATTTCGGTGACCTGGCCCGAGGTGAGCGGCACCACGCCTTGCGTCCACGCCTGATCTAGCACCGGCTGCATGACGAAATAGGTCAGGAACAGCGCCAGCCCGATCAGGACCGAGTTGGGCGGCGTGCCCTGCGCGCCCACGGCGCTGCGGAGCAGTGAGAGCACGATCACGATGCGGGTGAACCCCGTCACCATGACCAGCAAGCTCGGCGCCAGCGACAAGACGGTGAGCAGGGCGGTGAGTTGCATCAATCGTCCGGTCGCGCCGGCTTGGCCCCCAGCGCCGAGATCGATCGCGACCGACTGCGCGTGCGCAGCCTGCGATAACGCGATGCAGACGCCCACCGAGAACGCGAGCAGGCCGACCCGGCGCCAGTTCATCGCGGCATCTCCGGACCCGGCAACCAGCCCAGCATGGTGTCGCTGCCTCCACCGACGAGCAGGAGCAACTCGCGCCCGTCGCAACTCACGATTCGAAGCGAGCGCGTTCGGTCGATCGGCAGGGCCTCGCGCACCGCCAGCCGCTGGCCAGTCCGTGTCCGGGTTAGACCGGTTGATCGCGCGACGCGGCCCGCCAGAACGACGAGGCCGACCACCGCCGCCAAAGCGACGAGGGCAGTGACAATGTTGATAAGAGAGACGGGCATGATGCGGCCTTTTTGCCGAGGGAGGTCACGCGGCGTTCTCCCGCAAGCTGGTCAGCAGCGCGTCGATCGAACCGACGAGCTGTTGCAGTTCAAGCTTCAGGAAGCCGGTTCGGGAGGGCGGAAGGTCCAGTGCTTTTGCACAAAGCAATCCGACCTGGGATTGCAGACCGTCGAGATCGACGTGGCGCCGGGTCGAGACGAGCGCATGAGTCACGGCGATTAGCCGCGCGGTCTGAGCGGACAAGGCCAGCACCTCGGCTTCCGGATCGAAAGTCGGGGAGGTCGGCAGGTCGAAGAGGCCGGCGCTTGTCCGCATACCGGCAGAATGACCGCTAAATCTTAGGAGATGGTTAACGGGGCCTTTCAGCCTTTGTTAACCGTTCGGTGCCAATTTGACGGGGCAAGCACAAGGAGTGGTGCTCATGGACCCGACCGACATCGGCCTGTTTCGACTGGCCGAGAAGCGAATGAACTGGATCGAGCAGCGTCAGCAGGTGTTGGCCCAGAACATCGCCAATGCGTCCACGCCGAACTTCAAGGCGCGCGATCTCTCGCCCTTTCAATCGAGCTTGGCCGAGCAGGGCGTAGACGTCAGCCGGACCAATCCGGGTCACCTGCCGGGTCTGCGGTCGACGATGGGCGGGCGCGAACAGGTCGCATCGAACAAGTCGCCGGACGGCAACACCGTCTCGATGGAAGAACAGCTCGGCAAGGTCGCCGATACGTCCAGCACGCAGGAGCTGGTCACCAATCTCTATCACAAATACCAGGGCATGTTCCGCATGGTCCTGGGCCGCAACGGATAGGCGCGATGGACATCAGCAAAGCGATCGCGATCTCGGCGTCCGGAATGGACGCACAGACCGCCCGGCTCCGCGTGATCGCGGAGAACCTAGCCAACCAGGACTCGACTGGATCGACGCCGGGAGCGGACCCGTACCGCCGCAAGACCATCAGCTTTGAGGACAAGCTGAACAAGGAGCTGGGTGTCGATACCGTTCGCGTCCGCAATGTCGGCACGGATAAGACCGAGTTGCCCAAGCGCTACGACCCGTCGCACCCGGCGGCCGACGGCGAAGGGTATGTCCGCACCCCGAACGTCAACTCGTTCGTCGAGATCATGGACATGCGGGAGGCCCAGCGCAGCTACAGCGCCAATCTGAACGTCATGGAGGTCACCCGCAGCATGCTCACCCGAACGATCGAGCTCCTGAAATGAGCAGCATCCCGACCCTCACGGTCTCGCCCTCGTCGGCCGTCAACGCGTATGCCCGCGTACAGAACGGGGAGGCGGACGCGTCGGCCTCCACGGATGGCGGCGGCTTCGGCGACGCGCTGGCCCGGGCCGTCCAAGGCGTGGCCGATGCAGGCCATAAGGCCGACGCTGAGTCGATCAAAGCGATCGGTGGCCAGGGCAACCTCACCGAGGTCGCAACTGCGGTGACCCGCGCCGAGCTGACGATGCAAACGGCCCTCGCAGTGCGGGACCGCGTGGTGCAGGCCTACCAAGACATCGCACGGATGCAGATCTAATGACTGAGACCGAGATGGCGGGGGCGCTTCGCGATACGCTGTGGATCGTGCTGAAGCTGGGCGGTCCACTTCTAATCGCCGGGCTGGTCGTGGGGCTCGTCGTCTCGCTGTTGCAGGCCGTGACGCAGATCAATGAGAGCACGCTGGTATTCGTGCCGAAGCTTCTGGTCCTGTTCGCCTCGCTGGCTTTGATGGGCCCGTTCATGGTCTCCACCTTGGACGCGTACACCCACGCGATGATGGACCGCATGATCGCCGTCGGCGGTCGATGAGCGACGCCGACCTGCTTGCTGCGCTGCCGAGCTTGGTGTTTGCCCTGGCGCTGGTGATCTGCCGCGTCGGTGGGGTCGTGATGTTGATGCCGGGGCTGGGCGAGATCGAGGCGCCGGCGACGGTCCGCGCCGGGCTGGCACTGGGCTTGTCGCTGCTGTTGCTGCCCGGCGTGGCCCCGCTGGTGCCGCAGATGCCGGACGGCATGGCAGGGCCGCAAATGGTGGCGGCGGAACTCGTGGTCGGCTTCGCGCTCGGCTGGCTGGCGCGCTTGCCGGCTTTGGCGCTCGGCATGGCCGGATCGATCATCTCGACGCTGATTGGTTTGGCCAACGTGTTGCAGCCCGACCCGGCATTGGGCGGTCAGTCGACGGCGCTGACCCGGCTCCTCAGCCTTGCCGCTCCCGTGTTGATCCTCGCCACCGGCCTCTACACCCTGCCGCTTTCCGCGCTGGCGGGTAGCTATTCGCTGATCGGACCTGGCGGCGCTGTACCGGCGGGCGACGTCGCCGACCTCATGGTCAGAGGCGTCAGCGACGCGCTGCGTATGTCGCTGCAGCTTTCCGCGCCGTTTCTCGTGGCTGGCTTCGTTTTCCAAGTCGCTGTGGGGCTCGTGGCACGCGTCGCACCGCAGATCCAGGCGTTCTCCATCGCTGCGCCCGGGCAGATCCTCGGCGGCCTCGTGTTGCTCGGGCTATTGGCCTCGCGCTTCCTGTCCACATGGGAAGGGAGCGTCTCGGCGAGCTGGGCCTCGTTGCCCGGATCCTGACCGATGGCGGACAGCGAAGATCGCACACTCGCAGCGACGGACCGACGGCGCCAACAGGCTCGCGACGAGGGGCAAGCACCGGTTTCGAAGGAGCTGGTCACCGTCACCGGCCTCGGCGTGATGACGTTGGTCGTCGCCATGATGGCGCCGTCGATGGTGCATGGGCTCGGGCAGCGGCTGGCGGCGATGCTGGCCAATCCTGCGGCCGACGCCGGCGCCGCGTTGCGCGAGGCGGCGCTGGCCATCCTTTTCTTCGTGCTGCCCATCGCGGGCGCCGTCGCGCTGGCTGGTAGCTTCGCCGTCCTGATGCAGACCGGGTGGCTGCTGCATACCCAGGCGTTGATGCCCGATCTCGGTCGGCTCGATCCGCGAAAGGGGCTCAAGCGCGTCTTCGGCGTGAATAACGGCGTCGAAGCCGGCAAGGCGCTGGCCAAGGTATTGGTCGTGGGTTGGGCGGTTTGGCACGTGTTGTCCGGCACGCTCCCGACCATGTCGCAGACCCTGTCCCTGTCGCTGCCAGCCATGCTGGACCGCTTAGCGCGCGATACCCTGCAGGTGCTGATCACCGTTCTCGCATGTCAGGCGGCGATCGCGCTGTTCGACGTGGGCTGGACGCGGTTCCGCTTCGGCCGGCAGCTGCGCATGTCGCTGGAAGAGATCAAGCAAGAACAGAAGGAGATGGACGGCGATCCGCGCTTGAAGGCCAAGATCAAGCAGATCCGCACCATCCGCGCGCGGCGGCGGATGATGGCGGCCGTGGCGAAAGCGACGGTGGTGGTCACGAACCCGACCCACTACGCGGTGGCGCTCTCCTACGATCGCGGCAGCCGCTCGGCCCCGAAGATCGTCGCCAAAGGCGTCGATGACGTGGCGGCGCGCATTCGCGAGGCGGCGACCAAGAATGGCGTGCCGTTGGTGCCGAACCCGCCGCTCGCGCGCGCGCTGAACGCGCTACCGCTGGACTCGGAAGTGCCGGCGGAACATTTCAAAGCGGTCGCGGAGATCATCGCCTTCGTGTGGCGCCTTCGCTCTCCCGCACGAGCGGCATGATTCGCCGGTTACCGCCACAGATGGCCGTCTCGATTTCAGCCGGTCGCCACCGTCCGGTGAACGAGGATAGACGCTTCGTTGTTGGTGCGGCGCGCTTCGGCCGGTTGACGCGCTTGGCACATCCACGTCTGGCAACGAGTGCGGGCAGATGAACTGAGACCACCCCGCTATCGAGCGACGCCTGACCGCTGCTGGCCGTCCACCAACCAAACTTTCGCCAAGCGGTGAGCTCGGCCTGCGCCGGTCGGACGGAGGACTTGCGGGAATCATCCCAACTGCCGGATCTCGTTTATTAGACAGCTTCAGTTCGGCTTTCGATGAGGCATTTCACCGATCGTCCTCTCGCGGCCAAACGATCCCTGAAAGACCGCCAACGGAGAGGACCACTGCAGGGCGTCGGTCATCGGCAGCCCTCATCACGATCGAAAAGGCACTTTTGCTCGCACCGAGGGACCACGTGTTCGATCGATAGGGCGGCGACCGCGAAGCGGCGCCGAGCGGCAGCGACGGTCGACCGCCCGCGGCGAGACCGAAGCGCAGCGCGAACCGCGCGGCCGCGGTGGACTGCCCGAGTAGGCGCGACATCTCGGTAGTGCCGGACGCGCGACCTGATGGTTTCCCGGGTTGGGCGGGTGAAAGGGCCGAACCCGTGCCAGCAGGCCCATCGGACTCCCGCCCAGGATCGTGGCAGTAAGGGATGGGTAATCGTCCGGCGATCAAGGCCTACCAGCGCGGCCGCCGCTGGCCCCGATCCGCATCGCCATGTGCCCCATGCAACGTTGGCTGAAGCGGTCCATTGCCCAGCGTCAGGACCAGCGCGCGAACGGCTCGGATCCACTCAGTTCTGGAGCTCTCGTACTCGGATCGGCAGCAGGCGGTGCTGGAACCCTTGCTGCCGAGTGCACGCCACACCGGACAGTTTGCAACCGATCGACGGGATGATCGCCAAGGCCCATCGCTCGGTCGCCCGCCGCCAAGAAAGACCGAGAGCCACGCCATCGGGCACTCGCGCGGCAGGCGATTCCCGATGACCCGCCCCGCAAACGGCTGCAGCCGTCGCAATCGTTGGCCTCCGGCAGGGATGGTGCTGAATGGGTCCAGCAACTCGAACATCGCTGCGGTGCCGAGCGGCCGAGAGCCTGCCGGCACCATGTCGCTCGCCAACGGGGGCTGAAGCGATGGTGCGGTCTGCTATCCGACGTCGATTGTTCATCGAGCATTCCGCTTCTTGACGTGCAACGAAGGCATTCTAGTATGCAAGAACGCTAAGCAGCGCGGTACCTCGAAACCGACGCTCAAGCCTGGGAGGATGGTCCATGCCGTTTCGTCGCGCCGCTTTGTGCGGGGTCGTTGCCGCCGCAGCCTTGTTCGGCGGCCTCTCGAGCGCCCAGGCGCAGTCGCCCGGCCTGCTGCAGCAGATAATTTCGCGCGGCACCCTCCGCATCGCCGTGCTGCCGAGCCTGCCGCCCTACAGCAAGGTCACGCCCGCCGGTGAGCCCGAAGGCTACGACATCGACATTGCCAAACGGTTGGCCGACGCCCTGAAGGTGAAGCCCGAGTTCGTCGTCACGGACATCCCGGGCCGGGTCACATCGCTGCAGACGCGCAAGGTGGACGTCACGGTGGCGGATTTCACTCGCAACGTGGAGCGCTCGCTGACGATCGCGTTCACCGACCCCTACCTCGTGACGACCATGCGCCTGTTGGTGCCGAGCGACGCGAAATGGGCTTCGATCGCGGACATGAAGGATGGCGACGGCGTGCGCATCGCGATCTCCCGCGGCGGCACCGCCGAACGCGCCGTGCCGGCCAACCTGCCCAAGGCGACGTTGGTGCGGTTCAACACCCAGGCTGACGAGATGAGCGCCTTACTGGGCGGGCAGGCGGACGCCATGGCCGAGGACGATTTCTACAACACGCAGGCGGTGAAGGACCGGGCCGGCAAGCTGCGCCAGCTCGACGGCACGCTGGCCCGCGCCGAGATCGCCATCGGCCTGCCGGCTGGCGACCCGGAGCTACTGCGCGTGCTCAACCTGTTCGTCGAGCAGTTCAACGCGTCCGGCGACAATGCCAAACTGTTCCAGAAATGGTTCGGCTTCGAGCAGCCGCCGATCCAGGCGAAATACTGACCGCGCGTCCGGCGCCCCGGGCCCGTGCAGTACAGCTTCACCCTTCGCACGATCTACCCGTACCTGGGCGAGCTCCAGAGTGCGGCGTGGTTGACGCTGTCCTTGTCGGTGATCGCGATCGTGCTGAGCATCGCGCTCGGCGCCGGGATCGCCGTGATGCGGCGGTCCCGCAGCCGGACCGCCCGGTTCTTGGGCGCCGCCTATGTCGAGGTGATGCGCAACACGCCGCTGCTGGTGATCCTCTACATCGTCTATTTCGGCGGCCCCGCCATCGGCCTGCGGCTGCGTTCGTATGACGCCGCGCTGATCGGCCTGACGCTGAACGCCGCCGGCTACATGGCCGAGATCATCCGCGCCGGGCTGATCGCCGTGCCCGCGGGGCAGTTCGAGGCGGCGGCCGCGCAGGGGCTCTCGGGGCTGCAGAGCTTCCGCCACATCGTTTTCCCGCAAGTGTTCCGCACCATCTACGCCCCGCTGGGCAACCAGGTGATCGCGGTCATCCTGGCATCGTCGCTGGCGTCGGCCATCGCGGTGGACGAGGTCGCGTCGTGGATGGAGACGGTCGGCTCGACCTCGTTCCGCTTCTTCGAGACGTTCGTGGTCGCCGCGATCGTCTATCTGGTGCTGTGCCAGGCGGTGAACCTGGCGCGCGTGGCCATCGGCGCCTGGCTGTTCCGCGCGGCGCCCGCGCGATGAACGACACGCTGCTCAGCTTCCTGCCGCTCATGGCCAAGGCCGCCGTCACCAGCATCTGGCTGTCCTGGCTCGGCCTGCTGATCGGGATCGTCGTCGGAGCGCTGGTGGCCCTAATGCGGCGAAGCGCGGTCGCGCCGCTGCGGTGGCTGGCGCTGATCTACACGGAGTTCTGGCGGTCGATCCCGATTCTGATCGTCATGTTCTTCGCCTATTTCGGCTCGCCACTGGTGCTCGGGCTGGACCTGTCGCCGTTCGCCGCCGCAACGGTCGCCCTGGCGCTGCACGCGAGCGCCAGCATGGCGGAGATCATCCGTGCCGCGCTGGCCAGCGTCGGCCGTGGCCAATGGGAGGCGGCGCAGGCGTCCGGCCTGTCGGCGATCCAGGTGATGCGCCACGTGGTGGTGCCGCAGGCGCTGCGGGTCGCGCTGCCGCCCAGCGTCGGCGTGTTCATCACCACGCTGAAGGAAAGCTCGCTCGCGTCGGTGATCGGCTTCATCGAGCTGACCAAGACCGGGCTGCTGGTGCGCGACGCGACCGGGGGCGGGCTGGCGCCGCTGCTTCTGTTGGGCGCGTTCTACTTCGTCCTGAACTACGCGATCTCGCTCGCCGGGCTCGCGGCCGAACGCCGCTTCCATGTCGGGCGCCGGCAAGACCTCGTGGGAGCCATGACATGACCGCACCGATCCTGGAGTTCGACGGCGTGGTGAAGCGCTTCGGCGCGCGCACGGTGCTGGATGGCATCAGCCTGTCGGTCGTGCCGGGCGAGATCGTGTGCTTCATCGGGCCGAGCGGCACCGGGAAGTCCACGCTGCTCCGTTGCGTGAACGGGCTCGAGACGATCCAGGGCGGTGAGATCCGATTCGACGGCGCAGCGGTCCGCAGCGGGCATCGGTCGATCACGGCGGTGCGCAAGCGGGTCGGCATGATCTTCCAGCACTTTAACCTCTACCCGCACCTGACCGCGCTGCAGAACGTGATGCTGGCGCCGATGGTCGTGCACGGGGAGAAGCGGACGGTGGTGGAGGCGCGGGCGCGGGCGCTGTTCGAGCGCGTCCGCCTGTCGCACCGGATCGACGCCTATCCCGCCGAGCTCTCCGGCGGCGAGCAGCAACGGGTCGCCATCGCGCGCGCGCTGTGCGCCGAGCCGCTCCTGCTGGCCTTCGACGAGCCGACCTCGGCGCTGGATCCGGAGACGGTCGGCGAGGTGTTGGCCGTCATGCGCGACCTGGCGGCCGAGGGCCGCACCATGCTCGTCGTGACGCACGAGATCCGCTTCGCCGCCGATGTCGGCACCCGGATGGTGTTCATGGATGGCGGCAAGATCGTGGAGGATGGCGATCCACGGCAGATGGTGGCCGGCGCCTCCAGCGAACGGGCGCGGCAGTTCCTGGGCCGGGTCCAGCACTGACGGGATGGCGCGGCTCGCCAACCTGGCCAAGATGGCCCCTCGCGCCACGGTCGACCAGGTCTACGAGGACCTGCACGGCCGCATCGTCCGCGGCGAGCTGCGGCCGGGCGACTCGCTATCGGAAGCCCGTGTCGCCGAGAGCGTCGGGCTGAGCCGAACGCCGGTGCGCGAGGTGTTCTGGCGGCTGGCCGAAGCCGGTTTCGTGCGCGTGGTGCCGCAGGTCGGCACCTTCGTCGCGCCGATCAACGTGCTGGCGGTGCGCGACGCCCATTTCATCCGCGAGACGCTGGAGTGCCGCGCGATCGGCCCGGCGGCGGAGCGAGCGAGCGAGGCTGACGTGGCCGTGTTGCGCGACGGTCTGGCGCAGCAGGACGAGGCGATGGGGCAGGGCGATCTCTCCGCCTTCTTCGCGCTCGACGAGGCCATGCATCGGAGCCTGATGGAGACCGCCGGCCACCCGTTCACCTGGCCGGTCATCGCGGGCGCGAAGGCGCAGCTCGACCGCGTCCGTTTCCTGTCGCTCGGCGAGCGCGAGTGGCCCGGCATGATCATGGCGCAACACCACGAGCTGGTCGCCGCGATCGCCGCCCACGACCCGGCGGCAGCGACCCGCGTCATGACGGCGCACCTGCGCACCGCCTTCGCCGCCATCGACCGGATCGCCGCCACGCACCCGGATTTCTTCGACGACAGCGTTCCCGCCAAGCCCTGAAAACGGAGCACCCATGGAACAGACCTGGCGCTGGTGGGGGCCCGACGACCTCATCACCCTGTCCGACATCTGCCAGACCGGCGCGACCGGGATCGTCACCGCGCTGCACGACGTGCCGACCGGCGCCGTGTGGACCCGCGCGGCGATCGCGGAGCGCAAGCGCCTGATCGAAGCGGATGGCAGCCTGGGCCTGCGCTGGGCGGTGGTCGAGAGCGTGCCGATCCACGAAACGATCAAGCTCGCCGCACCGGAGGCCGCAGCCTACCTCGAGACCTACCGCGAGACGCTGCGGAACTTGGGCGCCGAAGGCATCGATACGGTCTGCTACAACTTCATGCCGGTGCTGGATTGGGCGCGTACCCAACTGCGGCACCCCGTGCCAGGCGGCGCGACCGCCCTGCGGTTCAACGCGCACGAGTTCGCCGCCTTCGACGTCCACATGCTGGCGCGCCCGGGCGCGGAGCGGGACTGGTCGGCGGAAACGCTGCATCGTGCCCGCGCCTGGTTCGACGGGGCGGACGAGGCGACCCGGCAGGCGCTGCTCGCCACCATCATGGCCGGGCTGCCCGGCGCGTTCGACCGCTACGACATCGAGGGCCTGCGCGCGATGCTGGCGCGGTATCGCGGGGTCGATCGCGCGGCGCTGCGCGAGAACCTGCGCCGCTTCCTCGAGGCGGTGATCCCGACGGCGGAGGCGGCCGGCGTGCGGCTGTGCATCCATCCGGACGATCCGCCGCGTCCGCTGATGGGGCTGCCGCGCATCGTCTCGAATGCCGACGACATCGCCTTCCTGCTCGACGCGGTGCCTTCGCCCTCGAACGGGCTGACCCTGTGCACCGGTTCGCTCGGCGCCGACCCGGCCAACGATCTCCCGGCGATCGCGCAGCGCTTCGCCCGCCACATTCATTTCGCGCACCTGCGCAACGTGTCCACCGAGCCCGACGGCTCCTTCATGGAAGCCGACCATCTCGCCGGCGGCACCGACATGGTCGCCGTGGTCGGGGCGTTGCTGACCGAGCAGGCCCGCCGCAAGCGGGCGAGCGACCCGCATTGGCGCATCCCGCTGCGGCCGGACCATGGGCGGGAGATGCTGGACGACGTGGGCAAGCCGACCCATCCCGGCTATCCGGCGATCGGGCGCCTGCGCGGCCTTGCGGAGTTGCGCGGCGTGATGACGGCGCTGGCGCACCAGCACGATCTGCCGCTGTGATCCGCCTGTCCGACCGGGCGCTCGGCGGCTTGCCGGCGGCCGTGACGACCCCGACCTACGACCGCGCTTCCCTCCGAAGCGGCATCGTGCATCTCGGGCTCGGCGCTTTTCACCGCGCGCATCAGGCCGTCTACACGGAAGCCGCGATCGCCGCCGGCGACCATCGCTGGGGCATCACGGCGGCCAGCCTCCGCAGCGCCGAGACGCGGGACGCGCTGGCGCCGCAGGACGGGCTGTATGCGCTCGAGGTGCGCGGCGACCGCGACCGCGTTTCCGTCGTCGGCGCCATCGCCCGCATCCTGGTGGCGCCCGAGAGTCCGGCCGCCCTCATCACCGCGCTGACCGACCCGGCCGCGGCGATCGTCAGTCTCACCGTCACGGAAAAGGCGTATTGCCGCGCCGGCGCCACCGGCGATCTGGACGCGGAACACCCGGACATTCGTCACGACCTCGATCACCCCGGGGCGCCGCGCTCGACCCTTGGGCTGCTCGCCGCCGGGATCGCGGCGCGCCGGGCCGCCGGGCTGCGGCCGTTCACCGTGCTCTGCTGCGACAACCTGCCGTCGAACGGGCGCACGGTGCATCGGCTGCTCCGCCAGTTTGCCGAGCTGCGCGACCCCGATCTGGCCGCCTTCATCGCGGGCGAGGTCGCGTGCCCCGACACGATGGTCGACCGGATCGTGCCGGCCACCACGGACGCCGACCGGGCGCGCATCGCGGCCACGCTGGGCGTCGAGGATGCCTGGCCGGTGATCACGGAGCCGTTCACGCAATGGGTGGTCGAGGACCGCTTCCCCCTGGGACGGCCCGAGTGGGAGCGCGCCGGCGCGACCATGGCCGCCGATGTCGGCCCGTTCGAGGCCATGAAGCTCCGCATGCTCAATGCCAGCCATTCCGCGCTCGCCTATCTCGGCAGCCTCGCCGGCGCCGAGACGGTGGCCGACGCCATGCTCGATCCCGGCCTGGCCGCCTTTGCCGCGCGCGTGATGGACGAGGCGGCCGTTACGCTGCCGCCGGGGCTCGACACGGCCGCCTATGCGCGCTCGCTGCTCGACCGCTTCCGCAATCCGGCGCTGCGGCACCGGACCGCCCAGATCGCCACGGACGGATCGCAGAAGCTGCCGCAGCGGGTGCTCGGCACGCTGCGGGACCGGCTGGATCGCGGCTTGCCGATCGACACCCAGGCCACCGTCGTCGCCGCCTGGATGCGTTGCGTCGGCGGCACGGACGAGGCGGGCCGGCCGATCGTCGTGCACGATCCGCTCGCCGACCGACTGACGGAGATCGCCGCCCGGGCCGGCCCGCAGGCGGAGCGGCTGGCCCCGGCGTTGCTCGACCTGCAGCCCGTATTCGGGACGCTCGGCGCGGACGAGCGAGTCCAAAACGCGGTGACGCACGCGTTGCGGCGGCTCTGCGACCTCGGCGCCGCCCGCGCGTGCCAGACCGGGTGAGCGGCGGCCGGTTGGGCTGATCTCGGTGCGCGCGGAGGGACTCTGAAGGCGCGGCTGCGGCGTCCCGCCCGTGCTACTTCGTGCTTTCGATCGTCTGGATCACGTCAAAGCCTTCGAACTCCGGATGACCGGCATAGAGCGGCTTGGTGCCGCCGGCGCCACGGTGGGCGGCACGGAAGGCTTCGGAGGTAGTCCAGGCTTCGAAGTGCGATTTGTCGCGCCAGATCGTGTGGGACGAGTAGAGGACGTGGTCCTCCTTGTTGGGGCCGCGGAGCAGGTGAAACTCGACAAAGCCCGGCACGCCCTTCAGCTGCGAGTCACGGTTGAGCCAGACCTCCTCGAAATCCGTCTCCGCACCCGGCAAAACTTTGAACCGATTCATGGCGATGAACATGCAATCCCCCTTCTTCGTGTCCGGCTAGATGGGCCCGGCGGCCCGATTTGCACCCGCCGCGCGCCCTGACGCACGCAACGAAACGCGAAGGCTTTCGTTGGGGGACATCGGCGGAGAAACAACATGAAGGGCGTCCTGGTGGCCATCCTGTCCGGCCTGCTTTCCGCGGGGTGCTCCGTGTTCGGCATCCGGACGGAGCCGATGCCGGCCTACTCGGTCGAGCGGACGGTGGAGACGGCCGGGCAGACGATCGAGATCCGGCGCTATGGCCCGCGCCTGGCCGCCGAGGCGACCGTGCCCGGCGACGAGATGGCGGCGCGCAGCCGCGGCTTCCGCACCCTGGCCGGCTACATCTTCGGCGGTAATACCAGCAAGACCAGCATCGAGATGACGGCCCCGGTCGCGCAATCCAAGAGCGAGACGATCAGCATGACCGCGCCCGTGGTCCAATCGCGGGGCGATGACGGCGCGTGGCGGATCCGCTTCATCATGCCGGCCACCTACACGCTCGAGACCCTGCCGCGGCCGAACGATCCGGCCGTCGCGATCGTGACGCTGCCGCCCGAAACGGTCGCGGTGTTGCGATACAGCGGCAGCACCAGCCCCGCTGCCGTGCACGATGCCGAGGCTCGGCTGCTGGCGGCGGTACGCCAGAACGGGCTGACCCCGGCCGGCACGCCGTTCAGCTGGTTCTACGATCCGCCATGGACCTTGCCGCCGCTGCGGCGCAACGAAGCGGTCGTCACCCTCCAGCCCGGCTGAAACCCCGCCGCTTCCGCGCGTTGAAGTGGCGAGCGTCGCCCGGCCGGGCTCCCGTCCAGCCGGCGCCGTGCTCGTGAGAAGAGGCGCCCCATGAAGCAACCCCACACCGAGACCTCGATCGATCACACCGACGACGAGCAGAACACCGGCAACCACAAGAAGCCCGACGCGAAGGATGCCGGCGGCGCCGACAAGTTCGGCGGCACCCGCACCGGCGCCGACAACGTGGAGCCCACCAAGCCGGGCCAGTAACCCCGAGACCCGCGATGACCTCGCTCGAGACAGCGATCGCCGGGCTGCCCCGCCGCTATCCCGGGCCGGGCGGGGCATGCGCCGTGATCAAGGACGGCGTGGTCATCGCGCGGCACGCCTGGGGCTGGGCGGATGCGGAGCGGCGGGTGCGGTTCACGCCATACTCGCTGTTCCGCATCTGCTCGATCACCAAGCAATTCACCTGCGGCCTCGTGCTCGACACGGTCGGCGACCCGGCGGAGCTGGACGCCGACGTCGCCCGCCAGTTGCCGGGGCTGACGGAGCCGCCCCCCGGGGCGGCCGACCTCTGCCACAACCAGTCCGGCCTGCGCGATTACTGGGCGGTGGCAATGCTGCACGGATCGCCCGCCGAGGCGCCGTTCGGCGAGACGGAAACGGCGCATATCCTGCGCGGAACCCGCACGCTGCAGTTCCGCCCCGGCACCCGCTACTCGTATTGCAACCAGAACTTCCGCATCCTGTCGGACATCTTGCAGGAGCGGACCGGGCGCGGCTTCGGCGAGCTGCTCCGCACCCGCTTGTTCGACCGCGCCGGCATGGCCACCGCCCTGCTCGCGGCGGACACGGCCGCCTTGCCGGACGGCACCACGGGCTACGAGGGCAGCCAAGCGCTCGGCTTCCGACCCGCCCGCAATCGCGTGATCTGGACGGGCGATGCCGGCATTGCGGCATCGCTCGACGACATGATCGCCTGGGAGCGGCACATCGACGCGACGCGCGGCGAGGACGCCGGGCTCTACAACCGGCTTTCCGCCCCGGTCGCCTTCGCCGACGGCGACCCGGCCGCATACGGCTACGGCCTCGGCCGCCGCACGATGGGAGGGCGGGCGGTCACGGCGCATGGCGGCGCGTTGCGCGGCTGGCGAAGCCACCGGATGCACGTCGCGAGCGAGCGGCTCTCGATCGTGGTGCTGTTCAACCACATGGCCGACGCGCAGGCGGCCGCCCACGATGTCTTTCGCGCCATCGTCGGTCCAGAGGCCGAGCGCCCGGTCACCACGGCGATGCCGCCGATCACCGGCGGATACGTGGAGCCGGAAACCGGCTTGGCGGTCCGCATCGAGGCAGGTCGGCCCGGCACCGCCCTGCTGCACTACGACCGCTTTCCCGAGACCCTGCCGCTGCAGCCGGACGGCACCGCCGGGAGCGCGGACGCGGTACGGTTGCGACCGGAAGCGGGCGGTCTCTGGATGGACCGGGCAACCGACGGGCAGTCCACGCAGTTGGTGCCGCGCCCCGGCGGCACCCGGGCGGACATCGCCGGCCGCTACCGTTGCGCCGAGCTGGATGCCGAGCTCACCGTGGACGATGCGGGTGGGACGTTCTACGGCGCGTTCTCCGGCTTCCTGGGCCGCAGCCGCATGGAATTGCTCGACCCCGTGGCCGCCGATCTCTGGACGCTGCCCTGCCCCCGCGCGCTCGACCACACGCCGCCCGGCGACTGGACCCTGGACGTCCATCGCGACGCCGCGGGCCGCCCGGCCGCGCTCACCGTCGGTTGCTGGCTGGCCCGCGGCCTGCGTTACGACCGGGTCGGCTGAGCGGCGGGATCAGGCCGCCGCGGCTTGCGTTCTCCGTTCGCCTGGGCAAGGTTCCCCGCCCTTGACGACGGGCCACCCTCAGGCCCCTCTCGTTCCGGGGCCGACAAGAGCCCGCAGGAGGTTTCCGTGACATCTCGCATCAGCCGGCGGCTCATTCTCGGCGCCGCCCTCGCCGCTCCGGCCCTCCGGCCCGCGCGGGCCGCCGACACCATCCGGCTCGGCCTGCCCACCAAGGCCTACTGGCCCACCATTCTGGCGACCGCGGCGCAGCGGCAGGATTTCTTCGGCAAGGAAGGCATCGGCGTCGAGCCCACCGTTTATCGCGGCGGGGCGGAATGCTTCGAGGCATTGGCCGCCGGAGCGGCGGACCTGATCCTGGATCCGCCCGCCCTGGTGGCCGCCGGGCAGCGCAAGGGAGTGCCGGCCAAGGCGGTCGCGGCCGGATCGAGCCTGTACAGCGGCTGGCGGTTGATGGTGCGTCAGGATAGCCCGATCACGTCGGTCGCCGAGCTGGCGGGCAAGAAGGTCGGCATCACCTCGGCCGGGTCGGCCTCCGACCAGTTGGCGCTGTGGACGCAGGCGGACCGTGCGGTGCAGTTCACGCGCGTGCCGCTCGGCGGCGGCGGGCTGGTGCCGAACCTGCGCTCGCGCAACGTGGACGCGGCCGTGGTCTACTCGCCGCTCTCGTTCCAGTTGGAGCAGGCCGGGCAGGCACGCGTGCTGATCGACTACGCCCAGGCGATCCCGCCGCATGTCAGCACGACCTGGATCACCACGCAGCCGCTCATCGAGCGCAACCCGGCGCTGATCCAGAAGGGGCTCAACGCGCTCTATGGCGCCGTGGGCTGGATGCAGACCCATCGCGACGCCGCCGTGGCGCTGATCGCCGAGATCGACGAGGTGCCGGCCGAGGCCGCGGCGGCGGAATGGGAGAACACGATCGCGAAGCTCTCGACCGATGGCGTCATGAAGCTGGACGGCATCGAATACAACCTCCAGCTCGCGCGCCTGAGCGGCATGACCGACCTGGCGCCCGCCGCCGACGTGGTGTCCGACCGGTTCAAGCCCGTGCCCACGACGTGAAGCTGCTGGCCGGGCGGGGGTTGGTCGTCGCCCTGCTGCTGCTGGTGTGGGAGGCGCTGCCACGGCTGGGCGTGGTCGATCGGGAGATGCTGCCGCCGTTCAGCGCCGTTCTCGCCGGCACGGTCGCCCTGCTGGGCCGGCCGGCGATCCGGGCCGACCTGGCCTTGTCCGCGCTCGAGATCGGCGCCGCCTTCGCGCTGTCCGTCCCGCTCGGGCTGTTGCTCGGCATGGCGCTGGGCGAGAGCCGTCGGTTCGCCGCGGTGGTCGACCCGCTGGTCTTCTTCTTGTTCGGCATCCCGAAATCGATCTTCCTGCCGATGTTCATCCTCACCATGGGGATCGGCTTCGGGCAGAAGGTGGCGTTCGGCGTGTTCTCCGCCTTTCTGCTGGTGACCATGAGCGCGGCCGCCGCGGTGCGCTCCGTCCGCCCGGAGCACCTGCTGGTCGCGCGCTCCTATGGGGCGACGCGGGCGCAGGTGGCCTGGCGTGTCTACCTGCCGGGAATGCTGCCCGTGCTGCTGGAAGGCGTGCGGACGGCGCTGATCTTCACCGTGACGGCCGTGATGCTGGCCGAGGTGTATGCCTCGCGCGCCGGGTTCGGGCACCGGTTGGCCGATTGGGGCGAGAGCTTCGACATGACGCCGCTGCTGTCCGGCGTGCTGTTGGTCTCGCTGGCGGCGATCGCGGCCAACGAGGCACTCCGCTGGCTGGAGGCGCGGGCCGGCGCCTGGCGCGCATGAGGGACCGCCCATGAAGAAGCGGGCATGAGCGCCGCCGTCGAGGTCCTGGGCGTCAGTCACACCTATGCTGGCCGCCACGGCGCCACGCCGGCGCTGGCGGACGTGTCGCTGACGGTGGCGCCGGGCCGCTTCACCGTGCTGGTCGGCCCCAGCGGCTGCGGCAAATCGTCGCTGCTGATGATGCTGGCCGGGCTGAACCGGCCGGGCGAGGGGACGGTCGCCTGCGCGGGCCGGCCGATGACGGCGCCGGACCCGGATCGCGTCGGCGTGGTGTTCCAGGACGCCAACCTGTTCCCGTGGCTCGACGCGGTGGACAACGTCGCTTTCCCGCTCGCCTTACGGGGCATCGGCAAGGCGCAGCGGCGGGCGCGGGCGGCGGAGATGCTGTCGCTGGTGGGGCTCGACGGCTTCGGCGCGCGGCACCCGCACGAGCTGTCCGGCGGCATGCGCCAGCGCGTGTCCATCGCGCGCGGCCTGGTGCAGGACCCACCGGTGCTACTGATGGACGAGCCGTTCGCGGCGTTGGACGAGCAGACCCGCATGACGATGGGCGACGAGTTGCTGCGGATCTGGTCCGTCACGCGCAAGACGGTGGTGTTCGTCACCCATAGCCTGACGGAAGCGGTCTACCTGGCCGACGAGGTGCTGGTGTTCTCCGCCCGGCCCGGCCGCATCATCGACCGCATCGCCGTCGACCTGCCGCGCCCGCGCACCTACGCCATGACGGGCGAACCCGGCTTCGCGGCGCTGCGCGAGCGCATCTGGCAGCAGATCCGGTCGCTGTGAGCCCCGCCGCGATCCGCTGGGCGCTGATCGGCGCGCTGCTGCTCGCATGGGAGGCGCTGCCCCGGCTGGGTCTGGTGCCGACCCTGTTCCTGCCGCCGCTGACGAGCGCGCTGGCCGCTGGCGCCGCCGATGCCGGCACCTACGCCGCCGCCCTCGGTGTGACGATCGGCGAGGTCGCGGCAGCGGCGGTGCTGGCCTGCGGGGGCGGGATGCTGGCGGGCGTCGCGCTGGGCGGGATCGCGCCGGTGCGCCGGCTGCTGCTGCCGATCGTGTCGAGCCTGTATGCCGTGCCGCTGGTGATCCTGTATCCGGCGATGACGGCGTGGTTCGGGCTGGGGTCGCAAAGCAAGGTCGCCTTCGCTGCGCTGTATGCCGTGTTCCCGACCGCGCTGGCGACGGCCGCAGGCATCCGCACGATCGATCCCAACCTGATCCTGACCGCGCGCAGCATGGGTGCCCGGCCCGGTCAATTGCTGGCGCGCGTGGTGCTGCCGGCCGCGATCCCGACCGTGCTGGCGGCGCTGCGGCTGGGCGGGGCGCTCTGCATCGTGGGCGTGGTTGTGGCGGAGATGTTGGTCTCCACCGCCGGTATCGGCTACCTGGTCACCAGCTACCGCACCGTGTTGGACAGCCCGCACGTTTTCGCCGCGGTTTTGCTGATCGTTGCCGTGATCGCGCTGTTCGACGGCGCGGTGCGGTGGGCAGAGCGCCGGGCTGCGGGCTGGCTCGGCGCGGGACGCGTGGAGGCGCCGTGAGACACCTGACCCTTTCCTTCGACAACGGGCCCGACCCGGCGGTGACACCGCCGGTGCTGGACGTGTTGGCCCGGCACCATCTGGCCGCCACCTTCTTCGTCATCGGCCGCAAGCTCGCGGATCCCGCGGCCCGCGCCTGCGCCGAGCGGGCTGCCGCGGAGGGGCACTGGATCGGCAACCATACCTGGACCCACGAGGCGCCGCTGGGCCGGCTGCCGGCCGAGCGCGCCGCCGTCGAGATCGGCCGCACCCAGCACGAGCTGGGCGCACTGGCTCACCCATGCCGCTGGTTCCGGCCCATGGGGGCCGGCGGCGTGATCGGGCCGCATCTGCTCAGCCACGCCGCGCTGGCCCTGTTGGAGCGCGAGCGCATGAGCTGCGTGCTGTGGAACGCCATACCGCGCGATTGGGCGGAGCCGGAGGACTGGGTGGAAACGGCGCTGGCCCAGATCGAGCGGCAGGATTGGACGTTGATCGTGCTGCACGACCTGCCGACCGGCGCGATGGACCGGCTGGATGAATTCCTGCGCCGGGTCGCCGACGCGGGGGTGACGGTGCGGCAGGACTTCCCGCCCGCCTGCCTGCCGATCCGGGGCGGCGCCGCGACGGGGTCGGTGGGTCACCTCGTCTCCTGATTGCCGGGCGGGGGAGTGCGTGCGAGCCTCCGGAAAAGCGGATGGGAGCGGGCGATGGCTGATCGACGGCACGTGGCGGCGGCAATGGCCGCCTGGCTCGCCTGGTGCGGTGCGGCCGCGGCACAGGCCACGCGGGACGTGCCGGCCAAGGCGCTTCCCGTGCCGGGCACGGTCAGCCCGGCGCTGCAGGCGGTGATCGCGCAGCCTCTGCGGTCCGGGTGGGACGCCCCGCCGACCACGCCGGAGGGCTGGGCCGCGCTGGCCGCGCAAACGGAGGCGGCGGGCGCGGCCGTGGCCCAGCCGATGGCCGAGCGCCTCCGCGTCACGATCGAGCCGGCGGTGATCGACGGCGTGAAGGTCTATCGGCTGACCCCGGCCGACATGCCGGCGGAGAACAGCAATCGGCTGCTCGTGCATGTCCATGGTGGCTGCTACGTGCTGAACCCGCATCTGGCCGCGCTGCCGGAAGCGCTGCAGGTGGCGGCGGCAAGCCGGATCCGGACGATCGCGGTGGATTACCGCATGCCGCCCGAGGCCTACTTCCCCGCGGCGCTGGACGATGCGGTGACGGTGTTCCGGGCGGCCTCGGCCACGGTGCCGCCCGCCAATATCGGCGTATTCGGCTCCTCGGCGGGCGGCGCGTTGACGCTGGAGCTGATCCTGCGGATCAAGGCGGCCGGGCTGCCGATGCCGGGCGCCATCGCGCCGGGCACTCCCATGGCCGACGCGACGGAGGCGGGCGACACGTTCCAGACCAATGCGCTGGTCGACAACGTGCTGGTCTCGCCGGCCGGCTTCTGCGACGCCGCCACCCGCTTCTACGCGCACGGGCACGACATGGCCGATCCGCTGCTCTCACCCGTCCACGGCGACCTGCACGGCTTCCCGCCGACCATCCTGACCAGCGGCACGCGCGACCTGCTGCTGAGCAACACGGTGCGCACCAACCAGAAGCTCCGCGAGGCCGGCGTGGAGACGCGCCTGCAAGTGTTCGAGGCGCAATCCCACGCGCAGTTCTACCGCGACGACCGCATCCCGGAGGACCGGTTCGCGATTGCCGAGATCGCCGCCTGGTTCGACCGATACCTGGGGCGGTGAGCGCCGCCACCGGGCAGGGAATACGCCGGTCGGCAACGGTGATCGCCGGCGCCGCCGCGCTCTGCCTCGCCGTGGCGATGGGCATCGGCCGTTTCGCCTTCACGCCGTTGCTGCCCTTCATGCTGCGGGACGGGACGATCGATCTGCCGGCCGGCAGCACGCTCGCGACGGCCAACTACCTGGGTTACCTGGCCGGCGCGCTGGGCTGCACCATGCTGCCGCGGCAATGGCCGCAGCCGGCGCTGCTCCGGACGGGACTGGTCGCCACCGCGGTGCTGACGGCGGCCATGGCCTGGCAGCAACCGCTGCTATGGCCTGCCATCCGGTTCCTGACCGGTGCGGTGAGTGCGGTGGTGTTCGTGCTGACGGCCGGGTGGACGCTGGAGCGGTT
Source organism: Acetobacteraceae bacterium (assembly GCA_965199665.1). GTDB lineage: Bacteria > Pseudomonadota > Alphaproteobacteria > Acetobacterales > Acetobacteraceae > JAVVHH01. The sequence goes on along the minus strand of OZ241208.1, from coordinate 3,925,773 downwards.
GGCCGAACGCGGCCAAGCCTCGCTGGGCGGGCTGATCTTCACCGGACCCGGCGCCGGCATCGCGCTGTCCGGAGTCGTGGCAGCCGCGTTGAGCGTCTTCGGCGGGAGCGGTGCGACCGGCTGGCTGGCCTTCGCGGCGCTGGCCGCGCTGCTCACGGCGCTGGTCTGGCCGGTGTTCGATGACGCGCCGCCGCGTCGGCCGACGGAGCGCGGCCCCGAGGCCCCGGCCCGTGCGCCGCCACCGACGGCCCGGCGGACGGAGATGGCGTTGTTCGCCGTGGCCTATTTGTGCGCTGGCTTCGGCTACATCGTCACTGCCACCTTCCTGCCGGTGATCGCCGCCGTCGCGTTGCCGGGCTCGGGGTGGCTGACCGTGTTCTGGCCGGTACTCGGGCTTGCTGCGGTCGGCGGCTGCCTGCTCGCGATCCGCGCTCCGCCCCGTCTGGACCGCCGCTGGCTGCTGGTGGGGGCCTACCTGATGCAGGCGGTCGGCGTCGTGTTCGCCTTGCTGGTCCCCTCCGTCATCGGCTTCGCGATCGGCAGCGTGCTGGTCGGCCTGCCGTTCACCGCAATCACCTACTGGGCGATGGCGGAAGCGCGTCGCTTACGGCCCGACCACCCGGCCCGCGCCATGGGTCTGCTCACCGCGCTCTACGGCCTCGGCCAGATCGCCGGGCCCCCCGTCGTCGCAGGAGTGCTGGCGGGCGCACCGGACCGCCTCACGGGCTTCGCCCGCTCGCTCGAAACCGCCTCGGCGGCGCTGGTGATCGGCGCCACTCTCTTCGCGATCCTGATCCAGCGCCGCGCGCCGGACTGAGCCCAGCGTTCGCGCGGGCGGACGACGTAGCGCCTCTGAGATCGGTTACGCCGCCCTGACGGCACCACTCAGTCCATTCTAAAATCCCGAGCCGAGCCGAGGGTGGGTTCCATTGTGTGCAGTGCACCATTTCGGATATGACCGTGCCGGAACTGGGAATGGCAGGTCATGATCCCGCATACGCAAACGTGAGCGCGAAGCAAGTCGGGCGACTGTCGATCCTTGCAAGCTGCCTGGTTCTTCTCTTCCCGCTCTTGGCGGCACCGATCCCGCCGCTCGGCGATTACCCGAACCACCTTGCCCGCATGTGGATGCTGAGCAGCAATGCGGCACAGGCCAGCGTCGCGCAATTTTACCAAGTCCGTTTCGACACCTACACCAACATCGCGCTGGACCTGATCGCGGTCACGGTTGGCAAGGTCTTGGGCTGGATGGCGGCTGGTCAGTTCGCAGTCGCGCTTGCGATGGTGCTGCCGCCCCTGGGCGGGGCGCTCTTTTGGCGCTCCGTACACCGCCAGACACATTGGTGGATGTTGAGCTTCGGCCTGCTCGCGTTTGGCGGCCTCATGATCAGCGGCTTCATCAATTTCCAAATCAGTTTGGGTCTGGCCCTACTGTTCGCCGCGGTTGAGCCGGCCATCATGGCGCGCGGGATCGTCATCCAGATTCTCGCGCGCGCCGTCTTCGGCGTTATCCTGCTCCTGGCTCACCCGTTTGGGCTGCTGTTCTACGCACTCCTACTATGCGGGATCGCGATCGGTCCGAGGCTGACCACCCAGGCATGGCAGCCGGCCTTGGCGCGACTTATGCCCGCCGGTGCGGCCATCCTCGGTGTTGTCGTGCTGTTTGTGCTACTCGTCCCGAGCTTGCCGGGCACGCAAGAACATTCCGGCCTTCTCACGATCGGCAGCGAGATCGCGGAAGATTTTCTCAAGAAGCCGAAGCGGAAACTCACCAACCTGCTCCTGGCTGTACGCTCCTACAGCAACCTCGTGGACGGTCTCACGCTGCTGGCCTTCATGGCGCCGCTCGCATGGGCCGCCTGGCGGCGCACGCTCCAAACGCATATGGGGTTGCTCATCGTCAGCGCGCTGCTTCTCGTCGCTTACTCGATCTGCCCCGATTACATTCTGGGTGCCGCATGGGTGGATGCGCGCTTCTCCGTCATGCTGCCGTTTACCATTGCGGCTGCCTGTACACCGTGTCTGCCGCGCCGGGCTGCGGCTGCTTGGACCGTCGTGCTGTTGGCAGCGTTTCTCGGTCGCGTCGCCTTCATCACCGATATATGGCACGCCCGGCAGGCGGACGTCACCGCCGTCGCCGCGGCGCTCGAGCCGTTGCCGGCCGGTGCGACCCTGTTCGCGCTGTCCAACCATCCCGCCGACCCGCGCCAGGAGCCGCGCGGTCGGTTCACATCGTCCGCCGAGAACAGCTTCCGCCACCTTTCGGCGCTCGCGGTTCCGTGGCGTCATGCGTTCGTGCCCACCCTGTTCAGCGCCCGAGGCAAGCAGCCAATCGTGGTGTTGCCCCCCTGGGATGCGCTTTCCGAGCCCAATGGCGGGATGCTGAATGACATCCATGTCCTCGACCCGAGGCCGCCGGCAGAAGTGAAGGCCGAAACTATCTGGGCACAATACACATCGCAGTGGCGCCGCTTCGACTATCTTCTGCTACTCGATGCCGACACCCCGAATCTATTCGGACGGTTCGAGATGCCGGCCGAACTCACCTTGGTCAAGGACTCCGGTTTCGCCAAACTCTTCAAGATCTCGCACTGAGATCGGTTCGGTCGTGAGCACCTCGCGCGTCGCCATCAATACCATCGTTGGCACGCTCTCGCGTGTCGCGGTCATGATCTTGGGCTTCGTCGTGACGCCCTTCCTGTTCCACGCCCTAGGGGAGCGGCAGTTCGGCCTTTATGCGGTGGTCGGCTCGCTGCAAGCCTATTACGGCGTGCTCGATCTGGGGATCGGAGGCAGCCTGGTCCGCTACATGGCCCATTATTCCGAACGGGAGGAATACGACGAGGTCAGGCAAATCGTTACGTTCGGAATATTGTTCTATGTCGTACTTGCTAGCGTGCTGTTTCCGCTCGTGTATTTCTTTGCGGACGACATCGTGCACGCGCTGGGGATCGAGCCCGACTTAGTCGAGGTGAGCAGGCGTTCAATCCTCATCGTCTTCCTCCTATGGATCGCCGGGAACGTCAGTAATGTTTTCGCCTCGAGGCTGATTGCGGTTCAGCGCATCGACATCGCTTCACTCGCGGGCATCCTGGGTGCGGTGGCTTTTACCGGCATGATCGTCGCCCTGGGCCAAGCGTACCCGAGCCTCGATTTCGTCTGGGTCTGCGCCGCCGTTCAGCTCGTGGTCATGACCGTCGTTGTTTACGTGCGCGCGGCCCGATTGCCGGGTGGCATGTTCGCCAACCCGCTCCTGATCGCCGGCGCGCGGGTCAAGGAATTGCTGAGCTTCGGCACGTGGACGCAGATCAACAGCGTGAGCGCCCTGCTGAACCTGGAAGCGGACAAGGTCGTGATCAGCCGATATCTCGGCGTCGCCGAGGTCGCGTCTTACCAGATCGGCAACCGGCTCGCCTTGCTGAACCGGGCCCTGCCGCTGCAACTCCTGGGTGCCCTGCTGCCGGACATGACGGCAAAATTCAGCCGCGGTATCTCCCAAGACGAGTTGGCCGAGGCCTACCGGAGCGGCTTGCGCGCGCTGATGATTACAACGCTGATCATCACCGGCTTCGTGGTTGCTGCTGCCGACGACCTGGTCGAGCTTTGGATCGGCAATGCCGTTCCCGGGGCTGCCGCGATCGCGATCGCTCTCGTAGTGTCGTATTCGATCAACAATCTGACCGGCCTCGGCACTATTTCGCTCAAGGCGCTGGGGCGCCCCAAATACGAGACGTATTACGCCGTGCTTTCAGCGGCCCTCAACGTCGGACTTACGATCGCACTGATCCCGCATTACGGACTGATGGGCGTGGTTGGCGGCACGATCATCGGCAACGTCGTCGGCTCAGCCTTTTTCATCGTCCTGTTCCACCGTTTGATCCCGATACCCTGGTGGTCGTCCACGGGACGTTGGCTCGTCCGGCTCCTGGCGATTACGGTCGTCGCCGGCTTGCTGGCGGCCATGATTCTACGTGGCTTGGACGGCTGGTTGGTGCAGAGCCGAAGCGTCCTCTTCCTGAAGATCACTGCTGCAGGACTCGCCTACCTCGCCGTGTTCTACTGGAGCGGACTCGCTCTCCGGTTCTGGACCGATACCGATCGGGCGCTGTTCTCCAAACTGTTCGGCAAAATCAGCGCGGGACTTCGCCGCTTGACGGAAGCGCTGCGGTGAGGATCGCGTTCGTTCTCCCAAAATATTTCAATTTTCCGATCGGCGGGTATGCCGTCGTCTATCACTACGCCAATCACCTGGTCGCCCATGGACACGACGTCGACATCGTCATGCCGCAACGGATCGACGGAGCTGGGGAGCCACGGTCCCTCGTCCAGCGCATCAAAGAGCGGCTTTGGCCGCTGACCCTGCGGCTGCGCAATCGCCCGCTCGTGAGCTGGTTTCGGATCGATCCAATGATACGGTTCCGTCTCATCCACGACTGGGATGACGGGTTGCTGGCCGACGTGGACGGCGCGGTTGCCACGGCTTGGCAAACGGCCGAAGTCGTCGCGCGGGCCACGCCCCGGTCGGCCCGTGCGTTCTATCTGCTCCAGCATTACGAGACCTGGGCCGGCCCGAAGGCGGACGTCGACGCCACCTTCAAGCTCGGCCTGCATGTGATCGCGATCTCACGCTGGCTACAGGGCATCGCCGAACAATTGGGTAGCGGAGAGGTGTCGTATGTGCCCAACGGCCTGGACCATACCCGTTTTCGCATCACTGCCCCGGTCGAACGCCAGCCCGCCATCTTGACCCTCAATCACGACGCAGCGTTCAAGGGAGTTCCCGACGCACTCGCCGTCCTCGAACGAATCCATGCGGCATTCCCGGCCGTTCCGATCCGGATGTTCGGCGTCCCCGAACGGGGCCCCAACATCCCGGAATGGATCGAATACGTCAGGAGCCCCGAACCAGACGCGCTCGTCGAGCTCTACAACCGGTCATCGATCTACCTGAGTGCGAGCCTCGCTGAAGGATGGGCTCTGCCTCCGGCGGAAGCGATGGCGTGCGGATGCTTGTTCGTCGGCACCGATAGCGGCGGCTGCCGTGACTTCGCCGACGACGGCCGAACAGCCCTATTGAGCCCTCCCGGAGATCGTGATGCGCTTTACGCCAATCTGCACCGGGTACTCGCCGACACAGTTCTTGCCAGTCGGATCCGCGACGAAGGCACTCGCGAAGTCGCAAAATTCACCTGGACGTCCTCCGGCGAGACATTCCGGCACTTGCTGGAGGGGTCTCACGATCCACAAGCCTGACCGGGGTAACGCCGCCTGCTCGGCTCTCTTACTCGAAAGGCTGAAACTGCAAAGAACCGTCGTAATCGGTCCGATAAAGGCGGCCGGCCGCCGTCTTCTCGAGACCGCCCCGTAACAAGACCCCCCCGACGAAGTCGCGTGCGAGCGCCTTCTGCACGAACGCGATCGATTGGCGGCCGCCGTACACGCCCTGGTTTGCCAGGGTCCGCCACTCGCGAGCCCGCAGGAGAAGTTGGCGACCCGTGTAGATCTGGTGCCTACGGGCATAGAGTTCGGCCAACTCCTCGTATCGCTGCCGCGCATCAGATGCTTTGGCAACGACATCGGGGGTTGAACCATCCGCAATGGCGGCGAACATTAGTGCAATCTTCCGGCTGACCCTCGCGAGCCGGTCGTAATCCATGTTTCGCAGCGCTTTCTCAGCCAAGCGCGAAATCTTTTTCTTCTCCGCCAGGCTTATGCCAAATACGTTGTTCTGGTGCTGGCGATAATCGACGAGCGATTGCTCGATGTAGGCCATCTTGCCAAAGGCGCCGGCCAGAAGCGGCAACCATTGGTCGTGCGCCAGCGGCTCGGTGGGCACGAACGGGTCCTCCGTCGTCCGCCGCCATTCCGAGAATCGCAACAAGCTCCGGTGGAACGTCTGTGTGAATCCCAGGGGGCTGTTCCACGGGTTCATGCCGAGTCGCCCGAACACTCTCGACGGAATACTAGTCTGGTGAACGTAGCGGCCAAGCCGCCGTCCGCTATCGTCGGCGAGTTCGGCGTTGTGGAATGCGAGCAGGACGCCCCTGTCCTCGAACGCTTTGGCGACCGTCTCCAACTTGTTCGCGTGCCAGAAGTCGTCCTGATCGCAGAACGAAATCAGCTCGCCCGACGTGAGCGAAGCAGCCCGCATGAAATTGGCGCGGTAGCCGAGCCGACTTTCGTTGACCGAGACGACAATCGGGACCGTCGTTGTCGCCGCGATACGCTGGAGTACTTGGACCGTGTCGTCGGTCGACCGATCGTCGCTCACGACAATCTCGCTTGGCAGTCGACTTTGCGCCAGGAGGCTCGCGATCTGAGCGGGAAGGAATCGCGCGCCGTTGAAAGTCGCTAGTGCGATGGAGATGGAGGGCTGCGCGCATGGCATCGTCACGCCTTGTGTGGACGGCAGCGGCACGTGTCAACTCGAACGCCGGCCAGCATAAGCGGTATGGCCGAGATGGTGGAGCTGAGCGGGATCGAACCGCTGACCTCCTGAATGCCATTCAGGCGCTCTCCCAACTGAGCTACAGCCCCATACCGCTTGGGAAGGCGCGCATATACCGTCGGTTTGGGCCGGCGGCAATCCCCTTTGGAGTGCCGCCGGTCAAAGCGGTCAGGCGGTCGCGCGCTGCTCGCCGGCCGCAGCGCCGGCCGACCCGGCGGAAAGATGGAACTCGGCTTCCGTCTTGGCCCGTAGTTCCTCGAGTGTCACGCCCGGCGCCATCTCCAGCAGCGTCAGGCCGTCCTGGCCGGGGTGGTCGACCGAGAACACGCACAGGTCGGTCACGATCAGGCTCACCACGCCCGCACCCGTCAGCGGCAGGTTGCAGCGCTTGAGGATCTTCGGCGCGCCCTTGGCCGTGTGCTCCATCAGCACCACGCACTTGCCCACGCCGGCGACCAGGTCCATCGCGCCGCCCATGCCCTTGACCATCTTGCCGGGCACCATCCAGTTCGCCAGGTCGCCATTCTCGGCCACCTGCAGCGCGCCGAGGATGGAGACGGCGATGTGGCCGCCGCGGATCATGCCGAAGCTCTGCGCGCTGTCGAAGATGCTGGTGGTCGGCAGCAGCGTGACCGTCTGCTTGCCGGCGTTGATGATGTCGGCATCCTCCTCGCCTTCCCAGGGAAACGGGCCGATGCCGAGCATGCCGTTCTCGCTATGGAGCTGGACGCTGATGCCGTCCGGGATGTGGTTGGCGACCAGGGTGGGGATGCCGATGCCGAGGTTGACGTACATGCCGTCCTCGAGCTCGCGGGCGGCGCGGGCGGCCATTTCGTCGCGGGTCCAAGCCATGAGGGGTCCTCCTAGATTTCGCTGCCGGCCGCGGCCGGGGCGGCGTCGGCACGCTTGCGGATGGTGCGTTGCTCGATGCGCTTGGTGGCATTCGGCACGTGCACCAGGCGCTTGACGAAGATGCCGGGGGTGATGACGTGGTCCGGGTCGATCTCGCCGGGCTGCACGAGATGTTCGACTTGCGCCACCGTCACCTTGGCGGCGGTCGCCATCGGCGGATTGAAGTTCCGCGCGGTGCGGCGATAGACAAGGTTGCCCTCGGTGTCGCCCTTCCAGGCATGCACGATCGCCAGGTCGGCGAAGATGCCGCGCTCCATGATGTAGCGATGCCCGTCGAACTCGCGCTCTTCCTTGCCTTCGGCGATGGCGGTGCCGGCGCCGGTGCGGGTGAAGAAGGCGGGGATGCCGGCGCCGCCGGCGCGGATGCGCTCGGCCAACGTGCCCTGCGGGTTGAACTCGATCTCGAGCTCGCCGGCCAGGTATTGCTTCATGAAGGTGGCGTTCTCGCCGACATAGGACGAGATCATCTTCTTGACCTGCCGGGTCTGCAGCAGGATGCCGAGCCCGGCGTCGTCGATCCCTGCGTTGTTGGACACAAAGGTGAGATCCTTGACCCCGCTCTCCCGGATCGCCTCGATCAGCACTTGCGGCACGCCACACAGGCCGAAACCGCCGGCCAGGATGAGCATGCCGTCGTGCAGCAGCCCGGCCAACGCTGCCGTCGCGTCCGGATGAACCTTGTTCGCCATGTCTCTCCTTAACCCGTTCTCATTGCCGGAGAACGCCATGTTGCCGCAGGAAACCGAGCAAGGCGAGCAGCGGCACGCCGAGAATGGCGGCATATTCGCCCTCGATCGCGTCGAACAGCTGGATGCCCATCGCCTCGAGCCGGTAGGCGCCGACGCTGGACAGAACCGCGTCGCCCTCCGCCGCCAGGTACTCGTCGAGGAACTCGTCGCTGAACCGGCGCATGCGCAGGCTGGGGCGCGCCACGTGCCGCCAGATCTCCTGGCCACCGCGATGGCACACGACCGCTGTCACGAGCTGGTGCGCCCGGCCGCGTAGCCGCTGGAGCTGGGCGCGCGCGTCCGCCCGGTCGGCGGGCTTGTCGAACCACTCGCCGTCGCACACCAGAAGCTGGTCGGCGCCGATCACCAGCGCATCGGGCACCCGGATCCGCGCTGCCTTCAGCCCGGCCAGCGTCAGCGCGCACTCGTCCGGCCCGGCGTCGCGCAGCGATTCCTTGATCGCGGCCTCGTCGATCCGCGCCGGCCGCTGCTCGAAGACAAGCCCGGCCGCCCGCATGACGGCGGCCCGCGCGGCCGACTGGCTCGCCAGGATGAGCGGGGTCACGTCAGACCGGATGGGCCTTGATCTCGGCCTTGCGGCGACGATCGTGCCAGGCCTCCATCAGCTGCAGCACGGTGGCGGCCGTTTCCTCGATGGAGCGCCGGGTCACGTCGATGACGGGCCAGCCGCGGCGGGTGCAGAGCCGGCGGGCCCAGACCAGCTCGCTCTTGACCGCCTCCACGTCGACGTAATCGGTCTGCTCCGTCCGCACCCGGCCGGTGTCGCCGCCCTTGGCGATCAGCTTGAGGCGATGGCGGCGTATCTCGATCAGCGCTTGCGGGTCCAGAGTCAGCCCGATCACGGGCGCGCGCGGCTCTTCCAGGCCCGGCGGGTCCGGCGTGCCCGGCACCAGCGGGACATTGGCGGCCTTGATGCCGCGATTGGCCAGGTAGAAGGAGGTCGGCGTCTTGCTGGAGCGCGACACGCCGACTAGCACCACGTCAGCCTCCGGGAGCCCGGCCTGCGCCTGGCCGTCATCATGGGCCAGCACGTAGTGCATGGCGTCGATCCGGCGGAAATAGTCGGCGTCCAGCACGTATTGCCGGCCGGGGCGGGACTGCGCCTGCTCGCCGATATGGTCCTGCAGCAAGGTCAGCACGGGGTCGAGCACGTTGACGACGGGCACGCCGAGCCGGTGGCAGGTCTTCTCCAGATCGTCTCGCAGCGCCTTGTCGATCACGGTGGACAGCACCGGCCCCGGATCGGCCTCGATGCCCTCCAGCACCCGGTGCAGCTGGAACCGGGTCCGGATCAGGCTCCAGCGATGATACTGGATATTGACGTGCTCGAACTGCGACACCGTCGCGCGCGCGATGCTGTTGAGGGTCTCGCCGGTCGCGTCCGAGACCAGATGCAGGTCGATGCGATGCTCCATGGGAGCGAGGATAACGGGGATAACCGCGGTTTGGCAGGGGCGTTGGCACGCATCGCGCGGCTTGCGGGGATAAATGGCCCGGTCGGGCGTACGCGGGGACGAAATCGGCTCAGACGGGTGCGGGCTGAGGAGGGCGGGGCGAGTCCGTCCAGGTTCAATGCCTTGCTGGCCGTCCCTGCTGTGGATAAGGGAGGGACAGCGGGCGAATAGCAGGGTACCCCTGCTTTCACACGGCCCTACTACTCTCCTCAATCTTAAGAATCTCTTAAGAAGGATTTCATGACCCATCCCGTCCTGCGCGTGCTGTCCGGTGAAGACGTGTGGCCGCCGCCGATCTGGCTGATGCGCCAGGCCGGGCGCTACCTGCCGGAATACCGCCAAATCCGTGCCGAGGCCGGCGACTTCATCGCGCTATGCACCGCGCCGGCGCTGGCTGCCGAGGTCACGCTACAGCCGATCCGCCGCTACGGGTTCGACGCTGCGATCCTGTTCAGCGACATCCTGATCCTGCCCTGGGCGCTCGGCTACGGGCTGCAGTTCAAGGAGGGCGAGGGCCCCGTGCTCCCGCGGCTGGAGGACGAGGCCGGGTTGGCGACGCTCGACCCGGCGCGGGTGCGCACGGCGGTGGAGCCGATCCTGGAGACCGTGCGGCGCTGCCGGGAAGGGTTGGGGCCGGAGACGATCCTGATCGGTTTCGCCGGCGGCCCGTTCACCGTCGCGTGCTACATGGTCGAAGGCGGCGGGTCCAAGGAGCATGCGCGGGTGCGGACCATGGCGCAGGCGCGGCCGGAATTGATGGACCGGCTGATCGGCATCCTGACGGAAAGCACGATCGAGTATCTCTCGGCGCAGGCCTCGGCCGGGGCGCAGGTGTTGAAGATATTCGACAGCTGGGCGGGCGTGCTGTCGCCGCGGTTGTTCGAGCGCTACGTGACGGCACCGACCAAGCGGATCGTGCAGGTGCTCAAGGAGCGGCATCCGGACATCCCGATCATCGGCTTCCCGCGGCTCTCGGGTCTTGGTGCCGGGAATTACGCGGTGAGCGCCGGGCTGCAGGGGGTGGCGTTCGACACCGGCGCGGACTTGACGGTGGCGCTGCCGCTGGTTCCGGAAGAGATCGCGACGCAGGGCAACCTCGACCCGATGGCGCTGGTCGCCGGCGGCGCGGCGCTGGAAGCGGAAGCGCGGGCGGTGCTGGCAGCGGTGCGTGGGCGGCCGCACATCTTCAACCTGGGCCACGGCATCGTGCCGCAGACTCCGCCGGAACACGTGGCCGCCTTGGTCCGGCACGTCCGCACGTCTTGAAGGGAGCGGCTTGACGAGGCCCGTGGCTCCGCCATTTTGCGCAACATGTCGCAACGCAAGATAGCGGTCGTCCTGTTCAACCTGGGCGGTCCCGATCGCATGGAATCGGTCCAGCCCTTCCTGCTGAACCTGTTCAAGGATCCCGCCATCTTGCGGGTGCCGTTCTTCGTGCGCCCGTTCCTGGCGCGGCTGATCGCCAAGCTGCGGGTCAAGGCGGCGAGCGAGAACTACGCCATCCTGGGCGGGCGCAGCCCGCTGCTGGAGCTGACGGAGGAGCAGGGCCGGGCCCTGGAAGCCCGGGTGCCGGGCATCAAGACGTTCGTGGCGATGCGCTACTGGCACCCGTTCAGCCTGGAAGCCGCGCGCGCGGTCAAGGCGTACGACCCCGACGAGATCCTGCTACTGCCGCTTTATCCGCATTACTCGACGACGACCACGGGCAGCAGCCTGACCGAGTGGCGCGAGATGGCGGCGCAGGTCGGGTTGGCCAAGCCGACCACCACGCTGTGCTGCTACCACTCCGATTCCGGTTTCCTGGCCGCCACCACCGCGATCGTGCGGCGCAGCTACGCGGAGGCGCGGGCCAAGCTCGACTCCGAGATCGGGCTGCGGGTGCTGTTCTCCGCCCACGGCCTGCCGGAGGTCATCATCAAGGCGGGCGACCCCTACCAGTTCCAGATGGAGCGCACGGTCGCAGGCGTCGTGCGGTTGCTCGGCATGCCGGGGCTCGACTCCACGCTGTGCTACCAGTCGCGCGCCACGCCGCAGAAATGGATCGGCCCGTCCACGGAGGAGGAGATCGAGCGCGCCGTGCACGACAAGGTTGCCGTGCTGATCGTGCCGATCGCCTTCGTGTCGGAGCATTCGGAGACGCTGGTCGAGCTCGACGTCGAGTATCGCGAACTGGCGGAGAAAGCGGGGATCGCCGGCTACTTCCGTGCGCCCACCCAGAACAGCGACCCGGCGTTCATCGACGCGCTGGCCGAGCTGACGGAGGCCGCTCTGGGTCGCGGCCCCGGGCTGTGCTCGTTCGTCGGCGGCCGCACCTGCCCCAAGCCGTTCGGCGACTGCCCGCACGCGCGCGCCGGAGCCGCCCCGGCGCTCGCCGAAGCGGCATGAGCTTTCCGCCCCGTCTGCCGCTTCAGCTCGTCATCTTCGATTGCGACGGGGTGCTGGTCGATAGCGAGGGGCCGTCCAACCGGGCCGTGGCCGCCGAGGTGACCAAGCTCGGCTGGCCGATGGACGAGGCGGAGAGCATGCGCCAGTTCGTCGGCTTCCGGCTGGAGGCGATGCCGCCGGTGATCGCCGCGCGCATCGGGCGCGATCTGCCGGAGGGCTGGGTCGAGGCGATGCGGCAGCGGCTGATCGCCACCCTGGCCGAGGAGCTGGAGCTGATCCCGGACGCCGCCGCCGTGCTGGAAGCGGTGGCGGAGATGGGGTTGCCGAGCCGGGTCGCCTCCAACAGCTCCATGCGGGAGATGGAGGCCAAGTTCGGCCGCACCGGGATGCTGCACCTGATGGAGCGCGCCCATAGCGCGGACGAGGTCGGCCGTGGCAAGCCCGATCCGGCGGTGTTCCTGCGCGCGGCCGAGGCGGAAGGCGTGCCGCCCGGCGCCTGTGTGGTCATCGAAGATAGCGTGCCGGGGACGCAGGCGGCGATCGCGGCCGGCATGGCATGCCTGTGCCTGGTACCGCATGGCGACGGGGCGGGCCAGCTGGCAGCGGGCGGCACGCTGATCCGCTCGCTCGCGGAAATTCCGCCGCTGTTGCGCCAGGCGCTGCGGCACGCCGCATGATCGGGTCGGCGCTGCTGCTGGCGTATCCCTGGACCAAGTCGTTCCACGTCATTTCCATGGTCGCGTGGATGGCGGCGCTGTTCTACCTGCCGCGACTCTACGTGTATCACTGCGAGGTCAAGCGGGGCTCGATCGAGAGCGAGCGGTTCAAGATCATGGAACGGCGGCTCTACAAGCAGATCATGACGCCGGCGATGATCGCGACCTGGAGCTTCGGGCTGCTGCTCGTGCTGACACCGGGGATCGTGTCGTGGTGGCCACTGAACTGGTGGCACGCCAAGTTCCTGGCAGTCATCCTGATGGCCGGGTTCCACGGTGCATGCGGCAAGTGGCGCAAGAATTTCCTGCAGGACCGCAACCAGAAGAACCACAAATTCTACCGCTACGCCAACGAGGTGCCCACCGTGCTGCTGGTAGTGGCCGTGATCATGGCGATCGCCAAGCCGTTCTGACCGGTTCCGGCCGGCTCGCCGGGGGTCAGGCACTTGACGGCGGCGCGCTTGGGTGCCAACTGGTGCGCGTCGCGATGAGGGCCGTCCTGGCCTGCACCCATCCGTCTCCCGTTCGGTCCTGTTTTTCAAGCGAACGGCGCCCGATTCCCCCATCCTGCCCATAAGGCGATCGCATGCATCTCGCCGAACTCAAGGCCAAAGCACCGGCCGATCTTCTGAGTTACGCCGAATCACTCCAAATCGAGAACGCGTCTAGCCTGCGCAAGCAGGACATGATGGTTGCCATCCTCAAGACGTTGGCCGACAACGACCAGACCATCTACGGCGAAGGCACGCTGGAGATCATGCCGGACGGGTTCGGTTACCTGCGTTCAAGCCAGGCCAACTTCCTGCCCGGCCCCGACGACATCTACATCAGCCCCAACCAGGTCCGCCGCTTCGCGCTACGCACCGGCGATACCGTCGAGGGCCAGATCCGGGCACCCAAGGATGGCGAGCGCTATTTCTCGCTGCTCAAGCTGAACTCGATCAACTTCGAGCCGCCGGATGCGGTCAAGCACCGCATCAACTTCGACAATCTCACCCCGCTCTATCCGGAGCGCCGGCTGAAGATGGAGGTCGAGAACTTCCAATCCGTCGCCAAGGGGCCGGGCAAGGACATGACGCCCCGCGTCATCGACCTGATCTGCCCCATCGGCATGGGCCAGCGCGCCTTGATCGTGGCGCCGCCTCGCACCGGCAAGACGGTGATGCTGCAGAACATCGCCACCGCGCTGGCGGCCAACCATCCGGAAGTGTTCCTCCTGGTGCTGTTGATCGACGAGCGGCCGGAAGAAGTGACGGATATGAGCCGCACGGTGAAGGGCGAAGTCGTCGCTTCCACCTTTGACGAGCCGGCGACACGGCACGTGGCGGTTACCGAGATGGTGCTGGAGAAGGCCAAGCGACTGGTCGAGCACAAGCGCGACGTGGTGATCCTGCTCGACAGCATCACGCGCCTGGCGCGGGCCTACAACACGGTGGTGCCTAGCTCCGGCAAGGTGCTGACCGGCGGCGTGGACGCCAACGCGTTGCAGCGGCCGAAGCGGTTCTTCGGCGCGGCGCGCAACATCGAGGAAGGCGGTTCGCTGACGATCATCGCCACCGCGCTGATCGATACCGGCAGCCGCATGGACGAGGTGATCTTCGAGGAGTTCAAGGGCACCGGTAACAGCGAGATCATCCTGGACCGCAAGCTCTCGGACAAGCGGACCTTCCCCGCCATCGACATCACCAAGAGCGGCACCCGCAAGGAAGAACTGCTCGTCGAGCGCGGCACCCTGTCCAAGATGTGGGTCCTGCGCCGCATCCTGAACCCGATGGGCCTGACCGACGCGATGGACTTCCTGTTGGACAAGCTGAAATACAGCAAGACCAACCAGGACTTCTTCGACGCCATGAACACCTAGCCGCACCTGCCCTCTCCCACGCCTGGGAGGGGGCGTTTTGCTAAGCGCCTCCCGTGACCGCCTCGGCGAAATGGCAGGCGACCTCCGACTGGCCGACCCGGCGCCATGCCGGCGCCTCCGCCGCACATACGGGCTGAGCCATCGGGCAGCGGGTATGAAAGCGGCAACCCGGCGGCGGGTGTGCCGGGCTGGGGATTTCGCCCACCAGAGCCGTGGCCGATTTGGCGCGTTGACGGACCGGGTCGGGCTCCGGGATCGCCTGCAGCAGCGCCCGCGTGTAGGGGTGCCGCGGTGCCGCGAACAGGGCGTCGCGCGGCGCCAGCTCGGCCAGCTGGCCTAGGTACATCACCGCGACCCGGTCGCAGACGTGCCGCACCACCGCCAGGTCGTGCGAGACGAAAAGGGTCGCCATCGCGTGGCTCGCCTGCAGCTCGACCAGCAGGTTCAGGATCTGCGCCCGCACACTGACGTCCAACGCGCTGACTGGCTCGTCGCACACCAGCAGCGCCGGGCGCAGGGCCAGCGCGCGGGCGATCACGATGCGCTGCCGCTGGCCGCCGCTGAATTGGTGCGGGTAGCGCCCGGCATGTTCCGGCCGTAGCCCGACCTCGGCCAGCAACGACGCGACCCGGTCGCGCAGCGCCCGGCCCCGCGCCAATCCACGCACCAGCAGCGGCTCGCCCACGGCCTCGCCGACCGTCATGCGCGGGTTGAGCGAGGTCGCCGGGTCCTGGAACACCATCTGCATGCGCGCCCGCACCGCGCGCAGCCCCGCCGTGTCGGCGCCGACGATCTCGGTGCCGTCCACGACGATCGAGCCGCGCGTGACCGGCTGCAGTCCGACGATGGCGCGCGCCACGGTGGACTTGCCGCAGCCGGACTCGCCGACCAGGCCCAGCGTCTCGCCCGGCGCGATCGCGAACGACACGCCGTCCACGGCGCGGACCGGCGGCCCGCTGCGGGCCGGGTAATGGACCGCGGCGTCCCGCACTTCGAGCGCGGCGGTCATGACAGGCTGCCGACGCGGTCGGCGTGCCAGCAGGCCGAGCGCTGGCCGCCGTCGCCGATCGGGGCCAAGGGCGGGCGCTCGGCCCGGCACTGGTCGGTCACCAGCGGGCACCGGTCGGCGAAGCGGCAGGCCTCGGCGAAATGCTGCGGCAGCGGCACCTGGCCGGGGATCACGGCCAGAGCCGCCTTCGGCGTGTCGGATAGTCGGGGCAGGGCGGCGAGCAGCAGCGCGGTGTAGGGGTGGGCGGGGCGGGCGAACACGTCCGCCACGGCGCCGGTCTCGGCGATCCGACCGGCGTACATCACGGCCACGCGGTCGGCGATGTCGGCCACCACGCCCATGTCGTGCGTGATCAGCAGGATGGCGGTGCCGCGCTCGGCGGCCAGGCGGCGCAGCAACTGCAGGATCTGCGCCTGGATGGTGACGTCCAGCGCGGTGGTGGGCTCGTCGGCGATCAGGATGGCGGGGTGGGCGATCAGGGCGGTGGCGATCATGACGCGCTGGGCCATGCCGCCGGACAGTTCGAACGGGTATTGGTCGATCCGGCGCGCGGGGTCGGAGATGCCGACCTCGGCCAGCATGGCCAGCACGGCGGTCCGGGCGGCGGCCCCGCGCAGCCCGGTGGCCTCGCCGATCTGGGTGCCGACGGTGGAAAGCGGGTCCAGCGCGGCCTGCGGCTCCTGGAAGATCATGGCGATGCGGCGGCCGCGCAGCCGGCGCGCCTCGCGCTCCGTCAGCGCGTAGAGGTCGCTGCCTTCCAGCGTGACCCGGCCGCGCCGGCGCTCCACCGCGTCCGGCAGCAGGCGGATGGTGGCCTGCGCGGTGAGCGACTTGCCGCAGCCGGATTCGCCGACCAGCGCCAGCACCTCGCCGGGCTGCACGCTGAAGCCGATGCCGTCGACCACCGGCACCCCGCCGATCGCCAGCACCAGATCCTCCACCACCAGGGCCGGGTCGCTCATCGGCCGGCCGATCGCGGATCGAGCCGGTCGCGCAGCAGGTCGCCCAACAGGTTGACGCACACCACCAGCGCGAACAGGCCGAGCCCGGGGAACACGGTCAGCCACCAGGCGCGCTCGACGTATTGCCGCCCCGCGCTGAGGATGGAGCCCCAGGACGGCGTGGGCGGCTGGATGCCGAGGCCCAGGAACGACAACCCGGCCTCGAACAGGATCATCAGCCCGAACTCGCTGGTCGCCACCACCACCAGCGGCCCGGCGATGTTCGGCAGCACGTGCCGCCGCAGCAGCCGCGCGGTGCCGGTGCCGGCCATCTGGCTCGCCTGGATGAAGGGCGCCGATGCGACCTGCAGCGTGGAGGCGTAGGCCACCCGCGTGTAGCGGGGCCAGCGCGTGAGGCCGAGGACCAGGATCAGGTCGAGGAAGCCGGGGCCGATCACGGCAACCGTCAGCACCGCCAGCAGGATCGCCGGGATGGACAGCACCGTGTCGACCAGGCGCATGACGACGATGGCGACCCAGCCGCGGAACCAGCCGGCAGCCAGGCCCAGCGCGACGCCCACGGCCAGCGACACCGCCACCGACAGCGTCGCCACGGCGAAGGAGGCGCGGGCGCCGAACAGCGTGCGCGACAGCAGGTCGCGGCCCAGATCGTCGGTCCCGAGCGCGAAGAGGCCCTGGCGCGGATCGACCGTGCCCGGCGGCTTGAGGCGGAGCAGGAGAGACTGCCGTAGCGGGTCGTGCGGCACGATAACGGGCGCCAGCAGCGCCGCCAGCGCGAACGCCAGCAACAGGGCGAGCAACACCCAGGCAGAGACGGGCAGGCGCCTCATGCCGCGCGGCGGATCCGCGGATCGACGGCCGTGTAGGCGAGGTCGGCCAGGAAGTTCAGGCCGATGTAGGTCACCGAGACGAATAGTACGATGGCCTGCACCACCAGGAAGTCGCGTGCCTGGATCGCCTGCACGGCGAGCTGGCCGATGCCCGGCCAGGCGAACACCGTTTCGACGATGACCGCGCCGGCGAGCAGGTTGCCGACCTCGAGCGCCGTGATGGTGATGACCGGGATGGCCGCGTTGCGCAGCACGTGGCGGATCACGGCGGCGCGTCGCGACAGGCCGCGGGCGCGCGCGGCCATCACGTAGTCGCGCCCGAGTTCGTCCAGCACGGCGATGCGGGTCATGCGCGCGAAGGTCGACATGGCGACCGCACCCAGGGCCAATGCCGGCATGATCAAGGAGGCGACGCCGTCGGCGCCCGAGGTCGGCAGCCAGCGCAGCGTGACGCCGAACAAAAGGATCAGCAGCACGCCGGACCAGAAAGTGGGCAGGCTCTGCCCGGCGAGCACGACGGCGGCCAATACCCGCTCGATCGCGCGGCCGCGCCACACCGCCATGGCGACACCGGCCGGGATGCCGACCAGCAGCGCCACCGCGAGTGCGCCGGCGGCCAGCGCCAGCGTGTAGGGCAGGCGGGAGAACAGGATCAGCGATACCGGCAGCCGCTGCACCAGCGATTGCCCCAGGTCGCCCCGGGCCAGCGTGGCGAGGTAGCCGAGATATTGCTCGGGGATCGGCCGGTCGAAGCCGAGCAGGTGCCGCAACTGGTCGATCTGCTCGGCGCTCGCCCCTTCGGGTGCCAGCAGCAGCGTCGGGTCTCCCGACAGGTGCATCACGAAGAACACCAGCGTCACCACGCCGAAGGTGGCGATCGCCGCCTGCAGCAGGCGGGAGATCCCGTGCCGCAAGCGCTACTTCCAGCCCATGTCGAACACGAACATCGCCTCGTTGGCAGTGGGCTGCCATTGGAGGCGCGGGCTGGCGCCATAGAGCGCCACGTCCTGGAACAGACCGATGCCGGGCACGTCGTCGTGCAGGATGCGGAAGGCGGCGCGGTAATCCGCCTGCCGCTTGGCCGGGTCCAGCGTCGAACGCGCCGCGTCCACCAGGGCGTCGAAGTCGGGGTTGGCGTATTTCGCCCAGACCGAGCCGGTGCGGAACAGCGGAAAGATCACGCCGTCCACGTCCTGACAGGCGCAGGACCAGCGGCCCTGGGACAACGTGCCGGCATCGGCGGGCGGCCCCTGCCGGCGGCGCAGGAAGCTCGGCTGGTCGGTGGTGACGATCTCCACCTTGAGGCCGATCTCGGCGAGCATCTGCTGCACCGCCTCGTTCAGCCGCCGGTCGTAGACGGGCGAGGTGATCAACGGCAGCGTGGCGCCTTCCGCCTTAGCCTCGCGGACCAGCTTGCGCGCCGCCTCCGGGTCGAACGGCCATTCCGGCACGTCGGTCGTGTAGCCGAAATTGGCCGGGGTCGAGACGGCCTTGACCGGGCGCGCGTAGCCCTGCTGCAGCGCGGAGATCAGCGTCTCGCGGTCGATCCCCATCGCCACGGCGCGGCGCACGCGGACATCGGCGCCCGGCCCTGCCAGGGCGTTGATCGACAGATAGGCCACCCGCTCGGTCGGGATCGACAGCAGCGCCACGCCGCGATCGGCTTTCAGCGTCTCGGCATCGTCCGGCGACAGGCCGCGGACCAGGTCGGCCCGGCCGGCGCGCAGATCCGCGACCCGGGTGGTGACGTCCGGCACGGCGCGGAACACCACGCTCGCGAAGGGCGGTGTGCCGCGCCAGTAGCCCGGCACCGCGTCCAGCGTGGTGGCCACGCCGTGCTGCCACGACCGCAGCTTGAAGGGTCCGCTGCCCACCGGGTGCTGGTTGAAATCGGCGTCGCCAACCCGCTGCAGCACCGCCTTGGGCACGATCGACAGCTTCACCAATTGCGCCAACAGGACGGGGTAGGGCGTCTTGGTGTGCAGCGTGACCTCCGCCGGGCCGGTCACCTCGGCGGAGCGGATCTGGTCGAACTGGCTGAGCTGCGCGCTCTTGAGCGCCGGGTCGATGATCCGATTGACGGAGAAGGCGACGTCCTCCGGCGTCAGCGGCGAGCCGTCGTGAAAGGTGATGCCGCTGCGGATGGTGAACACCAGCGTGGTGTCGTCGGCGTAGCGCCAGGCGGTGGCGACCTGCGGGACGATTTCGCCGGCGGCGTTCCGGGTGACGAGGTTGTCGAAGATGTTGCGGTAGATCGAGTAGCTGTCCGTATCCCATTGCAGGTGCGGATCGAGCGTCGCGGCGTCCGCCGCCAGGTCGATCGTCAGCTCGCGCTTCGGCGGGGCCGTCTGGGCCCGGGCGGGCCCGATGCCGCAGGCGAAGGCTGCGAGCAGGGCGAGGGTGGTCGTGGCGCGGAGCATCGGGCGATCACTGAAATTGCGATGCGAGCCTGCCCCGCACCGTGACGCGGTGCAACATGGCATGCCGGCTCCGGCTGGCTTAGGTAGCGGGTTGCAGGACTGGCGGGTGCCGCCACGTCCCGTCGATACGTTGGAGTGACCAGAATGGATGACGAGCGAATTTGGGGTTCCGAGGAAGGTCTTTGGACCGGCGACGCGGCCCGCTACCACGAGACGATCGATGACGAGTGCCTCATGGTGCTGCCGGCCCAGCCGTTCATCATGTCGAGCAAGCAGGCCAAGGACGCCGTGTCCAACACGCCGCGCTGGTCCAAGGTCGAGTTGTCGGAGCGCAAGGTGTCGCGACCGCAGGAGGGCCTGATCGTGATCGCCTACAAGGCCGTCGCCCAGCGTGACGGCGGCAATCCGTACGAGGCCTACTGCACCACCGTGTACCGGATGATCGAGCACGGGACGTGGAAGGTCGTGCAGCACCAGCAACTGCCGCCGTTGATGGCGGGCGCCCCGGCTTAAGGCAGCTCGCAGCGAACGACGGAGCGGAGCACGGTCTCCCGACCGGCCCCGCTCCGTTTCCTGTCGTTACCTCAGCGGGCCGCCGCCGCGCAGAGCAGGCCGGCCAGGCTCATGCCGCGCGACGTCGGCGCGACGCCGACCAGGACGTTGCTCGCCTGGGCGGCGGTGACCAGCGCGGTCGCGTCGACGTCACGCAGGAAGCGCTGGGCGACCGACCGCTTGGCCGCGGCCTGCACGGCGCAGGCATAGCCGCTATGGGTGCCGAACCGCTCTTCCAGCGAAGGCCGCGGGTCGCCAGCCGCCTGCCGCTCCGACGCGGAGGCCGCGAACGGGTAGAAGCCGCCGGAGAAGGCGCAGATGGTGCCGGCCCGAGCGCCCGACTTGTAGACGTTCCAACCCAGATAGCTGCCCAGCGGCGCCTGGTGCAGCACGGAGGCGATGCCGGCGACCTCGTTGCCGTCCGTGTTGGTCTTGACCACCGCGAGCGGGATGATCTGGTCGATGGCGGGCGGCTGCTGCGCGATGACGCCCGTCTCGCTGGCCGGATTGAAGGAAGCGCCGAAATCGTAGACGAAGAGCGGGTTGGCGAAGTTGTCCTGGAACGGCAGGCCCGGGACGGCGGGGAAGTTGGTGGCGGCACGCGTCTGCGGCACCAGCTGGCCGTTACGCAGCGTCGGATACACGCTGGGCGGCGGCAGCACGCCGGCGGTGAGCCAGGCGATGAACGCGTCCTGCAGGGCGCGCATGGTGTAGAATTCGGGGTTGGGGTTGTTCGGCAGGCTGCAGGCCGCATTGGCCGCGGTGGTCGTGGCCGGGCTATAGGCGAAGCCGCCGGACCCGCCATTATGGGAGGTCCCGGGGAAGTAGTACCGGTAGAAATTGGCCGGTAGCGGAATGTCTTGCGCCCCGTCCGTGCCGATCAGGCCGGGGGCGATGCGTAGGTCCCAGAACTCGGTGGCGCCGAAGGTCTCGAAAATATAGGGGCAGGTCCCGCTGGCGCGGCATGCGTCGAGCAGCCCGGCCGCGGGGCGGCCGCGCTTGATGTCCGGGTAGTCGCTCCACCACAGCACCGGCTCGCTGCCGGTCTCGTAGAGGGTGGCCGCGCCGTCGGGCGTAGCGAAGCGGTAGTTGAGCGGGTTCTGCCGCGCGGCGATGTGCGGCCAGGCCCCGTCGTACACGCGGGCGCCGGACTCGTCCTGGTTGAAGCCGAAGAACAGGAACGACTTGATGAAATTGCCCGACTGCGAGGTGCCCTCGGCGATGGCGGCCTTGACCGTCGAGGCGAGCGGGTTGGCGGTGCCGGCATCGTCGGCGGTGGCGCGGCGGAAGAAAGACACGACGTCGCGGGTCGCCGCGAAGCCGATGCCTTGCACCAGCGGGTCCTTGGCGATCCAGCGCACGTAGTAGAGCAGGCTGGGGTCGAAGCCGTTGCGCAGGCAGATGCGGGTCGGGTCCGGCGTGCCGGGGAACGGGCGCGTGCGGCAATCGGCCCAGGCCCAGTCGCCGGCGGCGACGTCGGACACGCCGCTCTGCTCGCCGGTGATGCTCTCATGGGCGACGCCCGTAATGCGGGCGGCAGTCGTGTCGAGCGTGGCGGGGTAGTACGGCACCGGCCGGCTGTAGACGATCGCCTGCGCCGTGCTGCCGCTCGCGCCCTGAATCCGGCCGAGCACCGGCCCGGTGATGGAGGAGCCATCCGCGTTGCGCGCGACCGGGACCTGCAGCAGTTCCGTGTTGCCGGCGGGGGTGGCGTTGAGGTCCTGGCACGGATAGCCGCTGGTGCAGTTGGCCAGTAGGTCACCCTGCCAGCCATTCTCCAGGTAGATCGCGCCGGGCGACACGCCCATGCCGTTGGTGGCCGGGTCCACCTTCCCGCCGCGATTCGGCACCTGGTAGAGCATCACGCCGTTGCTGCGGGACAGGTCGACCGGCTTGATGATGGTGAAGGTCGAGATGTAGCCGACCTGGCCCTGCGCGTTCTTCGGCGCCAGGCCGATGTCCTGGATCAGGGCGTTGCGGGAGTCGGCCGGGTCGAGGGTGCCGAAGGCGCGGCCGGTGATGGTCTCGTAGGCGCCGGCATCGCCCTGCGCCGCGCCGCCATAAGCCGGCGCGCGGGAATCGACCACGATCCGCGTCACCCGCGCTTCGGCCGTGCCCGCCCAACCCGCCAGGACCGGCAGCACGGCGACGGCGGAGGCCAGCGCCGCCGTCCCGCGCGCGACCCGGCGGCGCGTGACCCCGAACGCGACCAGGCCGCTGGCCAGCAGCAGCAGCGAGGGTGGCACCGGGACGGCGCTCGCGGGCGCGTTGCAGCCCGTGTCGGTATTGCCGGTGCAGGCCAGGGTGGCCCCGCCCGGCGCGCTGAACAGCAGGAAGAAATCCGAAGGCCCGCCCAAGTCGAGGGTCGGGTCGAAGCTGAAGGTCTCGCTGCCGAGGCCGATCGGCTGGCCGAGGGCGGTGTCGGTCAGCTTGTAGCAAAAGCCGCCCGTGGTGGTGAAGCTGGTGCCATCGAGGCAGCCGAGCGGGTCGTCGAACAGGAACGCCGCGGCGCTCCAGCCCGGCCGCGTGGTGCCGGCCGTGGTGCCGAGCCCGCTCACCACCAGCTCGCTGATGCCGTAGGTGGTCGTGTTGTTGGACAGGGTGATCGCGCCGCTGGCGGCCGACTTGGTCAGCGTGAAATCGACGGCATGGGCCGGGGGCGGGCTGGCGGCGAGCAGCGCTCCCGCGAGCAGGGCGAGACCGAGGCGGAACCGAGGCATGACCGTTTCTCCCGTTTTGGCGTTTTTGGTGCGCCGCCTCTCCGGGCGGCGTCGCGGCTTCCCGTCGATCCAACTCCGGACTCGTTCCGGCGCGCAACGTATAAATCCATGCCGTCGAGGTATGGATCACCTCCGGCGCGACCAGATTCGTGGCACAACGGAGCATGGGTCGCCGAACCGCCGCGGCTGGAACGCTGCGCTTCTCCGTGCAGCAACTGGAAGCCTTTCTGCAAGTGAGCCGCAGCGGCAGCCTGAGCGAGGCCGCGCGGACGCTCGGCGTGTCGCAGCCGGCGTTGAGCCGCATGATCCAGCGCATGGAGGAGTTGGCGGCCGAAACGCTGATCGACCGCTCCAGCCGGCAGATGCGCCTGACGCCGACCGGTCAAGAACTGCGCCTGATCGCCGAGCGGCTGGTGGGCGATTTCGCCAACGCGTTCGGCGAGCTGTCCAATTTCGTCGCTGGGCGGCGCGGCAGCGTCACCGTGTCGGCGCTGCCGTCCATCGCCGCGGTGCTGCTCCCGGGCGCGATCGCGCGGCTGAAGCGGCTGGCGCCGGAGATCGACGTGCTCATCCGCGATTCGCTGTCGGAAAGCGTGGTCGATGCGGTGTCGAGCGGTCGGGCCGATCTCGGGATCACGGTGAGGACGGCGCCAGAGCGGCACCTGTCCTACCGCCAGTTGGTGACGGACCGGTTCGGCGTCGTGTGCCGCGCCGACGACCCGTTGGCGCACGCCGACACGGTACCGTGGTCGGTGTTCGAGGACCGCCCTTTCGTGGCGATGTCGCCGGGCAGCAGCGTGCGGGCGATGACCAATGCTGCGATCCTGCAGGCGGGGTTGTCGGTCCGGCCGCTCTACGAATGCGCGTTTCTCGCCACCACCGGCGGCCTGGTGGCGGCCGGGCTGGGCATCACGGCGCTGCCGCGGTTGACCTTGCCGCTGGTCGGCGCGCCGGGACTGGTGTGGCGGCCCCTGGTGCGGCCGCGGATCGATCGCTCCCTCGGCGTGCTGACCCGGGCGGGCGTGGCGTCGTCACCGGCCGGCGCGGGCCTGCTGACCGAATTGCTGGCGGAGGCGCGCCTGCTCCGCTCGCCAGCCTAGCTCGAGCGGCGTCGTCCGCGCGCCCAGCCCAGCAGGCCGAGGCCGGCGCCGAGCAGTGCCGCGCTCGCGGGCTCGGGCACCGCGGCGGCCTGGACGACGAGGTTGTCCAGATTGGCGGAGAACGAACCGTTGCCGCCATTGGCCGTGATCAGCAAGCGATCGATCGACGTGCCGGACGCGGACCCGACGGTGACGAAGGCGTTGGTCGGGCTGCCGAACAGCCGCCCGGTCTGGGTAAAGGCCTGCGTGCCGCCGGCAAAGCCGGTGATCGTGTAGTCGTCGTAGGTGTCGGCAACCGTGGCGCCGCTCGACAGGTCCACGCTGGCGAAGGTGAACGAACCGCCGGCGCTGGTCACGATCACCGTGCCGGAGGTCGTCGGGTCGTAGCCGAAATCGAAGACGAGGTTGGGCACCGGGTTGCCGTAGAACTTGCCGGTGGCGATGTTGGCGGTGCCGGCCGTCACGGTGAAACCGCTCTCCGTGTAGCTGGAGACCGGGTCGCCGTCGTTGCCCGGGAGAGCGCCGAAGCCGATCGTGGCCGCGCGCGCCCCGCCGGCGAGACCCAGGATCAGCGTGGCGGCCGCGACGGAATCAAACAAGCGCATGCGGAAGCTCCATTGCTCGTTGGGCCGGGTGATCACCGCAGGTACTCCGCCGCGGGGGCCGGCGTCGGGTGTTGCTGCTGGTCGACGACGCAGGTGAAGCTGCCGGCATCGGTGGGGTTGCTGCCGGTGTAGCGGGCCTTGGCCGGGTAGGGGCAGAGCGGGCGGCTGAATTGCAGCGCGCCGGTGCCGTTGCTGTTGGCGTAACGGGCCGCCACCACGCTGTCGGGCGCTTGGCCCCGCTCCACCCAGTTCTCCAATGCCGCCTGCATGTTGGGCAGGAAGGTGTTGGGCCCCGGACCGCCATTGCAGTGGTTCAGGCCGGGCACCATGAACAGCCGGTAGAAGGCGCCGGTCTGCTGCGTCGCGGCGTCCGTGGACAGGCCGCTCCCGGCCGCCTGCGCGGCGACGACCCGGCCGTAATAGTTGATCGATTCGAGCGAGGGCACGACCGGGTCGGCCCAGCCGTGATATTGCAGGAGCTTGCCGCCCCGGCGCCGGAACGGCTCGATGTCGGCGTTCATGGAATTGACCGTCGCCGCGATCCGGTCGTCGGTGACCTTCATCGCCGCGTCAAAGTCGAAGGTCCACCAGTTCCAGTTCTTGTTCTGGAAGGCCCAATATTTCCAAAAGTTGGTGCGGGCCGGCTGGTTGAGCCCGTTGAAGTCCTGGAAATACGACGCCCAGCCGGTCTCGCTGCCGCGCGTGAAGCCGTTCTCGATCAGGTGCCCGGTGCGCGGGTTGCTCGGCCCGGCATAGATGGCGCGCGCGACCTG
Source organism: Acetobacteraceae bacterium (assembly GCA_965199665.1). Lineage (GTDB taxonomy): Bacteria > Pseudomonadota > Alphaproteobacteria > Acetobacterales > Acetobacteraceae > JAVVHH01. The sequence goes on along the minus strand of OZ241208.1, from coordinate 3,900,277 downwards.
CACCTGCGGCGCGGTGAGGCAGCTCGGCTGGTCGCCGGCGGGGCATTGCAGCGCCGCGGGATCGAAGCCGCAATCGCGGGGATCGTCTAGGAAGTTGTCCGTGGACAGGCCGCCATTGATCGTCCCGTTCTGCGCCCGGCAGGAATTCACGGCGGCCTGCGTGATCAGGGACAGCTTGGAGGCGGGCAGGATCGGGTGGGCATCGTCGCGGAACGGATGGTCCTGGAGGTATTCCCACAGGAAACCGGCGTTCAGATGGGTCCGGTTATGGCCGGGATCGCCGGCGATGACGCCGTCGAAATCGGCGGGGAAGCGCTGCACGGCGGCAAAGGCCTGCTGCCCCCCGGTCGAGCAGCCGGAGAAGTAGTTCAAGGTCGGGCCCGACCCGTAGAAGGCGGCCACCACCTGCTTGGCGGCCACGATCGACTCGTGCACCGCGCGCCAGGACCAGTCCACGATCGCTTCGGGATGCCCCAGCGCGAAATCGGGGTCGCTGCCGGTATGGCCGGTATCGGTGCCGACCGTCGCGTAGCCGCGCCCGAGGAGCTGCGCCATGCTGCCGTAATCCAGCGACGAGCTGTAGCCGCCATTGCCGAACATCTGGAGCTTGGCGTTCCAGGCCGCCTGCGGCAGCCAGACCTCGAACCCGATCTGCGACCCCGGCACCGGCGTGACCACGCCCTGCACGCGGCAAAAGGCCGGCAAGCCGTTCAGCGGCCCGGAGCCCGGCGGCGTGTAGCTGCCCGCCGCGATCGATTGGGCGGCGACGATGCTGGTGTTGGCGATCCCGGCCAATGCCAAGGCTTGCGGGAGAGCTTCGCAGTTGGCAGCGGCTTGCGCCGGGCTGCCGATGAATGCCGCGGTTCCCAAGAGCGCCGTTTTCAGCGCGAGAGCACGAAGCCGCATGACCCCTCCCCGTTTTTATCGTTTCGTAAGCTGAACACGGCTCGGAGGTGACGGTAAAGGTATGGGTTCATGCGCCAGGGGCATGGATCCGGCGCGGACGCCGTTACGGTTGGGGTTGGCCGGCGCGCCAGCCCATCTCCCAAAAAGCACTCTCCAGCCGCGTGGCTTGCGTGAAGGTGGATAGCAGCGCGGGCCACCGCGCCGATGCCCCGAGCCGGTCGCCGATGCGGTCCAGCGCGAGGCCCGCCGCGGCCGCCGCCGCCTGGTAGTCGGGCCCGGCATACGACCGGATCCAAGCCGCATACGGGTGATCGGCCCCGTCGCGATCGGCCCCGGCGCAATGGGCCAGCGCGGTGCCGATTTCGGCATAGCCCATGATGCACGGCGCCAGCGCCACCTGGAGGTCGAGCAGGTCGCCGGCCACTCCGCGATCGAGGGCGAAGCGCGTGTAGGCCACCGTCTCCAGCGCTTCCGGCTCGGCGTTCAGCGCCGCTTCCGACAGGCCCCACTCGCGGCAGTACTCCACATGCAGCCGCATCTCGTCCAGCAGCGCCGTCATGCCGGCGGCGGCGGCGGCGAGGTCGTCGAGCTCGGTGCTCTTGTAGCCCGCCAGGGCGTAGGCGCGGACGAAGTGCTTCAGGAACAGGTAATCCTGAACCAGGTAGTGCCGGAACGCGGCCGGTGGCAGGGTGCCGTCGGCCAACCCGCGGACGAATCGATGGTTCACGTAGTCCGACCACACCGGCCCGCACGCCTCCCGCAAGCGGGGGAACAAGCCCGCTGTCTCGTTCATCGCTTTTTCTCCCGCCGACCCCGGGTTGTTTGGCCGATCCGCCGGGAAAAGAACACGGCCGACCGGGTCGGCGCCGGGCCGCGCGCCATTCTGGCCGCAGCGATGGGCGTCGTCGTGCTGGGCGGCGGCGCGGCGCAGGCGCAACCCGTGCCGCGCGCCACCCTGCCCGGGCTCGGCCCGGTCGCGGCGCGGAGAGCGGTCGACGTCGAGCAACCGCCCTGGCGCGGCGTGGTCCGCGTGCAGACGGAGGTGGGCGGGCGATGCACGGGCGCGCTGGTGGGCCCCCGCGCCGTGCTGACGGCGGCGCATTGCCTGTTCGGCCGGGGGGCGGCCCGCTTCGTCCGGCCCGGCTCGGTCCACGTGCTGACCGGGTATCGGCAGGGGGCCTTTGCCGGCCATTCCCGCGTCGCATCCATGGAGGTCGGGGCGCCAGGGGCGGATGGCGACTGGGCCGTGCTGACGCTCGAAACGCCGCTCGGCACCCCCGATCGCATCCTGCCGCTGGCCGCCGGCGCGCCGCCGGCGGGCACGGCGGCGATGCTGGGCGGCTTTGAGCAGGACCGGGCGGAAGTCATCGTCGCCGACACGGCGTGCCGCGTGCTGGGCCTCGTCGCCAGCGGCACCGCCGGGCTGCTGCAGCACTCCTGCGCCGGCACGCGGGGGGCCTCCGGCGCGCCGCTACTGGTATGGGCCGGGACGGGCTGGGCCGTGGCCGGCATCGCGTCCGCCGCTCAAGTCGGCGTGGCGGGGGGAGTGGCGGTGCCGATCACGGCGGTCGCCGCCCAAGCACGGACGTTGCCGCCCGACCGAGCCGACTGACCGGCGCCCCCGTCAGCTCGGCAGGATCTTCCGGCGCTGCAGCTCCGCCAGCTCGAACGCGAGCGACTCGGCCGTGTCGATGCAGTCGGCGAAGCCGGCCTGGCGGATCTTGATCGTGCTGAGCAGCGAGGCGACCGAGTGGGTCCGCGAGAAGGCGAAGTCGGCGAACTGCCAGGAACTGCCGACCAAGCCCGCCAACGAGGTGGGCCGGAGCCCGTGCTGGCGGACCAGCGCGGCCCAGGTCGCTTCGTGGCCGGGCATGATCGTCGCCAGCGGCATCGGGTGCGGTAGGCCGACCTCCATGCCGAACTGCCGGGCGATGGCGGGCCACAGGTTCTGCCAGACGAGCACGTCGCCATTGGTGACGTTGAAGATGGCGTCGGCCGCCGCCGGGCTCTCGCCGGCCCAGGCGATCGCGCAGGCCAGCAGGCGGACGTCGGTCGCCTCCGTGACCCGGTGGCCTTGGCCGGGATAGACCAGCGGCAGGCCGCGCGCGCGGCTGATGGCGGCGTAGGCGCCGATGGCGGCGACCATGTTCATCGCGCTGCCTTCGGCGAACCCCAGCACGACCTGCGGGCGCAGCACCGTCCATCGCCATCCGCCGGCGCTCTGCCGGGCCCGCAGCAAGTCCTCCTGCTCCCAGTAGAAGTTCGGGTGCAGGTGCCGCGGGGCATCCTCGCGCGCGGGGATGGGAATCTGCCCGAGATGCACGCCGTACGCCTTTGCACCCTGCAGCAGCGTGACGTGCCGCAGACCGGCCGCCTCCAGCGCGTCGAGCAGGTTGCGCAGCATCAGCAGATTGGTGGCGATCTGGTCGGCCTCGAGCCAGCCGGCGCCGAGATCGGGCTTCTCGAACAGCGCCGCATATACCAGGTGGCTGATGCCGCGGAGGCCGCCGAGCTTGGCGCGGCACGCCGCCGCGTCCGTCAGATCGACCGAAATGTGCTGCCCCGGCGTCTCGGCGGCGGGTGGGCGGCGGGACAGGCCGATCACGTTTCGGCCGCGCGCCGCCTCTTGCCGGGCCACCGCGCCGCCCACGATTCCGGACGCCCCCGCCACGATCACCCCGTCCGCCATCGGCCACTTCCCCCTTTTCTTGACCGTAATCATAGGCAAGGGTGCTCCCCGAGATAAGCCGCAACGGCGATCAGGGGAGGGCCGGCATGCAGCGACGGATCGTATTATGGGGATTGGCCGCGTTCATCGGCGCCGGCGCGGTCGGCGTCGATGTTGCCCGGGCGGCCGAGCCGATCAAGGTGGGGGTGATCTTCCCGCTCAGCGGCGGTGCCGGGCGGCAGGGCCAGGAAGTGGTCAACGCGATCACGGCCATGGCGAGCCTCATCAACGCCGATGGCGGCGTGCTGGGCCGGCCGATCGAGCTGCTGGTGCGCGACGACGAGAGCACGCCGGCGGTGGGTGTGGCCAAGGCGAACGAGCTGGCGGGCCTGGGCGTGGCGGTGGTGGTCGAGGGCTGGAACAGCCCGGTGACCCTGGCGATGCAGCCGATCCTGGCGCGCGCCGGCGTGCTGGACATCACGGCGATCTCCAAGGCGGACGGCATCCTGGCGAGCGCGTCCAACAAGCTGGCGATCCGCTTGAACAGCTCCAACGCGCAGGACTCCGCCGTCATCGCCAAGTACCTGGCCGGCAAGAACAAGGCGGCCCGGCTGGCCTTCGTCACGGAGAACGACGCCTACGGCAACGGGGCGCAAGCCGGCATCGAAGCGGCGCTGAAGCGGGAGGGCGCCACGGGCGAGATCGTGACGGTGCAGAAATTCCCGTTCGCCCAGACCGATTTCCGCGTCGAGATTACCAGCCTGCAATCGGCCAAGCCGGATCGCGTGGTGTCCATCAACGCCAACGAGGGGGCCGGCCTGCCGGCCTTCATCCAGCAATACGCGCAGGCCAAGATGTCGGCGCCGCTGGTGGCCTCGGTCGGCACGGTGAGCCCGAGCGTGGTGGAAACGGCGGGGCCGGCGGCCGAGGGGCTGGTCAGCGCGGACATCTACTTCCCGCACGCGGAGCCGTTCGCCTCCAACCCGGTCAACCAGCGCTTCGTGGCGGCGATGACACAGCAGTTCAAGCAGGAGCCGGAGAAGTTCGGCGCGCTGGGGGCGGCGGCCTTGGAGGTCTGGGCCAAGGCCGCCAACGCGGCCAAGAGCATCGACCGCGAGGCGGTGGCCACCGCCATCCGCGGGCACGACATCCCCGACACGATCTTCGGCACCGCCCGCTTCTCGCCGGAAGGCCAGCTGCAACCGATCTACGAGCTCTTCACCGTCAAGGGCGGGAAGCTGGTCATCGGCGAGTGACGGAGGCGCCGCCGGTCTACGCCGCGGAAGGGTTGAGCGTCCGCTTCGGCGGGTTCCAGGCGCTGCAGGACGTGTCGTGGTCGGTGCGGGCCGGCTCCATCCTCGGCATCATCGGGCCGAACGGCGCCGGCAAGAGCACCTGCTTCCAGGCGGCGACCAACATGGTCCGCCACTCCGGCCGGCTGCGGCTCGACGGGCAGGACGTGACGGCGTTCGCGCCGCACCGGCTGCCGCCGCTCGGCGTGCGGCGCACCTTCCAGCAGAACGCATTCTTCGGCGGCATGTCGGTGCGGGACAACCTGGTCGGCATCCTGGGGCGTACCGGCGGGGCCTCCTTGCCGCTGTCGGTCGCGGCGCCGTTCGTGGAGGCACGGCGGCGGCGCGGGCTGGAGGCGCAGGCGGCGGCGCACCTCGTCGCGTTCGGCGTGCCGGCGGATTCGCACGGCAAGCTGCCGGGCGAGTTGCCGTATGGCGCGCAGCGGCTGCTGTCGATCGCGCTGGCCTGCGCGCCGGGCGCCCGCGTGGTGCTGCTGGACGAGCCCGGCGCCGGGCTGGGCGGCACCGACCTGTTGCGGCTGCGCGACCTGCTGGTCCGCCTGCGCGACGACGGGATCGCGGTCGTGCTGATCGAGCATCACATGGACCTCGTCATGGGGATCGCCGACGAGGTGCTGGTGATCGAGCAGGGCCGCGCCATCGCCTGCGGTCCGCCCGAGGCGGTGCAGGCCGACCCGGCCGTGCTGGAAGCCTATCTGGGCCGCGCGGCATGAGCGCCGTGCTCGCCGTGGAGGAGTTGCGGGTCGCCCATGGCGGCTTGCCGGCGGTCGCGGTGCCCGGCTTGTCGCTGGCGCCGGCGACGCTGTCGGGCGTCGTGGGCGCCAACGGGGCCGGCAAGAGCACGCTGGTCAACGCCATCGCCGGCTGGTCGCGCGGCCAGCCGGCCGTGACCGGCCGCGTGCTGCTCGAAGGCGAGGACGTGTCGGCGCTGCCGGCGCACGAGCGGGCGCGCCGGGGCATCACGCTGGTGCCGGAAGGGCACGGCGTCTTTCTGCGCCTGTCCGTGGAGGACAATCTGCGCGCCGTGCGCGAGGCGGGCGCGGGGCGAAAGTCGTTCACGGTGGCGGAGGTGTTCGACCTGTTCCCGCGATTGCAGGAACGGCGGGTGAACCCGGCGGGATCGCTCAGCGGCGGCGAGCGGCAGATGCTGGCGCTCGGCCGTGCCCTGCGCATGGGGCCGCGCGTGCTGTTGCTGGACGAGCCCTCCATCGGGCTGGCGCCGCGCCTGGTGCTGTCGCTGCTGCAGACGGTGCGGCGGTTGGTCGATGACGGGCTGACCGTGCTGCTGGTCGAGCAGAACGTGCGCGCCGCGGTCGAGGTGGTGGACACGCTGCTGCTGCTCGAACGCGGCCGGGTCGTGGCGAGCGGGCCGGTGGCGACGATGCGTAACGACCCGCGGATCGTGGATGCCTATCTGGGGACCTCGCACGCATGAACGGCTGGCCGGAGGCGCGCCCATGAATGTCTGGCAGCAGGCGATCAACGGTCTGATCATCGGCCACGCCTTCGCGCTGGTGGCCGTGGGGTGGACGTTGCTGCTCGGCTCCGCCCGGTTGGTCAATTTCGGCCACGGGCAGATGTACATGATCGGCGCCTTCGTCGCCTGGTGGGTCATGCGGGCGACCGGGTTGCCCTACCTGCTGGCGGTGCCGTGCGCCGTGCTGGCCGGGGCCGCGCTGGGCGCCCTGATGCAGACCCTGATGCTGCGGCTGACGCTGCAGCAGAACCTGGTCAGCCTGATGATCGCCACGCTGGGCTTCGGTCAATTGCTGGAGGGTGCGGCCGGCTTCGCCTTCGGGCCGCGGCCGCAGATGATCGCCAGCCCGCTGCAGGCGATCGAGTTCCGCTGGGGGGCGGTGTGGTTCACCGCGCAGGACCTGCTGCTGGTGGCCGCGACGATCGCCGTATTCGTGCTGCTGCATCTCGCCCTGTCGCGCACCGTGTTCGGCTCGTCCGTCCGGATGGTGGCCGAAGACCCGAAGCTGACGCAGTTGGGCGGGCTGAACGTCTCGCGGATTTACCTGGGCATCTTCGCTTTCGAGGGCGCCGCGGTGGCGTTCGCGGCCTGCCTGGTGGCGCCGCGCACGCCGATCCTGACCTCCATGGGGTTCGAGCAGGTGATCACCACCTTCGTCGTGGTGGTGCTCGGCGGGATCGGCAGCGTGAAGGGATCGTACGTCGCCGGGCTGGGGCTGGGATTGTTCACCGCGTTCTTCGGCGCGCTGGTCTCGCCGGCCTACACCACGGCGGCGGTGTTCGCGGTGCTGATCGCGGTCATGGTGCTGCGACCCGGCGAGCTCGCCTCCTCCGGCGGGTTCGCGCGATGAAATGGGTCTGGCCCGTCCTGGCCGTGCTCGGCTTCTTCGCGCCTCGGCTGCTCGGCGGCGGGCCGCTCGTCTACGGCACGCTGGCCATCATCGCGATCTTCGCCGTCATGGCGTACGGGCTCGACATCATCCTGTCCGACCTCGGCGAGATCAGCCTGGCGCACACCGCCTTCTTCGCCGCCGGGGCCTACGCGGCATCGTTGCTGGCGGTCGATCACGAATGGGGCGCGTGGGCGACGCTGGGCGGGGCGATCGCCGCGTCCGGTGCGCTGGCGCTGGTGCTCGGCTTGCTGACGCTGCGGACGCGCGAATTCGCGTTCTCCCTGGTGACCTACGCGGCCAGCGTCGTCTGCGCGGTGGTGGCGGCGAACTGGTCCGCGCTGGGGGGCTCCGATGGCGTGGTGGGAGTGCCGCCGCTGGACCTGTCGCTGCCCGGGCTGACGCTGGTGGCGGGCAACAACGTGCAGCTATGGCCGTATGCGTACGGGCTGTTGCTGCTGACCATGTTCCTGGTGGCCCGGTTCCGGCGGTCGCGGCTGGGGCAGGCGGCGCTGATGGTGCACATGAACCCGCGGCTGGCCGTGATGAGCGGCCTCGATCCGCAGCGGGTGCGGTTGCTGGTGTTCCTGCTATCGGCGCCGATCAGCGCGGTCGCGGGCTGGCTGTATGCCTATCAGCGCGCCTATGTCGGGCCGGATTTGTTCGACACCTATTTCCTGGTGCTGATGCTGACGGCGGTGATCCTGGTGGGGCGGCGGCTGCTGATCGCGCCCGTGCTCGGCACCGCGCTGCTGGTCGGGCAGACCAGCTTCGCGTCGCTGGGCAGCTACGGCGACAAGGTGCTGCTCGGCACCGTGCTGTTGTTCATTCTGTGCCTGTTCCCTGGCGGGCTCGCGAGCATCCGGCTTCCCCGATCTGCAAAGGTGCCGACATGAGCGCGTTCGAGACCATACGGTGCGAGCGCGAAGGCCCGGCGCTGGTCGTCACCCTGAACCGGCCGGACCGGTTGAATGCGTTCACCCCCACCATGCGCGACGAGCTGATCGCCGCGTTCGACCAAGCCGATGCGGACGACGCCGTGCGGGCCGTGATCGTCACCGGGGCCGGGCGCGGCTTCTGCGCCGGCGCCGACCTGTCGGACGGGCCGGGACGGTTCGACCTGTCGCGGCGCCCCGGCGTGCTCGACGCCGACGGTGCGATCGACTGGGACAGCCCGGCGTTGCGCGATTCCGGCGGCCAGCTCGCCCTGCGCATCTTTGCCTCGCTCAAGCCGGTGATCGCCGCCGTCAACGGCCCCGCGGTCGGCGTGGGGGCGACCATGCTGCTGCCGATGGACATTCGCCTCGCCGCCGAACCCGCGCGGTTCGGCTTCGCCTTCGTGCGCCGCGGGCTGGTGCCGGAAGCCTGCTCGAGCTGGTTCCTGCCCCGCGTGGTCGGTATCGGGCGGGCGATGGAATGGACGCTCACCGGCCGGGTGTTCGACGCGGCGGAGGCGTTGGGCGCCGGGTTGGTGCGCAGCGTGCATCCGCCGGGCGACCTGCTGGCGGCCGCCCATGCGATCGCCGCCGAGATCGCGGCGCACACGGCGCCCGTTTCCGTCGCGCTCAGCCGGCAGATGCTGTGGCAAATGCTGGGCGCCGCGCATCCAATGGAGGCGCACCGGGTGGATAGCCGGTTCGTGGCCCGACAAGGGCATGGCGGCGACGTGGCCGAAGGCGTCCGCGCCTTTCTGGAAAAGCGCCCGCCGGCGTTTCCGAACCAGGTTTCGACCGGGTTGCCCCCCTGGCCTGCGGGCTGGGCCGAGCCGCCCTACGAGTGAGGATGCGATCATGACTGAGTTCGAGACACTCGCCACCGGGCTGCGTTTCCCGGAAGGACCGGTGGCCATGCCGGACGGATCGATCCTGCTGGTCGAGATTGCGCGGGGCACCGTCTCGCGGGTGCGGCCGGGCGGCACGGTCGAGGTCGTGGCCGAGCTCGGGGGCGGCCCGAACGGTCTGGCGCTCGGACCGGACGGGGCGCTGTACGTCTGCAACAATGGCGGCTTCGTGTGGCACGAGGAGGCCGGCATGCTGCGCCCGGTCGGCACCCCGGCCGATTATGCCGGCGGACGGATCGAGCGGGTGGACCTCGAAACCGGGCAATCCCGCGTGCTCTACGCCGAATGCGACGGGCGTCGGCTGTGCGGGCCGAACGACATCGTGTTCGACCGCGCGGGCGGGTTCTACTTCACCGATCTCGGCAAATCGCGCGCCCGGGACCGCGACCACGGCACGGTCTACTACGCCACCTGCGACGGCGCCTCCATCACGGAGGTGGTCCATCCCATCCTGACGCCGAACGGGGTCGGGCTGTCCCCGGACGAGGCGACGCTCTACGTCGCCAACACGGAGGCGGGCCAGCTCTGGGCGTTCGAGCTGGACCGGCCCGGACATATCAGGGCGCAGGGTTTCCCATCGCCGAATGGCGGGCGGATGCTGTTCAACCAGGCGGGCTACCAGCGCTATGACAGCCTTGCGGTCACCGAGGTCGGCAATGTCTGCGTCGCGACGTTGATCACGGGGCAGATCACGAGCGTGTCGCCCGGCGGCGCGCTGGTGCACCAGGTCGACTTCCCCGATCCCTACGTGACCAACATCTGCTTCGCCGGGCCGGACCGGCGGACGGCGATCATCACCCTTTCGGGCAGCGGCCGCCTGGTGTCGGTGCCGTGGCCGGAGGCCGGCCTCCGGCTGAACTTCTCGGGCGTCTAATCCCGACCCGATCGGACCCGATCAGCGATCGGGCGTCGTGGTCCGTTCCCAGAAGTCGGGGCTGGCGGTGACGAGGTCGCGGAGGTCGGCCGGGGCGTGGGCTCCTTCCACCTTCGGCTGGCCCAACACCGCCGCCCGCGCGAACGCCACCATGCGCGATCCGGCCAGGCGCATGTTCTCCGGGTTCTGCGTCGCCAACGGGTGGGGGCCGCGGAACAGGTAGATTTCCTTGGGTTCGCGGGCGCGACGGAACGCGTCCAGCGAGCCTTCCATGCTTTCCACGTAGTCCCACGTGCCCTTCACGATGAGCAGGCCGGGCCACGTGCCGATGTTCGCGAACACGTCGGAGTCCGGATAGTAGGTCGTGTTGTACTCGGTCCGCAGCGCGGCCTCGATCATGTCGTGCCCGGCCGGGCGATAGCCGAGCCCGCCCGAGTTGGGACCGTAGAGGATGGCGCCCTTGATGTTGGGCCGCGCCAGCGCCGGCCGGCAGGCGCCGTTCGGCACGTCCAGGTCGCAATCGCGCACGAAGTTCTTCTGCATGGCCCAGGCCACGGCGTAGGAGCCGCGGGAGTAGCCGGCCAGCACCACGGGGATCTCCCGCGCCGACAGCCCGGCCATCAGCTTGCCCGCCGCCTGCGGCCCCGCCAACACCGCGCCGGCCGGCGTCAACAGCCGCAGCCCGTCACCGCTCTGCATCTGGTCGAGCGCGCGGAACATGTCGTTGGCTTGCTCGGCCGTGTTGAAGCCGGCCACGCCGCCGGAGATGCCGTTGCCGCGCCGGTCGGTGATCAGCACGTCGAACCCGGCCTCGTTCAGGATACCGACGAAGCCGCGCCAGAAGCGCATGCCGTATTGTTCGGAAAGTCGGTCCGGCTGCGGCTGGAGCACGTAGTTGCCGGCGGCGTTGCGTTCGACGGCCGGAGAGGCCGGATCGTCGATGGCGGTCAGCTCGCTGCCGCCGCCATTGTTGAGGATCACGAGGGCTCGCCGGGTCGCACCGGCGCCATCGGCGATGCCGGCGCCTTCCAAATACCAGCCGCGCAGCTTGATGGAGCCGGTCTTGCCGAGGTGGCGTTGCTCGTAGCTGTCCCGCGGCACGGTGAATTCGACCGTGTAGGTCCGCGCCTCGGCGGCGGCGACCGGCTCGGCGTAGCGGGGCGGGCCGAAAAAGGCGGGACGGCGAATCGCCTTCAGATCGACGTCGCCTTCCGGATCGATGCGTCCGGCCGGGTCCACCGTGCCGGTGAGCCGCTTCTCGTAGCTGATGAACGGCTTGGCGCCGGCCAGGGCGGCGTCATGGCAGGCGGCGTCCTGCCGGCAAGTCTCCCACCGCGCGCGGATTGCCGCATCGCTGAAACCGGCGACGTAGAAGTCGCGCCCTTGGCCGGGGGGCATCAGCTGGTAGGTCCGCGTGAACGGGATGCAGGTCCCGCCGCGGCGGTAACCCGGCAGCTCGGCATTGCGGTCGTAGTTCACCCGGGCCGTGCAGTCGGGCTCCGGCGTGTCCGCGTTGACGAACGGGCCGGCCGGCTGCGCCTGTGCCGCCGTGCCGACCAGAAAGGCGAGCGCCGCCGCCGCCACCGCCACCGAACGCATCGCCCGTTCTCCCCCGATCACGCCCGCCATCACTGCGGGTGTAGCTCCAGCTTCTGCACCCGCCAGTTCAGCAATTCCGCCACGTAGAGCGTGTTCTCCGACGGGCACGCGATCTCGTGGATCCAGCCGAACTGCTTCACGTCCTTGCCGGCCTGGCCGAGCACGCCGAGCACCTTGCCGTCCAGGCTGAGCTTGTAGACCCGGCCGGGATAGGCGTCGGAGGCGTACAGGACCTGGTTGGGCGGCGGCGTGATGCAAACGGCCCAGGGGGCGCCGGCGACCATGGTCTGCGCGGTGCCGACCGGGGGCGACTGGTCCGGCTTGTTGCCGATCGCCGGCTTGGCGTTGGGGTCGAACGGCACGTCGATGGTGATTTGCCGCACCACGGTGCCGTCGGGGTCGAACACCTGGATCCGGCGGTTGCCGCGGTCGGCCACGTAGATGCGGTCCTGCGCGTCGGTGGCGATGCTGTGCGGCGTGTTCAGTTGGCCGGGACCGCTGCCCGGCGACCCGAACGAGCCGAGCCACTCGCCCGTCGGCGAGATCTTGGCGACGCGGGCGTTGATGTAGCCGTCGCTGATGTAGCCGTTGCCCTTGCTGTCCCAGGCGATGTCCGTCACCTGGCGGAACATGCCGTCCACCGGCGGCAGCGGCGGCTTGGGGTGCTTCAGTGGCTCGGTGTCCTCGTCGGACGCTTCCTGCTTGCGGCCGAACACCATCGTGACCCGGCCCGCCGGGTTGAAGCGGATCACCATGTCGGAGCCCTTGTCGGCGGCCCAGACATTGTCCTGTTTGTCGACGCGGACGGCGTGGGCGAAGGACCAGGCATACAGGTTCTTGCCGATCTCGCGGATGAACGCGCCATCGGGGCCGAACTCCAGCAACTGGGCGGCCGCGGCGGCGTAGGCCGGGCCGGTCGTGTTGCCGCGCGAGAAGACGAAGACGTGCCCCTGGGCATTCACCGCGACGCCGGAGACCTCGCCGAGGTAGAGGTTATCCGGCAATTTGAGGAAATCGACGCTGGCGTCGAACGGGATCTGCGGCACCGGGGCCGGCGGGCTCTGCGCAAAGGCCGGGGCGGCGGCGCACAGCAGGGCGATCGTTCCGAGCAGGTGACGTGACACCGGGCTTCCTCCGTTATTTTGGTCGTGAGTTGCTGCCGAGCGGACAAGAGTGTCAACCGGCAATGCAGCCGAACGGGGAGGCCGGTCATGGTAGGTCGTTTCGCGATGATGATCGGTGCGATGGCGATCGGTGTTCCCGCCGCCGCCCAACCCGTGAGCCAGGCGGAGCTGGACGATGCCGTGCGCTTGGGCAGGGTGGCGACGCTGGCCCCGCTCTGCGGCATGCGGGAGGAGAGCTGGTCGTTCGACGTGCGGCGGGCCACCCTCTTCGACACCACCAAGGCGCCGCGGCCCGATGACCACACCCTCGCCACCGCGCCGGGCGGCGAGCAGGTGACGGGCGCGCTCTCCTTTGCCGAAGCGGAGGCGCTGGAGGACTTCGCCGAGGCGCCGGCGGCGACCACCTGCGGCAAGCTGGCCGGCAGCGCGGACCTTCAGCGGGCCGATGCGCTCGTGGCCGCGTTCCGCGCCCGCAAGACCGGGAGCTGACCGGCGAGCCCCTCGCGACGATTGCGGTGCCTGCGATCCGCGACATAGGATCGTAGCAACCGACAATAAAAAGGGAGGCGATCTCAATGACCGGACTCAGCCGCCGTCGATTTGCGCAAACAACGGCTTTGGGCAGCGCCGTCTTATTCACGCCCGTCATTGCGCGCGCGCAGGCCAAGACGGTCAAGATCGGGATCCTGAGCGACATGTCCGGCGCCTACGCCGAAGCGACCGGACCCGGCGACGTGATCGCGGCCAAGTTCGCCGTCGAGGATTTCAACAAGCAGCACCCCGACATCCGGGTGGAGATCGTATCGGGCGACATGCTGCTCAAGCCGGATGTCGGCGCCGCGGTCGCGCGCAACTGGTTCGATCGCGAGGGTGTCGACGCCATCTTCGACATCCCGCATTCGGCCGTCACGCTGGCGGTCAACCGGCTGGCGCAGGAGAAGGACAAGGTGGTCATCACCACCTCGGCCGGCACCGCGGATCTGAGCGGGAAATTCTGCACGCCGAACTACGTGCAATGGACGTTCGACCTGTGGGCGAACGCCAATGGCGTGGTGCGCGGCCTGATGTCGGAAGGGGCCGACACGTGGTTCTTCATCATCGCCGACTACATCTCGGGCCACGCGATGGCGAACGATGCGGCCAGCATCCTGGGCAAGCTCGGCGGCAGGGAAGTCGGGCGGGTGGCGTATGCGTTCCCGGGGACGACGGATTTCTCGACCTATCTGCTGGAGGCCAAGAGCCGTGGGGCGAAGGTGATCTGTCTGGCCAATGCCGGGGACGACACCGCCAACTGCATCAAGCAGGCCTCTGAGTTCGGGATCCCGCAATCCGGGGTGCGGCTCGCGACGCTGGTGCTGCAGGATTACATCATCAAGTCCGTCGGGCTGCCGACGGCGCAGGGCCTGTATGGCACCATGCCGTTCGTGTGGAACATGAACGAGGCGGCGCTGGCCTTCTCCGAACGGTTCGCGCCGCTGTATCGCGGCAACAAACCGAACTTCTACCACGCCGGCAGCTACTCCGCCGTGACCCACTACCTGAAGGCCGTCGCCGCCCTGGGCGTGGACGCGGCCAAGGCGAGCGGCCGGGCGGCGGTGGCGCAGATGAAGGCGATGCCGGCCGACGACGCCCTGTTCGGCCCCGGCCGGGTCCGCGAGGACGGCAAATACGTGCACACGGAATATGTCTGGCAGAGCAAGACGGTCACGGAGTCGAAAGGCCCGTGGGATTACTTCAAGAAGGTTTCGACCATTCCGGCCGACCAGGCCTTCAAGCCCATGTCCGACGGCGGCTGTCCGCTCGTGAAGAGCTGACGGCCCGCCGGCGCGGCCGGCGGGGGTCGAGCCCCGTTCCGGCGCCGTGCTAGCCTGGCGGGATGACGCGGATCACGCTCCGGATCGACTTCGATGGCAGCCGGGCGCTGGGGCCCGGCAAGGTCCGGTTGCTGGAGTTGGTGGGCGAGACCGGGTCGATCTCGGCGGCGGGTCGGGCGATGGGGATGAGCTATCGACGGGCCTGGCTCCTGGTGGACGCGCTCAACCAGACCTTCCGCGAGCCGGTCGTGCAGACGCGGGGCGGCGGCGTGGGCGGGGGCGGCGCGGACCTGACGCCGTTCGGCGCGGGGCTGGTGGCGAGCTACCGCGCGATGGAGCAGGAAACGCGGGAGACACTGGCGCGGCGGCTGGCCGATCTCGAGCAGGCGCTGGCCCCCACTCCCGCGTAGGGGAGCCGATGGCCCGACACGTTGTGTTCGGCTATATACGGCGCTCTCGCACCAGGAGCCGACATGAAACGCTTAGCCCGGGTCAGCGCGGCGATCGCCGCCGTTCTCTTCCTGACGAGCCCCGGCGCAGAAGCCGCGCAGACGACCGTGGCCGTGGCGGCGAACTTTACCGAGCCCGCCAAGGAGATCGCTGCCGCCTTCACGGCCCAAACCGGCCACCAAGCCGTGCTGAGCTTCGGCGCCTCCGGCCAGTTCTACACGCAGATCACCCAGGGGGCGCCGTTCGAGGTGTTCCTGTCCGCCGATGACGAGCGGCCCAAGAAGACGATCTCCGACGGCCTCGGCGTGGCGGGCAGCGCATTCACCTACGCCACCGGCAAGCTCGTGCTGTGGAGCAAGCAGCCCGGCCTGGTGCAGGGCGAGGCGACGTTGGCGGGCGCCGCCTTCGACAAGCTCTCCATCTGCAACCCGGCCGCCGCGCCCTACGGCGCCGCCGCGGTGGAGACCCTGCGGTCGCTGAAGCTCTACGACACGCTGCAGCCGAAGCTGGTCGTCGGCGCCAACATCAGCCAGGCGTTCCAGTTCGTGCAGACCGGCAATGCCGAGATCGGCTTCGTCGCGCTGTCGCAGGTGATCGACGACAAGGCCGGGTCGCGCTGGATGGTGCCGCAGGAGCTGTATGCGCCGATCCGCCAGGATGCGGTGCTGCTCACCAAGGGCGCGGGCAACGAGGCGGCCACGGCGTTCCTCCGCTTCCTCAAGGGCCCGGAGGCCACGGCCATCATCCGGCGCTACGGCTACGAGGTCGGCGCCGCGGAGTAGGCGGGTGGGCGCGCTGTCGCCGGAGATCGGCACGGCGATCCGGCTCACGATCGAGTTGGCGACGGTCACGACGGCGATCCTGCTCCTGGTGGGCACGCCGATCGCGTGGTGGCTGGCGCGCTCGACGGTGTGGTGGGCGGAAGCGGTCGGTGCGGTGGTCGCGCTGCCGCTGGTGCTGCCGCCCACGGTGCTGGGCTTTTACCTGCTGGTGCTGCTCGGCCCCGACGGGCCCGGCGGCTGGCTGGCCGGGCTATGGGGCGGGCGCACGCTCGCCTTCACGTTTCCCGGGCTGGTGATCGGCTCCGTGGTGTATTCGCTGCCCTTCGTGGTGCAGCCGATCCGCAATGCGTTCGCCGCGATCGGGCCGCGACCGCTGGAGGTGGCGGCCACACTGCGCGCCTCGCCCACGCGCGCGTTCTGGACGGTGGCGGTGCCGCTCGCGCGGCCGGGCTTCCTGACCGGGGCGGTGCTGGGCTTCGCGCATACGGTGGGCGAATTCGGCATCGTGCTGATGATCGGCGGCAGCATCCCGGGGCGGACCAAGGTGCTGTCCGTGGCCATCTACGATTACGTGGAGACCTCGCGCTGGCACGAGGCGAGCGTGCTGGCGGCCGGCATGGTGGCGTTCGGCTTCGCCGTGATCCTGGCGATGACGCTGGGGGAGAAGCGGATCGGGCGGCTCGGGGCGTGAGCGCAGGCGGCGTCGAGGTCGCGTTCGCGGGGCGGGTCGGCGCGTTCCGGCTCGAGGCGGCGTTCAGCGTGCCGGGGCGCGGGGTGACGGCGCTGTTCGGGCCATCCGGCTGCGGCAAGACGACGGTGTTGCGGGCGATCGCCGGGCTGCAACGGATCGAGACGGGGCGCTGCGTCGTCGGCGGCAGGGTGTGGCAGGACGGGGCCACCTTCCTGCCCGCGCATCGCCGGCCGATCGGCTACGTGTTCCAGGAGGCGAGCCTGTTCGCGCACCTGTCCGTGCGGCGCAACCTGCTGTTCGGCATCCCCAAGCGCGGCGGAGCGATCGCCTTCGACGACGTGGTGGAGCTGCTCGGGCTGGCGCCGATGCTGGGGCGCTCGCCGCAGCACCTGTCGGGCGGGGAGCGCCAGCGCGTCGCGATCGGGCGCGCGCTGTTGTCGCAGCCGGAGCTGCTGCTGATGGACGAGCCGCTCTCCGCGCTCGATCGCGCCACGCGGGACGAGGTGCTGCCGTTCCTCCAGCGCCTGCCGCTCAGCCTGTCGCTGCCCGTGCTCTACGTGAGTCACGACATGGCGGAGATCGAGCAATTGGCCGATCACCTGGTGCTGATGCGGGCCGGTCGGGTGCTGGCCAGCGGGGCGCTGGCGGCGTTGCAGAGCGATGCCGGGTTGCCGCTCGCCCTGTCGCGGGAGGCCACGGTGAGCCTGGACGGCACGGTGGGCGGCTACGACCCCGAATATGGCTTGCTGACGCTGCAGGTCCCGGGCGGGTCGTTCGCCGTGCCGTCCGCCCCCGCCGCGCCGGGCACGCGGCGGCGGCTGCGGATTGCGGCCCGCGACGTGAGCCTCAGCACGGCGCCGGCGGCCAGCACGATCCTGAACGTGGTGCCGGCGCGGATCGTGGCGTTGTCGCCGGCCGGGGTGCACGAGGTGGTCGTCACGCTCGGGCTCGGTGCCGAGGGCGGCGGTGCCCGGCTGCTCGCCCGCGTGACCCGGCAATCCTGCGACCGGCTCGGCCTCGCCGCCGGGCTGCCGGTGCAGGCGCAGATCAAGAGCGTCGCGCTGTCCTGAACGGGCTCGACGGCCGCGCATGGATGGGTCATTGCGCCCGCCATGGCCCGTTCCTCCTCCAAGACCGTCATCTATGCCGCGCTGGGCGGCAACCTGCTGGTCTCGGCCACCAAGTTCGCCGCCGCGGGCTATACCGGCAGCGCGGCGATGCTGAGCGAGGCCATCCATTCGGCGGTGGATACCGGCAACCAGTTGCTGCTGCTGCTCGGGATCAGCCGCGCGGCCCGGCCGGCGACGCCGGCGCATCCGTTCGGCCATGGGTTGCAGCTGTATTTCTGGACCTTCGTGGTCGCGGTGCTGATCTTCGGCGTCGGCGCCGGGGTGTCGATCGTGGAAGGCATCGCCAAGATCCGGTCGCCGCATCCGGTCGAGAGCGTGTGGGTCAACTACGTCGTGCTCGGCCTGGCGCTGGTGTTCGAGGGCGGGGTCTGGCTGGTGGCACTGAAGGCGTTCCGCGCCACCAAGGGCGGGCGGGGTTGGCTGGAGGCGGTGCGTCAGAGCAAGGACCCGACCGTGTTCACCGTGCTGTTCGAGGATACTGCCGCCATGCTCGGCCTGCTGGTGGCCCTGGCCGGCATCTACCTGAGCCAGGTGCTGGCGATGCCGGTGCTGGACGGGGTGGCCTCCCTCCTCATCGGCGGCCTCCTGGCGGGGACGGCCGGGTTCCTGGCCTGGGAGTGCCAGTCGCTGCTCACCGGCGAAGGGGCGGCGCCGGAGGTGCAGGCCAGCATCCGGGCCATCGCGATGGCGGAGCCGGCGGTGGTGCGGCCGAACGAGGTGCTGACGATGCATTTCGGGCCGCAGGACGTGCTGGTGGCGCTCAGCCTCGACTTCGACGACCGGCGCACGGCCGCGGAGGTGGAGGCGGTCGTCAGCCGCATCGAGCGGCGCATCAAGGCCGCGCATCCAGAGGTGACGCGGGTATTCGTCGAAGCGCAGGACCGGGAGGCGCATCGGCGGGCGGAACAGGAAACGGTGGACGACGCGCCGGGGTGACCGCGCGCGTGGCTCAGGTCGCGACGCCCAGCCAATGCAGCAAGATCCCGGCCGCTGCGCAGCCGAGCAGGGTGGGGATCATGCCGGCGCGGAAGCGGAAGATGGCCAGCACCGCGGCGAGCGACAGGCCCAGCGCCCACGGGTCCAGGCTCGCCAGCACCGGGGCCTGCCACGACAGCCCGGCCGCTTCTACCGGCACCGTCCGGCGGAACCACCCGTGCAGCGCGAACCAGACGGCCAGGTTCAGGATCACGCCGACCACTGCGGCCGTGATGGCCGACAGCGCCCCGCCGAGCGCCCGGTTGCCGCGCAGCCGCTCGACGTAGGGCGCGCCCAGGAAGATCCAAAGGAAGCAGGGCGTGAAGGTGACCCAGGTGGTCAGCAGGCCGCCGAGCGTGCCGGCCAGCATCGGGGGCAGCGCGCCGCCGTCGCGGTAGGCGGCCATGAAGCCGACGAACTGGGTCACCATGATCAACGGACCCGGCGTGGTCTCCGCCATGGCGAGGCCGTCCAGCATCTCGCCGGGGCGCAGCCAGCCATAGCTTTCGACCGCCTGCTGCGCCACGTAGGCCAGCACGGCGTAGGCTCCGCCAAAGGTCACGACGGCCATTTTGCCGAAGAACAGCGCGATGCGGGTGAACGTGGCCTCCGGGCCGAGCGTGACGAGCAGGGCCGCCACCGGCAGCAACCACAGCGCCAGCCAGAGCGCGGCGGCGCGGCGGGCCGAGCCGTCCGGCGCGGGCGAGCCGCCGGTGCCGAGCCGGCTGTCGGCATCGGCCAGCGCGTCCGCCGCTGCCCGGCCGGGGCCGCCGCCGATCTGGAACACCGTCGCGCCCGCCCGCGTGCCGACGAAGCCGAGCAGCCCGGCCACCACGATGATCAGCGGGAACGGCACGCCCCCGAAGAAGATCGCCACGAACGACGCCGCCGCGATGCCGACGGTCGTGCGGTTGCGCAGCGCCCGCCCGCCAAGCCGCACCACCGCCTGCAGCACGATCGCCAGCACGGCGGCCTTGAGCCCGAAGAACAGCGCGCCCACCGCGCCGAGGTGGCCCCAGCCTGCATACAGGTAGCTCAGCGCCATGATGCAGAGCAGGCCGGGCAGCACGAACAGCGTGCCGGCGACGATGCCGCCCCGGGTGCCGTGCATCAGCCAGCCGACGTAGATCACCAGTTGCTGCGCTTCCGGGCCGGGCAGCAGGGTGCAGTAGGAGAGGGCGTGCAGGAAGCGCGCCTCGCCGATCCAGCGTTTCTCGTCCACCACGATGCGGTGCATGACGGCGATCTGCCCGGCCGGACCGCCGAAGGAGAGCGCGGCGACCCGGAGCCAGACGCGGAACGCCTCCCTGAACGGGACGCCGTGGGCCGGGTCCATCGCCGGCGTCACCGGTGTCACGGCCGGACGGCCGGAGTCTCCACCGGGAGGCCGTTGGCGCGGAAGGCGAGGAAGAACTCGAGGTCCACCAGGTCGGCCGAGTCCGGCGCGAAGGGTTCGGCCCGCACGCCGGTCATGCAGTTGCGCAGGCGGCGGGCGAGCGAACCGAGCCCCTGCCATTCCAGCCGATACAGCGGATAGCCGTTCGGCTGGCCCTGCGGGATCGTCGCCCCGGCCAGGCGCTGGCCGGCCAGGCCGTCATGGCACTGGGCGCAGGACAGGTTGATCTGACCCATGGGCTGGTTGAACAAGCGTTCGCCATGGGCGGCGAACGGCGCCGCCGGGCCGGACGCGTCGACGGTGACGGGCAGGCCGCGGGATTGCCGGCCGAGCAGCGCGGTGAGCGACAGCAGCTCGTCGCTTTCCGGCGCCCAGGCCGGGCTGCCCTGCCGGGCGGTGCGGCACTGGTTGACGCGCTGTTCCAGCGTGAGGGGCCGGCCGAGGGCCGCGTCGTAGGCGGGATAGCGCGCCGAGACGCCGCGCATGGCGGCTGCCGGGCCGTGGCAGCTGGCGCAACTGCGGCCGGACGCGCCGGGCTCGGCCCACAACGCCTCGCCGCCCTGCACCCAGAGCGAGCCGGGGTTGGCGGCGTCGTCATCCTGCATGGCACGGATCGGCGGGCTGGCATCGAGGTAGCCCGAGCGCGGCGGGGCGGCGCCGGCCAGCAGCAGGAGCAGCAGGGCGCCCCGCCGGATCATGCCACGGTGATCGGCGCCAGGTGCGTCTCGGTCGCGCCGTCATCGTCGACCCAGACCAGGCTCAGCGTCCCGCTCGCGGCGGCGGTCACGGAGAAAGCGAGGAACGGGTTGGCGGAGATGGCGGGGAACAGGTCGAAGCTCGCGACCTCCTCTCCATCCAGCGTGCAGACGAACTTGTTGATGATCTTGCGGGGGATCACCGCGCCGTCGCCGCCGCGCCGCTGGCCGCTCTCCATCGGGTGGGAGATCAGCACCTTGACGTCGAACGGCACGCCCGCGGCGACCTGTTTGGGCACGTTGACCAGCACGCGGGCCATGGCTCTCCCTACTCGATGCAGGCGGCGAGGGTGACGATGAGGTCGACGCTGTCGGTCCAGCAGCGGCCATCGGCCATTTTGGCGACCGCGATCACCGTCTGCGACGTCGCCAGCCGGATGTGCGTCTGCAGCCACGGGCGGCCGGAGCGGGGGCCGAACTGCGCGGTGATCACGTGCGGCAGCGGGTTGCGCTCGGCGAACACGGAGAGGCTCACCACCGGGTCGGTGCGGTCCTCGACCGAGACCGTCATCGACACAGCGTTGCCGTTCTCGACCAGCTGCGGCACGTCCAGCTTGACCCGGCCCGGCGCGACCGCGCCCGACCCGGCCAGCGCCCGGATGAGGTCGGCCACCTCCGCAGAAGTGGCGCGCGCGCCGGCGGTGCCGGCGAGCAGAAGGCTGGAGGCGCCGATCAGCACCTGGCGGCGGGGGAGCAGCCTCACGGCGCCCGCAGCGTGACGAGGAAAGCCACGACATCCTCGATCTGGCCGGCATCGAGGATGGGGCGGCCCGCGAAGGCGGGGGCGACCCGGGTGAGCCCGTCCGTGGCGTAGAAGCGGGGCATGACGGTCTCCGGATTGACCTGGGGGGCGTCGACCAGGCGAAGGCGGATCTGGCCCGCATCGAGCCGGTCGCCAACCCCGGCCAGCGACGGACCGATCGTGCCGCCGTTCGGCCGCTCCGGGAACGGGCCGCCATGACAGAGCAGGCAGGTGCTGCCGTGCAGGTCCAGCACGAGGGCGCGGCCGCGCGCGGGGTCGCCGGGCTCCCCGGTCAGGGGGGCGGCGATGCGGTCGCCTTCGACTCGATAGGCGACGAGCGGGGTGCCGGCCGCGCCGAGGAACAGGGCCGCCCCGACCAACGCGCTAGCCGAACGTCTCGGCCGTGATGGTGCGGAACCAGGCATCGGCATAGCCGGCCTCCTGCGCGCGGAACTGGGGTGGGGCATCGAGCGGGCTGGTGCCGCCGCCGCCGAGGCTGTCGGTCAGCACGCCGTCCTTGGGCCGGTAGACGCCGGCGACCGAGATGGCCGTCTGCGGCGCCAGCATGCTGTAGCAGGTGTTCATCAGCAGCGGCTCGGCGGGCTTGGTCTCCGCGAGCAGGGCGATGACGGCAGCGGCGCAGACCTTGGCCTGGGCGTTGGCGGCGAAGGCGGATTTCGGCATGGCGCCGGCGATGGCGGCGTCGCCGATGACGTGGATGCCGGGCACCAGGCGCGATTCGAAGGTGACGGGGTCGATCGGGCACCAGCCGGTGCGGTCGGCGACGCCGGCGGCCGCCGCGATGGCGCCGGCGCGCTGGGGCGGGATGACGTTGGCGACGTCGGCCACGTGATCGCCGAAATCGGTGCGGAAGGTGCGGGTCGCCGGGTCGACGCCGGTGACGGTGCCGCCGTCGGATTGGGCGACGCGTTCGAGCAGGCCGGGGTACAGCGCGGCCCAGCCGGCCTCGAACAGCGACTGCTTGGAGAACGCGTCCTTGGCGTCGAGGATGATGAGCTTGGAGCGCGGCTTCCGCGTCTTGAGGTAGTAGGCGATCAGGCTGGCGCGCTCGTAGGGGCCGGGCGGGCACTTGTACGGGTTGGCGGGAGACGAGATGACGACCGTGCCGCCATCCGGCATGGCCTCCAGTTGGCGGCGCAGCAGGTCGGTCTGCGGGCCCGCCTTCCAGGCATGCGGCATCCGCTCGGTGGCGGCCGCGTCGTAGCCGGGCAGCTTGTCGAAGGCGATGTCGATGCCGGGCGACAGGATCAGCCGGTCGTACGGCAGCACCGCCCCATCCGCCAGCGTGACCCGGCGCGCTCCGCCATCCACCCCCGTCGCGGCCGCCCGCACGACCGTGATCCCGTCCGCCGATCCGAAGCGGAAGCGCTGGGCCGCCACGTCGCGCAACCCGGCGATCACCTCGTTGCTGTAGGGGCAGGCGACGTACTCGGCGTCGGGCTCCACCAGCGTCACGCGCAGGCCGGGCCCGTAGCGGCGGAGGAAGCGCGCCGCCGTGGCGCCGCCGAAGCCGCCGCCGACGACCACGACGTGCGGCGCGGCTTCCGCGCGGGCGACGAACGGCATCGCGAGGCCGGCGCCGAGGACGTGGCGGCGGTGGATCAAGGCGTCTGCTCCGACACCCACGCCGCGATCGCAGTGATCTCCGGTGTCGTCAGCGGCTTCATGAGGCGGCCCATCAGCGTGGAGGCTCGTTCGCCGTCGCGGTAGGCGAGCATGGTGGCGGTCAGGGCCGCCGCGTCCTGGCCGTTGATCGGCAAGGCTGCGGGGCCGTGACAGCCGGAGCAGGTGGCCGCACCCGGCGGGGGGGCGGCCGCGCCGAGCAGGACGGCCGCGAGGATCAGACCGCGCATCAGGCCCGGCGGAGGTCCTGGTCCTTGAGCGGCAATTGGCGGATGCGCTTGCCGGTCGCGGCGTAGATGGCGTTCAGCACCGCGGGCGCGGCCACCGCGATGGTCGGTTCACCCACGCCGCCCCAGAAGCCGCCGGAGGCCTGCACGATGGTCTCGACCTTCGGCATGTCGGCCATCCGCGCCACCTGGTAGCTGTCGAAATTGCCTTCGACGGCGCGGCCCTTGTCGATGGTGATCTCGCTGTAGAGCAGCGCCGACAGCCCGTAGGCGAAGGAACCGTCCACCTGGGCGTCGACCTGGTCGGGGTTGACGACGTAGCCCGGGTCGGTGCCGGCGACGATGCGACGGATCTTGAGCTCGCCCTTTGGCGAGACCGAGACCTCGGCCACGGCGGCGACGTAGCTGCCGAAGCCGCAGTTCTGGCACAGGCCGCGATAGACCCCCTCCGGCAGCGGCGTGCCCCAGCCGGCCTTGGCGGCCACCGCGTTCAGGATGGCGAGGTGCTTGGGGTTCTTGCCCATCATGGCGCGGCGGAACTCGAGCGGATCCTTGCCTGCCGCCGCCGCCATCTCGTCGACGAAGCATTCCATGTAGATGGCGTTCTGGTTGACGTTGACGCCGCGCCAGAAGCCGACCGGCACGTGCGTGTTGCGCATGGCCATGTCGATCAAGAGGTTCGGCACCGCCATGTAGCCGTATTCCGCGGGGTTCATGCCCTGGAACATGACCGGATCGGTGTCGTCCTTGATGGAAGCCGGCGACAGGTAGGCCAGGATCGACTGGCCGGAGAGCCGCATGTGGATGCCGGTCACGTTGCCCTGGGCGTCCAGGGCGCCGGTGAGCTTGCACTGCGTGATCGGGCGGTAATAGCCGTGCTGCATGTCCTCCTCGCGCGTCCAGATCAGCTTGATCGGACGGCCGGGGATCTGCTTGGCGAGCAGCACGGCTTGGCGCGTGTAGTCCTGCTGGCCGCGGCGGCCGAACCCACCGCCGAGGCTGATCTTGTTGACCTTGACGTTGGCCAGCGGGACGCCGCCGGCTTCGGCGGCCGCAGCCAGCGAGGCGTCGCCGTTCTGCGTCGGCACCCACACCTCGACCCGGTCGCCATCGACCCGCGCGGTCGCGTTCATCGGCTCCAGCGTGGCGTGGTTGAGGAACGGCGTGCCGTAGGTCGCCTCGATCACCTTGGCGCCCGGGGCGGCGAAGGCGGCGGCGACGTCGCCCTGCTTGAGGCCGACGCCCGCCTGCTTGGCCGTCAGCCCTTCGGCCAGCACGGCGGCGATGCCGGCACTGTTCACATCGCCATGGCCGCCCTCGTCCCAGACGATCGGCAGCTTGTCCATCGCCAGCTTGGCCTGGATGAACTTGTCGGCCACCACGGCGACCGCGTTGTCGCCCACCGCGAGTACGTGCCGGACGCCCGGCATCGCCTTGATGGCCTCAGCGTCGAAGCTCTTGAGCTTGCCGCCGAACACCGGGCTCTGCGCGATGGTGGCGTTCAGCATGTCGGGCAGCGCGAGGTCGATGGCGAAGACCTGGCGCCCGTTGAGTTTGTCCACCGTATCGAGCCGGGGCAGGGGCTTGCCGATGACCGTCCAGCGCGACGGGTCCTTCACCGGGGCGTCCGGCACCGGCAGGCGGGAGGCAGCCTCGGCCACCTCGCCGTAGCGGAGCGTCCGCCCGGTCGGCGCGTGGGTGACGACGCTGGCGGCGGCGCTGCACTCGCCGACCGGCACCGCCCACCGGGTCGCGGCGGCCTGTAGCAGCATGGCGCGCGCAGCGGCCCCGCCCTTGCGGACGTAGTCCACGGAGCCGCGCAGCCCGCGGCTGCCGCCGGTGGACATGTCGCCCCAGGCCCGCTTGCGCGCCAGGTTGTCTTCGGGGGCCACGTATTCGGCGCGGATATGCTTCCAATCAACGTCCATCTCGTCGGCGACGAGTTGCGCCAGCCCGGTCATCAGGCCCTGCCCCATCTCGGAGCGGGCGATGCGCACCACCACGGTGTCGTCGGGATGGACCACGGCCCAGATACCGACCTCGACCGGGGCGGCGGCGGCCCCGGTCTGCGATTGCGCATGGGCGGCGGTGAACCCGGCGCCGGGCGACTTGAACGCGATGGCGAAGGCGCACGCGGCGGCGGACGCGACGAGAGACCGGCGATTGAGCTGCATGGTCCCGGGCTCCCTACGCGGCGCCGCTGGCGGCGGCGGCGTGGATGGCGGTGCGGATCCGGTTATAGGTGCCGCAGCGGCAGATGTTGCTCATCGCGTCGTCGATGTCGGCGTCGGTCGGCTTGGGCGTGCTGGCCAGCAGCGCGGCGGCGGCCATGATCTGGCCGGACTGGCAGTAGCCGCATTGCGGCACCTGCAGCGCCAGCCAGGCCTTCTGCACGGGATGGCTGAGCCCGTCGGCGGACAGGCCCTCGATGGTGACGACCTTGGCGTCGCCCACGGCGCTGACGGGTAGCATGCAGGAGCGCATCACCTGGCCGTCGACATGGACGGAGCAGGCGCCGCACTGCGCGATGCCGCAGCCGTATTTGGTGCCGTTCAGCCCGATGTATTCGCGCAGCACCCAGAGCAGGGGCGTCTCCCCGTCGGCGTCCGTCTCATGAACCTGACCATTGATGTTCAGCGTGAGCATGGGACGCGATCCTCGTCATTGCGGGGGAGCGGGCCGGACTGTTGCGCCGATCCGTTGCGGGAGCAAGAAATCCCGCCTCGTGGCCGTGTTGCCAAATGAAGGCGATCAGCTGGAGCCGATGGCGATGCCGAGGGCGAGCACGATGGCGCCGCCCAGCATGACCTTGGCGACGGCGGCCAGCGGGGGCGTTTCCATGTAACGCCACTGGATCCAGGCGATCGCCAGCAGCTCGAACACCACGACGATCCCGGCGACGGCCGTGGCGGTCCAGAAGTCCGGGATCAAGTACGGCAGCGTGTGGCCGATGCCACCGGCGATCGTCATGAGGCCGCAGACCAGGCCGCGCAGGTAGGGTGTACCGCGGCCGGAGAGCTTGCCGTCATCGGCCAGCGCTTCGGCGAAGCCCATCGAAACGCCGGCACCGACGGAGGCGGCCAGGCCGACCAGGAAGGCGTTCCACGAATCGTGGGTGGCGAAGGCGGCGGCGAAGACAGGGGCGAGCGTGGAGACGGAGCCGTCCATGAGCCCGACGAGGCCGGGCTGGACGATCTGCAGCACGAAGCGGCGGCGGGCGTCGTCTGTCTCTTGCTGGCGGGCCTCGGTGGGCGGCTTGTCCTCGTCGATCTCGTCCGCGGTGCGCTCGTGCGCGGCTTCGGCCACGGCGAGGTCGCCCAGCACGTTGCGGATGGTGACGTCCAGCGTGCGGCTGGCGGCCTGGTGGTAGAAGCGGCTGGCATTGGCTTCCATGCGCCGGGCTTCGCGGCGCATGCCGTCGGGGCCCTGGAACTTCATGGAGCCGGAGGGGCGCTCCTGCAGCAGGCCGTGGACGTCGTCGGCGTCGATGCGGGGGATGGTCTCGCCGAATTTGGAGCGGAACAGCTCGACCAGCTGGTGCCGGTGCCCGGTCTCCTCCTCCGCCATCTCGATGAACATGCGGGCGGTGTCGGGGTAGTTGGTGCGCAGCGCGTCGGCGAAGCCGGTATAGGCGATGCTGGCTTCTTCCTCGTTGTTGATGGCCAGGGCGAGGATCTCGGCATCGCTCAGATCTTCGATGTGGCGATGCTTGCGGGTCCAAAGGGAGGTCTTGCGGGCAGGGGTCAACGATGTGTCCTTGAGACGATCCGCCGTGTCGGCGATCGAACCGGCGCGGTTCGGTGGTCGAGAGTCAGAGTAACCAAGACTTAGGATGGAAGCCGGGAAGCAGCAACCCGAGTAGCCCGGCCCAAACGAACGTGATGTTCGCAAGGAGACTTAGTCGCAACTGCAACTGCGTTTCGCTCGACGGGTCCAGTCGGCCTACCGCCGACACGTCGTATCGACCTCGTATCGGACGCGCGGCGTGATCATTCGGCAGGCAAATGGCCGGCCTCTGCCTGCGGGCGCGCCGTCCCCGGCCGGAACGGGCGAAAATGGCGGGCGCGATGCGGTTGTGGGGCACGCGGGGCGTGGTAGCGTTCCGGCCGCGCCGCAGCACCGCAACCCCCGGAGGACGCCCATGAGCACCCCATCCCTGTCACGGCGGGCCGTCCTGGCCGGCACCGGCGCGGCGATCGGCAGCGGCGCGATCCACGGTTTCCCGACCATCTGGGCGCAGAACATCAAGAACGTGACGCTGCGGCAGTTCGGCACCGGCGTCTCCAACCTCAACGCCATCGCCGACAAGGTGAAGCAGGATCTCGGCTTCACGCTGAGCATGACGGCGCTGGACACGGACGCGGTGACGCAGAAGGCGGTGACGCAGCCGCGCTCCTACGACGTGGCCGACATCGAATACTTCCTGTGCAAGAAGATATTCCCGACCGGCGTGTTGCAGCCGCTCGACGTCAAGAAGATCAAATACTACGAGCAGATCGTGCCGATCTTCACCACCGGCAAGCTGCGGCCGGATGCGACGGTCGCGCAGGGCACGGCGCCGTCCAAGGTGAGCTTCGTCGAGGGCGCCGGGTCCACCAAGTTCGCCGCGGGGCCGACGCAGTGGATGACCATGGTCCCGACCATCTACAATGCCGACACGCTGGGCATCCGGCCCGACCTGGTGACGGAGCCGATCCGGCACTGGAAGCAGCTCGTCGACCCCGCCTTCAAGGGCAAGGCGTCCATCCTGAACATCCCCGGCATTGGCATCATGGACGCGGCCATGGTGATGGAAAGCGCCGGGCTGCTCAAATACGGCGACAAGGGCAACATGACCCGGCCGGAGATCGACAAGACGATCGCCTTCCTGATCGAGACCAAGCGGTCCGGGCAGTTCCGCGCGTTCTGGAAGACGTTCGACGAGAGCGTGAACCTCATGGCGTCCGGCGAGGTGGTGATCCAGTCGATGTGGTCGCCGGCGGTGACCGCGGTGCGGGCCAAGAACATCGCCTGCACGTATCAGCCGCTCGAGGAAGGCTATCGCGGCTGGGGCGGCGGGCTGGGCGTGGCCAAGCACCTCTCCGGGCTGCAGCTCGACGCGGCCTACGAATACATCAACTGGTACCTGTCGGGCTGGTGCGGCGCCTACCTGAATCGGCAGGGCTATTACAGTGCGGTGCTGGAGACCGCCAAGACGCAGATGAGCGCCAACGAGTGGGGCTACTGGATGGAGGGCAAGCCGGCCACGGAGGCGATCAAGAGCCCGGATGGCCGCGAGATCGCCAAGGCTGGCGACACGCGCGACGGCGGCTCGTTCGCGGAACGGATGGGCCGGGTGGCGTGCTGGAACTCGGTGATGGACGAGGACCGCTACATGGTCGGCAAATGGAACGAGTTCATCGCGGCCTGACCCGCGGCCTGACGCAGGGCGGCGCAATGCGGTGGCTCACGGCACTGCAGGTGGCGCCGCTCTCGGCGCTGCTGCTGCTGTTCGTGATGCTGCCGCTGCTGGCGATCGTGGTCGTCAGCTTCATGGACTACGACAGCGTGCAGATCATCCCGCGCTTCGTGCTGACCAACTACGCCGAGCTGCTGTTCTCGCCGGTGACGTGGCGGACCTACGGCAACACGCTGCGCTACGCCGCCATCGTGTGGGCGATCACGCTCGGGCTCGGCTTCTTCGTGGCCTACGTGCTGGCCTTCGTGGCGGAGGGGGCGCTGCTGCAGACGGCGCTGTTCCTCGTCTGCACGGTGCCGTTCCTCACCTCCAACATCATCCGCATGATCGCCTGGGTGCCGTTCCTGGGGCGGGAGGGGCTGATCAACCGCGGACTGCTGGGCGCCGGGCTGATCGAGCGGCCGCTGGAATGGCTGCTGTTCTCCGACTTCGCGGTGATCCTGGCGTTCGTGCACCTGTACACGCTGTTCATGGTAGTGCCGATCTTCAACACCATGATGCGGATCGACCGTAGCCTCATCGAGGCGGCGCGCGATGCGGGCGCCAACCCGGCGCAGGTGCTGTGGAACGTCATCATCCCGCTGTGCAAGCCGGGGATCGCCATCGGCTCGGTGTTCGTGCTCACGCTGGTGATGGGCGATTTCGCGACGGTGCGGCTGATGAGCGGCGGGCAGAGCGCCTCGGTGGGGCTCATGATCGCCAACGGGATCGGGCTGCTGCAATACCCGGCGGCGTGCGCCAACGCGGTGCTGCTGCTCATGATCGTGCTGACGCTGATCGGCGGCATCTTGCGGGTGGTGGACATCCGCCGGGAGCTGTGATGCGGCGCGCCGGGCTGGGTCGGGCGCTTCTATGGGCCGGGTTCGCCTTGTTCGTGCTGTTCCTCTACGGGCCGACGGTGACGATCATGATCCTCGCGTTCCAGGGGCCGGATGGCGGGCTGACGTTTCCGATGCAGGGTGTCTCGCTGCACTGGTTCGGGGCGCTGTTCCGGCAGCAAGCGGTGGGCGATTTCTGGGGCGCGGCGGGGCGCTCGGGGCTGCTGGCGCTGATGGTGATGGCGGCCACCGTGCTGCTGTCGCTGCTGGCCGGGCTCGCCTTCCGGCGGCGCTTCGCCGGCGCGGGCACCCTGCTGACGCTGACGCTGGTGAGCCTGGTGGTGCCGTCGATCCTGATCAGCCTGGGCGTGGGCCTCCTGTTCAGCCAGAGCGGGCTGGACACGGCATGGTGGAGCTCGGCCTTCGGGGCGCAGCTCACCTGGACGGTGCCGTTCGGCGTGTTGATCATGTTCGCCGTCTTCAACCGGTTCGACCGGCGGTGGGAGGAAGCGGCGCGCGACCTGGGCGCGTCGGGCTGGCAGCGGTTCCGGCTGGTGGTGCTGCCCATCATCCTGCCGAGCGTGGTCGGCATCGCGCTGTTCGGCCTGACGCTGTCGTGGGACGAGTTCGCGCGCACGCTGCTGACCGCCGGCAGCGACAACACGCTGCCGCTGGAGATCTTCGGCATGACCACCAACGTGACCAGCCCGGTGCTATACGCGCTCGGTGCGGTGACGACGGGTGTTTCCGTGCTGGTGATCGCGGCGGCGCTGGGATTGATCGCGCTGCTGCGGCGGCGGGTGGGTTGATGGAGGCGGCGATGGATGCGGCGGAGCTGTTGGACCGGTTCTGCCGGGCCGTGGAGCGGCGTGACGGCGCGGCGGTCGCGGCGCTGTTCACCGAGGACGGAGCGTATCACGACGTGTTCTACGGCCTGTTCGAGGGCCGGGCCGCCATCGCCGCGCTGATCAACGATCGGTTCTACCGGGACGCGACCGATTTCCGCTGGGACATGCTCGACCCGGTGAGCGACGGCCGCACGCTCTACGCCCGCTACCTGTTCAGCTACCGCTCCCTGTTGCCGGAGGCCAACGGCGCCCGCGCCATGTTCGAGGGCGTGTCGATCCTCCGTTTGCGGGACGGCGCGGTGACCGACTACCGCGAGGTGGCCGATGTCGGCCCGGCGCTGGTGCGGATGAACTTCGCCGGGGACCGCATCGCCAGGCTGATGGCCCGCCACGCGGCCGCCCTGGCCGCCCGCCCCGAGATGGCGCGACATCTCGGCTGACGGGGTCAGGCCTCCAGCCAGTCGCGCAGCAGCATGGTGACCTCGCCGGGCCGCTCCATGGGGGCGAGGTGGCCGCAATTGTGCAGGATGTGGAAGCGCGCGCGGGGGACGCGGTCGGCCAGGGCGCGGGCGTCGTCCGGCCGGCAGATCCGGTCGCGGTCGCCCACGGCCACCAGCGTCGGCACCGCGACGGCCGCGATGGAGGGGCCGATGTCGGGCCGCGCGAGCAGGGCCCGTTGCTGGCGCTCGAACACCTCCGTGCCGACGCGCTCGACCATGGCTTGCACCGGGCCGCTGACGATGGCCGACAGGGTGGGGTCGGCATGCGGCGCCGTGGCCAGCGTGCCTTGCTCGTCCACCGTGCGCGGGCGCATCTGCATGGTGGCGCGGGTGGCGAACAGGGCGAGGCGCTCGATCCGCTCCGGCGCCTGGCGGACCATTTCGAGCGCGACGTAGCCACCGAGGCTGACCCCGGCGACGGCGAAGCGCGGCGGTGCGTGGGCGAGCACGCGGGCGGCCATCGCCGCCAGCGTGTCGTCGGCCGTGAGGTCGCCGAGTTCGGGATGGGCGAGGTCGCCGAGGTCGGTGATCTGTCGGGCCCAGAGTTGCCCGTCACAGCCCATGGCGGGCAGCAGCACGAGGGGGAACGGCTTGCGGCTCATGGTCGGGTCTGCATCAGTGTCAGCACGCCGCGCTCGGGGTCGACGAAGCCTTCCCAGATCATGCGCCCGGCGACGTAGACCACCACCAGCAGGCCGATATAGGCCAGCCAGCGGTACCGCTCGATCACCTTGGCCAGCACGTTGGCGGCGATGCCCATCAGCGCGACCGACAGGATCAGCCCGATCGCCAGGATGCCGGGGTGGTCGCGTGCCGCGCCGGCGACGGCGAGCACGTTGTCGAGGCTCATGGACACGTCGGCGACGGCCACCGCCCAGGCGACGGACCAGAAGCGACGGGGCGCGGCCTCGCCGAGCGGCAGGGCGCCGTGCCGCGCCGCGGCGTCCGCGCGCAGCTCGCGCCACATCTTCCACGCCACCCACAGCAGCAGCAGCCCGCCCGCCAGCACCAGGCCGACGATCTGCAGCAGTTGCGTCACCACCAGCGCGAAGGCGATGCGCAGCACGAGCGCCGCGGCGACGCCGATCACGATCACCTGGCGGCGCATCGCCGGCGGCAACCCGGCCGCCAGCGCGCCGACGATGATGGCATTGTCGGCCGCCAGCAGCACGTCGATGACCACCACCTGGACGAAGGCGGCCAGCACCGGGGGCGAGCCGATATTGGTGAAGTCGGCGACGATGAGATGCCAGAGCTCGTTCATTGACGTCATCCCACCAAAGGAAATGCGAGAACCAGAACGCTCACGATCGTCATCACGATGCACACGGTCGTGGCCGGGATCAGGGTGAAGCGCTGGTGGTCGGCCAGGTCGATGCCGGCCAGGCTGACCAGCAGGTAGGTGGACGGGACCAGTGGGCTGAGCAGGTGAACCGGTTGGCCCATGAGCGAGGCGCGGGCGATCGCCATCGGCTCGACGCCGTAATGGGCGCCGGCTTCGGCCAGGATCGGCAGCATGCCGAAGTAGAACGCGTCGTTGGAGATGAAGAAGGTGAACGGAAGGGAGAGCGCGGCGGTGATGGGCGCCATGTACGGGCCCAGGGCGGGCGGGATGAGGCCCACCACTTCAGCGCTCATCGCCGCCACCATGCCGGTGCCGGACAGGATGCCGGTGAAGATGCCGGCCGCGAAGATCAGGGAGACGACCGACAGCACGTTGCCGGCATGGGCGGCGATGCGCTCCTTCTGTTCGGCGACCTGCGGGTAGTTGACGATCATGGCGACCGCGAAGGCCAGCATCATCAGCGCCGCCAGCGGCAGGATGCCCGACACCAGCCCGGCCAGCAGCGCTACCGTCAGCAGGCCGTTGAACCATCGCAGGTGCGGCCGCCGCGCTTCGGGGAATTGCGACACGGCCATGCCGGTGAACGGCGTCGGGCCCTTGGCCTTCACGTGGCCGAGCCGGCGGCGTTCCTTCTGGCCGAAGTAGAAGGCGAGCGCGAGCAGGAAGGCGAGGCCGGCGAGCATGCCGGGGATGAGCGGCAGGAACACGCTGGCCGGGTCGAGCTTGAGGGCGCTGGCCGCCCGCGCGGTGGGTCCGCCCCAGGGGGTGAGGTTCAGGATGCCGCTGGTCGTCATCAGCAGGCAGCAGAGGTAGAGCCGGCTCATGTCGAAGCGTTTGTAGAGCGGCAGCAACGCGGCGATGGTGATGATGTAGGTGGTCGAGCCGTCGCCATCGAGGCTGACCACCGCGCACAGCACCACCGTGCCGACCAGGATCAGCAGAGGGTCGCCGTGCACGACCCGGAGCAGCCGGTTGACCAGCGGGTCGAACAGCCCGGTATCGGTCATGATGGAGAAGAACAGGATCGCGAACAGCAGCAGCACGCCGGTGGGCGCAAGGTTCTTGATGCCGCCGATCATCATGTCGCCGAGGCCGGCGCCGTAGCCGGCTGCCAGCGCGAAGGCGGTGGGCACGACGATCAGCGCGACCAGCGGGGTCATCCGCTTGGTCATGATGAGGGTCATGAAGGTGGCCACCATCAGGAAGCCGAGCAAAGCGAGGTTCATCGCAGCGAAAATCCAATGAAGGAGGGGCAGGGGCGCAGGAGCGGCGTTTCGGTCATTCGGCGTGCTCCCCCTCGGCGAGCGCCGTGCGCCAATCGGCCAGGAACCGGCGGCGCTTGAGGGTGTCGAGATTGACCAGCAGTTGCGGCCCGACGCGGATCGGGCGCGCCTGGTCCACCGCCAGCGGCGAGGCGCGGCCGGGCGCGTGCACGTCGGGGCGCACCGGCAGCAGCCACTCGCGCGCCAGCAGCGTCTGCCCGGCACGCGACAGCAGGAAATCGAGGAACAGCCGCGCGGCGGCCGGATGCGGCGCGGCGCGCGCGATGAACGCGATGCGTGAGGCGACGATCGTGTAGTCGGCCAGGAACGCGACGCCGATCCGGGGATCGTGCTCGGCGCGGGTCAGCGCGTAGGGACCGACGACGTTGTAGGCCAGCGCCGCGCGCCCGGTGGCCACCGCGTCCAGCATCGGGCCGGTGGTGGCCTCGAGCAGCGGCCGGGTGCCCGCGATGGCACCCATCAGCGAGCGCGTGTCGCGGGTGATGGCATAGTCCTCGGCGAGGAACAGGTAGCCGACATTGGAGCGCGCGGGGTCGTAGGTAGCGATCCGGCCAGTCAGCGCCGTGCGCTGCTCGCGCAGCAGGTGCTCCAGCGCCTGATGCGTGCGCGGCACGGCGGCGGGCGGCAGGCGCTCGCGATTGTAAACCAGCGCGACCGGCTCGGCGGTGACGCCGTAGCCCATGTTCTTCCACACCGCGTCCGGCGGCAGGGCGGGCTTCTCCGGGCTCTGATAGGCCTGCGCGAACCCGTCATTGATCAGCTTGATCTGGTGGTCCATCGCCGACGACCAGACCAGGTCCGCGCCGGGCTGCTCCTCTTCCGTTTCCGCCACGAAGCGGGCGAACAATTCGCTCGATTCGAGGTCGTCGTAGCGGACGAGGAGGCCGGGATAGCTCCGCTCGAACGCGGCGATCACCGGCGCCATCGCTGCCGCATCCGCATTGCCGTAAACGCGGACGCTGCCTTCCGCGCGTGCATCGGCGATCAGCGCGTCGTAGGAGCGGGGGTAGTTGGCGGGCCGTTGCGCGGCGGCCGGCAGCGCCAGGAGCGGCAGCACCGAGAGGGCCAAGAACCGTCGCGTCCACATCGTTTCGTCCCTCCCCTGGCTTCCCGATTCGGCGATCGGTTACTCTCGCGGCATGACTAGCGGCCCGAACCTGTCACCCACCTTTCACGCCGCGGCATGCGCCTGCTGATCGTCGAGGACGACGCGCCGCTCGCCCGCAGCATCGCCGCCGTGCTGCGCGCCGGCGGGCACGCGGCCGATCACGTCGCCACGGGGGAGGACGCGCTGCTCGTGGTCGCCGGCGAGCCCTATGCGCTGGTGATCCTCGACGTGGGCCTGCCCGGGATCGACGGGTTCACCGTGCTGCGCCGCATGCGCGCCCGGGGCGACCGCGTCCCGGTGCTGATGCTGACGGCGCGCGACGCGCTGGACGACCGGGTCCGCGGGCTGGACCTCGGCGCCGACGACTACCTGCGCAAGCCGTTCGCGCCGGAGGAGCTGGAGGCCCGGGTCCGCGCGCTCGGCCGGCGGCGCGGCGGCGACCCGACGCCGGAACTCGTGGTGGGCGCGCTCACGCTCAACCGTTCGAGCGGGTCGGCCCGGGTCGGCGCGCGTCCGCTGGACCTGCGCCGGCGCGAATGGGCGGTGCTGGACGCGCTGGCGACGCGGGCCGGGCAGATCGTGCCGCGCGAGACGCTGCAGGCGGAGGTGTTCGGCTACGACGAGCCGGTCGGCCCCAACGCGATGGAGGTCAACATCACCCGGCTGCGCGGCAAGCTGGCACCCGACGGCCCGGCGATCCGCACCGTGCGCGGCGTCGGCTACCTGCTCGATGGCGGCTGATTCCGGCGGCGGCGCGCTGGCGCTGCGCACGCGGCTGCTGGCGGCCATGCTCGGCCCGCTGCTCGGCATCGCCGGGCTGCTCGGGTTGGCCGGCGCGGTGCTGATCGGCGACGTCGTGCGCCGCACCAACGACCGCGTGCTGGGCGGCGCGCTCGGCGCGGTGGCCGAGACCGTGGAGGTCGAGCGCGGCGCGGTGACGCTCGACCTGCCGGCTGCCGCCTTCGGCATGCTGGAAAATGCCGAGCGCGACAACGTCTACTACCGCATCGCGGTGGCTGACCGGCTGCTGACCGGTTACGCCGACCTGCCGGCCCCGCGGGTCGACGAGCTGCTGGTCGACGTGCCGCGCTTCCGCTTCGCGCGCTATCGCGACGCCGACATCCGGATCGCGGAGGTGCGCCGGGCGCTGCCGCAGATCGCCGAACCGGTGATCGTCCAGGTCGCCGAGACGCTGGAAGGCCGGGCCGCGCTGACCCGGCACCTGATGTCCGCGTTGCTCGTGGTCGAGATGGTGCTGGTCGGCGTCGCGGTGCTGCTCACGCGGCCGGCGCTGGCCTGGAGCCTGCGGCCCCTCGCGCGGCTTCGCGACGTGGTGGTGGCGCGCGACACGCGGGCGGCGCCCGACCTGTCCCCGCTCGAGACCGGGCCGCTGCCGGCCGAGCTGCGCCCGCTCGCCGACGCGTTCGGCCACCTGCTCGCCCGGCTCGACACCGCCACCGCGGGCGTGCGCCGTTTCACCGCCGATGCCTCGCACCAGATGCGCACGCCGCTCGCCGTGCTGAAGGTCCAGGTCGCGCTGGCCCGGCGCGGCGACCCGGCGGCGCTCGGCGAGATCGCCGACGCCGCCGACCGGCTGGAGCACCTCGTGACCCAGTTGCTGGCGCTCGCCCGCGCCGAGGAGGCCGGCGCGTCGCCCCCGCTCGAGCGCGTCGACCTGCGCGAGGTCGCCGTCGCCGTCATCAACCGCCGCATCGGGCAGGCCATCGAAGCGGAGGTGGACCTGCACCTGGAGGCGCCCGACGGCGTGGTCGTTCGCGGCCACCGCACGCTGTTGTTCGAGATCGTCTCCAACCTGTTGGACAATGCGATCCGCTACGGCGGCCGCGGCGGTAGCGTGGCGGTCACGGTGGAGGCGGCGGCGGACGGCGCCACCATCGCGGTCGCCGATTGCGGCCCCGGCCTGCCGGACGCGGACCTGCCCCGGCTCGGGGAACGCTTCGTGCGGCTGGCGACCAGCGCGGGGCAGGAGGGCAGCGGGCTCGGCCTGGCCATCGTCCGCTCGGCCGCGCAGCGCCTCGGCGCCCGGCTCGAACTCGTCAACACGCGGCCGGGCCTGCGCGTCAGCCTCCAGTTCGCCAGCGCATAGCGGTCTAGGAGGTTGTTGGGCCGTCGTAGCCCCGATAGCGGTAGATCACGACCGAAACGATCCACACGGCGATGAAAACGCCGATGATGGCGAAGCCGAGCTCGTTGCCGCTCTCGTTCAGCGCCGTGACCCGGTCCCAGAACCAGCCGGACAGCGTCAACTTGTCTGCCAGCAACCCGAGCGCCTCGATGCCGCCGATCACCACCGCCACGGCGACGGAGATCAGCGTGATGACGAGGTTGTAGAAGAGCTTCCGCGTCGGGTTCACGTTCGCCCAGTCATAGGCGCCCAGCATCAGCACCCCGTCCGTGGTGTCGATCAACGACATGCCGGACGCGAACAGCGCGGGAAACACCAGGATGGACCAAACGGAGATGCCCTGCGCCGCCTGCGTGGCCGACAGGCCGAGCAGGCCGACCTCCGTCGCCGTGTCGAAGCCGAGGCCGAACAGGAAGCCGAGCGGGACCATGTGCCAGCTCGCGGTGACGAGGCGGAACACCGGGCGGAACAGCCGGGCCAGCATGCCGCGATCGTTCAACAGCAGATCGAAATCCGCGTCCACGTAGCGCCCGCCGGCCCGGACGTGCCGCCAGCTGCGCCAGACCGACCGCAGGACGAGCAGGTTGGCCGCCGCCACGGCGAACAGGAACAGCGCGGAAACGCTCGTGCCGATCAGCCCGCCGACGGCGCGGAACTGGCCGAACTGCGTGCTGAGCGCGGTTGCGGTCGCCGCGATCCCGACCGCGGCCAGGATGACCACGCTGGAATGACCCATCGCGAAATAGAAGCCGACGCCGATCGGCCGTTGCCCGCTCCCCATCAGCTTGCGCGTGACGTTGTCGATGGCGGCGATGTGGTCGGCATCCACCGCGTGTCGCAGGCCGAAGCCGTAGGCGAGCAGCGCGGTGCCGAGATAGATCGGCTGGTCGCGGAACAACAGCAGGGCCCAAAGCCAGGCGGCGACGTTGGCCGCGATCAGCAGCGCGTAGAGCCCGATCAGGCGGCCGCGTCGCCCGGCAGGCCCGGCGGCAGCGGGTGGGTTTGACAAGGCGAGCATCCGTTCTCCCGGGTCGGCGCGCCCCGCCAACCGTCCGCCGACGATGCTGGATCGGGTCCGGGCTGGCAATCGCGGCACCGGCGGTGTTAGTTGGAGGTTGACCGTGTAGCTAGGAAAATATACCGGTCTGGCTCGATGGCGGAGCGCAGCGTCCTTGACCTTTTCAGCGGTATCGGCGGCTTCAGCCTCGGACTCCAATGGGCCGGCTTCGAGACGGTCGCGTTCTGCGAAACCGACGAGTTCTGCCAGCGCGTGCTCGCCCGGCACTGGCCCGGCGTGCCCATCTATCCCGACATCCGCACCCTCGACGGGCCGCGCCTGCACCGCGACGGGGTCCACCCGTTCCTCATCTGCGGCGGCTTCCCGTGCCAGGATGTCAGCCTCGCCGGGCGCGGCAGGGGGCTCGACGGGCCGCGCAGCGGGCTGTGGGCCGAGATGGCCCGCCTCATCGGCGGCTGCCGACCCCGTTGGGTGCTGGTTGAGAACGTCCCTGCTCTGCGAACTCGCGGCGCCGACCTCGTCATCGGCGACCTGGCGGCGCTCGACTACGCCGCGTGGCCATTCGTGGTGGGTGCTGCCCATGCCGGCGCGCCCCATCGACGCGGGCGCGTGTTCCTGCTCGCCCGCGACATTTCTACCCACCCCGATCGCGCGCGACTGGCGGTGCGGCAGCGCTTCTCAGCGCGCCGCGCGCGCGTCCTGCCAGCTGAACGATTTGGTGGGTGGCTTGCTGAACCCTGCGTTCGTCGAGTGGATGATGGGTTTCCCGGCCGGGTGGACCGCGTGAGGTCGCTCGGCAACGCCGTGGTACCCGCGCTGGCGGCCATGTTCGGCCGCTCCATCAACGCGGTGGAGGACCTGGTATGACTTCCGCGCCGCTCACGCGGGTCATGCCGAAGCGGGTGATGATCGTCGAAGACGAGGCGCTGGTCGCCCTCACGCTCGAGGACGTGTTGCTGGAAGCCGGATACGCCGTCTGCGGCATCGCCGACCGGCCTGCCGACGCGCTCGTCCTGGCGCGGGCGAGCGCGCCCGACATCGCCGTGATCGATGTCCGTCTTGCCGGCGGCGGCGACGGCATCGCACTGGCCGAACACCTCGCCATCCTGGGGCCCACCTTGATCCTGTTCGCCACCGGCAACCCGGCCGAGGTCCGCGCCCGCGCCCGCGCCGGCCATGGCTGCCTGTCCAAGCCGTTCCAGGCGGAATGGCTGCTCAGGGCGCTTGACGCGATCCAGGCCGTTGCGCCCGCCGACGCCACCATCCCGAGCTATTTCGGCCTGCCGATCCCGCCGCCATGATGCGCAAGCAGCGGGTCCGCCAACTTCTGAACAACGTTCCCGTCCTGATCTGGTGCGCCGATCCGGACGGCAGCTGGGTTTACGTCAACAAGGTCTGGCTCGACTTCACCGGCCGCACCCACGACGAGGCGGTCGGCGGCGGCTGGATCGGCGGCGTCCATCCGGACGACGAGCCGGTCCGCGCGGCGACCCTGGCCGCCAGCTTCGCCAAGTGCGCGCCGTTCCACCTCGAATTCCGCATGCGCCGCCATGACGGCGACTGGCGCGCCATGCTGGCCCACGGCGTCCCGCGCTTCGACAGCGGCGGCGCGTTCGCCGGCTACATTGGCTGCCTCACCGACATCACCGACTTCAAGGATGCCCAGGCCCAGCGCCAGCGCGACCTGGAGGAAAAGGCGGCCGTGATGCAGGAGCTGCATCACCGGGTGAAGAACAACGCCCAGGTGTTCGCCTCCCTGCTCAGCGTCCAGGCCAGCCGCGCCACCGACCCGGCGGTCAAGAGCGCGCTCCGGGCCGCCGCCTCCCGCGCCGCCACCATGGCCGCCGCCCAGCAGCAGATCTGGGACGCCGGGTCGTCCGCCCGCTTCGACCTCAATGCCCTGGTCCGCCGCCTCGTGCTGGCCCAACGCGGCCGCGGCGCCGAGATCGCCGTGGACGCGCCCGGCCCGCTCTTCGTCCCGCTCGCCACCGCCGTGCCGCTGGGCCTGATCGTGCACGAGCTGCTCATCAACGCGCTGACCCACGCTTTTCCCGGCCGCACCGACGGCCGCATCACCGTTCGCCTCGCGCGCGACGACGCGGCCGAATTGCTGCTCTCCATCGCCGATGACGGGGTCGGCATGCCGGACGACCAAGGGGTGAGCGCCTCGGCCGGGCTGACCATCGTGCGCAGCCTGGTCCGCCAGCTCGGCGCCTCGCTCGTCACCATCACGAAGGGCGGCACGGAGGCCGGCACGGAGGGCGGCACGGAGCGCGGCACGGTCATCACGCTGCGCCTACCCTGCCCATCGCCAGCCTGAGAGGCCGGTGCTAACGTCGGCGCGGTGATGCGAACGGCTGGCAATGCGTGACACCTTTCCTTTTTCGGCCATTGCGGGCCAGGACGAGATCAAGCGCGCCCTGCTGATCGCGGCCGTCGATCCGCAGCTCGGCGGCGTGCTGGCCTTTGGCGACCGCGGCACCGGCAAATCCACCGCCGTGCGCGCCCTGGCCGCCCTGCTGCCGCCGATGCAGGCGGTCGCCGGCTGCCGCTACCATTGCGACCCGGCCCGGCCCGAGGCGGTCTGCGACGAATGCCGCGCCGCCGGGCGCACCGGCCCCGGCATGGCCGCCGTCACCGTGCCGGTCCCGGTCGTGGACCTGCCGCTCGGCGCCACGGAAGACCGGGTCGTCGGCGCGCTGGACCTCGAGCGCGCTCTACGCCACGGCGAGAAGGCGTTCGAGCCCGGCCTGCTCGCCCGCGCCAATCGCGGCTTTCTCTACATCGACGAGGTCAACCTGCTGGAGGACCACCTGGTCGACCTGCTGATCGACGTTGCCGCCTCCGGCGAGAACGTGGTGGAGCGCGAAGGCCTCAGCGTGCGCCACCCCGCCCGGTTCGTGCTGGTCGGCAGCGGCAACCCGGAGGAAGGCGAGCTACGACCGCAATTGCTCGACCGGTTCGGCCTCAGCGTGGAGGTTCGCACGCCGGAGGACATCGCGACCCGCATCCTGATCGTGCGCCGCCGCGATGCCTTCGACCGCGATCCGCAGGCCGTCGCGGCCGAATGGCGCCCGGCGGAGGATGCCCTGCGCGACACGGTGGCCCGCGCCCGCGCCCGGCTCGGCGACGTGACGGTCGGCGACGACGTGTTGGAGGACGCTGCGACGCTGTGCGTGCGCCTCGGCACCGATGGGCTGCGCGGCGAGCTGACCCTGATGCGCGCCGCCCGCGCCGCGGCCGCCCTGGCCGGCGCCCCTCGCGTGGAGCGCACGCACCTGCTGGGGATCGCGCCCTCCGCCCTGCGGCACCGGCTCCGGCGCGACCCGCTGGACGACTCCGTGACCAGCACGCGGGTGAACCGGGCCGTGGAGGAACTCTTCCCGGCATGAATGCCGCCGCGGCGCGAGCCACCACGGCCGCCGAGCTCCTCGCCGTCGACGCGGTGGGCCTTGGCGGCGCGGTGCTGCGCGGCCCCCCGGGCGCCGCCCGCGACCGCTGGATCGACACATTGCGCGCCTTGCTGCCGCCGGGCGCGCCCTGCCGCCGGATCCCGCTCGGCATCGGCGAGGACCGGCTGCTCGGCGGGCGCGACCTCGCCGCCCTGCTGGGGGGGCGCGCCGTGCGCAGGCAGCCCGGCGTGCTGGCCGAGGCCGATGGCGGCCTGGTCCTGCTCGCCTCTGCCGAGCGCCTCCCGGCCAGCACCGCCGCCCACCTCGCCGCCGTGCTCGACCGGGCCGAGATCGTGGCCGAGCGCGACGGCCTGTCCCTGCGCGACCCCGCCCGCCTCGCCGCGATCGCCTTTGACGAAAGCGCCGGCCCGGAAGACGGCGTGCCGCCGGCGCTGACCGACCGGCTCGCCTTCTGGCTCGATCCGCGCGCACCCGACGGCAGCGACGACGCTCCCTTGCCCGAGCCCGACGACGTCGTGGCCGCTCGCGCCCTGTTGTCGCAGGTGACGGTCGGCGACGATCTCCTCGACGCGCTGTGCCGCACCGCCGCCGCCCTCGGCATCGATAGCCTGCGCGCGCCGCTGCTCGCCGTTCGTGCCGCCCGGGCCGCCGCCGCCCTGGCCGGGCGTACCGCGGCCGACGAGTCCGACGCCGCGCTGGCCGCCCAGCTCGTGCTGGCGCCCCGTGCCACCGTGCTCCCTGCGCCGCCTCCCGGCGAACCCGACCCATCCGAGCCCCCGCCCGAGCCGGAGCCGGATGCCGAGCCCGAGCGGGACGCCGATGCCGAGATCCGCCCGCCGGACGACCTGGTGCTCGCCGCCGCCCTGGCCGCGTTGCCGCCCGACCTGCTGGCCCGGCTGGCCGATCCCCGCGCCGCGCGCGCCGGCCCGAGCGGCCGCTCCGGCGCCATCGGCCGGGCCGGCACCCGCGGTCGCCCGGCCGGCGTGCGACCCGGCGACCCGCGCCGCGGCCTCCGCCTCGCCCTGCTCGACACGATCCGCGCCGCGCTCCCGTTCCAGCGCCTGCGCGAGCGCACCGGCCCGGCCCTGGCCATCCGCCCCGACGACCTCCGCGTCGTCCGCCGCCGCCCGCGCGCGCAGACCACCACCATCTTCCTGGTCGACGCGTCCGGCTCCCAGGCGCTCGGCCGGCTGGCCGAGGCCAAGGGCGCGGTGCAGCTCCTGCTCGCCGACTGCTACGTCCGGCGCGACCAGGTCGCATTGATCGCCTTTCGCGGTTCCGCCGCCGAACTGGTGCTGCCGCCGACCCGCTCGCTGGTCCGCGCCCGCCGCAGCCTCGCCGGGCTGCCGGGCGGGGGCGGCACGCCGCTCGCCCTTGGGCTGGAGGCCGGGCTGGCGCTGGCCGACGCGGTCCGTCGGCGCGGCGGCACCCCGGCCATCGTGCTGCTGACAGATGGCAGCGCCAATGTCGGCCGCGACGGTGCCGGCGGCCGCCCCGCTGCCGAGCGCGACGCCAACGCCGCCGCACGCCGCTTGGGCGCCGCCGGCCATCGCGCCTTGCTGATCGATAGCTCGCTCCGCCCTGCCGCGTCGGCCCGCCGGGTCGCCGAGGCGATGGGCGGCCGATACGTGCCGCTGCCTTTCGCCGGCGCTGCCGCCATCTCCGGCCTGCTCGCGGGCCGCCGATGAGACCGGCGGACGCCCGCATCCCCGCCGATTGGCCGCATCGCGACCGCAGCCGCTTCATCCGCGCCGGCGGCCTCGACTGGCACGTCCAGCTCGCGGGCGACGGGCCGGTGCTGCTCCTGCTGCACGGCACCGGCGCGGCGACCCATTCCTGGCGCGGCCTGCTCCCTTTGCTCGCCCCCCATTTCACCGTGGTTGCCCCCGACCTGCCCGGGCATGGCTTCACGGACGCTCCCGCCGCCCGCCGCCTGTCGCTGCCCGGCATGGCGCGCGCGATCCAAACCCTGTTGTGGGCGCTCGACCGGCAGCCCGTTCTCGCCGTCGGCCACTCCGCGGGGGCGCCCATCCTGTTCCGCATGCTGCTCGATGGCCAGCTCGCGCCGCGTGGCGTGGTCGGGCTGAACGGGGCGCTGCTGCCGCTGGGCGGGATGGCCGGGCAGCTCTTTTCGCCACTGGCCAAGCTGCTGACCGGCCTGCCGGGCCTACCCGACCTGTTCGCCTGGCGCGCCCGCGACCCGGCCGTCGTCGAGCGCCTGCTCGCCGCCACCGGCTCCCGCATCGACCGGGACGGCGTGCGCCTCTACCAGACCGTGGTCACCCGCCGCTCCCACGCCGCCGCGGCGCTGTCCATGATGGCGCATTGGGACCTGCCGTCGCTGGCCGGCACCTTTGCCCGTATCGAGATCCCCACGCTGCTGATCGCCGGCGAGAACGACCAGACCGTGCCGCCCGGCCAGTCCGCCCAGGTCGCCGCCGCCATGCCGCAGGCGCGTTACGTCGGCCTGCCGGGCCTCGGCCACCTCGCGCACGAGGAGGAGCCGGCCGCCACCGCCGAGCTCATTACGGCATTTGCCCGCGAGATCGGCGTCCTATGACGGTGCCTATGACGGTGATGGT
Source organism: Acetobacteraceae bacterium (assembly GCA_965199665.1). Classification (GTDB taxonomy): domain Bacteria; phylum Pseudomonadota; class Alphaproteobacteria; order Acetobacterales; family Acetobacteraceae; genus JAVVHH01. The sequence continues at coordinate 3,856,462 of OZ241208.1, read as the reverse complement.
GGACGCGATCCTGGTGTTGGTCGTGGTGGAAGCGATCGCCCTGTTGCTGCTCCGCCGCGCCGCCATCCTGCCCAACCTGCTCGCCGGCTTCATGCTCCTCGCCGCCCTCCGCCTCGCCCTCGGCGACGCCGGGCTGCCCGCGATCGCCCTGTGCCTGCTGCTCGCCGGCATCGCCCACGCGGTCGATCTCCGCCGCCGTTGGAACGCCCGCTAAGCCTCTTCCCTCGATTGTCCAGTTCAGCTTACAGTTGATGTCGATGAACGCATTGACACCCGCCGCTCTGCGTTCCGACCGTGCGCCGCACGCCGTCGTCATCGGCAGCGGCTTCGGCGGCCTCGCCGCCGCTATCCGTCTCGGCGCCCGCGGCTACCGCGTCACTGTCCTTGAGCGCCTCCCGGAACCCGGCGGCCGCGCCTCCGTCTTCCGCCAGGATGGCTTCACCTTCGACGCCGGCCCCACCATCGTCACGGCACCCGTTCTCCTCGAAGAACTCTGGGAGCTGTGCGGCCGCCGCCTGTCCGACGACGTCGAGCTGCGCCCGGTCGATCCGTTCTACCGCATCCGCTTCAACGACGGCGCCCAGTTCAACTACAACGGCGACCCCGACCTCATGCGCGCCGAGATCGCCCGCTTCGCCCCGGACGACGTCGCCGGCTATGACCGCTTCATGGTCGCCAGCGAGGAGATCTATCGGGTCGGCTTCGAGCAGCTCGGCGACGTGCCGTTCCTGCATTGGACCGACATGGCCCGCATCGCCCCCGCCCTGATGCGCCTCGGCGGCTGGCGCAGCGTGCACGGCCTGGTGTCGCGCTTCATCAAGAACGAGCGCCTGCGCACCGTGCTCAGCTTCCATCCGCTGCTGGTCGGCGGCAACCCGTTCTCCGCCAGCGCCATCTACGCGCTGATCGCTTGGCTCGAGCGCAAGGGCGGCGTGCACTTCGCCATGGGCGGCACCGGCGAGCTGATCCGCGGCATGGCCGGACTGATCCGCAGCCAGGGCAGCACGCTCCGCTGCAACGCTGAGGTCGCCGAGATCGTCGTCGAAGGCGGCGCCGCCACGGGCGTCCGTCTCGCGGATGGCGAGACCCTCCGCGCCGATCTCGTCGTTTCCAACGCCGACGCCTCCTTCACCTATCGCCGCCTGATCGCCCCGCAGCACCGCCGCCGATGGACCGACCGCCGCATCCAGCGCAGTCGGCACTCCATGGGCCTGTTCGTCTGGTATTTCGGCACCGACCGCCGCTGGGACGACGTGCAGCACCACACCATCATGCTGGGTCCGCGCCATCGCGGGCTGCTCGACGACATCTTCAAGAAGCAGACCCTGGCGAAGGATTTCAGCCTCTACCTCCATCGCCCGACCGCGACCGACCCGAGCCTGGCGCCGCCGGGCTGCGACGCCTTCTACGTGCTGTCCCCGGTGCCCAACCTGCAGAGCGGCACCGACTGGGCCGTGCAGGCCGAGCCCTATCGCGCCGCCATTCAGGCCGAGCTCGAGCGCACCGTGCTGCCCGGCCTCGGCGACGCGATCGTCACCTCCAAGATGATGACCCCCGCCGATTTCGAGACCCGGCTGTTGTCCCATGCCGGCGCCGCCTTCGCGATGGAGCCGCTGCTGACCCAGAGCGCCTGGTTCCGGCCGCATAATCAGAGCGAGGACATCGCCAACCTCTACCTCGTCGGTGCCGGCACCCACCCGGGCGCCGGGCTGCCGGGCGTGCTGTGCTCGGCCAAGGTGCTGGACCGCCTCATTCCCGCTTTCCCCATCACCTCCGGGCTCGACCCGGCCGGTCACGACGTCGGAGCCACCGCCCATGCGTGAGATCGACCGCGCCGACCTCGCGGCCTGCCGCGCCCTGCTCAACGGCGGCTCCCGCTCCTTCTACGCCGCCTCGCTCCTGCTGCCCGCCCGCGTGCGCCGCCCCGCCACCGCGCTGTATGCCTTTTGCCGCGTCGCCGACGACATGATCGACGAAGGGGATCCGCCGGTCGCGCTGGCCGAACTGCACCGGCGCTTGGACGGCATCTACGCCGACCGCCCGGCCGACTTCCCCGAAGACCGCGCGCTGGCCGCCGTGGTGGCCATCCACCGCCTGCCCCGCCTGCTGCTCGACCGGCTGCTCGAAGGCTTCGCCTGGGACGCCGAGGGCCGCCGCTACGACGACCTCCCCGCGCTGCAACACTACGCCGCCCGCGTGGCCGGCACCGTCGGCGCCGCGATGGCCGTGCTGATGGGCGTGCGCGACCCCGCCGCCCTGGCGCGCGCCTGCGACCTCGGCGTCGCCATGCAGCTCACCAACATCGCCCGCGATGTCGGCGAGGATGCCCGCGCCGGCCGGCTCTACCTTCCCGTCGACTGGATGCGCGCCGCCGGGCTGACGCCGGAGGCCTTTCTCGCCGACCCCGCACCGTCCCCGGCCCTCTCCGCCCTGGTCACCCGCCTGCTCGGGGCGGCCGCCACGCTCTACCATCGCGCGGATTCCGGCATCGCCGCGCTGCCCGTCGCCTGCCGCCCCGGCATCTTCGCCGCCCGACACCTCTACGCCGCCATCGGCGCCGAGGTGATCCGCGCCGGCGGCGATTCCGTCACCGCGCGCGCGCGCGTCGCGCGCCGCGACAAGCTGCGCCTGGCCGCCCGCAGCCTGGCCGCCGCGACCCGGTCGATCCCGCTCGCCGCCGACCCGCCGCTGCTTGCCACGGCCGAGCTCGTGCAGGCCGTCTCCGCCGCCCCGCCCCGCGCGCCGGGCCGCAGCATCGAGGAACGGCTGGTCTGGGTCGTCACCCTGTTCGGCGAGCTCGAGGCGCGCCAAGCCCGCCGGCTTTGATCCAATACGAGTTCCTGATCTTCCTGGGCCTCGGCCTGGTGCTGGCGATCGCCGAACTCATCTCCGTCCGCCGCGCCATCCGCCGCGCCCGCGACGCCGACCGGATCGCGAAACCGACCGACCGGACCTGATCCTGCTCTAGCGCCGCGATCGCGACCGGGTGATGGCGATGGCGCTCGTGACGACGATGGCGTCCTCCACCAGTCCGGTCGGGGTCTGGCCGTAGCGCGGCATGGTGGCCATCCGGGCGCGCCAGCCGGGATACGCCGCCGCGACGGCCGTCAGCCCGCCGATCGCGGCGCCCCACCAGCGGTCGCGCCGGGAGGCGAGCGCCGAACCCGCAATGGCCGAGGTGACGAAGCGGGCGGCCAGCCCGACGGGGACGATGCGGTCGGGCGCGGTCTTCTGCTTGTCGCCGGCCAGTTCGGCGAACGCCACCGCCACCGCACCGGCCGCCACGAGGCGGTGAGCCAGCAGGCGGGCGATGCCGTCATCGGCCGGCAGGTCGCCCCGCGCCGCCGCGACGGCCACCGTTGCCAGCGGCGTCATCGCCCGCTGGCCGCCGACCAAACCCATGAGGAAAGCAGAGAGCATATCGTCACCCAACCCGTTCGGAGCCTCAACTCGCGCCCGCCAGCGACAGTTGCCGGCCGGTGCGGGAGGGATGGCGACCCGCTTTGGACTGCATTATGACTGCCCTCATGGCCAAACCACCCAATCGACCCAAGGGCGACACCCCCGCCGCTCAGGCACCGTTCGACATGAATAGCCGCGACCGAAAAGGCGGCGGCAAAGGGGGCCCGCGCGGTCCGGGTCGCGGCCGCGAACGCGACGACAAGCGGCCGCCGAGCCGAATCGTGAGCCTGCCGCCCACGGTGGTCGACCGGGGGGAGGGCTGGGTCATCCAGAAGATCGGCCGGGTCGACCAGAACTCGCACGTTTCCGCCGGCGCCCAATACAACCTGATCTTCGAGGGCCACGACCCGCTGGTGTTCGATTACCTCAGCGCGGCTCGTGACCGCTCCAAGGAGCCGCCGCCGGAAAAGGCGCCGGAGCCAGAGCCGGTCGAGGCAGCCGCCGAAGAAACCGCGGCGGAGAGCACCGGCACGGAGGCCGCCGAGCCAGAAGCGGCTGAGCCAGACACGGCTGAGCCAAACACGACTGAGCCAAACACGACTGAGCCAAACACGGCCGAGGCAAACCTGGCCGAGCCGGACTCCGCCACTCCGGCGCCACGGGCCGACCACCCCTAACCGACGTCCGCCGCTCCGGCCCGCCCGGAGCGGCACTCCGTCAACGCGTGCTGCCGGCTGCGGGGGCGAGTGTCCGCGCGGCGACGAGGCGGCGGGCATAGGCCAGCGCGGTCTGCAGGGAGGCCGGGTCGGCGATGCCCTGGCCGGCAATGTCGAACGCGGTGCCGTGATCCGGGCTGGTGCGGACGAACGGCAGGCCGAGCGTGATGTTCACGCCCTTCTCCAGCCCGAGATACTTCACCGGGATCAGCCCCTGATCGTGGTACTGCGCCACCACGACGTCGAAGCGCCCCGCCCGCGCCTGCATGAACACCGTGTCGCCGGGCCAAGGCCCGCTGGCATCGATGCCCTCGGCGCGCGCGGCCTCGATCGCCGGCCGGATGATGCGGATCTCCTCGTCGCCGAACAGCCCGCCCTCGCCGGCATGCGGATTGAGCCCGGCGACCGCCACCCGCGGCGCCGCGACGCCAAGCGCCTGGCCGCCCTCATGCGCCAGCCGGATGGCCGACATCTGCGCCGCGAAATCCGCCTGCTCGATCGCGATCCGCAGCGAGGTGTGGATCGTCACCAGCACGGTGCGGATGTCGTCGTTGGCCAGCATCATGGCGACCCGCGGCGCACCGCCGAAATCGGCCAGGATCTCGGTGTGTCCCGGGTATTTGATCCCGGCGAGCGCCATCGCCGCCTTGTTGATGGGCGCCGTCACGATGCCGCTCACCGACCCGGCCTTCGCCGCCGCGATCGCGGCGACGATCGCGTCGTACGAGGCCTGACCGGAAGCCGCGCTGACCTCGCCCAACGGCGGCGGCTCGGCGAACCGCGTCACCTCCACCAGCTCGACGACGCCCGCCTCCGCTTGCGCCGCCCCGGGATCGGCGATCATCCTGACCGTCAGATCCAGGCCGAGCCGGCGGATCGCCTCCGCCATGACCACCTGGCTGCCGTACACGATGGCCGCGTCCGTGCCGTGGGCGAGGGTCTTGGCGATGATCTCGGGGCCGATGCCGGACGCATCCCCCATCGTGATCGCGAGCGGGCGAACGGGGGGCGTGCCGGTAGGCGCCATGCCGGGCGTCACGGGATCAGCTTGTCGGCGCGCAGCCGGCCGAACAGGTCGAAGAACGCGTCGTCGGTCGGCTGGTAGGCGGTGAAGCCCAGGCGGCGGCTCTTGGACATGTCGGTGACGACCTCGATCGGGCGGCCCAGGTCGGCATCGGTGTGCCAGGGCGAGGCGAGGCGGGCAAGGTCGGGCTCAACGAGGCCGTGTTTGCGGGCGATGTCGGCCCAAAGCGGGGCGTCCCCGGCCATCTGTTGCTGTAATGGCTGCACGGTGCCGTCGAAGGGCGCGGCCACCAGGCCGAACCACTCGGCGATGTGGCCCCACATCCAGCTCCAGCGGAAGACGTCGCCATTGACCACGTTGAAGGCCTGGTCGTGCGCCGCCGGCGTGGTGGTCGCCCATAGGAGCTGCTGGGCCAGGATGCGGGCATCCGTCATATCCGTCAGGCCGTTCCACTGGGCAGCGGAGCCGGGAAAGCGGAACGGCCGCCCGGTCTCGCGGCACAGCGTCGCATAGGCGGCGAGCGTGGTGCCCATGTTCATGGCGTTGCCCACCGCCTTGCCGATCACCGTATGCGGGCGGTGCACGCTCCAGGTGAAGCCGTCGCGCGCGGCGGCGGCGAAGACCTCATCCTCCTGGGCGTAGTAGAAGTTCTCGACCGGCAGCCGGCCCTGCTCCTCGCGGAACGGCGTCTGCGGCAGCGTGCCCTTCCCGTAGGCCTCGAACGGGCCGAGGTAGTGCTTGAGCCCGGTCACCAGCGCGACGTGACGGGTGCTGCCGCCGGGGCGCAGGCCGTCGAGCAGGTGGCGCACCATCGCGCCGTTGACCCGGATGTTCTCCGCTTCGCTGTCCTGCCGCAACCAGGTGGTGATGAACACCGCGTCGGGCCGCAGCCCGGCCAGCGCCGCCGCCGTGCCCGCCGCGTCCTGCAGGTCCGCCGCCACGGGCTGCACGCCGGGTTGCGACGTCGGGCGCCGCGCCAGCCCGTGCACCGTCCACCCTTCGGCGCCGAGCAGCGCCGCCGTCGCGCTGCCGACGATGCCGCTCGCGCCCACCACCAATGCCGTGCCTGCCATCCGCGTCTCCCGTGTCCGATCCAGCCGATAGCTGGGCAGGGCGGGTCCGCTGGTCTAGACGGCACCGTACAGGGACATAGGCACCAGGAGGTTCCCACCCATGCAGCCCGGCACCCCGGAGGAGGAGTGGCGCGAGGATTGTGCGCCGCGGCGCGTGCTGGAGCTGTTCGCCACCAAGTGGACGAGCATGATCCTGCACACGCTGCATGCCCGCCACGGCGGCACGGCGCGGACGGGGGTGCTGCACCGGAGCCTGCCGGGCATCTCCAAGAAGATGCTGACGCAGACGCTGCGGGAGATGGAAGGGAGCGGGCTGGTCACGCGGCACGTGCACGGCACCGTCCCGCCTGCGGTCGAGTACGAACTGACGGCGCTCGGGCTGCGCGTGGTCGAGCCGGTCGAGTTCCTCTACGCCTGGGCCCGCACCAACCCCGACGTGCTCGACCGGCTCGGCGCGCGGCCGACCTCCCGCCGCGCGGGCGCCGGGGGAGCTAGCAAAGCGCCGGAGGCCGGGGCACCATCGCCCATCGATGAGACCAGCGCCGCCTGAGCCCGGGTTCCAGCCGTCGAACGCCGCGGCGGCCGCACGGGTCCGGGCGGATGCGGCGGTGACCGGGTGGAGACGACCATGACCGACAAGCCAGCTTCCCGCCCGCTCCGTTCCCAGGCCTGGTTCGGGCGGCAGGACAAGATGGGGTTCTACTACCGCTCCTTTCTCAAGAACGACGGCACCCCGCACGATCAGTTCGACGGCCGCCCGGTGATCGGCATCTGCAACACCTGGTCGGAGCTGACGCCCTGCAACGGGCATTTCCGCGACCTGGCGCAGCACGTCCGCACCGGCGTGCTGGAGGCGGGCGGCTTCCCGCTCGAGTTCCCGGTTTCCTCGCTCGGCGAGGTCACCATGCGGCCGACGGCCATGCTGTTCCGCAACCTGGCCTCCATGGACGTGGAGGAGGCGATCCGCGCCCATCCGCTCGACGGCGTCGTGCTGCTGATGGGCTGCGACAAGACCACGCCCGCGCTGCTGATGGGCGCGGCCTCGGCCGACCTGCCCGCCATCGGCGTCTCGGGCGGCCCGCAGCTGCGCGGCGTCTACCGCGGCGAGATCATCGGCTCCGGCACCAACATCATCTCCATGAGCGAGCAGCTGCGCGCCGGCGAGGTCACGCTGGAGCAGTTCCACGAGGCCGAAGCGGGGATGAACCGGTCGGCGGGGTCGTGCATGACGATGGGCACGGCCTCGACCATGGCCTCGGTGGTGGAGGCACTGGGATTGGGCCTGCCCGGCAATGCCGCCATCCCCGCCGCGGACGCCCGGCGCAACCTGCTGGCCAGGATGGCCGGGCGGCGCATCGTCGGCATGGTGCACGAGGACCTCAAGCCGTCCGACCTGCTGACGCGGGAGGCGTTCGAGAACGCAATCCGCACGCTGGGCGCCATCGGCGGCTCCACCAACGCGGTGGTGCACCTGCTGGCGCTGGCCGGCCGGGTCGGGATCGATCTCACCTTGGCCGATTTCGACCGGCTGGGCCGCGACATGCGCTGTCTGGTCAACCTGATGCCGTCCGGCCGCTTCCTGATGGAGGATTTCTACTATGCCGGCGGGCTGCCGGCCGTGCTGCGGACGCTGGGCGAGCAGGGTAAGCTGCACCGGGACGCGCGCACCGCCAACGGCCGCACGATTTGGGAGAACGTCGAGTCTGCGCCGAACTACAATCCCGAGGTCGTCACCTCGTGGGAGGAGCCGTTCAAGCCGGAGGGCGGGCTGGCCATCCTGACCGGCAACCTCGCCCCCAACGGGGCCGTCATCAAGCCGTCCGCCGCATCGCCGGAGCTGATGCGGCACACCGGGCGCGCGGTGGTGTTCGAGAGCGTGGAGGAGATGCACGACGCGGTGGAGGACGAGGCGCTCGACATCGATGCGTCCTGCATCATGGTGCTCAAGCATTGCGGGCCGCGCGGCTACCCCGGCATGGCCGAGGTCGGCAACATGCCGCTGCCCGCCAAGCTGCTGCGGGAGGGCGTGCGCGACATGATCCGCGTGTCGGACGCACGCATGTCCGGCACCGCCTACGGCACGGTGGTGCTGCACGTCGCGCCGGAAGCCACCGTTGGCGGGCCGCTGGCGCTGGTGCAAAACGGCGACCTCATCACGTTGGACGTCCATGCCCGCTCGCTTCACTTGCACGTGGACGAGGCGGAGATGGCCCGGCGGCGCGCGGGCTGGACGCCGCCGCCGCCGCATGCCGAGCGCGGCTATGCCCGGCTCTACCTCGACCACGTGATGCAGGCCGATCGCGGCGTGGATTTCGACTTCCTGGTCGGCCGCTCCGGCGCGCCGGTCCCGCGCGACAACCACTGAGGGCTCCCTCCACCATGCCAACTCCCCGCTATCGCGGCGTGTTCCCCGTCGTGCCCACCGTGTTCGACGAGCGCGGCGCGCTCGACCCGGCGGGCCAGCGCCGCGCCGTCGATTTCATGATCGACGCCGGGTCGGACGGCCTGTGCATCCTGGCCAACTTCTCCGAGCAATTCGTGCTGACGGACGCGGAGCGCGACACCGTGATGCGCAACGTGCTGGAGCATGTGGCCGGGCGCGTGCCGGTGATCGTGACCACCACGCATTTCTCCACCGCCGAATGCGTCGACCGGTCGCGCCGGGCGCAGGAGGCCGGGGCGGCGATGGTGATGGTCATGCCGCCCTATCACGGCGCGACGTTCCGCGTGCCGGAGGCGTCGATCTTCGAGTTCTACCGGGCCGTGTCGGACGGGATCGGCATCCCGATCATGGTTCAGGACGCGCCCGTGGCCGGCACGCCGCTCTCCGCCCCGTTCCTGGCGCGCATGGCGACCGAGCTCGAGAACCTCTGCTATTTCAAGATCGAGGTGCCCCAGGCCGCCGCCAAGCTGCGCACCCTGATCGAGCTCGGCGGCGACGCGATCGAGGGCCCGTGGGATGGCGAGGAGGCGATCACGCTGGGCGCCGATCTCGACGCGGGCGCCACCGGCGCCATGACCGGCGGCGGCTACCCCGACGGCATCCGCCAGATCATGGACCCGTGGTTCGCCGGCCGCCGCGACGAGGCCATGGACGCCTATGCGCGCTGGCTGCCGTTGATCAACTACGAGAACCGGCAGGCCGGGCTGGCGGCGGCCAAGGTGCTGATGCAGGCGGGCGGCGTGATCCGCCACGACACGCTGCGCCACCCCCTGCCGCCGCTGCACCCGGCCACGCGCCAAGGCCTGCTGGAGGTGGCGCGCCGGACCGACCCGCTGGTGCTGCGCTGGGGCAAGTAATCCCAGTGCGTCAGGCTTTCTGCACGCCCCAGAAGCAGATGTTGCCGGCATTGACCATGCCGGACAGGCTGCGCCGGAGCGTGCACGGAATGGAATAGGCGCCGATCGGGACGTAGGGCACCTCGTCGAACGCCACGGCCTGCATCTTCTCGCAGATCGCCTTCTGCGCCGCCTCGTCCGGCGCGGCGAACCACTGGTCGCGCAATCCTTCCAGCGTCGGGCTCTCGGGCCAGCCGAACCAGCCGGCCCGCCCGTTGCCGCGCAAGGGAAAGTGGCTGCCCGGGTTGGAGAGCTGCAGCCCGGTCCAGGAGGTGCAGAACGACGTCCAGCCGCCATCGGCCGCCGGCTTGTCCAGCGCCCGGCGGGCTACCAGCGTCGCCCAATCCATGCTCTGCATCTCGACGTTGAGGCCCAGCCTGCTGAACAGGTCGCGCGTGACCTGCACCATGGGGATCAGCGGGATCTGGTCGGTGGGCAGCATCAGCACGATCTTCTCGCCCTTGTAGCCGCTCTCGGCGACCAGCTTCTTGGCCCGCGCAAGGTCGCGCGGCGCGGTCAGCACGCCCATGTCCGCCCCGTTGGCCATGGGCGTGCCCGGCGTGAACATGCCGCACGGGTTGCTGACCAGGTCGCGCTCGTCGCCCACCACGGCGGTCATGAACTCGTTCTGGTCGATCGCCGGCAACAAGGCCCGGCGCAGCTTGGCGTTGTCGAAGGGGGGCTGGGTATGGTTGAGCGCGATCACCGCCGGCTGCGACAGCGCGTACAGGTTCATGACCTGGAGGTTGCGGTCGCGCTTGAAGGTCGGCAGCAGGTCGAACAGCGAATACTCGATCCAGTCGACCTCGCCCGTCTGCAGCGCGGAGGCGGCGGTGGCCGGGTCGGGGATGACGCGCCACTCGACGCGGTCCACGTGCGCCACCTTGCCGCCGGCCCAGAACGAGGGCGGCTCCGACCGGGGCACGTAGCCGTCGAACTTGGCATAGGCGTAGGAGGAGCCCGGCACCCGCTCCTCCGGCAGGAAGCGGAACGGGCCGGACCCGGTCGCATCCGTGATCTGTTGAAAGGCGTCGGTGCGGGCGACCCGCTCGGGCATGATCAGGCAGATGTCGGGCCCGCCGAGTGCGAAGGTCATCAGCGGGAAGGGTGTCTTGAGCCGAATGCGGAAGCGCTTGTCGTCCAGCGCCGTCATCTCCTCCGTGACCGAGAGCAGCTTCTGGCCGAAACCTTTGCGCTTGCCCCAGCGCGCGATCGACGCGACGCAGTCGGCAGCGCGGACCGGCTCGTCGTCGTGAAAGCGCAGGCCGTCGCGCAGGGTGAAGGTCCAGCTCAGCCCGTCATCGCTGGTCTGGTGGCCACTCACCATCTGCGGCTGCGGCTGCAGCTTGTCGTCGATGCCGTAGAGCGAGTCGTAGACCATCATGCCGTGGTTGAAGGCGACGGTGGCGGTGGTCCAGACCGGGTCGATGCTTGACAGGTCGGCCTGTGGCACGAAGCGGATGATGGAGACCGGCGTGGCGCTCGGGGCCGCGCGAACGGGGCGGATCAGGCCGGCACCGGTGAGGGCAGCACCGGCGGCGAGCAGGCTTCGGCGATGCATGGTATTCTCCGGCGGTATGGCTGACCCGCGCAGAGTTCAGGGCTGGGCGGCTCGCGTCAAGCCGGTTCGGAGCGCGATCCGGCGACGATCAACGCCAGCAGCAGCGTGGCGAGCAGCGGCAGCAGCGGCAGGGTGGCGGCCAGCGTCGGCAGCTGGCGGGCCAGGATGGACGCCCCCGCCAGCGCCGCGCCCGCGACATAGGCGGCCAGGGCCAGCACCGGCCACCCGACCCGGCGCCGCCCGTGCCGCGCCACCAATCCGGTCGCGATCTTGACCGTGAGCCCGGTGAAGTAGGTGGTCGAGACCGCGTCGAGCCCGATCCGCGTGGCGATCGCGCTCTGCATGCCCATGCCGGCCGATGCCGCCGCGATCAATACCAGGCGCCGGTCGGCGGCGTCCCGCTCGGGCCAGAACCAGGCCATCGTCGCCAGCACGATCGCCTGCGCGGCGAGTGCCAGCAGGAAACGGACCTTGCCCGGCGTGCCCCGTAATACGGACGCGGTCGCGATCGTGCCGGCGAAGAAGGCCGCGAAGGCGCACAGGTTGCGCTCGATGGCGTGGAGGTCGCCCCCGCCCAACCCGCGGCCGAGCAGCGCCAGGTTGCCCGTCATGGCGGACGGAAACACCTCCCCCAGCGCGTTGTAGCTCAGGACGTCCAGGCACCCGGCGCCGACGCTGGCCGTGAGCAGCCCGGCCCCGATCGCCCGGCTGCCCGGCCCCGGCCCCGGCATGCCGTCACCGCCGGCGCGGGATGCGGAACGGCAGCATCGCCTGCACCCACGGCGCGGTGAAGCGGTCCATGTCCAGGCTCTCGTGCACCGCGTGCACCCGCTCGCCGCCCAACCGCGTCTCGATGACGGAGCGCGAGTAGAACGGCGCGTCCTCCAGCCGTTGCCGCACGATGGGCCGCGAATGCGCGTCGCACCGCGTGGAGGGGTGCAGGCCCCACAGCGTGCGGGGCAGGCTGGCCGGCGGCGGCGGGTCGAACGGTGTGACGATGCCGGCCCGGTCGATCCGCAGCGCCAGATCCTGCCGCCCGCCGACCCGGCGCACGGCGTTGTAGAGGATCACCGCCCCATCCCCCGACGGCGCGCGGCACCAATCCCACTCGCGGAAGTCGCGCTCCAGCGGGCGGTCGCCCTCGTTGCTGTCCAGGTAGCCGGTGCCGGACCACGACAGGCCGGGCCGCTGCATCCGCACCTGCACCGACGCGGTCGGCGCGATCGGCGACCAGCGGTGCCGTCCCCCCGTATCCAGCGTGATGGTCCGCTTCGTCAGCGCGCCGGGCGTGACAGTGACCACGCCGGACAGGCGCGAGGGCAGCGGCGCGGTCACCTCCTCGATCCAGATGGTGAGCGACGTGCCGTCCCAGTGCAGGGCGGAGGCGCCGATGGTGAGGTGGTTGTCGCTGCGGGTCAGCGCGGCACGCCCGCGCTCCGTCATCGCCCATCGCTTCGGCCGGCCATACAGCGCCACGTTGAGCGAACAATGCGCCTCCGGGTCGGCCGGGCGCTTGCGGCGCGACCAGGCGTAGTAGGGCGAGAACACGCTGCCGATGAAGGCGATGATCGTGATGCCGTGCCGCCCGTCCGCGCTCAGCGCGTCGACGTACCACCAGCGGTAGCCATCGGGCGCGACGGCCGCGTCGAACCGAGGTCCGCCGTCAGCGCCGACGCCGCCAGCCGTCCGGACAGCGCCGCCATCGGCACCCCGGCTCCAGGGTGCGCCCCGCCACCCGCCAGATACAGGCCCCGCACCGCCGTCCGGCTCCCCGGCCGCTTGAAGCTCGCCGTCGCTCCGTGCACCGCCGGGCCGTAGAGCGCGCCCCCCGTCGCCGGGAACAGGCGCTCGAAGCCCGCCGGGTCCGTCGGCTGCAGCCGCTCCGCCGTCAGCCGAAGGCCGGATCGTGCCATCAGCGTCCACGCTCTCTCCCTGCACCCATCGATCTCCGTGGCGGCCCCGTTATCGCGCATCGTGTCGCCGGTCGGCGGCGCGTTGACGAGAATAAGCAGGCGCTCCGGCCCGTCCACTCCCCCTTCGTCACCCCGGTCCTGCGCGCAAACATAGACGGTCGGCTCCGCCGGCACGGCGCCGCTCGCCAGCGCGTCGAACTCGGCCCGGTAGTCGCGCGAGAAGAAGACGTTGTGGCGCACCAGCGGGAAGCCGGCGGTCTCGGCCGTTCCGGTCCAGGTCAGCGCGGAGAGCGAGCGCTCGGCCGGCTTGGTGCGGCCCACCGCGCCGGCAGCCGCGCGGCCGAACCGCCCGGTGGCGATCGCCTGCGGATCGGCATTGCTGATGACGGCGTCGGCCGGCACGACTTCGCCGTCGGCCAGCCGGACCCCGGTCACCCGTCCCGCCGCCACGGTGATCTCGGCCACCTCGGCCCCGTAGCGGACGGTGCCGCCGCTCTCTTCCGCCAGCCCGGCCAGCGCCTGCGCCAGGGCGCCCATGCCCCCCGCCACGTAACACACGCCTTGCTGCTCGACATCGGCCACCAGCATCAGCGTGGCCGGCGCCAGGAAGGGTGAGGAGCCACAATAGGTGGCGTAGCGGCCGAACAGCTGCCGGAGCCGGGGGTCGCGGAAGAACGTGCCGAGCTCGGACCACAGGGAGGCGAAGGGTTTGATCGCCAGGAGATCCGCCGGGCGGCGGATGGAGAGCGCCAGCGACGCCATGCTCGGCCGTTCGCCGCGGATGAACGGGCCTTCCAACGTTTGGTAGGTGCGCCGCGCCGCCGCGCAGAAGGCGCGAAAGCCCCGCGCCTCGGCCGGGCCGGCGAAGGCCTCGATCGCGGCGGCCGAGCGTTCGGCGTCGGCATGCAGGTCCAGCCGGTCCGCGCCCCAGGCATGGCGCGCCAGGATGCCGGCCGATGTCAGGCCGACCCGTTCCTCCAGCCGGGCGCCGCATTCGGAGAACAGATCCTCGAACACCCACCGCATGGTGAACACGGTCGGCCCCGCATCGACGCCGTCCAGCACCCGCATCTTGCCGCCGGGCGCTGTGGCCCGCTCCAGCACGGTGACGGCGAAGCCGCGCCGCGCCAGCAGCGCCGCCGCCGCCAAGCCGCCGACCCCGGCCCCGATCACCACCACGCGCCCGCCGAAAGGAATGCTTGACCCCTGTGTCAGGTTAGGATGACAGTCATCGCAGACAAACAAAGTTGACACAACCAAGAGGGGGCGTGATGGACGTCATGACGCGGATCGAGCGAGCGCTCGCAGCATCCCTGGGCCGCACCGGCCATCCAGGCTGTCCCCCTCGATTGGGCGAAGCCATGCACCACGCCGTGTTCCCGCGCGGGGCCCGCATCCGCCCGCGCCTGACGCTGGCCGTGGCCGCGGCCTGTGGCGACGACGCCCCCGCCGTGGCGGACGCGGCGGCCATCGCCATCGAGCTGATGCACTGCGCCTCGCTGGTGCATGACGACCTTCCCTGCTTCGACGACGCGGCCACCCGCCGCGGCCGCCCCAGCGTGCACCGGGCGTTCGGCGAGCCGCTTGCCGTGCTGGCGGGCGACGCGCTGATCGTGCTGGCGTACCAGACGCTGGCGACCGGCGCGGCGACGATGCCGCTCCGCCTCGGCCCGTTGGTGCTGGTGCTCGGCCAGTCGGTGGGCGTGCCCTGCGGGATCGTCGCCGGCCAGGCCTGGGAGTGCGAGCCGGCGGCCGACCTGGCGCAGTATCAGCGCGAGAAGACGGGCGCCTTGTTCGCGGCCGCCACCGTATCGGGCGCCGTGGCGGCTGGCGCAGCCGGCGAGCCGTGGCGGGCGCTGGGCGACGCGCTGGGCGAGGCGTTCCAGGTCGCCGACGATATCCTCGATGCCACCGGCGACGCCGCCACGCTCGGCAAGCCGGTCGGGCAGGACCTGGCCCATGCCCGCCCGAGCGCGGTCCGCGCCTTCGGCCTCGACGGCGCGATCGCGCACCTGAGGCACCTGGCGGAAGACGCGGTGGCCGCCGTGCCGCCGTGCCCCGGCCAGAGCGCGCTGCGCAGCCACATCCGTTCCGAGACGCTGCGCCTCATCCCGCAGGAACTGGCCCGGACGGCGGCGTGATACGGCTCTTCCCCGCTCGCGCTCCCTTTCCCCCCGGGAGAGGGCCGGGGTGAGGGTGCTTTCGCCGGAGCCGAGCTTCGCCCCGGGGGCCAGACCCTCACCCAACCCTCGTCCGGAGGGAGAGGGGGTCTTGGGGCGGATCACGGCCTGGCGCGACCGCACGGTGGCCAGCCCGGTGTTTCGCGCCTGGGCCGCGCGCTTTCCGCTCACCCGCCCGATCGCGCGGCGGCGGTCGCGGGCGTTGTTCGATCTGTGCGCCGGGTTCGCCTACTCGCAGGTGCTGCAGAGCTGCGTCGAGCTCGACCTGTTCGCGATCCTGCACGAACGCCCGCAGACCCCGGCCGCGCTGGCGCCGCGGCTCGGCCTCACGCCCGACCGGGCCGAGCGGCTGTGCGAGGCGGCGACCGGGCTCAAGCTGCTGCGGCGGCGAGGGGCGGCCTACGCGCTCGGCCCGCTCGGCGCCGCCATGGTCGGCAATGACGGCGTGACCGCCATGGTCCGCCACCACGCCATTCTTTACCGCGACCTCGCCGACCCGGTGGCCCTGTTCCGCGGGGACCGCGGCGGCACCGGCCTGGCCGCCTTCTGGCCATACGGCGCCGCCGGCGACCCGGCGTCCCTGCCCGGCGCCGACGTGGCCGCCTACTCGCAGCTCATGGCCCAGTCGCAGCCCCTGGTGGCCGCGGAGATCCTGGCCGCCTTTGATGTCGGCCGCCACCGCTGCCTGCTCGACATCGGCGGCGGCGAGGGCGCCTTTCTCGAGCAGGCCGCCGCCCGGGCGCCCCAGCTGCAGCTCCGCCTGTTCGACCTGCCGGAGGTCGCCGCCCGCGCGGCGCACCGGCTCGGCCATCGCGTGATTGCCACCGGCGGCGACATGCGGCGCGACGAGCTGCCGGCGGGCGCAGACCTGCTCACCCTGATCCGCGTGATCCACGATCACGACGACGAGTCCGCGCTGGCGATCCTGCGTGCCGCCCGCGCCGCCACGCCCGCCGACGGCACGCTGCTGCTCGCGGAGCCGATGCTGGACGCGCCCGGCGCCGAGCCCGTCGGCGCGTATTTCACGCTCTACCTGCTCGCGTTGGGCAGCGGCCGGCCGCGGCGTCAATCCGAGTTGACGGCCATGCTCGGGACCGCCGGGTTCAGCCGCGTGCGGCCGGTGCGGACCAGCAATCCGCTCCTCACCAGCCTACTAATTGCCCAGCCGTGACCGGGCGAGTGTAAATGATCGTTGACAACCGTCATAGTCAGCCTAGGCTGACACATCGCGCCACAATGGCGGGTTTTGGGGGATAACGGCGCGTGGACGCTCTGGCAGTCGTTTTGAATGCACCGCATGAGTTGAGCCTCCGCTCGCTCGTGCTGGATGCCGCGACCGCCGACGACGTGCTCGTCGAGATCGAGTGGAGCGGGATCAGCGCCGGCACCGAGCGCCTGCTCTGGTCCGGCGCCATGCCGCCTTTCCCGGGCATGGGCTACCCGCTGGTGCCGGGCTACGAGTCGGTCGGCCGCATCCGCGGCGGGGCGCGCGACGGCGAGCGGGTCTTCGTGCCCGGCGCCCGCTGCTTCGGCCCGGTGCACGGCCTGTTCGGGGCCGCTGCTTCCCGCGTCGTCGTGCCGTCGGTTCGGGCATTGTCGCTCGGCGAGGGGCTCGGGGCCGATGGCACTCTTCTCGCGCTGGCCGCGACCGCGCAACACGCGCTGGTCGGTCACGCGCTTCCAGAGCTGATCGTCGGGCATGGTGCGCTCGGCCGGTTGCTGGCCCGCCTGGTCGTGCTCGCAGGTGGTTCGCCCACGGTGTGGGAGCGCAACCCGACCCGCGCCGCCGGCGCGACCGGCTACGCCGTGCTCGACCCGGCGAGCGATCCGCGCCGCGACTACCGCGTCATCCTCGATGCGTCCGGCGATGCCGGGCTGCTGGACGCCTTGATCCTGCGTCTCGCCCCCGGCGGCGAGATCGTGCTGGCCGGCTTCTATTCCGACCGCCCTTCCTTCGCCTTCCCGCCCGCCTTCATGCGCGAAGCCCGCTTCCGCATCGCGGCGCAATGGCAGCCCGCCGACCTCGTCGCCGTGCGCGACCTCGCCGCATCCGGTGCGCTGAGCCTGGCCGGGCTGATCAGCCATCAAGCCCCGGCACGCGATGCGCCCGATGCGTATCGCACCGCCTTCACCGACGCGGACTGCTTGAAGATGGTCCTGGATTGGAGCCGCGCATGAACGCCATCACGCCCAACGCAATGACGGACGCCCTACGGTCCGCGGCGGAGCCGCAAGATCAGGTCACGGCGCTCCGCGCCGAAGCGGCCATCGAGCCCGACGCGGTGCCGACCGGCCCGGTCAAGAAAGAGACCCAGGTCATCGCCATCTACGGCAAGGGCGGCATCGGCAAGAGCTTCACCCTCGCCAACCTCAGCTACATGATGGCCCAGCAGGGCAAGCGCGTCCTGCTCATCGGCTGCGACCCCAAGAGCGACACCACGTCGTTGCTGTTCGGCGGCCGCTCCTGCCCGACCATCATCGAGACCTCGTCCAAGAAGAAAGCGTCCGGCGAGAAGGTCACCATCTCGGACGTCTGCTTCATCCGCGACGGCGTCTACGCCATGGAGCTCGGTGGTCCCGAGGTCGGCCGCGGCTGCGGCGGGCGCGGCATCATCCACGGCTTCGAATTGCTGGAGAAGCTCGGCTTCCACGATTGGGGCTTCGATTACGTGCTGCTCGACTTCCTCGGCGACGTCGTGTGCGGCGGGTTCGGCCTGCCGATCGCGCGGGACATGTGCCAGAAGGTGATCGTCGTCGGCTCCAACGACCTGCAGTCGCTCTATGTCGCCAACAACGTCTGCTCGGCGGTCGAATACTTCCGCAAGATGGGCGGCAATGTCGGCGTGGCCGGCCTGGTCATCAACAAGGATGACGGCACTGGTGAGGCCCAGGCCTTCGCCGCCGCCGCCGGCATTCCCGTCCTGGCCGCGATCCCAGCCAACGAGGACATCCGGCGCAAATCCGCCAATTACGAGATCGTCGGCCGACCCGGCGGTGAGTGGGCTTCTGTGTTCGAAGACCTCGCCGAGCAGGTCGCGACCGCCCCGCCGCTGCGCCCGACCCCGCTCACGCAAGATGGGCTGCTCGGCCTGTTCAAGGGCGAGGCCGTCGGCCGTGGCTACACGCTGATACCCGCCACCGAGGCCGATATGTGCGCCGATGTCCGGCTCGTTCGTCCGTCCCTCGAAGTGGTCTACGAGGGCGTATAGGCTGATGGATTCGCTGCCTCCCAGCACCGGTAGTTGCCACGCGGGTCGCGAGACCATGCTGACGGCGGCGCGGTCGGCCGGCAAAACCGCCGTGCTCGAGCGGCTGGCCTCCGACTATCCGCAGGGACCGCACGATCAGCCGCAATCGATGTGCCCGGCCTTTGGCTCGCTGCGCGTCGGGTTGCGGATGCGCCGGGTTGCGATGATCCTGTGCGGGTCGGCCTGCTGCGTTTACGGGCTGACCTTCACGTCGCACTTTTACGGCGCGCGTCGGACCGTCGGCTACGTGCCGTTCAACTCCGAGACGCTGGTGCGTGGCCAGCTCTACGAGGACATCCGCGACGCCGTCTATGCCTTGGCCAAGCCGGCCGACCTTGACGCGATCGTGGTCATCAATCTGTGCGTGCCGACCGCGTCGGGCGTGCCGTTGGACCGGTTGCCCAAGCAGATCGACGGCGTGCGCGTGATCGGGATCGACGTGCCGGGCTTCGGCGTGCCGACCCATGCGGAAGCCAAGGACGTGCTGGCCGGCGCCATGCTGCGCTTCGCCCGTCTGGAAGCCGAACAGGGCCCCGTCGCCCGCCCGCGGAATGGCACCGATCTGCCGACCGTGGCGCTGCTCGGCGAGATTTTCCCTGCGGACCCGCCGGGCATCGGCGCGATGCTGGCCCCGATGGGCCTCGCGCTCGCTCCGCCGACCCCGGCGCGCGAATGGCGCGACCTGTACGGCGCGCTGGACTGCGCCGTCGTCGGTGCCGTGCATCCTTTCTATACAGCGTCGATCCGCGAGTTCGCCGTCGCCGGCCGTCCGATCGTGGGCTCCGGCCCGGTCGGGCTCGAAGGCACCGAAGCGTGGCTCGAGAACATCGGTCTTGCGGCTGGCGTGTCGTTCGAGAAGCGTGATGCCGCCCGGGCCCGCGCCCTGCCGGCGATCCGCGCCGCGCTCGAGGCCAACCCGATCCGCAACCGCATTACGCTCTCCGGCTATGAGGGCTCCGAGTTGCTGACGGCGCGCCTGCTCATCGAGGCCGGCGCCGAAGTACCGTATGTCGGCACCGCTTGCCCGAAGACCGAATGGGCGCAGGCCGATCTCGATTGGCTCGAAGCCCGCGGCACGCATGTGCAATTTCGCGCCTCGCTCGAGCAGGACGTGCAGGCGATGCTCGAAGTGAAGCCCGACCTCGCCGTCGGCACCACGCCTTTGGTGCAGAAGGCCAAGGAAATGGGCATCCCGGCGC
This sequence comes from Acetobacteraceae bacterium, assembly GCA_965199665.1. Lineage (GTDB taxonomy): Bacteria > Pseudomonadota > Alphaproteobacteria > Acetobacterales > Acetobacteraceae > JAVVHH01. Next base: position 3,836,807 of record OZ241208.1, on the reverse strand, counting down.
TCTATTACACCAACATGGTCTCCGCCCGGCCGCTGTTCGGCGCCGCGGGCGCCGGGTCGCTGGCCGCGATCGTGGCCGCGCAGATCGGCAGCGCACCGCGCTTCGCCCGCATGGTGTCGTTCTTCCAGGGCGTCGGCACGCCCGAGACGGCCGGTTATGGCACCACGGGCGTGCCGACCGAGCCCGCCGGCTTCCGCGATCGGCAGCGCAAGATGCGGGCGGCCAAGGTGAAGTCCGAATCCGCGGTGGGCACCTGATGCTCGTCATCGACCACGATCGCGCCGGCGGCTACTGGGGTGCCGTCTATGCGTTCACCGCCATCCGCGGGCTCCGCGTCGTCATCGACGGGCCGGTCGGCTGCGAGAACCTGCCGGTCACGGCGGTGCTGCACTACACCGACGGACTGCCGCCGCACGAATTGCCGGTCGTAGTCACCGGGCTGTCGGAAGAGAACCTGTCGAGCACCGGCACCGAAGGCGCGCTGAGCCGGGCTGCCGGCAGCCAGGATCAGGAACTGCCCGGCGTGGTCGTCACCGGCTCCATCGCTGAGATGATCGGCGGCGGCGTGACGCCCGAGGGCAGCAACCTGCTGCGTTTCATTCCGCGCACCATCGACGAAGACCAGTGGCAGTGCGCCGACCGCGCGCTGTATTGGCTCTGGACCGAGTTCGGCGCCAAGCGCGCGCGCAAATACGTCCGCAAGGAAGGCGATGCCCCGCGCGTCAACCTGATCGGTCCGATGTACGGCACGTTCAACATGCCGTCCGACCTGGCCGAGATCCGCCGCCTGGTCGAAGGCATTGGCTGCACCGTCAACTTGGTTTTCCCGCTCGGGTCGCATCTGGACGAGGTGTCACAGCTCGCCCAAGCCGACATCAACATCTGCCTCTACCGCGAATTTGGCCGCATGCTCTGCGAGGAGTTGGGCAAGCCCTACCTCCAGGCGCCGATCGGGCTGCACGCGACCACCAACTTCCTGCGCAAGATCGCCGAACTCACCGGCCTCGACGCCGAGCCGTTCATCGAGCGCGAGAAGCACACCACCATCAAGCCGGTGTGGGACCTCTGGCGCTCCGTCACCCAGGACTTCTTCGCCTCCGCCACCTTTGGCGTGGTCGCGAACCGGACCTACGAGCATGGGCTGGTGGGTTTCCTCGAGGGCGAACTCGGGTTACCCTGCGTGTTCCACTTCGGCCGCACCGCCGGCGAGAAGACGGACAACGCCGCCGTGCGCGAGGCGATCCACACCAAGAAGCCGTTGATCATCTACGGCTCCTACAACGAGCGGATGTACGCGGCCGAAGCGGGCGGGCGCTCGATGTTCATCCCCGCGTCGTTCCCCGGCGCGGCGATCCGCCGGGCCACGGGGACCCCTTACATGGGGTATGCCGGCGCGACCTACATCACCCAGGAGTTCTGCAACGCCCTGTTCGACGCGCTTTTCCACATCCTGCCGCTCGGCACGGAGATGGACAAAGTGGACGCGACGCCGGTGCAGCAGAGCGCCTGGAACGCGGAGCCGTGGGACGAGGCGGCGGCGGCCCTGCTCGACGAGCATGTCGAGCAGGAACCCTTCATCGTCCGCATTTCGGCAGCCAAGCGGCTGCGTGAACACGTCGAGCGCGCTGCCCGAGACGCGAAGGAAGGCCGGATCACCGCCGACCGCGTCCGGCACACGCTCCACACACTGCGGGGACGGGTGTCTTGACCCGGCACCCAGACCCCCAGCCGCGCGGGGGGAGCGCGGCGACGACAGACACGGAGGTAAATCCAACATGTCGGATGTCCAACTGAGAACAGGCTCGACATCGGGTCTGACGGATTCCGAAGCCCGCGAGTTCCACAGCATCTTCGTCACGAGCTTCATCGTGTTCGTCGCCGTCGCCGTGGTCGCGCATATTCTGGTGTGGCTGTGGCGCCCCTGGCTGCCCGGGCCGAACGGTTACGTCACTTCAATGCTGATGGACGGCGTCAACGCCGCCACATCGCTGCTCGCCTAGGAGAAACGATCATGTGGCGTGTATGGCTGCTTTTCGACCCCCGTCGCGCGCTCGTCGCGCTGTTCACCTTCCTGTTCGTGCTGGCTCTGTTGATCCACTTCATCCTGCTCAGCACCAGCCGGTTCAACTGGCTCGAGGGCCCCAGCCGCGCCGGTGCGCTGTCGTCGCAGATGACGCCGCTGCCCGGTGGCCAGGCGATGCCGTCGCCGACGTCTCAGCCGACCCCGGCGCCCGCGCCCCGGTAAGGACGCTGCCCGTGGCGGGAACGGACGCACCACGTCCGCTCCCGCCACTTCCGCCACCGAAAGGGTTGCCCGTATGGCGATGCTGAGCTTCGAAGAAAAGTACCGCGTCCGGGGCGGCACCCTGGTCGGCGGCGACCTGTTCGACTTCTGGGTCGGCCCGTTCTACGTCGGCTTTTTCGGCGTCACGACCGTCTTCTTCAGCGTGATCGGAACGCTGCTGATCTTCTACGGCGCGGCGATCGGCCCGACCTGGAACCCGTGGCGCATCAACATTCCACCGCCGGACCTGTCCGTCGGCCTCGGCTTCGCGCCGCTGCGGGAAGGCGGCCTGTGGCAGATCATCACGGTCTGCGCGATCGGCGCCTTCGTGTCCTGGGCACTGCGCCAGGCCGAGATCTCGCGCAAGCTCGGCATGGGCTACCACGTCCCCGTCGCGTTCGGCACCGCCGTGTTCGCCTACATCGCGCTGGTGGTGATCCGCCCCGTGCTGATGGGCGCCTGGGGCCATGGCTTCCCCTACGGGATCCTCAGCCACCTCGATTGGGTCAGCAACACCGGCTACCAATACCTGCACTTCCACTACAACCCGGCGCACATGCTGGCGGTGAGCTTCTTCTTCACCACCGTGCTCGCACTTTCCATGCATGGCGGGCTGGTCCTGTCGGCGACCAACGTGCCGAAGGGCGAGGCGGTCAAGACGGCCGAGCACGAGAACACCTTCTTCCGCGACACGATCGGCTGGTCCATCGGCACGCTGGGCGTGCACCGGCTGGGCTTGTTCCTGGCGCTGTCGGCCGGGTTCTGGAGCGCGGTGTGCATCGTGCTGAGCGGGCCGTTCTGGACCCGGGGCTGGCCGGAATGGTGGGGCTGGTGGCTCAACCTGCCGATCTGGCGCTGAGCTGAACAACACCAATCACAACAACAACGAAGAAAGGGGAGCGGGCGATGGCACAGTATCAGAACATCTTCACCCGCGTTCAGGTCCGCGGCCCGGCATATGCCGGCGTGCCGCTCAAAACGACCGGCTGGACGCGTACGGGCACCCCTTTCTTCTTGCACCTGTTCGGCCGCCTCGGCGATGCCCAGGTCGGGCCGATCTACCTGGGCATCACCGGCGTGGCGTCGCTGATCTGCGGCTTCATCGCCTTTGAGATCATCGGGCTCAACATGTGGGCGTCGGTGAACTGGGACATCGTCCAGTTCGTGCGCCAGCTGCCATGGCTGGCGCTGGAGCCGCCGGCGCCGGCGCTGGGGCTGACGGTGATGCCGCCGCTGGCCGAGGGCGGATGGTGGCTGATGGCCGGGTTCTTCCTGACCGCCTCCATCCTGCTGTGGTGGACCCGAATCTACACTCGGGCACGGGCGCTCGGCATGGGCACGCACGTGGCCTGGGCCTTTGCCGCGGCCATCTGGCTGTATCTGGTGCTGGGTTTCATCCGGCCGTTGATGATGGGCTCCTGGAGCGAGGCGGTGCCGTTCGGCATCTTCCCGCACCTCGACTGGACCGCGTCGTTCTCCATCCGCTACGGCAACCTGTTCTATAATCCCTTCCACATGCTCTCCATCGTGTTCCTCTACGGGGCCACGCTGCTGTTCGCGATGCACGGCGCGACCGTGCTGGCGACCAGCCGGTTCGGCGCGGAGCGCGAAGTGGAGCAGATCATCGACCGCGGCACCGCCTTTGAGCGCGGCGCGCTGTTCTGGCGCTGGACGATGGGCTTCTGCGCCACGGCGGAGTCGATCCATCGCTGGGCCTGGTGGTTCGCCGTCCTGTGCCCGATCTGCGGCGGCATCGGCATCCTGCTGACCGGCACGGCGGTGGACAATTGGTACCTGTGGGGCGTCAAGCACGGCATCGCGCCGCCATACCCGGCCATGTGGGGCCCGGTGATCGACCCGTCGTTGGGAGCAGGGCGATGATCCCCGGCGTCGGTCAGGCGCTGGCCGGGGTCGCCGTCGTGGCGGCCGCGCTCACCACCATCCTCGTCGTGTCCACCATGGATCGGCCCGCGCCGGAGACGGTGCAGCGCGGCTTCCGCGGCGTGGCGATGGGGCTGGTCTACAATCCCCGCGAGGTGCGGGCCTACCTCGCCGACAATAAGATCCCGGCCTCCCTGCCGCAGCTACCGGCGGCCGGCCCCAAGGCGGGCGTGGTTTACAAGAACGTCCAGGTGCTGGGCGACCTCAGCGTGGGACAGTTCACCCGGCTGATGGCGTCCATCACCACCTGGGTGGCGCCCAAGGGCGGCTGCGCCTACTGCCACAACACGGCGAACATGGCCGAGGACAGCCACTACACCAAGATCGTGGCGCGCCGGATGATCCAGATGGTCCAGCACGTCAACGCCGACTACAAATCGCATGTCGGGGCCACCGGCGTGACCTGCTACACCTGCCATCGCGGCAACCCGGTGCCGGCCAACATCTGGTTCACCGATCCGTTGCCCAACCGCTTCGGCGGCGGCGTGGCGGCGACCAGCAGCGGCATGGGCCACCCCAGCGCGGCGATCAACAACAGCTCGCTGCCGTACGACCCCTTCACCCCCATGCTGGAGAACGCGGCCGACATCCGGGTGCAGTCCGAAGCGGCGCTACCGGCCGGCAACCGGCACTCCATCCAGCAGACGGAATGGACCTACGCGCTCATGGTCCACTTCTCCCAGTCGTTGGGGGTCAACTGCACCTACTGCCACAACAGCCGCGCCTTCGGCGACTGGTCGCAGAGCTCGCCCCAGCGCGTCACGGCCTGGTACGGCATCGACATGGTGCGCAACCTGAACGGGGAGTACCTCAACTCGCTGGCCGGCGTGTTCCCGGCCGCCCGGCTCGGGCCGCACGGCGACGTGGCCAAGGTCAACTGCGCCACCTGCCACAACGGCGTCTACAAGCCGCTGTTCGGGGTCAGCATGGTGCAGACCTATCCGGAGCTCCAGGGCCCGACCACGCTGGTCGCGGCTGCGCCGAAGCCGCAATAGGCAAGGCCAGCCGAGACATCACCTCCGCACGGTATTCGCGCTTCCCCGATTGACAGGGCCGACAGGCAGGGCAATTGAAGCTGCAGTACCGTGCCGGAGACCGCCACCCATGGATAGCCTCGAACTCAACAAAGCCGCCGCCGCCGTTCTGGTCGCCGGTATTGCGTTCGTGGGTTCCGGCCTGGTCGGGCGCGCCCTGGTCGACCCGGAAGTGCCGCACAAGCCGCACATCGCCATTCCGGCCGAACCGGGCGCCGCGCCCGTGGCCAGCACCGCCGCGCCGGAGCCGCCGATCGGCGTGCTGATGGCCTCCGCGTCCGCGTCGGACGGAGAGGGCCTGGTCAAGGCGCAGGGCTGCGTCGCGTGCCACAGCTTCACCAAGGGCGGCAAGAACGGGGTTGGTCCGAACCTCTACAACACGGTCGGCAACGTGCACGGGCATTCGGAAGGCTTCGTCTATTCCGCCGCGCTGAAGGGCAAGGAAGGCCCCTGGAATTACCAGGAGCTGAACGAGTGGCTCACCAAGCCCAGCGCCTACGCGCCCGGCACAAAGATGAGCTACGCCGGGCTGGCGGACCCCAAGAAGCGCGCCGACATCATCGAATACCTCCGCACCCTGTCGGACGACCCGAAGGCCAAGCCGCCCGTCGAGGCCGTCGCGGCCAGCAACGCCGCCCCCGCAAACCCGGCGACCGGCGGCACCTCGGCCAATGGCGGCGCGCAGCCGAACGCCAATCCGGGCGGCGGCACCGGCGGTGCCGTCCAGCCGATCGCGGAGCGTCTGGCCGCCGCCGACCCGAAGGCCGGCGAGGCCGACACCAAGAAGCTCGGCTGCGTCGCTTGCCACTCGTTCAACGAGGGCGGCCGTAACGGCATCGGGCCGAACCTGTATGGCGTGGTCAACACCAAGATCGGCGAGAAGGACGGCTACGCGTTCTCCAACGCGCTGAAGTCCAAGACCGGCAACTGGGACTTCACCCAGCTCGACGAGTGGCTGACCAAGCCGGCCGCCTACGCCCCGGGCACCAAGATGACCTTCGTCGGCGTCGCCAACCCGAAGGACCGCGCCGACATCATCGACTATCTGCGCACCCTGGCCGCCACCCCGGTTCCCGTCCCCGGCAAGTAACGCCATCCCGCCCCGGGTTCGCCCCGGGGCGGGCTCGCTCAGGCCGCTTGCTCGAGGCCCGCCGTCTTGCGCGCTTCGGCAAGGCAAGCCTCCACCGTGTCGTGCAGCGACGTGGTGTAGTAATCGGCGCCGACCGCCTTCGCGACCGACTTGTCCGACAGCACCGCCTCGTTCGCCGGCCAAAGCCCGACCAGCAATGGCACGCCCGGCAACCGGCGATGCAGCCGGTCGAGCAGGTAGCGCAGGTGTGACGGGTTGCCGGTGATCTCGAGATAGCTGACGCAGACCATCGCCGTGTCCGTCACGTCGAGCTGCTCGATGCGGCCGCGCGACGCGTCCTGGTAGCGGATCACGGTGGCGCCGAGGCCATGCTTCCGCAGCAATTGGCACAGCAGGCTCGAGGCGGCTTCGTCGAGCGGGCCGCGACCGGCCAGGCACATGATCGCCGTCGGCTTGCACCAGGGCGGCGGCAGTTCGTTCTCCGGCGGCGCCTGGCCGGGCACGGGCGTGGGTGCCTTCTCCTCGTCGTCGGCGCCGGCGGGCGAGAGCAGGTCGTTGCGCTGCTCGGCAGTGGGATGCTTCTCGACGTCCTCGTGCCCGTCGAGGTCGCGGACGAGAAGCTGGATGGTCTCCTTGACCCGCTCCATCTGCGCCTCGTTCAGCACGCCGCGGCTGAGGTCGTTGGCGGCCAGCTGCAGCCCCTTCAGCGCGACGTCGTCATAGTAGGAGGTGAGCGAGGTCGCCTGCAGGATCGCCTCGGCCTGCTCCTCCGCCTCGTCCGGGTCGCCGGCGAGCATGCGCTGGTAAAAGCTCTCGATCGGCGTCAGCGCCGGGCGGTCGCCGAGCAGCACGTCGAGGAACTCGAGCCGCTTGACGTGTCGCCCGATCACGACGAGGCACAGCGTGAGCGGGGTGGAGAGCAGCAGGCCGATGGGCCCCCACAACCAGGTCCAGAAGGTGGCGGCCACGACGACGGCGAACGGCGAGAGGCCGGTCGAATGCCCATACAGAAGCGGCTCGACCACTTGCCCGGTCACGGCTTCCACGATCAGGAACAGCCCCGCGGTCCAGGCCACCAGCTCCCAGCCCGGCGAAACGCCCGCCGCCAGCGCCATGGGCAGCCCCGCCGCCAGTACCGGCCCGACGTACGGCACGAAGCGGAGCAGGCTGCTCAACACGCCCCAGAGCAGCGGCGAGGGCACCCCGATCATCCACAGCCCGGCGCCGATCACGATGCCGAACACCAGGTTCAGCCCGGCCTGGGCGAGGAAATAGCGCGACAGGCGCCGCCCGGCATCGTCCATCGCCACCGTGGTGCGATGCAGGTCGCCGGAGCCGATCAGGCGGATCAGCCGATCCCGCAGATCCTCCCGCTGCAACAGGATGAACACGTTGAAGATGAACACGATGGCCGCGGTGGAGAGCGGGGTGGCGAGTGGGTCGAGAATCCGTTCGGCCATCTGCAGCGGCGTCGGCGTGGGCTGGCGCACCACGACGGTGGTCGGCTCCGGCGTGTTGCCGGGGGTGGGCGCGGTGTCGGGCGCGGCCGGTTTGGTCTCGCCGCCGCCGCTCAGCGGGCCGAGCACCTGCGCGAAGTGGCTGGTCACGTAGCTCTGGGCAGCGCCGAACTTCTTTTCCACCTGCTCGGCATAGGCCGGGATGTTCGGCGCCAGGCTCGCCACCTGCATGCCGATCAGCGTGCCGATCGCGGTGATGAACCCCAGCGCCAGCATGACCGCGAGCAACACGGCCGGCACGCGCGGCAGGAACCGGCGCAGCAGGTGGACCACCGGCGCGAGCAGGAAGGATAGCAGGATCGCCAGCGTGATCGGGATCAGTACCTCGCGCGCGAGGTAGAGAGCTGCGACCGCGACCACGCCCACCTGTAGGGCGAGCGCGTCGCTGCTGCGGGGTGTTTCGGCGGCGGTGACACGGGTGGGTTGCATACGGGCAGCATAGCTCAAACTAAGAGCCCGTCACATCGCTCCCGTCACGATCGCCGCCGGGTCGGAGGGCGTTATCCCGCGATGGCGATCCGGATCTCGCCGAGCCCGTCGATGCCCACCGTCATGGTCTGGCCGGGCTTGACCGCGCCCACGCCCTCGGGTGTGCCGGTCATGATGAGGTCGCCGGGCCGCAGCTCCATGGAGCGCGACGCGATGCTGATCACGTCGGGGATCGGCCAGATCAGCTTGTCGATGTCGCTGTCCTGCTTGATCGTTCCATCCACGGCGAGCCAGATGCGGCCGGACGCGATGTGCCCGACATCAGCCACCTTGTGGAGCGGGCCGATCGGCGCCGAGCGGTCGAAGCCCTTGCCCCAATCCCAGGGGCGTCCGAGGTCCTTGGCGGCGTTCTGCAGGTCCCGCCGGGTCATGTCGAGGCCGATGCCGTAGCCCCAGACATGGTCGAGGGCGTCAGCCGGATCGATGTCGGTGCCGGCGGTGCCGATGGCGACGATCAGCTCGGCCTCGTAATGCAGGTTGGACGTCTCGGGCGGGTAGGGGATGGTCGAGCCATCATCGACCACGGCGTCGGCCGGCTTGAGGAAGAAGAAGGGCGGCTCGCGGTCCGGGTCCTTGCCCATCTCGCGGGCATGGGCGGCGTAGTTGCGGCCGACGCAGAAGATGCGGCGGACGGGGAAGCGGTCGGCGGTGCCGGCGACGGCCACGGAGGGGGTCGGCGCCGGGTCGATGACGAAGCTCAAATGTTGTCTCCTTGCTGTGCCCTCTCCCGGGCGGGAGAGGGCGCCGAGGCGGCCGCGTCAATACATGTGCTGGCCACCGTTGATCGACAGCGTCGACCCGGTGATGAAGTCGCCATCGTCCGCGGTCAGGAAGCAGACGCCGCGGGCGATGTCGGCGGCCTGGCCGAGACGCCCGCGCGGGATGCGGGCGACGATCTTCTGCAATACGTCGGGCGGGACGGCGCGGACCATCTCGGTGTCCACGTAGCCCGGCGCAATGGCGTTGACCGTGATGCCGAAGCGGGCGCCTTCCTGGGCGAGCGCCTTGGTGAAGCCGTGGATGCCCGACTTGGCCGCGGCGTAGTTGACCTGGCCATACTGGCCGGCCTGGCCGTTGATGCTGCCGATGTTGACGATGCGGCCGAACTTGGCGGCGCGCATGCCCTCGAAGGTCAGTTTGCAGAGGTTGAAGCAGGAGCCGAGATTGGTATCGATGACCTCGTCCCACATCTGCCGGGTCTGCTTGGCGATGGTGGAGTCGCGGGTGATGCCGGCATTGTTGACCAGGATCTCGATCGGGCCGTGCTCGGACTCGATCTGCTTGACGGCGTCGTCGCAGGCTTCGTAGTTGCCGGCGTCGAACTTGATCGTCGGGATGCCGGTGGCGTCGGTGAATGATTTGGCGGCGGCGTCGTTGCCCGCGTAGCTGGCCACCACCTTGCGGCCAGCCTCGTGCAACGCCGTGCTGATGGCTTCGCCGATTCCGCGCGTTCCGCCGGTGACGAGTGCGACTCGTGCCATTTTTTGTCCTCCCTTTACTGTTTCAGTTTTCCGTCTTTCGGCAGGGAAATCTAGCCCGCCGGCGGCGCCGCGTTGACGAGGTCCGGCTTGGCCGCGGGCGGGAAATCCGTGGACTGGTCGCCGAGCGGACGCTTGCTGCGGAACGCCGGGCTCAGCTCCTGCGCGCGCCCGGTCGCCAAGGCCCGCTCGATCGCGCACAGCACGCGGATGTCGAGCAGGCCTTCCTCGCCATCCGGCTCGGGGTCGCGGTCTTCGAGGATGCAATCGGAGAAGTAGGCGGTCTGGCCCGCGAACTGGTCGACGGCACGGAACGCGGTCTCCGTGGTGCTGCCGTCCCGCGTCAGCGCGTGGCGCAGCCCCTCGGAGAGGGTGAAGCCGGGGCTGACCCGCAGCGTCCCCTCGTCGCCCACGACGCGGTACTCGTCCGCGTCGTTCAGCCCATAGGCGACGGTGAACTGCGCCAGCCGGTCCTCGGGGAAGCGCATGGTGACGCTGACGGTGTCGTGGAAGCCGAAGCCGAGCGTTTCCGTACCCCAGGCCATGATCTCGGTCGGCTCGGCGCGGAACAGGTTGCGGACGGCGTTGATCGGGTAGGTGCCCATGTCCGGCACCGGGCCGGACCAATAGCCGTTCTGCGCCCGGTGGTTGCCCGCATCGATCGGCTGCGTGAACGTCGAGGCAAATAGCGAGACCCGGCCCAGCGCGCCGCTTTGCGCGATCCGGATCGCCTCCAGCGTGCCGGGCTCGAAATGCAGCCGGTAGGCGATCATCAGCTTGGCGCGGCCACGGCGGGCGGCGTCGTTGATGGCGCGGCAATCCTCTTCGCTGGTCGCCATCGGCTTCTCCAGCAGGACGTGGATGCCGCGCTCCAGCGCCGGCACCGCGAACTGCCGGTGCTGATCGTTCGGCAAAGCGAGGTAGATCGCGTCGAAGCTGCGGCTCTCGAGCGCGGCCAGATAGGCGTCGTAATGGTAGGCGCGCTCGATACCGTAGCGCCGGCCGAGCTCCTCGGCCTTGCTGCTGTCGCCCGTCACGACCGCGGACAGGACGGAGTTGCCGGTGGCTTTGACGCCCGGCATGAAGGCGGCTTGGCTGATCCAGCCGGCGCCGACCACGGCGTATCTGATTTTGCGGTCTGCTTTCATGCGGAGCCCATCGCGTCGGGCCCGCCGGAGTTGCGTTCAGGCGGCCAGGTATCCGCCGTCCACCACCAGGCTCTGGCCGGTCACGTACGCGCTGGCGTCGCTGGCCAGGAACACGGCGGCGCCCACCAGGTCGTCGTCGCGGCCGAACCGGCCCATCGGTGTCTGGCCCAGCAGGCGGCTGGAGAGCGCCTCGTTGGCGATCATGCCGGCGGTCAGGTCGGTCTCGAAGTAGCCGGGGGCGATGCAGTTGACCCGCACGCCCTTGCGCGCCCAGTCCAGTGCCAGCGCCTTGGTCATCAGCTCCGCGCCGCCCTTGCTCGCGCAATACGGGACGGAGCGGCGCAATCCGGCGTGCCCCGCGACCGAACTGACCGTGATCACCGAGCCGCTTCCGGCCTGCGCCATCGCGCCGCCGAGATACTTGCAGCACAGAAAGGCGCCGGTCAGGTTGACGCCCAGGATGTGCTGCCATTCCTCGAGCGAGGTCGTCTCGATGCCCTTGTAGATCGGGTTGACGCCGGCATTGTTGACCAGCACGTCCACCCGCCCGAACCGCTCCATCGCCGCGTCACGCAACGCGATCACGTCGGCTTCCACGGCGACGTCGCCGACATGGACCAGGCTGTCCGGCCCCAGCTCGGCGGCGACGGCTTCCAGCGTGGCGGCGGTGCGGCCCGCCAGCACGACGGTCGCGCCGGCCTCCCGCAGCCCACGCGCGATCGCGCGGCCGAGCCCGCGCCCCCCACCGGTGACCACGGCGACCTTGCCGGACAGGTCGAACCGGGCCGAACTCATGGCTGGGGCGCTCACTCGGGCTCGGGCACCCGGCCGACGGTGCCCAGGTATTGCGGGTCGCCGAACTCGCCGGCATCGTCGTCATGGATCATGCGCACGACCTGCGCGCCCAGGATGGAGCCGCCGCTCAGCGCGCGCTCGGCCCGGCGCAACCCGTCCTCGGCCGTGCGGCAGGCGATGGCTTGGCCCGGCTTGAGCGTCCCGCGCGGACCCGCGACGTAGGGTTGATAGATGATCTGGGTGGTCGATGCCATGAACCGCTCCTGTCACGGCCGTTAAAGGAAGTGAGGCGTGACCGTGTCAACTAGTCGATCGCGTTTCTCTTGCAAATCAAGCATTCAACTCTTAAGCGCAAGAAAAAAGATCCAGTGTTAAACTTTCCAACGTTTCTGATCCGATCAAGAGGATTGAAGGCTAGGTAATCAAAAGTGTATTGCAAGATGTTTCTCATTTAAAATGTGTAGGTAGATCTCCTGTAAGAACATCTCACGCGAGGTTTAAGACTCATTCAGTTACAGGCAGACCATGAAATGGTGGCATTTGCGAGCCTTCACGCTTGGTCGCCACTCGAATAGCTTGAGCCATACCAGCGTTCATCAACAATGTAATTCCATAAAATCTGCAGTCATAGAATGAGCTATCTTCGAACCCGATTGGTGAGGCAAAGTAGCCCTCTCCAATCACTATAAAGTCAGTACGGAATATTGATGGAGAGTCAATATTACATCTAGAGAAGAAAAGCAGGGCGCCAGGCCCATAAAAATCGCAGTTTCGAAACGTTTTCCGTTTATACAGAGTTTGAATGGGTGTATAGAAGTCCGATATAGACACTTTCTCGTTCTCAAAGCTTTCCCGGAGCGGGTTCACCCCCTTAATATTTTCCGACATGTTCTTCATTGTCTTAGAGGATTGAATGCGCTGAAGTGCACCAGCGTATAATCGGTAGATCGTTGCGAGGGTCAGCCCGATTAGGGCGAAAAAAAACAATCCCACAGAGGCCCATCCCACTGCTCCCCATGGTTGCATCCAATCGCTTAATCTTGCCAAATAGGCCATGCCGACACTGCCAAATGTCGCCGCGATCCATGGCCAATTCCCAACTATCCGTTGGTAAAACCAATCTGAAACCGTGATTGGTGAGTCTAATTTCAACAGCTTTCGTACGAGCCACATCATTCTTAGAATGTATCCGAGCCAACCATAGTTCGTCGATGCCCAATGCGCTCAGAAACTCTGAGCCAAAGTACTGCGACAGGGAACTTTTGCATCATCTCTGCGAAGGGAGCCGCTGAGCTTGCGTCTGTTGAACGCCTGAATTGGGCGTTGCTATTCAGCTCATGGCGGCGGAACGGGCGCGATCGCCGCGGTATCGATCTCCAGCCAGACGGGCGCGCCGATCTCGTGCCGCTCGGGCGGCGGCGTGCTGACCTTGAGGCGGAGGCCACCCTCGGGCGGCGCGACCACGTAGTCCCAGTAATCGCCCATGTAGGCCCGCTCCACGACCCGGCCCTCGACCCACCAGCCGCGGCCGGGTTCGGGCGGGGCGCCGGTATGCAGCCGGATGCTCTGGGGGCGCACGGAGAAGGAGGGCCGGGCTTCGGCGTCGCCGGGCGCGGCGGCGGCCGGCACGGTGAAGCCGGGGAAGCGGATCTCCGACCCGGCGCGCACGCCGTCCAGGAAGTTGGTGCGGCCGACGAAGCCGGCGACGAAGCGGGTCTGTGGCCGCGTGTAGAGCGTCACCGGGTCGGCGGCCTGTTCGATGCGGCCGGCGTTCATGACGACGATGCGGTCCGACGTGACCATGGCCTCGGACTGGTCGTGGGTGACGTAGACGGTGGTGATGCGGAACTCGTCGTGCAGGCGGCGGATCTCCGAGCGCATCTCCTCGCGCAGGCTGGCGTCGAGGTTGGAGAGCGGTTCGTCCAGCAGCAGCACGGCGGGCTCGATCACGATGGCGCGGGCCAGCGCCACGCGCTGCTGCTGGCCGCCGGAGAGCTCGGACGGGTAGCGGTCGGCGAGGTGGCGGAGCTTGACGATGTCGAGCATGGCGTCGGTACGGCGGGCGATCTCGGCGCGGCCGAGGCTGCGCAACGTGAGGCCGAAGGCGACGTTCTCGCGGACGGTCATGTTGGGCCAGATGGCGTAGCTCTGGAAGATCATGGACATGCCGCGCCGCTCGGGCGGGACCACGGCGCTGGGCGAGGACAAGGTCTGGCCGCCGACGGAGATGGTGCCCTCCGTCGGCGCCATGAACCCGGCGATCATGCGCAAGGTGGTGGTCTTGCCGCAGCCGGAGGGGCCGAGGAGGGAGACGAACTCGCCTTCCGCAAGCGCCAGGGTGACGTCGGCGACGGCGCGCAGGCTTTCGCCGTAGCGCTTGCCGAGCCCCTGGAGGACGAGCTTGCCCACGCTCAGGCGCCCGTCCAGACCGGCGCGCGCTTGCCGAGGAACGCTTCCATGCCCTCGCGGAAGTCGGCGCTTTGGTAGCACATGAGGATGAGGTCCTCGTCTTCCGTCGGGCTGCTGCCGAGCTTGCGCAGCGCCATCTTGGTGGCCCGCAGCGTGAGCGGCGCCATGCCGGCCACGGTGCGGGCCAGCGCGTCCGCCCGCTCGGCGAGGCCGGCGGCGGGCACGATCTCGGACACCAGGCCGATGCGCTGCGCTTCGTCCGCCTCGATCAGCCGGGCGGTGAAGATGACCTCCTTGACGCGGGCGGCGCCGATCAGGGCGGAGAGGCGGGCGAGGTTGGCCATGGAAAGGCAGTTGCCGAGCGTCTTGGCGATCGGGAAGCCGAAGCGGGCATTGTCCGCCGCGATGCGCAGGTCGCAGCAGGCGGCGATGGCCGCGCCGCCGCCGGTGCAGGCGCCGTTGATGGCCGCGATGGTCGGCACCCGGCAGGTTTCCAGCACGGTGAGCACGCGGTCGATCCGCTCCTCGTAGCCGATCGCGTCGGCGGGCGTCCGGAATTCGCGGAACTGGCCGATATCGGTGCCGGCCGCGAAGGCCTTCTCGCCCGCCCCGGTGACGACCACGGCGCGGATCGTGTCGTCCGTATTGACCCGCTCGATCGCGCTGACCAGGCCGTCGTACATCACCCAGGTCAGCGCGTTGCGCTGCGCCGGCCGGTTGAACGTGATGTGGCCGATGCCGTCCGTGGCTTCCCAAAGCAGTTCGTCGCTCACCGTTTCCTCCGTTTTCGTTGCGTCCGTCTTAGCGGAGAAAAGCGGCGCCGGTCGAAGAAAGGCAGTGTTGCTTCGTCAGTCCACGACCGCGGCGTACGTCAGGACGCGGAGCTCGCGGCGGATCGGGTAGGTGCTCGACGGGGTCAACTGGGTGAGCAGGACGACGGCCATGTCCTCGACCGGGTCGATCCAGAAGGCGGTGCTGGCGGCGCCGCCCCAGGCATATTCGCCGGGCGAGCCGAGGATTTCGGCGCGGGCCGGGTCGAGGGTGACGGAGAAGCCCAGGCCGAAGCCGATGCCGTCGTATTTGCTCTCGCTAAAGCGGGGCATGCCCATGGCCGCCATGTCGCCGGGCAGGTGGTTGCTGGTCATCAGCTCGACCGTCTTGCGGCCGAGCAGGCGCTCGCCGTCCAGCTGGCCTTTGTTCAGCATCATCTGGCAGAACCGCATGTAGTCGCGGGCGGTGCCGGTCAGGCCGCCGCCGCCCGACGCGATGGCGCGCGGGGTGATGAAGCGGCTGGTGGCGGGATCGTCGAGCAGGGCGGCGCGGCCATCCTCGCCCCGGCTGTAATTGGCGGCGAAGCGGGCGACGTTGCCGGGGGCGACGGTGAAGGCCGTGTCGGTCATGCCGAGCGGCGCGATGACCCGGTCGTGCAGAAAGCGCTCGAACGGTTGGCCGGAGATCTCGGCGACGAGGTGGCCGATCACGTCGGTGGCGATCGAGTAGTTCCAGGCGGTGCCGGGCTGCGCCAGGAGCGGCATGGCGGCGGCTTTCTCGACGATGTCGCCCAGCGTGGCGTCGGCGGTTTGGAAGTCGACGCCGCCGTCGCGGTACATGGCGTCGACCGGGGTGGCGTTGATGAAGCCGTAGGTGAGGCCGGAGGTGTGGGTCAGCAGGTCGCGATAGGTGATGGGCCGGTCGAGCGGGACGGGGTCACGACCTTCGCCGGCCCAGACGCGGGTTTGCTTGAAGTAGGGCAACACGGCGTGGATGGGGTCGTCGAGCTGGAAGCGGCCTTCCTCGTACAGCATCATGAGAGCGACGGAGGTGAGCGGCTTGGTCATGGAGTAGATGCGCACGATCGTGTCGGCGGCCATCGCGGTGCCGCGCTCGCGGTCGGCCATGCCGTAGCAGCGCTGATAGGCCACCTGGCCGTGGCGGCTGACCAGGACGGACATGCCGGCGAGGCGGCCGCCATCGACCCATCGCCGCATCCAGCCATCGATGCGGCCGAGGCGTTCGGCCGACAATCCCACACGGTCAGAGTTTTCGATGTCCATGGCGGCCTCCATTGCGTCGCGCTCCGTCGGGTGGTGAGTTTAGGCCCAACCTTCCGAGGAGACGTCGTTTGATTCACGTCATGGCCATCATCACCGCCAAGCCCGGTCAGCGCGAGACCGTTCTGGCCGCTTTCCGCGGCAACATGCCGGCGGTGCATGCGGAAGAGGGCTGCGTGCAGTACGAGCCGGCGATCGACGCGCCGGATGGCGGTCCGGCGCAGACCCCGCTCGGGCCGGACACCTTCGTCGTCGTCGAGCAATGGGAAAGCATGGCGGCGCTGGATGCCCACGCGCGCTCGCCGCACATGAAGGAATACGGCGCCAAGGTGAAGGACCTGCTGGCCTCGCGCGTGATCCACATCCTGACGCCGGCCTAGAGCACTTCCCGAGCCAGGGGCTCGGGAAGTCGTGCGCTATTCGGTCTGGCAGGTCGGGCACCAGTAAAGCTTGCGGCCGGCCATGATCTCCATGGTGATGGGCGTGCCGCAGATCCGGCAGGGCTCGCGGTTGCGGAAGGCGACGTAGGAACGGGCGTCCTTGCGCATCCGGCGGCCCAGCACGGGCACGCCGGGCGGGCGGTCCTTCGGCCGGGTGGTGATGATGGCGCCGTCGCGCACGCCGTCGCGGAGCAGGGCGCGGGCGTCGCGCCACAGGGCGTCGAACTGGGCGCGGGTGAGGTCACGGCCGGGCTTGTGCGGCTCGATGCGGGCGCGGAACAGCAGCTCGGCGCGGTAGATGTTGCCGATGCCGCCGATGATGTCCTGCCGCATCAGCAGCAGGCCGATCGGCGATTTGGACGCGGCGATGACGTCCCAGGCGCGGCCGGGTCGGGCGCCGGGGCGGAGCGGGTCCGGCCCGATGGCGGCGACCGCGGCCGCCTTTTCCGCCGGGTCCTCGAGGCGGCAGGTGGTAGGCCCGCTGAGGTCGCCGATATGGGTGGCGCTGGCCAGGCGGAGGCGGACGACGTCGCGCGGGAGCGGCCGTCCGTCCTCGTCGGCCTCCGTGTCGCCACGGTCGCGGCGGCCGATGCCGGCCAGGCCGGGACCGTCGAAGCGCCACATCCCGTACATGCCGAGATGGACGCGGAGCCAGATCCGGTCCTCGAAGCCGAGGAACATCTGCTTGCCGTAAGCCTCGGCCGTTTCCAGCCGCTTGCCGTCGAGCCGGCTGGCGCCCTCCGTGAAGCGGCCTTGCGGAGAGCTGGCGGCCAGGACGTGGCCGACGAAATGGTCGGTGAAGGCGTTGGCGAGGCGGTGAACGGTGTGACCTTCGGGCAAGGCGCAATCCTGGGCGGGGTCCCGAACAGATGGTCCCGCCTCAGGTGATGTCGACGGTGGACGGCCGAGGCGCCGTCGCCGGTCGGATGATCCGTCAGTATTGGGTCTTCTCGGGAAGCTGGCGGTACTCGAGCCAGACCTTCTGCGCGGCGGCCTGCATGGCTGAGCCGGCGATCATCGACGCGATCTCCACCCGCGGCGCACCGCGAGTGGTCCACGCGGCGGATCGGGCGGTGTGGATGGCGGCATGTCCGCCCGCTGCGACCGAACCCAACGCGCATGTGAGCGCGTCCAGAGCTGCCTGACGCGTTGGGGAACGATGAGCGCCACCCCCTCGTCCCGTTCCGTCGCCACCACCCTGGCCGCCATGGGGCCGGGCATCGTGGTCATGCTGGCCGATACCGATGTCGGCAGCCTGGTGACGGCGGCGCAGTCCGGCGCGAAGTGGGGCTATTCGCTGCTGCTGCTGCAGTTCCTGCTGATCCCGGTTTTGTACGTCGTGCAGGAACTCACCGCGCGGCTCGGCACGGCCACGGGCAAGGGGCATGGCGAGCTGATCCGGGAACATTACGGGGCCTTCTGGGCCTGGGTGAGCTTCGCCGGGCTGCTGGTGGCCGGGTTGGGCGCGGTGGCGACCGAGTTCTCCGGCATCGCGGGGATCGGCGACCTGTTCGGCGTCTCCCGCTGGGTCAGCCTGGCGCTGCCGGCGGCCCTGCTGTTCCTGCTGGTCGCGACCGGCAGTTTCCGGCGAGTGGAGGTGGTTTCGGTCGTCGTCGGCTTGTTCGAGCTGGTGTTCCTGTGGCTGGCCTGGAAGGCGCAGCCGGATCCGCGGGCCGTGCTGGCCTCCTTCGCCCATCCGCCGCTGGGCGAGAGCGAGTATCGGGTGTTGATCGCGGCCAATATCGGCGCGGTGATCATGCCGTGGATGATCTTCTACCAACAATCGGCAACGGCGGATAAGGGTCTCGACCGCGACAGCCGGCGCGCGACCCGGTGGGACACGCTGGCCGGCGCGGTGGTGAGCCAGCTCATCATGGGCGCGTTGCTGGTGGGCGCCGCCGCGGCGCTGCACGGCAAGAGCGACGATGCGGACGGGCTCAAGACGGTGGGCGACCTGGCGCGCGCCTTCACGCCGGCGCTCGGGCAGACCGCCGGCCAGCTCGTGCTGGGCGTCGGCATCATCGCGGCGGCACTGGTGTCGCTCAACGTGGTGTCGCTCGCGCTGGCCTGGGGCTTCGGCGACGTGACGGGCCAGCCGCACTCGCTTCACCGCTCGCCGCGGGAGGCGCCGGCCTTTTACGCGGTGTACGCCGGGGTGATCGCGGCCGGCGCGCTCGCGGTGCAGTTCATCAAGGACCTGGTCAGCCTGAACATTGCGGTGGAGGTGATGAACGCGCTGCTGCTGCCGTTGGCGCTCGGGCTGCTGGTGCTGCTGGCGACGCGGGCGCTGCCGGAGCAGGACCGGGTGCGGGGCGCCTACAAATGGGTTGTTTACGCCGTGTCGGCGATGGCGATCCTGTTCGGACTGATCGGCGGGCTGGACGAAATCGGCGTGTTCTGACGGGTCGGCGTCAGAGCGGGGTGCAGTCCGTCCCAACCCGCTGGGCCGCGGAACGCAGCGGAGGCTGGTGGCGCCGGCCGGAGCCAGGCTGAGCTTGCCGGCTGGAGCGGTGCCGCTCCGGGCCGGCACGTAGACGGCGACAACCGGCGGGCGGGGCGGGGCGGCGGCGCACCCGCTCACCAATGGCAGCATCACGGCGAGCAGGGTTCGGGGCAGCATCGTCCCCATGTCGAGCGCGTGCGGCCGGTCCGCAAGGCCGGATTGCGCCCCCGCCGCCGCCTCGTATGATCGTTGTTGGACAGAACCGACCCCGAGCGAGCCATGGCCGACCGCGACGTGCCGCCTTCCCCCGCGACGCTGGCCGGCCCCGGCCCGGTCGTGCTCGCGTTGCGCTCCGGACGCGGGCCATTCGCCCGGGCCGGCAGCCTCCCCTTGGCGCCCGAGCGGGTCGCGGTGACCAATTGGGGCGTCGTGCCGATCCGGGTCACGGGCGTGGCGGCCGATCCGTGGCTGCGCGTGGGGCGGGGCACCGCGGCGGCCGGAGCCGCGCTGCAGGCGGAGATGGACGGGGAGGCGACGGTGCCGCCCGGCGGGTCGCTGGTCCTGCGCCTCGGGGGCCGCGTGCCGGCGCAGCCCGGCAGCTACCAATCCACGCTGCGCCTCGTGCTGGATGCGGGGGCGCCCGTCGCGATCCCGGTGCGCGCCGACGTCGCCGCCCGTTCGGCCTGGGGGATCGGGCTGACGCTGCTGGGGTTGATCGCGGCCGGGCTGCTGGCCGGCCTCGGCGAGGAAGGCGCGGTGGCCGACAAGCTACGGGACACGCTGCAGCGTCGAGAGGCGACGCTGCGTTTCGCCGAGGCGCACTGGATCGACGCGGAACGGCCGGAGCTGCAGGCGGCGAACCGGGCCTGGGAAGCGGCGGTCGCCACCCTGTCGCGTCCCCGCAGCGTGGGCTGGCTCGATCACCGGCTGGAGGACGCGGCGGGGTCGCTGGCGGAGGCCGACGCGCTGGCTGCCGGGCTGCGGCAAGGGGCGGCCGGGCCGGGCGCCGCCGATGCCGTTCTGGCGCCCGCCCTGGTGCCGTGGCAGGCGCTGCAGCCCCAACTCCGCGCCCTGGGTGCCCCGACCCCGAGTGGGCCCGACACGGGCCGGCTCGACGCGGTGCTGAACGGCGTGCGGGAGCGGCTGGTGGCGGCGCCGGCGCGCTGGCTGGAGGCGGAGCTGACGGCGCAAACGGTGCGGCTGCGGCTCGTGGCGGCGGCCGGCGAGGCGGATGCGGCGTGGGCGGAGGCGCGGGCGTCCGGCCGCGCGATGGCGCGCGCGGCGCGCGCGCTGGCGGCCGGGCAGCGCTTGGTGATGCGGCAGCAGGCCCAGCTCGCCTTTCTGGGCGGCACGGTCGCGGAGATCGAGCGCGGCATCGCCGACCCGGCCTTGCCGGCGTCGCGGCGGGAGGCGCTCGCCGCCGCGCTGACGGCCGCCTGGGCCGAGCTGCCGGCGGGGGCGGGGCTGGACCGGCTGCTGCCGTTCAGCCGCGCCGTCGAGGCCGCCGCCACCCAGTTGCTGACCGCCGCAATCGAGGCCGAGCGCGCGGCGGGAGAGGCGGCGGTGCGCGCGGCGGCGGCGGCGACGGAGCGGCCGCCGGCGGTGGACGCGGCGATGGCGGCCGCGCAGGCGGACCCCGACCGCTCGGCCGCCACCAAGGCGGCCCATCTCCGCGCCGTACTGGCAGCGTGGCAGGAGGCGTTGGCCCCGCTCCCGCCGGCCGAGCGGGCGCCGTTGCTGGCGCAGGCGGCGGCGATGGAGGCGGCGCTGGCGCGCAACGACCGGGATGCGGCGGCCGCGGCCTATGGCCTGCTCGAGCATGGTTGGGCCGACTATGGCAACCGGCAGGTCCATGCCGCGGCGGGCGGGGCGCTGCAACCTTTCTGCGACCGCTACGCCGCCGGGCTGCAACGCCGGCTCGGCTACCTCGATCAATTGCTGCGCTGGGAAGAGGCGGGCCCGCTTGTGGCCGAGTGGGACCGGCAGCGCGACCGGGTGCGGCTGCAGCTGAACCGGGCGCCGGCGGGGGAGGGCTGCCTGCCGGCGCTGCTGGCGGCCGACACGGCGGCGAGCGCCCTGAACGGCGACATGATCGCGGCGGGGGCGAATACGTCGGGCGTGGCGGCAGCGGTGCGGGCGGAAGCGCTGGCAGGGTCCGGCGTGGGCGGCGCGGGGCCGCGACGGCTGGCGCCGCGGACGGACACGCCGCCCGGCGAGCGCACGGTGGGCCGGCCGCTGAGGGTCGCGGTGGACGAGCTCGATCCGGATTGGGGTGCGGGCACCGCGGTGCGGCTCGATTGGGGCGACGGCACCCCGCCCTGGGTCGGCGATGCCGAGCAAGTGCGCCGGACCCCGCCGACGCACGCCTACGCCCGGCCGCTGGCGGCGCCGTTGCGGGCGGTGGCGACGCTGGCCACGGCGGCGGCAGCCGACCGGGCGGAGCCGGCCGTGATCGGCGAAGGGGCGGCCACCTTGCTGATCGGGCCCGCGCCCGACAGTGCGGCCCGGGCGCTGGCCGACCGCTTCCTCACCGCGCGATTCGGGGTCGCGCTGTTCATTGCGCTGTTGATTTACTCCTGGCGGTTCCAGGCGCGGGACCGGGTGTTCGGCGCCCGACCGTTCGACTACGCGGAAGCGTTCGCGCTGGGCTTCGCGGTCAACGCGGCGGTCGCCGAGCTGCCGGCCGGGCTGGCCAAGCTGGCGCTGGGGTAAACGCAACTCCCGTCACCGGACCTCCATCGGGCAGCGTCGACGCCGCGCGTGCCGCATTGGCGACCACCAAGTCGGCACGCGGAGCTTGCTGAAGTCCCGCTACGACCTGGTCACGGTCGGCCTGGCCTCGACCGGACTCAAGTCGAATGGCTGAGCCCGGTCAGAACGCACGGGTGAGCGGCGCCGGGCTGGCCGCGGCGGGTGTGGCGAAGCCGTCCGTGCTGAGCGAGCCGCCGCCAGCCAGGTAGGCCGGGCCGCCCCGGAGGCGCGCGCGCTCGCCGCCGCCCTGGGCCTGCAACGCGAGCTGCGGGAACAGCAGCTCGGCGACCCGGTAGCACTCCTCCAGATGCGGGTAGCCGGAGGCGATCACCGTGTCGATGCCGAGCGCCTGGTATTCGCGGATGCGCTCGGCCACCGTCGCGGGATCGCCCACCAGCGCGGTGCCGGCACCGCCGCGCACCAGGCCGACGCCGGCCCACAAATTGGGCGAGACCACCAGCCGGTCCCGCTGGCCGCCATGCAGCGCCACCATGCGGCGCTGGCCTTCGCTGTCGCTCTCGGCCTGCAGCTTGCGCTGCGCCTGCGCGATCACGTCGTCCGACAGGTGCTGGATGAGGTCGTCCGCGGCCGCCCACGCGGCGTCTTCCGTTTCGCGCACGATCAGGTGCAGGCGGATGCCGAACCGCACGGTGCGCCCGACCGCGGCGGCCCGGCGGCGCACGTCGGCGATCTTCTCCGCCACCTGGGCCGGCGGCTCGCCCCAGGTGAGGTAGACGTCGCACTGGGTGGCGGCCAGCTCGTGGCCCGGCGCGGAGGATCCACCGATGTACAGCGGCGGGTAGGGGCGCTGCACGGGCGGGAACAGCAGCTTGCCGCCCTTGGCGAACAGGTATTTACCCTCGAAATCGACGGTTTCGCCGCTCAACAGGCCGCGGAAGATCTGCAGGAACTCCGTCGTCTGCGCGTAGCGTTCGTCGTGACCGAGCCGCAGCCCGTCGCCGGCCAGGTCCACCGGGGTGCCGCCGCTGACGACGTTGACCAGCAGGCGGCCCTCGCTCATGCGGTCAAAGGTCGCGGCTTGCCGCGCGGCTTCCGCCGGCAGCGTCATGCCGGGGCGCACCGCGACCAGGAAGCGCAGCCGCTCCGTCTGCGACAGCAGGCTGGCGCCCACCGTCCAGGCATCCTCGCAACCGCGCCCGGTGGGGATCAGCACGCCGCCATAGCCCAGCGAGTCCGCCGCCCCGGCGATGGCGCGCAGGTAGCGGTGATCGATCGTGCGCTGGCCGACGGTGCTGCCGAGGTAGCGGCCATCGCCGCCGGTGGGCAGGAACCAGAACAAGTCGAGCGGCTGGGCAGACGGGGCGATGGAGTTCATGGCAGGTTCCTTGTCGAGGGTCAGCGCGCGTCGGCAACGTGCCAGGCACGCTGCCACACGGCGGCGCGGACATCGATGCGCGACGGGATGATGTGCAGGCGAGCGAAGGTGTCGGCGATGTCCTGCTGTTGGGCGACGATGCGGTCGTCCACTGGCTGCACGGCATACACGCCGCGGGCCGCCGAGACGCGCTGGGCCGGTAGCGGCACGCCCGTGACGCGCGACAGGACCTCGGCCAGCGGTTCCGGATTGGCGCGGGCCCAGGCGGCGGCCTCGTTGATGGTCGCCAGCAGGGCCAGCACGGTGTCGGCCTCCTTGTCGGCGTAGGCGCGGCCGGCGAGGAAGAAGGAGTTGGTCGGCGCGATGCCCTCCGCGGTCGTCAGCACGCGGGTCGCCGGGTCGGTCTGCGCGATGGCGAAGAAGGGATCCCAGATCGACCACGCATCGACGGCGCCGCTGCGGAACGACGCGGCGGCATCCGGCGGTTGCAGGTAGACCGGCTGCACGTCGGCCGGCGTCAATCCGGCGGTCGCCAGCACCTTGACCGCCACGTTGTGGGCGCTGGAGCCTTTGGTGAAGGCGAAGCGCTTGCCGCGCAGGTCGGCGATGGTCTTGATCGGGCCGTCTTTCTGCACCAGCACGGCCGAGCTCGCGCCGGCGATCGGCTGGCCGCCGACATAGACCAGCGCGCTGCCGGCCGCCTGGGCGAAGAGGGGCGGCGTGTCGCCGGTGGCGCCGAAATCCACTGCGCCGGCATTGAGCGCTTCCAGCAGCGGCGGGCCGGACGAGAACTCGACAAAGGTCGCCGCGATGCCCTTGCGTTCCAGCAGGCGCTGCTCGCGCAGCAGAACCAACGCACCGTTCTTCTGGTAGCCGATGCGGACCGCGGGGGCGGCGCGGGCGAGGGACGGCGCGGCCAGCAGGCCGGCGGCGGCGAGAAAGGAGCGGCGGCGGAGGATCGGTGTCATGGATTTCACTTTCGGGCGCCCGGCTGCTCGCCCAACTCGGCATGCCCGTGCACGCCGAGCTGGGCGAGCAGGCGGGCGCGCAGGCCGGCGAAATCGGGGTGGGCGCGGTCGCGCGGGCGGGGCAGGGGGTTGGCGACATCGAGCGCAATACGCCCGCCTTCGAGCACCAGCAGCCGGTCGGCCAGCGCCACCGCCTCGTCGACGTCGTGCGTGACCAGCAGGGTCGCCGGGCGATGGCGGGACCAGAGGTCCATGACGAGGTCGTGCATGCGCAGCCGGGTCAGCGCGTCGAGGGCGGCGAACGGCTCGTCGAGCAGCAGCAGGGCGGGCTCGCGGACCAGAGCGCGGGCCAACGCCGCGCGCTGCGCCTCGCCGCCGGAGAGCGTGCCGGGCCAGGCATCCACGCGATGGGCCAGGCCGACCTCGCGCAGCGCCGCCTCCGCCCGGATGCGGGCGTCGGCGCCGGCGGTGCCGAGCGCCACGTTCTGCCACACGGATTTCCAGGGCAGCAGGAGCGGCTGCTGGAACACCACGGCGGCCGGCTGCGGCACGGCGACGGTCGCGCCCTCCGGCACCGGGTCGAGTCCGGCCAGCGTGCGCAGCAGCGTGGTCTTGCCGGACCCGCTGGCGCCGAGCAGCGCCACGAATTCGCCGGGCGCGACGTCGAGGTCGAGCCGGTCCAGCACCGGCGGCCGGCCCGGCGCGAACTGCCGCGTCAGGCCGCGGACGCGGGTGCTACCCGCTCGCGACACCCCCGTCATGCCCGCACCAGGGTCGGACGCCACGCCAGCAGCCGGGTCTCTAGGCCGCGGACCAGCCCGTCCACCAGCAGGCCCAGCACGGCATACAGCACCAGCCCGACCATGATGACATCCGTGCGCAGGAAGTCGCGCGCGTCGTTGATCATGTAGCCGATGCCGGCATGGGCGTTGATCTGCTCGGCCACCACCAGCGACAGCCAGGCCACGCCGAGGCTGAAGCGCAGCCCGGTCAGCGCGGCCGGCAGCGCGCCCGGCAGGATCATGTGACGGATGAGGCCGGCACGATCGAGCCCGAACACGCGGGCCATCTCGACCAGCTTGGGGTCCACGCCGCGGATGCCGGAGAACAGGTTGAGATAGACCGGGAAGGCCGAGCCCAGCGCCACCAGCGCGACCTTGGGTACCTCGCCGATGCCGAGCCACAGGATGAACAGCGGCACCAGCGCCAGGAAGGGCAGCGTCCGCAGCATCTGCATCGGCGCGTCCACGATGTCTTCGCCCAGCCGCGACAGCCCGGCCACCACCGCCAGCGCGGCGCCAACCGAGACGCCGATCGTCAGCCCGGCCAGCACGCGGGCCAGTGACACGCCGACGTTGACCGCGAGGTCGCCGGAGAGGGCGAGGTCCCACCCGACGCTGACGATCTGCAGCGGCGAGGCGAGCGTGCGCGGGGACAGCAGCCCGGCGCTGGACGCCGCCTGCCAGGCGAGCAGCAGCACGAGCGGCGCGACCGCCCGCCGCCAGGCCAGGCGCCGCGGCAGCGCGAAAGTGGGCCGGCGCAGCGACCGGGTGGCCGGCGGGGCGGCAAGAACGGTTTGCGACATGGGGCTCCTGCCAGCGTCGTGAGACACG
Organism: Acetobacteraceae bacterium; assembly: GCA_965199665.1. Taxonomy (GTDB): domain Bacteria; phylum Pseudomonadota; class Alphaproteobacteria; order Acetobacterales; family Acetobacteraceae; genus JAVVHH01. The sequence goes on along the minus strand of OZ241208.1, from coordinate 3,811,020 downwards.
GGAGCCGCGAGGCGCCCCGATCGTCCCGCACTATGTCGCGGGCCGGGGGGAGGCAGACAACAGATGGAATAAGCAAAGGTACGGGCTGGCGAAGAAGATCGTTTCCCCGCCGCGCCGCGCAGGAAAGTCGCATTCCGCGCTGCGCCGTCGCCGATTCAGCGGGCGGGAACGTTTAACTGCGATGGGCGGCGGCGGGAGATGACGAATACTGTCGGTAGCCGGGACGGGAGGTGGATCGCCTTCGCCCGACTATTCCACCCCGTCTTCGCGCAGAATGGCGGGGATCGCGGTCCTGAGCTGGAAGAAGCCGCGGGTCGAGCGGGGCCAGGCCAGCTCGTCCCAGCGGCGGCGTACGCGGATGGTGCCGGGCGGCAGCGCGGCGGCCGAGGGGCCGACCGGCGCCCAGGCCGCGACGACCGGCAAGCCATCCGCCCATCCGTCCGGCAATTCGGGCGCCTCGGGCACCACCTCGCAATTCCAGTGCTGGCGGGCGCGCGCCAGGGCGTCGGCCATCGCCGCCGCATCGGCCGCGCGGACCCGCTCATCCGCGCCCGGCATGTGCGCCACCAGCCCGGCGACCCGGCGGACGTTCGCGCCTTTCAGCGGCAGGCTCTCCGGATGCAGGTCGTCCCCGTGCAGCAGCAGCGCGACCTCCCCGGTGGGCGGCGCGTCGGCGTGCGGCAGGGGCACGCCGCGCGGCGGGTCGGTTTCCTCCAGCGGCGCCGGGTCCTCGTCGAGGCCGGTCGGATCGAAACGGCCATCCGTGTAGCGGCGGATGTTCTCCGCCCGCGCCACGTAAGCCTTGCCCCGCGTGTGCAGCCCGGCGACCCAGCGCCAGGACAGCGTGTTGCTGGCCGGGTCGCCGTCCAGCAGGTGGCGGAGGAAGAACGCCGCGCCGAGCTCCCAGGGCAGCCGCAGGGTGAAGATCCAGATGGAGGCGAACCACATGCGGGCGTGGTTGTGCAGCCAGCCGGTGTCGACCAGCTCGCGCGCCCAGTCGTCGAAGCCGTCGATGCCGGTGCGCCCGGCTACCGCCTCCTCCACCGCGCGGCGCAGGCCGGCATTGCCGGCGACCCGGCCGTTCTGGGCCTCGACACCGGCGAGGTAGCCGGTCCAGGCGGCAGGATGGGTCTCGAGGTGACCTTTGAAGTAGGAGCGCCAGAACACCTCGTCGACGAACTTGCCGGAAGCCGGGCCGTGCGCATCGAGCGCGGCCGCGACCAGCTCGCGTTCCAGTAGCAGGCGGCGGCGCAGAAAGGGCGACAGTGCGGTGGTGCTCGGCGGCACGCCGGGTCCGTGATCGGTATTGCGGCCGGCGGCGTAGGCGCGGCCGAGCTGCGGCACGATGGCGGCCAAGCGCTCGAGCCCCGCCGCGCGGGTCAAGGAGGTCATGCGCGTTCCGCCGCGGCCAGACGTTCCACTTCCGTCACGTAGGCATCGGCGTCGAACTTCTTGAGGCTGGCCTCGCTCATGGAACGGACGTTGCCGAACACGGGCTGCGGGCCCCAGGGGCGGTCGTGCAGGCCGAACAGCCAGCCGATGTTGGTGTAGGAATTGGCGTCCCGCCCATCGATGAAGTAGCGGTTGTTGAGCCGCAGCGCGATGTCCCACGCCTCCTCCGGGGAGGCCGACCATTGGACGATCTTCTTGCCCCAATACATGCGCATATGGTTGTGCATGTAGCCGGTCTCGCGCATCTCCAGCATGGCCGCGTTCCAGTAGCGGTCGTGGGACAGCCCCTGGTCGAACTGTTCGCGCGTATACAGGTGCGGTCGTTCGTCCGTCCGATGCGCGTCCAGCGTCTTGCGCGCCCAATCCGGCACACAGGCGTAGTCGTCGAAGCGTTCCTCGTAATGGATGTGGTTGACCGCGAGTTCGCGCCGGACGACGACCTCCTCCACGAAGGCCGCCTTGTCCTCCGCGTCGCCCTTGTTGGATCCCTGGACGGCCAGCACCAGCGCCACGGGCGAGATGTGCCCGTAATGCAGGTAGGGGCTCATGTGCGACGCGGCGCCGGATTCGGGCCGGCCGCGCACGGTGGCATAATGGCCGAACGGGCCGCCGAGATACTCGCGCAGCCGCGCCTCGGCCTGCGACGCCCCGCCGCGGAAGCGCTTCACCGGGCGCACGCTCTGATCCGCTTTGAGGCTCGCGACCAGGCGGGGAATGTCCGACAGGTCCAGCGTGCTCTCGACCGTCAGCTTGTCCGCCTTGTGCTGGACCCGGCGCGGCTCCAGCGGCTTGAGATACTCGGGCATCAGCCGGCCGAGCTTGGGCCGCAGCGTCCGCGCCGCGTATTCGTGCTTGGGCGACGCGGTCTCGACCGGCACCACCACGTCGCCTTCCACCTGCACGACCCGGCACGGGGCGCGCTCGGCCACTTCGGCGTAGTAGGCGCGTGCGGCCTTGGGGTAGGTGCGGTCGCACACCACCAGGGCGGCGTCGGCGGCGTAGCGCAGTGCCGCTTCCACCGGGGGCTCGCGCCGGGCCACGAAGCCGATCCCGCGCTTGGTCAGTGCCGGCCCGATCTCGGCCAGCCCCTCCAGCAGGAAGCTCCAATGCCGCGCATTGACCTCGGGGAAGTCCTCCGCGATGCCGTAGCAGACCAACACCGGAAGCTTGCGCGCATTGGCTTCGTCCACCGCATGCTCGAGGGCCGGGTTGAAGGCGGCACGCTGGGACAAGCCCATCCAATAGAGAACGTATGACGCCTTCTCCTGCACGGGGCGGTCGTTCAGCGCTCGGATCCGGGTGTCCTCGATCATCGGAGCAGCATGTGGGGGAGTGCGGGAGGCTGGCTAGTCGGGAAAGCGCGCGGGGGCGTGGTAGCGTGCCGACGGGTTCGGGGGAGGCAGTCGTGCGGAGGCTGGGGGGAGCGTCGGTCGCGGCCGCCGTGCTGTTCGGGGGCGTCTACCTGCTGGTGCTGGCCGGGTGGAACGAAGGGTTCGACCGGGTCGCCGCCCGGCTGGTGCAGGCGACCCTGCGCTCCACCTTGATGACGGAAGCGGCGCGCGACCTGACTGGGCTCGGCAGCAACCTCGTGCTCAGCCTCGTCGCGGCGATCGGCGCCGGCTACGCCGCATTAACCCGGCGCCGGATGGATGCAGCCGGCCTGCTGGTGGCGGCGTCGGGGTGTCTGGTGCTGGTGGGGGCGGTCAAGAGCGTCGTCGGCCGGGCGCGGCCGGAGCTGGTGACGGGTGGCCCGCTGGTGTTCACCACCTCGTTCCCGTCCTCGCACGCCGCGCTGTCGGCGGCGATGGCCGTGGTGATCGCCGGGCTGTTGCTGCGCGGCGAGCTGTCGCGGGCGGCCCGTCGCTTCGTCGGGGCCGTGGCGGCCGGCCTGCCGCTGCTGATCGGGCTGAGCCGGGTGTATCTCGGGCTGCATTGGCCGAGCGATGTGCTCGCCGGCTGGGCGCTCGGCGGCGGGTGGGGCTGCGCGTGCCTGGCCGGGCTGGCGATGCGGTCGGGGACTGGTTGCCGAGGCCGAGGCGGCAGCCCAGGTTGAGCGCATGACCTTCCGCCCCGCCCTCATCCCCCTTCTCGGTCTGGTGCTGCTCGCAGCGCCGGCCCGGGCGCAACCGGCCGACGCCTATCTCGGCCCGCCCGGCCTGCCCGCCGCCGATTTCGTGCGGCCGAGCCGGCCGGTGGCCCCCGTCGTGTCCGACCGTTGGCGGGCGGAGGACGAGCGCGAGCGGGCGGGCGAGGCGGCCCAGGTGATGGAATGGCTCGGCATCCGGCCGGGCATGGTGGTGGCCGATATCGGCGCCGGGTCGGGCTACTACACGGTGCGGCTCGCCGCCCGCGTCGGGCCCACCGGGCGGGTGCTGGCGCAGGACGTGGTGCCGGACTACCTGGCCCGCCTGCGCAACCGGTTGCGCCAGGAGCGGATCGGCAACGTCGTGACCGGCCTCGGCGAGCCCGGCGACCCCCGCCTGCCGCCGCACTCGGTCGATGCGGCGGTGCTGATCCACATGTATCACGAGATCGAGCAGCCCTTCGCCCTGCTGGCCAACCTGGCCACGGCGATGAAGCCCGGCGGCACCGTCGGCATCGTCGACGTCGACGATGCGGTGTTGCGGCACGGCACGCCGCGGGCGCTGCTCGCCTGCGAGCTGGCGGCCGCGGGCTACCGGCCGATCGGGTTCCATTGGCTGCTGGAGGCGCCGCCGCGCTCGGAATACCTGGCCGTGTTCGCGCCGCCGGCCACGCCGCCGGCGCCGGGCAGCGTCCCCTCCTGCCCCGCCGGCTGACCCCGCCGCCGTTTCAGGCCGCCGTTTCAGGCCGACGTTTCAGGCCGACGTTTCAGACGGGCGGGTAGGGCGGGTCGGCGCGCTCGTTGAGCATCGGGAAGGCGCGCTGGTGCCAGACCGGGTAGGCGGGGCTGACGTCGCTCGCCGCGTCCAGCGCCGCGACCTGGCCGGGCGTGAGCTGCCAGCCGACCGCGCCGATATTCTCCACCAGTTGCGCCTCGTTGCGCGCCCCGATGATGACGGTCGCCACCGTGGGCCGCCGCAGCAGCCAGTTGAGCGCGATCTGGGGAATGGTCTTCCCCGTCTCGGCCGCCACCGCGTCCAGCGCGTCCACGATGCGGAACAGCCGCTCTTCCTCGTAGGACGGGCCGGTGCCGGCGATGTCGTGCGCCCGGCTGCCGGGCTGCGCCGGCCGGTCGCGCCGGATCTTGCCGGTGAGCTTGCCCCAGCCGAGCGGGCTCCAGATCACCGCGCCGACGCCCTGGTCGAGGCCGAGCGGCATCAGCTCCCACTCGTAGTCGCGGTTCAGCAGCGAGTAATAGGCCTGATGCGCGACGTAGCGGGCCCAGCCATGCCGCTCCGACACCGCGAGCGACTTCATCAGGTGCCAGCCGGAGAAGTTGGAGCAGCCGACGTAGCGCAGCTTGCCGGCGCGGACGAGCCCGTCCAGCGTCGCCAGCGTCTCCTCCACCGGCGTGTTGTAGTCCTGCCCGTGCAGCTGCAGCAGGTCGATGTGGTCGATGCCGAGCCGCTGCAAGGACGCGTCCACCGCCTCGATCAGATGCTGGCGCGAGGAGCCGAACTGGTTGGGCCCGTCGCCCAACGGGAACGTGGTCTTGGTCGAGATCAGCAGGCGGTTGCGCTTGCCGCGGATCGCTTCGCCGAGGATCTGTTCCGCCATCCCGGTCGAATAAACGTCGGCGGTGTCGAACAGGCTCACCCCGTGCTCGAGGCAGACATCCACCAGGCGTGACGCGCCGCCGGCATCGGTCGAGCCCCACGCCCGGAAGAAGTCGTTGCCGCCGCCAAAGGTCGCGGTGCCGAACGACAGGGCCGGCACGCGCAGCCCCGAATGGCCGAGACGATTGTGATCCAAGGCGGTACTCCCACAAGTCGGTCGCCGCGGGGCATCGGCCCCGCCGCGTTCGGGGCGGACACTGGCACGGGCGACCTCCGAGGGGTCAAGTCCTTTCGGTCGGCGATCGGGACCGGCAGGATGCGGCATGATCCTCCGCGACCTCGGCCTGACCGCGACCCGGGCCATCATCCCCCATGTCGACGACCTCGGCGCGAGCCACGGCGCCAACCAGGCCTTTCTCCAACTCGCGCGGGCGGGCCGGGTCACGTGCGGCTCGGCCATGGTGCCGGGCCCGTGGTTCCGCGAGATCGCGGAGGCGGCCGCCGCCGACGACACGCTCGACGTCGGGGTCCACCTCACCCTGACGAGCGAGTGGGACGCGTGCCGCTGGGCGCCGCTCTCCAGCGTCAGCCCAGCCTCCGGCCTCATCGACGGCGACGGCTATTTCTGGCGTGACGTGGCGAGCCTGCGCCGCCACCTCGTGCCGGAGGCGGCGGAGGCCGAGTTGCGGGCGCAGATCGAGCGAGCGATCGGGTCGGGTCTGCGTCCCACCCACCTCGACGCCCACATGGCCGGCGCCATGCTGCCGGAATTGCTGGATGCCCACGTGCGGCTGGGCCGGGAGTACGGGTTGTTCCCCGTGCTGCCCCGCTCCATCACCTGGGCGCCGGAGCCGCAGGCTTATCGGCAGGCGGTCGCCGGGCTGGACGCGGCCGGGGCGCCCGTGGTGGATCACTGCCGCGGCACCCTCGCCGTGGACGCCGCCGAGCTGCCGGCGCGATGGGCCGAGCAGCTCCGCGCCCTGCCGCCGGGGCTGACCCACCTCGCCCTGCACTGCACCGCCCCCGGCGACTTCGCCGCCATGTCGCCGCTCCATGCCCCGTGGCGGACCGCCGAATACGCGCTGTTCGAGACCGGCGCCTTTGCCGGCCTTGCCGCGGCGGAGGACCTTGCCGTCGTGGGTACCCGCGCGCTGCAGGCGCTGTTCAACGAGCGCCCGCACCGGTGATCGGCCAGCCGCTCAGGCGGCGAAGGGCGGAAAGCTCTCCGGCGATAGCTGGTCGATCGTGCGCCCCGCCCAGTCGCCCTTGGGGGTGCCGGCCCACATCGTCTCCGCCGCCGCCTGCACGGCTGCCGAAAGGCTCGCCATGTCCTGCCCCGGTACGACCCGGTCCTGCATGATCCATTCGCCATCGACCATGGAGCTGTGCAGGTCGTCGGCCTGCGCGGAATACACGATGTTGCGGATCGGATCGCGCAACGGCGTCATGAACAGGCTGCGCCCTTCCCAGAGCAGCAGGTCCGCCTTGGCGCCCGCCGCGACCCGGCCGATATCGTCGCGCCCCAGCGCCTTCGCCCCGGCCAGCGTCGCCGCATTGAACACGTCGGCGGCGGTCGCCACCTCCGTGCGTCGGTCCACGATCTTGCTGGCCACCGCCGTCCAGCGCAGGGCCTCAATCATGCTCTGCGGGCAGGTGTCGGTCGCCAGCGTCATGTTGACGCCGCGCTCGAGGTAGCGGGCGAAGCTCTCCATCGCGATGCCGCGCCGGGCGAACACCCAGACGGCGTGCGCCACGTTGGCGCCGGTATCGGCCAGCAGGCCGATGTCGTCGGCGTGGTAGTTCGTCCACGACGTGCCGCCCGGCATGATGGCGTGGCCCAGGATCACGTTGGGCTGGAGAAAGCCGATATCGCCCAGCCACTCGATCGGGGTGCGGCCGTGGCGCCGGGTCATCTCCTGGAACTCGGGCACCGATTGCGACGTGTGCAGCGCCACGGGCAGCTTCATCTCCGCCGCGACCGCCTGGGTGCGCCGCAGCAGGGCCTCCGAGCAGGTATCGACCTGCATGGGCGTCAGGAACCCCTTGATGCGCCCGTTCAGCGCCCCGTCATGCCGCTCCACGAAGCGCACGGCGGCGTCCATGGCGCCGCGCCCGTCATCGTCGGACCACTCGTATTTCACCGTGCGCCCGTCATCGGTGAGCCACCGGCCGGAGCGGTAGCCCTGGCCCACATAGGTGCGCAGCCCGGCCTGGCCCGCCAGTTCGACCACGTCCTCGCCGCTGCCGCCGATCTCCATCACCGTGGTAGTCCCGGTACGGATCAGCTCCGGCACCGAGTAGGCGACGCAGGCGCGCCGCATGGCGGGCGTGATGGAGACGTTGCGCGCGGTGAGGAATTCGAAAAGCCCGGACAGGTAGAAGTTCCGCGGCCCGCGATCCTCGACGAAGCTCTTGTCGAGCGGCGACTCCGTCATGTGCACGTGCGTGTTGATGAAGCCCGGCGTCACGACCTTGTCCGGCGCGTCGATCACCTCGTCCACCGTCCCGTCGAATGACGGGCCGACGTGGACGATCGTGTCGCCTTCCCAGACCACGACCCCGTTCCGCAGGTGGCGATGCCCGCCCGCCTGAAACGCGATCACATGGCCTGCCTTGATCATCCGACGCACCGGCGGCTCCCTCGCAATGGAGCGGAACCGTATCGCCTCGGCCCCGCCGGCTCAATGCCGGGCCGTAACGGGCTGGCGCGTAATTTGCTTGTCACGGCGTGCCGTTCCGGAGGATTTCGCCATGCCGACCCTGACCCGCCGCGCCCTGATCGGCACCACCGCCGCGGTGGCCGCCGCGCCCGCGATCGTGCGTGCCGCCGGGCGCACCACGCTGCGCTTCTCCCCGCAGCAGGATCTCGTCGTGCTCGATCCCGTCGCGACCACCGCCTACATGAGTCGCAATCACGGCTACATGGTCTTCGATACGCTGTACGGCATGGACGGCTCGTTCCAGCCGCAGCTGCAGATGCTTGCGGGCCAGGCCATCGACGATGACGGCAAGCGCTGGACGCTGACGCTCCGCGAGGGCCTGCGCTTCCACGACGGCAGCCCGGTGCTCGCCCGCGATTGCGTCGCCAGCATCCGCCGCTGGGCCAAGCGCGACCCGTTCGGCGGCACGTTGATGGACGCCACCGACGAGCTGGCCGCGCCCGACGACCGCACCATCCGCTTTCGCCTCAAGGCTCCGTTCCCGCTGCTGCCGCTCGCGCTCGGCAAGGCCGGCGTCCCGGTTTGCGCCATGATGCCGGAGCGCCTGGCCAGCACCGACCCCTTCACCGCGCTCAGCGAGATGGTCGGCAGCGGCCCGTTCCGCTACGCCGCCGACGAGCGCGTGCCGGGCTCGCTCAACGTGTATCGCAAGTTCGAAGGCTACGTGCCGCGGCCGGACGACACGCCGGGCGGCTGGACCGCCGGGCCCAAGCGGGTCCATTTCGACCGGGTGGAATGGGCCTACATCCCCGACCCCGCCACCACCAGCAATGCGACCGTGAACGGCGAGGCGGCCTGGCAGGAATACGCCTATGCCGACCAGCTCCCGACCCTGCGCCGGGCCAAGAACGTGATGGTGGCGACCAAGGATCAGACCGGCTTCGTCAACATGATCCGGCTGAACGAGCTGCAGCCACCCTTCGACAACCCGGCCATCCGTCGCGCCCTGTGGTCCGCCATCGACCAGGACGCCTTCATGCAGGCGGTCGTCGGCGTCGACGAAGCGTCGTTGCTGCGAAACCCGCTCGGCTTCTTCGGCCCCGGCACGCCCATGGCGTCCGATGCCGGGCTGGATGCGCTGACCTCGCCGCGCAGCACCGATCGCGCGCGGGACGCGCTGCGGGAGGCCGGCTACAAGGGCGAACCCGTGGCGCTGCTGATCCCCTCCACCTCGGCCACGCTGTCCGCCCTCGGCGAGGTCGCCACCGACCTGTTCCGCCGCTGCGGCATGACGGTGGAGCCCTACGCGGTCGAGTTCAACGCCATGCTGTCGCGGCGCACCCGCAAGGACCCGGTCGCGGCCGGCGGCTGGAGCGCCTATGTCACGAATTGGGTAGGCCTCGACTGGCTCAACCCGGCCGTCCACATCTCCCTGCGCAGCAACGGGGAGGCAGCGGCGCCGGGCTGGCCGCGCTCGCCGGCGATCGAGGCGCTGCGCACGCAATGGTTCGCCGCCCCGGACCTCGCCGCGCAACGGGCGATCTGCCGCGAGATCCAGCAACAGGCGTTCCAGGACGTGCCGTATTACCCGATCGGCGCCTTTCTGCAGCCGACCGCCTACCGCTCCGACATGATCACCGGACTCAACGACGGCTTTGCGACGTTCTGGAACGTGCGCCCCGTCTGAGGCCGGGTGGCCGGGTCGGGCGCGCTATCGCGGGCGCTTGCGTCGGGCGACGCCCGCCCCGGCGAGCCCGGCGAGCAGCAGCGCGACCGATGCGGGCTCCGGCACCGCCGTCCCGCTCGCATTGACGACGGCGGCCGCGTCGCTGGCCACTAGCCGGTCGAAGGCCGTGGTCACGTGCAGGGCGTCCTGGAACACGAACGTGTCCGCCCCGGCAGCGGACTGGGCGGCGCAGTTGCTGGCCGCGCAATTGTCGAGGCTGGTGACGTGCGCGAAGCCGTAGGCGCCCGGGTCGGCCTGCACGCGCTGGAGCAGGCTCTGCACGTCGACGAAGTAGGTGTTGACGCCGGGGGTGGTGAGGCTGCGCTCGGCTTCGGTCAGCGCGGTCGAGTATTGCGTCGCCAGGGCGGCGGCGGTCGCGTTCGGCTCCACCCCGGACTGGCCGAGATCGAATGTCGAGAGCAGCACGACGTTTTCGAACCCGGCCGCCTTGAGCTGCTCGATGCCGGACTGGATGTTGCCGATGACGTAGCTCGTCAGCGCCGCGACGCTGGGCACGCGGCCGATGGGGCCGACGACCGTGCTGCCGTTGTAGGTATCGTTGATCGAGTAGGTCGACTGCCACAGATCGTTGGTGCCGATCCAGATGCCGGCGACGTCGTTCGGCCGGATGGTGGTGTTGGACGTCGTGAAGCGGCCGACCTGCGACAGGAAATCGGCGGGGAGCGCGCTGCCCGATTGCGCGCCGCCGACGGCGTAGTTGCTCTGGGAGGTCGGCGTGTAGCTCGCGCCGATCTGCGGGGCGAGCAGGTCGGCCCAGTTCGGGCCATAGGTGGTGCGCCCGTAGGTGCAGCAATCGGTGAGGCTATCCCCGAAGAAGTAGGCATTGCCGCCGGTTGGCCCCGCCTGTGCGGCGCCCGCGGTCGCGAGCAGCGCGGCGGCCGTCAGCACCAGGTTTCTCACCCGTTGGGTCATCTCTCGGCTCCCATCATTCGTCGCGACCATCCGCCGACCCCGAGTCGGGCGCGGAGCCGGTCTGGCATGAAAGCGGAGTCGTAGCGACCGAGGGCGAGGCTGGCCACAGCACCGGCTCAGCTTTTGCGTCGGTAAAAGCCGGAGAAGCTGACATTGACGCCGCCGCACCCGTTGTTGTCACGAGCGACGAGATAGGGGCCCCGGCGCAGCATCCGGATCCGGCAGCTGAACTCGTCGCCCGCCTCGTAGGGCTGCGTCGAGTTGTCCGCGCCCATCGAGAATGCCAGCACGCCGTTCACCGGCCGGGTCGTGCCGGCGACCTCGCCGGTATGGATGCCGCCGTTGAGCCGGCGTTGCGGATCGCCCATGCCCCAGGTGGCGTCTCCCTTGACCGCGAGCGCGCCGGCCGCCGCTTCCGTGATCACCAGCTCCTGCTCCGGAGCGATCCAGTCGCCCGCCCAATCGGATGGCCGCTGCTCGGCATCCGGCAGCGCCACCACCGCCTCGGCGGGCAGCCAGCCGATGGTCTGCGCTCCTTTGGCGCCCTGGAACCCGGCGCAGACGTAGCGGCCCTGGACCGGGCCGGTCAGCACGGGGTCGCCGGCCATGAGGTAGGCCGGCCTCCGGCACGCGGCGCTGCCGTTCGGGCAGCCTTTGCGCAGCACGTCGTCCCGGACGAAATACACCCGCGCGCCCGTGGGCCGCACGACGGCCGCGCCGGCCTCGTCGCGGACCAGATCGGTCCAGTCGCATCCGGCCTGCGCCGCCCCCGGGACGGACGCGGCGACCAGGGCCATGACGGCGAACAGCTGAACCCTACCCATGCTCGATCCTCTCTCGCCGTGTCGCATCTAGCCACACGGGACGGCCTGCCTCCATGCTTCGACCGACATGCGAGCCGCGCCTCCCGCCGACCATCGCCCGCCGATACCCATTCCCACCACGGAGATGCGCGACGGTGCGCCACCGCCGCAGCCCTCGGAACCGGAACCGTCGGGGGCCGTCGACGAACCGAGGTCGCGGTGGCGGCGGGTCTGGGATTTTCTGCTCTCCCTTTCCTGGCCCTGAAGCGGCGCTAGGGCTGCGCCGCGCCGGACGGCTCGAGCGCCTGCCGGGCATGGGCGGCCCGGGCCTGGCGCAGCAGCAGCGCCTGCAGCGCCGCCGCACCCATCCCCTGCGGCAGCATCCCGACGAACTGCACGGCGTGCTTCTTCCGGTCGAGCTGCAGCCGCCGCACCCGCCCGGTCCGACCCGGCAGCGCCACGCCGGGCCGGAGCACGAACCGCGTCGTCGGGAACGCCCCGGCGAACACGGCGACGGTCTGCACGTCCAGCCAGCGCACCGCCGCTGCCAGGCCCGGCGAGCGGAACCCGTCCTCGTCCAGCACCAGGTAGGGCTGCGCGCGCCCACGGGAGAGCCGGACGCTCCACAGCGCCACGAAGCCCAGCCCGACGACGCCGGCCGCCGCGATGCCGAACAACAGCCGCCACGCCTCCCGGTCCTGCGCACCGCCGTACAGCGCCGCCCCCACGCAGGTGGCCGCCACGGCCGCGCAGAATACGCCCAGCAGCATCAGGGCGATGGCGGGGCGCAGCGCGGCGGCATAGAGCGCCGTCTCGCCCCGCCCGACGCCCGCGCCCGCCGCCTCCCGCAACCCGGCCCGGTGCGCCTCGTGCCAGCGGCGCGCCTCATCCCGCAGGTGGCCGGTGATCTCGCCCGACACGGCGTCCCAATCAAGGAACAGGGCCTGCACGGCGGCGAGATCGGCCGGGTCCACCGGTCGGGCCGCGCGCGCCATCAGCGAGGCGTCCACCGCCACGCCGGCGGCGTCGATCCGCTGCCAGGTGGGCGGGTGACTGTCGGTCGGGTGCGGCATGTGGTCGCCGAGATGCACGGCCGGGTCGCCGGCGGCGGCCATGCGGGCCACGGTGGCGGCTGCGAGGTCGGGCGGGGCATCGTCCGGCTGGGCGGCCAGGGCGGCCCGCTCGGCCCGGGCAATCTCCGATGCCAGCCCGACCCGCAGCAGCGAGCTGGCGAGCGCCTCGGGCGACCCGGCGGCAATGGCGGCCCGGTCCGCCTCCAGCTCGCGCAGGCGGCTCCAATGCGCGACCACTTGGCTGAACCGGTCGAGCGCGTGTACCGCCAGCGCCGTTTGCGGGTGCACCGCCCGCTCGACCACCCGGTCGAACCGCGTGCTGCCCCAAAAGGCGCGGTCGCGCACCGACATCGCCGCCGCGCCCTGGCCCAACCCGGCGAAGAGCGGCGCGAACCGGGTGGAATAGGCGGTGTCCTCGCCGGAGAAATGCGCCAGCTCGTGCGCCAGGACGGTGCGCAACTCGGCGGCGTCCAGCGTCGCCATCGTGGGCATCGGCAAGTGCAGGATGCGCCCGCGGGTCACGATCGGTCGCGAACCCGGGCCGCCCACCAAGGCCCGGGGGAACGCGGTCACGAAGAAGCCGTCCTCCGCGCCGGCCGCCACCGTCTCCGGCGGCGTGGTGCCCCGCTCGCGCGCCAACTCGTCCAGCAGCGCGAACAGGCCCGGCGCCTGCGCCGGCGTGAGCGCGACGGCCGAGAGCGGAAGCGGAACCGGCTCGAACAGTCGTAGCGCGCGGCGCAGGTTGCGCAACGTGCCGATCCCGCCCCACAGCGCCAGCCCGGCATAAACGATGACGAGAAATGCCAGCAGCACCGTGCGGCCATCCGGGTCGGGCACGAACCACAACCCGCTGACCTCGAACGTCACCGCCGCCGCCAGCGCCAGCACGGCGCCGACGACCTGCACGGCCAGCGCGGCCGGCAGGAAGCGGCCGACCCGTCCGAACGCTGCGACCAAGGTCGGTCGATCCCGCATTCCCCGCCGGGCGGATGCGTCCACCAGCCGGAGCCCGGCCAGGCCCGCGACGCCCACCGCACCGGCGGCCCCCAGCGTCAGCCAGGCCGCGGCCTGCCGCAGCCACGCGACCTCGGCGTCGGATCCCGCCGCGGCGGCGTACTCGGCCGCCGTCGCCGCGCCGCGAACGATCTGCCACCCGCCCAGGCCGCAGAACAGCAGCGGCAGCAGCACGACGGCGAGCAGGGTCGACCGCTCCAGTCTCTTCATGGGGCGAGCACCCGTCGAAATACGCCGGACCGATGGGCCCCGCGTGATAGGGAGGGCGGCGCCCACGATGAGGAGAGCCGCATGACGCTTCCGATCGCTCTCCGGCTCATCGATCGGCTGCGCGCGATGATGGTGGCCGCGTGAGGATGGGTCTCTGGCGAGGACCGTTGCCCGCCGCCGTCGCGATCCCGCTCGCGGTCGGGAGCGTTCTGCTGGTCCTGCTCACCCTCCCGGTGTCGATGCCGCTGATCGCGCTGTTCGGGGCCATCGACGCCCGTCGGCTGCGCGCCGCCGCCTGCCGGACGCCGTGCGGCGGTTGCGGGCAGGTCCTCGGGACAGCGGCGCTGAACGCGGCCGACGCAGCCTGGACGGTCGAGCTGGCGGAGAGGCATCGGCGCCTTCCCGGCCTGCGGCTGCGCGTGGTCCGCCGCTGCCACGCGCTCTGCACCGTGTGCGGCGCCCGGTACGGCTGGACCGACCGCAGGCTGCAGCGCCTGCCCGACAAGGGGGCGGCCTAGCGCCGGCCGGCCTTGCGCAGGTTGCCGCGGGCTTCCTCCACGCCGCCCTCGGCGGCCAGGCGCCAGAGCCGGGTCGCCTCGTCCATGTCGCGCGGCACGCCGCGCCCTTCGGCATACAGCTTGCCCAGGTTGTTCTGTGCCTGCGCGTTGCCGTTATCGGCCGCCAGGCGGAACAGCCGCGCGGCCTCCCGGTCGTCGCGCCGCAGCCCGCCGCGGCCGCTGACGTAGAACGTCCCGAGGCTCGCCTGCGCCGCCGGGAAGCCCGCCTCGGCCGCCGCGCGGTACAGGCGCTCCGCCTCCCGGTCGCTCTTGGCCAGGCCACCCTCGCCATTCTCGTACATGACGCCCAGATTGGTCTGCGCCAACGGGTAGCCCTCGTCCGCGGCGGCCCGATACAGCTGCGCCGCCGTCTTCTGGTCGCCGCCCTTGTCGGCCGCGCGGGCGGCGAAGGCGACGAAGCGCACCTCGCCCGGCGCGTCCGCCATGGCCTTGGCGCAAGCCGGGCGGGCCGCCGGCCAACGCAGCGCGGCGAAGCTCACGCCTTCCGCCAGCGTCGGCAACGAGCCCATCGCGGACCGCAGCGGTTGCGCCAAACGGTCGCACTCCGTCACCGGCGCGGGGCTGGGGGCGCCGTCGGCCGGCCCGACCTGCGCGATCGCCGCCGGCGACGCGGCGAGCAGCGCCGCTGCCAGCCCAAATACGTTTCGTCGTTGCATGAAACCCGTTCCGTTCAGAAAGCCCGACCAGGATTCCACGCCGGAGCGGAAACGAGCAACTGCTTGCCGCCCTGCAACGAAGCGGGAGGACGGACACGGCGCAACGATTCGCAGGTGGTGGTGTAAGGAGGCGACGCCGTGTTCACAGGAGCCGACCGTGTTGCCCATCGCCCGTGCGCTGCTCCTGGTCGCGCTTGCTCCGGCGCCAGGCCTCGCCGCCCAGTTCGGCGGGAGTCCCGTCGCCACCGTCGGCCCTGCGTCACCGCCGCCGTCGGACTCGATCGGCACCGCGACGATGGGGGCCGATGGCGAGATCCTGCTCCAGCTCCGCGCGGAGGCGCCGGGGATCATCGGCGATGCGTTGCTCCGCTACCGCCCGGGCGATCCTGGTTACGACGCCGTCCGCAAGCATCTCGCCGGGCTGCGGCCCGGTGTGACGCTGTTCGTCCCGCGTTTCGACAATGGAGAAAATCGTTGAAGCTGTTGACATCGGCGGGGACCGCTCTGTGCGGTTTGCTTCTCGCTTCCGCAGCGCTTGCCGCACCGCCCCGGTCCGTCGACGCGCGGACGCTGGAGGTCGCCGGAGTCACGACCGGGATGGATTACGACCAAGTCGTCGCCGCTTTGGCCGCGCATTTCAGGGTTCCCGCGAGCGAAATCAAGCCGGATCCGTTCCCCGGCGAGAACATCGTGACGCAGACCAAGCTGCCGAGCACCGCGAGCTTCCAGGGAGGTGGAACCAAAGTCATGGTTCACTTCGAAGGCAGGGTTCCCGCCGACCCCGCGCATCCGCTGGTCGCCTGGTTGGTCAGCTACGAGGTACCGTGGACGCCGCAGAACGCCTCGCAGATGCTGCAGGCTGCGACAGCGAAATACGGCGTCGCCTCCAATGCGCCCAACACGCTGCCGATGCAGTGGTGCAGCCACCCGAGCGCCAACCCCGGCATCGGCTGCAGCGGCAACGAGGCACGGCTCGAGCTGTCGCAAGTGGCGCTCACGCTGACCGACCCGGCCTGGCAAGCGGCCCGCATCAAACTGGTCCAGGAACGGCAGTCGGCCAGCCCGAAACTCTGAGCTGTCGCCGTCCACGATCCCGGCTGCAGCGCGCCGCGGTCCAAGGGCGACGGGTTCCATCGATCCGACCCGGACGGACGTGCGGACGTGATTTGCCGGTAAAACGCCGGTAGCACGATGATGCCCGACACGGCATTGGATGTTGCCGAGCCAGTCCGGATCGGGTGGAAGTTGGGAATGAAATCGACGCCGTTCGTGACAAAACATGGCCATCGATGGCTGATCGCCATCGGATTGCTGGCAGCGCTCATGCCCAGCGCCCGGGCGGACGACGCGGTCTCCGGCACCTGGGAAGGCAGCTATCGTTGCGGTCAGGGCAACACCGCGCTGGTTCTCGACCTGCGACCGGGCCAGACGCCCGGCGCCGTTGACGGGTTGTTCTACTTCCACGAATCCACGGACAACCCCGGCGTGCCGGAGGGCTGCTTCGCGATGAGCGGCAGCGTCGACCGGCAACGCCACCAGGTGAAACTGTCGGCAGGGCGGTGGCTGCTGCACCCGTTCGGGTACGTGACGGTGGATCTCGTGGGGCAGCTCGACCCCGGCGGCGAACGCCTGAGCGGCCGGGTGATCGGGCCGTTATGCGACGATTTCGAGCTCCGGCGGGTGGAGAGCAGCGCCACGACCGTCGCGCCGGCGTGCCTGGGCAATGCGACGGTGGCCGCGGCGGGAGCGGTCCCGTGATCCCGACCGGCAACCGCCACGCGGCCCGTCGCTGGGCCGCCGGGGCCTTGCTGGCCGCTGCGTTGGCGGCGCCTCCAGCCCGCGCGCAGGAGGGTGGCAGCGCATCCCCGCCCCGTCCGGCGACCGTCGCCGCGCTCCGGCCCGGCCTGGTCAGCACCCACGCCCAAGCGACCCGGCGCCTGCCGAACACGGTCGCGGACGCCACCGTCGGCATCGAGGTGCACGGGCGCGACCTTCGTGGCACGGCGGCGGCCCTGGCGCGGCAGTCGCAAGCGCTGCTAACCTTCCTGCGCGGCCAATCGACGGAACGGCTCCGCACCGCCGGTACGAGTTTCGAGCCCGAGCTGCAGGAGCAGCGCGGCCAGCCCGACCGCATCAAGGGCTACACCGGCCGCCTCCTGGTCTCGTTCCGCACCGCACCCGACCAGCTGTCGGCCATGCTCGCCGGCTGCCTGGACAACGGGGCGACCTCGCTGGGGCAGTTCGGCGCATCCCCCCGCGAGGAAGAGATCGAGGCAGCCCGGCGCGACATGGTCGCCGAGGCGACGGCGGCGGCGCTGGCGCAAGCCCGAGCGATCGCCGACACGGTCGGTCAACGGATCGCCGGCGTGGACCTCGTGGAGGTCGATCCGGCGCCGGGCGCCGGGCTCGAACCGGCGGGGATGCCGTACCTGGCCGAGCGCGCCGCCCGCCCGGCCCCGCCGGTGCCACCGATCGCGAGCGAGGCCGGCGATGCCGGGCTGTCCGTGCGCGTCGTCATGACGCTGCGCCTCGCGCCGCTGCCGTGACGAAGGGGAGGCGGCGCTGGGCGGTCGGTGGGGCCATCGCCGCCCTGGCCGCGGCGTGCCTGGGCGCCGCCGTGATCCTGCGTCCCGCCCCCGGGCCGCCGGAAGCCGAAGGCGAGGCCTGGCTGGCCGCATTCGCCGACCGGTTGACGAGCGGGCAGACCTGGGCCGCGCGGGGCCCGGCGGCGCTGGCGTTGTTCCCCGGTCTCGGCCCGTGGTCGACCGAGGGCTGCGTGCTCCACTGGTCCCAGCAGGACTCGTCCGCGCCGGTGGTGACCTACCAGCGCCTCGAGCTCGGACGCTACACGGCAGAGGAGCCCTGCGAGCAGGCGCAGTTCGGCATGCTGAGCGCGACCCTGCGCCAATCCGAAGGGATCACGCCCGGTGCCCTGGTGGCGCGCTTCACCGAACGCTTCGGCCCGCCCGACATCCACCGCGACACCGCCCTGCGAGGCGCCCTCCGCTCCACCTGGCAGATCCAGGACGGCATCTTCGCGACGGTGGAGGAGCGCATGCAGCCCGGCGGCGCCGACACCTTCTCCGTCCTGTTCGTCCGCAGCTATGCCAGCCCGACCGCCCTGCCGAGCCCGGCGGACGCGGAGCGCTGGATGGACCGGACCGTCGCCCTGGTGACCGGCCCGGAGCTGCCGGCCGCCCGCGGGCCGACCGTCCCGCGGCTGCTGGAGGCGGACATGCGGCCGGAGGGTATCGGTGCCGCGACCTGCCCGACCATCTTCGAGGAGAACCGGCTCGACATGAGCCCGATCGGCTCCGGGCGATCTCTGATGCTCGAAGTGCCGCGCGGCGAGCCCTGCGCGGCGGCTCGGTTCTCGTGGCTCTCCATGCGGATCTGGCAGCGTGAACCGGTCACCGCCGCCGCCCTCGCCCACCGGATCGAGGCCCGGCTCGGCGCCCCGGTGCTGACGCGCGACTTCGACCGCAACGCGGTGGCCTATCGCTGGCCGACGCCGCACGGCACCGTCGTCGAGTTGACGGAAGACATGTCGGCCACCGGGCGTTTCTGGTTGAGCCTGCGCGCGTGGCGGCCCGATGCGTAGGACGATCGGCCGGTGGGCGGCGATCCTGCTGCCCATCGTCGTGATTGCGCGGGCGCTGCTGCTCGTATTCCAGATCGGCTCGGAGCACGAGACGCCAGAGCTGGCCAGCGAGCCGGCCAGCGAGCTGTCGGCCTCGCCCGGCGAGGTGCTGCGCTTCCGCCCCGGCCGCCGCGCTTGGGCGGCCGACGATGGCTGGCGCCCGTTCGTGGCGGCAATGGCCAGCAAGAATGGCGTGGACCAGCCGCCCGACACCGCCTGTTTGCTCGATCCAGACGTCATGAACCGCCACGGTGGCCGCCTCACCCTGCGATCCCGCACGCAAGCGGGCACCTGGACCGCCGATTGGGCCGGGCATCGGACCACGCGGACGCGCGACGAGGTGCCGGAGGTCGAATCCGACCCGGCTATCCGCGCGCAGGAAGCGGCGATTCTGGACGGTGCCGATTGCGGCGAAGCGGCGCGGCTGGAGCTGTCGGACAGCGTCGTCCAGGCGCTGCTGGATTTCCTGGCCGGCCGTGAGCCCACCGTGGCGGCGCTGCCGCCGCGCGAGGGCTTGAACATCCGTGCCGTGTCGCCGGAGGCGCCGCCGTAACGGCCCGAGCGGCTGCCGCCGTCACCACCGACCGGCGCGGAACGTCGCGCGAAAGCCGAAAAACGGGAATAAGGTGAAGCCCGCGCCGACCCAGAGCAGCCCCAGTACGTCGCTCCAATTGACCCAGAACGTGTCCGCCCTGGCCGTCCCCGACGGATCGCGCGTGTCGTAGGCCACCGGCACCTCGGCCCCGAGCGGACGCGACACCGAGCCGTTCTGCGTGAACTCGACGACGGACCCGGTCTCGGTGACGAACCGGATGCGGGGATGCGAGTCGGCACTGGCGATGGTGCCGCCGACATGGGCGGCCCGCGCCAGGAACGCCGCCGACCGATGCCCTTCCAGCACGGCGCCGGCCAGGGCCCCGCAGCCGATCACCATCAGCAGGATCGTTGCCGGGTTCCAGGGCGCGTGGGGCGCCGCGGGCGTTTCCGGAGCTGCCGGCGGGGCGCGGCCGACCCGGCCCCGGTAGGCTCGGGCGAGGGCGACGGCGATGACGGCGCAGGCCAGCCAAGTCTCGAGCCAGACCTCGTACAGTATGGCGTCGTCGATGTCCTCGCCCTGCAGATCGAACAGCCGAGGCAGCAGGTCGGGCGTCGGCACGGTGAACGCCCCGGCGCGGGCCCGCAGGATGTTGAGCCCGATCGCCACGCCGGTCGTGACGAACACCAGGGCCGCCCGCCGCACGATGTCGGCGCGCTGCGTCCCCGTGCCGCGGGTGCTGGTGCCGAGCGTGGCCAGGATGGCGACGGTTGCGACGATCCCGATCGCCTCGCGGCCGAACGCGGGCGGCTCCGGGAACAGCGCGACGAAGGGAAGCGCCGATGCCGCGAGCAACACACCGGTCGCGACGGTGGCCGCGATGCCCCTCGGCCGGCTCAGGGAAGGGGACCAGACTTCTTGCGCACCTCGCGCTGCCGCCGCCACTTGATGAGGGCGCGAAAGCCAGGGGCGATCAGGATCCCGCCAAGCACCCATTCCGCCAGGCCGAGAGGATGCTCGTCGGGATCGATCCCCAGCAGAGCGAGGATGCCGAAGAACACGAGCACGCCGCCAAAGGTCAGCGCGACGGCAATCAACAACTGCTTGCTCGACCCTTGCACCCCACCCCTCCATGTCCGCCGGGCACGTCTACCACCGTACCGAAGGAGCCGGATGGGCAACCGTCGTCGGCAAACGTCCGGCGTCAACGGCATGAAGATACCGGCCGTCGGCGGTTGGGCCATTGCCGGACCGTTCGCGAGCCGTGATAAGTTCGTCCGACTCGTTAACGGGAAAGATCAACTGATGCGCGCCGTTTATGCTGTTTGCCTCGCCTTGAGCCTCGCCTCTCCTGCCTTCGCCCAGACGGCGACGCCGGAAGCCACGAGCCTGGCCAAGCAACTCGTTGCCAAGATCGAGCCGAACCCGCAGCAGACGATCAGCCAGCTCGGCGGATCCATGGTGGGCATGATGCAGCAGATGGGGATCAAGAACCCCGAGCATGCCCAGGTCATCGTGCGCGAGGCGCTGTTGCCGTTGCTGTCCGAGCACATCGGCGAGCTGAGCGACCGGTCCGCCGCCGCCTATGCGGAGACCCTCAGCGTGGATGATCTCAAGGCCACCATCGCCTTCTACGACACCAAGGCAGGCCAGGACCTGATCAAGGCGCAGCCCATGCTCGCCCAGCGCCGCATCCAGGGCATGACGGCATGGATGGGCGCCCTGCAGCCGGAGATGCAGACCCGGATCACCGCCGTGATGAAGCAGCACGGCTGGGACAAGGAAACCAACTAACCGCGCCTCCCAACCCTGTCCCGCAGGGGCCGCGCCCTTTGGCTGGGGCTGTTGCCGGCGGCCGCGCTCGTCTTCGCGCTGCTGCCGGAAGGGCGGCTGGGCTGCCCCGACCCGATGATCCGCGAGGCGAGCCCGGATGGCGCCTGGGAGCTGACCCTGTGCCGCCGCCCGACGTGGTTCGCCATGCCCGGCGGCAGTGGCGATGCGCCGGGCTGGATCGTGTTGCGGGACGACCGAGGCGGCATCCGCGGCGTCGTCGATCTCAGCATGGTGCAGCTCTATGGAGCGGCTTCCGGGCAGGACACGCTGTGGGAGCCCGACCGGGTCGTGCTGATGCTGGTGGCGGAATTCGCGCTGGCACCCGCCGCCGGGCCGGTCGATCGCTGGATGGACGAACGGATCTGGCGCTGGCGCGCGTTGCTCGGCCTCGTGCCGACCGACGACATGTTTCGCTAGGCTGGGCGCCGGCTCACGGGCAGGCCAGCCATCGGGTGAAGCCGGGATGAAGCGGCATGATCGCGGCGGCGGCGACGCCCTGGCGCGCGATCCAGCCGCAGGTGAAGTCGCGGACGAGGCCGTTCGTCGCCGCTGCGCCCCCGGCGAGGAGCAGGTGTGCCACCTCCTGCTCGCGGTCGATCAGCACGATTTCTTCGCTGCGGAGCGGTCGCACGCCCTGGACCCCCAGCGGCCGCAAGCGGGGCGACAACCGTTCCACCCCGACCCGGCCCGTCGCGTCGACCGTGCTCTTGGCCCAGGGCGCGGCCACCTCCGCGCCGTCCGCGATGTTCGGGGTCAGCCGCAGGGCGAGGGCGTAGCGCTCCACCGTGCCGCCGGCGGGTTGCGGCCACGCGCCCGGCAGTGGCGGCGACACCTGCAGCTGCCATCCTGCCTGCTGCGGCAGCTCGTCCCACAGCGGCGCGAAGACCGCTTGCGCCTCCGACGCCGCGATTTGTGCCCGGGCCGGGAGCGCGGGAAGCAGGCACGCCAGCAGCAGCGCCCACCGCCTGGCGGGCCGCCGCGGTCGAGGCGGACGACTATCTGGTCGAGCCACTGCGATCTCCCTCCGTTCGACGTCGTCCGTCCCCATCGCGGGTTGCGCAACGAACCCCGCTGGGAAATCATCCGCCGGAAATGACGTCGCAGCAAACCATCGGGCTCACGGGAGACCGGGACACCCGCCCGACCCGGGCCACGATCGGCATCGTCCTGACCACCGTCGTCGTTCCGCTGCTGATCGTGGCCATCGGTTGGTGGGAAATGCAGCGCGGCGACACCGACCGTTGGGATCTGGAGATCCAGCGCGGCTATCTCAGCCAAACGGTGCAACGGTTGGACGCATGGATCGCGGCCAATCCGCGCCGGCAGATGGAGGCCGAGTTCCGCCGCAACGGCCAGCTCTACGGTGGTCCCTACGCGGTCGAAAAAGCGCGCGAGGCCCTCGACGATGCCGGCACCGCGCTCGCGATCGAGCGCTGGCGGCGCGTGCTGCCGCCGGTGACGATCGGGTGCGCCGGGGTGATCGCCCTTCTTTCGGTGGTGGTCCTGGCGGCGGCGGCCAGCCTCGCCGGCGCCGGCCGCGCCTCGCGGGACGCGCTGGTGCGGGGGTTCTCCGTGCTGCACCGCGTGCTGCCGCCCGTGCTCGGGCTGCAGGTGGTGCTGCTGGCCATCTGTTCGGTGACGGTGGTGGCGTTCGAGGCGATGGCCATCCTCGAGGTCGGGGATTTCTCCGCCGGCAGCCTCAAGGTGCTGACCATCGCCGTTGTGCTGATCGGCGCCAGCCTGTGGACCGGCTTCAAGGCCGTGCGGCAGCTGCGGCGCACCGTGGCGATGTTCACGCCCGACCCGATCGTGGTTCGGGGCCGCGCCGTCTCGGCGGCGGAGGCGCCGGGCTTGTGGCGCTTGCTGGACGACCTGGCCGGGAGGCTGGGCGCGTTGAAGCCCGACGCCGTCGTGGTCGGTCTCACGGGCGGGTTCTTCGTCTCCTCCGGGCCCAAGCTGCTGCAGCCCGGCGATATCCCGCTCGCGGGACGCACGCTCTACGTGCCGCTGCCGTACCTGCCCCTGCTGCGGGCCGACGAGCTGGCCGCCATCATCGGCCATGAACTGGCGCATTTCTCGGGGTCCGACACCGAATACAGCCTCCAATTCCTGCCGATCTACGCCGGGGTGGAGCGCTCGCTCGACGCCGTGATCGCGGCCGGGACGACCAGCGCCGGCTCCCTTTCCCTCCTGACCCGGCCTTCCCTGCGGCTCGGTATCTTCGCCATGGAGCGCTTCCATCGCGCCGTGATGCATTGGAGCCGGTTGCGCGAGTTCGCCGCCGACGCGGCGGGCGCGGCCGTCACCACGGCGGACGCGGCGGCGCGCGCCTTGTTGCGCACGGCAACCGCCGACGCCCGGATCGACGAAACGTTGGACGCCGCCTTTCGGGCGCCGGAAACGGCCCCGGACGATCTGGTGGCGGCGACGCTGCGCCACGCGACCGCCCAGGGCCTCGCCGACCCGGCCCCGCTGCTCGAACGACGGCAGCCCCATCCGACCGACACCCACCCTCCCACGCAGCTCCGCCTGGTCGCCCTGGGCCGGGCGCCCGATGCGGTCATGCTGACCGACGCCACCCTGCCGCCCCGGCCGGACGCACCGACGCTGCTATCGACGCTGTTTGCCGATCCCGGCGCCCTGTGCCGTACCGCCACGGCGGATTTCCTGGAGCTGGCCCGAGGCCGGGCTTTGGCGATGCGCCAAGTCCTGCAGGAGGCCGCCTCGGCGGTGGACCCGGAGGAGCAGCCGTTGCAGGAGAACCTGCGCGCGGCCGCCCTGTTCGTCGGCGGCGCGGCGATCGTGTTCGTGCTGATCGGCCTCGTCCTGCTCGCGGTCGGGATGCCGGGGCTGAGCGCATCGGAAAGCCGGCTCGTCGGCGGCTTGGCCCTCCTGCCCGGGTTGGGCTTCGCCGGATGGGGCCTGGTCATGTGGCGCCGCCGCGGACAGCCATTCCTGTTGTTGCGGCCCGACGCCATGAGCTTGCCGGGCCTGGACCGCCCGATCGCCTGGCCGCACCTCCTCGATCTGGACATCGTGCTCGACCGCGGCCGGGTCAGCACGCGGCTGCTCCTGTCGCCCGAAGCGCCGTTCCCGGCCCGTCGGCCCGGCGCGCGCCGGATCACGCTCGATCCCCGTCAGCGCATCATCACCTTCAAGTCGGGACTGCCGCGCCGCATGACGGCGCAAGCGTATGCCGACCTGCTCGGCCGCTACCGTGCGGCCGATTTCGCCCGCCGCGAACTCGCGGCCGAAACCGTCCATTCTCCCCACGAGGACTGACCCGATGCCAACGCAACCCGACCCCGCGCCACCCCTGACGCGCCTGCCACCCCGCGGCGGCGGCCTGCGGCAACGCATCTGGGCGACGCTCGGCGTGCTGATGTTCGCCGGCTTTCTGGTCGCCATGTTCGTCTTCACCGCGCCGCCTTTGCTGAGCGACTGGCAGATCCGTGCCACGGCGGAACCGGCGGAGGACGGGCACATCGTCAAGGGCTCCTGCTCCACCAAGCTGGTCCTGTCGATCTGCGACCTGACCCTGTCGAACCGCACCCCTTCCGGCACCATCACCCGCTCGGTGAACTACGCGTTCGCCGACGTGCATTTCGGCGACTACAGCGCCCGAGCGATGGCCGATCCGGCGCATCCGGAACTGGTCACCACCGACCTGGCGCTGGACCGGTTGTGGAACCGTACGCTGACCTTCCTGGTCGGCGCCGTGCTCATGCTCGGCTTCGTGACGCTGCCGCTGGTGGCGGTGTTCCGCAGGCGCCGGGCTGCCCGGGCGGCCTGAACCGGCCGGGCGAGCAGCCCGGCCGAGATCAGGCCCGTGCCGGGCGCCGCTCAGGCCCGGACGAACGCCAGCAGGTCGGCGTTGAGCCGGTCGCGGCAGATGTCCGGCACGGCGTGGGGCGCACCGGGATAGACCTTCAGCGTCGCGTGCGGAGCGATGGTAGCGGAGCGCTTGCCGGTGGCCGCGAACGGGACGACCTGATCGGCGTCGCCGTGGATCACCAGCACCGGCATCTCGAGCTGCCGCAGCGCCGGGGCAAAGTCGGTTTCGGAAAAGGCCGCCACGCAGTCGTACACGGCGGGGAGGCCGGCCATCATGCCTTGCGCCCAGAACGTGTCCTTCATCCCCTGGCTGACCGATGCGCCCGGCAGGTCCGCCCCGTAGAAGGTCGGTGCGAAATCCTGGAACAGCTGCGACCGGTCTCGGAGCAGGCCGGCCCGCAGGCCGTCGAGCACGGCGAGCGGCACGCCATCCGGGTTGTCCGGCCCCTGCACCATCATCGGCGCCACGGCGCTGACCAGGACGGCGCCGCGCACCCGCGCCGTACCCAGTCGCGCGGCGACCAAGGCGGCCTCGCCGCCGCCGGTGGAGTGGCCCACCAGCACGGCGTCGCGCAGGTCAAGATGCTCGATCAGCTGCACCAGGTCGTCGGCATAGGTGTGCATGTCGTTGCCGCCGAAGGTCTGGGTCGACCGGCCATGGCCGCGCCGGTCATGGGCGATCGTGCGGAAGCCGTTGCTCGCCAGATGCCGCATCTGGCTTTCCCACGCATCCGCGTTCAGCAACCAGCCATGGCTGAACACGACCGGGCGCCCGGAGCCCCAATCCTTGAAGAAGAGTTCCGTGCCGTCCTTGGTGGTGAACAATGCCATGGTCCAACCTCTCGTTGCTGCGACGTGACGAGTTGAGCATTGCAACGATCCGGGCGGAATGCGCCGATTTGCCATGCCGACATTGCGGAATCGCAATGCCGGCGATCGGGCGGCTCAGCTCGTCGGCGCGCCCGCGGCGGGGGCCTGCACCGCCGGGGCGGCGGCCACCTTCAGCTCCGGCAGCGGGATGAACTCGCGATCGTCGCCCGGCACCGTATCGAACCGGCCGGCCTTCCAGTCGGCTTTTGCCTGCTCGATCCGCTCGCGCGAGGAGGAGACGAAGTTCCAGAACAGGTAGCGCGGCCCGTCCATCACCGCCCCGCCGAGGAGCAGCAGCCGCGCGCCGGCCGGGCCGGCGCGGAGCGACATGCCGTCCCCGGCGCGGAACAGCAGCATCCGGCCCGCCTCGTAGTCGGTGCCGGCCACCGTCACACTGCCGGTCACCACGTAGGCGCCGCGCTCCTCGTGCCCGTCCGGCAACGGCATCGGCGCGCCGGGCTGGAGGATGGCGTCGGCGTAGAACAGCTCGGACGGCGTGCGGACGGGCGAGCGCAGGCCCCAGCCACCGCCGGCGATCAGGCGCAGGCGCATCCCGCCATCCTCGACCAACGGCAGCGTATCGCCCGGATGATGGGCGAAGTCGGGCGCGGTTTCCTCGTTCGCCTTCGGCAGTGCCAGCCAGGACTGGATGCCGAACAGCCGGTTGTCGTGGCTGCGGTCGGTGCCGGGCGTGCGCTCGGAATGGGTGATGCCGCGCCCGGCCGTCATCCAGTTGACGTCGCCGGGCCGGATCGGCAGGTCGGTGCCGAGGCTGTCGCGATGCTGGATGGCACCGTCGAACAGGTAGGTCACGGTGGACAAGCCGATATGCGGATGCGGCCGCACGTCGAGCCCGCGCCCGGTAAGGAACTCGCCCGGCCCCATCTGGTCGAAGAAGATGAAGGGGCCGACCATCTGCTTCTGCGTGGCCGGCAGCGCGCGGCGCACCTCGAAGCCGCCGATATCGTGCGCCCGCGGCACGATGACGTCATCGACCAGGGCGGGCATCAGGTCGGTGGGGCAGGCTTCGACGCTCATCGCATGTGCTCCGTTTGCAGCCAATCCGCCGCGGCGGACAGATCGGCTTGGGTCAGTTCGTGGCCGCCCGGCATGACCCGGCGGGTGACGCGCGCGCCGGCTTGCGCCAGGTCGGCCTCGAGGCGCGCGCTATTCTCCAGCCTCACGATCGGATCCGCCATTCCGGACAGGATCAGCACGGGCGTGGCCGGCCCCACCGTCGCCGGCGGCGTCGTCAGCGGCACCATCGCCCGCAGCAGCACCGCGCCCGCCAGCACGGCGGGATGTAGCAGGAGCAAGGCGGCAGCGATGTTGGCACCGTTGGAAAACCCGACCGCAACCGGCGCCGCCAGCCCGTAAGCCGCCCGGGCCCCGGCCACGAAGCGCGCGAGGTCGGCGGTGCGGCGGCGCAGATCGTCCTCGTCGAACACGCCTTCGGCCAGGCGGCGGAAGAAGCGCGGCATCCCGTGCTCGCTCACCGCGCCGCGAGGGGAGAGTAGCGCCGCCCCTGGGGACAGCGTCCGTCCCAGCGGCAGCAGGTCGTCCTCGCTGCCACCGGTGCCGTGCAGCAGCAGGAGCGGTGCGGCACCGTCAGCTGTCGCGGAGACGAAGCGGTGGCGGAGCGGCAGGTCGATCACATCGGACATCGAGACCTCCTAGGCGAGTTCGGACACGGCGAGCGTCGGCAACGCGGCCTCGATCTGGGCGCGGTGCGGGCGCAGGAAGGCGGGCAGCTTCAGCGCGGTCCCGAGCGCGTCCGGCGCTTCGTCGACCGCGAAGCCGGGCACGTCGGTGGCGATCTCGAACAGCACGCCGCCGGGCGAGCGGAAATAAACGGAGCGGAAATAGTCCCGATCCTTCTGCTCGGTCGTGTGCAGGCCGTGATCGCTGGCCAGCTTGGCCACCATCGCCGCCTGAGCGGCATCGTCGGCGGCGCGGAAGGCGAGATGATGCACCGAGCCGCGCCCCATCCGCGCCGGCAGGAAGCCGCCGGCCTCCACCAGGTCGACGACGCCGCCGATCGCGGCGCCCGGCACGCGGAAGCGTGTGGCGGTTCCCTCCGTCGTCTCGCGCTCGAAGCCGAACACGTCCGTCAGCACCCGCCCGGTCGCCGCGACCGAGTCGAGCATCAGCCGCACGCCGTGGAAGCCGCGGATCGCCATGGTGGCCGGCACGGTGCCGGTCCAGCCGGGCTCGGTCTCGAGCCCCGGGACGCCGACCAACGCCACGCGCAGCCCGTCCGGGTCGCGCAGAGTCAGCACCGTCTCGCCGAAGCGCTCGATGCGCTCGACGCCGAACGGCAGCAGCCGGGTCGTCCACTCGCCGATCGCGGCGAGCGGCACGCGGAAGCTCGTCTCCTCCTGCTCGCCCACGCCGCCGCGGCCAGGCGCCGCGTTCTCCCACGGGAACGACGTCATGATGGTGCCGGGCGTGCCGGCCTCGTCGCCGAAATACAGGTGGTAGGCGCCGGGATCGTCGAAATTGACCGTCTTCTTGACCAGCCGCAGCCCGAGCGTGCGCGTGTAGAAGTCGAGATTGCGCTGCGCCGACCCGGCGATGAAAGTGACGTGGTGGATGCCGTTGCTGTTCATGGTGCGAGCCTCCCAGGCGGCCGGTAAGCCGTCGATAGCGCAACAGATAGGCGGCCGGTCCGCCCCATGCTATTGCACGGATGCAATGCCTCGCTTGCCGAAACGCGCCAGTCCCAGCCGCACGACGTTGCCCTGGGGCGACCTTCAGCTTCTCGGCGTCGTCGCCGAGGCGCGGACCCTGCCTGCCGCGGCGACCCGGTTGGGGCTGGACCATTCCACCGTGTTCCGTCGCCTCCGCCAGGTGGAGTCCGCGCTGGGCACCCCGGTCTTCGAGCGCACGCCGCAGGGCTACGTCCCCACAGCGGCAGCGTCGGAGCTGGTGGCGCTGGCCGGCCGGACCACCGAACAGCTCGGCGACGCGCTGCTCCGCCTGTCGGGGCAGACCGCCGAGCCGGAGGGCGAGGTGCGGATCGCGACCAGCGACGCCCTGCTGTGCGACTTGCTGATGCCGCTGCTGGCCGCGTTCACGGCAGCGTGCCCGCTCGTCCGGCTGGACGTCGTGACGGGCAACGTGCCGCACAACCTGTCCCGCCGCGACGCGGACGTGGCGATCCGGGCGACCGCCGCGCCGCCGGACACACTGGTGGGCCGCAAGGTGGCCCGCATCGCCTGGGCCCCCTATGCCGCCCGCACCCTCGTGGACGGGCAGGACCCAGCGACCTTGTTGAGCGCCGGCCCCTGGGTCGGCTTCGGCGACGCAATGGCCGGGCTGGCCGGCGCCATCCGGTTACGGACCCTGCCGCCGGACCGCATCGCCAGCCGGTTCGATACCGTGAGCGGCATCAGGGCCGCGATCCTGGCAGGCCTCGGCATCGGCCTGCTGCCGTGTTTCGCCGGGGACGGCAATGCTGCCCTCGTGCGCCTATCTGCCCCGGACCCCGCGCTCAGCACCGACCTCTGGCTGCTCACCCACCCGGACCTGCGCCACGCGCCGCGCATCCGCCTGTTGCTGGACGACCTGGCCGCCCGCTTGCTGGCGCTGCGGTCGCGGATCGAGGGTCTCGACCCGGACACGGAGCGCGACGCCGGGCTGCCGTCGATGCCCGGGGGCGCCCTCAAGAACTGAAGTGCGACCGATACTGCTGCGGGGCCACTGCCAGCAAACGCAGGAACGATCGCCGCATGGTTTCCTCCGAGCCGAACCCGCAGCGCGCGGCGACCCGGCCGATCGGCTGCCGTGATTCGGAGAGCAGCTGCCGTGCCGCATCGACGCGCAGGCGCTCCACGGCCCGCGCCGGAGTGGTCCCGGTCGTCTCAAGGTAGTGCCGGCTGAAGCTGCGCTCGCTCATCCCGGCTTTTCCGGCCAGCGCCGGCACCGATAGGTCGCCGGCGAGGCGGGTCAGCATCCACTGGTGCAACGCGTCGAACCGCTCATCGGCGCTCTGCAGGGACAGGGCCGCGCTGAACTGCGCCTGTCCGCCGGGCCGCTTGAGGAACACCACGAGATGGCGCGCGACCGCGAGGGCCACGGCCCGGCCCAGATCCCGCTCCACTAAAGCGAGCGCGAGATCGATCCCGGCCGTGACGCCCGCGGACGTCCAGATCGGTCCGTCATGGAGGAAGATGGGGTCCGGTTCGACATGGGCCGCGGGGCAGCGTTCGGCCAGTTTGTCACAGAACGACCAGTGAGTCGTGACCCGGCGGCCATCCAGCAAACCGCATGACGCCAGGAGAAAGGCGCCCGTGCACACCGAGGCCGTCCGCCGCGCCGTCGCGGCGCGGGCGGTCACCCAGCCGACCAGCGCCGGGTCGTCGCACGCCGCCATCACGCCGGGACCGCCTGCCACCACCAGCGTGTCGATCGGGGAACTCAACGCCGATAACGGCGCGGCGGCCAGGTCCAACCCGGCCGAGCTCGCGACGCCACCGCCGATCGCCACCGTCCGCAGCGCGTAGGGCGCCGGCCCGCCGGAGCGGACGATGTGTTCGTTGGCACTGGCGAAGACCTGCAACGGTCCGGCGACATCGAGGAGTTGCACGGACGGGAAGACGAGGACCTCGACGACGCGAGGTCCGGCCGGATCGGCTGGTTTTGGCGGAAAACGTGGGCTCTTTGTCATATTGGCCACATCGTGTCGCGATAGGCTCCGCTTGTCCAAACCTGTTTGCACCCCTTCCTCCGCGAGGCCCGCCCATGCTCCCCCCTGACCGGCACCTACAGATCGGCTCCCTCTTGTTCGAGGGCATCGATCAGATCGACCTGACTGGGCCGTTCGAAGTCCTGGCCCGCATCCCGAACTCGACCTATCGGGTGTACGGCAAGACGGCCGAGACCGTCCGTGACCTGAAGGGGCTGCGCCTGACGCCGGATGACGAGATCGGCAACGCGCCGCAACTGGACGTGCTGCACATCCCGGGCGGCTTCGGGCAGGAGGCATTGATGGAGGACGAGGACGTCCTGTCCTGGATCCGCAGCCAGGCGGCGGGCGCGCACAGCATCTTCTCCGTGTGCACGGGCGCCCTGATCTACGGCGCCGCCGGGCTGCTGACCGGGCGCCGCGCCACCACGCACTGGGCCTCCTTCGACCTGCTACCGTATTTCGGCGCGACCCCGGTGAACGAGCGGGTGGTGGTCGACGGTAACTGGGTGTTCGCGGCCGGCGTCACGGCCGGCATCGACGGGGCGCTGCGCCTAGCCGCCGAGTTGCGGGGCGAGGCGGCGGCGCAGTCGATCCAGCTGCACATGGTGTATGCGCCGGAGCCGCCCTTCGACGCCGGCACCGTGGAAACCGCGCCGCCTGCCATCGTGGCGGCGGCGCGCAGGCGCGTGGCCGACATCACGGCGCAGCGGCACGCGACCGCGCAGCGCATCGCCGACCGGCTCGGCATCGTGGTTCCCGCCGGCACCCCTTGATGACGGCACGAGGCGGTCAGGGCGCGAACACGGCGCGCACGCAGCCATCGGTCCTATGCTTGACCATGTCTTGGCCGTGTGGGGCGTCGTCGAGCGAGAAGCGGTGGGTCGTGAGACAAGCCGGGTTGAGCGCGCCGTTATGGGCGCTGCCGAGGCCGAGCGCCTCGCCCTGCCGCACCGACGCCTCGGGGTGACGATGGTGTTCGGCTTGGGGTTGGCGTGCTCGATCCGATCCAGATGCGCCCGCATGACCGCGACCGGCGAGACCTCGCGCGATCGGATCAGGTCCGCGAGCCCGGGGCCGGCGGTCAAAGGGTGGGGTGGAGGCCGCGGACCGGACTGACGTTTTCCAACAGCGAGGCGACGTGCAGGATGGTGGCCTCCGCCTGCCAACTTCCGACGATTTGCACGTTGATCGGCAGCCCTTCCGCGCTGGTTCCGAACCGCATCGACAGCCCCGGCAGCCCGGTGACGTTCAGCGGCACCGTGGCACCCTGCAGATAGGTTGCGTCCACCGTCTGCCCGTCGATGGTGAAGGTCTCGACGCCGTGCTTGTGCGCCGGGATCGGCAGCACATGGGTGATCAGCGCGTCGTAGCGCGAGAAGTAGTCGGCATACCCGTCCCGGATGCGCTCGGCGGCCTGCTCGGCGTCGATGAAGTCCGCCATGGAGGTGTCGGGTAACGACAACATGGCTTTGGCCATCTTGTACATCTGCGCCTCGTGACCCGCCGTTGCGGCCCGGAAGGCGGGCTTCATCTCCATCACGTGCAGGCGGTTGAAGACGTCGAGCGCGAAATCTCGCTCCAGCGCCGGGATGCCGACGGGCTCGACGGCGACGCCGATGGCCCCCAGCGCGTCGGCCGCCGCTTTCACGGTCGCGGCCACTTCGGGGTCGACCGGTCCGAGGCCGGGTCCGACCATCCAGCCCACGCGAAGCGGGCGGCCGGGCTCACGGGCGAGGCCGGCCTGGAACGGGGCGGCGCTGCTGGCGAACGCGTCCTGCCCATCAGGCCCCGCCAGTTGCGTGAGCGCGAGCGCGAGGTCGCGCACCGATCGCGCCATGGGACCCACGTGCCAGAAGCGGCGCGGCGCGCGCGGCCAGATGCCGGTCATGGGGATGGCACGAAGCCGGTCGGACATCACCGTGTTCGACGGACTGATCGACAGCTACCGCAAGGCGGGCCTGCTGCCGGGATGAACGGTCGACCGGTCGCGGGGTGAGGTGGTGGGCCCGGTGGGACTCGAACCCACGACCACAAGATTAAAAGTCCCGTGCTCTACCAGCTGAGCTACAGGCCCGTGCGGGTGTCGATACCGGGGTGGCCGGGGAGCGTCAACGCGCTCCCCGGTCACGTTGGTGGCGGGACGTTCAGCCGATGGTGGCGCGGATGATCTTGTCGGGGCTGGAGACGGAGCCGCCGCCGCCGGAGCCGCGCTTGATCTTGTCGATGCATTCCATGCCGGAGACGACCTGGCCGAAGATGGTGTATTGGCCGTCCAGGTGGGTCGCGGGCGCGAACATGATGTAGAACTGGCTGTTGGCGCTGTTGGGGTCGTTGGTACGCGCCGCGCCGACGGTGCCGCGCAGGAAGTGGGCCTTGTTGGTGAACTCGGCCGGCACGTTGGGCAGCTTGCTGCCGCCGCTGCCGGAGCCCGTCGGGTCGCCGCCCTGGGCCATGAAGCCTTCGATCACGCGGTGGAACGGCGTGCCGTCGTAGAAGCCCTCGGCCGTGAGCGTCTTGACGCGCTCGACCATCTTCGGCGCCAGGTCCGGCCGCAGCTTGATCACGACCCGGCAGCTATCCTTCAGCTCCAGGATCCAGTTGTCGCCCGTGGCGGCGGGCTGGGCATCGGCGGCGTCGGACATCAGAACTCCCATTGCGGCAAAAACGAAACTGGCGATCAGGCGGCGCCCGATCATGGTGCGGCGGAACATGGCCACTCTTCTCCTTACTCCTTCACGCGCTCGAGCGTCCGCTGCAGGGTGAGCGGAGGCACGAAGCTGCTGACGTCACCGCCGAGGCGGGCGATCTCCTTGACGAAGCGCGACGAGATGAACTGGTGCCGCTCGCTGGCCATGAAGAAGACGGTCTCGACCTCCGGGTCCAGGCGGTGGTTCATGCCGACCATCTGGAACTCGTAGTCGAAATCGGTAACGGCGCGCAGACCGCGGACGATGACGCTGGCGCCCACCGAGCGCGCGAAGCCGACCAGCAGGTTGTCGAACGGCTGCACTTCGATCTGGGTGCCGGTGCGGGCGGCGATCGGCTCGGCTTCGGCACGGACGAGCTCGAGGCGGTCTTCCAGCGTGAAGAGCGGCCCCTTGCCCGGGTTGGCGGCCACGCCGATGACCAGGCGGTGCAGCATCTTGGCGGCACGGGCGATGATGTCGATGTGCCCGTTGGTCACCGGGTCGAAGGTGCCGGGATAGACGCCGATATGCGCGCGATCAGGCATCGGGCGTCTCGGCCGTGTCTTCGTCGGAGCCGGGGGCGGCCTCGCCCGGCTCGATGATGGTGGTCTCGATCACGGTGGCCTCGATGTCGGCCGCGCCGGGCTCGGCATCGCCGGCGTCCAGCACGGGGAACACGCTGGTCACGCGTTCGCTCTCGCCCAGGCGGAACAACGTCACGCCCATGGAGGAGCGCCCGGTGACGCGGACCTGGTCGGCCGGCACGCGGATCAGCCGGCCGGCATCGGTGACGAGCATGACGCCGTCGCCCTGCCGCACCGGGAACGACGCGACCACGCCGAGGCCGTTGCGCGAGGACAGCGTGACGTTGGCGATGCCCTGGCCGCCGCGCCCGGTCACCCGGTATTCGTAGGCGGAGGACCGCTTGCCGAAGCCGCCTTCCGTCACGGTGAGCAGGATCTCCTCGGAGGCTTCCAGCTCGCCGATGCGTTCGGCGCTCAGCGCGATCTCGGCGACCGATTGCTCCTCGCCCACGGCGGTGACGTTGACGACCTCGTCTTCCGCGCCACCACGGCGGCGTGCGGTCTTGAGATAGGACAGCCGCTCCTCGGCGGTCGCTTCCACGTGCCGAAGCACGGACAGGCTGATGACCCGGTCGTGCCGCGAGCCCGGCGCGGTGCCGGTCTGCAGCCGGATGCCGCGCACGCCGGAGCTGTCACGGCCGGTGAACACCCGCAGCGTCTCGTCGCTGATCTGGAAGCGGATGCAGCGGCCGAGCTCGGTGGCCAGGAAGACGTCGTCGCCCTCGCGGCAGGTCGCCACACCGATCAGCCGATCGCCGTCGTCCAGCTTCATCGCGATCAGGCCGGATGCGCGGATGCGGCCGAAATCGGACAGCTTGTTGCGCCGCACGGTGCCTGACGCGGTGGCGAAGACGAGGTGGAGGTTCTCCCACAGCGTCTCGTCCTGCGGCAGCGGCAGCACCGCGGTCACGGTGTCGCCGCCGAGCTCGGGCAGCAGGTTGACCAGGGCGCGGCCCTTGGCGGTCGGCCCGGCTTCCGGCAGGCGCCACACCTTCTCGCGGAACGCCTTACCGCCGGAGGAGAAGAACAGCACCCATTGGTGGGTGTGGGCATTGAACGACCGGGTCACCACGTCGTCGCCCCGGGTGCCGGCGCCGGTGCGGCCGCGGCCACCGCGGTTCTGCTGGCGGTAGGTCTCGAGCGGGGTGCGCTTGATGAAGCCGTCGCGGGTGATGGTGACCACCATCTGGCCGGGCTCGATCAGGCTCTCGTCGTCCTGGTCGGCCAGGCCGTCGACGATGCCGGTGCGGCGCGGCGAGGCGATCTCGGCCCGGACGGCGATCAGCTCGTCGCGCATCACCTCCAGCCGGCGCGGGCGGCTGCCCAGGATCTCCAGCAGGGCGGTGATCTCGCCGGCGACTTCCGTCAGGTCGGCCTGGATCTTCTCGCGCTCCAGCCCGGTGAGCCGGGCCAGGCGCAGGTCGAGGATGCCGCGCGCCTGCGTTTCCGTCAGGCGGACGGTGTCGTCCACGATCTGGTTGCCGGCGTCGTCCACCAGGGCGAGCAGGGCGCCGATGTCGGCGGCCGGCCAGGCGCGTTCCATCAGCGCGGCCCGCGCGGTGGCGCTGTCGGGGCTCGAGCGGATGACCTGAATGACGGCGTCGATGTTGGCGACCGCGATGGCCAGGCCGATCAGAAGGTGGGCCCGGTCGCGCGCACGGGACAGCTCGTAGCGCGAGCGGCGGAGGATGACCTCCTCGCGGAACACGAGGAACACCTCCAGCGCGTCCTTGAGGCCCATCAGCCGCGGGCGGCCATTGTCGAGGGCGAGGAAGTTGACGCCGAAGCTCGTCTGCAGCTGGGTGAATCGGTAGAGGTGGTTCAGCACCACTTCCGGCGTGGCATCGCGCTTGAGCTCGATCACGATGCGCATGCCGTCGCGGTCGCTCTCGTCGCGCAGGTCGGAAATGCCCTCGACCTGCTTGGCGCGGACCAGCTCGGCGATCTTCTCGAGCAGCGTGCTCTTGTTGACCTGGTAGGGAATCTCGTTGACCACGATGGCGGTGCGGCCGCCGCGGAATTCCTCGAACACCGCCTTGGCCCGCACGACCAGGCTGCCGCGGCCGCTCTCGAAGGCGTTGCGGATGCCGGCGCGGCCGAGGATCAGGCCGCCGGTCGGGAAGTCCGGGCCGGGGACGATCTTCATCAACTCGTCCAACGGCACGTCGGGATCGGCGATCAGCGCGAGGGTGGCGTCGATGATCTCGGTCGGGTTGTGCGGCGGGATGTTGGTGGCCATCCCGACGGCGATGCCGTTGGCGCCGTTGACCAGCAGGTTGGGGTAGGCGGCGGGCAGGACCTTCGGCTCGGTCTCGCTCTCGTCGTAGTTCGGCTGGAACTCGACGGTGTCCTTGTCGATGTCGGCGAGCAGGCGTTCGGCGGCACGCGCCAAGCGGGCCTCCGTGTAGCGCATGGCCGCCGGCGGGTCGCCGTCGACGGAGCCGAAATTGCCCTGGCCGTCGATCAGCGGGACTCGCATGGAGAAGGGCTGGGCCATGCGGACCATGGCGTCGTAGATCGAGCTGTCGCCGTGCGGGTGGTATTTGCCCATGACGTCGCCCACGATGCGGGCGGATTTGCGGTAGGGCTTGTCGGCGGTGTAGCCGCTTTCGTTCATGCCGTAGAGGATGCGGCGATGGACCGGCTTGAGGCCGTCGCGCGCATCGGGCAGGGCGCGGGCGACGATGACGGACATGGCGTAGTCGAGATACGACCGGCGCATCTCGTCTTCGAGCATCACAGGCGGCGAGGTGGGGCCCGGCGGAAGGGGCGCGTCTGGAGGCGTGTCGCTCAAATCGGAGTTTTCCGTTGCGATGGGAGGCCGCGGGCGGCGATAGTCCGGGCCTCGGATACCCGGTTGGGTATCGCGGATATGGGGCGCGCCGTAAAGGTCCGCCATGGGTGGGGAGGGCTGCGGTGAGCGCCGGCGCTTTCATTTGGTACGACCTCGCGACCACCGACCCGGCGGCGGCGGCGGCCTTCTACGCCGGCGTCGTCGGCTGGACGCCGGAGCCGGTGGCCGACACGCCCTACACGGTGTTGAAGACCGGATCCCTGCTCAACGCCGGAGTGATGCGCCTGCCGCCGCACCTGCAGGCGCAGGGGGTGCCGCCGCACTGGACCGGCTACGTCGAGGTGCCCGACGTCGATGCCACCGTGGCCCGCGCCGAGGCGGCCGGCGGCCAGCTGCGCTACGGGCCGGAGGAGATCCCGGCGGTGGGCCGCTTCGCCGTGATGGCCGACCCGGGCGGGGCGGTGTTCTACCTCTACGCGCCGCACTCGCACGGCGAGGATCCGCCGCCCATGGCGCCCGGCAGCATCGGCTGGCGCGAGCTGCAGGCGCATGACGGAGAGGCCGCGTTCGGCTTCTACGCCGGGCTGTTCGGCTGGGAGCGGAGCCGCGCGATCGACATGGGTCCGATGGGGACGTACCAGCTCTTCGCTTACGACGGGCTCGATCGCGGCGGCATCATGACGGCCCCGCCGGGCTCGCCGCCGCACTGGCTGTTCTACGTCGTGGTCGACGGGATCGAAGCTGCAGCCGAGCGGGTGGCGGCAGCCGGCGGCACCGTCTTGTTCGGCCCCACCGAAGTGCCGGGCGGCGCCTGGACGCTGACCTGCCGCGATCCGCAGGGAGCGCGGTTCGCGCTGGTGAGCGGACCGGGCGCGTAACGGCGCCGATCTCGGGCGGAGACGGCGCGGAGATCATGCGGTAAGTCACCGGCATGATCCCCCCGACGCCACGGGCCGAGTCGCCTTCCGTATGGCCCGCCATCGTCCAAGTGGTCTGCGGCGTCTTCCTGTTCTCCCTGTCGGACACGATCTCGAAATACCTGCGGGAGGCCGCGCTGCCGGCGGTCGAGATCGCGTGGGTGCGCTACATCGTCTTCGCCGTGTTCGGCGTGGTGATCGCCGGGCGGCGGCGCTTCGCCGGGCTGCGGCCGCGGCGCGCGTCGCTGCAGGTATTGCGGGCGCTGACTCTGCTGGGGTCGTCCGTGTTCTTCATCTCCGGGCTCAGCTACCTACCGCTCGCGGAGGCGGCGGCGCTGTCGTTCGTGTCGCCGGCCTTCATCACCGCTCTGTCCGTGCTGCTGCTGCGCGAGCCCGTGGGCATCCATCGCTGGGCGGCGACGCTGGTCGGGCTGGGCGGCGTGCTGATCGTGATCCGGCCCGGCAGCGAGGCGCTGCAATGGGCGGCGCTGTATCCGCTGAGCTCGGCGGCCTGCTGGGCGGCGGCGATGATCGTCACGCGGGTGATCGGGGCGACGGATCGCAGCGAGGCGACGCTGTTGTGGAGCTCCACGGTCGGGCTGCTAGTGCTGACGGTGCTGCTGCCGTTCAATTGGCGGGAGCCAACGGCGGCCGAGCTCGGGCTCAGCGTCCTGCTCGGCGTGTTCGCGTCGTCGGGCCAGTACCTGCTGATCCTGGCCTATCGGCGCGCCACCGCCTCCGTGCTGGCGCCGTTTTCCTATATCCAGCTGATCGCCTCCGGCACGCTGGGCTACCTGGTGTTCGGCAACCTGCCGGACGGCGCCGCCCTGCTCGGCGCGGCGGTGATCATCGCGAGCGGGCTGTACATCGTCTACCGCGAGCGGGTCCGTGCGAGGCAGGCGCGCGGACCCGCCGGTTAGCTCGAGGCGTGCGCCGTTGCTGCCGCCCATGACGGCAGCGTCAGCAGCCCGGGGTGCCGATGCCGCCGCGCGGCCAGGTCGCCGTCAGCCGGTCACTGGCCCGGTTGGAGGCGGATGTCGGCGCCGTGCTCGAAGGACTGACCGGCACGCCGCGCGGCACGCTCCGGATCAACGCGGCGGTCACCTTCGCCCTGGGCCTCGTGGCGCCGATGCTGCCGGCCTTTATGCGGGCTACCCCGCGCTGCGGGTCGTGCTGGAGACGGAGAACCGCGTCGTGGACCT
Organism: Acetobacteraceae bacterium; assembly: GCA_965199665.1. Taxonomy (GTDB): domain Bacteria; phylum Pseudomonadota; class Alphaproteobacteria; order Acetobacterales; family Acetobacteraceae; genus JAVVHH01. The sequence continues at coordinate 3,772,631 of OZ241208.1, read as the reverse complement.
CGCGCGCGAGGAGGTCGATGTGGCAATCCGCGTCGGGCAGTTGGCGGACTCCGACCTGATGGCCCGCAAGCTCGGCTCGATCGAGCTATGGCCATGCACCGGCCCGGCTGGCGGAGCGCGGCATCCCGCTCGAGCCCGGCGACCTCGCCGCGCACACGCTGCTGGGCTGGATCGATCGGCCCAGCGAGTGGGTGTTCACCGGTCCGGAGGGGGAGGTGCATCGGGTGGCGGTGCCGGTCGGGGCGGTGGCGCCCGAGCCGGCGGTGCTGCAAATCCTGGTGGCCGGGGGCGCCGGGATCGGTCGGTTGCCCGACTTCCTGGCGCGACCGCTGGTGGCCAGCGGCGAGCTGGTCCGCCTGCTACCGGCGTTCCGGCCCGAGCTTGTCGACGTGCACGCCGTCTATCCGGTGCATCGGAGCCTGTCGGCCAAGGTGCCGGTCTTCGTGGACGCGCTGCGGGCGCATCTGGCCGCGGCACCCAACGCTAGAACGGAATGATCGGCGAGATCAGCGGCGGGCGGCGGAGCGTCATCTGGAAGCAGCGGCGGTCGCCGCGGATCTGCTCGGTCAGCAGCATCCAGCGGCGACGCTGCAGGCCGTTGCGCCAGCGCGGTTGCTGCGCGCCCGACGCCACCAGGACGACGACGGGGTGCAACAGATGCCGCTCGCGGGCGCGGCGGCACTCGGCGCCGTCGCGCAGGCGGCGGTGACGGTCGCCGGCGTGGTCGAGGCCGAGGTGGAAGTGGTGCGGGCGCCGGGTCATGCGCGGAGGCCGCCGAAGAAGGCGGCGACGTCGTCGGCCAGCGCGGCGGGCTGCTCGAGGGCGGCGAAATGGCCGCCCTTGGCCATCGGAGTCCAGCGGCGGATGTCCGTGTAATACTGGCGGGCGATGCTACGCGGCGGGCGGCGGATCTCGTGCGGGAAGGCGGCGTAGCCGACCGGCACGTCGACGGTGCGGCCGGCCGGGATCGCGTTGTCGCCGTGGATCCGGGCGTAATAGGGCCAGAACGAGGAGCCGATGGCCCCGGTGAACCAATACAGCGAGATGTTCGCCAGCATGCGGTCGCGGTCGATGGCGCTCTCGATGGTGCCGTCATTGTCGGACCAGGCGTGGAACTTCTCGGCGATCCAGGCGGCCAGGCCGGCCGGGCTGTCGGTCACGGCGAAGGAAAGGGTTTGCGGCCGAGTGCCCTGGATCTGGGTGTAGCCGCTTTGTTCCTTGTTCCAGTGCGCGATCTGCTCGAGGTAGGCCTGCTCGTCCGCGGTCGGCTCGCCCTCCGGCTTCGCGTCAGCGGGCAGGGACAGCATGTTGAGGTGCAGCCCGATCAGCGAGGCCGGGTAGCGGGCGGCCATGCTGGTGCCGACATGGGCGCCCCAATCGCCGCCCTGCACGGCGAATCGCTGGTAGCCGAGCGTTTTCGTCATCAGTGCGTGCGCGGCGTCGGCGATGTCGGACGGGCCGAACCGCTTCTGACCCGGCGTGAACGACAGGCCGTAGCCCGGCAGCGAGGGGGCGACCACCGTGAAGCCGGCGGCGGCCAGGCGCGGCAGGATGTCGATGAACTCGAAAACCGATCCGGGCCAACCATGCATCAGCAACAACGGCACCGGGTCGGCGCCGGCGCCGGCCAGGTGGATGAAGTGCAGCCGGATGCCGTCCTGCTCGACGGTGAACTGCGGAAAGGCGTTCAGCGCCGCTTCCTGCGCGCGCCAGTCGAAGCGGGTGCGCCAATACTCGACCAGCTCGCGGGCGTAGGCCACGTCGGTGCCGTAGGCCCAGGGCTCCCCAGGCGCCTGGTCGGGCCAGCGCGTGCGCGCCAGGCGTTCCCGCAGGTCGGCGATCGAGTCGTCGCCCACCTGCAGGGTGAACGAGGTCGGCACCATCAGAACGGGATCTCGTCGTCCAGATCGCCGCCGCCGCCGCCGCGGCCGCTATCCCAGGACGGCGCGCCGCCGCCGCCACCGCCGCCGCCGGAGCGGGCCGGGGCGTTGCGCGGAGCCGACGCCGGGCTGCGCTCGCGATAGCCGCCGCCGCCGCCGCCGCCGGCATCCATCCCGCCCTCTTCGCCACGGCCGCTCAGCATGGTGAGCTCGCCGCGGAAGGGGCCGACGATCACCTCGGTGATGTATTTCTCCTGGCCGGACTGGTCCTGGTATTTACGGCTCTGGATGGAGCCTTCGATGTAAACCTTGGCGCCCTTCTTGAGATAGCGCTCGGCGATCTCGCCCAGCTTCTCGTTGCGGATCACCACGTTGTGCCACTCGGTCTTTTCCTTGCGCTCGCCCGACCCGCGATCGTTCCAGGTCTCGGACGTGGCCAGGGTGAAGTTCACCACCTTGCCGCCATTCTGGAAGCTGCGCGATTCCGGGTCCTTGCCGAGATTGCCGACCAGGATGACTTTGTTGACTGATCCGGCCATCGCTTGGGTCCCTTTTCGGCTGCCGTGGTCGTGGATGGCCTTCATGTGTCATGCTGGGCGGGGGGCTGCAAGCGCCGGGAGGGTTTCCACGCGGGACCCTCGGTGCCATATACAGCCCTGAACGATTAGCGAACAAAAACGGCCGCGGGGCAGCATATGTCGGGTTCCATTCGCGTCCGCGGGGCACGCGAGCACAATCTCAAGAACGTGGACGTGACGATCCCGCGGGACCAGCTCACCGTCATCACCGGGCTGTCCGGCTCGGGGAAGTCGAGCTTGGCGTTCGACACGATCTATGCGGAAGGGCAGCGGCGCTACGTGGAGTCGCTGTCGGCCTATGCGCGGCAGTTCCTCGAGCTGATGGGCAAGCCGGACGTCGACAGCATCGAAGGGCTGTCGCCCGCGATCTCGATCGAGCAGAAGACCACCAGCCGCAACCCGCGCTCCACCGTCGGCACGGTGACGGAGATCCACGACTACATGCGCCTGCTCTGGGCGCGGGCGGGGGTGCCGTATTCGCCGGCCACCGGGTTGCCGATCGAGGCGCAGACGGTCAGTCAGATGGTGGACCGGGTGATGGCGATGCCGGAGGGCACGCGGCTGCTGCTGCTGGCGCCCGTGGTGCGCGACCGCAAGGGCGAGTACCGCAAGGAGCTGGGCGAGCTGCAGCGCCGCGGCTTCACCCGCGTCAAGGTGGACGGCACGCTGCACGAGATCGGCGAGGTGCCGGCGCTGAACCGTAAGACCAAGCACGACATCGAGGCGGTGGTGGACCGCGTGGTGGTGCGACCCGGCGTCGAGACCCGGCTGGCCGACAGCTTCGAGACGGCGCTGGGGCTGGCCGACGGCGTGGTCTACGCCGAAGCCGCGGATGGCGGCGAGCGGACCGTGTTCTCCTCGCGCTTCGCCTGCCCGGTGAGCGGCTTCACCATCGAGGAGATCGAGCCGCGCTTGTTCTCCTTCAACTCGCCGCACGGCGCCTGCCCGGCCTGCGACGGGCTCGGCGTGGAGACCTTCTTCGACCCGGAGCTCGTGGTGCCGGACGAGCGGCTGCCGCTGGCCGGCGGCGCGATCGCACCGTGGACCGGCTCGCAATCGCCGTATTACGACCAGACCCTGCAGAGCATCGCGCGGCACTACAAAGTCAGCACGCGCACGCCATGGGAGGAGCTGCCGGAGCCGGTGCGGCACACGGTGCTGCACGGCAGCGCGGAGCCGATCGAATTCTCCTACAAGGACGGGGTGCGCGCCTACGGGGTCACCAAGGCGTTCGAGGGCGTGCTGAGCAACCTGCAGCGCCGCTTCGCCGAGACCGACAGCGCCTGGGTGCGCGAGGAGATGGCGCGCTACCAGGGCGAGAAGCCCTGCGCCGTATGCGGCGGGGCGCGGCTCAAGCCGCAGGCGCTGGCGGTCAAGATCGCGGGGAACGACATCGCGGCCGCGGGCGATCTGTCGATCCGCCGAGCGCTGGACTGGTTCGGCGCCGCGGAAGCGACGCTGACACCGCAGCGCGCCGCCATCGCCCGGCGCATCCTGCGCGAGATCGTGGAGCGGCTGCAGTTCCTGGTCGATGTGGGGCTCGACTATCTCACCCTGTCGCGCGGCAGCACCACGCTGTCGGGCGGGGAAAGCCAGCGCATCCGGCTGGCCAGCCAGATCGGCTCCGGGCTGACGGGCGTGCTCTACGTGCTGGACGAGCCGTCGATCGGGCTGCACCAGCGCGACAACGAGCGGCTGCTCGGCACGCTGCGGCGGCTCAAGGCGCTGGGCAACACGGTGCTCGTGGTCGAGCACGACGAGGACGCGATCCGCGCGGCCGACTACCTGATCGACATGGGGCCCGGCGCCGGTGTGCGCGGCGGCAACGTGATCGCGCACGGTACGCCGGACGAGGTGGCGGCCGACCCCAACAGCGTCACCGGCGCGTTCCTGTCGGGGCGCGAGTTCATCCCGGTGCCGAAGCGGCGCAAGATCGACAAGAAGCGCGTGCTGCGCGTCGTCGGCGCCACCGGCAACAACCTCCGCGACGTGACGGCCTCCGTGCCGCTCGGGACCTTCACCTGCGTGACGGGCGTGTCGGGCGGCGGCAAGTCGACGCTGGTGATCGACACGCTGTTCAAGGCGGCGAGCCGGCGACTGATGGGCTCCGGCCAGGTGCCGGCGAAGCACGAGCGGATCGAAGGGCTCGACCTGCTCGACAAGATCATCGACATCGACCAGTCCCCGATCGGGCGCACGCCGCGGTCCAACCCGGCGACCTACACCGACCTGTTCGCCCCCATCCGCGACTGGTTCGCCGAGCTGCCGGAAAGCCGGGCGCGCGGCTACAAATCCGGCCGCTTCTCCTTCAACGTCAAGGGTGGCCGCTGCGAGGCCTGCCAGGGCGACGGGCTGCTCAAGATCGAGATGCACTTCCTGCCGGACGTGTTCGTGACCTGCGACACGTGCAAGGGCGCGCGCTACAATCGCGAGACACTAGAGATCAAGTTCCGCGGCAAGTCGATTGCCGATGTACTGGCAATGACGGTCGACGAGGCCGTGCCGTTCTTCTCCGTCGTGACGCGGATCGGCGACCGGCTCAGCATCCTCCAGCGCGTGGGGCTCGGCTACATCACGCTGGGGCAGCAGGCGACCACGCTGTCGGGCGGGGAGGCGCAGCGCATCAAGCTGTCCAAGGAGCTGGCCCGGCGGGCCACCGGGCGGACGCTCTACATTCTGGACGAGCCGACCACCGGGCTGCATTTCGAGGACGTGCGCAAGCTGCTCGACGTGCTGCACGCGCTGGTCGAGCAGGGCAACACGGTGGTGGTGATCGAGCACAATCTCGAGGTCATCAAGACGGCCGACTGGGTGCTGGACCTCGGGCCGGAAGGCGGCGAGGGCGGCGGGACCATGGTGGCGGAAGGCACGCCGGAAACCATCGCTGCGACCGCGGCGAGCCACACCGGCCGGTTCCTCCGCCCGCTCCTGCCGCAAACCGGCCTGAAACAAGCCGGGTGATCCGCGCCGGCCCGTGGAGGCCGGCGGCGGGTCAGCGCGCCTTGGCGCGGTAGGTCGGGGTCCACCAGCGGACGGGCTGCGGCTCGTCCTTGTCACGCCGCTGCCGGACGATGGGCTCGACGGCCTTGATCGTGCGGCGCTGCCGGGCGAGCGGAGCGGCAGCACTGGAGGCAGCGCTGGCGGCGGCGGCGGATGCCGATTTCAGCTGCTCGATTTCGGCGCGCAGCGCGGCGACCTGCGCTTCCGCGGCGTCGCGGGCATCGTTGGCGGTGCGCAGGGCTTCGCCGTGCGACAGGTCCTTGTGGCCGCCATGGGTCTGCGCGGCTTGCAACGCCTGCTTGGTTTCCGCCAGTTGGCGGCGGGTATTGGCGTGGTTGTTGCGCTCGATCTCCAGCGAACGCTCGGCAGAGGCCAAGCGGTCCTTGAGGCTGGTGGTCTCGCTATCGGTGCGGTTCAGCATCACCACCGGGACGGAGCCGTCGGTCGCGAAACGATGCCGCTGCCGGGCCTGCTCGGGCCGTTGCTGGTGGGTCGGAGTATTACTGCTGCTCTTGAGGCCGAGAGCCCGGCGGACCCGGTCTTCATCGATGGCGTCGGAAGAGGGCGAGTTGTCGGGATTGTTGATGGGTCTGCTCATTGTCTCATTTCGGATGGTGTTGGTCCGTCTGGCCAGGCGGCCACGCGCTGCTTGCGAAGGGACGTGATAGGGGCCGATCGGGCATCGCGTTTCGGTGGCCCGCGTATTTTTGCCGTCGGCAGTCATCGGAATCGAGCCGATGCACCGCGACCAAGCAAAACCTCCAGCATTGGTACGGGACCGTCAAGTGGTCGGTCGGCGAATAGTTTGCAACGGCCCGTGTCGCGGTGGGCCCGACGGCACGGCCGGGCCCGCGACGCCTCAGGCGACCGACAGCATGATCTTGCCGATATGGGTGCTGCTTTCCATCAACCGGTGCGCGTCCGCCGCCTTGTCCAGCGGGAACACCTCATGGATCACCGGGCCGCAGCGGCCGGCCTCCAGCACGGGCCACACCTTCTCCCGCAGCCGGTCGGCGATGGCGGCCTTTTGTGCCGCCGTGCGCGGCCGCATGGTGCTGCCGGTCACCGTGAGGCGGCGGACCATGATGGCGGTGAGGTCCAGCCCTTCCGCCTTGGCGCCGCCGAGAAAGGCGATCAGCACCAGCCGGCCATCCATCCGCAAGCAGCGCAGGTTCTGCGCCGCGTAGGAGCCGCCGACCATGTCCAGCACGACGTCCACACCCTCGCCGCCGGTGAACTCCTTGATGGCGGCGGCAAAGTCGGTCTCCTTGTAATTGATCGCGGCGTCGGCGCCGAACTTCACGCAGGCGTCGCATTTCTCGCGCGACCCGGCGGTGGCGTAGATGCGGCTGCCGAATTCGTGCGCGAGCTGGATGGCGGTGACGCCGATGCCGCTGGTGCCGCCATGGACCAGGGCGCGCTCGCCGGGCTGGAGGCGGCCGATGTCGAACAGGTTGGCCCAGACGGTGAAGTAGGTTTCCGGCAGGGCGGCGGCGCGCACGGCGTCGTAGCCTTGGGGCCAGGGCAGGCATTGGCCGACCGGGGCGGTGCAGTATTCCGCGTAGCCGCCGCCATTGGCCAGGGCGCAGACCTTGTCGCCGACCGCGAACCCCTCGACGCCCTCGCCGAGCGCCACCACCTCGCCGGCGATCTCGAGCCCGAGCAGGGGGCTGGCGCCGGGCGGCGGCGGGTAGGCGCCCTTGCGCTGCTGCACGTCCGGCCGGTTGACGCCGGCGGCTTCCACCCGGATCAACACTTCGCCCGCCCCGGCCGCCGGCACCGGCCCGGTCGCCAGCCGCATGGTCTCCGGCCCGCCTGACTCGTGGGCGATGTGGCGCATTTCCGTCGGTAAACCCATGGCACGACTCCGGCGTTCAGAGCGCGGACGCTAGACATTACCTCCCGGGCGGGAAACCCTTCGCGCTTGCGCGGGTGACCCCCATGGCGGATGGTCTCAAAAAACTGATCGGAGCACCGATGCCGCTTGCTCGCCGCGCCGTTCTCGGGGGGGCGCTCGCCGTTCCCGCGATGGCGCGCCGGGCCTGGGGAGAGGCCGAGCCGATCCCGCTGGGCGCGCTCTACCCGTTCTCCGGCATGCTGGCGCCGTTCGGGGATGAGAGCTTCCGCGGCCTCGAGCTCGCCGTGGACGAGCGCAACGCGGCCGGCGGGCTGTGGAGCCGGCCGCTCAAACTGATCAAGGGCGACGCGGTCGACACCGCGGCCGCCACCGCGGAGGCCAAGCGCCTGCTGGAGGCGGAGAAGGTCGGCGCGATGTTCGGCAGCTTCTCCAGCACGCTCACGCTCGGCGCCAGCGCGGTCACCGAGCTGGCGGGAGTGCCGTATTTCGAGCTCGGTGCCATTTGCGACCCGGTGCTGGAGCGCGGCTTCCGGCTGCTGTTCCGCTCCTGCTCCAGCGCCACCATGATGGCCGCGCTCAGCGTGGACACGATTGGCGAGCGGCTGGCCCCGGCCTGGAACCTCGACAAACCGCCGCAGCGCGCGAACCTACGGGTGGCGATCCTGCACGAGGACGGAATCTACGGCAGCACCGTGGGCGCCTTGCAGCTCGCCCGCTGCAAGGAACGGCAGCTCACCGTCACCGACAAGCTCGCCTATAATGCCGCCGCCCCCGACCTGAACAGCGCCGTGCAGCGGCTGCGCGGCGCAGATGTCACCGTGGTGCTGCATACCGGCTACCAGAACGACACCGCGCAGTTCTACCGGCAGATGAAGGCCGCGCAGTGGGCGCCGCGCATGGTGGTCGGCTGCGGCGGCGGCTACGCCATGACCGACACGGCCGCCACGGTCGGCCCGGCCTTCGAAGGAACGCTGAACGTCGGCTTCCCGCCCTACGGCACCAATCCGGCCTCCGCGCCGGGGCTGATGGCAGTGCAGACCGCCTACCAGCGCAAGTACGGCGCGCAGCCCCGCAGCGGGCACAGCCTGGCCAACTACGTCGGTGCCGCCGCCTTCCTGGACTGCCTCGGCCGCGCCGGCAGCTTCGACAAGGACAAGGTGCGGCTGGCCGTCTCCGTGGCGGAAGCCGGGCTCAACCGGACCGCCAATGGCTGGGGGATCCGGTTCGACGACAAGGGGCAGAACACGCTGGCGCTGCCGGTCGTGTCGCAATGGCAGGGCAGCCGCCTCCGCATGGTCCTGCCATCCGACGGGGCGTTGGCCGAGCTGACGCCGCGGCTGGGCTGATCCGCTAAAGCAGTAATACCGACCACCACTTCCCGCGCCGATTGGCTCGGGAAGGGCTCTACACGGCCAACTGGCCGGCCAGGTCGGCGAAGTCGGTCGCGACCACGTCCCAATCCTGCGCGGGCGCCAGATCCGTGGTCTGGTTCGGCCCGTGCTCGGTGGGGCGCGGCACAAAGGCGGTGCGCAGCCCGGCGGCGCGGGCCGCCGCCAGGTCGCCGTTATGCGCCGCCACCAGGCAGAGCTGCGACGGCGCGATCGCCAGCACCTCGGCCGTCCGGAGATACGCCTCCGGCTGCGGCTTGTAGGCCCGCGCCACCTCGGCGCCCAGGATCGCGTCCCACGGCAGGCCGGCGCGCTTGGCCATGTCCAGCATGAGCCGGATGTTGCCGTTGGAGAGCGGCGCGACGATGAAGCGCTGCTTGAGCCGGGTCAGCCCGGCGACCGAGTCCGGCCAGGGGTCGAGCCGGTGCCAGGCCAGGTTGAGCTCGTCCAGCTCGGCGGACGAGGCGCCGGCGATGCCGAAGCGGGGCAGCACTGCGTCCAGGTTCTCGCGGTGCAGCACGTCCAGCCGGGTGAACGGGCGCTGGCCGGAGCGGACGGCCTCCATCGCCGGCTGGTATTGCTGGCGCCAGGCATCGGCGAAGGCGAACGGGTCCACCCCCGGCGCGTGGCGCGCCAGGAACGGCGCGGCCTCGCGCGCCACCCCGCCACGCCAATCCACCACGGTGCCGAACACGTCGAACACCAGGGCGGCCACATCGTCGAACGGCGCCATCGTCATTCTCCCACCTTGACCGCCCGCTTGGCGAGCGCCCGTTGCCGCCGGCTGCGCACGCGCATGGCGCGATACCGCTTGGACCGGAGGGCATGCGCCGGGTTGCCGAGCCAGTCCAGCAGGGCGGGCAGGAACACCATGGTGGTCAGCAAGGTGCACAGGAGGCTCAGCAGCAGCAGCCGCCCCATGCTCGCCGTCCCGGGATGATGCGACAACGCCAGCGAGCCAAAGGCGGTGGCCGTGGTCAGCGCCGAGAACAGCACGGCGCGCGCGGTCGCCGACCCGAGCGGCGCCGCCCGCCGCGCCCGCCAGTTCATCACGAAATACACGTTGAACGACACGCCGACCCCGAGCAGCAGCGGCAGCGCGATGACGTTGGCGAAGTTGAGCTCCATGCGCAGCAGCACCGCCGCCAGCACCGTCAGCAGGGACGACACGATCAGCGGCGCCAGCACCAGGCTCATGTCCAGCAGGTGCCGCGTCGTGATGGCGAGCAGGACCGCGATCGCGGCCATGGCCAGCAGGGCGGCGGTGCGGAACGCGTTGACGATGGACGCGGCGCTGCCGGTGATCACGATCGCCGAGCCCGCTGCATCCGGCGCCACGCCCTCCACCTCGGCCACGAACTGCTCCAAGCCGTCCGGGCTGCGCGCCACCGCGATCTTGGGCGAAACCTCCACCTTGGCGCGGCCATCCGGCAGCACCCATTCGCGCCGGATGGAGGGCGGCACGTCGGCCTCCGTCACCGGGGTGGCCTCCAGCGCGGCACGCAGCCGGTCGAGCTGCAGCGGCAGGAAGCGGGTCAGTGCCCGATCGGTCGCGAGCAGCACCGGGTCGGGCGCGTCGGCCAGTTGGCGCAGGTCGGCGATGATCGGCCGCACCGGGCTGTCGGCGGCGAGCTTGGGCTCCGCGGCGCCGAGTGCGGCGGCGGTCTTGCGCACCGATTGGCGCAGGGCGTCGGCATCCGGCCGGCCCGGCGGCGGCACGGCGGCCAGCGTGGTCCGCAGCACGGTCGCGGCGTCTTCCAGCAGCGGCAGCTTGGCGGACTGGTCCTCCGGCACGAAGCTGCCGAGCCACAACACGGTGTCGGCCGTCGGCAGCGCGGCCAGCCGGGCCGCCAGCGCGCGCGCCGCGTCCAGCGACGGGGCGAGCACGTCGGCCGTGTAGGGGTTGGTCACGGGGTCGTCGAGCAGATCGTTGAGCGTGCGCACCGCTTCGGAGTTCGGATCCTTGGTGTGGAGCGGGTCGCTGTCGAACTCGAGGCGCGGCAGCACGGCGACGCCCAGCACGGCCAGGGCGGCGAACAGGAGCACGACGGGGCGGTGCCACCGGTGCAGCAACGGGTCCATCGGCCGCAGCCAGGACAGCCCGGCCTCGACTGCCCCGCCCCGCGGATTGAACGTGGCCAGGAATGCCGGCAGGAACGTCACGGTGCAGCAGAACGCGATCAGCATGCCGACGCCCGCGATCAGCCCGAGCTGTGCCACACCCACGAAGCTCGCCGGCGTGAAGGCCAGAAAGCCCGCCATGCTCGCCAGCGCCGCCACCAGGATCTGCACGCCGGCACGGCGCGCCGTCTGCTGCAGCGCCTCGTTCATGGGCGGGTAGAACATCCGCGTCTCGCGGAAGCGCACGGCGAACTGGATGGTGAAATCGACCGCGATGCCGGTGAACAGCACGGCGAAGGCGACCGAGACCAGGTTCAGCGTACCGACCGCGAGGGCGGCGAAGCCGGTGGTGGCCAGCAGGCCCAGCAGGAGCGTCAGCAGGATCGGCACCGCGATGCGCCAGGTCCGCACCGCCAGGAACAGGAGCACGCCGACCACGGCGAAGCTGATCAACAGCCCTTCCACCGCGCCATTGGCCACGGTTCCGAACTCCTCGTCGTCCAGCGCGACCTGCCCGGTCAGCCGCACGCCGGCGCGGCCCGCCTGCACGTTCGGCAGCGACGCCGCCACGGCGCGCACGCGGTTGGAGGCGGCGAGGCCGGGCTCCAGCGCGCCGTAGTCGAGCACGGGGCGGATCAGCACGAAGCGATACTTGCCCGCCAGGTCCGCCACCGACCCGGCCAGCAGCTTCTGCCACGATAGCGGCTCCGGCCGCCCCGCCGCCGCCTGCGACAGCGCGGCGTGGAACCCGGCCAGCGCCGGTGTGAACGCGCCCAGCTCGGTCTGCCCGGCCTCCACCCCCTGCGCGATCAGCCCCAGCGCACTCATGAGTCCGCGCAGGCTCGGATCGGCGGCGAGCTGGCCCAGGAAGGGCTGCGCGTCGATGGTGGCGTCCAGCAGCTTGGTCAGCGTCGGCACGTCCAGGAACAACAGGCCGTTGCGCACCAGGTAGGGCGAGTTGTCGGGACGGTCGACCGACTTGAAGTGCGCCTTGTCCGGCTCGATGGCGGCGGCGATCGCGTCGGCGGTCTCCTCCGCCTCCTCCGGCGTGGCGCCGCTCACCACGGCGACCAGCAAGTCCTGCTGGCGGGGAAAGGCGCGCTCGAGCACGGCGGCGCGCTGCCGCCAGGGCAGGGCGGCAGAAAATAACGTGCCGGTATCGGTGGTCACGCCCAGCCGGGTCCCGGCGAGCCACAGGCACGCCGCCGCCAGCAGCGCGGCCACCGCCAGCGTGACCGCGCGGTGCCGCGCGCATCCGCCACTCCAGCGGCCCAGGAGCAGGGAGATCGCCGACGTACCCGGCGCTCGGGGTTGGCGCGACGCGCGTGGAGGAGACGGGCGCGGAGAAAGGTTGGCGTTCACCCGTTGACTACCCGACTGCCGATCATCGGCTTTCATCCGCTACCGCGCATCGGAGAGCAAGCCGCAGACGGTTCTTGCTGCACTGCGGTTGCGTCCGCGTTGACCGTCGCCAAGTCAGTCGATACGAGATTGGCAATACGATATTGGCCGTCGACGAGTGGCCCGACGTTGCAGGCTGGGGCCGTTCCCCGGGAGTGGATGCGTAAACGATGCAAGATGTGCGTGACGCGCTGATGATAGCGCATACGAGCGACGGGAAGCTGGTCAAGCGTCCCTTGTCGCCCCATTTGCAGGTGTACTCACCGCAGCTCACCTCCGTGTTGTCCATCATGAACCGGGTGACGGGTATCGCGACCTCGGTCGGGACGCTGTTGCTCGTATGGTGGCTCGCAGCCGCTGCGAGCGGACCGACCGCGTTCGCACGAGTGCAGGGCTTCGTCGGCTCCTGGCTTGGGTTAGTCGTGCTGTTCGGCTGGACGACAGCGTTGTTCTATCACTTCTTCGGCGGCATTCGGCACCTGATGTGGGATGCCGGATACGGTTACTCGCTGGAGGCGACCCACCGGAGCGGCCGCGCTGCCATCATCGCCACGGTCGTGACGACCATTGTGGTGTGGGTCATCGGCGTCGCCGTGTGGCCCCGATGAGCAACGGCCCGACCAAGGTCGCCATCGATGTCATGCAGTCCCAGCTCGGTCGCGCGCGGGGCAAGGGTGCGGCGCATTCGGGCGTGCATCACTGGTATATCGAGCGCGTCACGGCAATCGCCCTGGTTCCGTTGACGATCTGGTTCGTGATCAACGTGCTACGCCTCGTTGGGGCCTCGCAGCCCGCCGTCGCGTCCTGGGTCGGACATCCGATCAACGCGGCCCTTCTGCTGGCCATGATCGGCATCACCTTTCATCACATGCAACTCGGCATTCAGGTGGTGCTGGAAGACTACGTCGATCAACCCAAGCGTATGATGGCTTACGTGCTGCTGAATAAGGCCGTGGCCCTTCTGCTCGGGCTGATCGCCGCCATCTCCGTGCTGAAGCTCGCGCTGGTCTGACGGACCGGCTCATCCGACAAGGACCGTCCCCCAATGAACGCCATCAGCTCGCCTTCTCCCCGCGCCTACACAGTGATTGACCACACCTATGACGTGGTGGTGGTCGGCGCAGGCGGCGCCGGCTTGCGGGCGACGCTCGGCATGGGAGCGGCCGGGCTGCGGACGGCGTGCGTGACCAAAGTGTTCCCGACCCGGAGCCACACGGTGGCCGCTCAGGGCGGCATCGGCGCCGCACTCGGCAACATGGGCGAGGACGATTGGCGCTGGCACATGTACGACACCGTCAAGGGGTCGGACTGGCTGGGCGACCAGGACGCCATCGAATACATGTGCCGCGAGGCGATCCCGGCCGTGTATGAACTCGAGCATTACGGTGTGCCGTTCAGCCGCACCGAGGATGGCCGCATCTATCAGCGCCCGTTCGGCGGCCACATGATGGATTACGGCAAGACCCCCGCCATGCGCGCCTGCGCCGCTGCCGACCGCACCGGCCATGCCATCCTGCACACGCTCTATCAGCAGAGCCTGAAGCACGAGGTCGAGTTCTTCGTCGAATACATCGCGCTCGATCTCATCATGGAGGACGGCGCCTGCCGCGGCGTCATGGCCTGGTGCCTCGAGGACGGCACCATGCACCGCTTCCGCGCCCAGTCCGTGGTGCTCGCCACCGGCGGCTACGGCCGGGCCTACTTCTCCTGCACCTCCGCGCATATCTGTACCGGCGACGGCAACGGCATGGCGATGCGCGCCGGCATTCCGATGCAGGACATGGAATTCGTGCAGTTCCACCCGACCGGCATCTACGGTTCCGGCTGCCTCATCACCGAAGGCAGCCGCGGCGAGGGCGGTTACCTGACCAATTCGGAGGGCGAGCGTTTCATGGAGCGCTACGCGCCCTCGGCCAAGGACCTCGCCAGCCGCGACGTGGTTTCGCGCTCCATGACGCTCGAGATCAATGCCGGCCGCGGCGTCGGCCCCAACAACGACCACATCCACCTGCATCTCGAGCATCTCGGCGCCGAGTTGCTGCACGAGCGGCTGCCGGGCATCAGCGAAACCGCCAAGGTGTTCGCCGGCGTCGACGTGACCAAGGAGCCGATCCCGGTCTTGCCGACGGTGCACTACAACATGGGCGGCATCCCGACCAACTTCCGCACCGAGGTACTGCGCCCCACGGCGGAGAACCCGGACGCGGTGGTGCCGGGCCTGATGGCGGTCGGCGAGGCCGCCTGCGTGTCGGTCCATGGCGCCAACCGGCTCGGCACCAACTCGCTGCTCGACCTCGTGGTGTTCGGCCGCGCCGCCGCGCACCGCGCCGCCGAGATCCTGAAGCCGGGCGCCAGCCAGGCCCCGCTGCCGCCCAAGGCCGGCGACAATGCGCTCGACCGGTTCGACCGCATGCGCAATGCCAAGGGCAGCACCAACACCTCGGCCATGCGGCTCGATCTGCAGAAGGCGATGCAGGCCCACGCGGCCGTGTATCGCAACAGCGCGAGCCTCAAGGAAGGCGTGCAGAAGGTGAAGAACCTTTGGGCCGGGATGGACGACATGCGCGTCGTCGATCGCAGCCTGATCTGGAACACCGACCTGCTGGAAGCGCTGGAGTTCGGCAACTTGATGGACAACAGCATGACCACCATGGTCTCCGCCGAAGCCCGTCAGGAAAGCCGCGGCGCCCACGCCCATGACGATTTCCCGGATCGGGACGACGAGAACTGGATGAAGCACACGCTCGCCTGGCTCAAGCCGGACGGCAACGTCGATCTCGCGTACCGCGACGTGAAAATGCAGACGCTGACCAACGACGTCAGCGTGTTCCCGCCCAAGAAGCGCGTCTACTGACGCCAGAGGAAGATCATGGCCGTCTTCACCCTTCCCAAGAATAGCCGCATGTCGACCGGGCAGACCTACAAGGCCCCGGCTGGCGCGACCAACGTCAAGAACTTCTCCATCTACCGGTGGAATCCGGACGATGGGCAGAATCCGCGCATCGACACGTACGAGCTCGACATGGACCAGGTCGGGCCGATGGTGCTCGACGCGCTGATCTACATCAAGAACGAGGTCGACCCGACCCTGACCTTCCGGCGCTCCTGCCGCGAGGGTATTTGCGGGTCCTGCTCGATGAACATCGACGGGTCCAACACGCTCGCCTGCCTGAAGGCGCATGACGACGTCGAGGGCGCGGTTCGGATCTATCCGCTGCCGCACATGGCCGTGGTCAAGGATCTGGTGCCCGATCTCAGCCAGATCTACGCCCAGCTCCGCTCTGTCGAGCCCTGGCTCAAGGCCGACACCCCGCCGCCGCCGGATGCCGAGCGACTGCAGAGCAAGGAGGAGCGCGCCAAGCTCGACGGGCTGTGGGAGTGCATCCTGTGCTTCTGCTGCACGACGTCCTGCCCCAGCTACTGGTGGAACGGCGACCGTTATCTCGGCCCGGCCGTGCTGCTGCAGGCCTATCGCTGGATCGCCGACAGCCGCGACGAGCACACCGGCGACCGGCTCGATGCGCTGGAGGACCCCTACAAGCTGTATCGCTGCCACACGATCATGAACTGCACCCAGTCCTGCCCCAAGGGGCTGAACCCGGCGCAGGCCATCGGCGCGATCAAGGAGCTGCTGGTCGAACGCAAGGGCTGATCCGCGACCTGACGCCATGGCGTTCCGTGGCGACCTGACTACCCCGGCCGGGCGCCTCGGCGCCTGGCGGGACAGCCTGTTCGTGGACCATGCCATCTTCCGGACGGTATGGACCAACTTCGCCGAGGTGTTGCCCGGCCGTCTGTATCGGTCCAACCACCCGACCCCCGCCCACCTTACCGCTGCGGCCAAGCGGCTGCAGTTGCGGACGTTGATCAACCTGCGCGGTCCCCGTTTTTGCGGGTCTGACGCGCTGTCGCGCGAAACGGCGGCACGGCTCGGGCTCGAGCACGTCGATATGGCGTTCGAAAGCCGCGGAGCCCCCCACCGCGACCGCATCCTGCGCTTTGCCGGGTTGTGGGACGGACTGCGCTTCCCGGCCTTGATGCATTGCAAGTCGGGCGCCGATCGCGCCGGGTTGGCCTCGGGCTTGGCCATCATGTTCGAGGGTGGGACTGCGGCGGACGCGCTGCGCCAGCTCTCCTGGCGGTTCGGTCACTTCAACCGGGCCCGCACCGGCGTGCTGGACGCTTTTTTCCTGCGCTACGCCGAGCAGGCGGAAGGCCGGATGCCGTTCCTCCGCTGGGTCGAGACCGAGTACGACGAGGCGCAGCTTAAGCGGGACTTCGTCGCCGGCGGATTGTCGACCTTCATCACCGACAAGGTCCTCCGGCGCGAGTAGCCGTCAGGCGGCGTGGGTCAAGCGCTTCATGAACGCCGAAATCTTGTGCCGGCGCATCTCGTAGCGGGCCTTGTCGTCGGTGGTCATGTAGTTCAGCTGGACCACGTGGCGGCGGCCGACGAACTGCTTGTGCCCGTGCCACGTCGTCGGGCCGTTCGGGAATACCAGCAGCGTGCCGTTCACCGGCGGCACCTCCACCGCGTAATCCTCCAGGTCGTCGGGGCGACGTAGCAGGCGCAGGCAGCCCTCCTGCTTGGCCCAGGCTTCCGTCTCCGGGTTGAGATAGAGCAGCACGGTCACGCGCTTGGCCGTGCTGTCCGTATGGATGCGGCCATCCTTCTCGCGCGACTGGCCGCGCAGCGTGATCATCACGGGGGCGGTGTCGAGTTCGAGGCCGAACTTCTCGGCCACCGCGGCCCGGAAGCGCGGACCCTCCAGCTCGCTCATCAGCGCCTGTGCGGCGCCGCCGAGCCGGAGCCCGGTGGTCGGAAACGACCCGCCCTTCTCCAGCTTGGGCAACCCGCCCACCACGTCGCTCAGCACGGCGGGCGGCACGAACTGTGGAATGACCACGTGGCGGAATGGTTGATCGGCCACCGGCGTGTCGTGAAGCTTTTGGTAATCAAGCTGCATCATGATGCCGTTCATACCGGCGGCCCCCGCCGCCTTGCAACTTTCAACTGTTGGAGCCCCGGCCTTGAGTTGCCGGGCGGAAGCGGCGAAGAGTGTCCCCGTTCGATGCCGAGACTTATACCCTGACGCCGGATCTGTCCGGCGGGCCGCTCCCCGCCTTCCGCGCCAAGGTCGCCGCCGGCGACCTCCTGCCCGACCCGGCGCAGGCGCTCGCCGCCGAGCGGCTCCAGCGCCTGTGGAAACGTTTGCGCGCCTACGCCCCGCCGCCCCCGGCCGCGCCCGCGCGCCGGTTCGACTTCTTCCGTCGCCGCCCGCCGCCGGACGACATCCCGCCCGACTATCCGCACGGGCTCTACCTCGTCGGCGACGTCGGCCGCGGCAAGTCGATGCTGATGGACCTGTTCTTCGCCGCCGCCCAGGTCGAGAAGAAGCGCCGCATCCACTTCAATGCGTTCATGCAGGAGGCACACCGGCGCATCCACGCCTGGCGCCGGCTGCCGGAGCGGCTGGACGACCCGGGCGCCGACGACCCCATCCCGCCGCTGGCCAACACGATCGCGGCCGAAGCCTCCCTGCTCTGCTTCGACGAGTTCCAGGTCAACGACATCGCCGACGCGATGATCCTCGGCCGCTTGTTTAAGGCGCTGTTCGCCCGCGGCGTGGTCGTGGTCGCCACCAGCAATACGGTGCCGGACCAGCTCTTCGCCGGGCAGCCCGGCCGCGACGCATTTCTCCCCTTCATCGCGCTGATCCAGCAGTATCTCGACGTGCTGATCCTGGAAGGCGGCCGCGACTTCCGGCGGCAGCGGCTGCAGTCGGTGCCGACCTGGCACGTTCCGGCCGACGCCGCCGCCCGTGCCCAGCTCGACGACGCCTTCACCCGCCTCTCGGCGCGGCAGACGCCCAAGCCGGAGCGCCTGCTCGTCTCCGGCCATGTGCTGGCCATCCCGGTCGCGGCAGGCGGCGTCGCGCGCTTCCCGTTCGACGCGCTGTGCCGGCAGGCGTTGGGCGCAGGCGATTACGGCGCGCTGGCGACGCATTACCCGGTCCTGGTGCTGGACGACGTGCCGCAGCTTTCGCCGGAAAGCCATGACGCGGCGCGGCGCTTCATCGTGCTGGTGGATGAACTCTACGAGCACCGGGTCAAGCTGATCGCCTCGGCCGCCGCTCCGCCGGACCTGCTCTACGAGGCGGGGGAGGGCGCGGCCGCGTTTCGCCGCACGGCGTCGCGGCTGACGGAGATGCAGAGCCAGGACTATCTCGACTTGCCGCACCTGACGTGAGGCGGGTGAACGGGATCAATGCCTTGCCGGGGCGGCACACATGCGTTAGCACACGCCACCCCTCCGGACGGCCGGGCGCCCGGCTGGGCCCCTTCTGGGCGAAGACCCTTTTGGACGCGGGAATCCCATCAAATGGCACGTAACAAGATCGCCCTCATCGGCGCTGGCAATATCGGCGGCACGCTCGCCCATCTGATCGGGCTCAAGGAGCTGGGGGACGTCGCGCTGTTCGACGTGTTCGGCGGCGTGGCCGCCGGCAAGGCGCTGGACATCATGCAGTCCGGCCCCGTGGACGGGTTCGACAGCCACATGGTCGGCGGCAGCGATTACGCCGCCATCGCCGGGTCGGACGTGGTGATCGTCACCGCCGGCTTCCCCCGCATGCCGGGCATGAGCCGCGACGACTTGATCAGCAAGAACGCCGGCGTGATCGCCGAAGTGGCCGAAGGCATCAAGAATCACTGCCCCGACGCCTTCGTGATCGTCATCACCAACCCGCTCGACGCGATGGTGTGGGTGATGCAGCAGAAATCCGGCCTGCCGCCCGAGAAGGTGGTCGGCATGGCCGGCGTGTTGGACAGCTCGCGCTTCCGCTTGTTCCTGGCGCATGAATTCAATGTGTCCGTCGAAGACGTCACCGCCTTCGTGCTCGGCGGCCACGGCGACACCATGGTGCCGCTTGTGCGCTACAGCACGGTGGCCGGCATCCCGGTGCCCGACCTGATCAAGATGGGCTGGTCCACTCAGGAGAAGATCGACGCGATCTGCAAGCGCACTGCCAATGGCGGCGGCGAGATCGTCAAGCTGCTCGAGCGTGGCAGCGCCTTCTACGCGCCGGCCGCCTCCGCCATCGCGATGGCGGAAAGCTACCTGCGCGACAAGAAGCGCGTCCTGCCCGCCGCCGCGCATCTGAACGGCCAGTACGGCATAAACGACCTGTATGTCGGCGTGCCGGTCGTGATCGGTGCCGGCGGCGTCGAGCGCGTGGTCGAGATCGAGCTGAACGCGGACGAGAAGGCCGCTTTCGACAAGAGCTGCGACTCCGTGCGCGAGCTGATCACCGCCAGCCGCGCCATCGTCGGCTGATCGCTGCATACCAGGCGAGCGTGTGCGCTCGCCTGGGGACGCTTATGTAAGAGCTTCGCGGCCGGTCGCCGCGGCCCAAGAAGGAATTGGCTATGCCCGGCGTTGACGCACTCGCTTCTGTCCTCAACGGCGCCAACGCGCCGTACATGGCGGACTTGTATGCCCGCTGGGTCAACAACCCGGCCAGCGTCGACGAGAGCTTCGCCGAATTGTTCGCCATGCTGAACGACGAGGCACGCGGCGTGCTGGAAGACGCGAGCGGGGCGTCCTGGGCGCCGCGCCGTTTCGAGATCGGGGAGGCCGAGCCCGCTCCGGCCAAGCCGGCCAAGGCGCCCGCAGCTGCCGGCGGCGCCACGCCCGACCAGGTCCGCTCCGCCGCGCTGGATAGCCTGCGCGCCCTGATGCTGATCCGCGCCTACCGCGTCCGCGGCCATCTGGAAGCCCAGCTCGACCCGCTCGGCCTGCAGGTTCCGTCTTCGCACCCCGAGCTCGACCCGGCGACCTACGGCTTCGGCCCCGGCGACCGCGACCGGTCCATCTTCATCGACGGCGTGCTGGGCCGCGAGTCCGCCACCGTCAACGAGATCCTCGGCATCGTGCGGGCCAGCTACTGCGGTTCCATCGGCGTCGAATTCATGCACATTCAGGACCCGGAGCAGAAGACCTGGATCCAGCGCCGCATCGAAGGCGCCCCGTGGACGACCGGCTTCGACGTCGGGGCCAAGACCGACATCCTGACCCAGCTGACGGAGGCCGAGGGCTTCGAGGCATTCTGCCAGCGTCGCTACGTGGGCACCAAGCGCTTCGGGCTCGAGGGCGGAGAGGTCACCATCCCGGCGTTGCACGCGATGATCGAGCTCGCGGCGAAAGCTGGCGTGGGCGAAATCGCCATCGGCATGCCGCATCGCGGCCGGCTGAATACGCTGGTCAACGTGGTCCGCAAGCCGTTCACCGCCGTATTCAGCGAGTTCGGCGGCGCCAGCTCGCAGCCGGATAGCGTGCAGGGCTCGGGCGACGTCAAATACCATCTCGGCACCTCCACCGACGTGGAGATCGCCGGCCGCACGGTCCACATCTCGCTGCAGCCCAATCCGTCGCACCTCGAGGCGGTCGATCCGGTGGTCATCGGCAAGGTCCGCGCCCGGCAGGACGCTTCGGGGGACACGCAGGACCGCCGCTCCGTGATGGGCATCCTGATGCATGGCGACGCCGCTTTCGCCGGCCAGGGCCTCGTCTACGAGACGTTGGCCATGAGCCAGCTCATCGGCTACCGCACCGGCGGCACGGTGCACCTGATCGTCAACAATCAGATCGGCTTCACCACGGTTCCGGCGCACGCCTACTCCGGCCTGTATTGCACCGACGTCGCCAAGTCGATCCAAAGCCCGATCCTGCACGTCAACGGCGACAAGCCGGAGGCGGTGGTGTTCGCCGCCCGCTTCGCGGCCGAGTTCCGCATGCAGTTCGCCACCGACATCGTGCTGGACATCGTCTGCTATCGCCGCCACGGCCATAACGAAACGGACGAGCCGGCCTTCACCCAGCCCATCATGTACAAGGCGATCAAGGAGCGGCCGACCACGCGTGCCCTCTACGCCGAGCGCCTGGCAACCGAGAACAGTCTGCCCGCCGAGACTTCGCAGAAGATCTGGGACGACTTCCAGGGCCGCCTCGAGGAAGCCTATCAGGCCGCGCAGTCCTACCGCCCGAACAAGGCGGACTGGTTGGAGGGCCATTGGTCGGGTCTCAAGCAGGCCGGCGACGACGATGACCGGCAGGACTACTCGACCGCGCTGTCGGCGGATGCGCTGAAGGAGATCGGCCGCGCCCTCTCCACCCCGCCATCCGACTTCGCGCTCAACAGCAAGATCGCCCGACAACTCGACGCCAAGAAGACGATGTTCGAGAGCGGCGAGGGGCTGGACTGGTCCACCGGCGAGGCACTGGCCTTTGGTGGCACGTTGCTGGATGGTTCGCGCGTCCGTTTGTCGGGCGAGGATTGCCAGCGCGGCACGTTCAGCCAGCGGCACGCGGTGCTGATCGACCAGGACAACCAGCACGAATACGTCCCGCTCAACAACATCCGGACCGACCAGGCCAAGATCGAGATCTATAACTCGTTGCTGTCCGAAGCCGGTGTGCTCGGCTTCGAATACGGCTACACGCTGGCCGATCCGCGCACGTTGGTTCTGTGGGAAGCGCAGTTCGGCGACTTCGCCAACGGCGCGCAGGTCATCATCGACCAGTTTCTGGCGAGCGGCGAGACCAAGTGGCTCCGTATGAGCGGTTTGGTGCTGCTGCTGCCGCACGGCTACGAGGGGCAGGGGCCGGAGCACAGCTCGGCTCGGCTAGAGCGCTATCTGCAACTTTGCGCCGAGCGCAACATGATCGTGGCCAACATCACCACGCCGGCCAACTACTTCCACGCGCTGCGCCGCCAGCTCAAGCGCAACTACCGCAAGCCGCTGGTCATCATGACGCCAAAGTCGCTGCTGCGGCACAAGCTGGCGGTCAGCCCGTTGGCCGATTTTGCCGAGGGCACGAGCTTCCGCACCGTGATCGACGAGATCGATCCGATTGCGGCGCCGGAGACGGTGCGCCGAGTCGTGATGTGCTCGGGCAAGGTATATTACGACCTGCTGCAGGCGCGGCGGGAAGCCGGCGTGAACGACGTGGCGATCGTGCGGCTTGAGCAGATCTACCCATTCCCGGAGATCACCCTCCCCAAGGTGCTCGGCCCCTACAAGAATGCCGAGCTGATCTGGTGCCAGGAGGAACCCGCCAACATGGGGTCCTGGACCTTCGTCGACCGGCGGCTCGAGAAGGTGCTCGTCGCCCTCGGCGGCAAGGCGACCCGCCCGCGCTACGTCGGCCGCGAGGATGCCGCCAGCCCGGCGACCGGCCTGGCCAAGGTCCATGCCCAGCAGCAAGCTGCCCTGGTGCGCGACGCGCTCGGCCTCAACTCTTAACGGAAGCACACGGAACCGATCATGGGCATCGACATCAAGGTACCCACGCTGGGCGAAAGCGTCAGCTCGGCGACCGTCGCGCGTTGGCTGAAGAAAGCGGGCGAGACCGTCGCGGCCGACGAACCGCTGGTGGAGCTCGAGACGGACAAGGTCACGGTGGAAGTGCCGGCGCCGCAGGCCGGCGTGCTGGGAGCGATCCAGGCAGAAGAGGGCGCTGAGGTCGAGGTTGGCGCCGTGCTCGGCACGCTCGAGGCAGGGTCGGGCAGTGCGGACGCCAAGCCCAAGCCGCCCGCGTCGTCTCCGGCTGCCAACCCGTCCGCGGGCGTCAACCCGCCGCCGGCGCCGCGCGGCCCGGTATCCCGCCCCGCGACCTCCGCGCCCGAGCCCGCCAAGCCTGCTCCGTCCGGCACCGCCCACGAGCCCATGCCGGCCGCCGCCAAGATGATGCAGGAGCGCGGCGTTCAACCGGCGCAGCTCGACGGCACCGGCAAGGACGGCCGTATCACCAAGGGCGACGTGCTGGACTTCCTGTCCCGCCCCGCCGCGCCGGCCAACGCCTCGGCGAGTGCCCCGGCGGCCCGCGCGCCCCGCGAAACCGCACCGGGCGAAGAGCGCGTCAAGATGACCCGCCTGCGCCGCACCATCGCGCTCCGGCTGAAGGAAGCGCAGAACGCGGCCGCCATGCTCACCACCTTCAACGAGGTGGACATGACGGCGGCCATGGCGCTTCGGGCCGAATACAAGGACGCGTTCGAGAAGCGCAACGGCGGCGTCCGCCTCGGCTTCATGTCGCTGTTCGTCCGCGCTTGCGTCGCCGCGCTGAAGGAATACCCGGCCGTCAACGCCGAGATCGACGGCGACGACATCGTCTACAAGAACTTCGTCCACATGGGCGTGGCCGTCGGCGGGCCGAACGGCTTGGTCGTGCCGGTGATCCGCAACGTGGACCAGATGGGCTTCGCCCAGATCGAGGGTGCGATCAGCCAATTCGGCAAGCGCGCCCGCGACGGGCAGCTCAAGCTGGACGAGCTCTCCGGCGGCACCTTCACCGTCAGCAACGGCGGCGTTTACGGCAGCCTGATGAGCACGCCCATCCTCAACGCGCCGCAATCCGGCATCCTGGGCATGCACAAGATCCAGGATCGCCCGATGGCCATCGGCGGCAAGGTGGAGATCCGCCCGATGATGTATCTCGCGCTGAGCTACGACCACCGCATTGTCGACGGCAAGGAGGCCGTGTCCTTCCTCGTCCGCGTCAAGGAGGGCGTCGAGGATCCGCGGCGCCTGTTGCTAGGACTCTGAACCATGGCTGACCAGTACGACGTCATCGTCATCGGCGGCGGCCCCGGCGGCTACGTGTGCGCCATCCGCGCCGCGCAGCTCGGCCTCAAGACGGCATGCGTCGAGAAACGCGCGACGCTGGGCGGGACGTGCCTGAACATCGGCTGCATCCCGAGCAAGGCGTTGCTGCAATCCTCGGAGAACTTCGCCGAAGCGCGCGACCATTTCGCCGACCACGGCGTCATGATCGAGAGCGTCAAGCTCGACCTGGCGCGTATGCAGTCCCGCAAGGGCGAGGTGGTGGGCGCCAACGTCAAGGGCGTCGAGTTCCTGTTCAAGAAGAACAAGGTGGACTGGCTCAAGGGCACCGGCACCATCACGGCGCCGGGCACCGTCTCGGTCGACGGCACCGAGTACGCGGCCAAGAGCATCATCCTGGCGACCGGCAGCGAGAGCATCCCGCTCCCGGGCGTTGACGTGGACGAGAAGCGCGTGGTCAGCAGCACCGGCGCCCTCGAGCTCGATCAGGTGCCGGAGCGGATGGTCGTGATCGGCGGCGGCTATATCGGGCTTGAACTCGGCAGCGTGTGGAAGCGTCTTGGCGCCGACGTCACCGTCGTCGAGTATCTCGACCGGCTGGTCCCCGGCATGGACGCCGAGATCGCCAAGACATTCGAGCGCGTGCTGGGCAAGCAGGGCATCACGTTCCGCCTCGGCACCAAGGTGACGGCTGCGGACACGAGCGGCAACGGGATCAAGCTCACCGTCGAGCCGGCCAAGGGTGGTGACGCGGAGACGATCGAGACCGACGTCGTGCTGGTCGCCATCGGCCGTCGCGCCTTCACCGACGGGCTCGGGCTGGACGCGCTGGGCGTCAAGCGGGATGAGCGCGGCCGCGTCGAGGTGGATGCGCACTACGCCAGCAACGTTCCGGGCATCTACGCCATCGGCGACGTGATCGCCGGGCCGATGCTGGCCCACAAGGCCGAGGAAGAGGGTATGGCTCTGGCCGAGCAACTGGCCGGTCAGGCCGGGCACGTGAATTACGGGGTCATCCCTGGCGTGGTCTACACCTGGCCGGAGGTCGCGAGCATCGGCTCCACCGAGGACCAGCTCAAGCAGCAGGGCATCGCCTACGCCGTCGGGAAATTCCCGTTCACCGCCAATGGCCGCGCCCGTGCGATGGGCAGCACCGACGGCTTCGTGAAGATCCTGGCCGACAAGGCGAGCGACAAGGTGCTCGGCGCCCACATCATCGGCCCCGACGCCGGCACGCTGATCGCCGAGATCGCCACCGCCATGGAGTTCGGCGCCAGCAGCGAGGACATCGCCCGCACCTGCCACGCGCATCCGAGCCTGAGCGAAGCGGTCAAGGAAGCCGCGCTCGCCGTCGAAGGACGCGCCATCCACATCTGAGAGCACCCATGGCGTTCAAGGCGGATACCGAACACAGCTACGCCGTGACGGTCACCTGGACCGGCAATACCGGGTCCGGCACGGCGGGCTACCGCGCCTATGAGCGGGCGCACGAGGTCGCCGTGCGGGGCAAGCCGACGCTGCCGGGCTCATCGGATCCCGAGTTCCGCGGCGACCCGGCGCGCTACAATCCGGAGGAGATGCTCGTCGCCTCCGTCTCGTCCTGCCACATGCTCTGGTACCTACACCTGTGCAGCGTCGAGGGCATCGTCGTCGAAGCCTACGAAGACATCGCCGAGGGCGTGATGGTCGAGGATGCGGAGGGTGGCGGCCGCTTCACGGAAGTCGTGCTGCAGCCGGAGATCACGCTGGCCGCCGGGTCGGATGTCGGGCGGGCGACTGCGCTGCACGACGATGCGCAGGCCAAGTGCTTCATCGCAAATTCCGTCAATTTCCCGATCCGGCACGAACCCGTGTTCCACGCGTCCTGATGCGCGCGTTCGGACAGGCCGGGAGGATGAGGGAATGAGCGCTCGCCTCGGCGTCAACATCGATCACGTCGCCACTGTCCGCAATGCCCGCGGCGGCGCGCATCCGGACCCGTTCGCCGCCGCGCTGGTCGCCGTCGGCGCCGGTGCGGACGGCATCACCGCGCACCTCCGCGAGGACCGGCGGCACGTGCGCGACGCCGATCTGGAGCGGTTGGCGACCTCCCCGGTGATCCGGCTCAATTTCGAGATGGCCGGGACCGACGAGATGGTCGCCATTGCGCTGCGCCTGCGCCCGGCTGCCTGCTGCCTCGTGCCGGAGCGGCGGGAGGAAGTGACGACGGAGGGTGGGCTCGACGCGGCCGCGCAGGCGGCCTCGCTCGGCCCCAAGATCGCGGCGCTCAAGGCCGCCGGCATTCGCGTCTCGTTGTTCCTCGCCCCCGACCCGGCCCAGCTCGAGGCCGCCGCGCGCCTCGGCGCCGAGGTCGTGGAACTGCACACGGGCGCTTATGCCGAAGGCGAGGCGGGCGAGCTGGACCGCCTGCGCGCCGGCGCCGCCCATCTGCGCCGGCTCGGCCTGGAATGCCATGCCGGGCACGGCCTGACCTACGCCAACGTGCTGCCAGTCGCCGCGCTGCCGGAGGTGGAGGAACTCAATATCGGGCATTTCCTGATGGGCCAGGCGCTGATGGACGGCATCCCCGGCGTGGTCGCCCGCATGCGCGCGCTGATCCGCTCGGCCCGCTAGAGACAGGTGCTCTGCGATCAGCGCCAGTGAACCGAACCGCGTTGGAAACGCTTAGGTGCTGAAGGAGATCACGATGCCCGAGGACAAGCACGAAAAGGCCGTCGACCTAGCCGAACAGGCGCTGGACGCCGCCGAGGAAGGCGACGAGGCGGAAGCCAAGAAGCTGGCCGACAAGGCCAAGAAGCTCGATCCATCGGCGGTTGATGAAGTGTTGCACGAGCTCGATGAAGCCGAGCACGCGAGCGTCGAGACCGACGACAAGTAAGCCAGGGTCAACCCTGGCGCGGGTGGGCGCGGGACCAAGCGTCCCGCAGCCCGGCCGCGTCGACGGCAGTGTAGCGTTGCGTCGTCGATAGGCTGGCATGACCGAGCAATTCTTGGATCGACCGTAGATCGGCCCCACCCGCCAGCAGGTGGGTCGCAAAACTGTGCCGCAGGGCATGCGGCGAGGCGTGTTCCGGCAAGCCTGCGGCGCGGCGGAAATCGCGCATCGTCTTGCGCGCCACGGCCGCGTCCAACCGGGCGCCGCGGGCGCCGATGAACAAGGGGGCGTCGCTCGCACGCGCCGGATGCAGCCGCAACCAGGCGGCGACTGCGTCCCGCACCGCCGGCAACAACGGCACGATCCGCTCCTTGCCGCCCTTGCCGCGCACCCGCAGCCCGGTCTCATGGCCAACCACGCCGCAATCCAACGCCAGCGCCTCCGCGATGCGCAGCCCGGTGCCATACAGCAACGTGAACAGCGCCGTGTCGCGCGCCTGCCAGCGTGGGTCCGGGCGGTCGCCGCCGATTTCGGCCACGAGATCGGTCGCCTGGGGCGCCGTCAGCGCCCGGGCCACGGGCGGGCGGCTCCGCGGTCGGCCAAGCAGGGAAGCGGCCGGGTTGGTCATGCCATGCCGCCGGGCGAGGAAGGCGTAGAGGCCGCGCACGGCCGATAGATGCCGCGCCCGGGTCGCCGCGATGGCGCCCGCCGCCGCCTGGGCCGCCAGCCAGGCACGCAGATCGGCCCCGTCGAGCCCGGCGAGATCGGCCAGGCTCGGTTCGCGGCCGAGATGAGGCGCAAGGAAGCCGAGGAAGCCGAGCAGGTCGGTGCGGTAGGCCGCCACCGTCAGCGTCGCCGCCCGCCGCTCCCGCTCCAGCCAGTCGAGATATGACGCGACGGCCTCGGCCGCGGTCATCGATGCTCGAGCGCCGCCGCCGCCGCTTGGCCGAGGAACACCAGCGCGGCGGTCCCGGCCCCGTCGAGCCCGGCCGCATCGCGGGTCGCCAGCGCGAGCAGGCCGGGGCCGGTGGCCAAGGGCACGCGGATCAATGCCTCGCGCACGGCCAACGGCGCCGCCTCGCCATGCAACGTCCGCTCCCGCCCAGCCTCCACGTCGCGCACCAGTGCCGCTCGCTGGCCGAGCACGGCATCGACCGTGCCGGGCGCGAGCGGCGCGATCCCGGGCGCGACCGACAACTCGGCCCCCTCGGCGGAGAGCCGCACGCTGTCGACCCGTAGCAGGCCGGGCAGGTCGTGGTGGAGCGACCACGCCGGGTCCGGCGCGCGCATGAGGGACAGCACGGCATCCTGCACCCGCTGCGTGAACCCGTCCGCGGCGCGGCGCCCGGCGGCCGCATCCGTCCCGTTCCGGCGGGCCTGGGCCAGCATGGCCGCCATGTGGTCGGTCAACGCCTCGCCATGCAGGCGCCGCGGCGGATCCAGCACGGCATACAGCTCGGGATGCGCCGCCAGCCAGCCGGGGTTGGCGCGCAGGAATGCCGCGACGGCGCGGCCGGCCTCCTCGCCCCCGCTCTCCGCCTGCCGTTGCAATCGTGCCAGCGCTGCGCCATCCAAGACTATGGTCTGTCTCCGCCCGGGTCAGCCGAGCCTACTCGGTGACGCGCCGGTCCCCAAGCGCGTTCCGGTGTTGTTGCCGCGTCCGTTCCGCGGCCCGTTCGACTACGCCGTCCCGCCCGGCGAGGCACCCGCCCCCGGCGACGTCGTGCTGGTCCCGCTCAACCGGCGTGAAGAGGTCGGCGTCGTCTGGGACGGGCAGCCGGAGGATGGGGTGGCGGACAGCAAGCTCAAGCCCATCACGGCCGTGCTGGACGTGCAGCCGATGCCCGCGGCGCTGCGCCGGTTCGTGGACTGGGTCGCGAGCTATACGCTGGCGCTGCCGGGCGAGGTGCTGGCCATGGCGCTGCGGGTGCCGGCCCTGCGCCCGGAAACGCCGCCTGCCGGTTGGCGGCTGGCGCGCGCGGCCGAGGGCCTAACCCCGCAACGCGCCCGCGTGGCCGCCGTGCTGGCCGATGGCGCGGCGCGCGGCACCGCCGAGCTGGCGCGGCTGGCCGGGGTCAGCACGGGGGTCGTGCGCGGCATGGGGCAGGCCGGGCTGCTGGAGCCTGCTTCACTGCTGTCACGGGCGCCTTTCGCCCTGCCGGATGCCGGCCGCGCCGGCCCCGCCCTATCGCCCGACCAGCGCGCGGCGGCGCAGGCGTTGCGGGCGGCCGCGGCCGTGCGGAGCTTCGGCGTCACCCTGCTGGACGGCGTGACCGGGTCGGGCAAGACGGAGGTGTACCTGGAGGCGGTGGCCGCCTGCCTCGAGGCGGGGCGGCAGGCGCTGGTGCTGCTGCCGGAGATCGCGCTGTCGTCGCAATGGCTGGAGCGGTTCGAGCGGCGCTTCGGCGTCGCGCCGGCCGTGTGGCACTCCGACCTCGGCTCCAAGACCCGGCGCATCACCTGGCGCGCAGTCGCGGAGGGACAGGCGCCCGTCGTGGTCGGGGCGCGCTCGGCGCTGTTCCTGCCGTTCCCCGACCTCGGCCTGATCGTGGTCGACGAGGAGCACGAGACCGCGTTCAAGCAGGAGGACGGAGTCAATTACCACGCGCGCGATATGGCGGTGGTGCGCGCCCGCCTCGGCGACGCGCCGGCCGTGCTGGTCTCGGCCACGCCGAGCCTGGAGACGCTCGCCAATGTCGAGGCCGGGCGCTACGCGCGGGTGACGCTGGAGGCGCGGCATGGCGGGGCGAGCCTGCCGGCGGTGGAGGCGATCGACCTGCGCGAGTTCCCGCCGGAGCGCGGCCGTTTCCTCTCGCCCCGGCTGATCGCGGCGGTGGAGGAGACCTTCGCCCGCGGGGAACAGGCCATGCTGTTCCTCAACCGCCGCGGCTACGCGCCGCTGACCCTGTGCCGGACCTGCGGCCACCGGATGCAATGCCCGAACTGCACCGCCTGGCTGGTCGAGCACCGGGCGCGGCGGGCGCTGACCTGCCATCATTGCGGCCATGGCGAGCCGATCCCGCCGACCTGCCCCGCCTGCGACGCGCCGGGTAGCCTGGTGCCGATCGGCCCGGGCGTGGAGCGCATCACGGAGGAGGCCGAGGCGGTGTTCCCCGCCGCGCGCCGGCTGGTGATGGCCAGCGACACGCTGACCGGGCCCAACGCGGCGGCGGAGGCGGCGCACCGGATCGAGCAGCGCGCGGTGGACCTGATCATCGGCACCCAGATCGTCGCCAAGGGCTGGCATTTCCCGCACCTGACGCTGGTGGGCGTGGTGGACGCCGATCTCGGGCTGGCCGGCGGCGACCTGCGCGCGGCGGAGCGGACGGTGCAGTTGCTGCACCAGGTCGCCGGGCGCGCCGGGCGGGCCGAAGCGCCGGGCCGCGTGCTGCTGCAGACGTTCAGCCCGGAGCACCCGGTGATGGAGGCGCTGATCGACGGCGATCTGGCCGGGTTCATGGCGACGGAAGCCGAGATCCGACGGCCCGGTGGCTGGCCGCCCTACGGACGGCTGGCGGCGCTGATCATCAGCGCCGACACCGCGCAGGCGGCCGACGAACTGGCCCGCGACGTGGGCCGCGCTGCCCCGCGCGGCGATGGGCTGACCGTGCTGGGCCCCGCCCCGGCCCCGTTCGCCATCCTCCGCGGCCGTCACCGCCGCCGCCTCCTGCTCAAGACCCGGCGCGACGTCGCCGTGCAGCCCATTTTGCGCGAATGGCTCGCCGACCTACGCCCGACCGGCACCGCCCGGATCGATGTGGACGTCGACCCGGTGTCGTTCCTATAGCGCCCGCTCGCCCGGCACTGTTCGACCAATCGCTGGGGCAATTGCTCCAGTTGATCGGCCTGGGGTGTTCTAGCGCCGTCGGATCGTTGGCGACCCGAGCGCCGCTTTTGGCGAAGTTGACCCCCTCGTTCCCGCAATGGCCGTCTGTGGCGTGACAAGCGTGATGCCGAGATGCTGAGCGAGGCATCCGACCGCCGCCGAGCCATTCGTTACGGGCACATAGGCGCCGTTGTCGGAGGAGCTGTCCCCGAACACGAAGAGGTCGTTGATGACGTTGGCTCTAGCTCGGGGCGCTCCGGCGGTGAAGGGCGGTCGCGGTTAGACCTTCTCGACCTGGGCGTATTCCAACTCGACCGGAGTCGAGCGGCCGAAGATGGAGACGCTGACCTTCACGCGGCCCTTCTCCTCGTCGATTTCCTCGACCACGCCGTTGAAGCTGGTGAACGGACCATCGGCCACGCGCACCTGCTCGCCGACCTCGAACAGCACGGCGGGGCGCGAGCGCTCCACACCCTCGGCGGACTGCTTCAGCATCCGCTCGGCCTCGGCCTCCGGGATCGGCGACGGCCGGGTCTTGGTGCCCAGGAAGCCGGTGACCTTCGGCGTGTCCTTGATCAGGTGCCAGGTCTCGTCCGTCAGCTCCATCTTCACCAGCACGTAGCCGGGGAAGAACTTCCGCTCCGTGTTGATCTTCTGCCCGCGGCGGACCTCCACCACGTCCTCCGACGGGACCAGCACGTCATCGACCATGTCGGCCAGACCCTTCTGGGCCGCCTGCTCCTTGACCTGCTGCGCGATCTTCTTCTCGAAGCCGGAATAGACGTGAACGACGTACCAACGCTTGGCCATACCGATTTCCTACGACCCCACCCCGAACAACAGGCGCACCCCGATGCCGATGAGCTGGTCGGCGGCGAACAGCAGCGCGGCGGCGATCCCCGAGAGAGCGAAGACGAGCCCGGTCGTCACCATGGTCTCCTTGCGGGAGGGCCAGGTGATCTTGCCGACTTCGAGCCGCACGTCGCGAAGGAATTTCGCCGGATTAACCGCCACGGAGACACCTTGTTCAAATCATTGACTGGCAGGGGTGGAGGGTCTCGAACCCCCAACCTCCGGTTTTGGAGACCGGCGCTCTAGCCAATTGAGCTACACCCCTGCAGGACCGGCAGCCGCCGGGCGGCAGCCCGGCGCAGCTTCCGGCGCAAGGGGCGTAGAAACGGCGGGAGCGCCCCCGTGTCAAGTGGTGGCGCCCGCTTCCGCCCCGCCCGCTTCGGTGCCCCCGCTTCCGTGTGAAGCAGCGCCGCCCTATATGGCCCCCCGGATGATGCCGACCCCATGAAGCCCACGCCGCTCGTGCCGGCGCTGCCTCCGCCCGGCCGACGCCGCGCATGGAGCCTGTCCGCCTCGGCCGGGCTGCATGCCGCCGTCGTCGCGCTGCTGTTGCTCTGGGCCGCGCTCCGGCCGCCGCCAGAGGGCGGCGGCCCCGAACCCTCGTTCGATCTGGTGTTCCAGGGCCCGAGCGGCACGACCGCCCCGCCCACCGACCGCCCCGTGTCGCCCAAAGCGCTGCCGCCGGCCCAGCCCGCCGACATCCCGCCGCCGCCCGACGCCGCTCTCGGTACGCCCGCGCCCACGCCGCTGACCACCCCCGACCCGGCCGCCACCGGCAGTCCACCCCCCGGCGCCACCACCACGCCTCCGGCGCCGCCCGACCCCGCGCCCGCGCCGCCCGCGCCCGTGGCCGCCGCGCCCGCTCCCTCGCCGGCGCTCGCCCCCGCCGCGCCACCCCCAGCCGCCGAGGCGCTGCCCGACGAACCGGCGGAACTGGCGAAACCCGTGCCCTCCGACGCCCCGCCCCAGCCGCAAGCGCCGGCCGTTCGCCTTGAGATGCCGCCGACCGAAACCACGCAGGCCGCGCCGGCGCCGATCATGCCGGAACTGCCGCCCCCGCTGCCGCCCGCCGAGCCGCCCCCGCGCCCCACCGCCCGCCGCGCACCGACGGCGCCACGCCCGCAATGGGGTACGTTGTCCAACCCGATGGATCTGAGCCTCGCCCCATCCGCGCCCCGCCCGGCCGCGCGCGGCTCCGTCGCGTCCCGCGCCATCGACTTGTCGCCGCCCCCGGTGCGCGCCGGGTCCAGCAGCGACCCCTACGCCAAGATCCGTGCCGCCAATGCGTCGGCCGATTGGAACAACGGCCTCGAGTCGTATTGGCTCAAGCACCGTTACTATCCGGAGCAGGCGGTGGAGAACGGCGAGCAGGGCTCCGTCACGTTGCGGCTCACGGTGAACCGGTCGGGTCGCGTGGAAAGCGTGGAAGTGATCTCGCGTTCCGGCTCGCCGTGGCTGGATATGGCCGCGGTCTCGACCTGGCGGGGCGCCCAGTTGCCGCCGTTCACGGCCGACATGCGGGAGGACCGGATCACCTTCCCCATCCCCATCCAATACTATCTGGTCCGTCGCTGAGCCGGATTGTCGGCCCGCCAGCACCGGCCTAGCCTGGACCGCGACGCGGCGAAACGGCCGCGCGGGAGGATGTCCGATGCAGCGATTCCTGTTGGCGTGCGCGCTCGTGGCCTGGCCGTGGCTGGCCGGCGCCGCGCCCCTGCCACGGGCCGAACCTGCCAGCCTGGGGCTCGACCCCCGCCAGCTTGACGCCATCACCGCCAAGATCGACCGCGACGTGGCCGACCGCGTGATCCCCGGCGCCGTGCTGATGATCCTGCGGCATGGCGCCGTCGGCTACGAGCATGCCTGGGGCCGGCGCGACCCGCAGGCCGACGGCGCGATGCGCGCGGACGACATTTTCCGCATCTACTCCATGAGCAAGCCGATCACGGTCGTCGCCGCGCTCACCTTGCTGGAAGCCGGCGCCTTGCGGCTGGACGACCCGGTGAGCAAATACCTGCCCGAGTTCAAGACGATGCAGGTCGGTACCGCCGAGTCGCCAGGCGGCCCAAAACCGGCAGCTACGCCGATGACGGTGCAGGACCTGATGCGGCACTCCGCCGGGCTGACCTACGGCTTCTTCGGCGACACGCCCGTCAAGCGCGCCTACCTCCAGGCCAAGCTCGACGCCGGCGACCCGGACCTGGCCACCTTCGTCACTCGCCTGGCCGCCCTGCCACTCGGCTACCAGCCCGGCACCACCTGGGACTACAGCTACGCGATCGACGTGGTGGGCCGCATCGTCGAGGTCGTGTCCGGCCAGTCGCTATATGAATACGAGAAAGCGCACGTGCTCGGGCCCCTTGGCATGGCCGACACCGGCTTCGGCGTGCCGGACGCCGCGCGGCAGGGGCGGATCGCCGAGCCATTCGCCGACGATCGCAGTTTCGGGGTCGACGCCGAGTTCAGTGATCCCCGGCACCCCGTGCGGATGCAGTCCGGCGGCGGCGGCATGACGTCCACGGCAGAGGATTACGCCCGCTTCCTGCAGGCGATGCTGGCCGGCGGCACGCTGGACGGCCAGCGCGTGCTTCACCCGCAGACGGTGCGGATGATGACGGCCGATCAGCTCGGCACCGCCGTCAAGCCAGGGCCCTACTACCTGCCGGGTCCCGGCTACGGCTTCGGGCTGGGCGTGGCCGTGCGGATGGCGACCGGCGTGGCGCCCTACCCCGGCGACGCCGGAGACTGGTACTGGGGCGGCGCGGGCGGCACCTACATGTGGGTCGATCCGGCGCGGGATGTCGTCGTGGTCTGGATGCTGCAGTCGCCGCGGCAGCGCCTGCCATACCGCACGATCCTGCGCGACATGGTCAACGCGGCGATCCTGGACTGACGGAGTGATGGAGCGGGCGATGGGAATCGAACCCACGTCAGTAGCTTGGAAGGCTACCGCATTACCATTATGCTACGCCCGCACGCGGCTCTGAATATTCCTCCCGTTGTCCTCCCGCAAGCACAACCCGTGATCCCGAGGGGCGTTGGCGGCTGACGAAGGAGGATGACGCGATGAGTGAGACCAGCAGCCTCGTGGTGGCGGCCGACGCGATGCCGGAGCCGACGCCGTTCGAGATCCCCGGCGCGACGGGCTCTTTCCGGATCCAGATCATCAACGAGGACCAGGCCAAGGGCGTCGTGACGACGATCGTGCACCTTCCCGCTGGCGGCATCATCCCGGCCCACAAGCACCAGAGGGGCGCCGAGATGCACTACGTGCTCGAGGGCGATCTCGTCGATGCCGGCCGGACGCTGGGTGCCGGTGCCTGCCTGACCCACCCCGCGGGCGTGGTGCATGGGCCCCACGAGAGCAAGAGCGGCGCCAAAGTGCTGACCGTGCAGACCTGGCAGTCCACCGACGGCGCCTTCGACTTCGAACCGGCCTAGGCCGCGCCTCTACGGGCCCCACCTGGTTCGCGGATCGTTTCAGGCCGCCTGCCGCTCCCCGACACAAACGGTCGCCGCGTTCATGCAGCGCTGCCAGACCAGCGCGACCTCCTCCAGCGTCGCCGAGATGTCGGGATCGAAGCGCTGTCGACGTGCGGCCCGGGCGATGCGGAACTGCAATGGCTTGGCGGCCTCGGCGAGCCAAGCCGCCGCCGTCCCGTCCTGGCCGAGCCATGACAAATGGTCCGCGAACAGTCCGAACGCGCCGCCGAACTGCCGCGTCGTGTTGAAGCAGAGCGCATTGATGCGCTCCGGATCGGGGCCGACGGCCGCGAGCAGGTCGGGCAGGGCCGCCGCGAAGCGACGCACCGGGTTCCCTGAACGCCGGCTCGCCGCGAAACGCTGCAACAGGACCCGTGCCATCGCCATTGCCTCTGCGGGGGAGACCGGCGCGGCGGCGACCCGGGCCAGCTCCGCGAACGGGAACAACGCCGCCCCGTGCTCGCCCAGCCCGAGCACGCCGGCATAATCGTCGCCCTCCAGGCTGAAGCGCCCCGCATTGTGGAAGTATTCCAACCTGCCCGCCTCTGGCTCGA
The DNA here is from genome assembly GCA_965199665.1 of Acetobacteraceae bacterium. Lineage (GTDB taxonomy): Bacteria > Pseudomonadota > Alphaproteobacteria > Acetobacterales > Acetobacteraceae > JAVVHH01. The sequence goes on along the minus strand of OZ241208.1, from coordinate 3,737,190 downwards.
TCCCGATCACGGCGATCGTGGTCTTCGTGTGCGAGTGGCGATACGCGTTGCTCCGCGTGTCCGGCAGAAAGAACGCGTCCACCTCCAGGAGCGGCACCGCGCCGGCGCGCACCTGCCGGATCACCTGCGTCGCCGTCCGGTCCCACAGAGCGAACTCGTGCAGCGTGACGCCGGTGACGGCGAAGATGTCGGCGGCGCAGGGTTTGACGAAGGTGAAATGATCTTCCTCCCAGTCCAGCGCCGCCGCCAGACCGAGCAATGGAAGCGGGTCGCGGCCCATCGCGTGCAGCAACTCGATCCACAGGTCGACGTAGCAATTCGTCTCGGGCCAGACGCGGTCCGGCGCATGCAGCACGTGCGAGCCGACGGCGCGGATGGTCACGGCGTGGGTGGCAGGGCGAGCGCGGCGCGGACGGAGGATGGCCACGTTGCCGGCTGAAGCCCGTGCTGATGGAACAAGGCCAGCGCGAGCCGCTCCATGCCGAAGCCGACGCAGCCCGTATGCGCCACCGCGCCATCCGCTTGTTCGATGCCGCACATGGTCCCGAACAGGTCCTGATGGTAGTTGAAGCTCATGCAGGCAGTGGGCTTCGCTTGGTCGCCCGCCTGCGCCAGCATCTCGAATTTCAGGTTCTGTTCGCGCTGGCTGTCGGCCTTGAGCTGCCCGGCCCGCCCGAAGAACGGGTCGTTGGCCAGGTCCACCGTCGCGTCTAGACCGAGCTCGGCCGCGATCGCCGGCACGCGATCGAGCCAGGCGGCGCGGAACGCGAGCACCTGCGCCGGCGAGCCGATCCGCACGTATTCTCGCATCCGGAACATCTGCATGCGCGCCGGGTCGGGCGACGGCTCGTGACGGAAGCACCAGGAAGCGACGTCGACGGTCGCCCCCTCCGGCGCCAGGCGCCCCCGCTCGGCCAATAGCGGGTAGAGCGGGTAACAGGCGGCCGGCGTCAAAACCGTTTCGGCGGGCTCGAGCCCGCCCGACCAGTCGCGGCCCTCGGCGATGCAGGCGAGCAGCGCCCGGTGCTCGCGCTCGTTGCCGCAGAAGCAATGGATCGACCCGGCCAGTTGCGGGAAGCCGCGCATGTATCCGGTGCGCTCGAACGCGGTCCGCGCCATGGCGGGCGGAAACCGCACCACCTCGGCCGCCAGCCCGCGGCCCAATCGGTCGATCAAGCCGTTGAGCCCGTCGATCACGGATTCGAACGTGCCGCTGCGGGCCGAAAGCCCCGCCACGCCCGTCGGGATCAGCAGCCCGGCCGCGCGGAGGCTCTCCGCGAAAGACGGTTCGAGCTTCAGCATGTGGTTCAAGGGAACAACTCCTCGTCGCCGCGATAGCCGCCCAGCATCGTGGCGCAATTGGAAAGAATACGGTCGTTGCCGATCATCAGCGGCGCTGAGTGGGCATCCCGCAGGTGCCGACCGAGGCTGTGCGGGCTATCGTTGCGGTATCCGGAGAGCCCTGCCGCCAGCATGGCTTCGCCGACCACCTGGATGACCCCGGTGCTCACGGCGACCTTGAGCTGGTTGATGCCGAGCGCGAACGGGATGGAGCCGAGCCGGTCGCCATCGATGCCCGCGGCTTCGAACCGCCGTGTCGCCTCGGCCACTTGGGCGCGTAGCGAGCGCACCTGCGACAGCGCGCTGACCAACCGCGTCGCACTCGCCGGCGGCGGCGCCCCGGGTTTCAGGCGGCGCCGCATCGCCCCCCGCGCCCGGGTGCACGCCTCCGTCCCGATCCCGAGCCAGAGTGCCGCCCAGGTGATATGCGACACTGGCAGCATGGTCTGTGCCGCGATCTCGGCGTAGTCGGCCGGCACGATCTGGGCCACATCGACCTCCAGGCGGAGGTCGTATCCTTGGCTGCACGTGCCCCGCATGCCGAGCGCATCCCACCGCGAGACGGCCTGGAGCTGGCATTGGTGCCGCTCCGCCAGGATCGCGACCTGGTCGCTCGGCGCGCTGTCGGGCGTGCGCCGCGCCGTCGCCAAGATCGCGTCGGCATGCGCGGCATACGAGATCACGCAACCGGCTTTCTCGACGGAGGCGCGCCCGTCCTTGACGTGCACGGCGCATTCGCTGCGCCTGACGTCGCCGCCGCTGCCAGCCTCCGTCGTCGCAGACGCGAGGAGGAGTTGCTCGCGCGCGACGCGGGCGAGAAAGGTGCGGTGCCACGCCGAGGTGTTGGCGTGCCGGAGCAGGCAGGCGACCTGAATCTGGTGCATCGCGAACACCATGGCCGTGTTGGCGCAGGCTTGACCCAGATCGTAGCAAGCGGCCACGACCGTGCGGAACGGCGCCCCTTGGCCGCCCAGGGCGGCGGGGACCGCCATGCCGAGCAGCCCGGCGCCGCGCAATGCGTCTATCGCCTCGGCCGGGAAGCGCGACTCGCGGTCCACGATGTCGGCCCAGGACGCGGCGACGTCGCGGGCGATCCGCCGCGCTGCGCCCCCGATCGGCTCCGCGGGTGCGAAGTCGATACCGTCCGGGGCTATGGCGCGTCCTCCCGCAAGGCGGCCACCGCCGCACCGAGCGCGCTGATGGAGGCGAAGGTGCGCCGGTTCAGCCATTCGCTGGTGAACTCGATCTCGAACCGGTCCTCGATCGCCAGCATCACGTCGACCGTCGCCAGCGACGACAGCCCGGCGGCGTAGAGGTCATCCTGCGCCGTCAGTGATTCCGCCGGGACCCGCAGCCGGGCCACCTCTCCCAGCACCTGACGGATGTCCTCCTCGACGGAAGACGCGCTCATCAACTCGGTCATCAGGCACTCTCCAAACGTCGAGGCTCGATGGGGGAAACCTCGGTTGCGGGAAATCGGGGAGCAGGCCGGACCGCGAACTCGGCCGCGAGGTCGAGAAAGCGGGCGCGGTGTCGCCGGTCGCTGAACTGGTGGTCGGCGTCCGGAATGACGGTCAGCTCGACGCCGTTGGGGAGCCGTGGCTCCTCGCCGAAAGCGTGACGCAGGCGGATGTGGCCGTGGTCGTCGCGTGCCATCACGAGGCTGACGGAGCAGCCGCGGGACACGAGCGCCTTGACGTGACGCCGGGTCTGCTGCGGATCGTTGCCCCAGCTTCGCAGCATCATGCGGAGCCGCCGCGGCACCAGCCGCCGGGTGCCATTATCCAGCCTTCGGAGCGCCGCGAGGCTTCCGGGCGGGACCAGGCGGCCCATGCCGCCGCCCGCTACGCCGATGCGGCTGGCGCCCGGTCGTTCCGACAATACCTCCGGCGCCAGGCTCGTCTGCTGGTTGAGGTAGAGCAGGTTGCCGGCGAGCACTGCGGCGATGCGCGGGTCGGGGATCGCCGCCTGCCAGGCGGCATAGGCGCCGGCGCAGTAGCCCACGACCGTGACGTCGTCGAAGCCACGCTCGGCCAGCGCGTCCACAGCGCGCTTTAGATCGTCGACGCGATCGGGGTGATAGATGCTCGAAAGCCGGTCGGTGCCGAGGTCGCCGCCGCTCTCGCCGACGCCGCGCATGTCGAAGCGCAACGAGGTGACACCGAGCCGTGCGACTCGGCGCGCGAGGTCGGTCCACATGCGGGCCATGCCGGCGCACGGGTCGGCGCCGGTGGTGGGCAGCAAGAGCGCCGGCCGGGTCGCGTCCGGCGTGGTCGGCCGGCACAGGATGCCAAACATCTCGCCATCCGCCCCGAACTGGATCGGTGTCTCCGTCATGCCATCGAGTTGCAGCGCGGCGGGCTGCGGCCAGTAAAGGAGGCGAGAGGGTCGAGCGACGCCAGCCGTGCGCGCGATGCGGTCGACCACATGATCCAGCACGGCGGTAGGTGGCCTCGCCCGGAACACGTCGTGCGGCACGAACTCGGCGTGGCCGTGAAAGGGCAGGATCTCGACCGCGCTGCCATGCTCGCGCAGCGTTTGCGGCCATGGGCTGGAAGCGGCGGATCGCTCGTCCAGCACCAGCATCGACGGCGGAAATCCGTCGCCACTGGGTGGAGTGGGAAGAGATGCCAGTGCGTCGAGCGTCGCCGCGGCAAGGGGCACGCCGCCGACCTGGATGTAGTCCGGCCCTTCCGGCGCCGGGCCGGCCCGCTCGAGGCGGGCGCGGGCGCGGAGATAGCGGGCCTGCGCCACGCCCGAGGCTGGCGGATCGAGCAGTATCAGTTGCTCGGCGTCGACGCCGGATGCGACCGCGTCGAGCGCGAGCAGGGCGCCGAAGCGGTGCCCGAACAGGATCACCCGGCCGCCATGACGGCGAGCCAGCCATTCGGCGCAAGCCTGCACGGCACCGCGCCATGCACCGACCCGGTCGGGATCGGTGGGCGCGCCGCTCGAGTTGCCGGTGCCGGGGAGATCGAACCGGAGAGTCGCGACGTCGTGCATCGCGAGACGGACGGACAAGTCGCGCCAAACGCGGGCCGTTTTCAGCGCCTCGTCACCGAAGGGAGGGCAGATCAGCACGGCTGGACCGTTCGCGGCTTCGTACGCCGCGAAACAAGCACCGCCCGGTGAAGGAATGATCACCGGGATCATGCCGCGAGTCCGTAGTGGACAGGGCGAGTGGCGTTCAGCGCCGTCACGACGCCACCGGCGCGTCCGCCGGACTCCGCCCGTGGCCGGAGCGCGACGACCCGCCGCTCACCTGGCCAAAGATGGAAGTAGTTGTCGGCCGGAATACAATTGTCGTCATCGATCTGCACGAACCGCGCAAAGCCGCGCGTCCAAATTTCCACGTCCTGTCTCAATTTATCGTGAACGAACCGAACAGTCATCTGAATTTCGTTACGGGACCATGCTGCCCCGCTGGGAAAGAGCGTCCCCTCCGACAGGCGCGTGCCGTCCAGTTCCTCGAGCGTCGCGCCGAGCGCAGCGAAGGCGGGCGGGCCGAACCTCCACGCATTCGCCAGATCCCTCCAGCGCCCCATCAGCTCGGTTGCCGCAACCGTGACCCGCCGGCGCGGGCTTAGCGTTAGCGTGGTCTCGCCCAGCGTTTCCGCCGTGCCGTCAGGCGTCAGGCCGCGCAGGCGGAGGCGCACCGGGCGCGTGTCGGCGGTTTCGTTGACGAGGTGGACGACCACGCCGTTCTGGCCGAGATCGCGCAAGAAGAGCTGGATCGGCTGGCACGCGCTCTTGAGGGCATACCAGGCCGATTTCGGCTGCCCGTCGTGAGCGATCAGGCCCCAACCCGGGCCCGACACGATATCGCGCAGCATCAGCACCAAGGCGCCGGCGCAGCGACCGTCGCTGCGCCACACCGATAGGGCGTGTTGCATTACCATCGCCACCGCGACGCGACCGGCTTCCGCCGGGTCGTCAGCTGAGGGGTCGAGCAACGCGCGCGCGTAGTGGTCGCGGGCATCGCCGAAGTCCCAGTCCGCGCCGATGTCGCGCGGGGCGGGAGCCCGCCGATCGGCGTCGCCGCGGCAGGTCGCCGGTTCCGGAATGTTGGCGAAGGCGAGGCACTCGGCGGCGAAGCGGACGCCGGCGGTTTCCAGATCGTCCAAGGGCCGTTGGTAGGCGCCGACGCCGAAGTAGTGCGCGATGTCCGCCGCGGCGGCGAAGGGCAGGCCACCTTCTGCCGCCAATGGCGCCTGCGGGACGTAGGGCACATCTGGCCGAAGCGAAGCGGCTTCGCGCGCCAAGACCTGGTCGAAGAGCGGCATGCACCACGTGTCTTGCGGGCTGCCGGACATCGCGGCCGCCTGGGCGTTCTCGGTGCCGCCGCAAAGCACCGCCACGCTCGGATGCGCCTGCGCCCGGACGAGAAAGGCACGCGTCTCGGCCACGGCGTCGGCGAGGAAGGCTTCGTCCTCCGGATAGTCGAAGCGGGCGAACATGAAGTCGTGCCAGACGAGCAGACCCAACTCGTCGCAGAGCGCGAGCAGCTCCGGCGTCGCATAGGTGGTCAGGCCGGACACCCGGATCATGTTGAACCCGGCCTCCCGGGCGAGTTCGAGGGTAGACCGGAGGGTGCCCGGGTCGTCGGGCCCGGCCCTCGGGTCGAGCCCGGCCCAGATGGCGCCGCGGCAGAAAATCGGAATGCCGTTCACGATCAGGCCGAAGCCGTCGGCCCGGTCGCGCCGCTCGACCGTCCGGAAGCCGATGGCGCCGAGATCGAGCCGGTGGCCACCGATCTCGACAGTGACGGGCAGGGTGGCCGGCGCGCCATGGGTGTGAGGCCACCAGCGGGGTGGGTCGGGGATGCGCAGCGCCGCCTGCAACCCGCCCGGCATGGGGACGAGCGACGCGGTGTGGTTCCCGACCCGCAGCGTTCCCGTGCGGCCGAGCAGGCCGTCGCTTGTCAACATAAGCTCGACCACCCCGGTGCCATCGGGCTCGAGCCGCGAGCGCAGATCGGGGTGGTGAAACCGCGGCATGTCGGACGCGAGCCGATGCAGGATCACCGGCCGGTACGGTCCGATCACGGCGGCCTCGCCAGACCATCCCGGCATGTGGCCCAGCAGCGTCGTCCGTATGCCGCGCAGGCTTTCCGACGTCGTCAGTCGGCCCTTCCAGCGCGCCCGGGGGCCGGGGTGGCGCTGCCGCAAGCTCGGCCGGAGCGCGCGAAAGCAGATCTCGAGCCGCTCGGCGCCTGCCGACGGCACCGGCACGGTGAGCGGCAGGAACATGTTGCGGCTGTGGGCGACCAGCGTGCCATCCAGCCAGATCTCGGCCAGGGTGGCGAGGCCGTCCAATTCGAGCTCGGCCCCGCCTGGCAGCGACGCGTCCCGGCGAAACCAATGGTCGAGCGCATGCCCGTCCACCCCCGGCTCCGGGTCCACCACGCCCGGCACGACAGCCGCGCGCCACGCCGCTTCCGCCGCGGTTGGGGGCGACCCGGCCACGGCCGGCGCGAGGGTGCAACGCACCCACCCGGTCGACAGCCGCTCTCCATGATCGACGAACCTGGCCAAACTACCTTCCCACGGTGGCACGAGCCACCCGGCCATCATGATCGTCAGTGGTTACGGAAGGCTTAACCGGCCGGCACGAACGTTACATTTCCGGCGAGTTCGCGGCGGGACCGGCTGGCCAGAGCCGCCGCCACGGCTCACCTTGCCAGCCATGTCCAGCCTGCCAGCCCCGTCCCTGTGGCGCGTCTTCCCGTCGATCCTGTTGCCGATTTTCCTCGCCGTGGTGGACGGCACGATCGTCGCGTCGGCGCTGCCGGCCATGGCCGGGGCGTTCGGCGAGGTGGATCGCGTATCGTGGGTGGTCGCGTCCTACCTCGTCGCCAGCACGGTGGCGGCCCCGGTCTACGGGCGGCTCGGCGATGCGTGGGGCCGGCGACGGCTGCTGCTGGCTGCGTTGACGCTGTTCGTGGCGGCATCCGCCCTGTGCGCCCTGGCCAGCGGCATCCTGACGCTGACGGCGGCGCGGGTGCTGCAGGGAATCGGCGGCGGCGGGCTGATGGTGCTGTCGCAGGCGCTGCTGGGCGAGAACGTGGAGCGGCGGCAACTCGGCCGGGCGCAAGGCGTGCTGGCGGCGGTGATCGTGGTGTCGTCGACATTCGGGCCGGTGGCGGGCGGGGTCCTGACGCAGCTGTTCGGCTGGCCGTCCATCTTCCTGATCAACGTGCCGCTCGGAGGTCTCGCGGTGCTGCTGGCTTTACGGCTGCCCGCGCGCGGGGCGGCGAGCGGGAGCTTCCGGTTCGACTGGCTGGGCCTGCTGCTGTTCGCCGGCTTCGTGGTGCCCCTGCTCCTGGCGCTGGAGCAGGGGCAGCGCTTCGACGCCGCGTCGCTGGTCGGTGCGGCCTGCAGCCTCGGCGTCTCGGTGCTCTGCCTCGTGCTGCTGCTGCGGCAGGAGCGGCGAGCGGCGCACCCGTTGTTCCCGCTCAAGATGCTTCGGCATCCTGCCATGTGGCGGGCCAATGCCATGGCCGCCTGCTCCGGCGCGTTGCTGGTCAGCGAGGCGACGCTGCTGCCCATCCATCTGGGCGCGGTTGACGGCGTGTCGGCGGCGCGGATCGGGCTTCTGATGCTGCCGCTGACGGCGACGGTCGGGATCGGCTCGCTGGTGACGGGGTGGTTGGTCACGCGAACCGGGCGGCTGGCGATCTTCCCGTCGGTGGGGCAGACCGCGGCGGCGCTGGGCCTGCTGCTGGTCGCGGCGTTCCATCATCAGGCGGGGGTGGCGCTGGGACCGTGGGGGCTGCCGGCGATGCTGGCCGCGGTCGCGATCGTACAGGGGACCGCGATGCCGATCGCGCAGGTGACGGCGCAGTCGCTGGCGCCGCCGGCGATGCTGGGGGCCGCCGCGGCGTCGATCCAGCTCTCGCGCTCGATCGGCTCCGCGCTGGGCGTCACGGCGGTGATCGGCGCCCTGTTCGCGACGCTGGGGCGGGACCCGGCGGTCGGCGCGGTGTTCGCCGACATGGTCCGACATGGTCCGGCCGCGCTGGCTGCTCTGCCGGACGCGGCGCGCGCGGCGGCGTCGGCGCGGATCAACGGAGCGTTCAGCATCGCGTTCGGCGCCGTGGCCGCCTTCGCTGCGGCCAATGCCCTGCTCGCCTGGACGCTGCCGTTGCGGCGGCTTTAAACCCGTCCCGAGCCTAGTGCCTCTGGGGTTAATGCCTAGGCGAAACGGGGCCCGCGCAGGAGCGGAGCGCGAGCGGGGGCGTCGGAGCGCGCGTTGCAGCGGCGGGCCTCCACCAGGCGCTCGGTGCGGACGCTGTTGCGGAGGGCGGCGCTCATGCGCTTCGGGCGGCGTGGGACGGCGCGCCCGTGAGCTCGCGCCGCACGATCGCCGCGCCAGCCACGAGCGCCTGCAGCTTGCCGAAGGCGCGATCGCGGGGGAGGTATTTCATGCCGCAATCGGGGGCCGGCACGATCCGCTCGGCCGGCACGTGCGCCAGGCCGCGACGAATGCGGGCGGCGACCGTTTCGGCCGTCTCGACCTCCGGACTGCCCAGATTCAGCACACCCAGCAGGATCGTCTTGCCGCCGAGCTCGCGCAACACGGCGAGGTCGAGGTTCGGCTGCGCGGCCTCGATGGAGATCTGGTCGGCGGTACAGCCGGCGAGGTCCGGCAGAATGGCGTAGGCGTGCGGCTTGTCCGGCACGACGTGGGCGTAGCCGAAGCAGACATGGACGATCGTGGTGCCCTCGATCCCCTCCAGCGCCCGGTTGAGCGCCTTGAGCCCGTATTGCCGGCCCTGTTCGGGGAACTGTTCCATCCAGGGCTCGTCGAGCTGAATGATGTCGACGCCGGCGCGCTTGAGGTCGCGGGCTTCCTCGTTGACGGCCTCGGCGTAGGCCATGGCCATGGCCTCGGGGTCGTCGTAGTACTCGTCCTTGGCCTGGCGCGACATGGTGAACGGGCCGGGCAGGGTGATCTTGGTGACCCGGTCCGTATTGGCATGGAGAAAGGCGGCGTCGCGGGCCTCGACGGGGCCGCGGCGCTTGATCGGGCCGGTGACGCGCGGCACGGCCGTGAGCGCGCCGGTGCGGCCGATCACCTCGGCCGGGTTGTCGAGGTCGACGCCGTCCAGGGCGAGGGCGAACCGGTTGGAGTAGCTTTCCCGGCGGGCCTCGCCATCCGTCACGATGTCGATCCCGGCGCGCTCCATGTCGCGGATCGCGATCAGGGTGGCGTCGTCCTGCGCGCCTTCCAGCATAGGCTCCGGCACGCGCCAGATCTCCTTGGCGCGGACCCGGGGCGGCAGGCGACCGGTGAGCACGGCGCGGTCGACCAGCCAGTCCGGCTGCGGGTAGCTGCCGACCACGGTGGTGGGCAGCAGGGGCAAGGTCTTCATGGCGGAACTCATTTCTTGAGGGCGGCGCACTTGCCCTCGGCCAGGGGCCGGAAGGCGTCGGCGGCGGGGATGGTCGCGACGAGATCATACACGTCGTAGGGCTCACGCGATTGCGCCGGGCTCTTGACCCGGAACAGGTAGGTGTCGTGCACCATGCGGCCGTCGGGCCGAAGCGTGCCGTTGCGGGTGAGCAGGTCGTCGACCGGCATCTCGTGCAGCTTGGCGATCACGGCCGCCGTCTCCGTGCTGCCGGCGGCGGCCACGGCGCGGAGGTATGCGCGGGCCGCCGAGTAGTCGCCGGCCTGGATGTTGGACGGCATGCGGCCGCTATTGCGGGCGGCAAAGCGGCGGGCCCAGGCGCGGGTGCGGTCGTCCAGGTTCCAATAGGACGCCTCGTTGACCAGGATGCCCTGCGCCGTCTCGAGGCCGAGGGCAGCGATGTCCGGCACCGTCAGTACGAACGAAACGAGCTGCTGCGACCCGGTGCCGATGCCGAACTCGCGGGCTTGCTTGACGGAGGTGATGAGGTCCGTGCCGGTGTTGCCGAGCGCGATCACGTCCGCGCCGGAGGCCTGCGCCTGCAGCAGGAAGGGCGAGAAATCGCCGGAGAAGTTGAACGGGTGGCTGACGGCGCCGACGACAGTGGCGCCGGCTTTCTCCAGCAGCGCGGTCGCGTCCGCCTGGAGCGACTTGCCGAACACGTAGTCGGCGGTGATGAAGAACCATTTCTGGCCGGGCTTGGCGAGCGGGCGCACGATGCCGACGGCCTGGCCATAGGTGTCCCACATCCACATCACGGAGGTGGCGGGGGCGCAGTCCTCGCTGGTGAGCCGCGCGGTGCCGCCGGAGAACAGCGCCACCTTGTTGCGCGCCGCCGCCTCGTGCTGCACGGCGATCTGGACGGTGGCCTGCACGATGTCGGCGACCGCGGTGACGCCCTTGTTGTCCCACCAGTCGCGGACGATGCCGACCGCGACGTCGGCCTTGTTCTGGTGGTCGGCGGAGAGGACCTCGACCGTCATGCCCTTGCACTCGGCCGCCACGCAGTCCTCCGCCGCCATCTGCACGGCCAGCACGGCGCCCGCGCCCGTCTGCGCCGACAGGCTGCCGTTCATGTCGGTGATGACGCCGATGCGCACGGGGCCGACCTGCGCGGCGGCGGGCGTGGACAGGAGTAGGCAGGCGAGCAGGCAGGCGCGCATCGGGGGCGCTACTCGGCGGCGACGAGGCTGGACGGATCGGCGCCCACCCGGCTGTTCTCGTCGCCGGCCACCGCGCGCGCCAGGGTGAAGTTGAACCGGATCGACCGCAGGCCGGGGAAGGGCGAACCCGGCACGTCCACCGCCGGGTCGACGATGAGGGATTGCGACACGCCGAACACGGTGTCCGTGTCGATATACTGGTCGTCACCGTAGTAGATCGCCGTCACCAGCTCGCGGAAGCCCGGCGCGCCGATCAGGAAGTGGGTGTGGGCCGGGCGGCACCCGTGCCGTTGCTGGGCGGTGATCATGCGACCGACGGGACCATCAAGCGGGATGGAGTAGCCGAGCGGCGGGGTCGCGCGGAACCAGTACCGGCCCTGCGCGTCCGTGCGGAACTGCGCCCGCCAGTCCATCCGCGAGGGGTCGAGCGCTTGCAGGTCGTAGGCACCGTCCGGGTCGGTCTGCCAGACCTCGACGACGGCGTCCGGCACGGGCGCGCCCGCTTCGTCGCGGACGGTGCCGAACAGGCCGATCTCCTCGCCGCCGGGCTCCCGGGCGATGCAGCCCCCGAGGGGCAGGGTGGGCGAATCGTTGCGGTAGAACGGGCCCAGCAGGCTGGTTTCCGTGCCCACCGTCTCCGCGCGCCCGTCATGCAGGATGTTGACCATGCGCGACAGGCCGAGCGTGTCGGAGAGGAGGATGAACTCCTGGCGGAACGGCGTGCAGGCCTGGCCGACCTCCGTGAGGAATTTGATGCCGTACAGCCATTCCTCCGGCTTGAGCGAAACCTCGCGGGCGAAGGCGTGCAGGTGCTTGACCGCGGCCGCCATGATCTCGCGCAGGCGCGGGTCCGGCGTGTCGGCCATCTGCTGCAGCACGGCCTCGGTGACGGTGGTCTCGTTCAGGTCTTCGGGCACCTGGCTTCCTCCGAAATTGCGGTGCGGCCGGCGTCTTCGTCCGGTGAGGGCGGCACGATGCGGGCGCGCGCCCGTCTTGTCCAGATTGCGCAACGAGCGCGTTGGCTCGATGCTCCGGCGCCGATGATCGCTGGGATCACCGACGAGGAGCTCCGCCGATGCCGTTCCAATGCACCATCCCCGCTCGCCCCACCGTGCAGCAGGATGACCGGGACGTCCGCATCACGCGGTGGGATTTCGAGCCGGGCGCGGTCACCGGCCAGCACACCCATGGGTTGCCCTACGTCGTGGTGATGCTGACCGATGCGGTCATGCGGGTCGATGACGGGCAAACCGTGGCGGAGACCCGGCTCGCCAAGGGCGCCGCCTATCACCGGCCGGCCGGCGTGGCGCACGACGTGATGAACGGGTCGGCCGAGCCGATGGCGTTCGTGGAAGTCGAGTTCAAGCGCGCCGGGGCGCTGGTGTTCGAGTAGCCCTATTCCGGCCCGAACATCGGCTTGCCGGGGACGTCGAGCTCGGCGCGCAGGATGCTGCCGGTGCCGGACTCCGTGATAAACAGCGAGCGGCCGTCCGGCCCCCCGAAAGCGGCGTTGGTCGTGTGCAGGCCGGCGCAGCTGCGGACGCGATAGACGGGCTCGCCGAGCCGATCGACGACCCAGACGCAGCCCATGCCGACATGGGCGATCGCCAGGCGGCCCTCGTTGTCCATCGCCAGGCCGTCCGGGCCGCCCCACCCGCCGGAGAGCTGCACGAACACGCCGACCTTGGCGACCCCGCCATCGGGCCGCAGCGGCACGCGCCAGACGCAGTTGCCGCGGGTGACCGCGAGATAGACCATGGTCTCGGCCAGGTTCATCACCAGGCCATTCGGGCTCGGCACGTTGTCCAGCAGGCACTCGACCCGGCCTGCCGCGCTGACCCGGAACAGCCGCCCGGTCGGGTCGTGCAGCCCGGTCTGTCCCTGGTCGGTGAAATAGAGGTCGCCGTTCAGGGCGAAATGGAGGTCGTTGACCGCCTTGAACCGCTCGAGGTTGGCGCGGACCAGGTAGGGCGTGACGGCGCCGGTGGCGGGGTCGAGCAGCATGATGCCGTTCTTGTAGTCCGCGATGAACACCCGGCCGTCGCGGTGGAACTTCAGCCCGTTCGGCCAGCCATCGTACTCCGCGACCACGGTGAAGGCGCCGTCGGGCGCGATCCGGTAGATGCGGCCGTTAGGCAGGTCCACGCACCAGAGGTTGCCCGCCCGGTCGAAGGACGGGCCTTCCAGCAGCGAGTCGGTGGGTCCGCCTGCCGGCTGGGCGCGGACCCACTCGTTATCGGCATTGTCGCGGCGCAACTCGTCCGGCAGGCGCGCGAATACGGTGGTGGGCACGTCGCGCGGTGGATGGAAGAACATGGGGCCTCTCAGTCGCCGATCGGCCGGCGGGTCAGCAACAGGGCGGAAGCGGCGCCGATGAGCAGCAGGGCGCCCGCGACGACGAAGGCCATGTCGTAGCTGCCGGTCGCCTGCACGACGTAGCCGGTGACGATCGGGGCCAGGATCCCGAAGACGTTGCCGCCGAGGATCAGCAGCCCGGTCGCCCGCCCCGCATCGCCGGCGCTGCGCAGCAGGTCGCTCAGCAGCGCGATGTTGAGCCCGATGGTGGTGGCGACCCCGCTGAGCGCGACCGTGATCAGCAACAGCACGGCATACACGTCGGTCACCAGCGGCGCGAACAGGATCACGGCAGCCACCAGCATCATCGCGGCCACCATGCGCCGCCGCCCGCCCGCTGCCACCGCCGCCGGCGACAGGCGGGAATCGCTCAACCGCCCCAGCAGCACGGTCAGCACCACCGCGCCGAAATAGGGCAAGGAGGTCAGCCAGCCGCTCTTGGCGATCGTGATGCCGCGTTCGGCCTGCAGGTACGCCGGTAGCCAGGTCAGGAACAGGTATTGCGTGTAAACGCCGCAGCCCTGCGTGATCATGACGCCGATCATCGACGGCGAGCGCAGCAGGCGCCACAACCCGGCGGGCGGCGCGGTGTCCGTCACGTCCGCCCGGGTCTGCTCCACCAGCATGGTCCGTTCCGCCGTGCCGAGCCAGGGTGCTTCCGCCGGCTTGCGATACCAGGTCAGCCAGGCGGCCAGCCAGACGAAGCCGATTGCCCCGCAGACGTAGAAGGCCATCCGCCACCCGGCGGCCCCGATCAGCGTCGCCAGGGTCAGGTTGCCGATGGCCGGGCCGAAATACGAGCCGCTGTTGAAGGCGGTGGTGAACAAGGCGCGCTCGCGGATCGGCACCCATTCGCGCACGACCCGGCCCGCGGCGGGATACGTGGTCGCTTCGCCCATGCCCATCAGCACGCGGGTGGCGATCAGCGTGCCGAGCGAGCCCGCCAGCCCGGTCAGCACGGTGGCGCCGGACCAGACCGTGATGCCGACGGCGTTGACGATCCGGGCGCCGAAGCGGTCGACGATCCAGCCCATGGGCACGAGGCACACGACGTAGAGCCATAGAAAGGAGGAGAACAGGTAACCGAGCTGCACCGGGTCGAGCTCGAACTCCCGTGACAGCGGCCCCGCGGCGATCGAGAGCGCGGAGCGGTCGAGGTAGTTGATCGCCGCCAGCAGGAACATGAGGACGTAGATGCGCTGCCGCCGGTTCTGCATCGCATCCCTCCCCACGCTGCCGATTCGGCCGCCATTCATCGGGCGAGCTTGGCGCGCGGAAGGGTCGCTGTCACGTCATCGCGGCGGCATCGGCGGCTAGACGACCGTCAGCACGCGGCTGCGGGCGCGGCGGGCGACGGACTCGGCCTCGGGCGGCGCCTCGGCGGCCGCGACCGCGACCACGCGCGCGGCCCACGCCGCCGCCAGCTCCGGTCCCGCTTGCCGCAACGATTCGGCGGCCGGCACCAGGAGGGCGATGCCGTTGCTGAACGACAGCGTCCAGTGCCGCGATGCGGGCCCACCCAGCCGCGTCATGTCCAGGTCGACCCCGAAAGCGGCGCGGACCAGCCGCGGCAGCAGCGCCGTCATTTCCAGCAGCAGCAGGCATTCCACGAAGCCGCGCAGCAGGTCGGGCTCGCGCACGATCGGCAGCAGATGGTCGAGGAACAGGACGCCGCATAGCCGCCGGGCCGGGCTGCCCAGCCCGTCGCGCGCCAGATGACGGATCACGCCCAGTTGGAGCACGAGCCGGTCGATAGGAGGGGGCGAAGGGCGGGTCATGGCGGCGGATCCGGGCTGCAGCCCCGCCATGGAGCCACCACGACCTTAATTCCGGATTAAGAGTGGCCGCTTTTCCTCAGCCGTGCGGCAGCAGCGAGACGCCGAAGCGGGCGCAGACCAGCAACAGGAACACGCCGAAGCCGATCCGCAGCTGCTCCCGCGTGAACCGGTGCGCCAACCGCACGCCCAATGGTGCCAGGGCGGTCGCGATCGGCGCCACAATGCAGAATGCGGCGCCCGAGACGAAGCCCAGCGAGCCCGGCGGCAAACCCGGCGAGCCCAACCCCAGCAGCACGAAGGTGCACACCCCGGCCAGCGAGATGATCGCCCCCAGGCTCGCCGTGGTCCCGATCGCCTGGTGCATCGAGCGTCCATAGGCGGTGAGGAACATGTTGCCGAAGATGCCGCCGCCGATGCCGATCAGCGACGACAGAAAGCCGATCACGAGCCCGCTGATCCGCACGGCGGCCGCTGAAGGCACGTCGGTCGCCATGCGCCAGGCCGGCCAGCCCGACAGCAGCTTGATCGCATTGGCCAGCACCAGGACGATGAAGATCGTCTTGAGCGGGCCGCCCTCCAGATGCGTCGCCAGCAGGCTCCCCAGCCCGACCCCGGCCGCCACCGGCACGATCCAGAGCCGCGCGATCCGCCGGTCCGCGCTGCCGCGTCGCAGATGGCCGCGGAACGACATCGCGCTGGTCGGCACCATGACGGCGAAGGCGGTCCCGAGCGACATGCGCATGGCCAGCGAGTCCGCGACGCCCGCATAGGTGAAGGCCTGGAACAGCGCCGCGACCACGATGGCGCCGCCGCCCACCCCGAACAGCCCGGCCAGGAAGCCCGACACCGCCCCCGCGCCCGCCAGCGTCAGCAGCAGGACGACGAGGTCGCCGCTCACCGCGCGTGCAGCCCCGTGGCCTGGACGCGGGTGATGAACTCCCGCCGCAGCAGCTGCGCGGCCTCCGGCGTGACGGCGGCGAAGCGCACGCGGCTCAGCGGCCGGAGCTGGGCGAAGCGGCCGAGATCGGCGCTGACGACGGTCGCCACCTTGGGGTAGCCGCCCGTGGTCTGCGCATCCCGCAGCAGCACGATGGGGCGCCCGTTGCCCGGTACCTGGATGCTGCCCGGCAGAATGGCATCCGACGCGATGTTGAAGCCTTGCGAGTGGGTCAGCGCGGGGCCGTCGAGGCGGTAGCCCTGGCGGTCCGCCTGCCAGGTGACCTGGTAGTGGCTGGACAGGAACAATGCGATCGACTCGGCCGTGAAATAATCGTCCTGCGGGCCCAGCACGACGCGGATCGGGTCGGGTGGGGTGGCCGGGCGATGCAGCCAGCGCTCCGGCCCGTCGATGGGCGGCGGGCGTAGCGGCAGGGCGTCGCCGGCTTCGAGCTTGCGACCGTCGAAGCCGCCCATGCCGGCCCGCACGTAGGTCGCCCGGCTGCCGAGCTCGCGCTCCACGCCGATGCCGCCAGCTACGGCGAGGTAGCCCCAGACCGCATCGCGCGCGCCGCCGATCTGCAGCTGGGCGCCGGGCTGCAGCACCGCGCTGGAGCCGACCGGGATCGGCCGGCCGTCGATGCTGGCCGCGAAGGAGCCGCCGGCGACGGCGATGCGGGCGGGGGCGCCGGAGATGGCCCAGGCGCCGCCGCCATGGGCGAACTCGACGGTGGCGGCCTCCACCGCATTGCCGACCAGGGCGTTGGCCACGGCGTGGCTCTCGATGTCCATCGCGCCGGCGCCGGTCACGCCATAGCGCCGCCAACCGACCCGGCCGAAATCCTGCACGGTGGAGAACGGGCTGGGCGCCACGGCGTGCAGCAGGGCGGGCGCGCTCATGCCGCCTCCGCTTCCAGCACGACGCCGGCATCGACCTCGCCGCCGTCGATCGCGCGGCCGATGGCGGCGAACTCGTCGGCCTCGATCGGGCGGAAGCGGATGAGGTCGCCGGCCCGGAGCAGCGCCGGCTCCGGTCGGCGCAGGTCGAACAGGCGGACCGGGGTGCGGCCGAGCAGGTAGAAGCCGGTGGGGGTCGGCAGCGGCATGATCGCGCCCTGCCCGCCGCCGATGGTCACGCTGCCGCCCGGCACCGGCGATCGCGGCACCGTTCGGCGCGAGACGTGCAGCTCCGGCGGCAGGCCGCCGAGGTTGGGCAGGCCGGGCTGGAAGCCGAGCATGAAGACCCGCAACGGCGCCCGGGTGTGCGCGGCCACGACGTCGGGCGGGGAAAGGCCGAGCAGGCGGGAAACCTCCGGCAGGTCCTCGCCGAAGGGCAGGCCGTAGACGACGGGGATGCTCCAGCGGCGGCCGGTGCGCGCGGTGGCGCGGCCGGCGCGCCCGGCCAGTCCGCGCAACGCGGCGAGCAGCACCTCGCGCTCGATCAGCGCCGGCTCGAACACGACCAGGAGCGAGCGGTAGGAGGGAACCGTTTCCACCACGCCGCGAAGGTCGGCCGCGGCGATCAGGCGGTCGAGCGCGGCCACGCAGTCGTTGGCCGCCACGCTGATCTCGGTTCCGAACTGGATGGAGATGCCCATGTCGCCGACCGGCAGGAAGCGCGGCGACGGGGTGGTGGGGTCGGGCCGGCGATCCGTGCCCGGCTTGCCCCGGGGCCGATATCGACCGTCCGGGAGGTTCACGCCGCCTCGACCCGCAACGGCTCGGCCGCGCCATCGGGATCGGACGCAGCGGCGTCGACGAACCACGGCTTGTCGTTGGGGCCGCGCGGCCCGGGATAGACGTAGAGCGTCGGCACGTCGGGGAAGCACTCGTTGAACTCGGGCCCGTTATAGGTGAGGAACACGGACCCGGCGAACTGCGACCGGAGCACTTCGCGCTCGAGCAGGCAGGTCGCGTAGTAGTGCCGCGCGGCGGCGGTCTTGTCGCTCATGCGCGAATGCCGGCTCGCTTGTTGGACGAAGCGAGCCTGCAGCGGGAAGCGGTCCCAGCGCTCGGCGAAGCCGTTCTCGGCTTCGAGCCGGCGCACGTCCGCCCGTGTCAGCCCGCCGCGCTGCCACACGGCAGATTCGAGCTCGAAACTGACGGGCAGGCCGCGGGCGAGCGCGGCGATCTCGCCGAAGTAGGTCGTATAGTGCAGCTCGCTATGGCCGTTATTGGTGGCGTGGCCGTCGGTGCAGATCACGTGGGCGCTGGCGCAGAGCGGGGCGGCGGCTTCGGCGGCAGCCAGTAGATCGGCGAGGGCGGCGATGGCCGCACGGTCGGGCTCGGCCGCGTGGCGACGGGGGCCGCAGCCCCAGAACATGAAGAAGCGGAGCGGCTCGCCGATCAGCAGCGCCCGGTCGACGGCGGCGATGAGCCCGGCCTCGTCATGGGCCGGATTGCGGCGGAAACGGCGGGCGGTGAGGGCCGCGAGCACGGCGGCACCGGCCTGTCCGTTGGCGATCCGGCGCAGGACGGGGACGGGCGGCAAGGCGGCGCCGCGATGCGGGGGCAGCACGAGGAGGCGCTCTGGCAGGTGCGGCACATCGTCCTGCCGGCGCAGGAACGCCATCAATTCGGCTTCATCCGCGGTCGAGAGGACGACGGAGACGGCGGCCTCGGTCGGGGCGGCGCCCTTCTCGCGAAAGGTGCGGCTGCTGTGCACGGCGCCGTGGCGGGCCAGGGCGGCATCCACGTCGGTCAGTAAGACGGCCCGGCCGTGCCGCACGGCGACGTCGGACAGGTCGCCGTCGCATTCGAGCCCGCCATCCGGCGCCAGGCGGCCGACCCTACCGGTTCGCGCCTCCAGCCCGGCGGCGTCGCGCAGGACGATCTCGCCTGTCGCGTCGGCGGGGCCGGCCGCGCCGAGGTGCAACGGCGAGCGTAACGGGCGCAACTCGGCGGTCCCGCGTTCGGCCGGGGCGGCTTCGCCGAGCGGCACGGCCCACAGGCCGGATGCCGCGGTGCCGAAGCCGCGACGCACGGGGCGGCCAAATCGGCGCGCGGCGGCGGTGGCGTCTTGCGGGCGGAGCGTGCCGCTGCCGCAGAGCAGCGTGCGGGCAGCGAGTTCGATCGGCGTCGCGCCGTCGCGCGCCAGGATCCGCCAGCTCGGGGCGGGCAGCTCGCACATCGATGCGGTCCGGGCGGCGTCGTGCGCGAGGGCGGCGTCGAGGGCGCCGGGGTCGGCCAGGATGACGTGGAGGCCCAGGGCGAGCGGGACGACGGTCGAGATGAACAGCCCGTCGAGCGTGGTGGGCGGCGATGCGCTCAGCAGCGTGTCGCCGGGCTGCGCGGGTGCGAGCGCCTGCAGGTTGGCGACGGAGCGGCGCCGCGCCGCCGCGTCGATCGCGTGCCGCGCGCCGGCGTGCCAGACCGCAAGGATGGCGCGGTCGGGTGCGTCGCCGGGCTCCGGGCCGGTGCTGGCGGGCCCGGCCGTGTCGGGCTCGGCCGTGTCGAGCTCGGCGGGCGCGATGCGGCGGGGGGCGCGCCAGGCGGTGGATGCGCCCGAGACGACCAGCTTGGGCGATACGGCCGCAATGGCTTGCGCCACTTCGGTTTCGCCGACCAGGACGAGGTCGAGCCCCGACTCATCGCAGGCGAGAAGCAGCACGGCCAAGGCCGGCCCAGGCGGCAGGCTGGCGACGAGGCCGTCGCCCGCCACCAACCCGGCCCGTGCCAGCACGCGGCGAACCCGACGGGCGCGGGTGGCGATCTCGGCAAAAGAGACGGTCTCGCCGGTCGCGAGAAGGGTGATGGCGGGGTCGTGCGGCACGTGGGCGGCCACCTCGCTCAGAAGCGAGCGCATCGAGGATGGCATCGAGGAGGACAGGGTCGGGGGCAGCAGCGAGGGCAGCGCGTCCATCGTCGTCACCATCCGAGGTTTTGACCGGGCGGCCGTGCGCTGCTGGCGTTCAGCAGGGCTTGGCCGGGAGAGCGGTCACGGGAAGTTGTGGCGCGCCTTCTGCCGTAACCGCCGGAGTTCGTCAACCTATGCGTGTGTAATCAAGACGACATGGGAGTCAGGTTGTGGCTTTGGGGCGAGAGCGCCAGGATGGGGATGTCGGGCGGGAACATCGTCTCTGCATCCCGCCGCGACATAGGGCGCCCGACTAGGAAGCCCTGCACTGCGTGGCATCCCTGCTGTCGTAGCAGATGAAGTTGCGTGCGTGTCTCCACCCCTTCGGCCACCACGGACAGCTTGAGGCTGCGGCTCAGGCTCAAGATCGCGCGCAGGATGTGGCGAGATCGTTCCTCTACTACCTGGGCCTGGACAAAGGAGCGATCGAGCTTGATCTGCTCAAACGGGAATTGCCGCAGATAGCTCAGGCTGGCGTAGCCGGTGCCGAAATCGTCCAGCGCGAGCGTGACCCCGAGCTCCCGCAGCTTGTTCAGCGTGGCCAGCGCCTGTTGCTCGTCGGCGATCAGCACGCCCTCTGTCACCTCGAGCTCGAGGCGGGAGGCGGGCAGCCCGGTGGCCGCCAGAATGGCGGCGACGTTTCCCACGATGTTGGGGTCGCGGAACTGCACGGGCGACAGGTTGACCGCGATGTGGACGCTCTCCGGCCAGTGCAGGGCGACGCGGCACGCCTCCTCCAGCACCCAGCGGCCGAGTGCCACAATCAGCCCGGTCTCCTCGGCAACTGGAATAAAGGCGTCCGGCCCCAGCCGGCCCCGCGACGGATGCTGCCAGCGCACCAGCGCCTCGAAGCCGACGACGGCGAGGCTGGAGGTTCGGAACTGCGGCTGGAACTCGAGAAAGAACTGGTCGGAGCCGATGGCGGCCCGCAGGTCCTCTTCCAGCTGCTGCTTCAAGCGAGCGCCGTCGGCCATGCTGGCGGCGAAGCGGCGGACCGGGTGCTTGCGGTCCGTCTTGGCGACGTAAAGGGCCAGGTCGGCATTGCGCAGCAGGTCGGCGCGGTTGGAGCCGTCATCCGGATATCGGGCGATGCCGATGCTGGCGCCGATGCGGACCTGCTGCTCGGCGATGGCGAAGGGCCGTTCGAGCTGCTCCAGCACCTCTTGCGCGACGGCTTCGCCCCGCGCCGGGTCGCCGTACATTCCGGTCAGGATGGCGAACTCGTCGCCGCCGGTGCGCGCGACCAGGTCGCTCCCGACCGCTTGCCGCAGCCGCTCGCCGACCTGGATCAGCAGGGAGTCGCCGATATCGTGGCCGAGCGTGTCGTTGACCTTCTTGAAGCCATTGAGGTCCAGGCACAGCAAGTCGAAGGCGCCACCGTCGCGGGACGCGCTGGCCAGCAGGTGATCGGCCTCGTCGGCGAACAGCACGCGGTTGCCCAGGCCGGTCAGGTGGTCGTGCAAGGCCATGTAGCGGATGCGTCGATCGGCCAGGTGGCGCGCGGTGACGTCGGTGATGGTCTGGACCGAGCCGCCGGTCGCGGTGGGCGAGTTGCTGAACTCGAGCACCGGGTGGGCCAGCTCCTCGCCGTGGTCGCGCGTATCGCGATGGCGATCCAGATCGGCCAGCAGGCGGCGCCCGGCCACGTGTCGCTCGTTGTTGTTGCCGGCGTTGATGACCGGCAGCAAGGACACGGGCTGCCCCAGAAGCTCCAGCGCGCGGCGGTTGACGACCTGGACGTTGCGGCTGCGGTCGATCATGACCAGGCCCTGGCTCATACTTTCCAGCGTCAGCTCCAGCGATTCCTGGAAACGGATCGACCGCTTGCGCTGCCGGATCCAGACCGCGCC
Source organism: Acetobacteraceae bacterium (assembly GCA_965199665.1). GTDB lineage: Bacteria > Pseudomonadota > Alphaproteobacteria > Acetobacterales > Acetobacteraceae > JAVVHH01. The sequence goes on along the minus strand of OZ241208.1, from coordinate 3,715,498 downwards.
GATGACGAGCAGCACCAGGGTGCTGACCGCGCCCGATATGATCATGACGCGCCGCGTGTGTCGCTGGCCGGCGAGGACGGCCTTGTCATCGAACGCGACCAGCACGACCAGCGGATAGGCTGCGAGCCGGCGAAAGGCGACGGTGAGCGCATCCCGCTGGCGGTGGATGCGCAAGAGGCCGGAATTCTCCTGCAGCACGCGGTCGGGCTCCAGGGCCAGGCTGCTGCCGATGGCGCCGTCGACCACCGGGCCCCTTGCGCGGATCAGGCCGTCGAGCCCGACGAGTTCGAGGAAGCCCTGCTGGAGGTTGAGCGATTCGTAGAAGCCGGAGAGCTGGTAGCAGTCCAGCGACAGCACGACGACGCCGTCGAAGCCGCCGTCCGGCGCCTGCATGCGGCGGGTGAGCTGGACCGTCCAGCGTCCACTGCTGCGGCCGAGCACGGGGGCGCTAATGAACAGCTCGTCGGCCGAGGAGTCGCGCTGGACGATGAAGTGTCGCCGGTCCGCCACGCTGACGCTGCGGGTGGAGGCGGTGCTGGCCACCGACATCCCGTCCGGCGCGATGATGGCGATCTGCGCCATCAGCCAGTCCGGCGCGCTTTCCCGCCGGACCCATTCGTTCAGCGCGAACGATTTGCCGTCACGCTGGTAGGCGCTGCGGAGAGAGAGCAGGACCTGGTCGGCGCTGGAGATGATCCGCTGGGTATTCTCCTCGAAGGCGCGGGCCAGGTTGGTGGTATCCCGCGCGGCGGCGGCCAGGGCACTGGCCCGCTGCGTCGAGACGCTGGTGCCGATGCTCCACCAGATGATCGTGATCAGGCAGAACACGGCGCACAGTTCCGGCGCGACGGAAATCAATGCTCGTAATGCGCGCCTGACCAAGATCTACTCACTTCCGCTTTTCGTGGCGGCCGGCGCAGCTGGACCGGCGGCTGTAAGCATGCCTCCAATTTGTTAAGGCGGATTTAAACGGGGCGGTGGTCCTGTCAGCGGCCGGTGAAAGCGGGCGCGCGCCGTTCGGCCATGGCCCGCACGCCCTCCTTGAAATCGTCCGTCTCGAAGTGTCGCTGTTGTTCGGACAGCTCGTGATCGGTGATGGCGGCGATCTCGTCGGCCAAACCGCGGCGCTGGGTCGCGCGGGTGGATTGCACGGCGATCGGGGACGACACCGCGATCTCGGCTGCCAGCGCCATGGCCGCGGACCGGATCTCGGCGGTCGGCACCAGCACGTCCACCAGCCCGATAGCGTGCGCTTCGTCGCCGTCGATCCGGCGGCCGGTGTAGAACAGCAGCGCCGCCTTTTGCACGCCGACGACGCGCGGCAGGGTGATGCTGAGGCCGAAGCCGGGGTGGAAGCCCAGCCGGTTGAAATTGGCGGTGAAGCGGGAGTCGGGCGAGGCGACCCGGAAGTCGCCGACCAGCGCCAGGCCGAGCCCGCCGCCGACCGCCGCGCCCTGCACGGCGGCCACGACGGGCTTGGCGGAGCGGAACAAGCGCACCGCCTGCTGATACAGGTGACCGCCCTCCGGAGTGCCGACGGTCTGTCGCGCGGGCGAGCTGAAATCCGCGCCGGCGCAGAAATTCTTGCCTTCGGCGCAGAGCACGATGCTGCGGACCGACGCGTCGGCGTCGAAGCGCTCGAAGGCGGCCGCGAGATCGCGGATCAGCGGGATGTCGAAAAAGTTATTGGGCGCGCGGCAGATCTCCGCCACGCCGACATGGCCCTCCGTCGTTACCCGAACGTCGCTCATCGATAATACCTTTCTCTCAGGGTAGAGCCGTTTCCGCCTTGGACCGCAGCAGGGCGGCCAGCGTCTTGTCGCGGGCCGCGACGACGGCCGGCAGGTCGAGCGTGGCGACCTCCGCCGACACTGCGCGCGCCACGGCCGCGCCGTTCTCCGCCGTCAGCTCGACCCGGCCGAGGTCGCGCCACATCGCCGCGGTCGGCGGGCCGAGATGGGCCAGCATGTGCTCGATCCCGCCGGCGCCGCCGGACAGATGGAGGTTGAGGAACGGCCCCAGCAGCGCCCAGCGCAGGCCCGGGCCGTGCGCGATGGCCGCGTCGATGTCCGCCGGGTCCGCCACGCCCTCAAGCAGGAGGTGGAACGATTCCTGCCACAGCGCGGCCTGCAGCCGGTTGGCGACATGGCCCAGCTTCTCGCGCTTCAGACGGATCGGGTGCTTGCCGAGCTGGCGGTAGAAGGCCAGCGCGGTGTCGACCGCCGCCGCGCCGGTGCGCGCGCCGCCGGCGACCTCCACCAGCGGCACGAGGTGGGGCGGATTGAACGGGTGACCCAGCACCAGCCGTTCGGGATGGGTGAGCGGTGCGGCCATGTCGCTGACGGTCAGGGTCGAGGTCGAGCTGGCGATCACGACCGTTTCGGGCAGGGCGGCGTCGATCGCCCCCAGCAGGGCGTGCTTGGCGTCCAGCCGCTCCGGCCCGTTCTCCTGCACGAACTCGGCCCCCGCCAGCGCGGCGTCCAGCGTGTCGGCGCAGCGGAGCCGGGCGGGGTCGGCCCCCGGCCCAAGGCCCAGGGTTTCCAGGACCGGCCAGTGGGCGGCCACCGCGTCCCGAAGCCGCTCCGCCCAGCCCGGCGCCGGGTCAAAGGCGGCGACGTCCAGCCCTTGGGCCAGGAACTGGCTGGCCCAGCTCGCGCCGATGACCCCGGTGCCGATGACCGCGACGCGGCGGATCAAGCCTTCACCATGGGGCATCCCCCGTCCGCCAGCGGGCGGAATGCCCGTTCCGGCGGGATGGTGGACAGGATCTCGTACATGTCCCACGGCCCCGAGCTCTCGGCGGGGCGCTTGGTGCGGAACAGGTGCACCGGGTGGAGCTTGCGGCCGTCCGCGCGGATCGAGCCGCGGCCGAAGATCGGGTCGTCGGTTGGCAGCGCCTTCATGGCGGCGACCACGGCGCGGCCATCCGTCGGGTCGGCGCCGCCGGCGACGGCCTTGATGACGTGCAGCGTGGCGCTGTACATGGCGGCCTGCATGTCGTTCGGCATGGCCTTCATCTCGGCGAAGTAGCGGCGGGAGAAGGCGCGGGTGCCGTTGTCGTAATCCCAGTAGAACGGGGTGACGCCGAGGACGCCCTGCGCGACGTCCAGCCCGACGCTGGCCGTCATGTTGACGTTGTAAACGGGGCCGCACACCTGCATTTGCCGGGTCAGGCCGAATTCGGCCGCCTGCTTGAGCGAGGTGGTCATGTCGCCGCCGGCATTGTTGAGGCACAGGACCTGCGCGCCGGAGGACTGGCCCTGCAGCAGGAAGGAGCTGAAATCGGCGGTGGGGAAGGGCGCCTTGACGCCGCCCACGATCGTGCCGCCGGCGGCCCGGACGGCCTCGGTCACGTTGCGGTCCAGGTCGGCGCCGAACACGTAGTCGGCGGCCAGCAGGAACCAGCTCTTGCCGCCGCGCTCGGTGATCGCGCGGCCGAGCGCCTGGCTGGCCTGCCAGGTGTCGTAATCCCAGTGCACGATGTTGGGCGTGCAGCGCGGCCCGGTGAGGTCGGCGGTGCCGGCGCCGACGCCGATGAACACCTTGTTGCGTTCCGTCACCAGTTGCGCCACGCCGAGCGCGATGGCGGAGTTCGGCACGTCCATCACGACGTCGACCCCGTCCTCGTCCAGCCATTTGCGGGCGATGGCGACCCCGACATCCGGCTTGTTCTGATGGTCGGCCGACAGCACGGTGATCGGCCGGGTGCCGGCCTGGCCCTGCATGTCGGCGACCGCCATGCGGGTGGCGGCGAGCGAGCCCGGGCCCTGGTAGTCGGCGAACACGCCGCTCATGTCGTTCAGCACGCCCAGCTTCAGCGGCCGCTCCGCGGCGCGCGCGGGGAGGAACAGCCCGGCCGATGCCGCGGCCCCCAACAACGAACGCCGCTTCATGCCGAGATCCTTCCTGCGAGGGGGGTGGCCACCATCACGGGCGGCGGCGGTGGGTCGGCGTAGAGCGCGGCGACCTCGTCCGGCCGGCAGCGCAGCACGACGGCTTGATTGACGGAGCCCTTGTCGGTGACTTCGCCGGCATTGGCCGAAAGCGGGCCGGCCAGAAAGGCCAGGCGCATCACGCGCGCCGCGCTGCCCGGGGCCGAGGCGGCCAGCTCACGCGCGACCGCGGTCAGGGCGGCGCGGATGGCCGCGTCGTGCGCATGGGCCGGATCGAACGGGATCAACAGGGCGGTCACCTCGTCGCGGTCGTGCCCGGCGACCACGACGTCGCGCACCCAGGGCGCCATGGCCGCGATCAGGCGCGCGCGCAGGGGGCCGACGCTGACCCAGGTGCCGGAGGTGAGCTTGAAATCCTCCGCGAGCCGGCCGTCGAAGCGGAGGCCGCGTCCGGGCTGCGCCGGGTCGACCCAGGCAACGGCGTCGCCCATGCAGAAGAAGCCTTCCTCGTCGTAGGACTCGGCGGTGCGGGCGGGGTCGCGCCAGTAGCCGGGGGTGACGCCCAGGCCGCGGACGCGCAGCTCCTGCTTGCCGTCGCGCGGGACCAGCTTGAGGTCGATGCCCGGGACGGGCAGGCCGATATGGCCGGCACGGCCGGCGCGGCTGCCATCGGTGCAGGTGCCCATGGGCGCGGTCTCGGTCGAACCCAGCCCGGTGATCATCGGCAGCGCGCGGTCGGTGGCCGCTGCGGCGAGCGCGTCCAGCTCGTCCCACAGCGGCTGCGACAGGGCGGCGGCGGCGTAGAAGCGGATGCGCAGCCGGCTGTGGAAGCGCCCGTTGAGCGCCGGGTCGGCGCGGAGCGCGCGGGCCAGCTCCTCCCAGGCCTTCGGCACGGCGAGGTAGAGCGTCGGCGCGACTTCGCGGATGGCGTCCAGCGTCGGCCCGAATTGGCCGGGCAGCGGGCGCCCGGCGTCCAGGTACATCGTGCCGCCCTCGAACAGGACCATGTTGAAGTTGTGGCTACCGCCGAAGGTGTGGCTCCAGGGCAGCCAGTCGACCATGATCGGCTTCTCGTCGCCGAGCAGGTAGCCGAAGCCGAGCTTCATCATGGACTGGTTGGCGCACAGCATGCGGTGCGTGGTGATGACCGCCTTGGGCCGGGTGCCGGTCGAGCCGGAGGTGAACAGCAGCTTGGCGACCGTGTCGCCGGTGATGGCGGCGTGGGCGGCGTCGACCGCGTCGGTCGGCTCGGTGGCGAGCAGGGGGGCGAGGTCGTCCAGCGTTTCCGTGCCGGGCGGCACGGCCTCGGCCAGCGCGCGGCGGAATGCCGGCCCGGCGGCGAAGACCAGGCCCGGCGTGGTGAGCGCCACGATCTGCCGCAGCTTGGCCAGGTCGCTGCCCGCACTGCTATAGGCCGCCGAGATCGGCGCGTAGAGCACGCCGACATGCTGGCAGGCGAGCGCCAGCAAGGCGTGCTCGATGCCGTTGCCGGACAGGATCAGCACCGGCCGCTCCGCCGACAGGCCGCGGTCGAGCAGCGCCTGCCCGATCGCGCGGGCGCCGGCCAGCGCTGCGGCGTAGGTGACCCGCCGCCAGCCGGCCCCCTGCTTCTCCGCGAGAAAGGTCTCGTCGCTGGTCTCGGCGGCCCAGCGGGTCAGCGGATCCGTGACCCGGCGCGGGTAGGGCGGCAGGGTTCCTCGCGCGCGCACCAGCGTCGCCCCGTCCGCCCGCCGCTCCACTGCCACGCGATCGGCCGCCCAGCGATCGGTTGGGGCCATCGCGTCAGCCATGCGACACCTTGGCCGCGCGCTTCTCCAGGAAGTCCGCCAGCCGGCGCTTGGCCTCGCCATCGGCCGCGGCGACGGCGGAGACCAGGCTCTCGGCGAGGAAGCCGGTGGCCGGGGCGGCGGCGGCGATGGCGGGAAGCGCCTGCAGCACGGCGAAATTGGTCATGGGCGCGTTGCCGGCGATGCGGCCGGCCAACTCGAGCGCCAACGCGTCGCCGGCATCGGCCTCCGGCAGATACTGCGACAGGCCGATGGCGCCGCCCTCGGCCGCGCCGTAGGTCCGCCCCGTCAGCATCATGTCCGTCATGCGCGCGACCCCGATCAGGCGCGGGATGCGCACGCTGCCGCCGCCGCCGACGAAGATGCCGCGTTGGCCTTCGGGCAGGGCGTAGAAGGTGCTGGGCTCGGCGACGCGGATGTGCGCGGCGGCCGCCAGCTCCAGCCCGCCGCCGATCACGGCGCCCCGCAGCACGGCGACGACCGGGAGGTCGCCCGCCTCCATCGCGCCAAAGGCGCGGTGCCAGCGGCGGCTGTGGAACACGCCGGCGGTGGCGTCCTGATCGGTGATGTCGTTCAGGTCGAGCCCGGCGCAGAAATGCGCCCCGTCGCCGCGCAACACGGCCGCGCGCACCCCGGCCGGCGGCTGGGCGAAGAAGGCCCCAAGGGCGTCGATCATGGGGAGGTTCAACGCGTTGCGCTTGCCGGGCCGCGCCAACGACAGCACCGCGACCGCGCCGTGGATCTCCACCCGGAGCGGGGCCGGGTCGTGCGGTGCGTTTTCTCCCATGGGCCGAGCCCCTTTGTTCGGGAGGCGAGCTAAGGGCGGTTCGCCCGACCCGTCAACCATCGCCGGATTGACACGCCCGCCTGGCTCCGGACTGTGTGGCGGGGAGAAGCGAGTATGGAAACGATGCGCCACAGATCGCCGCTGCGCCGCACCGCGAGGGGAGCCGCGCTGCTGCTCGGTCTACTCGGCGCGGCCGCCCCGCCGCCCCCGTCCGGGCCCTTGCCGGTGCCCGCGTATCGCGAGTTCGGCGATTGGATGGTCGCGTGCGACAACAGCCGCGCCTGCCACGCGCGCGGCTTCGACGACGCGACCCGGGCGCAGTTGGACGTCGTCCGGCCGGCGGGCGACGCCCCCGCCACGCTCGACCTCAATGCGGAGGACCCGCTCGACGCCGCCGCTATCCGTGCCGGCGAGGCCGTTGTGCCGTTTCCGCAGCCGGCCTGGGCGGTGGAGGCCCGGTCGATCCGGACGAGCGACCCGGCCGCCGTCGCCGCCTTCATCGGCGCGGTCCGCGACGCCGACGCGTTGCGCTTGGGCGCGGCCGCGGCGGCAGGGGACCCGGCACCGGCCGTGTCGCTCAAGGGGTTCAGCGCGGCGCTGTTGTTCATGGACGCGGTGGGCGGCCGGGTCGGGACATCGGGGCCGTTGATCGGCGCGCGCGGGACGAATGCGCCGTTGCCGGCGCTGCCCCTGCCGGCGACGCCCCGTTTCGCGCCGCCGCCGGCTTTCTCGACGACGGAGGCGGCCCGGTTGCGCCAGCAGGCGAGCACGCTGCCATCGCCCGCCTTTGGTCGCTGCGATCGCACCGACCCGCCGGAAATCCATCCGTTGGACGCCCGGACGGCCCTGGCGATCCGGCCCTGCTACATGGCCGCCTACCAGGGCTCCGCCGTCGTCGCGCTACTGCCGCGCGCCGGGGGGCGGGCAATCCCGCTCGCGCTGCCGCTGCCGGGACTGCCGGGGCGGTCGGTGGAGGGGCCGGACATGGTGGATCCCGCGTTCGATCCGGCACGCGGCGAGTTCGTCACGGTGTCCAAGGGGCGCGGCCTCGCGGATTGCGGATCGGATGAAAGCTGGATCTGGAGCGGCGGGGCGTTCCGGATCGAGCAGATGCGCTTTCAGGGCAAGTGCGGCGGGACGGGGCCGGGCGACTGGCTACCGCTATTCCGCAGCCGGTAGCGGGCGGCACGGTCAGCTCGGCAGCTCGCCTTTGACGGGCAGCACCATCTCGGCGCAAAGGCCGCCCCCCTCGCGGTTGCTCAGCCGGAGGCGGCCGCCATCGCGCTCGGCGGCGCGGCGCACGATCGCCAGGCCCAGGCCGATCCCGCCCATCCCGGCGTTGCGCGACGTGTCCACGCGCTGGAACGGGCCCAGCACGCGCTCCATCTCCGTCTCCGGGATGCCGGGCCCGCGATCCTCCACGCGCAGGCGCACGGCCGGGCGGCCATCCAGCGGGTCGGCGGCGTCGAGGCTCACCGTCACGTCGCCGCCGCCGTGCAGCCGGGCATTGTTCAGTAGGTTGCCGATGGCGCGCTTGAGCTCCAGTGGGCGGCCCTCGATGCGGCACTGGTTGGGCCCGCGATACGCCGTCTCCGACCCGGCGTCGCAGGCCTCGTCCACCAGGGTCTGGACGATGCTGGCCAGGTCCAGCGGGCGGCGACGCTCCGGATCGGCCTCGCCGCCGAGATAGGCCAGCACGGCCGAGATCATGCCTTCCATTTCCGCCAGGTCGCCCTCCATGGGCGCGGCCTCCGCTTCCGGCAGCAGGCCCAGCCGGAGCCGCAGCCGCGCGATCGGTGTGCGCAGGTCGTGCGACACCGCTGCCAACGCCTCCGTTCGGTCGTTCAGCAGACCGGCGATGCGCGCCTGCATGGCGTTGAGCGCGCGGGCGACCTCGCGCACCTCGCGCGGGCCGCGCTTCTCGGCCACGTGGATGGTCGGCCCGCGCCCGATCACGCCCGCGACGCGCGCCAACCGCCGCAACGGCGCGGAGAGCGTGTGCACCACCATGGCGGACGCCAGCAGCACGCCGCCCGCGAACAGCGCGATCGAGACGAGCTGCTGGAGGGCGGGGCGGCCATCCTCGACCAGCCCGTCGGCGGCGAATAGCAGGAGGCTGCCGTCGGGGAGCCGGACCGTGCCCGTCACCTCGCGGAACAGCCCGCCGCCCTGCGAGCCCGACTGAATGGTCAGCTCGGTTTCCGCGAGCTCGGGCCGCAGCCGCAGCAGCGCGGATTGCAGCAGCGTCACCGGCATCGTCACGGGCATCGTCATGGGCATCGTCATCGGCGGGGGGCCGACTTGCCCGTCGCCTGGTCCCCCCGCCGTCCAGCTCAGGTGCAGCCCGTCCCCGGAGACCGCCTGCGTGATGGCGGAACGGTCGGCGGGCGGCACGGCGGCCAGGGCGCGGCGGGTGCGGACCAGCCTTCCGGCGAGGTCGTCCAGCGTTTCGGAGGTGGGCAGCAGGGCGGCGGTCTGCTGGTAGAGCAGCACGCTGCCGCCGAACTCGAGCGCGAGCGCGGCCAACAGCACCAGGAACACGCGGCCGACGAAGCCGGCGGGCCAGAGCGCGAACCGGCCCGCGCGCATCGGCTCAGCCACGTTCGACCGCGGCGGTGAACATGTAGCCGACGCCGCGCACGGTGCGGATCAACTCGCGGTCCGCCCCCGCGCCGAGCTTGCGCCGGAGCCGGCTGACCAGCACGTCCACGCTGCGGTCGGCGACGTCGCCGAGGCGGGCGCGCGAGACCTCCAGCAGCCGCTCGCGGCCGATAACGCGCTGCGGGCTTTCCAGGAAGCCGAGCAGGAGGTCGTGCTCGGCGCCCGACAGGTCCACGGCCGTGCCGTCCGGATCGGTCAGCTCGCGCCGGCGCAGGTCGAGCTGCCAACCGTCGAAGCGTATCACGTCGGCGGTGGCGGCCGGGCGCTCGGGCATGCCGCCGACGCCCGGCCCGGCGCGGCGCATCACGGCCCGGATGCGCGCCAGCAGCTCCTTGGAGCCGAACGGCTTGGCGATGTAGTCGTCCGCCCCGAGCTCGAGCCCGAGCACGCGGTCGATCTCCTCGCCGCGCGCGCTCACCATGATGATGGGCATGGTGTGCGATCGCTGCCGCAGGGCACGGCACAGGTCGAGGCCGGACGTGCCGGGCAGGCCGATGTCGAGCAGGATGAGGTCGGCGGGGGTTGCGGCCAGCACGTCCCACATGGCGCGGCCGTCGCTGACCGCCACCGGCGCAAAGCCGTTCTCCTTCAGCAGTCGCAGCAGCAGCACGCGCATACCGGCGTCGTCCTCGACGATGAGGACGCGCAGGGCGGCGTCGTCGATCACGGGCGTGCTTCTCCCGGTGCCGGCGGCGGGACGATGTGCCACAAGCGAAGCGAATCGGGAGTGGACGTCATGAAACGCATCCTTCGTATGGCGCCGTTATGGTCCGCGCTTCTGGGCAGCGGGCTTCTGGGCAGCGCGCTACTGGGCAGCGTGCTTGCGGCAGGCGCCGCGCAGGCGGAGATCCCGAACGGGCGGCTCAAGGTCGGCGTGCTGAACGACCAGTCCGGGCCGTTCGCCGACCAGTCCGGCCGCGGCTCCGTGGTTGCCGCCCAACTCGCCGCCGACGATTTCACCCGGGCCAATCCGTCCTTCAGCGTCGAGATCCTCTACGGCGACCACCAGAACAAGCCGGACGTCGGCAGCACGATCGTGCGGCAATGGATCGACCGCGACGGCGTAGTCGCGGTGGCCGATGCGGTGAACTCCGGGGTTGGCCTGGCGGTCAACCAGGTGATGGCGGAGAAGAACCGGACGTTCATCGCGACCAACGTGGGAACGTCCGACCTCACCGGGAAGTTCTGCAAACCCACCACCGTGCAGTGGACCATGGACACCTGGGCGATGGGCAACGCCGCCGCCCGGGCGCTGACGGCGATCGGGGCCAAGAGCTTCTACTTCGTCTCGTTCGATTACGCGCTGGGCGCCGCGCTGGAGCGCGACACGACGGACGCGCTGCGCAAGCTCGGCGGCTCCGTCGCCGGGTCGATCAAGCATCCGCTGGGAACGACGGATTTCTCGTCCTACCTGCTGCAGGCGCAGGCCTCGGGCGCGAACGTCATCGCCTTCGCCGACACCGGGACCGACCTGATCAACGGCGTGAAGCAAGCCGCCGAGTTCGGCATCACGCCGCGGCAGACGCTCACCGGGCTGTTCACCCAGATTTCGGACGTGCACGCCATCGGGCTGGCCGGTGCGCAGGGCCTGCTGTTGAGCGAGGCGTTCTACTGGGACCGCGACGATGCCAGCCGGGCCTTTGCCCAGCGCTTCACCGCCAAGATGCCCGGCCGGGTACCGACGGCGAACCAGGCGGGGGTGTATTCCTCCGTGCTGGCCTTTCTCAACGCGGCCAAGCAGGCCAACTCGGTGGAAGGCGACCAGGTGCTGGCCGCGATGCGCGCGGCGCCGATCGAGGACGCGCTGTTCGGCCCGGTGACGGTGCGGGCCGATGGCCGCGCCATCCATCCGATGTACGAGTTCCGGGTCAAGGCGCCGGGGGCGTCCAAGAGCGAGTGGGATCTCTATGACGTGGTGGCCACCATTCCGGCGGACCAGGCGTTCCGCCCGTTGGCCGAGGGCGGCTGCCCGCTGGTCAAGTAGCGGCGCATGACGGACTTGGTGATCCGCGGCGTCCGCCCGCTCGGCGGCCCGCTCACGGACCTGTTCGTCCGGGACGGGCGGTTCGTCGCCGGGCCGCTGCCGCCCGGCACGCCGGTGCTGGATGGGGCGGGGCGGCTCGCGCTGCCCGGCCTGGTGGAGGCGCACACCCATCTCGACAAGTCGCTGCTGGGCCATCCGTGGTACCGCAACGAGGTCGGCCCGCGCTTGCTCGACAAGATCGACAACGAGCGCGCTGTCCGCCGAGCGCTGCCGATCGACCCCCGGGCGCAATCGGCCCGGCAGGCGGCGCTCTCGATCTCGCACGGCACCACGCACATCCGCAGCCATGTGGACGTGGACACCGAATGCGGCCTGGCCGGGATCGAGGGGGTGATGGCCACGCGGGACGCGATGGCCGACCGGGTCGGCATCGACCTGGTGGCATTTCCGCAGAGCGGGCTGCTGGTCCGGCCCGGCACGATGGCGCTGATGGAGACGGCGCTGCGGCTCGGCGCCGAGACGGTGGGCGGGCTGGACCCGTGCGCGATCGACCGCGACCCGAAAGGGCATCTGGACGCCGTGTTCGGCTTGGCCGAGCGGTTCGGCCGCGGTGTGGACATTCATCTCCACGAGACCGGCGAGATGGGGGCGTTCTCGACCGAGCTGATCATCGAACGCACCCGGGCGCTCGGCCTGGCCGGCCGGGTGATGATCAGCCATGCCTTCTGCCTCGGCCACCCGGACGCGGCAGTGGTCGATCCGCTCATCGCCGCGCTGGCGTCGGCCGGTATCGCCATCATGACCACGGGACCGGCGAGCCGCCCGGCGCCGCCGGTTCAGCGGCTGCACGCGGCGGGGGTGGTGGTGTGCGCCGGGTCGGACGGCATCCGCGATACGTGGGGGCCGTACGGCAATGCCGACATGCTGCAGCGGGCGGCGACCGTGGGCCTGCGCAACAACCTTCGCCGCGACGACGAGCTTGCGGGGGCGCTGGCAATCGTGACGAGCGGCGGTGCCCGCGCGCTGGGGTTGGCCGGTCACGGCCTGCAGCCCGGCGATTGGGGCGATGCGGTGTTGCTGGACGCGGAGACGGTCGCGGAGGCGGTGGCGCAATATCCGGGGCGGCGGACCGTCGTTCGGCGCGGCGCGATCGTGGCGCGAGACGGGGAAGCGGCGCCGCCCGCTTGACGCGGGCGGCGCCGGTCTCGGCTACTTCAGGGTGAGCGTGATACCGTCCACCGAGCCCTGCAGGCGGGCGCCCCGGCTCACCTGGTCGACACGGAGCTGGACTCCATTCGCGTTCTGCAGGATCTGGCCGCCGATGCCGGCCTCGCCCGCCGTCGCCTGTCCGGTCGCGGCCACATAGGTGCCGCTGAAGTCGCTCACGTTCTTCAGGTGATACACCCGGCCGGTGCTCCGGACCTCCGAGTAGCCGACATCGGCGATGGACACGCCGTTGACGGTGAAGTGGTAGGTGCGGCCGCGGAACTTCAGCGTGCCGTCGCCCCAGGTGTAGCCCACGCCGGCGGCGGCGCCCTTGGCGGTCATGGTGATCGTCCCGGTGACCGGGCCGGGCGCGACGGGGTCTGCGGCGCGGGCGGAGCCGGGCAGCGACGCACCCAGGGCGAATGCGGCGGCCGCGACCGACGCGACCAGGAAACGGCGATTCAGCATGGTGACGGTCTCCTCGAACAGGGTGGACAGCTACTCTGAACGACGCACGCGGCGTTCTGTTCCCGTCAGGAGGAGGCGTCAGGATGGGGCGTCGGAATGGGGTTTCATCGGCTCCAGCGCGGCTTCCGTCCAGTCGAGCTCCTCCTCCAGATCGCCGAACACCTCGTCGTCGATCTGGCCGGCCCGGTGCAGGCTCACGATGTGCTCGCGCTCCGCCTCCAACGCGCGGAGCTGCAGCCGTGCCAGACCGGTGCTGTCCACCGGTTCGCCATCGGCGGCCAACCGGGTCTCGTATTGCTGCGCCAGGAGCCGGCTCGCCCGGCTTTCGTCTTGCCCGTCGATGGAGGCCAGCGCCGCGCGCGCCGCGGCCTCGCGCACGGTGGCCATCTCGTCCTCGGCCGGGTCGTCCGGCAGGGTCAGCCAGGCGATCAGCGGCTTCAGCGTCATGCCCTGGAAGCCGAGCGTGCCGACCACCACGGCGAAGGCGGTGAACAGGATGAGGTCGCGCTGCGGGAAGTTGGCGGGCAAGGCCAGCGCGGCGCCCAGGGTGACGATGCCGCGCATGCCGGCCCAACCGACAACCAGGGCGGTTTGCGGCGTGATCTGCCGCAGTTTGTGCCGGCGCTGCTTGGAGGAACGGGCGATGCGCCAGCGGGTGAACGCCGTGTAGATCAGCACCCAGGCCAGCCGGACGGCGATGCAGGCCGCCAGCACGGCCGCCGCGAGCGCGAGGTAGTTCCAGCTCTTGTTCAGCTCCGCGAAGATCTGCCGGATCTGCAGACCGGTGAGCAGAAAGGCCAGCACGTTGAGCCCGAACACCGCCACCTCCCAGATGGCGAAGTTGATCCGCCGCTCGCGCGGTCCCATGCCGTCGCGCGAGTGCCGCGCAAACGTCATGGCGTAGGCCACCACGGTGAGCACGGCCGAGAGCCCGAGCTTCTCCGCGGCGATCCAGACGCCGAATGTGCCGGTGAACTGCAGCAGGATGCTGGCCGCCAGGTGCTGGCCCGAGACGATCCGCGCCACGGCCGCCATGAACAGCCGGGCGAACGCCCAGCCCATCGCCACGCCGCCCACCGCGCCGAGCACGGCCAGCGGCAGCGTCCAAACCGTCATGGCGCCGCGGACCGCGTCCACCGCCACGGCGTAGATCATCAAGGTGCTGGCGTCGTTGAGCAGGCTTTCGCCTTCCAGGATCAGCACCAGGCGGCGGGGCAGCTTGACCTGCTGCAGCACCGCCACGGCCGCGGCCGCGTCCGGCGGCGCGACGATGGCGCCGAGCGCGATGGCGGCGGCCCAGGGCATGTCCGGCACGATGGCGCGCGCCACCAGCGCGACGGCGCCGACCGTGAGCAGCACGGCGACCACGACCAGGCCGCCCACCGGCCGCCAGTTGCGCAGCAGGGCGCGCGGGCTGGTGTTGTAGGCGGCGTCCAGCAGCACGGGCGCGAAGAACAGGGCCAGCGCGAGCTCCGGGTCGAGCGGGATCGCCGGGACGCCGGGGATGAATGCCAGCGCCGTGCCAGCCATCGCCAGCAGGGCGGGCCAGGGCAGCCCCAACTTGGACGACAGCATGGTGAGGCTGACGCCGGCGACGAGAAGGACGAGAACGAGCTCGAAAGTCAGCATGGCAAGTCTCTGGTTCCGTTCGAATTCCCTCGCTACAAGGGGCGATGCTCGACATCCAAGGAGCGCGCGTTCTACTGGCGGACGGCGCGCTGGCCGACACATCGCTCCTGTTGGACGAGGACGGCTCGTTGCGGATCGGCGGTCAGGGAGCGAACCGCCGGTTCGACGCGCGGGGGCTCTACGCACTGCCGGGCCTGGTGGACCTACACGGTGACGCCTTCGAGCGCCAGATGCAGCCGCGGCCCGGAGTCGGCTTCCCGGTGCCGCTCGCCCTGCGCGACACGGAAGCGCAGCTCCTGGCCAATGGCATTACCACCGCGATGCACGCCGTCACGCTTTCGTGGGAGCCCGGCCTGCGCGGCGCCAGCGCCTGGCGCGCGCTGGCCGACGCGCTGGAGGCGCATCGCCCGGCGGCGATCTGCGACATGCGGCTGCACCTGCGGTGGGAGGTGTTCAACCTCCCGGCGCTGCCGATGGCGCTGGCCGACGTGGCTGCGGGCCGGGTCGGCCTGGTCAGCTTCAACGACCACATGGGCAGTGTGCTGCGCGAGATGGCCGGGGCGGAGGGGGCGGCCAAATATAGCCGCCGCACCGGGCTGCCGGTGCCGGAGTTCCGTCGCCTCGCCGAGACCGTGGCGGCCGGCGAGCCCGGCGTGGCCGCCGCGACGGCCACGCTGGCCGCGGCCGCGCGCGCAGGGGGCCTGCCTATGGCCAGCCACGACGACAGCAGCGTCGCCGTGCGCGCCGGCTACCGCGCGCTGGGCGCCCGCATCTGCGAGTTCCCGCTCGACGAGGCGGTCGCGACGGAGGCGAAGGCGGCGGGGGATGCGGTCGTGATGGGGTGCCCCAACGTGGTCCGCGGCGGGTCACATCTCGGCTGGGCGTCGGCCGGGGCGCTGGCCGAGCGCGGCCTCTGCACCGCGCTGTGCAGCGACTACTTCTACCCTGCGATGCTGCCGGCGGCGTGGTCGCTCGGCGGGCACGGCATCCTGTCCCTCGCACAGGCCTGGGCGCTGGTATCCGCCAACGCCGCTGAAGCGGCCGGGCTGTCGGATCGCGGCGTGATCGCGGATGGCAAGCGGGCGGATATCGTGCTGGTCGATCCGGACGGCCCGCGGATCGTGGCGACCTTTGCGGGCGGGCGGGCCGGCTACCTCGGCGGCGCCGGCTGGGCCCGCCTCGGCTAAACTCACTCCGCCGGTTCGGTCCAGAAATCGCCAACGATGCCCTGTGCGCGAAGCGGGCCGTCCAACCGGTCCAGGGCCTCGCGCCAGATGTGCCAGTCGCTCCGCTCGCGCGCGTGGGCCGGGTTGGGCGCGACGCCGCGGCGGCCCCAGATGCGCAGGATCCGCGCGTGCAGCAGCTCGATCCGGCGATTGCGGTAGAGCCGGTCAAGGCAGCGGACGACGCCATCGACGTGCGGCGCCGGTCGGCGGGGGCGGCCCTCCAGCGCGCGGGCGACGGAGAACCAGGCGGCTTCGGCGGAGCGGAACGGGGCGGGATCGGTCATGGGGCGGGGTCTCCGGCAAGAACGTAAACAGAACATTCATGCAGGGCGTCGGCAAGCCGATGCAGGCTCATTTTCCCACTTGATCGGGTCTAAATTCCTAGGCACACTTCCGTCCCATGAAGCACGACGACATTTGGCGAGCCTTGGATACGCTCGCGGCCGAGCACGGGCTGTCCCCCTCCGGCCTGGCCAAGCGCGCCGGCCTGGATGCCACGACGTTCAACCCGAGTAAGCGCTGCATGCCCGATGGCCGCCTGCGCTGGCCGAGCACGGAGAGCATCAGCAAGGTGTTGTCGGCCGTCAGCGAGCCGATGGAAGCTTTCACCGCGCTTGTCACCGGCGCCCCCCGCGCCGTCAATTCCATTCGCCTGCCCAACCGCATCCCGCTGCTCGGGCTCGCCCAAGCCGGCGGCGACGGCTTCTTCGACGATGGCGGATTCCCGGTCGGCGGCAGCTGGGACGAAGTCAGCGTGCCTGAAATCGGCGACCCCAACGCCTACGCGCTCGAGATATCCGGCGACAGCATGGAGCCGGTGTTCCGCGAGGGCGACATGGTCGTGGTCTCGCCCGCCGCGCCGATCCGGCGGGGCGACCGGGTCGTGGCCAAGACCTGGGCCGGCGAGGTGATGGCCAAGCAGCTCACCCGCAAATCGGCCAAGCGGATCGAGCTCAAGAGTCTCAACCCGGCGCATCGCGACCGCAGCTTCGACGTGACGGAGGTGGCCTGGCTGCACCGGATCATCTGGGCGAGCCAGTAGCGCCAGCGTTCGCGCCCCGCGACCGCGACCAGCGGACCATGTGAGGCGAACACGCCGAATCCAGTTGTTGGTTCGGCTGCCTGCGCGTCACCATCCGGTTTTTTCGGAGGTGGCCCATGCGCGTGCTGACGTTGTTACCCCTGCTTCTCGCTCCCACCCTGGCCGCGGCGGCCGAACCGGTGGACGTCATGCTGGTCCTGGTCACGGACGTGTCCCGCAGCGTCGACGATAGCGAGTTCACCCTCGAGAAGCAGGGCTACGGCACGGCCCTGAGCGACCCGCAGGTGATGGCAGCCATCCGCGGCGGCGCGGTCGGCCAGATCGCCATCTCCTATGTCGAGTTCGCCGGCAGTTTCGAGGTGCGCACGGTGGTGGACTGGCACGTGGTGCGCGACGCCGCCAGCGCGGCCGCCTTTCTGGGCGAGATGCAGGCCGCGCCGCGATCCTACTGGGGCCGGACCAGCATCAGCGCCGGCATCGACCATGCGATGCGCCTGCTCGGCGATGCCGGGTTCGAGGCCCAGCGCCGGGTCATCGACGTCGCCGGCGACGGGACCAACAATGCCGGCCGCGACGTGACGGAAGCGCGCGACGACGCGGTCCGCGCGGGCGTCACGATCAACGGGCTCGCGATCATCAACGAACACCCGGTCAGCTACACCTTTGCACATGTCCAGCCGCCGGGCGGCCTGACCAACTGGTACGACGAGAACGTGGCAGGCGGCGCCGGCCACTTCGTCGTTGAGGTGCGTTCGTTCCAGGCCTTCGGCGAGGCAATGACTCGAAAGCTGATCAACGAAATCGCCGACGCCCGCCCGCTCCGTCACGCGGAGGCTCAACCTCCTCGATAAAGAGCAGCGATCCCGCCCTATCAGAGCTCCCGCACCTGCTCCGGCGGCATCGGGCGCCCGGTGAGGTAGCCCTGCACGAACGGGCACTGCATCGCGCGCAGCCGCTCGAACTGCTCGGCCGTCTCCACCCCCTCGGCGACGACGGCCATCTCCAACCGGCGGCCCAGTAGCAGCACGGCCTCCACGATCGCGTCGGACTGCCGGTCGCGCCCGAGCATCCGGACGAACGACCCGTCGATCTTCATCTTCTCGAACGGAAAGCGCCGCAGGTAGCTGAGCCCGGCGTGCCCGGTGCCGAAATCGTCCAGCGTCAGCCGCACCCCCAGTCGGCGGAGTGCGGTCAGGGTATCCAGCGTGTCCTGGCTGTTCGCCAGCAGCATGCCTTCCGTGACTTCCAGCTCCAGCCGGTTGGGCGCGAGCCCCGAGCGGGCGAGCGTGTCCGTGACCGCCGCCACGATGTCGTCGCCCAGCAGTTGCGCCGGCGACAGGTTGACGGCGACGCTGCGCTCGGCCGGCCAGCGCGCGGCCTCGTCGCAGGCCCATTGGAGCGCCAACCGTCCGAGCGGGACGATCAAGCCGGTCGCTTCGGCGATCGGCACGAACACGGCCGGCGACACCTCGCCGCATTGCGGGTCTGTCCATCGCAGCAGCGCCTCGAACCCGATCACGTCGCCGCGCTCGACCGACATGATGGGCTGGTAGGCGAGCCGGAACGCCGAGGTCCCGATCGCCCCGCGAAGCGCCTGCTCCAGCCGGAAGCGGTCCTGCCGGGCCGCGGTCATGGACGGAGTGTAGCGGCTGACCTGGTTGCGGCCGGCGTCCTTGGCACGGTTGAGCGCGACATCCGCGTTGCGCAGCAAGGTGGCCGCGGGCACGCCGGGCTCGGCCATCACGGCCCCGATCGAGGCGGTGATGGCCAGCCGGTCGCCATCGATCATGACGGGCGCGGCGACCAGTCGCAGCAAGCGCTGGCAAAGCGAGGGCTCGCCGTCTTGTGGCGCCGTTCGGTGCCGATGCAGCACGGCGAAGTCGTCGCCCCCGACCCGGCCCACGATCGCCTCGGGCCCGCACCCCTCCGTCAGCCGCCGCGCCACCTCGACCAGCACCCGGTCGCCCACCTCGTAGCCCCGCGCGTCGTTGAGCAGCCGGAACCGGTCCAAGCTCAGGAACAACAGCTCGATCGACTCGGCTGCCGGCGCGGCCTGCCACGCCTCCAGCCGCTGCTGGATCGCGAGCCGGGTCGGCAGCCCGGTCAACTCGTCCACCGTCGCGGCCCGCTCGGCGAGGGCCTGCGCCCGCTTGCGCGCCGTGATGTCGGTAAAGGTGCGCACCATCGCACCGCCGGGCAGCAGCTGCGTCCTGACTTCGAGCGTCACCCCGTTGGGCCGTTCGCGCTCGTAGCAGGGCGGGATCGCCGCGATCCCGCCGGCGCGCACGCACTCCCGCAGCGTTTCTGCCGTGCGGCTGAACTCCTCCGTGCTCCACTGATAGTCCAGCAGATCGAGGAAGCTCGGGCCGGAGTCGAGCAGCCCGGCAGGCAAGCCGAGCATCTCCACCACGCGCTGGTTGTGGACCACGATCCGCCCGGTCGTATCGACCATGAGGATGCCTTGGTCCACATGCTGCAACGTCAGCAGCAACGCCTGCACGCGCTCGTCGGCCCCGGCCGGCGGCAACGCGGCCCCGGCCGGCGGCAACCCGGCCCCGGCAAGCGGAAGCCCGGGGGGAGCCGTGGTCAGCTCGGCCGTGAGCGATGCAGGCCGTCCCGGGCTCACCGTCGCAGTTCCTTTCATGGCCTGCGACGGTCGGCGGCGGACCTGGCGCGTCGCGAGCGGTTCGGGGGAAGGCACGTCAGACCTGAAGCAGGTGGCGCAATCGGGCGCCGAGCGAGGAAGGATGCCAGGCCGGCGCGACACTCACCCAGTGTAGCCACCGTTGCGCGTTGGCCAGGCTGAGCTTGTATCGGTCCGCCCCAGCCAGGAAATCATACTCCCGCATCCCGCGCCGTCGATAGATTTCGATGGCGACATAATGCGACGTCAGCCCCGGCTTCTGATGAGGCCCGGCCGCCGCGTAGTTGAAGCCGCTCTGATAGGCCGAAACCACATCGTCGTGGATGAAGTTCATCAGGTAGCCCACCACGGTCGCGCCTGCCGTGATCCGCAGCAGATCGACCTCGCCACTCGGAATGCCGTCCGTCAGCAGCGCGCGATAGAACCGTCGAGCGAACGACGTCGCGAACGCGCCCTGTTTGCCCCGCGCCTGCCACGTCTTGTCGTGAAACACGATCATTTCCGCAAGGAAGCCGAGCCCCTGCTCGACCGTCTCGGCGCGCTCGACGGTGAGCGGCGCTTCCGCCTCATAGAGCCGGTTGGATCGCCGGAGTTGATGCCGCGTATTGCGGCTGAGGCCTTCGATGAAGGGGTGCGCCGGATCGAGCGCCGCGAGATCGGCGAACGGGGCCGCGCGGACGGATTTCTGGTTCACCAGGCCGCCCGTCATGCTCAGCGCATCGGAGCATTCGGGCCCGACGCCGGACAGCACGAGGCGGCGCGCCCGGGTGGCTGCGCCATCGACGGGGCCCTTCATCGCCGTCGTGAACAGGTCGACCAGCACCGCCTGCCGCAGCACGGGGTCGGCGATGGCGAGCAAGGGGCCGTTATGTTCGACAAAGACTGAGGCGAGCGCCGGGTCCGTGCTTTCCTGCAGATGCCAGGCCGCACCGTCCCGCCGGCTGGTGCCGCCATTGAACAATGCCAGGCCCACCGGTGCGCCGTTGCGATGGACTTCCACCAGCACGGGGTCTGGATACCGTTCGGCCGCCAAGCAGCCGACCCATCCCCAGTCCTGGAAATAAGACGCACCGGCCGCGGCCGCCAAGGCTCGCCAGCGTGCGCCGAGACGGGCTAAGCCATCGGCGTCGAGTACCGGACGCGACATCGTCGTTTTGAACATGCGCTGCGTCACATACCCGTTTTCCCGCCCGGTCGCATCGTCCCTTGGAGCAGAGCCCCTTTGATCAACCTGATCGTGGACATCCTGCTGCCGCCGACGAGCCTGGCCGTGCTCGCTCTTCTGCTGGTAATCGGAAAGCGCCGCCGCGCGGCGGTCGCCGTGCTCGCGGTCCTGATCGCTCTCGGCCTCCCGGTCGTCTCCATGACGATGCTCAACGCCTTGTCGCCGCCCGATATGCCGCAGACCGGGCCGGAACCCGGCGCCGTGGTCATCCTGTCGGCCGACGCGGTTCGCCTCCAATCCGTCGCCGATCTCGACCCGGGGCCGCTGACCCTGGACCGCATTCGCGCCGGCGCGGCGCTGGCCCGGCGGACCGACCTGCCCGTGCTGGTCTCCGGCGGCCCGATCTACGAAGCGCGCATGACGCTCGCCGGCATGATGCAGGCCAGCCTGCGCGACGACTTCCGCCTGCCGCCACGCTGGGTCGAGGACCGGTCGCGTGACACATGGGAGAACGCCGAGTTCTCCGCCGCCATCCTGACCGCAGCCGGCATTCGGCGCATCTATCTCGTGACTCATGACTGGCATATGCGGCGGGCCCTTATTGCCTTTCGTCATTTCGGGCTGGATCCTGTTCCGGTTCCGGTCAGGCCATCGTATACCCCGGAGTTGTCGTGGCGCTCCTTCGTGATCGGGCCCACCGCTTGGTTCAACAGCTACGTCGCCCTGCATGAGTGGGTCGGGCTTGCCTATTATACGTGGCGCGGATGAAGGCATCCTTAACGCTGGAATGCCATCGCGACGTGGCCGCGCTCGGTCCGGCATGGAACGCGCTGTTCGCCGACGCCGGACTGCAGTCCAGCCGAGCTTGGATCGCCGCCACCGCTGAGGCGGCGCTTCCGGCCGGGGCCGAGCCGGCGCTGCTCGCGGTGTCGGACGCGGCGGGCCCGTTGGCGCTACTGCCGATGCTGTCCGGCCCGGACCACCGATGGGGCTCGCTGACCACACCATATACTTGTCTCTATCAGCCGCTCCTTCGGACGGACCCGCCCGCGCCCCCCGGTGCGCTGGTCCAGGCCGCGCGCTACTGCCGCCGCTGGCCCGTCACGCGCTTCGAAGCGCTTGACCCGGCGGCGGCGAGCACAATCCTGCTCCGAGACGCTTTGGGGAGCGCCGGCCTGCTTACCCGATCCTTCGCCAATTTCGGCAACTGGCACGAGGAACTCGGCGCTGCGAGTTGGGACGACTATCTTGCGGCACGACCTGGCGCATTGCGGGAAACCATTCGCCGCCGCACCCGCGCGGCCCTGCGCGCGGGAGTCCGGCTGGAGTTGGCCCGCGCCGGATCCGCCCTTGGCGCGGCCCTGCGCGCTTATGAAGCCGTCTATCGCCGGAGCTGGAAGGAGCCGGAGCCGTTTCCCGAGTTCAACGCCGCCCTGATCGGCCGGCTCGCCGCCGCGGGCGTCCTCCGCATCGGCGTGATGTGGAGCGGTGACACGCCTATCGCGGCCCAATACTGGTCCATCGACAACGGTGCGGCAACGGTCTTAAAATTAGCACATGACGAGGCATTCAAGATGTGGTCCCCCGGGACCGTCCTGACTGCCGCCACAATTCGCGAGCTAATGTCGGTGGATGGCATCACGAGCTTGGATTTCGGCCGCGGGGACGACCCCTACAAGCGGGGTTGGGCAAGCCAGCGTCGGCTGCGGGTCGGGCTGCTCGGCTTGAACGTGCGAACGGTGGGCGGCCTCGGCGCCTGGGCGCGGCAAGACGGGGGAGCGCTGCTCCGACGGGTGCGCTCCCTGCAGACGCGAGGCACGGCAGCAGGGGCCGCCGAGACAGAAACTTCGCGTTAAGCTTTCGATGGTAGGTTTTGCGAACGGGCCGACGTCCGGTTGTAGGGGAAGTGATTTGGGCATTTACGCCATCACGGGTGGAGCCGGGTTCATCGGCTCGCATTTGGCGGACGCGCTGCTCGGCGCCGGCTACGGTGTGCGGGTGATCGACGACTTCTCCACCGGTCGGATCGAGAACGTCGATCGGCGCTGCGACGTCATTCGCGGCGACGTGTGCGACCCCGCCGTGATGCGCCGTGCCCTGCTTGGTACGAGCGGCTGCTTTCACCTGGCGGCCATCGCGTCCGTCGTGCGTGCCAATGACGACTGGTTGGGGACACATCGGGTCAATCTCGGCGGCTTCATCAACGTCATGGATGCAGCGCGGCAGATGGGCGGGCTTCCGGTCGTCTACGCGTCGTCGGCCGCCGTGTATGGTAAAACCGATGGGGTCGCGACCGAGAGCACACCGACCGCCCCGATGACGGCGTATGGCGCTGACAAGCTCGGTTGCGAGTTGCACGCCCAGGCGGGTGCACTCGTGCATGGCGTCGCATCACTCGGCTTCCGCTTCTTTAACGTGTATGGCCCGCGGCAGGATCCGTTCTCACCCTATAGCGGCGTGATCTCGATCTTCGCGGAAGCGCTTGCCGCTGGCCGGCAGATCCAGGTTCATGGGACTGGGCAGCAGACCCGTGATTTCATCTTCGTGTCCGACATCGTCGACTATCTCGTCGCCGGAATGACCGCATTGCAGGACTCCCGCTACAACGACGAGCGCACGGCACTGGTGTTGAATGCCTGCACCGGCCGCGAAACATCTATCCTTCAACTGGCGCAGACGCTGGCGAGCCTCCTGGACTCCACGCCCGATGTGGCCATGGGTCCGGCCAGACCCGGCGACATCGTCCGCTCCGTAGGATCACCGGCGCTGGCCGAGCTGACCTTGGGCCTGTCTGCCCAAACCACCTTGCGCGACGGTCTGGCGGTCACCTTGGCGAGCCTGCGCGCGGGTCAGACGCTGGAGAAAGCCTGACCGCTCGGGTTATCTAGTTTTCGTTGTGTTTACAGGCGTGTAGCTCAGTGGCAGAGCGCTGCTATTACATGGCAGAGGTCGGGGGTTCAACTCCTTCCACGCCTATCAGAATTGTGTGGTATGTGGCCGCACTGGTGTTTTTCGGAGGCCAAGCCTTTTCATGACCCGCCGGCTACTCAGGGCCATTGCGCTCATTCCCGTTCTCGCGGGCCTGCTCGTTGCTTGCTCGAGCACCCCACCTGTGAACCAAGTCGTTCCCCCGAACCTGCCGTACGTCATCGGCCCGGGCGATACCATGGGCATTTACGTGTTCCGCAACCCGGAACTCAGCACGACCGCCGTGGTCGCACCCGATGGCCGCATCTCCCTGCCGCTCGTTCCGGACATCGTGGCCAACGGCAAGACCGCGCCCGAGTTGTCGAAAGACATCGAAGGTCGGCTGCGTGAATACGTGAAGGAGCCAAAGGTCTCCGTCATCGTGAACGGCTTCATCGGACCGTCGAGCCGCCAAATCCGCGTGATCGGCGAGGCGACCGACCCGATCGCGATCCCGTATCGCGATCAGATGACGCTGCTCGACGTGATGATCGCGACCAAGGGTCTGACCCGTTTCGCCGCGGGCAACCGTGCCGTGATCATTCGCCGATACGGTGGGCCGCGCCAGGTCATCCCAGTGCGCCTCAGCGATCTGATCAAGGATGGTGACATCGATCAGAACGTCGGCATGGCGCCGGGCGATGTTCTGCTGATCCCGCAAACCTACTTTTAACGAGCGACCCCATGCACCAGACCCAGCTGCTCGTCAAAAAGCAACTTAAGGCGGCGTGGCGCTACCGTTGGCCGGCGATTTTTCTCGGCTGGCTGGTTTGCGCTGCGGGCTGGGTTGGTGTCATGAAAATCCCGAACGTGTATGAGGCGGATGCTCGCCTCTATATCGACGCGGACGCGATCCTGACGCCGCTTCTTCGCGGGATTTCGATGGACTCGTCGCTGCAGGCCCAGGTTGACCTGCTGTCTCGCACCTTGATGAGCCGACCGAACCTAGAGAAGCTTGTTTCGAAGACCGATCTGAATCTCCAGGTCGATACACCCGCCCAGAAGCAAGCGCTCGTCGCGCGCCTGAGCACCGACATCAAGCTGGTTCCGCAAACGCGCAACCTGTTCGTGATCTCGTACCGGAACGAGAGTCCCAAGCTGGCCTACGACATCGTGCAGGCCATGCTGACTGCGTTCGTCGAAGGCAAGGCGGGCAACAACCGCAACGATCTCGAGAACGCCAACCGCTTCATCGAGGGTCAGATCGCATTCTACGAGCGCCAGCTTCGCGAGTCGGAGCGGCGCCGGGCGGAGTTCCGAGCTCGCTACACCGATTTGCTGCCGAGCGATGGCGGCACCAGCCGGCTGCAAGGAGCGGTTGAGGCAGTCCGCTCGCTCAGTGGCCAGATTGCCGACTCTCAGGCACGCCGGGTGGCGTTGGCCAAGGAGCTGGCCGGTACCCCGCCGCTCCTGGTAGCCGAAGCCACTGGCGGCGGCGGCGGCGGCGGCTCGCCGCGGCTGGAGGCCGAGGAGCAGAAACTGCGTGAGATGCGCCTTCGTTTGACCGACGCGCATCCGGACGTAGTGGGACAGAAGCAATTGATCGCCGCGATGCGGTCCGGCAAGCTCGGGCGCGAGCCCGGCGACACGTCCCGTGCGCCCGTCGCAAATGCACCCGCCGTGCCGAACCCCGTCTATGAGCAACTCAAGGTGCGGCTGGTCGACACGGATGCGTCCATCTCCTCGCTCCAGCGGCAGCTAGCGGACGCCACCAAGGAGCGCGATCGCTTGGAGACGATCGCGAAGAGTGCTCCAGGCCTGCAAGCGGAGGCGCTCAACCTCGACCGCGACTATGGCGTGCTGCAGACCAACTACTCCGCGCTGCTTGCCCGTCGCGAGTCGATGCGCATCTCCGCCGCTGCAGAGGCCAATGCGGATCAGGTGAAGATCCAGGTTATCGAGCCGCCCCTCGTCCCCACGGTCCCAGTCGCGCCGCAGCGGAGCAAGCTCGTGACCGGCGTGCTCTTCGCCGGGCTAGCTGCGGGGATTGGCCTCGCGCTGGTGCTGGTCCAACTCGATCAGTCGTTCCACACGACAGACGATCTCCGCAATCTCGGCTATCCGGTGGTTGGGGGTGTCTCATTGCTCGGTGCGACCGTGCCGCTGATGCGCCGCCTCGTGTCTGTCAGCAGCTTCGCCGTCGCACTGATCGTCCCGTGCCTGATTTACGGCGGCCTGCTGATCCGCCTGATCCGAAGCGGAGCGGCGTAACGCGTCGCGGCTATGCCGGCCGGTCACACAGCCGGCATAGCTTGGCGCTTTTACAATGGAAGAGTGTCGTTTCCGTCTGCGTTGAGCGACTCCGCTGCCTGCCATACCCGCGAGGTCGGTTCATCCGCATCGGCTGCGAAGCAGGCCTCCAGGCAGTAGGATCGAAGCCCGATCCGTCTTGGTGCGGCAAGGGGCGATGTGCTTGAGGGCTTCGGGTCGGTTTTGGAGAACTGACTGGCACGCGAGGTCTTGCGTCGGATTGGCATTACGGGGTGCTTGAGACCCACGCTGCCGCTGAAGTAGCCCGGTGCGCACCGAGTGGACGACCGCCGGACAGGCAATGGCATCGCGCAGATAGCCCGCCGGCGGCAATCTGGTGGTTCCGGACTAACTATCAGCGTCGATGCCCCCGCAATTGGGTCGGGTCTGATTTCGATACGGATGCCCAGGCCCACAGCTCCAGATGCGGCGCTAGCTCTCCAGGGTCGGTGCATTTGCGATCTGTGCCGCCCGTTGTTGCGCCACGCGCCCTCCGATGGTCAGAATTACGGTGACGATCACGCCCTTGGACGCGACGCGACGGTACAGGCTCCCCCCAACAGCATGCCGCTCTCGGCCGCGAAGTCGCTCAGGCTGGCCGCCGCACGGTCGCTGCGGTGAACAACCGCGCCGCGCATTGCAGGATGTGATGCTGGGGAGTGCGGTCTTCGGGTCCACTGCTCTGCACTTGTGGTAACGTGAGGACAACCGATGCAGCATCGGTTGATGGAAGTGACCTCGTCCGTATCCCGAGGCGTCCCACACTCGCCGAGCTCGCGACGCACTGCGCGTCGAACGGAAGCCTTGTTCTTGGTCGACGCTCCTGTCGCATTGCCGATCATGGTTCATCAATGATTAACGCGACGTTCTGGCCCTCGGGTGTGTTGTGAGACAGCTGTCTCTGATGGCCGTCGGCGTGCTGCTGTGGATGATGCACACAGCTGCTTCGCAGACCGTGAATCCGGTCTCGCCCGGCCACCCGACGCCCGCCAGTGCAGCGTCCAAAGTCGTCCAGCCCGCATCATGTCAAAGGGCGACGTTCAGAATCGCGCTGGATATCGGTCATGACAGGACACGGTCGGGCGCGACGAGCGCGAGGGGAGCGACCGAGTTCAGCTACAACCTGGCCCTCGGCAGGCTGGCCCAAGCCGCTCTCAAGGCCGCCGGCTTTTCTCAGGCGTTTCTCATCAACGAAAATGGGGCAAAGATCGCGTTGTCGCGGCGCCCCGAGATCGCGCGCGAGCAAGGGGCGGCGATCTTCATTGCGCTTCACCATGACTCGGTGCAGCCCCAGTATTTGTCGACATGGGTCGTCGACGGCACGACGAGATCGTACAGCGACCGGTTCCGTGGCTACGGGATCTTCACGTCCGTCCGTTCGCCTTGGGCAAAGCAGAGTTTCTTGCTCGCGGAAGAGCTGGGTCGCAGTCTGAAGGCGAAAGGCCTGCAGCCGTCGCTGCATCACGCCGAGCCCATCGCCGGTGAAAGCCGAGCGCTCCTCGATCCAGTGCTCGGGATCTATCGGTTCGACGAACTCGCCGTGCTCCGTGGCGCCACAATGCCAGCCCTGCTTCTGGAGGCTGGCATCATCGTCAACCGCGACGAAGAGAAGGCCATCCAGGACGGGCCATACCATGGGAAGGTCGCGGCCGCTTTGGTGGATGCGATCACCAGTTTCTGCAGTTCGCGTTAGCGTCACTCCTACCAAACCGGCTCGGATAACCTCCTCGTCGCCGCACGGCCCAGACGCGATAGGCACCGGTGCCGTCTGTTCCCGCCCGTTCGCCGGCTTGCCCAGCGGGCGGGGATGACCGTAGGGAGCGGCGATGGACGCTCCGCTTCTCTGTATCGACGCCGGCGGCACTCACACGCGGGCCCGGCTGGTGGCGCCTGACGGCGCGGTGCTGGCGGAGGCAAGGAGCGGGCCCGGCAACGTGTCCACCGACCCGCTCGGCGCGGCGGCGAGCGTGGCGGCCTGCTGGGACGAGGCCGCGACGCTGGCGGGGCTCGACCGGGCGGCGCCGGAACGCGTCGATCTTGCGGCGGGCATGGCGGGCACGCTGGCGGCGACGCAGCTCGTGCGGTTCGAGGCGGCCTGCCTGCCGTTCCGCCGCCGGGTCGTGATGACGGATGGGTATGCCGCCCTGATCGGCGCCGGCGGTGGGAAGCCCTGCGCGCTGCTGGTGGTTGGCACCGGGGTAGCGGGGCACCGATTGTTCGCGGACGGCACTTCCGTGCTGCGGGATGGCTGGGGCTGGCTTCTGGGCGACCGCGGCAGCGCCGTTTGGCTCGGCCTGGGCGCGCTGCGGCATGCGCTGGCGGCGCTGGACGGGGTCGAGACGCGGGGCCGGCTGGCCGACTCGGTGCTGGAGGCGGCGCGGCGCGAGGCCGGGGGGCTGCGGCCGTGGCTGGTGGACATGCGCCCGGCCCGGCTCGGCGCGTTGGCGCCGCTGGTGTTCGCCGCCGAGGCGGGCGATCCGGCGGCGGCCGAGCTGGTCGGGCGCGGCTTGCAGCAATTGGCCGATCTGGCGCGCCAGCTGGAGCTTTCGCCCGACCTCCCGTTCTACCTCGCCGGTGGCCTGGCCCCGGTGATCGGTGCGCGCCTCGGCGCTCGGTTGCCGTGCGCGGCGCTGACGCCGGAGGCCGATGCGCGGCACGGGTGCTGGCTGGTCGCCACCGGCCGGGCGCCGGGTGAGCGCCGGGTCGAGGCCGAACGGTGATGGAACTCGCGGGGCGCGTGTGCACGCCGGGCGGCTGGGTGGACGGCGCGGTGCGGATCGAGGGCGACCGGATCGCCGCGATCGAGGGCCGCGCATTGCAGCCCGGCGAGGCGCCGGCCGCGCCGTTCGTGCTGCCGGGCTTCATCGACCTGCACGTGCATGGCGGCGGCGGTGCCGACTGCATGGAAGGCGAGGACGCGACGCGGCGCCTGGTGCGGTTCCATGCCGCGAACGGCACGGTGGCGATGACGCCCACCACCAGCACCGCGGCCGCGCCCTTGATCGCCGCGGCGCTGACCGGGATCGACGCGGTCCGGCGCCGGCCCGAGCCGGACGGGGCGCGGGTGCTGGGGGCGCATCTGGAGGGGCCGTTCATCAACCCGGCCAAGCTCGGCGCGCAGGAAGGCGCCGCGCTCGATGGCGACCCGGCGCTCGCCCGCGCGTGGGCCGGGCTCTGCCCGCTGCGTGTCGCCACGGTAGCGCCCGAGATCCCGGGCGGAATGGCCGTGCTGCGCGCGTTGGTCGCTGCGGGCGCCCGGGTCCATGTGGGCCACAGCCTGGCCGACGATGCGTGCCTGCGGGCGGCGACGGTGGCGGGAGCGACCGGGTACACGCATCTGTTCAACGCGATGGGCGGGGTGGACCACCGCGCCTCCGGTGTCGCCGCTTTCGCCCTGGCGCATGCGGAGCACGCCGAGTTGGTCTGCGACGGCCGCCACGTGCACCCCACCGTCATGCTGGCCGCGCGCCGCGCAATTCCGAAGCTCTACGCCATCACCGATGCGGTCGGGGTGGCCGGGCTGCCGGATGGGCGGCACGCCACTCGGGGCGGGCGGCGGCAGGTGATCAAGGCGGGGTTCGACATCACCCTGGCGGACCGGCCCGGAACGCGGGCAGGCAGCGCGATCACCATGGCCGACGCGTTCCGCACGCTGGCCGGACTCGGGGTGCCGCTCGCGGAGGTGTCGCTCCTGACCGCCACGCGCCAGGCGGATTACCTCGGCCTGCCCGAGCTCGGCCGCATCCGGGTCGGCGCGGCGGCATCGATGGTGGTGCTGGACGCAGCGTTGCAGGTCGCGGCGGTGGTGGTCGACGGCGCTTTCGCGCTTGCGCCGGCCGCGTCGTTGCGGTGACATCCGCGGCCGGCGAATGCGGCAGCGAGGGATTGGATGACGAGATTGGCTACCCTGATGGGCGGCGCGCTTCTCGCGGCGGCTCTGCTGCCGACGGTGGTCCCGGCGCGGGCGCAGCCGGCCAAGCTGGTGATCGAGAGCTGGCGCAACGACGACACCCAGATCTGGAACAACCAGATCCTGCCCGTGTTCCGCAAGGCGCATCCGGACATCGACGTGGTGTTCGCGCCGACCAAATCCTCAGAATACAACGCGGCGCTGAACGCCAAGCTGGATGCCGGCACCGCGGGCGACATCCTGGCGTGCCGGCCGTTCGACCTGACGCAGCGCATGGCGAGCAGCGGTCAGATCGCCCCGGTCGGCGATCTGCCGGGGACCGAAAACTTCGGCCCGGATGCGCGGCTGGCCTGGACCAGCGAGGACGGCAAGAACCTGCTCTGCGTGCCCGTGTCGTCCGTCGATCACGGCTTTCTCTACAACAAGGCGATCTTCAAGCAGCTCGGCCTGCAGGTGCCGACGACGCAGGACGAGTTCTTCGCCCTGCTGGACAAGATCAAGCAGGAGGGGAGCTACACGCCGCTGGCCATCGGCACGGCCGATGAGTGGGGGGTGGCCTCCATGGCCTATCAGAACATCGGCCCGACCTTCTGGCACGGCGAGGCCGGGCGGCATGCCTTGATCGCGGGGCGCGAGAAGCTGACGGACCCGCAATGGGTCGAGCCGTTCCGCGTGCTCAAGCGCTGGACCGCCTACATGGGCGACGGCTACTCCGCGCAGAGCTATGCCGACAGCCAGAACCTGTTCACGCTCGGGCGCGCGGCAATCTACCCGAGCGGCTCGTGGGAGATCGCGCCGTTCAAGCAGCAAGCCGATTTCGAGATGGGCGCGTTCCCGCCGCCGGTGCTCAAGGCCGGCGACCGCTGCGTGACCACCGACCATCCGGACATGGCGCTGGGCATGAACAGCAAGACCAAGAACCCCGAGGCCGCGCGCACCTTCCTGCGCTGGGTCGCTTCGCCGGAGTTCGCGCAGATCTACGCTAACGCCCTGCCCGGCGCGTTCCCGATGACAAAGGCCGCCTTCACCGTCGACGACCCGGCGGCCAAGGAATTCCTCAGCTTCCGCACCCGTTGCGAAACCACGATCCGGCCGTTCTACCAATACTTCTCCCGCGGCACGCCCTCCATCGAGGAGCTGAACAAGGTCGTCACCGCGAGCGTCATGAACGGCAAGACGACGCCAGAGGCCGGCGGTGTTCGGCAACAACAGGCGCTCGAGAGCTGGTACAAGCCGCCAACTCCCTGACCGCGCCCGCCCGATGACGGCTCCGCCCGCCGGCCGGGCGCCGATGCGCTGGCACATCCCCGTGCTGCTGGCGCCGGCGCTGCTGCTCTACACGGTGGTCATGGTGGTGCCGCTGGCCGAGAGCCTGCGGCTGTCGTTCTATGGCAACGGCGAAAGCGGCCTGGTTCCGGTCGGTTGGGCGAACTATGCCACCCTGTTCGGCGACGCGCTGTGGTCGCAGCAGTTCTGGAACGCCGCGGGCAACAACGTCCTGTTCTTCCTGGTGCACATGGCGGTGCAGAACCCGATCGGCATCGCGCTGGCGGCGATGCTGTCGCTGCCGTGGCTGCGGCTGCGCGGGGCGTTCCGGACGGTGTTCTTCCTGCCGGCGATGTTGTCGTTCGTGGTGGTGGGGTTCGCCTGGCGGTTGATCCTCAGCCCGACCTGGGGCGTCGCCAAAACGCTGCTCGGCGCGGTGGGGCTGCAAAGCTGGTTCGCGCCCTGGCTCGGCCAGTCGCACAGCGCGCTGCTGACACTGTCGTTGATCTCGGTCTGGCAGTTCGTCGGTATCCCGATGATGCTGGTCTACGCGGCCATCCTGTCCATCCCGGACGAGCTGATCGAGGCGGCGGAGTGCGACGGGGTCACCGGGCTGGCGCAGTTCTTCCGCATCAAGCTGCCGCTGCTGTGGCCGACGATCGGGATCATCTCCATCCTCACCTTCGTCGGCAACTTCAATTCGTTCGACCTGGTCTACGTGTCGCAGGGGCCGCTGGCCGGGCCGGACGGGGCGACCGATCTGTTCGGCACCCTCCTGTTCCGCACCTTCTTCGGCAACACGCTGCAGCCCGGCGATCCCACCATGGGCGCCGCGATCGCGTCGGTGATGTTCGCCATCATCCTGACCGGCGTGGTGCTCTACCTGTTCGGCATCCAGCGCCGGCTGACGCGCTACGCGCTGTGAGGTACTCGGTCGCGACGCGGGCGCTGATCTACGCGATCCTGACGAGCTACGCCGCGCTGTGCATCGCGCCGATGTTGCTGGTGGCGGTCAACTCGTTCAAGTCGCGCCGGGCCATCTTCGCCACGCCGCTGCTGCCGCCGGATGGCCGCAGCTTCGACCTGGCGGGCTACGCCACGGTGCTGGAAGGCGGCCATGTCGGCACCTGGTTCGTCAACAGCCTGCTCGTCACGGTCGCCTCCCTCGTCGTCACGGTGCTGTTCGGCGCCATGGCGGCGTTCGCGGTGTCGGAATACCGGTATCGCGGGCGCGAGCTGGCCAACTTGTATCTGATCCTGGGTATTATGATCCCCATCCGGCTCGGCACGGTGGGCATCCTGCAGATGATGTCGGCCGCCGGGCTCACGGGAACGCTGACCTCCCTGGTGCTGGTGTATGCGGCCCAGCACATCCCGTTCGCCGTGTTCGTGCTGTCGGAGTTGATGCAGCAGGTGTCGCCCGACCTGAAGAACGCGGCACGGGTGGACGGGCTGTCGGAATACCGGATCCTGTTCCGTCTGGTCATGCCGGTGATGCGCCCGGCGATCGCGACCATCGCTGTGTTCACCATGATCCCGATCTGGAACGATCTGTGGTTCCCGCTGGTGCTGGCGCCGGCGGAGTCGACGCGCACGGTGACGTTGGGGGCGCAGGCCTTCATCGGGCAGTTCGTGACCAACTGGAACGCGGTGCTGGCCGCGCTCACCCTCGCGGTGGCGCCGGTGCTGGCGCTGTATCTCGCGTTTTCGCGCCAGATCATCCGCGGCATCACGGCCGGAGCGGTCAAATGAGCGGGGGCGGGCGGCGTGGGTGAGCTGACCTTGAGCGGCGTCAGCAAGAGCTTCGGCGCGCAACAGGTGCTGCACGAGGTCGACCTGTCGGTGGCCGATGGCGAGTTCGTGGTGATCGTCGGCCCGTCCGGCTGCGGCAAGTCGACGCTGCTGCGGATCGTGGCCGGGCTGGAGACGCAGACGCGCGGCACCGTTTCCATCGGGGGGCGGGACGTGAGCCACGTGCCGCCGGCGCGGCGCGGCATCGCCATGGTGTTCCAAAGCTACGCGCTCTATCCGCATCTCACGGTCGAGGGGAACATGACGCTCGGCCTGCGTCAGGCGCGCACGCCGCGGGCGGTGATCGCCGAGCGGGTGGCGGAGGCGGCGCGCATCCTGGCGCTCGGCCCGTTCCTCAAGCGGCGCCCGGCGCAACTCTCCGGCGGGCAGCGCCAGCGCGTGGCGATCGGGCGCGCCATCACGCGGCATCCGGCGGTGTTCCTGTTCGACGAGCCGCTCTCCAACCTGGATGCGGCGCTGCGCAACCAGGTCCGGGTGGAGATCGCCGACCTGCACCGGCGCCTGGGCGCGACCATGCTGTACGTCACCCACGACCAGGTGGAGGCCATGACCCTGGCCGACCGGATCGTGGTGATGCAAGCCGGTGCCGTGCAGCAGGTCGGCACGCCGGCGGAGTTGTACCGGCGGCCGGCCAACCGGTTCGTGGCCGGGTTCCTGGGATCGCCGGCGATCAACCTGCTGCTGGGCCAGGCGGGGCCGGCGGGGGTCGAACTCCCCGGGATCGGCACGCTGGCGCACGCGGCGGCGGCGGCCGGGCCCGTCACGGTCGGAATCCGCCCCGCCGACCTCGAGCTTTCCCGCGACGCGGCGCCGGACGCGTGGGCGGGCACGGTGGTCGGCAAGGAATATCTGGGCTCGGTCGGCTTCGTCCGCCTACGGCTGGCCGATGGCGCCGTGGTGGTGGCGGAAACCGATCCGGACGCGGACTGGGCGCTGGATCAGCCCGCCCATGCCCGCCCGCGCGCCGGCGCCCCGCTGCTGTTCGGCCCCGACGGACGCCGGATCTAGAGCACTTCCCGAACCAAAGGGCTCGGGAGTAGTGCCCTACCTCACTGATCGAAGAGCAGACGCGGCCAGCAGCCGGTCGGCGGCGCTGTGCCCCGTGAGGTAGGCGCCGCCGACGGTGCCGGCGAGACCGTCCGTCGCGGTGGCCTCGCCGGCGAATAGGAAGCGTTCGGCGGGAAAGGCATCGGCGAGGATGTCGCGGGCGCCGGCATGGCCCGGGCGGGCGAAGGCATAGGCGCCGCGGTGCAGCGCGTCCGTGCCCCAGTCGCTGAGCCGGGCGGGGCCGGCCGCCTCGATCCCGGCCATCTCGCGCAGGGCGGTGCGGGCGAAGGCGGCGGCAGCGGCGGGGTCGTCGGCGAGCGACCAGGCCAGGCGGCCGCCGACGAAGCCGGTGACGACGCCGCGGTCGTCCGGCCAGGCATCGAAGGTGATGGGCCGCGCGCGGTCCAGCAGCAGCGTGTTCGGCGCGAACCGGGCCGGGCGCGGGCAGGCGAGGCCGATCTTGCTCAGCAGCCCCATCGGCAGGTGCTCGATCGCCTCGGCCACCGCCAACGGCAGCGCGGGCGCGAAGCGGATCGACCCGGCCGCCAGCACGCCGGTCGAGACCGTCACGATCGCGGCTGCGGCGCGCAGCGTGCCCCGTGACGTCTCCAGCCGCAGGCCGGGGCCGCTCCAGTCGATGGCGGTCACGGCGGTGCCGCACTCGGCCGGAGTCGCGAGGCGGCGGGCGAGAAAGGCGCCCACGCCCTCGGCGGGCTGGAGATTGGCGCCGTTCAGCCCGTTGCGGTGCCAGTCGCGCAGGCTCAGCTCGTCGGCATCGGCTGCGGCGATGATCGCGCCTTCCCACAGCGCAACCGTGTCGGCCCAGGGATCGGCGTCCATCGGCGCCATGGCCGCGCGCAGGCTGGTGTCGGCCCCGGCCTCGGCGCGGGCTACGGCGGGAGCGACGGTTGCGTCCAGCCGCTCCCAGGCGGCGGCGTAGGCGGCGGCTTCGGCCGGGGTGGCCGGGCGACCGTCGATGAAGATGCGCTCCGTGCGGAACTCGTCCGTGTTGCGGAGGCGGTCGCCGGGCTCGGCCAGCGCGACCAGCGGGTTGCGATCGGCCGCATGCAGCCAGGTGGCGCCGAGGTCGAACGGCGCGCCCGCCAGGCTCGCCGTGCGCGCGCGGCCGCCGATCTGCGGCGCGGCTTCCAGCAGCGTGACGGGGACGCCGCGCTCGCGCAGCCGCCGGGCTGCCGCCAGCCCGGCGGCACCGGCGCCGATCACCGCCACGCCGCCCTCCCGGATCGTCATAGGCGGCGGACCTCCTGCCACTGCCAGAGCGCCAGGATCGGCAACCCCCAGCACAGCTCGCGCGCGCGGCGGAGCAGCGACACGCCCAGCGCCAGCTCCGGCGGCACGCCGAACAGGCCGCCCAGCCCGAGATAGCCGGCCTCCTGCACGCCGATCGCGCCCGGCACGACGAAGGCGAGCGCCACCGCGGCATCAAGCAGGGCTTCCAGCGCCAGCACGGATAGCAGCGGCAGGGGGTGGCCCAGCAACTCGAGCGAGATCGCGGTGGCCACCGCGGTCAGCCCCCAGCCGCACAGATGCAACAGCATGCCCCCCAGCAGGCGCGGGCGCGCGGCATAAAGGCGCTGCGTTTCGCGGCCCAGCGTGCCGGCATCGCGCGCGGCGTCGCCGAGCAGGCGGGTCGCCAGCGCGCCGACCAGGTGGCCGATCCGTTCGCGTTGGCTCAGCGCGGCCAACAGCAATCCCAGCGCGACCACCGTGCCGGCGCCGATCGGCAGCGCCAGGGCGGCGCTGGGCTGCAGCGCGAGCAGGACCGCGACGCCCGATAACGTGAACAGCATCTGCGCCACGATTTCGGCCGTGACGTCCACCACGGTGCCGGCGGCGGCCACCGTCCAGGCGGGGCCGCGCAGCGACACGGCGCGGATGCCGAGGGCGTAGCCGCCGACGGGGGAGAAGGGCAGGCAGGTGGTCGCGGCGTCGCGCACCATGCGGCCCCAGATCAGCAAGCGGGGCGGCAGGCCGGGCTGGACGGTGGCCCAGGCCGAGCCGAGCAGGCAGAACAGCACCCCCTGGATCGCCAGCAACAGCGCCGCGCCGTGCCAGCCTACGGCGAGCAGGGCAGCCCCCACCGCGGCCGCGTCGAAGCGGAACACCAGGGCGGCGGCCGCGGCGATACCGAGCAGGGCGAGCAGGACAGGGAGGCGCCGCATCGGTGCGGGCACTACACCAGGCGGGGCCGCATGGGATATAGGGCGAGCGTGCCCAGCGATTCCCCGCCCCCTCCCAGTCCTTCGACCAGTCCTTCGACGAGTCCTTCGACGACGATGACGGGAAGTGCCGACGGCCCGCTCACCTTGGTCACTGGGGCGACCGGCTTCGTCGGGTCCGCCGTGGCGCGGGCGCTGCTGGCGCGCGGGCACCGGCTGCGGCTCCTGGTGCGACGCGGTAGCGACCGGCGCAACGTGGCCGACCTCCCGGCCGAGCTGGTCGAGGGCGACCTGCGCGATCCCGCCGGGTTTCCCGCCGCGCTGGCCGGCTGCCGTTACCTGTTCCACGTCGCCGCCGATTACCGCCTGTGGGTGCCCGATCCCGGCCCCATGATGCAGGCCAATATCGACGGCACCCGGGCGCTGCTGCTGGCCGCGCGCGATGCGGGGGTCGAGCGGATCGTATACTGCAGCAGCGTGGCCGCGCTCGGGCTGATCGGCGACGGCACACCCGGCACGGAGGACACGCCGGTCTACGAGGCGGCGGTGGTCGGCATTTACAAGAAGTCGAAGTTCCGCGCCGAGCAGGAGGTGCGCCGACTGGTGCGCGAGGAAGGCGTGCCGGCTGTGATCGTCAACCCGTCCACCCCGATCGGCCCACGAGACATCAAGCCGACGCCCACCGGGCGCATGGTGCTGGACGGTGCGGCCGGCCGCATGCCGGCTTTTGTCGATACCGGGCTCAACGTGGTCCATGTCGACGACGTGGCGGAGGGTCACCTGTTGGCGCTGGATCGCGGGCGGATCGGCGAGGCCTACATCCTGGGCGGCACCGACATGCGGCTGGAGCAGATCCTGTCGATGATCGACGAGATCGTGGGCCGCAAGCCCCAGCGCCGGGCTCGGCTGCCGCGCCAGGCGCTGGTGCCGCTGGCGCTCGGCATGGAGGGTGCGGCGCGGCTGTTCGGGATCGAGCCGATGGTGACGCGCGAGATGCTGGCGATGGCCAAGAAGCAGATGTTCTTCTCGTCGGCCAAGGCGGTTGCCGAGCTGGGCTACGCGCCGCGCCCGCCGCGGGACGCGCTGGCCGATGCGGTGGCGTGGTTCCGCCAGGATGGGCGCCTCAAGAACGGACGCTTGCGCGCATGACGGTCGTCGCGGCGCTGGCCCTGCTCGCCTGGGCCTACCTGCTCCTGGCGCATGGCCGGTTCTGGCAGGCCGGGCCGATGCTGGTGCCAGCGCAGCCCGCCGCGTCTCCGCCGGTGGACGTCGTGATCCCGGCGCGCGACGAGGCGGCCGGCATCGAGGCGACGCTGCGCTCGCTGCTGCGGCAGGACTATGCCGGGCCGCTGCGCATTATCTTGGTGGACGATCGCAGTACGGACGGCACCGGCGCGCTGGCCCGTGCCCTGGCGCGGGGGGCCGATGACGATCGGCTCCTGGTAATCGACGGGGCGGAACGGCCGCCGGGCTGGAGCGGCAAGCTGTGGGCCGTGCAGCAGGGCGTGGCGCGCTCCACCGCGCCGCTGGTGCTGCTGACGGATGCCGATATCGTGCATGACCCCGCGCACGTGGCGACGCTGGTCGCCAAGGCAGAGCAGGACCGGTTGGACCTGGTGTCGGAGATGGTGGCGCTGCGGGCGCTGAGCTGGGCCGAGCGCGCGCTGGTGCCGGCCTTCGTGTTCTTCTTTCAGCTGCTCTACCCGTTCGCCGCCGTGAACGATCCGCGTCGACGCATCGCGGCCGCGGCGGGCGGGACCATGCTGGTCCGCCGGACCGCGCTGGACCGCATCGGCGGCATCGCGAGCCTGCGCGGCGCGCTGATCGACGACGTGACGCTGGCGCGCCGGGTCAAGGCGGGCGGGCCGATCTATCTCGGGCATAGCGGCCTGGCGCGCAGCCTGCGTCCGTATCCCCATGCGGCCGACATCTGGCGCATGGTGGCGCGCACGGCCTACGTCCAATTACGGTTCTCGCCGCTGATCCTCCTCGGCACGGTGGCCGGGCTCGTGCTGATCTGGCTGATGCCGCCGGCCCTCGCGCTGGCCGGGCACGGCCCGGCGCGGGCGATGGCGGCGCTGGCCTGGGCCGGCTCGGCGCTGTCGTTCCTGCCGACGCTGCGGCGGTTCGGTCAGTCGCCGCTCTGGGCGCTGGCGCTGCCCGCCATCGCGACCTTCTACCTCCTGGCCACGATCGGCTCCGCGATCGACCACCATCGCGGCCGCGGCGTGGTCTGGAAGGGCCGCGCCTATCGCGAGGACCCTGGATTGGAGACGGCCTCGTGAGCTCGGTGGAGAGCCCGTCCGGCAAGGATCGCGGCGATGAGAACTTTCCCGTCGGCTCCGCGCTGATCCGCCCGGCGCTGCGGCCGCACATCCACGCCTTCTACACCTTCGCCCGCAACGGCGACGACATCGCCGACAGCGCCGATCTCGCGCCGGCGGAGAAGGTGGCGCGGCTCGACCGGATGGAGGCGGTGCTGCTCGGCCATGAAGGCGAGGGCGCGCCCAGCGCGGCCCGGCTCCGTGCGAGCCTGGCGGAAACCGGCGTGAGCCCGGTGCATGCACAGGAGCTGTTGGTCGCGTTCCGGCGCGACGCGGTCAAGAACCGGACGGCGAGCTGGGACGACCTGCTGGACTATTGCCGCTACTCGGCCATGCCGGTCGGCCGTCACGTGCTGGACCTGCACGGGGAGGACCGTGCCTGCTGGCCGGCCAACGACGCGCTGTGCGCCTCGCTGCAGGTGCTGAACCACCTGCAGGATTGCGGCAAGGACCTCGCGGCGCTCGACCGCTCCTACCTGCCGGGCGACATGCTGGCGGCGGCCGGCGCGGCGGTGACGGATGTGGCGGGACCCGCGGAGACGGCCAGCTTGCGGCAGGTCTTCGGCCGCTTGCTGGATCACGTGGACGCGCTGAACCGGGAAGCGGCCGGCTTTCCGCGGCAGATCCGCGACCGGCGGCTGCGGATGGAGGTCGGCGTCATCGTCGGGCTGGCGCAACGGCTGGCGCGGCGGCTCCGGCGGGGCGACCCGGTGGCGACGCGGGTCAAGCTGCAGAAGGTGGACGTGGCCGGGTCGCTGCTCGGCGCGCTGCGGTGGGCGGCATGACGCCGCTGGGTGCCGACCGGGACGACATCCGCGCGGTCGAGACCATCGTGCGCCGCGCCGGGACGTCGTTCTATCGCGGTATGCGCATGCTGCCGCGCGACCGGCGCACGGCGATGTACGCGATCTACGCGTTCTGCCGGCTGGTGGACGACGTGGCCGACGAGCCGGCGCCGATCGCCGACAAGCTGGCCGGGCTGGCGGAGTGGCGCGAGCGGATCGCGACGCTGTATGCCGGGCGGGCGAGCGACGCGGTGACGCGGGTGCTGCTGCCGGCGGTCGCGGCCTACCGGCTCCGGCAGGAGGATTTCCTGGCCGTGATCGACGGCATGGCGATGGACACGGAAACCGCCATCGTCGCGCCCGACCTGGAGATGCTGGACCTCTACTGTGACCGGGTCGCCGCCGCGGTGGGCCGGCTGTCGGTGCGCGCGTTCGGCGACGCGTCGGCCGATGCGGACCAGGTGGCGTGGCATCTCGGCCGCGCGCTGCAGCTGACCAACATCCTGCGCGACGTGGCCGAAGATGCGGAGCGGGGCCGGCTGTATCTGCCGCGCGAGTGGCTGGACGAGGCCGGCATGCCGCCGGAGCCGGACGCGGCGCTGCGGCATCCCGCCCTGCCGGCGCTTTGCGCGCGTTTGGCGGCGACGGCGCAGCGCCATTTCGGGCAGGCGGAAGCGGCCATGGCGCGCTGCGTCCCGCGGGCGATGAAGCCGGCGCGTCTGATGGGCGCGACCTATGCCGCGCTGCTGGAACGCATGCAGGAGCGGGGCTGGTCCAACCCGCACGAGCGGGTGAGCCTGTCCAAGTTCGAGAAGCTACGGATCGCGCTGCGTTTCGCGCTATGAGCCCGGCCCGGTGAGGTTCTCGCACGTGCACGTGGTCGGCGCCGGGCTGGCCGGGCTGGCGGCCGCGCTGACGCTCGTGGAGCGCGGCGTCCGGGTGACGCTGCACGAAGCCGGGCCTGCGGCGGGCGGGCGGTGCCGCTCGTATTTCGATCGCGAGCTGGGCTGCCGCCTCGACAACGGCAACCACCTGCTGCTGTCGGGCAACACGGCCGCCTTCGCGTTCCTGGACCAGGTGGGCTCGCGCGCGACGATGGCCGGGCCGACGGGGCCGGCTTTCCCGTTCATGGATCTGGCCAGCGGCGAGCGCTGGGTGGTGCGGCCCAACCGCGGGCGCATCCCGTTCTGGATCCTGGATCGCGGCCGCCGCGTGCCGGGGACGCGGATCGGCGAGTATCTGCAGCTCGCCACCCTGCGCGGGGCCGGGCCGGAGACCACGGTGGCCGGCGCGCTGCGGCACGGGCCGCTTTATCGCCGCCTGCTGGAGCCGCTGGCGATCGCGGCGCTGAACACGTTGCCGGAGGCGGGCAGCGCGCGGCTGCTCAACGCGATCGTGGTCGAAAGTCTGGCCGCGGGCGGGGCCGCCTGCATTCCGGCTTTTCCGCGCGAAGGGCTCTCGGAGTCGTTCATCGACCCGGCGGTGGCGTGGCTGCAGGCGCGCGGAGCCACCCTGCGCCTGTCGAGCCGGGTGGCGGCGCTCGCGCAGGCGGGCGAGCGGATCGCGGCGGTGGGCGACTTGCCGCTCGGTGCCGATGAGGCGGTCGTGCTCGCGGTGCCGGCGCCGGTGGCGGGTACGCTGCTGCCGGGCGTCTCGGGGCCGGATGCGTTCGAGGCGATCCTGAATGTGCACTTCCGACTCGACGTCCCAGCGGATGCGGTACCGGAGCGGGCCGGGTTCATGGGGCTGGTCGGCAGCTTGGCGGAATGGGTGTTCGTCAAGCCGGGGGTGGTGAGCGTCACGATCTCGGCAGCCAACCGCCACGCGGCGCTGACGTCGGTGGCCGTAGCGCAACAGGTGTGGCAAGAAGTTCGCACTGCGCTCCATCTGTCGGAACAACTCCCACTCTGGCGCGTGGTAAGGGAGAAACGCGCCACATTCACGGCGACGCCGGCGCAGGACCGGAAGCGTCCGTTCTCCCGTACCAGGTTCGCCAACCTCGTGCTGGCGGGGGATTGGACGGCGACGGGCCTGCCGGCGACGATAGAGGGTGCGATCCGATCCGGTCGGCGCGCAGTCGACGAGCTTTTGTCTGCCGGATGAAAACTCCGGCGGCGTTTGGAATTTGAAACGAGTAGATGCGTCTGAATGCCTAGCGAGACCTTGACCCGGCCCTTTTCCGCCGAGACCGCCCCCGGGCCGACTGC
This sequence comes from Acetobacteraceae bacterium, assembly GCA_965199665.1. Classification (GTDB taxonomy): domain Bacteria; phylum Pseudomonadota; class Alphaproteobacteria; order Acetobacterales; family Acetobacteraceae; genus JAVVHH01. The sequence continues at coordinate 3,674,258 of OZ241208.1, read as the reverse complement.
AGAGCCGACTTCAGAGCCGACCCTGGACCGCTCGATCGATGGCGCCGCCCACGCGCTCAGCCGTCGGCAGCGGCCGGACGGGCATTGGGTGTTCGAGCTGGAGGCCGATGCGACCATCCCGGCCGAATACGTGCTGCTCGAGCACTACATGGACCGGATCGACGAGCCGTTGGAGCGCAAGATTGGCGTCTACCTGCGGAGGATCCAGGGCGAGCATGGTGGCTGGCCGCTGTTCCACGACGGCGCGTTCAACCTGTCGGCCAGCGTGAAAGCCTACTACGCGCTGCGTTGCATCGGCGACGGCGTGGACGCGCCGCACATGGTCCGCGCGCGCGAGGCGATCTTGCGCGCCGGGGGTGCTGCGCGCTGCAACGTGTTCACCCGCGTGCAGCTGGCGCTGTTCGGCCAGGTGCCGTGGCATGCGGCGCCCTGCATGCCGGTCGAGATCATGGTGCTGCCGCGGTGGTTCTTCTTCCACCTGTCGAAAGTGTCGTACTGGTCGCGCACGGTGATGGTGCCGTTGCTGGGCCTAATGGCGCTGCGGCCGCAAGCGCGCAACCCGCGCGGCATCGAGATCCCCGAACTGTTCGTGGAGCCCGCCTCCGAAGTTAGGGACTGGATCCGCGGGCCCTACCGGTCCGCCTGGGGCCGCGTGTTCAAGGGGCTGGACGCCGTGGTCCGCCGCGCCGAGCCGTTCTTTCCCAAGCGCCGTCGCGCCCGGGCCATCGCGCTCGCGGCGGCCTTCGTGCGCGAACGGCTGAACGGGGAGGACGGGCTGGGCGCCATCTACCCCGCCATGGCCAACACGGTCATGCTGTTCGACGCGTTGGGCTTGGACGAGACGCATCCGGACGCCGCCATCGCCTGGGTGGCGGTGCGCAAGCTGCTGGTGCAGACCGAGACCGAAGCCTATTGCCAGCCCTGCCTTTCCCCGATCTGGGACACCAGCCTGGCCGGTCACGCCGTCGCCGAAGCGATGGGCGCCGATCCGGGCACGCAGGCGGCGTGCGATTGGCTGGTCGAGCAGCAGATCACCGAGGTCCGCGGCGACTGGGCCGACATCCGCCCGCATGCCCCGCCCGGGGGGTGGGCGTTCCAATACAACAACGCCCACTACCCCGATGTGGACGATACCGCCGTGGTCGGCCTGCTGCTCCACCGCAACGGCGACCCGGCGCACGCGCAGAGCATCGAGCGCGCCCGCGACTGGATCCTGGGCATGCAGAGCGCCAACGGCGGCTGGGGCGCGTTCGACGCCGACAACACGCACTACGCGCTGAACCACATTCCCTTCGCCGACCATGGCGCGCTGCTCGACCCGCCGACGGCCGATGTGACGGGGCGCTGCGTCTCCTTCCTGGCGCAGATCGGCCTGCCCAGCGACCACCCGGTGATGCTCCGTGCGATCGACTATCTACGCCGTGAGCAGGAGCCGGATGGCAGTTGGTTCGGGCGCTGGGGCACCAACTACATCTACGGCACCTGGTCCGTGCTGATCGCGCTCAACGCCGCCGGGATCGATCATGCCGACCCGACCATGCAGCGCGCCGTTGCCTGGCTGCTGTCCAAGCAGCGGGCGGATGGCGGCTGGGGCGAGGACGAGGAAAGCTACGACGCCGCCCCGCGCGGCGAGTACAAGAGCAGCACGGCGTCGCAGACCGCTTGGGCCATGCTGGGCCTGATGGCGGCGGGCGAGACCGGGCCGGCGGTGCAGCGGGGGGCGGATTACCTGGCGCGCACGCAGAAGGCCGATGGCGAGTGGGACGAAAAGGCCTACACGGCGGTCGGCTTCCCCAAGGTGTTCTACCTCCGCTACCACGGCTACCGGCTGTTCTTCCCGCTCATGGCATTGGCGCGATTCCGCAACCTGCGGCGGGCCAACAACCCGAGGGTGGCCTACGGTTTTTGACGCGCTCGGCATCGTCGTCGGCCTGGAGGCGGAAGCCAAGATCGCACGCCGGCTCGGCGCGGTCGTCGAGATCGGTGGCGGCGACTCCGCCGGCGCGGCGGCGGCCTGCCAGCGGCTGATCTCCCAGGGCGTGCGCAGCTTGGTCAGCTTCGGCCTGGCCGGCGGGCTGCACCCCAAGCTGCGGCCCGGTGCGCTGGTCGTGCCAGACGTCGTGTTGTCGGCCGACGGTCATTGGCCGACGCATCCGCCGCTCGCCGCCTGGTTGGGGCAGGTCGGCGGCGCCATGTTCAGCGGCGGCGCCGTCATCGCCACGGCCGAAGAAAAGCAGGCCTTGTTCGCGCGCACCGGGGCGGTAGCAGTCGATCTGGAGAGTGCGGCCGTGGCCGAGGCGGCGGGACGGCATGCGCTGCCGTTCGCCGTGTTGCGCGCCGTGTGCGACCCGGCGAGCCGCTCGCTCCCGCGCGCCGCCCTGACGGCGCTCGATGCCAACGGCCAGATCAGGGTGGGCGCCGTGCTGCGCGAGACCGCGCGGCACCCGGCGGACGTCGCCGCGCTGGTCATCCTCGGGACCGACGCCGCCCGCGCCCGCCGCGCCCTGCAACGCCGGGTCGGGCAGATCGCGGCGGCCTGAACCCGCAATGTGTTCAAGGCGGGTTCGCCTCCCCCGTGGCGATGGGCTAAACGGCGCCGCATGGAACAGCTCAAGCCCGCCGAACACTACCCCGCCATGGCGGACCCGCAGAAGCAGCCGCGCTACACCGGTATCCCCACCTTCTTCCGCGCGCCCTTCACGCAGGATCTCGCCACTGTCGATATCGGCCTGATCGGGGTCCCGTTCGATGGCGGCGTGACCAACCGCTCCGGCACGCGGCACGGTCCGCGCGAGGTGCGCAACCAGTCGAGCCTGCTCCGAACCTACAACCCGGCCACCGGCGCCGCCCCGTTCGACACCGCCCGCGTGCGCGACCTCGGCGATTGTTGGATCGAGCGGCCCTACGAGCTGCAGGGCGCGCTGGGGGAGATCGAGGCGTTCTACCGCAAGGTCGTGGGCGCCGGCGTGGTGCCGGTCAGCGTCGGCGGCGACCACTCGATCGCGTGGCCCATCCTGCGCGCGGTCGCGGCCGACCGCCCCGTCGGCATGATCCACATCGACGCACATGGCGACACGGGCGACGACTACATGGGCTCGCGCTACCACCATGGCGCGCCGTTCCGCCGGGCGATGGATGACGGGCTGCTGGATCCCAAGCGGGTGATCCAGATCGGGCTGCGCGGGAGCAGCACGGTGCCGGGCGGCATGTGGGATTACAGCGAGCAGGCCGGCATGCGCGTCATGCCGATGGACGAGCTGCACGATCGCGGCTGGCGGTTCGCGGTAGAGGAGGCGCGCCGGGTCGTGGGCGACGGACCCTGTTACATCTCCTTCGACATCGACAGCCTCGACCCGGTCTGGGCCCCCGGCACCGGGACGCCGGAAGCGGGCGGGATCACCATGATCGAAGCCCAGCGCATGGTCCGCGGCCTGATGGGGCTGGACGTGGTGGGCGCGGACCTGGTGGAGGTCAGCCCGCCCTTCGATGTCGGCAACACCACTTCTTTCAGCGGCGCGTCCATCCTGTTCGAGCTGTTGTGCGTGGTGGCCGACGCCTGGCAGCGACGCGGGTGAGCGGGGCGGCCAGCCTCCCCAAGCGCGCCGTCCTCGCTCTCACCCGGGCGCTTCAAGAATTCCTGGCCGTGCCGCTCGCTGTCACGGTCGGCTTCATCGTCCTGACCGCGATCGTCTATTGGGCCGACAGCGCCTGGTCCCACGGGCGCACGCCGGACGGGTTCGGCTGGCTTGGCGAGTTACTGGGCGACAGCTCGTCCCTGGCGTCGCTGCTGGGCACGGTCGCGTCCAGCATCATCACCGTCACCTCCATCACCTTCTCGCTGCTGCTGATCGCCATCCAGCAGGGCTCGTCGTCGATGACGGCGCAGGTCATCGATCAGTTCCTGATGCGGGTCAGCAACCAGCTCTATTTCGGCTACTTCATCGGGCTGTCCGTCTTCGTGCTGCTGAGCCTGGTGACCGCCAGCTCGATCCATCGCCCGGTGTTCGGCACCAGCCTCATCATCCTGCTCACGATCGTCGCGCTCTGCCTGATCGTTGTCCTGATCTACAACACGATCGACCAGATGCGGCCGCGCCAGGTCATTCGGGCGATCCATGAGCACGTGTTGAAGGCGCGCGAACGGGAAGCGGCGTGGTTGTCGGCCAGCCGGCGCCAACCGCGAGGGGAGTGGCCGATCGTCGGCACCCTGCGCGCGACGGAGCCCGGCCACATCGTGTCGCTGGACGTCGCCGGGCTGCAGGACCGGTTGCGGACGGAGGGTTTCGAGGACCTCGAGCTGCAGATCCACGCGCCGGTTGGGGAGTTCATGGCGTTTGGCGATCCGCTCGCGACCCTGCGGGCGCCGACCTCCCGGGACCTCGGGCCCGATGCGCTCGAGCGCATCCGCACGGCCTTGCTCGACGCTTCGGCCGTCGACGCGGCGCGCGACCTGCGCACCGACCCGGCCTACGGGATCGAGCAACTCAAGATCATCGCCTGGACCTCCGTCTCGACGGCGAAGTCCAACCCCTACCCGGGCTACACGGTGATCCAAAGCCTGCGTGACATCCTGGCCCGCTGGGGACAACAGGGCGGCGAGTTGGCGGGCGATCCCCGGTCCATGATCGTGCTCGGCGATGCCGCGCCGGGTCGGGCGATGGCGGCGTTAGAGGAACTGGTGGTGGTCGCCTCCGAATCGATGCAGCCGCAGACCCTGACCAGCGCCCTCGAGACGCTCGATATCCTACTCGAGACGGTGCCGCCGGCGTGGCGACCGCGGCTGGCCGAACTGGCGCGGCGTTCCCTGTCGTCCCTGGGCGAGCACGTGCTGACCCACGATCTGGAACGCGCCCTCGCCCACCTGGCCCAGACGCTGGAGGCCACCGGTTCCGCCGCTGTTGCTGCGGAGATACGGACAGCGACAGACATCCTGTCGGGCTCGAACGGGACACTCAACTCGCGATCGACGCGGGTCCCGACCTAATCCTAGCAGCGCTCGCTAACAGCGCGAGCGGGAAGCGACCGCCTTCTAGCGGGACAGGCGCTTCCGGTTGGCGCGCACGGTCCGGCGGAGCATGCGGACGACGTCTTGGGCGCCGCGGTCGGGGCGGCCCTGCATCGTGGCCGTGGCCATCATGGTGGTGGCCGTCGCCGCGGCGGCGACCTTCTCCTCCACCATCTGCCGGGCTTCGCCCTGCGCTGCCTCGCCGCCCCAGGCGACGGCCATCATCCGCAACGCGATCACTTGCTGCGCCTCCATCGCGAGCATGGCGGCGTCGAAGAAGGGGTTGGCGATGCGCGTGCGTCGGGTCAATGCAGCTCCTGAAGGCGGGCGAGCAGATAGTCGCGGAAGACGGCGACGCGCTTGGAATTGCGGAGCTCCTCGGGGTAGACGAAGAACACGTCTACTTTTGGCGCTTTAAGCTCAGGAAGAACGCGGACCAGTCCGGACAGTTCGTCGGCCATCCAGTTGGGCAGCGCGCCCACCCCCAAGCCGGACTTGATGGCGATCGCCATGGCGCCGAGGCTGTTGACTTCCAGCAGGGCGCGCCGCGGGGAGCCCGGGCGTTTGCCGGCCTCGGCCAGCCAGTTGATGTCCGGCACGGGGGGGCGATACTCGCCGAACAGGATGAGGCGATGCGCGTCCAGATCCTCGGCCCGCTCCGGCGTGCCGTGTTGCTCGAGGTAGGTGGGGGAGGCCGCCGTGACCCATTGGATCTGGAACAGATGCCGCTGCACCAGGTCGGGCTGCTTGGGCGCGTGCATCCGGATCGCCACGTCGGCCTCGCGCATCGCCAGGTCGAGCTCGCTGTCGTCGAGCAGCAGCGACATGGTGATTTCCGGGTATTTATCGAGGAAGTCGCGCAGCCGCGGGGCGAGCCAGGTGGTGCCGAAGCCGACGGTGGTGGTGACCTTGAGCCGGCCCGCCGGCTTTTCCTTGCTTTCCGTCAGCAGCGCTTCCGTCATGGCGAGCTTGGCGAACACCTCGCGCACCGTGCGGTTCAGGCTCTCGCCCTGCTCCGTCAGGATCAGGCCACGGGCGTGCCGGTGGAACAGCGGCACCTGGAGGTTATCCTCCAGCGCGGAAATCTGGCGGGACACGGCGGATTGGCTGAGGTTGAGCGTATCGCCGGCGTGGGTGAAGCTTCCGGCTTCCGCGACCGCGTGGAACACCCGAAGCTTATCCCAATCCATCCTCGTCCCGATCGTTCACGCCCGGCTGCGAGTCGCCGCCGGCTGACGCGGCTACCCTAGCAAGCAACGCGGGCAGGGGAACCCGCTATTCTGCCGCCGCGATGGACGGCGTGAGCTGCGTTTCCACCAATTCGGCGAAGCGGCCCCCCAACGCGACCAGTTCGGCGAAGCTGCCGCGCTCCACGATACGGCCGCCATCGAACACCAGGATCATGTCGGCATCCCGGATCGTGCTGAGCCGGTGCGCGATGATGAAGGTGGTGCGGCCGCGCATGAGGGTGGACATCGCGCGCGAGACCCGGGCCTCGGTCGCCGCATCCAGCGCGGAGGTCGCTTCGTCCAGGATCAGGATGGGCGGGTTCTTGAGCAATGCCCGCGCGATCGCCAAGCGCTGGCGCTGGCCGCCGGACAGCGTGGCGCCGCGCTCGCCGACGACCGTGTCGTAGCCGTGCGGCTGACGGACGATGAACTCGTGCGCGTCGGCGAGGCGGCAGGCGCGCTCGATCTCCTCGTCGGTCGCTTCGGGCCGGCCGATGCGCAGGTTCTCGCGGATCGGGCGATTGAACAGCATGCTTTCCTGGAACACCACGCCGATGGAGGCGCGCAGGCTTTCCATGCTGACGTCGCGCAGGTCCTGTCCGTCGATGGAGATGCCGCCTTCGCTTGGGTCCCACAGCCGCTGCAGCAGGTTCATCGCGGTGGACTTGCCGGCGCCGGTCTGCCCGACCAGGGCCACGGAGGTGCCGGGCGTCGCCGTGAACGATACGCCGCTGAGGATGTTGGGCCCGCCCGGATAGGCGAAGCTCACATTGTTGAACGAGACCTCGCCGTCGGGTGCGTTCAGCGGCGCGGCGGCCGGCTTCTCCGGCACAGACGACTTGGCGTCCAGCACGCTGTAGAAATCCTCCAGGATCGGCATCTGCAGGAACACGCGCGAGGTGAACTGCACACCCGACTCCAAGCGCCCGATCAGCAGCGTCGCGAAGCCCATGAAGCTCACGATCTCGCCCACGCTGGCCTGGCCGCGCATGTGCAGCAGGGTGCCGATCACCACGATGGCGATCACGGCGAGCGTGGACGCACCGCGGGTCAGCACGTTGACCACCGCCCACCAGTTCAGGACGGGGAATTGGTGCCGGATCAGGTCCTCGGCGATCTGGCCGAAGATGCGGCTTTCGGCGCTCAGGCGGGTGAAGCTCTGCACCACCATGACGTTGGACAGCGCGTCCTGCGCCGTTCCGGCGAGGTTGGAGTGGTATTGCTCGACCTGCCGCTGCCGGCCCTCCGTCTTACGGACGACGTAAACGGTGACGACCACGAACAGGATCACCAACGCCAGCAGCGTCATCGCCAGGCGCCAGTTCATGACAAAAGTGAGCGGCAGCAGCACGGCGACGGCGACGTAGGTGGAGAATTGCTCGCGGAAGAAGCTGAGCCAGACGCCGAACAGCGCGTCGGAGCCGCCGAGCATCACCTTCATCAGCCGGCCGGAATGGATGTCGCCGTGGAACGACAGCGGCAGGGACAGCACGTGGCTGAAATACCGGCTCATGATGGACAGGCGGTTGCGGTGCGCCATGCGCTCGGAATGGATCGCGACGGCGACGTTGGCCAGGATGCCGGCCGCGCCGATGGCGAGCCACACGCCGAGCAGCTGCGCCGCCTCGAGCCAAACCGCGCTGGGCGCCATCCCATCCGATTGCGACAACAGGCCGATGACCCGGCCGAACAGCACCGGGTCCAGGAATTGAAGCCCGGCCACCATGACGTTGGCCACGATCAGAAGTGCCGCGAGCCGCTTATCGTTGCCCAGGGAGGACAGGACTCGGCCGTAGATGTTCAGGAAACGCATGTGCCCACCACGTCGGAGACCAGCCTAGTCAACAGCCCAATCGCGGCAGGAACACGGCAGATGCAGCCGATCGCTAAATTTCTTGCACATGCACAATCATCGGTGGGGCGACCATGGCCTCCTGCGCTGCCACCAGCAGCAGGTCCCGCGCGCCTGCCGCTGCCGTCGCCGCGAGCACGGCGTGCACCGAGGCGGCAGCTTTCGCCATCGCCGGCGCGGCGCGGCCGGTCCGGTGGAAGTGGAACAGGAACAGCGCCGCCATCATGTCGCCGGCGCCGCTGGCCGCCACGCTCAGCGCCGGGACCTGCGCCAGGTGGATGCCGCCGTCATCGGCCGCGACGATGTCGAGCATGCCCGGCGGCGTCGCGTCGGTGACCACGCTGGTCAGCAGCACGGCGCGCGGACCGTCGGCGCGCATGCGGGCGCGCAGCGCGCCGATGGCGGCCCGCATGGCGGCGCGGTCGCGGCACGGCACGCCGGTGAGATGCTCGAGTTCGAACTGGTTGGGCGTCAGCAGGTCCGCCTGCGGCACGGCCTGGGCCGCGATCAGCTCGGGGATGCCGTCGCGCACGTAAATGCGGCCGGCGTCGCCGATCACCGGGTCGCAGCAATACAGCGCGGCGGGGTTGGCGGCCCGCACCCGCCCGACCCCGTCCAGCACCGCCGACGCGACGGAGGCGTCGCCCACGTAGCCGGACAGCACGGCGTCGCAGCGGGCAAAGGCGCCCCGCCGCTCGATCCCGTCGAGCAGGGCGGTGACCTCCGCCCCCGGGGTGACGCGGCCGGTCCAGTCGCCGTACCCTGGATGGTTGGAGAACTGCACGGTGTCGATCGTCCAGACCTCGGCCCCCAGCCGCTGCAAGGGAAACGTAGCGGCCGCGTTGCCGACATGGCCGTAGGACACCCAGGACTGGATGGAGAGAACGTTCATTCCCCATCCTAGAACTGTTCCGTCCCACGCCGACAGGCGCGGGACGGATGTCGGTCAGGAGAGGTTGAAGACGACCTTGACGCAGCCGTCCTTCTTGTCGCGGAAGGTCTTGTAGAGGTCGGGTCCTTCGGCGAGGTCGGTGCTGCGGTGGGTGATCAGGAAGGCGGGGTCGATCTTGCCTTCTTGGATCATCTTGGTCAGCGGCTCGAGGTAGCGCTTCACGTGGGTCTGGCCGCTCTTGATGGTCAGGCCCTTCTGCACGACGGAGCCCATGTTGACCGGCACCGGGCCGCCGTACACGCCCGGCACGGAGACGATGCCGCAGGGCCGCACCGCCGTGATCATCTGCTCCAGCGCGTAGGGCCGTTGCATGCTGGTCAGCTTCTCCTGCACCGCGGCGATGGCGCCGATGATGCCGTGCCCGCCGCCGCTGGCTTCCATGCCCACGCAGTCGATCACCGCGTCCGGGCCTTGCCCGTGCGTGATCTCCTTGATGCGCTCCAGGACGTCCTCGTCGCTGAGCTTGATCACGTCGGTGGCGCCGGCCTTGCGGGCCAGCTCGATCCGCTCCGGCACGTCCTCGATGACGATGATGCGCTCGGCGCCCATGATGGCGGCCGACTTGATGGCGAACAGGCCAACAGGTCCCGCGCCCCAGATGGCGATCGTCTCGCCGCCCTTGATCTCGCAATGCTCTGCGCCTTGCCAGCCCGTCGGCAGGATGTCGGTCAGGAACAGGAGCTGATCGTCCGTCATCCCCTCCGGCGCCTTCATCGGGCCCACATCGGCCATCGGCACGCGGACGTATTCCGCCTGCCCGCCCCAGTAGCCGCCCGTCAGGTGCGAGTAGCCGAACAGCCCGGCCGTCGTGTAGCCGAACATCTTGGCCGCCATGGCCGAATTGCGGTTCGAGCGCTCGCAGACGGACCAGTTGCCCAGCTTGCACATCCGGCACTCGCCGCAGTTGATGTTGAAGGGCACGACGATGCGGTCGCCCTTCTTCAGCTTGTGATCGGGCGAGCCGACTTCGACGACCTCGCCCATGAATTCGTGTCCCAGCACGTCGCCGCTTTCCATGGTCGGCATCTGCCCGTCCATGAGGTGCAGATCGGAGCCGCAGATCGCGCAGCTGCTCACCTTGATGATGACGTCGCGTGAGTCTTCGATCGTGGGGTCCGGGACGGTGTCGCACCGGATGTCGTTCGTGCCGTGCCAGCAAAGTGCGCGCATAGGGGTTCTCCAGCCTGCGTTCGACCGGTCGCCTGGGCCGGGTAAGGCTTCGGCAGGGGGTGGACCGGGTCGGTTGCCGGTCGCGTCGGCCAGGGCAAGAGCGCGCCGGGGACGGACCGTGCTGGAGCGAACGCCGGGTCGGCGCGGTCGATGCTGCCGGCCCGTTCAACACTTCGTCGTCCGAACGTTCCGGCTGCGGCCGGGCGCTCTCGACAGCGCCGTCCCCGGGCCGCACCATGCGGCCATGCGAACGCCCCTCCTCTTCCAGCCGATCCCGCTTCGTGGCGTGACCGCCCGCAACCGCATCGCGATCTCGCCGATGTGCCAGTATTCGGCTGAAGACGGCCTGGGCACCGACTGGCACGTGCAGACGATCGGCGCAAAAGCGATGGGCGGGCCCGGCCTGGTGTTCATCGAGGCGACCCACGTGTCGGCGCTGGGGCGCATCACGCCGGGCTGCATGGGGCTCTGGACGAGCGAGCAGCGCGACTTCGCCCGCCGCCTCGTCAAGCTCATCGAGTTCGGCGGCGGGCTGCCGGGCATCCAGGTCGCGCATGCCGGCCGCAAGGCGAGCAGCAAGCGCCCTTGGGAAGGCGGCACGGCGCTGCGGCCGGAGGATGGCGGCTGGGTCCCGTGGGCGCCGAGCCCGATCCCGTTCCATGACGACGCCGTCGAGCCGCACGCGATGAGCGAGGCGGACATCCACGAGGTGATCGACCAGTTCGCGGAAACGGCCCGGCTGTCGCTGGCGGCCGGGTTCAAGGTGATCGAACTGCACGGGGCGCACGGCTACCTGATGCATTCCATGCTGTCGCCGCTCGCCAACCGGCGCAACGACGCCTATGGCGGCGACCTCAAAGGCCGGGCACGCATGCTGATGGAAGTCGTGGAGGCCACGCGGGGCGTGTGGCCGGCCGACCTGCCGCTGTTCGTGCGCCTGTCCTGCACCGACTACACGCCGGGCGGACTGACCCTGGACGACATCGTGGAGCTGTGCGGCTGGATCAAGGCGACCGGGCATGTCGACCTGATCGACTGCTCCTCCGGCGGGATCGAGCCGACCATGCGGGTGCCTTCGTTGCACCCGGGCTACCAGGTCCCGTTCGCGCAGCGGGTGCGGGAGGCGACCGGACTGATGACCGGCGCGGTGGGCCTGATCCGGACGCCCGAGCTGGCCGCCGAGATCGTCGCCAACGGGCGCGCCGACATGGTGCTGATCGGCCGCGTCGCGCTGGCCGACCCGGCCTGGCCACTTCGTGCCGCCAAGGCGCTGGGCGTGGCGCCCGACCTGGTGCCGCAATATCAGCGCGCCGACGTCTAAGACCCCTCCGGTGAGCCCGGCGGCATAGGGAGAAGCCGCCGAGCGTGCGGTTCCACCCGGCGGGTCCGTATAGGGAGGGCAAGCCAGGAGGCACCATGATCTATCGCTTCGCTCTCCCCCTCGCGATGCTGGCGGCCACGCCCGTATTCGCCCAATCGGCGCCCGCGCCGGAGGCTTCGGCCGCCGCGCCCGCGCGTTCCAACGCCATGCGCGACCGCCTGCAACAGGTTCATGACCGGCTCGGCATCACGCCGGCGCAGCAGCCGCAATGGGATGCGGTGGTGGCCGCGCTGCGCGACAACGCCGTCGCGTTGCGCGCCAATCCGGCCGGCGCCGCGGTCCGCTCCGGATCGCTGGACGCGGTGGCGGAATTGCGCGCCGCGTCCGACCTGGCGCGGGCGCGGGCCGATGCGCTCTCCCGCATGGTCCCGCCGGTGGAGGCGCTCTACGCGAGTTTGTCGCCCGAGCAGCAGCACACCGCCGACCAGGTGCTGGACCAGGCCATGCACGGGCGCCGCGCCAAGCGGGGCTAGCAGCCGTCCCCGTTGCAGGCGGCCCGCGTCTCTCTTATAGACGCGGGCTTCGCTGCCGGTCGGTATCGGCGGCCCGAACAGGACACCGCGATGAAGCCCGGCATTCACCCCGAATACCACGAGATCACCGTCATCATGACGGATGGCACGACGTTCAAGACCAAGACGTGCGCCGGCAAAGCGGGCGACACGATGCGGTTGGACATCGACCCGAAGTCGCATCCTGCATGGACGGGCGTACAGCGCATCCTCGACACGGGCGGCCAGGTCGCGAAGTTCAACAAGAAGTTCGCCGGGCTCGGGCTCAAGAAGCCGACCTAGCCGTCGATCACAGATCGGTGAGGCTGAGGGCCGTCCTTGAATCCAAGGGCGGCCTTTTCTATTTTCAGGCTGTTCGAGGCGCCCAATGGGGCTTCGAAGACTACCACGGCCGGCCCATCGGGCGGCCAACCCGCTGACCTTGCTTCTTGGAGGTTTTCTATGACGACTCTCGATTTCTCCCCCTTGTTCCGCACCGCCATCGGCTTCGACCGCATGGCCCGCCTGGCGTCCACCGCGCAGGACGCGGCGTCCGCCCAGAGCTACCCGCCCTACAACATCGAGCGCACCGGTGACGACAGCTACCGTCTGACCGTGGCCGTCGCCGGCTTCAGCGAAGACGAGATCGAACTCGTCGTCCGCGAAAACACGTTGTTCGTGTCGGGCCGCGTGAAGGCGGACGAGCCCAAGACGGAGCTGCTGTATCGCGGTATCGCCGGCCGTGCCTTCGAGCGCCGCTTCGTGCTCGCCGACCACATCGTCGTCGAGAACGCGGAACTGAAGAACGGCCTGTTGCATGTCGGCCTGAAGCGCGTGGTGCCGGAGGCGCTGAAGCCCCGTCGCATCGCGATCGGGTCGGCGCCGGTGAGCCAGCCGGCGATCGCCAACGACAGCGCCGAGACTGCCCAGGCGGCGTAACCGTCCGGGTCTGGAAATGGGAGGGCCGGGGAAACCCGGCCCTTTCTACGTGAAGCGGAACAACGTATCCGCGGCGCTACGATGCCCCTGCTTGGCGGCGATCACCGCCTCCGCCCGCGCGATTTCCGCCCGCAAGCCGGCGATGTAGCGCTCGAGCTCCTCGACGCCCATGCGGTCCAGCGCCACCGGCGCCCCGATGGTCGGCCGTGCCGGTTCCTCTTCCATCATCATCTAACCACCCTCCGCCGACCGTGAAGCGAATGACTGGCCCAACACGGCCCCCACACGGCTTAGCAGGCCCGCTCGGGCTTGACCGCGCCCGTACTGCAGCCCCATATCGGCGTTCCCACGAAATTGAACCGCTGAACCGGCCGTGCACCGCCGCCGGCGAAGGACACTTCGAGCCATGAGCCTACCGTTGATGCCGAAGGCCACCGCCGTGTGGCTGATCGAGAAAACCGCCCTGACCTTCACGCAGATCGCCGAGTTCTGCGGCATGCACCCGCTCGAGGTGCAGGCCATCGCGGATGGCGAAGTCGCGCAGGGCATCGTCGGCTACGACCCGGTGGCCAACCAGCAGGTCACGGCGGAAGACATCGCGCGCTGCGAGAAGAGCGCGGAGGCCCGGCTGAAGCTGATGGCGCCGGCCAATCCGTCCAAGGTCAAGCGCGGGGCCCGCTACACGCCGGTGGCCAAGCGCAACGACCGGCCGGATGCGATCGCGTTTCTGCTGCGCAACTTCCCGCAACTCACGGAAGCGCAGGTCATCAAGCTGCTCGGCACCACCAAGGACACCATCCAGAAGGTGCGCGAGCGCACCCATTGGAACAGCGCCAACATCAAACCGCGCGACCCGGTGATCCTCGGCTTGTGCAGCCAAACCGACCTGAACGCCTCCGTCCAGGCCGCCAACGAGCGTTTGGCGCGCGACGGCCAGGCGATCCCGGTGCCGCCGCAGCCCGAGGCCGACGAAGCCGCCTAGCTCACTCGTCCTTGGTCTCGCGCAGCCGCTCCTCGGCGCGCCGGATCGATTTGACCACGGCCTGGCCGGCCCGCACGATCGCCGGGTCGGCATGGGCGAGCAGGCGGTCCGACACCAGCATCGCTGGCGAGAGGATCCCCCGCAGATCGTGCCGGAGCGACGAGGTGGTCGCTTCCAGCGCGGCGAGCCTGGCCAGCTTGGCCGCGATCTCGCCGTCGAGTTCGTCTCCGTCCACCGCTCAGGCGCTCGGGGCGTAGAACGCGACGCCTTCGTCGCGTAGGTCGGACCGGGTCGCCAGGATCGTCGCGCGCTCCGTTGCGCTGGCGGTGTAGAAATGCGTGCCGTCGTTGGCGGAGAAGAAACGATATACCGCGCTGTCGCCGGCCTGGGCCTGGCCGTGCTCGTAGAAGGCGGTGCCTTCGAACTTCAGGTCGGCGCGGTTCGCGATCAGCGCGTCCCGCTCCAGCGTCGAGATCGTGTAGAAATGGGTGCCGTCGCCCGTGTCGAAGAAGCGGAACACCGGCAACGCCGTCGGATCGGCCGTCGCCAGGATCGCATGCAGACCGAACCCCTCGAACCTCAGGTCCGGGCGGGACTGCAGCAGCGTGTTCCGCTCGGCGAGGCTGGTCGAGTAAAAATGGGTGCCGTCGGACTGGTCGAAGAAGCGATACACGCCAAGCGAACTGGCGTTGAGCTGGCCATAGCCGTCATCGTCCAGGATCACGGCGTTCGTGGTGCCGCGCACGGTGACGCTGTCGAGCGGGTTGGTGCTGAACAGGTTGACGGCGAAGCCCTGGTCCGGCTGCGGCTGGGTGTTGCCCGCCACCGTGACGGTCAGCGTCGCCACCCGTGACCCGGCGAGGAAGGTGAGTTGCCCGCTCGGGAAGCCGCCGCCGATGAACTCGCTGCCCGCCGCCGTGGCCGAGCCGACCAGCGACGGATATGCCACGGCGGTGAGGCGGTAGCTGATCGTGCTGGTCAGGCTGGGGTCGCTGTAACGGGTGACCGCGAAGTGGTAGGCGCGGGTCTGGCCGGCGTCGCCCTCCGCCTGGATCGGGTCGAGCGCGGCGACGGTGAAGAACGGATACAGCGCGTTGATGCCGTAGATGTCCCCGGGGGCGAGATCCGTGTTCAGCGGGGACACGTAGGGGTACATCACCGTGTAGGGGTCGGTCGTGTGGTCCAGGCCGAGCGCATGCCCGATCTCGTGCAATGCCACCTGGTAGAGCGACACATCGTAGTAGGGCGCATAGACATAGGTCCCGCCATCGTCGACGAGGGGCACGGTGGCCGGGTCGAGCAGGCGGATGCGCGCGTCCGGGGCGATGATCCCGCGGGAGCCGATGCGGAAATCGGTCTCCCCGAGTTCGGCGAGGTTGTAGAACGATCCGAACCCGATGCGGATCGGCACGGTGGCGGCATCGGTGACCTGGGAGAAGATCAGGCCGGACACGCTCGACCACCGGGCGAAGGCGGCGGCGATCGTGCTTTGATAGGCGACCGGGACGTAGCTGCTGAACGGGGTGGCGGCGTCGCCGGGGAGCGTCTGGCCGGCGAAGCTCCAGAAGATCGCCGCCGAACTCTGTTTCGCGGTCTCGAACGCGTATTCCGTCATCGCCACAACTCCCCCGGATCCATCGTAGCTGATTTCTGGGGCGCGCGGCAGAGCTAAGGGCGGGGGCGGACGCTGATCCGGTAAAGCGCGCCCGCATCGTCGTCCGAGACCAGTAGGCTGCCATCGGGCAGCTCCGCCACGTCCACCGGACGGCCGTCGTATCGCCCCGCCGCGTTGAGCCAGCCGGAGGCGAACGGCTCGGAGCGCCCGGCCGAGCCGTCCGGCTGCACGAACGTCACCATCACGCGGGCGCCGACCGGGGTGGTGCGGTTCCAGGAGCCGTGCTGGGCGGAGAAGATCGCGTTGCGGTAGCGGGCGGGAAACGCGGTGCCGCGATAAAAGGTCATGCCGAGATCGGCTGCGTGCGCGGTCTCCTCCACGGCGGGAAACACCAGCCCGGCCGGCGGGGTATCGCTGGCGTAGGGCACCGTCCGCACGTGGCCGCCGCCATACCAGGGGAAGCCGAAATCCTGGCCGGGCGCGGTCGCGTGGTTGATCTCGCCGGGCGGGATCGTGTCGCCCATGCCGTCCACCTGGTTGTCGGTGAACCACAGCTCGTTCGAGCGCGGGTCGAAGTCGAGGCCGACCGAGTTGCGGATCCCGCGGGCGAACACCTCGCGGCCGCCGCCGTCGCGGTCGAAGCGGACGATGCCGCCCATGCCCCATTCGCGATACAGCGCCAGCTTGGCGCGCGGCGGAACGTTGTGCGGCTGCCCGACGGCCACGTAGAGCTTGCCATCCGGCCCGACCCGGCACACCCGCGCGGCGTGGTTGGAGCTCTGCTCGGCCGCCGGGATCAGTTTGCCCTGCGGCACCACCTCACGCGGCGCTCCACCGCCTGTCTCGGCGTCGGGAAAGGCGGTCACCCGGTTCTGCTCGGCCACGAACAACGTGCCGTCCGGCGCGAAGCAGACGCCGTTCGGGTCGTTGAACGCGGCGCCCGGCGCAAACGGCCGCACTGCATCCGTCACCACGAAGACCTGATTGCCGCGGGTGCCGACGAACACGGCGCCGGTCTTGGGCCCGACGGCGATCGATCGGGCGCCGGGCACCAGGGCATACAACTCGATGGCGAAGCCGGGTGGCAGCGCGATGGCCGCCAGCGTCCGCCGGATGGACCGCGCCTCCGGCCCGTCTGGCACGGCGGGTGCGGCGCTGGCGCGCTCGATGCCGAACAGGGCGAACGCGGCCAGCAAAGCGGCGCGTGCGGTCAGGGAGGTGTGTCGCATCCACCATGCTTTGGTCCGCCGCGCCGATCCGGCAATGGCGTCACCGCGAATTGAGCCCGTGCTCCCAGCGGGCGTAGCGCAGGAATTGCTCGCGCAGCTCCATGCCGAACCACTCGGCCGCGGCGATGCTGCCGCCGAACGCGTCCAGCGCCTCGGCCGGGGTCGCGGGCAGGGGATGGCGGTCGAGCTCGGCCAGGCGCCGGTGTTGCCGCAGCCCGTCCAGCCCGGCCCAGACCAGGGCGCCGAGGGCGAGATAGGGCGAGGCCGCCGGGTCGCCACCCGTGAGCTCGAAGCCGGCGGGAATGGCCACGCCGTCATCACCGACGTCGCTTCGCAGCCGCCAGGCGCCGGGCCGGCCCTCCGTGGCCAGCTCGGCCCGCCGCGGCGCGCCGTTCCGGCCGAACAGCACCGCCGCCAGCACCGGCAGGTGATGCAGCACGCCGGCCGCCCAGTGCTCCGCCTCGTCCGACAGACCGTGCTCTCCGCTCGGATCGGCCATCGCCGATTGGCCGAACCCGTCGCGCAGGTCCAGCCCGATGCGCACGCGCCCCAGCGTCGCCCGGCCAGCGCCGCACCGTTCCGCCACCGCCCCGATCAGCTCGCGCAGCACCACCGCCTCGTCCGCGGCGGCGATGCCGATCGCGTCCGCCGCCGCTGCCTCGAACTCGCCGGCGCCGTCGGCGGGGTGCAGCGTGTCGGCCGTCATGCCGTTGGCGCGCATGGCGGCGAGCAAGGTGCCGCAGAAGGCGGCGGCGCGCCGGGCGGCCGCCAGGCTGCGGCCCGGCTCGGCGGCGCTGGCGGGCAGGGTGAAGCGCTGGCCGATCCCCGCCCGCACCGTGAGGCCGAACTCGGCATGCAGCGCCGCCAGCGCACGGCGGAGGAAGTAGCGCGGGCAGCACGCCCAGGGCGCGCCGTCGAGCTCCAGCAGGTCGCCGAGCAGCAGCACGAGGTCGGGCGCGTCCGTGGTCGGCACGTAGGCCCGGGTCGCCGGGTCCGGCAACAGGAGCAGGTCCGCCGCGCCGAACGGGTGTGGGTCCGACGGGTGCCGCAGCGGCACGTGGCCCGGCAGCACGGCACCACGCCCCATCAGGCCGTCCAGCGCCGCCCACGGCACGGCCACGCCGCGCAGCAGGCCCGACAGGTCGCTGGTGCCGATGAAGGCCAGCGATTCCGGCTCCAGCATCATCGCAGCTGCCGCACAAGCCGGCGGAGCTGGTTCAGCGTGTGATGCCGCGACAACCCGGTCCGCACCACGGTATCGGCCCGCCGTCGCTTCTCGCGGTCCGGCATCTGCCGCCCGATCACCGCATCGATCTGTTGCGCCGACATGGTCCCGCGCCGGCGCACCCGCGCCCGCTGCACCGGCCCCGGCGCGCTCACCACCACCACATGGTCGACCCGGCGTTCCCCGCCGGTCTCCAGCAATAGCGGCACGTCCAATACCACCAGGCGCCGCCCGTCCCGCCGCGCCCGGGCGAGGAAGCGGCGTTCGGCCTGCCGTACCAGCGGGTGCACGATCGCCTCCAGCCGTTTCAGCGCCGCCGCATCGCCCAGCACCGCCCGCCGCAGCGAGTCGCGGTCGACCGCGCCGTCGATCACGCTGCCCGGAAATGCCGCCTCGATCGCCCGCACGGCCGCCCCACCCCGCGCCTGCAACCGATGCACCGCGGCGTCGGCATCGAACACCGGCAGCCCGGCCCGCCGCAAGGCGCTCGCCGCGTTCGACTTGCCCATCCCGATCCCGCCCGTGAGCCCCAAAACCTTCATCGCGCCAACCACAATCCGGCCCCGATCAGCCCGATCCCGACGACGTGGAACGGGTGCAGCGCCTCGCCCAGGAACAGCACGGCCAGCACCACGCCGAACGCCGGCATCAGATGCACGTACTGCCCCGCCCGCGCCGGACCGACGATCTCGACGCCTCGATTGTAGAGAAGATAGGCCAGGAACGCGGGGAATACGCAGGAATATACAATAGCGAATATCGAGACCGGGTTGAGGATCAGCTTCCCGCCCGCCTGCGCCTCGCCGGCCGCGAGCGGCACCAGAAACAGCACGCCCACCGCGAAGCTTGCCGCCAACAGGCTCAACGGATGCACGGCGGGCTTGAGCCGCAGCAGCGCCGAATACAGCGCGTAGCAGACCACCGCGACCGTCACGATCGCGTCGCCGGGGTTCACGTCCAGCGCGCGCAGCACGGTGAGCGAACCCTGCGCCGCGATGACCGCCACGCCGGCCAGCGACACGGCGACTGCGGCGACCTGGCGCAGCGTCGGCCGCTCGCGGAACATCACGAACAGCGCCACGATGACGAAGAGCGGCGTCGCCGATTGCAGCAGCAGGGCATTGATCGCCGTGGTGCTGTGCAGCCCGCGATACATGAGGTTGTTGAACGCATCGACGCCCAGCACCGCCAGCGCCACCACGACCGGCCAGCGCCGCCACAGCGCCGCCCGGTCGTGCCGCAGGTGCGGCCAGGCGAGCGGCAGCACGATCAGCAGCGCCCCGCCCCACCGCAGCAGCGTGAACAACGAGGGCGGCACGAACGCCGCCGCCGCCCGCCCGCTGACGATGCTCCCGGCCCAGAACAGCATGGCCAACGCCAGCAGCAACGGCCCGTTATCCCACAAACGCCTTTGCGCCATCGCCACGTGGTCCCCCCCCTTGGGCGCGCCCCGAGGGTCCACGGCCACCCGCATAGCGGTCGACGACCTCAGCCGCGGGGTCAAGAGCCGCGAGGCAGAACCAGCAGGGGCACCGGAACTTCGCGGCCCCGCAACGGGTTGAAACATGACGATTGCGCCGCATCTCGCAATCGGGAGAACATCCGTTCTATGGACCTGCTCCAGAAGCTCGAAATCCTTGCCGACGCCGCGAAATACGATGCGTCCTGCGCGTCCTCCGGCACGGCCAAGCGGTCGTCGCTCGGCGAGACCAAGGGCGTCGGCTCGACCGAGGGCATGGGCATCTGCCACGCCTACGCGCCCGACGGCCGCTGCATCTCGCTGCTCAAGATCCTGCTGACCAATAGCTGCGTCTACGACTGCCTGTATTGCATCAACCGGCGCAGCAGCAACGTCCAGCGCGCCCGCTTCACCCCGGAGGAGGTCGTCACCCTCACGCTGGGCTTCTACCGCCGCAACTGCATCGAGGGCTTGTTCCTCAGCTCCGGCATCATCCGCAGCCCGGACTACACGATGGAGCAGGTCGTCAGGGTGGCGAAGCTGCTGCGCGAAGAGCACGGCTTCCGCGGCTATATCCACCTCAAGACGATCCCCGACGCCTCGCCGGAATTGCTGGCCGAAGCCGGCCGCTATGCCGACCGGCTCAGCATCAACGTCGAGCTGCCGACGGAGAGCAGCCTGGCGACGCTGGCGCCCGAAAAGGACATGGCCGGAATCCGTCGTTCCATGGGCCGCATGCGCCTGCGGATCGACGAATCCAAGGCCGAGAAGCGGTCTCCCCGCTTCGCACCCGCAGGCCAGAGCACCCAGCTGATCATCGGCGCGGATGCGAGCAGCGACCGCGACATTCTCGACCTCAGCACGAATTTGTACGGGAATTACGGCCTGCGCCGGGTGTATTTCTCGGCGTTCAGCCCGATTCCGGACGCGTCGGCCGCGCTGCCGCCGGCCAATGCGCCGCTGTTGCGGGAGCATCGGCTCTACCAGGCCGACTGGCTGATGCGGTTCTACGAGTTCGACGCCAAGGAGCTGGCGCTGGACGCGACCGGCAACATGGACCTGTCGATGGACCCCAAGCTCGCCTGGGCCCTGCAGCACCGCGAGCAGTTCCCCATGGACGTCAACCGCGCCACGCGCGAGCAACTGCTGCGGGTGCCGGGCATGGGCGTGAAGTCGGTCGACCGGCTGATCCAGGCTCGCCGCCATCGCCGCCTGCGCATGGACGACCTGGCCCGGCTGCGACTGCCGCTCTCCAAGGTGGCGCCGTTCATCATCACCGCCGACCACCAGCCCGGCGCTCAGCTCGACAGCCCGGCCCTGCAAGCCCGCCTGACCCCGAAGCCGGTGCAAGCCGACCTGTTCGCGTGACGTCCATCACCCTTGCCCACGAGGTCGACTGGGAGGGCTGGCGCGCGGCCGCCCGCACCCTTGCGCTTGAAGGCACCCCGCCCGAGGCGGTGGTCTGGTCGGTGGGCGCGCCCGACGACCTGTTCGCCGTCGGAGACCGCCCTGCGCCGCCGCCGCCCTCCGGCTCGTTCACCGTGCCCCGCTCGCTGGTGGCCCTCGCCGAAACCGTCATCCAGCACAGCGATCCCGAACGGTTCGCCCGGCTCTACCGCTTGATCTGGCGCGCCCATCGCGGCGAAAAGCACCTGCTCGAGATCACCACCGATCCGGACGTGCACACGGTGCAGGAACTCGCCAAGTCGGTCCGCCGCGACACCCACAAAATGCGCGCCTTTGTCCGCTTCCGCGAAGTGCCGCCCCGGGAGGGTGAGGAGGCTGGGACCAAATACGTCAGCTGGTTCGAGCCCGACCACTACATCGTGGAGGCCAACGCCGCCTTCTTTGTCCGCCGCTTCGCGACCATGGTGTGGTCGATCCTGACGCCCTACCGCAGCGTCCACTGGACCGGCGAGAGCCTCGAATTCGCCGGCGGCGCCAGCCGCGCCGACATTCCCGACGACGACCGGCTCGAAGCCTATTGGCGCGCCTATTACAGCTCCATCTTCAACCCGGCTCGCCTCAAGATCGGCGCCATGACGTCGGAGATGCCGCGCAAATATTGGAAGAACCTACCGGAGGCGGCCGTCATCCCCGAACTCATCCGCAACGCTGGCGCCCGCGTCGAACAGATGGTCGAGCAGCCCGTGATCTCGCCACCCAAGCCGGCCCGCGCCCCTCGTCCGACCCAGGCGTCCACGGCGACGGGGCCGGGTGAGGGGAGCACGACGCTGGCCACCGCCGCGCAGGAGGCCGCCGCCTGCCGCCGCTGCGACCTCTGGCAGCCCGCTACCCAGGTCGTGTTCGGCGAAGGCCCGGTCGACGCCCGCATCATGATGATCGGCGAGCAGCCCGGCGATCAGGAAGACCTCGCCGGCCGGCCGTTCGTCGGCCCTGCTGGCCAGCTGCTCGATCGCGCGATGGCCGAGGCCGGGCTGGACCGACAGGCCGTCTACGTCACCAACGCGGTCAAGCACTTCAAATTCGAGCCGCGCGGGAAGCGCCGCATCCATGCCAAGCCCGGCACCTCGGAGATCACCGCCTGCAAATTCTGGCTCGAGCTCGAGCGCGCGGAAGTGAAGCCGGCCATCACCGTCATGCTGGGCGCCTCGGCCGCGCAATCCGTCCTGGGCCGCACCGTCACCATTTCTCGCGAACGCGGCCGTCCGATCCCGCTCGCCGGCAATACCCAGGGCTTCGTGACGGTCCACCCGAGCTACCTGCTCCGCCTGCCCGACCCGGAGGCCAAGGAACGCGAATACGCCAAATTCGTCGACGACCTCCGCACGATCCGCGAGCTGGCGGCCTAACCTTCGACGGACTCCGAGAACTCCAGCCCGTCATAGATCTCCCCGAGGCCAAGCTCGATCGCGATCTCCGGTGCGGCCAATACCGCGTCCGGTCCCGCCGCTGCTCCAGCCTCATTGGCCGGCGCAGCGCGACGTTCATGGCGCCACTCTCCCTCCGATCACTCGTGGATCATCGTTCCGATCCCGCCATCCTTGAACAACTCCAGCAAGCAGGCATGCGGCATCCGCCCGTCCAGGATCACCGCGCCCTTGACGCCTTTGCGCACGGCCTCGGCGCAGTTCTCCACCTTGGGGATCATGCCGCCGCTGATCATCCCGCTCTTCACCCCCGCCTGCACCGCCGCCAGCGACATCTCGGGGATCAGCTTCTTCTCGCCGTCCAGCACGCCCGGCACGTCCGTCAGCATCAGCAGCCGCCGCGCGCCGAGCGCGCCGGCCACGGCGCCGGCCACGGTATCGGCGTTGATGTTGTAGGTCTTGCCGTCCTCGCCCATACCGACCGGCGCGATCACGGGGATCAGCCCGGCCCCGGTCAGGGCGTGGATCACCCGCACGTCCACGTGCTCCGGCTCGCCCACGAAGCCGAGGTCGAGCGCACGCTCGATGTGGCTGTCGGGGTCCGTCACCGTTCGCTGTAGCTTGCGGGCGCGGATCAGGCCGCCATCCTTGCCGCAGATCCCCACCGCCAGCGCGCCAGCTTGGTTGATCAGCCCGGCCACGTGTTTGTTGACCGTGCCGGCCAGCACCATCTCGACCACTTCGACCATCGCCTCGTCGGTCACCCGCAGGCCGTCCACGAAGCTCGACTGGATCGCCAGCCGCTTCAGCATCGCGTTGATCTGCGGACCACCGCCATGGACGATGACCGGGTTGACGCCGACCTGCTTGAGGAGCGCGATGTCGCGCCCGAACTGCTCGGCCAGGTGCTCGTCGCCCATGGCATGGCCACCGTATTTGATCACCACGGTGACGCCGGCGTAGCGGCGCAGAAAGGGCAACGCCTGCACGAGAATGCCGGCCTGCTCGGCCGCGGTCTGCAGATCGATGGACAACGGGTGGGGCGCTCCGGTCGAGGTCGGCGCAGCCTCGCCCGCGCACCCGGCCTCGTCAAGCGAACGCCGGGTCGGCCAAATTAAGACTTGATTCCCACGGAGCGAAAATTGTTCTTACGCAACCGGCTTGTTTGGTCAACGAAGGGTGGGGATGCCTGGCACTCGAGCGCAAGCTGCCGTCGATGAAAGTCCCCCGGTACTGGCGTCGCTGCCGGATCGGCCGACGCGGGGGGCCGGTCCGGGCCCGCTGCTCATCTCCTTCCTGTCGGACGAGCGCGGCGTGGTCGTCGCCGCGGCGCTGCTCGCCCTCGGCGCGTTCGCCCTGGCCGGGTGGATCATCGTCACCGATCACCGCGACACTCGGCGGGATGCGGAGATGGCGCTCGGCAACGTCGCCGGCGCCGTGCAGCAGGATCTGGCGCGCAATGTCGAGCTGTACGACCATACCCTGCAGGCGACGGTTGACGCGCTCCGCTTACCCGGGATCGACACGCTCGGCCCCGAGTTGCGGCACGCCGCCTTGTTCGACCGCCTCACGGCTGCCGACTACATGTCGGCCGTCCTCGTCCTCGACACCGGGGCCAATGTGGTCGCCGATTCCAACAGCCTCGTACCCCGGCATGCCAATTTAGCCGACCGCGACTACTTCCGCGCGCTCCGCGACGACCCGGCGGCCGGGTTGTTCATCAGCGCCGTGAGCCGCGAGCGTGCCGCCGGGCCCCCGCTGCTCGTCCTTGCGCGCCGCGTCACGCGTGACGATGGCAGCTTCGGCGGCGTCGTCGTCGGCAGCGTGCACCTGGAATACTTCTACAAGCTGTTCTCCACATTGGATTTCGGCAGCGGCGGCGCCATCAGCCTGTTGCGCACGGACGGTATGATCCTGGCGCGCTTTCCGGTCCGCGCGGGCCAGATCGGGCGTTCCATCGCCGGCTCGCTGCCCATGCGCAGGATGCTCGCCGGCGGGTCGGGCCTTGGCGAGGAAGCGTCGCCCTTCGATGGGGTGATCCGCCTCTACGTCTACCGCCGGGTCGGCGCGCTGCCCTTGATCGTGGCGGCCAGCTACGCACGCGACGCGGTGTTCGCCGGCTGGCAGCGCAAGACCGTCAGCATCCTGTCGGGCATCAGCGTCCTGGTCGGAGTCGCCGCCGGGCTGTTGTTCGTGCTGCGTCAGCAGCTGGGCCAGCGCGCCGCCGCCGAACGCAGCGCGCTGGAATCCGCCGCCGTCGCCCAGCAATCCGAGCGCGCACTGGCCCGCTCGCTCCGCCAGCTCGACACCGTGTTCCAGCATTCTGTCGACATCCACTTCGCCGTCTCGCGCCGCGACGATGGCCAGCTCGTGTTCGATCTGATCAATCGGCGCGCCGAGGTTATCGCCGGGCGCCCGGCGGCCGAGATGCTCGGCCGGACGGCGCATGAGTGCCTGCCGGCCGAGCGGGCCGACCTCGTCCTGTCGCGATGGGAGGCTTGCCTGCGCGACGGCAACCCGGTCGTGTTCGAGCAATGGGTCGATACCGGCGGCGCCGGCTCCTTCTGGGAAACCTGCCTGGTGCCGTTGGTCGACCCGGCTGGCGGCGCCGACCGCCTGATCGGCAGCACCCGCGACATCACCGACCGCAAGGACACCGAAACCGCGTTGATGGACCTGAACACCGTCCTCGAGCGCCGGGCGGCCGAAGCGACGGCGGCGCAGGACGACGCCCTCGCCCGCGCCTCGGCCGCCGAGCGTCTGCAGCTCCTCGGCAAACTCTCCAGCGGTATCGCCCACGACGTCAACAACGTGCTGCAGAGCGTCGCGGGTTGCGCGGCCATGATCGAGCGGCGCGCCCACGACCCGGAGGCGATGCACCGCGTCGCCCGCATGATCGCCGACGCGGCGGCCCGCGGCGGCGCGATCACGCGGCGCCTGCTGGTGTTCTCGCGCGCCGAGCCCAAGCCCACCGCCCGCGCCGAGCTCACCCCGATGTTCGACGTCCTGCTCGACATCCTGCGCCATACGTTGGCCGGCGCCGGCCCGCTCGACATCCGCTCGGCCCTGGCGGAGCCGGGGCTCACCGTGCTGGCGCCGGCCAGCCAGCTCGAGACCGTGCTGCTCAACCTGGCGACCAATGCGCGCGACGCCATGCCGGAGGGCGGGATCCTCACCCTGGGCGCCGAGGCCGCCGAGCCGCCGCCCGAGCTCGGGCCAGGCGAGTTCGTCCGCCTCTTCGTATCCGACACCGGCGTCGGGATGGATGCGGCGACCCTGGCGAGGGTGCGCGAGCCGTTCTTCACCACCAAGCCGGTCGGCGAAGGCACTGGTCTCGGCCTGTCGATGGCGGATGGTTTCGCCCGCGATGCCGGCGGCGCGCTGATGCTGCACAGCACGCCCGGCCGCGGCACCACCGCCGAGCTATGGCTCCGCCGCGAGCCCCGCTAGCTCGGCGCGCACCAGCTCCATGCCCATTCCCGTCTCGCTGCTGGTCGTCACCACGACCGGGAACGCCGCAGCGTGCCGGGCCGACAGCGCCAGCACCTCCGCCTGCTTCTGCGCCAGCGCGCCGGGCTTGACCCCGTCCGCCTTGGTCAGCACGAGCTGGTAGGTCACCGCCGCCCGGTCGAGCAGTTCCATCACCGCGTGGTCCGCCGCCTTGAGCTCGATCCGGCTATCCAACAGCAGCACCACGCGCTGCAGCGTCGGCCGCCCGCGCAGATAGTCGAACATCAGGCCTTGCCAGTCGGCTTTGATCTCCTTGCTCGCCTGCGCGTACCCGTAGCCCGGCATGTCCACCAGCGTCAGCCGGCCGGCCAGGTCGAAGAAGTTGAGCTGTCGCGTGCGACCCGGCGTGTTGGAGGCCCGCGCGAGCGCCTTGCGCCCGGTCAGCCCGTTGATCAGGCTGGACTTGCCGACGTTGGAGCGGCCGGCGAAGGCCACCTCCGGCAAGCCCGGCTCCGGCAACTGGTCCAATCGCTGCGCCGCGTAGAAAAAGCGGCACTCCCCCGCGAACAGCAGCCGCCCCGCCTCGACCCGCTGCGCCTGAATCTCGTCGGCGGAACTCTCTTCCCCGGCGGACGGAACGGGTGGCGCGTCCTCCACCAGGCCTACCTCGGCCGCCTCACGGCCGAGCCAGTTCCGGCTTCGGCAGGCGCGTCTGCCGCATGATGGTCCATTGCTGGAGGATCGTCAGCGTGTTGTTCCAGCTCCAGTAGATCACCAGTCCGGCCGGGAAACTGGCCAGCATGAAGGTGAAGATGATCGGCATGAACTGGAAGATCTTGGCCTGCACCGGGTCCGGCGGCGGCGGGTTCAGCTTCTGCTGGAAGAACATGGTCACGCCCATGATGAGCGGCCACAGGCCGAGATGCAGGAAGTGCGAGTAGTGCGCCGGGTCGAACGGGATAAGCCCGAACAGGTTGAAGACGTTGGTCGGGTCGACCGCCGACAGGTCCTGGATCCAGCCAAAGAACGGCGCGTGCCGCATCTCGATGGTGACGAAGATGACCTTGTAGAGCGAGAAGAACACCGGGATCTGAACCAGCATCGGCAGGCACCCGCTCGCCGGGTTCACCTTCTCCGCCTTGTAAAGGCCCATGATCTCCTGCTGCATCCGCTGCGGATCTTCCTTCAGCCGCTCACGGATCTCCGTCATCTTCGGGGCGAGCAGCTTCATCTTGCTCATCGACCGGTAGGATTTCGACGCCAGCGGGTAGAACAGCCCCTTCGCGATCACGGTGAAGATCATGATCGCCACGCCGAAATTGCCGGTGAGGTGATAGAAGAAGTCCAGCGCATAGAAGATCGGCTTGGTCAGGAAGTAGAACCAACCGAAATCGACCGCCTTGTCGAAGTTCGGAATCTTGTATTCCGCCTCGTATCGGTCGAGCAGCTGCACCACCTTGGCGCCGGCGAACAGGTGCGCGGTCGCCGTCGCCGTCGCGCCGGCTTCCACCGTCTGCGCCGTCGTCGGCACGAAATCCACCTGGTAGCGGTCGGACCCGTTCTCCGTCACGTGCCGGAACGAGGCCGTGACCGGCACGGATTGGTCGGGGATCAGCGCCGTCAACCAATACTTGTCGGTGATTCCCGCCCAACCACCGGTCGACGCCATCTTCAGGCTCGGGCCGTTGGTCTTCTCGCTCTCCGTTTTCGCCTTGTCGTAGGTCTGCTCCTGCAGCCGCCCGTCCAGCACGCCGAGCAGGCCCTCGTGCAGGATGTAGTAGCCGGCCGTCTGCGGCTTGTAGTCGCGGCGAACGCGCGACCACGGATACACCTTGATCGCCGCCCCCGAATTGTTCTGCACCGTCTGCTCGATGCCGAACATGTAATTGTCGTCGATCGACAGCCCGATCCGGAACACCTGCCCGGCGCCGTTATCCCATTGCAGGGTGACCGGCTTGCCAGGCGCCAGCGCCGCGCCCGACGCGTTGTCCGCCGGCGTCCAGACCGTCTCCGGCCCCGGCAGCGTCACACCCTCGCCGGTCCAGCCGAACTGCACGTAGTAGGGCTGCGGATCGACCCGCGGCTCCAGCAGCCGCACCAGCGGGCTCTCCGACGAGACCTCCGTGTGGTAGTCGCGTAGCACCAGGTCATCCAGGCGAGCGCCGACCAAGTTGATGCTGCCCTGCACCTTGGGCGCTGCGATCGGCAGGCGCGGCACGTCGCGCTGCTCCGTCGGCGCCGCGACCGGCTGCGGCTGGGTGCCGGGGAAGGCCGGGTTGACGGCCGGCGGCTGCGTCTGGCTGGTCGGCGTGGTCTTGGTGTCGGTCGTGACCGCCGGCTTGGGCGGCGCGAACAACTGGAAGCCCAGCAGGATGACCACCGAAATCGCGATGGCGAGGAACAGGCGCTTCTGGTCCATCAGGAATGGATCGCTTTCTCGTCAAACGAACAATGGGCGCAGCCGCCCCGTGCCGCCGGCACCGGGTCCACTCCGCCTTCGTTCCAGGGATTGCAGCGCAGCACGCGGGTGGCCGCCAGGCCGGTTCCGCGCCAGGCGCCATGGCGCCGCAGCGCCTCGATCGCGTAGGTACTGCAGCTGGGCTCGAAGCGGCAATGCGCCCCGATGAACGGCCGCAGCGTCCATTGGTAGATCCACACCAGCAGGATCAGCAGGCGGCTCATCGTGCCGCCTCCAACCGGTCCAGCAAGCGGCGGAAATCGTCCTTGAGTGCGCTGAACGGCCGCGCAGCGGTCCCGTCGCGCCCGATCAGCACGAGGTCAACCCCCTGGATCGGCCGCTCGGCCAGCACGTCGCGCGCTGCCGCGCGGAGCCGCCGGCGGGTCCGGTTGCGGTGCACCGCATTGCCGACTTTCTTGGTGACGGTGAAGCCCAGCCGCGCCGGCGCGGTGTCGTCGCGCCGCAGCATCTGCAGCACAAGCCCGGGGGAGGGCGCCTTGCGGCCCCCGCCTGCCACCGCCAAGAACTCTGCCCGGCGCTTCAAACGAGAGGCGGGCGCCAGTGCTTGCGGCGCCACGCCGTCCGGCCTAGGCGGAAAGCTTCTTGCGGCCCTTGGCACGGCGGTTCGCCAAAACCTTGCGGCCACCAACGGTCGCCATGCGGGCGCGGAAACCGTGCCGACGCTTGCGGACCAGCTTGGACGGTTGATAGGTACGCTTCACGACGAACTCCGATAAACTCTATGGCCCGCCGCTCGCGTCGGGACCGGGTGTTGCGCCCGAACGGACAGGAGCAGCCGGGCCGGCGTCGGCCTCGGGCGCAGGCGGGGCTTATAGGTGCGCCGGCTCCCTTTCGTCAATGCTTCCGCGCGCGGCGTCAACCAATCGGCCCGTTGCGAGTTGTTACCGCATCATTGCTTGGATCGGAGGTGAGATGCGCACCGGACTGCCCGCTCTGGCGCTCTTCGGCGGGGTGGCGGCGTTCGCCGCCTGCGGCGCGTCGCTCGCGCTGCTCGGGCTCGGCTTCCCGTATGTGGTCTGCGCGGCGATCTCGGGAGCCTGCGCCGGGCTGCTGATCTACGCGCTGGGCCGCTGGAGCGGCTCTCGCGCTGCCAGCAGCCTCCCGCCGACCGCCACGCCCGTCGCGCCCCGAACCCTGTTCGACGCGCCTGCGGAACCGGAAGCGGAGATCGACGGCTCCGCAGCCCGGCTGGCCGAGGTCGAGCAGGAGATTTCCTTTCTGCGGCACGAACTTCGCGGCGCGCTGTCTCCGGCCCTGATGGTATCGGACCGGTTGCTGAAGAACGACGATCCGCTGGTCCGCCGCGCCGGCGACGCCGTGGTCCGCTCCGTCGAGCGCGCCACCGCCCTGATCGGGCAGGACCGCCCGGCAGCGACCCGGCAGCCCGTCACTCCTCCCGCTGGGTGAACTCCACGTCGCGGTGCACGTGGACGGACATCAGGAGCCCAAACCCGAACATCACCGTCAGCATCGCCGACCCGCCATGGCTCACCAGCGGCAGCGGCACCCCGCCTACCGGGATCGCCCCCATCACCATGGCGATGTTGACGAAGCAGTACATGAAGAAATTCACCGTGATGCCGAGCGCCAGTAGCCGTCCGTACTGGTGTCGGCAGCGCAGCGCGATCGCCATGCCGCCGATGATGATCAGCGTCAGCAAGCCCATTACCGCCAGGCCGCCGACCAGCCCGAACTCCTCCGCGATCATGGTGAAGATGAAGTCGGTCTGCTTCTCCGGCAGGAAGTTCAGGTGCCCCTGCGTGCCCTGCATGAACCCCTTGCCGAACATCCCGCCGGAGCCCAGCGCGATCTTGGACTGGATGATGTTGTAGCCGGCCCCCAGCGGGTCGCTCTCCGGGTTCATGAACGTCGTGATCCGCGCCTTCTGGTAGTCGTGCAGATGCCCAAAGGCGATCTGCGCCAGGAACGGGATCGGCGCGACCACCAGCAGCACCTTCCACCACCGCAGCCCGGCCGCCAGGATCACGCACCCGCCCACGATGGCGGTGATCACCGCCGTCCCCAGGTTCGGCTCCTTCAGGATGAGCCCGACCGGGACCAGCACCATCAGCACCGGCGGGATCAGGAACAGCGGATTGCCGACCTTCTCCCAGCTCGCGCGGTGGAACCACGCCGCCAGCGCCATCACCAGCCCGATCTTGGCCAGCTCGCTCGGTTGCAGCTGCAGCCCGCCCAGGTCGATCCAGCGCTGCGCCCCCTTGCCGACATGGCCCATCCGCAGCACCAGCACCAGCAAGCCGACCGCCACCGCGTAGACCGGGTAGGAGAACCGCGCGATGAAGCGGATGTCCACCATCGCGATCGACAGCATCATCACCAGGCTGAACGCGAAGCGCAGGATGTGCTTGGACGCATACGGCTCCGGCCCGCCCCCGGCCGAGTAGAGCGTCACGTACCCCACCCCCGCCAGCGCGCAGAGCAGCAGCACGTAGAGCCAGCTCACCTGCCAGAACTTGTTGAGCAGCCCGAAGGACGGCTCCGCCCGGATCAACCGCTTGGCCGTGATCACGTGGTCAGCTCCGATCCGCCAGCTTCTGCCCCGGGCTTTCCGTGTGGTTCACCGGGTCCCGCGTCAGCACGTCCATCATGATGTCGCGCGCCAGCGGCGCCGCGGCCGCCGCGCCCGCATTGCCGTGCTCCACCACCACCGATACCGCGTAGCGCGGCGCGTCGTACGGCGCGTAGCACACGAACAGCGCGTGCGGCCGGAATTCCCAGGGCAGGTTCTCCGACTTGAACCCCCGCTCCCGCGCCTCGCGCGACACCCGGCGCACCTGGGTCGACCCGGTTTTGCCCGCCAGCGTGACCCCGGGGATCGACAGCCGCGCCGCCGGCGCCGTGCCGTTGGCGTCGTTGACCACCGCCCACATCCCCTCGCGGCACAGGTGCAGGTAGGGTTCCGGCATCCCCAGCGTCGGCCAGTCCGCCGCCTGCACGCCGGGCTGGATCGCGCCGCCCAGCGTCCGCGTCAGGTGCGGCTCCACCGCCCGCCCGGTCGCCACGCGCGATACATAAGTGCACAGCGCCAGCGGCGTGGTCTGGATGTAACCTTGTCCGATGCCGCAGCTGATGGTGTCGCCGATGTTCCAGGCGTGGCCGCGCTTCTGGCGCCACGCCTTGGTCGGCATCAGCCCCTTGCGCGCGCCCGGCAGCTCGATCCCGGTATCGACCCCGATGCCGAACCGGTTGGCCATCGCCGCCACCCGGTCGATCCCCGTCCGCCGCGCCACCTCGTAGAAGAACACGTCACAGCTGTGCTTCAGCGCGCCCCGCACATCCAGCGCGCCATGGCCGTACTTGCTCCAGCAATGGAAGCGCGTGTCGCCGAGGTCGAGATAGCCGGGGCAGCTGATGCGCGAGCCCGGCCCGATCACCTTGGCGTCCAGCCCGGCCATCGCCACCGCCATCTTGAACGTCGAGCCCGGCGCATAGACGCCCGCGGCGGCCTTGTTGATCAGCGGCGCCTTGCGGTTGCTCGTCCACTGCACCCACTGTGCCTGCGACACGCCCGAGTTGAACAGGCTCGGGTCGAAGCTCGGCGCCGACGTCATCGCCAGCACCTCGCCGTTGCGGCAATCCATCACCACGGCAGACGCGCTCTCCGCCCCCAGCCGCTTCAGGACGGTGTTCTGCAGGCCCACGTCGATCGTCAGGCCCAGGTCCAGCCCGGACTGGCCTTCCACCCGGTCGAGCTCGCGGATCACCCGGCCAACCGCGTTGACCTCCATCTGCGTCGCCCCGGCCTTGCCCCGCAGCTTGACGTCCTGCGCACGCTCCATGCCGGCCCGGCCGACCCGGATGCCGGGCAGCGCCAGCATGGGCTCGTCCGCCACGTCCGCATCGTTGGGCGGCGCCACGTAGCCCACCACGTGCGCCAGCGCCGGGCCGAACGGGTAGATGCGCGTGGTGCCGACGTCCACGAAGATGCCGGGCAGGTCCGGCGCGTTGAACTCGAGCTTGGCCATCTCCTCCCAGGACAGGAACTCGCGCACCACGAGCGGAATGAAGCGCCGCCGCTTGCGCATCTCGCGCTCGATCCGCGCCCGCTCATGGTCCTGCAGCGCCACCACGCGGCTGAACGCGTCCAGCGTCGCGTCCACGCTTTCCGTCTGCTCCACCGTCAGCAGCGCCCGCCAGTTGAGCTTGTTGCCGGCCACCGGCACGCCGAACCGGTCCAGGATGCGCCCGCGCGGCGGCGCCGTGAGCCGCGCGCTGATCCGGTTACTTTCCGCCAGCGTGGCGTAGCGTTCCCCGTCCACCACCTGCACTTGGTAGAGTTTGGCCGCCAGCGCACCCAGGACGCCGAGCTGTCCCGCGCCCAGCAACAGCCCGCGCCGGGTGAACACCCCCGTGCGCTTGTTCTCGCGTTTGAACTGCTGGCTCATCGCTCAGGCCTTCTCAGGATCGGCCAGGCTACGATGCGCCCAGGTGAAAAACGCCGCCAATACCGGGTAGAACCCGGCCGTCACGCCCCATTGCAGCAGCGCCGGGCCAACCGGCAGCAGCCGGAACGTCAGCACGCTCGTCAGCGCCCAGACCGCCGCCGCCGCGCCCGCCGCCACCGCGATTAACACCAGCCACACCACCAGGAACCCCTGCGACGACAGGAACCGCCGCAGCCGCAGCGCCACCCCGTGCACGATCAACAACACCAGCACGGAAATCCCCGGCGGCGCCAGGCTGAGCAGGTCGCCCAGCAAACCGAGCCCAAAGGCGGCGGCCGGCGGCATGCTGTCGGGCCGGAACACCGACCAGAAGAACACGCAGGCCAGCAACACCGCCTCCTGCAGCTGCGGCTGCCCCGGCAAACCGAGCGGCGCCGACAGCGCGAGCAGCAGCAAGGTGGTGATCACGACGGGAAAGGACTGCCGCGCGGCGGCATCGAGCAACCGCCACAGGCTGGGCCGCGGCCGGATTCCGGGAAGGCGGTCCGCCATGACCCGGTCTCAGCGCCGCCCGGCCACGACCGGCTTGTCCGGTCGCAGGCTGTTCTCCGGCGGCTGGATCCCGCGCAGCCCGTAATTGAACAACCGCACCACCTCCAGCCGGCCCAGCCGGGCCGCGGGCTCCACTTCCGGCACGCCGCTCGCGCTGAACCGCACCGTGCCGACCGGCAGCCCGGACGGAAAAGCGCCGGCCTCCGCCGAGGTGACCACGCGCTCGCCCTCCACGGGGGTCACGCCTTCCGGCCAATACATCAGCCGCGGCCGCGGCCCGTTGGTCCCCACCAGGATCGCCCGCGCCCGGCTGTTCTCCAGCGTCACCGGAATACGGCTGTTCAGATCGGTGATCAGCAGCACCCGCGCCGACCGCGTGCCCAGTTCCGTGACCCGGCCGACCACGCCGTTCTCGTCCAGCGCCACCTGGCCGCGCGTGATGCCGTTATCCGGACCGACCGCCAGCAGCACGGCGCGCGCATACACGCCGCCCGCATCGGCCACCACGCGCGCAGTGGCGTAAGAGGGCGCGGGGTCGGGGATCCAGCGCAGGTTGGCCTTCAACACCGTGTTCTCGGCATCCAACGCCAGCGCCACCTGCTGCCAGCGCCGGAGATTGTCGTTCTCCTCGCGCAGCCGCTGGTTCTCGCTGCGCAGCGACAGGAGGTTCTGCACGTCCGCCGACAGGTCGCGCATCTGGGCGAGCGGTTCTGCGGCCAACGCGTAAAGCGGCACCAGCGTGTCGGCCAGCGCCATGCGCGCCCGTTCGGCGACCAGCGTGTCCGCCTTGCCCAACAACATCACGCCAAACGCCGCCGCGATCAGGACCGGCAAGGTCAGCTTCGCCAGCGCTTGCCGGACCGGGATCGAAAGACGGATCAATCGGCAGTGCCCCTTCCGGCGCTAGTACATCGTGGACAGCACGTTCCGAAGCCGCTTCATTTCCTCGAGCGCCCGGCCGGTCCCGAGCGCCACGCAGCTCAGGGGGTTCTCGGCCACCGCCACCGGCAGCCCGGTCGCGTCGCGCAGGACCTGGTCCAGACGATACAGCAGCGCCCCGCCGCCCGTCAGCACAATTCCCTTGTCCACGATGTCCGCCGCCAACTCCGGCGGCGTGTTCTCCAGCGCGACCTTCACCGCTTCCACGATCTGCGTGATCGGCTCCGACAGGCTTTCCGCGATCTGCCGCTGACCGACCAGGATCTCCCGCGGCACCCCGTTCATCAGGTCGCGCCCCTTCACCTCCCGGTAAGGCCCGTCATCATAGTCCTGCGAGGGCGTTGCCGCCCCGATATCCATCTTGATCTTCTCGGCCGAGCTCTCGCCGATCAGCAGGTTATGCGTCCGCCGGATGTAGGAGATGATCGCCTCGTCCATCTTGTCGCCGCCCACCCGGACCGATTTCGAATACACGATGCCGCCCAGGCTGATCACCGCCACCTCGGTTGTCCCCCCGCCCACGTCGACGATCATGCTGCCCGACGGCTCCGTCACCGGCAGCCCGGCCCCGATCGCGGCCGCCATGGGCTCCTCGATCAGCAGCACTTTGCGCGCGCCCGCGCTCTCCGCGCTCTCCTGGATCGCCCGCCGCTCCACCGCCGTCGAGCCGGACGGCACGCACACGATGATCAACGGCGAGGCGAAGCCCCGGCGATTGTGCACCTTGCGGATGAAGTGCTTGATCATCTCCTCCGCGACCTCGAAATCGGCGATCACGCCGTCGCGCAGCGGCCGGATCGCCTGGATGTTGCCGGGCGTGCGCCCCAGCATCATCTTGGCTTCCTCGCCGACCGCCAGCACCTGCTTCTTGCCCCGGACATCGGCGATCGCCACCACGCTGGGCTCGGCCAGCACGATGCCGCGGCCCTTCACGTAGACCAGCGTGTTCGCCGTCCCTAGGTCGATGGCCATGTCAGCCGACATGATGCCGAGCAGGCGTCCGAACATCGAGTTTCCTAACCAGTAGTAACGGGCAGCGCGCGCTCCCGCGGCAGGCGAGGGGCAGGGCTGGCGAGCGCCGTGCCTTACCGGCCCGGCCCGGCGGCGGCAAGGGCTGTGAGTCACCTCTTCGTGAAACCACCCTTCCCGCCACAATCCAGCCAAAGCCGCGTTGTTTTTACGAAAGGTTAGGCAATGCCGCCTATGGTTGCATCGTTGCCGACTGCGCAACTAGGAGATGTTATGGTCAAGAAAGCGTCGCTTCCCCTCGCTCTGCTCGCCCTGCTCGGCGTCAGCGCCTGCACCAACCCGTATGACCCGGGCCAGCGCGCCGTCGGCGGCGGTTTGCTCGGTGCCGGCGCGGGCGCAGCCATCGGCGGAATCGCCGGCGGCGGTACGGGTGCGGCCATCGGCGGCCTGACCGGCGCAGCCGTTGGCGCCGGCACCGGCTACATCACCACGCCGCAGCCCGTTCGCCGCTACTGAATCCGGTCGCCCGGCCCCGTTGCGGGCCGGGCGGATCCGTCCCGACCATTCGAGGAAACACCCCCATGATCAGCAAGGCCGTCCTGGCCGTCACGCTCGTTGCTTCCCTTGGCATGACCGCCTGCACCAATCCTTATGACCCGGGCCAGCGCGCGGTCGGTGGCGGCCTGTTGGGCGCCGGCGCTGGCGCGGCCCTCGGCGGCATCGCCGGTGGCGGCACGGGTGCAGCCATCGGCGCCCTCGCGGGGGGCGCCCTCGGTGCTGCCGGCGGCGCAGCGACCACGCCGGTCGCCGCGGCCCCCGTCTACGCGGCGCCCGAGCCGGCCTATGCGCCTGGTTATGCCCCCGGCTACGCGCCGGGCTATCAACCCGGCTACGCCCCGGTCTACGAGCGGCCGTCCGATCCCTATTACGCGCCGCCACCGCCGCCGCCCGGCTATTATCGCGGCTACGGCTACTAAGCACGGCGCGGCCCCGGGCACCTGCCCGGGGCCACGCTCGATTACGCCGAGAGCGCCTCCGGCTCCGTCCGCACCCGCTTCACGGTCAGCTTGTTGAGCGCGTGGATGTAGGCGCGGGCGGAGGCGACGATCGTGTCGGTGTCGGCTCCCTGGCCGTCGACCATCTTGCCGGCCTCTTCCAAGCGCACGGTGGTCTTGGCTTGCGCGTCCGTCCCCTCCGTCACGGCACCGACGGAGAACAGCAGCAACCGCGCCTCGTGCGGGAACAGCGCGCGGATGGCGTTGAACGTGGCATCCACCGGGCCGTCACCGGTCGCCTCCGCCGCCTTGACCTCGCCGTCGATCTCCAGCTCCAGCGCGGCACGCTGCGGCCCCCGCGACCCGCAATTGACCTCCAGCGAGCAAAAGCGGATGCGGTCGTGGTCGCGCCCGACCTCGTCATCCACCAGCGCGACGATGTCCTCGTCGTAGACGACCTTCTTGCGGTCCGCCAAATCCTTGAAGCGGCGGAACGCGTCGTTCAGCTTGTTGTCGCCCACCGTCGTGTAGCCGAGGGCGACCAGCTTGTCCCGGAACGCCGCCCGGCCCGAGTGCTTGCCCATCACCAGGCTCGACTTGGTCCAGCCCACGCTCTCCGGCGTCATGATCTCGTAGGTGGCCGCGTTCTTCAGCACGCCGTCCTGGTGGATGCCGGCCTCGTGCGCGAATGCATTGCGCCCCACGATCGCCTTGTTCGGCTGCACGTCGAACCCGGTGATGGTCGAGAGCAGCTTGGACACCCGCAGGATCCGCTCGGTCTTGATGTTGTTGTGGAACGGCGCCGCATCCGGGCGGGTCCGGATCGCCATGACGATCTCTTCCAGCGCCGCGTTGCCCGCCCGCTCGCCGATCCCGTTGATGGTGCATTCGATCTGCCGCACCCCGACCGCCAGCGCGGCCAGCGTGTTGGCCACCGCCAGGCCGAGATCGTTGTGGTTGTGCGTCGACAGGATGACCCGGTCCGCGCCCGGCACCCGCTCGCGCAACATGGTGAAGATGCGCGCCATGTCCGCCGGCGTGGCATAGCCCACCGTGTCCGGCACGTTGATGGTGGTCGCGCCCGCCTTGATCGCCGCCTCGACGCAGCGGCACAGGAAGTCCGGATCCGTGCGGCTGCCGTCCTCGGCCGACCACTCCACGTCGTCTGCGTAGTTCCGCGCCAGCGTCACCGACTCGCTGGCGAGCTGCAGCACGGCGTCCGGCTCCATGCGCAGCTTGTATTTCATGTGCAGCGGGCTGGTGCTGAGGAAGACGTGGATCCGCTTGCGCTCCGCCGGGCGCAGCGCCTCGGCCGCGCGCAGGATGTCGGCCTGCCCCGTCCGCGCCAGCCCGCAGATCACCGGACCCTTCACCGTCCGCGCGATCGCCTCGACGCTCTCGAAATCGCCCACCGAGGCGATCGGGAAGCCCGCTTCCATTACGTCCACGCCGAGCGCGGCCAGCGCCTCGGCCATGCGAACCTTTTCCGTGAGGTTCATGGAGAAGCCCGGCGATTGCTCCCCGTCGCGCAAGGTAGTGTCGAAGATGATGACGTGGTCGTCCGGCAACGTGCCGAAGCTCGGATGGTCGATGCTCATGACTTTAACTCCCTTTGATCCGTTCCGCGCCCGGGCCCGCCCGGGAAACGTTCCCCTGGGCGAGACCGCCCGTCAGGGCGGCGCGACGCTCAGGGGCGGATAAGTCGAAGGAGGCCGAGCGCAGCGTGGGGCTGTGGGCGCGCCGAAGCAACCGGCGCAACGGGCCGGCCGGGACCGCCCAAAACGGGTTCGCCTGCGACCATGGTCGGGAACGTTATCAGCCCTGTGACACGGGTCAACCGCCGGAAAGCCATCGCGGCACGGTTCGCCGAGAATCTAAAACTTTCGTCAGTGCGCCGTTCCGGCCTTGAGCAGCAGAGTGGAAATCCAATAATGGATGAGGCGAACGAGTGGTGTGGCGGATGCAACGGCTTCTTTCGTCGACGGTCGGCATTCTCGGTTCCTACGTGGCCGTGGTTGCGGCCGTGAGCCTGCTGGCGCGCTGGCACCTCATGATGTCTTGACGGCGCCAGCCGTCTTCGATATGCCGCCGCCTCTGGCTGGCGCCCGTGCGTCCGCCCCATTCCACAAAAAGGGCCGCCGCATCGCCGGCAGGGCCGCAAGGATCACCACTGATGTTCGCGATCATCCGCACTGGCGGAAAGCAGTACCGCGTCAAGCCGAATGACGTGTTGAAGGTCGAGAAGCTCACCGGCGCCGCCGGCGACACCATCACCTTCGGCGACGTGCTCGCCGTCGGCAGCGACGCCGGCACCACCGTCGGCACCCCGCTCGTGCCGGGCGCCACGGTCTCTGCCACCGTCATCGCCCAGGACCGCCTCGACAAGATCATCATCTTCAAGAAGCGCCGCCGGCAGAACAGCCGCCGCAAGAACGGCCACCGCCAAGAGGTGACCGTGCTCCGCGTTGCCGGCATCACTGCCGATGGTCACGAGTTCCGCCCCAAGTCCGACCCGGCCGCCGCCGAGGCAACCCCGCCGCGGGAAGCCGAGCTCGACAACGTTCCCGCGTAAGGAGATCCGCTCATGGCCCACAAGAAAGCAGGCGGCTCGTCCCGCAACGGCCGCGATACCGCCGGCCGCCGCCTCGGCGTCAAGAAGTTCGGCGGCGAAGCCGTCATCGCCGGCAACATCATCATTCGCCAGCGCGGCACCAAGGTGAAGCCAGGCGTCAACATCGGCGTCGGCCGCGACCACACCCTTTGGGCGCTGGTCGATGGCCACGTGAAGTTCGAACGTCGCGCCGAAGGCCGCGTGCACGTCTCCGTCCTCCCGGTCGCCCAAGCCGCCGAGTAAACGCGCCCACACCTTCTGACGAACCCTCTCCCCGTGCGGGAGAGGGCAGGGTGAGGGTGGCGCCCCACGCCGACACCCCCATCACCGAAGCCCCGATCATGAAATTCCTCGACCAGGCCAAAATCTACTGCCGCTCCGGCGATGGCGGGAACGGGGTGATCGCGTTCCGGCGGGAGCGCTTCGTCGAGTTCGGCGGGCCCGATGGCGGCAATGGCGGGCGCGGTGGCAGCGTCGAGTTCGTCGCGGCCGAGAACCTCAATACGCTGATCGACTTCCGCTACACCCAGCATTTCCGCGCGCCCAAGGGCGGCAACGGCGCCGGGTCGGACCGGACGGGCGCGGCGGCCAACGACGTCGTCATCCAGGTACCGATCGGCACCCAGATCCTCGACGAGGATCGCGAATTGCTGCTCGCCGACCTCGACGCGCCTGGCAAGCGCGTGACCCTGCTGCGCGGCGGCGATGGCGGCCACGGCAACGCCCATTTCAAATCCAGCACCAACCGTGCCCCGAGGAAGGCCACGCCCGGCTATCCCGGCGAGGAGAGGTGGGTCTGGCTGCGGCTCAAGCTGATCGCCGATGTGGGCCTGGTCGGCCTGCCCAATGCCGGCAAGAGCACCTTCCTGAGCGTGGTGTCCGCCGCACGGCCCAAGATCGCCGACTACCCGTTCACCACGCTGCATCCCCAGCTCGGCGTCGTTCGGCTCAGCCACAGCGAGGAGATGGTCGTCGCCGACATCCCGGGCCTGATCGAAGGCGCCCACGAGGGGGCCGGCCTTGGCGACCGCTTCCTCGGCCATGTCGAGCGCTGCGCCATGCTGCTGCACCTGATCGACGGCGCCGCCGGCAACGTCGTGGAAGCCTGGCGCACCATCCGTGGCGAACTCGAATCCTATGGCGGTGGCTTGGCGGCGAAACCCGAATTGCTGGTGCTCAACAAATCCGACGCCATGACGCCGCGGGAGGCCAGTGCCCGCCGTGCCGCGCTCGCTCGTGCCAGCGGCCGCCCCGTCATGCTCATGTCCGGCGTCACCGGCTACAACGTCCCGGAGATCCTCCGCGCGTTGATGTCCGGCGTCCAGGAACACAGAGCCGAGCTCGCCGCCGCCACCCGCGAAGTGGCGACCGCGTAAACGGGGCGCGGGCCCAGAACCATGACCGCCGTTCCGAGCCTCGCCGCCGCCCGGCTTCTCGTCGTGAAGATCGGCAGCGCCTTGATCGTCGACGGAGCCCTTCCGCGCACGGCGTGGCTCGACGGCGTTGCGGCCGACATCGCCACCGCGCGTGCGCGCGGCACCGCCGTGATCGTCGTGTCCTCCGGCGCGATCGCGCTGGCCCGCCCCGCGCTGAAACTCACGAAGCGACGCCTGCGCCTCGAGGAGAAACAGGCGGCCGCCGCAGTGGGCCAGATCCGTCTCGCCCAGGCCTGGACGGAGGCGCTGGCCGCTCACGGCCTGGTCGCCGCCCAGCTCCTGCTGACCCTGGACGATACGGAGGACCGCCGGCGCTATCTCAATGCCCGCGCGACCCTGTCGACCCTGCTCGGCCTCGGCTGCATCCCCGTCATCAACGAGAACGACACCGTCGCCACCGCCGAAATCCGTTTCGGCGACAACGACCGCTTGGCCGCCCGCGTCGCCGAGATGGTGGGCGCCGACCAGCTACTGCTGCTGTCGGACATCGATGGCCTCTACACCGCCGACCCCAAGCGCGACCCGGCCGCCACCCACCTGCCCGTCATCCCCTCCCTGACTCCCGAGATCGAGGCCATGGGCGGCGATCCCCCGCCGGGCTACTCGAGCGGCGGCATGCGCACCAAGCTGGTGGCCGCACGCATCGCGACCCAGGCCGGCTGCGCGATGGCCATCGCCCTCGGCCATGTCGACCACCCGCTCGCCGCCCTGCTCGACGGCAGCCGCTGTACCTGGTTCCTGCCCGTCGAGGACGGCCGCTCCGCCCGCAAGCGCTGGATCGCCGGCAGCCTGCAACCCGCCGGCACGTTCACCGTCGATCCCGGTGCCGCCCGCGCCCTGGCCGCCGGCCGCTCGCTCCTCCCCGCCGGCGTCCGTGCCGTGGACGGCGATTTCGAGCGTGGCGACCCGGTCCTGGTGCAGTCCACCGACGGCACCGTTC
Source organism: Acetobacteraceae bacterium (assembly GCA_965199665.1). Classification (GTDB taxonomy): domain Bacteria; phylum Pseudomonadota; class Alphaproteobacteria; order Acetobacterales; family Acetobacteraceae; genus JAVVHH01. The sequence continues at coordinate 3,633,121 of OZ241208.1, read as the reverse complement.
TGGCGCGCGGCCTCTCCGCCTACGGCAGCGCCGACGCCCGCCGCATCGCCGGGCACCGCTCGGCCGATATCGAGTCCGTGCTCGGTTGGCGCGGCCGCGACGAGCTGATCCACCGAGACGACCTCACAGTGGCCTGACGGGTCTACCGCGCCGATCGGCGACGGTTGATCGCCAGCTCCTCCGGCGAGAGTTGGAAGCCCGTGGTGACCTGGTAGCTGTCCGCCTTCTGCGTCGCCGTCACCGGCAGCCGCAGCGTCACGCTATCGCCGGTCACCCGCAGCCGGTCGGTGTTCTCCGGGAATTCGACCTGAACGGTGTAGACCTGCTTGTCCAGCACGGTCTGCCCCTGCGTCACCGCCACGAAGAACGGCACGCTGGCCGTGCGGCCGACGGCGGCCGGGCCGCGGACGAACTCCATCCCGACCTGCACGGTCGCGACCACCGTGCGGCGGCCATCCTGCGCGCAACTGCCGTTGATGGCCGTGATCCGCCCCTGCAGCGCCGTATCCAGGAAGTCCCGCCCGGCGCCGCGATACCGGGTCAGGTCGTTGGCGTCCCGCAGGATCGCCGGTCGGGGGCATGCCGGCGCGAACTGGTCGACCCCGCCGCCGCCGCATCCCGCCACCACGATTGCGGGCGCCAATGCCCCTGCCAGCCGTTGCCATCCCTGCCGCGTCACATCTGCCATTCGTTCCTCCGCCGCCTCGCGCCGCGCGCCGCCCTTGGCGCAAGCCCGTCTTGTAGCCATAACAAGCCCGCGGGACAGTCCCCGCCCCGCGACGCCCGGAAGGGCGCCCCGGGCAGGCGCACGGTGAGGCCGGACATGATGGACACCAAACCACATCTGAGCGTCGTCCTTGCCGGGCCGCGTGGCTTCTGCGCGGGCGTCGATCGGGCGATCCGGGTGGTCGAGGAGGCGCTGCGCCGCTACGGCTCGCCGGTCTACGTCCGCCACGAGATCGTCCATAACCGCACGGTGGTCGAGAACCTCGAGGCTCAGGGCGCCGTGTTCGTCGAGGAGCTCGACGAGGTGCCGGAGGCCGGCCACGTCGTGTTCTCCGCCCACGGCGTGCCGAAATCCGTGCCCGCGGAGGCGCAGCGCCGCAACCTGCTGTATTTCGACGCGACCTGCCCGCTGGTCAGCAAGGTACATCGCGAGGCCGAGCGCCACTTTGCCGGCGGCGGCCCCGGCCAGCGCCACATCCTCATGATCGGCCATGCCGGCCACCCCGAAGTCGTCGGCACCATGGGCCAGCTCCCCCCTGGCAGCGTGACCCTCGTGCAGGACGTCGACGACGCCCGCACCGTCATGCCCCCGGCCGGCTACGACGACAGGCTCGCCTTCATCACCCAGACCACCCTCTCCGTCGACGACACCGCCGACATCATCGACGCCCTCCGCTCCCGCTTCCCTCTCATCGAGGGCCCGAAGAACGAGGATATCTGCTACGCCACCACCAACCGTCAGGCGGCGGTCAAGGCGGTGGCGCCGGAATGCGACCTCGTGGTCGTCATCGGCAGCCCCAACAGCAGTAACTCGCAGCGCTTGCGCGAGGTCGCCGAGCGCGCGGGCGCCAAGCGCGCCATCCTGCTGCCCCGCGCCAACCAGCTCGACTGGACCGCGCTGGACGGGGTCCGCCGGCTCGGCCTGACCGCCGGTGCCTCCGCCCCGGAGGCGCTGGTGCAGGAGCTGCTCGGCACGCTGGGCGAGCGCTATCAGCTCGACATCGAGGAGCGCCGGGTCACGCAGGAGGACGTGGTGTTCAAGCTGCCCGCCGGGCTCACCTGAGCGGGGGCACCGCCATCCGTCCGCCGACGCCCGACCGTTAGATGGCCGTCTACACCGAAGTCACCGACGACGCGCTCGCTGCCTTCCTGACCGAATACGATCTGGGCACCGCCATTGCCTTCCGCGGCATCGCCGCGGGCGTCGAGAACAGCAACTTCCAGCTCCGCACCACCGGCGGTGACTTCATCCTCACCCTCTACGAGAAGCGTGTCGACCCGGCGGAACTGCCCTGGTTCCTCGGCCTCATGCAGCATCTCGCGTTGCACGGGATTTCCTGCCCCCAGCCGGTCGACGGCGTCGACGGCAGCAGCCTGCGCCACCTGGCCGGCCGCCCGGCCTGCATCACCACCTTCCTGCCGGGGGTCTGGCCGCGCCGGGTCCGGCCGGAGCATTGCGGCCCGCTCGGCCGCGCCCTGGCCGAATTGCACGCGGCCGGCCTCGATTACCCACCGACCCGGCCCAACGCGCTCGGCCCCGCCGGATGGCGCCCCCTGCTCGACCGCTGCCTGCCGCGCGCCAACGAGGTCGCTCCGGGCCTGGGCGCGGAGCTGGAGGCGGCGCTCGCCCGCATCCTCGCCGCCTGGCCGCTCGAGCTGCCGACCGGGCACATCCACGCCGACCTGTTCCCCGACAACGTCTTCTTTCTCGATGGCGCCGTCTCCGGGCTGATCGACTTCTACTTCGCCGCCACCGACCGGCTGGCCTACGACGTCGCCGTCTGCCTCAACGCCTGGTGCTTCGAGGCCGACTACCAGTTCAACGTGACCAAGGCCCGGGCCCTGCTGCGCGGTTACGACTCCGTGCGCCCCCTCGGCCCCGACGAGCGGGCGGCGTTGCCCGTCCTGTGCCAGGGCGCGGCCATCCGCTTCCTGCTCACCCGGCTGTTCGATTGGGTCAACACGCCGCCCGGCGCGCTGGTCACCCGCAAGGATCCGCTGGAATACCTCCGCCGCCTCCGCTTCCACCTTTCCGCCGCTGACGAGCACGCTTATGGCCTCTGACCCCGTTCCCGCCGCACCCGTCGAGATCTGGACCGATGGCGGCTGCAAGCCGAACCCCGGCCCCGGCGGCTGGGCCGCCATCCTCCGTTTCGGCGACACCGAGCGCGAGCTGACCGGCGGCGACCGCGTCACCACCAACAACCGCATGGAACTGACCGCCGCCGCCGCCGCGCTGGAAGCGCTGACCCGCCCCTGCCGCGTCGTGCTGCACACCGACAGCGAGTACGTCCGCAACGGCATCACCCGCTGGCACACCGGCTGGGTCCGCCGCAACTGGCGGAACGCCGCCGGCGACCCCGTCGCCAACATGGACCTCTGGCGCCGCCTGCTCGACGCCGCCAAGCCCCACGACATCGAGTGGAAGTGGGTCCGCGGCCATGCCGGCGACCTCATGAACGAACGCGCCGACCGCCTCGCCACCACCGCCCGCACCGAATTGGGTTGAGCTCCCGGCCGCAGCCGGGAAGGCAACTTTCCGGAGTAGCTGGGCTTGTGCCTGCTGTCCTGGCTCGAGCCAACGCATGAACCGCCAGCCCCCATGTCGCTGACCACCCTCGTTTTCGGCCGGCGGCTCGCCAACAAGGAGGCGGAAGGGCGCAAGATCGGGGTGCTCGAGGGCGTGCCGGCGATGGGGCTCGATGGGCTCGGCTCCGCTTCCTATGGGCCGGAAGCGATGCTCACCGTGCTCGCCGTCACCGGCGCAGCCAGCCTGTCGGTCATCAGCCCGATCACCTGGACCATCCTGGTACTGCTGGCGATCGTGTTCTTCTCCTACTGGCAGACCATTGCCGCCTATCCCAGCAATGGCGGCGCCTACACGGTCGCGCGCGAGAACCTCGGCACGGATGCCGGGCTGCTGGCGGCGGCCGCACTGATGGTCGACTACATGCTCAACGTCGCCGTCGGCATCTCCGCCGGCATCGGCGCGCTCACCTCCGCGATCCCCGCGCTGCACCCGTATACCCTGCCGCTCTGCCTGCTCGTGCTCGCGGTCGTCATGCTGGTGAACCTACGCGGCACCCGCGAGAGCGGCCTGGTGTTCGGCGTCCCCACCTATCTGTTCATCGCCTCGCTCGCTCTCGTGCTCGTCACCGGCGGCTATGCCGCGCTCGCCAGCGGCGGGCATCCGACCCCCGTGATCGCCCCACCCGCGCTCGAGGCGGCGGCCGAGCCGGTCTCCCTCTGGCTGATCCTGCGCGCATTCGCCGCCGGCTGCACCGCCATGACGGGCGTCGAGGCGGTCAGCAACGGCGTGGGCGCGTTTCGCGAGCCGCGCCTGGCCAAGGCGCGCGGCACCTTGACGGTCATCGTGGTCGTGCTCGGCCTGTTGCTGCTCGGCATCGCCTTTGTGGCGCGCAGCTACGGCATCTCGGCCATGGACGAAACGCAGCCGGGCTACCGCAGCGTGCTGTCGCAGATCATCGAGGCGGTGTTCGGCCGCGGCTGGATCTACAACGTCACCATCGCCTCCGTGCTGGCGGTGCTGTGCCTGTCGGCCAATACCAGCTTCGTCGGCTTCCCCCGGCTGTGCCGCCAGATCGCGCGAGACGGATACCTGCCGCGGGCCTTCGCCGTGCCCGGCCGCCGGCTGGTCTACACGGCCGGCATCCTGTTCCTCACCGGGGGCGCCGGGCTGCTGTTGGTCGCGTTCGACGGCATCACCGACCGGCTGATCCCCCTCTTCGCCGTCGGCGCCTTCCTGTCGTTCACCATGAGCCAGGCCGGCATGGCGGTGCATTGGTACCGCACCGGCGCCGCCAGAGACCGCGGCCGGCTCGCCATCAACGGCGTCGGCGCGCTCTCCACCCTGATCGCGCTGGCCATCATCCTGGTCGCCAAGTTCGACGAAGGCGCCTGGCTGACCGTTGTCGTCATCCCCGCCACGCTGCTGATGCTGCGGCTGGTGAACCGCTACTACGACAACCTGAATCGCCAGCTCCTCGGCCCCGCCGAGCGCCAACTCGACCTGGCCGCGCACGCACCGCCGCTGGTCCTGCTGCCGTTCGGGCGGTGGGACCGCGTCAGCCAGAACGCGCTGGCGTTCGCGTTGCGCCTGTCGCCCGACGTGGTGGCGTTTCATTGCACCGACCTGGCCGGCCCCGACGCCGAAGAGGCCGTGGCCCGTATCGAGGAACAGTGGCGGACCGACGTGGCCGAGCCCGCGCGGGCAGCCGGCGTCGTCGCGCCCGCGCTCGTCATCGAGCCCTCGCCCTACCGCAGCGTCATCGCGCCGCTGCTGCGCCACGTCGCCGAACAACGGGAGCGCGATCCGAACCGCTCCGTCGCCGTCGTGGTGCCGCTGCTGATCGAGGCGCGCTGGTGGGAGCGGCTGATGCACACGCATCGCGAGCGCCGCCTGCGCCTGGCCTTGCTGCGCCATGGCGGGCCGGGCCTGGCCGTGGTCGGCGTGCCCTGGCAGTTGCAGCCGCCGGAGCCCGAGCGCGCCGTGGCGGAGGAGGAGGCGGAAGAGGCCTAAACCGCCGCTGGTTCTTCGATGGTTCTTGCGTTACGGTTTCGGTAATCGGTGCGCCAAGCCCCGAAGCGGGAGGGATAGGAACCGAATGTCGACCGGGCGACCCGGCGGGGCGATCCTGACCGGATGACCCGCCCTACCGCGACCATGGCCGGCTGCGCGCCCGCGCTCGACCCGGCCTTGCCCTTGCTCCAGATCCGCGACGTCGCGGTCCGCTTCGGCGGCATCCGCGCGCTGAATGGCGTGTCGTTCGACGTCGGCGCCGGGCAGATTTGCGGGCTGATCGGGCCGAACGGCTCCGGCAAGACCACCATGTTCAACTGCATCAGCGGCATCTACCGCCCCAACGAGGGCGAGGTGCGCCTGGCCGGCGAGGTGCTCGGCGGCGTCAGCAAGCACAGCATCGTCGATCGCGGCATCGGCCGCACCTTCCAGAACGTCGCGTTGTTCCGCTCGATGACGGTGCGCGACAACATGCTGGCCGGCGCGCACCATCTCGGCCGTTCCGGCTTCCTGGCCAACGCGCTGGGCCTCGGCCGCGCCCAGCGCGAGGAGGCCGCCGCGCGGGACCACATGGAAACGCTGCTCGACTTCCTGCAGCTCCGCCCCGTGGTCGGCGTGGAAGTGTCGGCGCTCCCGTTCGGCACCCAAAAGCGCGTGGAAATGGCCCGCGCGCTTATCGGGCGCCCCAAGCTGCTGCTGCTCGACGAGCCCGCCGGCGGCCTGAACCACAGCGAGGTGGACGAGCTCGCCGGGCTGATCCGCCACGTGCGCGACCAGCTCGGCATCAGCGTGCTGCTGGTCGAGCATCACATGAACCTGGTCATGCGCGTATCCGACAAGGTCGTCGCGCTCGAACTCGGCCGCAAGATCGCCGACGGCCTCCCCGCCGCCGTGCAGAACGATCCGGACGTCATCCGCGCTTACCTGGGCGAGCCCGTTCATGCACCTGCTTGACGTGCGGGGACTGCACGCGCGCTACGGCGACGTGCGCGTGCTGCACGGCATCGACTTCCATGTCGAGCAGGGCGGGCTCACCGCGCTGCTGGGCGCCAACGGCGCCGGCAAGACCACCACGCTGCGCGCGCTTTCCGGCATGATCCGCACCGAAGGCAGCATCACCCTGGCCGGCACCCGGCTGGACGGCCTGCGCCCCGAGCAGGTCGCGCGGCAGGGCGTCGCCCACGTGCCGGACGGGCGCGGTACGGTGATGGAGCTGTCGGTGGACGAGAACCTCCAGCTTGGCGCCTACACGCGCAAGCGGGCCGACGCGGCGGCCGATCTGGAACGGGTGCTCGGCTACTTCCCCAAGCTGCGCCAGCGCTTCCGGCAGCAGGCGGGCACGCTGTCGGGCGGCGAGCAGCAGATGCTCGCCATCGGCCGCGCCCTGATGCTGCGGCCCCGGCTGCTGATCCTCGACGAACCCTCGTTCGGCCTGGCCCCGCTCATCATCCGGGAGATCTTCGACATCATGCGCCGCATCCGCGAGGAGGACGGGGTCTCCATCCTGCTGGTCGAGCAGAACGCCAGCCTGGCGCTGGACATCGCCGACCAGGCCTGCCTGCTCGAGACCGGCCGCATCGTCGCCAGCGGCCCGGCGCGCGAGATCGCCGCCGACGAGTCCGTCCGCCGCTCCTACCTGGGCTACTGACCGATGAGCGGCTTCCTGCACCAGCTCCTCGCCGGCATTGCCGCCGGCGGCATCTACGCCTCCGTGGCCCTCGCCCTGGTGATGATCTTTCAGGCGACCCACCACGTGAACTTCGCCCAGGGCGAGATGGCGATGTTCTCCACCTTCATCGCCTTGAGCCTGATCCAGGCTGGGGTGCCGTACTGGGCCGCCTTCGCGCTCACCGTGGTGATCTCGTTCGCCATCGGCGCGGTCATCCAGCGTGTGCTGCTCACCCCGCTGGCCGGGTCTCCCGTCCTCGCCAGCGTGGGCGTCTTCATCGGGCTCCTGCTCATCTTCAACAGCGCGGCTGGCTGGCTGTTCGGCTTCACGGTGAAGCAATTCCCGTCGCCCTTCGAGGGGCCACCGATCTGGGGCGGTTTCGTCACCCCGCACGACCTCGGCGCGTTCGGCGTCACCATGACCGTGCTGGTCGCGGTATGGGCGTTCTTCCGCTTCACCAAGCTCGGCCTGGCCATGCGCGCGGCCGCCTACAACCCGGCCTCCAGCCGTCTCATGGGCATCCCCGTCGGCGCCATGCTCGCGTTGGGCTGGGGTTTGGCCGCCTCCATCGGCGCGGTCGCCGGCATGATGGTGGCGCCCGTGGTGTTCCTGGACCCCAACATGATGTCCGGCATCCTGCTCTATGCCTTCGCCGGCGCGTTGCTCGGCGGCATCGCCAACCCGCTCGGCGCCGTCGCCGGCGGCTTCGCCATCGGCATCATCGAGAACCTCGCCGGCACCTACGTGGTCGGCAACGAACTCAAGCTCACCCTGGCGCTGCTCATCATCGTCGGCGTCCTGATGGTCAAGCCCACCGGCATCTTCGGCCGCACCATCGTGAGCCGCGTCTGATGGCCCGGCGCGACACCCTGCTCGGCCTCGTCGTCGTCCTCGCCGCCGCCTCGCTGGCCTTCATCGTCAGCGATTACCGGCTGTTTCAGCTCACCACCGCGGCAATCTACGCCGTGGCCATCCTCGGCCTCGGCCTGGTCACCGGCTATAACGGCCAGATCTCGCTCGGGCACGGCGCGTTCTACGCCGTCGGCGCCTACGTCACCGCGATCCTCACCACGATGTACGACGTGCCGTACTGGGCGACGCTGCCGCCGGCCGCGCTGGTTTGCGCGGTTATCGGGTTCGGGGTCGGCCTGCCCGCGTTGCGCCTGGGCGGGCTCTACCTCGCGCTGACCACCTTCGCGCTGGCCGTCGCCACGCCGCAGCTGCTCAAGCACAAGGCGCTGGAGCACTGGACCGGCGGCGTGCAGGGCACCGTGGTCGACAAGCCGGACGCGCCGTTCGGCCTGCCGCTGAACGCGGATCAGTGGGTCTACCTGTTCTCGCTCGCCGTCGCCGCGGTCGCGTTCGCGCTGGTCGGCAACCTGGTGCGCGGACGGATCGGGCGGGCCATGCGGGCCGTGCGCGACAATCCGTTGGCCGCCGAAGCGACCGGCATCGACGTCGCCGCGCTCAAGACGCGCACCTTTGCCGTGAGCGCCACCATCACCGGGATCGCCGGGTCGCTGAGCGCGATCGTGGTCGGGTTCGTCTCGCCCGACAGCTTCACCGTGCTCCTGTCCATTACCTTGTTCACCGGGCTGGTGGTCGGCGGCGCCGCGACGGTGGCCGGCCCCGTGTTCGGCGCGATCTTCATCACCTTCCTGCCCAACGTCGCCGAGCAGGTCTCCAAGGCCGCGCCCGGCGTGATCTACGGCGTGGTGCTGATCGCCTTCATGTTCCTGCTCCCCGCCGGCGTCGCGGGCGGTCTCGGCCGGCTGTTCCGCCGCCGAACGGCGCCACAACGATAATCAACAGGAGGTCACCGATGTTCCGCCGCACACTTCTCGCCACCGCCGGCGCCACGCTGGCCACCCCCGCTTTGCTGCGCCGCGCCTGGGCCGCCGACACGCCCGGCGTGACCGCGACCGAGATCAAGATCGGCAACACCAACCCGTACAGCGGTCCGGCCTCGGCCTACGGCGCCATCGGCCGCGGCCTGACCGCCTACTTCAAGCGGCTCAACGAAAATGGCGGCATCCAGGGCCGCACCGTCAACTTCATCAGCTACGATGACGGCTACGCCCCGCCCAAGGCGGTCGAGCAGACCAGGCGCCTGGTGGAGCAGGACGGCGTCGCCTTCACGCTCAACGCGCTCGGCACGCCAACGCAGACCGCCGTGCAGCGCTACATGAACCAGAAGAAGGTGCCGCAGATCTTCGTGTCCAGCGGTGCCGACAAATGGTCCAACACCAAGGAGTTCCCCTGGACGATCGGCTGGCAGCCCAGCTACCGGACCTCCGGCCAGATCTTCGCCAAGTACATCCAGGCCAACAAGCCGGACGGCAAGGTCGCCGTGCTCTATCAGAACGACGATTTCGGCAAGGACTACCTGCTCGGCCTGCGCGACGTGTTCGGCGCCAACTTCGACAAGATGGTCGTCAACCAGTCCAGCTACGAGGTCACTGATCCGACCATCGACAGCCAGGCGGTGGCCATGAAGTCCTCCGGCGCCGACGTGCTCATCTCCGCCGCCACGCCCAAATTCGCCGCCCAGATCATCCGCAAGATCTTTGACCTCGGCTGGAAGCCGATGCACCTCATCACCGACGTCTCGATCTCCGTCGGCTCCGTCATCAACCCGGCCGGCCCGGAGCGCGCCACCGGGCTGATCGCCGCCTCCTACCTCAAGGACAACGCCGACCCGCAATGGGCCGCCGATCCCGGCATGAACGAGTGGCGCGAGTTCATGAAGAAATACATGCCGGACTCGGAGCTCTCGGACTCCAACTACCCGTACGCCTACGGCGTCGCGACATCGTGCATGCAGCTGCTCAACCAGTGCGGCAGCGATTTCTCGCGCGAGAACATCATGACGCAGGTCAAGAACCTGGCGACGCATCAGCCGCCGACCCTGATCCCCGGCTGCGTCGTCGGCACCAGCGCGACCAACTCGCACCCGATCCGGCACATGCACATGCAGCGCTGGAACGGCACCCGGTGGGAGTTGTTCGGTGGCGTGATCGAGGGCGCCGGGGTCTAGCCCCGCGCCGAGGCGCCGGGATCTAGCCCGCGCCGGGGCGCCGGGATCTAGCCCCGCGCCGGGGCGCCGGGATCTAGCCCCGCGCCGGGGCGCCGGCGTCTGACGCCGCTGCCCGGCCGGGGCCGCTCGCCGGGTCGGTGACCGCTATTCCTCGCCCGCGATCACGGGCGAGGGTGGCCGGCGCTGCCAGTCCGTTGTAAACCAGCGAACACCAATGGCGCGCGAGCAGTATCACCACGGCAACCTGCGCGAGGCTTTGATCCAGGCCGCCCTCGCCTTGATCGCCGAGCGGGGGCTCAGCGGCTTCGCAGTGGCCGAACTTGCCCGCGCCGTGGGCGTCAGCGCCGCCGCGCCATATCGACACTTCCGCGACCGCGACGCCGTCCTGGCCGAAGTCTCCCGCCGCGGCTTCGAGGCGCTCACGGCCGATATGGGCAAGGCCGCCGCCTCCCGCCCCGCCGACCCGGTCGCCGCGCTGGAAGCTTGCGCCCAGGCCCATCTCGCCTTCGCCAGCCGCGAGAGCCCGGTCTACGCGGCCATGTTCGACCCGCATTTCCCCATCGACGCCCACCCCGACCTCGCCCGAGCGCGCGAGGATGCCGTCGCCGTGCTGCGCACGGCGGCGCAGGCGGCGGCCGAGCGCAGCCGCACCGCCAGCCGTCCGCCGGCCCTGATGATCGCGCTGCACGTCTGGGCGATGACCCACGGCATTGCCTCGCTCTACCTCGGCCGTAGCGGCGCCGGGCAGCTGCCGATGGCTCCGGCGGACCTGCTGGAGGCCGGGCTGCTGGTTTACCTCCAATCGCTGGAGCTCAGCTTTTCATCGAGCCGGTGATTGAATCCGGCATCGGCCTTCCCACGTGTTAATAGGACTTACATACACGAGGGCTTCGCGATGATCAGCAAGATCGACGAATTCGGTAAAGTGGGCTGGATCACGGTCGTCGTGGTCAGCTTCTGGCTGGCCTGGCCGATCGGCCTGGCGGTGCTCGCATTCCTGGCCGGCAGCGGCCGCCTGCGCGAGATGCGCAACACGGCGCCCGGCACCTGGTTCAACCTCGCCGGCAAGGCCGCCGCCGATGGCCGATGGAATGCCGGCTGGAAGGCTCCGTGGGGCCGCCCCCAGGCCGCGACCTCCGGCAACAAGGCGTTCGACGAATACCGCGAAGAGACCCTTCGCCGGCTGGAGGACGAAGAGCGCGAGTTCCAGGCCTTCCTCGACCGCCTCCGCAAGGCGCGTGACAAGTCGGAGTTCGACAGCTTCATGGCCGAGCGCCGCACCCGGTCGACCCCGGTCCGCGACGTGTCCGAAACGGTCTAACACGGTTGCGACGCGCATCCCGCGGGGGCTAGCCTCGCGGGATGTATCGTCGCACCCTTCTCGGCGGCCTCGCCGCCGCTACCCTCGCCCGGCCCGCGGTGGCGCAACCAGCCTCCGTCCTCCGCTTCGTGCCGCAGGCCAACTTGTCCGCGCTCGACCCGATCTGGACCACCGCGACCGTCACGGCCAATCACGGCTACTACGTCTTCGATACGCTCTACAGCGCCGACCCGGCGTTGCAGCCGCAGCCGCAGATGGCCGCGGGTCATACCGTTTCCGACGACGGCCGCGTGTGGCGCATCACCCTTCGCGACGGCCTGCGTTTCCATGACGGCACTCCCGTCCGCAGCGAGGACTGCATCGCCAGCCTGCAACGATGGTCCGTGCGCGAGCCGATCGGCCAGCTGCTCGCCGCCGCGCTCGATCGCTACGTCGCCCCCGATGACCGCACGATCGAAATCCGGCTCAAGCGGCCGTTTCCCCTCCTGCTTGACGCGCTGGCCAAGCCGGACGCGTCCATCCCGTTCATCATGCCGGCCCGCCTCGCCGCCACCGAACCGACCAAGGCGGTCACCGAGATGGTTGGCTCCGGCCCTTACCGCTTCGTTGCGGACGAGTTCAACAGCGGCAGCCGCGCCGTCTACGCCAAATTCGCCGATTACCGGCCGCGCACGGAGGCGCCCGCCTGGGCCACCGGCGCCAAGGTCGCCCATTTCGACCGTATCGAGTGGCAGATCATCCCGGACCCGGCGACCTCCGCTGCCGCCCTGACCCGCGGCGAGATCGACTGGTGGGAGCGCCCGCTTAACGACCTGCTCCCCACCTTCGCCCGCAACCGGGCCGTCACCACCGAGATCCAGGACGTCGGCGGCCGCATGGCGCTGATGCGGCTCAACTGCCTGCAACCGCCCTTCGACGACGTCCGCATCCGCCGCGCCGTGCTGATGTCGGTCGATCAGGACGAGTACCTGCGCGCCACCTACGGCGACGACGAGCAGCTCTGGAAGGTCTGCCGCAGCATCTACCCGTGCGGCACGCCGTTCGCTTCGGAAGGGGAGGGGACCACCCTCGAGCGCGGCGATCTCGACGCCGCCAAGCGCCTGCTTGCCGAGGCGGGCTATTCCGGCCAGCGCGTGGTGATCATCAGCCCGACCGACTTCCCGCAGATCGGGCCGCTCGGCCAGGTCACCGCCGACCGCCTGCGCCGCATCGGCATGAACGTCGACCTCCAGGAAATGGATTGGGGCTCCGTCATCCAGCGCCGCAACTCGCGCGAGCCGGTGGACAAGGGCGGCTGGAGCATCTTCCACACCACCGGGTCGTCGCCGGGCTACTCCAACCCGGCCGTCTCCGCCCTGGTGCGCGGGCAGGGCGAGAAGGGCTGGTTCGGTTGGTGGAGCAGCCCGGCGGTCGAGGCCAAGGTGGATGAGTGGGTCAACGCCACCGACACGGCTGCCCGCCGTCAACTGGCCGTCGAAATCGGCGACCTCGCGCTGAACGGCGTCGCCACCGTGCCGTTGGGCCTGTTCTTCGCCAAAACGGCGTACCGCACGGGGCTGACGGGCATGCTCGGCGGCCCGTCGCCGTATCCGTGGAACCTGCGCCGCACCTGACCGCGACGAGCCCGGCCGGGCTCGTCGCGGTCGCGTCCGGCTACTTCACCGTGACGTAGCGTAGCGGGAAGGTGTTGTCGGCTGGCTGCACCAGGTCGATCGTGGCCTTGCTGGCCCACACGATCACCTGCTGGTGTAGCGGGATGGTCGCCACCTCGTCCTTGGCGATCTTAGACGCCTCGTTGAGCTGCGCCTGCCGCTTGGACTTGTCTGTCTCCACGGCCGCCTGATCGAGCAGCTCGTCGAAGCGCGCATTGGACCAGCCGCCATCGTTGAACACGCCCCGCGTGCCGTTGCGCGAGCCCAGCAGGTTGAACAGCGAGTTCCACGCATCGTAGGTGTTGGGCGTCCAGCCCAGCATGTAGAAGCTGGTGTGGTAGTCCGGATTGCTGATCTCGGCGAAATACTTGAGCCGGGTCTGCGCCGCGAGCGTTACCTTGATCCCCGCGCGCGCCAGCATGGCCGTCACCGCCTGGCAGATCGCCTCGTCGTTGACGTAGCGATCGTTGGGGCAGTCCAGCGTCACGCCGAAGCCGTTCGGGTAGCCCGCCTCGGCGAGCAGCTTCTTGCTCTCCTCCGGGTTGTAGGGATAGCGGGTGTCTTGGTTCGCCTCGTAGGCGCCGACGCCGGGGCCGTACATCAGCCCGGTCGGATGAGACTGCCCGCGCATCACGCGCTGGCGGATCGCTTCGATGTCGATGGCTTGGTAGAAGGCCTGCCGCACCCGCTTGTCCTGAAACGGGTTCTTGCCCTTGACGTCCGACTTGAGCAGCTCGGGCCGCGCGACGTCGAAGCCGAGGAACACCGTGCGCAGTTCCGGTGTCATCCACAGCTTGATCCCCGGGGTCCGTTCCATCTGCTGGATGTTCTGCGGCGGCACCGTGTAGATCATGTCCACCTGCCCGGAGAGCAGCGCGCTGACCCGGGTGGCCGCATTGGCGATGACCTGGAACGTCACCTCGGTCGCGTTGCCGGGCATCTTGTCCCACCAAGCCGGGTTGGCGTGCATGGTGGTGCTTTGGTCGGGCTCGCGCTTGTCGAGGATGTAGGGGCCGGTGCCGTTGGCGTGCCGGGTAGCGTAATTCTCGCCGGCCTTGGTCAGGTCCACTGGCTGGGCGGAATCATGCGCCTCGCACCAGGCCTTCGACATGATGACCCAGGAGGTAATCTCCTCCACGAAGATCGGGTCCGGCACCTTGGTGATGACGTCGACGGTGAAGTCGTCGACCTTCTTCATCTCCTGCACGGCCTGGAAGTAGGAGTTGATCTGGCTCCCCGGCCCGGTGGCCCGCTTCCAGGAGAACACCACGTCGTCGGCGGTGAAGTCCTGCCCGTCCTGGAACTTGACCCCGCGGCGCAGGTGGAAGCGCCAGGTGAGGGGGTTCGGCGTCTCCCAGCTCTCGGCCAGCGCCGGCTCGACCTTGAGCGTGCGGTCGCGCCGCACCAGCGGGTCGTAGAAATTCTGGGTGAACGTCAGCAGGAACGTCTCGCTGCGCGTGTAGGGATCCATCGAGTTCGCGTCGCCATCGTTGGCGTAACGGAACGCCGCGCCATGCGCGTTGGAGAAGCCGGAGGCGAGACACAGGGCCAGGCCGAAGGTTTTCGTAATTTTTCCTAACGAGTTCACAACGGCCTCACGATACGAATAGGTCGAGACTAGATGAACTCTACGTTGGCGCAAACAAAAAGGGCGGCCCGAGGCCGCCCTTCGCCGTCTGATTGTGGACCGATCGTTACGCGGCGCGACGGCTCGCCAAGGCGGCCGGCAGACCCTGGATCGCCCGGTCCAGCAGCGCGGCATCCTGCTCGGCCCCGAAGCCGCCGGCGATGACCTGCTCGGCTGCCCGTGCCGCGATATCGGCGGCGGCCTGGCGCACTTCCGTCACCGCGGCCTTTTCCGCCGCGCTGATCCGGTCCATCGCCATGCGCTCGCGCCGCTTGGCGGCATCGGCGGCTTCCTTGCGGGCGGCCTCGGCGACGTTGGTCGCTTCCGACCGCGCGTGATCCAACATCGCCTTGGCTTCCACCGCGGCCTGCTCGCGCTGCCGTTGCGCATCCTTCAGCATGGCTTCCGCCTCGGTGCGCAGGCGGGACGCTTCGGCCAGATCGGCGCGGATGGTGGCCGCCCGCTTGTCCAGCAGCCCGGTCAGCGCCGCCCAGATCTTGCGGCCGAAGAGGGCGTAGAAGATGAAGAACGCCAGACCGATCCAGGTCCGCGGGTTCCCGAAGAAGCTCTCGTGGTGTTCCATGCTCAGCTCCGGGCGGACATGACGGCGCCGACGGCATCGTCGACGCGCGCCGGGTCGGGCGAATGCCCGGTGAGGCGGGACACGACGGCCGTGGCCGTGTCGGTTGCCACCTGGCGCAGCGCGCCCATGGCGTCGCCCCGCGCGGCGGCGATCCGCCGCTCTGCTTCCGCGAGTTGGCGGTCGAGCTGTTCCGTATCGGCACGGGCCTGGTCGGCGGCCTCGCGCTTGGCCTTGTCGGCGGCCGCGGCAACCTGCGCCTGTGCCTCGGCCGAGGTCGCGCGGCCCCGCTCGGCGATCTCGGTCACCGCGCGGTCGGCTTCTTCCTTGGCCAGCCGCGCGCTTTGCAGATCGCTGGCGATCCGCTCCTCGCGCATCTCGATCACGCTGCCAACCTGCGGCAGGGCCCAGTAGCGCAGGGCGGTGTAGAGCGCGGCGAAGATGATGAACATCCAGACGACCTGGGAGATCGTCAGCGGGTTGGCGAAATCGAGCTGGGGCATGCGCCTCGCGTCCGGATGTGGAAAGGCCGGCCCGATGGCCGGCCTATGTCGTCGACGGAAGTGGTCGGCTCAGGTGAAGAGGATCAAGAACGCGATCAGCAGCGCGAACAGCGCCACGGCTTCCGTCAGCGCGAAGCCAAGAATGCCGATCGGGAACACGACGTCGCGGGCCGACGGGTTACGGGCAACGGAGGTCACCATCGCGGAGAAGATGCTGCCGAGGCCCAGGCCGACGCCGGCAAGGGCGATCACGGCGATGCCTGCGCCGAGCGCCTTGTAGGCGGCGACGGTGGCTTGGGCGGTGGCGATAGCGGTTTGCGGGTCCATGGGGTCAGGTCCTTTCGGTGACAGGGATGAGGGGGTCGCGCCGGTTGGCGCAACTGCACGGCGCCGCGCGTTAGTGCAGATGCACCGCGTCGTGCAGGTAGATGCAGGTCAGGGCCGCGAACACGTAGGCCTGCAGCGCGGCGACGAGCAGTTCGAAGCCTTCGAGCACGACCGTGATCGCGAGTGGCATGACGCCCAGGGCGCCCGTCACCACGCCCGCACCGGCCAGGAGCAGGATGAAGCTGGCGAACACTTCGAACATCACGTGGCCGGCCACCATGTTGGCGAACAACCGGATGGAGAGGCTCACCGGCCGCGACAGGTAGGAGATGACCTCGACCGGGATGATCAGCGGCGCCAGTGCCTTGGGCGCCCCCTCGGGGAAGAAGTAGCTGAAGAAGTGCCAGCCGTGGATCCGCAAGGAGACGACGGTGGCCACCACGATCACCATCACCGCCAGCCCGGCGGTCACCGCGATATGGCTCGTGTAGGTGAAGGAGTAGGGGATCAGGCCGAGGACGTTGCCCATCAGCACGAAGAAGAAGATTGCGAACACGAACGGGAAGTAGCGCTTGCCTTCCGGCCCGATCGCGCCGACGGCCATGTCCATCAGGCCGGAATACGCCAGTTCTGCCAGCGCTTGCAGCCGGCCCGGCACGATCGCCCGCGGACGCGCGCCGTAATACAGAGTGGCCAGCACGAGGCCCGCGCCGATCACCATCATCAGGTTGGAGTTGGTGAAGTTGACGGAGCGCCCGACGGCACCCAAGGCGCTGTGCAGCTCGAACTGCCCCAGCGCGTCGATCTTTGGTTCGCCTTCGACCGCCAAAACCCGTTCCCTTCCCTCACAACCCCGGCGTGCGACGCGCCTTGGACGGCAACATCAACCGCCAAACATTTGCCACGCCGGCCGCGCCGCCGAGCAGCACGAACAGCGCCAGTAACCAGGGCCGTGTCCCCAGCAACCAATCCAGACCCCAGCCGATCGCGAGTCCGACGGCGAGCGCAGACACCAGTTCGACCCCGACCCGGGCGCCGATCCCCATCGGGCTCGGCGTTCCGTCCGACGCGGGCGCCGGCTTGGGCGCTGCTGCCACCTGCCGTTCCTGCGCGCTGCGCAGGCGCTCCTCGAAGGAGCCGTCATCCCGATCGCCCATGTCCGCCCCTCGCCCGCCCTATCGGCCGTGCCGCAAAGGCGCCGGTTTGCTAGCTTCGGGGGGTAGGGGTGTCAAGGCTGGGCGCGCGCGAGCGGTTGATTTATAGTGGGCTTTCCCATCGAGCGGGCTGCTGGGGCCCCTCCCGCCATCTTTGCTTTCCCGTATGGAATTGTGGTATTGTCTCAAAGTTGAGCCATGCTGGGTCGTTCATCGGCCTACCGCGGAATTCGGCACCTCTGACATTTGAGACGCGCGTCATGGTTGCGATCAACATCCCTCTCTACACGATCCGGCACAGCATGATCGGCGGTACCGAATTCGGCATCTATAGCTGGATCAAGGGCCTGGCCGAGACGGAGGCGCGCGTGTCCGTCACCTATGGGCGCGACCGAGACCTGTCGCCCGATTTCCTGAGCTGGTTGCGCGGCCACCCCGGTATCGACGTGTCGCAGTATCTCGGCCTCAACGGCCCGAAATCGCTGCGCTTCGTGCAGGAATTCCTGTTCGAGAACCGGCGCACGCCGCATGACTGGGCGATCTACCCGAATTATTTCTGTCCGCCCCGCGTCCGCCGCAGCGAGCGCCGCCGGGGCGTGATCCTGCACGACATCCAGTATCGCATCTTCCCGCACTACCACTCGAGCAAGCGCCGCGCCTGGCTCGACTACCATCTGCCCAAGATGTTCGATCAGGCCGACCTGGTGCTCCTCATCTCGGAATCCGAGCGCGAGCTGATCCGCGGGCAGTTCGGCGCCGGCGTCGCCGAGCGATGCGAAGTCGTGTTCAACGCGGTGGATTGGCGGCGACTTGAGCCGCTCCTGCCGTCCGAGCGGCCGGCATCGCTGCAGGACCGCCTCGATCGGCCCTACATCCTTTCCGTCTGCCATCAATTCCCGCACAAGAACGTCCTGACCCTGCTCAAGGCGTTCGTGGCGGTCGCCCATCAGGATCGCGACGTGCAGTTGTATCTGATCGGCAAGGCGTCGGAGGCCAACAAGGCGTTCATCCGCCAGGCCGTGCCCGCCGAACTGGCCGACCGCGTGCAGGTGCTGGGCTTCGTGGACGACCGCACGCTGGGCTCGTACTACGCCCATGCGCGCTTGTTCGTGCTGCCGTCGCTATACGAAGGCTGCGGCGTGCCGGCCGTCGAGGCGATGGGGTTCGGCGTGCCGACCCTGGTGAGCCGGGCCTATGCGTTACCGGAATCGACACTTGGCCGCGCCAGCTACGTGAACGACCCGTCCGCCGTCGAGGAATGGGCCGGCGCGATGGAGCGGCTACTCAATGGGCCGGAGCGCCTGCCGTTCGAGACGGTCGATGCCATCCGCTCCACCTACGCGCCCAAGGCGATCGGTCAGGCCATGCTCGGGCACCTCGCCGCCCGCACCTGAGATCACTCGGCCGCCACCGCGTCCACCATCCGCACCGCCGCGCCGAGATCGACCGACAGCAAGCGCGACACCCCGCGCTCCTGCATCGTCACGCCATACAGCCGGTCCATCCGCGCCATGGTCAGGTGATGGTGCGTCACCACCAGAAAGCGCGTGCCCGTCTCCGCCACCGTGTCGGCCAGCAGGGCGCAGAACCGTTCCACGTTGGCGTCATCCAGCGGCGCGTCGACCTCGTCGAGCACGCAGAGCGGCGCCGGGTTGCAGCGGAACACGGCAAAGATCAGGCTCAACGCCGTCAGCGCCTGCTCGCCGCCGGAGAGCAGCGACAGCGTCGCCAGCTTCTTGCCGGGCGGCTGGGCGAAGATCTCCAGCCCGGCCTCCAGGGGATCGTCCGACCCCACCAGCGCCAGATGCGCCCGCCCGCCGCCGAACATGCGCGCGAACAGCGTCTGGAAGTGACGGTCCACCTCCGTGAACATCTGGCCGAGCCGCTCGCGGCCCTCCCGGTTGAGGTGCCCGATGCCGCCCCGCAGCTTGGCGATCGCGCTGCCGATCTCGTCGCGCTCGGCGGCGATGCTCGCCACCTCCGTCGCCAGCGCGTCCGCCTCCCCCTCCGCCCGGAGGTTGACCGGGCCCAGGGCGTCGCGCTCGCGGAGCAGGCGCTGCCAGCGCGCCCGCGCGCGCTCCTCGGCGGCGGCAGACACGTCCGGGGGCACCGCCGGCCAGTCCAGCGCGCCCGCCCGCTCCGCGACCGCCGCTTCGGCGACCGCCGCCGCGGCGGCGGCTGCCTCGCGCGCCGCCTCCGCCCGCACCATGCCTTCCCGCGCGGCGAACGAGGCCTGCTCGGCCGCGCGCAGGGCCGCCTGCGCCGCCGCCTCGTCGCGCTCGGCCGCGGCGAGCGCGGCGGCCGCGGCTCCCTGCGCGGCGCCGGCCTCGCGGAGCGCCTGCTCGACGGCTGCCGCCCGTTCGCTCGCTCCGGCGGGCGCGCCGGCAAGCGCCGCCACCTCCGCCGTCACCTCGGCCGCCCGCGCCGTGAGATCCACCACCCGGCTGCGCGCATCGGCGGCCCGCAGCCGCGCATCGTCCCGTTCGCGCCCGATCACCCCGGCCCGGTGCCGCCGCCCCGCCTGCGTGCGCTCGAGCGTCTGCAGCGCCAGTTGCGCGTCCCGGTCGCGGCCGCGGGCGGCGGCCTGGGCCGCCCGGCTCCGCTCCGCCTCGCCGCGTAGCAGGGTGAGATTGGGCGCCGCCTCCCGCTCGCGCCGGGCTGCTTGCAGGGCGGCCTCCGCCTCCGCCCGCTCCGGCGCCGCCGCTTCCGCCTGCGCCCGCAGCTCCGCCCGCCGGGTTGCGCTCGCAGCCGCTCGTGCGGCCAGGGCGGCCGCCGCCTCCCGCGCGCGCTCGGCCGCGGCCAGCGCGGTCCGCAGCGCCGAGCGCGCCGCCGCATCCTCCGCGGTCGCGGCACGCTCGGCGGCATCGGCCGCCTCCCGTGTCGTTCGCGCCGCCGCCGCGGCCTCCGTCGCGCCGGTCAGCTGATGCTGCAGCTCGTTCAACCGGTTGCGCTGCTGCAGCCGCACCGCCGCCGCCGTGGGTGCGCCCGAGCGGACCGTATAGCCGTCCCACCGCCACACCGCGCCCGCGCGCGACACCAGGGTCTGCCCGGGCCGCAGCGTCGCCTGCGCCGCCGACCCGGCCGCCTCGTCCGCCACCACCGCCACGCCGGCCAGCGCCCGCCCCAGCACCGCCGGGCCCCGTACCAGCGACGTCAGCGGTTCACCGGGCTGCGGTGGCGGCGCATCCAGCCCGGGGAGTTCCCGCCAGTGCCGCGCCGCTGCCGGGTCGGCCGCCGCGGCCAGCTCGTCGCCCAGCGCCGCCCCCAGCGCCGCTTCCAACCCGGCCGGCACGTCCAACCGATCGATCATCGGCGGCCATCGCTCGCCATCCCGCACCGCCAGCACCTGCGACAGCCCGGCGACCTCCGCGGCCAGCTTGGAGCGTGCCGCCTCCGCCCGATGCAGCCGCTCCCGCGCCGCACTGGCCGCCGGCAGGGATGCCGCCCGCGCCGCCTCGGCCGCCTCCGCCCGGGCCCGCGCCGCCTCCGCCGCGTCGCGCGCCGACGCATCCGCCGCGGCGGCGTGTTGGACGGAGGCCGGGTCGGGCGCCTGCGACTCGGCGCGCATCTGCTCGGCGCGCACCCTCGCCACGGCGTCCTCGGCCCGCCGCGCGCGCGCCTCGGCTGCGGCCAGCACGCCGCCGAGCGCGGCCGCCTGCGCCCCCAGCGCCGCTGACCGCTCGGTAGCCACCGTCGCCGCCTCTTCCGCCGCCGCCATCGCGGCTGCGGCCGCGGCCGCGGCGTCCCGTGCCGCCGCGAGCGCCGCCGGGTAGCGCGCGGCCTCCTCGGCCAACCGCGCGGCCTCTGCGTCGAGCCGGGAATCGGCCCCGCCGGCCTCCGCGGCGATTGTTTTGGCATGGCCCAGGTCGCGCCCGACCTGGGCCTCGCGCGCCTGCGCGGCGGCCAGCGCGGCGCGGGCGCGGGCGATCTCGGCTTGCGCGCCTTCGCCCGCCACCCGCGCTCGCTCGAACGCGGTGCGCGCCGCCGCGTCCGTCGCCCGGCACGGCGGGACCGCGGCAGCGGCCGCCGCCGCCCGCGCGCTTGCCGCGACCAACTCGGCCGCCGCCCGCGTCACGCCCGCCTCCGCCGCCGCAAATCCCGCCGTGGCCGCCTCGGCCGCCCGCCGGGTCCGCGCCTGCGCCACGGTCAAGGCCAGCGCTTCCGCCTCGCCCACCGCGGCCGACAGCGCCCGGTAGCGCTGCGCCTGCCGCGCCTGCGCCGCGAGCCCGTCCAACTGCGCCGCCAGGATGGTCCGGCGCTCCTCCGCCCGCTCCAGATTGGCTTCCGCCGCCCGCAGCCGCGTTTCCGCTTCCGCCCGCCGCGCGTGCAGCCCGGAAATGCCCGCGGCCTCCTCCAGCACCTGCCGCCGCTCCTCCGGCCGCGCCGCCACCAGCGCGCTGACCCGGCCCTGGCTCACCATGCCCGACGACCGCGCGCCGGACGCCAGGTCGGCGAACAAGGTCTGCACGTCCCGCGCCCGCGCCTCCCGCCCGTTCACGCGGTAGGCGCTGCCGGCGCCGCGCTCGATCCGGCGCACCACAGCCAGCTCCGTTTCCGCCGCGAACGGCGCGGGGAACCCGGCCGCGGCCGCCTCGTCGCGCTCCAGCACCAGCGACACTTCGGCCAGGTTGCGGGCCGCCCGCGACGTGGTCCCGGCGAAGATCACGTCGTCCATCTCGGTGCCGCGCATGGTCCGCGCCGACGCCTCGCCCATGGCCCAGCGCAGCGCGTCCGTCACGTTGCTCTTGCCGCACCCGTTGGGGCCGACGATGCCGGTCAGCCCCGGCAGGATCTCGACGGCGGCCGGCTCGGGGAAGCTTTTGAACCCGGCAATGGCGAGCCGGACGATGCGGGCCCGCACCGATGGGTCAGGCGGCGGTTGCCGCGTCCACGGCCTTGCTGAAATTCTCGAACGACATGGCGCCGGCATTGGCCTTGCCGTTGATCACGAAGGTCGGCGTGCTGCTCACGCCATACTGCTTCTCGCCGGCCGATTGCTGCTCCAGCACGAACTGCTTGAGCTTGTCGTCGCGCACGGTGGCGTCGAAGGTCGTGCGCGCCATGCCGGCCAGCATGGCGAGCTTGGCGAGTTCCTCCACCGGGTTGGCCGACCGGTTGAACGCCCAGCGATCCTGCGTGGCCAGCAGCGCCGTCACGAACGGCTCGTAGCGCTCCGGCGGCAGCGCGCGCGCGACCATGGCGGCGTAGAGCGCGAGCTGGTCGAGCGGGTAGTCGCGCCAGATGTAGCGGATCTTGCCGGTGTCGATCAGCTCGGCCTTGACGCGCGGAAAGGTCTCTTTCTGGAACGCGGCGCAGTGGGTGCAGGTGAGGCTGAAATACTCCTGCACCGTGACCTTGGCGTCCGCGTTGCCGATCGCGCGCTCGGCCAGGCGCGGATCGGCGTCCTCCGCGCGGGCGGGCGGCGCGAGCAGCCCGGTGGCGGGGAGCAGCAGGCTGGCGGCGAGCAGGGTGCGGCGAGTCGGCATGGACGGCCTCGAAGAGATGGGACGGCGCTTTATGCCTCCGCCACCCGCGCCTTCGTCAAGCATCCCGCGCGGGGCGCTTGCTCGCACGGGGCCGCTGGGGCGGCGCGGCCGCCGCCTGCGCAACGGCGCCGCCAAGCGAGGCCAGGGCGTCGCGCAACGCGCCGGCGGGCAGGCCGGGCACCGCCACCGGGGGCGCCGGCGCGGGCGGCGGCGCGAGCGGACCCGCGGCGGACGGCGCCGACGCCTGGATAAAGCGGAATTGCTCCACCACCGTTCGCCCGTAATGCCCGTTGATCCGCGCCGCGAGTTCGCCCGCCAGATGCTGCAGCTCCAGCGCGATCGGCCCGCTGCAGGCCAGCGTCAGCGTCGTCCGGCTGAGCTGGCGCGGCGCACTGGCCCGGGCGAGCGCGGGCCCCACGATGGCGGGCCAGTCGGCCATCAACTGCGCCGCGGAGGCGGAGCGGGAGCGGAACGCCGGGCGCGTGACGGCCGGCAACAGCGACCCGATCGACCGCGGGCCGCCCCAGAAACGCGCTGCTCCCTGCGCGGGCACAGCGGCCGGGCCAACGTCCTTCTGCTTGCCGGGCGCCTTCTCGCTCGCCATACCGCCTCCATGCCGCCGCCACCCGCCGCCGCCCTCCTGCAGTGGTACGACCGGCACCGCCGCACCATGCCATGGCGCGCCGTGGGCGACGAGACGCCGGATCCGTATCGCGTTTGGCTCTCGGAGATCATGCTGCAGCAGACCACGGTGGCGACAGTGCGCCCGTTCTTCTGCCGCTTTCTGCAGCGCTTCCCCACCGTGGACGCGCTGGCCGCGGCGGACGAGGACTCGGTGCTGCAGGCCTGGGCCGGACTGGGCTACTACGCCCGCGCGCGCAATCTGCACCGCTGCGCCCAGCTGGTCTCGGCCGCCGGCGGCTTCCCGCGCGACCTCGCCGGGTTGCGCGCCCTGCCTGGCATCGGGGAGTACACGGCCGCCGCCATCGGCAGCATCGCCTGGGGCATCCCGGCCGTGCCGGTGGACGGCAACGTCGAGCGCGTGGCCGCCCGCGTCTTCGCGGTCGACCGCCCGCTCCCGGCCGCCCGCGCCGCCATCGCCGCCGCCGCGCGCAGCCTGGGCACCGACCCGGCGGCCATCGCCCGTCCGTCCGATTTCACCCAGGCCTTGTTCGACCTCGGCGCCACCGTCTGCACCCCGCGCGCACCCGCCTGCGTGCTGTGCCCGTGGCACGACCCCTGCCTGGCCCGGCGCGCCGGCACCGCCGCCCTGCTGCCGGTCAAGGCGCCCAAGGCCGCCCGGCCGTCTCGCTACGGCGTGCACTTCTGGCTGGAGGACGAAAGCGGCGCCGTTCTGCTCGCGCGCCGGCCACCGACCGGGTTGCTGGCCGGGATGCTCGAGCTGCCCGGCCCTGCCTGGCGCGCCGACCCGTTCGCGGGGGATGAGATCCTGGCCCACGCGCCGCAGCCCGCACCCTGGCGCCTGGCCGGCACGGCGCGACACGGCTTCACCCATTTCGAGTTGTTCGCGGACGTGTATGCCGCCGCCGTGCCGCGTATCGAGGCGGCGGGTCTGCAGCGGCCTGTGGTGGCGCTGGCGGGCGAGGCGCTGCCCACGGTCATGCGGCGATGCATTGCGCTGGCTCAAAAACATCCGGCGCAATTTACTGACCGTTAAGACCTTGGAGGCATATTCACGTCAGCCCAACAAAACGGGGGCTTGATCTGATGATTAGGCAAGAAGGCACTTCAACATGTCACTCAACTCCGTAAACACCAACATCGCGGCCCAGGTCGCTCTCCAGTCCCTCAACGCGACCAACACCTCCCTGGAAAAGACGCAGAAGCGTATCAGCACCGGCTATCGCGTCGCCGACGCGACGGACGATGGTGCCGCCTTCGCCGTCGCCCAGAAGGTGCGAGCCGACGTCGGGGCACTGTCGGCCGTCAACCAGCAGCTCGGCAGTGCCAAGGGTCTGGTCGGCACCGCGGTGAACAGCCTCACGAAGGTGTCGGATTACGTCGGGCAGGCGAAGCAGCTGCTCGTCGATATCGGCAACCAGAGCATCTCCAGCGACCAGCGCGACCAGTATGTCACCGCATTCAAGGCCTTGGTGACGAACGTCGCGAACGCGGTCGATGGATCCGTCTACAACGGGCAGACGCTGCTCGGTAAAACCGGCGTCACGGGCTCGGCGTCCAACCAGAACGTGATCAACAGCGACACGGGCTCCACCAGCACGCTGACGGCCGAAGACAGCAGCACGGTTGCGTCCTCGCTGGCCGGCCTCATCGGGCTGAGCTTCACGCGGAGCGCTGCCGGTGTCGATACCTTCTCCGGTACCGCCACGCAAACCGCGGCCGCAAACGCTCTGGCCTCGACGTCGGGCGCTGCGAGCAGCTTCTCCACCATCCAGTCGGCCGTTTTGACCAACCTCAACCAGGCTGGTTCGGACAGCAACCTGCTGGATGCGACGATCTCGTTCAACTCGAACAAGATCGACAGCCTCAACGCCGGCCTCGGTGCCCTCATCGATGCCGACCTGAGCAAGGAGTCGGCCAACCTGCAGGCGCTGCAGATCCGTCAGCAGCTGGGCACCCAGTCCCTGTCGCTGGCGAACCAGGCGCCGCAGGCTCTGCTCAGCCTGTTCAAGTAAAACTAGCCCGGCGGCGGCAACACCGCCGCCGGGTCCCTTTTGGATCCATTTCGAAAGCTAGAGGCTGACAGTATGTCGAACCTCGTTCTGGAACTGCGGCAAGGGGAGACGATGATCATCAACGGCGCTCCCATCCGTTTCCGCACAAAAGCGCGTATCGAACTAACCGCGCACGCCCGCTTCCTGTTCGGCAAGCAGATCATGTCGCCCGAAGCGGCCGACACGCCCGCGCGCCGCCTCTATTTCGCTCTGCAATCGGCCTACATCGGCACCGATGACGAGCGGGCCCGTGGTCTGGAGAATGCCCGCGCGCTGACCGCCGCCTTCAAGAGCGCCACCACCTCCGCCTTGGCACGCGAAATCCTTGATCGCGCCTTGGCCGCGGCCGAAGCCGACGAATGTTACGCCGCGCTCAAGCTCGCTCGCCGCATCATCCGCCACGAGGACGCCTTGCTCGGCCGAACCGTTGGCCCCACCGAGCCCACGACCGAGCCGACGGAGTCCGCTTCATGCATGGCCTGATTGCCACCCGCGCCTACAAGGCGCGCTCGGCGGACCGTAACCTGCGCGAACAGGAAGCCGACGTGTTCCGCCGCGCCACGGCCGCCCTGCGCCACGCCCAGACCAGTACGGATCTGGATCGTCTCCGCGCCTTGGCCGATAACAGCATGCTCTGGACCTCGCTCGTGATCGCGCTCCGCGACCCCGACAACGCGCTGCCCGCCAGCCTGCGCGCCTCCATCGTCTCCATCGGCATGACCATCCAGCGTGAACACGCCGCCAAGACGCCCGACCTGTCCTTCCTGATCGGCATCAATGAGCAGATCACCTCCGGGCTGATGGGGCACTAGGCCCCCGTACTAAGCCGAGCTTCTGCCCGGCAGCCTGGCGGAGACGATCCCGACCCGGCATTTCAGCAAGCGCCCACTCGGAAGCGGGCTTCGGCTGGCGAGAAGTGCTTGTTGAAACCGGCGGTTCGGTGCCACGGTGCATCACCGATGATCGTATCGCCGCACCGGTTCGCGCCGGACCCGACCGCTCGCCAAACTCGGCCGTGAACCTCGCCATCCCTCGGCTGGCCCGCCCAGCCGCCCTTGCTCGCGACAGCGCGGCGGGCGCGATGTTGACCATCGACCTGGTCGCGGTCGCCGATAACTACCGCACGCTCACCGCCCTCGTCGGCCGCGCGACCGGGGCACGCGCCGTGCCGATCGACCCGACGTCATTGGTCGCAACGAGAGATCCTGCCGCCTCGGCCGCACTGACCAAGGGCGCGGCCTGCGCCGCTGTCGTGAAAGCCGATGCCTACGGGCTCGGCGCCGCGCAAGTGGCTCCCGCGCTGTTCGAGGCGGGATGCCGCTTCTTCTTCGTCGCCCATCTCGAGGAAGCGCTGGCCGTCCGCCGCGTTATTCCGCGCGAGGCCGTCATCGCCGTCATGCACGGCGTATTCGCCGGAGGCGAGCCCGAGTGCGTGGCCGGCAACATCATCCCGGTCAGCAACAGCCTTGCTCAACTCGGGCGGTGGGCCGATCAGGCGCGCGCCGTCGGGCGTCGCCTGCCCGCCATCCTGCAGATCGACACCGGCATGGCCCGCTTCGGCCTCCCCGCCGCTGATCTGCCACGGGCGCGCGACCAATTAGGGCCGCTGGCGTTGACCCATGTGATGAGCCACCTTGCCTGCGCCGATACGCCGGACGACCCGGCAAATGCAGAACAGCGCGCGCGTTTCGAGAGGGCGCGCGCCCTTTTCCCGAACACGGCCGCCACGCTGGCCGCCTCCTCCGGCATTTTTCTCGGCGCCCCGTTCCACTACGACCTGGTCCGGCCCGGCGCCGCCCTGTATGGCGTGGCACCCGTTACCGGCGTGCGGAATCCGATGCAGCCCGTCATCCGGCTCGACGCCAAGGTGGTCCAGTGCCGCGACGTCCCGGCTGGCACGCCGGTCGGCTACGGCCACACGGCCCGCACCACCGCGCCCGCCCGCCTGGCCACGATCGCCGTCGGTTACGCCGATGGCTACCTGCGCAGCGGCAGCAACCAGGGCGCTGCCTGGTTCGGCGACGTTGCGCTGCCAATCATGGGCCGCATCTCCATGGACAGCATCGTGCTGGACGCATCCACCCTGCCGGACGGCGCTTTGAACGAAGGAGACACCGTGGAGTTGATCGGGCCACATCGCGGCGTGGACGCCGTCGCCGCCGAGGCGGGGACGATCGGCTACGAGGTCCTGACCAGCCTTGGTCAACGCTACCATCGTGTCTACCGCGCCGCGGGCGACGCGGCATGAGGGTCCTGGTGCTCGGCGCCGGCGTGGTCGGCATCACCTCGGCGTACTACCTTGCCCGCGCCGGCCATGAGGTCGAGGTGGTCGACCGGCAGGAAGGCGCCGGGCTGGAGACGTCGTTCGCCAATGCCGGCCAAGTCTCGCCGGGTTACTCGGCGCCGTGGGCGGCACCCGGGATCCCGCTCAAGGCGATGAAGTGGTTGCTGATGCGGCACCGGCCCTTCGTGATCTGGCCGCGCGCCGACGCCCGGCTCGGCTGGTGGCTCGCCCAGATGCTGGCCAACTGCACGGAGCCGGCCTACCACCTCAACAAGGTCCGCATGGTCCGCTTGGCCGAGTATAGCCGCGACGTGCTGCAGGCGCTGCGGGCGGAGACCGGCATCGAATACGACCACCGCGAGCGCGGCACCCTGCAGCTGTTCCGCATGCAGAAGCAGCTCGACCACATCGGTAGCGACACCGCCGTGCTGGACGAGTTCGGCGTGCCCTACGAGGTGCTGGACCAGGCCGGGTGTGTCGGTGCCGAGCCGGCGCTCGCCCGGGTAAAAGATAAGTTTGTCGGTGGCCTGCGCCTGCCCGGCGACGAAACCGGTGACGCACACCTGTTCACCCAACGCTTGGCGAAGTTGGCGGAAGCGGCGGGCGTCAGCTTCCGCTACGGTGTCGCCATCAATCGTCTACGCGCCGAGAACGGCGCCATTGCCGGCGTCGAGACCGCGACCGGTTTGTTGACGGCCGACCGTTACGTCGTCGCTTTGGGCTCGTACTCGCCCGCGCTGCTCTGGCCGCTCGGCCTGCGCCTGCCGGTCTACCCGGTGAAGGGCTACTCGCTGACGCTGCCGATCACGGAAGCGCAGGGCGCGCCCGTGTCGACCGTGATGGACGAAACCTTCAAAATCGGCATCACCCGGCTCGGCGACCGCATCCGCGTCGGCGGAACCGCCGAGCTGGCCGGCTTCAGCCGCCGTCTTCGCGCCCCACGCCGCCGCACGCTGGAGCATTCGGTGCACGACCTGTTCCCGGATGGCGGGGACCTGTCGCAAGCCAAGTTCTGGACCGGCCTGCGTCCCATGACCCCCGACGGCACGCCCATCGTCGGCCCGACGTCGCTGCCCAACCTGTTCACCAACACGGGCCACGGCACGCTGGGCTGGACCATGTCCTGCGGTTCCGCCCGCGTGCTCGCCGACCTGGTGTCCGGCCGCACGCCCGACATCGAGTCGGCCGACCTCGCTTTGGCTCGCTACGCCAGCTTCAACCCCGAACGCCTCGCCGCCTGAACCCGACCAACCGGCGTCGCCCGGACCACGACCCGGTCTCGTAGAACGGAGCCTAGCCTCGGGCCCGAGCAAGCACCCACACGCTCGCGCTTAAGCCGACGGTAACGTTTTACTGCGCATGATGGCGGCTTCACTGCAGCGAGCCGCCCGTGCGCGTCCTCTTCGTGCATCAGAACGCGCCGGGGCAATTCCGCCATCTCGCGCCCCACCTCGCGCAGGACGCCGGTAACACGGTCGTTTTCCTCGGCGAGCGAGCACGACCCGGCGACCGGTCGATCCGTTGGCTCGGCTACGCCCCACCCCAGCCGGCGGCGGCGCAGACTCATCCCTATCTGCGCCGGGCCGAGACGTCGGTGCGGCGCGGCCAAGCTGTCGCGCGGGCGTGCTTGGCCCTGCAGCGCGAAGGCTTCGAGCCGGATCTCGTCATCGGTCATCCCGGCTGGGGTGAGACCATGTTCCTGCGCGACGTGTTTCCCCGCACGCCGCTGCTCTCCTATTGCGAATTGTTCTACCGTCCCGATGGCCAGGACACCGACTACATCCCCGAATCCAGCATCGACTTGGACGGTCGCTGTCGCCTCCGCGCCTGGAACGCCGGCCTGCTGACGGCGCTGGATAGTATGGACCGCGGCTTGTCGCCCACGCGGTGGCAACGCGAGCAGCATCCGGGCCCGTTCCGTAGCCGCATCGAGATCATTCACGAGGGTGTGGACATGGCGGAGGTCGCCCCCCGACCGAACGCGCGGTTCACCGTGCCGAACGGCCCCTCCTTCGCGGTGGGCGACGAGGTCGTCACGTTCGTCGCCCGTGACCTCGAACCGGTTCGCGGCTTCGTCATGTTGATGGAAGCGTTGCCCGAATTGCTCCGCCGACGACCCGGCGCCCACATCGTCATCTGCGGCGGCGATGGGGTCAGTTACGGCCGGCCCCCGCCGGATGGCCGGACCTGGCGCGAGACGGTCTCGAGCCGGATCCCGCTCGACCCGGCCCGCGTCCACTTCGTCGGCCGCCTGGCCAGGCCGGATTATCTGGACCTCCTGCGCGTGTCGGCGCTGCACCTCTATCTCAGTGTCCCCTTCGTCCTGTCGTGGTCGTGCGTCGAGGCGCTTGCCAGCGGATGCCTCCTGCTTGGGTCCGACGTTGCACCGGTGCGCGAGGTGGTTGAGGAGGGGCGGAACGGCTTCCTGGTCGACGCGCGCGATGCCGCGCGCCTCGCTGGTCGCGCGGCCGACCTGCTCGCCCGTCGCACGCTGCTGGCCGAGGTGCGGACGGCGGCGCGGCAGCGGGCGGTCGCCGAGTTCGAGCTCGGGCGATGCCTGGCTCAGCAGTCCAGCCTGGTCCGCGAACTCGTGGCATGAGGCGGCCCAATACGGTGATTGATCGTGCCCGCCGGGTCGCGGGTCGAGTGGCCGGCCGAAACGGCAAAGTCTTGCGTCCGCCAACCAGGCGCGGATTGGTGGGCGCGCGCCTCCTGCTTCTGCTGGGCCTGTGTTCCGCCGGTCCCAGTGACCAGCCGAAATTGCGGCTCCATGTGAGCGGTGAGCCGGAAGCTGCCTTGCTCAACGAGGACGTCGCCTGCGAGGGCCGCGACTACCCGGACACACCGGCCCGCGCGGTCCGGCAAGCGGATAGGGCCGTCCAGCTCTACGCGACGGACCGGGACAACCGGCTCAGCACGGGTCCCGACCTTCTCCACCTCGAGCATCGCTGCCCCGTGGTATTCCGCGGCGGCGAGCAGGACGATCCGGCGGCGTTCGACGACCGTGCTTGGATTGCCAGCCCGTGGACGGCAGATGGCCGCACGATCTGGGCCATCGTGCATAACGAGTTCCAAGGCCACGTGCGTCCGGCCCGGTGCCCGAGTGGCCGCTATATGGATTGCTGGTACAACGCCTTGACCCTGGCCGTCTCGCACGACGGCGGACGGCGCTTTCAGCGCGCCCCCGGGCGGGCGCTCGTCGCGGCGCTGCCCTACCGCTACGACCAGCTCGCCCCCGGTCACCACGGCTACTTCAACCCGAGCAACATCGTCACGCTCGAAGATGCCCATTACATGTTCGTATTCGCCACCAAGGCGAACGCCCAGCGGGGCGGCAACTGCTTGCTCCGAACAGAGGCGGTGGAGCAGGCCGGCGCGTGGAAAGGCTGGAGCGGGACCGGATTCACGGTCGAGTTCGTTGACCCGTATGCGGGGACAGCCCAGCCAGAAGAGCATGTGTGCGCGCCGGTCGACGTGGGCAACCTGCGGTGGCCGGTCACCAGCTTGGTCCGCCATTCTGAAACTGGCGCCTTCGTCGCGCTCATGCAGGATACGACGCCGAGTGGCGGCGTTTACTACGCCACCAGCGCCGACCTCCTGCACTGGTCGATGCCCATGTTGCTGCTCCGTGCGAGCGGGCCGTCCGGATGGCGTTGCGGCGACCCGGCGCCGATTGCCTATCCCTCGCTCCTCGATCCGACGAGCCCCGACCGCAACTTCGCCACGGTCGCCGACCAGCCGCAGCTGTTCGTCACTCAATTCGATGTCGACGGGTGCCGGCTGGCCAATCGTCGGCTTGTGCGGCGAGCGGTTACGGTCGAAAGCCCTTAATGGTTTCAAGAATTCCGGCCCTACCGCAAAAAAAAGTGGTCGTTCTCGGTCCGACTTAAATTTGCATTAACCTTTATCGGCGAAAAGTGAAACCCGAGCCGATCAGAATGATGGGGTTACATTCTTTAGGGGCGACAAATGGCAACGATACCTGGTGGTAGTTTCTACACCGACACCGCCGATCATTCGGCAATGCACGGCTCTGGCGGATCGGATACTTTCATGGTGTCGCACAACTTTGACACCATCTCTGGCGGCGATGGCCACGACTTTTTCAGTATGAGTGGCCATCACGAGACGCTTTATACGGGCGACGGCAACGACACCGTGTTGTTCTCGGGTCACCACGACTTCATCAGCCTTGGCTCTGGCAACAGCTATGTCGAGAGCTCCGGGAACGGCCACGACACCATCCTGGGCGGCTCCGGCAACGACACGATGATCGCTTCCGGTACTTACAACATGCTTCATGGTGGTTCCGGCAACGATTATCTCGAGGGCGGAACGGGTCACGACACCCTCTTGGGCGGCAGTGGCAGCGACACGCTCGTTGCTGGCAGCGGCCACGAGATGCTGATCGGCGGCTCCGGCTCGACGCTGATGGTCGCCGGCGACGGCAACGACACCATGGTCGCCGGCTCCGGCTACGACCGGTTCGAGTTCCACAGCGGGGGTGGCCAGAACGTCGTGATGGGGTTCCACGACGGCGACATGCTCCAAATCGAGCGCAACATGAACGGCCTCAACATCAGCTCGGCCGAGGACGTCGCCTCTCACGTCCAAGACGTGCACGGCAACGCCGTGATCCAACTCGGCAACGAGACGATCACGCTGGTCGGCATCAAGGCTGAGGACATCCACAACAATCCGTCCGGCTACTTCACCATTCACTAACCTCGGCACACGCCGGTTTCTTCTCGAAGCGACGGCAAAGCCGTCGGAATTCTTCCCCGTTCGGCCGAAAACGGCCGCACGGGGGGCGCCCGAACAGATGGCAGGATGCTCTAATGCTGCTCAGTCGCCTTCCTCCGGATACGCTGCCGCCGCGAGCGATCCTGCTCGCCGCCGACGTCATCCTGCTGTCGACCTCCAAGGCCAGCGTCGAAGGGCGCCTATTCTCAGGCCGTGAGCCGCCCTACGGCACCGTGGCCGTGCAGTCCGCCTCCGGTCCGCACCAGATCGCTGCGATGCGCTTGTCGGCCTTCCACGCCTCACCGGAAGGAGCGTTGCTGTCCGTCGCGGCCGACCACCCGCACGAACTGGATGCCGCCGATCCGTTCAACACGATCATCCTCGGTTCGGACATCGTCGAGCTGGCCGAAGAGCTCGATCATCCATCGCAACAGCGCCTGTTGAGCTTCTTGCTCGGCTTCTGCGGCAAGGCGTTCTCGCTGGCCGACGATCCCGCCTTCGCGTCTGCCTGCCTCCAACTCGCCCGTCTCTGCGCCCACGAGTGCGGCGTCACCAAGCCGGTCGCGACCGTATCCGCGGCGTGGATGCTGCTCGACGACTTGCCCGATCTCGGCACCGCAACCGTGTTCATCGTGAATGAAGCGCGCGTGCGTCGGAGTGCCGCGCCAACCCTTCCCGGGTCGACCGGCTTGCACCTGATCGAACGGGTAACGCCCGAGGACGTCCTGCTCGTTCAAGACGAGCGCTTCAGGCTGTTCGAACTGGCGATGACGCGTTCAGGCGTGCAGGACCTGCTGCAAAGCGTGCCCGACCGGGCCAATCTCCGCGCCGCCAAAATCCGCGCCGCTTGCCTTCAAGCGCTCGCTCCGGTCTGCCCGCGTGTCGCCGCGCATCTCCGCGAGAGTTCGTTCCTGTCCCCAGCCGCCCCGCGACGGCATGACGACGTATCCCGCCCCATCGGCGCCGCGCTGGAAGCGTCGCTGCAGGACGGGGAAGGCCGCTTGTTCCTCCGCGGATGGATCCGAGACCCGATGCAGTTGGTCGCCGCCGTCGAACTCGGCGGAGACGACGGCACGGTCCCGCTAGCTCTCGGCGAGATGCACTGGTTCCGGCGGCCGGACATCGACAAGCACTTCGCCAGCGCCGCCTTCTCGGGCGGACGCGCGCGCAGCGGCTTTGTGGCGCTGGTGCGCGATCCCTGCGCCGGCATTTCTCTACAGCCGACGCTGTTCCTGCGGCTGCATTCCGGCGCTCGCATCGAGGTCCGCTCGCCACTTCGCCAACCCTCTCCCGCAGCGGCGCGAACGGCCGTGCTAGCCAGCGTTCCGCCGGAAGCCGTGACGGACGCGATGTTGGACGACTGCCTCGCCCCGGCCGCGGCGTCCTTTCACCGCCGCGCCCTCAACGGCCGCGGTGCACCCGACGTGATCCGCATCGGCACGCCTCCGGCCGACCCGGCCGTGAGCATCCTCATCCCGCTCTACCGCAACCTGAGCTTCCTGCGCTTCCAACTCGCGGCCTTCGCGAACGATCCGCAATGCCGGACGGCCCAGCTCATCTTCGTGCTCGATAGCCCGGAACAGGCGCACGAGGTCGAGCATCTCCTGCGAGGGTTCCACGCCCTCCACGGCCTGCCAATGCTGCTCCTGATCCTGCCGCACAACATCGGCTATGCTGCAGCCAATAATGCCGGCGCCGCCTTCGCCCGGGCGCCCGCGCTGCTGCTGCTCAACTCGGACGTCGTGCCAGCTGGTCGGCCTTGGCTCAGCACGCTTCTGACGGCACTGGCGCAGGACGATGTCGGCGCCGTCGGCCCCAAGCTGCTGTTCGACGACGAGTCGATCCAACATGCCGGGTTGTTCTTTCAGCGCGACCTCGATGGCCAGTGGCTCAATGCGCACTACCACAAGGGCATGCCACGCCTCTGGCCCGGGGCGGCCCGGTCGCGGCGTGTTCCTGGCCTCACCGGCGCGGCCTTGATGGTTCGCCGTTCGCTGTTCGAGGCGGTCGGCGGCATCTGCGAGGATTACATCGTCGGCGACTACGAGGATTCCGACTTCTGCTTGCGGTTGCACGCCGCCGGCGCAATGACGGTTTACGTTCCGGAAGCGGAGCTATTCCACTTCGAGCGCCGCTCCATCAGTCTGCACAAGGGTTACAGCGGCACGCTCGCCTGTCGCTATAATCGTCGTCTCCACCATCGGCGCTGGGACGACACGATCGCCGAGCTCATGGCGGAGCCCGAGTTCGGCGGCGCCGGAGCAGCGCCATGACCGACATCGCGACCCTGCGCGCCCATCTGACCCGCAACCGATTCATGCCGGTTCCGCCAAGCGAGCTCATTTACGTGGGCGACGGCGACTACCGGGCGATCGGCGCCGAATTCCTCGAGCGCCTCGTCAAAGATGCGGACCTCACACCGGCCGATCGCGTACTGGACATCGGCTGCGGCATCGGCCGCCTCGCCCTCCCCCTGACGCAGTTTCTCGAGACGGGCAGCTACGATGGCGTCGACCCGGTCGCGGCCGGGATCGACTGGTGCAGCAGCACGGTCACACCGCTCTACCCCGACATCCGCTTTCACCATCTCGACTTGCGGCACCCTCTCTACAACCCGGCCGGCGCGCTCGACACAGCGACGATCCGGCTGCCGTTCGAAGACGGAAGCTTCGACCTGATCTGCCTCATCTCCGTGCTTACCCATTTGGATCGGCCGGAAGCGCTGCACTACGCGTCGGAAGTGGCACGGCTGCTCGCTCCCGGCGGACGCTGTTTTGCAACCGCATTTCTCATGAATCCCCCGGCGCGGGCCGCGCTGAAGGCCGGGAATGGGACCCTTGCGTTCGACCCGGCCGGGGAAGGCCCTTTCTATTACGCGATCCCGGACGCGCCCTTGGCGGCGGTTGCTTATGACGAGGACGTCCTGCTGGAGTTGTTCCTCCGCCACGGCCTGCGCCGTCGCAACCCTGCTGGTTACGGATGGTGGAGCGGCCGCGCTGGTCGAAGCTTCCAGGATATCTGCGTGTTCGAAAAGGCGGCTGGCTGATGCGCGTCCTGTTCCTGCTCCATGCCCACCCCGAGCTGCAGGCCGGCGGCACTGAAATTTTCGCCCGCGACCTGTTTCGCACGCTGCGCAACCGCGGCGTCCAAGGCTTGCTGCTCGCCGGCACCGCCGCGCACCAGCGGCCAGCCAGCCCCGGCACGCCATTCCAAGCGATCGGCGGCGCGCCGGACGAGGTGCTGGCTTGGACCGGCGGCTTCGACCCGTTTTTCCTCTCACAGATCGACCTGCACGGGTTGAGCCAACCCCTGTGGAGCCTGCTGAGCGAGCAGCGGCCGGACGTGGTCCATATTCACCATGTCATGACGCTGGGCGTGGAAATGATCGGCCTGATTCGCCGCTGCCTTCCGCAAACCCGTATCGTCATGACACTTCACGATTACTACCCGCTCTGCGCCAATGACGGACAAATGGTCACCCGCGCTGGCGCTCTTTGCCACGGCGCGCGGCCCGATGCATGCCGATCCTGCTTCCCCGACCGCAGCCTGACCGACTTCAAGCTCCGGGCGCTGCACGTGGGCAACGCGCTGGATCAGGTCGATCTGTTCATCGCCCCGAGCCGCTTCCTACGCGAGCGGTTCATCGCCGCCGGGTTCGACCCCGAACGGATCGCCCTGGTCCCGAACGGTCTGCCCGCCGCCACTCCGGTGCCCGCCCGCCGCGCCCTCCGCCGCGACCGGTTCGCCTTCTTCGGTCACATCAATCGCTTCAAGGGTGCGACCGTCGCGCTGGAAGCGTCGGCGCTGCTGTCGGATGGGGGCGTCGCGCACACGTTGTCGCTGCATGGCGGGACGGAGCATCAGGCCGAAGATACCTTATCTCGTTTCGCGACCGCGCGCGCCAAGGCGCCGGACGCGCGTTATGCTGGCGGCTACCAGCGCCACGACCTCCCGCGACTGATCGCCGATGCCGACTGGATCGTGTTCCCGTCGCAGTGGTGGGAGAACGCGCCTCTCGTCATCAACGAAGCCTTTCAGCACTGGCGCCCCGTGATCTCCAGCGCGGTCGGCGGTGCGCTCGAGTTGGTCCGGGATGGCGTGAACGGGCTGCACTTTCCGGTCGGTGACGCCGCCTCGCTCGCCGCGACCATGCGCAGGGCGATCGAGGAGGTCGGCCTTTGGCAGCATCTGGTCGATGGGATCGTGCCGCCGGTTTCCATCGAGGAGTCAGCCGCCAAACACCTGGACTGCTACGCAGCTCTGCTCCAGTCGACGGCCCGGAGATCGGCAGCATGAGCCTGTCCGTTCTGCGCACCGTGTCCCGCGATCCGGCACCGGCCTCACCGCCCCAAGCGCTCGCGATGTGGCGCGCGCAACCGGGCGCGCTGATGCTGCTCGGCCGGTCGGTCACGCCGATGCCGAAGATGGGCTCGGCGAGGCTGGCGTCCCAGCCCGGCGTGTTCCGTGCCGAATTCTGGCCCCTCGGCGGTGACGCCGGTTTCGGCTTCCTGATCGCAGTTCGGTTGCCGCCGATCGCCGACCGGGCCGACGGCGCCGAGCTGTCGCTCCGCGGCGCCCGGACGGCCGACCGCGATATCCGCCTCGGGGTGGACGGCAGTGCCGACGACAGCGAGTTCGGCTCGCAGGTCGCAGGCTTGGCCGGCCAGCACGCCGCCCGCATCACTCGTTTCATGCTCGATGTAATGCGCTCCGACGACGGCGGTGCGGCCCGCCAGCCACGCGCCGTGCTTCAAGCATTTCTTCAGCACGCGGCCCGCGTGGACGGGTGCGTTGAGATCATCATGCATGTCCCGCAACGCTGCGTGGTGATGCAGGGTTGGGGCGTGAAGCTGACCGAGCCGGTGGAGCTATTGCTGCCCAGCGCTGGCGTCCTGCGTCACACGGCGACCGTCGGCGATTTCGCGCGGGCGGACTTGACGGCGGCGGCGAGCGGAAGCGTGCTGGCGCTGCCGCCAGAGGCGATCGACGCGGTGACCGGGTTGGAACGGATCTTCCTGCTGACTGGCGACGACTTGCTCAGCCGGCGTGTGGTCGAGCCGCGCGTTCTCGGCCTGGAGGACAGCGTCGGCCAGATCCGCCATCTCCTGCCGCGGTTGAACTGCCCGCCTCCGCTGGAGACGCTCCTGCGCGCCACGCTGCAGCCCGTGTTCGACGGCCGCGACACGCTCAACAGCGTCCCCCGGCCGGTGCGGGCCGCGCTGGACATGGCGGTCGCTGCCGAGAACGGGGGCGCTTACGTGTCCGGCTGGGTGTTCGATCCGGCGGGCCACACGGCCGCACTCCATCTCTGCACGGAGGAGGGGCTTGCGGCCCGCCTGGATGAAAGGTGGGAGCGCATTCCGCGGCCGGACGTGTCTGCCGCGTTTGCGGCCGACCCGGCATTTCCCGCCCCGCTGGGCCACAAATGGGGGTTCGCCGTCGCGGTGCCCGACACACTGCCGCCGTCCCGCCCCGCCTATCTCCGCTTCACCTTCACCGACGGTGGCCTCGCCTTTCTGCCGGTTCGTTTCGTCTCGCCTGACGCGCCGGGCGTCCGGGCCGCTTTGCTCGGGAGCGTCGACCTGCATAAGCCTTCGGGCGAGCCCATCGTCGAGCGGCACCTC
This sequence comes from Acetobacteraceae bacterium, assembly GCA_965199665.1. Lineage (GTDB taxonomy): Bacteria > Pseudomonadota > Alphaproteobacteria > Acetobacterales > Acetobacteraceae > JAVVHH01. The sequence continues at coordinate 3,595,152 of OZ241208.1, read as the reverse complement.
GCACCGTTCATCGCCGGGCTGCCGCCATCGGGCGAAACGGTCGGTGAGATCCTGTTGAGCGGCCCGCTGCAGCGGGCTCGCGCGATCGTCGTGCCGTTGCGCACGGCAAGTTTGCCGCGCTCGTTCTTGGCCAGTTTCCTGCTGGACCCGGCGGGCGCCGACGAGCAAGTCGTATTCGTTTGCGGCCCGGAATGGGACCATGCGCAACGCCAATCGCTCGTCCGCCTGATCCGCTTTTACGGGCTGCCGGCCAGCGTCGTCGCAATCGCGCGAACGCCGCTTCCGGTCGACGCCCTTCGCGAGGCATCGGTTGTGAGCGAGGCGCAGAGCTTCCTGCTTGTCTCGCCCGGACTGGTCGGCAATGCGCCGGCGTGGCGGGACACGTTGGGTCGCGCCGCCGGAAGCGACCCGATCGCCTGCCCAACCGTGCTGTTCGAGGACCGTTCAGTCTGCTTCGCCGGCAGCCAGCACGTCGCCTTCCTTGATCAGGCGCCGTTCGCCAGCATCTCCGCTCCTCTGGCCGGGCTCTGCGCCGAGTTTGCCGGTGAAGGCGAGCCAGTTTCGGCCGATGCCGGCACAACCGTTTGCTGCTTGATCAGCCGGGCCGCTTTGCCGGCAATCACGCGAGCGGCACGGTTCACAACCGAGGCGGGCCAAGAAGCCGCCTTCTTCCTTTCGGTGCGCGAGGCCGGGCTGCCCATGAGATGGGTGCCCGCCGTTCAGGTGTCGGCGCCGGAGGAAGATGCCGCGCAAGCGGCGCCGACGGCACCGCTGATCGACGGTTGGATTTTGCGCCACACCTGGGGGGAGCAATCGATTTGCGCGTCCTGATCATCTCGCACGGTCATCCGAGCTACTCGATCGGCGGCGCAGAGGTCGCGTCGCACGGCTTGTTCCGCGCGATCGATGCGAGCCCAGACCACGAGGCGTTCTACCTATCCCGTGCACCCTCGACGATCCGCCGCCATGCCGCGACTCCGATGATGAGCTTGCGGCATGGCGGGCGGGAAGCCTTCCTGCATACGGGCGCCTGGGACGAGTTCTGGCTCTCCAACGGCGGCTTGGCCGAGCTCGGAAGTTCTGTGGCCTCGTATCTGGAACGCATCGACCCGGACGTCGTCCATTTTCATCACGTGATTGGGCTTGGCGTGGAGGCGATCGCTTTGGTCCGACGCGTCTTGCCGCGGGCGCGCCTGGTCGTCACGTTCCACGAGTATCTGGCGATCTGTGCCAATCACGGCCAAATGGTCAAGACCGGCCGGCACGCGCTGTGCTCGGGCTCGTCACCTTCTCTCTGCAACGTCTGCTTGCCGCAGCACGGGCCGGCGGCGTTTTTTGCCCGCGAGCAGCACCTTCGGGCGCATTTTCTACTCGCCGATGCCTACGTGTCGCCCAGCCACTTCCTGGTCGACCGCTACTTGGCCTGGGGATTGCCGCCGGACCGCTTCCGCGTGATCGAGAACGGCGTCGACGGCGAACCGGTCCCCCCGCGCGCACTTTCAGATAGCGGCCGGCGCGACCGCTTCGCGTTCTTTGGGCAGGTGACCGAGTTCAAGGGCCTGCCGGTTCTGCTCGATGCGGTCAGCCGCGTGCCGGACGATCTCTGGGGTAACGCCACGCTGAGTGTGTTTGGCGGCAATCTCGAGTTGCAACCGGAAGCGTTTCAGCGCCGGTTCCACGCGCTGGTCGAGGCAGCCGGGCGCCGCGTCAGATTCCATGGCAGCTATCGGCAGAACGAACTGCCCGGCCTCATGGCCGAAGTGGACTGGGTCGTCGTTCCCTCCATCTGGTGGGAGAACTCGCCGGTGGTGATCCAGGAGGCGCTCCTGCATCGCCGCCCGGTGATCGCCAGCGGCATCGGCGGCATGGCGGAAAAGGTGTCCGACGGGATCGACGGGCTGCATTTCCGCACCGGCAGCCCGGAAAGCCTCGCCGACCGGCTCGGCCGAGCGCTGCGAGAGGATGGTTTGTGGGAGCGGCTTTCCGCCGCGGCACCCCGCCCACCCGATCTGCCGGCCTTCGCGTCTGACCACCTCGCCCTCTACCGATCCATCCCGGCTCGGACCGAGACCTCTTCCCCGTCAACCGTCCGCATCGCGGCCTGAACCGGAGACATCGATCCCATGGCAAAAATCCTGGTCATTAGCCCCTCTGGCGAAGTCTACGACCACGACTGCGTACGTTGGTATTCGGACCTGGGCTTCTCCAAAGCCCCAGACCACTACCACAACATCGGCGACGCCTTCGTCTTCGACAGCTCGCTGAAGCTGCTGAACTACTCGCACCTCGAACCGCTCAAGATCCGCACGCCCACCGAAGCCGACATCGAGCGCTACAACAGCGAATACGATTACGCCTTCCTGCGCGGCTCCAATTACCTGCATAAGGACATGCAGTGGGACAACGCGCCCACCGTCTTGGCCAAGTTGAAGATCCCCGTGATCGCATTCGGTATCGGTGCGCAGGCTGCGTCCAAGGGGCCATCCGCCGTCAACCCGGCGACCCGGCGTGTCCTCGAACTCATCGCCGAGCGCTCCGTTTCACTCGGCGTGCGCGGCGCCTACACCGCCGATGTGCTTTGGAGCCTCGGGATCCGCAACGCCCGGATCATCGCCTGCCCGACCGTGTTCCGAAACAACGACCCGACGCTGCGGATCGACTTACCGCCGCTCGAGAGTGTGCGGCAGGTCGCATACACGCTCCGGCGCGAGGTGGACGTAACCTACGCGCAGGATCTCCAGCGCTACCTGGACCTGCAACGGCAGACGATCCTGGATTTGGCATCTCGGTTCGATCTCGACGTGCTGGCGCAAGGCGAAGTCGAGGAAAAGAACATCCTGTGGGGCAACCCGGCGCAGAAATCTGCCGCGATCCAGGGCTTGCGCAACCATGGATGGTTACGCGGCGCCGGCGATCCGCTCGAGGAACTCTACAGCACTAATCTATTCTATTCCGACTCCGTCGCTGAATTTGAGAGCAAGCTTCGGCAGAAGCAGCTCGTGCTCGGCTACCGGTTACACGGCAATCTGCTCGGACTGGCCAACCGAGTCCCGTCCGTTTACTTCACCTATGACAGTCGTACGGCCGAGTTCGCAGAGACGCTGCAGATCCCAAGCTTCGACGTGTTCTCTGGCCGTCCATTCCGGCTTGAGGATTACTGGGACCAGTCGTTGTTCGAAAAGTTCAATCGCGCCTACTACCAGACCTACCGCGCCATGCGCCTTTTCCTCGACGAGAACGGCGTCGATCACAAGATGCAGAACGAGACCGCTGCGTCCCGCGTGCTTCCGAGCTTGGCGGCATGAGCGAAGCCGTTGGCAAGCGATCCGGCGGTGAGCTGGTCGGTTATGTCGAGGCGATCACGAGCAGCGCGGCACTTGGTTGGGTGTGGCGTCCGGGAGTCCGCGATCGCCTAGCGGTGGAGTTACGCGCGGGCGACATGACCGTCGCCCGCGCGGTGGCCGACGGTTTGCGCGAGGACCTGGCACGGAGCGGGATCGGCGATGGCCGGCACGCCTTCACGTTACCCATTCCCGAGCAGCTTCGCTCCCGCATCGCGGAGCTGCGTGTCGCCGTGGTCGGCGAGGACGGCGAAACCGTGCTGCTGGACGCACCACCGGCGCCGGCGACCGATGCCGATGGCCTGAACGGATTGCAGCGCGGGCTCGACATGCTGATCGGGTCGCAGCGCGTGATGCACCGCAATCTCCAGGCGGCGCTATTGCAGCAGCCCTCCGTCGGCAATGCGCTGGCAGAGATCGCCGCCGTTCAGGCGGGGCTGCAGGAGAGTGTGGCGACGTTCGAATTGTTCGCCATCCGGCTGGAACAGGCCCTCGCGGGCCGCGAAACGTCCGCGGCACGGGGCGCTACGCCACGCGGCCTGTTCGCGGTCGCTGCAGTAGCCGGGCTGGCCCTTATCGGCTCCAGCTGGGCCCTCTGGCGAACGATGGTAGGCTGATGGCGACGCAGCCCGATCGGGAGCGGGGCAATGCTGATCCCGTCGCGGATCGGCTCCGGCGGCTGGCGGCCCGCAGCGTCGTCGCGATCGCGGCGCTGGCCTTCGTTTGCAATCTCGGAACCCTCGCCGTTCCGCTATTCAACATGCAGATCTTCAACCGGGTGTTGCCAACCCGCAACCTCGACACCGTTGCGGCAATGGCGGGCGGGCTGGCGATCTGTCTGGTGGTGTGGGCCGTGCTGGAGGGGTTGCGTAGCGCCGCCCAGGAGATTTTAGCAGCCCGGTTCGTTGCGCGGCTGGCGCCGTCGGTCATCGAGGCGGCCGCTTTCGCCGCCCGCCCCGATCTTGCCGCACGAGAGGCGCTCGCCGATCTGGAAACCGTACGTGCCTTTCTTTGCAGCCGCGCCTGCCTGGCCCCGTTCGACATGGCCTGGGCGCCCATTTTCCTGCTTGCCCTCTTGGTCATGCATTGGGCGCTCGCTGCGCTGGCCCTGCTCTGCGTCCTGATTTTGGCGACGATGAACCTTCTGGGCGACGCCGTATCCCGTCGCGCGATGCTGGACGCCAATGCAGCGACCGCGTCCGCGTTGCGCCGGGCCGCCGACGGGGTGAACGCCGCTGAGGCCGTGCTGGCGCTCGGCATGCTGCCGACCCTGGCGCGGCTATGGCAAGACAGCCAGCAGCGTGCCGCCAGCTTGGTGCAGCGGGCCTTGCTGCGCGCCCGTGCGGTCTCGGCGGCCAACAGCGCGCTGCGGATGGGAATGACGGGCGCCATGGTGGCGACCGGCCTGGTGCTGGCGCTCAATGGCCTTTCGAGCAGCGGCAGTATGGTCGCCGGCAACATGATTCTCGCTCGGCTATTGATGCCGTTCGGCAGCATTGCCGGCGCCCGTCGGCAATGGACGGATGCGACGGCAGCCTGGCGGCGCCTCCGCGCGGTCACGACGCGCTCGACGTTCCGGCGTTACCGCGAGCCCTTGCCGGAGCCGGTTCCCCGGCTCACGGTCGAGAATTTGGCTTTCCTGCCGCCGGGCGCGGAACGGCCGCTGCTTCGCGGCGTGACGTTTGCCGTCGAGCCGGGCGAGGCCGTCGCCGTGGTCGGCCCTTCTTCGGCCGGCAAAAGCACTCTGCTGCGCTTGATCGTCGGCATCGCGCCACCGACGGCGGGCGGCGTGTTCCTCGACGGCAGCAGCACCTTTCTGTGGGAGCGGGAAGATTTCGCGCGGCATGTCGGGTTCGTGCCGCAGCGTCCATCGCTGCTGGAGGAGAGCGTGATGGACAATATCGGCCGCATGCAGTCCACCGATCTCGGCCGGGTCGTGGCGGCGGCCAAGCGTGCCGGGATCCATCGGGTTATCGCCGGGCTGCCATCGGGCTACTCGACGCCCGTGGTCGGCAATCTGTTGTCGGGCGGGCAACGACAGCGCGTGGCGCTCGCCCGCGCCCTGTTCACCTCGCCCCGACTGCTGGTGCTCGACGAACCGACGGCCTTTCTCGACGAGGTCGGAGAGCGGGATTTCCTTGCGCTGATGGCCGAGCTGCGGCGCGACGGCGTGACCGTCCTGCTGGCGACGCACCGGCCGTCGCTGTTGGCCGCCGTGGACAAGGTGTTGGTGCTTCGCGACGGCGCCGTTGAGCGGTTCGGCCCGGCAGCGGAGATTGGTGAGCAACTCCGCAATCGGCCGTTTCGCCTGGTGTCGAACCCCGGCAGCCAAGTTGCCGCGTCGTGAGGATGCGGCAAATCCGCCGGACGCTGCTCGCCGGCTTCGGTTTGGCGCTCGGGCTCACCCTGCTGATCGACCTCGCGATCCTGGTCGTGCCGCTCTATGACATGCAGCTCTACGACCGCGTGCTGATGAGCCACAACATGGACACCGTGCTGGTGTTGTCGCTCTCCTGCATCATCGGGCTGCTGTTCTATGGCGCGTTTGATTATTTGCGCAGCACTGCCTTCCTGGCCGTTGCCGACGCGGTCGCGCTTCGCCTGAACGGCCCGGCGCTCGAGGAAGGAATCCGGCGGGCAGCGGGGGGCGACAAGCGGGCTGGACCGCAGCTGGCGCGCGACGTTCATGAACTGCAATCCTTTCTGGCTTCGGGCGCCGTCGCCACGCCGCTGGACGCGCTGTGCGCTCCGCTCTTCGTGACGATACTGTTCATGTTGCACCCGGCCTTTGGCTTCTTGGCGGTTGTCGGCATCGCCGGCCTGATCCTTGCCGGGCTCGCCAGCGAGGCCCTGCTGCACCCGGTCTTGCATCGTGCTCAGGAACGCCGTCGCGCGGCCGATCACGCCCTTTCCCACGGCCTCTCGGAGCTGGAGGTGACGGAGGGGCTCGGCATGCTGCCCGCCATCGCCCGCCGGTGGTGCCTGCGCTATGCGCACGCGGTTTCGGCCCTGCGACACGTGTCCACCGTCGCCGAGACCGTCGCCGGTTTGTCGCGCTTGATGCGATTTGTCCTGCAGGCGAGCGTGATGGCGCTCGGCGCCGTCCTGATTGTCCGCGGGCAGACTACACCGGGCACCCTGATGGGGGCCAACCTTCTCATGAGCAAGACATTCGGTCCGTTCGATCACCTGGTCGGCAGCTGCCGCACCTGGTTGCTGGCCCGCGGGGCCTGGCAGCGTCTGTCGGCCCTGCTGCCGGATGCGACGGAGGAGTGTGCCGCGCCGAGTTCGGTCAGCACGGAGCCGGGCCTCTTGCTGCGCGGCGTCTCGTTCAGCGTGGATGGTCGGGCGCTGCTTCGCGACGTGGACCTGCACGTCCCACCCGGCACCCTCGCCGTCCTCCGTGGGCCCAACGGCAGCGGCAAGACCACGTTGCTGCGGGTGCTGGCCGGGGTCGTCCTGCCGAGCCAGGGCACCATCACGCTCGACGGCGCGTCGGTGCGCGGCGGCCTGGACGTGGGGTATCTCCCGCAATCCGTCAGCCTGCTCGACGGGACCGTGGCGGCCAATATCGCCCGCCTGCAAGACGATCTGCCCCGGGTGATCGTGGCGTCCCGCCAGTCTGCGATCCACGAGCAGATCGGTCGCCTGTCCGCCGGCTACGAAACGCCGCTGTCCGGCAATGGCGGCACCCTCTCGGGCGGCATGCGACAGCGGGTCGGCCTCGCCCGTGCGCTGTTCGGCGCGCCGCGCCTGCTGTTGCTGGACGAGCCCGATGCCAATTTGGACAGCGCGGGCAGTGATGCGCTGCTCCGCGCGATCCGGGAATGCTGCGCCGAGGGCGCTATCGCGGTGGTGATCAGCCATCGCCCTGCCTTGCTGCGCGACGCCGACCTCGTGATCGAGATGGCTGACGGCCGCGTGGCCGTTGCGGCGGCACCGGCCCGCACGGAAGCGGTCCACACGGCACCGTCCAAGCTCGAGCTCGCCTGAGGAGGCCCCATGTCCGACGTTGCAAAATCCTCTGCCGGGCCGCTCTGGCTCGATGAGGCCGAACGGAGCCTGCCACAGTTGTCGTTGCGCCGGGTCGCCCTGATGGCGGCGCTGGTGGTCGTCGTTGGGCTGGGCAGCGTGCTCGGCTGGGCGGCGGCGGCCACGGTCGACAGCGCCGTTCCGGCCAACGGGTTCGTGGTCGCCAGCGGCAAACGCAAGACCATCACCCTGCTCGATGGCGGGATTCTACGTGAGCTACTGGTCCGTGAGGGCGACCACGTCGTCGGGGGGCAGGTCCTGCTCCGTCTCGACGACGTCCAGATCCGGGCGACTCGTGACCAGGCCAAGGTTCAATATTGGTCGGCCGTCACCAAGCTGACCCGGCTCGCAGCCGAGGCGGTCGACCAGCGTCAACTCGCATTTCCTGCCGATCTGATGGCCGCCGCTGCTGGCGACCCGGCCATCGTGGCCGCCGTTGCGGCGGAAACGCACCAATTCGCCGTCCGCTGGGACGCGGTGGACGCGTCCGTTCGCGTCCAGGACCGGAAGGTGGCGCAGCAAAGGGCACAGATCGTCGCCATCCGCGCCCAGATCGCCTCCGCTGGCACCCGACTGAGCTTGGTGGCGCAGGAGTTGAAGGGCGTCGAGTTCCTGTTGTCGCGCGGCCTGTCGACCAAGCCGCGCCAATTAGAGTTGCTCCGGACGGATGCCGAACTGCGTGGACAGATTGGGCAACTGGCCGCCCAGCTCACCGGAGCAGAGCAGGCGATCGCGCAGATCGAGCTGGAAACGCTCAACGCGGCCGAAAGCAGGCGCGCCGACATCTCGCGCGAAAGCGCCGACACACAGTCGGCTTTGTCCGATGCCGACCAGCGCTTGCGGGCCGCCACCGACCAATTGTCCAAGCGGGACGTAATCGCCCCCGAATCCGGCGTGATCACCGACCTGAAGTATTTCACGATCGGCAGCAGCATCGTCGCCGGCCAGCCGATCATGGACCTCGTTCCGGCAACGCAGCACCTGTTGATCGAAGGCAACGTCGCGCCCAATCAGGTGGAACATCTTAGGGTCGGCCAAGTCGTGAATGTGCGCCTGACCGCCTATAAAACCCATCGCGTGCCAGTGATCAGCGGGCGGCTAACCTATGTCGGCGCCGATCGGCAGATGGACGCGAACAATCAGCCTGTGTTCCTGATCCGCGCCGAGATCGATCCGGACGCACTGGCGGACAAGCCCGGCGTCGTCCTGTCGCCCGGGATGCCCGCCGACGTGCTGGTCATCAACGGCAACCGGTCGATCCTGAGCTTCCTGGTGAGCCCGATTTCGGACAGCCTCTTTCATGCGATGCGGGAGGAGTGAGGATCGACGATAAGCTCCGCGGCTTCACCGCACTTCAGCCGATTGGCTGACGCTTTGGGCTCCAGTCTCGTTCAGCACCATCCGTGCAGGATTGGGGTGGTGATTGCGACAGCTAAGCGAAGTTGGGGGCGGGCTGGTTGTCGTGTGTATGCGGCGGCAATCTCAGGCGCCCGACGGGTTCGTTCGATGACGTGGCGGGCTTTGTCGCGCACGGGATCAAACGATTTGCGGTGTTTACGGGTCGGGGGTTGTGAGTGACCGGTTCAGGACCGTCCCCAAGCAGGATGATACGGAACGCGATGCACGGCGTGCACCGCGCTCATTCGTCGGCGGAAAGGTTTAGCACCGCCCACCGCCGATCCGACAACTAGAACTCGCCTGCCATTCAAGCCTCCGAACCCCGAGCCACGAGCGGGAGTTCTCCAGGATCACAATTTGCACTGTTGCATCGACGACCTCGCGATCAGGTCCACGCTCGCGCCGCCGAGGGGGGGAACCGTGATGTTCGGGTAGAGCCGAATGAAGCCGGCCAGAAGCGGCGTCGCCCAGCGTAGGCCAACGGACATCGGCACCGCCAAGCGCACGAAGCCACGGAACCGCTTGGGCAGCTCGCGGGCGGCGCGCTCGGCCACGCCGCGGCCGAGATCGGTCAAGGCGGCGAGGCAATCCTTCAACCGAATTCGGACCTACGACACGGTCGCTCCCTGAGACGCCGAGCGCCCGGGCGGCTCCGGTGGACGAGCATTCCTCCGCGTCCTCCGCCATCCTGGCCAGCTCTCCGCAACCTGGCGCGGCTACCTCGACATTCCTGCAACGATAGCTTGCAGACATTTTTATTCTGAAATGATCGAGGCAGCGACATCTGTCGCTCATCACCACAACGGAGCCGCAGCCATGTCCCGCAAACTCGAAGGCAAGGTCGCCGTCATCACAGGCGGAACGAGCGGCATCGGCCTTGCCACGGCGAAGCGTTTCGCAGCGGAGGGAGCCCGGGTGTTCGTCACCGGCCGCCGCCAGGCCGAGCTCGACGCCGCCGTGACGGCGATCGGCGCCAACGCCGCCGGCATCCAAGCCGACAGCGCGAAGATCTCCGATCTTGACCGCCTTTACGACACGGTGAAGGCCAGCGCCGGGCGCGTCGACGTGCTGTTCGTCAACGCGGGCGGCGGCTCGATGCTGCCGCTCGGCGCCATCACGGAGGCGCACTACGCCGAGACGTTCGACCGCAACGTCAGAGGGGTCGTGTTCACCGTTCAACAGGCGCTGCCGCTACTCGTGGACGGCGCCTCGGTGATCCTGCTCGGATCGACCGCCGGGTCGGAGGGGACGGCCGCCTTTTCCATCTACAGCGCCTCCAAGGCGGCGGTGCGCAACCTGGCCCGGAGCTGGACGCTGGACCTCAAGGAGCGCGGCATCCGCGTGAACGTGCTCAGCCCGGGCCCGGTGCGGACACCTGGGCTGGTCGGCTTGGCCGGGCCCGACGCGGCGCAGCAGCAGGGTCTACTCGATGCCCTGGCGGCCGGCATACCGCTCGGGCGAGTGGCGGAGCCCGACGAGATCGCCAAGGCCGCGGTGTTCCTGGCGTCGGACGATGCGAGCTACGTTGCCGGCGCGGAACTGTTCGTCGACGGGGGCAAGGCCCAGGTCTGACGTCGCCTCAGATCCGCAGCAGCGCGTGCACTGCTGCGGATCGTCTCCCTCCATCGCCTCGAGCGCTGGCGGCGGCGTTCGAGATGGACCATATGCCGTCCGCGTCTCCGCTTCTTCGGACCATTCTTGCATCGCGTGGAGAGCAGACAGGACCGTATGAACCAGCCCGAGGCCAGGGATCATGCTCCCGGCAAGCCAATCGCGGTCGCTATCGCGTGCTTCAACCAGGGGCGATATCTCGCCGAGGCGATCCGGTCGGTCCTGGCCCAAACGCGCCCGCCCGACGAGATCATCCTGGTCGATGACGGCTCGACCGACTGCACAAGCGAGGTCGCCGCGTCCTTTCCGTCCGTCACCACCGTGCATCAGCGCAATGCCGGGCTCAGCGCCGCCCGCAACACCGCTCTCGGACTGACGCGAGCCGACCGCATCCTTTTCCTGGACGCCGACGACCTGTTGCGTCCCGGTGCCTTGACGGCGGCGGAGCGATGTCTAGACGCCGATCCGGCACGCGCCTTCGTTCATGGTGGCTACGTCATCGTCAACGACCGATTGGGGCCGCTGAGCCATCATCGGGCTCCCACGGTGGCGTCGCCCTTCCTCGAGTTGCTCGGCGGCAACTACATCGCGATGCATGGCACCGTGTTGTACGACGTCGCACGGCTGCGTGAGTCCGGCGGCTTCGATGTCGGCCTGGCGAGCTGCGAGGATTACGACGTCTACCTCCGCCTGACCCGGCGCTATCCGATCGGCGCCTATGCGGAGGAGGCGGCGGAATACCGGCAACAGGACCATGGGCTGAGTACCAACGCGCTCCGCATGGTCGCCACGAGCCGCGCGGTCATCCGGCGCCACGCTGGGTCATCGCGGCAGGACGCGGCGCACCGTGCCGCCGCCCGGCAAGGCATGGCCTTCATGACCGGGCACTACGCCGGGCTCCTGCTCGCTTCGTGGCACCGCGCCCATCTCGGCCGCCAGCGCCGCGCCGCGCTGGTCCGTCTGGCCCGCGATACGCGCGCCCATCCCGCCGCCGTGCTCCCGACGATGGCCTGGCTGCTGGGGCTCAGCCTGCGGACCGTCGCGCGGCGGCTGCAACGATGACCGGGTAGCGGGGATCGTGCGGCTCGAGCAGGGAGCGCTCCAGGTCCTCGACCGCGAGCCCCTGCAGGAAGGCGGTCGCCGCGAAGACGTTGCCGTAGGCGCGCACGCTGACGTTCTCGGCGCCGAATGCCTCGCCGAGCAGGCGGCCGAGAGAGAGCGCCGTCAGTGACCAGTACCAGGTCTCGCCCCATCGGTCGCCGGCGATCGGGCTGATGCCCGGCACCGTCAGCAACAGCGTGCCCCCGGGCGCCAAGGTTTCCCGCAGGCGCCGGACCGCCGCCGCCATGTCGAAGATCAGGTGCAGCGTTTGGGTGATGACGGCGCAGTCGAACCGGCTCTCGGGCAACACGCCCGGCTGCGTCATGTCGCCGCGGTACGTGGCCGTGGCCGCGTCGATGTGGATGACCTCGCGCCGGGTCGCGGCGGAGCCGCCGAATTGCGCGGTGTAGCTGTCGTCGCCGACCTCGAGCGTGGTGCCGCGGATGAGGGGGGCCGAGGCTGCCAGGAACTGCTCGATGTAGAACCGGTCCACCGGCAGGCCCCGGGCATAGCCGAAATCCGCGCTCACCGGCGCGGCGCTGCGGAACGGCCCGAGGCCGACCCGGCGGCGCAGCGCCCGCCGCACGCGGTGGGGAACGGTGGTCCAATCAGTCATGGGCGGCCTCGCTGTGCCCATACGGAGCGCGTTGTCGGACGGGGCCATCGGCGGTGCCGGGAACCGTCTCGCCGGACCAGGACAGCGCGTCCATCGGCCCGGCCTCGACCACCGACCCGGCCGACAGCACGATGCCGACCTCGCACATCGTCAGCATCTGCGGGTTGTGGCTGACGATGACCGCGCGTCCGAACGGCCGTGCACCCGCCAAGCGGTCGATGATCCGTGCCTCCGATGCCGCATCCACCGCGCTGGTCGCCTCGTCCAGGATCAGGATCTCCGGCCGCCGCAGCACCGCGCGGGCGACGCCGATCCGCTGACGCTGGCCGCCCGACAAGCCAAGCCCGGCCGCCCCCAGCGGCGTCGCGTAGCCCTGCGGGAGGCGCCCGATGAAGTCGTCCGCGTCGGCCAGCCACGCCGCCCGCTCGATATCCGCCATCGCGGCATCCGGCACGCCATAGGCGATGTTCTGCGCCACGGTGCCGGTGATCAGATCGGTATCCTGACCGGCCAGCCCGATGAGATCGCGCCATCGCCCCGGATCGATCTCGCTGAGCGCATGCGAACCGATCTCGATCCGCCCCGCCGTCGGCTCCAGCAGGCGGCAGAGCACGTTGATGACGGTCGACTTGCCCGAGCCCGAGGCACCTACCAGCGCTACGATGGTCTGCGGCGGAAACTCCATCCGGACCGCGTTCAGGGCCGGGCCGCCCGGGCCGTCGGCGCCGTCGTAACCGAAGCACACGCCCTCGAACCGGATCGGCAGCCCGGCGATACCGGGGGGCGGGGCCAGCAGCGGCACGGACGCCTCCGCCGATCGAGGTGGCGCCGCGATGCCGAGGAGCCACTCCACCTCGGCGATCGAACCCTGCAGCGCTGCGAGGCGGAGCGCGGCGCCGCTGGCGTGCAACACCGGGACCTGCGCGCGATACAGGAGCACCAGGAACGTCGCCGCCTGCGGCACGCCGCTGCCCAGCCCGTCCAGCGTGAGCAGGACGGCGAGGATGGAGGCCGCCAGGATGATCTCGATCGCCGGCGCCGAGAAGGCCGCCATGCGTTCCGACTTCAGCATCGCGTCCCGCACCCGGCCCGACAGGCCCGCGAAGGCGTTCGCCTCGCGATGCTCCTGCCCGAACACGCGGATCACCCGCGTCGCGCGGACGGCGTGGAACATCTGCTCGCCGAGCACCCGGTTGGTCTCGACCACGGCCCGGCCCAGCCGCTGCAGGCGGCGCTGCAGCCCGTGATGGGCCAGCCGGCTCAGCCCGACCCCGCAGGCGACCACCAGCGACAACCGCCAATCCGTCACCACCAGCAGCACGGCGAACACGATCGCCGCCGCCTTGGCCGCGTAGCCGACCAACAGCACGCGGACGGCTTCGGTGACCTTCCAGGAATCGGTGTCGATGATGGTGACCAGGCGCGCCGGGTCCTCCCGGAGGAAGAAGCTGTAATCCAGCTTGAGCATCTTCTCGGCCAGCGCCCGCCGGATGTCGTCGCCCGCCTTCTGCTCGACGGACCCGATCATGATCGCGTTGGCGATCTGGGTCGCCGCCTTCAGCAACACGAACAGCAGAACGATTGCGAGCAGCGGCAGGATCGGCCGGCTCGGCGCCAGCGTTTCGGCGAACCGGTGCAGCCGGACCGCGAAGGCCGGGAGACCGGACTGGTCGACCGAGCCGGACAGCACCGCCAGCAGCGGCGTCAGCATGCCGATGCCGAGACCTTCGCAGAGGCTGGTGAGCAATCCGAGCATCACCGCCGCGGGTACGAAGCGGGCATACCGCCGTTCGATCGCGCGCAGGGTGGCCGGGCGACCCGGCCACCCCAACCGGAACAGCCTCGACATCACCGCCCCGTCCTCGCGATCCGGACCGTCATGCCGCGTCGGCCCAGGCGAGGCCCGGCGTATCGGCCGCCGTCTGCCGCGGCAGCGCGAAACGGTCGCAACCGGGCCGCACCGGGCCGCCTTGCGTGGTGCACGCCCATTGGACGCCGGCCGCCCGCACCAGACCCCGAACCCGCGCGTCGGTTCGGCCATACGGGTAGGCGAACCCGGTCGCGGCGGCCCCGGTCAACGCCTCGATCGCCGCCATGCCGCCCCGCACCTGCGCGCTGACCTCCGCATCGGGCTGGCTGGGCAGGTCGGGGTGGTCGATCGTGTGCCCCTCGAGGGAGAAGGTCGTTTCGGCCGCGAGCGTCCTGGCTTCGGCCTGCGACATGGAACGTGGCGCGTCCTCGTCCGCTGCCTCGCCACACACGAGGCGCAACGCCGCCAGAACCAGGTCGATCTCGGGGGGCGGCAGCACCCGCATATCCTGCCAGAGTTTGTAGTGGAGCGCTTGCCGTTCCGTTGCCGGCTCGTGCCAGGCGCGCCACTCGGTGCCGGGCCGTTCGTCCGCTCTCATCGCCGGCTGCGCGATCCGCACCGGCTGCGCCCCGATCATGATGCCGCCTTCCAGCGCGCCGGGGCTGAACACGATCCGGGCCAACTCGTCCCACCAATACCGGCTGCCCGTCGCCATCGGTCCGCTGGCCAGGAACAGCGTCGCGGGCGCTCCGAACGCCTGCAGGATCGGCGCGGCGGTAACGAGGTTGTCGAGGTAGCCGTCGTCGAAGGTGATCGCCACCGCCTTGGGCGGTAGCGTGCCAGCGCGAGAGCGTGCAATGAATTCACGTAACTGAAATATCTGGCGGCGCCGGGCGAGCTGCGCGAGCTGCCGTTCGAAATTGTCGGGCGAGACGCTCAGACCCCACGGGTCGAACGGCGGGGCCGCCACCCGGTGATACATCAAGATGACAGGCTCGGGACTTCGCAGGAAGGATGCGATCTTCTGTCTCAGGCCCATCGTCTCTCTCGAATTATGAGGGCGATATCATATTGTTGCCAAGTTGCAAAATTTAGATATGGTCCATCTCGGACGCGTTTCGATCGAATACCGATTTGATGCGAACGGGAGAATAGCTGCCGTGAGTCGAGAGCTAGCCGGGCCCGAGCCTTTGGTGAGCATCGTGATGCCCGCGTACAACGCCGCGGTCTTCATCGACCGCACCCTCGAATCGGCCGTCGCACAAACCCATCGCAACACCGAGATCCTCGTCGTCGACGATGGCTCCACCGACACCACCGCCGCCCAGATCGACGCCTGGGCCGCGCGCGATGCCCGGATCCGGCGGATCAGCACGGCCAATGGCGGCGTCGCCCGCGCCAGGAACCGTGGCATCCACGAAGCCCGCGCCGACTTCGTCGCATTCCTCGATGCGGACGACCTTTGGCACGCCGACAAGCTCAAGCTGCAACTGGCCTGCATGCTCGACAGCCCGGTCGCCCTCGGTGGCTGCTACGGGCTGACCCGCTCCATCGACGCGGACGACTACGTCATCGCGGACGGTCCGAGGCTCGTCGCGGACGGCTTCGTCCTGGCGCGCCACCTTTCCACCCACCTCGTCCGCAACGGCAGCTGCCTGTTGGTCCGCCGTGAGGTGGCCCTCGCCATCGGCGGCTTCGACGCTTCCTACGCGGAACGCGGCATCGGGGGCTGCGAGGACCTCGATTTCGAACTGAAGCTGGCCGCCAAATACCTGGTCGGCGCGGTGCCGCACTACGTGGTCGGCTACCGCCAATATCGTGGCAATATGTCCAGTAACCGGATCCGGATGGCCAATGCCATGCGCGCCACCATCTCGGCGCATCTGGCTGCCAACCCGAACCTGCCCGCCAAGGTCCGGCGCCACGCATGGGCACGGGTCTACGAGTACCATGTCTGGAACAACCTGCCCGAGAAGAAGGTGCTGACCTCGGCGCTGACGCTGTTGCGGCTGGCCGCCATCGATGCGCCGCGGGCGGTGCGCGTGGTCCGCGCCTTTGGCCTGCGCAGCGCGGTCTATTTCGGGCTCGTCCCCCTGCCGGTCGAGCCGCCGACGCCGATGTATCCCCGCTTTGGGGACATGACCCTCGCGCCGCTCGACGACACCAGCACCCGGCACGTCGACATCGACCTCCTCGCCTCGCTGGCCGGGATCGATGCCGCGCTGTGGGACGAGCTACAGCCCCGTCAACGTGGGGACTCCGCCCCCGTCATCGACCCGAGCGAGCCCCTCACCATCGCGGCCTGAGTCGCCCATGCAAAGAACCGCGATCGGTCAGAGTAACCGATCGGCGGATTTTTCGCAGGCGAAGTGGAGGCCTGCGCTATCGTTGGCGATCAGTGCCGCGAGCCCGGCGAGCTGGTTTCCGCCGGAGGCCTGCAGGGCGTACGAGATCCCATACTGACCGGTCCACGTCACACCGTTGCGGGCCAATCGCGCGGGAAGGTCGAGGGGCGGTTGCCCGAAGGCGTTGAACCGCACCCATGCGGTGCCGTCGGCGCGGCGAAAGAACTGAGCCCTGGCGGGGACCAGTTCTCCGGCAGCAACGTCCGGCTGCTTACCGTAGCTTCGCCACGCCCTTGGACCCACTGCGATCGTCCCCGTGCACGTCCTGCCGACGATCTCCTCGAGATTGGCGTTGAGGGGCAATGGCTCGCGGACGACTTGCTCCGGCGAGGATGACTGACCGTGTGCGGCGGCGGCGCCCGCTCTGGCCGTGACGTTGACGCCGGCCGCCACGGTCGAAAGCTCCCGCGCCTCGTCGAGCGGTTTGGTGTGGAGCCCCTGGCCCGACCCAGCCTGGCCCGACCCAGCCTGGCCCGACCCAGTCTGGCCGGTGGCCATCGGCTTCCGTCGGGCGACCGCTGGCACCGGTGGCAGCGCGATCGCGGCCCGTGCCAGCAGGTGGCGATCCGAGCGCGCCGGTAGGGGAGGCGGCACGGATGTCTCCCCGAGCCGTGCGGGCGCTGCCGAGATCGCCGCGCGTCCGCCTGCTTCGTCCGCCGGACCGGCGCTCGAGTCCGGGATGACCACGGCTTCGGGTGCCCCGGTCCGTTCCGATGCGGCGAGCGTGATGGCCGCAGGGGAGGTGAGGTCGGGGGTGAGGCTCGCGACCGCGAGCGACAGGCCGGCAACGCCCGCCGTCAGCAGGACCTGTTGCGGCCGACTGATACGGTACAGCTTCGTCTCGCCCTGGACGATGCGTTCGATCCGGCGGACGAGCGTCGCGGCGCGTGCCATGGCCGGTCCGCGCGATGCGTCCACCGGGCCGCGGCCGATCTCGAGGAGGATCTCGGCATAGCGGAGCTGGTCCGTCGTCACAGCCATTGCCTGATCGTCACTGGCTAGTTCGGTCAGCATGATCAGTCGGCGGTGGAGCCACCATGAGAGCGGGTTGCACCAGAACAAGGCGCGATTGAGTTGCGACACGACCAGCAGCACGAAGTCCCAGCGGGCGACGTGGGCCCGTTCGTGAGCCAGGACCGCTTGCTGCATCTCGGCCGGCCAGTCCATCGCGTCGGTCGGCAGCAAGATGATGTGCGCGATCGTCACCGGCCCGGTGATGTCGGGGCTGGTCCTGACACGATGCCCCGCCGCCCATGCCGGGTGCGTCGGCGTTGCCCTCGCCAGCAGCCGAAGCGACAGGCCGAGGCCGAGCAGGGTGCGGAGAAGAATGCCGCAGCCGACGACGACGTAGATCGTGGTCAGCCAGCGCCGGAGGGAAGATGGCGCGTCCGGTTCGGCAACACTGTCGTCGCGTGCCGCCGCCAACCCCTCCAGCGCGGGTTGCCGGAGGAGATCGACGACGCCGTCGGCCAATGGTCGCGACACGGTGGAGTCGATGGTCAGGCGCACCGGAACCATCTGCGGCAGCAGGGGCATCGCGAGCGACGCGATCAGGACGACCGTCCAGGCAGAAAGCAGCAATCGAGCCGATCGGAGACGGAGCAGCCAGACCGCGCACTGGACGAGGGTCGTGAGAAGAACCGCACGGAGTGCCGCCTCGCCCACGACGTCCAGCATCAGCGCCGGGCTTTCGCGTTTTTGATGCGTTTGGCCAGCGTCTCCAGGGTTTGGGCGTCCAGCATTCGCGCATCGGCCATGCCGACCAGGACCTCTTCGACCGATCCCTTGCAGAACCAGTCCACGATCCGCCGGACCGCCCGGGCCGCAACCTCCTGGCGCGCCTCCGCGGCGCGGAAGACGAAGGTTCGCCCGTCGACACTGTGGGTCAGGTAGCCCTTGTCTTCGAGCCGGCTGAGAACCGTCCGCACGGTCGACTCCTTGGCGGCGCGAGGCAGCTTCTCCCTGACCTGCTCGGCCGTGATCTCGCCGCTATCCCAGACGATCTGCATGACCTCGAGCTCCAGCTCCCCGAGGTCGGACATCCGGTCATCCATGGAGCACCCATCCGTGTAGCGCTACGATCGGTAGCGTCCACCGCGACGCCGCGCAAGCGGCGGTAACTGGCTTGCCATTTTCGCTACACACTGTAGCACTACGGTGAGTAGATCGAGCCGGTCGGTTCAGGCCAGCCGGCCGCGAGGAGGCAAGCCATGGCGGTTGACCCGGCGATGTTTGCCACGCCGATCGTCGGCGACGTCCGTTGAGGTCTCGTTTGGTCATGGGGCCGATGTCGGAGGAACGCCAGCGCCTCGGGACGAGTCTGCATCAGCCCGACAGATCGGGCTGGCTGCTCCTTCTTTCGCTTTGCCTGCACTTGGCTGCCCTCGGCGTCCTACTCATGAGGCCGTCGCTGCCGCCACCGGCAGGGGTCACCGACCCGCTGCCGGTGGCGTTCATCACCGAAGGACCCGTCGAGGCGTCGGCCGCGGCGACGGCCCCGGCGGCTCCCGAGCTTCCTGCCGAGCCGGCCGAGGCGTCTCAACCGCCGGCACCGGCGCCCGCCGTATCGCCACCGGTTCAGCAGGCCGAGGTCCCGCCCGAGGCGTCCGTCGCCCCGCCCGACACGATCACGACGATCCAACCCGCCGAGATACCCCTGCCGGCGCAAGCACCGGCAACGGCACTCGTGCCGCCACGGCCAGAACCGCCGTCGCCAGAACCGCCTCCGCCAGAACCGCCTCCGCCAGAACCGCCACCGCCAGAGCCACCGCCGCCGCCGCGCAAGATTTCGCCACCCCGGCCAGTGCCGCCGGCGCGCGCGCCGTCTCCGCCGCCCCGACGGTCGCCGCCGCAACGCATCGCCCCCGTCCGGTCGGTCCCGACCGGCGGCACGACCGCCACGGGGGAAGCGCCGACGGGAGCGACTGACGGCGGAAGTAGCCCCGGTCGCACCAACGCCGCCAATAACGGCGCGGCCTGGATGGGGCGGCTCAAGCAATGGTGGGATCAGAACTCCTTTTATCCCAGGGAGGCCTCGCAAACCAACCAAGGCGGCAACGTCAGGGTGCACATCGCCATCGCCGGCGACGGCCGGGTCCTTTCGATCGAGGTGGTCCAGAGCTCCGGATCGAGCGTGCTCGACGGCGCGGCGCTGGCGGTGTTCCGCAACGCTCGCCTGCCACCCCTGCCAGCGGGAACGCCGCCGCAACCGGCCGACGTCGTGGTGACGCTGCACTATCGGCCTTCGGATGGCGGCCGGTGATCGGCGCGCGTCGATGCAGCCCGCAAATCCATAAAAGCCTGGACATCCGAACGCGACGACTCAATGCTACAATGCGTAGCACACGGCTCGATAGTCGAACCGATCCTGAGCTGGGGAATGCCCGATGCGGATGCCGATCGTTTCAGCGAGCCTCGCCGCGGCTGTCGTGCTGCTGTTGATGGCGGGCGGCACCGCGCCCGTCGTCGCGCAGGATTTCAGCATCACCAACGAGGCGGAGCCGCCGAACCCGGCTCAGCGCGACCTCCTGAGGCAGTTGCAAGCGTGGTGGGACGTGCATGGCTACTACCCGAGGCACGCCTCCGATAACGACGAGGCCGGCACGGTCAAACTTCGTCTGGCGATCCGTGCCGATGGCAATATCTGGACCGCCGACGTGGTCGGAAGCTCCGGGTCGCCGTCGCTGGACGCGGCCGCGGCCGCTGCGTTCCGCGGCGGGTTCGTTCGTCCGCTGCCGACGGGCGCATCGGACACGATCGATTTGTCTCTGCACTACGTTCTTGCGCGCCGACGCGATCAGCCGACCGGCTATACGCCGGCCTCGTCCCCGAGGCCGTTCACGGTGACGAACAATCCGGTCGGGTCGGCGATCCTCAGCACGATGCTGCAGAAATCCTGCACCGGAACGGTGGTGACGCAGGGGATCAGGAACCACCCTGCCTACGGCGTCCGCAGCTCGGCCGAGGCCGTCTTCTTCCGCACGCCGGATGGCAGCCCATGGGTCAAGTTCTACGAGGGCGGTTTCGGCACCCTCGCGCCGGTGGTGGAGATCGGGCAGGTCGTAAAATGGGCGGGTCGGGTGGAGTGGATCGGCGGAGGGTCGCGGAGGTTCACGGAATATACCGTGTGGCCGGAGGGGGGCAGTAGTCTGAACGGCAATATAGAACTCGTTTATCTGGATGCGGCGAAGGCTAATCAGCTTCTCAACCGCGGCGGGACGATCGACTTGACGTGTTCCACTCAAACCGTTCCCGCCATCGCATGGAGCGCCTCGTCGGTGACGCCCATCCGGCCTCCCGCCGGTGATCCCCCTTGATGGGATCATCGACAGCCGGATGGATCGGATGAGGAGCGTGATGTGAGCGGAATGGTCGATGCGGTCAGCCTGGCGAGCACGGGCGGCGACCTTTCGCTGCTCGGTTTGTTTCTGCAGGCCGATTGGGTGGTCAAGACGGTGTTGCTGTTGCTCGCGGCCGCGAGCGTCGGGGTGTGGGCCATCGTGTTCCAGAAGAGCCTGAGCCTACGCCGGGTCAATCGGATCGCGAGCGTGTTCGAAGACCGGTTCTGGGCGGGCGGCAGCCTCGACGAGCTCTACCGGCAGGACGGCGTGCGCCCGACCCATCCGATGGCGGCCGTGTTCGGCGCTGGGATGAGCGAGTGGCAACGAAGCGCGGGCGCCTCGGGCACCGGTCCGAGCCGGGGCAATGTGGGGTTGCGTGTCGAGCGGGCCATCACCGTCACCGTGTCGCGCGAGATGGATCGCATGGAGAACTGGATGGTGTTCCTGGCCTCCGTCGGGTCCACGGCGCCCTTCGTGGGGCTGTTCGGCACGGTGTGGGGCATCATGCGGTCGTTCTCGGCCATCGCCACCAGCAAGAACACCAATCTGAGCGTGGTGGCGCCGGGGATTGCGGAGGCGCTGTTCGCCACGGCGATCGGACTGGTCGCCGCGATCCCCGCCGTGCTCGCCTACAACAAGCTGAGCACCGATCTGGCGCGGCTGGCCGGCCGTCTCGAAGGGTTCGGGTCGGAGTTCTCGGCCATCCTCTCCCGCCAGAGCGACGACCACGCGGAGGAGCGCCGCTGATGGCGGGCGGTCCCATGCCGCCCGGCGGCGGCCGTGGACGCTATCGCGCGATGGCGGAAATCAACGTCACGCCGTTGGTGGATGTGATGCTGGTGCTGCTCATCGTGTTCATGGTGGCCGCGCCGCTGATGACCTCGGGCGTGACCGTCGATCTGCCAAAGGCGAGCGCTGCACCGGTGGCACAGGACAGCGAACCGCTGACCGTATCGGTGAACGCCGAAGGCAGGATCTTCCTGCAGGAGACCGAGCTGACGTTGACGGATCTCGCACCCAAACTCGGGGCGATCAGCCAGAACAAAACCGATCGCCGTATCTTGGTTCGCGGCGACAAGGGGGTGAGCTATGGCCGGATCATGGAGACCATGGCGGCGATCACCCAAGCTGGCTTCACCAAAGTAGCGTTGCTGGCAGAGCAGACCGGTGGGCCGGTCGTGATCCCGGGCTCGCCCCCGTCCGCGATCAGCCCTTCTCGTTGACGATTATTGCCGATGTGCGGCCGGGTCGTCAGAGCGACGGCGTTCACGCGGATGTTCTGCTTGGCGTATGAGTACCGAACCTTCCCGGTTCGGGTTGATCTTCTTTCTAGGTCTTCGCGGCCGGGCAGGCACTTTGCGACAGGGGCCGCACCGTTTCTTCGGGCGCGAGTGTCGAGACGACCTTGCAGTAATCCCAGGGCTTCACGCTCTCGGCCGGTTGCTTCACCTGCAGCAAGTAAGCCGGGATGACGGCGCGTCCGTCGGCTCGGATGTGGCCCGATCCGAACGCATCGTCGTCGATCGGGATCTCCTTCATGCGCGCGACGGTGGCGCGGCCGCTGCGCTTGGCATCGGCGGCACCCATGGCGGCCGCCGCGCGCAAGTAATGCGTCGTGATGCCGTAGCATCCCGCATGTGTCATGCCGGGATAGGTGCCGCTGAGCTTGGGCAGGACGCGGGCGGTGAAGGCGCGGGTCCGGTCGTTCAGGTCCCAGTAGAAGCTGTTGGTGAACAGCAGTCCCTGCATGGTCTGCAACCCGGCACCATGAATGTCGCCAAGAAAGGTGACGAGCGCGGCGATCCGCATCTTGCCGCGCAAGCCGAACTCCGCGGCTTGCTTCAGGACGTTGATGAGGTCGTTGCCGCCCACGGCCAGCGCCAGGACTTCCGCCCCGCTCGCCTGGGCAGCCAGCAACATGGCGGAGAAATCCATGGTGCTCAGCGGCGCTTTCGAGCTGCCCAGCACCCGGCCACCCGCCTCGGCGACGAAGGCGCTCGTTTCAGCCTCCAGCGAGGCGCCGAACGTGTTGTCGCTCGAGATGAAGAACCAGGTCTTGGCACCGGCCTTGGTGATCTCCGTCGCGACCGACTTGGACAGCATGAAGGCGTCGTAGGTCCAGTTGACCGTGTTCGGGGTGCAGTCCTTGCCCGTGAACTCGCTCGCCGTGACGGCGGCGCCCATGCAGACCTTGTTCTTCTCCTTCGAGATGTAGGAGACGGCGAGCCCGACAGCGCTGTTCGGACCCGCGATCACCATGTCCACGCCTCCGGAATCGAACCAGTTGCGGACGATCGCGCTGCCGACATCCGCCTTGTTCTGGTGATCGGCATAGACCACCTCGGCGCCGAAGCCGTCATGCGAGCGCGCGAAGTCGACCACCGCTTGTTTGGCGCACTCGACCCCGGGCAAGCCGAGCAGGTCTTGGTACAGCCCCGAGAAGTCGGCGAGCACGCCGATCTTGACGACCGCCTTGGGCTGCGCCGCAGCAGGGCGGATCGCCGGCAGGACCAGGGCCGAACCGGCGGCAGCGCGCAGGAAATCACGTCGAAACGTCGGCATCGCGAGCTCCCAGAGTTGGTTGGTCGTCAGGCAGGGCGATGGGCGAGGCGGGGCTTGTCGATCCCGGCCACGTCGCAGGCGACGTCGACCATGGCGGAGAAATCCTGGCCACCGAAGCCGCGGGCGCGGGCCACGCTGAAGGCTTCCCTCGCGGCAGCCGCCATCGGCATGGGCACCCGCGCGGCATTTGCCGCGTCCACGATGAGAGTCAGGTCCTTGTGTGCGAGATCGATGGTGAAGCCGGGCTCGACATCGCCGACCAAGACCTTCGTCGGCCAGGCGATCTTCAACTGGCCGTTCACCGCCGTGGTCCCGTAGAGCACTTCCAGCGTCCGCTCGAGATCCAGGCCGAACCGCTGGGACAGCGACAAGGCTTCCGCGTTCATCTGGCACGACGAGACAGCGAGGAAGTTGTTCACCAGCTTGGTGCGCGTTCCCGAGCCGGGTGGCCCGCAATGGTGGACCGTGCTTCCCATCCCATCGAGCAACGGCTTGACCCGTTCGAAGTCGGCCGGCTCGGCACCGACCATGAACAGGCTCTCGCCCCGGTCGGCGTGGCTGGCCAGCCGGCCGACGGGTGCGTCCACGAAGTTCAGGCCTCGGGCTTTGGCTTGCGCCACGAGAGCATCGGTCGTGTCGGGA
Organism: Acetobacteraceae bacterium; assembly: GCA_965199665.1. Classification (GTDB taxonomy): domain Bacteria; phylum Pseudomonadota; class Alphaproteobacteria; order Acetobacterales; family Acetobacteraceae; genus JAVVHH01. The sequence continues at coordinate 3,571,294 of OZ241208.1, read as the reverse complement.
TCGATCGTGCTCATGTCCAGGACGATCGAGCCGGGCTTGGCGCGGGCGAACACGCCGTCCGCCATCGTCATGACGTGACGGACCACCGAGGCGTCGGGAAGCATGGTGATGACGATGTCGGCGTCCGCAACGACCTCGGCGACCGTGGCACATGGCGTGGCTTGCAGCTTGGCCAGCTCGTCCACCGCCAGCGGGTTCACGTCATTCACGAACAGCCGGAAGCCTTTCCGGCAAAGGTTGGACGCCATGGGACGGCCCATGCGTCCCAGGCCGATGAAACCGACGTTCATTCCGCTCCCCTCGACGGGCATCGTTACGGCGTGCCCGCCGCCAGTAGAAACGGAACCGTTTGCCACGACAATCGAAATGGTGCGCCGGCCGACGCGGGTGTCCCGAGCCGCGTCACCCTCGAGCGGGCGTCCGACCATCGCGACCTATGGCGCCTTTCTCGGCCGAAAGGCTGCAACGAGAGCGTCCATGACGGTAGCGAGCGCCGATCCCGCGGGACCGGGAGCTCGCAGCATCCACACGGTCCAAGGTGGCGGCGCGTGGGCGTCGAGCACCGTCACCAGATCGTTCGAGGCGAGCAGCGTCGCCGTTCCCTCGGCGCCAGCCTGCGATATGCCGCTGCCGAGCACGGTTGCCGTGCGCATCGCATCCGAGCCATCCACGACGAGCGCGAAATCCGGTTGCAAGCGACGGGTGCCGCCCGGCGCGTGGAACAGCCAGGGCATGATGCGTCCCGTCGCTGGAAGGCGCACGCCGATGAGACGGTGCGTCGCGAGATCATCGGGCGTCGTCGGCACACCGTGCTTGGCGAGGTAGGCGGGGGCGGCGAGGGTGAGGAGCGGCAGCGGTGCCAGCCGCCGGGCGAGAACGCTGGCATCGGCGATCCGGGGTGCGATCCGTATCGCCACGTCCCAACGCCCGCCGCCGAGATCGGCGAAGTGGTCGTCGAGCGCAAGCTCCACGCGCAGCGCCGGATGACGTTCGAGCAGTTGAGCCACCGCCGCCAGCAGCGTCGGAGCCAGCGCAGCGGCGGCGGTCACGCGCACGGTTCCCGCGATCCCGACGGGCGCGCCCAAACGGTTGGCGGCTGCTGCAAGCGCGAGGGCGGGGCCCCGTACTTCGGCGAGGAAGCGCTCGCCGTCGGGCGTCAGGGAGAGTGAGCGGGTCGAGCGACGGAACAGGCGCGCCCCGTGCGCGGTCTCGAAGCGGCCCACCAGGCGGGCGACAGCGGCCGATGTCACGCCGAGCAGCCTCGCGGCTCCGGCAAAGGAGCCAGCCTCGGCCACGCGGAGGATGACGACGGCAGCGCGCAGGGTGTCCACGGCCCATTCGATACACGGCGTTGTTTCAGTCGCAACACCGACTGTTCTGTCGTCCCGAATCCCGCGTCCTCACCTGCAACGGCGTTGGAAACGGAGAATGATCATGCGCATTGGCATCGTGGGTGTCGGGTCGGTCGGAGAGACCTTGGGGGCCGTTTGGGCGCGGGCGGGCCACGAGGTCGCGTTCGGCTCGCGCGACGCCGCGCGGGCGACCCGGGCCGCCGCCGGCCTTGCCGGTGCGCGCGCGACGACGCAGGAAGGCGCGGCGGCCTTCGGCGATGTCGTGCTGTGGACGGCGCGCGGGGTCATGCCCGCCGACCCGGGCGGGCTCGCCGGCAAGATCCTGCTCGATCCGAACAATCGAGAGCCCGGACCGTCCGGCAATTACGCTTCAGCACGCCCCACGGCGCCGAGTCTTGCCGAGCAGCTCCAGGCGGCCGCGCCGGGCGCGCGCGTGGTGAAAGCGTTCAACACCGTGGTGATGCGGATCCTGAGGCAGGACCCCGAGCGGCTGCGCGCGTCCGGAGCCCAGGCGTTCCTCGCCGGGGACGACGCCGCGGCAAAGTCGGTCGCTGCCACGCTGGCGGCGGACGCTGGATTGGGCGCAGTCGATCTCGGCGGGCTGGAAGCGGCGTGGCTCGCCGAGACCATGGCCGACGCGTTCCGCCAGGCCATGAAGACGAGTCCAGCGGGTTGGCGCCAGGCGCTGGTGTTCGCTGACATGACGGCTCGCCCCGCCGCGGGTTAGACCGTTTCCCGAGGGGGTCGAGGGACGAGTGCCGCCGCAACGCTTCGGCGAGGCCGACGAGGTCGCCCGGGCCGCTCTGTTCCTCGCAAGCGGCGACAGCGCCGACGTGACCGGAACGGAACTCGTCATCGACGGCGGCTTGTCGCAGTTTTCATCGATCGGCAGGCTCTGATGCGGCGGACGGCGAACGATGCTGTTCCGCCGCATTCGTCCGTTGGAGGAAGCCCCTGCCAAGCAGTCCTCTGCCGCCGAAACGTCAGAGCCGTCCGACTGGCCTATGCGTGCCGGAAACGAGCTATCATACTGCAGTCAAGCGCTCGAAGAAGGCAGACGCGGATATGGGACTCACCGGCAGAACCCGGACGATCTGTTCTCCAGAGAGCTCGCCTTGAGCAGTTCGAGCGCATTGTCAGCAAGTGAGACGGCCGTGCTGAACAAGGCCCGGCGCCGCCTCATTCCGATCCTCATGTTATGTTACTTCGCCGCGTTTCTCGATCGCGTGAATATCGGCTTCGCCGCGCTGACGATGAACGCAGACCTGAAGCTGAGCGCCACGGCATTCGGTGCAGGCGCCGGATTGTTCTTCCTGGGCTACGTGGTTTGTGAGGTGCCCAGCAATCTCCTGCTGGCACGCGTCGGCGCCCGGGTGTGGCTGGCGCGGATCATGATCACATGGGGGATCATCTCCGCTCTGACCGCCTTTGTGTGGAACGCGTCCAGCTTCTATGCCGTCCGCATCCTGCTGGGCGCGGCCGAGGCCGGCTTCTTTCCCGGCTTGCTGTTCTACTGCACCTTGTGGTTCCCCCGCGCCTACCGCGCCCGCATCTTCGGCCTGACGCAGATCGCGCCACCCCTGTCCTCCGTCGTCGGCGCGCCGCTCTCGACATGGCTGCTGACATCCATGGACGGCGTTGCCGGCTTGAAAGGATGGCAGTGGATGTTCGTGATCGAGGGCCTCCCCGCCCTTGTCATGGGGGTGGTCCTGGTCCTGGCCCTGCCGAACCGTCCCGAGGACGCGCGTTTCCTATCGGCTGAAGAGAAGGCAGTGCTGACCGGGCTGATGTCGCGAGAGCGTGCGGAGCGCGAGCGGGTCGAGCGGTTCAGCGTGTGGCAGGCCATGACTGACGGCCGGGTGTGGGCGATGTGCCTGATCGCGCTCGGGCTGGTGATCGGCACCACCGGGGCGGCGATCTGGATGCCGCAACTCATCAAGCAATTTGGCCTGACGACCATGCAGGTGGGTTTCGTCGCCGCCATCCCGTCTTTCGTGGCGGTATTCGCCACGCTGTTCGCCGGCTGGAATGCCGACCGTACCGGCGCAAGGGTGGCGCACATCGTGGTAACCTTCCTGCTGGCGGCGTGCGGCTTCGTGATGGCGGCACTGACGAAGTCGCCGCTCTGGGGCGTCATCGGCCTCACGGTCGGGACGGCCGGTATCGCTGCCGCCTCGCCATCGATATGGGCGCTACCCGCGATGCTGCTGACCGGCACGGCCAGTGCAGCCGGCTTGGCGTTGATCAACTCGGTCGGCAGCACGGGTGGGTTTGCCGGACCCTATGTGATCGGGTGGGTGCGCGACGAGACCGGGTCGTTCGCCGGTGCGCTGCTGTTCCTTGCCCTCGTCCTGACAGGCGCGGCGGCCGTTGCCATCCTGCTTGGACGGCGGATGTCGGCGATATTGGGTCACCCTCGTTCTACGGAGACGGCGCTTTGAGGATCGTGCGGGTCGAGGCGTTCCTGCTGGCTTATTCGCTCCCGGAGCCGATGGCCAACTCGATCGTGGTGTTCCGTCGGCGGGAGGCGCTGCTGCTTCGCCTGGCCACGGACACCGGTGTCGTGGGTTGGGGCGAATCGGTCGCGTCGGTCCACGCGACGGCCGCCTACGTCCGCGCTCGACTGGCGCCGATCGTGCTCGGGCAGGACCCGGCGAAGACCGGAGCGCTGTTCAGCCGCATGACCGCGACCTTGGGCTACGACCGGCGCGGTGTGGCGATGATGGCGATCTCGGCCATCGACATGGCGCTGCATGACGCCGCGGCGCGCGAGCGAGGGCTTCCCGTGTCCGCGTTGCTGGGTGGAGCGTTGCGAACGGAAGTGTTCACGTACGGGAGCGGGCCGTTCCTCAAGGTTCGGCCCGACCCGTACGAAGCCATGCCGGAGGAAACCGAGGCCCTGCTACGCCAGGGGTATCGGGCGCTCAAGCCACGAGGGGGAGCCAGCCCGCGCGGCGACGGTGCGGCCTTCTCGGCCATGCGGCGACAGGCCGGGCCGGACGTCGCGCTGATGGTGGACATCAACCAGGGTTACACCGCTCGCGCCGCCATCGAAGCCGCCAAGCGCATGGAAGCGGCCGAATTGCTCTGGATCGAAGAGCCGGTGCCGCCGGACGACATCACCGGCTACCAGGCGGTGTCGGCCGCCGTGGACGTCGCCATCTCGGGCGGCGAGGCGCTCGGCAGCCTGGCGGCGTATCGCGAGTTCCTGTGCGCCGGGACGTTCTCGATCGCGCAGCCCGACCTCGGCGTCTGCGGCGGCTTCACCGGCATGGCCCGAGTGGCGGCTCTGGCGGACGCGTTCGGCGTGCCGGTCATGCCGCATGTGTTCGGGACCGTGGTGAACCACCATGCCGCCCTTCACATGGCCGCGGTGCTGCCGGCCAAGCGCGGCGGCGGACCCGCGCCGTTCCCCTACATGGAGGTCGACGTGACCCATAACCCGCTGCTGGCGGTGCTGGGCCCGATACGGCCGCGGCCGGACGGTTCCCTCGCCGTGCCGGACGGACCCGGCCTGGGCTTCGAACTCGACCCGGCACGGCTGGAACCGTGGCTGACCGCAAGCTGGTGCGAGGAGCTCCCCTAGGCTTTCTTCACGTTCCAGAACTTGGGGATCCCCTCCAGCACGCCCGTCACGGTCGTGCGGTAGCAGGTCGGCTGCAGGATCTGGCCGAGTTGGATGTGCGGCGCGGCGTCCAACACCGCGACCTGCATCTGACCGCACAGCGCGCGTTGCGAGGCGAGATCGGGGGCGTCGAACCAGGCGGCGCGGTCGGTTTCCAGCGCGGGGATGGTGGGCCAGCCATACCAGGCATCGGCGCCGTTGCCGCGGGTGAGGAACGACACCGCCGGGTTGAGGCAGTCGGCGCCGCCGACCATGGACGGGAACACGCTCCAGCCGCCCTTGTCGACGCCCTCGCGGTTGGCCCGGCGCTGGAACATGGTGCCGGCGTCCATTGCCTGCAGATCGACGTTGAGGCCGATCTGCTTGAGCAGGTCGGCCCCGACCTGGGACATGACGTTGTTCACCGGGTGGTCGGTGGGCTGCATGACCACCACCCGCTCGCCGCCGTAGCCGGAAGCGGCAACGGCTCGCTTCGCCGCCTCGAGATCCGGTCGGGCCGGCAAGCGGTCCATGCCCGCCTCCGTCGCCATCGGCGTGCCGGGCGTGAACAGCCCGACGCGGTCGCGCCATTGCGACCGATCGCTGCTGAACGCTTCCATGAACGTCTGCTGCTGGGTCGCGAGCAAGGCCGCCCGGCGGATCGCCGGATTGTCGAACGGCTTCTGCAGCGAGTTGAAGCGGAGGATCGGCAGCACGCCGGTCTTGTCCTTCACCTCCGTCACCAGATTGCGGTCCTTGCGCAGCAGCGGCAGCAGGTCGGGCGGCGGCACCTCCCACCAGTCGATCTCGCCCGCCTGCAGGGCCGATGCGGCGGTGCCGGCTTCCGGCATGGTGATCCACTCGACCCGGTCCACATGGACGACCTTGGGTCCGCTGGTCAGTCCCGGCGCCGCTCCGCCGGGTCGGGGCACGTAGCCGGCGAACCGCTCGTAGACGACGCGGGCACCGGCCACGCGCTCGTCGGCCACGAAGCGGAACGGGCCGCTGCCGACCATCTCCGTGATCGCCTTCGTCGCGGGCGTGTTGGCCAGCCGTTCCGGCATGATGCACGGCATGCTCGGCGCGATCTTGCCCAGAACCTCCGGCAGCAGACGGTAGGGCCGCTTCATGCGGAAGGTGACGATCTTGTCCGACGAGGCCGCGACCTCGTCCACCACGGAGAACAAGGCGCGTCCGGCGGGGTCGGCGGCGCCCCAGCGCTTGAGGCTGGCGACGACGTCGCGGGCAAGCACCGGCGTGTCGTCGTGAAAGCGCAGCCCGTCGCGCAGGGTGAGGCGCCAGATCGTGTGGTCGTTCTCGATCTCGTGCCCGGCGACCATTTCCGGCTGCGCCCGATACTCGGCGTCCTGCGCGTAGAGCGTGTCGAACACCAGGTAGCCGTGCGTGCGGGTCTGCGACGCCGTGTTGATCATGGGATCGAGGATCGCGAGGTCGACATAGGGCACGAAGCGCAAGACGTTGCGCCCCTGGCTGCGCGAGACGTTCGGGGCGGCGAGCACGGCAAGGCTCGAGGCGGCCCCCTGCAACAGGTGACGTCGTTGGATCGTCATGCTTCCTCCTACCGTCTGCCGCGGCTGGCGCCACCGGTGCCACAGCTCTCCGCTGAAGGGAAGCGCCGGGACTGGCCGGTCGGGACTGGCGGGTCGGGACTGGCCGGTCGGGACTGGCCGATCGCCGCCAAGCAGGTCACCCTGCCGATCGCCGGACGCCAACGGAGCCTCGTCATGCCGACCATCCCGATCTACCAAGCCCTGGCTGACGCCTTCGTCGCCGAAGGCGCCGACACGCTGTTCGTCCTGACCGGCGACGGCAACATGCATTGGGAAGCGGCGATGTCCGCCCACCACGGGGTTCGCTCGTTCCACGTCCGGCACGAGCACTGTGCCTGCGCCATGGCCACCGCCTATGCCGCCGCCAGCGGCACGGTCGGTCTCGCCTCTGTCACCTGTGGACCGGGCCTGACGCAGATCATGACGGCGCTGGCCACCGCCGCGCAGGCCCACATTCCGTTGGTGGTGTTCGCGGGCGAGACCCCCATGCACGCGGCCTGGTACAACCAGCATATCGACCAGGCGCCGTTGGTCGCGGCATGCGGGGCCCATTACATCGCCAGCCACAGTCCGGTTCAGATGCTGAACCAGGTGCGCAACGCCTTCTTCATCGCGCGCACGCGTCGCCAGCCGGTCGTGATCGGTGTTCCCCTCGATCTGCAGCAGCAGTCGATCGAGGCCGACGGCAAATACCTGCCATCGACATCGTTCATTCCCGAGACCGGGCCGATGGCGGCACACCCGGCCTGGGTCGCGAAGGCGGCTGCTCTCATCGAGGCGTCCGAGCGCATCGTCATCATCGGCGGCCGCGGCGTGCTGGAGGCGGGCGCGCGGCACGGTTGCGAGGAGCTGGCGGACCGGACCGGCGCGCTGCTGGCCTCGACGCTGCCGGTGCGCGGCCTGTTCGATCACCACCCGTATTCGCTCGGCATCGCCGGCGGGTTCTCGCACCGGGTCGCGCGGGAACGGTTCGCGCAGGCCGACCTGGTCATCGCGGTGGGGGCGAGCCTGACCAGCTATACCGTCGATGGCGGCTCCCTGTTCCCGGCCGCGACCGTCCTGCAGATCGACACTGCGCCGAACGGTCTGCCGCACGGGCGCAAAGGCGCCGACCACGTCTTGCGGTGCGACGCGCGGGAGGGCGTGCAGGCGTTGCTCACGGCGCTGGCGCCGGGCCCTCGCGCGACACCGGGCTGGCGCACGGACGATCTTGCCGCGCAGATGGCGGGTCCCGCCGACACCGTCGACTACGCGATCGAGGCCGGCCGGCACGATCCCCGCTCGGTGATGGCGGCGCTGGACGCGGCGATCCCGAAGGACTGGGAGATCGTCAACGCGTCCGGCCATTGCTCCTTCTTCTCGGCCCAGATGCGCGGACGCTCGGCCGAGCACTTCCTGGCCATCCGCGAGTTCGGCGCGATCGGCAACGGGCTGAGCTACGCCGCGGGTCTCGCCGCAGCCCGGCCCGGCCGGCCCGTCGTGCTGATCGACGGCGATGGCGGTGTGCTGATGCACATCCAGGAGCTCGAGACGCTGCGCCGGCACGGGCTGCAGATCCTGGTTTGCGTGCTCAACGACGGCGCGTTCGGTTCCGAGATCCACAAGCTCAGGGCCGACGGCCTGAGTGACGGCGGCGCCACGTTCGGACTTGGCGATTTCGGGGCGATCGCGCGCGGCTTCGGATTGAACGGCGAAGTCGTTGGCGACCTCGACCGGATCCCGGCCTTGCTGGAGGCCCACGCGCGCGACGGCCGGACCACGGTCTGGGACTTCCCGGTCTCGGACCGCGTCGTGTCACCCCCCATGCGCAAGACGATGGCCCGGCAAAGGGCCGCGGCCTCGGTTCCCCGATAGCGCCGTGGTCGGACGGACGGAAAGGCTCAGCCGCAGGAGGGAGTTGCCATGATCATCGACATCCACGGTCACTACACGACGGCCCCCAAAGCGCTCGAAGACTGGCGCAACCGCCAGGTCGCGGCGGTGGCGGGGCAGGGCGAGCGGCCCGACCCGGCCTCGCTCCGCATCTCGAACGACGAGCTGCGCGAGACCATCGAGAGCAATCAGCTCAAGCAGATGCGCGAGCGGGGGATCGACCTCACCGTGTTCTCGCCCCGCGCCTCGTTCATGGCGCATCATGTCGGCGATGCCGGCGTGTCCGCCGAATGGGCCCGCATCTGCAACGAGCTGTGCCACCGCGTGTCTTCTCTGTTTCCGGACAATTTCGTCGGTGCCGCCATGCTGCCGCAGAGCCCGGGCGTGTCCACCGCCACCTGCGTCGCCGAGATCCGCCGATGCGTGACCGAGTACGGTTTCGTCGGCATCAACCTCAATCCCGACCCGTCGGGCGGACACTGGACCAGTCCGCCGCTCTACGACCGTTACTGGTATCCCATCTACGAGGTCTTGGTGGAGCTCGACATTCCCGCCATGATCCATGTGTCGACATCATGCAACGACTGCTTCCACACCACGGGCGCCCACTACATCAACGCAGATACCACGGCGGTCATGCAGCTGATCGAGGGCGACCTGTTCCGCGACTTTCCGCAGCTTCGTTTCGTGATCCCGCATGGTGGCGGCGCGGCGCCGTATCACTGGGGCCGTTACCGGGGATTGGCGCAGGCGATGAAGAAACCCGATCTGCGCGAGCACTTGCTGCGCAACGTCTACTTCGACACGTGTGTCTATCATCAGCCCGGCATCAACTTGCTGACCGAGGTGATCCCGGTCGACAACATCCTGTTCGCCTCGGAGATGATCGGGGCCGTCCGGGGCATCGATCCTCAGACCGGCCACCCGTTCGACGACACCAGGCGCTACGTGGATGCCACCGCCAACCTGTCGGCAGCCGACCGGCTCAAGGTGTTCGAGACCAATGCGCGCCGTGTCTATCCCGGGATCAACGCGCGGCTTGCCGCGCGGGGCAGGGGGGAGGGCGGCGCGTGACATCGCTCGGATTGGTCCGATCCGGTCGTGAAGACGTGGTGGGCACCGGCCGATGACGCGGGAAGTCTCCGGCCTGTCCTCCCAGGCGACGCGTGGGCTGTTGGCCGAGCTCGCCGCGGCTTGGGATGGCCACGCCAGGGTCGAAGCGACGGGCGGGCTCGAGGCCGCGCGCCGTGTCCGCGAGGGCGAGCCGGTCGACGTGGTGGTGCTGGCCGCCGCGGTGATGAGCCAGCTCGAGGCGGAAGCGCACCTGCTGGCGGGCAGCCTGGTTCCCGTCGCTCGGTCGCAGATGGCCGTCGCCGTCCGGCAGGATGACCCGGCCCCGGACCTGTCCGACGCCGAAGCGGTCCGGCGCAGCCTGCTGGCGGCCGGGCGGATCGGCTATTCCACCGGGCCGAGCGGCGATCACCTGCTGCGGCTGCTGGAACGCTGGAACCTCCGCAGCGAGCTGCACGAGCGGCTGCGACGGGCCCCGCCCGGCGTTCCGGTCGGCCAACTCCTGGCGGAACGGACGGTCGACCTCGCGGTGCAGCAACGCAGCGAGCTTCTCGGCATCCCTGGCATCACCGTCTTCGCCTCGCTGCCGCCGTCGGTCGCGCTCGACACGGTGTTCACCGCCGGCATCGTCCGGACGTGCCACCGGGCGGACGTGGCGCGCCAGTTCACCGCCTTTCTGGCCGCCGCCGCCAACGACGCGGCGAAACACCGGCACGGCCTGGAGCCGGCCTAACTGTCGCAGAACGGGAGCAATCGAATGACGATCAGCAATTCCACCAAGGTCGCCATCATTGGCTTCGGGGAGGTCGGCAGCATCTTCGCGGCGGACCTCGCCAAGGCGGGTGCGACAGTGACCGTTTTCGACGTGGCGCCGGATGCGCAAGCCCGCGCCCGCGCCATCGGCATCGCGGCGGACGGCCCGGGCGAGGCGTGTCACGGCGCGGACATCGTGTTCGTCTGCGTGACCGCCGGGTCGGTTCCTGACGCGATGAGCTCGATGGTCACCGCGTTGGGCCATGCCCCGTTCGTCGTCGACGTGAACAGCGTGGCGCCCGCGACGAAGGCGGAGGCGAGCCGGACGATCGAGGCTGCGGGCGGCCGTTACGTGGAGGCCGCGGTGATGGCCAGCGTGCCGCCAAAGCGCCTCGCCACGCCCATCCTGCTGGGCGGGGCGCATGCGGAGGCCTTCACCAAGGCGGCCGAGCCGTTCGGGATGGACCTGACGGTGTTCTCGGCGGAGGTCGGGCGTGCGTCTTCCGTCAAGATGTGCCGCAGCGTGATGATCAAGGGCCTGGAAGCGCTGACCACCGAGTGCATGCTGGCAGCCCGGCATTACGGCGTGGAGGCGGACGTGCTGCGCACCATGGGCGACACGCTGCCGTACCCGGACTGGCCGGACCTGGCCCGTTACGTCATCAGCCGCGCCCTGATCCACGGCAAGCGCCGCGCGGAGGAGATGCGCGAGGTGGCGCGCACGGTGGACGATGCGGGCGTGGAGCCGCTGCTGAGCCGGGCCATCGCCGAGCGGCAGGATTGGGCGTGGCGCCGCGGAGCGGAGATGGGCGCCGCCCGAAACGCGCCCGATCTGGACAGCTTGCTCGACGCGCTGACGGCGACGCTGCCGCAGCGCGCGCCGACGGCGTAGTGCGGCCCAGCCGCTGCCAGCAACGAGATAGAGCACGACTCCCGAGCTTTGGCTCGGGAAGTGCTCTATCGTGCCACATCAAGGCCGAATGGCTGCAGCGGAGGAAGTTCAATGCCCGGCATGCTCACCCGTCGAACTGCGCTCGCTCTCGCCGGTGGCAGTGCCGGAATCGCGCTGGCCCCGTCGCGCGCGCGCGCTGCCCCGGCCTCGCTGACGATCGCCATCCAATACGGGATCGGTTACCTGCCGGTCATGATCGCGGACCGGCTCGGTCTGTTCGCCGCCCACGTCAAAGCAGCCGACGCGAACACCGCCGTCACCCTGACGCGGATCAGCGGCACCACCGCGATCAACGATGCGCTCATCAGCGGCAACATCGACATCGGCGCGTACGGCCTTCCCGGCGTGCTGATCGCGCGGGAGAAGACGCTGCGGAACATCGGGGTGCGTGGGCTGTGCTCGCTCTCGACCCTGCCCTACAGCCTTTACACCAACGTGCCGGGCATCAAGTCGGTGGCCGATATCGGCCCGGACGACCGGATCGCCGTCACCGCTCCGAACACACCGCAGGCCGAGTTGCTGAGGATGGCCGCGGAGAAGGCGTTCGGAGACGCCCACAAGCTCGACACGCAGATGGTGTCCCTGCCTCACCCGGATGCGGTCGTGGCGCTGATGACGAGCCGAAGCGTGACGCTGTATTTCGCCACGCCACCGTTCAGCGAAGTGCTGGAATCCGCACCCGGCATGCACCTCGTGACCAGTTCGAGGGACATCCTCGGTGAGGAGGTGACGGGCGCCGTGCTGGGCACGACGGCAAAGGTCGCGGCCAAGCCGGGTCTGACCAAGGCCGTCGTTGGGGCGCTCGACGAAGCCTGCGGGATCATCGCGCAGGACCCGGCGCGCGCCACCGAGCTCTACCTGCAATCGGAGTCGAGCAAGCTCACCCCTGCCCAGGTCGAGACGATCCTGAGGCAGATGGGCAGGCTGTTCGGCACCGCGCCCTCCGGGACCATGGCGTTTGCGAGCTTCATGGCGAAACAGAACGAGCTGAAATCCCCACCCGCCCGTTGGCAGGACGCGTTCTACCCGCCCGTGTCCGACGAAGCCGGCAGCTGAGGCGCCGACGGTCCCAGTAACGAACCGACCATCCTCGTCACGGCGAGAGAACCGTTGGCCCCGGTCGCGATCTAAGTCCGCGCCTGCGCCGCCGTCTCCGCCGGGCCGCGAACGATCGCTTGGTGTCGAGTCCGGCTCTCGGGACCCGCGCCGATTGCGGATTGACATCGCCGACGGTTCCGATCTGACTGCGGTGAAACGTTTCACGGCGGGGGAATGCACCGGTTTGCCACTATCAAGGATGTCGCGCGGGAGGCGGGCGTCTCTGTCGCCACCGTGTCGAACGTTCTCAATGAGCGGGCGTCGGTGCAGCGTGAGATCGTGCGTCGCGTGCGCGAAGCGGTCGACCAACTCGGCTACCAGCGGCATTACTCCGCCTGGCAGCTGAAAACCCAGAAATCGTCGCTGGTGAACGTCATCGTGCCGTCGGTGACGGATCTGCACTTCAGCGCGCTGTTCACCGGGGCCGAACGCGTGCTCGGCGATCACGGCTATCTGGCGGCACTCCACGTGACGTCGGAGGTTCGCTCCAAGGAGAACGATCTGCTGCAGATGAGCTTGCAGCAGCGCGCCGCCGGGGTACTGATCGTCACGTGCCAGCCGGACGACATGGCGCGGGCTGACGAGCTGCGACAGGCCGGTGTGCATCTGGTGTTTCTCGAACGTGAACCCGCTGGCGGCGGCTTCACCTTCGTCGAGCAGGACGTTCGGCGATCGATGGCAGAAGCGACGCGGGATCTGACGCGTCGAGGCTACCGGAACCTCGTGCTGCTCACCGGGCCGCTGAGCTATTCCAGTGAACGACGCGCGGCGGACGGCTTCCGAGAGGGGATTGGCCTTCAGCCGGCCACCGCCGGGACCGTGCTGGAGACCAACGACGACGCGGAAACGGCGTTTCGCGTTTTGGTCAGCGCCATCGCGCGGGGGCAGCCCGTCGACCTGGTGCTGTCGACGTCGTCGGCCATCCAACGCGGCGCACGCAAGGCGTTGGAGATACTATCCAGTCAGTTGCAGTCTCCCGTGCACGTCGTCGCGATCGATGAGCAGTCTTGGGCGAATGCGGACGAATACTTGGAGCCGGTGGTGCGGCGATGCGGTCTGCAGCTCGGCGCGGCCGCGGCCGGGGCACTGCTCGACAACATGCGCACTCCGGTGGAGCATGACGGCCTCGACCGCCGGCTGGCCGCCGTGGCGCGAAACGCGCAGCCGAGGCTCATGACGCGGCGCAGAGCGCCTGGCGAAAGCCTGCGGGTCCTGATGTTCGAGAGCATGTCGCGCCAGGCGCTTTCGGCCCTGCAGCCGCATTTCGAGGACCGCACCGGCGCGCGGGTGGAGATCGAAGCGATGTCGGCCGAGCAGTTGCACGGCGTGCTCAACGACCCCGCGGCGCGCGCCGAATACGACGTCGTCGAGATCGACCAGCCGTGGATGGGCGAGCTCGCCTCGGCCGGAGCGCTGCTGCGCCTGGACGACCGCCTCGAGCAGCATCCCGAACTCGTCCGCGGCCTCGTGCCCGGCGTGCTCGACGCGACCTGCCGCCAGGGGGGCGGCTGTTTCGCGCTGCCATCGCGGTTCGACGTCGAATTGCTGTTCTACCGCAAGGACCTGTTCGACGACCCCCGCCACCGCCTCGCATACCGCGACATGACCGGCGACGACCTGCGCCCGCCGGAGAGCTGGGGCGAGTTCAACACCGTCGCCCGCTTCTTCACCCGGGCCTGCAACCCGACCTCGCCGACCAGTTACGGGATCTCGCTCGGGACGAACCCGCCGCATGGCGCGATGGTCGAGTTCCTGACCCGGCTCTGGGGCAGCAACGCCCATGTGCTGGACGAGGCCGGCCGGGTGACGCTCGACAACCGCGAGGCCGAAGACGTGCTGGCGAATTACGTCGAGAGCATGGCGTATGCGGCACCGGGTTGGGAGACCAGGTCGCGCTCCGGCCAGGTGGCCGATTTCGCGTCCGGCGACGTGGCCATGGTGGTGCTGTTCTGCGCCCCGGCGGCGCCGCTGACGGATCGCAGCGCGTCGCAAGTGGTCGGCAAGATCGGCTATGCCCCGGTGCCCGGCGGGGTGCCCGTTCTGGGTGGCTGGTCCGTCGGCATCGTCGCCGAATGCGCCCGGCCTGATCTCGCCTTCGACTGGATGTCCTGGGCTGCGGGGATGGAGATGGCGATCCCGCTCACCATCATGGGCGGCTCGACGCCGGCACTGGCGCTCTACAACAGCCTCGAGTTGCGGTCGGTTTACCCATGGCTCGGTCGGGCCGTCGAGTTGTTTCCGAAGTCACGCGCCCGCGCCATCTCGCTGGTCACCACCGAGGGTAAGTTGAGCGAATTTCGCCACGAGCAGATCGTCGGCAGTCACGTCCATGCAGCGTTGCGCGGAGACGTCTCGCCCCGGGCGGCGCTGCGGGCCGCTGCGGGCACGCTCCGCACGATACTGGGTCAATGAATGCTGCGGCGGCGGATGCTGCGGTCAACAAGGGAAGAAAACGTCATGAATGGAACGACGATGAAACGCAGGGGATTCGGTCTCGCGGCGGCGCTGGCCATCACGTTGGCCGCTGGCACCGCCTTTGCGCAGCAGAAGATCACCTTGATGCCCGGCGCCTGGTCCGGCCCGACCATCGACTTCCTGCGCGAGCAGATCAAGCCATGGGAAGCCAAGAACAACGCCAAAGTCGAGATCCTCAGTGTGCCCAATAACGGCACCGAGATCCTCGCCATCATGCAGCAGAACCTCGCCGCAGGGAACAGCGACATCGACATCTACGCGATGGACGTCGTCTGGCAGGGCATGATGGAACGCTTTGCCGTCGACATGAAGCAATACTTCGCCGCCGACGATATTGCCCGCTATACCCCGGCGACCATCGCCCTCAACACGATCGGCGGGCGCCTCATCGCGGTGCCGTTCTACGGCGACATCGGGCTGTTCTACTACCGGACCGACCTGCTCAAGAAATACGGTTACGACGAACCGCCGAAGACCTGGGCCGACGTCCGCGAAATGTCGGAAAAGATACAAGCCGGCGAGCGCGCTGCGGGCAATCCCAATTTCTGGGGCTTCGTGTATCCCGGCTCGGTCTACGAGGGCTTTGCGACCGACATCGTCGAATGGATCAGCTCCTACGGGGGCGGGACCTGGGTCGACAAGGACGGTACCGTCACCGCCAACAATCCCAATGCCCGCGCCGCCCTCGAAGAGCTGACCTCCTGGGTCGGCAAGACCGTGCCCCCCGGTGTCACCGCCTACATCATCGACGACGCCCGCGGCGCGTTCCAGTCCGGCAATTACCTGTTCATGCGCAACTGGCCGTACGCGTTCGCGGCCATGCAGGCGGACGGCTCGGCGGTGAAGGACAAGTTCGCCGTCACGGCCATCCCGCACGGTCCCAACGGCAAGTCCGCCTCCGGCCTCGGCGGCTGGCAGCTCTGGATCCCGAAGTTCTCGAAGAACCCGCAACTCGCCGCAGACCTGATCAAGTTCATCAATACCCCGGAGAACCAGAAGCAGCGCATGCTCAAGCTCGCGCGCCTGCCCGGGTATCCCGAGTTGCTGAAGGATTCGGACATCCTTGCGAGCTATCCCTGGATCGAGACCGCACAGAACTTCGATCTCGTGACCCGCCCGTCGGCTTCGACAGGAACCAAATACTCTCAGGTGTCCAATGCGGCGCTGCGGGCGGTCAACGACATGATGACGGGCCGCGCCAAGGTCCCCGAACGTCTGGAACAGCTCGACCGCGAGCTGAACCGCATCAAGGGTCGCGGCTGGTAAGAACTTCCGAGTGGGCGTGGTTCCGCGCCACGCCCCACGACAGTCCAGGATATCCGCCAATGGCTTCCATCGTCCGGAGCAAGAGAACGATGGCGGGCGCGCAAGCACGCACCGCCGCGATGTTCCTGGCTCCCACTTTCCTCGTCCTGCTCGCCGTCGGGCTGTACCCGCTCGGCCGCACGATCTGGCTCAGCTTCACCGACACCAATTTCTTCTCCGACGAAGCCCGCTTCGTCGGGTTCGACAATTACCTCGACCTGCACGCGAGCCCGGAATGGTGGTCCGCCGTTTACAACACCGTGTATTTCGCCGTCGCCAGCGTTTGCCTGCAGATCGTTCTCGGCGTCACCTTCGCCCTGGTGCTCAACCAGCGTTTCCCCGGCCGCAAATTCGTCCGTGCTGCCAACCTCGTCCCCCTGGTCATTGCGCTGACGGTCGCTTCGCAGCTCTGGAAATGGATGTATCACGACGCGTTCGGCGTCGTGAACGACGCCTTCTTGCGCCTCGGCCTGATCCACGATCCCGTCGCCTGGCTCAACAATCCCAGTACGGCGATGTGGGCGATCATCGCGATGTCGACCTGGAAGTTCGTCCCCTTCGTCACGCTCCTGATCCTTGCCTCGCTGCAAGGCATTCCCAACGAGCTCTACGAGGCGGCCGAGATCGATGGCGCCGGCGCCCTGTCTCGCTTCTGGCGGGTCACCCTGCCGATGATCCGCGGCGGGATCGCCGTCGTCGTGGTGTTCCGCATGCTCGATGCGCTGCGCGTCTTCGACATCGTCTACGTCATGACCGGCAATGCGCCTGCCACGGTCACGATCTCCATGTTCGCCCGCCAGCAGATGATCGAGTTCGGCCTCGTGGGCGCCGGCTCCGCGGCGTCGGTTGAAATATTCCTGCTCATCATCGTCGGCACGATCATCTACATGCGCGTGCTCAACGTGGAGGAACGCTGACCATGAAACGTTTCCTCTCCCGCGCTGCCTTCTACGTATTGCTCGGGCTCACCCTGTTCTACATCCTGTTCCCGTTCTACTGGATGATCGTGAACTCGCTGAAGCCGGCGGCGGAATTGTTCACCACGCCGCTCTCCTACTGGCCGCGGCAGATCACGCTCGACAACTACCGCGCCGTTCTCGCCGATGGCTCCTTTGTCCGGTCCATCCTGAATTCGTTGATCGTCGCAGGCGGCGTCACCTTCCTCTCCCTCGCCCTGTCCGCCTTGGCGGCCTACGCGCTCGCCCGTTACAAATTTGCGGGCAAGCAAGTGACGCTCTACGTCATCCTCGGGATGAGTACCTTTCCGCAGATCGCCGTCCTCGGCGGTCTGTTCACGCTCGCCCGTGCTCTGGGACTCTACAACACCTATGGCGCGCTGATCCTGTCCTACATGATCTTCACGCTGCCATTCTGCGTGTGGGTGCTCACGAATTTCATCAAGGACATTCCCGACACGCTCGACGAGGCTGCGACCATCGATGGCGCGAGCCCGCTGCAACTCCTCTGGCGCGTCATCATTCCTCTCGCCGGCCCCGGCCTCGTCGCCACCGGGCTGCTTTCCTTCATCAACGCCTGGAACGAGTTCCTCTTCGCGCTCACGCTGACCGCCGACAACCAGGCCCGCACCGTCCCCGTCGCCATCGCCCTGTTCAGCGGGCAGAGCGAACACGAGCTTCCCTGGGGCAAGATCACCGCCGCGTCCACGGTCGTTACCGTCCCGGTGGTCGTCTTGGCCCTCATTTTCCAGAAACGCATCGTCGAAGGCTTGACCTCTGGCGCGGTGAAGGGCTGAGAAATCCCATGCGAATTACCGATCTGCGCTGCGTCGTCTATGAAGGCGAGCGCGACTACGATGGTCCGTATTACGGCAACCGGCAGGTTCGCCCCACCGACATTTACGAAACCTTCCGCGCCCGCGAGTGGGGCTCGGAAGACAACCTGCCGCGCGAGGTCGCGCCCGGCAAACTCGCCATCACCGGCCGCTTCCTCTACGTCGACACCGATGAGGGCGTGTCCGGTCTGTTCGGCCCGATCGGCCTTGCCCCGGCCATCCTCGCCCTGCAGATGAAGTCGCTGGTCGTCGGCCTCGATCCGTTGGCGACCACCATGATCTGGGACGTCCTCTACCGCGCGGCCATCCACGGCCGCAAAGGCCTCCCGATGATGGCGATCTCCGCCATCGACTGCGCGCTTTGGGATCTCAAGGGGAAGGTCATGGGCCAGCCGCTCTACCGCCTGCTCGGCGGGCCCACCCGCAGCGAACTCCCCGTCTACGTCTCCGCTCTCGCGTATCCGGTCGCGCCGGAGGCCGTTGTTCAACAAGCCCGCCGGTTTGCCGAACAGGGCTATTGGGGCCAGAAATGGTTCTTCCGCCACGGGCCCGGCGAGGGCAAAGCAGGTTTGTCCAAGAACCTCGCCATGCTCGAAGCCGCCCGCGCCGGCGCCGGCGACGACTGCGAGATCATGCTCGACGCCTGGAACAGCTGGACCGTGCCCTACACGCTCGACTTTGCCGCCGAAGCGGTCCGCTGGAAACCATTCTGGCTCGAGGAACCGGTGCTTCCCGATATGATCGACGCGATGGCGGAGCTGACCCGTCGCTCACCGATCCGCATCGCCGGCGGCGAGCACGAGTATACCCGCTGGGGCTTCCTCGACTTGTTCCAGCGCCGGGCGCTCGACATCGTCCAGGCTGATCCGATGTGGTGCGGCGGGATCACCGAAATCACCGCGATCTGCACACTCGCTTCCGCATTCGGCAAGCAGGTCATTCCCCATGGGGAAAGCCTGGCAGTCTGCGCGCACATCGTTGCGGCCCAGCCGCCCGACCTTTGTCCCTCCGTCGAGAACCTGGAGAAATTCAACGTGGGCTGGCAGCACTTCCTGCTCGACCCCATCACGCCCGTGGGCGGCAAGGTCGGGCTCGACGATCGGCCCGGACTCGGCCTCGTGATCGATCCGGCGAAGATCCAGCGTCACAGCACGCTCGGCTGAGCGCCTCGGGGCCCGAACGGTGGTCGTCGTTCGGGCGCCCCGGCAGGGCTACAAACTAGAACCGCCGCACATCACCAGCGACTGCCCGGTCATGCTGCCCCCGTCGTCCGACAGCAGGAAACCGACGAGCCCGGCAACTTCCTCCGGCCGTACGAAGCGGCCGAGGGGCGGCAGCTTGGGCGCGCTGGCGCTGCGGGCGGGGTCGCGCAGCATGGGCGTGTCGGTGGCGCCGGGGGCCACCACGTTGACGGTGATGGCGCGCGGGGCGAGTTCGGCGGCCCAGGAGCGGGCGAGGCCCACCAGCGCTGCCTTGGTGGCGGCATACTGACCGCGTCCCGCGGCGCCGTTCGCGACGCGGCTGCCGATCAGCACGATCCGGCCCGCCTCCGGCAGGTCCGGCGCCGCCCAGCGGACGAGCTGGGTCGCCGCTTCGACATGGAGGCGCCACATGGTCCGCGCATCGGCGTCGGTATCCTCCTCCAGCCGGCCGACGCGCAGGACGCCCGCGGCATGGACCAGGGCATCCACCGGCGCGAGGTCGGCGAGGCCCGCGGCGAGCGAGGCGGGGTCGCCGAGATCGGCCGCCCGGTGTTCGAAGCCGGGCCCGCCGAACTCGGGCCGCGAGCGGCTGATCCCGATCACGGACCAGCCCTCCCGCAGCAGCCGGGCGACGATCGCCGCGCCGATCCCGGAGCTTGCGCCCGTGACCAGCGCGCGCTTTGCCTCGCTCACGCCGTCAGCCCGTGTAGGACTTGGCCGAGGCGCGGATCTTCTCGGCATCGAAGTCGTCGATCTCGGCAATCAAGTCGTTGGTGTAGTATTGGCTGACATCCTTGACGTCGAACCCGTTGAGTGCGGCTTCGGCGGTGAGTTCGGCCGGGTTGATCGCACCCATCTTGGTGTTGGGGTAGGGCGGCTCGTACAGCTTGATGCGCCGGCTGATCGCCTCGAGCACGGCCTTGACGCCCTGCTCCTCGGTCGATCCGCGCGGGGCGGTCTCGGGATACATCTTCAGGAACGCGCGGGCGCCGGCCGCGGGGTCGGCGAGCAGGAAGGTGGAGGCCTTGGCCGTCGAGCGGCCGAAGCCGACCAGCATGGCCCGGTCCGCGGTCAGCCGCGGGCGCAACGCCATCAGGAACTGGCCGCCGATCATCGGCAGGTTGGCCGGCCGCGGCAGCATGGCGAGCGGGATGCCGGCCCCGTCGATGACGCCGAACCCGGTGTCGTAATAGGCCAGCGCGTCGATCGCGCCGCGCTGCAGCGCGATGCCGGCCTGCACGCCGTTGCCGACGGCGGTCCATTTCACGTCGCGATCGGGGTCGATTCCCATGTTCTTGAGGATGTTGCGGGTGACCGGGTATTCGGTGCCGCCGAAATCGGAGACGCCGATGTTGAGGCCCTTGAGGTCGGCATAGGACGCCGTCTTGCTGCCCGGCTTGACCGCCACGTCCCATTTATACGGGTAGGTGTATTGGTAGAAATACACCGCCTGGCCGTATTCGCCCTTGGCCATGATCGGCAGCGCGTAGGACGGCACGCCGATGCCGATATCCACGTCGCCGCGATCGGTCGCTACCTGGACGTTGGCGTTGCCGCCGAGCGCCATCGGCTTGACGGTCAGGCCCTCGGCGGCGTTGTAGCCGAGGATCTCGCCGATCAGCAGGTTGATGACGCTGGGCCCCATGGCCTTCAGGCCGATGCCGATGCGGACGGGCTTGAGGTTGGTTTGGGCGAAGGGGCTGCGCGGCCCCAGCGCCATTGCGGCCGAAAAGGCGCTCAGTCCAGCGAGTAGCGTGCGACGATCCATGTGGTGTTCCTCCCGTTTGCTTTGATTACTTGCGGCCGCGATCGCCCCAGTGGACGACCTTCTTCTCGGCACCGCGCACGGCGGTGTGCAGCAGGATGCCCATCGCGCCCAGGATCACGAGGGCGGCGAACACCCCCGCGACGTCGGTGACGGCCTGGGCCTGGGTGATGACGACGCCCATGCCCTGCTGGGCGCCCAGGAACTCGGCGACGATGGTGCCGAGCAGGGCGTAGACGACCGCCATGTCGAGGCCCGCGAAGATGAACGGCGCCGCGTTGGGCAGCTTGACGATGCGGTAGGTCTCCCAGCGCGAGGCGTTGAGCGAGCGCATCAGATCCAGCTTCTCGGGCTCGGTCGCGCGCAACCCGGTGAAGCTGTTGATCAGCACCGGGAAGAAGGCGAGCAGGGCCGAGATGGCGACCTTGGACCCGTCGCCGAAGCCGAACCAGATGACGATCAGCGGCGCGATGGCGACCTTGGGCAGGCTCTGCAGCGCGAACGCATAGGGCATCAGCAGCTTTTCGACCGTCCGGCTCTCGGCCATCAGCGAGCCCAGCACCAGCCCGGCGCCGGCACCCACGCACAGGCCGATCGCGGCGTTCTTCAGCGTGCCCCAGAGCGGCAGGTAGTAGCCGAGCGGGCTGCTCGGGCTGACCGCGAGGCCCGACCACAGCGCGCGCCAGACCGAGAGCGGCGAGGGCAGGATGTAGGACGGCACCTGCAGCACGCGGACCGAGACGTCCCAGACGATGAACAGCACGACGAGACCGATGGCGCCGATGACGCTGCCGTTCACGCCGCGCTTGCCGCGCCGCTTGGATTTCGCGATCTCGATCCCGATCGAGGCGACGCCGTGGCCGGTCTGTTGCCCGGACTGCTGGTTTGCGATGTCGCTCATCACTCTTCTCCCTGGCCGGTGAGCAGCCCGCGGATTTCCTTGGCCAGCGGCGCGTAGTCCGGATGGCTGATGATGGTGTCGTTGGTGCGCGGGCGCGGGATATCGACGCGCAGCTCGCGGATCACGCGGCCGGGCCGGGCCGACATGACGACGACGCGGTCGGCGAGGAAGATGGCCTCGCTGATCGAATGCGTGATCAGCAGCACGGTCTTCTTGCTGGCCTGCCAGATGCGCTGCAACTCGAGGTTCATGCGCTCCCGCGTCAGGGCGTCGAGCGCGCCGAACGGCTCGTCCATCAGCAGGATGCGCGGGTTGCGCACCAGGGCGCGGCAGATCCCGGCCCGCTGCTGCATGCCGCCCGATAGCTCGTAGGGATAGCGTTCGCCGAAATCGGACAGACCGGCCACGTCGAGCAGGCGGTCGACATCCTCCGCCTCCGCCTTCTGCTTGCCGCCGACGCGCAGCGGCAGTTTCACGTTCTCCCGCACCGTCAGCCAGGGCAGCAGGTTGGCGGCCTGGAACACGACGCCGACGTCGCGTGACGGCCCGGTGATGCCCCGGCCATCCAGCGCCGCGGTGCCGCTATCGTAATCGTCGAGGCCGGCGAGGATGCGCAGCAGCGTGCTCTTGCCGCAGCCGGACGGGCCGACGACGCAGACGAACTCGCCGTCCTCGATGTCGAGGCCGATGCGGGACAGCGCATGCACGCTACCGCCGGCATAGGTCTTCTCCAGCCCGGCAATGTGGATCAGCTTCTTGGTCGCAAGCTCTGGTGTCGCCAGCATCGCTGCCTCCCTCGTTGGTTAGTTCGTGGCCCATTCGGGCTTGACGCGGACGTATTTGATGGCGCGGCGGAAGTAAGTATAGGCGATATGCAGCATGCCGTCCGGTGTCTGCGCGATCGTCGGATAGGAGTATTCGCGGTTCAGCTGGTCTTTGCTGTTGTTGGTCATGCAGAAACCATCGCCGACATCGAGGTCGCGCCGGGTCGGCCAGGTATGGCCCCCGTCCGAGGAGAGCGCGAGCGTCATCGGCGCGCGCGGCGCCCCCCAGAACGCCGTGCGGCCCTCGGCCGGGGCGGCCGGCGCGTCGTCCTCCTCACCGATGTCGTCGTACAGGCCCAGCCGCCGCCCGGTCGCGTCGGCGACGCTGCTGGCGTTGAACACCATCGCCAGTCGGCCATCCGCGAGCGCGAGCGCCTGGATCGAGGAGTTGTTGTTCGGCAGCTCGGTCGGCACCGGCGCCGTCCATGTCAGCCCGTCGGCACTGCGGCTGACATAGATCGAGTCGGCCCAGCGGCTGCGGAAGAACCCGGCATAGCCATCGTCGGTCGGCACGATGCTCATGTGCACGCAGCCCGTGCTCTCCGGCACGACATGCGATGTCCATGAGCGGCCCTGATCGGCGCTGACATGGACCTCGCTGATATCGGCATCGCCGACCCATTTGCCTTGCGCCGGCGTCACGCAGCGGAAGCCCGGCAAGAGCCAGAGCCCGTCTCTCGTCACCACCGGTGGCTGGCGGACGAAGATGCCGTAGCCCGGGCCGGGCTCGATCATGGTGTCCGGCGCGCTCCAGCTGCGGCCATCATCGGTGGAGATGCGGCGGCGGACGAGCGCGGTGTCCTGGTTGCCGCCGAGCTGGGCGGTATGCAGCAGCCATAGCTCGCCGTTGGGGGCGTTGAACAACAACGGGTTCTGCTCGGAGCGGGTGGCGTCGTCCGACAGCTTGACCGGGTCGGGCCAACGGTCGGCGCCGGGCTCGAGCCGGGAGAAATAGACCGAGATGTCCGGGATGCCTTCCTGGGTGCCGCCGAACCAGACGCAGCCAAGGCTGCCATCGCGCAACGGCGTGATCTGCGCGGCGTGGTTCTGCACGCAGGGCGAGGGGATGTAGGCCTCGATGCGGGCCGGGTCGTCGGCGCGCGGGCGCAGCTGGGCCGCGTCCGGGGCGGTCAGGCGCGGATCGGGCGCCGTGGGCTCGAGCGGAAGGTCGTTCATACGCGCGCCGCCTCTTCCGCGGTCAGCTTGAGCATCGGCGGCCGCACCAGCGCCCAGTTCGGGTTGCCGGTCTTCTGCGCCAGCAGCGCCTTGATCGACGGCAGTTGCGGCAGGACGGAGACGCGGTTGCGGGCAGCGACGACGCGGGTCTGCGCCTGGTCGACGGCGTCGGCCTGGGCCGGGTCGGCGTAGTGGCGGTAGATGAAGGCGAGGTCGCCGGCAACCAGGTTCGAGGCCGCCGTGATGCAGCCGGCGCCGCCATGGCGCAGCAACGGCAGCATCAGCGGGTCCGCCCCCGCCAGCACGGCGAAGCCCGGGAACGCGTCGACCAGCGCCTTCATGTTGGCCAGGTCGCCGGAGCTGTCCTTCAGCCCGGTGAAGGTGCCGGGGAACGCATCGCGCAGACGGGCGATGACCGGGATCGGGATCGGCACCGCCGAGAACATCGGGATGTGATACAGCACGACCCGCAGGTCAGGGTCGGCGACGCGCTCGACGATCGCGGCATAGGCGGCGAACAGGCCGTCATCGGAGATGTTCTTGTAGTAGAACGGCGGCAGCATCACGACGGTCCGCACCCCGAGCGACAGCGCATGCTTGGTCAGCTCGACCGTCTCCATGAACGACGCGACCCCGGTGCCCGGCAGCAGGCGATCCGGCGCGACGCCGTCCCCGACCACGGCCTCCAGCATCGCCATCCGCTCGGCAGCGGAGAAGGAATTGGCTTCCCCGGTCGTGCCGAGCAGGGCGATGCCGTGACACCCGTCGGTCAGCAGCTGCCGGCAATGGGCCGACAGGGCGGCGTGATCCGGCGTGAGGTCCGCGCGGATCGGCGTGCAGGCGGCGCTGAACACGCCGGTCGGGTGCAGCGCCGCGCTGGTCTTGGGGCGGTCGGTCAGGGTGGCGGACATGCAGCAGCTCCTCAGAAGGCGCGGCGATACATCGCGGCGATCTCGTCGCGCGTGATGTCGCGGGGGTTGTTGTCGAGCAGGCGGCGGATCGCGTGGGCCTCGGTCGCCATGGCGTCGAGGTCGTCTTCGGGGACGCCGTGCGCGCCCAGATGCATGTCCATGCCGAGCCCGGTGCAGAACGCGCCGGCGCGTTCGGCGACGGTGGCCGGGTCGGTCGAGGCGGGCTGGCCGAGGGCGTCGAGCACCGCGGCAGTCTTCTCGGCCATTACGGGCGCGTTCCAGGCCAGCGTGTGCGGGAAGATCAGCGCGCAGGCCAGGCCGTGCGGGATGTGGTGCCGCGTGCCCAGCGGGTAGGCGATGGCATGCCCGGCGGTGGTGTTCACCGGGCCCAGGCAGAAGCCGCCATACATCGAGGCCAGCGCCAGCCCGGCCCGCGCCTCGGCGTCCGTGCCGTCCTCGACCGCCCGCCGCAGATAGCGCCCGACGAGGCGGATGCCCTCCAGCGCATAGAGGTCGATCATCGGGTGCGCCTTGCGGCTGGTGAACGCCTCCGTGCAATGTGCCATGGCGTCAACGCCGGTCGCCGCCGTCACGTCGCGCGGCACCGTCATGGTGAGGTCGGGGTCGACCACGGCGAGATCGGCCAGCATGTGGCGGCTCTGCACGGCCAGCTTGTTCTGGGTCGCCGGGTCGGTGACGAGGGAGCGCGTGCCGCCCTCGCTGCCGGTGCCGGCGGTGGTCGGCACCTGCACCAGGCGGGCGGCCCGGCCATGCACCTTCTCCGGCCCGACGACCTCGTGGATGGTCTGCCCGCTGCCGGGCAACACGGCGGCGAGTTTGGCCAGATCCATGGCGCTGCCGCCGCCGAAGCCGACGACGAGATCCGGCTTGCAGTCAGCGGCCATCGCCAACAGCGCGTCCAGATTGGGGATGTCCGGCTCCGGCCGCACGGTGCCGAACACGGTCGGCGTGCCGGGCAGGTCGAGCAGGTCGACCCGGCCGGCGTTGAAGGCGTCGGCGACCACGAGGATACGCTGGCACCCCTGGGCGCGGGCATAAGCGCCGACTTCCTTGGCCGTGCCGCATCCGAAGCGGATCGCGGCCGGGCGTTCGATGAGGATGGGGGTCGAGAGCGCGTTCATGCGGCTTGTTCCTGTCGGGGGGCCGGGGCGGCCAGTAATTCGGCGTATTCGACGGCCTCGATCAGGCTGCGCGGGTTGGCGATGCCCTGGCCGGCGATGTCGAAGGCGGTGCCGTGATCCACGCTGGTGCGGATGATCGGCAGGCCCATCGTGATGTTGACGCCGGAGAGGTCGTTCCATTTGCCGGTGGCCGGGTCGATCTCAAAGCCGAGCAGCTTGACCGGAATGTGTCCCTGATCGTGGTAGTTCGCGATCACCGCGTCGTATTGGCCGGCGCGCAGCTTGACGAACACGGTGTCGCCCGGGACCGGGCCGACCACGTCCATGCCGTCCGCCACCGCCTGGGCGATCACCGGGGCGGCGACGTCGATGTCGTGGCGGCCGAACAGCCCGCCCTCGCCGGCGTGCGGGTTCAGCGCGGCCACCGCGATGCGGGCCCGGCCGAGGCCGAGCCGCGACACCGCCGCATGCGTCAGGTCGATGACCCGGCGCAAGCGCTCCGGCGTCGCCCGCTTCGGCACGTCCTCGAGCGCGATATGCGTCGTCACGTGGCTGACGCGCATGTTGCCGTGCGCGAGCATCATGCAGGACCCGCGGACGCCGGTGAGTTCGGCCAGCATCTCGGTATGGCCGGGATAGTGATAGCCGGCCTGGTTCAGCGCCTCCTTGTTCAGCGGGGCGGTGACGATGCCGCCGATTCGGCCGGCCAACGCCAGCTTGACGCCGACATCGACGGCCTGGAACGCGAAGCGGCCGCCATCGGCCGTGAGGATGCCGGGCTGGATCGGCTCCGCGGCCGGCGGCCCGGCTTGCAGCGCGCAGAGCGCCGGCCACTCGGACTCGGCCGTCACCTCGGGGATCGCGAGGTCGGGGGCGAACTGGGCGCGAGCCGCTTCGAGCGCGCGGCAATCGCCGATCACGACGAGCTGGAGCGTGCCGTCGCGCAAACGCGGCAGCAGCGCGGTGGCCGCCTTGACGATGATCTCGGGCCCGATCCCCGCCGGGTCGCCCATGGTGATCGCGAGGTGGTTGCTCGCGAGGGGAGGGGGAGCCATTCAGGGGGTCCTTTCAGGGAAGAAGCCGTTGCGGGCCAGCAGGTCGCGCAGCAGCGAGGGCGGCCCGAAGGCGCCGGATTTCGACACGATGGTGACGCCGTCCCAGGCGCCGCCGCGCAGGATGGCGCGCGGCAGGCCCGGCAGGATGCGGCCTTGCAGTTCGAGGCTTTCGGCGCCGAGTGCGAGGCAGAGGCCGCGCAGCGTCTCGCCGCCGGCGACGAGCAGGGTGCCGGGCCGCGCCACATCGGTCGCGAGGTGATGCAGCGCACGTCCGATGCGATCGGCCGCCTCGTCGCGCAGCAGACCCGGCGGCAGATCGACGCTGACCAAGGCCAGGCCGTCGGCCAGCCGTGCGGCGAGATCGTGCGGCGTCCGCTCCGCCCAGTGCAGCCAATGCGGCGCGCATGCCTGCAATTGCGCGAAGGTGGCCGGTTGGTCGGACCCGAACAGACCCAGCACCGGCCCCGGCACCAGCGGCGAACAGGCGGCATCGGCGGCCGCCAGTGCCTGAGCGAGGCCGGCGGTGCCGCACCACAGCACGCGCCGATCCCCCACGGACGCCACGACGGCGTCGAGGTCGGCGTCGGTCTCGGCGTCGAATACGGTGATGCCGGCGCCAAGACGATCGCCGGGCGCGGCCCGCCGGGCCCCGAGCGCTTGCAAGAGGTCCGGCCCGACCGGGGACCAGGTGCTGCCCGCCTGCTGGTATTGCTGACTGCCACGGGTGATGCGGCCCTGCGCCGGAAACGCCGGGGCCACGACGCAGCTCTCCCATTCCGGACGCGCCGCCAGCGCCGCCAACTCGGCCAGCGTCTGGCCGCGCATCAGGCTGTCGAGCTTCTTGAACGCGATGTCGCCGGCCATCAGCATCGGCGCCAGCGCCTCGATGCGGCTGCGCGCCACCTCGGCCCCGGCCTCGCGCGTGCCGGTGTCGACCGCCGCGCTCGGCGGCAAGCGGCCGGGCGCGCCATCGTGCCAGAACGCGTGCAGCGGCCCCGCAGCGGCGACGGCGAACTCCGCCATCGTATCCAGCGCGCCGGTCAGATCGTCGGCCAGCAGGCGAACCGTCCTCATGCCCGATGCCGGATAAGTCTTCATGCCCGCTGCCGGGCGGGCGCAGCGTCGGGCTCGACCTTGTGCAGCGCGGCGGCGAGCTCGTTGGTGGCACGCAGCAGCGGCGGCAGCGTGGCCGCCACGAAGGCGTCGAGTTCCTGCCGCTCGACGCGGATGGTCAGGCTGATCCCGGCCCGGACCTGCCCGGACCCATCCAGCACCGGGGCCGCGACGGTGCGCAGGCCGTAGGCGTTCTCGCCGTCGGCAGTGGCGTAGCCCTGGGCGCGCACGGCGGCCAGCCGGTCCATCAGCGGATCGACATCCACCAGCGTGCGCTCCGACAGCCGGACGCGGTCGCCGGCGGCAAGCACCGCCCGCGCCTCGTCCGGCGGCATCCAGGCGAGCAGGACGTGGCCGAGTGCGGCGGCATAGGCGCCGGTCCGGCTACCGACCCGGCGGTCGAGCCCGCGCCGGCCCATATCGGCCTGCACGCGGGCGACATACACGACGTCCGGCCCCTCCAACACACCGAGCGACGCGGCATCGGCGAGGTCCGGCACCATGTCGCGCAGCATCGGCGTGGCCACCGCCGTGAGTCCGCCGAGCGACAGGGCGGCGTAACCGAGGTCGAGGCATTTCAGGGTCAGGCGGAAGCGGCGGCTGCCGGGGATGGCGGCGAGATAGCCGAGCATCACGAGCGTATTGATGAGCCGGAACGACGTGCCGCGATCGAGGGCGGCGCGCTCGCCGACTTCGGAGATGGTGAGTTCGGAGTGGTCGACGGTGAACGCACCCAGGACGGCGAAGGTCTTCGCGACCGATTGCACAACGCTTTTCGCGTCACTCACGCCAACCCCTCCCCGTGTTCGTTATCCGAACACTTGTCCGGAAAATGCAGACCGGGGCTCACCGTGTCAAGCGCGGATCGGGCGCTGCCGCCATGGCACCCTCGCCACCATGGGAAGGACCTTCGTTGCCGAACGGGAGGACCGAGCCGGTGCGGCGTGGCTTCAACGCTTCCAAGCCGGACGCGACGAAGCAGCCCGCTGGTCCGTGCGGGAGTGAGGCCGGTCTGTAATGGCCGAGGCTTCACCACGGCCGACACCGCCATCTGCCGGCTGGAAGAGGGGCGAGTTGACTATCTCTGGCCCGGCCGGTGCTGGACGCAGGGTTCAGCCACGTCGATGCGGGCGCCTACACGCATGAGTACGGCGATCTGGTCCAATGAACGCCCGCGCGCGTTGCTTACGGCTACTTCGCCATCAGGCTGGGCGAGAGACCGGACCCTGCCCGCTGGCGTCGCGTGACGAAGAACCGCGTCCGGCCCCGCCAGGATCGCGCCTTCTGCGCGACGACTGAGCGGGACAGGAGTTGTCGCTGAGGGTGACGAAGCCGTTGCCGGCCTGCATCACCCTTGGCGGCGGCGCCTGCGGATCCCGAGCAGCCCCATCGACCCGGCCAGCAGCGCGATCGACCCGGGCTCCACCACGCTGGTGGCGGGGGCCGAGGGCGCGTCCGCTAGATCGGTCAGCGTGAGCGTCGACCGCCCAGTCGCCGTGCCGCCGCCGCCCAGTTGCGCCGTCGTCAGGCTGACACGCAGTTTCGATCCGTCGCCAAACGACACGTCCAGCGCCGATGACGGCGCGATCGCCCCGAACCCGCTCGCGAGTGGTGGCAGGTTCGAGCAGATCTGTTGCCCGCCGGCCGAAACGCAGAGCGGCGGAACAGGAATCAAGACCGAAACTACCTCGGTCGTCACGCTGATGCTGCCGGTTTGTGCGGTCGGGCTCGTAAACGAAAACTGTACCGTGCCCGTCCCCGCCCCGTTCCCGTTCGTCGTCGGCGTCGAATAGGTGAGGAAATCCGGGAAGCTCTGGCTCTCTCCCGCCATCAGATCGGCACTGAATGCGACCGGCGACTTGGTCGACACCACCGGACCGGACCCGTTGACGTAAGTCGCGGTCCCGCTGAACAGCGTCGCCTCAGCGTCGTTCGCCGCGGCGAAAATAACGCTTATTGTAATGACCGAACCAAACAAGATACGCAGCATGAATAGCCCCCCGGCTGAATAGAGCAGATCATGAACAAGGCGACGCCGCTCACCGATCGGTGTGGCTAAGCCTGCCAAGACCTTCTCATCACTCCGGCGTGAACTATCCCCTGGGGAACTTCAAGAGGATAAAGCGCATCGCGATCACTTCGCTTCGCAATCTGTCCAGGGTTTGCGCAATCTGTCTGGCTTGCCGTGCCATACCGGCGACCGGCCATCGCAGGGTCAGCCGCAGCCAACCTCCGGTGCGGCGACGATCGGCCGCAACGCGGTGCTGGGCGTCCCGCCCCGCGCGCCAGTTTCTGTCGCGGGCGGAACAGTTTGCGCGTGTCAGCTGCTCTTCAGGTCCAGCCCAGTTCCTTCATTGCCCAAGGGGCATTCCAGATCTTGGTCAAGTGACAGATACGGTCATCGTCGAATTGCATGACGTACACGTAGTCGGTCGTCGTGCTTTTGCCCGTCGGCGGCATCGGGCCACCCTGGCCGGTGTGCGTTGCCGAGAAGACGCCATAGGCGCACACGTTGCGGCGCTGCTCGTCGGTCGCAAAGGACCTGACCTCATAGCGACCATCCGGCATGAAGGTCAGCAAGCCCTTCATCCACTCGGCATACTCGCTGAGGCTCGTGAGCCCGGCCAGCGGTTCGGCTTGGGCGGTGAATGTCGCGCCAGGTGTGCAGAATGCTGCGCAGCCGTCCCAGCCCTTTCCGGTTTCGCAGGCTTTGAAGAACCGCTCCGCCACCTCGGTGATCGTGACCATGCTGCGTCTCCTGTATCGCGCGAAGCCTAGACAGGTCCTGAAGTCGTTGCGAGGACATTCCGATCTATCGGTTGCCCGATCGCCCCGCCGAGACCCCCCGAGACTATCGCGGCACGCCTTCTTCGGCGACCGCAGGGGAGGCCTCGCCCCGCGCTCCAGGGCGAGCCGGTAGGGGCGTCCCGCTAAGGCGAGAGCGCCGGCTCGGGATCGAGCTTGGCATTGCCGATGCGCAGCGCGCTCACCAGCCCGCCGACCAGCGTCAACACCGCACTGACCGCCAGCCCGATGCGCGGCGCCGTCGCCGTCGACGCGACGGTGAACAGCAGCGCCATGATGACGGACCCGATCGTCTGTCCGAGCAACCGGGCGGTGGCCTGCATGCCCCCGACCGCACCGCTGCGTTGCTTCGGGGCAGAGAGCAGCATGTTGCGATTGTTCGGCGTCTGGAAGATGCCGAAACCGAGCCCGCCCAGCATCAGGCAGCCTTCCAGCGGCAACAAGCTTCCACCGGGTGGCAGTGCGGCCGCCAGCGCCAGCCCGGCGGCAAGGAACCCGCCCCCGGCGGCACACAGCAGGCCGTTCGACACCCGGTCCGCCCATCGCCCCGATAGCGGGCCGACGATCGCCACCACCAACGGCCAGGGCATCATGAGCAGCCCGGTCGCCAAGTCACCCTGACCCATCGCGTGCTCGAAGTAGAACGGCAGCGCCACGTAGCTCGCCATCTGCCCGGCGAAGCAACAGACCGACGCGACGACCGAAATGCGGAACGGGCGTGCGCGCAGGAGATCGAGCGGCACGAGCGGGACCGAGTGGCGGAGCTCGCGCCGGACCAGCGCCACGAAGGCGACGACAGCGGCGACGAGCAGGGCAGCAGCGAGCACCGGGTCGGTCGTGAGGCGGGCCATGCCGAAGATGAAAGCGGCGAACGCGACGGCGTTGAGCACGGCGCTGAGCCGGTCGATCGGATTGCCGGTGCCGGCCGGTGCCGGCAACGCGCGGGCCAGCACGAGCACGACCAGGCCCACGGGCAAATTGACGGCGAACAGCCAGGGCCAGCTCGCGACCGACAGGATGGCCGCGCCGACCGTCGGCCCCACCGCGGCGGACAGGGCGATGACGGTGGCGTTCCAGCCGATGATGCTGCCGAGCATCCGATGCGGATGGGTGAAGCGGATCAGCCCGATGCCGAGCGCCAGCACGGCCGCACCGCCGATCCCCTGAACGAACCGCGCTGCGACGAGCCAGGGCAGCGAAGGCGACAGCGCACACAGCAGCGACGCCGCGGTGAACACCGTCACGCCGGCGATGAAGACCCGGCGCAGCCCCCAGCTCTCGCCCAATGCCGCACAGGGCAGCAGGGTCATGACCAAAGCGAGCTGGTAACCGTTGACGACCCATACGGAGGCCGCCGCCGGCACCTTCAGCGTGAGGGCGAGCGTGGGGAGGGCGACGTTGGCGATGGCGCCGTCCAGCACCACCAGCACCAACGTCGCCATGATGGCCAGCGTCGCGAAGCGGCGCCGCGGCAGGGGGAGACCATCTAGTTCGAGCATGGTCGAACGATAGATCGGCCTAACGACCTGGCGGAAGGCGCATCGGACACAACCGATACCTGCACCGAACGCCATGTTTGTTTGGGCGTTGAACGCCGATGACCGATCCTGACTTCAACCTGCTTCCGGCCCTCGACGTTCTGCTGCGGGAGGGAAGCGTCACCGGTGCGGCCAGGGTACTCGGATTGAGCGATTCCGCCATGAGCCGCACCCTTCTGAGACTGAGGCTGGCCACAGGAGACCCGCTACTGGTGCGTGCCGGGCGGCGGCTGGTGCCGACCCCGCATGCCGTGGCGCTACGCGATCGGGTGCACGCCGTGGCGGACGATGCGCGCGCGGTGCTGCGCCCGGCCGCCAGCGCGCTGGATCTGCCGTCGTTGGACCGTGAGTTCACCTTGCGGGCCAATGAAGGCTTCATCGAAGGCTTCACCACGCGCCTGGTGACGGCCTTGGCGTCGGCGGCGCCCGGTGTCCGATTGCGTTTCGCGCCCAAGCCGGACAAGGGCGCGCAGGCGTTGCGCGACGGAACGATCGATCTGGAGATCGGCGTCCTGGGCGAGACCGGCCCGGAGATGAAGGTCCAGGCGCTGTTCCGGGACCAGTTCGTCGGCGTCGTGCGGCCCGGACACGATCTGACGTCAGGGCCTTTGACGCCAGAGCGCTATGCCGCTTGCGGGCATGTGGTGGCGTCGCGGCGCGGACGGTCGCATGGTCCGGTGGATGAGGCACTCGCGGCCCTCGGCCTGGCACGCCGGGTCGCGGTGACGGTGCCGAGCTTTCCGGCGGCGATGGCGATTGCGTCGTCGTCGGATTTGGTGGGGCTGGTCACGCAGTCCTTCGTGCAGGCTCGGCGCGGGAGCCCACCGATGTGCGATTTCCCGCTGCCGGTGACGACGGCGCCGATCACCGTCTCGCAGATGTGGCACCCGCGCCTGGACGCCGACCCGGCGCATCGCTGGTTGCGGGAAACAGTGCTGTCCGTCTGTCGGTAGCGGTTGCAGTCGCTCGCTCGGGGTCACGCCATGAACTGGCCCTCAGGCTGAAGCGCACGGAAATGGCTCGTCCACGGGCGAGCGGATTTCCCCAAAGGCCACCGTCGCCGCATCGACGACGACGAACGTGCCCTTGGGCGAAAGATTTGGCGCGCCGTCCGCGCTCACCGTGGCGACGAAGCCGAGCCGCTGCTCGCGGATGAGCTGCATCATGTCCGGCGTCATCGCGGCCTCGCGCGGCCGCCCCGGTGAGGTGATTTCAGCGTCCCTCATCGTGGATAGGTGACGACATGGGCTTCCCGCAACGCCTCCTCCAAGGCGCGGCCGCCATGGTAGCCGGCCAGCGAGTCCGGCCGGACGACGCCGTCCAACAGACGTGGACATGGCTCCGGATCGCCCATCACCAGGCGGACCGGCAGGCGCTCGGCGTAGATCGGCAACGCGTAGTCCTCGTCGTCGTCCGCGACGCCCTTGGCGCGGATCTTGGCCGAGGCGCGCTCGATCTCCATCGCGACCACCGACGTCGCCTTTATCTCGAGCGCCGTGCTTTGACGCAGTTCCGCGGTCCGAGCCGGGAAGAAGCGGTCCACCATGGCGACCAGCGCCGCCTGCTTCTCCGCCGGGTCGTCGACCAGCCGTGCCTTGCCGAACGCCATTACCGACCGGTAATCGGCCGAATGGTTGAACCCGCAGCGGGCCAGCACCAGGCTGTCGAGGTGGGTCACCGTCAGGCAGGCGGGCTGCCCGGCGGATTGATGTCGCAGCATCCGGCTGGCGCTGCTGCCATGCCAATACAGCGTCGTGCCCTCGCGCCAGAACAGCGTCGGCGTGCAGTAGGGCAGGCCGTCGATCACGTAGGAGACGTGGCACAGGATCGCCGCGTCCAGCAGGGCATGGACGGTGTCGTGGTCGTAGAACCCCCGATCGTGCCGACGCTTGACCCGGTTCACGTGGTCCACTGGATAGGTCTGGGTATCCGCTTCCGGCATCGATGCCTCCTGGGCTGGCGCGTTGTGGCAGCACCATGGGCGCGCTAAATTGGTCGCCGAAAGGTCCAATTGGTCCTGCAAATGCCGACCACTTTGCCGACGCCGTCCGAGATGCTGGACCTGCCGCTCGACTTGGCCAGCATCGCCGGGCCACGGCATGTGCGGGTCCATCACGGCCTGCGTGACGCGATCCTCGATGGCCGGCTTGCCCCCGGGAGTCGTCTCCCCGCCAGCCGGGCGCTGGCGGCGCAACTCGGCATGCGACGCAATACGATCGTCGCGGCCTATGAGCAGTTGCTATCCGAAGGGTTGGCGGAGGCCCGGACCGGCGCGGGCACCTTTGTCGCGGTTCACGTCCCCTCCGGGCCAACCCGGCCCACGCACCTCCCGCCTACGGCGCTGGCGCCCCGTCGCGGCGTCTTTGCGCTCGGCTGCACCGGGTGCGATCCCGTGTTCGAGGAGCGTATGCGCCGCGCGGTCGCCCATCACCTGCGGACGTTCGATCCCGTCCATTTCGGCTACGGCGACCCGCGCGGTGGACAAGCCCTGCGCGAACGCATTGCGGAGCACCTTGCCGTCAGTCGGGGAGTGCGCTGCGATCCCGGCTGCATCGTGCTGGTCAGCGGCACGCAGCAGGGGCTCCGGCTTTGCCTCGGAGCGATCCTCCGGCCCGGCGACGCCGCCTGGATGGAGGATCCCGGCTACCCCGCCGCCCGCAACGCGCTCCGCGCCGCCGGTGCGCGGATCGTCCCGGTGCCGGTGGACGAGGCCGGGCTGATGGTAGCCGAGGGAGTGCGGCGCGCTCCAACGGCGCGGGTGGCCTACGTGACGCCGTCGCATCAATTCCCGACCGGCGTCGCCATGCGGATGGACCGCCGGATCGCGTTGCTGGACTGGGCGCGCACGACGGACGCCTGGGTGCTGGAAGACGACTATGACAGCGAGTTCCGCTATGGCGGGGCGCCGCTGACGGCGCTGGCTGGCATCGATGCCGTGCAGCGGGTCATCTATCTCGGCACGTTCTCCAAGGTTCTCTTCCCGGGGCTGCGCATGGGCTACGTCGTCTTGCCCCCACCATTGCTCGCTGGCGTGCTCGCCGACCGGGCCGCCGCCGACCGTTTTCCGCCCAGCCTGCTCGAAGGCGCGCTGGCCGACCTGATCGCGTCCGGCGATTTGTCCGCCCACATCCGGCGCATGCGCGGCCGCTACCGGGCGGCGCGCGACGTGCTGGCGGACCTATTGCTCGAACAATCGGCGGGAGCGCTGGACGCCGAGCCGCCCGATCAGGGCCTGCATCTGGTCGCCCATCTGAGCTCGGCGGCGCCGCCGGGCGCCGCGGCCCGGATCAGGGAAGCCGCTGGCGTCCAGGCGTGGCTCCTGTCCGAAACGCGCCTGGAGCCCGGGCCGTCAGACGGGTTCGTGCTCGGCTTCTCGGGTCACTCGATCACCGACCTGGCGGACGGTGCCAAACGCCTCGCCAGAGCAGCGGCCGACATCGTGCGGCATGCTTCTCCCGAGACCGAAGCGCGCCCCGGGCTGGGCGGCCACGAACGGAATGACGAGGTCGTCGCAGGGTAGGTGAGGCGGGCGCGGCGGCGCCGTTATTCTTTGCTGATGTTCCAGTAGACCATGATCGGCGACGGCAATACCCCGGACACGCTGGTCCGATAGGCGACCGGCGTGGCCGATTGTCCCAGCACCCGATACGGCGCCATCTCGGCCAGCCGGCGGTGCAATTGCTCGAGGAGCAGCGGCTTGTTCGCGTCATCCGCGTCGGTGAACCGAAGTCGGAGGCGCTCGGCCACGTCGTCGCAGGGCCACCCCGAGAAATTACGCCGGGAGCAGCTCATGTTCGTGCCGGAGTTGGTCGCCGGGTTCGCGGTCGCGGCACCGGGCGTGCTGGTCACGCGAAGGTTCCAGCCTCCCTGTGCGACCGGGCCCTGGTTCAACGCACGCCCGACCACGGTTGCCCAGTCGGTCCAGACCATCTCGATGTTCATCCCGGCCTTGGCCATCGCATCGGCGGCCACCTCCGACATGACGCCGTTGGTATTGTCGTGCGAAGCGATGAAGACGAGTTTTTCGCCGTTATAGCCGGCTTGGCGCAACAACTCGCGCGCCTTGGCGAAGTCTTGGTGGAAACCTTCGGCGCCAGACTCGATCCCGTACGGGCCGCCACAGACGAAAAAGGAATTGCAACGCGACCAGTTACCCGCATCGCCGAACGCGGCGGACATCTCGTCGCCTTGGTCGATGATGTAATTCAGTGCCTGCCGCGCCCGCACGTCCGTGAACGGCCATTGCAGATTGTTGGCCCGCAGCATGGTCTGATTGCTGATCGAGGTCAGCCGCTCGACCTTGATCTGCGGATTGCGGACGATCAGCGGCAGAAGATCGAGGGCTGGTTGTTCCACCAGGTCCACCTCGCCGGTCTGCAGCGCTGCGACGGTGGTCGCGGCGTCGGGCAAGATGTCCCACTCCACGCGATCCACCTTGACGACCCGGCCGCCGGCCGTTCCGTCCGGCGGCTCGTCGCGTGGCACGTAGTCGGGGTTGCGCTCCCACACGAGGCGGGACCCGCTGACCCGCTCACCGGGCACGAAGCGGAACGGCCCCGACCCGATCGCCGTGGTCACCGGCTTCGTGGGATCCGTCAGATCACGCGCCCGCATGATGGCGGCGAAGCGAGACGGTGCCGCGGCCAACGTCGCCAGCATGGAAGGGAAGGGTTGCCGCAGCTCCATCGTGAAGGTGACGCCGTCGACGGGCTTCATGCTGATCAGGTCTTCTGCCAGCGCGCGACCGCCGCCGTCGAAATCCATCCAGCGACGCAGGGACGGGATGACGTCGGCCGTCGTGACGGCCTGCCCATCGTGGAACCTGAGACCCGGCCGGAGGGTGAACTGCCATGTCAGCCCGTCCGGCGACACGCTCCAACGCTCCGCCATCTGCGGTCGAGGCTGCAGACCCGAATCCCAGCTGAACAAGGATTCATAGATCATCATCCCGGCGATGTTGGAGATCGTCGCCGTGCCGAAGACCGGGTCCAGCAGCACGATGTCTGCTTGCGGCACGACGCGCAGGGTCCGTGTCTCGGCATGCGCCGGCAGCGAGAGGGCCAGTGCGAGGCACAGGATGGTTCCCGGCCGTCTCACGCTGAGCCTCTTTTCCGTTCGAAACCATGGAGGCCGATCGGCTCCCTGGCCCGCCGTTGCTGTATCGGTATCGTCATCCATCTCGCCGCCAGGTTAACGCATCCGGAGTTTATGCGGGATGGCTGACCAGGACAGCCTGGCACGGAGATGACACCGGGCCCCGGCCAATGAGCAATATCGCCCAGGGGCTCGTGTCCGTGTCGCTGCGACCGGGATGGCAGAGGAGATGCAACACGGCCAACGACGGCGCTTGAGTCCTCCCAAATTATCGACTATCGAAAATCAAGGGGGATGCCGCCATGAGCATGAAGCGGGTACAACCGCCTGAAGGCACCCGGATCGACCGGGTCGAGCTGCGCGTGTTCTCGTTCCCGATGCAGAACGTCAGCCACGGCATCGATCTCCCCGGCCATCACAGCCGCCGCACCCGCCTGGCCGTGCAGATCGACACCGTCGATGGCAGCCGCGGCGAGTATGTCGGCGGCAACGACACGATGCTCGGCCAGGCCCGCATCGTCGCGCAGAGGCTACCCGGCCGGGGCGCGTTGGAGCGGGAGCGTTTCTACGAGGACATCAAGCGCGAGCTGCGCAAGACCGACCGCATGGGCGTCGGCGTGTTCGACAACGCCTTGTGGGACCTGGCCGGCAAGCGGTCCGGCATCTCCGTCAGCACCATGCTCGGCGGCAGCCCCGGCCGCCTCCCTGCTTACGCCAGCACCTGGCACGGTGGCGAGGGCGGCCGGCTGGACCGGGCGGAGGATTACGTGGCGTTCGCCGAGGAGTGTCACGCGCTCGGATACCGTGCCTTCAAGATGCATGGCTGGAAGGACGACGATCCCGCACGCGAGGCCGCCGCCGTCCGGCTGCTGGGCCGCGAGATGGCCGGTCGCATGGCGCTGATGATCGACCCCGGGTGCCACCTGCGCACCTTCGCCGACGCGCTGCTGGTCGGCCGGGCCTGCGACGACGCCGGGTTCTACTGGTATGAGGACCCCTACAGCGACGGCGGCTTGTCGATCAGCGCGCATCGTCGGCTGCGCGAGATGATCCGCACCCCGATCCTGATCGGCGAGCACGTGCGCGGACTGGAATCCGTGGCCAACCTGCTGGCCGCGGGCGGCACCGACTTCGTCCGGGCCGACCCGGATTTCGACATGGGCATCACCGGCACCATGAAGATCGCCCACCTGGCCGAAGCGATGGGCCTCGATGTCGAACTGCACGCGCCGGGGCCGGCCCAGCGTGCCTGCCTGTCCGCGATCCGCAACAGCAACTGGTACGAGACCTCCATGGTCGGCCCCAGCCGCGGCAGCTTCACCGGCCCGGTCTACACCTGCGGCTACGACGACGATCTCGACGCGGTGGGCGCGGATGGCTGCTTCCCCGTGCCGGAAGGCCCGGGCCTGGGCGTGGCCTACGACTGGGCATTCATCGAGGCCAACACCACCGAACGCTACGAGCATCGCCTCCATGGTTGACCGGATCGCCCGCATCGATTGCTTTCAGGTCGCCTGGCCGGATGCCAGCCGCTTTCCCGCCCGCAGCGCATGGGTGCGCGTGCACGATACGGCGGGGCGCGTCGGCCTCGGCGAGGCTTCGCCCATGCTCGATGGCGATCTGTCGCTCGCTTTCCTGGCGCGGCACGTGGCGCCCGGCCTGATCGGCGCCGACCCGGCCGAGGCCGGCGTGATCCACAAGCGCGCGCTGCACATGGCCATGAAGCTCGGGCCGCACGGGATCGTCGCCGCCGCGCTGGCCGCGCTCGATATCGCGCTGTGGGACCTGAACGGGCAGACGCAGGGGCTGCCGGTGCATGCGATGCTCGGCGGCGCATACCGCCGACGCCTGCCGTTCTATGCCTCGCTGGGCGGGCTGGGCCGGGTCCCCGAAGCCGCCGTGCTGGCGCAGGTGGCGGACGCGCTCAGTATCGGACCGGCGCTCATCAAGTTGCGCATGGAGCATCCGCGCGGGAGCCACGATGTGGACGTCGACGGCGACATCGCGAAGGCGCGTGCGGTGCGCGACCGGGTCGGCCCGGGCGTCCGCCTCGCCTTCGATGCCAGCAACGGCTACTCGGTCCCGGCGGCGCTGCGCGTCGGCCGTGTGCTGCAATCGCTCGGGTTCGACTGGTTCGAGGAACCGGTCGAGCACTATCACCTCGACGCCACGCGGCACCTGGCCGACCGGCTCGACATCCCGGTCGCCGCCGGGGAG
Organism: Acetobacteraceae bacterium; assembly: GCA_965199665.1. GTDB lineage: Bacteria > Pseudomonadota > Alphaproteobacteria > Acetobacterales > Acetobacteraceae > JAVVHH01. The sequence continues at coordinate 3,531,706 of OZ241208.1, read as the reverse complement.
CAGTGCTACACGCTGCAGGACGTGCTGGCGCTGATCCAGGCCGGCGTGCGCATCGTGCAGCCCGACCTGATCAAGATGGGCGGCTTCACCGGCCTGCTGGAATGCCGCGCGCTGGCCTACGCGCACGGCGTGGAGCTGGTGCCGCACCAGACCCAGCCCGGCATCGGCCACGTCGCCAACCTGCATTTCGTCGCCGCCCAGTTCGGCGCCGTCTTTCCGTGCGAGCTGAACGACCTGACCGATCGCCAACACGCCGTGTTCCGCAACCCGCCACGGCCGGAACACGGGCTGTTCGCCCTCACGGACGCCCCTGGATTGGGGCTGCAGATCGACGAAGAGCGGCTCGCCCCGCTGATATGCCCGATAACCTAAGGCAGACGCCGGCATCGGCGCGCAGGGAGGAGACATGACGGAGTTCCAACGGCGGACGTTCATCGCAGGCGCGGCGGCCGCGGCTGCCATGCCCAGTCCGCCCGCCGTCGCGCAGGCGCCCAAGGTCGTGCGCATCGCGATGTCGGCCACCAACGTCAACTCGCTGGATCCGCGCAAGACCGTCCAGAATGCCGACCAGTTCGGCTGCCGCCAGATCTATGACGCACTGATCGATCCGCCGGACGGGACGTTCGACCTCGCCTATGACCACCTCCAGCACGAGCTCGTGCAGAAGCTCGACATCTCCGGAGACAGCCGGGTCTGGACCTTGGCGCTGAAGCACGGCGTGCAGTTCCACCGCGGGGCCGGCGAGATGACGGCCGACGACGTCGTGTTCACCTACACGCAGATGCTCGACCCGAAGTTCGGTTCGACACAGCGCATCTACCTGACCAACATCGACACGGTGGAGGCGGTGGACCCGTACACCGTCCGCTTCACGCTCAAGCAGCCGGATCCGACCTTTCACGCCTCGGGCCTGATCTCGCTGATCGGCTCGATCGTCCCGCGCAAGGCGGTGGAGGCGGCCCCGGACGCGTTCGCCCGCAATCCGGTCGGGACCGGCGCGTTCGCCTTCGATCGGATCGACACCGACCGCGGCATCGTGCTCACCGCTTTCGACAACTACCATGGCGGCCGCCCGGCGATCGATCGGCTGGAGATCCGCTACATGGCGGACGCCACCGCGCGCACGCTCGGCTTCATCAAGGGCGATCTCGATGTGATCGAGGGGGCACGGCTGCCCGGCTGGGTCGCGCAGGTGAAGGCCCAGAAGCCCGACGCGATCGTCGACGCGACCCGGCCCGGCAGCGTCAACACGATGTTCTTCAACCTGGGCCGCCGCCCGTTCGACGACGTGCGGGTGCGCCAGGCGCTGCGCTACGCGATCGACCGCAAGGTCATCATCGAGGCGTTCGGCGGCGTCGCCGGGCCGGCCTGGGGCATCAATCCGCCCGAGTTCCCCGGCGCCTTCACCGAAGCCGACATCCCCGCCGCGCTGCGCTACGATTACGACCCGGACCGCGCCAAGTCGCTGCTCGCCCAAGCCGGGCTGCCCCGCGGGTTCCGGTTCCCGATCATCATGACGGGGCGCGAGGACTACGCGTCGCTGATGCTGATGGTGCAGGAGATGTGGCGCCAAGTCGGCGTGGACATGACGATGAACACCGTCGATCACACGAGCTATCACGCCCAGAAGGCGCGCGACGTGAACGCCGTGGTGATGAACTCGGAAAGCTTCTCGCCCGTCTCTACCCAGATCCCGCTCACGTGCTACTCCAGCGCGGCGAGCGTGAAGTCGGATGGCACCGGCGCCGGCAATTTCAGCCATTACGGTGTCTTGGGCGGAAACGGCATCGACGACCTCCTCGGCCAGGCGCTGGCCGAGCCGACGCTCGACAAACGGCAGGCGCTGGTGCGCCAGGCGGAAGTGAAGATCCTCACCGACCTGCCGGCGTTCACCCTGTGCACGCTGTCGTTCATCTATCTCCGCAATCCGCGCGTGAAGATCGGCTTCGACGTGAAGGGCGGCTACGCGCGCTACCGCTTCGCCGGCGCCACGGTCGCCTGACGGAGCCGGTGCGATGACCCGGTTGATCGATGCTCTGCTGACCGTCTTCCTGGTGATGACCTTCGTGTTCATCGCCATGCGCGTGCTGCCGGGCGACCCGGCGATCGCCGTGCTGGGTGACTTCGCCACCCCCGACCAGCTCGCCGAGTTCCGCCATCAGTTCGGGCTCGACGTCCCGATCTGGCAGCAATACGTCGCCTTCTTCGTCAATCTGGCCCGGCTCGACTTCGGAAAATCGCTGATGTCCGGTCAGGACATCGGCGAGATCTTGGCGGCGAACCTGCCCTACACGCTCGAGCTCGCGGTGGCGGCGATGGTGCTCGGCATGCTGGTGGGCGTGCCGGCCGGGGTGCTGTCGGCCACCCGGCGCGGCTCGGCCGCCGATTACGGCGCGCGGCTGTTGGCGCTGGCCGGCTTCTGCATTCCGGACTTCTTCCTCGGCGCGCTGATCCTGATCGTGTTCGCGCTGAAGCTGAACCTGTTCCCGACCTTCGGCGGCGGCACCGGCTTCCTCGACCGCATGCACCATCTCGCGCTGCCTGCCGCGACGCTGGGGCTCATCATGGCGGCGTTCACCAGCCGCCTCACCCGCTCCGCGCTGCTGGAGGTGTTGAACCGCGACTACGTCCGCACCGCCCGCGCGAAGGGCGTACCGGAGCGCCGGGTCACCTACCGCCACGCGCTGCGTAACGCGCTGATCCCGGTGGTGACGGGCTTCGGCATCTACATCCTGACCATGCTTTCCGGCTCCATCGCGATCGAGCTGATCTTCGCCCGGCCCGGATTAGGCAGCGTGCTCGTGAACGGCATCACGTCGCGCGACTACCCGGTGGTGCAGGCGGCGCTGCTGGTGTTCGCGTTGTTCGTGGTCGTCGTGAACTTCAGCATGGACATGCTGTACGTGGCGATCGACCCGCGGCTGCGCGGGGCACGGCCGTGAGCGTTTCAGGTGCGGCCGTGGTGGACGAGACGCTTGCGGCATCGACCGGTCCCGTATCCCTCGCCGCGCGCAGGCAGGGCGCCGGGTCGGCACTGCTGCGCCAGCCGGCCGCCATCATCAGCCTGACGTTGATTGGGCTATTGATGCTGGTCGCCGTGTTCGCGCCCTGGCTCGCACCCTACAACCCCGTGCGCCAGACCATCGTCGCCATGAACCAAGGGCCGTCGGCCGCGCATTGGATGGGCACGGACGGGCTCGGCCGCGACATCCTGTCGCGCGTCATCTACGGCGCGCGTCCGTCGCTCACGCTCGGCATTACTGCCCCGTTGCTGGCGGGGATCTTCGGCACCGTCATCGGCATGATCGCCGGCTATTTCGGCGGCTGGATCGATCGCGTGGTGGGCCGGCTGAGCGACGTGCTGATGGCGTTCCCGTCGCTGCTGATCGGCATCATGATCTCCGCCTCGCTCGGCCCGGGCTTCGCCAACCTGGTGGTCGCGATCGCCTTCGCCTTCCTGCCGCGCGTCATCCGCGTCGCGCGCGCCTCGACGATGTCGATCAAGGCGGAACCCTATGTCGATGCCTCGGTCGCCGCGGGACAGCCGACCTGGCGGGTGATCAAGCGGCATATCCTGCCCAACATCTCGGGCCCGCTGGTGGTGGTGGCCACGCTGTGGGTCGCGACGGCGATCCGGATCGAGGCGACGCTCTCCTTCCTCGGCCTCGGCACCCAGCCGCCGGACCCGAGCTGGGGCAACATCATCCGCGACGGGCTGACGCAAATGCTCGGCTCGCCCTGGCCGGTGATCTCGGCCGGGCTGGCGATCACCGTGTGCGTGCTGGCGTTCAATATCCTGGGCGATTGCGTGCGCGACGCGCTCGATCCGGAGTCGCGCCAATGACGGGCGCTATCCTGTCGGTCCGCAACCTGTCGGTCCAGTTCGACACGCCGGGCGGCACCGTCACCCCGGTGCGCGACGTCTCGTTCGACGTTCCGGCGGGGGGCTGCGTGGGTTTGGTGGGCGAATCCGGATCCGGCAAGAGCGTGACCGCGCTCGCGATCATGCGCCTGCTGAACAAGGGACGCGGCCGGATCGTCGCCGGGTCCGTATTGCTCGACGGGGTCGACCTGGCCCGGCTCAGCCTGGTGGAGATGGAACGGCGGCGCGGCCGCGACATCGCCATGGTGTTCCAGGAGCCGATGACGTCGCTGAACCCGGTGATGACCGCGGGCGCGCAGATCGCGGAATCCGTGCGGTTGCACACCGGCGCCGGCCGCCGCGCCGCCTGGGCGCGGGCCGTGGAGTCGCTGGCCACCGTCGGGATCGCCGACCCCGGCCGCCGCGCTCACAACTATCCGCATGAGCTCTCGGGCGGCATGCGCCAGCGCGTCATGATCGCGATGGCTCTGGCGTGCGAGCCGAAGGTGTTGATCGCGGACGAGCCGACGACGGCGCTCGACGTGACGATCCAGGCGCAGATTCTCGACCTGCTGCGGCGCCTGCGGGAGCGCGTCTCGACCGCCATCGTCATGATCACCCACGACCTCGGCGTCGTGGCGGAGCTGGCCGACCAGGTGGTCGTGATGTACTCCGGCCGCTGCGTGGAGACCCGGGAGGTGGTGGCGCTGTTCGACGCGCCGGGCCACCCGTACACCGCCGGGCTGCTGCAATCGATCCCGCGGCTGGACGACGTGCGCCGCCGCCTGTCGCAGATCCGCGGCAGCGTGCCCGGGCCGCTGGCGGTGCCGCCGGGCTGCCCGTTCCATCCGCGGTGCGATCTGGCGCGCGACATCTGCATCGCGGTCCGGCCGCCCGATTTCGCGCTGGCCGATGGCGGCCTGGCCGCGTGTTGGCAGCACAACGGCTTCGCGCCCGTGCAGGCCAGCGCCGCATGACGGACGTGCTGCTGGACGTGCAGGGCGTATCGCGGACATTCGGCGCGCGCCGCCGCTGGTTCCGTCCGTCGCCGCCGGTGCGGGCGGTCGATGACGTCTCCTTCGCCGTCGCCGCCGGGGAGACCCTGGCGCTGGTGGGTGAGTCCGGCTGCGGCAAGACCACCACCGCGCGGCTCGTGACCCGGCTGCTGGACCCGACGGCCGGCCGCATCATGTTCGAGGGGACGGACCTCGCCGCCCTCGGCCCGGCCGCCCTGCGCCGCGCCCGGCGAGAGTTCCAAATCGTGTTCCAGGACCCCTTCGCCTCGCTCAGCCCGCGCGAGCGCATCGTCGACGTGATCGGCGAGCCGTTGCAGGCCCACGGAGTCGGTTCCAGCCGGGCGGCGATGCGGGAGCGGGTCGCCTTCCTGCTCGACCGTGTCGGGCTCGATGCCGGGATGATGGACCGATACCCGCATGAGTTCTCGGGCGGCCAGCGCCAGCGCATCGGCATCGCCCGCGGCCTCGCGTTGCAGCCGAAGCTGATCGTCGCCGACGAGCCGGTCTCCGCGCTGGACGTGTCGGTGCAGAGCCAGGTCATCAACCTGCTGCAGGACCTGCAGGACGAGTTCGGCATTGCCTACCTGATCGTCGCCCACGACCTGGCGGTGGTGCGCCACATCGCGCATCGGATTGCGGTGATGTATCTGGGCCGGATCGTCGAGCTGGCGGACGCCGAAAGCCTATTCGCCCAGCCGCACCATCCCTACACCCAGGCGCTGCTTTCCGCCGCCCCGGTGCCGGACCCGCGCCGCCGCCCGAACCGCATCGTATTGCAGGGCGACGTGCCGAGCCCGGCCCGGCTGCCGACCGGCTGCCGCTTCCACCCACGCTGCCCGATTGCCCAGCCGGTGTGCCGGGAACAGGATCCGGCGCTCGAGACGAAGCGCCCGGGCCAGGCGGCCGCGTGCCATTTCGCGAAACCCCTGCCGATCCCGGTATGAGCCCGCTGTCTCGCACCGAGCGCCGGCTACGTTACTCCGGATCCGGAAAACAGACGTCCAGAAGCTCCTCGAAGGCGTGCTGGATATGCTTCCGGCTGACCGATTGCGCCCGGCTTGCGGAGCGTTTTTCGAACGCACCAAGGATTTCGTGATGCTCCGTCACCACGGCCGCCAGCCGGCCCGGCGTGAATCCGTGTCGCAGCCGCACCTCCAGGATCAGGAGGTGGTGGCGGCGCAGGATCTGGATGGCCTCGCGGTTGACGCGGATCGACAGGGCGGCCCCATGGAACTCGGCGTTGCGCCGGATCGCCTCGTCGATGGCGCCGCGCGCGACCGCATCCTCGTACTGCAGCTCGATCGCTCGCATTTGCCGCACGTCCTCGTCCGTCGCCCGGGCCGCGCGCTCGCCCTCGAGATACGGCACGAGGCCCAGCCGGATCTCGTAGATCTCGTGCAGGAAGGCGCGGGTCAGGCCGCGCGTGATCGCGCCGCGCTTCGGCTCGAACATCACCACGCCCTCGGCCGTCAACTGATGCAGCGCCTCGCGGATCGGGGCCAGGCTCAGCCCGTAGCGCTGCGCGAGGTCGGTGGTCACGAGGCGTTCGCCGTCCGCCAGCCGGCCCTGCACGATGTCGCGCCGGATCGCGGCCGCGGCGCGCGCGTAGCTGGGTTGCCCCAGATCCTCCCCGAGTGGATCGACGGTCCGGACCTCGTCGCGCGTGCCGGACCGCGATGCTGCCACAACCACTCCATCGTCCCCAGCAGAAACCAGGCGCCACCATACGGGCCCGCCGGGCGCGATGCCAGGAGCCGACGTTGACAGGAGACCTCGCCATGACAGCTTCCGTATCCATCCGGTCCGATGTCTCTGGTGCACCCTACGATTGGGCACTGGACCAGCTTCGCGAGGCGTTGGGCCGACGCCTGGCCGATGCCGGCGGGCGGATCGTCCACCTTCGTGCCCCGGGCGCGGCGCCCAGCGGGATGGAGCTGCCCGCCATGCCCGACAGCTTCGTCCTGGTGCCTGGCGACGATGCGATCTCCGTCCATGGATCGACGCCGCGGGGACTGGTCTACGCGCTGCTGGATTTGGCTGAACGCCTCCGCAGCCCGGGCGGCCCAGACGGTCCGGACCCGCTCGCTCCCGTCTCCCCGATCGTCGAGCAACCGGTCGGCCGCGTTCGCAGCATCGCCCGCTTCTTCAACTCGATCGAGGAGGACCGGCCCTGGCTGCACGATGAGCAGGGGTGGTGCGATTACCTGACGATGCTGGCGAAAAACCGGTTCAGCGGCTTCTCGCTGAACTTCGGGCTGCAATACAACTATCCGTATTACAATCGTCTCATCACCGACGCCTATCTGTATTTCGCCTATCCGTTCCTGGTCGACGTGCCGGGTTCCGGCGTCGTCGTGGAGGGCCTGTCGGACACGGAGCGGGCGCGCAACCTGCACATGCTGCGCTTCATCGCCGCCGAGGCCGCCCGGCGCGGGCTCGATTTCCGGATCGGGATCTGGACGCACGGCTACGATTTCGACGACGTGCCGAACGCCAACTACCAGATCACCGGCCTCACCCGGCACAATCACGCCGCTTACTGCCGCGATGCGTTGCGCACGCTGATCGCGGCCATCCCGGACATGACCGGCATGACCATCCGCGTCCATGTCGAGGCCGGGGTGCCGGAGGGCAGCTACGATTTCTGGCAGACGGTGTTCGAGGGCTTCCGCGATCCCGGTCGCCCGCTCACGCTCGACATCCACGCCAAGGGCACCGACGCCCGCATGATCGACATCGCGCTCGGCACCGGCCTGCCCGTGACCGTCTCGCCGAAGTTCATGGCCGAGCATTCCGGCTTGCCGTACCACCAGGCCGCGGTGCGCCAGCGGGAGATGCCGTCGGCCGAGAAGGCCGGGACCATGTTCCAACTCAGCGAAGGCTCGCGGAAATTCCTGCGCTACGGCTATGGCGACCTGCTCGACACCGGCCGCAAGTTCGACGTCGCGGTGCGCGTCTGGCCCGGCACCCAGCGTGTGCTGCTCTCCGCCGACCCGGCGCTGTATGCCGCCTACGGACGGGCAGGCGTGTTCTGCGGCGCATCGGGGATCGAGTTCTTCGAGCCGCTTTCCTTCAAGGGCCGCATGGGCAGCGGCCGCCTCGGCGCGCGGTTCAACTACGTGCCCGAAGAACTTCGGCCGCGCTACGATTGGCAGAAATACGAGCCGATGTTCGTGCTGCTCGGCCGCCTCGCCTACGACCCCGCCGCTGCGCCGGAGACGTGGTTGCGCCCGCTGCGCGCCATCGCCGGCGATGCGGCAGAGGCCTGCCTGGATGCGCTGGCGCCGGTGTCGCGCGTGCTGCCGCTGTTCACCCAAGCGCACGGTGTCTCGGCCTGCAACAACACCTACTGGCCGGAAGTGTACGACAACATGTCGGCGGTCTACGCACCGTCGGAATACCCGTACGGCTACGATTCCGGCGGCGCCACCCGGTTCGGCGACGTGAGGACCTTCGACCCGCAACTATTCGCCAGCCCGGCCGAGTTCGTGCAGGCGCTGCACTCGGGACGCACGCTCGCCAAATACGGGCCGCTGGAGGTTGCCCACGCGATGGACGCCTTCGCCGCCGCAGGCGAGGCCGCGACCCGGCGCGCGGAGGCTTCGCCGGATAGCGGCCGCCCCGCCGTCCTGCGCATGCTGGCCGACGCTCGCATCCAGGCCGGGCTCGGCCGCTTCTTCGCTGCCCGGTTCCGCTCTGCCTGTGCATTCGAGCTGTATTTGTTGACCGGGTTGCGGGACGCCTATCTGGACGCCGCGAACGAGTATCGCCGCGCCCGCGGTGCATGGCTCGGTATCGTGCACGCGGCGGACGGCGTGTATCTCGACGACTTGTCCTACGGTCCGCAGCCCTGGCTCCGTGGAAGCTGGCGCGACCGCCTGCCAGCGATCGACCGAGACATCGAAGACCTCGAATTCTGGTACATCAACGACCGCGACCGCCACCCAGCCGACCCGGCCGCAGCAAGGGCCTTGCTGGCCGGGCTGCGCGAATGGCAGCCCCTCACGACGGTGGCCTGGCCGACGGCTCCCACGCAGTTCACCCGGGGGACGGCCCTGACCGTTCCGTGCCCACCTGCACCGGGCTACGACGGAGCACGGCTGCACTATCGCCGGGTGAACCAGTCGGAGCTTTGGCAATCCGTGCCGATGCAGGCTGGACCGGGTGGGCTCGCCGCGGACATACCGCCCGCCTACACCGATACGGCGTTCCCGTTGCAGTTCTACGTGTCGTTCGAGAAAGGACGCAGCCCGGCGCTCTCGCCGGGCCTGGACGCGGATCTATGCCGGGTGCCCTACCACATCGCCATGCCCGTCCTCTCGCCGTGACCCAGCCGCGGTGTTGGCCGCGGCCAGGACGGGATCAGTCCGAAGCCAACCGTTGGGTGGCGGCACGCGACGCGACGTAGCGGTTGACGTGCGGCTTCAACCCAAGGTTTTCCCGCAGCGTCTTGCCTTCGTAGGCGGTGCGGAAGCGGCCACGGCGCTGTAGTTCCGGGGTCACGAACCGGATGAAGTCCTCGCAGCCGCCGGGGAGTTGGTTGGGCGTGATGTTGAAGCCGTCGCAGCACTCGGCGTCCATCCAGGCTTCCATGCGGTCGCATATGTCGGACGCGGTGCCGATGACGGCGCTGCCGCCCTCGCCGGCGAGGTGCTGGCACATCTCCCGGATGGTCCAGTTGTTCTCGCGCACCCGCTTCATCAGGCGCTCCTGGCTGGAGCGGACCTGCGCCTCGACCTGCGGCTCCGGGACCGGGCCGTCGACCGGGAAGCCGGAGAGGTCGCCGAGCGCGTTGTAGGCGCGGGCCAGGCCGACCAGCGGGTCGACCAATTCCTGCAACTCGTCGTATTTGGCCTGCGCCTCGGCCCGGGTCGCGCCGACGATGGGGCGGATGCCCGGCATGATCTTGAGGTCGTCCCAGTCGCGGCCGTATTTGGCGAGGCGGCCTTTGACGTCGTCGTAATAAGCCTTGGCGGCGGGGATGCTGTCCTGCGAGGCGTAGACGACGTCGGCGGACTCGGCGGCGATCTCGCGGCCGGGCTCGCTGGCGCCGGCCTGGACCATGATCGGGCGGCCCTGGGGCATGCGGGCGACGTTGAGCGGGCCCTTGACCTGGAAGTGCTTGCCCATGTGGTTCAGCAGATGCAGCTTGCTCTCGTCGTAGAACTGGCTGTTGGCGCGATCGAGCACGAACGCGTCGGGCTCCCAGCTGTCCCACAGGCCCTTGACGACTTCGACGAACTCGGCGGCGCGTTCGTAGCGGGTGTCGTAGTCGAGATGCTTGGCGCGGTTGAAGTTCTGCGCCTCGGCGTCGGACCAGGAGGTGACGATGTTCCAGCCGGCGCGGCCGCCGCTGATGAGGTCCAGCGTGGCGAACTTGCGAGCGACGTGGAACGGCTCGTTGTAGGTCGTGCTGGCCGTCGTCACGAGGCCGATATGGTTGGTGACGGCGGCCAGCGCCGGGAGCAGCGTCATCGGCTCCATTTCGACGATCTCGAAGCCGGAGCGGGCGAGGGAGCCGCGTGGCAAGTCCTTCTCGCGCACGCCGATGCCGTCGGCGAAGAAGATCATGTCGAACAGGCCTTGCTCGGCCAGGAGCGCGTTGCGCTTGTAGTGGTCGAAGCGCAGGGCGCCGTCGGCCGGCGTCGCCGGGTGTCGCCAGGCGGCCACGTGGTAGCCGAGGCCGCGCATCGACATGCCGAGCTTCATCTTGCGTTTGGTCATTATTGTCGCTCCTTTAATACTCGTAGCCGGCTTTCTTCATGAAGCCCTTTGCGATCTCCATGTCGAAGGCGATCGGCTTGAGCAGGTCGTGGTCGTATTCGGGCGCCGACCAGGCCATCGGGACCGTGCCGGCCGCGCCGTAGCCGCCGGCGATGCCCTTGACGATCTCGTCGCGCGGCATGGCGTGGCTGATCGCCTGGCGGATGTAGGCGGCGGCTTCGGCAGCGCGCGCCGGGTCTCGTTTGCCGAGCGGGGTGTCGTTGCCGAGGCCGAAGACGGGGTGTTTCAGGTTGTAGCAGATGTGCTGCCACTTATAGCTGTCGAAGGTCGTGACCTTGCCCCAACTGGGGTCGACCGTGCCCACGACCGGGCCGATGTCGTACATCGGGTCGTGCGCGTCGATCTCGCCGGACTTCAGTGCGGCCAGAGCGGCGTCGGTGCCGTTGATGTTGACCACGAAGAACGTTTTCACGTTGCCGGTGTGCGGTTTCCAGTAATTCTCGTTGCGAACGTATTTGTATGCCTTCCGGCTCGGATCGAAGCCTTGCGGGATCCAAGGGCCGGTGCCGATGCCACCCTTGGCGGTGTAGCTCTTACCGCCACTGGTGGAGACCGTGTAGCTGCCGAGCCACGTGGACGCGGTATGCCCACGCATGGCCTCCGGCTTGATGTCCTTGTAGGCATGCTCCGGCATGATCGCGTAGGCGCCAAGGACGCTGTTGAGGAACTCCATCGAGTAGGCGGGCAGGTCGACGGTGATCTCGTGGGGGCCCGTTACTTTATAGGCGTCCGGACCGCCAAAGATGTTCTGCATGACGGATTGGAACTGCGATCCGTACGCCTTGTTGAGGATGGTGTCCCAGGTGAACTTCACGTCGGCGGCGGTGAACTTCTCGCCCGAATGCCACGTCACATCGTCACGCAGGCTGATCACCCAGTGCTTGCCGTCGGCGGACATGGTGTGGCCGGTGGCGAGCGCGGGGACCAGGCTCTTGTCCTGCCAGGACTTGTATTCGTAAAGGCGGTTGTAGGCGGGGCCGAAGACGTTACTTTCGTGATAGCCGATCGTGTACATCGGGACTAGCGAACTCGGCTGCGGCCAGGAGGCGAAGGCGGCGGTGGCGTCGGTGCCGGCGCCGTCGATGGTCCAGCGTTCCGGCTGCGGGTAGAAGACCGGGTTGTAGGTGGTGGCGTCGAAGCCTTTCAGCTTCGGGTTCACCGCGATGACGTCCTGCGGATAGAACAGGATGGTCATCGGCTGGATGTCGTACCAGCGCTTCTCGAACGCATGGTAGGCGACGCGGCGATCGGGTTCGGCCAGCGTGGTGGCGACCTGCTGCAGCGAGCGGTCGATCTCCTTGTCATCGACGTAGTAATAATTCTGGCCGCTCGGCGGCATGTTCATGGAGCCGAACAGCGCGAGCGGCGAGGGCTCGATCGAGCTGTAGTAATACCGCTCGAGATAGGCGTCCCAGCCGCCGTCGACATGGGTCTTGCCGTCGCCCTTGGCGCGGCGCGGCGCGATGGCGGTGAACGGCACGATGGAGGAGACGACCTCGATCCCGAGCTTCTGCATCTGCTGCGCCGCGACCGTGCCCCAGGCCACGCGGGCGGGCTGGTTGTTGGGGATCATCAGATAGAGCTTGAAGAACGGGGGCGCCGCGCGCGCCGGGCCGGCGGCGGCGGTGACGAGCGCGGCCACGCTGGCCTGCAACATCGCGCGGCGGCTGGCGGTCATCGGGGGTTCATCCATGGGGCGGCTCCATCAAATGGGATTGTGGCAGGCGGCGAGGCTGTTCGAGCCCATCGGGGCCAGGACCGGGTCGACGCTGCGGCAGACCGGCAGGGCGGCGGCGCAGCGCGGGTGGAAGGCGCAGCCGGGGGGGCGGTCGAGCGCGCTCGGGACCTCGCCCTTGAGATGCGTGCGGGTGTCGGCGGCGCCGGGTCGCGCGACGGGGATCGCGGAGATCAGGGCGGCGGTATAGTGGTGCCGCGGATGGGCGAAGACCTCGTCGACCGCGCCCATCTCGACGATCCGGCCGAGATACATCACCGCGACATGGGTGGAGATGAAGCGCACCGAGCTGAGGTCGTGCGAGATGTAGAGGTAGGCCATGCCGAGCCGGTCCTGCAGTGCGGCGAGCAGGTTCAGAATCTGGGCGCGGACGGAGATGTCGAGCGAGGAAACGGGCTCGTCGAGCAGGATGAACTCGGGCTGCACGGCGATGGCGCGGGCGATGCCGACGCGCTGCCGCTGACCACCGGAGAATTCGTGCGGGTAGCGGGTGCCGTGGCGGGGGTCGAGCCCGACCGTCGAGAGGAGCTCGGCCACCCGGGCGTCCCATTCGCGCTCCTGGCCGGGCGCATGCACCCGCAAGGGCTCGCGCATGGCCTCGGTCACGGTCCAGCGGGGGTTGAGCGAGAGGTAGGGGTCCTGGAACACGTATTGGATGCGCCGGCGGACGGCGAGCATGGCGGCCCGGTCGGCACCGGCGAGCACCGGACGCACATCCCGGCCATCGAGCCGCACTTCGCCGCCATCGGCCCGGACCAGGTCGAGGATCGCGCGGGCGGTCGTGGTCTTGCCGCAACCGCTTTCGCCGACGAGGCCCAGCGTCTCGCCGGCGCGCACGGTGAAGGAGACGTCGTCGACCGCCCGGACGGCGCGGGTGACCCGGCGCCTCAGCAGTTGGCGTTTGACGACGGCGTATTGCTTGCGCAGCCCGCGGACGTCCAGCACGGCGCTCATGCCGCCAGCTCCGTCTCGGCCGGGGAGCCGCGGCGGATGCAGCTGACGGTATGGCCGGGGCCGACCGCGATCTCACGCGGCATGATGCGGGCGCAGTCGGGCACCGCCTCGGGGCAGCGAGCGTGGAAGCGGCACCCGGCGGGTGGGTTCAGCAGGTCCGGCGGGCGGCCGGCGATCGACGGCAGGACCCGGCGCGCGCCGCTATAGGAGTGGTCGATCCGCGGCACGCTCTCGAGCAGGGCCCGCGTGTAGGGGTGTTGCGGCGCGTCGAAGATGGTGCTGGCAGCGGCGGTCTCGCAGACCCGGCCGGCGTACATCACGGTGATCCGGTCCGCCATGCGGGCGACGACACCCATGTCGTGGGTGACCAGGATCATGGACATCGACAGGCGGGTGCGCAGCTCGGCCAGCAGGTCGAGGATCTGCGCCTGGATGGTGACGTCGAGCGCGGTGGTCGGCTCGTCGGCCAGAAGCAAAGCGGGCTCGCAGAGCAGCGCGCGGGCGATGCCGACGCGCTGCTTCATGCCGCCGGAGAGTTCGTGCGGGTATTGCTTGAGCCGGGCGGCCGGGTCGCCGATGCCGACGAGGCGGAGGAGTTCGGCCGCGCGGTCCAAGGCGGGCTTGCGGCCGATGCCGGTGTGCCAGCGGAGGATCTCGGAGAGCTGCCGCCCGATGGAGAGGACCGGGTTGAGCGAGGTCGCCGGGTTCTGGAAGATCATGGCCATGCGGCGGCCGCGGATGGCGGCCAGACGGGCGGGGGTGGCGGAAACCAGGTCCTCGCCCTCGAACACCACGCGGCCGCCGGTGATTCGGGCAGGCGGCGGCGCCAGGCGGAGCAGGCTGAGGCTGGTGACGGTCTTGCCGCTCCCGCTTTCGCCGACGATGCCGAGCGTTTCGCCGGCGCCGACATGGAAATCCACCCCGTCGACGGCACGCACCACGCCGTCGCGCGTCGGGAACTGCACCTGCAGCCCCTCGACGGCGAGGAGCGGCCTATCCTGCGCGGACACGGGGATTGAACGCATCGGTGAGGCCGTCCGCCAGCAGGTTGAAGCCCAGCACGGTCACGAAGATCGCCGCGCCGGGGGCGAGGCAGGTCCAGGGTGCCACCTGCAGGACCTGGTAGTTGAAGAACAGCGCCTGGCCCCAGGAGATCGATTTAGGGTCGCCGAAGCCGAGAAAGGCGACCATCGCTTCGGCCAGGATGGCGCCGCCGATGCCGAGAGCGACCAGCACGATGAGCGGCGGCAAGGCATTCGGCAGGATGTGTCGGACCAGGATGTCGCGCCGGGAGGTGCCGATGCAGAGGGCGGCCTCGACGAACTCGGATTGGCGCAGGCGCAGAAACTCGGCCCGCGTCATGCGCGCGACGGACGGCCACTCGAACAGGCCGAGCAGCACGATGATGGTGATGAGGTTCAGGTTGGGTATCCGTTCGAGCGGGGTGCCGACGACCACGATGCCGAACAGCCGCACGACGGCGAGGATGACCACGAAGACCGGCACGACCATGAAGAACTCGGTCATGCGCATGAGCGCTTCGTCGACGAGGCCGCCGACATAGCCGGCGATGCCGCCGATCACCACGCCGATGACGGACGCGATGAGCATGGCGCCGAGCCCGACTGCCAGCGCGGTCGGCGCGCCATAGACGGTGCGGCTCAGGACGTCGTAGCCGACGCGATCGGTGCCGAGCCAATGGACGGCGCTGGGTGCTTGGCGCGAGGCGCCGCGCAGCATGGCGGATTGGTCGTCGGGCGCGAACGCCACGAGCCATGGTCCGATGAGGGCGGTCAGCACGACCAGCGAGACGAGGACCAGGCCGACCATGCCGGCCCGGTTGCGCCGGAAGCGATACCAGGATTGCCGCCAGACGCCGGAGGGCGGACGCCGGGTCGGCAGCGCCTCGGCGACCGGAGCCGCGATGAGTTCGGCCTCGAGGAGCGGAGCGTCCATCTCAGGCGAGCCGGATGCGCGGGTCGAGCGCGACGTAGGCGATGTCGGTCAGCAACGTGGCCGTCACCAGCATGGCCGTGATGATCATCGTTTCGCCCATGATGACGGGATAGTCGAGTTGCTGGATCGCCTGGATGTAGAGCGCCCCCAGGCCGGGCCAGGTGAACACGGTTTCGGTGACGGGCGCCGTGCCGAGCATCAGGCCGAACAGCGTGCCGAGATAGGTCAGGACCGGGATGAACGCATTGCGCAACGCGTGCCCGAACACGACGCGCCGGCGGGGCAGGCCGGAGGCCCACGCGGCGGTGATGAAATCCTGCCGCAGCACGTCGACCAGCGAGGAGCGCATCAGCAGGGTGAGCGTCGCGGTGTTGAAGACGGTCAGCATCGCGACCGGCAGCGCCATGTGCCACAGCCCGTCGGCCACCGGGCTGTTCCACAGCATGTTGCGGGTCGAATACGCGCCGTAGGACGGAAAGCCGCCGAGCCAGGTGGAGAAGATCAGGATCAGCACGATGCCAAGCAGGAAGCCGGGGAGCGAGTGTCCCAGCATGGCGCCGGACACGACGGAGAAATCGGCCCAGCCGTGCTGTCGCATCGCCGCGATCACCCCGAAGGCGGTCGCCAGCGCCAAGGAGAGCAGGATCGCCGGCACTTGCAGCTTGAGCGTCTCGCTGCCCCAGATCCGCAGCAGGTCGCCGACGGGCTGGTTGTAGATGACGCTGGTGCCGAAATCGCCGTGTAGGATCGCCCACAGCCAGGCGAAGTAGCGGTCGATGAACGGGCCGTTCAGCCCGTAATACTTGGTGATCGCGGCGATCGTGTCGTCCGTCACGCCCGGCATCTCGGCCAGCATGATTTCGACCGGGTTGCCGATCGCGTTGATCAGGGCGAACAGCACGAAGCTGACCGTCAGGATCAGCACCACGGAGAACAGCGCCCGGCGGGCGATGAAATTCAGCGCTCCCATCAGGTGAGCGTGGCTTGCTGGGTCATGGCGCCGACGATCCTTCGCCTATCAGGCCCCGTAATTCATCGACGGACAGTTCCGCCAGTCGCAGCAACGGGACGATGTCGTTGTCCATTGCAAGATCGCGGCCATACAGCGCGGACAGGGTCGCGAGACCGGCCTCGTGCAGCACGGCCGGACGTCCGCAGAGCCGGCCCAGCAAGACGGTCGGGTATAAGCCGAACGGGGCATCTTCCAGCACGTAACGGGTGTCGAGGCGGGTGGGGGCGGCCGGGTCGCTGCCGGCGGCGGCCAGGGCGCGCGCCATCTCGCCGAGCGGCGCCTCCGGCGTATGGAACGAGAGATGGAAGTGCTGTCGCAAGGTGCGCACCGGCACACCGAGTGCCTCCGCGATGGTCAGGCGCTCGGCATCCAGCGCTTCCATCAGCCGGCCCACGCCATCGGTGATGTTGGTGTTCTGCAACCACGCTTCGCCCCGCTCCATGCGGGTGAAGTTGCACAGCGCGATGGCCAGGTGGTTTTGCGGATTGACGTTGCTGAGCGCGATGGCCAGCAGCCCGGCACGTTCGCGGAAGCGGTTGCCGAACAAGGTCTGGCACAACGCCAGCATCGGGGGTGCTGCGCCCGGCGGCAGGGTGGCCAGGTCGACCTCCGTCCGGATGCTCGACATGCGCACGCGGCCCGCCGCCGTCCGCCGGCCACTCACCACGGTGGTGCCCCATGCGACGATGGGAGCCGCGATCCCGCGCGTGGCAAGGAGCTTCGCCAGGAAGACCGCGCCGAACGAAAGATGACCGCTGATCAGAACGGGTTGGTCGGGCCGCAAAGCCGCCGCCACCGCCGCGAGCACTGTTCGATAGGCCGTTGCAGGAACGGCCACCAGCACCGCATCGGCGGAGTCCAACGCCTCCGCGCAGGAGCCGGCCACGATGACCGTCGCCGAATGCTGCAAGGCTCCCTCGGCGTGCAGTCCGAGGGACGATCCGCCCGTGCCGCGAGGCGACCAAAGGATCGGAACGTGCCCGCGCGACAGGAGCAGTGCCGCGCTGCCCAGCCCGACCGGTCCCAACCCCAGGACGGCCACGCGCATGCTCGGCAGATTGGCTTCCATCATCGAGTGTCGACGCTATGGACGCCGAACATGATGGTCAAAGATCGACTTCGCAGTAACGTATTCCAGGAGGTTATGGATGCGGCGGCGTGTCAATCTTCGGCAGATCGAGGTGTTCAAGGCGGTAATCGAGGCGGGAACGATCAGCGGGGCCGCAACGGCGCTGAACGTCTCCCAACCAGCCATGAGCAAATCGATCAGCCAGCTGGAAGCCGAGTGCGAGTTGCGCTTGTTCGATCGCGTACGCGGCCGGCTCGCGCCCACGGAACAAGGCATGATGCTGTACGAGGAGATCGACCGGATCTTCAGCGGCGTTCAGCAAGTCGAGAACGCCATCGAAGCGCTTCACCGGCAGTCCCAGGGGCGGATCCTGATCGGGGTAATGCCAGGGCTCTCGGGCGCCTTCGTTCAGCGTGTCGTCAACGCATTCCTGAGCCAGCATCCGAGCACGTATTGCTTCATCGAGGCGCGGAGCTCCGAGTGGATCATGGAGTCGCTCGTGGGCCGGCGGCTCGATGTCGGGCTGCTGAGCGAGCGGATGCACAATCCGTTCGTCGGCTCCGAGCTCCTCGCAACGCATGCCGTCGTCTGCATCATGCCGATCGGCCACCCCTTGGCCGCTCGGCACACCGTCGTTCCCAGCGATCTCGCCCGTTATCCCAACGTCTCGTTCGGCCCGGAAACCGACATCGGCCTGCACATCACGCGCGTGCTGTCGATGCACGGCGTGAGCCCGCCCGTGGCGCTGGCCACGAACATCGCACCGACCGTATGCGAGTTCGTCGCCTCCGGTACCGGGATCGCCTTGGTGCACCCGTTGATGGTGAGTGACTTCAGCCGGCTCGTGATGCGGCGGTTCGAGCCGGAGACTTACCTGAGCTTCTCGCTGGCCCGCCCCCGCTCGAGCCGGAATGCGCGGCTCGTCGACGAGTTCGCCAAGGTCGCTCGGCTCGTCGCCGGGTCGATGGCGCAGGAGGCGCAGCTGAAATCGTCGGAACGACCTGCCAGAAGAACCCGAGCCGCACGCTCGACGCTGCCAGGATGAGCGGACCCGGCAGCGAGCACAGGTCCGGGCTGGCACGAAGATTGCTGCACGTACGCCATGCAGAACGATCCGACCGCACCAGCCCATCCCACGCGCCGCACCGTCCTGCGCGGCGCGGCACTGCTGTCCGGCGCGGCGTCGCTCGGCTGGGACCCGGCCCTGGCGGCGGCCCCGAGTGGCGGCACGTTGACGGTCGCCATGACCGCGGCGGCCGTTCCGCTATCGAATGGGTGCCCCGACCAGGGCGCGGAAGGGCACCGCTTCATGGGGATCACGCTCTACGACCAGCTCGTGGAATGGGATCTGTCGCGCGCGGACCGCCCGGCGCCGTTGACGCCGGGCTTGGCGACGGCGTGGGCGCTCGACCCCGCCAACCCGAAGCGCTGGCTGCTGAAACTGCGCGAGGGCGTGCGCTTCCACGACGGCAAGGTGCTGGATGTGGACGACGTCGTGTTCTCGTTCGACCGGGCCTTCAAGACGGATGCGCCGTGGTTCGACCCCCGTGCGGGCGCGCAGGCGCGGCTCCGGTTGCCGCTGCTGACCGGCTGGGGCGTGGCCGGGCCGGGACAGGTCTTCATCGAGACCAGCAGCGAGGACAGTACGGTCCCGTTCGGACTGACCTGGATCGGCATCACCCATAAGGGCGCCTGGGACGCCGCCGGCGGCGACTGGAACGCCTACATGCAGAAGCCCGTCGGCACCGGGCCCTGGAAGCTCGACAGCTTCAACCTGCGCGAGCGCGCGGTGCTCAGCCGGTTCGACGGCTATTGGAACCCGGCCCGCGTACCCAAGGCCGACCGCCTCGTGCTGCTGCCGATCCCGGAGGCGAACACCCGCATCGCCGCGCTGCGCTCCGGCCAAGTCAATTTCGCCGAGGCGCCGCCGCCGGATGCGGTCGACAGCCTCAAGGGCGCCGGGTTCTCGATGGTGACCAACGTCTATCCGCATAACTGGACGTGGCAGCTCTCCATGCTCGATGGCTCGCCGTTCCGCGACATCCGCGTGCGCAAGGCGCTCAACCTGGCGATCGATCGCGCGGGGATGAAGGAGCTGCTGGGCGGTCTCATGCTCGAGGGGTCGGGGCTGGCGCCGCCGGGTCATCCCTGGCACGGCAACCCGTCGTTCAAGCTGACCTACGACCCGGCGGCGGCGGCCAAGCTGTTGGCCGAGGCTGGCTATTCGACGGCCAAGCCGTTGCGCTTCCGCGTCGCGATCTCGGCGTCCGGCTCCGGCCAGATGCAGCCGCTGCCGATGAACGAGTTCCTGCAGGAGAACCTCAAGCAGGTCGGCGTCGAGGTCGATTTCCAGGTGCTGGAATGGAACGCGTTGCTGACGGTGATGCGCAACGGGGCCAAGGCGCCGCAATCGCAGGGCATCTCGGCCATCAACGTGTCGTACAGCGCGTTCGACCCGTTCAACGGCTTCATCCGGCTGCTGAAGAACGACATGGTCGCGCCGCTGGGGACCAATTGGGGCTGGTTCCAGGACGACGGCTACAACGCCGACTTCGCGAAGGTCTACACCACGGTCGACCCGGCCGCGCAGGATGCGCTGCTGGCCCGGCTACACGAGCGGATCGTCGATGATGCGCTGTTCCTGTTCGTGGCGCACGACCTCAACCCGCGGGCGCTGGCGCCAGCGGTGAAGGGGTTCGTGCAGGCGCAATCCTGGTTCCAGGACCTCACCCCGATCCAGATCGCCTGAGTCAGGCCTGCCACTCGGAGCGGCTCTGCAGCGCCGCTCCGAGCGCCAGGAGGTCGAAATCGGCGAACGGGCGGCCAACCAGTTGCAGCCCGACCGGCAGCCCGGCCGCGTCCACGCCGCATGGGACCGAGAGCGCGGGCACGCCGAGATAGCTGAACGGCCGGGTCAACCGGCTGATCCCGGCGATCAACGCCGCCCGCCAGCAGCTCCGCGACCGCAGGCACATTCATGTCCAGCGCCGTCGGGTCGCGCGGGTCCGGCCCGGCAATCGCCACCAGCAACAGCGCGCAGTCCAGCGCCGAGCGGGCGAGCGGCCCGACCGTGTCGAGCGACGGCGCGCGCGGCATTACCCCGAAACGGCTGACCCGGCCGTAGCTCGGCTTCAAGCCGGTCACGCCGCACATCGAGGCCGGCAGCCGGATCGATCCGCCGGTATCGGAGCCGAGCGCCGCCGCGACGATCCCGGCCGCGACCGCCGCGCCGGAGCCGGACGAGGAACCGCCGGAGATGTGGTCGGTGTTGTGCGGATTGCGCACGGTTCCGTAATGGATGTTGATCCCGGTCGGACTGGCGGCGAATTCCGACATGTTCAAGCCGCCCACCCACACGCAGCCCGCCGCCGCGAGCTTCTCCGCGACCGTGGAATCCACCTCGGCCCGGCGCTCCGCGAGAATGGGGGTACCGCCCGTCGCGATCTTGCCGGCGCGGTCGAACATGTCCTTGTGCGCCAGCGGCACGCCGTCGAGCGGACCCAGCGCCCGGCCCGATCCGCGGCGTGCTTCCGACGCGGCGGCCTCGGCCAGCGCGGCCTCGGCCTCGATGCTGATGAAGGCGTTGATCCCCGGCTGGGACGCGGCGGCGCGGTCCAGCGCGGCCCGGGTCAGCGCCACGCTGGACATCGCGCCGGACGCCAGCGCGGCCGCCTGGCCGGCGAGGCTGCTCATGCCAACCGTCGTTGCGCCGCGGCGTGTTGGCCGGGCTCCTCGTAGAAATCGAGAGTGGCCGTCACATGGGCCACCGCCGCATCGAGCCTGGCGATCTCGGCCGCCAGTCGTGCCGCATCCGGATGGTCGGTCGGCAGCCCGGCGGCAGGAGCGGCGCGCATCAATGCGGGGTCGTTGCTCACTGCGCCAAGGCCGGCCGGCGGCGATGCCACTCCGTCGCCTGCTCGAACGCGTGCGCGACCCGCAGCAGCCCGGCCTCGCCGAACTGCCGCCCGACCAACTGCAGCGACAACGGCAGCCCGCTCGCCGCCATGCCGCAGGGCTGGCACAGCGCGGGATGGCCGGTGACGTTGAACAGCACGGTCAGCGGCATGTCGCGGCGGAGCGGAGTGTGCTCCACGTCGGTCAGTCGCGGCGCGGCGCCGGTGATCGGCGCCACGATCAGGGCGTCGTAGTCCTGCAGCAGCGCGTCGACCTGCCGGGTCAGGATGCCGTGCAGGCGCTGGGCGCGGACGTATTCGGGGCCGGTGACGAACACCCCCAGGATCAGCCGCTCCCGCGTGGTGCGGGCGTAATCGTGCGGCCGGAGGCGCAGGTTCTCCTGGTGCACGGCGAACCATTCGCCATGGATCACCGTCCACCCCGCGGCATGGAAGCGTTCCAGCGGCGGCAGCGTCACGTCCTCGACCTCGGCGCCCAAACCACGCAGCACCTCGGCCGCCTGGTCGAGCGCCGCCGCCTCTTCCGCGCCGACCCCGGCTTCGGCATTGAACGCCCGCGCGTAGCCGATCCGCAGCCCGGCGACGCCGTCGCGCAGCCCGGCCAGGTAGTCCGGCACCGCGATGTCGGCCGAGCCGGGGTCGAGCGGATCGAACCCGGCCAGCGCGTTCATCACCAAGGCGCAATCCTCGGTCGTCCGGGTCAGCGGGCCCGCATGGTCCATGCTGAAGGAGAGCGGCACCACGCCCCGCCGGCTGAGGCGTCCGTAGGTCGGCTTCAGCCCGACGATCCCGGTATAGGCGGCCGGCAGCCGGATGGAGCCGCCGGTATCGGTGCCCATCGCCAACGGCAGCAGCCCGGCCGCCACCGCCGCGCCCGACCCGGACGACGACCCGCCCGCGAAATACTCCGGGTTCCAGGGATTGAGGGCGCAGGGGAACGGCAGTTCGGGACTTGGTGCGCCGGTGGCGAACTCGTGGGTCGACAGCTTGCCCGTCAGCACCATGCCGGCGCCGTTCAACCGCTCGGTCGCGTCCGCGTCGGTGAACACCATGTTCTGCAGCATGACGCGCGAATGGCAGGTCGTGCGCAGCCCGGCGGCGTCGTAGAGGTCCTTCAGCCCGTACGGGATGCCGTGCAGCGGGCCGCGGCGGTGGCCGGCCCGGATCTCGCGCTCCGCCTCGCGGGCCGTGTCGAGCGCGGCGTCGGCGGTCACCTCGATGAAGGCGTGCAGGGCCGGGTCGTGCCGGGCAATCCGCTCGAGCGTGGCCTTCGTCAGTTCCACCGGCGAGAGCGTGCCCGCCGCGATCGCTTTGGAGGCTTCGGCCAGACTGGGTAGCATTGCCTCGCTCACGATGCGGCCTCGCCGATGGGTGTCGGGCGCAGATGCATCGCGACCGCGGGCTCGTCGGTATAGGCCAGCTTGTCGTCCAGCACGCGCACCATCTCCAAGTAGCGGATGTAGGATTCGCGCAGCACCGGCACGCGGTCCGGCTCAAGCGTCACGCCGCCGCGGCGCAGCGCGGACGCGAAGTCCTGATCGATGTCGGCGTCGGTCGGTTCGGGCACTGGCTGCTCCAATCGGTTGAACTCATCGGATGCATCCGCCGTACCAGCGGATGGTGGACCTCGTTCGGACAATTGTGCGTACAAATACCGCAACCTGTGCCCCCGATTCAGGCATGGCGGAGACGGAGCGAGAAGGCGAACCGGTCCGCAGGATGGGTGTTCATCGTGACCTCGACCGGCCCCGCGGCGTCCAGGAAGCGGCGGGTCTAGCTGGCCCAAATCGTGCCATCCCCCTCGGCCCGCCTCATCACGGGCGCATGGCCCGTGAAAGGGCTGTCAAGCGCGGGCGGGCGGGCGGAAAACCGGCGCCGGGCCGCTTTCCTTGTCGCCGGGCCGGATCATGGCCGTGCCAGCCTGCGCGGTGTCATCCAGCGCGGCCGCGAACCCGGCCGGATCGGCGGCAAGCAGGCGCTCGAGCCCATGGCGTTGCGCGAATTCGGCCACGAATGTCTCACTCACGATGCGATCGCCTCCATTTCCATGGCCAGCGCCGGATGTCGCGTCGGCCAAGGCGATGCGACTTCCAGCGCGGTGGTGCAGCGCAGCAGGGTGGCCTCGTCGAACCAGCGCGTCGCGAGCTGCACGTTGCGCGGCATGCCGCCGGCGTCGAACCCGGCCGGAAAGGTCAGCGCGGGGTGGCCGGACAGGCTGAACGGCGCCATCCAGCTCCGGCGGGTGAAGTCCACCACCTCGGCCTCCTGCGCGAAGGGCGGCGCCACCGCCTGCGTGCCGGGCAGCAGCAGCACGTCGACCGCGTCGAACATCGCCTCGATGTCAGCGGCCAGCAAACGGCGCTGGCGCAGGGCCGCGAGGTAGTCGGCGGCGCGGACGGTCGCCCCCGCCATCATCTTGGCCCGCAGCGCGCGGCCCATCAGATGCGGCCGCTCCGTCGCGTCCGCCTCGTGGATCGAAAAGCTCTCGCTCCAGTTGATCAGGCTGTTGGCCCGGCGATACTCGGCGAGCGGCGCCGGCAGCGTCATCGGCACCAGGCGGGCGCCGGCCGCCGCCAGGGCCGCCGCGGCCTCCCGCAGCGCCGCCCCCTGGGCCGGGCTGGGCACCTCGTCCGGCCCGGCATCGTCGATGACGCCTACGGTCAGGCCGCCGGCGCCGGCACCCAGGCCGCGGGCGTAGTCCGGCACCGGCAGATCGCGCGCTGCCTCGTCCACCCCGTCGGGGCCGGCCAGTACGGCCAGCACCAGCGCCGCATCCTCCGCCGTGCGGCAGAGCGGGCCCGCCACGTCCAGCGACCAGCAATTCGGCAACATGCCGGTCCGGCTGACCCGGCCGTAGCTGGGCTTGAGCCCGATCACCCCGCACGCCGCGGCCGGCAGGCGGATCGAACCGCCGGTGTCGGACCCCAGCGTGAAAGGGGCGAGCCCGGCGGCGATCGCCGCGCCCGCGCCGGTCGACGAGCCGCCGGTGAAGCAGGCGGGGTCCCACGGATTGCGGGCCGGCGGGAACGGCAAGTCGAAATACACGCCGCCATTGCCGGTGCCGTATTCCCAGGTGTTCAGCTTGCCGAGCAGGATCGCGCCGGCCGCCTGTAGCCGGAGCACCGCCTCCGCGCTGCGGTCCGGCACGACATCGAGCATCAGGCGCGACCCGCCCGTGGTCCGGATCCCGGCGGTGAAGTAGTTGTCCTTGACCGCGAACGGCACGCCATGCAGCGGGCCGCGGCTGCGTCCGGCCGCGAGCTCCGCTTCCGCCCGCCGGGCGGCGTCGAGCGCCTGGTCGGCCACGACCGTGATGTAGGTATGCAGCTGTCCGTTGAGCGCTTCGATGCGCTCCAGGATCCGGCGCACCAGCGCGGTGGGGGAGAGCGACCCGGCGGCGATCCGGCGCCCGGCCTCCGCGGCGGACAGGAAGGCGATGTCGTCAGTCATGGTTCAGCCGATGCTCACTGGGGTCAGGTCCTGGAACCAGGATTGCGCTTCCACATAGCCCTTCACCTTCGGGCCCAGGGCGCGCGGGTTGAGGTCATGCACGACCCAGATCCACATCGCCTGGTCGACCAGCCGCGTGTGCAGCTTGGCCAGGATCTTGTCCTGCTCGGCGGGATCGAAGGCCAGCTTGGCCTGTTCGCACAGCGTATCGGCCTCTTTGTCGTTGAAATGGCCCCAATTGTAGCCGGCCGGCGGCGCCATGCTGCTCCAGCTCGCGTTGACCAGCCCGATATCCGGGTCCCAGAACCCCCAACTATTGTTCAGGCCCATCACGCCGCGGTTCTCCGGCGCGCCCGAGCCGATCCGGCGCCGCGCGCGCAGCGCCTCCCATTCCAGCACCTGGAACTCCAGCGTCACGCCGATCTCGGCCAGGTTCTGCTGCACGAAATCGTTCATGGGGCCGGGCTGCATCTGCCCGGAGCCGGAGGTCGAGATCGCGAATAGCAGTTTGAGCGGCTTCTGCGGCCCATACCCGGCTTCGGCCAACAGCGCCTTGGCCGCCGCCGGGTCATACTTGATGTCGAAGGACGGGGTGCCGAACCAGGGGTGGCCCGGGTAGACCATGCCCTTGGCCGGCATGGCGGTGCCGCCCAGCAACTCCACGATGCCGTCGCGGTCGATCGCCAGGTTGACCGCCTTGCGCACCCGCAGATCCCGCATCGGCGAGCCCTCCTCGTAGCTGAGGATGTAGGGCCAGATATGCGGGTATTTGTTGGTCACGACCTGCATGCCGCTGGACCGCAGCCGCGCCAGCGCATCGGGCGGCGGCGCCTCGATCCAATCCACCTGGCCGGACAACAAGGCGGAAACGCGCGTGTTGGGATCCGGCACCGGCAACAGGACCTGGCGGTCGACCTTCGGCACCCGGGCCTTGTCCCAATAATCGGCGTTGCGCACGAGTTCGGCCCGGGTGCGCGGCACCAGCCGATCGAGCTTCCAGGGTCCGGTCCCGGCCGGCTGGTTGGCGACCCGGTTCCAGTCGCGGCCCAGCCGCTCCCAGTTCGCCGGCCCCGACATGGTGACGTTGGCGAGCTGGTAGGGGATGACGGAATCCGGCCGCTTGGCGGTGATCTCCACCGTGAACGCGTCGATCTTGCGGGCCGATTTGACGGGAGCAACGTAGGTCGCGCCCTGGGCCGCTTGCGCCGGGTCGAATTGCGGCGCGTCCTTGTCCATCAGCTTGGCCAGGTTGAACAACACGGCGTCGGCGTCGAACGGCGTGCCGTCATGGAAGCGCACGCCCTCCCGCAATTTGAACGTCCAGATCGTCTTGGTCGCGTCGTCCACCGACCAGGAGGTCGCCAATCCGGGCCGCAGGCTCGCCACCTTGTCCGCGCTCGACAGGTCCCAGTTGATCAGCGCGTCGTAGAGTTGGTAGCCGATGAAGCGCTGCCCCTCGGCACCCTGGTTGCTCTGCCCGCTGGTCAGCGGGATGTCGGCGAAGGTGCAGGCGACGCGCAGCACGCTTTCCGGCGCCGCCTTGGCCCGGCCACCCGGCATCCATGCGGCGCCAAGCCCGGCGACAAGGCTACGAAGGGCGTTGCGTCTGCTCCACATCGGGCATCTCCACGTGACAGGAGCAACGACCTGCAAGTTAGGGGCCAGACCCAAATGCGATTGGTGCGCCCGACCCGGCCGCGTATACGCAGCCGGAGAAACGGCTACTCGGGACGGAAACGATGGATACGAGCGTGGTGACGCCGTTGGATATCCTACGCACCACTTCGCTGACCCAGGCCGTCGAGCGCGAGGTCGAGCGCATGATCGTGGCCGGCGAGTTGACCGGCGGCAGCCACGTCTCCGAACAGGCGCTCGCGGCTCGGCTGGGGGTGAGCCGCGGCCCCGTGCGCGAGGCATTCCGCTCGCTGGTACAGGCCGGGCTGCTGGTCGCGGTGCGCAACCGCGGCGTGTTCGTGCGCGAGGTCGCGCTGTCCGAGGTGCTGGAACTCTACGACGTCCGCGCCACCCTCGAAGGCGAGATGGCGGCGTCGCTGCA
This sequence comes from Acetobacteraceae bacterium, assembly GCA_965199665.1. Taxonomy (GTDB): domain Bacteria; phylum Pseudomonadota; class Alphaproteobacteria; order Acetobacterales; family Acetobacteraceae; genus JAVVHH01. Next base: position 3,504,898 of record OZ241208.1, on the reverse strand, counting down.
GGGGCAAGTCAAGGCCGGGTTGCTGAAAGCGCTGCGCGACGTGGTTCGCCGCATGGGGGGTGCCGCGCGCCGGAACGATGTCGCGGAAGCCTACACGCTGAACGTGCGGTTCCACGAGTTGCTGGCCGATGCCTGCCGCAACGCGCGCCTGGTGGCGATCTACCGCGCCGTCGTGCGCGACATGCATCTGTTCCGGCGGGAGGGGCTGGATCGTTTCGGCAGTCTCGCGGCCTCGGCCGAAGAACATGGCCGGCTGATCGAGGTGCTGACGTCGCAGCCTGCGGCGGCGATCCGCGAGCAATTCCGCGAACACGTCTTGTCGGGGCGGTACCGGTTGGAGCAGGGTCTGGCGATCGAGTGAGCGGCGGTTGATCCGCTCGCGTGCAACTGCCTCGGCGGGCGCCTAGATCGTAGACAATCTACAATTTAGATTGACCGCTTGCCCAGCGAGAGTGCAGACCGGCTCGCGGAGACCCATGATGCCGTTTGCCACGCCGTCCCGAAGCATGCTTCGGGACACCGCCCTCACGTTCGCCATCGGCATCGCCGGCGGTCTCGTCTTCCAGGCGCTCCGCGTGCCGCTCGCTTGGATGCTCGGCCCGTTGGTCGCCGTCGCGACGGCCGGGCTGCTCGGGTGGCGCACCCGCGTGCCGCGGCCGTCGCGCCAATACGGCCAGGCGATCGCCGGCGTGGCGGTCGGGCTGTATTTCACCCCCGCGCTGATGACCACGTTGCTGCCGGATCTGCCGGCGATCGTGCTGGTCTCCGTGCTGTCGATCCTGTTCTCCGCGGTCGTTTCGTGGTCGATCGCGCGCGCCACCGGCATCGACGGCACCACCTCCTTCTTCGCCAGCCTGCCCGGCGGGGTTGCCGAAATGTCGGTGCTGGCCGAGCGCTACGGCGGCGATACCGCCATCGTGGCGCTGACCCAGTCGCTGCGCATCGTCATCGTGGTGCTGACCGTCCCGACCCTGGTGGTCGCCCTTGGGCGCCCCGGCAATGCGGACTGGGTATCCGCCGGGCTCGCGACGAACCTGCCGATCCTGCTCGGCATGCTGGCCGCGGCGGCCGCCATCGCGCTGGCACTCGACCGCTGGCGCGTCCCCAACAACTGGCTGCTGGGCGGGCTGGCCGTCGGCGCCGCCACCGCCTATTTCCGCCTGCCGCTCTCGGGCGTGCCGACGGTCGTCGCCGAGCTGAGCCAGCTGCTGATCGGCACCGCGCTAGGCGCCCGCTTCACCGCCGACACGGTGCACAAGCTGCGCCGTTTCATTCCGGCCAGCATCGCCAGCACGGTCGTGATCCTGCTGTTCAACGCGGCGCTGTCGTTGGTCCTGACCTGGTTCATGGCCGACGGGATCGAGACGCTGGTGCTCGCCAACGCGCCGGGCGGGGTGGCCGAGACCAGCCTCACCGCGAAGGCGCTGCATCTCGGCGTGGCCACCGTCACCGCGTTCCACCTGGTGCGGATCCTGTTCATCGTCCTGCTCAGCGCCCCGCTCTACCGGTTGCTGCGCCGCTTCGGCCTGCTGTCCCCGGCCGCCTCCGGCTTCGCTTACGCAGCACCCGTCCCTCCGACTGCCCGATCTTGAGGTCCACCCGATGAACGACGTCGCCGTCCTCCCCTGGCCCGTTCCGGCGCTGCCCGACGACCTGGTGACACGCCGCATCCGCTACGACCCGGCCGCTCCGCTGCTGGCCCCCTACACCGCCCAGGCGGCCGCGTTCCGGGCCGGGGAGACGACGCCCCGCGCCTTTCTGGAGCAGCGGCTGGAGACGATCGACGCCGCCGAGCCGGCCGTGCGGGCGTTCGTGCTGCTGGACCAGGAAGGCGCGCGGGCGTCGGCCGACGCGGCGACCGCGCGCTGGAAGGCCGGGCGGCCGTTGGGGCCGGTGGACGGCATGCCGGTCGCGATCAAGGACATGATCGAGACGCGCGACCTGCCGACCTCGATGAACAGCCCGATCTACGCCGGCTGGTCGCCCCGGCGCGATGCCGCCGCGGTCTGGGCGTTGCGCCAGGCCGGGGCGGTGATCCTCGGCAAGACCGTGACGACCGAGTTCGCGGTCGGCAATTCCGGCCCGACCCGCAACCCGTACGACGGCACCCGCACGCCCGGCGGCTCCTCCTCCGGCTCCGCCGCCGCGGTCGGCGCCGGGATGGCCTCGCTCGCGCTGGGCACCCAGACCCAGGCCTCCACCATCCGCCCCGCCGGCTATTGCGGCGCCTGGGCGATCAAACCGAGCATCGACGCGCTGCACACCGGCGGCGTCACCCCGCTGGCGCCGACGCAGGACCATCTCGGCGTGTTCGGCGCCAGTCTTGAGGATGCCTGGGCCGGCGCCCGCGCCATCGCGCGGCATGTCGGCGGCACGCCCCCGCATCTGGGCCTGGCCGGACCCGACACCGCCCCCGCGCCGACCCGGCCCCGCGCGCTGGCCCGGCTGGACATGCAGGGCTGGGCGGAAACCGACGAACAGAGCCGGGCCGCGTTCGACGCCGCCTGCACCGGGCTCGCCGCCACCGGCGTGACGGTCGCGGACCGGCACAACCACGCCGGCATCGCCGCCCTGGAAACCCTGCTCGCCGACGCCAACGACTACTCCTACGACATCCTGGCCTGGGAAGCGCGCTGGCCGCTGCTCTCCTATCTGGACCACGGCGTCGGCATGGTCGGGCCGCGCATCCAGGATTTGATGGCGCACGCCGCCCGGCTCGATGAGGCCGCCTATGCGGCCGCGCTCGTCCGGCGAACCGAGCTCCGGCACGCGGTCGCCGCGCTGGGTGACGCGTTCGACGGCTTCCTGGCCCTGTGCTCCTCGGGTCCCGCCATTGCGGACCATGGCTTCACCGGGTCGCGTTCCTACGCGCTGCCCTGGACGATGGTCGCGGCGCCGGCGATCGCGCTGCCGTTGCTCGCGGTGGACGGCTTGCCGCTGGGCTTGCAGCTCTGCGGCTTCCGCGACCAGGATGCCGCCTGCTGCGCCATCGCCGGGTGGGTCCGCGACGCGCTGAACGCAGGCGCCGCATGAGCCGCGCCCGCCTTCTGGCCCCATTGCTCGGCCTGCTGACGACGCTCGCCGATCCCGCCGCGGCGCAGGGCACGCTGCGCATCGGCATGACCGTCGCCGACATCCCGCTGACCACCGGGCAGCCGGACCAGGGCATGGAGGGCTACCGTTTCACCGGCTACACGATCTACGACGCGCTGGTGAACTGGGACCTGTCGCGCGCCGACGTGGCGCCGACGCTCAAGCCCGGCCTTGCTTTGTCCTGGGAAGCCGACCCGGCGGATCGGCGCCGGTGGCGCTTCCATCTGCGCCCCGGCGTGCGCTTCCACGACGGTTCCGCCTTCGACGCCGACGCCGCGGTGTGGAACCTGGCCAAGATCTACGACAAGGCGTCGCCGCAATTCGACGCCCGCCAATCGGCGCAGGTCAGCGGGCGACTCACCGCCATCGCCGGCTTCCGCGCGATCGACCCGGCGACGGTCGAGATCACCACCAAGGACGTCGACGCCTTCTTCCCCTACGAGATCTCCTACCTGCTGTTCTCCTCGCCGGCGCAGTGGGAGAAACTGGGGCGGGATTGGTCGCAAGTGGCGCTGCATCCCTCCGGCACCGGGCCGTTCCGGGTCGAGAGCGTGGAGCCGCGGCAGCGCCTCGTGCTGGTCCGTAACGCCGAGTACTGGGACAAGGACCGGGTGCCGAAGCTGGACCGGCTGATCCTCCGCCCGGTGCCGGAAGCCACCACGCGTACCAGCGCTCTGCTCTCGCATCAGATCGACTGGGCGGAGGCGCCGGCGCCGGACAACCTGCCGCAGTTGCGCGCGGCCGGCATGGCGATCGTGCAGAACGTCTATCCCCACCTCTGGCCGTATGAACCCAGTCGCCTGCCGGGCAGCCCGTGGAACGACGTCAGGGTGCGCAAGGCCGTCAACCTCGCCATCGACCGTGACGGGATGACCGAGCTGCTGGGCGGCACCATGAAGCCGGCGACCGGCTACGTCACCGAGAACTCGCCCTGGTACGGCACGCCGGGCTTTCACATCAAATACGATCCCGACGCGGCCAAGCGCCTGCTGGAAGAAGCCGGCTACGGACCCGGCAAGCCGCTCCATCTCCGGGTCGCGATCTCCACCTCCGGCTCCGGCCAGATGCAGCCGCAAGTCATGAACGAGTTCATCCAGCAGAACCTGGCCGCGGTCGGGATCGACCTGCAATTCGACGTGCTGGAATGGGAGACATTACGCGGCCGCCGCCGGATCGGGGCGCAGGCGCCGGTGAACAAGGACGTCGGCGCCATCAACAACAGCTACGGCCCGATCGACCCGGCGACCGCCTTCGTGCGGCAATTCGCCAGCTGGATGGATGCGCCGGCCGGGTTCAACTGGGGCCAGTTCCACGATGCGGACGTCGACGCGCTGCTGCGGCAGGCGCAATCGAGCTTCGTTCCCGCCGAGCAGGACGCGTTGCTGGCCAAGGTGCATGCCAAGGTGGTCGACGAGGCGGCCTACGTCTTCGTGGCTCACGACCTCGCACCCCGGGCGATGTCGAAGCAGGTGCGCGGCTACGTCCAGGCGCAGTCCTGGTTTCCGCAACTGACCTCCGTGTTCATGGCCGAGTAACGAACGGCACGGGTTTTGCATGGCGTTGTCGGATGGCTGAAAAGGGTGGCGGCATGACAGCGGAGCGATCCGATGAACTGCAACAGGTTCCCGACGTCGGCGGCCCCGCCCAGCCGCTGCTCTCGGTGCGCAATCTCACCCGCCATTTCGCCCTGAAGAACGGCCTTCTCGGTTCGCTGAGCCGGAGCCCGCGCAGCGTCGTGCGCGCGGTCGACGGCATCTCGTTCGACCTGCGCAAGGGCGAGACGCTGGGGATCGTCGGCGAGTCCGGTTGCGGCAAGAGCACGACGTCGCGGCTGATCATGGCGCTGCTGGAGCCGACGGCCGGCGAGATCGTGTTCGACGGCCAGCCGATCGGGATCGGCGGGCTGACGCTGAAGGAATACCGGCGCCAGGTGCAGATGGTGTTCCAGGACAGCTACGCCTCGCTGAACCCGCGGCTCACGATCGGGGAGAGCATCGCCTTCGCGCCGCAGGTGCATGGCATGGCCAAGCGCGGCGCCACCGCCCGGGCGCGCGACCTGCTGGCCGCGGTGGGGCTGGAGCCCAACCAGTTCGGCGCCCGCTACCCGCACGAGCTGTCGGGCGGGCAGCGCCAGCGCGTCAACATCGCCCGCGCCCTCGCGCTGCGCCCGCGCCTGATCATCCTGGACGAACCCGTCTCCGCCTTGGACAAGTCGGTCGAGGCGCAGGTGCTGAACCTGCTGATGGACCTCAAGGGCGAATTCGGCCTCACCTATCTGTTCATCAGCCACGACCTCGGCGTGGTGCATCACGTCTCCGACCGGGTGCTGGTGATGTATCTCGGGCAGGTCGCCGAACTCGGCCCGGTGGAGTCCATCTATGGCGGCGCGGCGCACCCCTATACCGCCGCGCTGCTGGATAGCCGCCCCTCGATGGACCCGGCCCGGCGCCGCACCGAGCCGCCGCTGACCGGCGATCCGCCCAACCCGATCGACCCGCCCTCTGGCTGCCGCTTCCACACACGCTGCCGCCACATGGAGCCGGTGTGCAGCCGCACCGTGCCGCCGCTGGCCGATGCGGGCCGGGATCACCAGGCCGCGTGCCTGATGGCGCTCCCCGGCAGCGGCCATTCGCTCGCCCCCGCGGTCGCGGCATGAGTGCAGCCGAAAGACTGGTCGAGGCGCGCGACCTCCATGTCCGCTTCGTCACCCGCGACGCCACGGTGCGGGCAGTCAACGGCGTCTCCTTCGATCTCGCTGCCGGCGAGACCCTGTGCATCCTGGGCGAGAGCGGCTCCGGCAAGAGCGTGACGCTACGGGCGCTGATGCGGTTGAACCCGCCGAAACGGACGGTGGTCGAAGGCACGCTGCGCGTCGGCGGGCACGATCTGGTCGCCGCCAAGGAGCGCACCCTGTCCGACATCCGCGGCAGCGTGGTGTCGATGATCTTCCAGGAGCCGATGACCGCGCTCGACCCGGTCTTCACCATCGGCCAGCAGATCCGCGAGACCATCCTGCGGCACGAGAGGATCAGCCGGGCCGACGCCGATCGGCGCGCCCTGGACCTGCTCGAACTCGTGCAGATCCCGTCCGCCCGGCGCCGGCTGGACGCCTATCCGCACGAGATGTCGGGCGGGCTGCGCCAGCGGGCGATGATCGCCATCGCGCTATCTTGCCGCCCCAAGCTGCTGCTGGCGGACGAGCCGACCACGGCGCTGGATGCCACGGTGCAGATCCAAATCCTGCTGCTGCTCCGGCGATTGCAGACGGAACTCGGCATGGGGATGGTCTTCGTCACCCACGATCTGGGCGTGGCGGGCGAGGTCGCCGACCGGGTCGCGGTGATGTACGCCGGACGCTTCGTCGAGGAAGGGCCGGTCGGCGCGCTGATGCGGGCGCCGTTGCACCCGTACACGCGCGGCTTGCTCGGCGCCACGGTGCATGACCAGCCGCGCGGGCAGCGCCTGACCACCATCCCCGGGTCGCCGCCGAACCTGGAACACCTGCCGGCCGGCTGCGCCTTTGCGCCGCGCTGTTCGCTCGTCCAACCGGCCTGCCGGACCGCCGTGCCGGCGTTGCGCGGACCGGATCCGGAGCATCAGGCGCGCTGCATCCTGGTGCCCTCCCGTCTGGAGCGCGCGGCGTGAGCGAAACTGAGGGAGGCGCGCCATGCTGCTCTATGTGATCCGCCGGGTGCTCTACGCGGTGCCCATCGCGCTGTCGGTCGGGTTGGTGTGCTTCATGCTGGTCCACATCGCCCCGGGCGACCCGGTGAACGCGATCGTGCCCCCCGACGCGCCACAAGCCGTGGTCGAACAGGTCCGGCGCGCCTACGGGCTCGACAAGCCGCTCCCGGTTCAATTCGCCATCTGGCTCGGCCACGTGCTGCAGGGCGATCTCGGCCGCTCGCTCGCCACCGGGCGGCCGGTCTGGGAAGAGCTGCGCGGCGCCGTCGCCAACACGCTGCGGCTGGCCGTCGTGGCGTCCCTGCTAGGTCTGTTGATCGGCGCCGTGCTCGGCGGCCTGTCCGGCGTGTTCCGCGGCCGCTTCATCGACCGCGCCGCCACCACCGTCGCCGTGGCCGGCGTCTCGGTGCCGCATTACTGGCTCGGGATGGTGCTGGTGATCACCTTCAGCGTCACGCTCAACGTGCTGCCGGCGATGGGCGCGGGGCCCGACAATGCCGGCGGCTGGAGCTGGGACTGGGCGCATATCCAGCACCTGATCCTCCCCGCCGTCACGCTGGCGGTGATCCCGGCCGGCATCATCACGCGGGCGATCCGCGGCACCGTTTCCGAGATCCTCGGCCAGGAGTTCATCAACACGCTGCGCGGAAAGGGGCTGCGCGGCCGCACGGTGGCCTACCACGTCGTGGTCAATGCGGCGCCGCAGGTGCTGGCGGTCATGGGGCTGCAGCTGGGCTACCTGATGGGCGGCTCCATCCTGGTCGAGACCGTGTTCAGCTGGCCCGGCACCGGCTTCCTGCTGAACAGCGCCATCTTCCAGCGCGACATCCCGGTGCTGCAAGGCACCATCCTCGTGCTGGCGATCTTCTTCGTCCTGGTGAACCTGGTGGTGGACCTGATGCAAACCGTCCTCGATCCGCGGATCAGCCGCGCATGAGCACCGACGCCGCCTCTTTCCTCGACACCGCGCTCGCACCGGAACCCGTCATCAAGATCCGTGGCCGTGGCTACTGGTCCGGCGTCGCGCGCCGGCTGAAGCGCGACCCCGTCACCCTGTTCTGCGCCGCCGTGCTGCTCCTCATGCTGCTGGCGATCGTGTTCGCGCCGCTGGTGGCGCCGTTCGATCCCTATCAGGGCAGCATGGCCCGTCGATTGAAGCCGCTCGGCTATGCCGGGCACCTGCTGGGCACCGACGAGCTCGGACGCGACATGCTGACCCGGCTGGTGTTCGGCGGCCGGCTGTCCTGGTTCCTGGGCATCACGCCGGTGGTCCTGGCGTTCGGCATCGGCGGCCTGCTGGGCGTCATGGCCGGGTTCGCCGGCGGCTGGCTGAACTCGCTGATCATGCGCGTCACCGACGTGTTCTATGCCTTCCCCTCCGTCCTGCTGGCCGTCGCCATCTCCGGTGCGCTGGGCGCCGGTATCGGCAACGCGATCCTGTCGCTGACGCTGGTGTTCGTGCCGCAGATCATCCGCGTGGCCGAGACGGTGACCACCGGTGTGCGCAATCTCGACTACGTGGAGTCCGCCCGTGCCAGCGGTGCCGGGGCGCTGACCATCGTGCGCGTGCACGTGCTGCCGAACGTGCTGGGCCCGATCTTCGTCTACGCCACCGGGCTGATCAGCGTGTCGATGATCCTGGCCTCCGGCCTCTCCTTCCTCGGCCTCGGCACCAAGCCGCCGGAGCCGGAATGGGGGCTGATGCTGAACACGCTGCGCACCGCGATCTACACGCAGCCGCTGCTGACCATGCTGCCGGGCTTCTGCATCTTCGCCACCAGCCTGTGCTTCAACATGGTCAGCGACGGATTGCGCTCCGCGATGGATGTCCGGGGTTAGGGCTAGGGGGCGACCGAGACCGGCGAGAAATCGACAAACCAGCTTTGGGCCTCGACCAATCCCTGGACCTTTTTCGTCACCGCCCGCGGATTGACGTCGTGGACCACGAAGATCCAGTCGGCCTGGTCCACCATCCGGGTGTTGATCTTCGCCAGCACTTCATCCTGCGCCTTGGGATCGAAGGTTTCGCGCGCCTCGGCGCACAATTTGTCCAGCTCCGGATCGTTCAGGAAGCCCCAGTTCAGGCCCACCGGCGGCGTCGCCGAGCTATCGACGTGGCGCAGGAAGGCGCTCAGCGGGTCCATGGAGTTCCAGGAGTTGTTGATCGCGTCGATGCCCTTGCTGCCGGCTCCCTTGGCGCCGCCGGCATCCCGCCGCGAGCGCAGCGCCTGCCACTCCAGCACCTCGAGATCGAGCTTCACCCCAACGTCGGCGAAGTTCTGCTGCACGAACTCGTTCATCGGCAGCGGATACATCTGGCCGGAGCCGGAGGTGGAGATCATGAAGCGGAGATGCAGCGGCTTGGCCGGGCCGTAACCGGCTTCGGCCAGCAGGCGCTTGGCTTCCGCCAGGTCGTAGCGGATCTGGAAGGACGGCGTGCCATACCAGGGCGTGCCCTTGACGACCACACCCGTGGCCGGCTGCGCGAGGCCGCTCAACAGCTCCACCATACCGTCCCGGTCGATCGCCAGGTTCAGCGCCTTGCGGACGCGGATATCGTCGAGCGGGCTGCCCGGCAGCCGGTTCAGCGTGTAGGGCCAGGAATGCGGCATGGTGCCGGTGACGACCACCATGCCGCTGGACTTCAGCCGCGCCACCGTGTCCGGCGCCGGGCTCTCGATCCAGTCGAGCTGCCCGCTCAGCAGCGCCGCCGTCCGCGTCGTCGCGTCCGGGACCGGGCGCAGAATCAGCCCGGCGCAGCGCGGTACCCGGGCCTGGTCCCAATACCCGGGGTTACGCGCCAGCAGCGCATGGTCGCGCGGCACGTATTCGGCCGCCTTCCACGGGCCGGTGCCGGACGGATTGCGCGAGAACGCCTCCCAACTGCCGGCCTCGCGCCAGCGCGCCGGGCTCGCGATCAACAGCCCGGTCAGCTGGTAGGGCAGGGTGGCGTCGACACCCTTGGTGGTGATCTCCACGCTCATGTCGTCCAGCTTGCGGTAGCCCGCGATCCCCGGCAGCCGCCACAGCACCTGCGCGACGACGGCCGGGCTATATTGCGGCGCGGTCTTGTCGAACACCTTGTCCAGGTTCCAAACGACGGCGTCGGCATTGACGACCGAGCCGTCGTGGAAATGCACGCCCGGACGCAGCTTGATGGTCCAGCGCGTCCGATCCGCGGGATCCACCGACCAGGAGGAGGCCAGGCCCGGCGCCAACGCCGCGCTTTTGTCGGCGCTCGAGAGGTCCCAGTCGATCAGCGCGTCGTAGAGCGTGTAGCCCATGAAGCGCAGCCCCTCGGTGCCCTGGTCGGGCGCGCCGTTCTGCGTCGGCAAGTCGGCCAGTGTCATGCCGACCCGCAGCGTGCAGTTGCTCTGCGGCGTCTCGGCGGCGGCTGGAGTGAGCACGCCCGCCAGGGGCAGCACGGCAGCAAGCAGGAACGGCATTCGGCGCTGCATGGAACGATCTCCAGTTCGAGTCCTCCCCCGCCACGCAATTACCGGACCACCATGAAGGACCAGCCATGACCACCGACTCCGCGATGCCAACCGCCACCGCTATCCTCGACGCGATCGGACGCGGCCGGATGAGCGCGCTCGATGCGGTGGAGGCCTGTCTCGAGCGGATCGCCGCGCGCGAGGACATCGTCCAGGCGTTCGCGAAGATCGATCGCGACGGTGCGCGTGCGGCCGCCCGAAAGCTCGACGCCAGCGGTCACGCCGGCCCGCTGCACGGTGTGCCGCTCGGCTTCAAGGACATCATCGCCACCGAAGGGCTGGAGACGGAATACAACTCCCCGATCTACCGCGGGCACATCCCCGGGCAGGATGCGAGCGTCGTCGCGCTCAGCCGGGTCGCGGGCGGGGTCGTGCTGGGCAAGACCGTCACCTGCGAGTTCGCCAACCGGAAGCCCGGCCCGACCACCAACCCGCACGACCCGGCTCGCACCCCCGGCGGGTCCTCTTCCGGCTCCGCCGCCGCCGTGGCCGCCGGCATGATCCCGCTGGCCCTCGGCACGCAGACCACCGGCTCCGTGATCCGCCCGGCCTCGTTCTGCGGGGTTCACGGGTTCAAGGGCAGCTGGGGCGAGATCAGCTACGCCGGCACCAAGCTGACCTCCGCCACGCTCGACACGATCGGCATCTACGCGCGCTGCCTCGACGACATCGCGCTTTATCGCGCCGTGCTGACCGCCACGACCCCGGTCGAACTCCAACCGGGCCTCCGGCCGGCCCCGCGGATCGGCGTCTGGCACTCCCCATTCGCCGGCCAGGCCGGACCCGGCTGCATCGAGGCCGTCGAGGCGATGGCGGACGCGGCGGGACGCGCCGGCGCCTCGGTGCGCGCGCTCGACCTCCCGCACGAGATCGGCTCGTTGAACGAGGCGGCACGGTGGATCTCGGCCTATGAGGGCGCGCGCTCCCTGGCTTGGGAGAAGAGCTTCCATCGCGACCGCCTCAGCCCGGACCTCCGCCTCGGCCGCATCGCCGACGGCGAGGCCTGCAGCCCCGAGACCTACCGCGCCGCGTGCCGCCTGGCCGAGCGCTGCCGCATCGCGTTCGACGCCGTGTTCGACGATTACGACGTCCTGCTCACCCCCGCATCGCCCGGCGAGGCGCCGCTCGGACTGGACGCCACCGGCTCGGCCGTCTTCAACGGCCCGTTCACGGTCTTGCACGTGCCGTGCCTGTCGCTCCCCGGCAATGTCGGGCCGAACGGGATGCCGATCGGCGTCCAACTGATCGGCAAACGGGGGCATGACACCATGCTGCTCGACGTCGCCGCGTGGATCGAACGCGCTTTCCTGAGCTAACGATCCGGGTGGAGCAGCCCATCCACGAACGCAGCGTGAGCGAAGAGCATCGCATCGGCCCCCGATGCCCCCAGCATCTGTAGCCCAAGCGGCAGCCCCTCGCATGCCAGCACCGGCAACGCCACGCCGGGCAGGCCGAGGTAGGAGCCGGGCACCACGAAGATCGGGTCGCCCGTCGTCTCCAGCCCCACCGGCGCGGCCCCCGCGGCCGTGACGCTGATCAGCCCGTCGCACTCCTGCAGCAAGGCGGCGAGCGTCGCCCGAGCAGCGAGACGTCGGCTCAGAGCCCCCGCGTAGTCGGCCTGGGTCAACCGGTTGGAATGGCCATGCCGCTCCCGGGATGAGGGGCTCACCGCGTCGGCGTCGCGGGCCATGTAGCTGCCCAACGGCCAGCGCCACTCCCAGGCGTTGATCAGCAGCGTCTCTTCCCGCGCTTCGGTGGTCACGGCCTCCACCGCGGCCAGGGCGGGACAGGTCTCGGACGTCAGGATCGTGATGCCTTGCCGCCGCATTGTCTCGAGCGCCGCCTCCAGCGCCGTCATGGCGTCCGGCCGTAGGCCGGGCCAGCCCACGGTGCGGAGCAATGCGAGCCTGCCTGGGCGCTTGGCGTCGGGCAACGTCATCGGCCCCGTGATCCCCGGCGACCCGGGATCGCCGCCCACCCGGTCGACGATGGCCCGCGCCATGGCCCAGGCATCCGCCAGCGTGGCCGCGATGGTGCCCGTCACGCTCTGGCTCAGGTAATCCAAGCTGCCGCCGCGGTTGATGCCGCCGGGTGTCGGCTTGTAGCCGTACGCGCCGCAATAGCCGGCCGGCCGCAGGATGGAGCCCACGACCTGCGTCCCCAGCGCGCCGCACAACATCCCGGCCCCGACGGCTGCGGCCGAACCGCTGCTGCTGCCGCCCGGGGTGCGCGCCGGGTCCCAGGGGTTGCGCGTGCCTCGGGGCTGGGTGGACGCGAACTCCGTTGTCACGGTCTTGCCCAGGATCACCGCCCCGGCCTCCCGCAGACCCTGCACGCTGGCAGCGTCGAACCGTGGCGTGTAGCCATCGAACAAAGGCGAACCCATGCCGGTCGGCAGGTCCGACGTGTCGATCATGTCCTTCACGCCGACGACCATGCCATCGATGGCGGACCGCGGTTGGCCGGACCGCCACCGCACCGTGGCTTGGTCGGCCGCCGCGCGAGCAGCATCGGCGTTCACGGCCGTGAACGCACCGACCCGCTTCTCCCAAGAAGCGACGGCGTCCAGACATTCCTCGAGAACGGCTCGAGGCGAATCACCACTCGCGAAACCGGTGCTGCGAGCCGAAAATGGCCGGCGGGTTGGTCGAGAGGATGATTGTTCCATTTGGCGCATGTATCCGGGCTCTACCTTGATCTCATTTGCGGGGAGGGCGTCTGATCTGTGCTCTACGTTGCCGCACGGAGCTGCTCCGAGCTGACGGCCGCAATCTCCGCGCGCGTCGCCACCCAGACGTCGCCGCCGCGGCGCGCCAGGTCCGCCAGGATCGCCTCGACCGCGCGGAACCGTGCCGGCCGGCCACAGATCCGCAAGTGGAAGCCGATGCTCAGCGTGCGCGGAACTCCGCGGCGGCCTTCCTCGATCAACTGGTCGAGCGCCGCGGCAACGTAGCCGGAGAAGTCTTCCGGCTGCACGAAGCCGTTCGGGTGGAAGAATTTCATGTCGTTGCTGTCGAGTGCGTAGGGCAGCACGAGCATGCCCGTGTCAGGGCAGCGATACGGCAGGTCGTCGTCGAAGGCGTTACTGTCGTAGGTGTAGCCGGCCTCGACCAGCAGGCGCCGCGTGTGGGGGCTCGGGCTGCCGCGGCAGAAATAGCCGGTGGGCCGCGCGCCGGTCGCCCGCTCGATCGCGTCGGTGGCGCGATGGATGGCTTCGCGCTCCTCGTCGACGCCAGCGTAATCGGCGTTGGGGCGCCACAGCCAGCCATGGCAGCCGGCCTCGTGGCCGCGGCGCACCACCTCGCGCGCGAGCGACGGCGTGCGTTCCACGGCGCGGCCGCACATCCAGAACGTCGCCCGCATCCCGGCGCGGTCGAACGCGTCCAGGAAACGCGGCAACCCGGCGCGCAGCCCATACGCAAAAATCTGCTCCATGCCGATATCGCGGCGCCCCGGCGGCACCACGCTGATCACCTCGCCCATCCGCTCGTTCTCGGCATCGCCCGCCTCGACGGACAGCTCGGCACCCTCCTCGTAATTGACCGCCAGGGAGACGGCCACGGCCGCATCGCCCGGCCAGCGCAGCACCGGCGGCGAGAAGCCGTAGCCGACGAGGTCGCGCTTCATTGGCTGAGCCGCCGGGTCAGGCCGGAGACCCGGTCCATCAGCAGCAACACGATGAAGGAGAGCCCGACCAGCAGCCCCGAGATGGCCGCGATCCGCACGTCGAGCGAGTTCTCCATCATCCCCCACATCCGGATCGGCAGCATGTCGGTTTGCGCCGAGCCGAGGAACAGCGAGACCGGCACGTTGTCGATCGACGACATGAAGGCCAGGAATGCGCCAGCCAACAAGCCCGAACGCAGCGCCGGCAGCACGACGCGGCGGAACGTCATGGAGCGCGATGCCCCCAGCACGGACGACGCGTCGAGCCAGGCCGGCTCCAGCGCGGTCGCGGCGGCGATGGCGCTGCGCAGGACGTAGGGCGTCACGACGATGCCGTGCGCGACCGCGAGCAGCGGCAGCGACGGCGTGAAACCCAGCCACGACGTGAACATCAGCGCCGCCAGCCCGAACGCGATGCCGGGCAGGATCAGCGGCAGCATGAAGCCGCCATCGGCCCAGCGCGCCCAACGCGCCGGGTTGCGGGCGATGCCGAGCGCGGCCGCGGTGGCCAGCACGGTCGCCAGCGCCGCCGCCAGCACGGCGACGACCACGCTGTTCAGCGCGGCCACGTGGATGATGTGCGAGCGCGCCGGGTCGAACAATTCGGCATACCAACGCAGCGTATAGCCCGGCGGCGGGAACCGCAGCGCCGCCGAGGTGGAGAAACTGGTCAGCACGATCACCAGCACCGGCCCGATCAACACGACCATCGCGAGCACCGCCAAGGCGATGATCAAGGCTGCTAGTGGAAGGTCGCCGCCCCGCATCCGCCAATTCTTATTCATTGGCACTACGCATGCGCGCCGCGCCCGAGCCGGCCCACCAGCGTGACGACCAGCAGCACCGCGGCCATCAGCAGCAGGGCGATCGCCGCCGCGAGCGGCCAGTCGAAGGTCAGCATCGATTGCTGCCACACCAGCGCCGGCAGGTACACCAGCCGGCCGCCGCCGATGATGCTCTGCGAGATGAACGCGGTCGACGACGACGCGAAGGCCAGGCTGCCGCCCGCGACCAGCCCGGGCAGTGCCGCCGGCAGCACGACCCGGCGCAACGTCCGCGCCAGGGACGCGCCCAGCACGGCCGACGCATCCAGCAACGCCGGGTCGAGCCGCCCGAGCGCGGACATCAGCGGCAGCAGGATCAGCGGCATCTCGATCTGCGCCAAGGCCAGGATCAGCCCGGGCTCGGTCTGCAGCAACTGCACCGGCCCGCTGGCCAATCCGGTCGCCTGCAGCAACTCGCTCAACACGCCGTCCCGGCCCAGGATGGCGATCCAGGCGAAGCTGCGCACCACCACGGAGGTCAGCAATGGCAGGATCGCGGCGATCAGGATGACCCGGCGCAGCCGCGGCCCCGCCACCATGTGGACCAGCGCCAACGGAATCGCGAGGCAGGACGTCGCCAGCACCGTCAGCACGCCGAGCTTCATCGTGTTGGCCAGGGCGCGCCAGTTGAACGGGTCGCCCAGCAGGTCCGCCCAAGCCCTCAGGCTGAATGCATGCAGCGTCTCGTCGGTCGCGAACGAGGTCGCCGCCAGCAGGAGCAAGGGCGCCGCGAACAGCAGCAGATGCGCCAGCGCCAGCGGCATCACGAGCAGTGCCGGCCCTGACAAGGGACGCACCGGCCTACTTCGTCATTTCCTTGTTGAAGCGATCGATCCACTTGGCCCGCAGCGGATTGATCTTGGTCCAATCGTACGTGTTGAACTTGTCGATGTCGGCCAGGCTCTTCATCGGTACGTTCGGCCCGGGATCGACGTCCTTGTTCACCGGGGTCAGATAATACGGCGACTTGGCCAGCCCGTCCTGCACCGGGGTCGAGAGCACCGTGTCGAGATACTCGTATGCCTGGTCGACGTTCTTGGATCCCCGCGCGACGTGCATCGTGGTCACGAAAGCCGAGGCGCCGGTATCGGGCACGACGAACTCGATGTCGACGCCGCGGGATTGCAGCGCCGTGACCGTCTGCGTGTTGATGTACATCAGGTCGACCTGTCCCTGCTGGAACAGGCCCGGCAGCGCGGCCGGCGTGGCGACCGCGGCGACTTTGGGCAGGATCTTGGCGATTTCTGCGAAGGCCGGGTCGACGTCGGTTTCCGAGCCGCCGAACGCTTTTGCAATCTCGATCAGGCACATGGTCCCGAACGTGGTCTGGAAGCCGGTGAGGCCGAGATGCGAGGCGAACTCGGGCTTGAACAGATCCTTCCAGCCGGTCGGCTTGGGGATCTTCTTGGGGTTGTAGGCGATGCCGACCACCTGCGCCGCGACCGCGATGCCATACTTGTCGACCAGCGAGGCCGGCACCTTGTCGGCGTTCTTGAGACGCTTGGCGTCGAACGTTTCGTAGAGATTGTAGTCGATGCCGGACACGCGCGGCCCCGGGTCGAGCAGGAACACGTCGAAGGACGGGTTGCCGCGGGCGGCGCGCGCCTTGGCGATCTCGTCGACGGCGAACAGCGCCTCGAACGCGACGTCGGTGTTGGCATTGGCCTTCAGCGCGGGCACGACGACCGCGCGGTAGGCATCCTCCCAGGCGCCGGGATAGATCGCCGCGGTCAGGCTGCCGGCGGCGCGGGCGTCGTGGCCGGCCAGCAGGGCGGCCGCGCCGATCGAGGCGCCGAGTAGGGAACGGCGGGTGTGGAGCATCGCTAACCTCCGGACGGGGTGGACGGGAACACGGATGGCCGCGCCGAGGGCGCCAGGCCGACATGGACGGCGCCGGGCGCCCGGATGGTGGCCGCGCGCGCTTCGGTGACCTTCATCGCGAGGTCACCGACGCCGACATCGTGCACGACGGTTCCGCCGATCGGGGCGGATTGGCGCAGCACGGCCGGCAACCGGTCGGGTGCCGGGTCGTCGAACAGCTGGAGGTGCTCGGGCCGCGCGGACACGACCACGCTGGCCTCCCGCCCCAGACCGAAGCGGTTCTCGGCCAGGATGCGAGCGCCGCCGGCCAGCATGACCTCGCAGCGCCCGTCGCCGACGGCCTCGATACGCCCTGGGATCTCGACGCTGGCGCCGACGAAGCCGGCGACGAACCGGTTGGCGGGCACGTCGTACACCGTCGCCGGCGCGCCAAGCTGCTCCAGCCGCCCGGCCCGCATCACGGCCATCCGGTCCGCCATGCTCATCGCCTCGTCCTGATCGTGCGTCACCATCACCGCCGTCAGCCCGAGGCTGCGCTGCAGCCGCTTGATCTCAAGCTGCAGATCGAGGCGCAGTGCGCGGTCCAGGGCGGCAAACGGCTCGTCGAGCAGCAGCACCGCCGGCTCGGTGACGATGGCGCGGGCCAGCGACACGCGCTGCTGCTGACCGCCGGAAAGTTGGCTGGGGCGGCGGCTGGCGAACCGGCCCATCTGCACCGCCTCGAGCGCCGCGGCCACGCGAGGCCCGATCTCTCCCCGCGCCATCCCACGCGCCTGCAATCCGTAGGCGACGTTCTCCGCCACGCTCATGGTCGGGAACAGCGCATAGTTCTGGAACACCATGCCGACCCGGCGCTGGCCCGGCGGCAGGTGATCGACCGGCGCCCGATCGAAGAAGATCCGCCCGGACGAAGGCCGCATGAACCCGGCGACCGCACGCAACAGGGTCGTCTTGCCGCATCCCGACGGGCCCAGCAGCGCGACGAGTTCGCCGGGTTCGACGCCGAGCGTCACCTGATCGACGACCGTCGTCTTGCCATAGGCCAGCGTCACCGCCTCGATGTCGAGCCGATGGCCACCTCGTACGCTGCTCGCCGGTGCGCCTGCATCCATGCGGGCGGCCATGCAAAGCACGCGCCAGCTATCGTCCGGAGCCGTGGCGGGCGTGGTTGCGGCCGAGATGCTCGCTCATCGGTTGCGCCGCTGTTGCCGGCTCGTGGCCACACCCTTCAGAGCAAGGCGTGACGTCGCCGGCGATCACCCTGGCTTACCGTCGATCGTCCAACCGTGTGCGATAGCATCGCTGGTGGTGAGCCAGACGCGCTCGCGCTGGGCTGCGATGTGAGCGAACGCCCGGCGGAGGTGACGCAGGCGGAACGGCTGTCCGCTGACGTGGGCGTGCAAGGCGACGCCCAGCACCAAAGGTTGCGCGCCACCGTGCTCGAGCATCTCGTCGAAGGCATCGACGATCATGTCGGCGAAATCCGCACCGGAGACCTGGCGCAGCACGACCGCGTTGGCGTCGTTCAACTCCTGCGGGTAAGGCACCGCCAGGAGCGGGCGCGTGCGGGTGCGGAGCCAGACGGGCTGATCGTCCATGCACCAATCCAGGACGTAGTCGAACCCGGCTTCGGCCAGGAGATCCGGCGTCCGCTCGGTTTCCGAGATCCACGGCCCGAGCCAGCCCCGGGGTGCGCGGTTCTCGTGCCGGGCGATCGTGTCGCGCGCCTCCGCGATCAGCGCCGCTTCGGCCATCTCGTCGAGCCCGGTTTGGGCCTCGGCATTGGTGCGGCCATGCGAGACGACGGCGGCGCCGACCGTGCGGAACGCCTCGATCAGCCCGGGGGCGGACTCGTAGAGGCTGCTGTTGACGAGCAGGCTCGGGGTGATGCCGAGGTCGCGGAACAGGTCCAGCAATCGCCACGCGCCGACCCGGTTGCCCCAGTCCCGCCAGGCATAATTCATGACGTCGGGCTGGCCGAGCGGCGGCACCAGGTCTTCCACGAGCCCTTCGCCGAAGCCGTATTGTTCCAGGTTGAGCGCGACGTAGACCGCCAGGCGCTGGCCGCCGGGCCAGGTTCCGGCCGGGCGTGTGGCGATGCCGCTGAACCCGTAGCGGCCGTGATGCCGGAGCGGCAGGGTCAGCGTCATGCGGCGTTCCTCGTGACATCGAGGGCTTTGGCGAGGTCGATGATCTCGGGGTCGATCAGGTCCATGCCGTCCGCCACGTGGTCCAGATGCTGCAGCATCTGCCCGGCGGCGGTCTCGGCCGACCCCGCCTCGATGGCGGCCAAAATCCGGGCATGCTCGTCCGGCAGGCACGCGGACGCGCTCGGGCGGCCATAACTGAGGATGGAGAGGCAGGTGAGCGCCTCGGCTTCGCGCAGGGAGCGGATGATCAGGTCGTTGCCGTGCAGTTCGGCCAGGCGGAG
The DNA here is from genome assembly GCA_965199665.1 of Acetobacteraceae bacterium. Classification (GTDB taxonomy): domain Bacteria; phylum Pseudomonadota; class Alphaproteobacteria; order Acetobacterales; family Acetobacteraceae; genus JAVVHH01. The sequence continues at coordinate 3,485,882 of OZ241208.1, read as the reverse complement.
GTGGAATTCGCCGGTGAGGCGGATGAGCGCCGGGTCGTCCTGGGCGGCGCGGGCGGCATGTTCCGCCTCGATGTGCGGGCGCAGGCCGGCCAGCGCGGCGGGGCGGGTGCGGGCAAGGGAGGCGGCCACCGGGGGCTCCAGCATGCGGCGGAACTCCATGACGTGCCGGGCCTGGTCGCGCGTCGGCGCGGTCACGCTGGCGCCGTGGTTGCGGCGCGTCTGCACCACGCCGTCCTGGGCCAGCTTGACGATCGCGGCGCGGATCTTGGTGCGGCTGACGTCGAACAGCCGGGCCAGCTCCTCCTCGCCAAGGCGGGCGCCGGGCTGCAGGCGGCGGGCGAGGATGGCGTCGTAGATCCGGGCGTAGATCTGCTGATCGGTGGGTCTTTGGGCAGTTGCGTGCAAAATTGCCTCTTGATTGTACACAATTGGTATTCTGAGTTGGATATGGACAGCGTTCCGCTTCCGGTGTTGCACGTTCCGGGCCGTGCCGGAACGTTGGCACCGTTGTTGCTGTGTCGTGATCATGGCGATCGTCCAAACCACCCCGTTCGACCCCGATCCTGCCGCCGAGCCCGTGGCGCCGGGCCGGTGGGGAGTGACGCGCCGGATTGCCTCGCTGGCGGAGCGCGGCGACGTGACGGCCTTTTTCCTGCTGGCGCCGGCGGTGCTGTTCTTCCTGGCGCTGTTCGTGGTGCCGGTCGGCAACATGATCCGCTACAGCTTCTTCCAGCAATCGCCGACCGGCGACATGCTGCCCGGCCTGACGCTGACCAACTACGTCCGGCTGGCCAATGTGGACCTGTATCGCAAGGTGCTGATGACCACCTTGCGGGTCAGCCTCTACACCACGCTCGGCGCGGCGATCCTGGCCTATCCGGTCGCATTGGTGATGGTGCGCGGACATCCGCTGGTGTCACGCGTGCTGGCGGTGATCGTCATCGCGCCGCTGCTGGTGAACGTGGTGATCCGCACCTATGGCTGGCGGGTGATCCTGGCGAATTCGGACCAGGGCGTGCTGAACTGGGCGCTGGCCGGGCTGGGCCTGCCGCAGGTGCGGTGGCTCTACACGGAAGGGGCGATCGTGATCGGCTCCATCCACGTGTTCATGCCGCTGATGGCGCTGCCGCTGGCCGCAGCACTCGGTCGCATCTCGCCCGCGGTCGAGGAAGCCGGGCGCACGCTGGGCGCCTCGCCGTGGCAGGCGTTCCGCCGGGTCACGCTGCCGCTGAGCGTGCCGGGTCTGGCGGTGGGGTCGACGCTGGTGTTCTCGCTGACCGCCAGCTCGTTCGTGGCGCCGGCGCTGTTGGGCGGCAACTTCGCCAAGATGCTCGGGACATTGGTCGAAGAACAGATCATGTCGGTGTTCGACTGGCCGTTCGGCGCGGCGATCGCGACCGTGCTGATCGTCATCGTGCTCGTGATCAACCTGGCCTACGTCTACCTGGTGGAACGACGCTTTCCCGCGCCGGGTCAAACCCGATGAAGGACAGCGCGCTCGGCCCGGCGGCCATCCCGCTCTACGCCGCATCCTTCCTGGTCGCCTGCTTTCTGCTGGCGCCGCTGGTGGTGCCGGTCATTATCTCGTTCTCCGACACCGCCTTCGTCACCTGGCCGCCGCGCGGCTTCACGCTGCGCTGGTATGCCAAGATCCTGGGCGAGGAGGAGTTCACCTCCTCCTTCCGCTTCAGCCTGATGCTCGGCGTGCTGGCGACGCTCGGCGCGCTCGCGGTCGGCACGCCGGCGGCGATCGGGCTGGTGCGCTACCGCTTCCCCGGCCGCGGCCTGGTGCAGGGCTTGCTGCTGTCGCCGCTGATCTTCCCGGCGCTGGTCACCGGCATCGCGCTGCTGCGGTTGTCGACGTCCACCGGGTGGCAGAACAGCCTGGTGAACCTCACGCTCGGGCATATCCTGGTGACGGTGCCCTACGTGGTCCGCACCGTCAGTGCGAGCCTGCTGCTGGTGGACCCCAGCATCGAGGAGGCCGCCCGCACGCTGGGCGCCAGCCGGCTGCGCGGCTTCTGGCTCGTGACCCGGCCGCAGATCATGCCCGGCCTGGTCGCCGGCGGGATCTTCGCCTTCGTCACCAGCTTCGACAACTACCCGGTCTCGATGTGGCTGGCCGACGCCGTCAACATCCCGCTGCCGCTGATGATCTTCACGCTGACCAGCCGGTTCTTCGACCCCGGGATCGCCGCGATCGCCTCGCTGATGATCCTGCTTTCCGTCGCGCTCATCCTGGTGATGGAAAAGGTCACCGGGCTGAAGCGCGCCATGTCCATGTGATCTCAGGAGCCCAATCCATGAAGCGACGCACCCTCCTCTCCGGCCTGCTCGCCGCTCCGAGCATCATCGGCTCCGCCCGCGCCCAGTCACGCACGCTGCAGATGGGGATCTGGGGCGGCGCGCAGGGCGAGTATATCCGCAAGTCGATCGTGCCGCCGTTCGAGGCCACCAACAATTGCAAGGTGCTGCTCGAGGAAGGCGTGACCCTCAGCCAGATCGCCCGCCTGCGCGCGACCAAGGACAACCCTAAATACTCGGTGATGTTCATCGACCCGCTCGGCGTGGAGATCGCCAAGCGCGAGGGGCTGATTGCGCCATTGCCGAAGGAGGCGATGCCGAACCTGGCCAACGTGTATCCCCGCTACGTGCTGGAAGGCGGCTACGCCGTCGCCTTCGGCGTGACCGCGGCGGCGATGTTCTTCAACCCGACCAAGGTGAAAGCCCCGGCCAGCTACGCCGATCTCTGGAGCCCGGACCTCAAGAAACGGGTGTCCATCATCGGCGTGCGCAATACGCCGAGCGCCTTCCTGGTGATCGCCGCGGCGGCCGTCGCGACCGGCAAGCCGTTGGCCGAAGCGCAGTATCTGACCGATGCCGCCTGGCCGAAGCTGGCCGAGCTCAAGCCCAACGTCGCCAACCTGTTCGAGAGCAACATCGCCGCGACCTATGTCAGCAGCGGCGAGGCCGATATCGGCGCGATCGACTACTCGCAATACATCTACCCCTACACCGCCAAAGGCGCCCCGGTGGACATGGCCTTTCCGAAGGAAGGCGCGTTCGCCGGCCATAACTGCGAAGTATTGGTCAAGGGCGGCCCGAACCCGGAGCTGAGCGCCGCCTTCATGAACTTCATGCTCGACCGGACGGTCCAGAAGGGATTGAGCGAGGCCGGGCTGTCGGCGCCGTCGGTGGACGGCATCGAGTTCGCGCCGGAGGTGGCCAAGATGCTGCCGTACCCGCTGAGCAAGGTGGAGGCGATGGCGCTGTTCAATCCGGACGCGGCCAACATCAACGCCAATCGCTCCGCCTGGATCGAGAAGCTCAACCAGATCTTCGTCAGCTGAGAGGCCGCGCCATGAGCATCACACGCCGCTCCCTGCTGGGGGCTGCCGCGCTCGCCCCCACCGTATTCGTCCGCGGCGCCTGGTCCCAGGGCAAGACGATGCAGGTCGGCGTCTGGGGTGGCGCGCAGGGCGAGTTCATCCGCAAGACCGTGCTGCCGCAATTCGAGAAGGATTTCGGCTGCAAGGTGCTGGCCGAAGAGGGCAACACGCTGGGGCAGATCGCCCGCTTGCGCGCCACCAAGGCGGCCCCGCGCTACACGGTGATGTTCGTCGACGATCTCGGCGTCGAGATCGCCAAGCGCGAAGGGCTGATCGACCCGTTGCCGGTCGCGCAGCTGCCGAACATGAGCCGGGTCTACAAGCGCTTCATCTTCGAGGACGGTTACGGCGTCGCCCTGGCGGTCTCCAGCAGCGGCATCTTCTACAACCCGGCCAAAGTAAAGCCGCTCGGGAGCTACGCCGAGCTTTGGGATCCGAAATTTGCCAAGAAGATCAGCTTGGTCAGCCCCAAGACGACCCCCAGCGTCTTCGTCATGATCGCCTGCGCCGCGGTGGCCTCCGGCAAGCCATTGAAGGACGCGCAATACCTCGTCGACCAGGTCGCCTGGCCGAAGCTGGATGCGCTGAAACCGAACGTGCTGAACCTCTACACGTCGGACACCGCCTCGCTCGAGGTCGCGCAGGGCAATGGCGACCTGGGCGGGATCGAGTTCTCCAAATACGTGCTGCCCTACACGGTCAAGGGCGCCAGCATCGACATGTGCTATCCGAAGGAGGGCGCGTTCGCCGGCGTCAACTGCCAGGTGCTGGTCAAGGGCGCGCCGAACCCGGAGCTCGGCGCGGAGTGGATGAACCGCATGCTCTCGCCGCAGGTGCAGCAGCCCTTGGCGGAGGTCTCGCTCGCGGCGCCGCCGATCGAGGGACTGGAGTTCAAGCCGGAGCTGGCCAAGTTGTTGGCCTACCCGCTGTCCAAGATGGAGGACATGGCGCTGTTCAGCCCGGACTGGGCCTACGTGAATGCCAACCGCGCTGCCTGGATCGAAAAATACAACTCGACCTTCGTCGCATGAGCGACATCGAAGTCCGCTCCGTCACCAAGACCTACGGCGCCGGCCCGGCGGCGGTGGACGACGTGTCGTTCGCCGTCGAGCCCGGCCACGTGCTGTCCCTGCTCGGGCCCAGCGGCTGCGGCAAGACGACCACCATGCGCATGATCGCCGGCCTCGTCTCGCCGACACGGGGCGACATCCGCATCAAGGGCAAGCCGGTCGCCGGCGTGCCGGTGCACCGCCGCAACATCGGCATGCTGTTCCAGAGTTACGCCCTGTTTCCGCATCTCGACGTCGCCCGCAACGTCGCCTTCGGGCTCGAGATGCGGCGGCTGTCCAAGGCCGACGTGGCGGCGAAGGTCGCCAACGCGCTGGCGATGGTGAAGCTGGCCCATCTGGCCGACCGGATGCCGCACCAGCTCAGCGGCGGACAGCAGCAGCGCGTCGCCCTGGCCCGCGCGCTGGTGATCGAGCCCGCCGTCCTGCTGCTCGACGAGCCGCTGGGAGCGCTGGACAAGAAGCTGCGCGAGGGCATGCAGATCGAGCTGAGCCAGTTGCAGAAGCGCCTCGGCCTGACCACGCTGATGGTGACGCACGACCAGGACGAGGCGCTGACGCTGTCCGACCGGATCGCGGTGATGCGGGACGGGCGGATCGAGCAGATCGGCGCGCCCGGCGAGATCTACGACCGCCCGGTCTCCCGCTTTGTGGCGAGCTTCATCGGGACGAGCAATTTCTTCCGCGGCCGGGTCGGCGGTCAGCAGGGGGGCGAATACATGGTCGACGCCGAGGACGGCGTCCGGCTGACGCTCGACGGGCCGCCACCCGCGTCCGACGTCCTCGTGGCGCTGCGGCCCGAGTGCATCCGCCTGCAGCCCGGCACGACCGCCACCGGCCCCAACCAGATGGCGACCACCGTGGAACAGATCGTCTATCGCGGCCAGCACACGCAATATCTGCTCCGCCGCTCCGGCGAGGAGATGCTGACCGCGATCCGCCACGACGACGGCGTGGTCGGCGATCTCGCGCCGGGCGCCGCGGTGATCGCGAGTTGGGATGGCGCGCGCAACCGGGCCGTCCGGGACGATGCATGAGCTTGGATCGCGTTCGCGGCCCTAGGATCGCGCTCGGCACCATTACGCCGTCCGGCAACGTCGTCGTGGAGCGGGTCACGTCGGCCATCCTGGCCGACTTCCCTGATGTCTCCGGCCATTTCTCGCGCACGACCGTCGTGGGCAGCGCCGACGATTATGCCGAGGACTACGACTGGGACGGGATGCTGCGCGCGGCCGAGCTGCTGTCGCATGCAGCACCTGCGGCCCTGGTCTGGAATGGCAGCAAGGGCGGCAGCTTGGGGTTCGATCGGGACCGCGCGCTGTGCGCCCGGATCACCGCCAACACCGGCATCGCGGCCACGACCTCGACCCTGGCGATCGATGCGGCGATGCGGCATGGGGGGCAGCGCCGGATCGCGCTGGTGACGCCGTATGCGGCCGGCTACGCAGCGAAGATCCCGCCGCATTTCGCCGCCGCCGGCTACGAGGTGGTGGCGGAGGCGCATGCCGGGCTGTCCGACAATTTGTCGTACGCCGCCGTGCCCGATGCCGACATCCTCGCCATGGCCCGCAGCACCGCCGCCGCCCGGCCGGACGCGATCATCGCCTACTGCACCAACTTCCCCGCCGCCCATCTGGTGCCGGTGCTCGAGGCCGAGCTGGGCATCACCGTCTACGACTCCACCTCCGCCGGGGTCTGGGGCGCACTCCGCCTGGCCGGGCAGGACACGGCACCGGGCCTGCGATGGGGGCGCCTGTTCGGGCTGACGCTATGAGCCTGCTGATCCGCGGCGCCCGCGTGCTCGCGCTCGACGACGCCGATACCGAGCACGCGGGCGCCGACATCCGGATTGCCGACGGCATCATCCAGGCGATCGGTCCCGATCTCGACGCTCAGGGCGCGGAGATCATCGAGGCTTCGGGCCTGCTCGCCATGCCCGGCCTGGTCAACGGTCACTTCCACTCGCAGCAGAACCTCATGATCGGCACGGTGCCGGGCCTGCCGCTCGAGCTGTTCATGCTGCACGAGGTGCCGCCCCCCGGCGTGCCGGGGCCGACGCCCGAACTGGTCCGGCTCCAGACGATGCTGGGCGCGGTCGAGATGCTGAAAGCCGGCGTCACCGCCGTGCATGACGACGCCTTCCACAATCCCGGCCCGACCCGGCCCGGCATCGACGCCATGATGGCCGCCTACGCCGAGGCCGGCCTGCGCGCCACCGTCACCATCAACCACCCGAACGTGCCGGAATTGGGCAAGTATCCGTTCCTGCGCGACCTGCTGCCGCCAACGATCCGGGCCGAGATGGACGCCGCCCCGCTGATGCCGGCCAGCGAGCTGATGGACCTCTACCGCTGGTTCCACGCCACCTGGCACGGCACCGCCGACGGCCGCCTGCGCCTCGGCGTGGCCAACTCTGCCCCGCAACGGGTCACCCCGGCGCTGTTCCGCGACCTTTCTGCCTTCAGCATCGAGCACGACCTGCCCTTCACGGTGCATGTCCTCGAGACCCGGCTGCAGCGCGTGTTCGGCCAGGAGGTCTGGGGCAAATCGCTGGTGCGGTACATGCACGACCTCGGCATGCTGGACCGCCGCATGCTGGTGGTGCACGCGATCTGGGTCGACGAGTCCGACATGGCCCTACTCGCCGCCTCCGGCTGCACGGTCGCGCACAACCCGGTCTGCAACCTTCGCCTCGGCAGCGGCATCATGCCGTTCCGCCGGCTGCGCGAGCACGGCATCCCCATCGCGCTCGGCAGCGACGAACGCTCCGCCGACGACAGCACGGACCCCTGGGCGGTGATGAAAATGGCCGGGCTCCTGCACCAGATCACCGACCCGGACTGGACCACCTGGCCCACGCCGGCAGAAATCCTGCGCGCGGCGACCAGCGGCGGCGCACGCGGCATGAACCGGCCGGGTCAAGGCTGCCTGCAGCCCGGCGCGGCCGCCGACCTGATCCTGGTCGATCTCCAGACGCTGCCGTTCACGCCGCTGAACGACCTGCGCCGGCAACTCGTCTACGCCGCGCATGCCGGCGTCGTCGCCGCGACCATCGTGGCCGGCCGGGTGGTGGTCGAGCGCGGCCGGGTCCTGACGGTGGACGAGGCCGGCTTGCTGGCCGCGATCCGGCGATTGCAGCCCGAGATCGACGGGCTCGTGCAGGCGACACGGGCGGCCGCCAGTCGGCTGGCGCCGTTCTACGCCGCCATGCTCCACCGCAGCCAGGCGGTCGACATCGGCTTCACGCGATGGGGGAGTGCCACGCCATGAAGATCCTGCTGGCCAACGCCAACACCACGCAGGCGGTGACCGACGCCGTCGTCGCCGAAGCCCGGCACCACGCGGCTGAAGGCACCGAGATCATCGGCGGCACCGGCCGCTTCGGTGTCGCGATCATCTCGACCGACGCGGAAAACGCCGTCGCCGGCCATGCCATGCTCGACCTGCTCGCGGCCTTCCCGGACGTGGACGCCGCGGTGCTCGCGACCTCGTTCGACACCGGGCTGGCCGGCGCCCAGGCCCTCATGCCCTACCCCGTCATCGGCATGACCAGCGCTGCCCTCCACACCGCTTGCGCCATGACCCGGCGCTTCGGCCTCATCACCTTCGGCCAGGGCAGCCGATCGATGTATCTGGACCTGGTGGCGTGGAGTGGACTGAACGAGCGCATGGCCGGTTGCAGCACGGTGCAGCTCGAAACGGCAGCGGCGTATCTCGACCACGCACGGCTGGAACAAGCCGTACTCGACGAAACGTCCAAGCTGGCCGGGCTAGGCGCGGGCGCCGTCATCGTCGCCGGTGCCGCGACGGCGGGGATGTCGAGGCGGCTCCAGTCCGTCGCTGCGGTGCCGCTCTTGGACGGTATCGCGTGTGCAGTCCGAATGGCGGAGACCGTCGCCGGTCTGAAGCCGACGCCGGCTCTCCCCTTGGTGCAATCCCGTCGGCCGGTTGGCCTGTCCGAGCCCCTGACCGACCTTCTGCACGGACAACCGCCCACCCTGTAGCGTCACTATTGTCGGCGGTGCTCGATCCGATCGGCGAGCGAGGCAGGAAGGTCGATGGTGGCTTTGGGCGCCGGTCGTCGGAACGTCCCCGCCGTGGCTTTCCGCAGGCCGAGCGCGGCGACCGCTTCCGCCTGCTTCACCGCAGCCGCCACCTGGTCGATGACCGGCACGGGAATGCGGCTCGCGACCTTGTGGGCCAGGCCGGTCAACGGCGCGCCCGCGAGGATGACGGCGTCGGCGTCGCGCTCGGTCACGGCCCGGTTGGCGAGCTCGATCAATAGGGCCTCCTTCTCCTCGGCGACATCGGCGGCCGAGGCGAACGGGCTGTCGAGGCACAGAATGCCGGCGCATCGGTCCCGCAGGCCGTGCATGGCGACACATTCCTCGTACCAGGGGCCGAGCGCGCGCGCGAAGGTCACGATCGCGAAGCGACGGGCCACCATGCAGGCGGTCAACATGGCCGCTTCGGCCAGACCGATCACCGGGATGTCGAACAACTCGCGCGCGCCGAACAGGCCGGGGTCGCCGAACGCGGCGATGATCGCCGCATCGACGGCATCGTGCTGCTCGGCCAGCATCTCCAGCGCGATCGCTCCGCCGATCTGCGCCTCGGCGCGGGTGGCGATGTAGGGCACGCCCTTGGTCGCCGTCATCGGCACGATCGTGGTGTCCGGCGCCCTGGCGGCGTTGGCCGTCTCGGCCATGCGCTCGGTCATCGGCGCCGAGGTGTTCGGGTTGAGCAACAGCAGGCGCATCAGGCGGACAACCGCCCGAACGAGGTCGATCCATCGACGGGGTAGCCAGCCATCACGAGGCTTCGCCACAGCGTGACCGCGACGGAGTCGATGACCGGCACGCCCAGTTCCTGCTCCAGCGTCGCGGCGATGCCTGCGCCGCGCAGATTGGTGCAAACGATGGCCACGGCGTCGCACCCGTCTTGTACGACGGCGCGCACCATCGCCTCGATGTCGTCCTCCGGGATTTCGGCGAACGAGAAATTGTCGCTGAGCCCGCTGGCCCGCTCCGCCGTGCATGCGAAGCCGGCCGCACCCCAGTTCGACATGATCCGCTCCTGGACGTCGCGCGTATACGGCGTCACCAGGCCGATGCGCCGGATGTCCAGAGCATGGAACGCCTCGCGGAATGCGAGCACTGACGTGGTCGCCGGCGCGCCGGTGGCGGCCGTGATCTCGGCGCAGAGCCGTTCATCCTGCTCGAAGCCGAGCCAGGCGCCGGAGGTGCCGTTCCATGCGATCGCGTCGACCTTGGCGTCGGCCAGCAACCGCGCCGCCGCAACCATGCCGGCCGGGGCGAACTGGCCGAGTGCGGCGGGCGTGAGGGCGATCTCGGTGACGGCGAAGCGGCTGAAATGCACGCTCGCCCCGGGGAGGCCCGACACGAGTTCGCCGATCACCGGCTCGAGCACCGTGTTGGACGACGGTGTCAGCATGCCCAACCGGGTATGGCGCGCCCTCATCGAGCAACCTCGGCGGTGGCGACCGCGAAGGGGCGAGGCCAGGCGGCCACGGACCGCACAGCGCAGGCAAAGGCAGAGGTCTGATCCCTGCAATGGGCTGTTTCGCTGCGGAGTTGGCGGTCGGCGACGAAGCGGCTGATCTCAGCCATGATCACCCCACAGCCGCTGCCGAAGGGTCGACAGCGCCTCCATGCGGACCATGCGGCCGTCCTCGAACACGGTTTGCAACTGGCCCTGTGCCTCCTGCTCCCAATTCTGCAACTCGTGCAGCATGAACTCGCCATTGCCTTGCTCGACCCGCAATAGGCCGCGAGCGGAGTTCTTGGTGCCGTTATCGGTCTTGGGCGCTTTGAACAACACCCGGTCCTCGCCGCCCACGACGCCGAACGTCGCCTTGATCGCGGTGCCGAAGCTGTCGCGGGTGACGTGCTGGTAGGTATAGGAGCCGATGCCGAACACCATATTGCCCGACGCGAAGCTTTTGGCCGCCAGCGCTTCGAGGATGCGGGTGGCGCGGTCGAGCGTGATGCTGTCGCCGTAGATCATGCCGACCCTTGGGTGCAGCACGCGGTAGCCCTGGGCCGTGACGGTGCCGCCGAAGATGTCCCACAGGCACTCGACGGCGCCCTTGTGCTCGGGGGTGCCGGGCGCGGCCGCCGGGTCGCCGGCGATGATGAGGACGGGGTCGCCGCTATCGGGGCGGAACACCACCTTGGCATTGCCGAGCGCGTCCGGCGTGCGGGCCACGATCTCCGGCTTCAGCGCGGCGGCATATTCGGTGATCACGCGCCAGAAATCCCAGGTGTCGCTGACGATGCTGACGATGCCGGACGGGTAGGTCTCGGTGACCAGGCGGCGGAAGGTGCCGATCTCGTCGTCCTCGCCGCCCATGCACATGACGGAGTGCTCGGTCGCCGGCACGGAACCGCCGATCAGCGTCGGTTCGGCATCGGGGTAGGTGGCTTCGAGGTAGTCGATCGCTGCGATGGTGTCGGTGCCGCAGAACGACAGCAGGTGACCGGCCCCGCTGGTGGCGCCGTCGCTGATGCCGGACATGCCGCGGGCGGAGAAATCGTGGCCCAACCAGGGGAGCATCGCCGGGTCGGCGCCGGTGCGCTCGGCATAGCGGGCGAACAGGCGGCGGTACTCGTAGGCGATGGTGGCCGAGGTGACGGCCTTCCAGAGCTCCGCCGAGAGCTGGGTCTCGATGTAGTTGGTCACCCAATAGAAATCCGGGTGCGTGTTGACCACCGTCAGCAGCGGGATCCGCATCGGCACGCGGCTGCCTTCCGGCAGCGCCTTGATCCGCAGCGGCAGGTAGCCGAGATCGTGCAGCGCGGCGACGTGGCTGACGTCGACGGCGCCCTTGCCGAGCGAGAGGTCCATGCGGCGCTGGTAGGCGCCGACGACTTCGTCCTTCGGTTTGTGGAAGAACTCTTCGTTCCAGGCATCGATCAGCAGCCATTGCGCGAGGCCCTGCAGCCCGAAGAACACCACCTTGTGGTCGAAATCCGGCAGCACTTCGGCGAGCCGGTCGCTCCGGCAGGTGAAGTTCGAATAGACCAGCGACGTCCCGGGCGGATACTGGCGGATGTGGCCGGTCTTGTAGAAATCGGTCGCGTGAAGGGGAGAGATACGCATGGAGCTATCCTCTGACGATTTGGACGACGTCGGGCAATTCCGCCGGGAACGGGTTGGCGACGAAGATCTGGTCGATCCCGGCGCGCAAGGCGTCGAACCCGGCGCTGAAGATGCCGTGGGTGACGTAGAGCTTGACCCGGCCCTGGGTCAGCGGGCGCAGCACGCGGGCCAGCTCGATGAAGGTGCGGCCGCCATCGCAGATGTCGTCGACGATCAGGAAGTCGCGCTCGCCGATCGGTCCGCTCTGCACGGCCGAGCCGGTGATGGCGCCGGTATCGGTGCTGCGGGTCTTCTCGGCGTGCACGATCGGCGCACCGGCGAGGCGGGCACATCCGGACGCGCGCTTGACCGCGCCAAGATCGGGCGCGACGACCACGTCGTTGGCCGTCACGATCGGGCCGGCGAAGTCGCTGGCCGGGCGGTGGCGGACCCGGTCGAGCAACGCCAGCGACACGTCGCTATGGGCGTCCCAGACTTCCACCGACCGGTAGCCCTGCGCGTTCAGCAATCGGCAGGCGACTGCGGCCGACAGGGCCTCGCCCGGGAATGCCACCCGGTCCTGCCGGGCGTACGGCAGGTATGGGCAGATCAGATCGATGGCCGGGTCGCTGTAGTGCCGCCGGATGGCATCGGTCAGGATCAGCAGGCCCATGAGGCTGTCGCTGTCGTGGAGGTCGGCCCGCACCGTCACTTCGGCCGGCGCGGCTGGTGGCGCCTCGATCCGCACCTGTACTTCGCCGCCGGCGAAGCGGATGATGCGAAGTGGGACGTCCTGCCCGTCGATGAGGAGAGTAAGTCGCATGGTCATTCGGCTCCGGAAGTGAGCCAAAGATGGCTTGCTTAATTGCAAATTGCAAGATACATTTTTCCCATGCTGACGCCCGAGTTCCCCAGCCCCATCGCAACCGTCGACGCCGTGCTCCTCACGCTCCGCGACGACGCGCTCGCGGTGGGACTGATCCGGCGCGAGCAGCCGCCCTTTGTGGGCGAGTGGGCGCTCCCCGGCGGCTATGTCCGCGTGCAGCAGGACCGGTCACTCGAGGATGCGGCCGCGCGCATCTTGCACGACAAGGCGCGGATCGACGGCCGCTTCCTCGAACAACTTGGCACGTTCAGCGGGGCCGACCGGGATCCGCGCGGTTGGTCGCTGACGGTCGCCTACTTCGCCTTGGTGCCGTCGGCGGACCTGCAGGCAGCAGGCAGCCTCTTGGTGCTGCATCCCGTCGCCGCGGTGCCCGCGCTTGCCTTCGACCATGCCGAGATCGTCGCCGCCGCCGTCGGGCGCCTGCGCGGCAAATCGAGCTATTCCGCCTTGCCCGCCTTCTTGCTGCCGCCGCAGTTCACGCTCGCGGAGCTGCACGCGACCTACCAGCACGTGCTCGGCACAAGGCTCGATCCGGCCTCGTTCCGCCGCAAGATCATGGACCAGGGCATCGTCGAGGCGACAGGGACCCACCGGGTCGGCGCGCACCGCCCGGCCGAGCTGTATCGACTGCGGGCCGGCAAGGCGCTGCCATTCCAGAACCGCATCTGATGCTGATGGACTTGGAGGAGGCGCGCGACCGGGAGCGTGTCCCCGCTTCCGGCTGCGGCGTGTATCCGGCATCGAGACGGCGATGAGACGACGGCGTCCACCTGCCGCGGCACCCGCGGCGCCCGTTGACCAGAGCTGGGAAGCCCGTGCGACCGCGCTCCGCCGGGAGGGGCCGGCCAACATGGCGGTGCTGGCCGCGATCGTGTCCGTGCTGGCCGCGCTCGTGGCCTGGGTCGCCGTGCTCGGGCCGGCCTCGGGCTCCGTGCGCGGCAGCCCGGTGTTCTGGCTACTCGCCCTGCCGGTGCTGGCCTGGACGGGGCCGTTGCTGAGCTTCCGCGAGTGGGCCGTTCGGTCCGTGCCGCTCGTCTTCGCGGCGGCACCGTTGGCGGCCCTGGGCGCGATGGAAGCCGCCCGAGCCCAGCAGGCCAGCGACATCCTGTCCCACGAAAGGATGGACACGCCGACTGCCATGCTGGTGATCCTGGGCATCTCGGTGGCATCGACGCTGGCCGGGCTGGTGGCGCTCCGGCGCTCGAGCCTGCCGGGCGGCACCCGGCCGGTCGCGTTCGCGGCGCCGGGCTCGTTGCCGCCGGGTCTCCACCGGTTGCCGGACGAGGTGCTGCGGGCGGTGCGCGTCGGCTCGCTCGCGCTGAGTGGGGCACTGGTCAACGGCGTGTTCTTCGCCCTCGTGACGCTGCTCGATGCCTCCGCCGGCGATCTCGGCCCCCTCTGGCCCGTCACCCTGCCCGTGGCCGTCGCCGTCACGACGCTCGTTCTCATGATCCGCGGCACGCGCGGCCTCGTGCGCCGGCGCGAGGGGGCCGGGGCCAGCCTGCGCCGCAGCTGGCAGATCGGCGCGGGCGGAGCGGCGCTCGAGGTGCTGCTCGTCTGGGCGTGGCCGACGGATCTCACGCTCAAGCTGGCCTTCGGCGCGTTCATGCTGCCGATGGCGCTCGCCGCGGCTTGGGGCGCCCGGCGCGCGCTCCGGGGGCTGCGCGATGCCGACGGCAGGGAAGGGGCCTGAGCGCCCCCCCAATGGAGCCGAGCATGCAACGAGGTGGAAAGAAGCGCCGCCGAAAGGATACGCCACCGCCGCCGATGCCGGCATGGCAGCGGATCGCAGCGGCGGTCCTCTTCCTGGGGCTGGGCGGCGCCATGGCGGCACTCGGGATTTGGGAGTTGGCGGGCTGGATCAGCGCCCTCGTCGACGGAGCCGCGTCGATGACGACGGACAGCTTCATCCTCGGCCTTCCCTTGCTCGGCCTGGCGATGGTCGCGCTCGGGCCGGACTTCATCGCACCGAGCGCATTGGCCCTGTGGTCGGACGGACGGAAAGCGTGGTTCGGCAAGACCATCCTCGGCACCATGCTCGTCGGCCTCGTCCTGGCGCTCACGGGCCAGATCGCCATCGCCCTCGTCATGGAGGCGGACGGCTACCGTGCTTGTCATGTCGGCGGCCGTGGCCGCTACGTCGATGTGACCTGGGCGCGGAAGGATACCGTGTGTCCGCCCGCCGGGCCGAGCCGTTGAGGGCCGGGCGCACCGCCGCGACGGCGCTCACGGCCGGGCTGTTGGGCGCCGCCGCATTCCCGTTCGTGGTTCTCTTCCCGGATCCGCCCGGCTTCGGCCCCGAGACGCTGATCCTGCTCGCCACCTTCGGCATCGTGGCGACCGCGGCCATGGCCTGGCGTGCCGATTGGCTCGCGCGGCCGCGCATCCTGCATCGCGCCGCCTTGCTCTTCGCCATCACGGCAGCCACGATGTTGACGGGCGTGGCGCTGCGCGGCGAACTCCTGCTGCTGATCCTCGATCTGTTGCCGGGCATGTTCGGCCTGGACGGCGAGACCGCCGAAACGGCCCTTTTCTTCGAGCTGTGGTGCGAGTGGTGGCTGGTCTGGGCGGTCCTGCTCGGGCTTCCCGCGCTCTGGCTGCTTCGCCGACGCGAGGCACGGAGCCCGCCGCGGGGCCCATGGGACGGGCCCCCACCGCCGCCGCCATGGAACGGCGCCACCCGGCTGCTCTTCGCCGTCGGCTGGTGCGCCATGGCCGCCACCGTCATCGAGGGACACCGCACGGCCGAGTTCCTCAGAGGCGCCACCCGAACCACCGGAACGATCGCGAGCGACGAAGGCCATCCGCTGGTGCGCTTCGCCATGGCCGACGGCGCGACCGTGACGTTCCGGCAGAATGGCGGCCTCTCCCGCGCCGTCGGTGACGGGGTGCCCGTCGCCTACGACGCGTCCGACCCGGCGGGCACGGCTCGGGCCGACACGTTCTTCGCCAATTGGGGCAACACCGCCGGCCTGACCTGGCTCGGCCTCGGCTTCACCTTGTTTCCGTTCTTCGGCATCCGCGCCGCCTTCGGCCGCAGGTGAGCCGGTCCAACGCTCCGCTTCTGAAACGCAGCCGCGTCGGAGACAGAAGGTTCCTCTCTCGCGGCACCGTTGCGCCAGCAGTGCCACGTGGGCACGATCGCCCGAGCAGCATGGGATCGGGCGGAGGCATGGAGATGGTACCGACCCGGCGCACCATTGGGATGTTTCGCCTCCTCCTCGGCCTCGTTGGCGCGGTCACCGCGGCTGCCGCGCCGGCGCCGCCGCATGGCTCGGCGCGTTCTCCGACCCAACCCTCGCCGGCAAAGCCCGGCGCGGCTCAACCCGCACCGGTCCCGCAGCTCGATCCTCTCGGGCCAGAGGCGACCATGGCGCGTGACCCGGCCCTTCGGCGCTGCCGCGACCTGCTCACGCCGCTGTCGCCCAGCGAGTCGCCGCCGGGCCCGACGGCGGTCGAGGCGACGGGGTCGGATGAATGCCGCTTCCGCAACATCCGATTGGGCCTGGGCGGCTTCGTGGGTTACCGCATGGACACGCTGCTCGTGCGCGGCATCCCGTTCGAACGACCGAACGGGCCGTTCCCACCGGCTCACCTCCGCGTCGAAGCTCGAGGGATTACCCTGGCCATTCGCGACCAGCCCGCGAAGCTGACCTGGCTGTCTCGGCAGCAGCAGATCCCCTTCGACCTGGTGCTCGACGCGACCTACGACCCGGCAGCCGCCACCCTGGCCCTCGGGGAGTTCGCCATGGACGGTGAGTTGCTTGGTCACATCGGACTGCGCGCCCGGCTGGAGAACGTCCATCTCCTCACGACGCGCGACGGCGCGGTGCCAGAGCTTCAGGCCCCGCCGGCCCTCGGATCGATGCACCTGGAACTCGACAGCCGGACGTTTCTGTCGAGCTACGTTCTACCGGTGGTCGTGAACATGCTGCCCGACGCGGACCCGGACGCCGCGTTCCAGGAAGGGCGGGCCAAGGTGATCGCCGGGATCGCCGCCCTGCTCCCCGCGTCGGCGGCGTCCCCGAGCACGACCGCAGCGGCGACGGGCCTGGCGGCCGACTTCCCGCACCCGAAGCACCCGGCCGTGCTGGACATCGAGGCGAGCCCCCCGCTCACCCTCGACGCCGTTCTCGCGGCGACCGGCGATGTCGCCCGTCTGCCGGCGCTGTTGCGCGCCGCCACGATCGCGGTGACTTACGAGGGGGCGCTCCGTTGACGCGAGTGACGAGGCCGGGGCGTGGGTGGCCGGCGGTCTGCGGATGACGTCGGCAACGTGACGCCGCCACTCGCGGCATGTGACCACGCTTAGTCGTAGTAGAACTGGTTCTGTTTCGCCCACGAGCTGGTCGGGTATCGGCTTTTGAGGAGCGTGAAGGCCCGCTTGCCCGAGTGATTGTGACCTTGCCCGTAACGCCCGACATGGATGATCCAATGCAGCGCCTCCGGGACGCGGGGATCGCGCGGGTGCTTGTTCGCGTAATCCAGGATGAAATCCCACACGTAGATGGCGCCGACCGGCGCCGGGATCGGCTTGGCGTTCATGTCGGCCAGGTTGGGGAAGGCGTCGCGGCGGTCGGCGGTGTAGCCCCCCTTGTCGGCGTAGCGCCCCGGTGGCGGCAACAGACGGCGTTCCGCGGTGGCTCGGACCGCGGTGGCGGACAGGAAGGCCGGCAGGCGGGGCACGAAGCCGCCGGCCCCGCATATCGTCTTGCATACGGCGTCCGGAATGCGCACGCGGCCTTCGCCGAGGTCGGTGCCGGCAGGAACGTCAACCTGCTGGTAGCCGTTGTTTCCGTATAGCACGGGGGCGGGCGGGATGATCTCCGGGTCCGGCTGGCCGAGCACGACCCAGTTCGGCCAGCTACCGCTCCACTCCGCCACCGCGCCGGCCGGCCGGGTGTAGTCCAGGAGATCCACTCTCAAGCCTGGGATCTTGGCGAAGATCAGATACTCGGCGAATTGCCGGTCCGCCCCGGCGGACGCGGCGGGGATGGCGGCGAACTCGGCCGACAGCGCGGGCAGCAGGAGCTGAAGCTGCCGGGACAGCGCGTCCGTCGCCGCAGCGTCCCGCAGCAGCACGGCGCGGGCGAAGCTGGTGAGTGCCAGGTCGAGCCGGATGGGCGCGGGGAGAGAGGGCTCGCTGCCCAGCGCCATCCGGCTGGACAGGGCCATGCGATCGATCAGGTAGCTGGCATCGTCGCCGAGCCCCCTGGTTGCGGTCTCGATGGGACCGTCGAACAGGCCGGGGGCCGTGCTGGCATATCCCCAGTCTTGGGATCTGCATTTCTCCGCTTCCGTGGCGCAGAGGCGGGCGCGGATCGCCAGGCGCGCCATCTCGCCCGTGTCCGCAGCGACCAGCATGCGTTCCGCGGTGAACAGGTTGCGCGTGGTGCCGGTCAGGTCGGTCCGAGCCAGCACGGGGTCCAGCAGGGCGCGGATGGCGGCCGGGTCGGTCGTGGCGGTCGTCAGGCGAACCCGATGATACAGCGCGGTCAGGAAGGCCGGGGTGCCGGAGTCCAGCGCCGCGGCGGCCTGCAGGTCCGTGGCGGAGGCGGGGTCATCCGGTTGGCTCAGCGCCAGGGCCGCCAGCAGCCACGCTGGGTCCTGCGTGGCGGCATGGCGCTCGCGCGCATGGGCCAGGGCAGCGGCACGACGCGCGTCCGCCGCCTGGGCGCGTTCCAACGGCGAGCCGCGATCCTCGGGCGGCACGGGCGGGGCGCCGGCCCCAGTCTTGAAGGTGTTGATCCAGTCCATGAACTCCGGAGGCGGAACCGTGGCGGCGAGCGACTGCAAATCCTTGAAGTCCGACCCGGCCTCATCGGTCAGGGTGGGCTGCGTCAATGCCGTGGCCAGCCGCGCCGCTGCGGCGGCCGGGTCGCCGCGCAACTGGGCCATGTTGCCCAGGTCGGCCGCGGCGTCGTGTAGCGGAGCACCTGCAGGGATCGTTTGCGCCGCCGCTCGCGCCGCCGCCAGGTCCGGCGCAGCCTTGGAAGCGAGCCCTCGGCGCAGCAGCGCCCGTACCCGGAGGTAAGGCGCCATGTCTCGCCACGGCGACCCGGCATCGGCTCCGATCGCCTTGAACGCCATCGCGGCCGCCGGGTAGTCCGCACGGTAGAACGCCAAGGCCGCGGCTTGGTAGCGACGGTCCGCCTGCAGCCAGTCCGGCGCGGCATCGGGCAGGGCGGGCAGTGTAGCGGCCGGCTGGGCGCATGCCCGGAATACAGCGTCTTGCCCGTCCAACCAGGCGCGCACCTCCAAAGACGCCGCGCCGTGCACCGCGGCACGGTCCGCCAGGGTACGCACCGCGGTGCGGAAGGCATCGTCCAGGCAGTTGGGCTCGCTGGTGTGGTCGGGGCCGGGCCGTTCGGTATCGATCCTGGTCAGGACGGGCGCGTCCGGTACGGCCTTGCGCGCGTCCAGCCAGGCGGTCACGGCATCGGACGCCCCATAGGAGGCGACGCCGCAGCACGGGACGGCCAATGCCGCCCGGGCCTCGTCGCTCACGGCCTGCCCATGCAGGCGCCGCCAGCCGATGAACAGGAGGCTGGCCGGAGAGCTGGCCAGCAACACGCCGGGCGTGCCGGACTGCAGCAGCCGCAGGTCGGCGAGGGAGCCGCCCAACTCGTTCAGGCTCCAGTCGTTCGGATTGCCGTCCGTGGAGGCCCGGCCCGGCGTCGCGAGCAAGGACAGGGCGCAGGCGGCGAGCAGCATGGAACGGAGCTTGGGGCGGAACCAGAAGGCCATGCGCTTATCCTGGTGGGAGGGCAGCGATCGCGGCCGCATCCCAGGGCCGCGGGTTGAAGATATACATGCGGCGGCCGGGCGGCACGACCGTCGGCGTGTCTGTGGCGATCCCCAGGGCGCCGCGGCAGCGGCGGAGGGAGAAATCGCCCCCCGCTGCCAGCTTCGCCCGCAGGTGATGGCCGCCAGGTCCCATGCGGAACAGCATCGGCACGATCTCGTCGACCGGCGCCGCGTCCAGCCAGGCCTCGTTCTCGCACCAGGAGGCCAACGCGGTCATCGACAGGATCGTGCTGGAAGGCAGCCCGGCGCGCACGCCGCGCAACACGTCCAGCACGGCGCCGCGTTGGCTGGAACGGACTTCCATGTCCACCTGGACCGAAGCGGCGCCGCGCGTGAAGGCCAGCGCCTCGCCCACTACTTGGTCAGCCAGGGCCGAGCTCCATTCCAGCGGGCGGCTTTGATCCAACTCGATGTGCACCACGGCCATCGGCGGCTCCCGCCCCGGTGCGGTCACCAGCGGAAAGCGCCGACCGCGCCGGATGACGACCGCATTCCCGCGCAGCCGAATGAATCCAGTCACCGCGGCGATGCCGATGCTGGACGGCAGCGTGTCCAACCTCTCCGGCCGCTCCCAGGCCCAAACGACGCGTGCCGGCTGTGCGGAGGCGGGCGCCGAGGCCAACAGTAGGGCGACCAGGGTGACCGCAGTACGCCGCCGCCGCCCGCTTCCAACGTACCACGGCCGCGATGCAGGAGCATGTGTCAGCATCCGATCACCCTCTCGCGTGCGCAGTATCTTGCCGTTGGCGCGCTTGATGCCCGCAACCCTCTTTAACAGGATCGAGCAGTGCCGCCACGATGCAGGGCGGACGAGATATCCGGCGTCACTGGGAGATCGACATGCCGAAAATCCAAATCGATGCGGTGCCCGCGCGCAGGGGCGTCGGCTATCCCGAGCCTTTTGCCGCGCTCTCTGCCCACCGCATGCGCCAGAAGTTGGGTGACGCAGCCGGCCTCACCGATTTCGGGATCAATATTACCCGGTTACCGCCGGGCGAGTGGTCCAGCCAGCGGCATTGGCATTCCCATGAGGACGAGTTCGTATACGTGTTGGAAGGCGACCTCGTCCTGATCGAGAACGAGGGCGAGACGACGTTGCGCGCCGGGGAGGCGGCAGCATTCCCAAAGGGAACTGCGAACGGCCATCACATGGTCAACCGCTCGAACAACGAGGCGGTTTATCTAGAGATCGGCTCGCGGCAGCCCCTGGATGTCACGATTTGCTCGGACGTCGACATGATGAGCTCAAATGCAGACGGCCGGTTCACGCACAAGGATGGCACTCCGTACGCTTAGAGCTCAGTTCCGACCCGTCTTGAGATCTGACCTGTGTCGCCACTCCGGAGCCGCTCCCGACGTTGCACGGAAGTGTTCGGGGCATCCGGGACGGGGCGGCGCGACAGCTCAGTGCCCTCGGCATCGGGCTGGCCCTGGCAAAGCGGCCAGCGAGCACGTTCCCTGTGGCCGAATCCGAGCTCTCCGCTCCGGAGAGGCCGGCTGGAGGAAGGAGACACACTCGTTGCGATAACGAAACTCTTGCCGTATCGTGCCGGATCATACCGTCTCGGATCGGGTTGAATGGTTCAGATGCGATGGCTGCTCTTCTTGCGGGTGTTGATGGGGTCTCTGACATGGCTCCCCGCCGTGGCGGGTGCAGCCGACTCAACGCAAGCCGTCGCCAAGCTATCGAGAGCTGATTACGACCCGGTCATTGCTGATCCGGAGAACGACGATGCCTTCCGGCAGCTACTCGACAAGCTTCCCAAGGTCGTCGCCGGCGAGCCACCGGGGCGGAGCTACTACGTGCTGGAGGGTGACCTGCTGCTCACCGAGCGCCAGGTCCGCGACACGTTCCGCCGATACAGCAACGAATCTCGCCCGGCTTCGCCCACCGGCGAACTCAAGGTGATGACGCAGAATGGCCAGCTCGTGTTCTGGCCGTCCGGGCACCGTCATCTCACCTACTCGATCGACACCGTGAGCTTCACACCCGGGGAACGTCAGATTGTCGCCGCCGATCTCATGGCCGCAGCTCGCAGTTGGGTCGACGCCTGCCCGACCTGCGCAATCAGCTTCAGCCAGGTCGACGCGTCCGGCACCGAACCGACGTTCCGGGTGGTGAAATCGGCCGATCTGGGCGGGCTCGTCGCCCTGTCCTTCTTCCCCAACGACCCACCCGACATGCGCCTGGTTCGGATTACCCCCCTCTACTTCCAGCTCGGCGCCGGCAGCTTCAGCCCCATCGGCGTGCTGCGGCACGAGCTCGGTCACGTGCTCGGCTACCGTCACGAGCACATCGCCGACGTCCCCGGTTGCGCGAACGAAGACGATCAATGGCGCGCCTTGACCGGGTACGACAATAAATCCGTCATGCATTACTTCTGCGGTGGCGGCGGGACCATGGCTCTCGATCTCACCGCCGCCGACATCGCCGGCCACGCGGCACTTTACGGAGGCCGTCGATGAGATCGTGGGTCGTCGCCGCGCTGTCTCTGCTGGTGATGGGCACGCCTTGCCGCGCCGAGGACCCAGGCCAGGTCGCGCCCTTGCCGTTCGAGGCGCCGGGCGTCCTGCTCTCCTTCGAGGGCGGCAACGTCGCCGACAACCTGGTGAACGTGCTCAAGACGCTCCAGAAGAATGGCGTCACCGTGCCGGTCAAGCAGCGCACGCTCGACAACGGGACGACGCTCTGCGGCCTCCTGATGGCCGGGAACTTCCCGCCGCCCTGCGGGAGCCTGTTGCCGGCCATTCAGATGCTCAACCCGAAGGCGAATCTGAACCGCCTTCGACCCGGCGACGTCTTCAACGTCCCCGACATCCCGATCTACGACTACACCGCCTCCGGGCAGTTCGCCCCCTACGACCGCAAGCAGGCCGCACGGGGCGACGACATCCTGAAATACTGGAAGCATCTGGACCCCGTGACGAACCCGGACGGTTCGCACATGATTGCCTTCAAGGCATTCCAGATCTTCATCCCGGCCAAGGACGATGCCGCCGTCACCAAGCTCTACGAGCAACTGGGCCCGCTGAGCTCGTCCAACCTCCTGATCGACCCGCTGATCAAGGCAGCCCGGCCGGCGCGCGTGTTCTCCGCCCGCCCCTTGGCGACTGCCGAGTTGATGTCCCAGGCCTGCCGAGAGGGGAAATGGAACCCCGTCGCCTACGGCGACTACGTGACCGGCGACCCCGACGCGATCGAGATCGTCAAAGCGTCGCTGCCCGAAGCTCGCACGAAGACGCCGGTCTGGATCGTCGATGGCCCGCTCATGCCCTCGCCGAACCTGTATCCCGCCTATGGTCCCTCGCCATTGCCGGCGGATTGGACCTGGATCTGCAAGTGGGCGCCGTTCTCCACGGCGCTCCATCACGCCAACCACATGGCCAGCATCATCGCCAGCCAGAACGACAAATTCGGCTTCGTCGGCCTCGCCCCCAACGTCGTCATCAGGACTGCGCCGTGGATCCAGGTGGGGCAGGACGGCGTGCCGGCCAAAGTGCCCCTGCGGGACATCTCCCTGGCCAAGCAGATCGTCGCGAACGAAAATAGCGGCATCCCGCTGCGGGTCTACCTCATGGCGTCGCAGTACGACGACAACATCACGACGCCGCTCGCCAGCCCGGAACAGCGCTTCACCACGCATCTCTTGTCGCGGACGATCTTCACCAACCATCCCCTCCTGATCGCCGCCGCCGGCCAAGGTGACGACAACAACCCGGCCGTCGATCTCACGACCAAGACTCCCATCAGTCCCATGAACCTCGGCGACCTCGACAATGTCGTCATCGTCACCGCCTGTCTCGAGTGCGGGCGTACGACGGCGCGCCTCATGCCGAACGCCAACTACTCCTCGGGCGACCACAAGATGGTGCACATCGCCGCTCCCGGGGGCCACGATATCGGTGGTTGGGTCAGCAGCGATTCGATCGGCGCAGCGAACGGCACCTCGCAGGCCGCCGCCTTCGCCGCGGGCGTCGCCGCCTCGATGATTTCCATCTACCCGAACGTGTTCACCCAGGCGCGCCTGGTCAAGCGGCGGCTCCAGGTGACGTCCTGGCCGTTGCCGCCCGGCGACGGCGCGCAACCCGACTCCACCAAGCTGGCCGCGGGCGTGATCGATCCGGTCCTCGCCCTGCTCGATCCGAGCAAGACCTGGATCAAGCGCGGTGGCAGCTGGCAGTCCGGCTTGGTCAAAAGCGTTTCGATGGACCAGAAACCGATGACCGACGCCAATCAAAACACGGCCTGGATCAAGCCGGAGACGGTCTTGCGGCTGATGAAGACGGACGGGCGCAGCAACCAGTTCTCGGTCTACACCGACCGTTACCTCGCGGGCGAGGGAGAAGTCGCCGAGATCCGCCGCACCGATGGCGTGTTCGCCCCCAGCAAGGCCGCTCTGGTCATGTGCGACAATAGTTCGATCAACCTGTCCGACGTGGACGATTTCATTTCCTCCATCGGAGGCGTCGGCGATGGCTCCTGCCCGTAGGATATGGCTCGCAGCCCTCCTCGCCACGGTGTTGGCCGTCGGCCGAACCTGGGCGGCCGCAGAGTGCCGCCCACCCGAAACGCTCACCTCGTTCGGCACCTGGTTCGACCAGGAGATTGAGCTGACGGGCCGTGACCCGGATCGCGTGGTGAACGCCGTCACATGGCTCTCCGACGCGCAGACCATGCGCCTGCTCCTGCAGGTCCGTGGCGGCACCGATCGGCGTTGGCACCTCCTGGTTCGCGATCAGGCCTACCATGTGCTGGCGACCTTCTACCCGGAGGACTTTGCCGCCGCGGACGGCACCGGCTCCGTGAGCCGCTGGACGGGCCGACTCCCCGTCGCCAGCGCGCGCGTCGACCTGCGCGCGGACGCGACCTCCGACATCCGCGTGGCCGTGATCGCCGGCATCGCCATGGCCGCCGCCCCGAAAGGCGAGCGGCAATACTCGACCCAGCGTGACGTCCCAGCCTGGCGCGATCTCTTCGACCAGAGTTCGCCCGTCGCCGCCCGCCGCGCCGGCGACGCCGTCGGCATGCTTCTGGGCGGCAGCTTCGATCCCGATACGGGGCAGCACGCAACCTGGTGCTGCACCGGCGTCATGGTCAGCAAGACGTTGATGCTGACCAACTGGCATTGCGGCGGCGCCGACGGTACCCGGCTGGAGTCGTACTGGAACCACGACACCTGCGCCAACACGCTGTTCGACCTCGGCTGGGATAGCGGCACCGTCTCGCAGCAATATGCCTGCAGCGAGGTGGTCGCGAAGGACCGCACGCTGGATTTCGCCCTCCTCCGCGTCCGCCCCGTGATCGGCGCTGGCGGCGGCGCGGCACACGCGGCCTTCGCACCCATCGCGCCGGGTCCGCTCCCCGACTCGGTGTTCCTGATCCACCACGCGCTCTGCCAGCCCAAGCTGCTCAGCGACCGGTGCCACGTTCGCGCCGGGTCCTACCGGAGCTGGGTCGACCCGGCCCGCACCACCGAGTTCACCCACGATTGCGACACCGAACCCGGCGCCTCCGGCGCGCCGGTTTTCGACGCCGCCGGCCGCCTCGTCGGCTTGCATCACCTCGGTTTCGCCTGCACCCCGCCCGACAAGGCCAACAAGGCGATCGGGATGTCCGAGATCGTGGATTACCTCGCCGCCAATGCGCCCGCCGCCGCGGCCGAACTGCGGCAGCAATGATGCGTGGGCGCGGGCTGCTCGTGTGTGTCGGCCTGATCGCCTGCGCCGAGTCAGGCGACCGCTACTACCGGCCCATCGACGCCAGCACCTACCCGGTCGCGAACCCGGCGCTCGGCGAGTCGCTTGCACCGGGCGAGATCGAGGAAGCCGCCCGGATCGAGGCGATCATCGAAGCCCACCTGCATCAGCTCTACCCCACTGGCGCGATCTACCGCGACGCCCACCCCAAGGCGGTCGGCTGCGTTTCGGCTACCTTCGACGTCGCGCCCGATCTGCCGCCGCCCTTCAACCGCGGCCTGTTCGCCCATCCGCACTCCTACCCGGCCACCATCCGCTTCTCGAACGGGAACGAGGATCGCGGCCGCCCCGACACCGATCCGGACGGCCGCGGCATGGCGGTGAAGGTTTACGGAGTCCCCGGCCCGATCTTGAGCCCGGACCCGCAGGGCCCGCCCGCCCAGGACTTCATCATGATCAGCCACCCGACCTTCATCGTCGCCGACCCGACCGCCTATCGGCGAACGGTCGGCTACGCCGATTCGTCCGACGGCTTGACCCAGCTCCTGCAGCCGGTCCTGGCCGCGATGTCGCTCGGCGTCACCGGCACCAAGGTCGCGCTCGCGACCACCGGGCTCCGGATCGGCAATCCCCTGCACACGCGTTACTGGTCCATGGTGCCCTACGCCCTCGGCATCGGCCCCGACGCGGTCGCGGTCAAATACTCCGCCGAGTCCTGCATCGCCGCGCCGAACGAGCCGCCCGAGACGAAGGACCCGAACTACTTGCGCCGGGCCATTGCCGATAGTCTCGCTGCCGGGGGACGGGGGGCCTGCATGCGCTTCATGGTCCAGCCGCGCACCTCGCCGGCCATGAGCGTCGAGGATCCCCGCTACGAATGGTCCGAACAGCAGGCCCCATTCCACCACGTCGCCACGCTGCACATCCCGCCACAGGCCATCGCGCCGGGCCCGGACGACCGCTCCTGCGAGCTCCTCTCCAACTCCCCGTGGCACGCCTTGGCCGAACACCGCCCGTTGGGCGCGGTGAACCGCATGCGTAAGGTCATCTACGAACGCATCAGCGCGCTCCGCCGCCAGTCGCAGCAGTAATCAACCGCCGCCTTCAGGCAGCGCGACGATCAAAGCGTCTTCATGTACTCGACCAGCGCCTTCCGATTGCGGTCCGAAAGGCGGCCATTACCGTAATCATGCCCGATATTGGCATTGCCTTCGATCGACGTGTCGAACGGGAAGCTATTTGCCGGGAGCGGCCGCGTGCAGGTCTCCGATTTGGTGCAGAAGCCGACATTGACCGGGTCGAACTCGCGGGTGCCGACGGGGAAGGTCGTGCTGCGCTCGGAGGGAGGTAGCAAAATCTCGTAGAGGTTCGGGACCGAGCCGTTGTGCAGGTAAGGCGCGGTTGCCCAAACACCCTGCAGCGGCCGCCCCTTGTAGACGACCTTGGACTGATCGGTCAGCCGAGGGTCGCGGCAGCGGTCGCGCCGTTGCTGCTTGGTGGGACCGGCATTGAGGGCGAAACCGCCGCGCGAGGGCGCCTGCGTCACGGGCGGCAGCCCGCGGGCGAAGCCGAACAGATGTTCGAACGCGATCTTGAGCACCTCTCCCTTCTGCCCCGCGATCGTCCCCACCACGGCGTTCTGGACCAGGGCCACCACCGGCGCGTTGGCCCCGAACGGATCGCCCGTGATCAGCTCGCTCTTGCTTCCCTGCAACACGCCCGTCACCCCCGTGTCGAGCACGGCGTTGCAGGCCATCCACATGTCCGTACCGACCGCGGCGCCGGCGCCGGCCGGCGGGAGATCGGCGGTTGGGAGCGCCTGATTGAGCGTCACGGCGAATTTCGTTTTCAGGTCGTTGCGCATCGACACACGGTGGCAATCGCTGCAGCCGACCGACGTGAACAATGCAGCGCCCTCCGCCGCCAGTGCCTGGTCGATCGGCGGCAGCATGGCCGGCCATGCTGGCGGGTAGAGATTGCCGAGTTGGACCTCCATCTGGTCCAGACGTTCGACCAGCGCGCTCGAGACATAGCCTCGGGCGCCGGCCTGCGGCTTGAGCGTGATGTCGGCAAACACGCCGATCACCTCGCCGGTATTGCGTCCGAGCCCGCCATAGTTGAAGGGCTCGACACCCGGGAGCGAGGTGTTTTCCGCCAAACCGTTCCACTCGACCTTGTCGAGCTGAGGCACGTTCCAGAGGAACGGATAACTGACGGGCGCGTCCGCCGGGTTCGGCGTCTGCAAGCCCCCGTTCGGCCACACCGCCGCCAGCGCCACCTTGTTGAAGATGTGCCCGATCGCGTCCAGCCGACCGAAACCGTAGCGCAGGTCTCCGGGATCGTTCAGCCGCGCCAGACTGTCGGTCCAGGCGACCCATAGCGTCATCGCCCCCCTCAGTCTGTCGCGGTCGCTCGCGGCCGGCGCGGGACCGAGCACGGCGGTCGCGAAGCGTGCGAACTTCGCCTTGTCGGACGCGGTGTTGGCGACGGCGTCGCGCAGCCGCTCCATGAAGGTCTGAAAGTCAGCCAGCGTCGGCGCGCCGTCGACCACAAGGCTTTGGCCCTTGTAGTCGATCCGGTTGGTGTGACAGGCGGCGCAATTCATCCCGACCCATGGTTCCTGGCTGCTCTGCCCGGTTTTCCAGCGGAGCTTGGTCTGGCTGAAGCCGACGTCGGATTGGCAGTCGGTGGTGAAGCCGAGCGGCAGCCGCGGGTCAATCGGGCACCCGGCTTGGCTCAACCAGTTGCCGGGCGGCAAGGGCAGATACTGGAACGTGTCGACATAGGCGCGGTCCAGGAAAGGCGTGGTCGCCGTCGGTTGCTCGAGCGCCGTCAGCCAGGCTTTCGGGATCAGCCGCGAGCCTTGCGAGCTCGTGTACCAGCTCAAGCGCTGCGACGTGTCCCAACCCTGTGGCGCGGCCGCGCTCGGCGGCTGAAGGTCACTGCCGTTGCCGGCTCCGGTGCAGCTCCCGATCGACAGACAAACGACCGAGACCAAGGCAGCGAGCCAGCGAAGCGACGGCATCGATCAAGCTCCAGCACCAGCGGATTATTCTGTTCTCGTCACGATCCTACCTTGGTCATATCGAAACCGCAACGCTCTATGGCCACCAAATCCGAGTACAGGCGCCAACGGACTGCAGCGGGAGTGCTGGCGGCTTGCGGACGGCGCGGGCCGGCGCTTGACGGCCCTCACGGGGCCAGGCCAACTCCGCCGAACGGGAACCCGCCCAGGACGTGCATCTTGAGGCCCGTGACGTTCTTGCGCGCGGCCACGTAGGCGGACGTGCTGGCGAAGAGGACGGCCGGCGTGTCCGCGGCAAACACCTCCTGCGCCTGGATGTACAGCTTCGCGCGCTGCTCCTGGTCGTAGAGGAGGTTGGCTTGGCTCACCAAGTCGGTGAACGTCGCATTGCACCAGCGGCTCCAATTGCCGGGCCGCGGCTTGCCGTCGGGGCAGGCCCAATAGCCGTAGACGAGTTGGCTCGGGTCCGGATAGTCCCAGGTTCCGCCCAACATGCCGACGGGCGCGTCACCGGCACGGACGCGGCGGATATACTCGCCCCACTCATAAGTCACGATATCGGCCTGCACGCCGATCTTGGCCCAATCCGCCTGGATCATCTCGGCCGCCCGGCGCCCGTCCGGCATGTAGGCCCGGACGACGGGAATGGCCCAGAGCTGGGTCTTGAACCCGTCGGGATAGCCTGCCGCCGCGAGGAGCTGCTTGGCGTGCGCCGGGTCATACGGGTGCGGTTTGACCCGGTCGTTGTGCCCCCAGAGGCTGGCCGAGATCATCGCGCCGGTAGGTGTGCCGGTCCCCTGGAAGACCGCCTCGACCAGGGCGTTGAGGTCGATCGCCTCCGCCATGGCTTGGCGGACCTCCACCTTGTCGAAGGGCGGCTTGTCGGCCCGGAAAGCGATGTAGCCCTCCGAGGCAACGGGCGCGCTGGTCAGCACGAGATCCTTGTCGGCGCCGATGGCGGGGAGGTCGGCCGGATTCGGGTAACGCGCCACCTGGCACTCGTTGGCCCGCAGCTTGGCCAGTCGCACCGCAGGCTCCGGCGTGATGGAGAACACCAGCGCGTCGACCTGCGCGGTCCGGTCCGGCAGGTTCGCCGCCTTTCCCCAGAAATCCGGGTTGGCACGCATCCGCAGCGTCGCGCCTTTCTGGAAGCTCGCATAGGCGAACGGCCCGGTGCCGATCGGATCGGTGTCGAGCCGTTGCGGCGTACCCGCCTTCAGCATCGCCTCGGCATACTCGGCCGAGAGGATCGGGAACGCCTGCATCGTCAGGATCCCGAGCAACGGCGCCACCTTCTCCGTCAGGTCGAACCGGACAGTGTCGTCGCTGACCTTGACCACGTCCGCCACCCGATCGCGCAGCAGCGAGTCCCACTCGTCGTAGCTCTGGCCGTTGACCGAATGATAGGGGTGGTCGGTGTCCCGCATACGGTGGAACGAGAACATCACGTCGTCCGCGTTCATCGGCCGGGTCGGCGTGAACGACCGGTTGGCGTGGAACTTGACGCCATGCCGGAGCTTGAACGTGACCGACAGGCCGTCCGGTGCGAACGTCCAGCTCTCGGCCAACCCTGGAATGATCGTCGACCCGCCCCGTTCCGTTTCAACCAGCTCGTCGTAGAGCTGGGCGCCCACGTCGAACACCGTTCCGGCCGTCGATAGTTGCGGGTTCAGCGTGTTGGGGTTTGCCTCGGTGCAGACGACCAGGGTCGCCGCCCGAGCCATCGGCGCCACCGCGAGGAGCGACACCACGGTGGCAGCACGGATTGCTCGACGCATGGACGTCTCCCTCAAGAGGCCTTCGCCAGTTCGGGCAGCAGCATCAGCCAGATCCTCAGCCCTTCGTCGAAGGAACTGAGCCGGATGAATTCGTCCGGCGCGTGGACGTTGGAGTCGGACACCGCGGCGGAGACCATCACGGTCTCCATGCCGAGATGCTGCTTGATCAGCGAGGAGATCGGCAGGGTGCCGCCGACCCCCACATGAAGGGGCTTCTGGCCGTGAATCGTCGCCAAAACGCGCTCCAGCGCGAGCAGCGCGGCGTTGTCTTCCGGGATGGCGTAGGCCGTTGCGCCCCCGGGCTCGCGATGGACGGAAAGCGTTGCCCAGGGCGGGCAGTGCGCTTGCAGATGGCGTTCCACGGCGTCCAGCACGGCGGCCGGCTCCTGTCCGACCCCAAGCCGACAGGTGATCTTGGCACTCGCACTGTGCGGCAGCACGGTCTTGGTGCCCGGCCCTTGGTATCCACCCCAAATCCCATTGATCTCGAGGGTGGGGCGCAGCCACATGCCTTCCAGGAACGGGATGCCGCGCTCGCCCGCTCCCGGCTTGGCCCCGATCTCGCCCAGGAATTTGGCTTCGTCGAAGCCGATGGAAGCGATCGACGCCCGGTCGCTGTTCGAAGGCGGCCGCAGGCCGTCGAAGAACCCGGCGACCGCCACCTTGCGATCGGCATCGTGCAACGTGGCCACCAGATGACACAGCGTCGTTGCCGCGTTCGCCACCGGCCCGCCATACCGTCCCGAATGCAGATCCGCGTCGGCGGTCGTCACCGTGAACTCCAGCGCTGCCAGCCCCCGGCTATTGACGTTGACGCTGACCAGATCCGTCCGCCAGGCACTGCCGTCGGAGGAGATGAGCGTGTGGCCCCGGAGCTTGTCGCCGTGTCGCTCCAGGATGGTCGGCAGCGTGCGGCTACCGACCTCCTCCTCACCTTCCAGCAGCAGCTTGACGTTGATCGGAAGCCGCCCGGTCGTTGCGAGGCACGCCTCGAGCGCGCACAGCATGGTCCATTGCGGACCCTTGTTGTCCGACGTGCCGCGGCCGTAGATCCGGCCGTCCCGCACGGACGGCTCGAACGGTGAACTGCTCCACAGATCGAGCGGGTCCGGCGGCTGCACGTCGTAATGGCCGTAGAGCAGGAAGGTCGGCGCGCCCTCGGCGCCGAGCCATTCCGCGTAAACCGCCTTGTGACCGCCCCCATCGAGCAACTGCGCATTCTGCAGGCCGATGCCGCTGACGTGCCCGAGCAGGAAGTCGGTGGTGCGTTCCATGTCCGCTTCGTGGGCAGCGTCGGTGCTGACGCTCGCCATTCGGAGGAAACGATCGAGGCCTTCCAACATGCGCTCTCGATGTGCGGCGAGCCATGTGTCGGTGGTCAATGGTGATCCGTTCTGACGCGCTTCCATGCACCGAGACTAGCGCGTTGGTCGCCGCCGTCGAGACGGGGTCGATTTGATGCCGCGACGATGGCAATGCCGGCACCGCTCTGCACTCAGTCCGCCAGGAGCGCGGCGAGGTGTGCGGACCATTTGTCCGCCTGCTCGTACGTGTAATGCCCCCGTGTCGTGAGATCGGCGGGGATGAGCACGTAGCGAGCGCCTGGGATGCGGGCCACAGCCGGATCGACCGTATGCAACGCTGGCGGGTTCACGTCGTCATCGGCTGAGTTGATGGCCACGAGCTTGGCCTTGATCCGCGGCAGGAGCGCCTCGGGCGCATAATCCATGACCGCCTCCGTTGCGTAGACGCTGTCGCGGGCATCGGTGCGCTTGGCCGCCTCCAGAAGCTTTCGGTAGTAGGCTTCACCGTCGGCGACGGTTGGGTAATCCCTGGCAAGCGCCGCCACGTTCTCCGTCAGCAATCGGCCCCCGGGCGCGGTCCAGAGCCACTGGGTGGGCGGAGTGGTGTAGTTGCCGTCCTGCCAACCGGGGTCGTTGCGGATCGCCTGGATCGCGACGTAGCGGGAGATCCAGTTGCGGCCGGATATCCGGGCGGGTTGGCTGGCCATCGGCATGGCCGCGTCCATGAAGTCCGGATACATCCCGGCCCACATCCACGTCTGCATGCCGCCCATCGAGGCGCCCATGACGAGACGCAGATGCGTGATTCCAAGTCCTTCCGTCAGCTGGCGGTAGGTGGCGCGCACCATGTCGGCGTACCGGTAATGCGGGAACGCCATCTTCAGCCCGTCGCTCGGTTTGGCGGACCCTCCGCGTCCTATCCCGTCGGGCATGATCACGTAATATCTGGCGACGTCCAACGGCTTGCCCGGGGCGAAGATCTCGTTGGCGAAGGCCGGGGCCAACCATTGCCGCGCGGTTCCGGAGGTGCCGTGCAGGATCAACACGGCATTGTCGATCTTGCCCGCCGTATCGCGGTGCGGCGTGCCAAGCGTGATCGCGTGCAGCCGCATCTCGTCCAGCCTCTCGCCGCTGTCGAAGCTGACGTCGCGAAGGATGGTGTCGCGCTCGGTCTGTCCGGGCCAACTCGTCTGCGCGATCGCCGGTGTGGCCGAGAGCGCGAGCACGACGAGAAGCAAGTATCTCATTGCGGTATCATGCGGACCTTCGATCGGCGGATCAACGCTCGGGCCTTCAGCCTCAGCCGGGGCCGTTGACGCGACCCGACGGCCCGAACGCCCCGCGGCAGGACCAATGCCATGCCGTCAACGGGCCACGAGGCTCGATCTGGCCGGGGTCCCACGGCCGCTTTCCCGAGATCGTCGACATCGCACCTGGACGAAGGCTGCCGGAGGCACGACGCTTCGGCGACACCCGAACCCGATTGGAGGCTACATGCTCGGCCGCACCATCCTTGCCGTCGTCACCACGCTGCTCGTCACGGCGGCCACAGCCCGGGCGCAAGGGGAGAACGTCCACCCCGCCAACGGCGACGTGGCGGGGACGAGCGCCGATGGCATCCGCTCGTTCAAGGGGATCCCCTACGCGCAGCCGCCCGTCGGCCCGCTCCGCTGGAAGCCGCCCCAACCCGCCGCCGCCTGGACCGGAACACGGGACGCGACGAGATTCGGGAACGACTGCATGCAGAAGCCGCTTGCCGACAGCCGGGCGCCAGGCATCAGCGAGGACTGCCTGACACTCAACGTCTGGACCCCGACGTCGGCAGGGCGGCTGCCGGTCATGGTTTGGGTCTATGGCGGCGGCTTCGTGGAAGGGTCCGCCAGCCTGCCGCTCTACGATGGCGCGCGCCTGGCCAAGCAGGGCGTCGTCGTGGTGTCGCTGAACTACCGGACCGGCGTGTTCGGCTTCCTGGCGCATCGCCAGCTTGCCGCCGAATCGCCGGAGCATTCGGCTGGCAATTACGGAATGCTCGACGTCCTGGAAGCATTGCGCTGGGTCAAGGCCAATGCGGCCGCGTTCGGTGGCGATCCCGACCGCGTCACCGTGTTCGGAGAGTCGGCGGGCGCCAGCATGTTGGACCTGCTGCTCGTGTCGCCGTTGTCGACAGGCCTGCTGCAGCAAGCGATCCTGGAGAGTCCCGGCGCCATGCGGCCGCTCAGCACCCTGGCCGAAGCCGAGGCGATCGCCGACGTGGTCGGGCCGGATCTCGCGGCGCTCCGGGCCATGCCCGCCGACGCGGTGCTGGCATTCAACGGGAAGATCGTGCCGCCGGTGCGCCGCCTGACCACGCCTCGGGCACTGGGACCCATCCAGGACGGTTGGGTCGTTCCGCGCACCGACACCGAAGCCTTCGCGTCGGGAAACATCCCGCACATACCGCTGCTGATCGGCGGCAACAGCGACGAAGGCCGGGCCTTCGTCAAGGATTGGCCGATCCACACGGCGGCTGAAGCACGGACCTACGCGGAGCAGAATTTCGGCCAATCCGCCAACGCGATGCTGTCGCTGTATGGTCTGGACCGCGAGGGGGCGGTCACGCCCGGCCTTGCCTATGCGTTCGGCGACACGCAGTTCAACTACGGCGTGCGTGGCCTCGCTCGGGGCATGGCGGCTGTCGAGCCGAACGTCTGGCGCTACGTGTTCACCCATGCACCGGGTGACGAGAAGACCCCACCGACCCATAGCGAGGAGATCGACTACGTGTTCGGGAACCTCGGAGCGGCTCGTTGGGTATCACGTGCGCCGATGAACGAGGCGGACCGGCGGCTTTCCGACACGATGATGGGCGCCTGGACCCGTTTCGCCGGCAGCGGTGACCCGAACGGTGGCGGATTGCCGACCTGGCCGCGTTACGACGCGAAAACGGACCCGTTCATGGCGTTCGGGGACGACGTCTCCGCGGGCCAGGGCTACCGGACGCGGTACCTGGACTTCGTCCAAGGCTTCTTCGCTGCTGAAACGAAACACTGAGGGCGGCCTGCCTCCGGAGAGGCGGGTCACTCCGACATTCACTCGCAGAGGCTCGGGTATGTCAGGGCTTCACGAACTTCAGGACGAATTCATCTTTCGGCTGGGGTGGGTCCGGCGTGTTCCGATCGCGGGGGTCGGTGGGGTTGCGCAGAAAGTCTGCCTCGGCTTGCAGGTTGAACCCGGCGGCCTCGACTTCTTTCTGCAGGAACGCCTCTTCGATGCGGTGCAGGGTGCCGGATTCCGATATTCCGGTCCCAGGCCGGCCGGCGTGATCGGCAATCACGAACGTTCCACCGGATTTGAGGGCCCGGAACACCGCCCGGTTCATGGCGGCTCGATCGACGCCGAGATGGCCGAGGTCGTGGTAGTTGAACATCAGCGTCACGAGATCGAGCCGACCGTCCGCAAGGTCTGGCGGGACCGGATCATCGAACGGCCGGACGAGCGGAACGATGCGTGCGGCCGGAGTGCCGGCGGCACGGAGTTTCGCGTCACGATCGGCCAATGCCACGGGCGACGGGCGTGGAGGGCCGGCGGGCGCCTGGGCCACATTGGGCGCCAGCGTCGGATTACTGTTGCCCTCGGGGGCCGCCGGCGGCGCCGTCCGGGCTGGATCGCGGGGCGGCGGACTCTGTCCGTAGACGACTCCATCGGGCCCGATGGCTCGGGCCAGCAACTCAGTCGTGTAACCGCCGGCAGCGCTCAGATCGAGCGCCACCGCGCCGGGTTTGGGATCGATGAAGGCCAGCATGGCTTCAGGCTTGCGGCGTCGGTCGTTGGTCCGGTCAGCGTCGGACCGGTCCGGGCTGGAGACGATCGAGGCGATCTCCGCGGGAGATCTGGGCGCAGTCTGGGACTGTGCCCAGCCCTGCGCCCAGCCCTGCGCGCTCCAGCAGGCGAGCGTGCAGGCGAGCACGGTATATCGGGTGATCCTCATGCCGTACTCTCTCCCATGCCGGCGCCGACGTCGATGGACACCTGGCGGCTCTCGCTCGCGGGCTGCCGTTCCGGGTGATCACCGGAACGGCAGCCACCCACATCAAACCCAATGCGACAGGTAGAACCGTGGGAGTTCGTCACGGAACGGCGTGAACGCCAAGTTCTTCGCGAACGCGTATTGCGTCACGGATGTGAGCAAAGGCAGCCAGTAGGCCTGCTCGGTGGCGCGCTTGATCGCGATCGCATAGTGCTTCTCGCGCTCGGCCGGGTCGGTCGCCGCGCCGCCGGCAGCAACTTCCTTCATGAGCCCATCGTCGCGGGCGTAGTCGTTCGAGCCGCCGGCGAAGTAGTACGGCAGGATCGCCGACACGTCGTTGATCGAATTGCTGCCCCAGCTCCCCATGTTGGTCGGCGTCTGCCCGGCCATCACCTTCTCGACCTCAGCCCCGACCTGCAATTGCTGAATGCTGAGGTTGATGCCGACGACGCGCAGGTAGCTCTGCACGGCCGCGGCGTAGGAGGGCAGTAGGTAGGTGTAGAGAGTGGTCGAGAAGCCATCGCCGAAGCCCGCCTCCTTGAGAAGCGCCTTGGCCTTGTCGGGATCGTAGGGGTAGGCGACCGCGGCGGATCCCTCGCAGCCGAACTGGCTCGGATAGCAGGGCGTGTCGACCGGGTGGCTGTCGCCCTGCATCAGGTTCTTGGCCAACGCGTTGCGGTCGATCGCATGGCTGATCGCCTGGCGCACCTTGACGTTGACCAGCGGATTGCCCGCGCCGCTGCGTCCGGCGGCATCCATCTGCAGGTAATAGAGCCGCATCGACCCGGCGCGCACCGCCGTCTTGCCGGGCAGCATCTTGAGGTTGTCGAACTGGTCGGGGTTGAAGTTCCAGATCCAATCCGTCTGCCCGCCGATGAAGGCCGACAACTCGCTGGCTCCATCCAGGACTTCTGTAATCCGCAGCGTCTTGATCGCGGGCTTCGGCTTCGGCGCGCCGGCGTAATAGCCGTCGAACCGCTCGAACTCGATCAGGGAGCTGCCATTGACCCGGGTGATCCGATACGGCCCGGCGCCGACCGGCGCCTTGGAGTAGCCTTCCGGCCCCACCTTCTCGCGATACATCTTGGGGTAGATCGGCGTCAGCATGGCCAAGTATTCGAGGGCGGCCGGGAAGGGCGCCTTGAGCTTCAGCCGCACCTTGTGGTCGCCGAGCTTCTCCGCGCCGGACCAGAAGGAGAAGTTGCTGGGGACGGCCACCTTGGGGTCGGTCAGGATCGTGTTGATCGTGTAGGCGACGTCGTCGGCGCCGAACGGGTCGCCATTGTGGAACTTGACGCCCTCACGGAGCGTGAAGTCCATCGTGAGCGGATCGACCTGCGTCCATTCCGTCGCCAGCGCGGGCACGTTCTTGAACGTCTCGGGGTCTCGATAGACCAGCATGTCCCAAGCGTGGTGCGAGACGACCAGGCCGGTGCGCAGCGAATTGCGGTAGGGATCGACGTCCGGCACGGCGTCGCGCCAGGTGACGCGCAGGGTGTCCTGCGCCTTTTGCGCATGGGCGCCGCCGGGCAGGGCGGCCGCAGCGGCGGAGGCGGCGAGAAAGTCGCGACGCTTCATGGGTGATCTCCTAACCTGGTTCGGGAACGAGGTGGCATTCGACGGCGCCGCGCGCCGGCGGTTCGATGCGGCAGCGCGGGATCGCCACCGGGCAGCGAGGGTGGAAGCGGCAGCCCGGCGGAATGTTGGCCGGGTCGGGGGCGCCCTCGCCGAGGTGCAGGTCGGGCAGGCCGAGCCCGGGCTCGGGCGTCAGCACGGAGGCGAGAAGCGCGCGCGTGTAGGGGTGCCGCCGCTCGCGGAACACGCGGTCGGTCTGGCCCCGTTCGACGATCCGGCCGAGATACATGACCGCCACCTCGTCGGCCACGTGCTCGACGACGGCGAGGTTGTGGCTGATGAACAGGAGCGTGAGGTTCATCGCCGCCCGCAGCTCGACCAGCAGGTTCAGGATCTGCGCCTGCACGGAGACATCGAGCGCCGAGGTCGGCTCGTCGCAGACCAGGATTTGCGGCTCCAGCACGAGGGCGCGGGCGATGGCGACCCGCTGGCGCTGACCGCCTGAGAGTTGGCCGGGGCGGCGGGTCGCCATGGCAGGGGACAGTCCGACGCGCTCGAGCAGCGAGTCGATGCGCCGTCGCCGTTCGGCGCCGCTGACGCCACCGGCGGCGTCGAGCGGCAAGCCGATGACGTCGGCCACCAGGCGGCGCGGGTTGAGTGAACTGGTCGGGTCCTGGAACACCGGCTGGATCAGCCGCGCACGCTCGCGCCGGTCCATGCCGGCCAGCGATCGTCCATCGACCAGCACGCTGCCGGCCGATGGCGGCAACAGACCGAGGATCACGCGCGCCAAGGTGGACTTGCCACAGCCGGACTCGCCGACGACGCCCAGCGCTTGGCCGGAGGCGACGTCGAACGAGACGTCGTCCACGGCGACGACGCGGCGCGGCGTACCGAGCACGCCCGCTGCGGCGCCGAAGATGCGGCTGACGCCCGAAACGTGGAGCGCGGCGCTCACGGCGACACCCAGCCCGGTTCGAGCCGGCAACGATACACGTGGCCCGGCGCGGCAGTTTGCGTCGGGACGGTCGTCTCGCAGATCGGGGCCGCATGGGCGCAACGGTCGCGGAAGGCGCAGCCGATGAAGCCCGGCGCCAGTTGCGGCACCGTGCCCGGGATGCTGCCCAGCAGTTCGCCGCGCGCGACCCGGCCCGGCACCGGGATCGAGGCGAGCAGACCGCGCGTGTAGGGGTGCCGCGGCCGGGCGAATAGTTCGGCAACGTCGGCCGTCTCCACCACCTCGCCGGCATACATGACGGACACGCGGTCGGCCACGCGCGCGACCACGCCGAGATCGTGGGTGATCAGCAGCATCCCGAGCCCCGTCTCGCGCTGCAACTGGGCCAGCAGCGCGAGGATCTGCACCTGCACCGTCACGTCCAGCGCAGTGGTCGGCTCGTCGGCGACCAGCAACGCCGGGCTGCAGAGCAGGGCGGTGGCGATCATCACGCGCTGGCGCAGGCCGCCGGAGAGTTGGTGCGGGAACTGGCCGAGCCGCATCTCCGGCGCGCTGATGCCGACGCGGTCCAGCATGGCGGCTGCCTGGAGGGTGGCATCGGCGCGAGGCACGCGGCGGTGGCGGCGCAGGACCTCCGTCATCTGCGAGCCGATCGTGTAGGCCGGGTTGAGGCTGGTCATCGGCTCTTGAAAGATCATGGCGATCCGGTCGCCCCGCAGCCGTGCCATCGCGCGCTCCGGCAATCGCGCGAGATCCTTGCCGTCGAAGCCGATGTGGTCGGCCTCGCGCTTGGCCGTGCGGGGCAACAGGCCGAGCAGGGCCAGTGCGGAGAGCGACTTGCCGCACCCGGATTCCCCCACCAGGCAGTGCGTCTCGCCGGCTCGAACCGCCAGGTCGATCCCGCGCACCGCGTGCAGGCCCGGAAACCGGACCTGCAACCCGGCCACGTCCAGCAGCGCCGTCATCGCACGCGGCTCAGCGTGTCGCGCAGGCCGTCGCCGACCAGGTTGATGCCGAGCACGAGAACCAGCAGCGCCAGCCCCGGCATCTCGATCACCCAGGGCTTGAAGAACATGTAGTCCTTGGCTTCTGCGATCATCAGCCCCCAATCGGGCAGCGGTGGCGGCACGCCGAGGCCGAGAAAGGACAGCGCGGCGGCGAGCAGGATCGCGTTGGCCATCTCGATGCTCGCGATCACCACCAGCGCGGGCAGCACGTTGGGCAGCAATTCGACCAGGATGGCCCGCGCATCCGAGCAGCCGGCCGACCACGCCGCCGCCATGTATTCCTGGTTGCAGGCCTGCCGCGTCGCCCCGCGCGCGACCACGGCGAACCGCTCCCACAGCAACAGGCTGAGCGTGAGCATGACGACCAGCAGCGAACTGCCCACGAGCGAGACGACCGTGAGCGCGACGAGGATCAGCGGGATGGCGAGGCGGCAGGAGATGATGAACATCACCACGCGATCGACCCGGCCGCCCCAATATCCGCCAGCCACCCCCAACGCCGTGCCGATCACCCCGGAGACGATCACGGTCACGAGCCCGATCTCGAGCGAGATCCGGGCGCCGAGCAGCAGCCGGGTGAGGTAATCGCGCCCGAGCTGGTCGGTGCCGAGCCAGTTGGCCATCGACCCGCCCTCCATCCAGAACGGCGGCACGAAGCGGCGCGTGAGGTCCTGCACGAACGGGTCGTGCGGCACCAGCGCCGGGCCGATCAGCCCGGCCAGCCCCACCAGCGCGACGAGCAGCAGCCCGAGCCAGAAAGGCAACCGCGCCCGCCTCATGCGCCGCGCAGCCGCGGGTCGAGTGCCGCGCCGATCAGGTCCGACACTGTGGTCAGCGCCACGAAGATCAGCGCGAACAGCATCACGACGACCTGGATGACCGGGAAGTCGCCCTTCTGGATCGAGGCCCAGGCCAGGTAGCCGAGCCCCTGGATGTTGAAGACGACCTCGACCACGACGGAGCCGCCGAGAATGAAGCCGAGCTGCACGCTGGCGACCGCGACGACGGACTGCGCCGCGTTGCGCAGCGCGTGCTTGAGCACGATGCTGGTCCGGCTCAGCCCCTGCGCGCGGGCGGTGCGGATGTAGTCGGCCGCGAGGGCGTCGATCATGCCGCCGCGCGTGAGGCGAAGCAGGGCAGGGGTGGCGACCAGGGCCAGCACCACGGCCGGCAGCACGTAGCCGGTCCAATCGTCGACGCCGCCGACCGGCAGCCAACCGAGATCGACGCCGAACCAGATCACCAGCATCAACCCGAGCCAGAACGACGGCACGGCCTGTCCGAGCAGCGATACGGCGCCGATCCCGACATCGATCACCGTGCCTTCCCACAGCGCCGCGACGATGCCGAGCGGCACGGCGATCAGCAGCGCGAGAAGGATGGCGCACACCCCGAGCGTGACGGTGAACGGCAGATGGGCGGCGATCAGCGACGAGACTTTGACGTGGAACAGGAAGGACTCGCCGAAATCGCCGCGGAGCGCCCGGCCGGCCCAGTCGAGGAACTGGATCGGCAGCGGGCGATCGAGACCAAGGTCGTGATTGATCCGCGCGATATCGGCCGCGGTCGCTTCCGGCCCCGCGATGTTGACCGCCAGGTTGCCGCCATAGCGGGCAAGCGTGAAGCTCAGCAGGAGCACGGTCAGGCAAACGCAGCCGGCGAGCAGGAGCGAGCGGAGGAGGTATCGCAGCATCGGCCGCTTTAGCTAAGCAAGACCCGTGCCCGCTCGGTCACGTCTGGGTTGCCGCCATCAGCGCGCGACACATGCCATCGGCCGCGTCGCGCTCGATCCAACGCAACACGACGACCATCTGGAGGCTCGGCGCGATCCAGACCAGGCTGCGGCCGGCGCCCAGGGCGAAGATGCTGTCCGCCGGCGCCGACGCGAGCAGCGGCACCGCTCCGCCGTTCAGCCACCACAACATGCCGTATTGGTCGTTGCACGGCGACGGCGCGAACTGGGTGCGGAGCATGCCCTCGGGCAGGAGCCGCCGGCCGGCCCATACGCCGTCCTGCAGGACGAGCTGTCCCATGCGCGCATGGTCGCGGCTGCCGATGAACTGGCCGCCGCCCCAGTGACCGCCGCCGGACACGCAGGGGAGGCGCTTGCCGTCCTGCTCGAGGACGGCGCCGTCGTAGCCGTGCCACTCCCAATCGGACGAGGCGCCGATCGGGTCCATGATCCGCTCCCGCAACACCTCCGGTAGCGGGCGGCCGAAGCGCGACGTCAGCGCGGCGGCCAGCACGTTCACACGGACGTCGTTGTACTCGAAATGGCTGCCGGGCTCGGCGAGGGCGCGCGCCTCGCCCTTGCCTGCGGTCGATTTCTCGGCCGAACCGCCGACGGAGCGGTTGTGGTCGGCCATGTCCGGTTTGCCCCACAGCGTGCCCTGCCATTCGCTGGTCTGCTGCAGCAGATGCCGCCAGGTGATGCGCGCATTATGGGCGGACTCGAACCAGGGTCCCGGCACGTCCCGACCGACCGGCGCGTCGAGATCCGTGATCAGTCCGTCGTCCAGCGCGAGGCCGGCGAGCAGCGCGAGATAGCTCTTGGCGACGGAAAACGTCATGTCCGCCCGCGTCGTATCGCCCCATTCGGCGGCGACCCGGCCATGGCGCAGGATGATGCCGTTCGGTCCGCCCCGCGGTCTGACAGGGCCGATCACGGCGGCGAACTCGGGCCGGTCGCCGATGGCGGCCGTGCCGATGTACTGCCCCTCCGCCGTATACATGGAGGCCGGCCAGTCCGTTTCGTGCTCGCGATGATAGGCGATCGCGGCCTCGAGCCGGACGGGGTCGAGGCCGGCGGCGGCCGGGTCCGGAGTGCGGGGCCAGTCAGCGTGCTGGTCGATCGGGAGCATCTCGCCTCGCGTCAAAGTCGGCTGAGAGGCTGCGCTCGCCACGCGATCATGGCAATTCGCGATGCGCGTCGCACCAGGCCCGATGAGCGCGCCCAATTCACTCCGGCGGACCCGCGATCCGCCGGAGTGACCAGTCTAGGTCAGACGAAGGTCAGCAGGCGGCGGGGGTTGTCGACCATGATGGTGTCGATCTCCGCCTGGCTGAACCCGCGCTTCATCATGCGCGGCAGCACAGTGCGAT
The DNA here is from genome assembly GCA_965199665.1 of Acetobacteraceae bacterium. Taxonomy (GTDB): domain Bacteria; phylum Pseudomonadota; class Alphaproteobacteria; order Acetobacterales; family Acetobacteraceae; genus JAVVHH01. The sequence continues at coordinate 3,444,180 of OZ241208.1, read as the reverse complement.
GGATATGCGCATACCCGTGACCACCGTGTTCGCTCATCTGCACCGTGTGGCAGATGTCGTGGCTGATCACGATCTGCGATCCATGCCCCCGATCGATCGTTCGGCGGATCGCCTTGATGCGGGCGCCGTCGTTCGGCATGTCGATATCTGCGACCGGGTAGTAGGTCGATTCCTGGCCGAACAGATCCCATTCCAAGATCACGCCCGAATCCGCCAGGCGGAAGAGGCGGTCATCATCGAAGATGGTGCGGTCGATGTGGTCGATGATGGTGCGAGACATGTCGGCGCCCTCCTGTCGGAGAAATTCGACGAGCATCCAGGGATGGTCCTCGTGTCGCGCCGGATGGATGGTGAGAGCACCGCCGGTTTCCTGCTGGGCGACGACGGCGCCGGCGAGAACGCGCTTCTCCAAGTCGGTCCAGGGCCATTGGCAGCCGATCTCGCCGACGATGCCGGCGCGCACGTCGGTGCCCCAGGCGCCCTGCTGCACCTGCTCGATCATCTCCTTGGCGAAACTGTCGACGCTGCGGTCGTGATTGGCCGGATCCTGGTAGTCGTGGACATAGTGGCCGCATCCCATGACGATGTGGGCGCCGGTGTCACGCGCGACCTGGGCAAGTCCTTCGGGATCAGGCTCCAGGCCACCGATCGTCAGTTCAACGACGGTCTGGCCGCCATGGGCAACGATCTCGGCCGTCGCCCGCGACGCGGCGTCACGGTCGCGCTGGACCGAGTTCCGCAAATCGGACACGAAATGGTTCAGCAACCCCCACCAAGGATGGGAGTCCACCGTGCCCGCCGGGATCTCGGCGCGCTTGGCAGGCGGCACGATGTTCCAGATCAGGTGCTCGTGCATCAAGGTCGAGCCGAGTTCGGCCGGATCGACCAATCCAAGCACCGTTTGGGCTTTGCCCTTCATCTCCGCCCGTGTCAGCCGTGTCATCGTTCATTCGACTCCGTTGCTCTTCCAAGAGGCTCTCAGGCGCGCCTGACGTTCCATGGAATATTGAAGCTGCTCTTGACGAAACCGGTCAGGCCGGTGCGATAGGCCGTGCGGACGAAGTATCGCCCGAGCGGCAAGAGGGGCACATCTTGGAAGGCGAGTTGTTGCATCTGCCCGGCGAATGCGGCTTGGGCCTTCGGGTCCGGCGCGACCAGCCATTCGGCGGCGAGATGCTCCATCTCCTCGCTCTTATACCAACCGAACCAGCCGCCCTGCTCGCCCTGGCCGCGGATGGTCGGGTTGATGGCCGGGTTGGCGATGGTGCCACCGGGCCACCAGGTATGGAACATGCTCCACCCACCCTGATTGGCCGGCGCCTTGCTGGCTCGGCGTTGGATCACGGAGCCCCAATCCGTCTCCACCAACTCGACGTTCATGCCCAGGCGCTTGAGCAGATCGGCAGTGACCTGGCCGAATGGCCCGATGCTGGGAAGGTCGCTCGGATTGATCACGACCGCCTTTTCATTCTTGTAGCCGGCCTCTTTCAGCATCGCCCGGGCCCGGTCGAGATTGGGCGCGCTGCGTAGCCATTCCGGGGGACTCGCCTCACCATAGGTGGTGCCGCACGGCCACATGCTGTGGCATTCGGAAAAGATGTCGGGGTCGTTGCCGGTGATGGCACGCAGGTAGTCGTCCTGGTTGGCGGCAATGAGGACGGCGCGGCGAATGGCCGGATTGTCGAAGGGCGGCTGCAGGGCGTTGAAGCGTCCCATGCCGATGTAGCCTGCCGGGTCGTTGACCCCGACGGTCACGCCGGGGCTGCGGCGCAGAAGCGGCGACAGATCGGGATTGACCTGATCCCACCAGTCGATCTCGCCGGCTTGCAACGCCGCCGATGCCGTGGCGCTGTCGGGGATGACGGTCCATTCGACACGATCGAAATGCACCATCTTGCCGCCGGCCAGGCCGGAGGCCGGCTCCTGCCGCGGCACGTAGCGGTCGAACTTGGCATAGGTGACCCGGCTGCCGGAGACGAACTCGTTGGCAACGAAGCGGAACGGGCCGGAGCCTACCATCTCGGTGACCTGCTGGAACGCGTCGGTCTTGGCCAAGCGTTCGGGCATCATGAAGGCGGTGGCCGACGAGATCTTGCCCAGGGCAGCCGGAAGCAGCGGGAACGGCGACTTGAGCTTGATCTGGATCGTACGATCGTCGGCGGTGCCCCACTCGTCGACCACGCGCGCGAGCGACTGCCCGAACGTGTCGCGCTGGCTCCAGCGTTTCAGACTTGCGGTGCAGTCGCGGGCCAACACGGGCTCGCCATCGTGCCAGCGCAAGCCGTCGCGCAACCGGATCGTCCAGACCCGGCCGTCATCGGTGACGCCGAAGCGCTCGGCCATTTGGGGCTGGACCTCGCCCTTTTCGTCGAGCGCGAACAACGTGTCGAACACGTAATAGCCATGCAGCCCGGTGACGGCAGCGGTGGTCCAGATTGGGTCCAACGAGGTCAGGTTCGCTTGCGGGACGAAGCGAAGCACGCGCTTGTCTTGCGACCGGGCGGGACGGGCGCGGGCGACCAGGGCGGCCGTTGTGGCTGAAGCCAGGAAGTCGCGACGGCGCATCGATGGCTTCTCCTGTGATGGGCGGGAAGGCTCGGGCGTCAGGCGCCGGCGTCGCGCAGCAACGGCTCGCGCGACCGCACGAATTCGGTGACGGCCTGGCGGAATCGGTCCAACTCGGCGTCGCCGACCGGCAGGCTGAGTGCCACCATGCCGCGCCGCGCGAGGTAGATGCCGGCCTCGAGCATGTCGAAGAAGAACAGCTCCCTCGCCCCTTCCTCGGCCGGGCTGGCGGGCGTGGGTCGGTCGATCGGGCCGGGGCGGAATTGGGCGGTCAGCATCGAGCCGAGGCCGGTGAAGTGCATGGCGACGTTTGCCGACTGGCAGATGTCGTTCAGCTGATGCCGGAGCGCTTCGCCGCGTTGGAAGAGCGCTTCGGCGCAGTCCGGCGTGAAGATCTCCCCGAGCGCGACGCCGCCGCCGGCCATGGATAGGACGTTGTTGTTGAACGTGCCCGCGTGCGGCAAGGCGGAGACGAACTGGTCCATGATGTCGGCCCGGCCCCCGAAAGCGCCGAAGCTCATGCCGCCGGCCATGTATTTGCCCAGCGCCGTCATGTCCGGGACGATACCGAGCCGCTCCTGCATGCCGCCCGCGCTCATCCGCGACGTCATCACCTCGTCGAAGATCAGCACGGTGCCCGTGGCCTGGGTGGCCGCGCGAAGGGCGGCGAGGAAATCCGGCCGACCCACGATGCAGCCACCGGAGCCGAGCATGGGCTCCACGATGACGGCCGCCAGATCCGCCGCGTGCTCCTCGATCAGAGCGACGGCCCCTTCCGCGTCATTGTAGTCGGCCATCACGGTCGGGAACGGAACGGTGGCCGCGCTTGCGCCCCCAATGGGAAAGGTCAGCACGCCGCCATGGTAGCCGCCGCGGAAGACCATGATCTTGGCGCGCTTGGTGAAGGCGCGCGCCGCCGTCAGCGCCATCAAATTGGCTTCCGTGCCGCTGTTGGTGAAACGAACCATGTCCAGCGATGGGAAACGGTCGACCAGAAGGCGCGCCAGGCGCGTCTCGCCATGGCCCACGGCCGCAAGGTTCAGGCCGCGGGCCAGGGCCGCTTCCAGTGCTTCGAGGATGCGCGGTTCGGAGTGACCGAACAGCCCGGCGGTGTACTCGCCGCAAAGATCCAGATACTCGTGCCCGTCGACGTCCCAGAGGCGGCAGCCGGCGCCGCGCGCCATTGCGGTCGGGAATGGGCCATAGGACAGGACGGAGCGCGTGTTGCCGCCGGGCATGACTTCTCGCGCCTCGACATGAAGAGCCGCGCTTTTCGGCCTGGCCGACTCGTAGCGCTCCCGCGCCTCCGCGACGCACTCTGCAACGTCGCTGTTTCGCAAGGTTGTCGCCGCACTCATCGAGAGCACATCGCGGTCTGCAGGCGGGCTGCTTTCATCGGGCACTCGCGTTAAAAGCGTGAAGAGATCAGCGGTGCGATCTCACTATGCTTCGAAGTGTGATCACAAAATGAGCCTCGTGCAAGCGAACAATGACGACGGCGAGGGATTGGAGGAGAGAGCCTACCGTCATCTGCGGGCGGCGCTGGTCGAAGGCGTGTTCGCACCCGGCGAGCGCTTGTCGATCAGACGAGTGGCCGCTTCTCTCGGGACGAGCGCCATGCCGGTCCGAAGCGCTCTCCGACGGCTGGCGACCGAACAAGCTCTCGACATCGGTCCATCGGGCTCGGCGACGGTACCGCGCTTGACCCGTGCGGGCTTCCTCGAGTTGAGCGCCATCCGGGCCGAGTTGGAACCGCTCGCCGTGCGGCTGGCCGGGCCGCATTTGCTGAGCGGCGACATGGAGCAACTCGGCGCGTTGGCCCAAATCCATACGGATGCGCGCAGCCGTGGCGATGCCGAGGCTGTGCTCAAAGCCGACCGTGAGTTCCTGTTCAAGATCTACCGCGCGGCGTCGGCCCCGCTCTTGCTCAGCTTGATCGAGGCCTTGTGGCTTCGACGCGGACCCGTCTTCTGGGATGCACGATGGATGCTGATCAGTCAGAACGGTGCCGGACATCGGCACGACGAGATGGTCGAGGGCCTGCGCAGGGGCGAGATCGACGTCGCCAGCAAGGCGCTCGAACAAGAGATTCAGGGCGCGGCCGCTTACATTGGTGAGCACCTCGCCTTCGCGGACGATCCACGTCCAACTCCGCATTTGAAGCGAATTCGTCCGGCAACGCCAAAGCTTTGAACGTGCCAAGCGATCCCGCCGGCTGCTACGGCGCGGATCCCTTGTCGCTCAGGGCGACGATGGTTTCCTGCTCGAGAACCCGAAGCAGCCGCGCGTAAGCGGAGGCGTGCGGCCAGAGCAGGCCGAGTTCCCGTCGGGGTGCCGGATCGGGAAGGGCGAGCTTCTTGAGGGCCAACCCTTCCGGCCACGGCAGCGCCCGGTCGGGAACCAACGAAATCCCCAGGCCGCGATGGACCAGAACCGCGATGGCGTCCAGCGCGTCGAGTTCGATCCGCTCGTTGGGCCGGATCCGTTGCTGGCGCAGGTAGCTGTCGGCGATCTGGCCCGACCACAGCGATCGATCGTAGCGCACCAGCGGCCGCTCGCGCAGCAACTGGAGCGCGTCCGTGCCGGCCTCGCTCGCCGGCGTGATGACCACGAAGCGTTCGGCCTGAAGCGGTCGCCAGAGGAAGCTTTTCGGGAGCTTGAAGGGCGGGTGGAACAGGAAGGCGCCGTCAATCTCGCCGCGGACACGGCCGGCATCCTCGTGCTGGCCGAGATGTTCGGGCTGAGCACCCACGGCGTGGGCCGGATCGAGTCCTACGGCGAGCGCCTCGACATCAACGGCATCAATCCGCGCCCCTCCATCACGTCGGAGCCGGTGGCGCCTGCCATGATTCGGGTGGACGGCGACAACGGCGTAGGCCCGCTGGTCGGGATGCGGGCGCTGGAAGCCGCGATGGAGGCGGCGGCCACGACGGGCGTCGCGCTGGCACTGGCACGCGGCAGCAACCATTTTGGCCCGGTCTCGCCTTACAACTACATGGCCGCCCAGGCCGGGTTCGCGAGCCTGATCGGCAGCAACGCCAGCACCACGATCGCGCCCTGGGGCGGCAGCGAGGCGCGGCTGGGCAACAGCCCGTGCGGCTTCGGCTTCCCCAACCCGGGGGGCGACCCGGTGATCCTCGACATGGCCATCAGCGTCGCGGCGCGGGCCAAGATACGCAACGCGGCCAAAGCCGGGCAGCCGATCCCCGACACCTGGGCAACCGACCGCTCGGGCAAGCCCACCACGGACCCCAACGAAGCCCTGAACGGCTTCCTGCTACCGATCGGTGGCCACAAGGGATACGGCCTCGCCCTGGTGGTGGATCTGCTCGCCGGGCTGCTGTCGGGGGCGGCTTACCTCACGCACGTCAAATCATGGGTCGATGCGCCCGGCGAGCCGCAGAACCTCGGCCATTACTTCCTGCTGATCGACACCAAGCGGCTCGGCCCCGCGGGCTGGCTGTCGGAGCGGATGAACGATTTCGCCCACATCCTGCATTCCACGCCTCCCGCCGACCCGAACGCGCCGGTGTTGCTGCCGGGCGAGATCGAGAACCGGAACCTCGCCCGCGCCCGGCAGGAGGGCATCCGTCTCGACCCGGCACTTCTTGCCAAACTCCGGGCGCTCGCCGAGCGCGTTCCTCCCGCCTGACCGGAGCCGCGACGGCTCAGCACAACAATCAAAGCCCTGGCAACACGGGGCGAGAAGGGAGGCATCCGTGACGGAAGCCATCGTACATCCAAAATCAGGCGAGCAAACGGCCGACGACGAGGCATTGAAGAAGGTCGCGTTCAGCAAGGTGATCTGGCGGATGCTGCCGATCTTGACGTTGGCTTATGTCTTTAACTTCCTCGACCGGACCAATATCGGTTTCGCCGCGCTGCAGATGAACCGCGACATCGGCCTTTCGGCGACACAGTTCGGCTGGGGCGCCGGGATCCTGTTCGTCGGTTACTGCGGCTTCGAGATACCGGGCAACATCCTGCTGTATCGGTACGGTGCCCGGGTCTGGATCGCCCGGATCATGATTTCCTGGGGGCTCGTCTCCTGCGCCATGGCGCTCGTTTCCGGTCCGATGAGCTTCTACATCCTGCGTTTCATCTTGGGCGTGGCCGAGGCCGGCTTCTTTCCCGGCGTCGCCTACTTCCTGTCGGCCTGGTTCCCGGCGGAGTATCGCGCCCGCATCCTGTCCTGGTTCCTGATCGCGATCCCGTTGTCCTCGGTGCTTGGCGGCCCGCTCGGCGGCACGCTGCTTGGCTTCGACGGCATCTGGGGCTTGGCCGGTTGGAAATGGCTGTTCATCATCGAGGGCATCCCCGCGACGATCATCGGCCTGGTCCTGTTGAAGCGGCTGACCAACAAGCCGCAAGACGCCACTTGGCTGACGGCCGACGAGAAGCGCGTCATCATCGCCAGCGTCGAGGGCGAGAAGCGGGACCGCGCCGTCAGCCATTTCGGCGCCGCGTTGCGCGACGTCCGGGTCTGGATGTGCACGGTGGTCTATCTCGGTTTCACCGTCGGCTCCTACGGCATCCAGATCTGGCTCCCGCAAATCCTCAAGGGGCAGAATCTCACCAACCTCCAGGTCGGTTGGATCTCCGCGATCCCCTACGTCGCGGCCAGCGTCGGCATGATCCTGTGGGCGCGCGCCGCCGACCGGTCGGGCAAGAAGATCGTCAACCTCGCGCTATGCTGCTTCCTCGCCGTGGTGGGCTTCCTGGTCGCGATCTCGACCGGCCGGTTCGACCTGTCGCTGCTCGGGCTGACCGGCGCGCTCGTCGGTGTCACGGCAGCCCGGGCGATCTTCTGGTCGATCCCGACGCGGTTCCTCACCGGGATCGCCGCCGCGGGCGGGATCGCCTTCATCAACACGGTCGGCACCACCGGCGGGTTCTTCGGGCCGACGATCGTGGGCTGGCTGAAGGACGCCACCGGGTCGTTCGAGGCCGGGTTGCTCGCGATGGCCGGGTTCCTGGCGATGTCGACGGTGGTCGCCATCCTGCTCAAATTCGTCATCCGCGACGAGTGACGGCGAGCCGGCCACGCGCACCCAGAACCAATATAAGCGAGGAAACCCGAATGATTGACCGGAGGACCATCCTGGCCGCTATCACTGGCAGCATCGCCGCTTCCACCCTCTCGGCTGCGCAACCCGTCGCCACGGCGCGACGCCTGGCGCTCTACGCCAATGTCGGGCCGGATCTCATCCACTACGACGTGGACGTCGAGGCCGCGACATTGACCCGGCGCGGCACCGTCGCGCTCCCGGACAGCGTGCAATACGCGTGGCCGCACCGTTCGCATCGATACCTCTACGTCGTGACGAGCAGCACCGCTCCGGGCAACGGCGCGGCAGCCAGTAACTCGCACCACTTGCTGGCGCTCAAGATCGGAGAGGACGGTGCGCTGACTCCGCACGGGGCACCCGTGGTGCTTCCCACGCGGCCCATCAACGTGACGACGGATATCCCGTCCGAGAACATCCTCGTCGCCTTCAACAAGCCCAGCGCGATACGCGTCTATCGGATCAACGACGATCTCACGCCCGGTGCGGAGGTCGATCAGCCCGGGCCGATCGACGCCGGCATCTACGGCCACCAGGTGCGCGTGACACCGGACAACAAGCTGGCCATCCTGGTCACGCGCGGCAATGAAGGCACGCCCACGCAGCCCGAGGAGCCCGGCGCGCTCAAGGTCTTCGACTACGCGCACGGCCAACTGAGCCACGAGATCTCGATCGCCCCCGATGGCGGACGCGACTTCGGGCCGCGCCATATCGACTTCCACCCGACCCGGCCCTGGATCTATCTCTCCATCGAGACCCAAAACCAAGTCTGCCTGCTCCGTATGGCGGAGGGGACGGTCGAGCCCGAGCTGTTGTTCCGGGTCGGAACCTTGGCCACACCCGGCAAGAACCGGGCGCGTCAGGCGGCCGGCCCCATCCATGTGCACCCGAACGGCCGTTTCCTCTACGGCTCGAACCGGGCCGAGCAGACAGAGAATGTCGACGGCACTCCGGTGTTCATGGGCGGCGAGAATGGCATCGTGGTCTACGAACTGAACCAGGAGACGGGCGAGCCCACGGCGATCCAGCACGTCGACACGCGCGGCATCCATCCGCGCACCTTCCACATCGATCCGAGCGGACGGTTGCTGGTCGCCGAGCACAACCTGCCCGTCGCTGTGCGCGGTGCCGACGGGGTCGCCATCGTACCCGCGGGGCTATCGGTGTTCCGCATCGGACCGGACGGCAAACTCACCTTCGTCCGCAAATACGATCACGACGTGGGCGACCAGACCATGTTCTGGATGGGCATGGTGGCACTGTGACGAGCCCCGCGTTCCGAGGGCGCGCGCGCCGACTTGGCCTGCACCGCCTGTCATGTTCCTCGTCCTTGCTGCCGAACTGGTTCGGCGTCTTGCGCCTGGGCTGAGATCAGTTCGTCGTCAGAAACCATTCTGGTAAGAAGAGGGCGAAACCCAACAACCGGTGTTAAGGGTGGGCATTGACGACATGAGTTTCGCGGGCGGCGCTTGGCTCAATGAACCGGCCGAGTGGGACATTCAAGATCAATGTCTTCGGGTCGTGACCGACGCGCGAACTGACTTCTGGCGCGAGACCCATTACGGCTTCACCCGCGATACCGGACACTTCTTTGGACGTGAGATGGTAGGGCCGTTCACGGCGCAAGTTCGGATCCGAGCGCGCTACGAGATGCTCTACGATCAGGCTGGCCTCATGGTTCGTCTCGACGAAGCACGTTGGATCAAGGCGGGTATCGAATGGTCCGATGACGCGCCTCGGCTCGGCAGCGTGTTGACGCTCGGCAGTTCGGACTGGGCAACCGGACCGTTCGACGGGGATGCGGCTGAGTTCTGGTTGCGGGCGACGGTCGCGGCAGGCGTGATCCGGATACAGGTGTCGCACGATGGCCGGCGATGGCCGCTGCTCCGATTGGCACCGTTCCCCGAGGCCCGCTCCTACCGCGTTGGTCCGATGTGCTGCACACCGGAGCGAGCTGGTCTAGCGGTCGACTTCTCGCATTTCACCGCTGGGCCACCTCTCGGGCGGGAGCTTCATGACCTTTCATGAGCCCGCGCCGGCGTGGAAAGTCGGCTGTGACGCAGGACCAGCCTCGAGGTGCGAGACCCTCCAGGCCCTCCGCGGCATACAGCCGCAACTGTCGTGCCTGCTTCGCTGAAGACGTGTTGATGGCCGGGGGCCCAGTCGGCGCCGGCACAGGCCCAGACATCCGCTCGGGATAGGGCTGGATCCCTCCTGCGCCGACTTGCGGTTCAATACGTGATCGTTGCGGCAATGCGGCCGGATTGGTCGCCCAGCGCCGTGAAGGAGCGTGTCGCGGGGGCCGCCTCGTCTCCGAACGTCACGTTGTAGGGGACGTTCATGTCGCAGGTGACGGCCAGCGCGTGCGCCCGCCTCGCCGGATCGGCCCGATCGGCCGGCACTTCGACCTGGCAGTGCGGGGCGACGGTTGCCGAGACCGCCATGGCGGCGGTCGAGGTGGCCGCGCGGCTGGCGGGGATCGCGGCCGTCATGAGGCCCAGCGAGACGGCGGCGAGCATCGCAATTTGGTTGAACGACATTGGAATGACTTCTTCTCTGCTGGGATTGACGACGGCACTGTTGGGTAGCGACTTAGGTCGGGGCGTAAAACGCGATGCCTTCGGAGACGAGATCCGGCCGGGTCGAGAGGATGGAGGCCCTCTCGCTGGCGCTCTGCGTGAACAGGTGCGTGCCATGGGCGGTGTCGAAGAAGCGATACACGGCGGCATCGCCCGCTTGCGGCGTCGCGTTCTCATAGAAGGCAACGCCTTCGAACTTCATCGAGGCGGCTTGGTTCGTCACCAGCGTATCCCGCTCGGACGTGCTGGCCGTGTAGAAATGCGTGCCGTCCTTCAAGTCGAAGAAGCGGAACACGGCGACACTGGACGGCGACGCATCGGCTGCGGCGTAGCCATTCAGGCCAACGCCTTCGTAGGACAGGTCGGTCCGAGTCGCCTCCAGCGTCGACGCCTCGCTGCTGCTGGCAGTGAAGAAGTGCGTGCCATCGGTCTTGTCGAAAAAACGGTGGATCGAGACCTCGTTCGGGTCGGTGGTCAGGCCCGTGCTGCGGCTCACGGTGAGCGGATTGATGCCCGCGCTGATCTTGGTCCAGTCGCCCCAGAAGCTGCCGTTGGAGGCACGCACCATCACGTCGTCGGCGACGTCCAATGTGCCGCGATCGAACTCGATCTCCGAGAGGGACGACGCCGTCACCGCTGTGGCGGCCGAGGTGGCGACGACCGAGGTGCCGTTGACCGTGAACCAGTCCGAGGCGGTGCTCGAGTAAGCCTGGTAGCTGGTGATGGGCTTGCCCGCCGGGTCGGTAGCGGCGAAGACGGTGGACAAGGTCGCGGTGCCGCGGGCGGCGATGTTCAGGGTGGCTTGCAGGGTGGCGACAACCGGCGTGTCGAGCCGGAAGATCACGACCGAGCTGGCCGAGACGCCTGCCCATTCCTGCGAGGCCGCGTGCGCCGCTTGGACGACGATGTCCTTGGCCGAGCCGTCATTGGCGGCGTTGCGGATGTTGCCCCGGGCGTCGACGATGGTGGCGTTGTCGATCACCATGGCCGTGCCGGCAGCGCCCGACACCACCGTGGTGATGTGCCCGATGCCGGCCGCGGTGACGAAGCCGACCATGTCGCCGGTGCGCACCATCGAGGCCCAGTCGCCGGTTGACCCGGCCGGCCCGTTATAGGCGACCATCCATTCGCCGTTGGCAGCGCCCGCCATGTTGACGGCGCTCTGCACCGGCAGCGAGGCGCCGGCCTCGGCCGAGATCGTGCTGGCCAGCACCCAACAACCATTCCGATTGCAGACGGAGCCGACGAAGCTCTGCGCCACGGCGGCAATGGACAGTGGCGTCGCCTGGGCCGGCACCGTGCCGGCGAAACCGGTCGGCGAGGCGACGGTCAGCGAGCCGAGATAACCGGGGGCGTCATACTGCGCGAGCGAGATCGCGTTGGCGGCATAGGTGTTGGCGACGCTCGCCGAGTTGGTGCTGAACAACGAGATGGCGGTGACGTCGCCGGCGCTGGTCGAAGCTGTGTAAGTGAGCTGATCAAAATATCCGTAGGTCGAGCTGGTGTAGCGGCCAGTGCTCGCACTTAGTGCGAAGACGATCCCGGCGCCGCGCGCGTCGCCGCCAAGTGAACTGAACGTGAGCGTGCGCCCGTTACCGGTAAAACTACCGGTCGTGCCTGAAGCGTTGACGGTGTACTCATTGCGATCGTACCCGTTCACGATCAGATAACTTGCCCTCGCAGCGCCTGAGGCGGTCAGGTTTTGTGAGAGGGAAACGGTTTCGCCTGATTTAACGATCAGCGAACCAAAATTAGATGCGTTGCTCATGAGAAGCGGGATACTTAATGAGTGAACTTGCTACAACCTCAGGTTGCAGAAAGGAGCGTTGCGTTTAACGCATTACTCACGCAGATCTCGCACTTACCGTGCGTCTTCCGCTCTCGAACCTGCAAAACCGCGCATAGAAGTTAATAAAACCTTAAGCCGCTCGGGTCCATGCCCAATCGTGTAATCACGATTAAGTCACATTGAGGGAGGGGATGCTGGTTCCGACGATGGCGGTCTGCTGGCGCAGTTCGGTCTGTTCGGCGGGAGGCGATCGCTCCGGCAGCAGCCCGCGCCAGAGGAGGGTCATTCATGGTGTCCACCCTCGCCCTGCCAGGAGCACGACGGAGCGTGGCGCGCTCCCCGTCGTGATCCTCGAGGTCAATCTTTCTGGTCGTGCCCGAGAAGCGACGCCCACGATCATCGGTGTCAGCGGCCGCGTTGGCCGCCACGTCGTCGATCAGCCCATGAAACGCGGGCGCGGTGTGCGGGTGCTGACCCGCGAGACCGCCGACGCCGCGACTTTCGAGGTTCTCACGAGGTCATGTGCTCGCCCTGTTTTGCAGCCTTGACGAAGGCGGCGGCCATCGGACCCTGAGCCTCTCCTGGCTTGGTCAGCAGGTGCAGCGTGCGGTGCAAGGGTGGGCGCAGGGTGACGACCTTCAGGCCGCGGCGATCCGCCGGCAGGGCGAGTTCGGGCATGATGGTGAGGCCGAGTCCCCCGGCCACCATGCTGGCCAGCGTGGCGTTGTCTCGGACCAGGCAGACGATCTCCGGATTGCTGCCGGCCGACGCCAGCAACTCTTGGATGAGCGTCTCGCAGCCGCCGCCCGACAGGAGCATCCGCTGGCCGTCCAACTCCCGCAGCCCGACACCCGACTGACCTGCGAGTGGATGGCCGTCCGGCACCACCACCACGTAGTCGTCCTGCCGCATCGCCCGCGCCGCAAGGCTCGCATGGGTGCGGCTGGTGACGCCGACCTCGACCACCCCGGCCAGAACCCATTCCATCACCTCCGGGTCGGTGCCCTCGTGCAGCGCCACGGCGATGCCGGGATGATCGGCGCGCAGCTGCCGCAGCCAGCCCGGCAGCAGGTGCACCGCCGCGCTCTGCACCACGCCGATGCGGAGTGTCCCTCTCAGTCGGTGCGAGCCGGCCGCTTCGGCCACGCCCGCCGCCATACGCTCGACCGCCGTCAACGCCAGCCTCGCTTCGGCCAATGCAACCACGCCCGCCGCGGTGAGGGTGACGCCGCCGCGATGGCCACGCACCAATAGCGGGGCGCCGAGACCCTGTTCCAGCGCCTGGACGGCATGGCTGACGGCGGATTGGGACAGATGGAGGTGGATCGACGCCGCGACGAAGCCGCCCTGATCGACCACGGCCTGGAAGCAGCGGAACTGGGTCAAGCTGACATGAGGAAAGGAGATGGGATGATATCCGAACGATGAGTTGGACCGATGCTGACCGCTCCGGTCAGATATCGCAACCAGGACGGAGCTAGCGCGGTGGGACGGGATCATTTGACGGTGGGGCTGGCACAGATCGCGCCCGTGTGGCTGGACCGCGCAGCCACGCTGGCCAAGGTGGAGGACTGGGTCGGCCGGGCCGCCGCGGCCGGCTGTGGATTCGTCGCCTTCGGGGAGGCGCTCGTCCCTGGCTATCCGTTCTGGATCGAGCACACGGACGGCGCCCGGTTCGAATCCCCGTTACAGAAGGACATCCACGCCCACTATCTCGACCAGGCCGTGCAGGTGGAGTCCGGGCATCTGGACGGGGTGCGTGCTGCGGCTGCGCGGCTCGGCATCGCCGTCATGCTGGGCATCATCGAACGGCCTGCCGACCGGGGCGGACATAGCGTCTACTGCTCGCGCGTGCATATCGGCGCGGACGGCACGATCGGCTCCGTCCACCGCAAGCTGATGCCGACCTATGAGGAGCGGCTGAGCTGGGCGCCCGGCGACGGTCATGGACTGTGCGTGCATCCGGTCGGGCCGTTCACCGTGGGCGGGCTGAACTGCTACGAGAATTGGATGCCGCTCTCCCGCGCCGCGCTCTATGCGCAAGGGGAAGACCTGCACGTGGCGCTGTGGCCCGGCAACCGGCGCAACACGGCGGACACGACGCGCTTCCTGGCTCGTGAGGGGCGCAGCTACGTGCTTGCGGTGTCGGGCCTGATGCGGCGGGAGGACGTGCCGCCCGACAGCCCGGCAGCGTCAATGCTGGAGCGTGGCTGCCCGGCGGTGCCAGCCGATGGCGGCTCCTGCATCGCAGGGCCGGACGGCGAATGGGTGGTGGAGCCCGTCACGGGCCGGGAGGAGCTACTGGTGGCCACGCTGGACCACCGGGCGGTGCGGCGCGAGCGGCAGAACTTCGACCAAGCCGGGCATTACGCCCGCCCCGACGTGACGCGGCTGCTGGTGGACCGCCGGCGTCAGAGCTTGGCCCACTTCACAGACGATACGGAGATGGTCTGAGCCGTTGGGGGTCAGCTCGCCTGCCGAATACCGGCCAGGTCGCGCTTCACGAGCGTCGGATCCCGCCGTTACGGCACGCCTCCGGTTTGGCCGAGCTTCGGTGTGAGAAGGGCAGAGGCCCAGTCGACGAAGGCGCGGGTGCGGGGGGAGGGATGTCGGCCGGCGGGATACAAGATGTAGACCGGGCTGGGCTCCGGTGGCGTGCCGGCCAGCACTTCCATCAACGCGCCGGTCTTCACGTAAGCGGCGACCCGGTAGCGTGGCACTTGGATCAGCCCCATCCCGTGCAGGGCCAAGCAGACGAGAGAAGGCGCGGCGGTCACCGTCACGGAGGCCGGTAGCGGCACGGTGACGGTGCCGTGCGGCAGGCGGAACTCGAGCGGCAGCACCGCCCGGGTCAGCGACGACACGAAGCCGACGATCCGATGCCCTTCGAGCGCCGTCGGCGATGAAGGGACACCATGCCGCTCCAGGTAGGCTGGACTGGCGAAGGTGCCTTCCTCGAGCACGCCGAGCTGGCGCCCGACCAGGCCGCTTTCTGCCGGCTGGCCCACACGGATCACGCAGTCGATCCCCTCGGCCACGAGATCCACCAAGCGATCGCCTTCGCCCACATGGAGTTGGATTTCGGGGTAGCGAGCCAAGAACTCGGGAAGCGCAGGCAGAAGGAAGTGCCGCGCCATGGTGCCGTGCACGTTCACACGCAGCGGGCCGGCCGGTGCCGTGGCGGTGATGGCGGCATCGGCGGCGTCGATCTCGGCCAGGATCGACAGCCAGCGCCGGTAGCATTCCTCACCTTCCGGCGTAGGCGCCACGTGCCGCGTCGTTCGGGTCAGCAGGCGCACCCCCGCCTGCCGCTCCAGCCGCTGCACGGCCTCCGACAGTCGGGAGCGCGGCTGCGCCAGGTCGTGCGCCGCCCGGGCGAAGCTGCGTCGCTCGACCACGCGCACGAAGGCGCGCATCGCCTCGATCCTATCCACCGTTGTTCCAGTATACCGGTCAATGAAGTCGGAATTTAAGGCACAGACTGTATCGGTCTTCCAGGGTCTACTCCGTGGCAGCGAACCGGAGAACACCCATGCCAGACGTCCAACGTTGTGCCATCGTGACTGGGTCATCGCGCGGGATCGGTGCCGCCGTGGTCCAGCGCCTCGCTGCGAACGGCTTTGCCGTCATCGTCAACTACACGGGCAGTGCGGAGCCGGCAGACGCGCTGGTCCGCACCATCGAAGCGGCCGGCGGCACCGCCCTGGCCCACAAGGCAGACGTCAGCAGCGCGGCCGATGCCGCCGCCATGTTCGATGCCGCCGAGACTGCCTTCGGAGGCGTCGACGTTCTGGTCAACAATGCTGGGATCATGAAGCTGGCCCCTCTGGCGGAGAGCGGCGACGACCTGATCGACCGCCATCTCTCCGTCAATTTGAAAGGCACGATCAATATGCTGCGCGAGGCAGCGCGCCGCCTTCGGGACGGGGGGCGGATCGTCAATTTCTCCTCCAGCGTGGTCGGTTTGTATCAGCCCACCTACGGCGTTTATGCCGCCACCAAGGCAGGCGTTGAAGCACTCACCCACATCCTGGCCAAGGAGCTCGGCGCCCGCGGCATCACGGTCAACGCCGTCGCGCCCGGCCCCACCGCGACAGCCCTGTTCCTCGACGACAAGGACCCGGTGACGATCGACCGGATCGCCAAGGCGGCGCCGCTGGGGCGTCTCGGGCAACCGGGGGACATTGCCGACGTCGTCGCGTTCCTGGCCGGACCGGAGGGCGGCTGGGTCAACGGCCAGGTGCTGCGCGTCAATGGCGGCGTGGTCTGAGGGGGGCGGGACCATGGCTCAGATCATCCTCATCACCGGCGCTTCCAGCGGTTTCGGCAGTCTGACGGCGCGCGCCTTGGCGGAGGCCGGCCATACCGTCTATGCCTCCATGCGCGACACGACCGGCAAGAACGCCGCCAAGGTCGCCGAGGCCGTGGCGTTCGCGCACGAGAAGCGGGCCGATCTCCGCACGATCGAGCTCGATGTCGGGTCGGAGGGTTCGGTGACCGAAGCGGTGGCACGGATCGTCGCCGAGCATGGTCGCATCGATGTCGTGATGCACAATGCCGGCCACATGATGTACGGGCCCACGGAGGCGTTCACGCCCGACCAACTCGCGCAGCAATACGACACCAACGTGCTCAGCACGCAGCGCGTCAACCGCGCTGCCCTGCCGCACATGCGCAAAGCCGGCCGAGGTTTATTGATCTGGAACTCCTCGAGCAGCGTCACCGGCGGCACGCCGCCGTATCTCGGGCCTTACTTCGCCGCCAAAGCCGGGATGGACGCGCTGGCCGTCATTCTCGCGCGGGAGTTGGTGCTATGGGGGATCGAGACCTCCATCGTGGTTCCCGGCGCGTTCACCAAGGGTACGAACCACTTCGCCAATGCCGGGCACCCCGCCGACGAGGCCCGCATGGCCGAGTACGAGGCGGGCCCTTATGCCGGTTTCGGCGAGCGCGTGCAGGAAGCTTTCGCGGCGATCGTCCCGGACGACGCCGACCCGGCTCTCGTCGCGCGTGCCGTGGTCGACATCGTCGCGGCGCCGCCGGGTCGGCGCCCGTTCCGGGTGGTCGTGGATCCGACCAACGATGGCGCTGCAGTCGGTTTCGCCGTCACCGATCGGTTGCGGGCCGAGATGCTGAACCGAACCGGACTTAGCGAGTTGTTGCCCAGCTTCTTCGGATCACGCCGATCGAACCACAGTCGCGAACGCACTACGCCATTCGAACGGCTCGAACATCAAACGCCTTGATGTGAGCGAATCTTAGACGAATTTGGCGCCGGAAGACGACGAGGAAGCAGGACACTATTGATGAATTTTAGCAACGTTACTGAACGTTATCACGACTATCTAGACTGCTTGAACCGGAGGGACTGGGACGAACTGCACAAATTTGTCGCAGGTACCATAAGCTACAATGGCACGATGGTTGGTTACGCACATTATCGCGACATGCTGATCGGTAACTGCGAGGATATCCCGGACCTGAAATTTGACGTTGGGATGCTCATCGTGGACGGAGCGCAGGTCGGATGTCGGCTTCTATTCGATTGCACACCGAAAGGAACCTTCATGGGTCTTGCCGTGAATGGCAAGCGCGTGAGATTTGCCGAGAACGTTTTCTACCGGTTCGTTGCCGGACGGATCGATGCGGTGTGGTCGGTCGTCGACAAAGCGGCGATCGAGGCGCAACTGAAACAATAACGAACCGACAGACGCGAGTTGCGGGGCGCTTCAGCCTGGATCGAGGCACGGTCGACGGCGCGCGGATTCCAGTAGGGTACGTTGACGACCGACTCCGCCGCCTGTGCGATGCCACTTTCAGGCATGCCCAGGTCGCGCAGAGCCATCGGTGCCCGAGGTCGGGCGGCGTGGCGACTGCCGACGATAGGCTGCCTGAGGGTGCCGGCGCCACATCCGAGGGGCGTAGCGCGGCGGGCAATGCAACGGTGCGTTCGATGTTCATCATCGGCCCAAATGGGAAAATTAAGGTGATGCTAGTTCGTGGCGACGCTGGTAAACTGCGAGCCCGGCGAGGACGTCATCATCCCGCCGTCAGTGTCCGACGAAGTTGCCGCCGCGAAGTATTTTGATGGTTGGAAAACCCTGAAACCATATCTGCGGGTCCGCCCAATCCACACACTGAACGCGGCCAAAGAGGAGTGAGACTCCGTTGATTTTCCGCCAACTCTTCGATGCCACATCGGGCACATACAGCTACTTGCTAGCGAGCCGGCGCGGAGGCGAGGCGCTGATCATCGATCCCGTGCTGGAGAAGGTCGACCGCTACCTGAAACTGATGGAAGAGCTGGATTTGCGGCTGGTAAAGGCCGTGGACACGCATATGCATGCCGATCACGTCACCGGCTTGGGCGCCCTGCGCGACCGCACCCACTGCATCACGGTGATGGGCGAGAACAGCAAAGTGGACGTTGTGTCCATGCGCATCACCGAGGGCGACGCGGTGCGGGTTGAGGGTGTGGCCCTCAAGGTAATGTACACGCCCGGTCACACCGATGACTCCTACAGCTTCGTGCTGGGCGACCGGGTGTTCACCGGCGATACGCTGCTGATCCGCGGCACCGGGCGAACCGATTTCCAGAACGGCGACGCACGCATGCAATACGAGAGTTTGCAGCGTCTGCTCCGCCTACCCGATGAAACGCTCGTGTATCCGGCGCACGATTACAAAGGAGATACGGTCAGCACGATCGGCGAGGAGCGCCGCTTCAACCCGCGCCTCCTCGTGAAGTCGGCGGAGGAATACGTGGCGCTGATGGAGAACCTTCGGCTGCCGAACCCCAAGATGATGGATGTCGCAGTTCCGGCGAACATGCGCCAGGGCCTGCGACAGGAGCAGGTCGCGCGGCGCGGCTGGGCTCTGTCGGCTCGGCAAGCGATGGACCTCGTCGGTAGCCGCGAGATCGTGCTGATCGACTTGCGCGACAAGTCCGAACGCGAACGTCACGGCGCCATTCCCGGCGGTCTGCACGCCCCGTATCCCGAACTGCAGGAGAACATCTGCGAGGGCGGCATCTTGAATGAGCTGGCGCGGTCGACCGACCGGGACCTGGTGTTCTACTGTGCCTTTGGAGAGCGGTCTGCGATGGCCGTACAGGCCGCGCAAGACATCGGCTTAGCCCGGGCCCGCCACATCGAAGGCGGGTTCGACGCTTGGAAAAAAGAGGGCGACGCGACGCGATGAGCAACGGAACGGTCCGGTCGGACTTGAACTCTCGCGTTGTCTCCGCACGCCCCTTCGCAGAAGACCTGGCGGGCGCCATCGGCAATACACCACTCATCAAGTTGCGCGGGGCCTCGCGCGTCACCGGCTGCACGATCCTCGGCAAGGCCGAGTTCGCCAATCCGGGAGGCTCGGTGAAGGACCGGGCCGGACTGGCGATCATACTCGACGCGGAACGGCGTGGCGTTCTCAAACCGGGCGGCACCGTCGTGGAGGGCACGGCGGGCAACACCGGCATCGGCCTCACCGTGGTGGGCAACTCGCGTGGCTACCGCACCGTCATTGTCATGCCGGAGACGCAGTCGCGCGAGAAGATCGAGTTTCTGCGCATGATCGGGGCCGAGCTTCGGCTGGTGCCTGCTAAACCGTATCGCGACCCTGGCAACTATGTGCATGTGTCGCGCCTGCTGGCCGAGGAACTCGGCGCTGTGTGGGCCAACCAGTTCGACAATCTTGCCAACCGCGAGGGGCATCGAGCCACGACCGGACCGGAAATTTGGGACCAGACGGAAGGCCGGGTGGATGCCTTCACCTGCTCCTGCGGCACCGGGGGAACACTTGCGGGCGTGGGCATGGCGCTCAAAGCCCGTAACCCGGCGATACGGATCGTGCTGGCCGATCCAGAGGGCAGCGGATTGTTCGGTTGGGTCAAGTCCAACGATCTAAGCATCTCCGGCAGCTCCATCACCGAAGGCATCGGCCAGTCGCGGATCCCGGGAAATCTGGACGGTGCGCCGATCGACGACGCAGTGCGGATCCCCGACGCAGAGGCTCTCGAGCAGGTGTTCGATCTCATGAGTCGCGAGGGGATTTCCGTCGGAGGCTCCGCCGGCCTAAACGTGGCCGCAGCCATTCGCGTTGCGCGCGACCTCGGGCCGGGCCACACGGTGGTGACGATCCTATGTGACAGCGGCGCCCGTTATCAAAGCAAGCTGTTCAATCCGGAGTTTTTACAAAGCAAGGGCTTACCAGTGCCGAGTTGGTTGAGCTCTCCGGCGTCGGCGTCCGTCTCAGACTGAAACGATACTTTTTTCAAAAGCAATCCTGTCGCAAAGGGAAGTACAATTGCGGCAGTCAGACGTCATTATTTCAAAGATAAAGCTGGTCGCGGTGAACGTATCGGTGATGCCGGGCATCACTGGCGGCGGCCATTCGAATCCCGTCCGAATAGACAGCATGACCATCGCCCTACTGCCGGTCACGACGGAGACGGAAGTGCCGAACGGCGGGCCGATCCACCCCCCCCCCGTTTCCGGCCGCTTGCCGTTACGATCATTTGGCAAGCGTCGCACAAGATCGATCTTAGCAACGGACCGAAAGTCCAACCTTTGCGACGGGGGCACGGCCGCTTGGACTTCGCGGTCTTCGGTCCGTCTGGCGCGACCGTCGCCAGCGAAGATCGAAATTTCCTGAGGCGACCTGCGGACAGAGTTGCATCCGTTGCGCGAACTGCGGGCCAAGAGGGTCAGTGGACGCGGGATCGCTTGGTAGCTTGCCCGCGCAAAGCCAGTCAGCCGAGCGTTGTTCTTCTTGCTCGGCGGGGCCGGTCCGTGATCATCTCGACCCAACGAGGAACCGAGATGTCGTCGAGCACAAGCCCGGTTCTCCGTCGTCCGTTCCTGGCGCTGCTGGCGGCGACGGTCGCCGGGTCAGGCTGTGACGCTTGGGGCGAGGAGTTCTGGGGCCGCAAACTCCGCCAGCCCACGCAGTTTCTCTTCGGCTACGGCTCCCTCGTTAATAGCGCGTCGCGTGACATGACGGCGGCCGCTCACGTCGTGGTCCCGGCCCGCATCGCGGCCACGTTCGGTCATGTGCGGGCGTGGAACGACCGGTCCGCCTCCGGGTTCACCGCGCTCGGCCTCCGCCCTGCTCGTGCTGGCGAGGCCGCGATGACGATCAACGGCGTGCTCTATCCCGCGGAGGGCGACGACTTGGCCGCATTCGATGCGCGCGAGGCTGGTTACCGCCGGATCGAGATACCGCGCGCCGAGTTGGAGGCGGTGTCGTGGCAGGGCCTGCCACCCGAAGGGCAGATCTGGGCCTATATGCCGAAGGAAGACAACCCGCCTGATGAAAACTTCCCGCTACTGCAATCCTACATCGACGTAGTGGTCGAAGGCGGCTTCGAATACGCTCCCGAGTTTGCGCGCGAGATCGTTTCAACGACGGCTGGATGGAGCCCATACTGGCTCAACGACCGACGGCTTGCCCGCCGTCCTTGGGTGTTCGACCGGCTCTATCAGCAGGTGGATGAATTACTCGCGGCGCAAACACCTTACTTCGCGGACCGCCGCTTTCCCGAAACCTATGGCGGGCAGGACCGGCAGCAGACCCGGCCCTCAGTAGCGGCCCCTGCCTCGCGGTAGACGTCGGCTCGGTCGTTCTCGTTCCATGTTGCGTCGATGCGGAGGGCCGCTCGGTGCGGTCATCGCGCCAGATCGCAACACGGTCGGACCGAAACGCCACTCTAACGAGCGCGATCGATCCTCCGCGCCGACGACCAGACCAGGTCACCGATCGTCAGGATTCAATTACGGGACTGCACCCTCAATCTTGCCGCCAACGCCTATCCAATAGACTTTAGGCCGCCCTGCTCGGTTGCCGCAGTTCTTCAAATTAGACGCTACGGAAAACACTCTCTCGTCGACATCGATGACTGCAACGGCCCCTGGAGCACCGTTTTGTCGCTCTCCCGCATCGGCACTTCGAGTCCGTATTCCTTGCCGTTCGGGATATCGATCAATCAGCCACCTTCATCTTGCTTGCGCCGATGGTGGTTCGGCTCATCTATTTGGTCTTGGCGATCGCCCGTGTCGTCGATTTTAGTGAGCTCCATCAGCAACCAGGATTTGAACCGTGTCAGCGTAGGTTTGTGGTCAGCTCCAGCCGGGAATACGAGCCGATGCCCGATTTGGAAAAGACTTCTTGAGCGACCGAACAACGGCTGTATCAAGCGGCCCTCCCGTAATTCTCGCTCCGCCAGCCGAACGCTCTCCAATGCGACGCCGATCCCGTCCGCTGCGGCGGCCAATGACAACGAGGAACGATCGAAACGAGGACCTTTTGGTGTCGGAGAGGTCGTGCCATTCGCCTCGAACCAGTGCGGCCAGCGCAGCCTGTTGTGCTCGCTCTCGATCAGGATCAGCGCGCGGAGATCGGTCGGCGCGGTGATCCGGGCCAGCATCGACGGCGCGCAGAGAGGCGTGATCTCTTCCGTGCCGAGCGGGATAACGGTCAACCCGGGTTGCCTTGGTTCGCCATAAACGATGTCGGCATCGAAGGCATCTGACGGAAAGGTCGGATAGTGCGGATCGGCGGAGAGACGCAGATCCAGTCCTGGATTGTCCGCGAAGAAGCCTGACAAGCGGGGCATCAGCCATTGCCCCGCGAAGCTCGGAGCGCAGTGCAGCCGTAACGATTGCGGCCCGGCGACGCAGACGGACACCAGCCCTCGTTGTAAGTCGGAGAACGCCCGAGCCACATGGTGCAGCAACATGTCGCCCGCCGGTGTCGTCGTGACCCGGCGTCCTGCCCTGATGAACAGTGGTATGCCCAACCGCTGCTCCAAGTCTTTCAGGGCATGACTGACGGCACCGGGCGTGAGGCTCAACTCGGCCGCCGCAGCCCGGAATGACACCAGACGCGCTGCCGCTTCGAACACGCGCAGCGATGAGAGGGGCAGCTTGTTCATGCGCCAAAGGTGAACCCAGCTCATCTATTGGTGCAATGTTTTCGTTTGAAGCGGATCGGCTAAACACCGCACGATGACCCCAACGATAATAATCGGGGGAGGCGCCGTTGTTGCTGAGCGGCAAATTGTGCGTGATTTCCGGCGCCGCCAGTCCACGCGGGATCGGGCTCGCGACCGCGCGTCTGTTCGCCGAGCACGGCGCTCGGGTCGTCATCCTCGATCTGGACGGAGTTGCCGCTGCCGGAGCTGCCCGCTCCATCGGGCCTTCACACGCTGGCTATGCCTGCGATGTCACCGACCGGGCCGCCTGCGAGCGGGCCGTCGCCGGGGTCGAGGCCGATCAGGGCGCGATCGACGTGTTGATCAACAACGCCGGCATCACGCAGCCGCTCAAACTCATGGAGATCGGCGCGGCCGAGTGGGAAGCGGTGCTCGACGTCAATCTCCGCGGCGTGCTGAACCTCAGCCAGGCGGCCGTTCCCGCCATGCGCGGGCGTCGCGCGGGCAGCATCGCCTGCATGTCCAGTGTCTCCGCCCAGCGCGGCGGCGGCATCTTCGGCGGGCCGCACTACTCCGCCGCCAAGGCTGGCGTGCTGGGTCTGGCCAAGGCCATGGCCCGCGAACTCGGCCCGGACAACATCCGGGTCAACTGCGTCACCCCCGGCCTGATCCAGACCGACATCACCGGCGGCAAACTCACCCCCGAGATGAAGACCGAGATCGCTGCCGGAATCCCGCTGGGCCGGCTCGGGGACGCGATCGACGTCGCGCGGATCTTCCTGTTCCTCGCGTCCGACCTGTCCGGCTACGTCACCGGCGCGACTATCGACGTCAACGGAGGCATGTTGATCCATGGTTGAACCCCGTCCGCGCCGCAATGTCGACAAGGATGTCCTGCGCGAGAAGGCGCGGATGATCCGCCGCGAGACCGTGAAGCTGACTGATATCTGTGGCAGCGGACACTACGGCAGCAGCTTCTCAATGGCCGAGCTGGTGGCGTCGCTTTATTACGAGTTCATGCACGTACGTCCGGACGAGCCGCACTGGCCGGGTCGCGACCGGTTCACGATGGGCAAGGGCCACGCCGCCATCGGGCTGTATCCCGTGCTCGCCGACCTCGGTTTTTTCCCATGGGACGAGCTGTATACCTATACCCGCCTTGGCTCGCCCTACGGTGATCACCCGGACATGCGAAAAGTGCGGGGTGCCGACTTCAGCTCCGGCTCTATCGGGCACAACCTCTCCGTCAGCGTTGGCATGGCGCTCGGCATCCGCAAGCAGGGTCTGCCGGGCCGGGTCGTGTGTTTGATGGGCGACGGCGAGCAAGCGGAGGGCCAGATCTGGGAGGCCGCGATGTCGGGTGCGCATTACGGGCTCTCCAACCTGGTCGGCATCGTCGACAACAATGCCGTCGGCAGCGACGGCGTGGTAAGCGAGACGATGAACAACGAGCCGCTGGCCGATAAATGGCGGGCGTTCGGCTGGGACGTCCGCCGGGTCGACGGGCACGATCTGGATGTGGTCGGGGAGACGCTCGACTGGGCGCTGAACGGTTCGCGCGACCGCCCCGCCATGATCATCGCCGACACGATCGCCGGCCGCGGTGTCGGTTTCATGGAACATGCGTGGCAGTGGCATCTCGGCTTTCTCGGCCCGGCCGATCGGGACGCCGCCCTGGCCGAGATCGAAGCAGGGAGCGTCGGATGAGCGGCGCCTACACGAGTCTGGACAACCCGGCCGTCGACATGTCCGAGACCTCGGTCCGCCGGGGGATGGACGCCAAATCTTGGGACATGGTCGGCAGCCTGAACCTGTCGCTGCAGCTACCCACCGGACAGGTGCTGATCGACCTGGCCGAGCAGGGGCACGACGACATTGTGGTCTGCACCGCCGATCTGGGCCGGCCGACGCAGGTCATCAATTTCGGGCGCCGATACCCGGACCGCTACTTCAACTTCGGCATCGCCGAACGCAACATGATCGGCGCAGCCGCAGGGCTCGCGACCACCGGACTACTACCGGTGATCAGTAATTACAGCTTCTTCTTGGCATTGATGGGCGCCGAGAACATCCGCAACGATATCGCCTACCCCAACCTGCGCATCCGCATGGTCGGCACGCATAGCGGGATCGCGATGGGCTTTTACGGCACGTCGCACCATTGCAACGAAGATATCGGCCTGTTGCGGGCCATCGCCAACCTGGTCGTGATGGCACCCTGCGATGCTAACGCGATCCGCGCAGCATTGCCGGCGACGATCGGCCATGACGGCCCGATCTACTTCCGCGTCGGCCGCGGCCGAGAGCCGGTCGTCTATGACACGGTGCCGGAGTGGCGTATCGGCGGCAGCCACATGCTGCGTGACGGCGCCGACGCCACCGTCTTCGCTATCGGCAACCTGGTCTCCGCTTCGCTCGAGGCGCATGACATCCTCGCCCGCGAGGGCATCGGCTTGCGTGTGATCGACATGTATTCGATCCGGCCTATCGACGCAGACGCGATCCGGCTGTCCGCCAGGGACCATCGGGTTCTGTTCTCCGCCGAGGAGCACAACGTTACCAGCGGGTTCGGCTCCGCGGTGGCGGAGGTCCTCGCCGAATCGGGCGCTGCCGCGCGCCTCGTCCGGATCGGCATGCCGGATGCCTATTCGATCCTCGGCCCGCCAACGCATCTCTACCGCCATTACGGCCTGGACGGCGAGGGCGTTGCGTCGACCATCCGGGCTGCGTTAAGCCGCTGAACAAAACGCCGCAAAGGCGTGTAACGGGAGAAACGATCATGACCAGCTATCGGGGACTATCCCGCCGACACCTCCTCGGCGCCGCAGTATTGCCCTTGTTTGCGATCGGGCGCCCCGCCGGCGCCGCCGAGTTCGAGTATCGCTTCGCCACGGGCCAGTCGCCGACCAATCCGATCAACCTCCGCCTCCAGGAAGCGATCGACCGCATCGCCAAGGCAACCGGCGGGCGGCTCACGATGAAGCTGTTCCCCAACAATCAGCTGGGCTCCGACACCGACCTCATCTCACAACTACGCGCTGGCGGCGTGGAGTTCCTCAATATTTCCAACTCTGTCCTTTCCACGCTCGTGCCGACGGCAGCACTTGTGAACGTGGGCTTCGCCTTCAGTAGTTACGACCAAGTGTGGAAGGCGGTAGACGGCGAACTCGGCAAGTATATCGATACGCAGATCGAGAAAGCGGGCGTTCTCGTCGTCGCACCGCCGGCGGATAACGGATTTCGCCAGATCACCAGCGGCGAGAAGCCGATCCGCGAGGCCGCCGATCTGAAGGATTTCCACATTCGGGTCCCGGTATCGCCGATTTTCACCTCGCTGTTCCAGGCTCTCGGCGCGGCTCCCACCAGCATCAACTTCAACGAGGTCTATACCGCCTTGCAGACCAAGCTGGTGGCAGGCCAGGAGAACGGCCTGGTCGTGATCCAGACCGCCAAGCTGTTCGAGGTGCAGAAGAACGTCAACGAAACCAGCCATATCTGGGACTGCTTCTCCCTGCTCGGCAACCGCCGTGCGGTCGGCCGCTTGCCCGCCGACATCCAGGAGATCGTGCGGCGTGAGCTCAAGCAGTCCGTCATGGATCAACGCGCTGACGCGGAAAAGCTCGATTCCAGCCTCAAGGCGCAGCTGCAGTCGCAGGGCATGACTTTCATCGCATCCGACAAGCCCTCCTTCCGCGCCGCACTGCAGAAGACCAGCTTCTACGCCGACTGGCGTGGCAAATTCGGGGACGTCGGCTGGTCGGCGTTGCAGGCTGCTTCCGGCCCGCTGGCCTGACGTGACCGCGGCCGGCACCGCCCCGGCCCGCGTGGGCACGTCAGGGCGCTTCGTCGACTGGCTGGACCGCGGCCTGACGCTCGTCATCGAGGTGCCGGCGGTGGTGGCGACGCTCGCGGAGGTCGTCCTGCTACTGGTGGGCGTGCTGTCGCGCTACGTGTTTCGCCAACCGATCATCTGGTCGGACGAGTTGGCCTCCATCATCTTTCTTTGGCTCGCCATGTTCGGCGCCGCCCTGGCGCTGATCCACAGTAAGCATATGCGGCTCACCTATGCCGTCGGTCGTCTACCGCCGGCATTGCAGCCAGTGGCCGAGGTGCTCTCCTACGCGTTGCCGGTGCTGTTCGTCGCGCTTTGCTTTGGTGCTTCCCTCGACTACGCCGACGACCAGTCCTTCATCGAGACGCCAGCGTTAGGGTGGTCCGGCCTGGTCCGGGCCGAAGCCGTCCCGGTCGGTCTGGCCCTGATCGCCGCGGCTGGGATCGTGCGCATACTGCGTTATCGATTGCGCGAGGTGCTCGGTGCGGCGGCGGTCTTGCTCGTCGTTGCCGCGCTGCTGTGGGTCGCCGGGCCCTGGCTGAAGGCGATCGGCAATTGGAACCTCGTGTTTTTCTTTGTCGTGCTGCTGGGCGCCGGCGTCATCTCCGGCATGCCGATCGCTTTCTGCTTCGCGATGGCGACCGTCGCCTATTTGCTGACCACGACCAGCACCCCGGTTTCCATCGTCATCGGCCGGCTCGACGAGGGGATGAGCAGCCTCATCCTGCTCGCCGTCCCGCTCTTCGTGCTGCTCGGGCAGTTGATGGAGATGACGGGCATGGCCCGCACGCTGGTGACGTTCCTTTCCGCCCTGGTCGGGCATGTGCGGGGCGGGCTGTCGTACGTCCTGATAGGGGCGATCCTGCTCGTCTCCGGCATCTCCGGCTCTAAGACCGCCGACATGGCCGCCGTCGCGCCGGTATTGTTTCCCGAGATGAAGAAGCGCGGGGCCGATGAGGGTGAACTCATTGCCCTGCTGGCGGCGTCCGGCGCGATGAGCGAGACGATCCCACCCTCGATCGTGCTGATCGTGATCGGTTCGGTCACCTCGGTCTCGATCGCCGGGCTGTTCACTGCCGGGTTGCTGCCGGGCCTGTTCCTGGCGCTCGTCCTGGCCTTCATGGCCCGGCGCGCGGCCATTCGCGAAAACCAGGCCGCGGTCCCCCGCGCGCCGCGCGCGCTGGTCTGGCGCAGCTTGATCGTGGCATTTCCGGCCCTGTTGCTCCCGTTCGTGATCCGCACGGCCGTGGTCGAGGGCGTGGCGACCGCCACCGAAGTCAGCACGATCGGTGTCGCCTACACAGTCCTCGTCGGCCTGTTGGTCTATCGTCAGTTCGACTGGCGCCGCCTGTTCCCGATGCTGGTCGAAACCGCGACGCTATCCGGCGCCATCTTGTTCATCGTCGGCGGCGCCACCGCCATGGCCTGGGCGCTGACCCAAAGCGGGTTCTCGCAGGCCCTGGCCAGCTTCATGGAAAGCCTGCCTGGCGGCGCGTGGAGCTTTATGGCGATCTCCATCGTCGTCTTCATCGTCCTGGGCAGCGTGCTGGAGGGTATCCCAGCCATGGTGCTGTTCGGACCGTTGCTGTTCCCGATCGCCAAGGAGGTCGGGATCAACGACCTTCATTATGCCGTCGTCGTTATTCTCGCCATGGGAATCGGCTTGTTCGCGCCGCCATTCGGCCTTGGCTACTACGCGGCATGTATCATCGGCCGCGTGCCGCCCGAGACCGGGTTGCGGCGCATCTGGCCGTATCTCGGCGCGCTGACCATCGGCCTGATCGTGGTCGCCGCAATCCCCTGGCTTTCCACCGGGCTCGTGCCCAAACCTTAACGGAGACGCGCGATGAACCTTTCGACCCTGTTGGGTGCCCGGGCGGAAGCCGGCCGGCCCGTGCGCGTCGGGCTGATCGGCGCCGGGAAATTCGGGTCCATGGTGTTGGCGCAAGCCCAGCGCATTCACGGCTTGCACGTCGTCGGCATCGCCGACCTCGACGTCGGCCGTGCCCGGGCCGCGCTGGCCCGCGTGGGCTGGCCAGAGGAGCGCTATGCGGCCCCCACGCTGACCGATGCGCTCCGTACCGGACGCACCTGCGTGCTGGACGACGCCGCGGCGCTGTGTGCCGCCGACGGCATCGAGTGCATCATCGAGGCGACCGGCCATCCGCTGGCGGGCGTCCGCCATGCCCTGCTCGCGATCGAGGGTGGCAAGCACTTGGTCATGGTCAACGTGGAAGCCGACGTGATGTGCGGCCCCGAACTGGCTGCTCGGGCCCGGCGCAAGGGGCTGGTCTACAGCATGGCCTACGGCGACCAACCGGCGCTGATCTGCGAACTTGTCGACTGGGCCCGATCCTGCGGCTTTGAGATCACCGCCGCCGGCAAGGGCATGAATTTCGAGCCGCGGTACCGGTATTCCACCCCCGACACCGTGTGGAGCTTCTTTGGCTGGTCTGAGGAGGAAGTCGCCAAGGGCGACTTCAACCCGAAGATGTACAACTCCTTCACCGACGGCACGAAGGCCGCGATCGAGATGGCGGCGGTCGCCAACGGCACTGGTCTGGATTGCCCGGATGACGGACTCGCGTTTCCCCCGGCCGGACTGCAGGATCTCGCCCGGGTGTTCCGCCCGGTCTCCGATGGTGGCCGGCTGCCCCGTTCCGGCCTGGTCGATATCGCCGCCAGCCAGGAGCCGGACGGACGCGAGGTGATCAACAACATCCGATATGGCGTGTTCGTCACGTTCAAGGCCCACAACGAATACGCACGCGCCTGCTTTCGCCAATACGGCCTTCTGACGGACCCGTCCGGTTGGTATGCCAGCCTGTGGCGGCCGTTCCATCTCATCGGCCTCGAAACCAGCGTCAGCGTCTTGTCGGCCGTGCTGCGCAATGAACCGACCGGTAGCAGCAAGGAGTTTCGTGGCGACGCCTGTGCCTTCGCCAAGCGGGACCTCCAGCCCGGCGATGTCCTGGACGGCGAGGGTGGTTACGCCGTTTGGGCGAACGCTATCCCAGCCTCCCGCAGTCTCGCGGAGGGCGGGCTGCCGATAGGGCTAGCGCACAACGTCAAGCTGAAGCGGGCGGTCGAGAAAGACACGCTGGTTCGTTTCGATGACGTGGAACTCGCCGGCGAGGCTGACGTCGTTGCCGTGCGTCGCGCCATGGAGGAAGCTGCTCGGAGTCCTGCCAAGGCGGCGGAATAGGGGCACCGATCGCCATCGAGATCGGCATGGCAAAGACCAAACCGAAGCGGCCGTGCTTACTCGAGCCATCAGAGTTATGTCGACGAACAAAACCCGCGGCCTGATCGAGCCGGAAGCTCGCGTAGTTGGAGGATCGAGATGCGTGGCGTGGTGTTCCATGGTGACCGCGAAGTCGAGTTGATGTCTTTCCCCGACCCCGAACCGGGGCCGGGCGAGGTCGTGGTCGAAATGAAGGCCTCCGGCATGTGCGGCAGCGACCTGCACCAGTACCGCCGGCAGAAAAATGGTGCCGTGGTGACCGGGTTGCCGGTCAACCCTGAGCCGGTGATCGTCGGGCACGAACCGGCGGGCGTGATTGCTGCAGTGGGCGCCGGGGTCGACCGGCATCTGGCGCGCGTCGGCCAGCGGGTGATGGTGCATCATTACCAGGGTTGCAACGCCTGCGGCCATTGCCGCAGCGGGTGGACGCAGCTGTGCCAGGAGGTGCCGATCAAGGTCTATGGCAACAACCAGCACGGTGGCCACGCGAACTATTTGAAGGTGCCTGCCAACACCATCCTGCCGCTCGACGACGCCTTATCCTTCGCGGCGGGCGCTGCCATCTCCTGCGGCACCGGCACGGCCTACGGCGCGCTACGCCGGGCAAATCTCTCGGGCGACGACACGATCGCGATCTTTGGCCAGGGCCCGGTTGGCCTGTCCGCGACGCAGTTGGCGGTTGCGATGGGCGCGCGGGTGATCGTGCTGGACATCAGCCCCGAACGCCTCGCGCGCGCCAAGCAGTTCGGCGCCTGGGAAGTCGTGGACCCGCGATCCAACGACCCGGCCGGTGCGATCCGCGACTTGACGGGGGGCCGGGGCGTCGATGCCGCGCTGGACACCTCGAGCGCGCCCCAGGCCCGCATCGCCGCGGTTCGCTCCGCCAAGGTTTGGGGTACGATGGTGTGCGTCGGCGAGGGCGGAGACATGCAGATCGAGGTCAGTCCAGACCTGCTGCGGCGGCAGCTGAGCGTGGTCGGCAGTTGGACATTCTCGACCATCGGGCAGGTGGAGTGCGCCCGCTTCATCGTCGAACGCGGGATCGACGTGGATGCGTTGTTCACCGACACCTACACGCTGGACCAAGCCGCCGCCGCGTATCAGGCCTTCGACAAGCAGACCGGAGGTAAGGGAGTATTCCTCCTCTGAGTTCCGCCGCACCGGCAACACTCCATCACACAATCGACCCGAGCGACGGGTAGGGTGTTTCCCGGCAGGCGGTGATCGCGAGGCGTTTTCCAACGGTGCGATGCCGCGGCATCACGAGCGCAGTTCGCGACGTCGGGCTGAGACAGGGCCGTCGCTTGCGCGGCCGCCCCTGCTTGCTTAGAGGAGTCGGGTCGTTCCGAGGAGGATGGTCGTGACCGTTGCGGCAGGTGCCGGTCCGAGACCTCGCCGGGACGGGTGCGCGCTCCGGCGCGTCGCCTCTCCCCTCGGTCGGGTGGCTCTCACATTCGGCTTGCTCCTGGGGGGCTCCGTCGCTGCCGAGGCGCAGTCGGGGGACACGACCCCGGCCGGAATGATTGCGTTCTTCTTGACCTCCGGTAGCAGGTGTCCCGTTGGCTGGAGCGTGCCGTCAAAGGCGCAGGGCCGGATTCTCGTCGGCGTGTCGGACCCCAAGGCGGTCGGCGGCATGGTCGGTACGCCCTTGCAGGCCGAGGCAGAGCCGCTGCACGAGCATAAGTTCAGCACCACCGTGAGCGTCGGTCATAAGGGAATCGCGGCGATCGCCTGCTGTCAGACTTGCTGCAACGAGCAGGCCGCGGGGGGCGGGTCCTATGCCGTGCCGAACGGCGGACCGGGCACGACCGATGGCGGCCACCCGGAGACGACGAACCTGCCGTTCATCCAGCTCGTCATATGCCGCAAGGATTGATGATGCGATCCATAGTCTGCTTCATCATCGTGTTGGGAGGACTGGCCGCTGCACGGCCGGCACGGGCCGCGGACGGTTATCCGTTGGGCGCGATCGCATACTTCGACCTGAGCAGCTGCCCTTCCGGTTGGTCCGCAGCGATCGGTGCGAACGGAACGTCGCTCAACGGTTTCACGCTCGTGCCTTTCGCGTCGCCTCTCCCATCGGGCACGCTCGGAACGACCGTGAACCACGCGCTCAACAATGGCGAGAACCGCGGCCACCGACACGCCTTCTTCGGCAGTATCAACTTGACCAGCGTGTCTTTCGCCGGCGCTGCAGGCGACGGCAACGACTATCCGGCAGCGGACGGCTCGCAAAGCTTCGTGGGCCAGACCGAAGCAGCGTCGACGAACCTGCCTTACCTCCAGCTGCTGCTATGCCAAAAGACGGATTACCATCACGACACAAATCCGCCCGTCGGCGTGCCCCAATATGTGAACACGTTTTTCACCGCGGCAAACTGTCCGACGGGATGGAAGCCGGCGCTCGCCACGAGCGGGCGATTCATAGTCGGGCTGCCTCCCGACGGAACGCCCGGTGTGGCGTTCGGCGGGAACCCGCTCGCGGTGGGGGAAGACCGCACCCATACCCACGCCTTCAGCGGCGCGGTGAAACTGACGCCCACGAACGTGGCCCTCGCCTCGGGCTGCTGCGCCGGCGGCTACGGCGGCAACGAGCAGTATGATTTCTCCGGCACCACGGCGGCGGCCTCGACCGGGCTGCCGTATGTCGTTGTGAACCAATGCCAAACCTGTCTGCCCGGCGACCAGGACCCGGCCTGCGCGGGGAAAGCGTCGCCGCCCTGACAACGTCGAAGAAAGAGAACGGACGTGATCCTTCCCAACGCGGCTGACATCCGGATTACGTCCAGCCTCATCAACGATTATCTGCAACTCGAGGACGCGCCGGTGGGCGACAATCTCGAGGGCCGGTTCGTGGCGGTCCAGGACGCCGACATGCCAGGCGTCTGCAACCTGATCACGGTCGATCCGGCTGGCGAGCTGCTCCATTTCACCCCGGACGCGAGTTCGCACTCGGGCTGGGCGCTGCTTACGGTCGACGTGAAGCCGCCGCCGAACACGCGCCTGCAGCCGAGCCGGCTGGCGGCCTACAGCCAGGGCGGCATCATCAACCTGCTGACCTATTTTCCTGCCGTCAGCGGCAGCGGCAGCGGCAGCGGCGCGGTCTGGATGCAGTACGCGCCGTCGATCGGCTGGAGCCAGGCGGGGCTGGGTGACGACGCGGGAAACGCGCTCGGCTACACGTTTCAGACCGATACTTATGTCGACCCAGCCGGCAACCAGTATCTCTACGGCGTAACCGGCGCGATCGACCCGGTTTCGTTCTATCTCGTCGCGTCGGTTGCCGGCCAGTTCGACGTAATATGGGAGCAACCTCTCGAGAAGTTCGATCCTCCGCTGACCAACGCGGCCACATTTCGGCTCATGCCGGCGCTGGGCGGTGACAGTTTCACTGTGCTCTGGGTCGATGCCGGGGTGCTCCATTACCAGGGCGCCTCAGTCGCGGACGGTAACTTCGCTTGGGTGGGCCCAGGACCGCGATCCGTCCAGCTCGGCGCGGATGGTCTTGCTGTCGCCCAGGTGCTCGCGATGCCCGGCACAGCCGGGGCAGGCAGCCTTTTCGCGATCGGGACGAACACCACGCTTTACTCAATCCTGGACTATAACGGGGCGTCGCCGTCGGTAACGGCACTCTCCGGGCAGGCGAACGGCCCGGCGGGGGTATCGTCGGCCACCGTGGGGCTTGGACGAGGCGGGTTGCTGGTCCTGTTCGCGGTGGAGACGACGACCCAACGCCTATGGGTCCTGCGGCAGACCGCCGCATCGGCCAGCGGCGCGCCAGTCTTCGCGCCCTGGGTGGCGCTGGGCAACCAAATTGGCGCGATCAGCGCGCCGACGATGATGCAGGCGGGGGCGGAGGTGTTCGTCGCCGGGCTGGACCAGACCGTCTCCCGCATGACCCAGGCCGCGTCGGACATGGTCTGGTCGCTCGAGCGGCTGGCCGCACCGACCGCGTCCACGACGGCGCCAAAGAGCTTGGCGACCTACAGCATGCATTTGACGGTGCTGACCGCGCAGCAAACACCGCTCGGCGGCGCAATCGTCACGGTGACGGCCGATCGACCCGTCACGATCGTGGCCGAGGAGCTCAGCCACCAGATCGGCCCGAATACGCCGGGCCAACTGCCGGTCGACGCGACCGGGACGATCCTGGTTGCCGCCCGTGCCAGCGACTTCACGCCGCCGATCGTGACGTTCACCGTCGCGAATGCCGACGGCTCCAAGGCGCAGCGCTGGTGCCACGGCGACGTGGTCCAGCTCAAGCAGTCCGACATCGCGGTTCCCCCGAGCCCCCAATCGGTGGCGAACCGACTGGCCGGCAAAGACCCCGGCAAACCGATCACAGTCGCAACGCTGTCCGCGGCCGGGCTGATCAGCCCGAAATACGGCGATCCCAGCGGGGCCGTGTCGGCGGTGACCTCCGCTGGGCAATGGATGCGGCAGAACCCGCAGGAGACGCCGAATGGGCTCACGCTGGAGCATGTCGAGGTGCGGCACTGGCGTCTGAGTTTCACCGACCCGGCCGGACCGCGGTTCGAGGTCCTGAACGAGGCGCAAGGCTTGGAGTGCCTGACCCGCGCCCGGTCACCGCAGGACGGGGAAGGCGACTCCGCCGGCTTCCTCGGCGATATCCTCAACTTCTTCAAGTATCTCTGGGATAAGCTCGAGGAGATCAGCGCACATCTCGTCGACGACGTGCTGCACTTGGTCATCAATGGCGTCAAATGGATCGTCAAAACCCTGCGGCAGGCCGCGGATGCGCTGTCGACTGTCTTCAACCGCATCATCGGGGATCTCAAGAAGGTCTGGCAAGCCATCGTCGACGTGGTCGAGTTCATCATGCAGCTCTTCGAGTGGGACGATATCCTGCTCACCCACCGGGTCATCAAATCCTGCATCAATTCGCTGCTGACCACCGCCGTGGCTCAGATGGGGCAGGCGGAAGAGGTCGTGGCGGGCTGGTTCAACGCCGTCGAAACGAACGTCGCGAACGTGTTCGACGACCTCGAGCAGCATTTCGAGCAACGCCAGACCTTCAACAATTTCGCGGACGTGCAGCCGCCGACGCCGGCCGGCGGCTCGGGCCACGCGCTCGGGGCCAGCACGCTGAACACGGGCTACGCCCAGAATGGGACGCGCTGCAACTACGTGCACAGCCGCACCAAAACCTATTTCGGCAGCGGTGGCGGTCGCGCCTTACTCGCTGGAACGGCGCTGGCGCGGGTGGGGGATACGGCCCCGATCCTGTCGGAGGTGCAGCAGCATTGGGCCGGCAGTCGTACGAATGCGGCGACGACCAAGCTGCAGAACTTCGTCACCGGCACGATCACCGACGCGCACAGTTTCTTCGACCTAGTGATGCTCGACCTGCTGATCGCCGCAAAGGACCTGGTGCTCCTGATTCTCGAGGGACTCGAGGATATCACGCTCGCGGTCATGCGGGCGGCGGTCGACGCGGTCACTGGCCTGCAGGCCACGTGGAACACGACGATCGAGATCCCCGTGATCTCGTGGCTATACAAGCACGTCATCACGAATGGGGAAGACCTGACCATTCTGGACGTGCTTTGTCTGATCTTCGCCGTTCCGGGCACGATCCTGTACAAGATCATGCATGACGGGGCCCCGCCGTTCAGCAACACCCCGGCCATCCAGAAACTGATCACCAACGGCCTGCCCTGGCCGCAAATCGGCGGCGGCTCCGCCACCGCCGTTCAGGACGCCGGCATTTCCGCCGACATCATCGAGTTGCTTGGCGTTGTGGCTGGCGTGGCGGCTTTCTTCGGCACGTTCATCACGCTCGGGAACGACTTGCTGGTGTTCATCGACGACCCGCTTCCGGGTTTGCCGACATTCCTGTCCTGGACGAGCGTGATCCAGGGGGTGGCGTCGCAGGCGCTCGGGGCGCCTTTCAGCCAGTTCGCGAGTGGCGCAGGCAATTGGACGACGGCGGATTCAACGACGGTCGGACTCTGGTGCGGTTCGCTCGTCCCTTTGCTGTATGATTCCGTCTTCAGCGTCGCAACCGGCAAGCTCGCGAAATACACGCCCGAGCTGGGCCCAGTGCTGGATACGGGCGTCGGCGCCGCGCTGACCGGGATCGCGATCTGGACGATCGTCGAGCAACGCAAGCAAGGAAGCCCATACACCGGCTGGGATGCCGCCAACAGCCTGGTGCCACAGCTCGGGCGGGCCTTTAAATTCCTGCTGCTGACCAAGAATACGGAAGCGGCGCCTGCCGCGGCTGTCCTGACTGGCGTCCTGGACGTGGTGCTCGGTGTGGGCGCGACGGTGACGCAAATCGGCGACGCCATCGAAGGGTGAGCGCGCCGGATCGCAACGGCAACAATCTCTCCGAGACGTCGGCCCGGACACTGCTGCCGTGACCATCGGGCGCAGAAAGTCGGAGCGCGCGAACGGTCAACGTGGAGCGAACAACAGGTGCCGGCTACAGAGCCGGCAGGTTTAGCTTCAGAGCGACATGACTGCACAGCCCGGTAGGGCAAAGTCGAAAGTTCGGCCGTCCCGATCAACGCTTGCTCGCCGTTCCTGCGGTTAGCCGCGGGCGGGGCCGCGCGGCGCTGGCGCCGAGTGCATCCTCGGCCGTTTCCTACTGGCGCCCGTACGGTGAGCCATCCAGCGTTGTGGTCGCCGTGGTGCCCGCATCCACCGGCAGTATCACGCCCGTCATCCAGCGCGCATGTCCGGACGCCAGGAACAGAACCGCCGCCCCACAATCCCAGCCGGTGCCTTCGGTTCTCAGCAACGACCTGGCCCGGCGCGCCTCGCGCACCTCGGACGTCATCCCGCCCGCATACATCATCGGCGTATACAGCATCCCCGGGCAGACACAGTTGACGCGGATCTTCTGCGGCGCGTGATGCACCGCCATGGCGCGCGTCATGTTCACCACGGCGCCCTTGGACGTAGGATACAGCAGGTCCGGCGTGCCGCCCCGCAGCCCGGCGACGGAGGCGATGTTGACGATCGCGCCGCCATCTCCGGCCGCCATGACGGGCACCGCGAACTTGGCCATCAGCATCATGCTCGTGACATTGATCAGGAGGCCTTGCGTCCACTCCGCCAGATCGACCTCGACCGCCGTGCCCTTGGCCCCGTTGACGCCGACATTGTTGACCAGGATGTCGAGACGCCCGAACGCCGACTGCGCCTGCTGCACCACGGCCGCGCACTGCACCGGGTCCGTGACGTCCGCCTCCAGGACGATCGCCTCGCCGCCCTCCGCCTCGATCATGTCGCGCGTCCGCTCCGCCCAGCCGCGGTTGGCGTCCACGAGCACGACCCGTGTCCCCGCCTCGGCCAGCAGGAGGGAGGCCGCCCGGCCGTTTCCGATCCCGTCTGCGCGCGAACCTGCCCCGGTCACGATGGCGACCTTGCCTTGTAGGTCCTGAGAGATCCGTGCCTGCTCGTTCTCGCTCATGCGACGATGTCCTCGTTCAACGAACCGCTCAGACGGTGAGCACGATTTTGCCGAGATGTCGGTTCTCGCGCATGTACGCCAGCGCCTGATTGGCTTCTTCCAGCGGAAAGGTCCGGTCCACCGGCAAAGCGAGGCGCCCCGCCTCCAGCGCGGGCCACAAATCCGCCCGCATGCGGCGGTTGATCTCGCGCACTTCTTCGGCGCTTCGGGTCCGGAACGTGACGCCGATGTAGGAGATCCGGCGCGCCGCATGGAGGTCGAAATCGAACGGTCCCTCTTGGCCGCCCAGCCGGCCGACATTGACGATGCGCCCCTTGATGCGGGTCGCCTGAAGATTGCCACGCGAGACCGGGGCCGACACCATGTCCACCACCAGATCCACGCCCGCCCCCCCGGTGGCGTCCAGCACGACGCGGGGCCAGCCCTCATCATTAGTGTCGACCACGCCTGTGGCCCCGAACTCCGGCAGGCGCTTGCGATGGTCCGGGTTGCGCGAGCCGCCGAGGATCGTGGTGGCGCCGAGTTCGCGGGCGATCTGCAGCCCCATCAGCCCGACGCCGGAACTGGCACCCTGGATCAGCACCGCCTGCCCAGCCTGCAGGGCACCGTTGGTCGCAAGCGCGTCATGCATCGTCTGCAGCGCGATCGGCAGCGTGGCGGCCTGGACCCATCCCATATTGCTGTCCGGAATGGGGCTGACCCGGCCGCGGTCGGTCATCGCATATTCGGCGTAGCCACCATTACCCGACGCCATCACGCGATCGCCCCGTACGATCTCCGTGACCTCGCTGCCGACGTCCACCACTTCGCCAGACCACTCGAGGCCGATGCCGGCGCCAGCGCCACCGTGGCTGCCATGCGCCTGGCCCGCCGCCATGGCCAACTCGGCGCGGTTGAGCCCGGCCGCATGCACGCGGACCAGCACCTCGTCCGGACCGGGTTGCGGCATGGGAACGTCGCGCAGCTCCAAGCCGTGCCCGGTGATGATCATGGCGCGCATGCTGCTTCCCCCGTCGTGTTGATCTTTCTTAGATCGATCCGTCCGACAAACCCAGACCGACAAACCCAGGCCGACAAACCCAGGCCGACAAACCCAGGCCGACAAACCCAGACCGGGAAAACTAGGCCGGGCCCGTGGACCGGGACGCCGTGCTGGACGAGACTGCCGTGCAACGGGCGAGATCGGCCGGGCAGGGGAGCACGAGATGACCGAAGAGCGGTTCAAGCCGATTCCGCAGGCGGAGATGACGCCCGAGCAAATGGCCATGGTGGAAGCCATCACGGCCGGGCCGCGCGCCGGCAGCTTACGCGGCCCGTTCAAGGCGCTGCTGCGCAGTCCGGACCTCGGCAACCGGCTGCAGCACGTGGGCGCCTATATCCGTTTCGGCAGCAGCATCCCGACGGCGCTGAACGAGCTCGCGATCCTGCTCGCAGGACGGAAGTGGAATGCGCAATACGAGTTCTATGCCCATCGCCAGCTCGGCCTGGCCGCCGGTATGCGTCCGGCGGTGGCCGACGCAATCGCCCTCGGCCGCCGTCCCGACGACATGAGCGAGGACGAAGACTTGGTCTGGACCTTCTGCACGGAGCTTCTGGAAGAGACGCAGGTGTCGGACGGAACGTACGCCGCCGTCGCTGGCCGCTTCGGCGAGCAGGGCGTGATCGATCTGACGGCGGCGCTGGGCTACTACAGCCTGGTTTCCATGATCCTCAACGTGGACCGCGTGCAGCTTCCCCCCGGCGAGGAACCGCCGCTCAAACCGCTCGCCTAGTTGGGCTCCCAGCCCGGTCCCCTCGCCCTTGCCTGCCAGCAAGTCGAGCTTTGTTCCGCGAGCGCCGCGACAAAGGATAAACCGCCGAAACCGGAGAAATGTCCCACGCGTAGGCAGCGACCGTGCCGCCGGGTTTGGTGACGCGCACCATTTCGGCACCGGCGCCGTCCATCTCCACGGCGGATTGGAACAGGAGGCGAAGCGGTCCGCTCATCGATCATACCTGCTTCAGCAGATGGGCCACGAACGCCACGAAGAGCTTCACGCGCTTGGGCACGTAGCGGGAGGGCGGGTACACGGCGAAAAAGCTCTGCTTGGAGGTGTCCCAATCCGGCAGCACGGCTTGCAGCTCGCCGCGGCGGAGATAGTCGCGCGCCAGGATGTCGAGCACATAGACGAAACCGCCGCCGCGGGCCGCGCTGCGCAATAGCGCGTCGCTGCTGTTGAACGACAAGTTGCCCGCCGGCTCGACGACCCGGCGCTGACCGTCGCGCTCGAACACCCACGGCTTGGCCGTGCCGGTCAGTGTCATGGACAGGCCGATGCAGCGCGCCGGGTCGAGCGCGTCTGGGGCTTCCGGCGGACCGTGGCGGCGCAGGAAGTCGGGCGACGCGCACAGTACGTGCTGCGTTTCGTAGATGCGGCGCGCGACCAGGTCGGCATCCTGCACCTCGTCAATGCGGATCGCGATGTCGACGGCGCGGCGGATCAGGTCTTCCACCGAGTTGGTGAGGTTTACCACAACCTGCAGCTTGGGATGCTCGGCGGCGAAATCGGTCAGCGCGGGGCCGATCAGCAGATGGCCGAGCGCGATCGGCATCTCCACGCGCAGGATGCCGCGCAGCGCGGCCTCCGTGGGCGATGCGTCCGCCTCCGCCTCGTCGACCATGGCGAGGATGTCCTGGCAGCGGGCGTAGAAGCGGGAGCCTTCCTCCGTCAGCGAGATGTGCCGGGTAGACCGTTGCAGCAGCGTGGCGCCGATATGGGTCTCGAGGTTGCGGATGCAGGACGTGACGGAGGCATTGGCGAGATCCAGGTGGGTCGCCGCGCGCGATAGGCTGCCGGCCTCCACCACCTTGACGAACACCTCCATCGCCCAGAGGCGGTCCATGCCGCGCGCGCGGATCATGCGCCGGGGTCGCGGCCGGAGAACTCGCGCTCCGTCATGGGCCGCACGCCGGCGGCCGTGCGCGCTTCGGCCAGCATGTCCGGCGGCGGTTTGGCGTAGTGCATCGCCCGGCTGACGCCGATGCCCAGCCGGTTGCGCAGCCCCACCATGAACCCGGCGTGGTGGAACAGCGTCCCGAGCGCGTCCAGCACGGGGACGCCGGCGGCGGTCCGCGTCCCGCTGCGCCAGACCATCTCGTTGAGAAAGCCGTCACCAGGGATCACCACCTCGGCCTCGGCCCCGGCCGCGACCAGCCGGGCGCAGGCAGCCTCGAACGCGGCGACGAACGGTTGCAGCTGCTCGGCGTCGGCTTCCAGCATGTATTCGTCGATCGGCGGACTCATCGGCACCACGGCCGCGAGGCGGTCGCGGAGGCCGTAGGCGCGGGCGAGCTCCTCGTGCTGGGCGCGCTGGCTGTCCTCGAGCGAGACCAGGCCGAAGCGGTGCCCGAGCGAGCAGGCGACCAGCATGGAGGTTTCGGACAGGCCGACGCAGGGAATGTCGACCAGCGAGCGGGCGCTGCGGAGCGCCGGGTCGTAGAAACAGCCGAGCGCGAAGGCGTCGTAACCCTGCCGCTGGGCTTCCAGCGCGGCTTCGCAGATTTGGGCTTCGTTGAGGAATTCGAGGTAGCGGTGCCGGATGGCGTGGATCGGCGCGAAGTCCGGGCCGTAGGTGCCGGGGCGCAGGCCGTGCAGCACGACGCTGTCGGAGGCCGGCATGACGGCGGCCGCATGGCGCGCCAGCGTCGCGCGGTAGATCAGCACGCGGTCGAGGTCGCTGAAGCTCTGGTGCCAGATGCGCATCAGTCGGCCCACATGCCGCCGTTGACGTCCATGATCTCGGCCGTGACGAAGCCGGCGGCTTCGCCCGCCA
Organism: Acetobacteraceae bacterium; assembly: GCA_965199665.1. Lineage (GTDB taxonomy): Bacteria > Pseudomonadota > Alphaproteobacteria > Acetobacterales > Acetobacteraceae > JAVVHH01. The sequence goes on along the minus strand of OZ241208.1, from coordinate 3,402,921 downwards.
GGAACAGCGCGCACTCCGCCACGTCTTCCGCCCGGCCCATGCGCCCGACGGGGATCAGCGCACGCAGGCTCGCGGGCAGGTCCGTCGTCATGGCGGAGGCGATCGGGCCGGGTGCGACCGCGTTCACGGTGATGCCGTCTGCGGCCAACTCGCGGGCCAGGAACAGGGTCAGGGCGTGGACGCCCGCCTTGGCCGCTCCGTAGGCGACGTTGCTGGAGCGGTCCTGCTCGGAGCGGTCGATCCAGGGCCGGGCATTGCCGCCATTCTTGCCGATGACGGAGCCCAGGTTGATGATCCGCCCGTAGCCGCCGGCGCGCATGGGGGCGATCACCGCTTGGCAGCACAGGAACGTGCCCTTCAGGTTGATGTCGATCACCCGGTCCCACTCGGCCTCGTCCAGCGTGGCGGCGGCGCCGAAGGAGACGATCCCGGCGACGTTGACCAGGATGTCGAGCCGGCCGAAGGCGGCGGTGGTGCGCGCCACGGCATCCAGCACCTGCTGCCGCCGGGTCACGTCGGCGGCCAGGGCCAGAGTGCGGCCCCCGAGTCCGGCGGCCAGAGCGTCGGGCGCGGCCCGGTCCAGCAGCGCGAGATCGGCGCCTTCGGCGGCGAAGGCCCGCGCAATGGCGCTGCCGATGCCGCCGGCAGCCCCTGTGATCAGCGCGACCCGGCCTGCCAGCCTTCCTCCCTGTGCCATCGTGGCGCACTCCCTCCAGCTTGCGATGCCGGTTCGCCCGAGAGTGCTGGCTGCGCCCGCGGCTGGAAAGAGGGCTCGGCCGAAAAGGGCTTTCGAGTGAGCCGTGCTGGCAAGCGGGTCCCGGCTGCTACGTTGGTGGCAAAACGGGAGGCGGCGCGATGCGGTTTGGCTACGCAGATACGGCGATGGGTCAGGTGCACTACCGGCGCGCGGGGAAGGGGGCCCAGCGTTGCCCCAGTCATGTAGGCCGTGCCGTGGAACCCGCCGGCGACCTCGCCGGCGGCGAACAGCCCGGCGATGGGCGCGCCGAACACGTCCAGCACCTGCCCGGCCGGATCGATGCGCAGCCCGCAATATGTCGCGAGCAGGGCGGTGCCGCAGGGAAAGGCGTAAAAGGGCGGTTGCCGCAACGGGACGAGCGCGCCCTTGCCGTTGTTCAGGCCGCGCCGGCCCCAGGCATCACGCCCGTCCGCCACCCCGCGGTTGTAGTCGTCGACCGTCCGCACCAGCCCCGCCCCGTCGATGCCGCAGGCGGTGGCCAGCGCTTCCCACGACACAGCCTTCGTCACGCGGCCTGCGGCGAGCTGCCGCGCCGGGTCGCACAGCGGCACCGCCGGGTCGCTCCGGGCCATCACGCCCGCGTCGAAGATCTGGAACGCGGCCGCGCCGGGCCGGTGGAGGCAGGCCTCGCCGAGCAGCTTGTAGGGCTGCTCCTCGTTGACGAAGCGGCGACCGGTGCGGTCGACGACGATGCCGCCCATGTAGAAGGCCAGCAGCGCGTGGTAGTCGCAGCCGCGGCTGTCGGCATGGGCGCCGAAGGTGCCCTTGATGCTGCCCATGTCGCGTAGATCGGCCCCCAGCGCCCAGCCCATGCGCAGGCCATCGCCCTGGCAGCCCGGCGTGCCGACGCGCAACGCCGCCTTCTGGGACGGCGCGAACACGTCCAGCAGCGCATCTGAGTGGGCGAAGCCGCCCGTGGCGAGCACCACGGCGCGCGCGGTCGTCGCCGGCGCCCCATCGCCCTCGAGCGCGATGCCCTCCGGCCCCAACCGCAGCCGGCGGACCCGCGCGCCCGTTCGCACCGTCACGCCCGCCGCGGCGGCATCCCGCGCCAGCCGTTCCAGAGCGGCGCCGGCATCGGTCTGGTGCGCCCGCGGCACCGACTGGCCCGCGCCACGCTCCAGCCCGGTGAACTCGATGCCGCCCCGTCCGAACCAGGCCGCCAGCGCGTCCTGTCCGGCGGCGTAGGCCCGCACCAGGGCCGCATCGTTGGCCTGGCCGCCCGTCGCGCGGAGGTCGTCGAACAGTTGCGTCCCGTCATCGGCGACGCCGGCGGCCCGCTGCTGCGGCGTGCCAGCCAGGGCCACCAGCCCTGCGCTGATCCGGCTGTTGCCGCCAAGCGTCGCCTCCCGTTCCAGCAGCATTACCCGCGCCGTTACGCGCCGCCTCGATCGACGCGGCCAGTCCGGCGAGCCCGGCGCCGACCACGGCGACATCCCACACGGTCGCGCCGCTCAGGCGTTGACGCGCCGCCCCGCCGCGTCGGCGCCCGCCAGGCGGCCGAACACGAGGCCCTTCAGCACGGAGGTCGCGCCGGTATAGGTGCCGTAGTACGTCCCGATGATCTCGCCGGCCGCATACAGCCCCAGGATCGGCTCGCCATCGGCGTTGACGATTCGGCCCACCGTATCGACCTTGACCCCACCGAAGGTGAACACGTTGGCGGAGATGATCGGGTAGGCGTGGAACGGCCCTCGGTCGATCGGCAGCGCCCAGTTCGACTTCGGCGGGTGCAGACCTTCCGTCGCGATCCCGTCGAGCTCGAGCGGGCGGTAATCGCCGGGTCGGCAGGCGGCGTTGTACTCGGCGACTGTCGCGGCGAGGACGTGGCGCGGCAGGTCGAGCTTGCCGGCCAGTTCGGCCAGCGTGTCGGCCACCACCGCCGGCTTGTCCGTGCGGATGCTGAGGCGGTAGTTCGGCACCTCCGTATGCCGCGCATCTAGGATGACGTAGGCTAAGCCGTCGCTCTGCTCAAAGATGCGCCTCGTGATGCGCTCGTAATGGGCGTCCACCGTGCCGGGCGCTTCGTCGGTAAAGCGGCGGCCCTCCTTGTTGACCAAGATTCCGTAAGGGAACACGAACACCGAGGGCTCGGACACGCCAGAGCGCGGATCGATCGGCTCTGCGTGGTAGCTGCCGAAATCGCCGCTGGTCGCCGCGCCGGCGTCGAGCGCCATCTGGATGCCCTCGCCGCGGTTGAAGTTGGCGCCCTTGCAGATCGGCCGGAGATAGACCGAGCGCGGCCCGATGTAGCGGGTCAGCATCTCCGCATTGCCTTCGAAGCCCCCGCAGGCGAGCACGACCTGGCCCTCGAACCGCACTGGCCCTTCCCCGCGGATGCGCCCCTGCAGCCCGGTCACGCGGCCGGCGTCATCGCGCACCAGCGCCGTGCCGGTGGTTTCGTAGAAGAACCGCACGTTGAGAGTTTCCGCCCGCGCGGCCAAGCCCTCCACCAGCGCTAAGCCACCCCCGACGGGCAACAAACGCGGCTGCGACTTGGTCAGGAACTGCGTCGGCAGGAAGTCGAACCGCATGCCGAGGCCCTCCAGCCAGCGGATGGTCGGGCCCGCCTCCTCGGCGAAGGTGCCGATGAAGTCCGGCTCCGTGACGCTGAGCGCGGTTGCGTAGGGTGCACGCTCGTGCACGGGGCGGGCGGTCTCGGCGATCAGGTCGGGGTCGACGTAGCCGGCGCCGTTCTCGGCCAGGTGCTCCTCGAAATCGTCGGACACCTCCGTGTGGCTCTTCATGCGGAGGTAGGCCTCGGTGTAGCGGGTTTGCCCGCCCCGCTCGGTCCGCGGCGCCCGCTCCAGCACGGCCACCCTGGCGCCCGCCTCCGCGGCGGACACCGCGGCCGACAAGCCTCCCGCGCCGCACCCGACCACGACCACGTCAAACCGTTCCACCCGCATGCCGTGTTCCCTCCCGGTCTTTGCCGAACGGCCGACATGACCCAGTTTGACTGCGGATTGAAGGTGTCTCATCCGAAAGGGGTTTTCGCTTGGAGACGCCGATCCCGTCACGTTCGACGCGAGCAAGCCCCAAGCGGGATGGAGGCCGGTGCCAGCAAGGTCGGTACCGCGCCAGCCTTGTGCACCACCCAGATCACGATCCGGCGTCGGCCACCGTCGCTGCTGCCTACTGTGAGCCTGCCCGGCCCTTTGCGAGTTGATTGACAAATGCGGGCGGATGAATCTGTCTAGACAGGATTGAGCAAGCATCCGAAGCCGCGCGGTGTCACCGCTCTCCAGTATGCGGCGCTCCCGTTGCAAGAGCGCGACGGCGAGACCTGCGTCCTGCTGGTGACCAGTCGAGAGACAAACCGCTGGATACTGCCGAAGGGCTGGGGGGAGAAGGGCCTCACCGGCGCGCAAGTCGCAGCCAAGGAGGCGTTCGAGGAAGCCGGCATTCGCGGCGTCATCAACGGTGTGCCCGTCGGGACCTATCGTTACACCAAGCGTCTTCGCAGGAATTCGACGGTCGAGTGCGAGGTGGAGGTGTATCCGCTCACGGTAGACAAACTGGTCGCAAACTGGCCCGAACGAGCCCAGCGCCGCCGAGAGTGGTTCACCCTGGCCCAGGCAGCGTTGGTGATCGATGACGGGGAATTGGTGCCGCTCCTGCTGAAACTGGCGGCGCCGGAGTAGAAGCTTCTCGAATCATCCCGCCCGCCGTTCCAGCATCGGACGCAGCGCGAGCACCAGCGGGATGATGATCGCAGCGGTCAGTGCCGACGCCAGGATGCCGACCGTTTGGTTGGAGTGGTCCGCGATGGCGCCGTATGCGATTGGCGCCAATCCGCCGGCCCCGATGACGCCCGTGTAGAACAGCGCGAACGCGCGACCCACGTCACCCTTCGGTGCGAGATCCGGCACGGTGCCATACAGCACCGAGGAGGTGCCGTTGAGCACGATCCCGAGCAGCGGCAGGACCGCCAGCGTCGGCACCAGAGGCAGCAGCAACGTCCCCGCCATCAGCAACGCGGTCAGCCCTTCCGTGACGACCACGCTCCAGACAACACCAAGGTGCTGGCCGAGCCAACCGCAGGCCGCCTTGCCGAGCGCGCCGCCGATGAACAGCAGCGCCAGGCCGAGGCCGACCTCGCCGCCCGTCGCGCCGCGCGCATGCAGGAGGAAGGGCAGGAACAGCAGGTATCCCATCCGGGTCGCCGTATCGAGCGCGCCGATGGTGAGCAGGAGCCCGAAGCCGCGGCCCCCTCGGCCCTGCACCGGTTGCTTGGCCTCGGCCGTTGGGACGAAGGGCCGCCGGGGCACGACGGCCAACAACGCCACGGCCACCATCAACCCGATCCCGGCCATCATACCAACGACCGGCCGCCAGTCGATCACGGTCAGCAACAGGGCGACCGCGGCCGGGAAGATCGCCTTTCCCAAGTCTCCAGCGAAATTATAGATCCCGAGCGGCCCGCGCGAGGCACTGCCATACGTGTCGGTCACCAGCATCGAGGCACGTGGGTGCTGGATGCTCGACCCGACGCCAGCCAGTACGAGCCCGGCGCACAGGCCCGGAAATCCGAACGGCAGCGCCATCAGCAGAAATCCCGCCGCCGCCACGACGGTGGCCAGCGCCAGTGCTGCGCGTGGGCTGAGCCGTGCGACCAACCTGTCGCCAGGCACCTGCAAGCCACCCATCGTGCCGTAATACAGCGCCCTTACCAGCGCGAGACCGGCATAGGACAAGCCGAACTGGGGTTGCCAGACCGGCAGCAGCGCATAGAGCTGGTCCGTGTAGCCGTCGTGCAGCATGTGGGCGAGGCACGCGCCGGCGAGTTGGCGCCGCTGCGGCGAAAGCCTGGTTTGCTGCTCGATCGATGGCGACGCCACCGCACTCGTAATGGGCATTGTCGGTCCCGCGCTCTGGGACTGCCGACTTTATGGATGCGGGATGACGTGACTAGACTGCCGTTCATCACGGGATCTGTCCGTTTTCCTCACGGGTCGCATGCGCCGTTTGCCACCGCTCAATGCCCTGCGCGTGTTCGAGGTCGCGGCCCGCACCGGCAGCTATGCCGAGGCGGGGGCGGAGCTCGGACTGACGCACGGCGCCGTCAGCCGCCAGATCGCCGGGCTGGAGGCTTGGCTGGGTCAGCGCCTGTTCGTGCGGGCGGGCCGCCGCATGGTCGCCACCCCAGCCGCGCGCGCTTTTGCGGCGGAGGTCAGCCTTTCATTCGACCGGGTCATCGCCGCCGCGGATGCGTGCGGCCGCTCGGAGGCGCGCCGCATCCTGCGCGTCAGCGCGCCGACGACCTTCGCCATGCGCTGGCTCATCCCCCGGCTGGACCGCTTCCATGCCGAGCGGCCCGAAGTGGACGTCGTCGTCACCACGGTGACGACGCTGCATGACGAGTTGCGCGGCGGCTTCGACGTCGCGATCCGACGCGGTTCGGCCGAGCAGGAAGCCTGGCCGCAACACCGAGCAGTCGCATTCCTGGAGGAGGCCGACACCCTGATCATGAGCCCGGCGCTGTTCGATCGCCAGCCGGTCTGGCATCCGACCGACCTCGCACACCACGTCCTGCTCGTGACGGAGACCCGGCCCGGCGACTGGACCGACTGGCTGAACCAGGCCGGACTGCAGTCCATGGCAGAACCGCGCCGCCGGGTGTTCGACCATTTCTTTGTTACGTTGCAGGCGGTGGTGGATGGCCTTGGGCTCGGCATCGGCCCTTTGCCCGTTCTCCAGGCCGACGTGACGGCGGGGCGTTTACTGACGCCGTTGCCGACCCTCGCCGTGGCGCGGAGAGGATACGTGGCGCTCGTGCCGTTCGATGCCGACAAGACCTCGTCGCTCGCCCGTTTCATCGAATGGCTTAAAGCTGAAGGAGCCCGTTAGGCCATTCGCCTCGCAGCTCAGCCGAAGACCCGGTTGCTGGAGACTGCCCGGTGATTCGGACGGGCTGCTCAGCAGTCGCGAAGGCTGCCGCAAGGTCATACCCTTGTCCGCCATCCACGATCTACTCAACCGTGTCTCGGACTTGAATCGCAGGCAACCCAGGTCAAGCGAGCCGTGCGACCGAGACCTACGATAGGCCGAGCAGGAAGCGTCGCTGGGAGGAGTCATTCCGACTTGCTGAGGTTCCAGAACACGGGATATGGCGTCTTCAACACGCCCTTCAGCGTCGCCCGATAGGCGACCTGGCGCTGGACGATACCGGTGCTGATGTAGGGCACGACATCGGAATAGCGACGCTGCAGCGCCTCGATCACCTCGAGCTGCGCCTTGTCGGTGGTGGCGTCGAGGAAGTCGGCGCGCAGCATCTCGAGCAGCGCGTCGCAAGGCCAACCGTACAGGTTCTTGCCGTCGCAGCTCGAGACCAGCGGCGTGTTGGTCAGGGGGCTGGCGAGCGAGATGCCGCCCCAAAAAGTGAAGGCGATGTCCCAGCCCGACGCGTTCTCGACCGGCGACGCGCGGGTATTCCGGCGCGTGATGATCGAGCTCCAATCCATCGTCTGCACGTCCACGGCGATACCGGCCCGGCGCAGCTCGTCGGCGAAAACCAGGGCGAGCGTGTGGATGTCGGGTTGATCGGACGGGTCGAGCAGAACGAGCGGACGGCCGTCATAGCCGGCCGCTTGCAGGAGAGCTTTAGCGCGGGCGACGTCGGGCCGAACCCAGGGCGCCGCGCCCGCTTGGGTTGCATTGGGCGTGCCGCAGACGAATAGCGCGTGGCACACCTGTGCCAAGCCGGGCTCGTTGGTCAGCGCTTGTCCGAACTCGGCCTGGTCGGCAATCAGCATTAGCGCTTGCCGGGCGCGGGCGTCGTTGAACGGCGGATGCGCGGCGTTGGGCCGGATCGTGCCGATCGATCCGGAGGTGTTGAGCACCTCCACCTTGAGCCCGGCCTTGCCCCTGATGAGCGGCACGAGGTCGGACGGAATGGCCTCCAGGAAATCCACCTCCCCGGTCTGCAGCGCCTGCGTCGCGGTGGCCGGGTCGGGGAGATAGCGCCACTCCACCTCGTCCACCCTGGCAACCCGGCCGCCGGCATACCCGTCCGCCGGCTCGTTGCGTGGGACGTAGCCAGGAAACCGGCGGTAGAGCGCGCGGTCCCCGGCACGATACGCCTCGGCCACGAACATGAAAGGACCGGACCCGATGGCTGTCGTCACCTGGTCGAACGCGCTGGTCTTGGCGTCCTGCTCGCGCATCACGAACGGCGCCAGCAGCGGCGAGCCGAGCGCTTCCAGTAGCGGCCCGAACGGATGATGGAACACCATCACCAACGTGCGGTCGTCCGGCGTGTCGATCCGGTCCAGATGGCTCATCACCGCCTGCCCCGCCGTCACACGCTGCCCCCAACGCAGGATCGAGGCGGCGACGTCGCGCGAGCGCACCGGGGTGCCGTCGTGGAACATCAGCCCGGGGCGGAGCACGAAGGTCGCACGTAGACCGTCCTCGCTGCGCGCGTAGCTCTCCGCCATCTGCAACTGCGGGCGCAACTGGCTGTCGCTGGTGACGAGCACGTCGTAAATCATCTGCGCGTGGTTCAGCGTGATGGCGGCGCTGGTCCAGATCGGATCCAGGATGCGCAGGTCGCCGGCCGGTGCGAACCGGAGCGTGCTGCCCCAGGCCGGCCCTGCAATCAGCAACGCAGCGAGCAGCAACCTCATGCGATGTAACCCGCCGCCCGTGCCACGACCTCGTCCGGGTCGATCGGCCAGATGGGCCGCCGCACGTTCTGCCAGCGCGGCGCCACCTGCACGCGGCTGGACACGCCCCCCGACTCGAACGCGATCACCGCCCGCGCGACCGGCGCGAAGGCGGCGCGGAAGGCGTCCATGCATTTGATCGCGATCAGGCCGCACGAGGCCGGGTCGATGCCGAAGATGCCGAGCTGCGACAGGTCGACGATGTTGCGCTGGAAGGTGGTGGCCACGATCCGGACCCCGCGGCAGGACAGCAGCACGGAGGGCCCAAAATTGCCGATCGTGCCGGTGGCATAAGGTCCCTCATGCGTGAACCGGCCGTCGGCGATTACGAGCACCTGGAAGATGTCGTCGACGGGGCCGCCGCCTTGCAGCGGTGCACGACGGCCGCCGAGGGATAGCCGGACGCTGTGGCCGACACCGGCGGCCAATGCGGTCTGCACGGAATCAGCGTCGGCGATCGAGAGGAAGACGCTGTCCGGGAACGGATCCGCCAGCAGCAGACGCAGCATCGCGGTGGCGTCGCCGTAGCCACCCGCGCCCGGCGCGTCGCCGAAATCCGACAGCACGATCGGCCCCGCGCCGGGCGACACGGCGCGGGCCTGGCCCACGGCGTCGGCGGCGCTGATCATGGGCACGGTATCGTTGTCCCGCTCGTCCCAGGCGAAACGGATCAGCCGCTCGCCCAAGGCCCGGAACCTTGGATCGTCGCTCTCTCCCGTCACTGCAACGCTTGGTCCGACCTGCCACACATCGGCCAGCGCGAAGCCTGACTGGATGCTGATCTCGAGTACGCCGGGATCGTCCCGCTCCATGCTGCGCGCCAAGGCCAAGGCACGGTGCATCGGCCCGTCCGGCACCGAGGTCCGGCTCGCATCGAAGCCGCGCATCTGCCAGCCGCGCACCAAATGCACCGTGGGGCGCGACCCGGTGTCCATGCAGCGCTTCAGCATGGCCGCCGCTCGCAGCCCGGTCTCCTTGTGGTCGGTATGCGGATGGGTGCGATAGGCCGTCAGCCCGTTCGCCGCCGCCGCGATCCGGTCGGACAGGTTGGAGTGCGGATCGAGGCTGATCACCATCGGCACTGCCGGCCCGATCCGCGCCCGCACCGCTGCAGCCATCGTTCCGTCCGGATCCGGATCGTTCTCCACCACGTTCGCGCCATGCAGCGCCAGCAGTACCCCATCCAACGGACCGGCCGCGTCGATGCCGTCGAGTATCGTCTCCAGGAACAGCGTGAACGCTTCGGCGCTCATCGGCCCCGCCGGCGCGCAGGGCACCGCGAGCGGCGTGACGATCCGCCAGCCCTCCGCGGCCGCGGCTTCGAGGAAGCCGCCCATTTCCGTCCGGGTCGGGCCGAACCGCTCCGGCACTTGCGCGTCGCGGAAGATGCCCTGCCGCTCGTAATGCGCGATCGGCGCCGGCGTGACGGCAAAGGTGTTGGCTTCGTGCAGCACTTGGGCGAGCAAGACGGTCTTCATCTAATATACCGCGGCCAACGTCTCGTTGCGGGCCGCCGGCGCCGCGGCCACCACCTCGGCAAGATCGGCAAGGTATCGCGGCCGGACCGGCTCGTGCAGCAGCGACATCATCATGTGCAGCCCCGGTGGCTCACGCAGCATCCCCGGGATCCAGCCGCGCTCCCCCATGCCGGCCGCCACCGCGGCGATATCGCGCCCCGGTGCGCCGAAGCCGATGATGGATAAGTCCGGCGCGCCAAACACGGTCATGCCCTCGATCTCGCCGATCCCCGCGACATAGGCGTCCTTCATCGCCAGCAGCCGCTCGGCGATGGCCATGTAGCCGTCGCGGCCGAGGAAGTTGATGACGGCCCACGCCGCAGCCACGCCCCCACCGGGCCGGGTGCCGACCAGCGTCGCGGTCGCGAACCGGCCGTTCGGCCAGACATCCAGGTCGAAGCCCTGCATCTTGGCGCGCCCGGCATCGGCGTAGAACACGGTGGAGGCCGGCTTGGGGCAGAAGCCGAATTTGTGCAGGTCGGCCGATAGGCTGCACACGCCGGGAACGCCGAGGTCAAATTCCGGGATCGGCCGGCCCAGCGCCTTGGCGAACGGCGCAAAGTAGCCGCCCACGCAGGCATCGACGTGCAGCCAGACGTCGTGGCGCCTTGCCACCTCCGCCAGCTCCTCGATCGGATCGACCACGCCGTAGGGGAAGCACGGGGCGGAGCCGACGGCCATGATCGTGTCACCGTCGATCGCCGCCTCGATCGCGGCCGGGTCGGCCCGCAGATCGGCCCGCAGCCCGACCCGGCGCACCTCGAGATCCATCAGGCGCGCCGCCTTGTCGAACGCCGGATGCGCGGTCATCGGCAGCACCAGATTGCCCCGATGAGCCGGGTCGCCCCGTCGCGCGCGGTTCCAGTCGCGGCAGGCCTGGACCGCTAGCACGATGCTCTCCGTTCCGCCGCTGGTCATGAACCCTGCCGCTCCGTCCGGCGCGTGGAATAGGTCCAGCCCCATCGCAACGATCTCGGTTTCCATGCGCTTGAGGCTGGGAAAGGCGCGGGCGCCGCCCAACGCATTCTCGGTAAAGAATCGGTTGAATGCGGCGCGCCCGACCTCGGCAACCTCCGCGCCCGCGCCGAACACGAACAGCGGCACGCGGCCGCCCCGCCAGTCCGCGTCGCCCGTCGCCATCGCGTCCAGCGCGGCGTCGATCTCCGCACGGGGCCTTCCCGATTGGGGAAACTTCATTCCGGACGCTCCCGTTAGTTCTGGCTCGTAACGGCCGAAACTATCCTTGCATGCCTCACAATTCTCACAAACATTTCCAGTGGAAACCAATGAATGGCTGGGGACGACCACGCTAAAGATCGATCTGATTGCCCCGGAAATGATGACCGAGCGCATGGGATGGCGTGCGTCCGAGGCGGCGACCGCGAGCAGCCCTTTCGGGGGCGCGTCCGGTCGCACGAGCACAGTAAAAGCAGCGGATGTCCTCGCCTTGCGGCACGCTGTCGTTCGGCAGATACAATAGTCTGACCGTGTGTGGTGTTGGAAAGCCACCTGTCCGGTTCAGGTGGCCGTAGCCGAGTGCCGATATTCCCCGTTCGCGGCTAGATTGGCCGATAGCTGACATTCCGCTCGATTTGCTTCGCGAATTCTCTCTTGATGAAGAACGGGACAATCATTGCGGTGTGGACTAAGCCATCATCTCATCAGCGTGCCTAGTGATGCATGGTTGCCAGCCCGGTTGCCATGGGCTCTGTTGAGGCATGGTCGAGCCACGCGTTTGTTCCAATAAAGCCGAGCTCGGTCGCCGCGCGGCCGAGGCGGGAGCCGAGGCCATTCGTGCGGCGATCGCGGCACGGGGCGAAGCGACAATCATTCTCGCGACGGGAGCGAGCCAATTCGACACGTTGGCGGCCCTTACCGCGGCACCGGATATCGCGTGGGATCGCGTGACCGCGTTCCATCTCGACGAGTATATCGGCCTCGCGCCGGAGCATCCCGCCAGCTTCCGTGGTTATCTACGAAAGCGGTTCGTGGAACCACTCGACGGTCGTGCTGGTCTGAACGAGATCGATGGCGAGGCAGCGGACGCCACAGCCGAGGCCGACAGTTTGTCAGCGCTGGTTGCGCAGCGAACGGTGGATGTGTGCTTCGCCGGGTTGGGCGAGAACTGCCATCTGGCCTTCAACGATCCACCGGCGGACTTCTCCACGGAACGGGCGTTCATCGTCGTGACACTGGACGAGGCCTGCCGGGCGCAGCAGCTCGGCGAGGGGTGGTTCGCAACGTTCGATGACGTTCCGCGCCGGGCCATCACGATGAGCGTGCCGCAGATCATGCGCAGTGCGCTAATCGTGCTGTCCGTGCCTGACGCTCGAAAAGCTCAAGCTGTGCGCGATGCCGTCGAGGGACCTGTCACGCCGCTGCACCCGGGATCGATGCTACAACGCCATCCCGCGGTCCGTCTCTACGTCGATCCGCCTGCGGCATCGTTGCTGCGCGGCCGCTCTTGATAGCGACGGGTGGGCTGGTCGACCTACAGGTCAACGGTTTCGCAGGTATCGACTTCAATGGGGCAAACGACTCACCGGCGCTAACGGCCGAAGCCCTCGACGTCGCCCTTGAGGCGATGCTGGCCACCGGGGTCACATGCTGCTTGCCGACCGTCATCACGGCGCATTTAGACGTGTTGGCGCACCGGCTCCGGACGCTCGATGACGCCATCGCCGGAAGTCGTCTCGGCCCCTTGATGTGCCCCGGCTATCATTTGGAAGGCCCGTTCCTCAACCCCGCGGCGGGCTATGCCGGTTGTCATCCGCCGACGGCCATGCTGGCACCGCGTTACGACGTGATCCAGGCTCTGGGAACCCGGCTGAAGCGTCCGATCCTGATGGTGACGCTCGCGCCGGAGCTTGCCGGGAGCACCGCTTGCATCGAGGCAGCCCGGCGTGCCGGCATGCTGGTGGCGATCGGTCATAGCGCGGCGCGGTCCGACACCGTGACCCGCGCCGTGTCCGCGGGGGCAGCCCTATGCACTCATCTGGGCAACGGTTTGCCGCCCGAGATGGCCAAGCTCGACAACCCGATCTTCGCGCAATTGAGTGACGACGGTCTTTGCGCCAGCTTCATCGCGGATGGCATCCATGTTCCGCCCTTCGCGCTGAAAGCCATGATACGCGCCAAGGGACCCGGCCGAGCCTTCCTGGTGACCGATGCGACCGCCGCTGCAGCCGCTCCGCCGGGCGAGTATCGGTTTGGAGATTTGAGGGTGACGCGAAGTGCCGATGGATCCGTGCGGGTGCCGGGCGCGCTCGGGTTGGCCGGGTCGTCACTGTGCCTCGATGCGGCAGTGCGCAACCTGGTCCAGTGGGGGATTGCGGCGCCGGACGACGCTCTCGCCATGGCGTCCACAATCCCCGCCACCGTGCTAATGCCGGCGTTGCAGGCCGGCGGCATCACCATGCCGCAGAGCACGGTCGATTGGTGGCCTGCGCTGCATCCGGCCCGGGTCCGCGTCGGCTCCGTCGAGCGATGCTTTCGTAATCCATGCGTAAAAGGATCGCCCACCCATGGTTGACCGTCTCCTGCCGCGCCGTGCCGTAACTCGTGGTCTCGCCGGGTCGGCGCTGGCGGTCGCGACGCTCGGCGGGCGGGCGGGCGCCGCCGCCACGCTGCCGCTGCCGACATCTCCGGTCGCGCTCAACATCATCGACGTTGCCGGCGCCCTCGCCCTGCATCAGCGCGCGTTCGAGGATTATCGCGCGACGCATGGCAACCTCGTCTCCCGCATCACCTTCGTGAAGGCGCCGGCACCGGAACTGGCGAGCAAGATCAAGGCGCAGCAGGATGCCGGGCGCAGCGATCTCGACCTCGTCCTGACGGCAAGCGACGGGCTCTCGGCAGGGTTGGCGCAGGAACTCTGGCAGCCTATTCTGCCGGCTTACGCAGACAAGTTTCCTGACCTCTACGACAACTACTTGCCCGCCGCGCTGAACCTGCAACGCGCCCAAGGCGGCAATTACGGGGTCGTCTGCTCGTATTATCCTTCCGGGCCGCTCCTGGAGTATTTCCCGGACACCGTCGCAACCCCGCCTGGATCGGCCGAGGAGCTTCTGGCGTGGGCCAAGGCGCACCCCAACCGCTTCATGTATGCGCGCCCGACCAATTCCGGGCCTGGACGGACCTTCATGATGGGATTGCCCTACCTGCTCGGCGATCGATATCCCAAGGACCCCGTCAATGGCTGGGACAAGACGTGGCAGTATTTGCAGGAACTAGGCGGCTTCATCGAATACTATCCAGCCGGGACCGGCGCCACGATGAAGGAGTTGGGCGACGGGTCGCGCGATCTCATCGTCTCGACGACAGGCTGGGACATCAATCCACGTGCGTTGGGAATCGTGCCCAAGGAGGCCAGGATTTCGGTGATGAAAGGGCATCACTGGGTGTCCGATGCAAACTACATGGTCATCCCGAAAGGAATACCTGCCGATCACTTGGCAGTCGTGCTGGACATGATGGCCCATGTCCTGCAACCGAAGATGCAGGCCTATGCGTATGACGAAGGCTACCTGTATCCCGGCCCGGCCGTTAAGAACGTGTCGCTCGACCTGGCGCCGGCCCAAAGCCAGGCCGTCATTCGCGAGTATGGCCGGCTTGAATACGCGGGCCTCATCGCTGATTACCCGATCGAATTGCCGCTCAGGCCGGATCAGCTCGTGCTCGCCTTCCGCCGTTGGGACGAAACGATCGGCAGTAAGGCCGGGCGCCGCTAACACTCTCGCAAGTGGACGCTCAGCCAGCAGCGTTGGCCGTAAGCAGACAGGCCGTTTTGGAGCAGAATGTACTGAACACCGGACAGTCGCTGCCGATCGTCTGCCGGCAGCTTGCGACGTCACTAGGCAAGCCACGGTGGATGCATGTCTTGCCAGGCCGTCGCCCGCTGATAGGCCGCGGCGAGCGCTAGAACCTGCGCGTCGTGCCCCATTGGCCCGACGAACTGCAACGACAGCGGCAACCCGTCCGAGGACAGCCCGGACATCATCGCCAGTGCGGGGTGCCCGGTAAGGTTGAAGGGCACCCGCGCCTGCCTGGGGTAGGTGCGTGCCACCTCCGCCTCGTCTTCGATGGCGCAGGCGGGGTCCATGGAGCTGGCGCATAGCAGCAGATCGACGTCGGTGAACACCGCGTCGACGCTGGCGGCCAGCTCGACGCGGCGGCGCTGTGCCTGGATCAGGTCTTCGGCGGTGAAGAAGGCTCCGGTCGTCAAGCGGCGACGGCTGAGCCTGCCGTAGCGCTCGGGCGTGGCACGCAGATCGGCGCCGTGCACCACCCAGCCCTCGCTGGCGAGGATCACGCGGTTGACGGTGGCGAACTCGCGCAGTGTCGGCAGCGTGACGTCGATGACGGTGGCGCCCTGGGCACGCAGCAGAGACGCTGCGGTCTCGAGTGCAGCTTGCACCTCCGGCGCCGCCTCCCAGTCGACGGTATGGAAGGCTCGCGGCATGCCGATGCGCAGGCCGTGGAGCATCTGCTCCGGCGGGAGCGACGCGAGCGGTGCGCTGGGCGGGCGATCGGCCATCACCTCGAGAAGCAACGCCGCGTCGGCCGCCGTCCGGGCCATGGGGCCGACATGATCCAGCGACCAGGACAAGGGCTGCACGCCGTCGCGCGGCACCAGGCCGTAGCTCGGTTTTAGCCCGACCACGCCGCAGGCGCTGGCCGGGTGGCGAATGGACCCACCGGTATCGGTGCCGAGCGCCAGTGGCACGAAGCCGGCAGCAAGCGCTGCGCCGGAACCGGATGAGGAGCCGCCGGGATGACGCTCCGGGTTCCACGGGTTGCGCGCCGGCAAGCTGGGCAGGTCGAAGGATGGACCGCCGATGGCAAACTCGTGGGTGGAGAGCTTGCCCAGGATGATCGCACCGGCGGCGCGCAGCCGCGCGATCACGACCGCGTCGGCGGCCGGCATATGGCCCTGCCGCATGGCGGAATGACAACTGGTGGGCATACCGGCAACATCGATGATGTCCTTCACCGCCACCGGCACGCCGTGCAGCCCGCCCCTATGACGGCCGTCGGCGATCTCGGCCTGCACCGCACGAGCCGTCTGCAGCGCGCCTTCGGCATCGACGTGATTGAACGCGAGCAGCGTGGTGTCGAACTGAGCGATCCGGTCCAGCAGCGCCTGCACCAGCGTGATCGGCGATAAGGATCGCTTCTGGTAGGCGGCGGCGATCTGGGTGGCGGTGAGCCAGTGCAGCGCGGTCATGCGCCGCCCTCATCTGATTGTCGCGGCCGGCGCATTGGCCAAGGCTCGACGTCACCGGCGGGCGCGGCGATGCCAGCGCGCAACCGCTTGGCCTCGGCAGCGGAGGCGGCCACGTCTTCAGGAAACAGTTCCAGCATGCGATCCAGCCCGGCGCGGCGGACCAGCACCCGCGCCTCGCGGTCGTGCGCGCTCATGCGAGCGATCGTGTGTGCGGGCGCCAAGAAATCGCAAAACTATTGAGTGTATCGAGAGCAGTCATCTGACGAACTCCAAACGGGAATGAAAGGTCACCGATGTGCGGAAGCGCTCACTGGCACGGGCGTCATCGATCCCTCGCGGCGGGCGTGGCGGCGGGCGGCCGCCGCTTCCGGCAGACAAAGGGATGGAAGACATAGCAATAGGGCTTTTGCAATGTTACGGTTCCTACACGATGCCAGCTTCGGGTTCCGCCGTGCAGCTTTCCGGACCGTCACGCCGCTCGGCGCCTCCAAGGCCGCTGCCTGCGGGTGGACGGGAAACCGCGCATGCTGGCGGACGGTCGGTTGCGGCGGGGGCTATTCCTGACAGGGCGGACGCGGCTGCACTCGGGGCGGCAACTTTCTCTGACCAGCGGTCGCCGATGCCGCTCTATCATCGGCTTTACGTGATCCTGCGCAGCCAGATCACCAATGCGGTCTACCGCAGGGGCGATATCCTGCCCAGCGAGCAGGTTCTGATGCAGCGTTTTGGCGTGAGCCGCATCACCGCCAAGCGCGCACTGGACGAGCTCTCAGCCGAGGGTCTCGTGGTGCGATCGCGCGGACGCGGCACGGTGGTGAGCGCCGCCCAGCGAAGCGTCGGCGACGCGCCGATTACGGCACGGCTGGACGACCTGCTGGAGAACATCACCTCCATCGGCCGGGACAGCGAGCCATTGGTGCTGGAATTCGGCTACGGCCCAGCCAACGAGATGGTGTGCCAGCGGCTGCAGCTCGCACCCGGCGCGGAAGTTCAGCGCGCGGTGCGGTTGCGCCAGGTGGATGGAACCCAGATCTCGCAGCTGACCAGCTACGTGCCGGACAGGATCGGCCGCAGTTTCGCCTGCGAGGACCTGAAGACCAATCCGCTAATCACGCTGATCCGGCGGGCCGGGGTGCAGGTTTGCTCGGCCGAGCAAAGCGTGACCGCGGTGCTGGCCGACACCCTGGTGGCAGAGCGTCTGGGCGTGTCCGCGGGCAGTCCGCTACTGCTGCTCAAACGTGTGCTGTGCGACGCGGTGTCTCAGCCGGTCGAGTATCTCGAGGCGCTCTACCGTCCGGATCGATTTGAATTCCGCATGCACCTGTCGCTGGATGCATTCGGCATCGGCGCAAGCGCGCGCGGCGACGCGAAAGGCCGAGCGCGACCCGTCGCAGGCGGCACGGACATGATCCGGCCGAGCAGTGGGCAACGGACCACGGAGCCATCGATCGACTACCAAGACGGTGACCGCCAAGACGGCGGCCGGCAACAGGCGACCACCAAGCCGGAGCCCACCAAACGGGCGAATGGCAACTCTGCGGGAGAGCACAGATGACTATGAGCATCAGCCGTCGTCACGTCGTTGCCGGGGGTGTCGCCACGGGTGCGGCAACGCTTTCCATGCCGGGCATCCTGCGAGCCCAGGCCAATACGGTGAAGATCGGGCTGATACATCCGGTGACGGGCGCGCTCGCCTATGGCGGGCAGCTCTGCCGGCTCGGTGGCAAGACCGCGATCGACGATATCAACGCTGCTGGCGGCATCGCCGCGCTGGGCGGCACCAAACTCGAGGCGCTGCTCGGTGACGCGCAGGGCCGGCCGGACATTGGCGCGAGCCTGGTGGACCAGATGGCCGAGCAGGGTGCGGCCGGCTTCGTCGGCTGCTTCGCCAGCCCGATCGGCCTGGCCGCGAGCCAGGCGGCGGCGAAATACGGATTGCCGTTCTGCGTGGATAGCGGCATCGCCGACGCTTTCACGACGCGCGGTCTGACGAACGTCTACCGGCTTTTCCCCAACAATACCGCGACTACCACCGACGCTATGCGCTCGCTGGACGACATCAACAAGGCGGCCGGGAGCGTCGCTAAAACCGCGATCCTCGTGCACGAGGACGGCGATTTCGGCACCAACACGGCCAAGCTGCTGCCGTCGCGGCTAGAGCCGATTGGGATCAAGCTGATCGAGTCGATCCCGCACGCGACGCCCACGCGCGATTTCACCAATGTCGTGCTGCGCATCAAGGCGGCCAAGCCCGACCTGGTGATCATGTCCAACTACAATAACGAGTATATTCTGCTGGCGCGCACGCTGGTACAACAGCGGGTAGACTTGGCCGGGATCTTTTCCATCGCCGGCGGCGGCTTCAATCTGCGTTTCGTTAAGGAACAGCCGACGATTGCCGAGAACATCATCGACTTCAATCACTGGTACAATCCACGTGACCCGCGCAGCTTGGTGTTCCGCAAGCGGATGGAAGATGCCGGCACCGTATTCAGTTTCGAGATCCTGTTCGGCTACTTCGCGGTCAAGCTGATGGTGGACGCGATGGAGCGGGCCAAGAGCGCCGACAAGCAGAAGGTGATCGAGGCGCTATCGACCTCCACGTTCAGCGATCATTTCATGCCATACGGGCAAACGAAGTTCGAGAACGGGCAGAACGTGAATGCCCACGCCACCGCGCAGCAGGTACAGAAGAACGACATCCACGTGGTTTGGCCGGAGCAGTTCTCCGACGCCAAGACCATTTTTCCGCGCCCGAAGGCGTGATCGAAGGCGACTGACCCGGACCTGCGTCTTTGCTCGGCATCCTGCTTCCAGCCATCATCGGCGGCCTGCTGACGGGCGGCGTATACACGCTGCTCGCACTGGGGCTGACACTGATTTATGGCGTGCTTCACATCGTGAACTTCGCCCATGGCAGTCTGCTCATGATCGCGATGTACGGAGCCTGGATCCTGTCGGCACAGGCCGGGCTTGACCCGTACGTCGCACTTCCAATCATGGTCGTGGTTATGGGCGCGCTGGGATGGCTGCTGTATACCGGCGTGATCGACCGCATCGCGCGCGGCGACGACAAAACCATCCTGCTGGCGACCCTCGGCATCTCCGTCGTGCTCGACAATTTGGCGCTGGTGATCTTCACCGGCGACACGCGCACCCTGGATACTCCGTATTCATTCAGCATGGTGGAGATTGGCACGCTGCTGCTGCCGACGGCCAAGCTGATCAGTTTCGGGTTCGCGATCCTTTTGGGCGGATTGTTGTGGGCGTTCATGGCGCTGACCGACACCGGGCGAGCGATCCGCGCGGTGGCAAAGGAGCCGGAGGGCGCCCGGTTGATGGGCATCCGACCGAACCGCATCTTCGCGCTGTCCTATGGCATTGGCATCGCGTGCCTCGGTGCCGCCGGGTGCCTGTTGCTGCCGAGCTTCTACGTCAGCCCGAGCGTCGGCAGTGTGTTCATTCTGGTGGCGTTCACCATCGTGGTGCTGGGCGGGATGGGCAGCTTTCCCGGCGCGGTGGTGGGCGGGCTGCTGATCGGCGTGGTGGAATCCGTGGGCGGGCTTTACCTGGGCGAGAGCCTGGGGCCGATCTGCGTGCCGATCGTCTTCGTTGCAGTTCTGTTGCTCAAGCCGACTGGCCTGTTCGGGGCGGCACGGTGAACCGCCGAACGACGTGGGTAATCGGCGCCGGGCTGGTCCTGCTGGCGCTGGCGCCGTTCGGCCTGCGGTCTCAGTTCCTGGTGAACATCGCCATGCTCACCGCGATCTCGGCTGCCCTCGGCCAGGCGTGGAACATCTCGGGCGGTTTCGGCGGGCTGACCAGCTTCGGCCATTCTGCGTTCTTCGGCTTTGGCTGCTACAGCGCCGCGATCCTCCAGACGCGATATGGGTTGAGCCCGTGGCTCGGCCTACCGGTGGGGGCGTTGGCCGGGGGCGCGGTCGGACTGGTCGTGGGCTGGGCGTCGTTCCGCGCCGGGTTGCGCGGCAGCTATTTTGCGCTGGCCACCTTGGCATTCTCGGAGGCGTTCAGGATCCTGGCGAACAGCATCGACTACACGCGCGCTGGCCTGGGCATCCTGATTCCGCTGCACGTCGCGCCGGAGAGCTTCCAGTTCAACGACCGGCGGGTTTTCTACGCCATGTCGCTGGCGTTGCTGGCCGGCGCCACTGCCGTCGCGGCGTGGCTCACGCGCAGTCGTTTCGGCGCGCAGCTGATCGCGGTGCGGGAGAACGAGGATGCGGCGCGAGCGCTGGGCGTGAACGTGTTGCGCACCAAGGTTTGGGTGCTGACGATCTCGGGCGCCCTCACCGCGCTGGGCGGGGTGCTGTATGCGCAGACCTATCTCTACATCGATCCCAGCATCGCGTTCGGCAGCGATCGCAGCATCGAAATGCTGCTCGTCTGCATGATCGGGGGCAGCGGCACGGTGATGGGCCCGCTGTTGGGAGCGATCGCCCTGCACGTCGTCGCGGACACGTCGCGCACATTCATCGACGTGCCGGGCTTCGCGCCGATGCTGTATGGCGTGGTGCTGCTGCTGATCATCGCGTTCCTGCCCGGCGGCATCGCGAGGCTTCGGCGTGCTTGAGGTCCGCGACCTTTCCATCCGCTTCGGCGGGCTGCAGGCGGTCAAGTCGGTCAGCCTGACCGCGCCAGCGGGCGCCATCACCGCGCTGCTGGGGCCGAATGGCGCCGGCAAGACCACGACGTTTGCAATAATCGCCGGCTTCCTGAAGCCCGATGCCGGCAGCGTGACGCTGGAAGGCACCGACATCACTGGCTGGAAGCCGGAGAAGATCGCGCAGCTGGGCATGGTGCGCACGTTCCAGATCACGCAGCCCTTCGCCGGGCTCTCGGTGGCGCACAATATCCGCGTGGGCGCGTTCCTGCGCCACGGCAAGCCGCGCGAGGCGGAGGAACGCGCCCGGGTTCTCGGCACCAGCCTAGGTCTCGGCCCCATGCTCGATCGCCCGGCCAGCGACTTGACGGTGGCCGGGCGCAAGCGGTTGGAGGTGGCGCGCGCGCTTGCGACCGAGCCGCGGCTGCTGCTGTTGGACGAGGTGATGGCGGGCCTCAACCCATCCGAGATCAACGAGATCGTCGCGCTGATCCACGACGTCCGCGCGTCGGGGGTCACCATTCTGCTGATCGAGCACATCATGCAGGCAGTAGCGGCGCTGGCGGACCAAGTGCACGTGCTGGCGCAGGGAGCGCTGATTGCGTCGGGCTCGCCGAAGCAGATCGCCTCCGACCCGAAGGTGATCGAGGCGTATCTCGGCCACGGCGCGGCCGAGCGCATGGCTGGGCACGGGACGCCGGCCGATGTCTGAGGCAGCGATGCTGGAGGTGAAGGGGCTCGTCGCCGGCTACGGCGCGTTTCAGGTGCTGCACGGGCTGGATATTTCGGTGCGCGCCGGCGAGGTGGTCGCGGTGCTGGGCTCCAACGGTGTGGGCAAGACCACGCTGAACCGTGCGCTCTCCGGATTGGTCCGAGCGCGCGCCGGCCAGATCCGGTTCGAGGGACGCGACATTACCCACGTCGACCACGCGGACATCGTGCGCGCTGGGCTGATCCAGGTGCCAGAGGGCCGCAAGGTGTTTCCCACGCTGACGGTGCGGGAGAACTTGGTGCTGGGATCATATGCACGCGGCCGGGCGGAGCGTGGGCGTAGCCTGGAGATGGTGCTGGAGACGTTCCCACGCTTGCGCGAGCGGCTGCGGCAGCATGCGGGCTCAATGAGCGGCGGCGAGCAGCAGATGTTAGCGATCGGCCGCGGGTTGATGAGTCGGCCACGGCTGCTGATCCTGGACGAGCCCTCTTTGGGATTGTCGCCGCTGCTGACGGAGGAGTTGTTCGCGCTGATCGAGCGATTGCATCAGCAGGGGCTGTCGATTCTTTTGGTTGAGCAAAACGTGCCACAATCGCTGGCCATCGCGACCCGCGCCTATGTGCTGGAGCATGGCCGGGTCGCGCTGTCCGGCACGGCGGCGGCGCTGTCGGACGATCCACGGTTGCGAGCGGCGTATCTCGGGCTGTAGCGGCGCCCGTTCGGCATGGTGTGAGTTCCGGCGCGTTGTGACCCCTGCCGCCGAGGGGTAGGACAACAAACCGGTCAGGGAGGCACGTTCGATGCGAGCAATTAACAATGTTCCGGTGCTCGATACGCTGCAGGAGTTGGTGGACCCGAAGCACACGGCGCTCGTGGTGATCGACATACAGAACGATTTTTGCCACGCGGACGGCCACTTCGCGCGCTACGGCAAGGATCTCACGGCCATTCAGGCGATGACGCCGAAGGCGGTTGAATTCATCGCCGAGGCGCAGCGGCTGGGCATCCTGTGCGCCTTCGTGCAGCAATCGACGCTTCCGCACGGCCGCAGTGACTCGCCCGCGTGGCTGCGCTTCAAATGCCGCGACGGAAAGAGCAGCGAATATACGCTCCAGGGAAGCTGGGGCTGGCAGATGGTGGACGGAATAGCCCCACGCCAGGCCGACATCCGGGTGGAGAAGTTCCGCCCTGATGGCTTTTTGGGCACGCCGCTCGACCGCCATTTGCGCGCCTGCGGCATCGAGACGCTGGTGCTGTTTGGCACCACCACCGAGGGGTGCGTTGAATCGACGGTGCGTAGCGCCTCTTATCTCGACTACTACACCGTGGTCGCGCAGGATCTGGTGGCCAGCCCGAACGCGCTTCAGCACGAGGGGTCGATGAACCTGTACCGGGCGCGGTATCCGATGGCGACCAGCGCGGAGCTGCTAACGTTCTGGCGCGATGCACAGACGCAGCAGAGGGCCGCGGAATGAGTGTGGCGCTGGATGTGTCCGACGATCGGTTTCCCGATCGCGGCGGCGCGAAGCGGGTGACGCTGCCCTTAGGCCTCCGCATCGCCGAGGGGCGCAACCGGACCCTGGCGCGCGCCATCCGCTCCGGCCCGCCGGTGCTGGCGCCCGGCGCATTCGACTGCATCAGCGCGCGGCTGGTGGAGAAGGCGGGATTTGCCGCGGTGTACGTCACCGGGTCGGGCGTTTCCATGAGTGTGATGGGCGCGCCGGACGTGGGCGTGATCAGCTTCGGCGAAGTGGTGGAGCGGGTCCGCCGCATCTGCGATGTGGTGTCGATCCCCGTGATCGCAGACGCCGATACCGGCTATGGCGGCGCGGTCAACGTGATGCGCACGGTGATCGAGTTCGAGCGGGCTGGCGTTAGTGCGATCCAGATCGAGGATCAGGAATGGCCAAAGCGTTGCGGCCACGAGCCCGGGCGCAAGCTGGTGACCGCCGAGGAGATGGTGGCCCGCATCAGTGCCGCCGTCGCCGCGCGGCAGGATCCGGAGTTCCAAATCATCGCGCGGACGGACGCCCGCTCCTCGGAGGGGCTAGAGGCGGCGATCGCCCGCGGCCGGCAGTACCGCGCTGCCGGTGCGGACGTGATCTTCGTGGAGTCGCCAGAGAGCGAGGCGGAGTTGACGCAGGTCGGCCAGGCTCTGGATATGCCGCTGCTGGCCAACATGGTGGAGGGCGGCCGCACGCCGATTCTGCCCGCGTCCCGCCTGGGCGAGCTGGGGTTCCGGGTCGTGATTTTTCCGAACGCGCTGACGCGATTGTTCGCCAAGGCCGGGCTGGCGATGCTGGCCTCGCTGAAGGAAACCGGCGATACCAATGCGGCGCGCGAAACGATGTTCGACCACCGTCAACTCTGGGATCTGTTCGAGAACCAGACTTGGGTGGCGCTGGCCGACTCGTTCGTGACCAAACCGGTCCCCTAGCCGGCCCATCAGCTCCGATCCCGAAACACTGCCTGCCGGAGCGACGGATGCCAGATCCTGACCGCTATGCCGCCTTGCCAATCTTTGAGCGGCCGCCGTTTCAATGGCCAGGCGGCGCCAAACTCGCCGTGTGGGTCTGTCCCAACGTGGAACACTACGAGTTCGACCCCGGCCCGGTCCGCGTTCGCGATCCGTGGCCGCGCGTGCCGCACCCGGACGTGCTCGGCTATGGCGGCAAGGATTACGGCAATCGCGTCGGTCTGTGGCGCATGTTCGAGGTGATGGACCGGCACGACATCCGATGTACCCTCTCGCTGAATTTCGGTAATTGGGAGCACTATCCGAGGATCATGGAAGAATGCGAGGCACGGCGGTGGGACGTCATGTGCCACGGTATCTACAACACGCAGTATCTTTGGAACTACGAAGAGGACGAGGAGCGGGCCTTCATCAGCGACTGCGTGCAGACCTATATGCGCATGACAGGGCGGCAGTTGGCCGGGTGGTTCTCGCCCGCGGCTTCCTTCACGCTGAACACGCCCGATCTGGTGGCCGAGTTTGGCATCAAATATTACTGTGATTTTTATCAGGACGATCAGCCGGTGCCGCTTCGAGTAAAGCGCAATCGCCTGATTACGATACCGTACCAGATGGACCTGAATGACTCCAACATGTACGCCGGCAGCATGGAGGGCGAGGACCTCGTTCGCATGGGCACCGACATGTTCGACACGCTCTATGCGGAGGGGCACGGGCCGCAGGCGCAGCCGCGGGTGATGTGCATTGCACTCCATCCATACATCTTTGGCAGGCCGCACCGCGCGAAATACCTGTCGCAGCTCTTGGGCTACATCAAGGGGCATTCGGACGTATGGTTCGCCACCGGCGAGCAGATCGCTGACTGGTACTACGAGACCGCCTACGACGCGGCCGTGGCGGCCGGAGCTGGGCGTTGATGCCAGGCCCACGCCGCCCGGGGATGGATCACGACATCTACCCCTATTCTCCAATTGTCGACCGATCCAGGTTCACGCTGCCGGGCGGCGACAAGGTTGCCTTCTTTGCCCTGCTGCATCTCGAACATTGGGAGTTGATGCCGCCCAACGACAGCTATCGCGACCCGCGCTTTCGGAGTGAATTCGGTAACTTCTTTCCAGACTACCGGGTCTGGACGCAGCGCGACTATGGCAACCGTGTCGGTATCTTTCGCGTGCTGGACGTGCTGGCTGAGTTCGGTGTCACTGCGACCGTGGCCTGCAACGCGATGGCGGCCGAGCGTTACCCGACCTTGATCGCGCGATTGCGGGAAGCCGGTGCGGAGCCGGTGGCGCATAACATCTCTGCCAACCGCATGCTGACCGGAACGATGAGCGAGACCGAGGAGCGCGCGCTCATCCTGGACTCGCGCGACCGCCTCGCCCAGGCCTGGGGCTGCCAGCCTCGGGGCTGGCACGGGCAGGACTTCGGCACGACGGCGCGGACTAGCCGCATTCTGGCCGAGCTGGGGTTTGACTACACGTTGGATTGGCCGAACGACGAACAGCCGTATTGGCACAACCCGGACAAATCCCTAGTCGCGGTGCCGGCGCAGGCGGAGTGGGACGACGTGCAGACGTTCTGGCTCCGTAAGGTGCCGATCCAGACCTTTCCGACGATCCTGCGCGACGCCGCCGACCAGCTTCTGACCGAGTCCACGCCGCGTGTCTTGGGCGTGGGGCTGCATCCGTGGATGATCGGCGCACCGCACCGGATCCGCTACTTGCGGGAGGCCCTCGCATGCGTGGTTGGCCGTCCCGGCGTGCGGCTGGCGACGGCCGGGCAGATCGCCGGCTGGTTCCGCGCATGAACGGCCGCACGCTGGAGACCGTCGCCCGCGTCCTCCGCAGCAAGAACGCCGGACCGCTATCGCTGACCATCGACATCCTGTTCGACGATCGGCCGCGCTACGAGCTGGCCGCCCAATCGCCGGCGCTGTCAGCGGCTGCGGTGGCTGCGCGCTATGGAGTCGCAACGGAGGAGGTGACGGTGATCACCGTGCCGCAGGCGCTCGCGATCAAGATCGTCCTGCCGCGACCGGTGGTGGCGGGAAGTCCCGGAGACCGGGACGTGTATGGCGCTCAGCAGCACCGGCCCTTGTTGGGAGTGACACTGTGAGCGCATTCGAACGGCTGCGGGAGCGGCGCCGAAGCGAGAGCGGGCCGTTGATCGCCATGTCCGCCGCCGGGCAACTCGGCTTCGGGATCCTGAAACCGGCGTTCGAGGCGGGGATCGCGCGCCGCCCGCACTACATCGGTTGCGATATGGGCTCGGTGGATCCCGGTCCATACTATCTCGGCGCCGGTGTGATGGCGCCGGGGGCGGCGATGGCGCGGCAGGACCTGCGCCTGGTGCTGACCGCCGCCCGCAAGCTGGACGTGCCGCTGCTGATCGGGTCGGCCGGAACTGCTGGTGCAGCGCCGCATGTGGCGGCCACGGTCGCCATGGTGCGCGAGATCGCCGCGGCCGAAGGGCTGCATTTCACCCTCGGCATTCTGCACGCTGACGTGGCGGCCGCGCAGGTGATCGCGGCGGAGCGCGCCGGCCAGCTGGAACCGCTCGGCCGCATTCCGGTGCCGAGCGAGGACGAGATCGCTCAAAGCCGCATCGTCGGGCAAATGGGTACGGAGGCGTTCGGCCGTGCGTTGCTGGCCGGTGCCGACGTGGTGATCGCCGGGCGCGCCTGCGACACCGCCATCTTCGCCACCATCCCGCAACTGCTGGGGTATCCGATGGGCCCTGCCACGCACATGGCCAAGATCATCGAGTGCACCTCTATCGCTTGCATACCGGGCGGGCGAGACACCATGCTGGGCTTCCTCGACGGCGACGGGTTCGTGCTGGAGAGTATGAATCCGGACCGGCACGCGACTCCCCTCTCCGTCGCCGCTCACGCACTCTACGAGCAGTCAGACCCGCATAGCGTGGCGGAACCGGACGGAACGCTGTTCTTGCAGACCGCCGAATACGTGGCGCTGGATCACCACCGCACCCGCGTGAGCGGCGCCACTTGGCAGGATGCCACCCGACGCCGGGTCAAGATTGAGGGTGCGCTGCGCCAGGGTGGCCGCGCTGTGATGCTCGCCGCCTCGGCCGATCCCGGCTTCATCAGCGGAATCCAGACGCATCTGGCCGACGTCGAACGGATCGCCCGCGACCTGGTGCCGCAACCATTCCAGTTATTTTGGCGGGTCTATGGCCAGTCGGGGGCGGGGCTCTGGCCGGGACCCGCCGCGGCTGGGGAGGCGCCCGAGGCATTCATCCTTGTGGAGTGCGTGGCAGAGACAGCCTCAATCGCGCGCGGCGCGCTGTCGGTGTTCCGCCAGTATTTACTGCACCACGGCTTCCCGGGACGCTTGTCTACCGGCGGTAATCTTGCCTTCCCGCTGACGCCGCCAGAAATCGAGGCGGGCGATGCCTACCGATTTAGCCTATATCACTTGATGCCGGCAGACCACCTTGAGGATATGTTTCCGCTCACGATGGAGACCATCTAAAGCCGGTTACATATGATGCATATCACGTGCAGGGACCGGTTTGGTTCGAGTGCCTGGATCGCGGGTGAAGCCGACAATGGCGGAAGTCCGCTTCACACCCGAAAGCAACCGGTCCGCTTTGGGGCGACCCTGCAGGTAAGCGGATATCGGCGCGGTCTCCAAACAACCGACCAATTTGACACTTGCCGGATGCAACAACGCCAGAATGGCTTTTCAAGCGGCGAACAAGCGTCGAGACTGTGCGTGTCGCTTCCCTCCCAGCCGATCGAAGCCCGTAAAGGTTCAATTTGGTAGGTTGGCCAGGGTTAGGTCGATGACTTTCGGCCGTAAGCGTCAAGAGGCCATCTACGCCGCCGGCTTTGCCGGACGGCGACCCGTCGTTCCAACGGCACCAAAGGCATTGGAGCAAGCGGCTTTAGCAAAGCTGAATAAGAACGCGGCCGCCTATTTCGCCGGCGGGGCAGGTCTTGAGCGTACTATCGCAGCAAATGAGGCAGCGTTCGACCGGCACGGCATCGTGCAACGGGTAATGCGAGACGTTTCGGACCGCGACCTCTCCATCAAGTTGTTCGGCCGCACCTTGCCTTTGCCGATCCTGCTCGCGCCGATCGGCGTATTGGAGATGGCACACCGGCAGGCCGACATCGCTGCGGCCCGGGCGGCCGCATCCGCCGGAATCCCATTCATCACCTCCTGCCAGGCCTCTCGCACCATGGAGCAGGTGGCTGAGGCATCCGGGGCCGGGCCACGCTGGTTCCAGCTTTACTGGTCCAGCCGTGATGAGTTGACGGAGAGCTTCATCGACCGAGCGGAGCGAGCCGGCTACGAAGCGATCGTGGTTACGCTCGACACCACGATGCTTGGATGGCGCAATCGGGACCTGGACCGGGGCTACCTTCCGTTCCTGCGCGGCCGAGGCATCGCCAACTATGTATCTGATCCCGTCTTCCAGTCCCTTTCCGTCGATCATGCCGCGCTGCCCAGGCGCAAGCCGGGTTTGGGGCT
This sequence comes from Acetobacteraceae bacterium, assembly GCA_965199665.1. GTDB lineage: Bacteria > Pseudomonadota > Alphaproteobacteria > Acetobacterales > Acetobacteraceae > JAVVHH01. The sequence continues at coordinate 3,374,446 of OZ241208.1, read as the reverse complement.
TGTCTGGTCGCTGCTCGAACTCCTGAGCGCACATCCGCGGGGTCCGGCACAGGGACTGGCCCTCCGTGAGACGCTCGCGTCGGTGCGGCGCTTCCTCGCCATCTACTCACGACCAGACCTGACTTGGGATGACCTGCCTTCCCTGCGGGCACGCACGCATTTACCGATCCTGTTGAAAGGGATCATCCATCCTGACGATGCCAGACAGGCGATTGCTGCCGGCATGGACGGCATCATCGTTTCTAATCATGGCGGCCGACAGGTGGACGGGGCGGTGGCGGCACTGGATGCCTTGCCGAGGGTGATTGATGCCGTGGCAGGCCAAATTCCGGTGCTGTTTGATAGTGGTATCCGCACGGGGTCAGACATCATGAAGGCACTCTGCCTTGGCGCGGCCGCTGTCCTGATCGGACGTCCCTACATTTGGGGTCTGGCTCTCGCTGGCGAGACGGGTGTTGCCGACGTCATCGGCAACCTGGCAGCGGAACTGGACTTGACGATGGGCCTATCTGGCCGGCGCACCATCCGGGAGCTAGACTCGGATGTCATCCACTCGGCAACAGGCCGGTACTGACCAGCGCAACGTAGTCTACGTTATCGGACGTCAGCCAATAGCCGATGCCGCTGTGGATCGGCCTCGTCAAAGAAGCTGACATTCGCCTTGAGACCGTTCGGTTAAGTCTAGTCACATCGTGTGGCGTAACCGTCACCTGAGCGGGGAGCCAACCTCTGGTAAGGCGATCGTCGACGTGGCTTCCAGAATTTGGTCGGGCCCGCCGCGAGGTGGCCATACGCCACTGGCGTAAGCCGCCGCGCGTAAGGCCGAGCGCTGTCCAAGGTCCGTGAAGCCCCAGATGTGCGTGATGCGCGGCGGCCCATCGAGCGCATACATGTTGATCACCAACCGGTCCGTGTATGCCCGGGCGGGGTCGATCGCCTGTTGCCATCCTGCAAGCGTGGGTGGAAGGCCACCAGGCTTCAGGTGGTAGGTCCGGAATTCGAAGGCAGGTCCGCGGGCGCCAGTGCGAAGTGGCGGCAGGAACGGAAACGGCTTGTAACTGTCCATGCTGAGGGAAACGACGCTGCTGGCGGCATTGAACGGCGTGTCGCTGAACAGAGCGCGCCGCCGTTCGCTCGCCAGCGCGTCCGCGGTGTCGAAACCCCGAAGCACCAGCAGCCGCCCGAGCGTGCCAATCTCCGTTCGCCAGCAGCCCAGCACCGTCCCAGTCGCCGCGGGACTGTCGGTCCAGGCACGAGCGCCTTCGGCCACGTCGCCGATCGTGAGCAGCGGGCATGCCAAGGTAGTGAGTTCATAGAACATGAGGCGGTCTCCTACCCGGGACGGCATGAACGCCGTCAGGATCCATGCGGTCGTTCCTCGTCGCGGGTTGCGGCATCAAGATCTTACTGCTGACTGAGCATGTCGCGGCAGGGCTTGGTGCGTGTTTTGCTAACCTATCTTGGCCCGTCGCGGCCGATGCTCCCGATGTTCGCAGTTCGCCAGCCGCAGGCACCGAAGCCTCGTGCTTTCCTAGATTGGGCGGGTGAAAGCTTCATGACGACCTGAAAGGCTCGGAAATTGTGGATGCGAACGCCGGTAGGCTGGCGCCGACGCTGCCGAGGCGTGCGGTCTCGTGCCGGTCGAGCGCCGCTTTCGCCCGCCGCACCTCCTCGGTCTGCGTGCGCGGGCCGGAACCGCTGCCCAGATCGTCGCGGACCTCGCCCGCGACGGCGTCTACGTCGCCGAACGCGGCGGCGTGATCCGGGTGGGGGCGCACATCTATAACGACGAAGCGGACGTCAGTCGGTTCGCAACGACACTTGCCAGCGTAGTCACCGGGACGCCTCGCGCGAGAGCTTGATGTTTATAGCCGTTAGCGAACGGTCGGTCTTGACGCTTGAGACAGGAAAGAACGGTCATCTTCGGTCGTGAGGGACGGCCTCTGAGCGGAACGCGACAGTAGGATTGGCCGGCGTTGGCGATCGCCTCCGGTTGGCAGCGGGAAAGCCGTCGCACCGCGGTTCCACATCGATGAACCGGGGCGCGACGGCGGTCCATCAGGCCTCGGCGAGCGCCCGATAGTCCATCGCGGCGAGGTCGCTGAGCAGATCGGGGCCGGTTGGCTCCCAGCCGAGCCGCGCGCGCGTCCATGCGCTCGACGCCATCATATCGAGTGCGGCGAAGGGGGCCATCCAGCCGAAATACTGCTCGACCTCGCTGGCTACGATCGAGCGGACCGGCAGCCCGGCGCCCTTTCCGATCGCCTCGGCGATGGCGCGTGCAGAAACGCCTTCTTCAGCCGACGCATGGTAGCGCGCGCCCGGCTCGCCTTTCTCCAGCGCCAAGACGTAGAGTCTCGCCACATCCCTGACGTGCGTGGCGGACCAGCGTGTCTGCCCCTCGCCCAGATAAGCCACCGCCCCAGCGCGACGGGCCTCCGTGAGCAGCGGCGTGATCAACCCGGCCTTGGTGGTATCATGCACCTGCGGCAGTCGGATGGTGCGCACGTCGATGTTTCGCGCGGTCAGCGTCGCGGCGGCGAGTTCGGTGGCGATGCGGGGGTTGGCGTGACGCGGGTTGAGCACATCCTCGGTCGCTAGACCGCCGTTCAGCGGTGTGCCGATGCCGACGCCGGAGGTGATCAGGAAAGGCTTGTGCGTACCCTCCAGCGCCTCGCCCATCGTGGCGATGTTGCGTTGGTCTTTCTTGGTATTCTCGAAGAACGCCGCGAAATTGTGGTCGAACGCACAGTGGATCACCGCGTCGGCCGCTGCCGCGCCGCTGGCGAGCGTCTCGGGCCTTTCCAGGTCGCCGCGATGGCTTTCGGCACCGGCCGCCTCGAGTTGCCGGGCGCCGGCGTCGGAGCGGGTAAGCCCGAGTACCTGGTGACCGTGACCAAGCAGTTCGGGGATGATGTGCGATCCGATGAAGCCGGTAGCGCCGGTCAGGAACACGCGCATGGGTTAACCTCCTTGTTGTCGGAACGCATATCGCTGACCATTCCAAAGTGTTAAAGTAGTGAACTTATCGTAGTATAATTGTCACTAGGATCTGCTCATGGCTGTCGGACAATCAAATCAACTCGGCACCTACCTGCGCGATCGCCGCACCCGTCTCGACCCAGCGGCGTTAGGCTTCGCATGCGGTCGGCGGCGTACGCCGGGCCTGCGCCGCGAAGAGGTGGCGAGCCGCGCGAACATCAGTCCGACGTGGTACACCTGGCTGGAGCAAGGCCGTGGCGGCGCACCATCGGCCGATGTGCTCGACCGCTTGGCCAAGGGCCTGATGCTGACCGAGCCGGAGCGCGAGCATCTCTACATGCTGGGCCTCGGACGCCCGCCGGAGGCGCGGTATCAGCCGATCGACGGCATAACCCCGCGGCTGCAGCGCGTGCTCGACGGCATGGCGCTGAGCGCCGCGATCATCAAGACGGTGATGTGGGACGTCGTTGGCTGGAACCGTGCTGCGGCGTTGTTGCTGACGGACTACGGCAAGCTACCGCGCGAGGGGCGTAACATTCTCCGACTGATGTTCGCCAGCGACCATGTCCGCTCTCGGAACGAGGATTGGGACAGTATAGCCCGGTTCGTCGTCGGGGCCTTTCGCGCCGACGTGGCCCGCGCGGGCGCCAACAACAGCGCCGCGGCTACCGAGTTGGTCGCCGAGTTGTCGCGCATCAGCCCAGAATTCGAGGCGCTGTGGCGGGACAACGACGTGGTCGTGCATGGCGACGGGGTGAAGCGCATCCATCATCCCGTCGCCGGGCTGCTGTCGATGGAGTTTTCCTCGTTCGCCGTCGAAGGACGGCCGGAGCTCGGGATGATCATCTACAATCCCGTCTCGCCTGCCGACGCCGCGCAATTTCGACAGCTGCTGGAAGCGTAGTGACAGACGGAAGTACATCGTGACCTCTGTCTGCCCGAAGCTTCGGATTTTCGGCTCTGTTGCACTGACTTCTGGTGGACGCGCTTCGGCCGCGTGAGGGATGCCGCTACGCGGGCAGATCGAACAGCCCGTTGACGAAGCGGACCTCGCCTGCAGCGCCTGGCTCTCGAACAATACATTGCCCGCTACGGATCATGCGCAGATCTCAAAGCCTTCGGTTGTCGCGTAGGCCGTTGTCATCGTCTGAAACCCACGCGCCGGCCGGATCACCTGCTTTAGCGCGCCGTGGTCTGCCTCGATGATGTTGTTCAGGTACTTCGACGTTCGGTGCATCACGTCATGTGACAAACGACCGTCGCGCTGCAAGCGCCTGATCGCTTCTGAATAGGAGCCGAGCTTGTCAGTCGTGATCGAGATCGGCGGCCAGCCCCGCATCTCGAGCAGGATCGGCCCGGCCTCGAGCTTCTGCAACTGCCGACTGATGGCGGATTGGGTCACGTTCAGGACAGAGGCCGCGCGAACGAGGCTGCCGGAGCGGGCAACCTGAGTGAAATAGCGTAGCTCGCGTATGTCCATCAGCCCGTCCGTGCGCTCGTCAGGCCTCTTTGGTCACGCTCCGCAGCAGCCACGTCAACAACCCCGCCACGATCGCCGCGCACCGACACGAAAGAAGGCAAGTTGGCTGGCCACTTCGACGACGCAGTAGCCGACGAAGGACAAGCCGAGTTCGCGGTTCAGCCGAACCGGAAGAACTCGGCCGGATTGTCGACCAGCATGCGATGCCGGGCGGTCTCCGACGGCACCATCTGCGGGATCAGGTCCACCAGGCAGGCATCGTCGGTCATCGGGCCATGAAGGTTCACATGCGGCCAGTCTGAGCCCCACAGGGTCCGCTCCGGCGCGTGCGCCGCGATGCTCGACGCGATCGGCAGCGCGTCCGTGTAGGGCGGTTTCTGTTTCGACAGACGGTCGGCCCCGCTGAGCTTGACCCAGACCCGGCCGGTGTCGAGCAGCCGACGCATCGCCAGCATGGCCGGGCTATCGGCGCCTTCACTCGTGTCGGGCCGGCCCATGTGGTCGATCACCACCGGCGCTTCGATGCTGCGGATGAACTCCTCCATCTCGACCAGGCCGTTGCCGGAGACATGGATCGCGATGTGCCAATCATAGGGACGGACCAGCGCCATGGCCGCCCGGACCTTGGACAGGTCGGGAAAGCCGAGATGGGTCATGAAGCTGAACCGCGCCCCGCAGAACCCGGCCGCGTCCAGACGCTTCACTTCCGACGGATCGGTATCGGCCCGGATCAGCGCCACCGCTCGGTAGCGGTCCCGTCCAGTGGCGAGGGCGTCGATCACCGGCTCATGATCCCAGCCATGCCCCTGGCTCTGCACGAACACCGCACGGCTGAAGCCGAGATGATCGTCGATGCGGCGAAGCTCCGTTTCCGGCGCCTCGCTTGGCGTGAAGCTGCGATCGGCGGGCAACGGGTAGCGGTCGAACGGCCCGTAGATGTGGCAATGCGAGTTGCAGCTGTTCGCAGGTGGCGAGAACGTCGATGTACGGGGGTTCGGATCGGATGGCGGACTTGCAGATCCGTCCGACTGAGGAGATACGGTGGTCATTGCCGTCCCTCTTTCAGTCGCACCGGACGGACATGCCGCCATCGACGACCAGCTCGGTCCCCGTCACGAACCGGGCTTCGTCGGAGGCCAGGAACAGAGCCGCATAGGCGGTGTCACGCCCGTCACCCATGAAGCCGAGCGGGATGCGGGCCTGCCGCGTCTTGAGCAGGGCCTCCACATCGCCGCCGGCGCGCTGGCCGGCCAGCCGGGTCTCGACCATGGGGGTGTGCATCTGCCCGGGCACGACCGTGTTCACGCGGATGCGCTTGGGCGCGTATTCGACGGCGGCGACGCGGGAGAACTGGATCACGCCTGCCTTCGAGGCCGCGTAGCCGATTTGCGTCGAGCCGGTGAAGCGGATGCCCGAGGTCGAGGCCGTGTTGATGATCGAGCCGCCGCCGGCTTTCTCCATGGCGGGAATGGCATGCTTGCAGGCCAGGAAGACGGTTTTCAGGTTGAAGTCGATCTGCCGGTCCCATGCCTCTTCGGAGAGCGCGACCGGGCCGCCGGGGGACGAGCCGCCCACGTTGTTCACCAGGATGTCGACCCGGCCGAACGCGTCGACGCAGGCCTGCACCATGGCCGCCACCTGCGCGCTGTCCATCATGTCGCAGGTGTGGGTCACGATCTCGCACCCGGCCTCGCGCGCCAGCGACACCGTTTCATCCATGCTCTCGCGCTTGAGGTCGACGGCGAATACCTTGGCGCCTTCCTGGGCGAAGATGACCGCCGCCGCGCGTCCGTTCCCCCAGCCGGGTCCGACCGAGCCCGCTCCGGTGATGATCGCAACTTTATCCTTGAGCCGTCCGGCCATGATCGTGTGTCCTTGCTTGTCTTAGGATTGAAGGTCGGGCGTCTCGCCGTCCGGCAACGGAAAGTCGAACGCGTTCAGCGTCATCGCGACGAGCGTGTAGTAACCAAGTAAGCCCACCAGCTCGACCACGCCGCGCTCGCCGACTGCCGTCATCGCGGCGTCGTGGATCTCTTGGGAGACGTTGTGCGTCTCGTGCAACGCCTTGGCGTAGTTGTAGATGGCCTGCGCCGCCGGGTCCGAGAAGCTGGGCACCTGGCGCGTGGCGATCGCCTCGATGATCTCCGGCTCCAGGCCCGCTTTCAGCGCCTCGCGCTTATGGGCGAACCATTCGTACTGCGCGGTCCAGACCCGGGCCGTCACCAGGATCGCCAGTTCCGACAGCCGCGGGCCCAGAACCGTGCTGTAGCGCAGGAATGCACCGAGACGCTGGGCATGCTGACCCAGCTCGGGGCTGTGGATCCAGACCCGGAGCGGCCCCGGCATCCGGCCGCGCTTGCCTGAGACGGCCTCGTCGGCCACCTGGCGCTGGAAGTCGTCCATTTCCTCGCGCGAAAGATCTCTTACCCGCATGGTGTTTTCCCTGTGATGTCGGTTCAGGTGTTTTGAACGGTCGGCGACGTTTCGGCTCCCGATGCGTCGATGCGCCCGGCGGCCTGTTCCCGGAGGTAGATGTCGAGCCGGGTCGGGTCGAACGCCTTCTCCCATTTCGAGATGACGAACGTCGCGACCGTGTTGCCCACCACGTTGGTCAGCGCGGTGCAGGTCGCCATCAACCGATCCACGCCGAACAGCAGGCCCAGCCCGCTGAGCGGCAGGGAGCGCACCGTCTGCAAGGTCGCCGCCAGCTTGATGAAGGCGCCGCCCGCGACCGTGGTGCCACCCTTGGACGTCAGCAACAGGATGCCGAGTACGCCGAGCTGATCCAGCAGGGAGAACGGCGTGTCCGTGGCCTGGGCGATGAAGGCGACGGCCAGCGCCATGTAGATCGACGTGCCGTCAAGGTTGAAGCTGTAGCCGCTGGGGATGACGAAGCCGACGATGGCGCCGTCGCAGCCGGCCTGCTCGAGCTTGTTCATCAGGCGTGGCAGCACCACCTCGCTCGACGCGGTGCCGAGCACGATCAGCAATTCGTCGCGGATCAGGCGGAGCACCTTGAAGATGGATAGCCCGGCCAGCGCCAGGACGCCGCCCAGCACCACGAAGACGAAGAACAGCGACGTCGCCCAATACAGCAGCACGAGCTTGGCTAGGTAGACGAGGGTCGCGGCGCCGAAGCTTCCGATGGCGGCGGCCATCGCGCCGAACGCCCCAATCGGTGCCAAACGCATGATGAAGCCGAGGATGCGGAACAGGATTTCCTGTCCCTCGCCGATGCTGCGCAGGACGATGGAGTCCTTCCCGCCCGTACCCACGCTGAGCGCGGCGCCCACGAGAAGCGAGACGAGCAACACCTGCAGGATCTCGCCCTTGGCGAAGGCATCGACGACCGTGGTCGGGATGATGCTCATGGCGAAGCCGAGCGCCGTGAAGTGGCTTGCCGCTCCGGTGAGATTGTTGACCGCCGGTATGACCTCGAGATTGGTCGCATGCAGCCCGGCCCCGGGCTGGAACACGTTGACCGCGACGAAGCCGACAGCCATGGCGACGGTGGTCAGGCCTTCGAAGTAGAGCAGGGATTTCAGCGCCAGCCGCCCGAGTTGGCTCATGCTCGACACGTGGGTCAGGCCGTGCACGATCGAGCAGAAGATGATCGGCGCGAGCAACATCCGCAGCAACGCGATGAAGGCGTCGCCGAGCGGTTTCATCGCGACGGCAGTGCTTGGGGAGGCGATACCGAGTATGATGGCAAGTAGGATGCCGATCAGGACTTGGATGTAGAGCTGGCGCAACAGGGCCATGGCGGACCACTTCCTCCAAATTTATTCGTTATGATTTTCAGCGATACTGACGGCATGGCCCTCAATGCCAGTGCTTTCGACGCATAGCCCAGCGTGACTCAAAAGCATTGGCCGCTTCGGTCGCCGCTCCGTATCGACGGTCCCAACGATCCGCTCCCACGAGCAAGACAATCAGGAGGATGCAAATGCGGAACATGCTGCGCTCGCTCATCGTCACCAGCGCGTTGCTCTCGTCAGCAGCGTACGCGGCCGATACCGCGGCTCAGGTCGATCGGTTCATGGTCACCCATGACGGCGCCCGCATCGAGACGATCGCTCAGGGCCAGGGCCCGCTCGTCGTTATCCTGCCGTCCCTGGGCCGTTCCGGCGAGGATTATAGCGAGACTGCCGCCAAGCTGGCGGCCGACGGATTCCGAGTGCTGCGGCCGCAGCCGCGCGGGATCGGGCAGAGCCAAGGACCGAGGGAGCACCTCAACATGCACGTGCTGGCGGGCGACGTCGCCGCCGTCATCGACCATGAACACGAGGGCAAGGTGGTCGTCATCGGTCATGCGTTCGGCAACTTCGTCGCTCGTCAGCTCGCCGCAGACCGGCCCGACCTGGTCCAGGGCGTCGTGATGGCCGCAGCATCGGCCGGCAAGGTCCCACTCGGCTCGACCGAGAAGCCGATTGGCCCCGAGGTCCGCAAGGGGATCGACTGCCCGTCCAACGCCTCGCTGCCGGAAGCGACACGGCTGGAGTGCCTGCGCCAGATCTTCTTCGCGCCGGGTCATGACGCGAGCGTCTGGCTCGGCGGCTGGAACGACGAGGTGCACCACATGGAGTCCTGGGCGCGCGAGCACACGCCGGTGGACGATTACTTCGCCGCCGGTACTGCGCCGATCCTCGACCTGCAGGCGGAGCAAGACCCGGTGGCCCCGCGGCGGTTCTCCAAGGTCCTGCAATCGATGATTGGCGATCGGGTCACGGTCGTCGTCGTTCCGGACGCCAGCCATGCGCTGTTCCCCGAGCAGCCGGAGATCGTGGCGAACGAGATCGCGACTTTCGCGCGCCGCGTCTTCGCCATCAAGAACTGAGGGGCGGGCAATATGCGCAATAATCTGACCAAAATCGCGGTCGGTCTTGCAGTACCGTTCATGCTGGCAGGCGCGGCGCAAGCCGCCGAGATCCACGTCGTCGTCACCGGCGCCCTGACGGCGCCGTTCCGGCAGATCGTACCGGCGTTCGAGCAGGCGACCGGCAGCTACGTTTACGTGCAAGTGAAAGTGGACAGCACCTGCCTGAGCGTCTGCACACCTCGCTCAATAGCCTGCTCTTCAACACCGGCATAGCCGATCACCAGTCCCGCCAGCTCCGGCAGTTGCATCTGTGGCCCAGCGACGTACGACGGGGTCACGCCATACAGGCCGATGCCGGCTTCGTATGCGCGCGCGATTACCGCGCCTTCCTGTGCCCTCGATATGTGATCGAGCCAAACGACGACGTGGAGCCCGGCATCGGCACCGACAATCGTCACCTCATTGGCGAGCGTGGCAGTCAACGCGGCTAGCAAGGCGGCGCGGCGCTCCCCATTGCGGCGGCGGACGCGCCGCACGTGCCGTTCGTAGGCACCACTCTCGATCAAGCCCGCCAGTGCCTCCTGCTCCAGCCCGGGCGTGTGCCGGTCGGTCAGGCGCTTCGCCCGCGCGAAGGCGTCGACCAGGGCGGCTGGGACGACGAGGTAGCCCAGGCGCAGGGCCGGCGAGAGTGTCTTCGAGACGGTTCCGAGATAGATGACCCGGCCGGCCTCGTCGAGGGAGTGCAGCGCCGGGATCGGGCTGATGTCGAAGCGGTATTCGCCGTCGTAATCGTCCTCGATGATGGTGGCGCCGGTCCGCCCCGCCCAGGCCAGCAACTCTCGCCGTCGCCCGGCGGAGAGGACGCCGCCCAGCGGGAATTGGTGGGATGGTGTGACGAATGCCAGGCGCGCGTCGGGCAGCGCCGCCGTCCGCAGGCCGTCCTGGTCCGCCGGCACGGGGATGATCTCTGCGCCGGTCGCCGCAAACGCCTGGCGCGCGAGAGGATAGCCGGGGTTCTCCATCACGGCCCGGTCCCCGGGATCGAGCAGCAGTCGCGCGCAAAGGTCCAGACCCTGCTGCGACCCGTTGACCACGATGATCTGCTCCGGCTCGCAGCGCAGGCCCCGGGCGCGCCAGAGATAACCCTGCAAGGCGGCCCGGAGTTCGGGCAAGCCCTGGGGATCGCCGTAGCGGAGGCGCGCAGGGCGTCGCAGCATCGCGGCGCCGATCGCTTTCCGCTACGCGAGGACAGGGAAGTCGTCGGCAGCCAGGTCACCGTAACGAAAGTCGACGAAGCTCGGCCCGCGATCGACGGTGGGGGCGGGCGGCGTGAAGCCGGCCAATCGTTGCGCGAAGGCTGACAGACGGTCAGGCAGGTCCAGGGAGCTCGGCATCACCGTTGATGCTCCAGGCGGCTCGAGGCTTCGGGACACGCTCGCCCGCGCGCCCTGCCGAACGTCGAGATAACCCTCGGCGATCAGCTGCTCGTAGGCGAGAGTCACGGTGCTGCGGGAAACGCCCCATTCCGCTGCTAGGGACCGAGTGGAGGGCAACTTAGCGCCCGGACCGAGAAGGCCAGACGCGATCTGGCCCTTGATGGCGTCGCCGATCCTCCGGGTGATCCGGTCCGGCGCCGGGGACGGCGTTGACATTGCGGACTGGCCTGACGAATTCGCGGTGAACTGGACGTTTTCTATGGGCCAGTCCCGGAGCTAAATCCAGGCCGAAGCAGGAGCCACGCCCATGTACACACCGCCCGCCTTCCGAGAAGACGATCCTGTCATCCTGCAGGCGATGATCCGGGAAGCGCGCGTGGCCAACCTCGTGACCGCCACCGCGGATGGGCTGCTCGCCACGCCGCTGCCGCTCTTCCTCGTGCCCGACGAGGGCCCACACGGAACGCTCTACGGTCATCTGGCACGCGCAAACCCACAATGGAAGCAGGCCGCGACCGGCCACGCGATGGCAATCTTCCACGGGCTGGACGCCTACATCACCCCGTCCTGGTATGCGACCAAGCGCGAGCACGGAAAGGTCGTGCCGACCTGGAACTACGTCGCGGTGCACGCCTACGGCCAGGCCGAGTTCTTCGACGACGAGACGAGGCTGCTGGATGCCGTCACTCGCCTGACGACACGGCACGAGAGCCCGCGCACCGAGCCCTGGGCTGTGAACGACGCGCCGGCGCCTTTCATCAGCGCCCAGTTGCGCGGCATCGTCGGTCTGCGGCTGCCGATCGCGCGCATCGAGGGCAAGCGGAAGATGAGCCAAAATCGTAGCGCGGAGGATCGGGCGGGTGTCGCCGCCGGGCTGGCCGTCAGCGAGCACGCCTCCGAACGTGCCGCCGCCGCTCTGATCCCGAACTGAGCGCCAGCCATCGTGCCCGACCTGACCCAACTCGCGCTCTACGTCGCCGCTTCACTCCTGCTCGCCATCACGCCCGGCCCGGGCCTCTTCTACGTCGGCGCGCGCACGCTGTCTGGCGGCCGTGCGGAGGGCGTGGCCTCCAGCTTCGGCACCGGGCTGGGCGGCATGGTTCATGTGCTCGCGGGGAGCCTGGGCGTGTCTGCCGTCGTGCTCGCGAGTGCGGAGTTGTTCACGGCGCTGAAGCTGATCGGCGCCGCCTATCTGGTGTGGATCGGAGTCCGCACCGTCCAAGCCGCACGCCGGGATGCATCGACGATCCTGACCGGCGGAGCGGCGACGCCGATCGGCGTCCGTCGCGCGTTTCGCGAAGGGGTGTTGGTTGAGGCCTTGAACCCGAAGACGGCTACGTTCTTCTTGGCCTTCGTTCCACAGTTCGTGGACCCGGCAGTCGGCCCCGCCGCGTTGCAATTCATGATGCTCGGCTTCGTGTCGGTGGCGCTCAACACTGGTGCCGACGTCGTGGTGGCCGTCGCAGCAGGTGGCATTCGCCATGGCGTGGCTGCACGACCCGCGCTGATCCGCCGCCTGCGGGAAGGGTCGGGAGCTGCAATGATCGCCCTCGGCGTCGGTCTGGCACTGGCGAGACGTCCCACAAGCTGATCCCGCCTTGGGCGGGCCGCTTGCGCCGGTATCCGAACACGAGCCGACCTTGCCATTCCGGCCGGCGTCGCTGCCTCATGCCAGTCGCCGGGTGGAGAATGTCGTGACACAGAAGGTCATCGGTCTAATTGGCGGAATGAGTTGGGAAAGCTCGGCCGAGTATTACCGGATCATCAACCAGACCGTCCGAAAGCGCCTCGGCGGCCTGCGTTCGGCCCAGTGCCTCATGTGGTCTTTCGATTTCGGGGAGATCGAGGCGCTGCAGCATGCCGGCCGTTGGGACGACGCCGCCGCCGAGATGATCGGCGCAGCGAAGCGCCTGGAACGGGGCGGTGCGGATTTCGTGGTGATTTGCACCAACACTATGCACCGCATGGCCGACCAGGTTCAGGCGGCCATCGCACTGCCCCTGCTGCACATCGCCGACCCAACGGCGGCGCAGATCAAGAGCGCCGGGTTTGGCAAGGTCGGCCTTCTCGGAACGGCCTTCACGATGGAGCAGGATTTCTACAAGGGGCGCCTAGCGGTTCGACATGGGTTGGAGGTGTTGGTGCCGGGCGACAAAGACCGCGCCCTGGTGCACCAAGTGATCTACGAGGAACTGGTTCAGGGCCGGGCGGAGCCGTCCTCACGTCAAGCCTATCGCGATGTGATTGCCCGGCTGGTTGAGCGCGGCGCGGAGGCAGTGATCCTAGGCTGCACGGAGATCATGCTGCTGGTGGGTCCAGCAGACAGCGCGGTTCCGCTTTTCGACACGACCGCCCTGCACGCCGAGGCCGCGGTGGATATGGCCCTCGCGGAAGCATAAAGCGCAACGGGTCGACACCGAAACGGGAAGTGTCGCAACAACGACACGTTATTCATCGCAAATCGTAAGTCCTCATACGTCGCAGATGTCAGTGATGGCGAGATGCTGGACTGAGGGTTGTCGCGGGATGCCGCCCGCGATCGCTGTCATAAGCGTGCGGACCAGCGCCGTAGCCTCCTCGCGTCCGATGGGCCCAAGATTGCCGTGCACGGCCAGGAACACGGTGCCGTGGACAGCGGCCCAGAGTGCGCGGCAAAAGGCCGGGACGTCGGGCGCGGCGCATCCGGCCTCGGACAGCACGCCTTCCAGCAGTGCAAACAGGGCAGCGGTCTGCTCGGCCATGGCGGGAGGGGCCGCCACCGTGCGTGGCTCGAACAGCGCGGCCCACAGGGTCGGATGGGTGTCTGCAAATCCCATGTAGGCGTCGGCCATGCCAAACAGCCGGTCCCGGAGCGACTCGCCTTTGGACTTCGTCAGCGCTGCGGCCAGGGTGTCCCGCAGCAAACCCATTGTCATCGTGTTCACCTCGAGCCGCAGGGCCTCGAGGTTCGGGAACGCCGCGTAGACCGAGCCCACGGCCGTGCCTGCCCGGGCAGCGACGGCGCGGGCGGTGAGGCCCAGTGCGCCTGCCTCGCGCATAATGTCGATTGCTGCGGCCACGAGCGCCTTCTGATCCGCCTCGCGGCCGAGCGCATCCTTGCGGGGGCGGCCGCGAGGCGCCTTGGCGGCGGCGAGCGCCTGCTCAGGCGTGGTGTCGCGCTGGGGCGGGTCAGCCTTTCGGCGGTGCGGCACGTTTCTTTGAGCGTCGTTCATTTTAATGCTTGCGGACATGAGATCGCCATCATAGGCTTTACGAGAACGGTGTTCAACAAAATCGGGATCGTCCTGCTAGCCGCGGTGGTCGGCAGGCACAAAGCAGATCAAGGAGGGTGGTGTGAAGGTCACGTTGGATCTGGCGAAGCTGCTCGATGAGGGCGCCATCACGCCCGTGGAGCACGAACGACTGGCCGGCCTTGGCCGGGCGGACACGAGCACGCTGCTCATCAACGTGCTGCTCGGGTTTGGCGTGGTGGCGGTGGCGGCCGGGTGCCTGCTGCTGCTGCCAGACGCTTTGGTCGGAACGATACTGGGCGGGGTTCTGATGGCAGCCGGGCTCGGGCTATCGATGCGTGGCCCGGCCGGATGGACGGTGGTGGCCAACATTCTCATCCTGGTGGCGGCGCTGCTGCTTGGGGCGGGGATCGTACTGCTCAGCCAGGGCGTTACCGGGCTCGGCTCCATGGGGCGTGCGGCCATGCCGTCCTACGCGGCTTACCTGCTGGTGGCGGCGTTGTTCGCCGCGTGTGCGGTGCCGGCGCGCAGCGGGCTGCTCGCCTCGCTCGCGGTTCTGGTGCTGTTCGCGGTGCTGGGTAGCTCCTCCACCTACGGCCACGCCTTCTACGAGCTGGAGGTGCGGCAGCCATTGGCGACGGTGGTGGCGTTCTCAGCTTTGGCACTGGCGGCGCACGCGGCATCGCGCGCAGTGGCGTGGGAGTGGGCGCGGCTGCTGACGGTCGTGGCGCGGACGTCGCTATTGCTGGTGAACCTGGGCTTCTGGGTGGGTTCGCTGTGGGGGGACGACCTGGACTGGCTGCACCTGTCGCACGCCGGCATCCCGGACGTGGTGTTCGCGCTGGCCTGGGCGGTGGTCCTGGTGGGGGCGGGCGTATGGGCCGGGCGGACGGACCGGCGCTGGGTGTTGAACCTGGTTACCGTGTTCGCGGGCATACATTTCTACACGCAGTGGTTCGAGCACCTGGGTGCGACGCCTGGGACCGTGCTGCTGGCCGGGCTGGCCATGCTGGCATTCGCGGTGTTCCTGTGGCGAGTGAATGGCCGCCCGGCCGCGGCTGCCCCGAGATAGATGAGTGCGACTGTACGGGGATACTCCAAGGCTGGGCAGGAACTTTGCCTCAACTGCCCACTTCTATCGAGTAAGCAAGGACACGGTGGCGAGCAGAACCTCGACACCGCTTATCCTCGCGCCCTCGTCTCCTCCTTAAGGCATTTGCTGTAGTAATCGACCGAATGATTATAGTCCCGAGCAATCGCTTCTGACGCGTCGCCCGACCTTTGCTTGACTTTTACCGCCTCGGCCAGATCCCGTCCATGCCCAATCAAGGCATCCAGCGCTTCGCTATACTCAGCGCAATAAGAGTTGGCCTTTGGCGACATCGCACCTGCCACTTCCATCAGTGTCCGGTTCGAGGTCCGCACCGCATCGAGCGCCGCCACAAACGCCGGCACGTCCGCTGGCTTTCCTAAAGTATCGTACTGCCGCAGCAATACCCGCGTCTTTAGGCTCGTCGACAGCAGCGTTTGCGCCAGCGACCCAGCCGGCATCGCCTCGACCCGGCGCTCGTCAATCTTCATCCGTCGCTCGAAAAGCGCCTTACTGAACCCATCGCTCGCGGCCATCACGCCACGCATCCCGTCCTCGAGTGGCTTCTCCTGCGCCATCGCGAGCTTGAACCCGTCCTGCTTGAAGTCCCGCGTCTTCTGGTAGCGGTACAGCATCTGGATCACCGGGTTGACCGTTTCCATCGCACTCACCAGCGCGGCTGCGGCCGGGTCGATCTCAGGCACGAGCCCGGGCAGCGCCATAGCCTCCTTCAAGTCCGCGATTTGCCGATCAAAATCGTCGATCCCGAACAGATACCAGGCATTAGCCCCGAGCTTCGTGCCGAGCTTCAAGACCCGCTCGTTGTTACGAATGTGCTCGGCCAGTTGCTTGCCCATCGGATGGGTGTCGACAATGTCGTTATGCACCTTCGTGTAGGCATTCACCTTCCGCGCGACCTCGACCGCCGGGTCAGTTGCAGCCTTCGTCATGGGGGTAGCAGGTGCTGGTTCCGGGGCTGGCATATCCGCCACGACCGGCATCGCTGACGCCGCCGGGAACTCGCATTTGAACGCTTCGATCATCCGCGCTCGTACCATTTCGTGGCTGCTCGTGCATTGCTGGCCGATCGAGGAGCGCGCCGACGGACCTTGCGCCGCGGCGTTGCGGAAGCTGTCGCGTAGATTGTCGATCCCCTGCTGAATTGCCGCTTTGGCATCGCTTGGCACGCCAGGGCTCTGCAGGCACTGCGCATATGCCGTCAGGAAATTGTCGCAGGTCCCGATTCCCACCGATGCCGCATCCTCGGCCAGCGCCGGGCTACATAACGAGAGTCTCGTCACAACGAGCGCCACGCCGGCCACCAACTCGAATTTTCTGATCAATGACGCCGTCCCGTATCGTTCTCTGTGTGGCAGTTTGATCGATGCCATGGGAGCACCCTCTAACGATCACCGGCGTTGCCGCCAACCACCCACCCATCCCAAGATCGACGATGACCTCATGAACCACTGCGCCTCGTATTCTAGTCCGTTCGCTAGATTCCCATTCGAATGAGGTGTCGTCCAGCGTACGCGAGCGTCGCAGTCGTGTAGCAACTTAGTAACATCTGATACGTCGCATAAGTCCGGTTTGCGCCATTCGAAGCGGCGGTCTCAAACGAGAGCGAGACATCTGGCTCAGCGATCGCTTTGTGGTTGGACCAGCGCCTCCCGGCAAAAGTCGATGAGCGCCCGCACCTTGGCAGGAACGTGACGCCGAGACGGGTGCACGGCATAGAGTGGAAAAACCTCGTCGGACCAGTCGGGAAACAAATCCACCAGCTGACCGCTGGACAACAGATCCTCGACCCCGAACTCCATCACTTGAGCGACCCCGCCTCCGGCAAGGCAAGTGGCTAGCATGGTGTCCACATCATTGAGCGTGAGCCTTCCCGTGGTCGTGACTGGCCGCGTCTTGGTCCCGCGCCGGAATTCCCAGGAGAACGGTCGGCCGGTCATGGCATCGCGGAACTGGATACAGTCGTGGCCGAGTAGATCCTCCGGAACCAGCGGCCTGGGCCTGGTTCGGAGATAGGTAGGAGAAGCCACCGTGACGATGCGTGTCTCGAGCAGGCGCGTGGCCACGGCCGCGTTCTGCGGCGGCGAACCGAAGCGCAACGCGAGATCGATCCCGTCGCTCACCAAGTCTCCGATCGCCGCTCGAGTCAGTAGTTCGATTTCCAACTCAGGATGCATGGCGAGGAACGCCGGTAGACGTGCAGCCAGCACGCGGCGGGCGAGGAAGCCGTCCACGTCCACCCGCAATCGGCCGCGCACCGTGGTACCTGCACCAGACGCCTCTGCCGCGACACGTTCGATCTCGGCCAACAACGGAGCCGCCTCCTCATGAAAGCGGCGTCCCTCTCCGGTGAGATGAACTGAGCGCGTCGTTCGATCGAGCAGACGTACTCCAAGGCGGGCTTCCAGCCGCGCCACGGCTCGGCTGACCCCGGAATCCGACATGCCGAGCATCTCTGCCGCACGGGTGAAGCTGCCGCTATCCACGACCGCTATGAGGACACCGAGGCCGGTCAGGAGACGGGTGTCGAACGGCATGGGGGTTACTCCTGCGAGCGGGTCAGCAATGATGTGACATAACCGCACTTTAGTCAGCAGTCGTTCGGCGCGACATGGGTCCCGTCAGGCGGAGGAGCCAAGGGTGTTCGCGATCACGGGAATCACGGGACAGGTGGGCGGCGCTGCCGCGCGGCAGCTGTTGCAAAGCGGCGAGAAAGTCAGGGCCGTTCTGCGTGACCCGGCGAAGAGCCCGGCCTGGGAGGCGCAGGGCTGTGACGTTGCCGTGGCGGAGATGACGGATGCAGACGCCCTGGCCCGTGCCTTCGCAGATGCAACGGGCGTTTTCGTCCTGATCCCGCCAGTTTTTGATCCGGCACCGGGGTTTCCTGAAGTCAAGCAAGTCATTGAAGCCCTGGTCGAGGCTCTCCGCACCGCGAGGCCCAGCCGGGTCGTCTGCTTGTCCACGATCGGCGCCCAAGCGTCGCGTCCAAACCTGTTGAGCCAGCTTGGATTGGTCGAGCAGGCACTCGGCACACTCGATCTTCCGGTAACCTTGTTGCGGGCCGCCTGGTTCATGGAGAACAGTGCCGCCGACGTCATTGCGGCAAAGACGGATGGAGTAATCCGCAGCCATCTCCAGCCGTTGGACAAGCCGGTGCCGATGGTTGCCACGGCCGACATCGGTAACGTGGCGGCGGAGTTGCTGCGCGAGCAGTGGACAGGGCAGCGGATCGTCGAGCTCGAGGGGCCGCGCCGGATCAGTCCCGAGGCAATCGCCGCCAGCCTGTCCGGACTCCTTGGCCGGCCGGTGCGGGTCGAGGCCGTGCCGCGGCCTGAGTGGGAGGCGGAGTTCCGGGCCGGCGGCGCTCGCAACCCGCTCCCCCGCGCGCAGATGATCGACGGCTTCAACGAAGGCTGGATCGAGTTTGAAGACGGCCAAGCCGGGTCACGCAAGGGCCCGACGCCGATTGAAACCGTGTTACGCGACCTCCTGGCGCGAGTCTGAAGGGAACGCAGCATGGCACGCATCTTCATCACGGGATCGTCGACCGGTCTCGGCCTCATCGCGGCGCAGCTTCTGATCAGTCAGGGGCACACCCTGGTACTGCACGGACGCGACCAAGCCCGTGGCAGAGCGGCGCTGGCCGAGGCGGCGGGGGCCGACGCCGTGGTCGTCGGCGATCTCGAGACCCTGGCCGGCATGCGAGCGGTTATCGCTTTAGCGTTAGGAACTGACGTGGACAGTCAGGTCCTCATGCTGAAGTAGATGCCGCAGAGCTATTTCATATCGTAGAGGCGAACAAACCCGTCGGGCCAGGGATCGTAATCGACCGATTTGCGCATGCCGAACGCCTGATACTCATCGTAGAGTGGAACCTGATAGCGATCCTCGTTGCTGTATCGGAACGCCTCGCTCAGCAGCTTCTTCTGCTCGCCGACATCGACCGTCATCCGTTCCTGCTTGAGCAGCCGATCGATTCGGTCGTCGATTTTGAAGCCGTGGGATCCCTGCTCGTACAGGGTCGTCAGGATCGACTCAGCGTGGTAGCTGGTCGCTCCGAACGCGAACAAATAGGCTTCCTCCAGCTTGTCCTGCAGCCAAGCTGGGAAGAACGCCGTGAACTCCATCGGCCGCAGCGTGAGCTTGATGCCGACGGCGTTCAGGTAACCGGCGATCGCCTGCGCCACCGCGTCGGCGGAGACCATGTTGTTGTTCGGGTATTGCAGCGTGATCGGTCGGCCATCGTAGCCCGATTCTTTCACCAGCGCGCGGGCACGCTCGGGGTCGAACTTCGTCGGCTTGAACGAGTCGTCGTAGCCGATGTTCATCGGCGGGACCATGATGCCGGTCGGCTTGCCGAGGCCGCGCAGCAGGTTCTTGGTCAGGCTCTCGCGGTCGATGGCGCAGTCCATTGCCTCGCGTAGCTTGGGATTATCCAGCGGCGCCTTGTTCACGTTGAAGGCCATGAAGATGACGCGGAAGCCCGGCGCGATGCCGACCTTCAGATCGGGCGAGCTCCGAAGCTGCGGCAGCAAAGCCGGGGGCAGCGCCGGAACGAGATCGATCTCGCCGGACAGCAGCGCCGCCGACCGGCTGGCTTCGGACGGGATCGGACGAAAGACCGCGGTCTTGATCGCCGGGACGCCGTTCCAGTAATTCGGGTTGGCGCGTAGCTCGGTCCGGTCGTCCTTGATCCAGCGCACCAGCGAGTAGGGGCCGGTACCGACCGGCTTTTCGTCGTAGCTCTTCGGTCCGGCTTTATCGAAATACGTCTTCGACATCATGCAGATGTAGGTCATCTGCCGATCGAAGATGCCGTAGGGTTGGACCAGCTTGAACCGCACGGTGTGCGGGTCGACCGCCTCGACGCTCCCGGCGATTTTGAGGAAGGTGCGCACCGGCGTCGTGGTGTCGCCCAGGATGCGATTGACGGTGAAGACGACATCGTCTGCCGTAAACGGGCTGCCGTCATGGAAGCTGACGCCCTCGCGCAGGTTGAAGGTCCACTCCGTCAAATCGGGCGAGACGGTCCATTTCGTCGCCAGCCGCGGCCGCACCTCGCCGTTGCGCTGCATCTGCGTCAACGCGTCGAAGACATTGAGGCGGTAGTTGAAGCCGAGCGGGGACGTGTCTTTGCTCGGATCAAGTCGAGGAAAATCGCCCGGAAGTGCAATACTCAATGTATCTGGGGCCGCGAAGGCTGGTCGAATGACCGCAGCAACCGAAGCAGTGCCGATTATCTGTAGAGTATTTCTACGTGTGATCATGATTGGCCCTTTTCCAGATGTGAGTTTTAATGGATGATGAGTGCATGACATCGACGATAGAAAGACTGTGCAGCCTCGCTCCCGATCTGGAGATTCGCACCGGTGATCTCGGCATGCTGCAAACCGACATCTTCTACGTCTCCACCTTCGAACCGCTCGCCGTTGCGGTCCCGCGCAGCGCGGCGCAGGTGCAGACGCTCGTGCAGGCAGCGCGCAGCCTGGGCCTCTCGCTCGCGACACGCGGCGCCGGGCTGTCGTACAGCGCGGGCTACATCCCGAACGACGCCAGTACCGTCGTCGTCGACATGACGGCGATGGATGCCGTGCTGGAGATCAACGAGCAGGACCGTTTCGTGACGGTCGAGCCCGGCGTGACGTGGGCCGCCTTGAACGACGCGTTGCGTCCCTTGGGTCTGACCACGCCGTTCCGGGGCACGTTCTCCGGCCGGCACGCGACCGTGGGGGCGACCTTGGCGCAGGGGGCGAAGTTCTACGGTTCGGGCTTCCGGGGCACCTCCGCGGAGTCGGTACTCGGGCTGACCGTCGTGACGGGAACCGGGGAGATGCTGGTCACCGGTTCGGCCGCGGCGATCGGCACGGCGTCGCCGTTCTTCCGCAATTACGGCCCCGACCTGACCGGGCCATTCCTCGGCGACAGCGGTGCCTTCGGGATCAAGGTCGCGGCGACACTGGTGCTGATCCCAAGCCCGGGTGCCGTGGCTGTCGCGTCCTACTCGTTCGACGACCCGGCCGCGCTGTTGCGGACCATGGGCCGCATCGGGGCCGAGATGTTGGCCAGCGAGTGCCTGGCGATGGATCCGTTCACCGCCCGGGCGCGGATGGCGAGCCAGGGATTGAAGCAGGATCTGGCCGCGCTCCGCTCCGTCTTGCAGGGCGGCGGCGTGGTAGATGCCGTGCAGATCGCCGTCAGCGGGCGGCGGTTCGCCAAGCGGATCGGGTATCTCATGAACTGCACCGCCGAAGGCCGAGACGCGGCAGACGCGCAGTCCCGCATCAAACGGGTGCGTGCCATTGCAGCCGGGGCTGGTGGCCGCCGGGTTCCGGCCTCGGTGCCGAAGGTGATGCAGGCCATGCCGTTCCCGGCGATGAACGGCTTGCTCACACCGTCGGGCAAGCGGATGAACTGGCTGCACGTCGTGCTGCCCACCAGCCGCGTGGTGGCGGGCTTCGAGGCGACCGAGGCCGTGTTCGACGCGCACCGGGACGCCATGCGCGAGCACGGCATCGACCGTGGCTACCTGCTCTCCGCGCACGGCCCCACGGGCGTGGGGATCGAGACATTGATCCGCTGGTCGGACGAGCCGCTGCCGATCCACACGCATTACATGAATGATGCGGAGCGGAAGCGCCTGCGCGTGCGGACCGCCAACCCGGCCGCGCGGGAGGCCGTCGTCGCGCTCTCGACGGCGATGGTCGCCCGCTGGGCCGAACTGGGCGGCGTGCACATGCAGATCGGGCGCAAGTATCCCTATCTGTCGACCCGCCTGCCGGCGACGCAAGCCTTCCTGCGGAGCTTGAAGACGACGCTCGATCCGGACGGCGTGGTCAACCCGGGTAATCTGTTCTCGTCCTAGCCGGGCCCGGCGCGTCATTCCGGGAGGCGGAAGAGACGAACGGCGTTGTCCCGGAGGATCTTGCGGAGCGGCGCGGGACGAAAGTCGAGCGCGGCGACTTCGGTCATGGCGCGCTCCGGGTCGATCACCCACCAATCGGTGCCGAACAAGAACTTATCCTGACCGTAGGTGTTGGCGTAGTGCACGGCCTGGGCGGGCCAATGCTTTGGGGCGTAGGCGTCGCCCGCCATGTAGACGTTCGGGTGCTTCCAACAACACGAGATCATCTCGTCGACCCATGGGTAGCCGAGATGGATGCCGATCAAGGTGAGCTCGGGGAAGTCGATCGCGACCTGGTCGAGCGCCATGGGGCGGCCCACCGAGGGGAGGCGGCGGTCGGTTTGATAGACCAGGCACTGACCGACCTGCATCATGATCGGGATGCCGAGTTCGGCGCAGCGGGCATAATACGGGTAGTAGATGGCGGCATCCGGCGCTTTGCCGAACCAATGCGGGTAGAGGTGGGCACCGACGAAGCCGTATTCGTGCACGGCGCGGTCCAACTCCTTCAGGCCGGCGACACCCCGCGTCGGGTCGATGCCGGCTAGGCCGGAGAAGCGGTGCGGATACTTGCGGCAGGCGTCGGCGATGGCCTCGTAAGGCACCTCGGTCGACCCACGGACGCGCAGATCGCCGCAGCGGGCGGCGACCAGAAGCGAGCGCTCGATGCCGGCGCGGTCCATCTTGGCGATGTAGTCTTCCAGCGACGTGCCGGTGCGCTCCGGGCCGGCAACGCCGACCTTGTCGCGGAAATTCGCATCCGTGGGCGCGCGCCCGGCGGCGACCAATTCCGGCGTGTAGCAGTTCACGACGATGTCGATCGCGCCGTAGCCGGTCCGCGTCAGGGTGGGGTCGAAGGTCGTCATGCCGCGGTCCTCATCTGTGTGGTGCGCGAGAGCGATCGTGGAACGAAGCGCCCCTGGCCGACGGCGTCCTCACGCAGGTTGCCGTCCTCGAGCACCAGGCGCCCGCGGGCCAGCGTGTGCTTGACCCGGCCGCGCATGGGCCATCCCTCGTAGATCGAGTATCCGGCGCTGGAGGCGAGGCTGTCGCGATCGAGCGTCCATTCGGCATCGAGGTCCACCATGGCCAGGTCGGCGTCCAGCCCGACCTCGATCGCGCCTTTGTTCGACAGCCCCATCAGAGCCGCCGGGTTGCCCGAGAGCAGCGCGGCAATCCGTTCGAGCGGCAGGCCGCGTTTGTGGTAGCCCTCCGTCAGCATGACCGGTAGCAGCGTCTCGAGCCCCGGACAGCCCGGCGAGGCGGTCCAGATCGTGCCTTGCTTGGCCGAGATGTCGCGATGGACGTGATCGGTGGCCACCGTGTCGACCTCGCCCGAGAGCACGGCCTGCCAGAGCGCCTCGCGATCGGCGGCCTCGCGCAGCGGCGGATTGATCTTGCCGACGATGCCGCCGGACCAGGTGACATCGTGCGTGAGGTAGTGCGGGCAGGTCTCGACATAGACGCGCATGCCGGCACGGCGCTGGCGCAACGCGGCGTCCAGGGCCGCCTTGGAAGAGGTGTGCACGATATAAAGCGGGGCGCCCGCCGCGTCGGCGATGAGGGCGGCCCGCTGCACGGCGTCGGCCTCGACGAAAGGCGGGCGTGTCGCGTTCCAGGCCGCCAGCCCGGTCGTGCCCTCCGGGTCGGCCTTCATCACCCGTTCGCGCATGACCCAAGCCAGCTCGATCGTCTCCGGATGCGGGCACACCATGCCACCCGCGGCAGCCGCGGCCTCGCACAGGCGGAACAGGAAGCCGTCATCGAGGTCGGGCAAGCCGAGGCGTTTGCCCTCGCCACCGCGGTTGTTCATGAAGATCTTGAAGGTGGGCACCCCGAAATCCGCGGCATAGTCCGGCACCCGCGCGAGCTGCGCTTCGGTCGAGATACAGAAATGATAGCCGAAATCGATCCGCGCTCCGGCTTCGGTGATCTCGCGCACCTCGGGGAACAGGTCCTCGAACGGATCCGTCGCCATCAGGAAGGGGATGAAGCAGGTGATGCCGCCTTTGGCCGCCGCCGCGGTTTCGCCGGCGGCGTCGGCCGGTGTGCGGGGGCGGGAGATGTCGGCGCCGTGTCCGAGATGCAGATGCACGTCGATGATGCCGGGCAGAACGACGAGACCACGCGCGTCGAGTTCCCGCGTGGTGGTGGCGCTTTCGCCGGGCGCGAGCAGGGCAGCGACGCGGCCATCACGGACCGCGATGTCGCAGGCGCGCAGCCCGGTCGGCAACACGGCCTGGCCGCCACGGACCACGAGATCGAACGCGCTCACGCGGCGTGCTCGACCGGAGCGCGGAGCTTCTCCACCAGTTCGTCGGTGGACATCACGTCGGCATATTTCTCCGACATGTCGAACAGGTTGACGGCGTGCGAGGTGGCGCTGCGGTCGTAAACCGCGTCGTGCGGCACGGCGACGCGGAAGTTGTAGGCGAAGGCGTCGACCACGGAGCCGCGAACGCAGCCGCTGGTCGAACAGCCGGTGACGATGAGCGTGTCGGCCTGCAGGTTGATCAGGTAGGAGGCCAGCGGCGTGCCGAAAAATGCGCTGGGATGCTTCTTCGGCAGCAGGATGTCGCCGTCCTGCGGCGCGATCTCGCGCACGAACTCGTAACCCTTCTGCCCGATCGTCATGATCGCTGGGACCTTGTCCGACAGCCGGCCGCCGTCGAAACCCTGCTTGGGCGAGACGTGGGGGTAGAGCACCGGCCACGAGCGCTCACGGAAGAGGGCGAGCAGCTTCTCGATCTGGCTGACCGCGCGCCAGGCGACGTCGCCGCAGGAAGTCGGGAACTCCTGCAAGGACTCCCAGAACGGCCGCGATACGGTGCCGGTGGTGCGATACTGCACGTCGATGATGAGCAGCGCCGGGCGCTTGCCGAGTCCGGACGGCCGGCCGAAACCGGCGGCGCGATAGGCTTTCTGCTCGTCGTCGGAGATGATGCCGTCCCAGGGTTTCACGGTCGGATTCATTGTCTTTCCCTTATCGTTGCGGCCGGGCGTCGACGATGCGGCGCGGCTTACTCGCGGTGAGCGGGTCGAAGATGTCGTTGCTGCCGACGATCTCGATGCGGGGGCGGAGGTTGGTCAGGCGGGTGACTTCGGCCGCGATCTGTTCACCTATGTTGCCGCCGCTGCCTTTGGCCGGCGCCAGGCGGATCACCAGCTCGTCCATCGAGAACTGATCGGTCGGGTCCTCCGGGCGCACGACGATCTGGTACTCGTCGACCTCCTGCTTGCGGTCGAACTCGGATTTCAGGTTGCCGAGGTTGACCAGCGCGCCCTTGATCTTGACGATGTCGCCGCTGCGCACCGGGTTGGACGAGATGCGCGCCGAGGTACGGCCGCAATGCGGGCAAGGCCGGTGATCGAGCGAGGCGATGTCGCCCACCATGTAGCGCAGGAAGACGGTGCCGCGGCGGTTGAGGTGGGTGACGGCCAGATGTCCGGCCTCTCCGTCGGGCATGCGAGCGCCGGTCGGGTCGATGACTTCGTGGAACAGCTGGTCCGGCAGGACGCTGTGAAAGCCGCTGCCATCGACGCATTCGATCATGGTGCCGCCCTGCTCGGTCGAGCCGTAGCGATTGACCACCGTCGTGTCGGCACAGCCGAGATCCTGCATGCGGCGGCGGAAATCGGCCCGCATGGCGGGCGACGCCGCCTCGCCGGTGGTCATGACCATGCGCACGCTGGAGAAATCGGCGCCGAGCTCCTTGGCGCGGATCAGGACCCGGCGCACGAACCCGGCCACGCCCCACAGCACCGTCACCCGGTGGCGGCTGACGGCCTCGACCGCCTCGTCCATGGAGCGGTTCAGCGGGAAGCCCATCTCGGCCCGGCCGGTATGGCCATACGCGATGCACGCACCGATCGCCGCGACCTCGTCGGCCGCGCGGGCAAAGGCCCCGAGCGGGAAGTTCGTCAGCGGGAACAGGTTCATCAGCCGGTCGGTGTCGCGCAGGCCAATGATCCCCTGCCGGTCCTTGAAGCCGAACATGTAGGCAAAATGATCGTGCGCGGTGACATAGACCGGGGCAGGGCGGCCGGTGGTGGTGCCGGTCGTGTAGACGACCTTCCAGAGAGTCCCCTCATGACCCTTCAGCTTGTCCGGATCGAGCCGGAACGCATCGGGGTCGGCGAGGAACTCGGTCTTCGACGCGGGCGGCAGCCGGACGAGGTCGGCGCAGGTTTGGATATGGCGAGGTTCCAGCCCTTCACGGCGCATGAGTTGCGCGTAGTAGGGATGGGCGTCGTAGCAGATTTCCACCATCTGACGGAGCAGCGCGTCCTGCAGCTGACGCACCGCCTCGGCGGGTTGGCGGAGCATGTCGGGGAGGAAGTTCGGGGGCTTGTCCATCATGGCTTCCATTGACAGCGTGCGTCGGTCGATCCGAGATTCGGGTCATGCGTGATCATATCGAGTTCGTACAGGCTCAGCGTCTGCCCTGGCAGGACGGGGCTGCAATGGGGCTCGACGGGTGCGAGATCAAATGCCTGAGCGAGGATCGCGAGACCGGGGCGTTCTCCGCAGTGGTCCGGTATCTGCCGGGCTGGCAACGGGGGGAATGCGCGCTCGCCGCCGATGAAGAACTCTACGTGCTCGACGGCGCACTGCACCTCGGCAGCGAAGTTTATGCTGCCGACAGTTACGCATTCCTGCCGGCGGGATGGGCGCGGGGCGACGCGACGGCACCGACCGGTGCGACGGTCCTTGGCTTCTACTCCGCGCGGCCGGTCGCCGGCCGCGCGTTGGGCAGTGACGACCGTTTGGTCCGCAAGATCGACCTGACGGATGGCGTGTGGGACGGGGAGTTCGACCGGTTCGGCTTGGCGAGCATGAGCAGCCGCGCGCGGATGCGCGTCCTGCGCGACGACCCGGCCACCGGTGAAAACACCTATATCTCCGCCATCACGCCGTTTCGGCACGGCGAGCGGGCCGAGCGGCATCCCGTGGTGCAGGAATTCTTCCTGCTCGCGGGAGAGTTGGGCGGCAACACCGGCCTCATGCAGGCCGGTGCCTACTGCTTCCGGCCGGAGATGATCGCACATGGACCATACGGCACCCGAACCGGCGCGCTGATCATCTTCCGCTCGCTCGGTGGCGCACAGGCGACGTTCTGGGAGGATGCGCCGCCCTACAGCTTCACGTCGCCGCATGCGCCTGTCCTTCCATCTGGTCTGGTAGGGCAGGGCGAGCCGATGCCCCGTCCGCCACGCTACTGAACCATCCGTCGAGGAGTTGGGCGGCTTCGCCCGCCTCGTTCGGCAGCAGCACCGAACGGCCAGCACCCGCGAGCGTCGCCGCTCGATGGTGCAATCCCGAAAAGGTATCGACGGTGCGATAGGCGATCATCACCGGAACGGTTGCTTGCGCCAGCCGCTCGTCCAGCGGGTGGGACAGGATCGCGCGCCATGTAGGCTGGTAGTGCGTCGGCTGCGCCAGCAGAGCGACGGCGCGTTCGTGTAGGTCGGCCGGATCGATGCGGAAGGACGGGCGGGCGTGGGCCGGGTTCTGTTCGAACCAAGGGAACCATAGTTCCTGGTCGCGCAGATGGTGCCACAAAGCGAGAAAATTTCCACCATCGGGCCGCGGCGTCAGGTCGGGCGCGTATGTCGCAGCCCAGCCGGGGGGCGTGCCGGCGGGCGGCGATTGTAACACGATCGCGATCACCCGGCCGCGTTGCGCCAACTCGAGTGCCAGAGCCGCCGAGGTTCCGAGCGCCAAGACGGCGACGCGGTCTAGCCCTACCGCGTCGAGCACCGCTTCGACGTCGTCTGCCCAAAGCCCAACCTCCACCGATCGTTCAGGGGAGAGCACGGAGCGCCCGTTGCCGCAGGGATCGATGGCGAGCACGGGCCGATGCCGCCCCAACGCCTGCAGGATATCGTCGTGCAGCATGACCGAGCCGGGTAGGTCCGGTAGCAGAACCAAAGGTGCACCAGGCTGGTCGAGCCCGTGCCCGCGCACGAAGCAGGACCCACGCGGGGTGGTGACGTAGTCCATCACGGCGGACACACCGAGTTGGACCCGAGTTCGATGCGGCGGCACGATGCCGCGAGGCGGATGGGAGGCGAGGACGCGCTGCTCTTGTGCCGCAGCCTCGAGCGGATCGCGCGAGAACTCCTGCACCCAGGCGGTCGGCGGATAGAGCTTCATCGTCTTGTGCTGGCTGTCGCCGGGTCGGTTGCCGTAACAGACTGGCGGCTGCACCTGGTCGATCATCGCCAGCCCGGCGTGTCGGAAGGCGGATGCGTAGATGACGGGGTAGTCCGCGCCGGCTTCGAGCAGCTCGACCGCGCCACGGTAGAGGAAATCGAGCGGCGGCACATCGGTGTCGGCGCGATGGTTGGGCAGCGCCTTGTCCCAGGGCCAGAACACATGCTGCTCGCGGTAGCGAAACCAGGCCCAGATGAGATGGCTCCCATCCCAGCGGGGCACGATCGGGGGCAAGTATTCGGCCAGTCGTTCGGTACTATAGGGCTGACTGAACACGGGAAAGCCGTCGGTGAGCACCATGCTGATCAGGTCGGGATGCCGCAGCGCCATCTCGACGGCGACGCCGGCGCCGGTGTGCCGTCCATAGGCCGCGACCTGCTGGAGCCCGAGCGCGCGCACGGCGGCGGCGATGGCGTCGGCGAGATGGGCGGTTTCCAGCGGTGCGTTATCGAGCGCGTCGGAAAAGCCGAACCCGGGCAGGTCGAACGCGAACGTGGTCCAGCGCGGCGCGAAGATGTCCTGCAATGGCGCCATGACTTTGGCCGAGCACGGGGAGGCGTGCAGCATGACCAGCGCGGGGCCTACGCCATGGCGTACGTAATGCAGGTGTTTACCTGCGGCGACCTCGACAAATCCGTTCAGCATCGTCCTTCGTCCCGATCGAACTGATATTCAGCTTGGATGCAAGATGAGTCCTTGACCAGCCTTTTCTTGCGGTCCCACACTCGGTTCGTTGCCGAGGAGAGATCGATCGTGAAAGCCGCTGTCGTGTGGAAGCCTGGCGAGGAAATGACGATCGAGGACGTCACGACCCGCAAACCCACGTCCCGCGAGGTGCTGCTCCGGACCTCGTTCGCCGGGGTGTGCCACTCGGACCTTCATTTCGCCGACGGGACATATCCGTATCCGCTGCCGTACGTGCCGGGTCATGAGTCCGCGGGCGTCGTGGAGCAGGTGGGTTCGGACGTCACTCACGTGAAACCTGGCGACCGCGTCGTTACTTGCCTGTCGGTGTTCTGCGGTGGGTGTCCGCAATGCGTCACCGGGCGTCCGAACCTGTGCGAGAACGTCGAGGTGAAGCTGCCGCCGGGCCGCTCGGACCGGCTGTGGCGCAACGGCACGCTGGTCAATCAATTCTCGAACCTGTCGTCGTTCGCCGAGCAGATGCTGGTGCACGAGAACGCGCTGGTGAAGATCAATCCCGACGTTCCGCTCGACCGGGCCGCACTGGTGGGCTGCGGCGTGCTGACCGGAGTCGGCGCGGTGATCCATGCCGCGAAGGTCAAGCCGGGCGCGACGGTGGCCGTCATCGGCTGCGGCGGCGTCGGCCTGTCGGTGGTGTCGGGTGCGGCGATCGCCGGCGCCGGGCGGATCATCGCGATCGACACGGTCGCGTCGAAACTCGACCTGGCGCGCACGCTCGGGGCGACCGACGTGATCAACGCCTCGGAAACCGACCCGGTCGCCGCCGTGATGGAGCTGACGTCGGGCGGGGTGCCCTACTCCTTCGAGGCGCTCGGCCTGAAGATCACCGCCGAGCAATCCTTCGCCATGCTTAAGCCCGGCGGCGTCGCGACCATTCTCGGCATGTTCAAGCCCGGCATGAAGCTCGAGCTGGAAGGCTCCGCCTTCATCCGCGACCGACGCATCCAGGGTTCGTCGATGGGCTCCAACCAGTTCCGCGTCGACATCCCCAACCTGCTGAACTTCTACATGCAAGGGCGGCTCGACCTCGACCGGCTCATCACCGGCCGGATCAAGCTCACGCAACTCAACGAGGCCTTCGCCAATCTATACGCCGGCGCACCGGTGCGGCAGATCGTCGAGTTCTAGATCCAGGAGGCAGGCCGATGCTCGAGAAAGGCGGACATGCCCTCCCGGGCCTCTGCGGTCGCACGCCGGTCGGCCACCTGTCGGGCGGCGTCCGGCGCCGGCTCGACCTGGCGGGCGACGCTTTTGGCGTCCGCCTGCGCGATCGGCGCCCCGGCGCGCACGGACTTGAGCACGCGGTCGCGGGCGGCGGGCAGGTCCTCGAGCGGGACCAACTCGTGCACCAATCCGAACGCCAGCGCCTGGTGGGCGGTCATCGCCTCGCCGGTGACGAACCAGCGCCGGGCCTGTCGGGCGCCGATCGCACGGGCGACGAACGGGCCGATGGCCGTCGGGCTCAGCCCGAGGCGCACTTCGGACAACGCGAACCGCGCCGTGTCGGCGGCCAGCACGACGTCGCAGCACGCCAGCAGGCCGACCGCGCCGCCGAACGCGTTGCCCTGCACGATCGCCACGGTCGGCAGCGGCAAGCGGTCGAGCGTGTGCAGCATCCGCAACACGGCCTGCGCGTCCGCCTCGTTCTCCGTCAGCGAGGCGAGGGCTTTGGACCGCATCCAGGCCAGATCGGCACCGGCGGAAAAGCTCGGACCGGTGCTGGCGAGCACCAGTGCACGGGCGGTGGATGCCCGATCGAACGCCTCCGTCAGCGCCAGGACGAGATGGCCGTCGAAGGCGTTGTGGCGTTCCGGCCGGTCGAGCGTCAGCGTGACGATCCCGCCCGCGTCGGTCGTCTCGACAAGGTTGACCGTCAAGGCGCGCTCGCCTTGTGAGCTGGGATACAATCCGCGTACATGATGCCTCTCCGTAACACGAAAGAGTCTATCATGAGGACCCGGCGAACGAGCCAGCCCGCGGCTGATTCGACGCTGCGCGAGCGCGCGTACGAGAGTATCAGGGCGCAGATCCTCGACTCCCATTACCCACCCGGGAGCATGCTGTCGGAAGGGCAACTCGCCGCCGACCTCGACATCAGTCGCACCCCCATCCGCGAGGCGTTGCGGCAGCTCGCCACCAACGGCCTGGTCGAAATCCTGCCGAAACGCGGCGTTCTGGTCACGCGACTGACGCTGCAGGATGTCGTCGAGGTGTATCAACTGCGCGAGCAGTTGGAGTGTTTCGCGACCGGACTGGCCGCGATCCGAGCGACCGCAGCCGATGCCGCAGGGTTCCGCACCGACCACGACCGGGCGCTTTCCAGCCTCGCCCGCGGGCGGCTGCGGGAGGCGTACGACCATTCCATCCTGATGCACCAGCGGATCATGGAGCTGTCCGGCAACTCGCGCCTACGCCAGTTCATGCAGCAGTTGAGCGACCAGGTGCACCGGTTCGGGCTGCTCACGCTCCGGCATGGCCGGGCGGCTAAGGCCATCGCGGAACACGGGGCCATCATCGACGCCATTGCGGCCAATGACGGCGCGCAGGCCCGCACGCTGATGCTGTCGCATCTGCGCGAGGACCGGAACGTTGTGCTCCGGCTCACGCTGCCGGCCGGGTTGGACGAGGACGCTCTGCCGCTCCTGCAGGACATGCCGGCATGACCGCTTTCCTGCTGAAGCGCGGTCTGCAATCGGTGCTGACCATCCTCGGCGTGGTCACGGCCGTGTTCTTCCTCGTGCGGCTGGCCGGCGACCCGTCGGCGCTGCTGCTGCCGGCGGAAGCGTCGGTCGAGGATGCCGCGCGGCTGCGGCAGGCGTTGGGCCTCGACCAGCCGCTGGCGATCCAATACGGCCGCTTCCTGCAGAACGCGCTCCAGGGTGATTTCGGCAACTCCATCCGTGACGCGCGGCCGGCGATGGAGCTGGTGCTGGAGCGCTTGCCGGCGACGCTTGAATTGGCGCTGACATCGTTCGCCCTCGGGATCGGACTGGCCTTCGCGCTCGGCCTGCTCGTCCGGCTGGTGGACTCGCCGAAGCTGCGCACGGCGATCATGTGGTTGGCGCTCGCACGCCAGGGCATTCCGGTCTTCTCGTTCGGCCTGCTCCTGATCCTGGTGTTCTCCGTCTGGCTGCGCTGGTTGCCGTCGCTCGGGCGCGGAAGCCTCGCCAATCTCGTGCTCCCCGCCGTCACCCTCGGCACCTACGAGCTCGCCTTGTATCTGCGCTTGTTCAACGCGTCCCTGGCGAGCGAACAGCGCCAGGATTACGTGCGAAGCGCCTATGCACGAGGCCTCGGCCGGGTCCAGGTGGTCGTGCAGCACATGCTGCCGAACGCGCTGCTGCCGCTGATCACGGTGGCTGGCATCAATCTCGGCCTGTTGCTGGGCGGCGCGGTCATCACCGAGACGGTGTTCAGCTGGCCCGGCGTCGGACGCCTGATCGTGCAATCGGTCAGCCAGCGGGACTATCCGGTGATCCTGGCGGGCGTGTTCCTGATCTCGGTCATCTTCGTCGCGATCAATCTCGCGGTGGACTTGCTGTATGGATTGCTCGATCCGCGCGTGAGGCTGGCATGAGCAAGCGGATCGGGCCGTCGCACATCGTCGCCGGCGTGATGCTGCTGGCGATGCTGCTGTTCATCGCCGGCGTTCCGTTCCTGCCGGGCTACGATCCCTACAACCAGGATCTGGCCGGCAGTCTGCTCCCGATGAACAGCACGTCGCCCGACGGGGTCTACTACCTCCTCGGCACCGACACGCTCGGCCGTGACATGGTGAGCCGGTTGGCGCTGGCCGGGCAGGTCTCGATCCTGATCGGGGCCGGCGCCGTTCTGGTCAGCCTCGTCATGGGCGTCTGTCTGGGGCTGGCGGCGGGCTATTTCGGCGGAGCGGCCGGGTCGGCGATCATGGGCTTCGCCGATCTGCAGCTCTCGATTCCGCGGATCCTGCTCCTGATCGCCGTCACCGCCGTGGTCGGGCCCGGCGAGGGCAAGCTCTGCATCCTGCTCGGCCTGACCAGTTGGGTGTCGTACGGCCGGGTGGCGCGCGCGATGGCGATGAGTCTGCGCAGCCGCGAGTTCGTGCTGTCCGCCACGACGCAGGGCGCGGCCGCGTTCTGGACCATCCGCAAACACATGCTGCCGAACGTCGCGCCGCAGATGCTGATCGTGGCGTCCTACGAGTTCGGGCAGATCGTGTTGCTGGAAGCCTCGCTGAGCTATCTCGGCCTCGGCGTGCAGCCGCCGCTGCCGAGCTGGGGCGCGATGGTGGCGGATGGACAGACCTATCTCGCCCTCGCCCCGTCGCTCTCGATCCTGCCGAGCCTGGCGCTGTTCATCCTGATCGCCGGCCTCCAGATCCTGTCGCAAGCCTTCACGGAAGAGAACGACGCCATGGGCGTCGGCAGGGAGCTGCCAGGATGAGCGATCTCGTGCTGGACGTGCGCAAGCTCTCGGTCGAGGTGCCCGGCGCCAACGGGCCGGTCCAACTCGTGGAGGACGTCTCCTTCTCCGTTCGCCGCGGCGAGGTCTTCGGGCTGGTCGGCGAGTCCGGCTCGGGCAAGAGCCTGACCATGCTGGCGGTGCTGGGCCTGCTGCCCCCGCCGCTGCGGCTCTCCGGCGGCAGCATCGTCCTGCAAGGGCGTGACATCGCCGGCGCCAGTTTCTCCGAGTTGCGCCGGCTACGCGGCAAGACCGTGTCGATGATCTTCCAGGATCCGATGACGTCGTTGAACCCGGTGCGGCGGATCGGCGCCCAGATCGACGAAGCGATCCGGCTGCACAATCCCGGCTGGACGCGCGCGCAGGTCCGCGACCGCTCGATTGCCCTGATGGAAATGGTCGGCATCCCCAACCCGGCCTGGCGTTACCGCCAATTCCCGGGCGAGTTCTCCGGCGGCATGCGCCAGCGGGTGATGATCGCGATCGCCATGGCCAACGACCCCGACCTGCTGATCGCCGACGAACCCACCACGGCACTGGACGTGACGATCCAGGCGCAGGTGATGTCCGTGCTGGCGGACGTGCGGCGGCGGACCGGCGCGGCCATGGTGCTGATCACGCACGACCTCGGGCTGGTGGCGGAAACGGCCGATCGGATCGGGGTGATGTACGGCGGCCGAGTCGTCGAGGAGTGCCCGGCGCAGACGGTGTTCACCCTTCCGTCGCACCCCTACACCGCCGGCCTCGAGGCGAGCCTGCCGAGCCTCGAGCACGACACGGCGGTGCTCTACTCCATTCCGGGCACGGTGCCCGAGCCGAACCGGCGCCCGCCGGGCTGCGCCTTTCATCCGCGCTGCGCGGTGTCGGCGGAGCGGGCACGCTGCCGCGAGGAGCGGCCGGTTCTGCATGAGACCGGCGCGGACCGGAAGGCCGCCTGCCATTTCGCGGAAGAGACGCCGGGCTGGGCGCGAGCGCGGCGGGACGGGCTGCATTCCGCGGCGAAGCGGGCCGTGCGGGAGACTGCCGAGCCGGTGTTGCAGGTGACCGACCTGGTCAAGCAGTTCCACGTCCGCCGCAACTGGCGGAGCGAGACGCTGACCGCGCTGCGCGGCATTTCGTTCACGATCGCGAAGGGCCGCACGCTCGGGCTGGTCGGCGAGTCCGGCTGCGGCAAGTCGACGCTGGGACGCGCGGTGCTGCGGTTGTTCGCGGCGTCGGGTGGCCAGATCACGGTGAACGGCGAGAGCTTGAGCGGCGCCACCGGGTCACGGCTCCGGGCCCGGCGGCGCGATCTGCAGGTGGTCTTCCAAGATCCGTATTCGTCGCTCGATCCCCGCTTCACCGTGCACGAGATCATCGCCGAGCCCCTCCGTATCCACGGTCGGTATTCGCCCGAGCAGGTGGACGCGCTGCTGCAGCAGGTCGGGCTCTCGCCGGAGGCGGGGCAACGGCGTCCGGCACAATTCTCCGGCGGGCAGCGGCAGCGGATCGCCATCGCCCGCGCGCTCGCGCTGCGGCCGGACATCCTCATCCTGGACGAGGCCGTCTCGGCGCTCGACGTCTCCATCCAGGCGCAGATCATCAACCTGCTGCAGGCGCTGCAGGACGAGCTCGGCCTCACCTACCTGTTCATCTCGCATGACCTCTCGGTGGTCAGGCACATCTCCGACGATGTCGCGGTGATGTATCTCGGCGCCATCGTCGAGATGGGACCGACCCGGCAGGTATTCGAATCCCCGGCGCACCCCTACACCGCCGCGCTGCTGTCGGCAGTGCCGCATCCGGGGCGCCAGCGGATTGAGGCGGCGCTGCTGGCGCAGGGCGAGATCCCCGATCCGCTCTCGCCCCCGTCAGGCTGTGCCTTCCGCACCCGGTGTCCGCTCGCGGTCGACCTGTGCGCGGAACGGGCGCCGGAACTGCTGCCGCGCACGGGCGGGGCGCATCTCAGCGCCTGTCACTTCGCCGGAGCGCCGGCCAAGCAAGTCGTCGCCGCATGAAGAGAGGTCAGGAATGTCGGATCGCGTGCTTCGGTCGCCCATGATGTCGACGGCGGCACCGCCGCGTCTCGAGGAGACCACTCCGGCGCAGCGGCGTCGCGTCGTGTTCGCCGGCGCCATCGGCAGCACGGTGGAGTTCTACGATTTCGGCATCTACGGCTACTTGGCGACGACGATCGCCGGGCTGTTCTTCCCGACCGCCAACGATGCCGCCGCCCTTCTCTCGACGCTGGCGCTGTTCGCCACGGCCTTCCTGATGCGCCCGATCGGCAGCGTCGTGTTCGGCCATGTCGGTGACCGGTACGGACGCAAGCCGGCGCTGTCGGTGTCCGTCATCTTGATGGCAGTCGCGACCTTCGCCATCGGCCTGTTGCCGACCGCGAGCTCGATCGGCATCGCCGCGCCGATCCTGTTGCTGCTGGCCCGTCTGGTACAGGGATTGTCGGCCGGCGGCGAGGTGGGCGGTGCGGCGACCATGCTGGCGGAGGCCAGCCGGCGTTCGAACCGCGGGCTGCTCGCGAGCACCACCCAATGCGGCTCCCTGATCGGGCTGTTGCTCGCTTCGGGCGTGGTGGCGGCGCTCACGGCGGCGATCCCGCCCGACGCGATGAAGGAGTGGGGCTGGCGCGTGGCGTTCATCTTGGCGCTGCCGACCGGGCTCATCGGCCTCTACATGCGCAGCAAGCTCGAGGACACCGCACAGTTCGAGCGCTTGGTCCGCGCCGGGCACGTCGCCAAGGTTCCGGCGCTGGAGGCGTTCCGCACCAGCTTCGTGCCGATCCTGAAGACGTTCGGCGTGAGCGTGCTCACCTTCGTCGTCTACTACTTCGTGTTCGTCTACCTGACGATCTACATGCAGACCCAGGCCGGCCTGTCCCGCATGGCGGCGACCTGGTCGACCTCGCTGACGCTGCTGATCGCGACGATTGCGCTGCCGGGCTTCGGTTGGCTTTCCGACAAGGTGGGCCGTCGCCCGGTGATGGCCGGGTCCGGCGTGTTCTTCCTGGTCGCAACGCTGCCGGCGCTCGGCTACATCCATGATAGTGGCTCGGCCGTGACGGCGGCGATCTCGCAGGTCGTGCTGGGCTTGGGCGTGGCCGCGATCATGGGGCCGCTCTGGGCCACGGTCGCCGAGTTGTTCCCGACCCGGGTCCGCTATAGCGGCATGGGGATCGCGTTCTCGCTGGCCGCGGCCATCGTCGGCGGCACGACGCCCTACCTCGCGAGCTGGCTGCGCGATGCGACCGGCAACCCGTTGGCGCCCGCCTACCTGGTGATGGCCGCCGCCGTGGTGACGCTGCTAACGCTGCTCACCATGCGCGAGACCGCCGGCGACAGTCTGAGCGACGAATGAGCCGGATCACGGTCTGGCTTCTGCTGCCGGCCTCAATCTTGCTGATCTTCCTGCTGGCCGGACCGCTGCTCTACCTGTTGAGTTTCAGTGTCTTCGCGACCGGCGACGGCCCCGGCGCCGTTGGCGAGCTGACACTCGCCAACTACGCACGCCTCGTGCAGGACTCGTATTACTTCAGGATATTCGGCAAGACCTTGTGGCTGTCGGCCCTGAGCAGCCTCATCGCCACCGCGATCGGTTACATACTGGCGCAGTTCATGTGGCGGGCGCCGTCGCGTTGGCGCGGCCTGCTGACGATCCTGGTGCTGTCGCCGTTGCTGGTCAGCATCGTCGTCAGCTCCTACGGCTGGGTGGTGATCCTGGGGCAGCAGGGCCTGCTCAACCAGGCCCTGCTGCGGCTCGGCCTCGTCTACGCGCCGCTGAAACTCATCTACACTGACGGCGCCATCGTGGTCGGGCTGGTCCATGTCGCCATCCCGTTCATGACGCTGTCGATCCTGGCCGGGTTGGAGCAGATCGACCTCGTCCTGCCGGAAGCCGCCACGACGCTCGGCGCGTCGCCTTGGGCGGTGTTCCGTCACGTCGTCTTCCCGCTGGCGCTCCCGGGCGTCACCGCCGGCGCGACCATCGTGTTTTGCCTCTGCCTGTCCTCCTACGTCACGCCGGCGCTGCTGGGCGGCAGCGGCGCGAACTTCATCACCACGCTGATCTACGACCAGTTCGTCACGCATTTCGACTGGCCGTTCGGCGCCACGCTCGCGGCGGCGCTGTTGCTGCTGTGCGGCTTGATCGTGTTGCTGAGCTTCTGGGGCTTCAAGCAGATGAACACCGCCCTGCAGGAACGCCGGACGTGAAGCAGACTCTTCAAGCGCTGGTCGTTCTCAGCATCCTGTTCATCCTGGCGCCCACGATCGTCGTCGTGGCGGTCTCGTTCGGCGACCGCGAGATCCCCGAGTTCCCGCCCGCGCACTGGTCGCTGCGCTGGTACGCGCACGCGATCTCCGAAGCCATCTTCACCGGCGCCGCCATCAACAGCCTCTGGCTCGCCGTCGTCGCCACCGTCATCGCCACGCCGATCGCGCTCGGCGCCGGGCTGGCGATCGTGCGGCATCCGTTCCCTGGCCGCGACCTGGTGCAGACCGCGCTCCTGGCGCCGATCTTCGTGCCGGCCGTGGTGACCAGCCTCGCCTTGCTGGTCGGCAGCGCCCAGCTTGGGCTCCGCAACGTGACGCTGCGGCTCGTCGCCGCCCACGTGCTGATCACCTTTCCCTACATGGTCCGCACCATCGTCGCGTCGCTCACCGCGGTGGACCGGATCTTGGAAGACGCAGCGACCACCTTGGGCGCGTCGGCCGCCGCCCGGTTCCGCCACGTGGTCCTGCCCTCGATCCGGCCCGGCGTGATCGCGGGCATGATCTTCGCGCTGATCGTCTCGTTCGACAACGTCTCGGTCTCGCTGTTCCTGACCACGGCCCGGACCAACACCTTGCCGCTGGCGATCCTCAACTACGTCGAATTCAACTTCGACCCGTCGATCGCGGCCATCTCCACGATGCTCGTCGCCGTCTCCGCCGTTGCCGCGATCCTGCTCGAGCGCGCGGTCGGCCTCCGTTCGGTGTTGGGGTAGCCATGTCCTCCGTCCAACTCGTCTCCGTCCAGAAGACACTCGGGGGCACGAAAGTGGTCGACGACATCTCGCTCACGGTGGAGAGCGGCGAGTTCGTCACCCTGCTGGGCCCGTCGGGGTGCGGCAAGACGACGACGCTGCGGTTGCTGGCCGGGCTGGAGGTGCCCGATCGGGGCAAGATCGTCATCGGCGATGCGGACGTCACGCACGAGCCCGGTCACAAGCGGAACATCGGCATGGTGTTCCAGAGCCACGCCCTGTTCCCGCACATGACCGTCCGCGACAACACCGGGTTCGGGCTGCGCATGCGCGGCAAGCCCGTCGCGGAGCGCCGCGCGCGCGCGGATCGTGCGCTGGAACAAGTGCACCTGGCCGATTTCGGCGGCCGTATGCCCAAGCAGCTTTCAGGCGGCCAGCAGCAGCGCGCGGCGTTGGCGCGGGCGATCGTGTTCGATCCCGCCCTCCTGCTGCTCGACGAGCCGTTCTCCGCCCTCGACCGCAAACTCCGCGAGGCGCTGCAAGTCGAGCTGCGCGACCTGACCCGGCGCATCGGCATCACGGCCATCTTCGTCACCCATGACCAGGAGGAGGCGCTCACCCTGAGCGACCGGATCGCGGTGATGAACAAAGGCCGCATCGAACAGATCGGCCGCCCCGCCGACCTGTTCGAGCGCCCGGCCTCCCGTTTCGTCGCCGACTTCATGGGCTTCAGCAACATCTTCGACGGCAAGGTTGAGACCGTCCAGCACGGCCTCGCCACGATCGACGTGAACGGCATGTCGATCTCGGCCCAGGGCGATGGCAGCCTTGTCTCCGGCCAGTCGGTCGGCATCGGCGTGCGGGCCGAACGCATCGGCTTGCAGTCCCACGCCGCCGATATCCCGAACCAGGTCGCCGGCATCGTGACCAAGGCGCTCTATCAAGGCGCGATCGCGACCTACGGCTTCCGCCCGGACGGCATGGCGGACCGTGAACTGGTGGTCCGCGAAGCGACCGGCATCACCGGCCACATGCGCTTGGCCGTCGGCGAACGCGCCTACGCCAGTTGGCCGCGGGACGCGGCCTGCATTCTACATCGCTGAACCGAGAAAAGGAGTTCCGGCCGTGGGTCGTCCGTTACCGAACATGACCGTCTCCCGCCGTGTCGCCCTCGCCGGCGCCGCTGCCGCGCTGTTCAGCCCGGCGATTGTGCGGGCGCAGTCCAAGACCATCGTGACCACCGGCTTCGGCGGCATCTACGAGGAGCGCTTCCGCAAACACGTGCTCCAACCATTCGAAGAGAAGACCGGCGCCAAGTTCGTCTTCAAATATGGCTCGCCGGACTCCTGGCTGACCAGCGCGATCGCCAACCGGGACGATCCCGAGATCGACCTGCCCTTCCTGTCGCTGCCGGTGGCGATGAAGGCGTTGCGGACCAAGGGCGTCTTCCTCCCGCTCTCGCCCGACACCATGCCCAACCTGCGCGACATCGCGCCGCCGTTCTACGACACCTATGACCGCATGGCCGTCGGCTTCAACTATGTCGACACCGGCATCGCCTACCGCACCGACATGGTCAGCAAAGTGCCGACCAAATGGGCCGATCTCTGGGACCCGGCCTACGAGAACAAGTTGATGATGTCGGACGTCGCCGCCGGGTTCGCCTACGAGGAGATCGTCATCGCGGCCCTGCTCAACGGCGGCTCCGCCTCCGATCTCGACCCGGGCTTCGCCGCCTTGAAACGGCTCCGCCCCAACATCACGCGCTGGTACAAGAGCCCGAACGAGGTTGGCACCGCGCTCGAGCGCAAGGAGGCCGCCATCGCCGTGGCCGGCAGCTTCCGCACCTACGCGATGAAGGATGCCGGGCTCCCGGTCGCCTTCGCCGTGCCCGAAGAGGGTGCCCCGGTCGGCGTGTTGTCGTTCCATATCCCGGTCAACGCCCGCAACCGCGACCTGCTGATGCAATTCGTCGATTTCGCGTCCAGCCCCGGCCCGCAGACCGGGTTCGGCAACGAGATGCAATCCGGCATGACCAACACCAAGGTGGTCCTGCGTCCGGAGGTCGCCGCCCGGACGGTGCCGATCGATCGGCTGTTGCGCCTGGACTGGAAACTGATCGAGCCGCAGATGTCGAGACTGGCGGAACGCCTGCAACGGGAGGTGATCAGTGGCTGAGCCGTCGCAGGCCGCAGCGGTCCATGGCGACTGCGACGACCGCTTCGCGCAGGTCGGCGCGGCATTCGCCCGCAATTTCCGCGACCATGGCGAGGTCGGGGCTGCACTGTGCGTCTACCAGCATGGCCGCAAGGTCGTCGACCTCTGGGGCGGCCTGAAGGATCGGGCATCGGCGGCGCCGTGGGATGCGAACACGATGGTCTGCATGATGTCGGTCGCCAAGGGCATCAGCGCTGTCGCGCTGGCGATGGCCTATGATCGCGGCCTGGTCGACCTCGACGCTCCCGTGTCGCGCTACTGGCCCGCCTTCGCCGCCGCCGGCAAGGCCGACATCACGGTGCGCCAGGCCGGCAGTCACCTGGCCGGAATCCCGGTCGCCGACGCCGCCCCGGAGGGTGCCTTCTACGACTATGACGCGATGAAGACGGCCATCGCCGCGCAGGCCCCGCTTTGGCCGCCGGGGGAGAAGCAGGTCTACCACTCCGCCACTATCGGCCACATCTTCGGCGCGATCCTCGAGGGAGCGACCGGGATGCGCATCGGCCGTTTCCTCCGCGAGGAGCTGGCTGGCCCGCTCGGTGACGATTACGCGATCGGCCTGAGCCCAGACGAGATCGCGCGCTGCGCCACCATGATCCCGTCGCCCAACAATCTGGTCAGCGCATCGAAGCGCGCGCCGCTCGACAGCGTCGAGTTCCGCGCCTTCCGGCCGATGCCGGCGAACGAGGACTTCAACTCGGTGGCCTGGCGAAGCGCAGAGATCCCCGCCGTCAACGGTCACGGCACCGCACGGGCGGTCGCCCGCATCTACGGCGCGCTGGCGCACGGTGGCGAACTGGACGGCGTCCGCCTTGGCCATCCCGAAAGCTTCGCCGCGCTCGCGACCGAGCAGGACCGCGGGCGCACTACCAATCCCGATGCTCACCTGCGCATGGGCATTGGCTTCATGCTCAACTCGCCGCCGATCCGCCCGATGGGTCCGAACGCGACGAGCTTCGGCTTCTCCGGCGCCGGCGGTGCCCAGGCCTTCGCCGACCCAGTTTCCGGGATCGGTTTTTGTTATGGTTGCAATGCTATGCACGATGGTCGCGACATCGGCATCCGTGCCGCTTCGTTGATAGACGCGACCTTTGCGAGCTTGTCAGGGTAGCGACAAAATTCGCAAGTAACTCTTATGCGTCCGCCTGGCTGAGTAGCCCGCCTGTCAAGAGCTGACGACCCGCAAGCGTTCATGTGTTGCACTGCTTATGGTGATTATCCAAGGCCGCGGCTCGCGGCTCTTGTAACCGGCTGCATATTGTTCGCCACCGGTTCAGCAACGGCGCCGATAGTCATAACGGTGCGCTAGCCAACGTATGCCGCTCCCATCGGCGAGGATGAAAGACTGCTTCTTGGTGTCGTGGTCCGGGCCATCCTTGGCGATATCTCCTCGAGATGGCTGCCGACCATGCGCCGGTCCGCGACCAGGCCGTTCGTCACGTCGGGCGCGGCATCTGGAGCGATGTGGAACGTGTCGAAAACATCCCACGACCCGGCGCGCGCGGACAGCGACGCCGTCTCGGGAGAGGGATGCTGCACCGGTTGGGCGACGCCGGGCCGGGTGAGGCTCAAAATGATCGCGGCAGTGACCGGTAGAAAGCTCGTCATGGTTTCACGAACCGATAGGCGAAGCGATCGGTCTTACCCTTGATCGACGGATCGAACACCTTGATCCCGTGTGAATCGTCGGGTTTGGCGAGGAGCGTGCTTTGTGTATCCAGCACGAAGCCGAGCAGATCCGCGATGCCTGAAGCTCCATGCCGGGTTCCGGCCAGCGGCCAATATTTGCCCGGAATGATCCATTCTCAGTCGTCGGCGACCAGCGCGAGCAGACCTTGTCACCGCGCGGCCGATCGCGGCGAAGAAGTCCTTCACCGTCTATATAATTTTCTCGATGCTCATCTATTCCGCTCGATAATTGACTGCGCACCCGGCTGTTGTGGCACGCCGGCGTGGCGAGAGGCGGCCGCTTAGACCTGCGCCATGCCTCCATCAACCGGGAGATCCACACCGGTGATGTAAGAACTCTCATCGGAGGCGAGGAACACGACGGCAGCTGCGAGTTCTTCTGGCTTGCCTCGGCGACCGAGTGGAACTTGTGAGGCGAAGTGGGCAATCGCCTGTTCCACCTGTTCAACGGTGAGGCCCACCTTCTCCAGAGCCGGCGTTTCGATTGGACCAGGACTGATGGAATTCACTCGAATGTTTCGATCCTTCAGCTCCATCGTCCAACCGCGAGCGAAGCATCGCACGGCTGCCTTGGCCCGGCATAGGCCGTAAAGGCGGCATCTCCCCGGACGTTCGCGACCGAAGCGGTCAGGATGATCGAGCCTCCATCCTGGAAGTGGGGAAGCGATTTTTGCACGGTGAAGAACGTTCCCTTCGCACGACTGAGCCGCGTATCGCTAGCCCCAGGAGCACGAGCGCGGCGGCGCCGGTCACCGCTGACACCGGCACGCCGAACGGTGCCAACACGAAGTAGGCGACCAACAGCAGGGCCAACAACGGGAAGGCCGCCCGGAAGATCAGCCGATCGTGGATGGCGCTCGCCGGTGCTTCGAGCTGAGCCATAGGATAATGCGCTGGCACCACGCGCCGGTAGGCGAACCGCAACACTGCCAACGTGGCGGCGAGCGAGACGAGGTTCACCGGCACCATCACCGCCGCATAGCGGTCGAAGCTGACGCCGAAGTAGTTGGCCGAGACGATGTTGACGAGGTTCGAGATGATCAGCGGCAGGCTGGTGGTATCGGCCACGAAGCCAGTAGCGACGACGAAGGCCAGCGTCGCCGCGGGTGAGAAGTCGAGCCGCGCCAGGATCGCCACCACGATCGGCGTCAGCAGCAGCGCCGCCCCATCATTGGCGAAGAAGGCGGCGATGACGGCGCCCAGCACCACGATCAGCGGCAAGAGACGGCGCCCACGACCACCACCCCAGCGCGCGACGTACAGCGCGGCCCATTGGAAGAACCCGGCCTCATCGAGCAGCAGCGAAATGACGATCAACGCCACGAAGGTGAAGGTCGCGTCCCACACGATATGCCAGACCACGGGCACGTCGCTCCAGCCAATCACCCCGGTCAGCAGAGCGAGGACGGCACCGCCCATGGCGCTCCAGCCGATGCCGAGTCCGCGTGGTTGCCAGATGACGAGCACGAGCGTGGCAAGAAAGATCGATAAGGCGAGCATGGGTGTCCTCAGCCCACAGACATGCGGGCAGGTCCTCCGCGGTCTTGAGGCTGCGGAGGATGACGAAAGCGGGAGGGGCTCTACGGGGAAAGCGTCAGGTCACGCGCAGCCCGTCGGCATCGACGACCTTCTCGCCATCCTCCTTGGTGAAAGCGGCCGGGATGCGCCATCATGGCGTCGACGAGCTGGTCGTCGGTCAGCGCCGGGTCGGCGAGCCCGAGCTCGGCGTAGGGGGTGCCCTTCTCGCGGAACAGGGCGCGCGGCGTCAGGGCGGCGCGACGCATGAGGTCAAGCAGGGCGTCCCGGCTCGGCGGCGTCTTTAGATATTCGATCACCTCGGGCTCGATGCCGCTATTGCGGATCAGCGCCAGGGTGTGCGCGACGTGCCGCAGGCCGGGTTGTGGTAGATGGTGACGGTCATTGCAGCACCTGTTCGGCGGGACAGCAGGGCGTCAGCGCCGCAATTAGGGGTGCGCAGAGCTCAGTCCGGCCGCCGCAGCAATCCTTGACGAGGAACAGCATCAAGTCCCGCAGCCGATCGAGGTCGGCGCGGTAAATGATCGAGCGGCTTTGCCGTTCCGACCGAACCAAGCCGGCCCGGGCCAAGGTGGCCAGATGCGCCGACATGGTGTTCTGCGGGACCTCGAGCAGCCGAGCGACCTCGCCAGCGGGCAGGCCAAGCGGCTCGTGCTTTACGAGCAGGCGGAAGGTATCCAGGCGAGTGCCTTGTGCAAGTGCGCCCAGGGCGGCGATAGCTGGCTCGTTATCCATATATCCAGCCTAACGGATATGTCAGTTCCGTCTTCAAC
Source organism: Acetobacteraceae bacterium (assembly GCA_965199665.1). GTDB lineage: Bacteria > Pseudomonadota > Alphaproteobacteria > Acetobacterales > Acetobacteraceae > JAVVHH01. Next base: position 3,329,956 of record OZ241208.1, on the reverse strand, counting down.
TAAATTGTATCAAAGACCGGTGCCGCCATGCTCCTGATGCAGGCACTGCTCGTGGGAATGGTCCGCGAGAACCTGGATGACCCGGCATTCCGCCACGTTGCCGTGCCCGCAGGCGTCCACCATGCGCGCAAGCTCGGCTTCCAGAGCCTGCAGACGAGCGATGCGGCTGCGCACCGTTCCAAGGTGCTGGCGCGCGATCAGGTCCGCGTCGGCGCAAGGACGGTCGGGATCGTCCGACAACTGCAGCAGCGTGCGCACGTCATCGAGCCGAAAGCCTAGTTCCCGCGCGTGCCGGATGAAGGCTAGCCGATCCAGATGCGCCCGTGTGTAGACCCGGCGGCCACCTTCCGTTCGAGCAGGCGGGGGCATGGTGCCGTCCCGCTCATACCAGCGTATCGTCTCGACTTTGGTGCCGGTATGCCGGGCGAGGTCGCCGATGGCGTAAGAGGCCGCGCTCATGTCTGCTTCATGCTGTAGTGGCTACAGCAAAAGGGCTTGCACCTCTAGTGGCTCCAGGTCGCATCACGGCTCCACCGAGTTGGGGAAAGCCGTATCATGGCAGACGTAGTGGGACACGAGGGCGCCGGCGAAACTACGACGTGGCGGATCACGGGGATGGATTGCGCGTCCTGCGTCGCTAAAGTCGAGAAGGCGGTATCGCGGCTTCCTGGCGTGCAGGACATCCAGGTCAACCTCATGGCTGAGACGCTGACGGCCCGAGTTGCTCCGGGAAATGACGCTGCGTCCGTGGCGCGAGCAGTTGGTGCTCTAGGGTATCAGGCAACGCTTCGGCATGCGCCGCACAAGGCTGCAGCGCCGGCTGCCAACGACGATGATTCAAGTGACCACGCCGGTCACGACCACACAGGACACGATCAAGCTGGGCACGATCACGCCGAGCAAGGCCATTCCGGCGGCGGCTCGCACGCGGGTCACATGCATGCGCATAGCGAGGAGGACGAGGCCGAGGAGCGCTCGGGCGTGGCCTGGTGGCGGACCGGCAAGGCCCGGCTGGTGTGGCTACTAGGCTCCTTGGTCGCCGTGGCGTATGGCGCCTCGCTGCTGTTTCCCGCGGAGGCCTACTGGATCTTCGTTGCAGCGACTTTGGTTGCCGTGTTCCCCTTCGGGCGTCGCGCGGTAGCCATGGCCCTGGCCGGCACTCCGTTCTCCATCGAGACGCTGATGGTCGCAGCCGCGCTTGGTGCGGTCGTGATCGGCGCCGCCGAGGAAGCTGCTGTCGTCGTGCTGTTGTTCGCGGTCGGCGAGATGCTGGAGAATGTCGCCGCCGGGCAGGCCCGCTCCGGTATCAAGGCCCTGGCCGATCTGATCCCCCGCACGGCACGCGTGGAGCAAAATGGCGGGATCGTCCAACTGCCGGCCGATCGCCTCAGCATCGGCGACATCGTGCAGGCCCGTCCGGGCGACCGCATTCCTTGCGACGGATTGATCGTGGAAGGCAACTCCGCCCTAGACGAGAGCCCGGTGACGGGCGAGAGCGTACCCGTGGCGCGCGGCGTCGGGGAGGCCGTCATGGCCGGGTCGGTCAACACGTCCGCCTTGCTGCGGCTGCGCGTGACCGCGACGTCTGCCGACAACACGCTCAGCCGCATCGTCAAGATGGTGGAAGAAGCAACGGCCAGCCGAGCACCGACGCAGCGCTTCATCGAGAAGTTCAGTACCTACTGGACGCCGGGCGCGATGGTCGTGGCGCTGCTGGTTATTTTGGTGCCACCGCTGCTGTTCGGCGGCGATTGGAGCACCTGGATCTACCGCGGCCTGGCCGTGCTGCTGATCGCTTGCCCGTGTGCTCTGGTGATCTCGGTTCCAGCCGCCATGGCGTCGGCGCTTTCGGCCGGCGCGCGACGCGGCTTGCTGGTCAAGGGCGGCGCGGCGCTCGAGACGATCGGCAAGACGACGACGGTCGCCTTCGACAAGACCGGCACGCTAACGGCCGGCCGGCCACTGGTGACGGACGTGCTGCCTGCGGACGGGGTGGACGAAGCGGAGTTGCTGCGCGCGGCGGCAGCCGTCGAGGCGGGCAGCGCCCATCCTCTTGCCGTCGCCGTGCTGCAAGCGGCCGAGGCGCGGGGCATCCAGCCGTCGCCGGCAACGGAGGCCAGCGCCATACCGGGCAAGGCGGCCGTCGCCTTCGTCGGCGGCGCCCGCATCGCGGTTGGCAGTCCTGGCTACGCCGTTGAACAGGGCGCCGACCTCGTTGGTTTGGCGGCGCGGATCACCGCGTTGGAGGAAGAAGGCAAGACGGCCGTGGTCGTGCTGCGCGACGGCCGTGCGTTGGGTGTGCTCGCATTACGCGACGAGCCACGCGACGACGCGCGCGACGCCATCGCCACGCTCAAGCGCATGGGCGTGGCCTCGGTCATGCTGACCGGCGACAACGAGCGCACCGGGCGGGCCATCGCAGGCGCGCTGGGCATGGACGTGCGCGCCGGGTTGCTGCCGGACCAAAAGCTGCGGGAGATCGAAGCGCTCAAGGCGCGTGGCCCGGTGGTGATGGTGGGCGACGGCATCAACGACGCGCCGGCCTTGGCTGCGGCCAGCGTGGGCGTGGCGATGGGCGGCGGAACGGCCGTTGCGTTGGAAACCGCCGACGCAGCCCTGTTGCGCGAGCGCGTCTCGGGCGTGGCCGAGCTGGTGGCGCTGTCCCGCACGACGTTGCTCAACGTCAAGCAGAACGTCGGCGTCGCGGTCGGCCTCAAGCTGGTGTTTTTGGCGACGACGCTGGCAGGTGTGACCGGGTTGTGGCCTGCCATCCTGGCCGACACGGGCGCGACCGTTCTCGTCACGCTCAACGCACTCCGGCTACTCGGGTGGAAGCCGCCCTCCATAGGTGGCTTGAACGGAACGCCGGGAAGCGGTCGGACCCAGTTGTGGGTACGGCCCGCTACCCCGATAGATACAAGCGTGGGCGCTAAGGCGTGAAGAATATCACGCGCGCGTCCTGCCGCACGTCCCCGACAAGTTGACGTCGGATGCGATGGCTATTGTGTCCAGTCGACGTCTCGCGTCAGAACTTTGCCTGACCGCTTTTCCCGCCTGACTTTTTCATCTGCAACGTGACTGTCGCTCCACGCGGAATGGGGTTTGCCGCCGTTCCCGACAGGATGTCGTCCGAGCCGGGCGCTAGCTGCACCACCTGTCGGGCTTGGCCAGTATCCACCAGGGCCGAGCCCGAGTAGCCCGTCACAGCGACCGGCTTTCCAGCCTCGTCATAGACATGGATGGTGATGGTCCGCTCGGCGAGGATCGGCTCCGCCTGGATCCCGACCACGTCTTGGATCGGCCCGCCATGCGGCCCCTTCTTATCGGTGATTATGATCCTGGGCGAATGCCGCTGAGGCCATCATGAAGAGGGCGGCGGCAACAAGAACGAGTCTCGTCATGGGATGCTTCCAGGGATGATGCAATTCAGGCGCTCGGGATGTCTCGAGACTTCGCTCGAAGGAGCGGGATTGCGCTCTCTGCTCGGCCGGCGCCAGTCGAGCTTCGGAGGCTAGACTACGGTCTGGCCGTGATGCGGGCCGGGCACGGTGGAAGCGACATACAGCGACGGCAAAACCAACAGTGTCAGCAATGTCGCGCTAATCAGCCCGCCGATCACCACCGTCGCCAGAGGGTTCTGCACTTCCGCTCCCGGTCCGGTTGCGAGCGCCATCGGAACGAAGCCGAGTGAGGCGACGAGAGCTGTCATTGCCACCGGACGCAGGCGGCTCATGGCGCCTTGGAACACGACTTCCCGCAACTCCAGCCGCCCTTCCGAGACCAGGCCACGGATGGAGGTTGCCATGACCAGTCCATTCAGCACGGCGATGCCCGAGAGCGCGACGAAGCTGACGGCACCGTCGCGGGCGGCCGGCCCTCGACGGCTGGGAGCGGCACCGGCAGGTTGCGAAGCGCGTCCAGGTTGCTGCGAACGCGGCGGGCGATTTCGGCGCGAGTGACCGTGATCTCCAGGAAAAGCAGCCCCGAGGCCTGCTTGACCGTTACGTCGGCCGCACCCTCCACCCCTTTCAGGATGGTGGAGATCTGCGCGGCCGCCTTCAGCATCGGCGCTGTCTCGTCGTCGAACACCTTCACCGCCAGGTCGCCGCGCGATGGTGGCGCCAGCCGAGTAGGATTTAAACGGCCCGCAGATTACCGGTCCGTTTCTAATGCCTCGCGAGAACATGTGCGGGAAATGGCCCGAAGCTCTCGCTCATAATGAGCTAGGTTGACCGGCCATCAGCGAATTGTCCGGTCCGGGATTGCGTGAACAAGAAGCGGACGTGGTTTCAGCGGCTAGACCGGACGTTTACGAAAAGGCGGCTCCCTCGGCTAGCTTGTCTCGCAGGATGTTCTTGCGCACTTTCCCCGATGCGGTACGGGGCAAGTCCGTCACAATCTCCAGGCGCTCCGGCCATTTCTGCTTCGCAATACCCGCCGCCTGAACGTGCCGCATCAAGGCCTCGGCCGTCACCGTCGCGCCCTCTCGCGGCACGACGAAGGCGCACACGCCCTCGCCCAGCCGCGGGTGCGGCATCGCCACGACCGCCACCTCCTGCACGCCGGGGCACTTGAACAGCACATCCTCGATCTCGCGCGGGCTGATGTTCTCGCCACCCCGTATGATGAGGTCCTTCCGTCGCCCCGTCATCGTCAAGTAGCCGTCTTCGGAGAGCCAGCCGAGGTCGCCGGTGCGGAAAAAACCGTCAGCGTCGAACGCGTCCTGATTGTCGTCCGTCCGGGCGTAGCCGAGAAAATTCTCCGGTCCACGCGCGATGATCTCGCCTTCCTCGCCCGAGGCCATGGGCTGGCCGGTGACCGGATCGACGATGCGGACCTCGTTGTTGTACACGCTTCCGTCGGTGCTGGCGCCCAGCGCCGGGTCGGCGCCGGCAGGTACGCCGTTGGTGATGGTGGGGCACTCCGTCGAGCCATAGACCCGGGCGGCGCGGCATCGCTCCAACACGTCGCCGACGCGGCGGATCAGCTCCGGCGGAACCGAGGCGCCGCCGCAGGTGAAGGAGCGGAACCGCGGCAAGCGTTCCCCCGCCCGTTCCGCCTCGGCCAGCAGTTCGACCAGGAACGGCGTGGCCGCGACCGTCAGCGTGCAGCCTTCGTCACGCACCAGCCGCAACGCGTCGACCGCATTCCAGCTCTCCATCATCACCGTCGGGATGCGCGCGGCCCAGGGCATCTCGAGCGCGTAGAAGAACCCGGTGACATGGGTGACCGGCGACGGCATGAACACCACGTCGTCGGCGTCGATCCCGCTGAAGGCGATGACGGCGCGCAACTCGGCCTGAATGGTGTTGTGGCTGTGCAGCACGCCTTTGGGCCGCCCGGTGGTCCCCGAGGTGTACATTACCAGCTTGACCACGTCGGGATCCGGCCCGGCCGTGCCGGCGGGCAGCGGCGGCACGGCAAGCAGATCGTCCCACGCCGTGCAGCCGGGCGCGGTGCCGCGAAGGACCACGATCTCCTGCAGCTCCGACAGTTCCGGCTGGAGCCGGATCGCCAGGGCGGCGTGGCCGAAGCCGCGGAACTGCTCCGGCACGAACAGAATCCGGCTGCGGCAATCGGCCAGCATGAAGCGCAGCTCCGCCTCGCGATAGATCGGCACCAGCGGGTTGACGACCAAACCGAGCAAGCTCGCCGCCAAGTTGATGACCGCGGCCTCATGCCAATTCGGCAACTGGAACGACACGACGTGCCCGGGCCGCAATCCCCGCGCATGCAGCGCCCCGGCGAGCGCGTGGGCCTGTTTCAGTAGCGTGGCGGCGGAAAGCCGGTGGTCGCCATCGATCAACAATACGCGGTCCGGATCGGCGGCGGCCACGTCCGGGGCGATGGTCGCCAGCGTGTCAACGCGCCACGCGCCGTCTCGGCGCCACGCGGCCTCGCGGGCCGGGTTGGAGCGGAGCTGCCAGCCGCTGGGGTCCGACCGCATCATAGTGCGATCAATCGCAGAAGCGCCGGGTCGGCATCGAACGCGGCCCAGCTGCCGGTGAAGGCGATCCGCCCGGTGTCGATTACCGTGACCCGGTCGGTGCAGTGCCGCGCAAACGCGATGTTCTGCTCGGCCAGGATCAGCGCGAAGCCTTCCTGGCGGCGCGCGCGCTCGATCTCGGCGGCGAGCTGCTCGACGATGATCGGCGCCAGGCCCTCGGCCGGCTCGTCCAGTAGCAGCAGTTTCGGGCGCGGCACCAGGCCGCGAGCGACGGCGACCATCTGCTGCTGCCCGCCACTCAGCGCCATGCCGGGCCGCTCCAACAGGCTGGCCAGCATGGGAAACAAGATCGCCAGCTCGTCCGGCTGCAGCGGCACCAGCCCGGGTCGCGTGGCGTGCTGCGCCAGACGCAGATTGCCGGCGACGGTCAGATGCGGGAACACCCGCCGATCCTCCGGCACCAGGCTCAAGCCCAGCCTTGCCCGGCGATGGGTCGGCAACGCGCCCAGCGCGGCGCCCTCGAACGCCAGCCCGCCTGAAACGCGCGGCCCCGCGGCCATGATGGCCTTCATCAGCGTCGACTTGCCGGCGCCGTTGCGGCCCAGCAGCGCCACGCCCTCGCCGGCCGCCACGTCGAGCGAGATATCCTGCAGCACGTGGCCGTCACCCCAGAAGGCCTGCAGGCCCTCGATGGCGAGGAGCGGGTCAGGCTGCAACGGTGCCGTGGCCAAGATAGACCTGGCGCACCACCGGATCGTCTCGAACCACCTCCGGCAGCCCGGTGGCGACCACCTCGCCGTAATTCAGCACGGTCAGCCGGGTGCCCAGGCCGAACACCACGCCCAGATCATGCTCGGTCAGCAGCATCGACACGCCACGGTCGCGGACGACGCTGGCCAGCAGCGCGATCGCGGCGGCGCGGTCGGATGTGGACATGCCGGCGGTGGGTTCGTCGAGCAGCAGCAGACGCGGGCGCAGCGCCAACGCCATGGCGAGCTCCAACCGCTTCTTGTCGCCGTGCGACAACACTCCGGCCGACTGGGTGATGACGGGACGCAGGCCCATTTCGTCGACCAGCGTCTCGGCTTGGTGGCGGACCTCGCGGTTCGGGCGCAGCGCGAAGAGGCTCGTGCCGGCCTCGCCGGGCCGGCGGGCGGCTTCGACCGCAGTGACGAGATTGGCCAGCACCGATAACCCGCCGAACACCCGCGCCACCTGGAACGTCCGCCCGAAGCCGATCGCGGCCCGCCGCCAGCCCGGCAGCGCGGTGACATCGGTGCCGGCAAAGGCGATGCGGCCGCTATCGATGCCCAGTTCACCGCTCAGCACCTTCAGTAACGTGGTCTTGCCGGCGCCGTTCGGGCCGATGATGACATGGACCTCGCCCTCGCCGACCGTCAGGTCCACGCCGCGCAGCACCGGCAGCGCGCCGTAGCCTTTCGTCAGTCCGGAGGCGTCCAGCAGTGCCGTCATGTCGGACGCCGTTTCAGCACCGGGGCAGGGCGGCGAACCAGCGCGCCGAGCTTGGCCGCGATACCCGCCAGGCCGCCGGGAATGGCCAGCACCACGGCGAGCAGCAAACCGCCCGCCACCAGGTCGGCGGCGCCAGCGACGTTGCGGGTTTGATAATCCAGCAACGCGAACGCCACCGCACCAGCGGCCGGGCCCCAGAACGCGCCGGCGCCCCCGAGCAGCGTGTTCAGCAGCGGGATGGTCGATTGCGGCCAATACGCCAGGTCAGGCGTCAGGATCTGTGTCCACGGCCCATACAGCCCGGTCGCCACCGCCGTCACCGCACCCGATAGCATCAGCGCGGTCATCCGGTAACGATGCACGTCGATCGACAAGAACGCCGCTCGCTGCGGGTCCATGCGGACCGCAGACAGGGTACGACCGTAGCGCGAATGACTGGCCCACCACAGCACCAGGCACAGAACCGCGCAGACCGCGACGATGAAGCCGTAGAAGTTGTTTCCCACCGCGAGGTCGATCCGCACCGGCCACGACAGCAGCACCGGGCGCGGGATACCGGTCAGACCGTCATTGCGGCCAAGGACCGTGGTTTTCGTGATAACGATGTGCAGCAACTCGGCGAAAGTCAGGGTGAGCATCGCGAAGCTGACGCCCTCGGACCGCCGCAGCGCCAACAGGCCCACCAGCCCGGCGGCCAGGCCGCCCACCATACCCGCCAGCAGCAGCGCGAGCGGAAACGGCAGGCCCGGCCAATGCAGCGCCGCCAGCCCGGCAGTGTAGGCCCCAGCGGCCACGAATAGCGCCTGCCCGAAGCTCATCAACCCAGCCGTGGTGAACAGCAGGTTGAAGGCCAGCGCCACCACCGCGTTGATGCACACCAGCCCGGCCAGGAACACGACGCCGCCATTGGCCACCAGCGGCACGCATCCGGCCACGGCGATCACCCCCGCCAGTTGCACGAGAAACGGCCCGAAACGAGATTCGAGCGGGATCACGCGATGCGCTCCCGCCCGGCCAGACCGTCGGGCCGCAACAGCAGCATCGCCCCGAGCCCCACGAAAAAGAACACGCCGGGATATTGCGGCACGAAGGCGTTGCCGGCCGCCTGCACCAGCCCCAGCAGGATCGCCGCCGCGAACGCGCCGCGAACGCTGCCGGTGCCGCCCACGATGATGACGCCGAAGGCCTGGATGATGACCACGTCACCCATGCCGGGTTGCAGGCTCTGATTGGCCGCCAGCAGCCCGCCGGCCAGCCCGGCCAGGCCGAAACCGATCATCAGCGTTAGCGTATAGACCCGGCCCACATCGACGCCGAGCAGCCGCGCCGCCCACGGATCCATCCCGACCGCAGCCATCAACTGTCCAAACCGCGTGCGCCGCAGCAACAAATCCAGCCCGGCGAACACCACGACGCCGCAGCCGATGATGAATAGATCGTAGGTGGGCAAAATGGTGTCGCCGAGGAACACGGCGCCCGCGAGCGACGGCGGTGGTGGCACGGCGGCTGGATCGAGCCCCCACACCAGCTTCACCCCACCATCGACCACGAGCAGCAGCGCATAGGTGGCGATCAACACGTACGCATCCGGCACGCCGCGCAATCGCCGGAACACGGTCGCGTCGGTCAGCAGGCCGAGCAGCGCCACCGCCACAGCGGCCATCAGACTGACGCCGCCATAGGCCAATAGCGACAACTCGCCGCCCAGCGGACCCACCGCCGTGAACACCAGGTAGGCACCCACCGCGAAGAACGCGCCGTGCGAGAAATTCAGGATATGCAGGATGCCGAACACCAGCGTCAGCCCGGAAGCGACCAGGAAAGTCGCCATCCCCCAGGTCAGCCCCTCCGCGACGATGCTGCCCAGACCACTCATCGTTTCAGGACGATTTGAGCTTCAGCGCCACGCCCGGTGTCGGCGGCTCCACCAAGTCGGCGCCCGGGATGATCTTCGATTCCGCGACCTTGTAGCCCTGCGCGTCCGACGCCGGCATCACGTTGATCAAAATCAGCGGGCTGACCGATTGATTGTCCTCCGGCCGCAGGACACGGCTGCCGGTCACGCTGTCCCAGGTAAGACCCTTGAGCCCGTCCATCACCGGCTTGGTCTCGGTCGACTTCGCTTTCTCGATCGCCGCCTTGTAGGCATAGACGGCGGTGTGGCCCTCGCCGAGCCAGCCCAGCGGCTCTTTTTGGCCGGTCTTGGCGACGTAGTCTTTGTAGAGCCGCTCGCTCATCGGAATGGCGGCGCAGGCCTCGTGGTTCCAGTGCGTCCCCGTCCAGTACGGCGCCGTCTGCGTCTTCAGCGCCTGGCCCACGATCAGGTCGTTGGCGACGTCGATGACGCATTTCGCCCGGCCGAATAGGTTGAACGGCCGCGCCTGCTGCATCAGCGTCACCGCGTCGCCGCCGTATACCGACGTGTAGAGCCCCTCCACGTTCATCCGCATCGCCGCGTTGATCTGCGAGCGCATGTCGCTGCCGCCGTAGGGGGTCAGCACCGGGTCGAGAATTTCCGGCTTCTTGCCGGTGAGCTGCGGATAGTAGGTCAGCAGCCCGTCCACGAATACCGACCAGGTGGTGCGCCCGAATTCGGCATCTGGAATGATGGCGCCCCATTTGAGCACCGTCGGGAAACGCTGCGCCGCCAGCAGCGCCAGCGCATGACCCGGCGCGACCGGGCCGATGCCGACCCTGAAGATATGCTCGTTATAATCCTGGTGGTTGATCTTGTCCGACCCCGCGCCGCACGTCAGGTGGATGCCGCCGCCCTGCATCATCACCGGGCCGAGCGCCAGCGCCGGGCCGCTGCCGATCGCGCCCAGTTGCAGGTTGATGCCCATGCCGAGCAGCTCCCGCGTCACCGTGGTGGCGACGGCGGGGCTGACTTTGTCGTCGCGCTGCTCGAGCTGCACTTGCCGTCCGGCGATGCCGCCATCGGCGTTGATCTGCGCTACCGCAATCTCAGCCCCGAGCTTGACGTAGCTGCCGATATCCTGCTGCGGACCACTCAGCGGGGTGACCAGGCCCAGGCGGATCGGATCGGCGGCCATCGCCACGCTGAACGGCGCGAAACGGGAGCCGGGTAGCAGGACCGCGCCCGCTCCAGCGGCGAGGACGGTTCTGCGACGGATGCTGCCCATGGTGTTTCCTTCGATTATTTTTATGTCGTTTGACGGCAACTATCTTCGTTTCGTGCCAGGCGCACAAGCGCATCGACCGCAGTCGCACCACTGGCATGGACCAGGACCGGATTGATCTCGATCTCCGCGACCGTCGGTCCCCAGCGCAGTGCCAGCGCCGACAACCCGGTCATGAACTCCACCAACGCATCCACATCGGCTGGAGCGGCGCCCCGGAAGCCGTCCAGCAGACGACGGCCGCGCAGCTCGCCCAGCATCGCGCGCGCCAACGCCGCGTCGACCGGCAGAAGCCGGTGCGACACATCGCCCAGCAACTCGGTCAGCACGCCGCCCAGCCCTGCCGTCAGCATCGGGCCGAATACGTCGTCCCAGGTGACGCCTAGCAGCACCGGCACGCCCGGATCGGCCATGCGCTGGACCAGCGCGCCGTCGATCCGCGCCTGCGGCATCGCCCGGCGTGGACCGTCGGTCACGGCGGCGAAGGCGGCGCGCAGAGCGTCTTCGTCGGCGATGTCGAGGCGGACGCCACCCGCCTCCGTCTTGTGCGCGATGTCGGGGCTGAGCACCTTTACCGCCACTGGCCAACCGATCTGCGCCGCCGCCGCCAGCGCATCCTCCACCGTGGCGCAGGCCACCTCTTGCGAAGTCGGCAGCCCGGCCTCCGCAAGCAGCCGTTTCGCTTCCGCCTCGGTCAGCAGCGCATGGTCGGAGGTCGGCGGCGAGACCGGCCCGGGCGGCGCCGGTTCCCAATCGCCCTGCCGGTTCAGCTCCCAGCGCAGCCAATCGCCGGTGGCCGAAACGGCGGCGGCGATCGTGGTGAAATAGGCCAGCCCGGCCGCGTCGAGACTGGTGCGGGTGGACTCGGTCGCGGCGCCCATGTCGATCACGACGACAGGCTTGCCGCGCGACGCCGCGGCCTCGATCAGCGCCGGCGCCATCAAGTCCAGCAAGTAGCCGCCGAGATAGAGCAGCACGAGGTCGACCGCCGGGCTGTCCAGCACCGCCGCCATGACGTGGCCGAAGGAGGCGCGATCATTGGTGATCTGGCCGGTGAGATCGATCGGGTTGTCGACCATGCCGTAGGACGGCACCAGCGCCCGCAGCGCCCGACGCGCCGTCTCGTCCAGAGTCGGCACCTCGATCCCGTCGGCGGCGCACAAGTCGGCCAGGATCGCGCATGCGGCGCCAGATAGCGACACGATCGCCGCCCGGTTGCCTGCCGGCACGCGCCCGAGCCGCCAGAGATAGGTCAGGTCGATCAGCCGCGTCGGGTCCGCCACCGCAGCCACGCCGAGTTGCCGGAACGCGGCCTCGTAGGCCTGCGCGCTGCCGGCCATCGCTGCGGTATGCGATGCCGCCGCCTGCGCGCCCTTCGCCGAGCGACCCGCCTTGAGCAGCAACAGCGGCTTGCCGGCCTGGCGCAGCGCGGCGGCGGCGGCCATGAACGCCGGGCCGTCGCGCACCTGCTCGACATAGCCGACCACCGCCTGCGTCTCCGGATCGGCCGCGAAGTGCTGCAGGAAATGCGACAGCTCCAGGCACGCTTCGTTACCCGTGTTGACCATGTAGGAGAACCGCAAACCCCGCTCGCGCCCGGCCCGGCCGAGCACGGCCAGCATGTTGCCGCTTTGCGCCACCATGGCGATCGGCCCCGGCGGTGGCGCCGGCTTGAACGCGCGCAGGAAGGTCGGGAAACTCTTCTGCTTGAGGTTGGCGTGTCCCAGACAGTTCGGGCCCGACACCAACATCCCGGTCCGGTCCGCGAATCGCACCACCGCGTCCTGCAACGCGGCGCCCTTGGACGTCCCATCCTCGGCAAAACCCGATGCGAACAGCACCGCCGCGACGATGCCAGCGTCATGCGCCTGCTCGAGCACCGCGAGGCAATGCGCCGCAGGAACCGCCACGACGGCCAACTCCGGCGCCCAAGGCAGCGCCTCGCAGCCGGGATAACACGGCAATCCGGCGATCTCGGTGTATTTCGGGTTGACCAGCAATAGTCGGTCGCGCGGGAATCCGGCAGCCAGCAACGTGTCGATCGGGATGCCGCCGGTGCGCATCGGGTCCGGGCTGGCGCCGACGACCACGATGGACGTCGGGTCGAGCAGCGGACCGAGGGGCCTCACAGGCCGAGCACCGCCTTCGCCAGGATGTCGCGCTGGATCTCGGACGTACCGCCGAAGATGGTCCAGGCTCGGCCATCGAGGAAGGCGGGCAGCACCGCGACCCGGTCATCCGGCAACACCGCCGGCTCGTTCAGATTGTAGAGCGGGCGCCGGGGCTCCCACACCAGCGCATCGCGCCCGATCAGGTCCAGCGCGAGCCGGGTTATGGCTTGCCGCGACTCGCTCACCCGCAGCTTCAGCATCGACGACCCGGCCCCTGGGCTGCCTCCGGATTGCAGCGCCGAAAGCATCTGCAGCTCCATGGTCTCCAGCACGTCCAGATCGATTTCCAACTCGGAGATACGCTGCGCGATGGCCGGGTCGTCGAGCGACGGGCCGTTGCCGTCGGGGCCGACGAGCGCGGTGGCGTCCGCCAGCGCCTGCCGCAGCTTGGCCGCGGCAAAGCCGGCGCCGCGTTCGAACTCGAGCAAGAACTTGCCGTAGGTCCAGCCGCGCCCCTCCTCACCGACGCGGTTGGATTGCGGGATGCGGACGTCGTCGAGGAACACCTGGTTGACCTCGTGGTCGCCGCCGATCGTCAGGATCGGGCGGACGGTGATGCCCGGCGTATCCATGTCGATCAGCACGAAGGTGATACCGTCCTGCTTGCGCGGCGTCTCGTCGGTGCGAACCAGCGCGAACATGCGGTTGGCGTGGTGGGCGAAAGTGGTCCAGATCTTGGTGCCGTTGATGACGTAGTCGTCGCCATCGCGCACCGCCCGGGTTCGCAGCGAGGCCAGGTCCGACCCGGAGCCCGGCTCGGAATAGCCCTGGCACCAGATGTCCTCGCCCGAAAGGATGCGCGGCAGATAGAACGCCTTCTGCGCTTCCGAGCCGAAGCCCAGGATCACCGGCCCGACCATCTTGAGCCCCAGCGGCGAGGCGGCGGGCGCGTGGGCGCGGGCACATTCCAACTCGAAGATGTAGCGCTGCGCCGGGCTCCAGCCGGGCCCGCCGTGCTCCACCGGCCAGCCCGGCGCCGCCCAGCCGCGGGATTGCAGCGCGCGCTGCCATGCCGCGGCGACGTCCGGCTCGCAGAACACGCCCGGGGTCAGTCGTTGGGCACGCCTGATGTCCTGCGGCAGGTGCTCGTCCAGGAAGGCGCGCACCTCGTTCTGGAAAGCGCGTTCCTCGGCGGAGAAGGTCAGGTCCATGATGGCTCCCTCAGGCGGGCGTGGCGCGCCAGGTGCTCGGCGCCGGTGCCGTATTGCGCGTCGATCGCGAGCAGGCGCTTGAAATACTCGCCGACATCGAGCTCGTCGGTCACGCCCATCCCGCCATGCAGTTGCACGGCCTGTTCGGCGACGAAGCGGGCGGCGCGGCTGGTGCGCGCCTTGGCAGCCGACGCGGCGCGGGTCCGACCCGGCCCGTCCATCAGGAGAGCGGCCCGTAGCGCGATCGCACGCGCCTCCTCGCAAGCGATTGCCATGTCCACCATACGATGACGCAGGACTTGATTATTGGACAGCGGACGGCCGAATTGCGTGCGGGTCCTGGTATAGGCTGTCGTGGCCTCGAGCAGCGCGGTCATGCAGCCGACGCTCTCGGCCGCCAACGCGGCGCATGCGGTATCCAGCGCGGCCGCCACCGCCGGCCCGGCATCGCCGCCGCCCCCGAGCAGCGCGTCCGACCCGAGCGTCACATCGAGCGAGACATTGCAGGCGGTGCCACCCCCGACGATGGGGTAGCACTGGGTCTCCGCCCCCGTTTCGACCGCGAACACACCCATTTCCTCCCCGATCCGCGCGCTTACCAGCAGCAGCCCGGCGCTGCCGCCCGCCATCACGGCATCCTTTGCCCCGCGCAGCCGCCAGCCGGTGCCCTCCCGCGTCGCTTCGGTGCGGATGGCGCCGCGATCGAGACGCATGTGGCGCTCCGAGTGCGCCAGGACGGCGAGCAGCCGGCCTTCCGCGATCGCCGGCAACCATCGCGCCGCTTGCGCTGGGTCGGCGAGCGCGGCGATGACCGAGGTGGCGACCGTACTAGGCAGCAACGGCTCGGCCATCAGTGCCCGCCCGGCGCCCTCCATGACGATGCCGATCTCGACCGCGCCGGCGCCGAGTCCGCCGTGCGTCTCAGGAACTGCCAGCGCCAGCCAGCCCAGCCCGGCCATCTCCGCCCACATCGCCGCGCTATATCCGTGCGGCCCGGCGGCATAGTGCCTCCGCAGCTCGGGGGTATACCGGCCAGCCGCGAACCGCTCCACACTTTCCCGAAGCAGCCGCTGCTCCTCGGTCGGCGTCAGATCCATCAGCGCGACGTCCGGCCCTTCACCGTGTCCGCCAGGCCGGACGGGTCCACGATGGAACCGAATTGCGCCAGATTGTGCGCATGACAAAGCTGGTGCAGCGCGAAGGCCTGGTCGATCGCGACCGGCTGGCCCATGGCGTCGACCGAGCGGTTGACCGCCTCCTTCGTCATCTTGAGCGCGAATGCGGGCTTGCTGGCGATCTTGCGGGCCATCGCCATCACGTGCTCGCTCAACTCGGGACGCGGTACGACAGCGTTGACCATGCCGAGCCGGTGCGCTTCCCCGGCAGTCCAGTTGTCGGCGGTGAACAGCAGTTCCTTGGCCTTGCGCGGCCCCAATTCCCAAGGATGGACGAACCACTCGACGCCACACACGCCCATGGCGACCACCGGATCGCAGAACAGCGCGTCGTCGCTCGCCACGATGATGTCGCACGACCAGGCCAGCATCAATCCGCCGGCGATGCAGCGGCCTTGCACGGCCGCGATGGTGGGCTTGGCCAGGTTCCGCCACCGCCGCGTGACCTGCAGGTAGATCTCCTGCTCGCGCGCGAAACGCCCATGCGCACCGGGCTCATCGAAGCCGCCCCAATGACCGAGCACGGGCAGGTCGTGGCCGAGCCTCGGCTCGTTCGTCGCGCGCAGATCGTGCCCGGCGGAGAAATGCGGGTCGGCCCCCGCTAGGATCACCACCTTTACGCTGTCATCCTGCGCTGCATGGGCGAGTGCGGCGTCGAGATCGTAGGTCATCCGCAAATTCTGAGCGTTGCGCGCCGCTGGTCGATTCATCACCACACGGGCGATGCCGGGTTCCGGCTGCTCGTACAGGACCGTTTCGAACGAGGGCGACGTTTCCGTCATATCGTTGTCCTCCGCCGCCGGTCTCATGCCAGGGTGTGCCATACAATCATGATAGAAGACTCAGTCAAGCGGGTGAGTGATCAAGTTCCGTGTCTGACTCAGGTTTGCTAGCGAAAGACTCTTTCTTTCACGGGTTCATGATTGCCGTCTGAACCGCAACATACCGGCAGCAGGATTGCTACCGCTGATCAAGAACGGCCTGAAGTTTCGACATCGCCGATGCCAAGAACCACGTCCGCTACTAAGAGACTGATCGGAGTGGATTCCGCCCGATGCCTATTGCGAGGCCCGACACAAACCCGACTCTCGCGGCCTCGGTCTCAATCGTCCTCGCTGGTCGAAGCAGATCAAGCGCTTTTCGAATAACTACTGAAAGCTAACGGATTTGATGTTCGCACGAATGGCCAGGAAGCCATAAGCGATCGTTCCTGGTAGCGCGGCAGAAACTGCTCCATTATCGCCGAAACGAACCGGAGGAAATACGATGCGCCGAATGGCCCTGTCGCTCGGACTCATCGCGTTTGCCTCGCCGGCGGCCGCCCAACTCTCGCGTTTCGATGTGACCGAGGACATGCCCGCCTTTGCCGGCCGCAGCTTCGGCAGTGCCGGCGCCTACCGCCGGATCACCGCCCGGGCCACGATCGCCCTCGATCCCACCGACCCGCACAACGCCGTCATCGTCGATCTCGCCTCGGCGCCGCGCACCGCGGACGGCAAGGTTGAGGCCACCGCCGACGTCGTCATCCTCACTCCGGCGGACCCGGCGTCCGCCAGCGGCACCATGCTGCTCGACGTGCCGAACCGCGGCCGCAAACTGGCGCCGGAGTTGTTCGACGATTCGCCCCAGCCGGGCGCGACGCGGGCCGACCAGGCAAGCGATGCCGGCAACGGCTTCCTCTACGGTCGCGGCACCACTTTGGTCTGGGTCGGGTGGCAAGGCGACATCCCGTCGGCGCCCGGGCAGTTGGCAATGCAGGCGCCGGTGCTGGCCGGCGTGACTGGACGAGTCCGCGAGGAGTTCGTGTTCGACAACACCACCAATCCGGTCACGGTCTCGCCAGAATGGAAACTCGCCACCACGCCGGACCTCGCCGTCTCGGTGCGCCCGGCGTGGGCCGACCCGCGCCAGACCCCGGCCGGGCTGTCGGTCCGGGCGGTCGACGATCAGCATGTCGAGATCACGCGGCCCGCCACCGGCTTCGACGCCGGCGCACTCTACGAGCTTACCTACACCGGCCGTGACCCGGCCGTGCTCGGCATGGGCTATGCCATGACCCGCGACGTCGCTGCGTTCTTGCGCCGCGAGACCGGTACGGCAAATCCCCTGGCTGTGCACGGCAAGTCGCTGGTGGATCGGGCGATCCTGTTCGGCGTCTCGCAATCCGGGCGCTTCGTGCGCGATTACCTGTATCTCGGCTTCAATCAGGACACCGCCGGCCGGATCGTGTTCGAGGGCATGATGCCCCATGTCGGCGGCGCCCGGCGCATGGCGACCAACGTCCGATTCGGCCAGCCCGGCCGCAACGCCCGCCACCCACAGGACCCGGCCTGGCAGGCGGACGAGTTCCCCTTCACCTACGGAGTGCTGGACGACCAGCTCTCCGGCCGCCGCGACGGGCTGCTGCTGCGCTGCCAGCTCTCCAATAGCTGTCCGTTGGTGATGCAGACCGATAGCGAGCACGAATGGTGGGCGTCACGGGCGTCGCTGCTGGTGACCGACACGCACGGTTTCCCGATCGACCTGCCGGCCAACGTGCGCGCCTACATGCTGACCGGGACCACGCATTTCGAGACGCCGGGCGGTTCCTCGCGCCGGATCGCCGCGGCGGCCTCGCCGACCAATCCGCTCCATAACGGTCCGACCATGCGGGCATTGTTCGTCGATATGGAGCAATGGATCGGCGAGGGCCGGTTGCCGCCGTCGACACGGGTGCCGATGCGTTCGCAAGGTACGCTCGTTCCCGCCTCGGAGGCGTTACCGCAGTCGATCCCAGGGCTGTCCTATACCGGGATCCATACGCCGGCAGCGTTCTCCGACCAGTCGGTGCTGCCGCCGCGCGAGATCGGACGATATCCGGTGTTCGTGCCGCGGTTGGACAGCGATGGGATCGCCATTGCCGGCATCCACCAGCTCTCCGTGTTGGTGCCGCGCGCCACCTACACTGGGTGGAACCCGCGCGCGCCGGGCTTCGGCCAGACTGCGCTCTACCCGCTACAGGGGACGATACTCCCGTTTGCCGCGACCGAAGCGGAGCGGCGCGCGAACGGCGATCCGCGCCGCTCGATCGCCGAACGCTACGGCGATGACGCTGGCTACCAGCGCGCTCTGGACCAGGGAGCGGCTACGCTGATGGCCGAGCGCTTACTGCTGAAACAGGACGCACCTACCGGCCGCTGATCAGGCTGCGGGCCGGAGCGCCGCCATTAGTGCGGCGATATCCGGCAGGTCGGGCAGGTTCTCGACGAGGGCGATCACGTCACGGATCGCGCCCGCGCCGAGGCCGCCGAACGACGCGCATTCGGCGAACTTGTCCTGGACGTCGCCCCAACTCATCGGCATGGCGGGACTGCCCTTGCCGAAATCGGCGCTGCCGGCGATCACCCGGCCATCGTGCAGATGGATCGCGATCTTCGTCGTCATCTTGTCGAAACCTGCCGCATCGGCTTCCGGATCGACGTGGAAATCCACTTTTTCCATCATCGCGCGCACATCGGGCCGGGCTACCGTCTCGTCGGTATAATCCTCCAGCCCGGCGCGTCGGCGTAGCAGCAAGATCGCCATCGAAAACTGCATGCTGAATTTCGCCTGCAACTCGGTGGTCGGCTGGTGGTGCAGCAACGTGGTCGGCATATGGCGGTTGGTCCCGACGCGGATCGCGGCGACCTGGTCGGCGCGGATGTCGTTGTCGCCGATCAGGCGGGCCAGCAACGACATCCCGGGATGCGTCAGCGAGCCGGACGGGTAGGGTTTGATCGAGATCCCCGGGTCCATGAACGTCCATGGCGCACCCAACTTGCCCCGGATCGCGGCATCGTCGTAGCCGCCGGCGGCAGCGCGATAGAAGCCGCGCGGCGCTTCCAGAATGGTTTTGGTGGCGGAGAAGCCGCGCGTGACGAGGTCCGCCGCGACCACCGCACTTTCCGCCGATCGGCCAGGGTGGAAGGGCTTGGTCATGGTGCCAAAGTTCTCGCGGAGCCCAGCCGACTGGCTGCCGGCCATGCCCAGGACCATGGCCCCGCGCGCCGGGTCGAGGGCAAGTAGGTTGACGAGGCCGGCGGCGGCTCCGAACGTGCCGCAGGTCCCAGTGGTGTGAAAACCGTCCTGGTAGTGTTTGGGCGCGGCCGCTTCGGCGATCTTGCAGCAGACCTCGATCCCGACATGGAAGGCCGCGGTGAATGCCGCACCGCTGCTGCCGGCGCGCTCGGCGACTGCCAGAACCGCTGGCAGCACAGGCGCGGTCGGGTGCATTAGCAGGCCGTAAACTCGATCCTTGGCGACGGCCAACTGCGTGTCGTCGTAGTCGTGGGCATGGATCGCGATGCCGTTGGCAAACGCGGAGAAGCGCGCTGGCAGCCGCATCTTGGTCCCCAGCACGGAGCTGTCGCCGCGCGCGAACCCGAGATCGGCCAAGTAGCCGTTGACGATGTGACCGCTCTCCGCGACTGCGCCGGCGAGCGCGAGACCGAGCCCGTCGAGAATGGATTTACGGCCGAGTTCCACTAACGCAGGTGGCAGGTCGGTCACCTTGGTCGCAGCAGCAAAGTCGGCCACATGGGCCGTGAGCGAGGGGGATTGTTCGGTCATGCTGGTTCCGTTGATGTTCAATCGGCCGAACGAACGGAGCCCACGACCCGGTCGCGGCTGACGAGCACGTGTGCTCGCATGCGAGAGGCCGCGAGGTCGCGATCACCACGGCGCAAGGCGTCCAAGATCCCGCGATGCTCGGCATTGGAGCGTCGCATCCGGCCCGGTAGGACTAGCGAGCGGCGGCGGAACAAGTGCAGTTCTTGGATTAGCCCGGCATATTGCTCGGCTAGACGATCGTTACCGGTCGACCGCACCAAAACGGCATGGAAATTCAAATTATGATTATAGTACGTCTCTAAGTCTCCGGCGGCTTCGGCCGTTTTCATCTGGCCGATCATCCCGGCAAGTTCGTCGAGGCGTTCGGTCGTGATCGTCTGCGCCAGGATCCAACCAGCCATGGAGAAAAGGGCGGCGCGCAACTCGTAGATGTTGGAAGCGGCGCGTTCGTCGATCTGGCGGACGAACACACCGCGATTGGCGACACCGACAGCAAGGCCTTCCCGCTCGACGATGCGCAAGGCCTCCCGCACCGGGCCTCGGCTCACACCGAACCGGCTCGCCAACTCCGCCTCATTCAATCGATCGCCGCCACTGAATTGGCCAGTGACGATCAGTGTGCTGATCTCGCGCGCCACCAGCGAACTGAGTGTGCTGCCCCGGCGAAGCTCGAGAGCGGTCGGCACCGCGTTGCTCGAGCTCATGGCAGCGACAAGTGCCGCTCGCTTAACCGCGCCAGACGATTGACCAAAAGAATGATGGCAAATGAGACCAGCAACAGAACGATGCCCAGCACGGAGATGGCGCCGAGGTCGCCGCTCTCATTCAGGTCGTAGATCACGACGGAGATCACCTTGGTGTTCGAGGTGGTCAGAAGGATGGTGGCCGACAGCTCACGGATCACGCCCACGAACACGATACACCACGTCGCCACGATCGTCGTCCGGAGCAGCGGTGCCGTGATCTGAATCAACGAGCGCAAGCGGGACGCGCCGAAGATACGGGACGCCTCCTCCAACTCCACATGCAAGCCGGTGAGTGCCGCCTGCACCTGTTGGTATCCGGCCGGCAACTCCATCGTCACGAAGCCGACCAGCAGGATCCACAATGTGCCGTAGAGCACGAAGGGCGGCCGGGCATAAACGAGGAACAACGCCACTCCCATCACGATCCCCGGGACCGCGACCGGCGCCATCGCCAGGCCTGCCAGAAGGCGGTGCCCGGGAATGACTTGGCGGCTGGAAGCATAGGCCACGACCAAGGCCAGCGCCGTCACCACCGTCGCGCTGCCCACGCCCAACACCACCGTGTTCACCAGGGCTCGCCGCGTGTCCGAGAAGTCCCACAAGGCGAACCGTATGTGGTCGAAACTGAGGGTCGACCAGGCGAGCGGGTCCGACAGGTTCTTGACGATCGCCGCCTTGAGCAGCGCGAGATAGGGCAGGAACACCGGGTTCATCAGCACGAGCAGACAGAACAGCAACGCCGGCCACCGCCAGCGCCCGAGCTTGGCCCGTCGGGCCGGACTGTTCTTCCCACCGACAACGACGAACGACCGGCGGCCCAACAACCACCGTTGTAGAAGCAGCACCGCGATCGTGATCACCAACAGCGGCACCGCCGCGGCCGCCGCCAGGTTCGTTTGCGGTGGATACTGGAACAAGCTCCAGATCCGCGTTGTCAGCGTATGGAACCCTCCTGGCATGGCCAGGATCGCCGGCGTGCCGAACACGGTCAGCGCCTGCATGAACGCGACCAAGCCACCTGCCAGCATCGCCGGCAGCACTAACGGCAGGGTGACCCGGCGCATCGTGATCCAGGTTCCGCCGCCAAGGATGGACGAGGCGTCCTCCAGATCGGCCGGAACGCGCTCGAGCGCATTCGTGAGCAACGTGAAAACGAACGGGAACGCGTAACAGGAGATGGCGAAGACCACGCCGGTCTGCGTGTAGATGTCGAAGACGTAGTCGAACTCGTCCAGCCCGAGCAGTCGGCGGGCGATGACGTTCAGGATGCCGGAGTTCGGTGCTGCCAGCAGTTCCCACGCGATCGCGCCGAGGAAGGGCGGCGTCACGAAGGATGCCGTGACGAGCGCGCGCACGACGCCGCGGAACGGCATGTCGGTTCGCGCCACGAGCATCGCCACCGGGGCTGCGACGGCACAGGCGGCAACCGCCGCACAGACGGCGATCCAAAGCGTGATCAGGAACGGATCACGCAAGGCCGGGTCGGAGATCAGCGTCCAGAGATTGGCCAGGGTTGGAGCACCCGCGGCATCGGTGAGCGCGAAATACGCCAGCCACGCCAGCGGCATCATCACCAGCACGCCGAGCAGGATCCCGACTGCCGCGAACACCGCGATCGAGACATCCGGCCGCCGGCGGCCTGGGGGCTTGGCCGTCACGGCGGGGCCGTACGCCACAACCTCTGGCGCCAGGCCGGCCGTGAGATCACTCGCTCGATCCATGCCTCAGACTCCGAAGACTTTGGCATAGCGCTGCTTGATCGCTTCCGCGTCCCGGGCGAGCGCGGCCGGATCGACCTTGAGTAGCTTGATATCGGCGAGCTTGGTGCGGCCGGGTTTCAGCACGGTCTTGGGATGAAACGAGCGTAGCCCACCCGCGTCGATCATCACCTGCTGGCACTCGGCCGAGAAAAGGAAGTTCGCCAGCAAGCGGGCGGCATTCGGGTGCGGCGCATCCTTCATCACACCAGCCTGACCCGGGACGATTGGGGTGCCCTCGGCGGCGTAGACGATCTCGATCGGTGCGCCAGCGTCCTTCAGGAAAAACACATTATATTCGTTACCGTCGGCCATGATCGGGCGCTCGCCTTGCGCCACCTTCTTCGGCGGCTCGGTCGAGGACTGGACCTGCATGACACGTTGCTGCGCCAGACGCTCGAGATACGGCCAACCCAGGAGGCCGACCATGGCGAAGGTGCTCGTCAGGATCGTGCCGCTATACGAGGGATGGGCCTTGACCATCCGCATCCGCCATTGCGGCAGTAGCAGGTCCGCGTAGCTGCGTGGTGCATCGGCCGCTTGCACCTGGCGCGTATTAAAGGCCAGCACGCACAGATGCGCGCGAACGGTCGCGAAATATCCGTCGGGGTCACGCTCGTCCGCCGGCCAGTAGGCAGCGACGTCCGTGGGGATGAACGGCGCCAGCCAGCCGCGTGCCTTCCAATCGATGAAGCTGGTGATGTCGGAGCTTTCGGCGACGTCGGCCTGGTGGATGCCGCTGGCGTATTCCTGCATCACGCGCTGCAGGATCCGCTCGGCCCCGGACCGCTCGACCCGCAACTCGATCTGCGGATACCGGGTCTTGAAGGCTGCAGTCAGCTTCTCGACCACGCCGACATCGATCGACGTGTAGAAGGTGACCGCTCCCTCCTTCCGGGCCGCGTCCGTCAATTCGTCCGTTGCCTCCTGCGCCATGACGGGCATGGCTGCGAGGGCACTCGCGCCCTGCAGCAGCGTGCGGCGACCGATCAGCATGGCAACGCCCGGCACTGCTCGGGTGGCAGGTGGATACCGACGACGCTGCCCACCTCGGCCCGCGTCCGCATGGGGGTCAGCGCCCGGATCTGCTGCCCTCCCTCCAACTCCAGGAGGTAGTCCCGTTGCGCGCCAAGATAGGTGTGGCGCAGGACCGTGGCGGTGAACGCATTGCGGCCGCCTGCGGCCGGCACGGCGCCGATCTCGACGTCGCCCGGCCGGATCGAGACCGGAGTGGTCGCTGCGGCTGGCGTGATGGTATTGCCGCACTCGATCACCAGCGGACCGCACCGGACCGCCTGGCCATCGGGCGTGCCGCGCAAGATGTTGGTGCCACCGATGAAATGGGCGACGAACTCGGAGTTCGGCCGCTGGTAGACATCTTCGGGCGTGCCGATCTGCTCGATACGACCGCCATTCATCACGACGATCCGATCCGCCGTGGTCATGGCCTCGACCTGGTCGTGCGTCACATAGGCGGTCGTGTATCGTAGCTCGTCATGCAGACGGCGGATTTCGAACCGCATCTCTTCGCGCAGATTGGTGTCCAGGTTGGACAACGGCTCGTCAAGCAGCAGCGTCTGCGGCTCCACGACCAACGCTCGCGCCAGGGCGACCCGCTGCTGCTGGCCGCCGGACAGCGCACCCGGCGCGCGATCCTTGAGCGAGGTCAGCTTGGCGATGTCGAGGATGCGCGCCACCTTGCGCGCCACCTCCGCCTTCGGCAGCCGGCGCAGGGTGAGGCCGTAGGCGATGTTCTCCGAGATCGTCATGTGCGGCCAGAGCGCATAGCTCTGGAAAATCATCGACATGTTGCGCCGCTCCGGCGGCACGGTGATTCCCGGGCTCGACAAGACCTGGCCACCCACCTCGATGCTGCCCTCGTCGAGCGGCATGAAGCCGGCAATCAGGCGGAGGGTCGTCGTTTTACCGCAGCCGGAGGGACCGAGCAGGCAGACCAGTTCCTCGTGAGCGATAGCCAGATCGATTCCATCGGCGACGACGAGCGAGCCGTAGCGCTTACGCACGGCTTTCAGATCGACTGCTGCCACGGTGCGCCCCTCCTGTCCGACCCGTCGAGCGGGCTCTTTCTACCGTCACGGTGATCGGGCCCGGCTGTATTTGTCAACAAAAACCATGCAGATTGTTGACACTCTACCGAAGGTGCGGATAGTCGGCGTCGCACTTCGTAGGACGGCCGAGCAACGAGCCGTCGCGATCAGGAGGATCATCCATGGGCATCGAGCGACCGTATGCATTGACCAGGCGCGCCGCGTTGGCTCTGCTGGGATCGAGCGTGCCACTCCTCGGGGTCGCCCGCGCCCATGCGGCTGTTACTGCAACCAAGCTGACTGACGACGTCGTGACCGCCGCCCGCAAAGAGGGCACGGTCGTGTTCCACACCTCGATCGAGGTTGGCGTGTGCGAGAAGATGATCGCCGGGTTCAACAAGCAGCATCCGGACAT
Source organism: Acetobacteraceae bacterium (assembly GCA_965199665.1). GTDB lineage: Bacteria > Pseudomonadota > Alphaproteobacteria > Acetobacterales > Acetobacteraceae > JAVVHH01. Next base: position 3,305,346 of record OZ241208.1, on the reverse strand, counting down.
CGCCGTGCAACTGGAACGCACCGGCGCCGAGCGCATCCTGCAGCGCATCACCCAGGAATACAGCAGCGACATCCATGCTGCCGACGTCGTCGAGAGCTCGGACATGGGGACGTTCGTCGAATGGAAGAAGAAAGGCTGGCTCGCCTCCTACGTGCCGGAAAGCGTGCTGCAGTATTGGCCGGAGACCGAGCGCGACGCGGACGGGTTGTTCGCCAGCGTGCGCGCCTCGTTGTCGGTGATTGCCTACAACACCAAGCAGATCAAGCCGGAGGACGCCCCCAAGGGCTTCGCCGACCTGCTCAATCCGCGCTGGCGCATGCGCATGGTCAAGGCGCACCCGTCCTATAGCGGGTCCATCCTCACCAGCACTTACGCGACCGCCAAGGCGATGGGGTGGGATTACTTCGACAAGCTGGCCAAGCAGCGTGTCATGCAGGTGCAGTCCGCGACGGAACCACCGAAGAAAGTCGCCCAGGGCGAACGCTCGATCGAGGTGGATGGCACCGAATACGTGGTGCTCAACATGCAGGATGCCGGCGCGCCGATCATGCCGGTCTATGCCGTAGAGGGTTCGCCGGTATTCTCCGGCCAGGCGTGCCTGATGCAGCAAGCCGCCCATCCAAACGCGGCGCGGGTGTTCTACACCTACCTGTTCTCCCGCGAGTGCCAGCAGCTCATGACCGATGTGGGCAACCTCCGATCGTTCCATAAAGAAGTGACACCGAAGCCCGGTCACGTCGAGTTCTCCAAGATCAAGCTGTTGTTCTCCACCCCGGCGGAACTCGCCGCCAATGCCGAAGAGACCAAGCGCAAGTATCTCGCCGCGTTCGGCGTCTGAGGACAGCGATGATGGACGCAAGTGCGATCGAGACCGGCCCCACCATCGCCGAGAGTCTGAGCGACTGGATCGCGCTCGACGCGCCTGTCCCGCCGGCCTGCACCGCCATGGCCAACCGGCTGCTGCTGGATGTGGTGGGTCTGTGCGTCGCTGCCCGCCGCGAGATTTACGTCCGGGCCGTGCTCGGCTCCGCCGAGCCCGGCGGAAGCTGCACCATCTTTGGGCACGAAGGCGGTTTCAGCGCCTACGATGCCGCCCTGGTCAATGGCACCGCTGCCCACGGCGAGGATTACGACGACACGTTCGAGGGCGGCCCGGTCCATTCCGGCGCCGTCGTGGTTCCCGCGGTCCTGGCCGCGTGCGAGCGGGAGGGGTTGGGTGGGGCGGCCGTATTGCGCGGCATCGTGATCGGGGCCGAAATGATGTGCCGGCTGAGCCTCGTCGCGCCCAAGGCGATCCACAAGGCCGGGTTCCACCCGACCGCCGTGATCGGCACCATGGCTGCCGCTGGCGGCGTGGCTGCCGCCCTAAATCTCTCCAAGAGTGACACCGTGGCGGCGATCGGCATCGCCGGCAGCATGGCTAGCGGCATCATCGAGTATTTGGCCGAAGGCACCTGGACGAAGCGTGCCCATGCCGGCCTGGCGGCCCAGGGCGGCATCCGCGCGGCGCTGATGGCGCGGGGTGGCTTCCTCGGGCCGCGCACCGTCTTCGAGGGCACCCACGGCTTCTTCAAAGCCTTTGCCCCGTCGCGCACGCCCGATTTCAAGCCAGTGCTCGATCGGCTCGGCGATGAATGGCTGATGCAGACGATCGCCTTCAAGCCCTATCCCTGCGGCACCATGACCCAGCCCTACATCGACTGCGCCGTCGCGCTCGCGGCCGAAGGGATCGACCCCGAGCAGATCAGCTCGATCGTGTGCGAGGTCGGCGAAGGCACCGTCCATCGCCTGTGGGAGCCGCTCGCCGGCAAGCACCGGCCCCGGACGTCGTATGCAGCGAAGTTCAGCACACCGTTCTGCGTCGCCGTCGGCATACTGGATCGGCGGGCCGGCTTCGGACAGTTCACCGAGGATCGCGTGCATGACCCGGCAGTTCTCCGCCTGGCCGAGAAGGTCAGCTACGTCGTCGATCCCGACAACCCGTATCCCGCCAGCTTTACCGGCCATCTACGCGTGACGATGGAGGACGGCTCCGTCCGCGAGATCCGCCAGGACCACATGCGTGGCGGCGCCCAAGCGCCCCTCACCGACGGCGAGGTGGAAGCCAAATTCCACGACAACACGCTGTATGGGGGTTGGACCGGGCATCGGGCCGACGAGACCCAGGCAGCCCTGGCCGGTCTGTTCGAGGCTCGGTCGCTGAGCGCCCTGACGACGGCGCGCGCATGAGCGGCGCGCTCGCAGGCCGCACCGCGGTCGTCACGGGAGGCGCCCGCAACATCGGTCGCCAGATCGTCCTCGGCTTGGTGGCCGAGGGCGCCGCCGTTGTGATCAACGCCCAGAGCTCGGGCGCCGAAGCCGAAGCGCTGGCCGACGAGATCCGCGCCGGCGGTGGGCGTGCGATCGCCCATCTCGCCGACGTCACGAGCGAGCGCGACGTGACCGCGCTGGCGACCGCGGCGGCGACCTTCGGCGGCGGCATCGACATCCTCGTCAATAACGCGGCCATCCGGCGCGAGACATCGTTCGAGACATTGGATTATGCCGAGTGGCGCCAGGTGCTTGCCGTCATTCTCGACGGCGCTTTTCTTTGCAGCAAGGCCATGCTCCCGCACATTCGCACGTCGACGGCGGGCGCCATCGTCAACATCGGCGGGCTGTCGGCCCATACCGGCTCGCCCGGGCGGGCGCATGTGGTCGCGGCCAAGGCCGGGCTGGCCGGGCTGACCCGGGCCATGGCGCACGATCTGGCGCCGGACGTGACGGTGAACTGCGTCGTGCCCGGCGTGATCGATACGGTGCGCGGCGCCAGCACGGGTGGCACGCCGGCAATGCACAGCCACCACCGCCCGCTGGTCGGAAGGCGAGGGCGGCCGGAGGAGGTGGCCGCCCTGGTATGCTTCCTATGCGGCCCGAATGCCCGCTATCTGACCGGGCAGACCATGCACGCCAACGGCGGCGCTTTCCTGAACGCCTGACCTACTTCCCCTGGAAGTTCGGCTTGCGCTTCTCCATGAAGGCAGTCCGGCCCTCTGTGTAATCGACGCTGTCGAAACAGGTCAGCACCGCGCGATCGACGGCTTCCATGTCGCGATCGGCCGGGTCGAGCAGCACGTTGTTGCTGATCAGCTTCATGCCCGTCGTCGAGAGCGGGGCGTTGCCGGCGATGGTCCGGGCGATCTTGTCCACGGTTGCCGACAGCTCTGCGGCCGGCACCACGCGGTTGACCAGCTTGAGCCGCAACGCTTCGGCGGCATCGATCCGGTCGCCGGTGAACAGCAACATGCGGGCGTCGGACGGCCCGACCAGCGCGGTCAACCGGGAGACCATCGAAAAGCTGTAGGCGATCCCGAGCTTGGCGGCGGGAATCCCGAACTGTGCGTCATCCGCGGCGATGCGCAGGTCGGCCTGCATGGCGATGCCGAGGCCGCCGCCGAGGCAGAACCCCTGGATGCGCGCGATCACCGGTTTGGGAAAGCTCGCCAGCTTGGCCCGGCCGCTGCTGGTGAGCTTGTCGTATTCCTTCTGTGCTTCGGCATTGCTGCGGCTCTGCCCGAACTGGCTGATGTCCGCGCCGGAGACGAACGCCTTGTCGCCCGCGCCGGTCAGCACGACGACGCGTACCGCCGGGTCGTCGCGCCAGGCGTCGAGCATCGCGGTCATGCCGTCCCACATCTCGACCGACATGGCGTTGCGCTTCTCGGGTTGATTGAAGACGATGGTTCCCACACCGTCCTGCACCGATCCGAGCATCTTTCCGCCGGCATGCTCGATGCGGTCCGCTGATGCCGTCATGTTTTGGTCCATGTCAGATTGCTCCTTCCGCCCGCATATCGGCGAGCTCCTGTTCCGTCAGGCCCGCTTCCGTAAGCACCGCGAGCGTGTCCGCCCCGGCGTCCGGCGTTGGCGAGCGGATCGCTTTCGATACGCCGACGAGATTTAGTGGCGACGCGACCAAGTTCGTCGTGCCCAACCTTGGATGCTCGACCGGCGTCGCGAGTCCCAAATGCTGTACTTGCGGGTCGGCGAACACCCGGTCGATCGTGTTGATCGGCCCGCACGGGATGCCGGCTTCCTCGAACAGCTCCACCCAATGCGCCATCGGTTTGGTGCGGGTGATTTCCGCCAGGTTGGCGTTGATGGTCGCCCGGTCCGCGCTGCGGCCGGTCGCCTTCTGCCACTCCGCCTTGTCCTTCCACTCGGGTTTGCCGACCGCATCACAGAGCCGGAACCAAAGCCGGGTCGAACTCGCCGCGATGTTGATGGTGCCGTCGCTGGCCGGGAACACGCCGGTCGGGATGCTGGTGGGATGATCGTTGCCGGCCTGGCCTGCGACCTCACCCCGCATCAGCCAGCGCGCGGCCTGGAAATCGAGCATGAACACCTGAACCTCGAGCAGGCTGGTGTGCACCCACCGTCCTTGCCCGGTGCGGCCCCGCTCGAAAAGGGCGGCCATGATGCCGAAGGCGAGCAGATTGCCGGCGGTGAGGTCGGCGATGGGGATTCCTACCCGCACCGGGCCCTGACCGGGCAGCCCGGTGATGCTCATCAACCCGCCCATGCCCTGCGCGATCTGGTCCACCCCGGCGCGGGCGCCATACGGGCCGTCCTGGCCGAACCCGCTGATACTGCCGTAGACCAGGCGCTCGTTGATGGCGTGCACGTCGTCCCAAGCGATCTTCAGCCGGTGCTTGACGGACGCGCGCATGTTCTCGACCAGGACGTCGGCCTTGGCGACCAAGCGCATGAAGGCCGCGTGGCCGGACGGTTTCTTCAAGTCGAGTTGGATGATCCGCTTGTTGCGGTGCAGGTTCTGGAAGTCCGGCCCATCGCGATCCCCGGCGATGTCTTCGCCGCCGGTGCTCGGCGGCTCGACGCGGATGACCGTTGCGCCCCAGTCCGCAAGATGGCGCACGCAGGTCGGCCCGGCGCGCGCCAGCGTTAGGTCGAGCACGACCAGCCCGGCAAGTGGCAAGAGGCCTGCGGTGGACGTCGCGGTGCCCTGGCTTCCGTCCGGCATGGACATTCCTCCCCGGCCGCCTGATCGCGGCATTCTGAACCGCACGCTAGTTATCAACCATATTGTTGACAATCAGCAAATTGCGTTCGACGCTGAGCGGCAACGAGCCCGCGAGAGGTTGGGGATGGAAACGACGAGCGTGACGCCGACGCTGCTGCGCGACAAAGGCGTGCTGATGGACGGGTTCACCCGCCGCCGTATCCGCACATCCGGCACCGAGATCGAGGTCGCCGTCGGCGGTAGCGGCCCGCCGCTTCTGCTGCTGCATGGCAATCCGCTGACCTTGGTGAGTTGGCACCGGATCGCTCCGAGCCTGGCCCGCCATTTCACCGTCGTCGCCCCGGACCTGCGCGGTTACGGCGACAGCGGCAAACCCCCTGGCGGCGACGATCACGCGGCCTACAGCTTTCGCGCCATGGCCCAGGACAACGTCGAAGTCATGGAGCAACTCGGCTTCCCGGCGTTCGCCGTCGCCGGGCACGATCGCGGCGCGCGCGTCGCGTTCCGTATGGCTTTGGATCATCCCGGCCGCGTCACGCGGATGGCTGCGCTCGATATCGTGCCGACCTACGAGGTGCTGACCAACGTCACGCTCGGGTGGGGACTGGAGTCATATCATTGGTTCTTCATGGCCCAGAAGGCGCCGTTTCCGGAACGTCTGATCTGCGCCGACCTGCCCTATTACATCTCGTACAAGTTGAACAAGAAAGGCGTCGGCCTCGACATCTTCAGCAAGGAGGCGATGGCCGAATACGTTCGTTGCACCACACCCGAACAGATTCACGCCATCTGTGAGGATTACCGCGCGACGGTGACGCTGGATTTGGCCATGGACAAGGCGGATTTCGGCAACAAGACGATCGCCTGCCCGGTTCTCATCCTTTGGGGAAGTAACAGCCATGTTGGGCGGCACTTCCAGCCATTGGATGCTTGGGCGCCGTGGGCTCCGGATTGCCGCGGGTTCGCGATCCCGACCGGTCATTACCCTGCCGAGCACCGGCCGGACCTCGTCTATCCCGCCTTCCATCAGTTCTTCGGCGGCCACCAGCCAGACGTGACGCGTATCTGAGTACCTCGGGATGAGTGTGGTGCGATCACCGTGGCGTTAGCTGAGGTAGAATTACGCGGCGGATTGCTCCTTCTCACTTCTGGGCGGCAGTTGCGATGAATTATTGCATCTGCCGACAATCTGAAATCACTTCCGAGTAAATCTTACAGTATTATAAGCTTTTCAGGACTGAAACTCCGGAAACAATCCGCCAGCCCTTATTGCTCGTGGCGATAGGTGCACCCTTATCGAGCGCACAGCGCGCTGGTTGGATCCGGCGACCTTCCGGATACTGCCGACGTGGTATCCGGAGCACGCCCGGAAGGCGTTCTTCTACAAGCAGAACTGGACTGTCCCTCAACTCAACAAGGGAGAGCACAAGCAGGAGGGGAACCTGCACGCCAACAAGGCTCTGACACGCGCCTTGGGGCTGCGGTCCGACGATCGGCCAAACTGGAGCTGCTGCCACATCTGTGGAGTCGACGATCCGCTATACTGGGAAGCCAATGTTGTCGTACAGGACCGGCGCTTCTTCTCCTGCGTTGCCAACATGTTTTGTTGCCGACGCCCTTGAAGGCCTTCACGGACACTGTCCCCGAGGTGAAGGCGATGATACGCATCTGTGCGAGGGCACTATACGGCTGGCACTGCGACCACGAGAGCTTGGTGGAGACCGTGGCCATCATCGACCGCTGGGCGACTGGGAAGCCTACCCGGCAAGTTGGCCGCGCATCCCGGGCGACGGGGAGCTGCCACCGGGCGTAGTACACTTGAGCAGAGATATCCAGACGGACTCTTCTCGCCGATTGACGAAAATCCGGCAGGACCTCGCCCAAGCGGGGCCACACTATCCCCGAGAAAGTTCTGCGCTGCCCTGGCCTATTGGAAGATCGAAATCTAAGGAACGGCAAGATGAGGTCAACAACGCCGGCCGTTAGCTCAGCCGAACGGGAAATGCAGCGGCCATCGCCAATATCCACCTGGAGGCTCGACGCCAGGCAATGCCGTGGCTGCGCACCGCGCACACCGATGAGCAGACCCAAGATTTTTTCGCCCGAGTAGTGAAAGACTGTCAGGGCGCCTGCTGGGTGACTCGGCGTGATGGGAAGATTGTTGCCTACATGCTGATCAACGGCGACGAGATCGATCACCTCTATGTCGCGCCACGCTGGCAAGGAGGTGGATGCGGGTCGGCGCTGCTGACCCACGCGAAAACGTTGAGCCCGCGTCTGCTGCTGTGGACGTTCCAGCGCAACGCGCGCGCGTGAGTTCTACGAGGCTCGAGGTTTTGTCGGCATCCAACAGACCGACGGCGACAACGAAGAACACGAGCCGGACGTGCGATATGAGTGGAGGGCGGCGGTATGATCGACGCACTGCATCCGTGCACGATCACAATAGAAGCTGAAACCCCAAATCAGTCCGAGGTGGCGACACTACTGAATGCGGCCGACAAACGTTCGGCATCTCTGTATTCGGGCGAGAGCAGGCACGGCTCGCCGATCGTCACGCTTCTAGCCCAAAATGTCAGCTTCTTCGTCGTGCGCCGGGGCGGAGAAGCGGTCGGCTGCGGCGGCTTCGTTGCGGACAGCAAGACCGAGGGAGAACTGAAGCGAATCTTCGTCGCGGAAACAGCACGCCGAGCAGGTCTTGGCCGCTTGCTCCTGACGACCCTCGAACGGGCAGCACTCGACCGTTCCATTCAGATCATGCGCTTAGAGACGGGCATCAAGGCGGTCGAGGCCTTCAGCCTTTATCGACGGTTCGGCTACATCGAGCGCGGACCATTTGGTGCTTACGCCGCCGATGCTGCAGAACCTGGCGATGACTTCGCGCTGGGCCTCGATGCCAAGGCCGGAGCGGCCCTGTTGGCTAGTGGAGACCCGGAGATACGCGGCAGACTGCGGCATGCTTTAAGCACATTACTCTTATTTTCTCCCCTTTACCATTTTCATCAAAATCAGAGCTTTCATACTTCTTTTGCGCTGGATCTACTGCAAGCAAGATTTGGACATGCCGTTTCAGCACCTCTTCTCCAGTGTCCATACCGGAGCATGAAACGCTTCACCTTAATTGCGAGTCCATAAGCGCCACCGGCGTAGTCTGATAGGGAAAGACCGTCGTCCGCACCACCTTCTTGTCACGAGGTAGTAGTCAGCGGCAGCTTGAACCGGTCCTTGGCTTTCGCAATCGAGCGTTTGCGAAAGTTGCCAAGCCGGGTCCGGCCGGCCTGCCGCTCGGCTACGCTCAGGTGTCCAAAGGCAACGAGCAGACCAACATGCTGCAAGCGCGCGCCCTGCGCGCGGCAGGATATCGGCGCATCTTCGAGGAGGCAGCCTCCGACGGGCGCTGGGACCGCCGGAGCAGAGCGCGGCCGCCGCCTCCTTTGACGATCTGATCGGGACCGCTATGCCAAGACGTTGATCAAAAGCAGCGATGACATGCCCCGAGCACTAAGTCTAATTGGTTGCACTCTGTCGCTGTCGATGATTGCTGCATTCTCGTTAAGTGCGGCGCCGGACACTAGGGTTCGAACCACTCGACACCGACGCAATGCTCGCGCTGGCGCTCCCAGGCCCTTGCGGACCACGTCGCCCGCCGCGTGGCGGGTGCGCCAGCTTACCTCACCTTCGACCTGGACGTGGTCGATCCCGGACATGCGCCCTGCGTGCAAAGGCCGGAAGCAGGTGGGCCGACCGCGGCAACTGCGCTAGGACCGCCAGCAGCACCGCGCATCGTGCAGGCTCGTTTGTCTGCGTCGAGCGCGCCAGCATTAAGGAGCGGACGGCGTGGACGTCGCTGAATAGCCTGCGCTTGAAGTCATTGAAATCTTCAGGATTGCCCGTGATGGAACGGACGGCAGCGAACAGCAGGTTGGGTTGTTGCTTCGCCGGCGGAAGCGCCGACAGGAAATCGATGATCCCCGCGTCGTCCGACGTTCCCCGAGCCAGTGCCTCATAGAGTGGCGAGCGCCCCCGCGCCTCGTTGTCTGCGAACCTTATGTAGCGCTCGGACAGATCGCCTGGAATCGGACCGGCTGCAGGCATGCGGAAAATCCTGTTGGTTGAGGAGAGCTTGGCTTCCTCTCCGGGCAACGCCGGCCAGGACCGAGGGATGCCGCAGTCGATACACAGTAGACCTACGCCGTCTGCGACTTGCTTGCGTTCAGCTTCGCGAAAGGATCCACAGCCCAAGCTGTGCCGGCTCTCAAGTAGGGCTGCGTCAACTGCAGCCATTCCGTCAGAGGGAGCAGTCTGAGCCCATACAGTTCGGCCCAGCCCTGTGCTTCAGAGACCAGGGGAGCGTCGCTGCTAGGGTGACGTACGATTTGGACGACGTGCGTAATTCCGCGGGGGCGAGGGTGATTGCTGGCCCACGCGCCGCCTCCCTGCTGAAGCCCTATCGTCGCGTAGGGCGGCAAGGTATTGGAGCTGATCTGATCGCCGTCCAAAAGGGTGCCGGACCAGGATCCGAGCACTTCGATCATGCGATCTGACCAGGTATGAACCGCGGTGAGGTTGCCGGCATCGTTGCAGGCCAAGAAGGCGCGGGGCGCGCTACTGGGTAACCGGACGAACTTGGCCGAGGCGCAGGCTCTTGGTGGTGCATCGAGCAGGGCAGCGGCCGACGCCTTCGCTGCCAACGTCCTGCCAGTCGTCCGGCATATTCAGGGAACTGGTCTGACCACGCTTGCTGAGTTGGCGGAGGCGCAGAACGCACGCGGGATCGCAACGGCGCGGGGCGGGCGCTGGCATGCCATGTCTGTTCGGACCGTGCTGGCGCGTGGGATCGGGGCAAACTCGGCGCAGGAGGCGGCGTGACGGGTAAGGCAACACAGCCACGATGAGCGCACGGCTTACCAAACTCGAGGGCAAGGTTCGTGTCCTGATGTGGATGGCTGCAGTCAACATGGTGGTGACGGTTGCAGTGCTGTTCAGCATCTAACCCCCGCGGAAGCCCAACACAGGAGATGGCGTGATACTGTTGGCCTTACGATGAGCATAATGGCCCATTTCCAGAAGCTGGAGACTGACCTGGCAGTGCTCAAGGTGATGGTGGCAGTTGCCCCCGTTGGGGTCGCCGCGTTGATGATTAAGGCATGGTCGTGAAGCCGCCCCCCGTTGCGGTCGATCTGCCTGTTGCGCCATTTTGGAAGGCTGCATTTTTGGTGTTAACGGAGATCGCGAAGCTGCGGACTGAACAGACGGACGTATGAGCGCGAACGCCGTGTTTGGAGGGCTGGTCGGCTTCGCCCTCGCGGCTGCCATAGAATCCGCGAGGACAACGAAGAAGCGTGAGGCAGCCTGGCAGGCACACCATGAGGCTCCCGGCAACCCGGTCCATCTCGCACGCTTCAACGCCTTCGTTTCTAGAAGCGCAGCAGCTTCGGTGATGTCAGCGGTGTGCTGGGTCGGCGCAGGGGTGATCTACGCATCCGACAAACTGGTAGCGCCCCCATGGTGGCCCTGGTGACAGTCGGCAGCGGGCGATCTGACCGGCCATCTGCCGTCCCGTTGCCTCTGCCTGACAAGAAGTCTCTTCCGATCCCAGTAAGAAAGCACCGATCGACTGCCAGAACCGGCAGCGATCTTTAAGAGGAGGGACGATGCCTTACAAATATTCAGCGTGCCAGCATGATTAGTCAGACGTATTGATGCACTATTAGATATCTTGCGCCAGGCCTGCAGCCTGATGGCGCGCCACAGCGCCGACGGTTCGCTGCACTACGTTTGCATGGAGTGGCGCGACCTGTCCGAGCTGCAGGAGGCCGCGCGCCCCGTCTATCACGAGCTGAAGAACCTGTGCGTCTGGGCCAAGGACAACGCCGGCATGGGATCGCTGTACCGTAGCCAGCACGAGCTGGTGCTGGTCTACAAACACGGCACCGCGCCGCATCGCAACAACGTCGAGCTGGGCCGGCACGGGCGCAATCGGACCAATCTGTGGTCCTACCCGGGGGTCAACTCGTTCGGGCGCAAGGGCGAGGAGGGCAACCTGCTGGCGCTGCACCCCACGGTGAAGCCAACCAAGCTGGTCGCCGACGCCCTGCTCGACTGCACCGAACGCGGCGACGCCGTGCTGGACCCGTTCCTGGGGAGCGGCACTACGCTGATCGCGGCCGAGCGCATCGGGCGGTGCTGCTACGGGCTGGAGCTCGACCCGCTCTACGTCGATACGATCATCCGGCGTTGGCAGGCCTGGACCGGCAATGTCGCCCGACATGCAGGCACCGGGATGTCGTTCGCCGAACGGGAGGGCGCCATCGCGCAAGCGGCCTGGCAGGGAGACGTCCCATGACCCGGCATGCCACGGATGCGGCGACGGGCTACACTGTTGGTCGTGGGCGGCCGCCGATGAACAGCCGGTTCAAGCCGGGTCAAAGCGGCAACCCACGCGGGCGGCCGAAAGGGGCCAAGGATCTGCGTACCGTCCTGGACGCGGCGCTTGGTGAGCGGGTCGTGGTCATGGAGAACGGCCGGCAGCGCAGCTATTCCAAGCTGGAGCTGATCATCAAGCAGGTCGTCAACAAAGCCGCTGGCGGTGAGATCAAGCATACCGCTCTGCTCTACAAGCAGCTGAGTATGCACCTGTCCGGCTCCGAAGACGCCGCCGTTGAACCGATCCATGGGGGCAAGGACGACGAGCAGCTGCTGGCCGAACTGCTCGGGCAGCTTGGACAATCCCGTCGTGAAACGGAAGAGCCGCGATGAGCCCGCTCGAACAAGAGGCACTGTCCCGGCTCCTCCGGCGCAACTTCTACGGCTTTGCGCAGAAGGTGTGCACCACGCTGAACCCCGGCACGCCGTTCACGCGTGGACAGCACATCCGGCTGGTCGCCGAGTGGATGACGTTTATGCGAGAGGGCACGCAGGGGCGGATGATCATCAATCTGCCGCCGCGGCATCTCAAATCGGTGCTCGGCTCGATCGCGCTGCCTGCCTGGCTGCTCGGGCATAATCCGTCGCTGCAGATAACCTGCGTGAGCTACAGCGCCGAGTTCTCCAACAAGGTGTCACGGGACACCCGCACCTTGATGGAGAGCCGTTGGTATCAGTCCATATTTCCGGGCACGCGGCTGGTGCGCAGCGCCGCCAACGAGCTGACCACGACGGCCCATGGCTGCCGCATGGCGACCTCGGTGGACGGCGTGCTGACCGGTCGCGGCGCCGACCTGATCATCATCGACGACCCGCTCAAGCCAGACGAGGCGCTGTCGGACACGCAGCGCGCCCACGTCAACGAATGGTTCGACGGCACGCTGTATTCCCGACTGAACGACAAGCGAAAGGGCAACATTCTGCTCATCATGCAGCGGCTGCACGAGGACGACCTGACCGGTCATCTCAAGGCCAAGGGCGGTTGGGACCAGCTCGTCCTCCCCGCCATCGCCGAGGAAGACATCGACGTCGTGATCGAAACCGAGTCCGGCCCGCTTCGCTTCTGCCACAAGGCGGGCGAGGCGTTGCACCCGGAGCGCGAGCCGCTGGAAACGCTGCACACGATCCGGCGAACGATCGGGGAGTAAAACTTCGCCGGCCAGTATCAGCAGCGCCCGGCGCCGCGCGACGGTGGCATGGAAAAGCGGGCCTGGTTCAAGAGCTACACGGAGGTGGAGCGGCCCGAGCGGTTCGGTCTGGTGCTGCAAAGCTGGGACACGGCCAACAAGACGACCGAGTTGAGCGACTATAGCGTGTGCACGACGTGGGGCGTGGCGAGCGACCACCTCTATCTGCTGCACGTCCTGCGCCGAAAGCTGGACTACCCCAGCCTCAAGCGGGCCGTCCGCGAGCAGGCGGAACTGCACCGGGCGGAGGTGGTGCTGATCGAGGACAAGGCATCCGGCACGCAACTGATCCAGGAGCTGACCTTTGACGGCATGCACGCCGTCAGGGCCTACAAGCCGGAAGGAAGCATGGACAAGATCATGCGTTTGCATGCCCAGGCTGGCACGATCGAGAACGGTTTCGTGCACCTACCCAGCCGGGCGGAGTGGTTGGACGCCTACCTGCACGAGCTCACGACCTTTCCCCACGCCAAACACGACGACCAGGTCGACAGCACCGCGCAAGCCTTGCACTGGTACAAAACCGGCCGCAAACCCACGCCGGGCATCATCACCTACTACGAGCGACTCGCCCGCCAGCAAAAAGAGCAGGAAGCAGCCGAGAATGCTCTAATGGCCAAAACCCACACGTTCAGCCACTGGTGAGCAACACCGCTCGTCCGTAAGGATGAGCGGCGCATACCTGGGTGTCTGAATAGAGGGCGTGGCTAACGCCCGTGCGGACGTCCGCTGTTTCGCAGCCCCTATCCGGAGAATAACCATGTTCACCCACGTCATGATCGGCAGCAACGACCTGGAGCGGGCTCGGGCGTTCGACGATGCCACGTTCGCCGAGTTGGGGCCAGGCCCGGCGAAATGGATACCAGGGGCAGGTTGATCTATGCCCATCAGGGTGGCCGTCTGATGATCACGACGCCAATCGATGGCAACCCGGCGAGCGCGGCCAACGGTGAGACCATCGGCATCGCCGCCGACAGCCCCGGCCATATTCTTGCCTGGCACAAGGCGGGTACGACGCACGGCGGTACCGCGATCGAAAGTCCACCCAATGAGCGCCCAAACGGGGCATTCGTCGCCTACCTGCGCGACCCAGACGGCAACAAGCTCACAGCACGGACGCAGGCACCGCAGTAAGAGGGTCAGCGCCGCCCTTTCGCAGCGCGGCCCACCCAACCCGGCCGACGGCACCCTTCGCGACAGGCTCGTGTTCATCTACGGTCGCGAGCAGGTGCGACTGGTCCGAGTTATGCGGGCAATGGTGCAGTCTCAAACACCCGCCGGCGCTGTCTCGTTGTCAGTCGGCAGGCCGCCTTTCCAAAAATGCCGCGATGCGCCGACGCGTATCGTCCTCTTGCAGGCCCGCACTAATGCTGTGCACCGCTTCAGCCATGGCATCTCGCGTGCTCATTCCCTCTGCCGCAGATTTAAATCGCTTCATACGGCGCACTGCGGCCGGTGAGCATCGGCATACGCCATCGATAATCTCCTCGATCGCTGCGTTCAGCGCGTCTGCGGGGACCGACCGAGTGATAAGCCCGATGACGGCCGCCTCCGGCCCGTAAACCCGCCGCCCGGTCAGCAGCAGCTCCATCGCCCGCTTCTCCGGAACTGAGCGCAGTAACCCCATCATCGCTGGCGAGGGTACGATCCCGTGCTGCAGTTCCGGGTAGCACAGAAAAGCCCCTTCCTCTGCGAGAGCCATATCGCACCAACTCACGATCGTGGCGCCTGCCCCGAAGGCGAAGCGCTCGATGACCGACATCGTCGGGACCGGGCAGTCGTGGAAAGCACGGTTCAGTTCGTGGAGGCGCTCGTAAGTGGCTGTGATGTCCGCCAGCGTGCTGTCCTGCAGCTTGCGTAGATCGTTCAGTTCTCGTCCGGCGCTGAACGTGCCATCCCGCCCTCGGATCACGATCAAACGGCAAGTCGGATCCTGACCCAATTCTCGAACCGCGGTGAGCATCTGCTCGATTAGGCTGTCGTTCATTGCGTTGCGATGGGTCGGATTGCTGATGATCAGGCAGGTCACTCCGGGCCGGAGGTTTGCCCGTAGGATCGCGGCGTCGCTCACGGCGTGTGCTCCTCTCGGGGAATGATGCGCGCGTCTCGCAAGGCCGCGATCGCGACCTCGTCGAGGCCGAGGTCGCAACGCAGGATGCTGTCAGCGTCAGCGCCCAGGCCGGCAGGAGAAAGGGGCGACACGCCGCCTCCCTCGGACAAGGTGAACGGAGTACCCAGCAACTCTCGGTCACCGACTGGGACGACCAGATCGTTGGCTCGCACCTGTTCATGAGTGAGGACCTGGCCAAGACGATTGATGGGGGCCACCGCCACCCGATGGCGGTCGAGCTGAGCAACCCAGTGCGCGGCATCCGCTTGCGCAAAGCGGCTCTCCAAGATCGGGATCAGCGTCGCGCGGTGCTCCACCCTCAAGCTGTTGGAACCGAACCGTTCGTCCTGGAGCAGATGCGGGATGTCCAAAGCCGCGCACAACCGCTGCCATGCCCCTTCATTCGGCGCTCCGACCAGAATGAACTCGTCCGAGCATTTGAATGCCTGGTAGGGCACGAGGTGCCAGACACCGGACCCCTCGCGCTTGGGCTCAATACCGGTGCTGAGCCACGCGACCCCGTGATAGCCGAGCAACGCCACGCCAGTCTGGAGCAGGGAAGTACGAACGACTGTCCCACGGCCGGTGGTAGCGCGCGCGAGAAGTGCCGTCAGCACGGCACCATAGGCGGCCAGACCCGTCGCCATGTCGATGAACGACAAGCCGGTGCGCACCGGCGGTTGTCCTTCCATGCCCGTCATCGACATCGTCCCAGCAAAGGCCTGCATCATCAGGTCGTAGCCCGGCTTCTCGGCAAGCGGGCCGGCAGCGCCGTAACCCGTCAGCTCGCACACGACCAGCCGGGGGTAGCGAGCGGTCAATGCTGCAGCTTCGAACCCCAGCCTGGCCGCTGTTCTCGGCAAGAAGCTCAGGAGCAGCACGTCTGCCCGTTCCAGCAAACCGTGCACGAGCTCTTGCCCTTGCGCCGTCTTGAGGTCGACGGCCAAGCTGCGCTTACCGCGATTGACGCTGTCGAAATTGCAGCTCGCGCCTGTCGCGGTGAAGGGGGGCCAAGAACGATTCTCGTCGCCGTCTGGGGGCTCAACCTTGATGACGTCTGCCCCCATGTCGGCCAGCAGCTGACCGCAGGACGGGCCGGCCAGAACCCGGCTGACGTCAACGACTCGCAAGCCGGCGAGTGCAGTGCCGGCGGTCATTGGCCCTGCTTTCTCAGCAGGGGGCACCGGCTCTCTGCCGCTGGTGGAAATGCGTCCTCACCCGGCACGGTCTTGATGATGGTCAGCAAGTCCCAATCACCGTGCTGTTCGGCCGCTGGCTTGACCTGGAGAAGATACATGGGGCGCATTACTTGGCCGTCGGCGCGCACCGTCACGTTGTGTGTGTAGAAATCGTTGATCGGGGTCGCGTGCATGACTTTGGCAACCGTAGGCCCGTCATCCGTGCCGGCTTGCTTGACCGCCTTGAGATAGTGGGTAACGCCGCTATAGATCCCGGCCTGAAGCATATTGGGCATCTCATGAGTTTTGGCGAAGATGCGTTGCGACCAGGCGCGGGTGGCATCGTCAGCGTTCCAGTAGAACGACTCGGCGAAGAAAAGTCCGCTCGCCGCAGCGCCCAAGCCGTGCACATCTTGAATATACATTGAGAGCGCGGCCATTTTGCGGCCTTGCGACACCAGCCCGAACTCCCCCGCTTGCTTGATGGCGTTGGTGGTATCCATCCCACCGTTGGCCAAGCCAATGACCTGTGCGCCGGAGGCTTGAGCTTGAAGCAGGACGCTGCTGAAATCCGCGTTGCCGAGCGGCACCTTGCTCGACCCGAGCACCTTGCCGCCGAACTGTTCGACGAAATGCGTGGATGCGCCCTGTAGCAGCGCGCCAAACGTGTAATCGGCGGCGATGTAATACCAGCTCTTGTCGCCCGCTTGGGTGATGGAGCTGCTGACCACCTTTGACGTGGAGTAGGTGTCGAACGCCCAATGAAAGCCGGTCGGCACGCAGGCGGAGCCCGACAGATCGCTCGCACCGGCGCTGGTAACTATATTGATTTTGCCCTTTTCCGCCGCCACGGTCTGCGAAGCCAACGCGACTGCCGAGTTTCCCAATCCGGCGATCATCGAAACGCCATCGTTGTCGAACCAGTTCCGCACGATGAATGCGCCGGTGTCAGCCTTGTTGGCGTGGTCGGCCGATACGATCCGAATCGGTCGGCCGAGAACTGTCCCGCCAAAGTCATCCACGGCCATCTGTGCCGCGACCACCTGTGGCATGCCCGTAATGTCGGAGTACACGCCGCTCATGTCCTCGAGCACTCCGATCTTGAGCGGCGCCGGATCAGCCGCGCTTGCTGTCGCTGTGCAAAGCAGGAGACTGAACGTGATTGTCCCGAAACAGGCCCGTCGCATGGGAAGCCCTCCACCCTGAACACTTTCGTTTTTTGCTGCCTAGACCGTCGGCAGTCATACGTCCAATATCAATTCTCACCGGACATGATATCTCTGGAGCTATGGCCTGACGCGACCTACTCTCGATTTACGCCAGCTTCATGCCTTCGTCGTTTTGG
Organism: Acetobacteraceae bacterium; assembly: GCA_965199665.1. Classification (GTDB taxonomy): domain Bacteria; phylum Pseudomonadota; class Alphaproteobacteria; order Acetobacterales; family Acetobacteraceae; genus JAVVHH01. Next base: position 3,288,080 of record OZ241208.1, on the reverse strand, counting down.
CGGAAGAGCTTCACTTCGGTCGCGCTGCAAACCGCCTTGGGATTGCCCAGCCGCCATTGAGTCAGCAAATTGGACGCTTGGAACAACGGGTGGGCTGTCGTTTGCTAACGCGCGGCGGTGGTCAGCCAATCCGGATGACGCCAGCTGGGCTAACTCTGTTGGCATCGGCGAAGGCTGCGTTGGATGAGCTCGAGACCGGGTTGGATGCGGCTCGCCGGACCGCAAGAGGCGAAAGTGGACTGGTTCGCGTTGGCTTCACGCCATCTATAGCGCTGAACGTCCTGCCCCCGATTGTTCAAGCATTTCGGGCGCGGTTCCCGGGTGTCGAGCTTCTACTATCTGAGCTGCCGAGCATGAAGCAGGTCGAAGGCATTCGTGCCGACCGCCTGGACGTTGGTTTCGTAAGGGATCCGCCGGTCATGCCGGACTTGGTGTCCCGAGACATTATGGATGAGCCGTTGCTGGTGTTATTGCCGCGCTCGCACCGATTAGCGAGCGGTTCGGAGGTGGCGCTGGCAAGTTTGGCCAACGAATCATTTGTGGCCGTGCGGGCCTTGCCCGGCCCACGATACCGAGAGCGCTTCAATGAGGTCTGTCGAGAAGTCGGATTTGAGCCACGCATCGCGCAAGAAGCTGGCGAGTGGGCGACGGTCGCGGGACTGGTCTCATCTGGGATTGGGGTGGCTGTCGCTCCATCAAGCATCGCGCAAATTCAGTTGGAGGGACTTGTGCATCGGCCATTGGATCAAAGACTGAGTAGTCAGATCGTTATGCTGCACCGGTCTACTTTCGAGTGGAGCCCGGCAGTGCACTTCGTAGACACAGTTCAGAATATCGGAGAGAGCGCAACGCAAAGAACTGATGCATAGACTTACAACCGGTGTGTATCGAACACGAGCGCGACTGTCGAAATCACTTCGTATTAGACTACCTTCCAGCCTCATTGGCGGGCGCGGATGTGTCTGAAGATGATCTTCAGCGACAGCGACAGCGACAACGGCACGGAAATGACGTCCCACGCCATCCTGCGCCGGCAGAAGGATCTCGGGATCCTGTGGCACTCGCGCCGGCCAAACCGCAGCAGAACGGCTTGTGAGAAAATTCAACGTTCGGGTCCGGGATGAATGCCTTGACCAACACCTGTTGAGCAGCTCGGCAGCGGCGCGGGGCGGGATCTGCATAGCGCGGCCGATTCGCGATTGAGACAAAAAGCGAGATCTAGACCACACTCCGACCGTAACGACCCAAACGACAGAGACGGATCGGCGAAAGGAAGCTGAGTTCGATGATTGAAGTGCGCGTGCTATCGGCGTCGGGCCAAATTGGTTCGGGCTTCCTAGAGTCATCGTTCGCTCGCGGCATCTCGCTGCAGCCGGATGTGATCGGATGCGATGCCGGGTCGACCGATGCGGGACCGTTTTATTTGGGTAGTGGGAAGCCGCATTTCCCGAAGGCGGGCGTCAAGCGGGACATGCGGCTGATGATGGCGGGGCGGCAGCAGGCGGGGGTACCACTGATCATTGGATCGTGCGGGTTCGCAGGCGGGGATGCGGGCGTGGATTGGATGGCGGAGATCGTGCGGGAGATCGCCCGCGAGGAGGGGCTGCGGTTCCGCATGGCGACGATCCGCTCTGAGCAGGACAAGGCATACTTGAAGCGAAGGCTGCGGGAAGGGCGGATCACGCCGCTGAACCCGGCGCCACCGATCAGTGAGGCGGTGATCGACCGATCCGCGCACATCGTGGGAATGATGGGACATGCGCCGATCATCGATGCGGTGGAGCGGGGCGCGGAGGTGATCCTGTGCGGGCGGGCAACGGATACCTCGCTGTTCGCGACGGTGCCGCTCATGAAGGGGGCAGGGGCCGGGCCGGCGTGGCACGCGGCGAAAATCCTCGAGTGCGGCACGGCGGCGACGGTTACCCGCAAGCGACCGGACAGCATCATGGGGTGGATTCGGGGGGATCATTTTGACATTGAGCCTATGGATCTTGAGAGCCAATGCTCGCCGCAGAGTGTGGCGTCGCACACTTTGTATGAAAACGCGGACCCGTTTCTGATCACGGAGCCGGATGGGACGATCGATTGCCATAGATCGGTTTATACGGCGCTGGACTGTCGGCGGGTCAGGGTGTCGGGCAGCCTGTTCAGTCCGTCGGATCGGACGACCATTAAACTCGAGGGGGCGGAGAGCGCGGGATACCAGGCGATCATCGTGGCGGGGGTGCGGGAGCCCTACATCTTGCGGCAGCTTGATCGTTGGTTGGACGCGATGCGGGAGCGATTTAAGCCGCGGGTGGAAGAAATTTTCGGGGGCCGGGTCGGGCCCGACGAGTATGACATTCACGTGCGAGTGTATGGGCGCGACGGGGTAATGGGGCGGCTCGAGCCGTTGGCTGACCAGATGGGGCATGAGGCCGGGCTTCTGTTCACGGTGACGGCGGCGGACGAGGCGATGGTGGACTCGATCGCGAAGACGTTCGCGCATTTCGCGCTACATTTCCCGATCCCGGAGTGGGGTGGGCTGATCAGTGGGTTGGCGTTTCCGATGGCGCCGGCGCACGTGAACCGAGGCGAGGTGTTCCGCTTCAATTTGAATCACGTTGTTACACCGGACGATCCGCTAGAAATGTTCCGCACAGAGCTCGTGCAGGTATGACCACGCTCGGGAACTTGGCCAAGCTGATCCGGTCGAAGAATGCGGGGCCGTTCACGCTGACGTTCGATGTGATGTTTGAGACGGAGGCGGTCTACCGCCGCGTGCTGCGCTCGAATGTGCTGACGAAATCGGTGTTTGCGACGCTGTACCGGGTTCCGGAGGAACAAGTGTTATTCTTCACGCACGACGCGGCGCGTGCGATCAAGGTGTCGATACCGCGGCCTGCGATCCAAGGGGACCGGGAGGATGGCGACATGTATGGGGGGCAACAGCACGGGCCGTTGGTGAATCTGGTAATGCCGGATTGAGGGGGGTGACGGCACAGTCATCCATCGGCAGCGTCCATAGTAATCTGAATGCCGCGGCGCGGAGCACCTCGCAATGACGGTTCCTAGTCGACGGCGGCTAGCTCTCGCATCGGCGCTAGCAAAGCTGTCAGCTCGCGGATGTCGGGCACGGTCTCAAGCGCTGCAAGGCGCTCGAACAGGAGTCGCAAGTCGCGCTTGAGCAGGGACCGGACGCCGCAGTCGGAGAATTTTTCCCAGAGTTCGTCGGTTGTCATTGGATAGGTGCCGCCGCGGCCGACAAGGTTGTCGATGCGGCGGGAGACGACCCGGCCGTCGTTCAGCGTGACGCGGATCTCGGCGCTGAATTGGTGGGCGGCGTCGTCGGCCATGTCGGGGTGAGGGGTGGCGGTCGTTTTGGCAAGAAGGGCGCGGATTGCCGGCTGCAGTAGAGCGTCGGCTTCGAAATGGCCGAGGCGGACGGCGCCGTCGAGCAGGGCGCGTGCGACAACGTATTGAACGCTAAACTTGGCCTGCAGCGGGGTTCGCGGGTCGGGCGTGTTGGTGTGCCGCAGCCGCCGGCCGTGCGGCATCACGTCGATCTTGGCGATGTTGTCGGGGTGGATGCCTCCCTCCTTGCGGAGGGCGAGCATGGCGGCGATAGCCGGGTGGGTCGAGCCGCAACAGGGGAACTGCTTCAGGCCCATCGACGGGCTGAGTATTTCAAGTGGCGTGGCCCAATCTGCAAAGAGGTTCTCGGCGTCGTAATTGCCGGGGCCGTTGAACACATTAAGGTAGCCTTGAGGGTGCTCGAGCGCAGCCGGGTTGGAATCGTAACCGCGCTCCGCGAGCATAACGGCGAGCAGGCCGTTGCGGGCGCTCTGGCCGATGTGCAGCGGCTTTACCATGGTGCCGAAATTGGCCTTGAGGCCGGAGGCGAGGGAGGCGGCGATGCCGAAGGCGGTCGTCATCTTGGCTTCCGATAGATTGATCAGGTGGCCAATGGCGGCGACGGTGCCGAAGATGCCAACCGTGGCTGTCGGATGCCAGCCCTTGTCGTAGTGCACGAAGTTCACTGCGCGGGCGAATCGGATTTCCGTTTCGATACCGACCAGGTAGGCTTCGATCAATTGGGCGCCGGAACGGCCGCGCTCTTCGGCGATGGCCATCAGGGGGGCGACCAGCGGGACGGATTGATGCCCGCCCATCGGCTCGCTGAAATCGTCATAATCGAGCGCGTGCGAGGCGACGCCGTTGAGGAAGGTGGCGTCGAGGGCGCTGGTCTTGAGGTCCGTGCCGAACACGGTGCAGGGACCGCCAGGCGGGGCAATGCCGGGCGTTTCACGCAGCAAGGCAGCGGCGGGCTCGATGGCGCCGGCGAGGGTGACGCCGAGCGTATCGATAATGGCCGTGCGGGCAAGGTGGACGGCGTCCGGCGTGATATCGGCCGGGCCAAAGGCGGCGACCTTGGCGGAGAGGCGTTGCAGCAAGGTGGTCATCGATCGGTCTCCCGCATGGTTTCGGTTCGCAGCACGGCGGCGAGGCCGGCCGCGCTGCCCCGTTCGAGGGTGAGGACGATATCTCGGACGCGTTCGGCTTGCTCTTGCGGCAGGATCATGGTGGCGGAGCCGATGAACTTGCGGACCACTCCGGCCTCGTCGAGGGCGCGTTCGCCGGCGCCGCTGTTGACCGGGACGTGGTGGAACCGGGTGGTTCCGTCGCGCAGATGCAGGCGGACGCCGCCGGAGAAGGCGCGCGGGAAGAGCGAGTTCGGGTCGGCCACGCAGTCGGCGAGGGCGGCGAGGGCGAGTACGTCGGGGCGGGCAAGGGCTGGCGGGAGGAGGTCGGCGAGGCCGAACGCGCCTTGCAGCAGGCAGGTGGCGACAACGAAGGGAGCGCTGAATTTGGCGTCGTATTCGTTGGCCGGGCGCAGCTTCTGCTGGCGCGGTTCGGCGACGATGGGCAGCGTGTCGTGTGGCAGCAGGATTTCGATGCGGGCGATCGCGGCCGGGTCGAGCGTGCCATGCAGGAATATGGCAGCGTCTGCGGCACCGTGGATGAAGTGGCAGACCGGGTAGGGCTTGATAGCGGTCTCGGCGAGTTCCCAGACGGTGCCAAGGGTGTGCAGTTCAGCGGGAACGTCGATCGGGGCGTCCGGGTGCTGGATGTGGGTCTCGAATAGGCCGAAGCGGCCTTCGTAGGGCCGGCTCGGGGCTTTGAACCCGGCGGCGGCGAGGTGGGCGGCGGTGATGCCGGCGACGGCAGCCCAGCCAGGGTGCAGGCGCTTGGTCCAGGCGCCTTCCTCGAGGAAGACCTGGACGCCGGAGGCGGTGCTGGCGGCGATACCTTGAGCGGCGAGCAACTGCGAGGGTGGCAGGCCGAGCAGCTTGGCAGCGACGATGGCGGAGCTGAAATGCGCGACCACGCCGGTGGCGTGGAAGCCGGTGTGGTGGAAGCCACCTTTGGCGGCGGCGCCGACGCGGATCGCAGTCTCCATGCCGGCGGCATAGGCGACCAGGAGGCCGGCGCCGTCGACTCCGAGTTTCTCGCCAAGGGAGAGCGCGGCTGGGAGGCAGGCGGCAGTGGCGTGGATGATGCTGCCGAGATGGGTGTCGTCGAAATCCAGCCCGTGCAGGAGGATGCCGTTGACCAGGGCGGCGTCGCGCACGGGCAGACGCTCGGGCCGGCCGATGACGCTGCATTCACCGGGGCCGCCAAGTGCGAGGGCGGCGGCGATGGCGGGGTGGCTGAAAGGATAGGCGTTGGAGGCGATCGCGCAGCCGAGGGCGTCGAGGATGAGCAGCTTGGCGCGGTCGAGCACCGGCGCGGGGATGTCGGCCAGCGTGAGGTCGGCGGCGAACTCGGCCAATTTGAGGGCCGGTGCGGTGAGCGAGTTGGGGTTATCCAGCAAGGGCGGCCTCTTGAGTGGTGCCGGTGACGAGGCGGCAATCGGCGGCGGCGAAGCTCAGCATGGCCGCGCTGCCGGGGGCGAGGGCGACGCGGGAAAAAGCGCGTAGCCGGATCCCGGCGACGTCGACGAGGTATTCGATGTGCGGGCCGAGATAGGCGCCGGTTTGCACGATGCCGGTGAGCCGGTTCTGGGCAGGGCCAGCGGCGCCGTCGGTGGCGGCTTCGAGTTGAATGGCTTCAGGGCGGAGGAGGGCGACCGGATCGGGGCCGGGTTCGAGCGCGCCTTCCAGCAGGATGGCGGTTCCGTCAGGCAGGCGCCAGGTGCCGCGTTCTTGGCGGACGGGTAGGAAGTTGGCGTTGCCAATGAAGTCGGCGACGAAGCGGTTGGCGGGGCGGGTGTAGAGCGTCTCCGGCGGACCTTCCTGCACGACGCGCCCGGCCTCCATGACGATGACGCGGTCGGACATGGAGAGGGCTTCGGTCTGGTCGTGGGTGACGTAGAGCGCCGGCACATGCAGTTCGCGCTGGATGCGGCTGATCTCGGTGCGGGTGCGGTCCCGCAGGCGGGCGTCGAGGTTGGAGAGCGGTTCGTCGAACAGCAGCACTTGCGGCCGGCCGGCAATGGCGCGGGCGAGGGCGACGCGCTGCTGTTGGCCGCCGGAGAGTTCGGAAGGGCGCCGGGCTGCAAAGGCGGCCATGCCGACGACGTTCAGCGCCCAGTCGACGGCCGGGCTGGTGTTGCGCTCGCCACGGACGGTGAGCGGGAAAGCGACGTTCTGCGCCACCGTGAGGTGCGGCCAGATGGCGTAGGATTGAAACACCATGCCGAGGTTGCGCTCGTGAGGCGGGACGAAGATGTCCTTGGCCGCGTCCGACACGACCCGGCTGTTGATCACGATGCTGCCGCCATTAGGCACTTCGAGCCCGGCGATAGCGCGCAATGTCGTGGTCTTGCCGCAGCCGGACGGGCCGAGCAGGGTGACGAACTCGCTCTCGGCGACGTCGAGCGAGATGGCGTGGATGACCCGGAGCGATCCGTAGGATTTGACCAGGTTGCGGACTGCGATACCCATCGTCGCCTCCTAACGGCGTTCCCGTGCGCCCGGCATGACCAGGAGCAGCACGGACATGACGGCCATCATCATCACCATGGCCAGGATCGAAAGCGCGCTCGCCAGGCCCCAATTAGCCTGCTCGAATGCCGACCAGATCGAGACGGACAGGACGGAGGTGGACGCGGTGAAGATCAGGATCGTGGCCGAGATCTCGCGGAAGAAGGCCATGAACAGCAAAAAGTAGCCGCTCTGCAGCGACGGTAGGCTGAGCGGCAGCAGGATGCGCCAGACCGTACGGGGTCGGCTAGCCCCGGCAGTCCAGGCGGCTTCCTCGAGGCTGCGGTCGAGCTGCACGAAGCGGGCGCCGGCGGTCTCAGTCGCGTAGGGTAGGAAGCGGGTGACGTAGGCGAGTACGATCAGCGTGAGCGTGCCGTAGAGCGGCACCGGCAGGTAAGCGTAGGCCCAGAGCAGGCCGAGGCCGAGCACGATGCCGGGAACCCCAAACGGCAGCATGACGAGGGCGTCAAGCACGCGGTAGCCGGTTGGGCGGAGGCGGACGGTGAAGTAGGAGCACGCGGCGCCGAGTAGGACACCAACCAAGGCGCCGCCGCCAGAGACGATGAGGGTGTTCCAGATGGCGGTCCGGGTGTCGGAGGATTGCCAAACGTACGTGTAGTTGCGCCAAGTGAAGGCAGCGTCTAGCGGGTTGGCGGTGAAGAACTTAATGAATGAGGTGTAGAGGAGAATCAGGCTTGGCAACACGAGCGCGATAAGGACGTAAAATCCGCACAGGAGGTTCACGGGCCACCGCCAGCGGCCGAGCGGGACGGGGGTGATGCGCCCAGCTTTGCCTGTCGTCACCACGGCACGGCCGCCGTGGGCGAGGCGGCGCTGCAAGATGATGGCGAGGCCGGTCAGGGCGGAGAGCGTCAGGCCGACGGCAGCGGCAAGTCCGTAGGCGGTCGGCGGAAAGCGGCAGAGCAAGTAAATTTGGGTCGCCAGCACGGTGACACGACCGGGTACGCCGATCAGCACCGGGATGCCGAACTGCTCGAGCGCCATTATGAGGCAAAGCAGAGCGCTAGACCCGATAGCGTAGGACAGCATGGGCAGCGTGACCCGGCGGAGCATGGTCCAAGCGGAGGCACCGGCGGTCCGGGACGCCTCCTCGTAGCTCGGGTCCATGCCCATGATCGGGCCGCGCATCGTAAGATAAACGAAAGGGATCTGATGCAGCGTCATAACGAAGACGATGCCGCTGACAGTGTAGATGTCGACCGAGACCCAGTCGATGCCCAGTACCTGCTGCAGGATGTCGTTGATAAGCCCACCCGGCGAGCCAATAACGATCCAGGCCATCGCGAGGATGAAGGACGGGAAATAGAAGCTGAGCGCCATCAGCGCTGTCATGGTGCCGGGCCATCCGAAATCGGTGCGGTGGATGATCAGCGCGATGGTGGTGCCGAACAGCATCGCCAGGGCCGTCACCGAGCCGGCGACGACCAGAGTGTTGACCAGCGTGTCGATCACGCCTGGTGAGGCGAGGCCCTGCCAGTTCGCAAGTGTCCATTGCGCGCCGGGCGTACCCGGTGCGGCGTCGCTGAAGCTGCCGAGCACCAGGGCGGTGACCGGGATCAACGCGAGCATGGCGACGATGCCGAACACGCCAGCATAGGCGATCCCAAGCACGCCGACGGCGCGGCGCGCGGTGCGCGGCCGGGCTATGGCGGGCGTGGCGAGAGGCAGGGATTGTTCGGCGAGCGACATGCTACCGAATGCCGAACACGGTGCGCCAATGCCGGATCAACTCGTCCTGCCCGGGTCCGGCGATCAAGGTGAGGGTGTCGACTGCGTTGGATAGGTTGGCGGTAGGAGGAACGAATTTTGGTGGGGAAATGCCGGGCCGGGTCACGGGGAGACCACCGTTTTCCTGCAACGAGGTTTGGCCGGGGGCGCTCAGCAGCCAGTTCACGAAGACCTTGGCAGCGGCAGGGTGCGGCGCGCGGGCGCTGGCGAAAATGTAGCCGTCGCTATAGGCGGTGCCGGATTTCGGATAGACGAAGCCGATCGGTGCGCCGTCCTCGAGGCCGGGTTCCAGCGGCAGGTCGGCAAGCGTGCCGACGAGGGCATCGCCCCGCAACACTGCCTGGTAGACGCCGGCGGAGCCCTCGAAGAAGCGAACGTCGTTGTCGCGCAGCTTCTCCGCGGCGTCGGCAAGGCCGACTTTCGGCCATAGAGCGGCCAAGCCCTGCACGGCGATGGAGCGCCAGGGCGGGTCCATGGCAACCCGGCTCTTGAAGCGCGGCGCCCAGAGGTCCGTCCACTCCTTTGGCGCATCGGCTGGCTTCACCCGGGATTTGTTCCAAATGATAACATTGCGCGTGGCATTAACAGCGAAGGCGCGGTTCTCATGGTTGTTCGTGGGGTCGAAAGTTACCAGCTCTGGCGGGGACCATTGTAGGGCCCACCCGAGGGTGTCGACGCCCTTGAAGAATGTGTCGTCGGGAAAGGTCAGCATGACGTCGGCGAGATTGCGGCCGGCATTGAATTCAGTGGCGAAGCGCTCGTTCAGCGGGGCGCTACCGAGGCGGATGTGCTCGGTTTCGATCCCGGGGAAAGCCTTGCGAAACTCGCCGAGCAGGGTCTCGGCGCCTTGCGGTCGCATGTTGTGATAGAGCACGACTCGGCCGTCCTTGAGGGCCGCCGCTTCGACCGCCGCCCAGTCCTCCGCCGCGCGGGCGGGTGCAGTCGCCAACGCGAGGAGAGTGGCCAGCGCGGCGCGGCGCCCGATGCCCGTGTGTGATCCAAATTTAGTATTCATCAAAATTCCTCCCTGCTCCGCCCGGTATTCCGGGTCGGGGGTCGTTCCGTTATTAGCGGGCGTCGCTCACCATCGCCTGAAGGCGCAATTCCAGACCGCGGCGGACGTGTTGACGCATCAGCTTTTCCGCCGTTTTCGAGTCACGCCTCGCGATTGCGGCAACGATCGCCTCATGTTCCGCGGCGGCTTCGGCGATTCGGCCGTCTGCGGCGAATGTCGTACGGCCGAGCAGGGCAACGGCATCATGGAGATCGCCGACCTGCTTGAGCAGGAATCGGTTATGCGCTGCTCGATAGATATGTTCGTGAAGACGCTTGTTCTCGCGCGCATGGACAACAGGGTCGTTCGGCAAGGCACGGGCGCCAGCCAGGATCGCTTGTAGGACGATCAACTCCGACGACCCAGCATGACGCGCGGCTAGATTTGACGCAGTTCCTTCGAGACTCTCCCGCATCTCATAAAGCTCGGAGATCGCGCGTAGATCATGTTGTGCGATCGCCAAACCGCCGCCCGAAGCAGGCACTACCATACTATCGGATTGCAGTCGGCGCAGCGCTTCGCGAATAGGCGTGCGACTCATGCCGAGCCATGCGCTCAGCTCGATCTCGGGCACTCGCTGCCCGGGTTCTAACCTGCCGTCCTGAATAGCTGAGCGGATGACCTGATAAGCCTGCTCGGCGAGCCGCCCCGTCGCGCGAGAAGGCGCCAGTGGCTCGGTCTCATCCATTGCTATGGCGCCGTCCAAACTACGCCTCCCGAAACTTGCCTACCAGTATGACGCTGTATACAGTCGGATGCAACCTCGGGAGGGAGCAGATGTGGCAGCATGAGCTGCACATGGTGCAATGACGCGGGACGCACCGGCGGACTCGCTCACACGCGCGTTTGTTGACCGGTTGGCCGATTGGCCCGCCGACGATCCTTTGCTGCTGAGACGGTGCCGGCTGTTGCTGTTGGACGGCCTTGCAGTTGCGGCAGCGGGGGCGGCTGAGCCTGGGCCACGGGCGATGGCGACCTTGGCTCGGGAGAATGGTTCAGGGCCGGCAACGCTTATCGGCCAGGGGTTCGTCGGGGCGCCGGCGGACGCAGCCCGGGTCAACGGGATGTCCATGCACGTGCTCGACTATGAGCCGATGTGGAATCCGCCCAATCACGCCATTTCGCCGTTGCTGCCGGCGCTGTTGGCGCTAGCGGAGCGGATGGAGGCGGCGGGGGCGGGCCCGCAAGGCCAGGCGCTGTTGCCGGCGTTGGCGAAGGGCGTCGAGGCGCAGGGGCGGTTGCGGCTGGCGAGCGGGCAGATCGAGCCGGCCGGGCTCAGCCTGCATCCGCCGGGCGTAGTCGGACCGTTGGCAGCGGCGCTGGCTTGCGGGACGATGTTAGGGTTGGACAGAGCGCGGTTGTCGGCGGCAGTGGGGATCGCGGCGTCGCGGTCGGCCGGGTTGCTGGCCAATGTGGGGTCGATGACGAAGGCGCTGCATTGCGGGGATGGGGCGGCACATGGCCTTGAGGCGGCATTGCTTGCGTCTTCGGGGTTTACCGCTAACGACGACGCGATCGGCAGCCCGCGCGGTTGGGGCCGATCGCTGTTCCGCGACAGTTTCGATCCGGAGCCGCTGGTTGCGCCCATCGGGATGCCGCGGGCGCTCGATCCGGGGCCGGCTTGGAAGCTGTTCCCTTCGCAATTCGCCACCCACTTCGCGATCACCGCCGCGCTAGCCGCTCGTGAGACGCTGAGCCAGGGGCCGATCCGCAAGGTGAGGCTGTCTGTGCCGGCGATGCCGTATATCGATCGGCCGCAGCCGAAGGACGGGTTAGACGGCAAGTTCTCCTGGCAATACACGGCAGCGGCCGCGTTACTCGATGGCAGGGTAGGGCCGGAGAGCTTCACCGATGCACGGCGTTTCGCGCCCGACATGATCGACCTGCTGGCCGCTACTGATTTAATGCCGGATCCGGGCATCTCCGGACGTTTTGATCAGATGTACGTGATCATCACCGTGGAGCCGGCAAACGGCCCGGTCGTCACGCAGCGATGCGAGGCGCCAATCGGCAGTTGGTCCCGCCCGGTCGGTGACGATCGGATCATCGACAAGGCTAGGGGGCTTCTCGCGGCGGCGATAGGCGCCGGGTCGGCGGATGACCTCATTCCGGCGATCATCGAGGCGGAGTTGCTCGACATTCGCCGTCTCATGACGCCGCTTCAATCAATAAGGGTGGAGGACTAGCAATGACTGATCAGACTTCAGGTGAATTCTTCGACGTGATCGTTGTCGGCGCCGGCAATGCGGCGTTGTCCGCCGCCGTATCGGCCAAGGAGAATGGCGCCGAGCGCGTCTTAGTGCTGGAAAAGGCGCCGCGCGAGATGCGGGGCGGCAACACGCACTGGAGCGGCGGCGTGCTGCGTTTCGCCTTCGACGACCCCCGCGAAATCGGCCCGCTGCTGCCCGGCGTGGAAGAGGAGTTCGAGGACTTCTACGACGGTATCCAGCCTTACACCCGCGCCGACTTCCACGGTGATCTCATGCACGTCACCGCCGGCCAGACTGACCCGGTGCTGTCCCGCGTCCTGGTCGACAACTCCAAAGACACCGTGTTCTGGATGCATAAGAATGGCGTGCCGATGGAGCCAGCGATCACGCTGACCGGCGTTCGCAAGGGCAACAAGGTTGTTTGGGCGCGCGGCCTCGTGGTGCGGGCGCATCACGAGGGTGTCGGGCTGTCCACTGCCTGGTTCGCCCGCTGCGAACAGATTGGAGTCGAAGTACGCTACGGCACCGCCGTGATCGGGCTGCTCATGGACGAGCGCGGCCACGCTTGCGGCGTGCGGGTGCGCGATGATGACGGCATTCGCCAGATCGACGGTCGGGCGATCGTACTCGGCTGCGGCGGCTTCGAGGCGAACGTACAAATGCGCACGCAGCACATCGGCGCACTGGTCGGTGCGGCCAAGGTGCGCGGCACGCCGCACAATCAAGGCGATGGGCTGCGCATGGCGATGAACGACATGGGGGCGATGCCGTGGGGCCAGTGGAGCGGCTGCCACGCGACGCCGATTTCCGCCGACTGGGGTAACTTCGCGCCGCGCGAACTGACCGATCGTTCCAACCGGCTCAGCTATCTCTACGGGGTCATGATCAACCGCAAAGGCCGCCGCTTCGTCGACGAGGGTGAGGATGGCGCCATGTTCACTTACGCGAAGTATGGCCGAGCAATCTTGGCCGAGCCCGGTGCAAAGGCCTACCAAATCTTCGACAGCCAGGTCGTCCATTTGTTGGAGCCTCGCTACTCTACTAGCAAGCCGCTGGTCGCTGACACGTTAGAGGCGCTGGTCGAGCAGCTGGACATTGACGATAAGCCGCAGGCGCTCCGGACGCTGCAGGAATTCAACGCTGCCGCCCGCGACGCTGCGGAGGGTTTCGACCCCACCAAGAAGGACGGACTGACCAGCAAGGGCCTATCTCCCGAGAAGACCAACTGGGCGCTGAAGCTCGATAAGCCGCCCTTCTACGCTTACACAGCGACGGGTGGGATTACCTTTACCTTTGGCGGGCTCAAGGTGGACGAGAACGCCCGCGTGATCGGCACCGACTGGCGACCAATTCCGGGCCTGCACGCCTGCGGCGAGATGGTCGGCGGTTTGTTTTACGACAATTACCCGGCGGGGACCGGCCTGGTCTCAGGCGCCACGTTCGGCCGCATCGCGGGCCGCAGTGCCGCGCAGATGCAGTCCAATAGCCGCGCTACGGAGTTACCCGCTGCCGCGCGGCAGCGGATCGGCCTAGGGCATGAAGTGGACACCGTGACCGCACCGCCGGTTGCGCCACCGCCAATCGCCCTGCCCACCTCCAGCCAATCGCCGTCCGCCGATCCTACCGCTCCGGCCCGGGTCGGCAACACCTTGGTCGAAACCTCCTGGGTTCCATGAAGAAAGCGGACGAAGGACGATGAGCAACGCGCTGGCCGTGTTGGAGCATGAGCTTCGTGCCACCCGCCACATCAGTTCTGGCAGCGGCCTGCTCGTGCACCGTGTCTTTGCGTGGTCGGGAAGGAAGCGGTTCGGTTGATTCGCCATTTGCTGAAAGCTGGAACCTTGCCATGGATCCGAACTCGAAATCGTTTGGTTGGTGAGCACACCTTTCCTCAACAGGAGGATGGTGTTTGGCCAAGCGTCTACAGCGGGACGCGACGTGTGTGAGAGCCATCCAGATCGATCGTTACGGCGGTCCTGATGTCCTCGTGCGACGAGACTTGCCGGTGCCCACACCAGGGCCCGGCGAAGTGCTCATCCGGCTTGCCTGGTCAGGTATCAACTTCATGGACATCCATACGCGGCAGGGCAAATACGCCGCGTCGCGAACTTACCCTCAGGTGATGCCGACCACGCTCGGAATTGAGGGTGCTGGGACGGTTCAGGCGCTAGGCCGGGGTGTTACTGATTTCGCGCTTGGTGATCGGGTCTCTTACTGCCTGTCTTGGGGCAGCTACGCCGAATTCGCGGTTGTGGAGGCCTGGCGGGTTGTGCCCGTGCCGGACGCGTTGTCACTAGATCACGCGGCAGCCTCGATGTTCCACGGGCTTACGGCGCACTATCTAGCTTACGATCTCGGCCGCTTCGGCCCGGGCGTGACCTGCCTAATTCACGCCGCATCCGGCGGCATAGGTCAGCTTTTAGTTCAGCTCGGTAACCGGCTCGGCGCCACCGTGTTCGCCACCACCAGCACCGAAGCCAAGGCAGACGTAGCTCGGCAACGAGGCGCCACTGCTGTTTTCCTGTATGAAAATGGCGCCTTTGCTGACCGCGTACGCGATGCCACAAATGGTCGCGGGGTGGATGTGGTATTTGACCCGATCGGCAAGCCCACCCTGCGCGACAGCATGCGAGCCACACGCAGGCAGGGCCTTGTTGTGGCTTTTGGCAGCGTGGGTGGCAACGTCGACGACCTCAACCCGATCGAAGTCGGCGAAGCCGGCTCGCTGTTTTTGACCCGCCCCCGCCTGGCCGATTACCTGCCCGACGCCGCAACCATCCGCCGTCGTGCTGCCGACGTATTCGGCGCCATCCTGGACGGGGCGCTTTCCCTGGAGATTTCTGATCGCTACGAGCTAGACGAAGTCGAGCAGGCCCACGAAGCTCTTGAGGAGCGCCGTAGCATAGGCAAGCCGCTGCTACAGCTAGGAGCGGCTCTAGGAGTCGGCTGAAGCTACTCCGCCCTGGTGGGATCGATCTTGACGGGTTTCGCCACGATCGGCACGGTTCGGAAGCCATGACGTCCTTCTTCGACATCCCAGACCGACGCCGAGGCCGCTTCACCCGCGGCGGGTCAGCCGTGTTCCCGCGCGTGCGACGAGAGTTCAGTAGGACCTCTCGCCACCGCCTGAGCCCCAGGCTCGGAACACGCTGTCAAGAACCCCCACCTCCGCGGGGGTCTCCGCCTGTGGAGACACGTCATGGACAACGATAGCATCCTTGATCCCATTATCCCGGTCAGCAGGCAGTTGGACGCATACGACGCCAGCGAAATCGAGAAGCATACAAGAGAAAAGCGCCACGACGTGTCTGCAGGTAGAGCGCTCGGGGGGCTAAGAGCATCAAGCTTAAAGCCACCATACCTACCCAAATAAGATCAGAACTATGAAAGACACGATAAAAGCCAACTCTCAGGACGTAACCGCTACTGATCACAGCAAGGAAAAGTCCGGCGATTTGAGAAACTCTAACACACGATTCTCTTTGGGCGTACTTGAGTTTCGAAGCGGCTGATAAAAAGTTTCCTTTTAAATGCCCAATATTCTGCCATAAGAGGGGAACGGCACGCACCGGCTTTGCATTGAGGGAAATTGTTAGAGCCCGTTTCGCGAGCATGTAGGACAGCCTGAAAATCTAAAGTCAGGACAATGATCTTAGGGAGTCGACTCTATCGACCAGCTTGCGCAGCCTGTCTTGAAACACAGACTCTTTGCTCAAGTAACCAGGGCTCTCTGACAATTTTCTAAGAGACTTAGCCGCCCTATATACTGCAAGAGCATCAAATGCTGGACTTAGCTGTTTTACAACGTTCCGAACGACCCGCTTTGCAGGTGGTACTTCCCTCCCTATCCCGACATTTTCAACGTATTGATCATTGTAACTCTTTGTGAACTCGTCATGATTTTGAGTCTTGTAAGCCAAGCGCCAGTCCGTGCAGGACGGAGCTCCTTTTCTGTCAATTCGACGAGCTAACCCGTCATTGATTGAACTGCTAGGTATCCGAACTGGCTCAAAAGGCATATCCATCGACATCGTCCAGTCATTCCACTTGAAGGACTGTGTACGCAAGGACGATGAAACCGGTATCCAAGGGATACGTAAAGTGTCAGCGACGATCGCGCCATGCATCGCTTCCGCAATCACCAATCTAGCTGACGCGAATTTTTCTAAAATCGCGGTCACTGCGTTTCTCGGATCTACGACACTTAGTCCAGCCTGTTTAGCAGCGAGATGCCAATTGCTAAATTGGAATGAATCGTGATGAGGCATGAACAGGACGTCATTCTTGGAAGTTGACATCGGCACTAGTGCCGCGCGTGCGTTCGGCAACGCAAGAAGAGCAGCTCCGTCTGTAACAGATGCCTCTGAGTTACCCACTATTGCCGCCGATAGCGGACCACGTAGCGCTCTAACATCGATAGAGCTTGGGATAGCACCGAGCTTACCGTAACATACGCCAGAGCCAACGACAACTATCTTGCGCTTGTTGTTTGTAAGTCGTTTTAGGAAGTCTGTATGCAGAATACTTCCAATTCCAACGAGAAGAAGCCTTTCGGAATTGTAAACTTCAGGAGGCAGAATATGAGGCCACAAGGCTTCATTCAGATCGTCGCCGAAGTTTCCACCCTGCACTTTGTAGTATGCGATCTCGATCAAGTTCGTAGCCTCAAACAAATCTCGCAATCTTTGGAGGACAGCCTTCAGGCGAAAGACCTGACACATGTCTCTTCATGGCTGACTCAGAGCTGGTTAACTAAGTCGGTGTAGCAACGACGTAGTCCTACCATCAAGTAAAATCAGGGATTGCCGATCAATCTATTTTTGTAAACGACTGATGAAATCTTACACTCCTGCTGGGGTAGATTGCTCATCAGTCCTAAATAAAAGTACGCTCTAGAACTTGAGACTGTCTATTTAATCGAGCGTAGGCTCAAAAGTTGTTACTTGTATGGATGCCGCGGGCTGGTTCGAAACGGAGCCTGTTTATGCCAGGATGTTCCTCATGAATTGTGCATCGGCCATTTGATCATAGGCTAAGTAGTCAGAACGTTATCCTGCATCAAATAATTTCAAATGAAGCTCTTCAGTGCGCCTCTTAATCACAGTTCGGAACTTAAGAGAGAGCGCATTACGAAGCACTGATATATCGACTTTCAAATGGCAAGTATAGAGCACGAGCGCACTGTCAACATGAATTCGTATTAGACTAACTCGCAGCCTGATTGACGGGCGCGGATGTGTCTAAAGATGAGCGTCAGCGACAACGGCACTGAACTGACGTCCCACGCCATCCTGCGCCGGCATTAGGATCTCGGGATCCTGTGTTGACATTGCCCCTCTGACCTAATCCATCTTGGAGTTTGCTCTGGCCCATCGCGAGGACCAGAGCATGCTTGTCCAGAAAGGCCCGACAGATCGCCTAGAGCTGGCGTAACCACGGGGCGGTTTACGGCCAAGCTGTTGTGCCAGGCTTACCACGTAGGCCTTCATCGCCGGCGTCGACGGCCGCACCGGGCCGGCCGCACCCAGCGCGGTATGAGAAGCATCGACCAGCGGTGCGACGCCGCTGGCAGCGTGCTCGGTCAGCCGTCCGATGATGCGCGAGGCCTGGGCACAAACGGCGTCGATGGCCCCCATCATCTCTGTCTGTCCGATCAGAACCTCGTCCAGCAGCCGCTCCAACCGAGCCGTGACGCCAGGATCGACGAGCGCCGGATCCGCCTTCTGCAACACGTCGAACAGGGCCAGACCCCGCTCGATCGGCTCCACCGTTTCCAGGCGGGGTCGACAGCTTCGGGCTCGACCAGATCGAACAGGTGGCCTTCGGCGGGCAGGATGGTGCCGTAGCGGTGACCCACGGCGTCGCGGATGTCTTTCGCCTGACTGGTCTTCTCGGTGATGACGATCTGATCGGCCATGTGTTCATGATAAGTTCTTCAGAGACCGCGGACCAGCGTATTCGCTCTTGAGCGACACCGTCGCGCTGCCCACTCGTTTACCGTGGTCGCTGGCTCCATTGTGCGGCTTTGATGGGCAAACTCTAACTTCTTAGAATTCCGTCCGCCCCTCTTCTGGTCCTCCTGGAGACATGGCATGAACCGCGTCCGCGATGCGGAGCGTGGTGGCTTGTTGCGCCAGGCCTTCGTCCTCATCCGCCTGCCTCATCACCAGGCGCCACGCCTCTTCAGCTCCATGTCGGGCAATAAGGAGCTTTGCAGACCGGTAGATATCCCGATTGCCTGGACCTGGGCGCGGGGCGATCAGACCGAGCACGCCTTGAACGGCTCGCCAGTAGTCACGACAGACATGATCGTTGGCGAGGTGGGCGTCGATGGCCTCTCGCGTCGCTGTCTGCCAGGCCTCGGTCGGTCCACCCTCCCTAAGGAGATCTCTCGCCCGCTCGTCAGCAGGAACGATCATCTGCGAACCGCCGGTGAAAGGTGCACAACCATCACATGCAAAGCTCAAAATGTTACACGCGACAGGATAGCGTCGCGTGAAAACATACGTCTAGTTCGCCGTGCCCGCCGGCTCTTCGCAAGCAACTATGCTGGCTGCCCTGAGGTGGTTAGTGGGTTGACTGCCCGGCCGGCGGTTCAATCGATTCCAACACCGCGATCGCGTCGACGATGCCCATCCAGACCCCAGCCCCTTTCTCGTCGCCTACCGCCTGTAGTTCTTCAAGACGTTGGGTCGCGTATGACTTGGCAGCGGGCCCGTGCTGCTTCAGCAGGATGTTGGCGCTGCAATATATGTCGCGCATGAGCATGAGAGCACACTCCTGATGAAAGCGGGCGCTACGGGCTGCGTGGCTCGACGTCGTTCTACAAGCTCGCCGATCGGACAAACGCCACTGTGCCGTAGATGAGCAGCCCGATACCGGCGATCTGGTTCACGACGAAGAGCATTCCCGGACTGAGCCGAGACCTCAGCAGGTCGACGCCGCTCGCAAGGCAGACCCACCAAGCGACTATGGCCGTAAACACGCCCAGCAGCAGCATCGCCACCCGAGCAAGAGATAGTTCCGATATCTCGATGACCGATGACAGGAGAGCCAGCATCAACCCCAGCGACATTGGATTGATGGCGTTGAAGGTCAGCGCCGTTCCATAAGCCGTCACCGGCGAGAGCTGAGTCGCACCCGACCGTGACAGTGATGTACGCGGTCGCAAGAGCGTCCTGGCCGCACACCAGAGCAAGAACAAACCTCCGACAAAACCAAGCAGGCGGCCCGCGCTCGCCATCAACGGCGCTAGCCTTTCGAGACCTGCGATGATGATCCCGGCGTGGATGGTGTTCATGGAGCCGTCCTTTTTGGTAACCAAAATCCCTTGATTTTGTGCCTCGACGCTCGTCGCACCGATAAAGACCCGGCTAAAAAAGTCGGCTATGATCCAAAATGATGACTGAAAATCAGCCCCGCAGATCTGCCGTCAACCAGGATGCAGCGGTCATCCGTGCGCTGAGCAGCATCACACTCGACCAAGCCGACAGGCTCACGGAGATCATTCGCAGCGCTGAGCCGACATGGGATGTCCAAACGTTCGACGACTATGACGGGTATCTCTCGCTCCTTGTCACTTCGCTGGTCGAGAGTGGAAACGAGAAGTCGTTTTCTATCACAGGCAAGACGGAGTGCCTGGAGTTGTGGCAAGTTCAGGGGGACGACTTCACCCCTCTTGGAAGCTTTGACAGCGTCTATCAACTCTCGGCTCGGCTTACCGACCTTATTGGCGAGTTGTAGGGTTGGACGTCTGCTAACACGTTATGAAGCCAAGACTTTTAGCCGTAAACACTCTACCAGGTAAGCAACGATCCCGCTGTAAGGTGAGCGTAGCTCGACCATACCTCGTATATGGCAGGCTTGTCGGTCTAAGAAGCAAATCTCCATATCTGACCGGTATAACAAGACAATGGATGCAGAGCAGGTTCATGGGGCCGTCGGCATCGCGACAGACAAGCCGACTAGCATGCCGGCAAGCAGAGAGGTGTGGTTGGCGATCATAGAGGTCTCCTAACTTTGCGACAGCTCCGAAGCTAATGGCTTTTCGGGCCGCGCTAGCCAATCCAGGAGCTTAGCGCTCCTCGATCACCTTTGCCCACAACTTTTGATTGTGTATTGCCGTATGGTCCTATGTATCCATTGGGAGAGCCGCTTCGGGTCAATGTTCCCCGACGAGGTTTTTCCACTCGATGCGGTGCATCAGAACCTCGGCATCACGTCCCTGCCAAGGTGCGGGCGCTCATCGATTTCTGCCGGGAGGCGCTGGTCCAATCACAACGCGGTCACTGAGCCGGTGGCGAGCATCAAACGGTCACTCCGCACAGGGGCTCTAGCCTCACGAATTCGTGCGAGCTGGGCGCACGCCACCCTGAATCGAGCCCAACGAGAGACATACAGGTCGAAGCTGAACCAACGACTCCACCGAGCTCATTTTACTTACCGAACCTTCAACCGCGCCGTGTTTTACTCAGTCATGCGTTATCTGGCGCGGTGCTAATCGTATGGCTCAACGTCCAATCTGGCGCGGACATCTCCGTCTAGCGCTCGTCTCGTGCCCGGTGGCGCTCTACAGCGCTAAGACCGAGCGCAACGCGATCCGCTTCAACATGATCAATCCGAGGACGGGCAATCGGATCAAGATGGTTACCCAGGACGCTGTGACCGAGGAGCCGTTATCGCGCGGGGACACGGTCAAGGGCTACGAATTTGCCAAGAACCGCTATGTGATCGTCACTGACGAAGACCTCGAGAATGTAAAGATTGAGAGCACCGGCATGATGACGATCGACAAGTTTGTCACGGCCGAGTCCATCGACCCTATCTACTACGACTCGTCCTACTATCTGGCACCGGATGGAAAAGCCGGCGAGGACGTCTATGTCGTTCTCCGGGAGGCGATCGAGAAGACTGGCCGGGTGGCGATCAGCCGCGTCGTTATTGGCCAGCGGGAACGCACCATCTCGCTACGAGTAGTTGGCAAAGTGCTCATTGCACAGACCTTGAGCGAGCAGCGGGATCTGAACGATGCCGAACCGCTGTTCCAGCGTATCGCCAACGCGACGAGCGACCCGGCGATGGTGCAACTGGCGGTTCAGCTGATCGATCGTCAGACCAGCGCTTACGATCCGGCGGACCTTGAAGATCGATACGAGACGCGCTTGCGGGCCATGCTGGATGCCAAGGTGCAGGGTGAGCCGGTCCATGATGACGCGCTAGCGCCACTGGCCAGTAACGTCATCGACCTGATGGCGGCGCTTCGGCAGAGTCTGGGCGAGCCGATGAAGCCAGTTGCAGTGGCGGCCACGGCAAAGGCGCCCGCGAAGCGTGCTCAGAGGGCGGCCGAGGAGCAACGCCAACAGCCGGGCTTGAAGCTTCCGATTAAAGGCGGCGGCAAAAAAGCGAAAGCGGCGGAGCCGGTTGCCGAGCCCGCAAGCCGCTCGCGGCGGCGAGCGTCCTAGCGCAACGGCTTACGTCGTCACGACCTGCCGCATCCATTCCGCGGCGGAGTCGAGTATGTCACCGAGCACCTGTTCATCCTTTCGGTCGGTACGAGCAGGCACGTGAAAGCTGTGGTCGGCGCCATCAATGATTACCAGGGACGCGCCCGCGCCGAGCCGCGTGGTGACCTGCTCGATCAGAACGGCATCGGCGAGGGCATCACGCGTCCCCTGCATGAACAGCATCGGGACGCCCACGTCCGACAGGTGAACTGAGCGCTCAGTCGATGGCTTCCTGGCCGGATGGAGCGGGAAGCCAAAGAAAACCAGACCACAAACACCGGGCAGGGCGCCATCGGCCTGTGCTTGGGAGGTCATGCGTCCGCCGAACGACTTGCCGCCAGCGAATAGCGGAAGCGAGTTGCCCGCCGCTACCACGGCTGCCCGAACGGCAAGATGGGCCAAAGGTGGGTTGTCCACCCGCCTCGACCCGGCTTCCATATACGGGAGCTGGTAGCGCAGCGTCGAAACGCCGCGTCGGGCCAGCCCTTCAGCGACGGCCGCCATAAAAGGATGGCGCATACCCGCGCCAGCACCATGCGCCAGAACCAGGCAAGCAAAAGGTTCGGGCGCTTCGGTATAAAGAGCCGAGACCGTCTGGTTCTCGGAATACCGAAGCGTCCGCTCGGCGATGTTGGGCTCGGTCATCCGAAAAGGTCGGGCTGTTCTTCGACGGCTACCGCCGCGGGTTCGTCCGCTCGATCCGGCATCGGTGGTGACGCTTTAGGGCTGCCGGCGCGGTCGGCCAAGTTGACCAGCTTGGTCTAGCCGTCCGGCTTCTCGCCCTTTAGCACAACCTGCAGGGCTCCATCCGGCAAAGGCCTTTGCAGCGTACGCACCTCGTCCCACGGTGCGCGCAGCCATACCTCGCGCTCCTCCTCGGTAGTCAGGATCACTGGCATGGCCTGCGGATGAACGACGCTCACTTCGGCGTTGGCATCGGTCGTGAGAAACGCGAACAGGTCGGCGGTGACTTCGCCTTCCCGCACCTTCCGGACCGAGGTCCAGCGCGTCCAGATACCGGCGAAGAAGGCGAGCGGTCGGCTCACGTCCAGCGCAAACCATATTGGCTGGCGCGAACCGCCGGGCGACAGCTCATTTTCAGAAAAACCGGTGAACGGCACCAGGCACCGGCTTTCCGGGTTCAGCCAACGGCGCCAGTGCGGCGAGTGGGTGCGACGGACGTTGGTAACGCCAGCATCGATCTTCTTTCCCTTCAACGCGAACACCGGAGACGGCATACCCCAGCGCGCGATGATCATCTCCCGGCCGGCGGCAGCCTCACGGACAATCGGCGCGCCGTAGTCTGGGAACACGCCGGGCAACGGAGGAAGATTGCCGGTTTGATCGTGCATGGTGCGCGCCAGCTCGCGGATCGCGGCCTGGCTGGCGGTGACGGCGTAGAGGTTGCACATTCGACGATCGTGTCCGGGTACGCCGCCGATCGCAATCTATTGATCCCGTCCGCAACGCGGCGGCAGTCGAAGCCGCGCTGGCGACAAATTTTGCCCGTCACGGAGCTTATCGTTGCTAGGAGTGCGGCTATCTTCCCGCGGTCGGTCTCCCCTGCTGATGAGCAGGAGGGCTCCGCGCCGTCGTCAATGCGGGAAGCTCCTCCGCGCCCTTGCGCGAAGACGCGACACCTCAATCCAGAGCGGCACGATCGCTCCATGCCGCTCACGAACGGCCCGATCAACAACCCTGTCTAAACACCGATATTCCCGCTTAGAGTGCTCCCATACGGCTCATGAAGCGCGAGGCCTTGATGGCTGCACTAGGGAGTAGAAACTTTGCCTGAGATCGAGACCAGAACCATCAAGAAGGTCATGTGGCGGCTAATGCCCTTCCTCTTCATCTGCTACTTCGTTGCCTACCTCGACCGCGTGAACGTCGGCTTTGCCAAGCTCCAGATGAACACCGCTCTCGGCATGACGGACAGCGCCTTCGGCTTCGGCGCCGGGCTGTTCTTCATCGCCTACTTCCTGCTCGAGGTCCCCTCCAACCTCGCCCTCGCTAAATTCGGCGCCCGCCTGTGGATCGCCCGCATCATGCTGAGCTGGGGAGTCATCTCCGGCATGTTCGCCTTCATCCAGCCCATCTCGCATGCCACCGGCGTCTCCGCCGAATGGGTCTTCTTCATCCTCCGCTTCCTGCTCGGCATCGCCGAAGCGGGCTTCTTCCCCGGCATCATCTTCTTCCTCACCCTCTGGTTCCCGTCCGTCTACCGCTCCCGCGTCGTGGCGATGTTCATGCTTGCCATCCCCTTCTCCTCCATCGTCGGCGCCCCGCTCTCCGGCGCCCTTCTCAACGTCGTTGGCGGCGGGCTCGATGGCTGGCAGTGGCTGTTCATCATTGAAGCCATCCCCTCCATCCTCATGGCCATCGCTGTGGTGTTCTACCTGACCGACCGCCCCGAGCAGGCCACCTGGCTCGACACCGAGGAGAAGACCTGGCTCGCCGGCCGCATCGCCTCCGAGACCGACCGTAAGCAGGCCGCCGGCCACATGAGCATCGGCAAAGCCATCACCAACGGCCGCGTCATGCTCTGCGCCTTCATGTATTTCTGCCTCAACGCCGCCAGCTACGGCGTCGCCTTCTTCCTGCCCACCATCGTCAAGGGCTTCGGCGCGACCAACTTCCAGACCGGCCTGCTCGCCGCCCTACCCTTCTGCTTCGGCGCCGTCGGCATGGTCCTGCTCAGCCGCAACTCCGACCGCACCCTCGCCCGCCGCGCCCATGTCGTCTTCGCCATGGTGATCGCCGCTGGCGGCCTCATCGGCGCCGGCCTCTCCACCAGCCCGGCCATGATCCTCGGCCTGCTCTGCCTCAGCCAGATCGGCGTCTCCGCCATGCCGCCCTTGTTCTGGCCCATCCCCGGTGCCTTCCTCACCGGCGCCTCCGCTGCAGCCGGCATCGCTGCCATCAACTCGATCGGCAACCTGTCCGGCTTCTTCGGCCCCTACGTCATGGGCTACTTGAGGGACCTCACCGGCAACTTCACCATGGGTCTAATCCTTCTCGGCATCACCGCCTTCGTCGGTGGTCTAGCCACCCTCCTAGTCCAGATAGACCCCACAATGGAGAAGGCCGACAGGGCCGCCGTTCCCGCCGAATAACCCCCAACCACTCATCCCCGTCCATGCGCGGAGCAGCGGCGTGGCAATCCGGGCGGCGCGAACAATCGTGCCGCCCGCCCTACCCAGTTATGAGCGTGAGAGTGCGATGGCGACTGAGCGCGACGTTAACGCGACGCGGCAACAGAGCAGCCGTCTGACCTGACCGGCAACGCGGCCGACTGCTCATGCCGCCGCCAACATCAGCAACATTCAGTCGACTTGCGGCGACCATCGCGGTCAGTCCTCGCCAGGCTGTGAAGTCGGTCATGGCAATGGCGCCCTGAACCTGCGAGGACCCCGCCAGGCGTTCGACAGGCGGCGTAGATCAGACCTGTGCCATGCCGCCGTCGACCGGCAGCTCGACCCCGGTGATGAAGCTGCTTTGGTCGCTGGCGAGGAACAGCGCGGCCGAAGCCACTTCGTCGGCGCGACCCATACGGCCGAGGGGGATCAGCTTCGTCAGCGTCTCGCGCACCTCATCGGATGCCGCCGCCATCATGGCGGTGTCGGTTGGCCCTGGTGCCACCACGTTGACGCGGATGTTCCGAGGCGCCAGCTCGTTGGCCCAGGTCCGTGCGAACGAGCGCACGGCGGCCTTGGTTGCCCCATAGACGCCATAGCCTTTGGTGCCGATCGCGTCGGCGATCGAGCCCACCAAAACGATCGAGCCACCTTCCGGCATAATTGCCGTCGCAGCCTTGGCGGCAAACAGCAGCGCGCGCACGTTGAGGTCGAAGGCTCGGGCGAAATGATCCTCGCTGATGTTGTTAAGGGTTGCGAATTCAGAGATACCGGCGTTAACGGCGAGCACGTCCACCCGTCCGGCCTCGCCGCTCACCGTCTCGAAGAAGACGTCGAGCGCTGCCAGATCTGCCGCATCGACGCGGCGCGTGCGTATTCTGCCGGCTCCAAGCTCGGACTCACCCTCTTCGGCGCGACGACTGGTGGCGTAAACTGTGGCGCCCTCCGCCGCGAACCGCTCTGAGACGGCGCCACCGATTCCGCCATGGCCACCGACCACAACGGCGATTTTTCCTGAAAGCCTGCTCATACGTCCTCACATCGCTGGTGCAGACAGACAGCTATAGAATCGATACCTAATCACAAGAACGCACCGGCTGGTGCTTAGATATCGAGGCGTATACCTGTGGCAAAAGAATCGCTCGAATTGCCGCTTGATGTCGCCGCGACGCGGCCCGTCCTCGAGCATATCGCTAACAAGTGGACGGTGCTGATCCTGAGCGTCCTCTGCACGCGGCCGGCGCGGTTCAACGACCTCAAGCGCCGTCTCGACGGCATCACCCACAAAGCTTTATCCGAGGCATTGAAGCGTTTGGAACGCAACGGCCTAATCAGTCGCAAAGTCCTGCCGACGCAACCGATCGGCGTCGAATACACTATCACGGACCTTGGCTGCTCCTTACGCGAGCCCTTTGCTGCGCTTTACAACTGGGCGCTCGCTAATGGCTCCGCGCTGGAGGAAGCGCAATATGCTTATGACGCATCGCGAGGGAACGTTGGGTTGGAGGAGAAAATCTAGCAACCAGAAGCAACCAGAGGGCAAGCTGCCTCCTTCGCACACGGTTCTGTTGCGGATCCTGGATCGGGCTTTATTGGCCAGTGTCGGGGTGGGTTTCGATGAGTCGCGAAACTGCGCTTTCGTGGCAGCAGCGTCGCGCTCGCCACCAAGCGCGACCGTGCGCGGCGTTGCTAACTGAACCGGAGAGCGCTGGTGCCAGTAAGTAGGTTTGCAGGACTGAGCCGGTCACTGGACCGATCGCCCGACGAGCGGTGATCTGCCTAACGGTGTCAGGCTTTAGGCCTATTGAATGCGGAACAGGTCGGTCAACCGCGCTTGGAGCTCTTCGACATCGGCGTAGGTTCCGATCGACGCCATGCGGTCCTCCTGGGTTCTGACCAGTTCGATGCAGTGCGTCTTGCCGGAGATGAAGAACGTCGTCTCATGGCCGATGGTGGAGGGCTCGATCAGGATGGACAGGTATCCGTCGTAGTCGTCGAACGTTTGAACGGTCCATGCTCCGTTTGCGTGAACGGCAGCGCTGATGGCGTCGGCTTGCTCTGAAGTAATGCTGCTCAGCGCGCGGATGGTGACGGGGTCTTGGTTGGCGTGACGGTAGGACGGTTGAGTGTTCACCATTCTGATGCGTTCCCAGCTATTTGGGCTGAGCCTCTGTCGGGGCGACTCGCGTCGAGGCAAAGAGTGCGAGTTTTTGGTTACCAAAAGGTTAACGCCGATTCGGAAGGGCGATAACGAATCCAGGCACTTGCAAGGCGAGGATCAAGCGTCTCCACAACCTATGAGGGTGGTTACGTTAATCGCCGCTAAAGGTTTCGTGTGTTTACCGTGTGTTAGCTATTTGCATCCAACGCGAAGTCACGTATAAGTGATCGCGTTATGGTTGTGAGGCACAGAATGCGCGTCCTGCTGGTTGAACGTCACCTGCGGCAAGCGGCCGCGATCAGCGCCGCCCTCCAAGCCGAGGCGATCAAGGTCGAACTTGTCCAGACTGGCGACGATGCCCTCTATCTCATGCGAGATTATCCGTTCGACCTCGTGCTGCTCGATCTCCAACTTCCCGATAGGGACGGCAGCGCGCTGATCAACCGGATCCGCTCAGCCAAACACGAAACGCCCGTGATCGCACTCTCGGCCGTCCCGCAAGCGCGCCTGCGCGCCCTGGCCGCCGGCGCCGACGACGTGGTCGAACGCGATATCAATCGGGACGAACTCATCGCCCGCATCCGCGCCATCGTCCGCCGCAGCCGCGGCTTCAGCCACTCCCTGCTTCAGGTCGGCGAACTCACCCTCGACGTCGACCTGCACGAGGTCAGCGCCCGTGGCGTGCGCGTCAGCCTGACCCGAAGGGAGTTCGAGATCCTCCAACTCCTTGTGCTCCGCCGCAACATGGTCATGACCAAGGAAGCCATCCTGTCCCAGCTCTACGGCGGCAGGGACGAACCCGAAATCAAGATCATCGACGTGTTCATCTGCAAGGTCCGCAACAAGCTCGCCAAAGCCGGACTGCCCAACGTCATCACAACCGTCTGGGGACGCGGGTATACCGTCAATGATGCCAGCAGGGATCTCGGCCCCGACGTCTCACGTATCCCAACGCCCCAACCCGCCCCAAGCTTGGCATTTGCCTAGACAAGCAAGGGCTGACGGATCTGACAGGGGTAGGCTACGTCCGCGATCCACTCGATGTCTCGGTCAAGGTTAGCGCAACCGGGCTAACCTGGGCTGGTGAGTATGGGATCACCTACGGTGCGCAGGTGTTGGAAATGGCAGTCTCGCAGGCATCGCCGTCGCGTTTGGGCCTGACAGTACAAGACTGGAGTGAAGGTATCCGGGGTAGTTTAGGCTCAGAGTCTGACTCAGAATAGCGCATTGTAGATCAGACTTGCGAGTGTTCGAGTTAGTCGGCGGATGTGAGCCACGAGTGCCCAAGCCGCCGAGCTCTCGATGGTGGCTTCGACGTCGTTGGCGAGCCTGCGACACCGCCGAGCCATGCGAAGGTCCGCTC
Organism: Acetobacteraceae bacterium; assembly: GCA_965199665.1. Lineage (GTDB taxonomy): Bacteria > Pseudomonadota > Alphaproteobacteria > Acetobacterales > Acetobacteraceae > JAVVHH01. The sequence goes on along the minus strand of OZ241208.1, from coordinate 3,259,941 downwards.
CACAACCCATCGTCTCGGTAGCACCTCAAAGCCCTGTGCGGTGTAGGACCACTTGATGATCTGAACCGTTCAGCGACCCATGCTAGACAGGGCGTCGCGTAGTTTGTGGCTGGCGTAGCCGCCATCGGCAAAGATGTGCCGCAGCCAACGGTAAAGTCGACGTATGGTGGCCAGCACGCCGGGGGCACCGTCGCGGTCCTGAGTGCCGGCACTGTGCACCGCCAAAGTAACCAGATGGCCTGCTGTATCAGTGACGATATGACGCTTGCATTTCCTAATCAGAACTAAGAACGTGACACCCAGTTCGCGGGCGGACTGTCCAGGCGCGTCGTGCCATTGAAAGTAGCAATCGCCGGAGGCTGTTGAGTAATGCGCGACCTCGTCCCCGGTATTGGCGCCATCAATACGGAGACCGTCGCACTTCATATTGCTGGCGTGGGTGATGGAGCAGCGCCAATGCATGCCGCTCGGCGCAATACCCGAGCTGAAGCGGATGCGCTGATAGCCAGCCTTGTGAAATTCGTGGATCATCGTGAGCAGCCGCGGCGCTTGACGACGGCTTGAGACTATCCAACGCGACGGCGATATGGATTGAAGCTCCATGCGGCCGAACTATCATCACGATGCCAAAGACGAGGACATTTTCGTCTGCCGCTTTAGCCCGGTCACGAGGCTATCACCCTCCGTCGTGGAGAGCGGTCTCAGCTTCAAGAGGTGTAAAACTGCTAAGTGCGATAGCATCGGACGAGAGATGAGCAACCCATTGACGTCAACGACTGACCATCCGGACGTCCTTACCTTCGAGGTGATGGTCACGCTTGAGGACATGCTCGCCTTGCAGATGCGTTGCTTGGCTACCCCGACCATGCGTGCCGGCCGGCTACGGCGCGAGGTGACCGCGGTTCTAATCGCGGCCGCCTGCGCACCCCTGGCGATGGGAGGTGGCATCGTGATCGGGTGGGCCGGTGACCGGCACGGATCGTCGCTTGGTTCGCTATTCCGCGCCCTGATCGATGAGCCCGGCACCTTGATGGCGGTCGCGCTGGCGATGGCTGGCTGTACCGTAGTTGGCATGGTGGTCCAGCGATGGCTGAGACGGCCATGGTTGCGTCGCGTGCTGCGCCAGATCCTGCGGGCGCGTCCGGACGTGGATCCGTCGGACCCGCAGCTTGTCTACCCCGCTCGCGTCGTTGTCAGCGACGAGGGGCTGGAAAGCCGGACCGGCACCGGCGTGACACTCGTGCGCTGGAACGTGCTGAAGCGCTGGGAAGAGGTGGGCGGACGTCTGATGGTGTTGGGTGACGCCATGGTTGGGTTCTGCGTGTGTATCTCTGCTGTCGATCCAAAACCGTTGGACCAGTTCCGTGCCGTTCTCAGCGCGCGTTTGGGCCCGAAGGACCGATGACTGCTTTGGTAGAGGAAGCGGATTACTCAACCTTGCGTTTACCAACTTTCTTCGACGGATTGACGGTCCAGGGTGCACTTTTCGTCCCCACAGGCCAGCCGCAACCCATAAGCAGGCTCCCCGCCTTGGGGCGGGAACTCCAGCTCGGCCGAGCGGGACTTGTTCCATCGCACGAAGCGCAGCGGCGTGTCGCCAACGAAACGGAAGATCCGGCGTGCCCGCCGTGTATTCGGATCGGCAAAGACAGTGAGGGTCTCGATCTGGCCAAAGCCCTCGTCCCGCTCCAGCATGACCATCAGGCGCCCATCCGGGGAGAGATAGGCGACGGGCGGCGCGCGGACCGGCAACCAGGACGGCGCCAGTGGGGGCGGATCGGGCAGCGCCGGCACGAGCGTGATGAGGAGGGAAAGAGCGGCGAGGCCGGCGGCCATCGGTGTGTCTCCGTCGAACGTGGAAGCCTGCTTCCCTACTCCTTCCAGGGACGCTCCCGCCACAGCCCCTGCAGTTCCGTGCGCGACGTATCGGCGACTAGGCCGAGGCATTCACGGGTGAAGTCGTCGACCACCGCGAGTATCCGGAACCGGCGCTCGTTTGATAGCGCGTCGGAGACGAAGTCCAGCGACCAGCGCTGGTTCGCGGCCTTCGGCAACGCCATTGGCGAGCGCGTCCCCAATGCTCGTTTCCGCCCGCCCAGCTTGCGCACGCCGAGCTTTTCCTCGCGGTAGAGCCGGAACAGGCGCTTGTGGTTCAGTCGGACACCATCACGCGCGCGAGCAAGATGTGCAGTCGCCGGTAGCCAAACCGTCGTCGCTCAACGGCCAGCACGCGCAGCCTGGTACAAATCTCGCCATCGCCCAATTCACGGCCGCTCGCCGCGAGCCGGGCGTCAGAAGTTCTTTGCCAGCATCTCCTCTAGCGTCGCCACGTCCAGCATCTGGCACTGCCAGCAGTTTCTTCAGCTTGGCGTTCTTCTCCTCGAGCCCTTTCAGCTTGCGAGCGTCCGATACATCCATCCCGCCGCATTTCGACCGCCACGTTTAGAATGTCGCGTCGCCGATGCGTATTTTGCGGCACAGATCAGCCGCCGTAGCACCCGTCTGATGCTCCTTCAGCACGCCGATAATCTGCTCCTGCGTAAACCTTGACCGCTTCATCGTCCGTCTCCTCTCGACGGACCCTAACTTCAGAACGGTGGCATTTCAGGGGGCAAGGTCACAATCGGATCGGTTCGATTGGAGTGCTCTAGATTGAGGGATAATCACCTAATGCAGTTTCCGGCGCAGTTCAGCGATCGTGTGGTGCGTGATCGTGTCAGCTCGCACCGTGGCGTCTTCGTCGACCGACCACGTTCCCGCCCCGTCGCGGCGAAGAATTATCGCCGCCCGGCCATCGGCGGCGTTGCGGGACGATACGGCATGAATTGCGCCAATTCGGCGGACCGTCTCGTCCGCCACCGCCTGCACCGCGCCGACGGCCAGGACCGCGTCGCACGACGGCGTGGCCTCCGTGGCGCCGGTGCCTACGGTGATGACGCCCTGCAGCCGGCGCCCGGGGGAGACGATGACAAGCCCGCACATCGACTTCGAGCTCTCGCCGTTATTGGTGCCGGCTCGCCTGAGGAAGGTCACAGGACTAATCCGCAGCGCGTCGGCCGCGGTCGGGCCGACGTTCACGACCGTTGTCGCACCCGATGCGCGCAGACTTCCGTCGGTCGGGAACAGGCCGTTTCCGCTGCCAACCGGCTGTGCCTGGCCATCGGTTTCGACCAGCATCAAGACGGCGACGGCGAACCGTGCAAACGTTGAGATCATGGTTATCGACCTAGCGTGGCTCGAGCGCGCCATTATGCCCGTTCGTTTTGTGCCGTGACCCCGGGACGGTGCTGGCCGACAAACGTTTTTGTGGCAGAAGGCCAAGAACTTAAAGAGAAGCTGTCGTGCGAACGTAGCTGCCGTCGCCCGCCCGGAACGACGGTGATAGACCTAGCATGACCGACGCGCTACATGTAACGCATGCCCATATCTAGAACAGGCGCGCAACGGGTTCAGAGGCGGCGTGACAAGCTCCGTGCGGCGGGGCTGAGGCCGATGCAAATTTGGGTGCCAGACATTCGTGCTGCCGGCTTTGCTGAGGAGTGTGCCCGTCAAGCAAGCTTGATACGTGATGCTGGGCCAATTGCTGCTGCTGACGATGAAGATTGGTACACAATCTCCGACTCGATTGGCTGGAGGGAGTGAGACGTGGCGACCTGGTGACGGTCGCCCTTCAGGGTGAGCAGGGAAAACCCCGGCCGGCCCTGGTGGTGCAGTCCGACCTGTTCGGCGGACTTTCGGCCGTGACTGTCCTGCCGATCACCAGCACCCTCGTTGACGCCCCCTTGCTGCGGGTCAAGGTCGAACCCAGCCTGCAGAACGGCCTGGGCAAATCGTCGCAGATCATGGTGGACAAATTGCAGACCCCACCACGGGGCACGCTGGGCGGCGTCATCGGCCATCTGGACGATGCAAGCCTGCTGGCGGTCAATCGCGCCCTGGCCGTCTTTCTCGGCTTGGCGTGAATCCATTAGGCTGACGAGTGCCGACGACTGCCCACAACGGTGGGCAGTCCGGCCGCAGGCAATCGGGTAAGAAAGAATGCAGGCGCACGTCAAGTCTAGCGCACGGCAAACATTACGGGGGGATGTGGGTAGCCGCGCGATGGGTGTAAGCGGGTCTAGAGTATAAGCGTGAATTGTTCTCTTTTCTGGGGAAAGGCTCAGGCGCGCGATCGTCGTCACATCCGCTCGTCGCTCACGCGTTAGATGTCGCAGCAACGGCTATCCTCCTTAACCAGATTGGCGCCGTTCTGGACGGGCGAACCCTGCATCAAATCTCAGCCGCTCCGGCATTCTGGAGCGAGCTGTTCATAGATTCTTTTCTTCTGTGAGGTAGGTCAGCAGATAGGCCATCTGCTCTAATTTCCTTCTCCGGATGATTGTATGTTCGCGCCGTCCATTTCCCGCAGCTCCACCGTCCCGTTACTCGCCGCGCTGCTCCTGCTCAACGGCACGACAGTCTCGACGCTCTATTGGGCGCAGTCCGTTGCAGGACTGGTTCGGTCGGATTTGGGCGCTTCATTCTGGGTCAGCCTCATGCCCAGCGCCGCGCTCGTCGGTTATGCAGTAGGCGTGGCGATCCTTGCTGCGGTAGCTCGTGACCTGACCACGGCTAGTGGCATCGGTGTTCACGCGCTGCTTCTCAGCGTCGGCCTCAGCGTTGCCGCGGTCGCCCCCACAGCTCCGGCGGTCACTGCAGCATGCCTTCTCATCGGTGTTGGCTGTTCCTTGACACAGCGTGCTTTGGCCTGCGCAACGAGCGCGGTTCCCGCTCCCCAGCGCGGCCCGGTCATTGGCTGCATCATCGCCAGCGGTTTGACCGGCATCGTAGCGGCTCGCGCCATCGTGCCTGCTGCATCGATGGCACTGGGCTGGCGAACGATGTTCATCCTCGATGCCGCGCTAGTGTGTACCATCGGCCTTGTCGCCGCTATCACGGCTCAGCGCCGCGAGTGGGACGGCGACCCCGCACCGAGGTCATTACCTAGCGTATGGTGTCTATGGCAACGTGAGCCTGTGCTACGCCGCGCGGCATTGCAGCAGGCCTGCGTCTTTGCAGCCTTCAATGGCGGCTGGGCGGTCTTCCCACGAGTCTTGGCGTACGCCGGCGTGGCCGGTGCTGTTCCTATGGGGGCGGTGGCGTCCCTAGGTGCGTTAGCAGCATTGGCGGCAGGGTGGCTCTGCCGCCATCAGGCGCCATCGAAGATCGCACTAGCAGGGTTTGGCACCGTCGCGCTCGCGGCTGTCAGCGCGCTGTGCACCAGCGGGATCGGTCCGATGACATACGCTATAATGACGCTTCTCGACATCGGCACTCAGACGGCACTGGTTGCCAATCAAGCACAAGCTCAGGCGCAGGCAACGTCTTCAGCAATGCGCGGCCGCATCGCTGCGATCGTTACAACAATCGGATTCAGCGCGGGTGCGGCTGGTGCCGCGATTGGTAACGCACTGTTCTGACATCGTCGTCGATGGCGGTGTAGTAACGCAAATGCGTCTGAGATCCCATCTTCCATGCCCGATTACGGCAGCTGCGGGATCTAAGTGAAAGGGCAGTGGCGCCGCCCAGAGACCCGAGCAGCAGCGTTGTCAGGGGAGTTGACCGACCAACAAGTGCGCCGTCGTCTCAGTTCAGGTCTCGAGGTTTGGCTGCTCGGTTTGGTTCGGATATCCAAAGGTAAGTAGGTAAACGTCCGAGATGAAGCGCGTAGCTGCCGAGCGATACCTCGTTCGAAAGTCTGCTTCCGGGTGGGTCTGATCAGGCCGTGACCGTCCGGGTTGAGGTCGATAGCAGCCTAACGATGGCCTCGCATCAGATCCAGCCTCGGTCGCGAAACTGCGAGAGATCAACACCGGCCGGCCCATACCATGCGCCGTCCCGATATCGGGCACCCAGCTTCTGTGCAGTCTCCTTGTTGCCGTAAGGTATGTTGAGCCGCACCTCGGCCGGGTCAGCCTTCGCCGTCGATGAGACCCATTTAGCTGACTGGGGCGGCTTCGTCTTACGACCCTTTGAAGCTCTAAGCTTTTCCGGGCTGGGTGGTATTGCAACGGGCACAGCCGGGCTGAGCGCTAGCGGCGTCCGCAGTCGTTCTGGTCGTTTTTCCTGCGGGACAATGTCTGTCGAGTTGGCATGCGCAGGTCGTTTCCGAGCCGCATGCTTGTCCAGAAAGGCCCGACAGATCGCGCTAGAGCTGGCGTAACCACGGGGCGGTTTACGGCCAAGCTGTTGTGCCAGGCTTACCACGTAGGCCTTCATCGCCGGCGTCGGCGGCCGCACCGGGCCGGCCGCACCCAGCGCGGTATGAGAAGCGTCGACCAGCGGTGCGACGCCGCTGGCAGCGTGCTCGGTCAGCCGTCCGATGATGCGCGAGGCCTGGGCACAAACGGCGTCGATGGCCCCCATCATCTCTGTCTGTCCGATCAGCACCTCGTCCAGCAGCCGCTCCAACTGCGCAGTGACACCGGGATCGACGAGCGCCGGATCCGCCCTCTGCAGCACGTCGAACAGGGCCAGGCCCCGCTCGGTCGGCACGATGTTCTTACCCTGTGCTGTCAGCAGCTCCTGAGTCTTCAGAACGCGGATGATCTCAGCCCGGGTCGCCGGCGTGCCAATGCCCTTGGCTTCCTTCAGTCGTTCCCGTAGCGTCTCATCCTCCACGAAGCGCCACGCGTTCTGCATGGCGTCGATCAGCGTGCCTTCGTTGTAGCGCGGCGGCGGCCGGGTTTCCTTGGCCTCCACCACGGGATCGGACAGCACCGTCGCCTCACCGGTGCGCAGCACCGGCAGCAGTTGCGCCTCGTCACTCTTCTCAGCGGCGGGCGTCCACTCCGGAAACGCCGCCCGCCAGCCGAGCTCGATTGGCTGACGCCCGACCGCCCGGAAGGCGTGCTCCTGCACATCCAGCGATGCCGTCGTCTGCCGATAGCGGAAATCCGGCATCACGGCGGCCAGGGTCGCGCGCGCGATAACGTCGAACAGGCGGCGCTCGTCCGCACTCAGCCCCGGCCAGATCTGCTTTAGGCTGTCGATCGTGTTGGCGTTCGGGATCACCGCGTGGTGGCTGGCACCGGCCAACCCCTTGTCGCTGAAGGTGCCAGCCATTCCACGCCGGATCAGCGGCGGGTTCGGCACCGGGATCGCCGTGAAGCTCTGGCCGACCTGCAGCCCGGCGACGATCTGCGGCATTTGCGGGATCAGGCTCTCGGGCAAGAAGTGGGTTTCCGCCCGTGGGTAGGTAATGATCTTTTTGCCCGCGCCGTCGTAGAGCTCCTGTGCCACCGCCAGCGTGTGTGCCGCCGACCAACCGAAGCGGGAGGCACACAGCTTCTGCAGCGAGGGTAGGTCGTGCAGCCGTGGCGGCGCCTGCCGTTTCTCCTCGACCTTGACTGCTAGCGGCCCGGTAGCACCGGCTGCCAGGGCCGCGATCGCCTCAGCCGCCGCCCGGTCGGAGATGCGCTCCTTTGGGGCGTGGCGCATACGGAAATGGCCGTCGGCGACTGTGGCGGTCGCGACTACCTCGAAATAGGGCTGCACCACGAAGTCCCGGATTTCCAGCTCGCGCCGGCAGACGATGGCCATGGTCGGCGTCTTGACCCGGCCCACGCCGATCATGGTGCGAGCGCCTTGGGCCAGCGTGACAGTGGCGGTGCGGGTGAGCGACAAATTGTAGATCTGGTCCGCCTGGCGGCGGGCGACGGCGGCCTGATAGAGAGCAAGGTGGTCGCTGTTCGGCCGGGCCCTGGTAAAAGCCTCACGGATCGTCTGGGCGTCCTGGGCGGTGAACATCACCCGGCGCACCTCGCCTTTGTAGCCGTAGTGCTCGAGGATCTCCTGGCCGATCAGTTGACCTTCGCGGTCGCAGTCTGTCGCCAGCCAGACGCGCTTGGCTGTCCGCAGTGCTTCACGGATGACCTGCAGCTTGGGCGCTTTGTTGCCGCCGCCGGCGGGTGTGGTGGGGTAAAGCCCGTTCGGCCGCAACAGGGTGGCGCTCCATCGTTTCCAGGCGGGGTCGACAGCTTCGGGCTCGACCAGATCGAACAGGTGGCCTTCGGCGGGCAGGATGGTGCCGTAGCGGTGACCCACGGCGTCGCGGATGTCTTTCGCCTGACTGGTCTTCTCGGTGATGACGATCTGATCGGCCATGTGTTCATGATAAGTTCTTCAGAGACCGCGGACCAGCGTATTCGCTCTTGAGCGACACCGTCGCGCTGCCCACTCGTTTACCGTGGTCGCTGGCTCCATTGTGCGGCTTTGATGGGCAAACTCTAACTTCTTAGAATTCCGTCCGCCCCTCTTCTGGTCCTCCTGGAGACATGGCATGAACCGCGTCCGCGATGCGGAGCGTGGTGGCTTGTTGCGCCAGGCCTTCGTCCTCATCCGCCTGCCTCATCACCAGGCGCCACGCCTCTTCAGCTCCATGTCGGGCAATAAGGAGCTTTGCAGACCGGTAGATATCCCGATTGCCTGGACCTGGGCGCGGGGCGATCAGACCGAGCACGCCTTGAACGGCTCGCCAGTAGTCACGACAGACATGATCGTTGGCGAGGTGGGCGTCGATGGCCTCTCGCGTCGCTGTCTGCCAGGCCTCGGTCGGTCCACCCTCCCTAAGGAGATCTCTCGCCCGCTCGTCAGCAGGAACGATCATCTGCGAACCGCCGGTGAAAGGTGCACAACCATCACATGCAAAGCTCAAAATGTTACACGCGACAGGATAGCGTCGCGTGAAAACATACGTCTAGTTCGCCGTGCCCGCCGGCTCTTCGCAAGCAACTATGCTGGCTGCCCTGAGGTGGTTAGTGGGTTGACTGCCCGGCCGGCGGTTCAATCGATTCCAACACCGCGATCGCGTCGACGATGCCCATCCAGACCCCAGCCCCTTTCTCGTCGCCTACCGCCTGTAGTTCTTCAAGACGTTGGGTCGCGTATGACTTGGCAGCGGGCCCGTGCTGCTTCAGCAGGATGTTGGCGCTGCAATATATGTCGCGCATGAGCATGAGAGCACACTCCTGATGAAAGCGGGCGCTACGGGCTGCGTGGCTCGACGTCGTTCTACAAGCTCGCCGATCGGACAAACGCCACTGTGCCGTAGATGAGCAGCCCGATACCGGCGATCTGGTTCACGACGAAGAGCATTCCCGGACTGAGCCGAGACCTCAGCAGGTCGACGCCGCTCGCAAGGCAGACCCACCAAGCGACTATGGCCGTAAACACGCCCAGCAGCAGCATCGCCGCCCGAGCAAGAGATAGTTCCGATATCTCGATGACCGATGACAGGAGAGCCAGCATCAACCCCAGCGACATTGGATTGATGGCGTTGAAGGTCAGCGCCGTTCCATAAGCCGTCACCGGCGAGAGCTGAGTCGCACCCGACCGTGACAGTGATGTACGCGGTCGCAAGAGCGTCCTGGCCGCACACCAGAGCAAGAACAAACCTCCGACAAAACCAAGCAGGCGGCCCGCGCTCGCCATCAACGGCGCTAGCCTTTCGAGACCTGCGATGATGATCCCGGCGTGGATGGTGTTCATGGTCGCGGCACCAAGCCCGGTGCAGATGCCGACGCGCCGCCCCGATGTTAATGTTCGCTGGATGCAGAGCAGGCCCATGGGGCCGATCGGCATCGCGACGGACAAGCCAACCAGCATGCCGGCAAGCAGAGAGGTGTGGTTGGCGATCATAGAAGTCTCCTAACTTTGCGACAGCTCCGGACGACGGCTACGGCCCGGCATATAGGACTTACGCCCTATACACACCAAAGTAAAGGAATATGTTCCGTGAACGAGAGGCGTGCTCGCGAAACAAAGCCGGCGGTTAGCAGACCGAAGGACGAGGATGCCGACAACATGCATTGGGGAGACCAACGCGGTCAAAGACCCGGACAACTGGACCACCGGTGGCGAAAGCACGATCGGCGCTCAGGTCTCGTATTTGAAAACACTGAGCGAAGAGGCGGGCGAGGACTTCAACGCCTCGCTCTCCAAAGGCCGGGGCAAGGAGCACTAAGCCAGGCTTTCTGGTGTTTTGAGTGAACACACCCGGCCAAGGTTGCTCTTGGTCAGGTTTAGGCCAGGAATGAGTGACCGCTCCTATCTGGGTCGGGCGAGGAGCGTTGTTGACGGTGACCGTGAATACCGACCTGATCTACCGCAGCCAGAATGGTGATACGTGGCTCCTCCTCCGCGAGGCGCCGAGCGCACGCATTCTGGTGCGGCATACGGCCAACAAAGGGTCCGGCGGAAAAGTCACTTATCTTCCGGTCGAAGAGTTCCTGTCCATCAACGGCGCCGGACCGGAACATTCAGCATTGCGGACGCTGCTGACAAAACTCGCGCAGGCCGATTAGTCTCCGACCCATGTGGCGCCAACGTCCGAGTGCCCGCTCCGCATCCAGCTTGGGCGACCAGATGGCGATAGCTTTTGATCTTAACCGGAGACATAGCCGCCACCGTGCAGGAACAGCAGGACCTGGGCTTGGTCAGCATCGGGAGTCTGGGTCCACTCGGCGTCGATTCCGGCCGCATCGACGGGCTCGACGATCACGTCGGCGGAAAGCGCTACTTGGCGCCAGGCCGTCAATGCGGAGGCGCCGTTCGCCCAGGCCCGCCGAGCGCGGAAGCTCTTGCAGCATGCGCCCGACCTCGCCGATGTCGGCACATCAACGTCCATGTTCCGCTCCGTCGTGTAGCCGGGACGCACTCCTACCATGTTATCTGCAGGCCGCCGGTGCCCCCGATCGCCGTCTCGACGCCGGAGAAGCGGCCGGTGAAACTGCCGAGCAGCGCGATGTTACGGTCGATCGGCAGCTTGGCGTCCAAGCTGGTCTGCGCGGCGTCGCGGGACGCGCTCACGCCCAGGACGCGAAACGGCACGGCGGTTGCCGCGACGAACGCGGCAGTGACCGAGCGTTGCGGGTTGAACTCATGCACCCACCCCAGTTCTGCCGACAGGGCGAGGACCCGACCCGCTCCGACCGGAATCCCGCCGCCGACCCGACCACCGATGGTCAGCGGCACCGAAGTCCGCTCGGCCCGGCCGAATTGCAGCGCCAGTGCCCCGGCATTTCCTTGTCCGGCTGGGCCTTCGGTGAAGCTGCCTTGCCAGAGATGGTCCACCTGCAGCGACGCGAACGGCGTCAGGCTGACGCTTCCCAACTGCCGGCGCCAACCGAGTTCCGCCCGTCCGCCGAGAACGTCGTTGCTCAGCGAGCCGCGACCCGTCGCCGCCAGGCCGTCGATGCCGCTCAAGCCGGTACGCCGCAGGGTAGCGGCGTAGTTGCCGTAGGCGAGCGCGGCGGAGACGTAGGCGTCCCCGAACTGGGCCAGGCCATAGAGGCCGACGTTGAACGCGGCCGAATGGCCCTGGCTCGCACGGTTGGTGACGTTGAAATCGATGGTGCCTCCACCGACGCTGATGCCGAGCATGCGGTCGGCGTCGAACCACTTGTCCAGTCCGAGCAGGCCGCCGGCAGTCTGGCTGTGGAGGCTGCCCTGACCGGCCGTGCCGCGCAGCACGTCGCTGGCGCCGAAGCCGCCCACCCAGACACGGACGCCGTCCTGATTGAGTGGCGGGCCCGCCACCGGGTCGAGCGAAGCCTCGGCGTAGGAGGCAGCTTGCGACGCCCCCGTGCCGCGGCCGACCGCATGGCGCAGCAGCGTGGTGGCGAACGCCTGCTGCGCCGCGAACGACGTCTGCTGCACGCTGGCCGCCACTTCGCCGGACAGCACGTCGAGCAGTGAAGCCACGCCATCGGCGGTGGTGACCGTGGCCAGGCGACTGGCCAGCACGGAAAAGCCAGGTGCGTCACCCGACAGGATCTGGTTCAGCGCACGGCCGACTTCTCCTCGGTTGGGGGACGCAACGCCGCTCGCCCGGAGCACGTCGGACGCCGAGTAATCCACGGTGTATCGCAGCGCTAGGGTGTTGCCGTCCGGAGTGGCGAGCGCGTACCGCGCCACCGGCGTGCCTGCGAGCGACACCCGCACGCCATCCTGCACAACGCCGTCCGTCGCCGTCAGGAACGTCGCCTGCGTCGAGCCCGGCTTCAGGCTGGCGGCGCCCGACACGACCGGCACCACGACGCCGGACAAGGTGACGTGCCCTTTCACGACGATGCGGTTCCCCGACGCGGCGGAAGCGGCGGCGTCGACCAGGATGGTGCCGTCCGGCGTCTGGATCAGATCGCCGGTCAGCGTGGTCGGGCCGGTCGTGCCGACGCCGCCGAGGCGCAGCGTGCCGGCATTGCGGAGCAGGCCGCCGTTCAGGTCGAGCGTTTCGGGCGCGTCGAGAACACCGCCGGCCCGGTTGTCGAGGACGTTGCCCGCGCCGCCGCCGAAGGACACGGAGCCGGTCAGCTTGCCGACGTTGGTCACGATGATGTTGTCCCGCGGCCCGTCCGCGATCAGGGCGTAGCCGTTATTAGCGGCAGCGACCGTGCCGTAGTTGATCAGCTGGTTGGCGCTGCCGCCAAGGAAGCGGATCGCCGCAGCATCGCGCTCGCGGGCCGGTTGGTTGCCGGCCGCCGGGTCGGGCGCACCGCCGAGGACGGACGACTTGGCGTCAATCGAGATGACGATCGGGCCGCGCGACCCGCCATCGCTTTGCGCCAGGATGCCCGCCGATCCGGCGCCAGAGGCCGAGACCGAACTGTTCACCAGCTCGATCGAGATACGGCCGCCATTGCCGCCGCCGCCGGCGCTGCCGCGCGACGTGGTCACGATCGAGGAGCCATCGGCGTTGGTGCCGATCACCTGATTGACCAGGCCGCCGCCGCCGCCGATGCTTTGGGCAAAGATGCCGTGCGCGTGGCTACCCACGGTCGACACGCTGGAATCCTGCAGGCCGATGTTCACGAACCCGCCGTCGCCGTTGCTGGACTGGATGCCGCTGCCCGCGCCCACGCCGCCGATGGATCGCGGCGCGTTGGACAGGTCGCCCGCGACGCCGCCGCCGCCGCCGATGCTTTGCGCCAGGATGCCGTATGCACCGTCGCCGCCGAACGAGGCGCCGGACGCGCCGGTCGCAATGCGGGCGCCGGATGTCAACTCAACCGTCACGTAGCCGCCGGAACCGCCTGCGCCGCTGGAACCGCCGGTTTTCGGGGCGAGCGCCTGGCCGCCTGCGATCAGGCCGCCGCCGCCGCCGATGGATTGGACGACGACGCCGTGCGCGTCGCGGCCGGAGGTCTCGATCGAGCTCTCCACCTGGACGCCGACGACACCGCCATTGCCTCCGATCCCGTTCTGGCCACCCAACGAAAACGAATAACCCTGGATGTCGCCAAGGCGGCCTTGCGGGTTGTTGAGGATCTTCGCCGGGTCGAAGGTCTGGTCGGTGGTCATGTTCCGCATCACGCCACCGCCGGCGCCGACGCTCTGCGCCAGCACGCCGATGCCGTGCTTGCCGGACGTCTCGATGTGGCCGCCCTCGGGGCTGCCGTTCCCAGTCATGACCTGGACTTCGCCACCGCTGCCTCCCGACCCGCCATTGCCGCCGACGCCGACGCCGAGGCTTTTAACCGAGCCATCGACGGTGCCGGCGGTGGCGCCGTTGCCGCCGCCGCCGCCTATGCTCTGGGCGGCGATGGCAAAGGCCAGCACGCCCTGGGTTCGGATGTTTCCGGTCTCGTTCGTCACCGTGACCCGGCCGCCATTGCCGCCACCGCCGCCATTGCCGCCGACGGCCACCGACGTGGATGCCGTGGAGTCGTTGCCGGCCTTGCCGGTGGAGGTCGCCGCACCACCTTTGCCGCCGCCGCCGCCCACGCTCTGGGCGAAGACACCGTCCGACTGCGCGCCGAAGGTGCCGATATTGCCGGTGTTGATGGCGTCGACTGCGCCGCCAGCGCCGGCCGCGCCGCCCCGGCCGCCGACGGCGACCCCGACGGAGAGTTGGTCGACATTGCCGATGCTGCCTGGCCCGGCCTCGACCTGGTTGAAGACGCCGCTCAGTTCGTTGAAGGTGGCGGTGATCTGCTGACCGATCGACCCGATCTGGATCACGCCGTCGCCGAGATCCTGCGACATCTGGCCGAAGTTGAGGCCTTTGCTCAGCACGTTGTAAAGATTGTCGGCGTTCGATGCCGGGCTGACCCCGCCGGTGGTCGAACCCGCCTTGCCCGCCCTGCCGCCGCCGCCGCCGACGCTTTGCACCGACAGGCCGATCGCGTCCGTGCCGCGGGTGACGATGCTGCCGTAGTTCCGTCCCAGGACCTTGCCGCCGTCGCCGCCACCGCCGCCGCTACCGCCTAGGGTGACGTTGATCGCCAGTTTGCTGCCGTTGGCCGTGCCCACGCCGCCGTGACCTGCGCCGCCGCCGCCGCCGACGCTCTGGGCGAAGACGGCGTCAGCGCCGTCTCCCACCGTCGTCACCGCCCCGGTGTTCAACAACGACACGCGACCGCCATCGTTGCCGCCGCCGCCGCCGCCGCCGACCGTGATGGTGGCGCCGAGGCCCGCTTTGGCGCCTCCGGCCGAGGACGTGGCGTCGCCGCCCCCGCCCATGCCGCCGCCGCCGCCGATGGACTGCGCGACTACGCCATAGGCGTCGTGGCCCAGCGTGGCGACCACGCCCGCATTGGCCAAATCGACCTCGCCCCCGAGCCCGCCCTTGCCGCCGGAGCCACCGACGCCGACACCGACCGAGATCGACACCGTTCCCAATACGCCGGTTGAGTAAGCCGCACCGGTCGCGTCGCCGCCGGTGCCGCCGCCGCCGCCGATCGATTGCGCCATCACGCCGAACGCAGCGTCGCCAGCAGTGGCGATCAGTCCCGAATTCGTCAGACTGACCTTGCCGCCCGTGTTGCCCGAGCCGCCCGCGCCGCCGGTCGCGACCGCGATGGAAACTGCCGGGATGTACTTGCCCACCGCGAGGCTGACGGCGCGGGCGGCGGCGGCGCCGCCCGAGCCGCCGCCGCCGCCGATGCTCTGCATCAGCACTCCGGGTGCATCGGCGCCATAGGTCGTGATCTGGCCGGTGTTGACGGCCTGCACCTCGCCGGCCGCGCCGCCGCTGCCGCCGCGTCCGCCGACCGAAACGGAGGCGGACGGCCCGACGGTGGTGATGAACGACAGCGCCGACCCGGCCTTTCCGCCGCCGCCGCCGATGCTCTGCGCCTGCAAACCGGCCGCGTGGTCGCCATAGGTGGTGATCAGCGCCCCGGTATTGACCGTGACGCCACCGCTCCCACTGCCGTTGCCGGCGTCGCCCCCGACCACCATGGAGATGAGTCCGACACCGCTGGCGCTGGCGCTGCCGCCGACGCCGCCGGACCCGCCGATGCTCTGGGCCAGGATGCCTCCGCCGCCCTTGGTGCTGGTGGAGGCATAGACGCCGGCGTCCAGTGTAACCCGAACCGTGGCGCCGTTGCCGCCCAGCCCGCCATTGCCGCCGACCACGTAGCTCGCGCCCACCGTGACGTCGGTGGCGTCGCCGCCGGAGCCGCCGCCGCCGCCGATGCTTTGCGCCATGATGGCGGTAGCGTTGTCCCCTTTGACGACGACGCGCGATCCGCTCGCCCCGTTGACCTGGACCGTGCCGCCGTCGCCGCCCGCGGCTCCGGCACCGCCGGAGCCGCCACCGAACAGGAAGCTGGCGCTTCCACCGTTGCCGCCAGCGCCACCGACGCTCTGCACCAGCGCACCGTGGACGAAGTTGCCGGTCGTACGCACGGTTGCGGCGGATGCATTGTTCCCGAGGGTCAGGGTGGCGTCACCGCCCGCCCCGGCGAAGCCGCCGCCGCCTGGCGAGCCGATGATCGCGCCAACGATACCGGCACCTGGCCCCCCAACTCCGCCATTCGACTGGACAAGTATGGCGGGGCCGTTCAGTCGGCCGATGGCGGTGAAGCCGTTGAATTCGACGGTGCCGAGCACCGTAGCCGTTGCCGACCCAGCGTCACCGCCTTTGCCGCCGCTGCCACCGCCCTGGCCAGGGGCGCCGCCGGGTAGACCCCCCGCGCCGCCAGCGCCGCCGATGCTACGCACGATCATGGAACTGTCGACATAATCAAGGCTGGCCGGGTTCTTGCTGACGAGGACCGTCGCGCCGGAATCGATTCCAACGGCACTGGCACCGCCACCGCCCCCCGCGCCGCCATCACCACCCTGGGTCGAGAAGTATGGGCCAGTCGAACCGCCGGCACCGCCGGTTCCGCCTTCGGCCAAGGCAAGGATCGCAGTCGACGACGTCGAAATCGTCCCGCCCGCCAGCCGAACCGACACGGTGCCGCCCTCGGCCCCTTTGCCACCGCTTCCACCGGTCTTGTCGTCTGCGACGTCATCACTGTCGGACTTGCCGCCAGCACCGCCATTGCCGCCGTATGCCGTCGCCACGATGCCAAGATTGGCCTGAATGCTGCCGCTGACGATCAATTGCACCGAGCCGCCCTGGCCGCCAGCAGCGCCGTTGCCAGCGACCTTGGCGTAAACGCCAGAAGTATCGTTGGCACCCCCGTTACCGCCTCTTCCTCCGCTCGCGTCCAAACTGATCCCAAAGGGTACCGCTCCGAAGGTTGGCGACGGTATCAAATCGATACCGAGCCTTACCGAGATGTTTCCGCCTCTGGCGCCGGCGCCACCGATGCCGCCGTCGCCGCCGGCGTAATTTCCCTCGCCCCCGGTGCCCGCGTTGCCGCCGACGCTCCTGATGTAGGCGCCGTAGAACGATTGGACCGGATCTGCCGGACCTTGTGGAGCGCCGCCGACGACTCTGACGTTGGTTCCGGTCAGCGTGACGTCTCCGCCTTGCTGACCGGGCCCACCGAACGGTGCCTGCGCGTTCGGATCGAGGTTCTTCGGCCCGTCACAGCCGCCTTGCCCATTGTTCTGGACACCGAACGCGTTCGGTGGAGACCCAAATGTCCGGTTGGAAAAATCCGCCGTGACCGCGGCTGCGGGCGGCGGCGGCGGCGCGCCATCCCCGGGGTTGCACTGCGCCATGGCCGGTCGTGCTAATACGGCTTGCCCAGCAATCCCGACAGCGAGCGCAAGCATCGCGCTCGAACAGAATAATTTGCGCCGGTATACCGGACGGCATTCGGCTGAGTGCTGTAGCTGTTTTACCATGATCGACAATCGGACCATCCTCCATGTCGGTTGATGGCGCACCGACTGTGGGGACAAAGCCCGGCGTGCGGGGTCAGGTCAATGGGCGTTGGTAGTCGACGACAACTTTATTGCGCAATCTGTCTAGTTGTTGCGCAATTTGTAATTTATCTGCTTGCCGATGACCTGTTTGCCGATTGGCTCCGAATACGGCCTTTGCTTAAACGTCAACGCCTCACCTAATCGGCATGTTCCATCTTCGGCGCTTGTGTCGCGCGATGAGCAGCTTGGCGGACAGATTGGGGCCCACCTGCAAAGTGGTCTGCGCCGCTCCGCCTTTCGTCAGTGCCGTCAGGCCGCCCTCGCCGCCATGGACCAACCCTGGCCAGCGAACTAAGGATCTCAACGATGCCCGTGCGCGAAGCGCTGCTGGCATTCGCGCAAGGCGGGCTTGTCACACCACTGCGCAACCGCGGCTTTCGGGTGGAACAAGCCTCGCTTGAAGCCCAGAAGACCCGCTATTCGTGCGAGAGATGCAGGAGAATTTCGGCGGCGCCGAATTAGTTCGACGAGAGCCGACCGATGCCGGCTAACTGCGTCGCTTGGCGCCGTCCAAAGGCGCTGGTATCACCCTCTGACTTTGTCAGAAACGGCCTTGACCTGAGAAAAATACAATTCTTACTGTCAGGCCGACACGCCGAGTTCAGACACCTTAGGAGAATCGGAAGTCGCTCGCCTGCAGCGACGACGCAGCTAAGCCGAGCAGCGTAACCGACCGCGTAGCGTCCAGCTGGATCAGGGCCGAACTCGTTCCGCTGATATTCGGGGCAACTTGGCTATAGCTGCCATAGCCGGTACCGCTAAGGTTCACCACGTCATGTCCCGCACCCACCGCGCGTGTGGTCTCAAATCCACTGATCACGTCATTGCCCGTGCGCAGGAAAGTCGCGAACACGTCGCCTTGCCCGGCCGTGCCGGACAGAGAGTCGGAGCTGGCGCTGCTGAGCTGGAACAGCCCGACGCTCCCGCTTGATTGCCCTGCTGCGTTGCGCGCCGTCGCTGAGTAGATATTGACTGCGGCAGTTTCTACTTTGTCGTGCGTCGTCAGGCTGAAGGCGCCGTCGCTGCCGGCCGTCACCGACCCGAGCGTTTTCCTCAAACCCAGGCTGGTGTCCGAGATCATCACCGTGCTGCCGGCCGCCGAGCGGCCAAGTAGGGTGATGCCGCCATCCTTGTTGCCAATGATACGCAGGATGGCGGGCTCGAGCGCAGTCTCACCCACGGCTGTCGTGGTTCCACCGGTGCCGATTGAGCTGTGGGCGGCGGCGGGGAGGCTGAACTCCGCAGCGCCCTGCCAATACATGTTGCCGCTGCTGGTGACGTCGCCGGGTCCGAAGCCCGTGCTGGCGCTACCGGTGGCGTGATAGATCTCGGCCCCACTCGTTGCAGCCGTGGTCTGTCCGTTGACGGAGATGGATTGCAGATAAAGGTTCCGGTCCTGACCGTTGATGACGGCGTCGTTTTCAAACTTAACCTGAATGTCGTGGGCAGCGCTGCCGCCGCCGACCAGGGCCGTGTTGAAGCTGTAGGCTTGGGTCGAAGTGCTGTCGACCGTAGCGCTGCCGATGGTGATACCGTCGACGATTAAGGTGAAATATGCGCCTACGCCGCCCGCCAACGACGCCGAGGCGTTTACCGCGATGGTGTCCGGGCCAATTGCGGAGCTTTGAGAGGTTGTGGGTCCCGGCACCGACGTGTTTAGGTCGCGAAATGCCAAGCCAACCGAGGTGAGGTTACCGCTCGCATCAAAGACCCCGCTGTTTAAATCCCACCCGTCTCCACCATTGTAAGCCGCAAACCATGCCTGCCTTTCGACAAAAGGCAAACTGTCCATCATTGCCGTGCCCGCTTGTGCAAACGACGCTTGTTCGGCAGCACTGAATCTCCCTGGATTGCTCCAATCGGCAAGGCACCACTCAGTAACCCAGATCGGCTTGTTGTATTGGTCGTATAAGGCTCCCAACCAATTCCTGAAGCCAGCAACGTCCTGGTCCGTTGAATAGTAATGAACCGCTATAAAGTCGACTTTGAGGTTCTGGCTTCTCGCGCCTGACATAAATCGGCCAAGCCAGGAGGCATCTCCTAGAACACCGTTCTGAGTAGGTGCAGGAGATCCAAGTCGGAGTCCAGTGGCCATCAGCGTCGGCCAAAGACTGAGTGCCTGGCTCACACTCATGTTGGCTTGACCTAAATTGTCCGGCTCGTTAAAGCCAAGTAACGCGGTTGCGCTTGATGCTTTGATAGCTGCCACATTCGCTGGTGTGACGTCGGTTGCGTCCCATACCATCGGAATGAAAGCCGCAGTGGTGCTATCTGAAGATGCGCTTGGCAAAGCTAATCGTCCCCAGTCGTAGTACCAAGCGAAGTCTGCGCGATCAACATCTAGGACTGGCTGCGTTAAATCGGCGATCCAAACGCCGGTTCCAACACCAACTTTCTCTAGATGCGTTATCGCCGAGCTGGAAGTCGTTGTCATGAAAGCTGCCCACGCGGCCTTGTTTGCATTGCCTCCCAAATCAACACGCTAGGGTTAAGGATTGCTTAACCCGACTGGAGAACTCCGCGGTTAGCTCCAGCGGGCGCAGCCGCTCGATGTTGTCCGGCGTCACCCGGCATAGATCGCGTGCAGCGAGTTGCGCATCTCGCGAAGGTCGAAATCGCTCTCTCCCGTGGCGTCGTTGACGCGCGGGTTGAACCAGAGCGCCAGGCTGCCGTCATTGTTTTGACTCGATGTCGGCTTCTTCGAGACCGAGCATCATGCCCGGCTCCCCATGACCTAAAGACCGCGATCACACCCAGCATTCGGAACGGCGCGAACGTGATTTGCAGGAGCTGTTCCGCAAGGCCAAGCGGCCGGTCGCGCTGTTCGTCGACGACGAGCATGATCTCCACCCTAAGAGGCTGACCGCGCTCAAGCGCGTCGTTGAGCTTGTTACTGAGGGCAGCGATCAACTGGCCGTAATCCTAATCGGTCACCCCAAGCTGCGTAACGACCTGAGACGCCCGCTGATGCAGGCATCGGCGACCGCACCACCGTACCTGAGTCTGGCGGCCTGCGCGACAGGCAGCGCGACTATATAGATTGGGAGTTGCGCACCGCACTGTCGCCGAGGATCGAACCCGATGCCGCGCTGACCGAGGATGCCGCGTTCCTGCTCGCGTGCGAAATGAAGCGACCTGCAGCGGGCTAGAGTGCGAAACTCAACCGTCTAGCGATTGCTGTCCTGGCGAACCACGACCGTCGAGATGACATCGCGGAGTTAACGGCAGAATGCCGTAACGCGAAACCGAGCGATGAGCGCAACCGGTAACGTAAAGTTCGATGTGCAAGAGTGTCAGCTTGCGCGAGATTGCCAGCGTCAGACACCAGAACAGCGATGCGATCCGGTGCGGAAGATTGACAGCCGAAAAGAGGCAGCACGATGACCAGAAAGGTCGACGTCATCGACGATATGGCTGATTTCGTAAGAGGAAGCGCGACCACTCTTCACGAGGCGATCGCACCCGTCCACCCAGCCTCAGCTGCAACTGACGTACGCGCAATCCGACAAAGACTTGGTTTGAGCCAGGACGCTTTCGCCTGCCGGTTTGGTTTGGGCATCAGCACTCTTCGCGACTGGGAGCAGGGTCGCAGGCGACCGGACCAAACCGCGCGGTCCTACCTACAGGTGATCGACCGCGAACCGGCGGCTGTTGAGCGCGCACTTGCGCCTGTCACACGGCGGTTCGCTCCGGTTTAAGAGCCGACCTATGTCGAGGTACTGTTTTGGTGTGCCGCCGCCGACCTGTTCTAACTCGCCTAAACTGTGGTGACCTTCTCCAGCAGCAGACGAAGCGCCCCGTGTTCGGGACCTGATCCGTTAATCGCCAAGAACTCTTCGACGGACACTTCCGACATCACGCCTCCGGAGGAAGCGTTGGGTGTGTGGCGAACCAGAATTCGTCCAGTTGAAGCTTGCCGGATCAACTGCCAAAGATCGTCGCTTGAGCTACGATAGATATCATCAATTTGGTTAGTTGGCTTTTCAGCCGTGTCCTCAATCAGGTGGTGGATGCAAGCCAAGCTGTCGGTCATCGGCTAAAACTCCAAAGCATTCGGCTAGGGCCCATACGTGGCGGTGCCCACCTCGAGAGAAATGATTCTCAAAGTGGGCTCCTTTTTGAAGTTACTTGGTCGTGCCCAGCGTACGGCTAACTGCAGTACCGCGAGGATTGGAGCGGGTGCCGTCAGCCTGGTTCGGATAGGCACCCGAAGTGTCGGTTCCGGCCGCGCGGTCAAAGCTGCGCGAAGCAGCCGTACCGGGCGGATTGCCGGGCGTGCCGTCTGGACGACCGGCGGTGTTCAACGGGTCTCGCTGGGTGCAAGCGGCAAGAGCGCAGAGAGCAAGCACCGCTCCAGTTACACGGAAGAAGGACAAAGGCATCAGTGTTTCTCCGTCGATTTCAATCGGGGGCGACCTGAGGCCCCCGTCCACGATGGAGATAAGCCACCAAAATGGTTATTAAAAAGGCAACAAAACCCTCGGAAGGTCTGCATGCGTCGGTGAGCGGCGATAGAGCCTGGAGGATGTTGCAGCCTGCCTGTAATTGCGTGCTGGACTTCCGGCGGCCACCGAAGAGCATCGGGCTCGGCTCGAGACGTTCGCCGGCGGCCCTTTACCCTCTGGACACCGGGAGCTGGCCCAGGCGCATCAAAGCCAGGGTCTGCTGCTCATCCTCCCCAGCACTGGCCCTGTCAGAGGGTGTGGGCCGTGCCGTCCACGCAGTTGGTGGCCCATGCTTCTCGTCCCCGACCTGCGGCGCCAGGGCGGCGACCTTGGTGATCGTGCCAACGCTCTTAACCATTGACCCTGCCCCCAACATGCCCTCGTTCATAAGCAGAATCCGTTCTCCGTATGCCCCTGGTTGGGGCGGGCTGCAAAGGCTGCTGGGGTGAACCCGTCGAGGCTCGTGTGTGGGCGCTCGGTGTTGTAGTCGACCCTCCATGCTTCGATGATCCGGCGTGCCGCGGCCAGGCTGCTGAATAAGTGCTCGTTCAGGCATTCATCCCGGAACCGGCCGTTGAAGCTTTCCACGAACCCATTCTGCTGCGGCTTTCCCGGCGCAATGTAGTGCCACAGCACCCCACGGTTTTCCTGCCAGCGTAGGATCGCGTGCGACGTCAGCTCCGTTCCGTTGTCGCTGACGATCATCACCGGACGGCAACCGCGCCACTGGACGATCCGGTCGAGTTCACGACCGACCCGCAAGCCGGACAATGAGGTGTCAGCGACGAGGCCGAGGCACTCACGGGTAAAGTCGTCCACGACGGCCAGCACCCTGAACCGGCGCCCGTTGGACAGCGCGTCGGATACGAAGTCCAGTGACCAGCGCTGGTTGGCCGCCTCCGGCAGAGCCATGGGCGAGCGCGTTCCCAATGCTCGTTTCCGGCCGCCCCGCTTGCGCACTCCGAGCTTCTCCTCGCGGTAGAGCCGGAACAGCCGCTTGTGGTTCAGCCGCACACCGTCACGCGCCAGCAGAATATGCAGCCGCCGATAGCCGAACCGCCGTCGCTCAGCGGCCAGCACGCGCAATCGGGCCCGGATCTCGTCATCGCCGGATCGTTTGGAGGCATACCGGTAGGTCTTCGGCTCTAGGCCGACCAACCCGCACGCACGCCGCTGCGAGTAGTTCTTCTGCTCCATCGCCCAGGTCGCGGCCGCACGCCGCGAGCCGGGCGTCAGAAGTTTTTTGCCAGCATCTCCTTTAGCGTCGCCACGTCCAGCATCTGCTCGGCAAGCAGCCTCTTGAGCTTGGCGTTCTCTTCCTCGAGCCCCTTCAGCTTGCGTGCGTCCGACACTTCCATGCCGCCGTATTTCGACCGCCACGTGTAGAACGTTGCGTCGCTGATGCCGTGCTTGCGGCACAGATCAGCCGCCGTCGCGCCTGCCTGGTGCTCCTTCAACACGCCGATGATCTGCTCTTGCGTGAACCTTGACCGCTTCATCGTCCGTCTCCTGATGACGGACCCTAACTTCAGAACGGGGGCATTTCAGGGGGCAAGGTCACCATCGGCGACGCCATTTAAGCCGTCAGGCCGAGGCAGCCGGAAGAGAACCGGCATCATCCCCCGTCTTGCCAATCCTGAAAACGGGACTCGACATCACGCGGTAGTTCTGGATTCGTTCTAGCATGCAGGAGCCGCCCTATGACCGCGCCCTCGCGCTTGCCGCCCAGGTCCGCTCAATGCGCGACCATTTCCTCGACGTGTCCTGTGGGTGCGGCGACCACCGGGTGATCGCCCTCGGCTTGGTGGCAAAAGACCGGCAGTTGGCGGCAGCCACCTTGGCCGATCTGGCTCTCCGACTGACCTGCCACGGCTGCTACCGCGGGCCCGACGAGATTTACCTGTGCGCGACGAGCCACGGCCGCTCTGCGCCCGAGGTGGGTGGCGGAAACGAGGTCTGGACGCTGCCGCTTCACACCAAGGAGCGACAGCCATCCTACCACCTGCGGCGGCGCAGCTGCGACGCCGGTTGAGGAGGCCAGCAACGGAATGAGCGCGATGACGGCGGCAGAGCCGCAAGCCATAACGGCCGAAGACGTGCGGGCGATCAGCAGCGCTGCGTCGCCGCGGGTCAGTGGGTCATGTGGCTGGTGAGTGCCGAGCACGCGGATCACCCGGGGAACGTGGTCGCCTGGGCCGTCGTAGCGGACCGGTCCGGTGGACGGCAGGAAGGCGGCGAGCTGGTGGCCGACACGCTCGAGGATCTACGGGCCATGCTGCCGACCGGGCTGAGGCGCGGTGGGCCGTCGCCGTTCTGGTGGCACAATGTGGTGGAGGCGTGGGATCGAGGAGGGTTAACTCAGGCTTCCTGTTGGGGGGTCTCCATCTCACCCAGGTCTCGGCTGCAAGCATACCCGAATTGGACGCTTCGGGAGCAATGTTTCATGTGTCGAAAGGGAGGCGTAGTCTCCTACTCTGAAACGCGACTTTCACAGACACCAACGAGCTCAGTTTCGAACTTAGCTGAAGGAGAAAGGTGATGCCGGACACTGATGACAAGCTGAATTCTGTCGACGTGCAATCCCTGCTGGATCGAGCGAACACGCCCTCACCCGGCCCAGCGCTGGCCGCTCAGAGCGCGTTGCGTGAGATGGTGGCACAAGGCGAATGTGCCTTTGTCGATCAAGTCACGTACGCCATGGCGCGGGCGGTGGTGGACACCTTCCCAAGTGACTGAGGTGGCAGGCGTCGAGTTCGTTGACGAGAACGGGGGCAGGGCTGGGGTCAGGCTCCGGAAGGCGGAAAAATGAAACCATTGTTGCTCGCCTTGCTCGCTGGCTTCACTTCGACCGCCTTGGCGCAGCCAACCGGCCCATTCGACGGCGCCTGGGGAGTGGTTTTCAGTTGCCCAGCAACGCCCGGCGGAACGGCGGGTTACACGCGACGCTTCGAAGCGAGCGTCCGAGGCGGGACGATGCACGGTCAAGTCGGAGCGGTTGGCGACGCAGGCTTCTTGGCCCTAGACGGATCCATTCAGCCGGACGGCAGCGCCTTGCTGAAAGGTCATGGCCTCACCGGCGATCCGAGCTATGTGGTGGGCCGGTCTATGCCAGCGACACCCTACGGCTTTCATATGCAGGCCCGGTTCTCCGGATCGAGCGGGACCGGCTCACGCGTTGAAGTGCGACGTTGCGACGCTGTCTTCAGCAAACAATGAAGGCCAGCGTCGAGTTCGTTGACGAGAATGGCGGGATACCGGCCTGCGGCTGCGCTGAGCAGCCCTCGATTACAGCAGTATGGATGCAAGTGTAGGATCAGCACCCGATGCCTGACGAAAGCGGCAAACTGACCTCTGCCGACATACCGATCATCCACGCTTTCATGCAGCGTCATTCTCCGGATATGTGCCTCACATGCCCGGTGACAGGTACCCGGGTTCCACTCTCGCAATGGCAAATCAGTGACCGGCTTTGCATGCTGCCTAACAGCGGACAGCATCTGCAGATGGATGCAAGAAAAACCACGCCGGTCCTGTCTTGCATGTCACCAGCCGGGGGAATGTTGTTCGTAAGCGCGATTTACTTAGGCCTTGTTGTCCCTGCAAAGGCGCACTGATCCCGCGTCAAGACAGATCGGAGCCGAAATGCTTACCAAAGACGAGAAGTGGATGCCTCACCCAGTCCCGCTTAGGGGCATACTGAGGGGAACCCTGCTGATGGCGCCGTTCTGGATCCTTGTCGGTCTGGTCGCCTACTTTTTGTTTCGCTGACCGTGATTGCAAGGCTCCAACCTAGGTGCTGCTCGCTGCCTCTTTTATCGTTTCGGGGAGACGCTAGCCAGTGAGGCCGAGTGACAGATCTCCCGCCGACTGCGCTTGGTGCCGAGGGAAGGAATTGAACCTCCGCCTCCGCTTTACAAAAGCGGTGCTCTAACATTGAGCTACCTCGGCGTAAGGACGATTACACAGGCTCCTGGCCATTGCAACCTAAGGTAGCTCTAATTTGGGCATGTCGCCCAGAACGAGCGGGCGCCCTTGATTATACGACGAAATCCGATAGCGTTGGAGCCGAAACACACCCTAGGCAGTCCGAAGCATGATCAAGATCGTCACTGCTTTTCTCGTGCTTTTCTCGTGCTTTGCGGTGCGTCGGGCTCGGCCGTTGCGCAGGGCTGGTCGAGCTATGGAGGTTACGGATCATCTGGGCAGCATCAAACCCAGGGCTACACGAACCATAACGGCACCTATGTGCAGCCGCATATGCAAACGAACCCAAACGGCACCATTCACGACAACTGGAGCACGCGAGGGAACACCAATCCGTATACGGGTCAGCCTGGCTACGTGACGCCCCGCTACTAAGCACCGCTAAAAGACGGGGGCGCTGTGCACTTACTGACTATAGGCGCGCTCCTCCTGATCCTGCCGAATGTGGTTGTGGTTGAGCGGCGTTCAGCAGGCTCAGGGCGCTTCTACACCTCCAGTGATGGTCAGCCGTGCACGGCCCAACGCACGGCGTGGACGCCGCGGATGGACCCGTTGCGGCCATCTGTCGAGATAGTACAACCAGCTGCTCACACCATCAGAGCGGCACGTGTTCGCGTCATGGTGGCGTCGCCCGCTGGGGGCAGTTAACAGCCCGCTCCGTTAAGGGTTGGGCAACCTTACCGCGCTACTCTGAAGGCGGTCATCTGGCCCACATATCAGGGGTCTAGGCTCGGTTGCCCCGCCCAAACCAATGACGATGAAGCACGGGTCGACGGCGCCCCACGCCTGCATGATGTAGGCGCTCTAGCCGAGGCAGCCGGGAGAGACCGGCTCGTTTTGTCGCTACAGAGCCCGACTGAAAAGTTCACACTTGAAACAGTTTGATGTACAATCTTGTACACTGCCGAGCTCCCGGCAGCGCGTCAGGAGTGTCTGATGGTAACTGCGGCTACAACGCTGGCGATCTACGAGCCACCCTCGTCAGGCCTGCCGTTCCTGTCGGTGATCATCCAAGTTGGTCAGGAGAATAATAGCTGCAGCGTGACCTGATCACACGGGCCAGGCTTAGCCGCCTTCACTCACTGTTACGCCTCTATCGCGACCGCCGCGCCGCCCAGATAACCGGCGCGACGGACAGAAGGATCAAGGACACCAGCACGCCAGTAGCGACCAGCCCGGCCGGTGTGGCTTGAGCAGCGATGCTGAGAGACACGTCGCGGCCAATCCGCAATTGCACCTCGGCCGCCACATCCTCTGGATGGCGCGGCGGGATTGCTTTGGCAGCAAGGATGATTGACTGCGCCTTTCGCTGGGATGTGTTAGATGCCATCCACCTAGGCTGGATTTCATGCCTCGGGGACGCCAGCAGGTTCTAACGCTGCACGCCGTGGTTGCGTTCGTCGCACATTGCCGTCAAGGCGAACGCCCATGAGCCCCGATTTGCCGACCCCGGACCCGCAACCAGTCGGCAACGTCTTCCGTCGCTACATCATTCTCTTCTTCGTCACGCTCGTCAGCGTCGTCGGCGTGGTCTGGATCTACGTCGCCACCGTCCCGATCGCCTTCATGGAAAGCGGCTACGCGTCCTGGACCGCCAAGGCCGACATGCTCCGCGAGTGCCAACTCGGCGAGGTCGCCTTCATCGGCGATTCCCGCCTCGAGGCCGGAGTCGTCCCCGCCGACTTTCCCCGCCCCGCCACCAATTTCGGCTTCGCCGGCGGCAGCGCCGTCGAGATCCGCGTCGCCGTCGATCGCGCCCTGGCCTGCCCCACCCTCCCGCGCCAGGCCGTGCTCACCGTCGCCCCCGAGCATTTCGGCCCCTTGAGCGAGTTCTACTGGCTGCTCTCCCTCCGCTTCGGCTTCCTCACCCTCGCCGACGCCATCGCCATCCGCAGCCAAGCCGACGCCCTCGGCGACACCGCCAGCCTCGCCACCCCCACCCCGGACCGCCTCGGCGGACCCGTCCGCGACTGGCTCTACGCGACCCACTTCCCGTCGCTCTCCTTCGCCAGCCTCGTCCGCGGCCGCATCGCCGGCCGCCTGGCCCTCAACCGCGCCCGCCTCGCCGACAGCCGCCAGTCACGCGGCTGGGCCCCCTACGAGAATGGCGCCGAAAACCCGCCCGTGCACGTCGACCGCTTCACCGTCACCCCGCTACAGGCCGCCGAACTCGACGCGGCCATCGCCGCCCTCCGCGGCAGGGGCGTCGCCGTCGCCCTGCTGATGATGCCCTTCGCCGACACCCACCCGGAGCCCGGCCCCGTCCTCGACGCCTACCGCGACCACCTCGCCGCCGTCGCCCGCCGCACCGGCGCCACCCTGCTCGACCCCGCGGTCCCGATCTGGCCCGCCTCCTTCTTCGCCGACGGCACCCACCTCGCCCCCGCCGGCGCCCGCGCCTTCACCGCCGCCCTGGCCACCTGCCTCCACGACGGCCTGCTCCAACCCCCCTGCGCCCTCGATCCCCCCGGGCCCCCCGGGACGACGACCGGGACGACCGGGCCCTGACGGCCTCCCGCCGCACCCCGATCGGCGCGACCGCCCCGGCCACGTCCACGAGCGCCGTATCGATCACGAGCCCGTCACCCTCCCACGGGGCGTAGTCACCCGCACCCACGTGGCCCGCCACGTCCGCGCAAATTCCCGCGCGATCGTGCTTCTGCCCGCCCCCGGCAGCCCGCGGCGTTGCCGTCCGGACCTAGCTCGCCGCCGACAACACCTCGCGCATCGTCCTGGGTGCCCGTCCGAGCAAACCATCGGCGACGCCAGCAAGCCGTCAGGCCGAGACAGCCGGAAGAGAACCGGCGCCATCCCCCGTCTTCCCAATCCTGAAAACGGGACTCGACATCACGCGGTAGTCCTGGACTCAGAAGTCGGGCTCGTGCAGATGATCAGGCGACTTTGAACACCTGCTGAAGGTGAGATGAGAGCTGGTGCGCAAACACCCCAAACAGCGTCACCGACACGGCACCGAGTTCTACTACGGCGTTGTCGCCACTCCCTGCGACAATATGGGTCGCTAGATCCTGCGGCCGAGTGACGGCCAAGCCATTTAGTCCCGGCGTGATCTGCAGAGTGTCCTGGCCGATGTGAAAATCAGCAATGACATCTTGGCCGGATGCACCAGTGCCGAAGGCGAAATTGTCGTGCCCGGCACCGCCAAACAGCGTGTCGTTGCCGGTGCCAGCATGCAAGACATCCGCGCCCGCTTCACCATCTGATCTCCGCTACCGCCCCATATCGTGTCGTCACCTGCGCCGCCGGTCAGCGTCTCGTGGCCGATTCCACCCCAGATCAGGTCGGCGCCGATACCCCCCATGATGACCTGGGTACCCGTTCCGCCCCAGATGGTGTCGTTGCCACTACCGCCGTCGAGAAACTGGGTGCCGACACCCCCATGCAGCGCGTCGTTACCTTTGCCGCCGAGTACGACATCGTCGCCATAGCCAGCATAAATAGTATCATTGCCCGCGTCGCCTGATAGGACTTCCTGCCCTTGACCGCCATAGATCGTATCATCTCCAGCACCGCCAAAGACATCAACGTTGATTGGGTTCGGGACGATCGCCCAATGCCCACTGTCTTGCGCTGAGTCATTCTCAGTGCCGCGATAAAGCCCGTAGTTGGCCTGGTTAACTGTGAACAAAGCGGCGCCATCATAAAAGCCAGCCCCGCTACCGCCCGGGTCGAGTACGCCAGTCGCGGGATTCCAATTCCACACGTTCGATCCCATATCGAAGATCCAGGATCCGATGTCAGCGTATTTGGTAAATCTAAAGTCGAAGCTGGAAGCTGCCGCGCCATCGGGGGTGGGTTGACTGGACGGCATGTCGAAAGTCACGGTGCCAGACGCGGTGCTCGGTCCCGTTTCGCTCACAGGTGAGTAGGTGGACGTATCTTCGTCGAAAACCAGCTCGGATCCGACAAACGAGTTTCCGGGATCTGGCACCTAAGTGAAGCTGACGGTCTTATCGACCGAGATGACATCGTTCCCACTGGTGCCGAACATGGGATCAAGACTGGACTCAGAAGCAGCACTGCTCATGACGGTCCCCTAGCACAACCAGTGGTTGCACTGGATACGTTGCAGCCCAGGCTGTCCAGAAGTTTCGACGCTCGTTGGTGCCTTACGCTCTGGCCCGTGCGGCGGCGGGGCGACCGCCCTGCCCGTCGCTGGTGATCATGGACGGACAATCCGTCAAGACCACAGAGCGCGGCGGTATGCGCGGCTTCGATGGACACAAGCTGGTACGAGGCAGGAAGCGGCACATCCTCGTGGATACACTCGGGCTGCCGATCGCCAGCCGGGTTGAGCCTGCCAACGTGCCAGACCAGCGGGCAGGTGCGCGGCTCCTCGCCGGCTTGCGGCCACTCTTTCCCGCCATCCGCACCGTGATGGCCGATGCCGGCCACCAAAGCCGTAAGCTGGCCTGCGCACTTCGGAAACACGAGGGTTGGCGGCTCGTCATCACCCAACGAGGCCAGCGCGCTTTCAAGATCAAAGGCCTGACCTGGATCGTGGAGCGCAGCTTCGCCTGGCTCGGCCGCAATCGCCGCTTCAGCAAGGACTACGAATTTAAGGTGCAAACATCCGAGACACTGATCGAGATCGCCGCAACACGCCTCATGCTCAACCGGATCGCGCCAGGATAACGACTTCTCTGACATCCTCTCAAGGCAGCGCATGCGGTTCACTGGCAGTGCACGGCGGCCGGCCAATAGGTTATGTGGCTGTTGAGCTCGAGCCATGTCAGATTTCCCGGCAGGGTGGTCGCCCGGGCAGTCGCTGCGGATCGCTCCGGCGGGCGGCAGGAAGGCGGCGAGCTCGTGGCCAACACGCTCGAGGAGCTGCGGGCCATGCTGCCGGCAGGGGTTAGGCGCGGGCCGATGCCGTTCTGGTGAGAGGACGTGGTGGAGACGTGGGACTAGGTGTCAGGCAACCCCTGTTTTGGCAGACCGCGCCGCCGTTCAGGCGGTTGCACGAGTGACCCGGCCGGGGTCATGCCGGCATACCAGCCGACTGCTGCCCACGTGCTGCAGGATGCGGGGCTGAAGGCCGCTACTTGACCGGGATCGGCAGGGGAATGGGGATCACGTCAGGACCAGGCCGGCTACTGGCGCGCCAGAGATAGGTGCACTCGTATCCCTTGTGGTCCTCCATGCACTGCCGCATGAAGCGCGCCTCGGCTTCGTCGCTGCGTTTGATCCCGGTGTAGAGAAGCAGGCTCAGGCCAAGACGGGCCGATCCGAAGGCAGGTTTGGGACGCGCTGGGGCTGCCGTTCGGCGAGCCACTTCAGCGTCGCGGGATTTAGGGCTCTTTGTTTGAAGTCCTGCCAATCTTCCACGTCCGCATCTTAGCACCTCCTGCCCGAGCGAGCGGCTTTCATCAACGCGGCGCCCCTGACAACCTCGTCAGCGGTCTCCATTGATGGTCAGGGCCCGAACACGTAGAAAGCCCCGCCCGGCGAGGCCGGACGGGCTCGGTTAGTCGACGACGAGCAGGATCTCGATCGAGCGGATCAGGGCCTCAGCGAACCGACCGGTTCTCTCGAAGGAGACGGTCAGCTCGGTCACTGCCGGCTATGGTGATTCTTCGCGGCGCTGTGGCAGCGCCGCGCCAGAGCACTTCAGGTAGGTCACCGGGTACTCTGGGACATGACCGTCCTCCGACATGAAGACTGCCTTTTCGGCGATCGCCTGCGCGATCAGGAGATGGTCGAAGGGATCTTTGTGGGTCATCGGCAGTCGCGCGAGCTCCAGCAGGTGCGCGGGCTCGAGACCCAGGAGCGTGAACCCTTGGCTTTGCATCTCGGTCAGTGCGTCTTCCATGTTGACCTCGAGCTTGCCGACGCGCGCCTTGACCAGCATTTCCCAGAGGCTTGCGACAGAGACGAGGATGTCGTTTGTCGGATCAGAGATCAGCTCTTCCGCGTGCTGGCTGAACTTGGGGTCACCCCTCAGCCACCAGAGGACGGCATGCGTGTCGAGGAGGAGCCTCACTCCCCGTTGCCCTCCATCAGCGCAATGAGCTCGGGTGATGTTTCGTCGAAGTCGTCGGCCATCTTGATGCGGCCTCGCATGGCACCGGGCCGGCGGCGTAGTGGCTCCGGGAACTGGGGAGGGTGGATCACCGCGACCACCTTCTCGCGTGACGTCACCTCGAACGATGCACCATGGCGCACCTGACGCATGAAGCCGGAGAAGTTGCCTCGGAACTCGCGCACGCCCACCTTCTTTGGCGGACGAGGCTGGGCTTTCTCCTGCTCGGTCATGGTGGAACTCCAATGTGCACACTTGATGTGTCCACACTGCAGCGGGGCCGGTCAAGGAAGGAATGGGGTTCCATGGCTGACATGACACCTGGAGAGTTCGAGGAAGCTCAGGCGCGCGGCCAGGCCCGATTGCGCGGTCCGCGAGCCGAGAGCGCCCACTACGATGCTGGGCGGGGCATGACGTCGTGCGCCTCGTCAGCGGTGCCGAGATCGAGTTCTCGCCTGCCATGGCCTATGGGCTGGAGCACGCCACCGCAGCGGACCTGGCCGTGATCAAAGTGGATGGGCTCGGCCTGGGTATCCACGTTCCTGCACTGGACGCCGATCTCTACGTGCCTGCCTTGGTGGATGGCGTTCTGGGGTCGGAGAAGTGGATGCGTGATGACGCCATCTGATGAGCCTGAGATCTCCGACTCAAGGCTGGCGTCGCTTCAGCTGCTCAACCGGCGCCTGGACGAGATCACCGAGCAGGTGAACAGCGCCAGCCTTCTGCAGGACAGGATGTCGGACCAGATCGCCTACCTGGAGGAAGGCGTGCATTCGTTGGCCGAGGTCATCCAGGCCGCCTTCGATCAGACCATTCGTCGCGTCGAGCAGCTCGAGGGAGCGCTGAGCTTGATGACGCCCGACCTGACTTCGCTGAGCAAACCTCTGGACGGTGTCGATCAGAGCATCTCGATCGGCACCGCAGCGGAGGTCCCGCAAGTCAGAGAGTGAGCCTTAGATCGCGAAGGGCGCGGCACCCGCCCATGCTCCGCCTCGGTAGGATCGTCGAACACTGGCTTGTCCTTGTTAGCCGGCCTGCACCCGGAGGTCGCCTCTTGCCCAAAGCTCGACCTCCTCTAACCCGCCTCAAATCAACTCATCCCCGTGATCAACGCGCTCGACGTGTTGGCCCAACGATGACCTGCGGCTCACCTGATGGAACCGCTTCAGGCTCGCCCGCGTCGGCTGGGGCGGTGCGGCCAAGGCCGGTCTTCTTGGCTATACGGGCGCGGTTAGCCGCATAGTTCGGCGCGACCATGGGATAGTCGTACGGCAGGCCCCACTTTGCCCGATACTGAGCCGGGGTCATGCCGTAGCTGACCATGAGATGCCGCTTGAGCGTCTTGAGCCTCCTGCCATCCTCGAGGCAGACGATGAAATCTGGGAACACGGATTTACGGACGGGAACGGCCGGCGTCGGCGGCTCTGCTGGCTCGGTCTGGGATGCATCCGCCGTCGCGAGGGATCGGTAGACGGCCTTGATCAGGTCAGGCAGCGCCTCGGCCGAGACCTCGTTGTAAACGAGGTGAGCGGCAACGACCTGTGTTGTCAGGTTGAGCACCCTCAAAACTCTCGCGTTGTCCAATGGGTTTGGCTCCTGAGTTTACCAACTTCGTATCAAGTCAGCTGTTTGCAGGCAGTGTGCGCTCGTCTCGACAGCAGCGGTTCTCCGCTTTCTGGCCGGGACTATTAGTGTGGAGTGCAGAGTGTCAGAAGAAGAACCAGGATCGCTCAGCCTACAAAGATAACTGCCTGTGATCGTGCACTACATGATGGATCTGGCCCTTGATTGACATCCAATGTGAAACGCCAGATCAACCCGACGTGGCAATCTTTTTGGCTGCGGCGGACATACGCGAGGACAGTCTCTATCCTGAGCGAAGCCGGCATGGCCCGAATCTGACAGCGTTGGTGTCGGCGGGCGTGCGTTACTTCGTTGCTCGCGATGATGGCGAGGCCTTCGGTGGTGGCGGCTACGTACGGATAGCGGATCATGGCGCGGAAATGAAACGTCTCTTCGTCGATCCTGCCGCTCGCGGAAAGGTCATCGGGGCTTCCGTGGTGCAGACTATTGAGCTCGATGCTGCGAAGCACGGCGTGCGAACTCTGTTCCTTGAGACTGGTGTTAAATCAGCTGAAGCCCTCGGCCTCTATCGTAAGTTAGGTTTCGTCGAATGCGCTCCACTCGGCCAGTATGACCCTGATCCAATGAGCGTCTTCATGATGAAACAACTCCTCGCTTGGACGGGTAAGGTGACCCGTTCAGCATAACGTCACAAACGTCCGTTGTGTGTCGGTTGCAGAGATTTTCATCGCTGCCGGAGCTAATACTGCGAGGGCTGGAGAGCGACATAACGCAGCGTGAATCCAAACGCGGTGTACGCTCGCAAACATCCTGAAGTGGCCGCGCCGCGGATGCAGGCGAAGCACCGTGTGCCGGTTTCATCGCGCTCTCGAAGATGGCGCGACGGTGAGGATGTGGTAGTCGAAAACCGGCGGGAGGCGCATCGCTGTTCACGTCACTTCATACCGCGGCGCATCAGCTCGGCCACCCCGAACAACAGAGGTGATGACCACAGCGAATTGGTCGATTTACTAAGGGTCAGATTAACTACGAGCGTATCGGCAGCTTTTGAGAAAAGTCGGCTCAATGCCACATAGGTTTAGCTTCTCCCTGCGAGTGATCTGGTCATCTGAGAGCCGACACGACGGAGGCGATGCGATCGCATCCCATCTGTAGGACGTCGAGCGAAGTCGCGATCGACATGCGGAAGAACGGGGACAAACCATAGGCTGCACCGGCCACCACGGCAACGCCGGCTTCCTCCAGCAAGAACATGACGACGTCGCCATCGTCGCGGAGGTGCCGCCCGCCCGCCGTCGTGCGGCCGATCAGGCCGGCGCAGTTCACGTAGAGGTAAAAGGCGCCGTCGGGCGGCAGGCAGCTCAGGCCCGGGATGGCGTTGATCCAGTCCAGAACGGCGTCGCGGCGCTGCTTGTAGGTGGCGACGCTCTCGGCGACGAAGTTCTGCCTCCCGTCCAGCGCCGCCGCGGCGGCGGCCTGGCTGATCGAGCAACAATTGCCGGCCGCCTGCGACAAGTAGGTGTTCATGCCCTCGATCAGGTCGGCGGGTCCCGCGGCCCAGCCGATGCGCCAGCCGGTCATGGCGTAGGTCTTGGAAACGCCGTTGATCGCCAGCGTGCGGTCGCGCAGCGCCGGCACTGCTTCAAGCAGGTGCACGGTGCGGCCGCCGTCGAAGCGGATGTGCTCGTAGATGTCGTCCGTCATGATCAGCACGTGCTCGTGCCGGAGAAGCACCTCGCCGAGCGCGCGGTATTCTTCGGCGGTGTAGGTGGCGCCAGTCGGATTGGAGGGCGAGTTGATCAGCAGCCATTTCGTCCGCGGCGTAATTGCTCCCTCGAGCTGCTCCGGCGTGATCTTGAAGCCGGCCGTCTCGGGGCAGGGCACCACGACCGGGACGCCGTCGGAGGCGATCGCCATGTCCGTGTAGGACACCCAGTAGGGGGCGGGGACGACCACCTCGTCGCCGGGCTCGAGCGTGACGGCGAAAGCGGTGAACACGGCGCTCTTGGCGCCGTTTGTCGCGATGATCTCGTCCATCCCGTAGCAGAGATTGTTCTCGTGCTCGAGCTTGCCGATGATGGCGCGGCGAAGCTCCGGTGTGCCCGCCATCGGAGTGTAGCGGGTCTGCCCGGCCTCCATCGCCGCCGCGGCGGCGGCGCGGATCGGGGCGGGCGTGTCGAAATCCGGCTCGCCGACGACGAGGTTGACGATCGAGCGGCCTTCGCGGCGCAACGCGTTGGCGCGGTCGGCCGCGGCGGTGGAGGGCGACGGCTTGATCCGTCGTACCCGGGAAGCGATGCGGCTGTTGGAAGTGGGGAGATCGTTCATGGCGTGCCGACGCTAGGCGCGCCGCTCCGCACCCGTCCAAGACGAGTTGCATGTGCCGGCACATCGCTTGCTTATAGTGCGGCGATGAACCTGAAACGGCTGCGCTACTTCGCCAAGGTGGTCGATGTCGGAAGCCTGACCCAGGCCGCCGACCTGCTGCACGTGGCACAGCCGGCGCTCAGCCAACAGATCGTCACCTTGGAGGCGGAGGTCCGCCAACAGCTCCTGATCCGCACCAAGCGCGGCGTGACCCCGACCGAGGCAGGGCGAACGTTGTATCGGCACGCGCAGGTAATCCTGCGGCAGTGTGAACAGGCGATGGTGGACATGAAGGCGGATCTCGGCGGCGTCGCCGGACCGGTGTCCATCGGCTTGGCGCCCGGCACCGCCGCCTCCACGCTCGGGGTTCCGCTGATCCGGACGTTGCGGGCGCGCCATCCCGGCATCGTGCCCTACCTCAACGAGAATTACGGCACCGTGCTGTCGGAACTGATCATGACCGGCCGGATGGATCTCGGCGTGCTCTACGGCAACCGCGACGTCCACGGCCTCAACTTCACGCCGCTGCTGGAGGAAGAGCTATTCCTGGTCGCACGCGGGCCCGATGGCGGCGAGGTGGCGCTGTCCGAACTAGGGGACACCGAGCTATTTCTGCCGCGCCCCTACAACATTGTGCGCAAGCTGGTGAATGAGAACTTCCTCCGCGCCGGCTTGACCGCGCACGTGACCGCCGAAATCGAATCACCGATCACTTTGCGCGCGTTGATCGAGGACGGGCTCGGCGCCACGATCCTGCCCGCGTCCATCGCGCGGGAGATGGCACAGGGCCCGATCGGCCGACGGCGCATCGTCGGCCCTACCATCCACGCCCTGCTTACTTTGTGTGAATCCGACCATCTCCCGCTCTCGGAGCCGGCGCAGGCGGCAAAATCGGTGCTGGTGGAGCTGGCCGCGACGCTCGCAGCCGAGAGCGCGGCACTCTCGGAAACCGGCGATCCCGGCGCGCCCTGAGCCGCCTCACGCATAAGCCGTCTCTATCGCGGCACAATGTTTCCGTCTTACCGCGCCGCTCCGGCACCCGGTAAGTCCGTTGCACCAGCGACCCGGCTTCTCGGGACCCGATGGCGCAACGGAGCGACCCGAAGCGATGGACCGGCAGCTCATCAAGGCCCTGATCGACGCGTTGGAGCAATCCAACCTATCCGAGCTGGAATATGCGCGCGACGGGGAGAGCCTACGCCTGGTCAAGGCAGGTCATGTCGAGACCCGACCCGCCGCGCCGGCCCGGTTGGCGCCGTCCGCTTCGATCGAAGCGACGGCACCGCCGCCCTCTGCCGGAGCCGCGATCGTCTCGCCGCTCTACGGCGTGGTGCATCTTCGGCCCGCGCCGGATGCCGAGCTTTTTGTCGCGGTCGGGCAGCGGATCGCGGTCGGCCAAGTGCTCTGCACGGTGGAGGCCATGAAGGTATTTACCGAGATCCGCGCTGACCGCGCTGGCACCGTCGACGAGGTGCTGGTGGCGAATGGGCAGGACGTCGAGCCCGGCCAGGCGCTGGTCTGGCTCGCCTGACATGTTCGACAACGTCTTGATCGCCAACCGGGGTGAGATCGCGCTCCGCATCCAGCGCGCCTGCCGTGCCCTCGGGCTGCGCACCGTCTGCATCCACTCCGAGGCCGACGCGGGTGCGCCCTATTTGCGCACCGCGGACCAGGCCGTGTGCGTCGGCCCGGCGTCACCCGCACGTTCCTATCTCGACGGCTCCGCCATCCTGCTCGCCGCCATGGCCACGGGCGCCGGCGCGATCCATCCGGGCTACGGCTTTCTGTCGGAGAATGCCGGCTTCGCCGAGGCGGTGGAGGCGGCCGGGCTGGTGTTTGTCGGCCCGACCGCCGCCGTGATCCGGAAGATGGGCGACAAGGTGGCCGCCAAGCGCGCGATGCGCGAGGCCGGCGTGCCCTGCGTGCCGGGTCCGGATGGCGATCTGCCGGATGACCCGGCCGTCGTGGCCGAGTTGGCCGCCGCGATCGGCTATCCCGTGATGGTCAAGGCAGCCGGCGGCGGCGGTGGGCGCGGCATGCGCGTCGTGCATTGCGCCGAGGCGTTGGCGGAAGCGCTGTCCATCACCCGGGCCGAAGCGCGCGGAGCGTTCGGAAACCCGCGCCTCTACGTCGAGAAGTTCCTCGGCGCCCCCCGTCACGTGGAGATCCAGGTGATCGCCGACAGCCACGGCAATGCCGTGTCGCTCGGCAGCCGGGATTGCTCGCTCCAGCGGCGCAACCAGAAAGTTATCGAGGAGGCACCCGCGCCCGGCATCGACCCGGTGGCGTTGCTCGACCTCGGCGAGCGCTGCGCCGCCGCCTGCCGCCGCATCGGCTATCGCGGCGTGGGCACTTTCGAGTTCCTATTCCAGGACAACGACTTCTTCTTCATCGAGATGAACACCCGCCTGCAGGTCGAGCATCCGGTCAGCGAGATGGTCACAGGCATCGACATTGTGCAGCATCAGCTCCGCGTCGCCCGCGGCGAGCGTCTCACCTTCTCGCAAGAGGATGTCGGCTGCATCGGTCATGCGCTGGAGTGCCGGATCAACGCGGAGGATCCGCACAGCTTCGCGCCGTCTCCGGGACGGATCGATCAATGGGCGGTGCCGGGCGGGTTCGGCGTACGTATCGATAGCCATGCCGGACCGGGCTACCTGGTGCCGCCCTTCTACGACTCGATGATCGCCAAGCTGATCGTGCACGGGACGGACCGGGCCGACGCCCTAGCTCGCATGCGGGTGGCGCTGTCGGAGATGCGGGTCGGCGGGATCAACACGAATCTGCCGCTGCATCGGGCGCTGCTGGACGATTCGGGCTTCGCGGCCGGCGGCGTGGACATCCATCACCTCGAGCGCCGGCTGCAGCGGGAAGCGACATGATGACGCCCCGCTTCTCGCTGCTCGGCACCACCGCCGCCCTTTGGGACGCCGCCGACGGCGTGGCGGCCCTACCCACGCAGCAGCGGATCTGGGCGCTGGCAGAAGCGGTCGCGCCCTGGGACGACATCCGCGAAGCCGTGCCCGGCATGAACAACCTCATGCTGGTCTTCACCCGTCCGCCCGCCGACCTCGATGCTTTCCGTAACCGCTTGGCTGACGCATGGGCGGGGGCGACGCCCCTGCCGCTCGACGGCCGTATCGTCGAGTTGCCGGTTCATTATGGCGGCGAGCGCGGACCCCACATGGACGACGTGCTGGCCCACACCGGCCTGTCGCTCGACGAGCTGGTGGAGCGCCACGCCGCGCCGCTCTACCCGGTGTTCGCCCTCGGCAGCCACCCTGGCTATTGCTACCTCGGCGGCATGGACGCGCGGATCGCGACGCCACGGCGACAGGTTCCGGTGCTCCGCATCCCCGGCGGGGCCGTGTCGATCGGCGGCGCGCAGACGGGCGTCTCGGCGTCCGACGGGCCGAGCGGCTGGAACACGATCGGCCACACCGACTTCACCTTCTTCGACGCTGCCCGCTCGCCGCCCGCGCTGCTGCAACCGGGCGACTCCATCCGGTTCCGGCCGGTCGGGGTGGCGCGGTGATCACCGTAATAGCCACGCCGGGCCTGGCGACGGTGCAGGATGCCGGCCGGGTTGGTGCCCTGCGCTTCGGTGTCGGCACTGCCGGCGCGATGGATCGTCTGGCGTTGGAAGGCGGCAACCTGCTCCTCGGCAACCCGGCGGATGCGGCGGGAATTGAAGTGCCGATCTTCCCCGCCACCTTCCGTTTCGACGACGCGTGCTCGTTCGCGGTGACGGGGGCCGATTGCAACGCCGAGATCGGCGGGCGTGCGCTGCTGCCGTGGTCGGTGGGGCGCGCGGAGGCGGGCGAGGAGTTGGTCTTCCGCCTACCGCGCGTCGGCAGCGGCAGCCGGGCCTATCTGCTGGTGCCCGGCGGGATCGCGGTGCCGGAGGTGCTCGGCTCCCGGTCCACCCAGATCCGGGGCGCGTTCGGGGGGCATGAGGGCCGGCCCCTGCGCGCCGGCGACCTCCTGCGCGCGGCAGAACCCGGGCGCGCCGTCCCGCCCGGCATCGGCCTCCTGCCGCCGGCGGCCGCGCTGCCGCTGCAGCGCGACGGAGTGCCGGCCGTCCGCGTGCTCCCGGCGGCCGAGCACGTCGCCTTCATGCCCGAGAGCCTCGCGACGTTCTGGGCCCGACCCTGGAAGGTGTCGCCGCAGAGCGACCGTTACGGCTACCGTCTGGCCGGCGAGCCCCTGGTGCTGCACTACACTCTGGAAATGCTGTCGCACGGTATCGTGCCCGGGGTGATCCAGGTCCCGTCCAGCGGCCAACCGATCATCCAGATGAGCGACGCGCAGCCATCGGGTGGCTATCCCAAGCTGGGCACCGTGATCGGGGCGGACCTCTGGCGGCTCGGTCAGTTGCCGCCGGGCAGCCGTTTCCGGTTCGTCGAGACCGATTGGTACGGCGCGCGGGCGGCGCTGGCCGAGCTGGAAGCCTGGCTGGCGACGGCGAGCCGTGCGCTCGCGCTCTGGCGCAGCCGGCCAGGGAGCCAAGCAGCATGAACCCGGCCGAACGCAGCCTCGATCTGGCCCGCTTGCTCGAAGGGACGAGCATCACCGTCCTGTCGCTGACCGAAGGCGGCGAGACGGTGACGCTCCGGCGTGCCGTCGGGGCGACGACGTCCGTCGCCATGCCGGCGGCAGAGCTCTCCGTCGGCGCGCCCTGCGTCGGTCTCTTCCTCCGGACGCATCCGCTCCGCACCGATCCCCTGGCCGAAACGGGCCGATTCGTCGCGGCGGGTGCGGTGCTGGGCTTGTTGAGGGTCGGCCCGTTGCTGGTCGAGATCCGGGCGCCCGAGGCGGGCACGGTGTCGGGCGTGGTCGCTGACGAGGGCGCGCTCGTGGGTTTCGGCACCCCCCTGTTCCGGCTCCTGCGCGAGAGGGACGATACGTGAGCATCGATCTGAACGCCGATCTCGGCGAGGGCTACGGCCCCTGGACCATGGGCGAGGACGAGGCGCTGCTCGGCCTGGTCTCCTCGGCCAACATCGCCTGCGGCTTCCATGCCGGCGATCCCGTCATCATGGACCGCACGGTGCGCGAGGCGGTTCGCCGCGGGGTGGACATCGGCGCCCACGTCTCGTTTCCGGACCGACAGGGCTTCGGTCGCCGGCCCATGCAGGTCGACCCGGCGGAACTGGCGAGCATGGTCGTCTACCAACTCGGGGCGCTGGCCGGGCTGGCGCGGCGCGCCGGCGGGCGGGTGACCCACATGAGCTATCATGGCGCGCTGGGCAACATGGCCGCCGCGGATGCCGGGCTGGCCGAGCCGCTGGTCCGCGCGGTGGCCGAGTTCGACCCGTCGCTCACCGTGCTGACCTCCGCCTCCCCCGCCATCGAGGGAGCCGCCGCCGCGAGCGGTTTGCGCGTCGCACGCTGCTTCCTGGCCGACCGCGCCTGCACGGCGGATGGTCTGCTAGTGCCGCGCAAGCTGCCCGGCGCCGTCATCCACGACGAGGCTGCCGTGCTCGCCCGCGTGCGGCGCCTGCTGGCGGAGGGAACGGTCGAGACGTACGACGGCACAGTCATCGGGATGCCGTGCACGTCGATCCTGCTCCACGGCGACACGATGGGCGCGCTCGAACTGGCCCGCGCGGTGCGCCAGGCCGTGGCCGAAGCCGGCGGCGGGCCGGTGCCGCTGTCGCGGCAAGGAACGCCATAGCACTCGCTTATCGGCCCACACTCGAATCGTCTTGGCGCACGGCATGGCGGGCGGCGCATACGGGACAACACCACCGCCGAGCAGGACGCCGACGATGCCGATCTCCGATTACAGAACCGCGCTGGTGACCGGCGCTTCTTCCGGTATCGGCGCCGCAACGGTCGAGCGTCTCTGCCAGGAGGGCGTCACCGTGCATGCCTTGGCCCGCGGCAAGGATGCACTCGAAGCCCTGGCCGTGCGCACCGGCTGCATCCCCCATGTGGCCGACGTCTCGGATCTCCCCACCATCACGGCGCTGGCGGAGAGCATCGAATTCGACATCCTGGTGAACAATGCCGGCGTGGATCACCCGGGCTCCATCCTGGGCGCAGCCGCCGAGCAGGTCGACTTGCTGGTGGACGTCAATCTCCGCGCGGTGTTGCAGCTCTGCCGGTTGGTCGTTCCGGGCATGGCGGCACGCAACCGCGGTCACGTGGTCAACATCTCCTCGATCGCGGCTTCCTATCATTTCGGCGGCAATGCGACCTACCACGCGACCAAGGCGGCGGTGCACATGCTGTCGCGCCAGCTTCGCGTCGATCTGTTCGGCAAGCTGGTGCGGGTGACGGAGATCTGTCCCGGCCGGGTCGCCACCGACATCTTCGCCCATGTCCACGGCGACACGCCGGAGGTGCGGGCCAAGTATCTCGACGGCTTCCTGCTGCCGGAAGCCAAGGACATCGCTGACACCATCGCCTTCGCGCTGGCCGCCCCGTTGGCGGTCAACGTGGGGCACATCGAGATCATGCCGACGCTGCAGGTGCCGGGCGGGCTGCAGACCGCTCGCGCCGGCTGACGGGGCACCGGAGCGGCGATGCAGGGCTTCGACCTCCAGGCCGTCCTCGGCAACCCGGCCTATCGCGACATGATCGCGAACGGCGTGCGTTGGACGCTGGAGATCTTCGCCGGGTCGTGGCTGTTCGGCATGGCGCTGGCGTCCCTGCTGCTCGTCGCGCGCCTCACGGGCGCGGCGGGCGAGCGGTTCGTCGGGTTCTACGTGTCCTATCACCGCAACGTGCCGACGCTGGTGCAACTCATGCTCTGGTATTTCGGCATCTCGGCGCTGCTGCCCAACGACTGGCAGGAGTGGCTGGCCGACCACGACAGCGAGGCGGTGTTCGCCGTG
Organism: Acetobacteraceae bacterium; assembly: GCA_965199665.1. Classification (GTDB taxonomy): domain Bacteria; phylum Pseudomonadota; class Alphaproteobacteria; order Acetobacterales; family Acetobacteraceae; genus JAVVHH01. Next base: position 3,217,534 of record OZ241208.1, on the reverse strand, counting down.
ATCGCGCTGTCGCTCTGCCAGGCCGCCTATTTCAGCGAGGATTTGCGCTCGGGCCTGCGCGGTGTCGCTCCCGGGCAGGCGGAGGCGGCGCGCGCGCTAGGGCACTCCTTCGTGGGCTCCATGCGCTACGTGATCCTGCCGCAAGCGGTGCGCAACGCGGTGCCGGCGCTGGTCAACCACACCGTCTCGCTGTTCAAGAACACTAGCCTGGCGATGGCGATCGGCGTCGCCGAACTCACCCATGTAGTGCGCGAGGTGGATAGCCGCTCGTTCCGCACCTTCGAGGTGTATGCGGTCGGCACGGCGCTCTATCTCGTGTTCTCGCTGCTGCTGACGGCACTCGGCGCGGCTCTCTCCCGGCGCTACCGCTTGGCGAACGCCCGCTGATGGAGTCGGTTCTCGATATCCTGCGGGACAATTGGCTGCTGCTACTGGTCGGACAGTATCCATACGGTCCCCTAGGAGGCATCGCGGCGACACTGATCCTGTCCGTGCTCGGAATCGGGTTGGCCTTTCCACTCAGCGTCGTGCTGGCACTGGCGCGGCTGTCGCCCTACGCCGCGTTCCGCTGGCCGGTTACGGCGCTGGTCTACGCCACCCGCGGCATCCCGCTGCTGATGATCATCCTGTGGACCTATTTCCTGCTGCCGCTGCTGATCGGCCATACCATCTCGGGCTTCACCACCATGCTCTGCACGCTGGTGTTGTACGAGGCCTGCTACCTGTCCGAGGTGGTCCGCGCCGGCATCGAAGCGTTGCCGAAGGGTCAGGAAGAAGCGGCCAAGTCGCTCGGCCATGGCTATGTCGGCGGGCTGCGCTTCGTGATCCTGCCGCAGGCGCTTTACAACATGCTGCCGTCGATGCTGAGCCAGTTCATCTCGACGATCCAAGACACGACGCTCGGCTACGTCATCAACGTCCAGGAACTGACCTTCGCGGCCAACCAGATCAACAATCAGCTGCTGACCAAGCCGTTCCAGGTCTTCTTTATTCTGGCCGTCACCTATTTTGTCGTCTGCTTTTCCCTGACCGAGATCGCCCGCCGGCTCGAACGACGCGTCGCGCGCCGGCGTCTCGGCACGCCGGCCGTCAAGACGCTCGGCCCCGCCTACGTGCCGCCACCCGCCGGAGAGGAGCTGTCGTGATCACCTTCACCGACGTCAATAAATGGTACGGCGACTATCACGCGCTCTGCGACATCAATGCGGAGGTCAAGCGCGGTGAGGTCGTGGTGGTCTGCGGGCCGTCCGGCTCCGGCAAGTCGACGCTGATCCGAACCGTCAATCGGTTAGAGGAGATCCGGTCTGGCCAGCTGACGGTGGACGGTTTCGACATCCACGCGCAGCGCAACCGGGCGCGGGAGTTGAACCTGATGCGCTCGCGCATTGGCTTCGTGTTTCAATCGTTCAACCTGTTCCCGCATCTTTCGGTGTTGGACAACATCATACTCTCGCCGATGCGGGTTCGCGGCATCAAGCGCGACAAAGCCCGCGCCGACGCCGAGCGCCTGTTGGAGCGGGTGGGGTTGGGCAACAAGGCCGGGTCGTTCCCGGCCCAGCTCTCCGGTGGCCAGCAGCAGAGGGTCGCCATCGCCCGCGCGCTGGCGATGGAGCCGCCGGCCATGCTGTTCGACGAGCCGACCTCCGCGCTGGACCCGGAGATGGTGGGCGAGGTGTTGGCCGTGATGCGCAGCCTGGCCGAGGAAGGCATGACCATGATGTGCGTCACCCACGAGATGGGGTTCGCGCGCGACGTGGCGGACTGCGTCTGGTTCATGGACGCCGGCCGCATCCTCGAGACCGCCGACCCGGCCAGCTTCTTCGGCGCACCGCAACATCCCCGGGCGCAGCGCTTCCTGTCCGACCTTCGCAACCACTGACTTCGGAGACCCCGCAATGACGAAACATGTCGTTCTCGCCCTGCTCGCCGCCACCGCGCTCGCATTGCCCGCCCGGGCCGATCAGTGGGCCGACATCCAGGCCAGCAAGACCATGCGGTGCGGCACCTTCGCCGACGTGCCACCCTTCGCGGCGCCGGATCCCAAGACACGCGAAATGGTCGGCTTCGACGTCGACATGTGCCGCGCCATCGCCAAGCATCTCGGCGTCTCGGCCACGGTCGTGCCGCTCTCCGTCGAGGCGCGGGTGCCGGAGGTGCAGATGGGCCGGGTCGACATCACGGTGGCTAACCTCGCCTACACGACGAGCCGCGCGAGCCAGATCGCCTTCAGCGACCCCTATTACGTCGCCAAGGAGATGCTGGCGGTCAAAGCCAGCAACGCGGCCACTACGCCGGCCGACCTGAAGGGCAAGCGCCTATCGGCGGCCAAGGGCTCGACGTCCGAGTTGTCGATCAACCTGAACGGATCCGAGCCCGTCACCTTCCAGGATACCGGCTCCGCCTACATGGCCGTGCAGCAGAACAAGTCGCAGGGCATTGTCGCCAACACGATGACGATTACCAAGTTGGTCAACCAATCCAAAGAGGCCGGCACGCCGCTGAAGATGATCGCGGAGCCCCTGCTGCTCGAGCCGGTGGCGGTCGGTCTGAAGAAGGGCGAGGACTCGTTGCGCAGCAAGGTCAACGAGGCGCTCTATGCGATGGATAAGGAGGGCGAGATCGACGCGCTGTGGAACAAGTGGTTGGGTCCGAACACCGAATATAAGCTCACCCGCGACGAAAAGGTGCAGCCGATCACCGATATCAAGTTCACGCCTATTCCCTGAAATGTCCCGATCCGCCCAAGCCTCAGGCTGGAGGCGGAATCTGAGATACGGCAGCGTCGCCCAGTTCTCCGCAGCCGCTGTCTTTCACCACGCCGCTCCTGGTGGGAGCAGGCGCGTCGGCGCGGCACTCCGTTGGATCGTTCCACACACTCCCATCCGGGCCGAAGACCTCCAACCTCAGAGGATATCATGACCCCTCCCGACCGCTTTCGCGCCCTGCTCGCCGAGCCGGGCTTCGTCGCCATGCCCGCGATATGGGACGGGCTCTCGGCCAAGCTGACGAAAGCCGCCGGCTTCGAGACGGCGTTCATGTCCGGCTCCTGCGTCGCAGGCTCGCGGCTCGGCGGGCCGGACCTCGACATCATCTCGTTCGGCGAAATGTTCAACTCGCTCGACATGATCCGGGCCGCGGCGCCCGACCTGCTAATCTTGGCCGACGGCGACCATGGCTACGGCAACGCCATGAACGTCCAACGCACGGTCCGTTCCTACGGGCGCGTCGGCGCCGCCGCGATCTTGATCGAGGACAAAATCACGCCGCGGGCGCTTACGGCCGCCGGCAAGCCGTGCCTGCCGCGCGACGAGGCTCGCATGAAGGTCCGGGCGGCTGTGCAAGCGGCAAAGGAGTCCGGCATCCTGGTCATGGCCCGCACCGATTGCCGCCCCACCGCTGGTATCGACGAGGCGCTCGCCCGCATCGAGATGTTCGTCGCCGAGGGTGCCGACATCTTGTTCATGGATTCTCCAGCCGACGAGGATGAGGTGCGCCGCTCGGTCACTGCCGCGGCTGGCCGGCCGAGCTTCGCCGTCCTCTCGCCTGGCGGTCCCCGCGAGACGCCGACCCAAGCGCGTGCGGCCGAACTCGGGTTGAAGATCGGCACCTTCCCGACGGCGATGCTCGGCGCCGCAGCGGCGGCAATCACGAGCGTTCTGGCCGCACTCAAGGAGGGCCGCTCGGAAGGTGACAATGCAATGCAGCCCGCCGACTTCCGGCACACGTTTGGCTACTCAAACTATGACGAAATGGCTGGGCCCTACGTTCTTCCAGGATAGGACCCGGCCGGCCACATCCGAGCTGTGATGAGCCCTAGGCCGCTTTTCACCGGCGGCTGCCGACGCGGAGGCGGGGCAACTACACCATCACGGCGTTCGCGCGCAGGGTGGCCGCCGAACGCGGCTGGCACCCTGTTCCTGTCAGCCGGCTAGGTGCTGTCGATCATTGTCGGCGGCACTGGCAGCCGCTCACGTGGCGGCGGAAGTAGCTTCGTGTTCACCGGTTCGGAAGCGTCGGCGACGCCGCTGGTGGTCGCGGGCGGCGTCGGCACCTTGGGGCAAGGAGAGCCAGGCCAGGTTGGCACGGCGGGAAGCAGCGGCTCAGGTGACTCCGGCGGGGCAGGCGGTCAGTTGGACGGGGGTGGTGCTGGCGCCACTCGCAGCGTTGGCCTTAACGGCGGCGGCGGCGGCGACGGCTTCTTCGGCAACGGCATGGATGGCACCAGCACCGCCCCTTTCATAGGCGGCGGTGGCGGACAGGCTGTCTCGGGAGGCGCTGCCGGCGGCACCGCAGGGACTAGCAGCAACGGCCTTAACTTTGGTGGAAACGGCGGCTACGACGGCGGCGGGTCGTCCTGGCACTCGGCGCGATTAATACGACATTGTTCAGCGGCGTGCAGAGCTGCAACGGGCTGGTGACGATCGAAGAGATCGTGTTGCCGCCGCAGACCACGGTGCCAGAGCCAGCTTCTCTCGCCCTACTCGGCGTTGGTGTGGCCGGTGTCGCGGCGATCAGGCGGCGCCGGACTGCGTAGACCCTGAAGGCGGAGCGAGGTGATTATACATAGCCCACTCCGCCTGACCCTGCCCCCTAAAATGCCCTCGATCTGAAGTTAGGGTCCGTCGACAGGAGACGGACGATGAAGCGGTCAAGGTTCACGCAGGAGCAGATCATCGGCGTGCTGAAGGAGCATCAGGCGGGTGCGACGGCGTCCGATCTGTGCCGCAAGCACGGCATCAGCGACGCAACGTTCTACACGTGGCGGTCGAAGTACGGCGGCATGGAAGTGTCGGACGCACGCAAGCTGAAGGGGCTCGAGGAAGAGAACGCCAAGCTCAAGAGGCTGCTTGCCGAGCAGATGCTGGACGTGGCGACGCTAAAGGAGATGCTGGCAAAAAACTTCTGACGCCCGGCTCGCGGCGTGCGGCCGCGACCTGGGCGATGGAGCAGAAGAACTACTCGCAGCGGCGTGCGTGCGGGTTGGTCGGCCTAGAGCCGAAGACCTACCGGTATGCCTCCAAACGATCCGGCGATGACGAGATCCGGGCCCGATTGCGCGTGCTGGCCGCTGAGCGACGGCGGTTCGGCTATCGGCGGCTGCATATTCTGCTGGCGCGTGACGGTGTGCGGCTGAACCACAAGCGGCTGTTCCGGCTCTACCGCGAGGAGAAGCTCGGAGTGCGCAAGCGGGGCGGCCGGAAACGAGCATTGGGAACGCGCTCGCCCATGGCTCTGCCGGAGGCGGCCAACCAGCGCTGGTCACTGGACTTCGTATCCGACGCGCTGTCCAACGGGCGCCGGTTCAGGGTGCTGGCCGTCGTGGACGACTTTACCCGTGAGTGCCTCGGCCTCGTCGCTGACACCTCATTGTCCGGCTTGCGGGTCGGTCGTGAACTCGACCGGATCGTCCAGTGGCGCGGTTGCCGTCCGGTGATGATCGTCAGCGACAACGGAACGGAGCTGACGTCGCACGCGATCCTACGCTGGCAGGAAAACCGTGGGGTGCTGTGGCACTACATTGCGCCGGGAAAGCCGCAGCAGAATGGGTTCGTGGAAAGCTTCAACGGCCGGTTCCGGGATGAATGCCTGAACGAGCACTTATTCAGCAGCCTGGCCGCGGCACGCCGGATCATCGAAGCATGGAGGGTCGACTACAACACCGAGCGCCCACACACGAGCCTCGACGGGTTCACCCCAGCAGCCTTTGCAGCCCGCCCCAACCAGGGGCATACGGAGAACGGACTCTGCTTATGAACGAGGGCACGTTGGGGGCAAGGTCAATCAAGCACGAGCAGGTCGTCTTCGCCCGACACGATCTTGGCTGCCTCCGCCGCAAGGGCCAACCCAAGATAGCGTTTGTCCTCGGCGTCGCGACATTCGCTGATTTCTGCCCTCGTTCGAACCACGCGGCCGCTCACAAACTGCTCCCGTGGTTGTATAAGTGCCAAGGTAGTGCTAGCCGGCGCGCGATTGCTATTGGGGCGGTACGGCATTGGCGCGCGGCAGGCGCGCCGATCAATCGGGGGCGCATGACGACTGACATCGAGATCGCCCGCGCCGCGACGCTCCAACCGATCCAGGCAATCGCAGACCGGCTGGGCATTCCAGAGGCCGCAGTTGAGCCCTATGGCCGCCACAAAGCCAAGATCGATCCGCGCTGGTTGCGCGAAAGGCAGGCGGGCGCCGCGCCAGCCAAACTGATTCTGGTCACCGCGATCAACCCGACGCCGGCGGGCGAGGGGAAGACCACCACCTCCATCGGCCTCGCCGACGCGCTGACGCGATCGGGGCGGCGCACCGTACTGTGCCTGCGCGAGCCCTCACTCGGGCCCTGTTTTGGCCAAAAGGGCGGGGCGACCGGCGGCGGCCATGCGCAGGTCGCGCCGATGGAGGACATCAACCTCCACTTCACCGGCGATTTCCACGCGATCACTGCCGCGCACAACCTGCTCGCCGCGATGCTCGACAATCATATCCATTGGGGCAACGCGCTCGACATCGACGTCAGGCGCATCGTCTGGCGCCGCGTGCTCGATATGAACGACCGCGCGCTTCGCGATGTCGTTCAGTCGCTTGGCGGGCCAGCCAACGGCGTCCCGCGCGAATCGGGGTTTGACATCACCGTCGCGTCGGAGGTGATGGCGATCTTCTGCCTCGCCGAGGACCTCGCCGATCTGGAGGCGCGGCTCGGCCGCATCGTCGTCGCTTATACGCGCGACAAATGGCCGGTCACCGCGCGCGACCTCAAGGCGGACGGGGCGATGACGGTGCTGCTTGCCGAGGCGATCAAGCCCAATCTGGTCCAGACACTCGAAGGTACGCCCGCCTTCGTCCATGGCGGCCCCTTCGCCAACATCGCACACGGCTGCAACTCAGTGATCGCGACGCGCGCCGGGCTCGCGCTGGGCGACTACGTCGTCACGGAGGCAGGCTTCGGCGCGGACCTGGGCGCGGAAAAGTTCCTCGATATTAAATGTCGGCAGGCGGGGCTCGCGCCCGACGCCGTCGTGATCGTCGCGACGGTGCGCGCGCTCAAGATGAACGGCCGCGTCGCCAAGCCCGATCTCGCGCGCGAGGATGCCGACGCGGTGCGCCGCGGCGCGGTCAACCTCGCGCGCCACATCGAGAACATCCGCCGGTTCGGCCTGCCGGTGTTGGTCGCGATCAACCATTTCGCGACCGACAGCGATTCCGAGGTGGCCGCCGTGCAAGAGGTCGCGGCCGCTCAGGGCGTGCAGGCGATCCTTTGCCGGCACTGGGCGGAGGGCGGCGCGGGTGCGGCCGAGCTTGCCGAGGCGGTCGCGGCGATGGCCGAGGAGGGCGATGCGGCCTTCGCGCCGATCTACGGCGACGACCTCCCGCTGCTTGCCAAGATCGAGGCAATCGCGACGACGATTTACCGCGCCAACGGCGTTACCGCGCCGCCCGCGGTCATCGCGCAGCTCGCCTCGTGGGAGGCGGCGGGGCACGGCCGGCTGCCGGTGTGCATGGCCAAGACGCAGTACAGCTTCTCGACCGATCCCGCAGCGCTCGGCGCGCCGACCGGGCATCTTGTATCGATCCGCGAGGTGAAGCTCGCGGCGGGCGCAGGGTTCGTCGTCGCGATCTGCGGCGAGATCATGGCGATGCCCGGCCTGCCGCGTACACCCGCCGCCGAGACGATCCGCATCAACGATGCGGGGCATATCGAGGGTCTGTTCTAGCGCTAGCTTGGCATTTTATATCTGAATAGGGTTAGAGGACGTCAGAGAAGTCCTACCCTGGCGCGATCCGGTTGAGCATGAGGCGTGTTGCGGCAACCTCGATCAGCGTTTCGGATGTTTGCACCCTGAACTCGTAATCCTTGCTGAAGCGACGATTGCGGCCGAGCCAGGCGAAGCTGCGCTCCACGATCCAGGTCAGGCCCTTGATCTTGAAGGCGCGCTGGCCTCGCTTGGTGATGACGAGGCGCCAGCCGTCATGTTGCCGAAGTGCACGGGCCAGCTTACGGCTTTGGTGGCCGGCATCGGCCATCACGGTGCGGATCGCAGGAAAGAGCAAGCTCAGGCCGGCGAGCAGCCGTGCGCCGGCTTTCTGGTCTGGCACGTTGGCAGGCTCCACCCGACTGGCAATCGGCAGTCCCAACGTGTCGACGAGAATGTGCCGCTTCCTGCCTCGAACCAGCTTATGTCCGTCAAAGCCGCGCACACCGCCGCGCTCTGTCGTCTTCACCGACTGTCCGTCCATGATCACCAGCGACGGGCAGGGCGGTCGCCCCGACGCCGCACGGGCCAGAGCGTAAGCGGCTCGGTGCAGACGCACCCACACACCTGTCCGCTGCCAGAGCCGAAAGTAGTGGTACACGGTGCCCCACGGCGGAAAGCAGTCCGGTAAGAGACGCCATTGGCAGCCTGTCCGCAGCAGGTAAAACACCGCGTCGAGCACACCACGCAGGGATGTCGTGCGCGGTCTTCCACCGGGTTTTGCCGGCGGGAGCAGCGGCGCCAAGATCGTCCACTGCGTCTCACTAAGATCCGTGTAGAAGCCGCTTGTCCCGTTCATGTCGCCGTTCTTGGTCATCGAGCAGCGAACATACCAGTGACGGTACTCGGACTTCTCTGACACCCTCTGAGCGTTCAGCACGACGGCGGTCAGCGCGACTCAAAGCGCGTCAAATCGTTTAAGTAGGAGCAGATCGCTTCCCATCTCAGTCATTTTGAGCAGCCCCAACATGCCGAGATCGGCACGGAGCTGTATGCGGAGTAGATCGATGGCGTGGTCCACGCCGGGTTGGCCGGCGAGTGTGGCGGCATAGTTGAACGGCCGACCGACGAACACGAAGCTGGCGCCCAAGCCGATCGCCTTCAGAATATCGGTGCCGCGCCGGAACCCGCTATCGATCATCACGGCCATGCTGCCGGCCTGCGCGACCGCGGCGGGCAGCACTCGCATCGGCGAGACCGCACCGTCGAGCTGCCGGCCCCCGTGGTTCGACAAAATGACGCCATCCGCGCCGGCCTCCCGCGCCAGCGTGACGTCGGCCGGGTGCAGCAACCCCTTGAGGATTAGGCGGCCGCGGAACCTGGAACGCACAAGGCGCACCACATCCCAGTCCAGGCCCTCGCGGCCGGAGAAATCCCGCACCGCCCGGCGCGACAGGAGCGGTGCGCCGCGGCCGGGACCGGCGTTCTCGAAGTGCGGCACGCCATGACGCATGAACGTCCGCAGGAAGGTGCCGAGCGCCCAACGCGGATGAGTTATTCCGTCTCGTAGCAGAGCGAGGTTCGGCCGGATCGGTGTGCGATAGCCGGTGCGAAGGTTGTTCTCCCGGCTCGGCACCACGGCGCTGTCCGCGGTTATCACGAACGTCTCGATCCCCGCCGCCGTGACCCGGTCCACCATCGCAACCGCCTCGTCGGCATCGCCGGATAGGTAGGCTTGATACCAAACATTCGGGTTGGTGGCGACGATCTCTTCGAGCGGGATCAACGAGGCCGCGCTGATCACCATCGGGATGTTCGCGCATGCCGCCGCGCGGGCCAGGACGAGGTCACCGCGATACGCGGTCAGTGCGCACACGCCCATGGGCGCGATCCCGAACGGCAGCGCGTAGCGGCGCCCCATCAAGGTGCATTCCAACGTGCGCTGTTTCACCCCCACCAGGATGCGGGGGAGAAACTGGATCTCGCTGAAGACCGCCCGATTGTCGTTTAGGGACGCATTGGTCTCTGCAGCGCCGGCGACATAGCCGAAGATCGGCCGCGGAAGCTTCCTGCGCGCGGCCGGCTCCAGATCCTCAAGCGCGAAGACCCGTCGCATCGCCCGCGGCACAGGCCCTTGCGCCGGGAACAGCTTGGCCGCGGGCGGCACCAACTCGGTCGGCTGCGCCATATGGCTCTACCGCGTTACCGGCGCGGATGAAGGAGTCTGACCGCTGCCGGTGACGAGCATGACAACGAAGGCAGCGGTGCCGAGCAGCAGCAGCGACCCGGCCGGCACGATCATCGGCGCGCTGGCGCTGCCGGACGCCTTGGCGATCCAGGGCATCAGGTTCTGCGCCACGAAGCCGCCGAGGGCCGAGCCGGACACGATGACCGCCATGGCGGCCGCACCGCCGGCGCCCTTGAGGAACGCCGTCGGCAAGAGGCGCGGCGGCGTCGCCCAGAAGCACGGGATCATCAAGTAGAGCGTTGGCGCGCCCAGCGACAGCGCGGCGAAACGCACGGTGTTGGACACGGGCGAGATGCTGATCAGGAATAGGACAATTCCGATCGCGGCAGCCGCGATGGCGGCCTGCAAGACCAGGCGGAAGCTCGTCAGCTGTCGCGGCAGCCAGAATAGCACGAGGGAGGCGAGAGCCCACGGGATCATGTTCAGCAAGCCGTTGGTGCCGCTGCTGATGCCGAACCCCTTCACGAGCGTCGGCATCCAGTAGGCGATGCCATAGATGGCGATCGAGATCGTGCCGTAGCCGATAGCCAGTGCCAGCACCGTCAGCAAGGAGCCGAACGTCCAGGACGCGCCGCCAGAGGGCTTGGGCGGAGGCGGGTCGCGGCGCAGCGCCTCGGCGACGGTCTCCCTCTCCGCCTCCGAGAGAAACCGGGCATCCTTGGGCGTGCTCGGCAAGAAGGCTAGCGTGACGATGGTCATCAGCACCGCCGGCGTGCCGGTCACTAGGAACACCCACTGCCATCCCGCGTAGCCCCATATCCCGTCCAGCTCGAGCGAGTAGCCGCCGATCAACGAGCCGAACATGTTGCCCAGGCTGCTGCCCAGCGTGAGCAAGCCGACGATGCCGGTGCGCTGTTTCTGCGGGAACCACATCGACAGATAGAAGATGATGCCGGGATACAGCCCGGCTTCGCAGGTGCCGACCACGAAGCGGACCACCAGGAACCACGTCGACGTCGGCACGAAAGCGGTCGCCACCGTCGCCAGGCCCCAGGTGAACATGATCCGCGCGATCCAGGGCCGGGCGCCGAAATGGTTGAGCGCCAGGTTACTCGGCACTTCGAAGATCAGGTAGCCGATGAAGAAAACCGAGGCTGCGAAGCCGAACTCAGCCTCCGTCATGTGCAGCGCCTGCACCATGGTCAGCTTGGCGTAGGACACGTTGGCGCGGTCGATGTAGGCGATCAGGTAAATGACCGTCAGCAGCGGGACCAGGCGCCAGGCGATCCGCCGCAGCAGAACGGTATCGTGGTCTCCGCCCTTCGCCGTGGTGTCTGGCCTGGCGATCACGATCAATCGGCGTTCGTGCAGCCGAGCCGCTTCAGCGATGCATCGACCCAGCTCCGGTCGCTGCGCCCGGCCAGGATGTCGGCCAACTGCGTTGCTTCCGCGGCTTGCTTGGCCGAAGCGGCCTCGAGCACCGCTTCCACCTGATCGAACGGGATGCACAGGATTCCGTCATTGTCGCCGATCACGAGATCACCGGGCTCGACCACCATGCCGTCGAAGCTCACCGCGACGTTGATCTCGCCGGGACCGTCCTTGTACGGGCCACGATGGGTGACGCCGGCGGCGTAGACCGGCAGCGACCCGGCCCGCAGCGCGTCCAGATCGCGGATCGCGCCGTTGATCACGATGCCGCCCAGCTTTCGCTGAATCGCATAGGACTGCATGAGCTCGCCGATGATCGCATTGGTCAAGTCACCACCGGCGTCGACGACGACGATGTCGCCGGGCTGCGCCATGTCGAGTGCCTTGTGGACCATCAGGTTGTCACCGGGCCGGGTCCGCACCGTGAGCGCCGGGCCGGCCATGCTGCCCTTGTCGTGGATCGGCCGGAGCCGAGGGCCGCCAGCCGTCAGGCGCGACATGCAATCGCTCACGTTGGCCACCGGCAGCGCGCGCGCGCGGGCAATCTGCTCGGGGCTCACCTGGCGGGTGCGTGCGGCAATGCTGAAACCTATCATCGAGTAGTCCATCCTGTTTGGGGCAAAAGTCTAGACGAGTTCCGCCGGACGCGGCACGGCGGGCGCACGACGTGCGGTGAGGATCAGATCGGAGGCTTTCTCCGCGATCATCAGCGTGGCCGCGTTCGTGTTGGCCGACACCATGGCGGGCATCACCGACGCGTCGACCACGCGCAGCCCGTCGAGCCCGTGCACGCGCAGGTCCGGCCCGACCACGGCGGTGCGGTCGATGCCCATGCGACAGGTGCTGATCGCGTGATAGACCGTGGAGCCGCGGGCGCGGGCGTAGGCCAGCAGCGCGTCGTCGGTCTGCGCGTCCGGGCCCGGTGTGGTCTCGGCGCCGCGGAAGGGCGCCAGTGCCGCACTATCCAGTAGACGGCGCGCCCAGCGCAGCCCATCCACCGCCGCGTGGCGGTCGGCTTCGTCGGCGAGGTAGTTCGGCTGGATCGCGGGGGCGAGGGCCGGGTCGGCGGAACGGGTGCGCACCCAGCCGCGGCTATGCGGCCGCATCTGCCAGACGCCGCAAGTCATGCCGGGGAACGGCTGCAGCTTCCCCGTGACGCCCTCGGAATAGCTAGCTGGGGTGAATACGATCTGCAAGTCGGGTGCGTCGAGGCCGGGATGGGAGCGGATGAAGGCGCCGACATGGGCCGGGCTGAGCGACAGCACGCCCCGTCCGGTGGCGAGCCACCGCGCCACCTCCCACCATAGACGCGGCCCGCGGGCGCGCTCGTTCAGGGTACGGCCGAGCACGACCCGATGCGCCACCCGGGTTGCGAAATGATCCTGCAATCCCTCGCCGACGCCCGGCAGGTCATGTACCGGAACGATCCCGATTTCCGCCAGGCGCTCGGCCGGGCCGATGCCTGAGAGCTGCAGCAGATGCGGCGAGTTGATTGCACCGGCGGCAAGGATGACCTCGCCATCGGCCACCGCCCGGTGCGCCTGCACACCCCGGCGGTAGGTCACGCCGACAGCCCGGCGCTCGACGATGTCGAGCCGCAATACATGTGCGCCCGTCACCACGTGCAGGTTGGGGCGGCGTCGAATCGGTGCCAGATAGCCGGTCGCCGCGCTGTGGCGACGGCCATTGCGGATAGTGCGCTGGTAGTAAGCGATGCCTTCCTGCTCGGCGCCGTTGTAGTCGGGATTGCGGGGAATGCCGAGACTCTCTGCGCCGGCGATGAACGCCTCGCAGATCGGATGCCTCTCGTTAATGTCGGAGACATGCTGCGGGCCGCCGATCCCGTGAAATGCGTCGGCGCCGCTGGACCGGTCTTCGGAGCGACGGAAATACGGGAGGACCTCGTCGTAGGACCAGCCGCGGTTGCCGAGCTGAGCCCAGGTGTCAAAATCGCGGGGCTGCCCACGCACGTATAAGCTGCCATTGATCGCGCTTGAGCCGCCCAGCAGCTTGCCCCGTGGGAAATAGATCGGCCGGCTGTCCGCCCCGGCGACCGGCTCCGTCGTGTAGCACCAGTTGAAGCGGGGGTTCTGGAACGTTTTGATGAAGCCGGCCGGAGCGCGGACGTAGGGATGCAGATCGGACCCGCCGGCCTCCAGCAGCAGCACCCGGATGGCCGGGTCGGCCGAGAGCCGATTGGCGAGCACGCAGCCGGCCGACCCGGCGCCGACGATGACATAGTCGTACGAGTCGGCCATGGAATTGCCTATTCCGCAGCTTGTGCCTGTGCTGCGCGAAGCGTCGGCTCCGTGCCCGCCACGGTGGTGCGCACCATGTGGCGCCGCTCGTTGCTGCTCTTGAACGGCGTCGCACGGTGCAGCACGGCCCGATTGTCCCACAGGATCAGGTCGTGCGGTGCCCAGCGATGGCTATAGACGAACCGCTCCTGCGTCCCGAACGCGATCAAGCGATCGATCAGGGCACGGCCTTCTGCCTCGTCCATACCCTCGATGCGGCGGGCATGGGCGCCGAGGTAAAGCGCCTTGCCATGGGGACTGTCCACCACGACAGCCTGGCGCACCGGCGGGTTGGCGGCACGCTCGGCATCCGTCACCAGCGCCGCGTCAATGCGCGAGCGGGACCAGCCGAAATCGTGTTCAGCGACCAAGCTATCGACGAGGCGCTTGTCGTCGTCCGGCAGCGCGGCGTAGGCGGCGCGCATGCTGGCATACTGGGTATCGCCGCCCTGTGACGGGATCTCGCGGGCCGAGAGCAGCGACGCGCGGGCCGGCATCGGCTTGAACGAGGAGTCGGAATGCCAGACCTGGTTGGCGCGGTTGTTGAGCACCTGCTTGTCCGACGGCGTTCCGATGCTGCCGTCGGCGCCGATGTTGGTCAGCACGATGAGCTTGCTGCCGGCGCCGTTCGCCCCCGCCCGGGTCGCCTCGAGCGGGCCGAAGCGCTCGCTGAAGCGGATCTGCTGCTCGTTGGTGATGTGCTGGTCCGGGAACACGAGCACGGAATAGCGCTCGAATGCGTGGCGCACGCTGGCGAAGGTCGTGTCGTCGATCTCGTTGGTAAGATCGAGCCCGCTGACCCGGGCGCCCAGCGATGGTTGCAATTGGGTGATGTTCAACACGATCGTCCTCCCTGCGTTATGTTCCACAATGTCGGCGCGCGACGCGGCCGCCGGTAGCCGTTGTTGCGGTGAAACACCGTCCCGCTCACAGGGATAATGACAGGCTATGGGGAGGCACTTGCCCGGTTAGATGCGCGATGAAGGCCGTGATCTTGGCGGGAACGAACTCGGCGCGCGCATGCACGGCGTAGATCTCGGCTTGGTAGCCGGCCGGGTAGGCTCGGATGTCCGGCAAGCAAGGCTGCAGCTTCCCGGTATCGACGTCGTCGGCCACCATCCAGGCGGGAAGCAGGGCCAGGCCAAGGCCATCCAGGGCAGCCCGGTGCAGCACCTCGCCGCTATTGCTGCGCAGGGGCCCGGTCACCGCGATGTCGCGCCGCTTTCCGTCCTGCTCAAAAATCCACAGCGCGGGCTCGTCCTCCCGATGGTAGGCCAAGCAGGCGTGCCGCGCGCAGTCTCCAGGCTCGGCCGGCGGCGTAACCCGGGCGAGGTAGGCTGGGCTGGCGCACAGCACGCGGCGATCGGCGGCTAGGCGCGTCGAGTGCAGCGATTTCTCGTCCGGCCGGCCCAACCGGATCACTACGTCTACGCCACTGGATGGGCGGAGGTCCATCACTTCGGTCAGCATCAGCTCGACCGAGACCTGCGGAAAGCGCGCATGGAAGCTGGCGATGGTCGGCGCGACATGAAGCAGGCCAAAGGAGCGCCGCGCCACGACGCGCAGAGTGCCGGTCGGCTGGCCATGCTCGTCGCCAGCCGTGCGCAGTACGCTGTCGAGGTCCTCTAGCAAGGGGCCCAGGCGGTCGAACAGGTGCTGGCCGGCCTCCGTTGCGGAAACGTTGCGCGTGGTTCGGTTGACCAGACGTGCCTGCAACGCCGCCTCGAGTTCCTGCATCTGGCGTGACGCCGCGGTCGCCGACATGCCCAGCGCCCGGCCGGCGGCCGTGATGCTGCCGCGCTTCACCACTTGGCGGAACAGCCGCAGGGTAGCGAGCATGTCCACGGTTACAGGAACCCAATGGAGATCCAGGGCACGGCAGCGACCAGGATCACAGCAGCCAGCAAGGCGCCGAGATAGGGCCACACGCGGCCCCACGCCTCGTCCGGCGTCGCCCCGCCGATGGCGCAGGAAAAATAGAACCCGACACCGAAGGGCGGCGCGAACAGGCCCAACCCCATCGCCAGAACCATGGTCATGGCGTAGTGCACGTCGTGCACGCCTAGCGCGCGAGCCGCCGGGAACAGCAGCGGCCCGAGCAGAACGATGGCAGGGATGCCCTCTAGCACCGACCCGAGAATGGCAAAGACGACGACCGACACGGCCATGAAGCCGACCTTGCCGCCGGGCACCGCCCCCATCGCCGCGACCAATTGCTGGCTGAACCCGGATTGCGTCAGTGCCCACGCCATTGCGGTCGCCATGCCGATGATCAGCAAGATCGCGCCGGCGAGTGCCGCGGTGTCGACCAGCATGGGATACACCCGGCGCCACGGCCAGCGGCGATACAGCAGCAGCCCGGCCACGATCGTGTAGCCGATGCCGACCGTGCTGACTTCGGTCGCCGTGGCCACGCCGTCGACCACGGCAGCGCGGATCAGG
Organism: Acetobacteraceae bacterium; assembly: GCA_965199665.1. Taxonomy (GTDB): domain Bacteria; phylum Pseudomonadota; class Alphaproteobacteria; order Acetobacterales; family Acetobacteraceae; genus JAVVHH01. Next base: position 3,201,494 of record OZ241208.1, on the reverse strand, counting down.
AACGGCAGCGCCAGCGCCGGCAGCGCGATAAGGAAGCTGCGGGCGATAGCCTTCCCGCTTGGCCGCTCGGCCAGCCGGTCGCTCCGCTTGGAGCGCAGACGCACGATGACGACCAGCGCGAGCGCACCGACGGCCGCGGGCAACATGCCACCGGTGAACAGCCCGGCGATCGAGACGCCGGCCGAGGAGCCGATGGTGATCAGCACCAGCGAGGGTGGGATCGTCTCGCTCATCGCACCCGAAGCGGCCAATTGCGCCACGAGCTCGCCCGGATGCGCGCCCCGCTGCCGCATGCCGGGGAACAGGCTGGGCGCGATCGCCGCCATGTCCGCCGCCTTGGATCCCGAGATGCCGGAGACGAGATACATGCCGGCCAGCAGGGCGTAGCTCAGCCCGCCGCGGACATGGCCGAGCAGCGCCACCAGGAATGCGATCAGCGCCTGCGCCAGCCCCATCAACTCGATGAGCAGGCCTAGCAGGATGAACATCGGCACCGCGAGCAGGATCAGTTCGGACGTGCCCTCGTCGATACGGTCGGCAACTATGGACAGTGGCATGTCGGTGGTGGTGGCGAGATAAGCCAGGGTCGCAGCGCCGAAGGCGAAGGCGATGGGCGTGCCGCTCGCCACGCACAGCCCCACCAGCACGACAAAGAACAGCACCAGGTTCGCGTTGCCCAACTCCGTCAGCCAGTTCTGCGCCGCGTAGAACAACGCGCACGCGACCAGCACCACCGCGACCGCAGATGCCGCATGAAGCAGCGGGGCGCGGCCGAACAATCGCATCAGCGCCAGCAGCGCCATCGCGGCGGACCCGACCAGGATCGCCGCGACCCGCAGCCCGTCATGGATGCCCAGCGCGGGCGTGGTGACGCTCCATTGCTGCTGCACATGCTCGAGCGCCGGGTTGACGAGCATGAGGGTGCAGGCGGCCGAGACCGCCAGCCCGAACGCGTCCAGCCACGGGCGGAGCGGTGGGGGTAGCATGTTCACCACCGCCGTCAGCCGCATGTGCTCGCCGCGGCCGAGCGCGATCACGGCGCCGAGCATGGCCAGCCACAGAAACAGCGCCGAGGCCAGCTCGTCGGACCAGACGAGCGGGCGATTCAGGACGTAGCGGGCGAAGACGCCGGCCGCCAGCACCAGCACTTCGACCACCACCAAGAGGGCAGCGAGCGGCTCGGCCAGGCCGAGGACCAGCCGCTCGAGGCGATGCGCCAGCCTCTGCCCGGCGCCGGTCGCTTCGGCCATCGCCGCCTCCATCACGGCGCCCTCAGGCCAGCTTTCCGGTATATTTCTCCAGCGCCGCCCATAGCTCCGGCCCGAACTTCTGCTGCCACTGCCGGTAGAACCCGGCCTCGCGCAGCTTGGCCCGGAACGGCTCCGGCTCCGGCCGGTTGAACTGCAAGCCCTGCTTCTCGAGCGTCGCCTGCAGACCGTCGTTCAACTTGCGCAGGTCAGCCCGTTGGCCGATGGCTGCCTGGTTGATGTTCTTGCTGACGATCTCCTGCAAGTCTGGCGGCAGACGATTGAAGGCGCGCGTGTTGGCTAGGATCCAGAGCCCGTCCCAGACATGGCTGGTCAACGAGCAGTATCGCTGCACCTCGTAGAACTTCCAGCTGTCGATCAGCGCCAACGGATTTTCCTCGCCGTCGACCAGCTTGGTCTGCAGAGCGGAGTAGGCTTCCTTAATGTTGATGCTGCTCGGGCCGGCGCCCATGCTCTCGAACAGGGAGGTCAGGATCGGCATCACCGGGATGCGGATCTTGAAGCCGCGGAGATCGTCCGGTAACGCGATCGGGCCGCGGCTGGAGGTAATCTGCCGGAAGCCGTTATCCCAAATTTTTTCAAACGGATGGATGCCGGCGGCCTCGATCTTCTTGCGGATCGCGACGCCGAACTCGCCGTCCATCGCGGCCCAGACTGTATCGTAATCCTTGAATGCCCAACCGATGCCGTTGGCTCCCGCCTCGGGCACCACCGTCTGTACGATCAGGCCGGAGATCGGGAAGAGTTGGATCGCGCCGGACCGCAACTGGCTTAACATGTCGGTATCGCCACCGAGCTGGTTGTTCGGAAACAGCGTGATGTTCACCCGCCCGCCCGACTGCTCGCGGATGCGGTCAATGGCGGCTTGTGCCTGCGCGTTGGACGGATGCGTCGGCGGAATATTGGTGGCGAACTTCCAGTTGAACTCAGCAGCTTCGGCCGGGCGGTGCAGGATTGTTGGTGCTGCGAGGGCGGTAGCGCCGGCAACAAGGGTGCGGCGAGTCATGATCATGATGGTCTCTCCCTCAATCTGGAGCGTTGACGCTCCTGTCTTTGTTTGTTCAGGCGGGGCTAGCGGTTCCCACCGTCTCCAGCATGCGTCGCTTACCGTTTAGCACGTGCTGTTCGAATGCCTTTGCAGTACGAGTTTCATCCCCCGCCCGGATGCCTTCCAGGATGCGGCCATGCTCCTGAACGGAGCAGCGAAGCTGGTACAGCGTCCCGAGGTTATGCCGCCGCGACAGCTGCAACTCGGTCGCGATCATCGCGTGCAGCGCGCTGAGGCGCGGGTTACCGGTGAACGCGAACAGGTCCCGATGAAAGCGCCCGTTCAGCTGCCGATACTGCTCGATCGCGCCGTCGGCGAGAGCTTGCACCATGGCTTCATGGCATTGCTCCAGCACTTGCCGCTGGTCCGCGCCGATGCGGGAAGCTACCAGCCGGCCGGCGCTGCGGGCGAGCCCGGCATGGACGTCAAACAGGTCGAACATCTCCGGGAGCGCCAGCTGGCGCACGAACACGCCCCTGTTCGGGATGATCGTCACCAAGGCTGATTGCTCTAGTCGGCGCACGGCCTCACGCAACGCGGAGCGGCTGACCCGCATTTGCTGCGCCAGCGCGTTCTCGTTCAGTTTAGCGCCGGCCGTCAGCACTCCATCAGCCAGCATGCCCCGGAGGCGAGCGTCGATGATCGCTACCAATGGTTCGACCGGTCCGCGAGAGACCGGATCCTGAGGCGCCGCCGGCCGGCTATCGCCGCTGTCGGACATTATTCCTTCGGATCTGTCGTCGAGTTCCACTCCGCCGTCCTTCTAATTACAAGCGGTATGGCATTTGATTTGCCGGCAATCAAGGAAGGATTGTCGACAACTCTTGAAAGCCTAGCGCGCGTCTAAGAGGTTTGTCGAACCTGGGAAAGGCCTCATGGGACGGCGCCGATGCTCGATGTGCTTACTCGCCGCAAAGTGGGCTTTGACCGCAAGTGTCGGAGGGACAGCGCTGTTGCTGTCACCCAGGCGCTTGGCCGCGACACTGGCGATGATCACCATTCAGTATGCAATTGGCTACATTCCGGTGATCGTGCACCAGCTCAGCTTGTTCGTCCCCAAATCGGCTGGAACACTAGCGCCACCGTGACCGCTAGGAGCGCCACGACAGTGATCGATGATGGGATTATCAGCGGCAGCATCGGTTCAGGACACGAACGGTGTAACGAGAATGGTCGAGCGGCAGCAAGTTCGGTCATGGCTGAATGCCTTTGGCCGTTGAAGCCGCCATTTCGCCATCGGCTAGTCCCTAAGCGACGCCTCAATCACTTTGGGAAGTGAATGCCGCAAAGCTTATTGCCATCAGGATCACGAACGTAAGCCAGCTCGATTGTGCCCATGGATGCTGTCTCCCGGGGTCCGGGGGGAGCCTCGATCGACGTGCCGCCGGACGCTACCGCAACGTCGTGGAACTGCTTTACCTGCTCAGGCGAGTTGCACTGGAACGCAACGGTGCCACCGTTGGCGATGGTCGCGGGTTCGTCGTTGATGGGCTGAGTGACGATAAAGGCAGTACCTTCCTGACCACGGTAGATAAGCCGAGTATGACCACTATCGGCCACGTTCAGCGTCGCTCCTCCCACCCCAAGAGTGCCGAGGACGGTGTCATAAAAGCGCTTGGACCGATCAATGTCGTTGGACCCGACCATGGTGTGGAACAGCACGCATCTTCTCCTAGTTGGATGTGTCATAATCTCACGTCACCTGTATTCCCAACAGTAGCGGAAATTGGCGCCGGATAGACGCGGACGAGGGTACCGAACGAGCCTTTCGGCTATTCCTGAGTAGGATTCTCTTCGAGAATAGAATACTAGACACAGGCGGCAGTAACGGGCTGTGTCACTAAATTATTCGGAAAGACGCACCTCGTTCAAGTTACTCGTACCGTGATAAAGCAGCTTGGTGCTTCATCATGGCGCAAGAGCGAGTTTTAATCTTTCAGGTGATTCTTGCTTTGGGTTCATGCATCGGGCAACCATTGTGCTTGCCCCGGAACTCGACGGAGCTTAAGTAAGTCTCGTTACGTGCTCGCATCACTGAGCCGAGCGGGCGATGCGCCGCAAGTCCATGCCATGGACTGAACGCAAGGCCTTCATCAATTGCAGCAACCATCGCAGGATCCCATGAGGGCTGTGGCTCGACCGTCAGCCGCGCGACCGGAATATAGGGACTCGTCTCTTCCGGCCAGACCACGGATGCGTCCTCGATCGGCATCGTTTCTAGATCGGTGCACAACTGGACCCGGAACTCCCACTCACCACCCTTGGTGGCAAAGTAGTCGGACACCGCCTCGCGGAGCACGTTGGGATGGCCATCTGAATCGACCGGTGCATCGGTCAGCAATGACAGGTCGAAGATCGGCCGGACCGAAAATTTTGCGATGTAGTCGCCATACAGGATCGGCACCTGCGAGTAGAACGTCTCACCCAGGATATGCGTCTCGGGTTGGCCGCCCATGGTGATCACGGTCGGGCTTTTGCCGCCAAAGGCCTCGATCACAGACTCCGTCCCGCGTGCTACCGCTGATACCGCCTTCTTAAGGCCCTCGACCTTGTCCGTGGTCGATGCCAGCATTTTCAGGTTGCCGAGGAATTTTGCCGCGGTCGGCGCGCTGAAAGCGGGACCATTGACCATCACGAAATCCTGCGTGACGTCGCTTTCGCTCCCTGGCAGACGAGCCCCCTCGACGCCAATAACCTTGACCGCAAGGCCACGTGGCGTCGACACGCTGTCATCCAGGATATCGCCCGGCAGGGTCGAGAACCGCATCGCGACGGGGAAGGTGCCGGGTTTGGCAAATAGTCCTTGCGCCAGCGTCGGCGGCAATTTGTCGAGGATCTCGATCTTACCACGCAACACACCATGGCTTTTGGCATGCACACTGCGGATCGCGTGGCCGGAGTTCTCGAACGTGGTCTGGCTTATCTTACCGAGCTGCTCTATCAGCCCGGCATTGGTTTCCGCCTCATTCTCCTCCGGCGTCTCCATGGAAGCGGCAAAGCGCAATGGCGTGGGAAGTCGGTCGTCCTGGGTTACTGACATTGTTCCTCCATCCGGGGGTGATCGCGTTGCTGCCAAGTCGGTCGACCCGCGTGGCAACAGCGTTCCGGCTACTAGGAGGCAAAGGTCCAGCCCGAGAACGCGTTCCCGGGACCGAAGCGCTTTGGACGGATAGGGATCTGATCTGGATGATCAGACGTCTTTGTCGGGGTCTGGGTGGAAAAGATGCCTTTGCTCGCCGAGACTTCGATAGTTGGCCGGGTCCGTTCCGTAGACAGCGCGGAACGCCCGCGAGAGCGGTGCCGCACCCGCATATCCGACGCTGTTCGCGATGACTTTGAGCGGCAGGTCTGTGGTGGTGAGCAGACGTGCTGCCACACGCAGACGGGCCTTCTGCACGAAATCCATCGGCCCTTGTTGAAACGCTCGCGAGAAATGGTCGGCGAACGAGGCGCGGCTCATTCCGGCCCGCGAGGCCAAGGTCTCGACACTATGCGGCGCCGCGGGATCCTCGATGATGGCCACCACGGCTCGCGCTAGCTGTGGATGGTGCGCTACCGTGAGCAACGGCGAGTTCGCGCCTCGGCCGTCCTGCAGCAGATGCAGGCGGAGCAGGGCAATGAGGCATTGCTTCATGAGCACCTCGGTCATGGCCTGCGTGCCTAGACCCGGGCGAGCAACCTCCGCCAGCATGAGTTCGAAGGCTTGCCGCAACCGTCCGTCCGCGGCGAAGCTCTCGATCAAGGGCGCGCGCAACAGGTCGAACAAGCCGAGGGCGTTTCCGTGAGCGGTGGGAATGGCGCCGCACAGCAGCAGGATGTCGCGGCTACCATCGCCTGCAGTGAACTTCACGAGGCCATCGGCCAGCAGCGAGCAGTGATCCTCGGCTTGCACCGTCTGAACCGTTGCTTCTGCCCCACCCACGACGTGGGCTTGACGAGCAGGTATCACGATGACGCTCAGCGGCGCGAAGGGTAACCATGGGCCGTTGCCCACCCGGAAGACACCCTCGCCTTGGAGGACGTAGTGGACCGTGATCGCCTCGAAGCGAGGGTAGGCAAGTCGCCAGCCCTGCTGAATTTCACACACGGAGAAAGCATGCAATTGGACTGCGAGCGCGGTTAGAAGCCGGTCGAGTGTGTCTGCCACCATGGAAAGAACAGGGGGGAAATCCGGGAGGATCGCAAGGTCCAGGTTGGCGAAGCACGAAGACGTGGCAATGTTTCGAAAGATTTCTGGATTCGTTCTCGATTGGTCGAGCACGCCCATATCATGCGTCGCAGATATCCCTATTTCGTGCCGTCGGGACCCTTGCTGTGTCTGGAAAGCGGCCCCTTAATTGGTGGATTCAGTAGTTGCCGTCACCAGAGGCAGCTGCATGAACTCGAGCGTCGCGCAGTCAGGACCAACGGCATATCACCCGCGTTCCGGCCCGCGCGCCGCTCGAGATTGGCTGAGGTGTGCCCTGTGCCTTCCAGCCGTAGGCAGCGATTTGCGCGAGGAGCGCGTCGATGTCATCGACCACGAGAGCGAGATGAGCGAAGCTTGGGTCGAACGGCTTGACCGGCGCGCTCGGCCGATCCAGGCCCTAATACTCCAACAGTTCGATCGTCTGATCCGCTAACGACACTATCGTCAAGCGCAAACGCGCCCCATGTGCCCCCGTCACTTGGCCGAGGAACTCGCCATGCATCTCACCCGTCCGCAAGAGCTGCTCGCCGAGCCCATCAACCCAGAACCGAAGGCTCTCATCGAGAGACGCAACCGCGAAGCCGACATGATCGGCGCGTTGCACCTGTATATTTGCGTGTCCCATCATGCGGGCCGTTCTACGGGCACACGAGCCGGGCGTCTGCTTCGGGTGTCATTTTTCAAAGTCGGCTTCAGCGATTGCCATTGATATGTAACGACTGACTCTGTCACACTCGCCTGCAATCTCGATCAGAGTGGGCTTCAGCGGCCCGCATCTGGTCAAAGACAGTTGCAGCGTGGTGCAAAGAGGGAGCCAGGGTTGGCCGACTTGTCGCTCATTCCCGAGGCAGCTTGGAGTGAGGCCCGGCGCCGGGCTGAGGTGATCCGTCCGCTTGCCGCGCGCGACCATCGGCCGCGTCATATGGTGCAGGCTGCGGCAGCGACGCTCGGATTGTCGGAGCGTCAGACCTACACGCTTCTGCGTCGATGCCGAGAGGCGGGTGGCGAACTGACGGCGCTGGTGCCGGGCCGCTCGAGCGGCGGTCGGGATAGGCCGCGCACGGTGCCGGCGAGCGAGGCCACGTTGCGGCGGGTTGTTCAGGAAGTCTATCTGACCCCGCAAAAGCCGACTGCGGCGGAGGTGGCGCGCACGGTGGCCGGACGTTGCCTTGCCGAAAAGCTGCGGCCACCCTCCTCCAGCACCGTGCGACGCCGGCTTCGGACGCTGCCGATCGCAGATCGCCGCAAGCGGGGCGAGGACCACCCCGAAATCAAGCCGGTGCATGGCCATGCACCGGCCGTCCGCTTCCCGCTGGACCTGGTGCAGGTCGACCATACACCGATGGACCTGATCCTGGTGGACCCTCTCGATCGCGAGCCGATCGGCCGGCCCTGGCTCACGGTCGCTATCGACGTCCACAGCCGCTGCATCGCGGGCTTTCACATGACGCTGGATGCCCCATCGGCCATATCGGTCGGCCTATGCCTGACGCACGTCGCCATGGACAAAGCGCCCTGGCTTGCGCTGCGGGAGGTGGAGGCGGACTGGCCGGTGCAGGGCAAGCCGCGCCGGATCGGAGTGGACAACGGGACCGAGTTCCATTCCGAGGCGTTCGAGCGCGGCTGCGAGCAGCACGGCATCGCCATCGACTGGCGCCCGCCGGGTCAGCCGCAGTTCGGCGGCGTGGTCGAGCGGGTGATCGGCACGCTGATGGGCTTGGTGCACGGCCTGCCCGGCACGACGTTCTCCAACATCGGGCAGCGCGGCAGCTACGACAGCGACAAGGCGGCGTGCCTGACCTTGGAGGAACTGGAACGCTGGCTCGCCGTGGCCGTGGCCAAATACTATCACCTGCGCCCGCATGAGGGGCTCGACGGGCAAGCGCCGCTGCGGCGTTGGCAGGACGGCACCGCCGCCCTCGCTGCCGAGGATGGCTCCATTCCGGTCCCGCGCGACCTGCGTGCCTACCTCGTAGACTTCCTGCCCGTACTGCGCCGAAGCCTGCAGCGCGATGGCGTGACCATCGACCACGTGACCTATTTTAGCTCCGCCTTGCGGGCTTGGATCACCACCCGTAACCGGCCAGGACCTTTGCTGGTCCGTCGTGATCCGCGCGACCTCAGCCGGGTGTTCGTGCTGGACCCACTGGATGGCGGCTACCTGGAAGTGCCGACCCGCGACCTGTCGCGCCCGGCCATCTCGCTGTGGGAGCATCGGCTGGCGCGGCGGCGCCTGCGTGCCAAGCACCGAGGCGAGATCGACGAGGCCGGCTTATTCGCGGCCATCGAGGAGATGCGCGCTGCCGAGCGGGATGCCGCGCGCCTGACCCGGTCGGCCCGCCGAGACCGGACGCGTCGAAACAATGCGCCAGACCTACCAGCCGCGCCGCCACCGGCAGAACCGGCGCTTCCGTCCGTGACAGAGATCGCGCCAGATGACGCACTAGAGGATGGAGTGGCTGACGGGACGAGCGAACTGCCCCGTCCTTTCGACGACATCGAGCAATGGTAGCGGTGCCCATGGATCTCGCTCATCTCCGCCCGGAGGTGCGGGAACTGGCACATTTGCCGGCGGCCGAACGATTGGCTCGTGTGCCGGTCAACCGCTGGATCGGCTACGGCCGTGCGAGCCAGGCCGTTGCATTGCTCGAACACCTGCTCGTCTCCGAACCCGGCCGTGTGCGTCCCCGCAACCTACTCGTGGTCGGCCCCACCAATAACGGCAAGACGGTCATTGCCGAACACTTCCTACGCTCGCACCAGCAGCACCCTTCTGAGGACGGCGAACACGAGATCATCCCGGTGCTGCTGGTGCAGATGCCGCCGTCTCCGACAATCGGACGCCTATACGCGGCGGTTCTGGCGGGCTTGGGAATGCCCAACGCGCTGGGCGGTCGCTCGCCAGATCGCGAAGCCATGACCATGCGCCTGTTGCGCCATGTCGGTTGCCGGATGTTGCTGCTGGACGAGTTGCACAATCTGCTGGCCGCATCGGGGGCGCGACAGCGTGAACTGCTGAACCTTTTGCGCTATCTCGGCAACGAGCTCCGCATCCCGATCGCCTGCTTTGGCACGCGCGAGGCCTATCTCGCCATCCGCAGCGACGACCAGCTCGAGAATCGCTTTGAGCCATTCCTGTTGCCGGCCTGGGAGGACGGCCCTGAATTCGGCCGCCTGCTCGCGAGCTTCGAAGCGGTGCTGCCGCTTTGCGAACCGTCCGGGCTGGGTGCGCCTGCCCTGCGTGCGCATGTGCTGCGCCGCTCGGAGGGCACGATCGGCGAGGTGGCGGCGCTGCTTGGTGCCGCCATGGAAGCGGCGTTACGCGCCGGTCAAGAGCGGATCGGACCCAAGGCACTGGACACGGCTGCCTATCAGCCGCCCACCGTTCGTCGCCGCCTGTTCGAGCGGGAGCTGCGGTGAGCTCGTATCGTCGACACCAGTTCTGGCCGACGCTGGCCGCTGCACCCAAAGCCGCGCGAATGGGAGGTCCTGCAGACCTGGGTGCGCCGGATCGCCGACACCTATGGCGTTGGCTACGAGACGTTTCTCCGCGGGGCACTGGGTCGCACTGGTCCAGGCGCGAGGGACCTGGAGAGCATCACCGAGGCGCAGTTGGCGATGTTGGCGGCGGGCACCGGGGTCTCGAGCGAGCAGCTGCGCGGCATGACCACGCCAGCCGTCATGGCGCGGCTGACCGCCAGGATCGCGGATTGGATGCTGACCGAGGAAGGGCGGGACAGCCTCGCTCAGATCAGGACGACTGTCCGGCTCATGACGGAGCGCCCAGACCGTCACTAAATCGACCATGCACAAGGTTTGCAGAGCATAGACGAGGTGACTGGTTATGTGACACCTTTGACTCCGGCTGTCTGGTTCGGCCGGACTGTCACGCAACCGGTCGTTTATGGAGCAGAGTTCCCCGTGTTGGTCGGCTACATGCGCGTGAGTAAAGCGGACGGCTCCCAGGTGCTGGACCTGCAGCGTGATGCGTTGCTCGCAGCCGGCGTCGAGCCGGAATGCTTGTATGACGACCACGCCTCCGGCAAACGCGACGACCGGCCGGGGCTGGAAGCCTGCCTGAAAAGCTTGCGCAAGGGCGACACGCTGGTGGCCTGGAAGCTCGACCGTATCGGCCGGGATCTGCGGCACCTGGTTAACCTCGTGCATGATCTGACCAAGCGTGGCGTCGGGCTTCGCGTGCTCGCCGGCGAGGGGGCGGCAATCGACACCACGACGCCCAATGGCAGGCTTATGTTCGGCTTTTTTGCAGCCCTGGCCGAATTCGAACGGGAACTGATCGTCGAGCGCACCAAGGCAGGCTTGGCGTCCGCTCGCGCCCGCGGTCGCAACGGCGGGCGACCGTTCAAGATGACGACTGCCAAGCTTCGCCTCGCTCAGGCTGCGATGGGTCAGCCGGGTACCAAGGTCGGCGAGCTGTGCATCGAACTCGGCATCAGCCGGCAGACGCTCTATCGCCATGTCACGCCTCAAGGCGAACTGCGGCCAGATGGGTTGAGCCTACTGGCTCGGCGGAAAGCGCCCCAGCTTATCCCCGCAACTCAGGAAGGGAACTGATCCATGTCGCAGCAGGGCGTGATCGGATTAATCGGCGGCATGAGTTGGGAAAGCTCAGCCGAGTACTACCGGATCATCAACCAAGCGGTCCGGTCTCGGCTGGGCGGCTTGCGTTCAGCACGATGCCTGATGTGGTCGTTCGACTTCGGTGAGATAGAGGCCTTGCAACATGCTGGACGCTGGGATGATGCGACGGCGCTGATGATTGACGCCGCACAGCGCCTGGAGCGAGGTGGGGCCGACTTCTTCCTGATCTGCACCAACACTATGCACAAGATGGCCGACCAGGTGCAGTCCGCCGTCCGCATTCCCTTGCTGCACATCGCCGATCCCACGGCAGAGCGGATCAAGGTGCAAGACATCAAGCGCGTCGGCCTGCTCGGCACTGCATTCACGATGGAGCAGGACTTCTACAAGGGACGGCTGCAACAACGCTTCGGCCTCGACGTGCTGATCCCAGAAGCCGACGACCGTGCGATCGTGCATCGGATCATCTACGATGAGCTGGTCCAGGGGCGAGCGGAACCTGCGTCTCGCGCCGCCTACCGGGCGGTCATCGCTCGCCTGGTCGAGCGGGGCGCCGAAGCCATCATTCTTGGCTGCACGGAGATCATGCTGCTGGTGAAGCCGGAAGACAGCCCAGTGCCGTTGTTCGATACAACCGGCATTCACGCCGAGGCCGCCGTTGATCGTGCGCTCTCGTTCCTGCGCCAAGCCGCGTAAGCGGGTTAGCTCGGCTGCTGCCAAACCGCTGAACAGGACTTTGGCAATCTGCTGAAGCCAACTTTGAAAAATGACAGAGGAGTTTCCCAACGACCTACTGCCGACGCTGAAAACTTTCCTGTCAGAGGCTGCGCACGGACGACAATAGCCGAGCGCTAATTCGCAAATATGGTAAGATTTTAGCCGTCGCTGAAACCCTTTCTGCATCACTCGTAATGGCGCAATGGCAGTGAGTACTTGGAGATTGATGTCCCGTAATGCCGATCAGCTCACAAGGAAAGCCGAGGGCTGGCGAGGCGCACGGTTACTCGTGACCCTTGGTTGTGAGTGAGAGTTGAGCCGTAAATATAATCTGTCCAGCATCATCGCGTACGCTGGCTTTGATGCTGCACCTCTCGCCAACTGTCGGCAGTTCGTCGCGCAGCATTCCTGGTAGCGCTCTAATCAGTTCCTCTCCGGCCATTTCGGAACTAGCCAGCTCGGTGCCCTCCACGTCACGGAAGCTGGCCAGATCAGAGCGCATATCGAAGTAGAACCGGGGCATTATGCCGAGGTGGTGCGACTTTTCAGGAGTGCATTGACCAGATCAGGCTCACGATGGCGTGATCTGAACTTCTGAACGAGATGATGCCGCACTGCAGGACGATCACGGTGTTGCGCAAAGCAAACAATGGTTAATTATAGGCGCATGTATGAGGTCGCACCATCGTCATGGACAACGTTCTTACGCGGAAGCTTCAGCTTTTTGGAGAACTGCCTTCAGATGACCGTAAGCTACTTGATGAAATTGTCAGATCGCCATTCGAAGTTCAGGCTGATCAGGAACTGATACGAGAGGGTGATAGACCTGAATTCGTTCACGTTATTCTAAGCGGCCTCGCATGTCGATCTCAGTTACTTCGAAATGGTAGACGGCAGATTACGGCCTTCCTATTACCGGGTGACTTTTGCGACCTACACATCTTCATCCTCAAGGCGATGGACCATGACATCTCGACGCTGGCTCCATCTACTGTGGTCAGAGTGCCAAGAGCCAGAGTGCTTGAGCTAACCCAACGCCCGGGGATTGCGCGAGCCCTGTGGTGGACGACGCTGGTTGATGAAGCGACACTGCGGGCGGCGCTCGTAAACTTAGGCCAGCGCAGTGCTGAGGAGCGGATCGCCCATCTACTCTGTGAGTTACATATGCGGATGTTATCGGTAGGTCTGGCCGAAGACGGGAAGTTTAGTCTGCCGCTGACACAGGCAGAGTTGGCTGATGCTACCGGCATCTCGCTTGTTCATGCCAATCGGTGCGTTCAATCACTTAGAGGTAAGAATCTCATTGTGTTTAGCGGGAAGACACTGTCAATCGTTGATATTGATGGATTGCGTGATTTAGCTGAGTTCAATCCTCTTTATCTCCATCTCGATGGGGGCAGACATGACAACATCAGCAAGCGCGAGGCAAGCGGTGACGTGCAAGGAAGCAGCACTTAGCTCGTTTTGAATTATTAATGGGATATAAAGTATGTTATATGCATTCCGCGGTTTGTATAGAAAGTTGCATTCCTATTCGAGGCTGACCTCGATGGAGGCTGCACATGCCCGAGCTGTCTATCGAATTAGAAGGTTATCCGGAAAAGGTGCAACGAATTGCGGACGCCATCGACGCTGCATTTCCTGATCTGATGGCTTGGATATCGTGTCCAGAGAATGCGGACGGCATCAGCATCAAGATCCAAGGTTATGAGTTGCCTGTAATGCCTATGCAGGCACCAAGACCGATTGCGGCTTAGGCGGACGGGCCACCCTACCGGTGGTATTGCAATTACGGTCCGCGTTAACGCGTCGCTGCCAGCCTGAACCCCTTTTTAATTATAGGGGATATGGTGGTGAAGACGTGCAGGGCGAAAAGATGAGCTCCTGAATCGTCCGTTACATCAATGGACCAACCTCCCCGCCAAACAACCTCAGGTCGATCCACAAGCGCATAAGCCGCTAGTCGCTCAAGCTCATTCCGAGCAGACATGTCATTCGGAAACTCCTTCCCGGAGTCATCCCGCACACCCCGACCATCTTGGACGTGGAAGTAGTATCGCGGCAACGTTGCATACTCCGACAGGCCACCGTGGGACCGGCATGCGTAAGATATGCTTCAATATCTAGATCCCGTTACAATTTATGTTATTTTCTAGCACATCCGTTTCTGAAGTTTGCGTCTTGCGCAGCTACGGCACGACAGGGATCAGACCCGCCGCCTTCCCTTCCGAGGGCAGATGACGCTGAAAGTTTGGGTGGATACCGTGCACTGGTCGTGGGGTGCGAACATATGGGTAATACGCCTAGCCCAGCGCCGGCTAAATTATGGGTCTAACCGATCAGCGGTGGCGTTATTTGCCCAATTTTTGCGGATCACGACAACCAAATTTTACAGGAGCATCTGCTATAATTGTCAGCGATCACCGGTTCCAAGGATCATCAATATAGTGGTCAGCCAAGTGGCTGTTGAACCACGCTATGGCATCTATCTCATCGACAAACGTCAGTTGTTCGCGACCTGAGAAGCGGCCGTAGCCACTCTCAAGAAACCACTGACCGGCAAACACTCCATGCTTCGCAGACAACCGGACTAGAACAGCAATTAGCCAACCGTCGTTGAAGACAAGCAGACCACGATCTTGCTCGCCAGAAGCTACCTGGACGGGCTGTGTCTCTACGCTCATCAACGTCCCTAGGCAGCAAAGTGAAGGTATTCAGAGCGGAAATCACCGATTTTAGTCAACAGGCCTACATCGCAGAGCACGATTGCGTTTCCCGACAATACGATAGCATTCTGAGACGCTAGATCATGTAAGCAGCGTGTTACGATTATTGGTAACAGGCCCATAGCATCGGCCAACTCGTTTGGAGAGACATGAAGCTTTAGCGTATCATCTGTTGATGTTTCGACAGCAACAAGGCGGAGATGCAGTTCGAGGAAAAGGTGGGCCAAGCGGCCCGTCGGCGAACGTCGGCCCACGTTCAGCAGCCACTCTTCAAGCGCAGCCGCTTTTACAAGAGCGTAGCGCCAAAGCGTTGATTCTAAGTCTCGATCTGCCTCCCAAGCTCGCTGCATTGCTTCCTGCTCGACAATTGCGATTGTGGATGGGGTGCTGACCCTCGCTCCACAATCTGCGCGGCCCAGCAGCAGCCCCTCTGGATTGATGATGTCGCCCGTAAGCTCAAAAGCCACGATCGCCCGACTACCATCAGACCGGAGCTTGAACCGGGTAGCGCACCCTTCAAGGAGAATGAAGCAGGGTGGGTCTGTACTGCCGGCTTTGTAAAGCTCATCACCGGCGCCATACTTAACCACACGATGCGGCAACGCAGTCAGTATCGACTGGCTCCTCTCAAGCAGGTTAGCCACGCTTTTCAGCCTACGGACGAGTGGAGTGAGCTGATCTTCAGGCATGATACAGATTGGGCCAAAAGACTTCGATCAACTATAACATATGTTGTTGTATATTCGATCGGGTAGCTGGGAACCACTTACCTCAGCACCGACCCGGCGACGACCGCCTGGAATGCCGCGACCGGTTTGCGGGTTGACCGGGATGCTGGCCGCAACGGCGGTATCCGATCAATCGCAAACGCCAACAGAGCCGCAATGGCGCTTTCGCTCCCGCTGGCGTTCGGCATCTACGAAGGCGTACTCCTACTGGCGACGGCCATTCTGCCATCTAGGCTGGGCGCGTCGCTCCCATATTGCTGCTCCACATGCTCGGCGGGACTGTCGCGGCTGTGCTGGCAATGCTCGTCCCGTATCGGCTGGCGTTCCGTCCGGCATAGGGTGTGGTCGGCGCGCCCGCATCCTCCTGATCGCCGGCCAGCCGGTCGGCGCCGACCTGAGCGACGAGGCCTCGATCCTGCGCGAAAGCACGTCCGCCGACAGCCACCACGAGCGCAGGATTGCACGATGCAGACCGCGCCCGGCAAATGGTCCGCGCGAGCGCCTCGAGCCGGTCCGATCGGGTGAAGGCCGCGCTGAGCGAAAGATCCAGCAGATCGAACCAGCTCGTCTTTAACGAGGAGGTCAGCGCAGCGTCGTCATCAGGAAATTCGCACCGGACGGCCCAGCCTTTGGCGCGTAACGCGTGCGCGGACATACTGGCGCACAAGCCATGCAACTCGCCCGGCTGCGGGGTGACCAGCGCCGAGCCAGCCCACTCACCATTGACCGGAGCAGGTCGATGAAGCAGCCGCAACACCGTTTGCAGCGTGCAAAATGCCAAGGTGACCTCGGCTTCGCTGCAGCGATCCTCCATCCAGTCATCTCCGAGCAGTCGCGCCGTCAACTCGAGTAGGCTGACGCGGCACAGGCGCAGCGATCGGCTGAAACGCAGAACGCTCCCGACGTTCCCGCTACGGAGCAGGTTTGCGAGCTGGCGCCCGCGGCAAGGTGCCGGGCCGGTCTGGCCAAAGCGTGGGATCACCTCCCTGTGGACGACGTATTCCAAAGTCGGGCTAAACCGTTTCGGAGCAAGTCCATCGAAGATTCGCGCTGCGTTCTGCGGATGACGGCGTAGTGCTGCCAGCCACCCTGGCGACGGCGCCACCACCTCTCGCGCCCACGGGGTTGATGCGCCGCCGCGCAGCCCAAGCTTCATGTCCCAACCGGCGAAGCGACGCCGCGTCGTCATTTGCCAGGTCAGAATCTCGACGTTGGTATGGCGTGTGTCCGCGTTGATGGACCGCATCACCCGCGCAACTCCTTCCTCGGGGCCTTCGAGCAACTGGAAGAAGTCGTCTTGGTCCCAAAGCACGAGGCCCGTGATCGCCTCTGACCAGTTACGCGCCTGGGCGGCTCGGGTCAGTTCGAGCAGGTCAGGGGGTGACATAGGTCTCGTCGCCCGGCTACGGTAAATAAGAGAGGCAAGCGGCGCGCCTTCACGAACGTTCTTCATGGTGACACCACCGGTCATTCGTCGGGGCAATGGAACATCGGCATGATCGCGTCCCCTGCCTCCGGTGCACCCCGCCCAGCGGCATGGCTTATGCGACGATGGCAGGTCTCCTGGCTCACGACGTTCCGGCTAACGCCGGTCTCGCGCGGCCCTATCTTCCCGAGTGCGAGTCTCAGTGACCCACCGACTTGGTTACAGCCCGACGGACGCCGCTGACAGTGCGGGGCCGGCCGTCGACCTCTCCGGGTCCGTTTAACCCCGCCGAGATGCACGACGTTCCCTTATCACCCACTCGCGCGGGACCAGCGACCCGGAAACATGACCCACTCCATGCCGAGTAGCAATCAGCATTCCTCGTAAGTGCTTATTTCGGTGGACCACTCATTGCATGTCGCTGATGTGGTGAGATTTGCACCGCCGGTAGCGTTCCGCGTGTTTGCTGGAGATCTTGCGTCGCAGAAGTCGGTTGCTAAACAAGGTCATTTCGAAGCAGATTTGCGACTGTTGGGCGAGGGCGCGCTGGTTCGAGAATCGGCCAAGCGCCTCACATACGATCATGCCGCCCTGTATCGCACCCCCTTCCAGAAACAACTGCCGTGCCGTCGACGCTCCGGCGCCACTCAGGCCGGCAGGAGCGGGCGCACCCGGGTGACGATCGACGAGACCGCTTCCTTGGGGCTCTTGCGGCCAAGCACGGCGAGTTGGACCTCCTCCACGAAGATCGACTGCGCGCGCGCAGCCTCGGGGAAAGCAGGCAGCGGCACGCGGGCGTTCTCCAGCGCCTTCTGCTCGACCGCCGCCAATGGTTGCGCGGCAGCGAAGGCCGGGTCGCCATAGGTCGACAGCCTCACTGGACCGTTGCCGTTGCGGGCGGCGCCGAGCGTCACTGCGGGCGACGACATCGCGCGGATGAAGCTCCAGCCCAGCTCCTTGTCGTGCGCGTTCGCCGGGATCGTCATCGCCCAGAACTCTGTGACCGAGGCCATCACCGCCTTGCCCTGTAGGGCCTCGGTGAGCGGGAATTCGATCGCCTTGATCTGTCCGGGAAAGCGCGATTGCTCGCGGTTGTTGAGCTGGGCATAGCGGGCGAACGGCAGCACCGTGAATGCGGCACGGCCCTGCTGCATCGCGGTGACCTGATCGTCGTTGGTCGTGGTCGCGTAGGTGCGGGGCAGGGCGCCCACTTCGAACAACGCCCGCATCAGGGCAATTCCCTTTTCCAGTGCCTCCGGGTCTGGGGCCACCTTCAGATCGGGCGAGATGAAGTCGCCACCGTATGCCCGCGCGAACGTTACCGGGAAGACGGACAACTCGCTGGCCAGCACCATGCCCGTGACCTGCCGGCCTTCGTCGGTCCGGTGAGTCATGCGCTTGGCTTGATCAGCCAACTCCTCCAGGCTCTTGGGCGGGGTGTTGATCCCGCGCGCCTGAAGCAGTGCCTCGTTGTAGAACAGCCCAATGGTCGCGTGCCTCACCGGGATGCCGATCAGCTTGCCGTTGATCGTCATGCCGCGCATCAGGCCGGGGGCGATGTTGCCGATGTCCTCGATCGGCGCCGCCGCCTGCATCGCGTCGAGCGGCTGCAGCAGGGCCGCGGTGTTGGCTGTCGCCCGGCTGTTGACCAAATAGCCGACGCCGAAATCGGTCTGCCCCAGGCTTGCCTCGCGCAGGAGCCGATCCTGCAGCGGGTCGGTATCGAAGGTGGTCCAGGCGACGTCGGCGCCGTTCTCCGCGCTCCAAGGCTTCGTGAGGTCGCCGGCCACACCCGTAGTGAGACACAACTGATTCACCCGGTGGCTCAGGATGCGCAGCGTGCGGTCGGCTGCGCGGGCACCGCCGATGCGCCCGGACGGAACGGCGGCGAGTGCGGCGGCGAGGGTTTGGCGCCGGGTCAGCTTTGGCAGCATCGAAACGTTCCTCCTGGATGCGGTTTTCCCGCGTTTATCCTTTGACGGCACCGGCCGAGAGACCCGCGACGAAGTGCCTTTGCATCGCGATGACGAACAGGAGCACCGGCATCAGCTGCGTCGTCGATGCAGCGAACAAGACGCCCCAATCCACCCCGTCCGCTGCGCTCATCATCTCCGACAGGACCAGCGGCGCCGTCTTGGCACGGGTGGAGGTGAAGATGAAGGCGAACAGGAACTCGTTCCACGAGAACACCGCGACGAATACCGCGACCGCCAGCAGACCCGGCGCCGCGACGGGCGCGATGACCCGCCACAGGATCGTCGGCAGGCCAGCGCCGTCCATCACCGCCGCCTCGTCCAGCTCGCGCGGGATCTGATCGATGAAGCTGCGCATCAGCAGCGAACCCATGGACACGAAAAAACTGGCATACAGCACGATCAGCACGGCGTGCGTGTCGTCCAAGTGCAGCCAGTTGACGATCGGGAACAGCGGCAGGGTGATGACGAGCGGCGGGATCAGGCGAATCGCGACCAGGCCGGCAGCGGAGTTCGTCATCCCCGACGTCCGCCGGCGGGAGTATGCGTAGCCGGCCATCAAACTTGCGGTCACGGCCAGCGCCGTCGCGCCGGCGGTGATGATCAGGCTGTTCAGGAGGCCGCGGAAGAAGCCGCCCCACTCTCCCCAGAGCTGGGCGTAGTGCACGGTGGTCGGCGCGAATAGCCAGCGCGGCGGCAGCGCGAAGATATCGCGCGACGGCTTGAACGACGAGGTGACAATCAGCGCGATCGGCAGCAGCGACCACGCCAGAACCAGCAACACCGCCAGGGCCTTTCCGGCTCTCATGGCCAATTCGGCTGCGCTATGCCGCATCGGTGATCATCCCTCTGCGCAATCGCCACAGATAGACGGACGCTAGCAGCAAGGAGGCGAGCGCCATGAGCCAACCGGTCGCAGCTGCTGAGCCGAACGCGTTGTAGCGGAATGCCTCGAGGTAGAGGTAGACGCCGACGACCTCCGTCGACCGAGCCGGCCCGCCGCCCGTCAGCAGCCAAACCTCCGAGAACAGGCGAAAGGCGAAGATGTAGCGGAACAGCATGGCGATCAGGATCGCCGGCCACAGATGTGGCAGTGTCACGCGGCGGAAGATTGCCAACCGGGTCGCGCCGTCCACCCGCGCGGCCTCGTGCAGCTCGGTCGGCACCAGCAAGCGCGCGGCATAAAGGATGACAAAGGTGAACGGCAGGTGCAGCCAGATCGACAGCAGCGCCACGAGGGTGAGCCCGGCCAGCGGCGAGACCGACCATTCGAGCCCGGGCAACCCGAGTGCGTGCAGCGCCAGGGTGACCGGTCCGACCTCCGGCTCAAACAGGAAGCGCCAGATCACCACCGCCGACACCTCGCTCACCGCGTAAGGGGCGAGAACCGCGGCGAGCAGCAGTCGCTTGCAGGGTAAGCGCGTGGCGAACAGCAGGGCTGTGAGAAGGCCGAGCAGCAGCTCCACATGCACCACCACGAGGACGACGCCGATCGTATTCGCCATCGCCCGCCAGAAATACGGGTCGGCGAGCACGTGCGAGTAGTTGGCCAAACCAACCCAGGACGCGGACTGGCCGAAGGTCGAGCTCTGGAGGCTCAGCCAGATCACGTAGGTGGCCGGTACCACGATCACGAGCAGTACGAGCAGATGCGTCGGTGCCAGCAGCCATCCCGCGCCCGCGGGGGACAGGCCTTGCGGCCGGCTCGCGCCGGCCGTCATCAACAGGGCCTCATCAAGCGGCCAGCGACGGAACCTGTTCCTCCTTCGCCGCCATCGGGGCGATGCCTTCGACGGTGGTGCGGTACATCTCCCGGCGATATCCCGGGTAGTCGTTGATCGCGGTGTGGAGGATGTAGGGGTTCGCCCACATGCCGAGCGTGCCTTTCTCCCAGCGGAGCCGGCAGTTGAACTCGGGCCGGGTAGCAAGCTTCATCAGGTAATCGATCATTGGCCGGCTCTCGGCCTCCGTCATGCCCTTGAAGCGGTTCAGCACGCTGGCCACGAACAGGTATGGCCGACCCGTAACCGGGTGGCGGCAGATCACGGGATGCTCCTTCTCCAGGTCTTCCACCGCGATGCCGCCGGTGCGCAGACCAAGGCCTTTGTGCGCCGCATTCTCGGCGAACACACCCTTGCCGCTATGAATGCCGGTCAACCCGGCGAGCAATGACTTGAAGCGCGGCGATAGGGCCTTGTAGGCGAGTTCGAGGCTGCTGAAGCAGGTGTCGCCCCCGACCGGCGGCACGTCCTCGCCGTAGAGCATGGTGATGCCTGGCGGACGCTCCATCCAGGCGAGGTCCATGTGCCAGTCCTCGCCGATGACCCGGCCGGTGTCGTCCTTCTCGCGGGCGAAACGCACGATATCGTCGAAGTCCTCGAGCCCGGCATGGACCGGGTTGCCGCTGAACGGGCCGAAACGGCGAGCGACGGTGTGCAGGCTCGCGGGCGACAGTGACTGACCGCGCACGGCGAGCACGTGATACTCATTCAATGCCTTGATCACGTCGGCGAACACCGGCTCCGCCGGGCCGGCGGCGAGATCGACGCCGCGGATCTCGGCACCGAGCGCGCCGGTCAGTGGGATGACGTCGAAATGCTGGAAGCGCGGATCGCGATGCAAGGCAGTTCCTCCGGATGACTTACTTTCACGTAAGTCAGCATTGCGCCCCGGCTCTGTCAATCTGATTTCGTCATCATTCGCGTCAGGCTATCGAGCAAGCGCCCCACGTCGTCGAACCTGCCAGTATCTTGCGTGACCGGGCCGCAGGATAGGAAGGTGATGCGCAGGATGCGGACGGCGTCCGAGACGTCGATCCCGGGGCGGAGCTCGTCCTGGCGGGCCGCTTCGGCAAGCGCCCCGCTGAGGCAGGTCTCGTAGGTGCGGTTGACCGCCTCAAGCGCTGCCGTCGCCAAATCACCCAGCACGGGCAAGTCCAAGCGGATACGCGAAATAGGACTCCAGACGTTGCGAGCGCCGTCGGACTGGTTGAACTTGGCATAGAAGCTCCGCAGGTCGTCGGCCTGGGCCTGCATACGTTGCGCAAAGCTTTCTCCAGGCGTCGCCCAAATACGCTCGATCCGTGCCGCCGCCGCGATCGCGAAGCCTTCGACCAGCTCGGTCATCAGCCGGTGTTTGTTACCGAAATGGTGGTGAATGTTGGCGCGCGTGGTCCCGACTTGGGCAACAATGTCGCCGAAGCTGAAGCCGTCATACCCCCGCAGCACATACAGATCTTCCGCGACCTGCCGTATCCGCAGTTTAGTCTCTGACGTCTCGTGGAGGTTGATGGTCGCACCCATACTTTTTCGACGACCTACCCACTACCAGCTTCCCAACCGGACGGCACTGGCACGGAATGCATGTGTCAGGGCGGCGGCTCAGACAACCCGACCAACCAGCACACGGCGGCAAGGTGGCTTCAAGCTCCATGGCTTGGAATTCTTGTAGGCTCCACCAACCCAACTCACCAGGCTCACTCTCACGACGTTTTGCGACATTCTAGAGACTCAGAAGCTGTAAAAGCGTTAGCACGTGGTAATCCGGTCTATCACAAACAAATAATTAACTGTGGACAATTATAAAGTATCGACATGCTGTAGGAGGTCTTACCTAAGTGTGCTTAATGAGCCGGTTGACAAAGATTGCTTACACCCTCGAAAACTGTCTCGATTGCCAACGCGTGAAAAATGACGCCAACAGGCGATGTCACAAACGACACGAAATTGGTGAGCCACCGTAACATCATCAAGCAATTTCTCGACCTTCCGATGATGGAAAGGTGGACTATGATGTCGGCGAGAGGAGACGCATGGCATTCTGGATTGTCTATCAGGGCAATAGCTGGGATCGCGCGCGCCGCGGCGGCTATCTTTGGGCGCCTAAATTGGGAAAGAAAGGGCAGACCCAGGCGTATTGGACGACCATGGAGCAGGTAAGGCCCGGCGATTTGATTTTCTCCGGCGTCGATAACGCTCTCCGTGCGATAGCTGAGGCGACGCTACCAGCCTATACTGCTGATCGTCCTGACCCGTTGGACGACCAGTTCTGGTATGGGGATGGCTGGCGGCTGGATGTCGCCTACATCAATTTACCACAGCCGATGTACTACCCCGATTGGGTGCCTAGCGTGCTGGGGGAGATGCCAGTGCTCCACTCGCCCTTCCACAGCGGAGGCAAGCCTAACCAGGGCTATCTCTACGCGCTGCCAAACAGTGTGGGCGAGTACGTCATCAGTCTCGCCCGGCAGCAGGGTGTTGATCTCGTCGGTCAAGCCAACCAGGTCGCTCCGGTTCCTGAAGGGGCGGAGACCACTCGGCAGCAGGTGATTGCTGCTCGCGTCGGGCAGGGCAAGTTTCGTGAGGACCTAATCACTCTTTGGGATGGCTCATGTGCTATCCTTGGTATTAAGCGACCGGAGCTGCTTCGCGCCTCTCACATCAAGCCGTGGACGAGCTCCAACAATAGAGAGCGCTTGGACCCGGCAAACGGGTTGCTACTCTCCGCAATGTATGATGCAGCGTTCGACGCGTTGCTTTTATCGTTCGCAGATGACGGATCGCTGATACTCGCGCCAGATTTCTCACTTGCTGAAGCAGCTGCAGCTGGGATTGACCCAACCTCTATGATCAATATTCAAGTTCTTCGAACCCAAGACTACCTTGCCGAGCACCGTACTCTGATGATGGCACGCTCGATGCGACTCTTGCTCATTAAAAACGAGGCAAAGTAGGAGCTTAATCGAGCTTACAAAGGACGCTAACGAAGCTCACCTCACACATATCCACACTGATCATTTTACATTCCATCAAACGGGGAAGTGGGTCGGTAAGGGTGGCGCATGGCCGAAAGCGGACTGGCGGGTCTGGGGACCGAATCGTAAGGAAGCGGACGTCAACCCCAGTTTCGCGAAGCGACGGTTACAATCAGGTGCGAGCCTGAGGTAAATACCGCCGAAGTCGATACGTTGGGAACCTTCGTGCCGGCATCCTCATTCGCCGAACTATCCGACCGCCCGTATGATCTGGAGCAACTACAAGCGAGAACTCGGCATCTGGCACGGCGCGCTCGAGCACAAGGAGTCCTACGACTTGAGCGCGAAGCCGGAGCAGACTCCAGCAGCTTCGTTGAGCGCGGCGCGGAATGCGAAGGCAGGCATGATGATGTAGCCAATCGGGCAAGAAATGCCTGATTGTCGGTGAAAGGCCAGCTTTCTCGGTCCCAAGAGCCTCGCGCCGTTCGAGGGAGAGCAGGATAAACGCGGTGTCTGATCAAAGGCGGCTTTCGCCGCGCCTCGGGGTCACTTGTCGCCGTAGACGCAGGCGCGCAGCGAGAACTTTTCGGTGGAGCTATCGACGCGGTTGACCCAGAAGCATTTGGTCCCGAACTCGGCGGTTC
Organism: Acetobacteraceae bacterium; assembly: GCA_965199665.1. Lineage (GTDB taxonomy): Bacteria > Pseudomonadota > Alphaproteobacteria > Acetobacterales > Acetobacteraceae > JAVVHH01. Next base: position 3,177,420 of record OZ241208.1, on the reverse strand, counting down.
GCACGCTGAAAGACTGGATGCCGCTGTCGATTTTGGTAAAGGATTCGGGGTGTAGGGCGAGTGCGTCACGCAGAATGACGCTGTCCGCTGCGTTTACTTTGTCGCCGACGTCATAGTGGGCCAGGATGCCCTTAAGGAACGCATAAGCATCGCCTCGGCTGCGAAATTCGAGCGCGCCGATCATGATGGGTTTGGAAGGCATTCAGTGACCTTTCTCGATTAGGAACCGCTTGGCGTTGTCTGGCTGTTAGCTTCAGGGTGAAGTCGTTCGAGAATCTCGCGGAGCATGATAGTTGGGATGTCCATGCCCGCGAACTGATCGACGCGATCGGCCACCCATGCCAGACACTGGTCTTTGTCGAGGTCGTCCCTGGCAATCTTCTCGTAAAGCGCGACGGCGCTCATTCGTGACAGGCCAAGCTCCACTAGCGACAGCAGAGTGCGCGAGGACAAGCCGAACTCTAACTGCGTTCCAATATCGAGTCCGTCCTCGACGAGATCGTCCCGACCGATCTCGCGCAGGTGGATATGGAGCATGTCCATATAAGCGGAGAGATACTTGGGCGCTTTGAAACGGGCAATTTGCTCGACATGTTCCATTGTCTGCCGGATAAGCGTCGGAAGCCTGTAAGCCCGGTTGTTCCGGACCTGATATTCGATGTTCCGCCGGATCATCATGGCCAGGGAAAAGCCTTTGAGCCACTGGACGATGATGCGTGCGTAGAGCGGTATCAGGCCCTCGGGCAAAAACGCCGGGAACATGTCCTGGTCAATGCGCCGCATGATCGTAACAAACCGATCGTAGCTGTCTTCGCTGTCCACTGGCGCCGGTAGCAGGTTTTCGGGATCGCCCTCATATCGGCGGAACGCGTCCAGCAGCCGTTGGAGGCCGAGTGCGCTGATGCCGGGATGGCGATTGGCGATTTCGGGGCTGATTTCGACTTGCGCAGCGATGGCAGCAAGACTCGTGTCGAGCCGCTCAAGGAGATCCTTATCGTGGCGTTTCGCCAAACCGGCCTGAGCGATGGATCCGAGACGCAGGAAGGTCGTCAGCAAATAGGAGCCAACCTGTTCATATTGATCGGCTTCTCGCAGCTCCGAGAGGTCGGCCGAAACCCTACGGTCGAGATAGTCAGCCAAGCCCGCGCCGGTTTCGATTACAGCGTCGCTTTCGCGCTTGATCGGATAGCGGGCCCGGGCGGGCACGCCGTGCGGCCAGGCCTGAGAGTTGCCGGGGTCGATGCAGATAATGTTGCCCTGGAACTCGTCGCCCCAGCGGCCGGCTCGGCCGGCTAAGTTCCAGAAGTCGTGCGGCTCCATCGGATTGCCGATGCCCTTGCGCGGTCCGCGCAAGACGATAGTCCGGCAGGAGAGGTTCACCCCTTCGATCAGGGTAGAGGTGCAGACGAGAAAGCGTATCTTGCCGGCCCGAAAGAGGCGTTCGATCTCAAGCCGGATCAAGGAGGGCATGTTGCCATAATGGAAGGCGACGCCTCGCTCTACGAGCGGCGCCAGCCTATATTGCGGGTGTACGCCCTTGCGCGTCAGATCGGCCAGGTCCAGCAGTTCCTTGTCCACAGTGGCGCTGGCCGGAATGAGCTGGCTGATAAGGTCCGCAATTTCTTCGGAATCTGAGGCCCGGTTAGCATAAACAAGAGTTCCGCCCTGCGCGCCGGCGGCGGCGGCGATGAAGGCGAGCTTCTTGGTCGGGCCGGTTGGCGAACTTGCAAGCCTGAGTGTTCCGATCGACTGCTTGCCGTCGGCTTTGACGACGGAGAGGCCCCAGAGCTTGGGCTTACGGGGTACCTGCTCGGCCACGATGACATTCTGGAGGACGGTGGGCACATCGCTGTCGACCGACGACGTCGCCGTTCCGTCGGGGGCATCAGCCAGTAGCTCGTCGGGATTCTGCGTGGCTGGGCTGATAAAGACGAGCTTGAGCGCCGGATTGGCGCGGCTGACGCGCTCAATCGCATCCTGGAGAATGACGCCGCGTTGGTTGTCGCCGATCTTGTGAGCTTCATCGACGATCAGCAGATCTATCGTGATGTGGTCGCCGACGAGATTGGCGAGTAGATGCAGACGCTCCTGCGTAAAGACGAGGATCAGGGGCGAGCCACCTGCACGCGCGGTTTCGTATTTTTCGGCCAGCGGCAGCGAGGAGACCTGGGTCGCACCCGGCTTTCCGAGCAACAGCTCCAGATTGGCTTCGATCTCCGCGACCAGGGCACGCGTCGGCGCGAGATAGATGGCGACACGCCTACCGACGTCGTGCATTTGATCGAGCAGCCATTGCAGGATGAGGAAGGTCTTGCCCGAAGCTGTCGGCGCCGAGGCCGATATCCAGCTGTTAAAGGCGGCCTTCTCCCAAAAGCGCTGCTGGAATTTATTGACCTGAAGCCACCGTCCGCTCGACTCGATGAGGACCGCCTGATCCATCTGCCGGCGTTGAGCTTCAATACGAAGGCTAATCCCTAGTCGCCCATCTAGATCGTCGGCCAGCAGCGCGCGCTTGCTTGCCAAGGCGACCGCCCGGAAGTTCGAGAGCTTTCCGAGAAGGACCGCGCCTGCATCGACGACTGCGGCGCTCCTTGACATCGTGACGGCGCTGGTTGCGATACGCAACGCGGCCTCCTGATGGAAGCGTGTGTCGGACCGGGCGAGGATGCTGGCGGCGAGAAGTAACCGCTGCCAATCGACAGGCGGGGCAACAGCATCTGGCTCCGGCAACAGATTCCCGACTTCACAGCGTACCGTGTGGCGGGTCAACTGGTCGAGCTCCTCCTCGATGCCCTGATCGACCAACCAACTTTGGAGATCGGCGATGCTCATGACGTCACTCCCATCGCCTTGAGAAAGGCCTTCCGAAATTCGTCCGCTGATGGAAGCGGGAGACAGAAAAATTCGATTTCGAACTGGGCGAGCTTCTCGGTCTGAAGGCGCTCGCCGATCTTCTTGCGCCACGTCGCCAGCGCAAGCCGGGCGGCCTTCGCAAGCTGATCGGCAATCACCTTGGCTCCGCCTCCGGGATAGAAATCGGCATCGAAGCCGACGAGGGCGACACCGCAATATTCGACGCGCCGGGACTGGGTCGAATTCTTGTCGAAATAGCGTTTCAGCGCTTCGGTGAGCGCGGGATCGCTCAGGTCGGCTTTGTCGCTGAGCAGGATAAGGTCTCGCTCGCGTTCGGCGTCTTCATGTTCGAGCTCGACGAGGAACGGCGCGAGGGAGGAAAGGCAATCCTGAATGGCCGACGCTACGCTCTTGTAGACCTTTGACTCGCCCCAGTAGAGCTTGAGAATCCCGTCGGGCATGACGCCCGCATAGACGCCGTCGGCTCCATGGTAATGCATCCGGGCGTCAGTCTTCAGATCCATTTTACACAGGATCTGCGGGAGCTTGAGGAAGCGCTCCGCCAGCAGGAACAAGAGCATTTCGCCGCCTTCTCCCGTCTTAGCGAGATCTGTAAAGGAGCGTTTCGCCTGTTCCACCAGGGCAGTAACTGCCTCCGTGCTTTTGTATTTCTGGTCTCGCGCTTTGGCTCTCGCGAGCTGAGACCTCGGAATCGCGTAGTCAGCGACGGCATTGCGCATGAACTCGGCAAGTCGGTGCGGCTGGACGTGACCGTTGCCATTAACGGACAGACAATGGCAATGTATTTTGACTGCATGACCGTCAATCAATACGTCTCGCTCAATCAGCGAGAGATGTACGTCAAGTGCTTCCGGATCTCCCGTCAGCGCGGCTACGAGATCGGCGTCAGTTATGTTCGACAAACCGATCCTCCTATCCACATAACTCGTTGGTTACATCGGATTGTTCACGCTAGCGTTGAGCTTAGGATTCGTCCATCGGGGACTCTTTGGGGGGCAGGTCAGGGGCCGCAGGGCCAAGCGCAGGAAGGTTGTTCTGGATCCCTGGACTAACTTCGCCGGTGGCGATCATCAGGTATCCGCGCGAGGATGGAGCCAGCCGCGCGGTGAGATGCGCCATAAGGCGAGAGTACGAGGTCGGAACAATCAGCTGAAAGGCGGTAATTGCGACATCCACGGCCAAATCAGCTAACTACTTTGATCGGCCTGGGTGGCACCCGTCGACGTCAACAATTGCGATCCAAGTGGCCGAACGTTTCGCGAGCGCCCGCCCAATGTTTTCCAGCCATCCCGGTCAGGGCATGGTCACAAGCGAGGCCGAGTGATATCCAACGATACAGCTTGCGTGGACTAAGGTGACCGGTCCCACGACGACGTCATTCGCAAGGCTGGGCAGGATCGCACACGGAATAAGGTGTCGACGCTGGCCCGTGACGGCGTTTCCCGTAGACAAGGCCGGTCCCGGTAAGCAAAGTGGTGCGCTCATCCCCGACCAGCATGTGCCTGGGATGTTTGCGCATGACTGGGGCATTGATTGCTGCTTGCAGCAGAGGCTTGATCATCGGTTGCTATTTGGCAATCCGAGAGCGTTTAACCAGGCGTCGACAAGTCCGAAGGCATCCTGCTGCCATTGATCGTCAGTGCGGTCGCCAAGGATGGCGGTGTCTGAGACGAACTTCCGCACGCTCGTTGGCCCAAAGCCTTCGATGTCGCTGAACTTCTCGCGGATGATGCGGTAGCCGGCCGCGCCGCTAGCATGTTCGAGGAGCGGTTTGCAGGCCTCGGCGAGCGCCTCGATGCTGTCGCCGTAGTTCCGAATACAGTAGTAAATGTCGTACGCGTCCTTCTGCTTCAAACGGCCGCCAAGAGCGTGGCCCTTCATCGCGAGCAGCGCTGGAATGGAGCAGATCGCAATCTCTACGGTGTTGGTGCCGCCACCCGGCATCAGCGCACTGACGGCCGTCAATTCGTGGAAACGCAATGCGAGATCTGCGCCGTCAGCGCGCTGGACCGCGAAGTGGTCGATGAGGGGTGGCTTGTTTTTGATGATCTCCGCATCGCGCGGCATTAAAAAGTCGACGATAACGTTGATGGCTGGCCCGTCGTCCAGAGACGATACCTGGCGCACTAACTGGAAACGGCGTAGCGCGTCGCGTTGCTGATAGCCATGACTCACCAGCGATTGGACGAGCATCGCGTACTCGCCGTCGCCGAGCGCCTCGGCATCGAGACTCAGATCAACGTCGATGGTCCCGACGTGCGGCATATCATCATTGTCGAGAAGCAGCCACGGAACGGCGCCGCCAATAACCGCGAATTTGCCCTTGTAGGAGCCAAGGATCTGGCCGATCTCGACGAGCACGGATTTGACTGCGGCGGCCGTCCGATCGTCATAATCGGAAGCGGACTGAGGATCCTGTGAGTTCATCGCGGCCATGCAAGCTTCTCGGACCGGAGATGCTCCGCTGCCTCGAGCCCACGCTCGCCCGCGGCTGCGAGGTCTAGATAGGTCTGAACCGGACTGGTGCAGAGGACGCCCGGAACTGGCTCGACGATGTCCAGGAACACGCCCTCATCGTAGGTCACGGTGATCGCGACGTTCTCGCCCTTCGACGCGCTTTTAAGTTTCAAGCCAGACTTCAGGAGCTGGAGCCCGGCATCGTCGGCATAGAAGTGCTGCATATTTGACCGCACATAAGGCGATAACCATCGCGCAGCCGAGAAAGAAGCGAAGATCGCTCGGGCGCCATGTGCATCACGGTGATCATTCGGGTGAATGGCTTCCTTCGCTACAATGTCGAACTGCTTACCTTGCAAGATCGTGTAGAAGAGCCGTTTTTCTCCCGAGGGAGGCTCGTAAGCGTCGCGCCACGCGTCCAGCACTCTGTTCGGCGCGCGGAGATATAGACCGCCATCCGACAGCTCAGCCCACTCGCGGTCCAGCAGGCTCGTCCGCACGTTGCTGACCTGCCCGAGGCTAACATTCGCTGCCTCTGCTAGATCAGCGACCCGCCATTCCCGTGATGGATCGCGAAGCATGGTGCGTAGGATCTGCGCCGATTTTGGTTTGAAGATCGACTTCAGATCTCGTCGCTGAACCGATGGCTTGGTCGAGACGGAACGCTCGATAAAAATCCCGTCGAAAACGATGCGGACATTGCCTTCGAGATCGAGGAAGCCAACGTCAGCCTCGCGGCACATCGCTTGCGCTTCAGCAGAGAGGTATGTGGTGATTAAAACGGGCGTTGCGTCTCGACTGGACGGTATATGGGCGAGATAATTGCGCAATTGGAGAACGGCATTGCGCACATGCCTGGGCTGGCCGCTGCTCTTGACCTCGCACACCAGACGATGGCGCCTGCCAAATGCCGTTATGTCGGCCACAATGTCGACATGCCTTCCGTCAACTGAGATCTCGCGATCGATCGCGTCGACGTGGATTGGGTCGACGTCGGAAAGTGTGTCGCGCAGGGCTTCAACAGCCCTACTCTCCAGGTCTTTCAGCGGAGCGAGCGCTTTCAGCATCTGTTGAAAATGCCACTTTCGCTGAAAACACGTCAAGCATTTTCATTGGAAATATCTGTTTCAACAAATGCTGAAAGGTCTGTCTTCGATGAAATTACAGATGAGTAAGCTGAGCGGAACGCTTCGCCCGCTTGGGCAATTGCACCTCGTAACGTGGTAGCACAGTTCCACGCAAAGCCAGTGTTAGCGGCGGAACGGCGACGACGCCGGCGTCGCGTGACACGGACGATCTTCGAATTCGTCACGTTGTGACACTAGCTAAGATATACCAGACCTGCTTGGGTTGAGGGGCAGCTTGGGTCCGACGTAGGCGCCCTTGTTCTATGGCACCACGGGCCGGGCGGTCGGGAACACAGGCTTGGGCTTTGAGGGCTGCATGACGGACCTCGTGAGTGCGGCCAGCTCGGCTGTGGCAGGTGGCTCTACTCTCGTCCGCTTTCAGGAACTTGGCTCCAGCGCTTAAACGTCCGAGATTGGCGCAAAGCGGACGTTTTTCCTGCTGAACGACGACCAACACCACTTCCGACTGGACTTCCGTTCGCAGAAGAGTGTCAGTCCGTGGCGCGGCGGGTGTGCAACTGCCGGTTCTGCCCCGCTGGCTCAGCCATGCCGGGGCTTCGTCGGTGACGGCGCTCCTGCCGTCCGCAACGACGGAACTCCACCATGCCAGTCCAGAAGAGCAAGCCGAAGACCGCACCCAAGATCGTCAGCGACGTCGTGTTGCCCGCGGCCGCCCCGGTAAGGTCCGCCACTGACCACGCCGGCACAAAGCAGGATGCCGTGTTGGCCCTGCTGCGGCAGCCGACTGGCGGCACCCTGGCCGCGATCATGGCAGCGACTGGCTGGCAGGCCCACTCGGTGCGAGGCTTTCTCGCCGGGGTCGTTCGCAAGAAGCTCGGCCTCCCGCTGACGTCCGAGATCGTGGACGGCCAGCGGATCTACCGCGTGATCACCGCGCCACCGGCTCGGACCCGCACGCGAGCCAAAAAGACCGAAGCGGTGGCCAGCGCTCATCCGTGAGCGCCACGCCGGTGCCGGCGGCCGACGACGCAATCGACCGCTTGCGCTCGCTCGACACCGCCGGGCTGCGGCAGGCGTGGCAGCGCCTCTACCGGGCCGAGCCGCCGCGGGTGAGCCGCGACCTGCTCCTGCTCGGCCTGGCGCATCGGCTGCAAGCGCAGCAGCAGCCCAGCCTGGCTCGGGTTGCCGAGCGGCAGCTGCGGTCGCTTGGGGCGGGCGCGCCGGGGGCCAGCGGCAGGGCGCGCACGCCTCCCGTCGCGCTCAAGCCCGGTGCACGCCTCGTGCGGGAGTGGCACGGCCGAACCCACGTGATCACCGTCGTCGCCGGTGGCTACGAGCATGACGGGCGGACCTATCGCTCGCTCAGCACCATCGCCCGCGAGATCACCGGCGCCCGCTGGTCAGGCCCGCGCTTCTTTGGGCTGCCGAGTGCCCGCCCGACCTCCCGCGATGCCTAGGCCGCGGTCTCCGTCGAGCACCGCGGTTGTCCGTCGCCTGCGCTGCGCGATCTACACGCGTAAGTCGACGGAGGAGGGGCTGGATCAGGCCTTCAACTCGCTCCACGCCCAGCGCGAGGCCTGCGAGGCCTACATCGCCTCCCAGCGTCACGAGGGCTGGACGGCGGCGGCGCAGGCCTACGATGACGGGGGCTTCTCCGGCGGCAGCATGGAACGGCCCGGGCTCAAGCGCCTGATCGCCGACATCGAGGCCGGACGGATCGACGTGGTGGTGGTCTACAAGGTCGATCGCCTGACCCGGGCCTTGTCGGACTTCGCCAAGCTGGTCGACGTGTTCGACCAGCGCCACGTCTCGTTCGTGTCCGTCACCCAGCAGTTCAACACCACCACCAGCATGGGGCGGCTGACCCTCAACGTGCTGCTGTCCTTTGCCCAGTTCGAGCGCGAGGTCATCGGCGAGCGCATCCGCGACAAGATCGCCGCCTCCAAACGCCGCGGCCTCTGGATGGGCGGCTTGGCCCCGCTCGGCTACGATGTCCGTGACCGCGCCTTGGTGATCAACCCGGTGGAGGCTGCCACGGTCGAGACCATCTTCCGCCGCTACCTGGCACTCCGCTCGGTGCATCGGCTGCGCGACGAGTTGGCCGAGGCTGGCGTGGTCAGCAAGCAGCGGGTCCGCCCGGATGGCTCCGGCTATGGCGGGCAGGTCATGAGCCGCGGCGCGCTCTACGCCATCCTGCAGAACCGGCTCTACCGCGGCGAGATCGTCCACAAGGGCGAGGTCCACCCGGGCGAGCACCAGCCGATCATCGATGCCGCACTGTGGGACGCGGTGCAGGCGCAACTGGCGCTGAACCGCGATGCGGGTCCCGCTCGCAGCCCGGCCAATCAGCCCAGCCTGCTCGCCGGGCTGCTGTTCGATGCGGCGGGGCAGCGGCTCACGCCGACCTACGCGAGCAAGGGAGGCCGGCGGTATCGCTACTACGTGTCGGCCGCCCTGATCAGGGGAAGGGGCGGCCCTGCCACCAGCGGCAGCGGCAGCACTAAAACCAGCACTACCACCGCGCCCTGCTGGCGCGTGCCGGCGGCCGATCTGGAGCAGATCGTCGTCGACGGGCTCACGACATTTCTCCGCGATCCCGCTGCGGTGCTGGCCGAGACGGGATCCACAACTCGCCGCGGAGACGATCGAGAGTTGGTCGAGCAAAGCCGAAAGCTCGCGGACCACCTTGCAGCGGCATCACAGCCCGAGATCAGGACCGCGCTGATCGAGCTCGGCGTCCAGGTCGTGCTGCATGCCGAGAGGATCGCCATCGCGATCTCGCGCCGGGCTCTCGCCAAGCGGCTGGGCGGGGACGAGAGGGGAGAGGCGCGCGATCCTCGCGACAATCACGAGAGGGATAACTGTATCGCGATCAACCTACCCGTGACGCTGAAGCGTGCGGGTCGGGAGATGCGACTGGTGCTGGCGACCCAGACGCCGGCCGCCTCTCCGGATCTCGGACTGATCAAAGCCGTATCTCGCGCTTACGATCTCGGCCAGCGACTCGTCCACGACCCGATGTTGACCGTCGGACAGCTTGCGGCCGAGGAGCAGGTCACCACTGCTCACCTCTACCGGCTCCTGCGCCTGCGCTGGCTGGCGCCGGACATCATCACCGCGATCACAGCTGGCACGCAGCCCGCAACGCTGACCGTGACCACGCTGCTGCGCGAGGCCTTTCGCCTGCCGCTGCAGTGGCACCAGCAACGGAGCCTGCTCGGCTTCCGCTGAGAACCTGAGCGCGAGACGACAGGTCACCTCTCACGAAATTATTTCGTTTGTCCTGGGCTGAGCCGGTCAGCCGTCGCCGAGTCGCATCAGTGATGCTCAAAGGAACAAGGGATTAAACTGCCAAAACCGCCTCCGGAGATTCCTCTGCAAGCAGCGCGCACAAGGGCCGAGTCCCGGCGTCTCCGCACGCACGCCGATCAGCGACACTCCCCGTAACCCGTTGAGAATGGGCCCATATAGCGGGCCATCCCTGAACCGGGGCAGGTGCCCCGGTTCGAACGGAACGGACTGGTGCTGGGGACAGGATTCGAACCTGCGTGTGGTTACCCAGCCGGATTACAAATCCGGTGCATTCAACCGCTCTGCCACCCCAGCAGTCGGCTCCATCTAAGATATTAGCGGCCGCGCGTCACTTCCCGGGCATCATGCGGGCGAAGACGCCGTCGTCGCGGGCTAGGCCGTGCCAGCAGGCGGCGGCCACGTGCAGGGCGATGGTGGCGAGCAGGAGCCAGGCCAGGGTGCCGTGCAGTTCGCCCCACCAGGCGGCGGCGCGCTCGTTCGGGGCCGCGAGGGCGGGGAGGCCGAACAGGAACAGCAGGGTGGGCCGCGCGCCGTATTCCGAGGCCGAGATCCAGCCGAGCACGGGGATTACGAGCAGCAGCCCGTAGAATGCCCAGTGCGTCAGCCGCGAGAGCAGCTGCAGCGGGGTTGCCAATTCGGCCGGCGCTGGCGGCGCACCCCGCGCCATCCGCCACGCCAGCCGCACGAGCATCAGCAGCAGGATCGTCGGCCCGACCGCCAGGTGCCAGCGGTTCAACCCGGCCTCCGTCACGCCGGAGAAGCCCGCGGGCGTGATCAGCTTCGTCACGAACTGGGTCCCGACCAGCCCGACGACGACCCAGTGCAGCGTCTTCTGCACGCCGTCATATCGCAGCGCCGCCATCAGAAGCGCTCCACCCAGGGGCGCACGGCAATCTCGTCCGTCCAGCAGGAACGGGGCTGGCGCACCAGGTCCATCATGGTCTTCGCAATGGCGTCGGGGTCGAGCAGGGCGTCCGGCGCCTCCTCCGTCCCCGTCCGGCTGGCAGAGCGGATGCCGCCATCGACGACGACGTGGATCACGTGGATGCCCTGTGGATGCAGTTCGCGGGCCATGCTCTGGGCGAGCCCGCGCAGAGCGAACTTGCCCATCGCGAACGGCGCCGACTGCGCATAGCCCTTGACGCTGGCCGACGCGCCGGTGAGCAGGATGGTGCCGCGACCCGCTGCCCCCATCGCCCGCGCCGCCGCCTGGGCGACCAAGAATCCGCCAAACGCCGAGACCTCCAGCGTGCGGCGCACCTCGACCGGGTCGAGCTCGATGAAGGGGCCGCGGGTGCGGTAGCTGGCGTTGAACAGCACGACGTCCGGGGCGGGGCCGCTTTCGAACAGCGCGGTCACGGCCGCCGGGTCGGTGGCGTCGCAGGCCTCGGTGCGGGCGCCGATGGCCGAGGCGAGCTCGGCCAGCTTGTCCGTTCGCCGTGCCGCCAAGGTGACGTCGTAGCCCGCCCCGGCCAGCTGCCGCGCGAAGCTGGCCGACAGCCCGGCGCCAGCGCCGACGATCAGCGCCTTCATGCGGCAAAACGCAGCGTGGCGGCACCGCAGCGGCCGAATTGCGCCACCACGGTCTGGCCGGGTCCGGCGGGGTCCTTCCCGGTCCAGGATCCGGTGGTCACCGCCTGGCCGGCCCGCAGCCCGCCGTCGGCCCGCGCCCCGGTATTGGCGAGCCACACCAGCAGGCGCAGCAGGTCGCCGCCCGGGTTGCCTGTGCCGGTCTTGACACCGGTGCCGTCGACGAGCAGCCGAACCGTCTCGTGGGCCAGATCGATGCCGTCCCACCCAGCGATCGGCGGGCCGAGCAGCAGGCTGTGGTTGGACGAGGCGTCCGCCAGGGTGGCGAGCGGGCCGGCGGCGGCCGGATCGGCGAAGCGGGTGGCCAGGATCTCCATCGCGGGGTGCACGGAAGCGATCGCGCCGCGGAGGTCGGCTTCGGTGTAGGGCGCGTCCCGTGGCGGCAGGTCGCGGCCGAGCCGCACGGCGATCTCGGCTTCCACCACGCGGTCGCTGCCGACGATCGTCGCGCCGTCCGTCACGATCGCGGCGGCGGGGATCGGCGCGCAGGTGAAGCGTGGCGAGTCCGGCGCGGGCGAGCCGACCTTCCAGCCGCCGATCGGACCGAGTCGGGCCGCGACCGCGTGCTGGATCGCGTAGCTGTCAGCCTCCGTCTGAGGCTGCAGCGCGGGCGGCAAGCCATCCAGCAGCGGCGACCGGCCGTCGCGCACGGCCAGCAGCAGGGCGGCAGCTTCGTCGGCCCGCGTCGTCGTGTCCGTCATCGTCCTGTCCCCCGAGCGCAGCGCGCTTGACCGCAGCATCGCGCCCAAGCCTCTTACAGGCAAACGGGATCGAGGGCCGACCGAGTTGCAGACCATTTCTACCTGGCGCGACCTGCCGGACGAGCTACGCCACGCCACCGTCGCGCTGGGCAACTTCGACGGCGTGCATCGCGGGCACGCGCACCTGCTGCGGGCCGCGCACGCCGCGCGACCCGGCGCCCCGCTCGCCGTGCTCACCTTCGAGCCGCATCCGCGCGAGTTGTTCCGCCCCGACGACCCGCCGTTCCGGTTGACGCTGGGACGTGAGCGGGCGGACGTGCTGGCGGCGCACGGCGTCGAGCTGCTGTACGAGATCCCGTTCGACCGCGAGTTCTCCGGCCTGTCGGCCGAGGCGTTCGTGGCCGACGTGCTGCATCGCGGGATCGGCGCGGCGCATCTGGCCTGCGGCGCCGACTTCGCGTTCGGGCACCGGCGCGGCGGGGATGCCGTTTACCTGGCCCCACGGGCGGAGGCGCTGGGCATCGGCCTGTCGATCGTGCCGCAACTGACCGACGCCGCGGGCCCGATCAGCTCGACCCGCATCCGCCGGCTGCTGCAGGACGGTTATCCGGAGCGTGCCGCCTCCGATCTGGGCCGGCCCTGGGCCGTTCGCGGCGTGGTCTCGCATGGGGACAAGCGCGGGCGGACCATCGGTTTCCCGACCGCCAACGTTCCGCTCGGGCGCCACCTGGAACCGACGCGGGGCGTGTATGCCGTCACCGTGCGATTGGCCGACGGCACGGACGTGCCCGGCGTCGCCAATATCGGCCGTCGTCCGACGGTGAACGAGGGGTTGGAAAGCCGGGTCGAGGCGCATTTGTTCGACTGGGAAGGCGATCTGTATGGGCAGGAGGTGGCGGTCTCGTTGCATAGCTTCATACGAGCCGAGCAGAAATTCGCTTCCTTCGACGAGTTGAAGGCGCAAATCGCCCGAGATGCGTCGCAAGCCAGAGCTGTTCTGTGACATAGCTGTTGCAAAGGTGGGGGGCCGGGCCGTGCATCATGTGGTCGTTGCCGGGGGCGGAGCCGCCGGGCTGGAGCTGGTGACCAAGCTCGGCAACAAGTTCGGCCGCAAAGGCCTGGCGCAGATCACGCTGGTGGAGCGCAACCGGGCGCATATCTGGAAGCCGCTGCTCCACTCCTTGGCCGCCGGCAGCCTGCCGCGGGCCGAGCACGAGCTGAACTACCTTGCCCAGGCGCATTGGCACCATTTCACCTACCGGTTCGGCGAGGTGGTCGGGCTCGACCGGGCCGCCAAGCGGTTGCACCTCGGCTCGGTGGTGGACGATGAAGGCCGGGAGATCACATCGGCCGTGTCGCTCCCCTACGACACGTTGGTGATGTCGATCGGCAGCATCACCAACGATTTCGGCACGCCGGGCGCGTCGAAGTTCGCCGTGCCGCTCGAGACGGCCGAGCAGGCGAACCGGTTCAACCGCCGCCTGATCGATGCCTGTCTGCGCGCCAACGGCCAGGACGGGCCGATCCGGCCGGGCCAGCTCCACGTCGCCATCATCGGCGCCGGCGCGACCGGCACGGAGCTGGCGGCCGAGCTGCACCGCACCGTGCGTGCCATCGTGGCCTACGGGCTCGACCGCATCGTGCCGGAGCGCGACATCCGCATCGTGCTGATCGAGGCCGCCCCGCGCATCCTGCCGGCGCTGCCGGAGCGGATCTCGGCCGCGACGCTGAACCTGCTTGCCTCATTGCGCATCGACGTCCGCACCGGCGCCAAGGTGGCCGAGGTCCGCGCCGATCGCGTGGTGCTGGCCAGCGGCGAAGAGATCGGCGCCGAGCTGGTGGTGTGGGCTGCCGGCGTGAAGGCGCCGGACGTGCTGCGCGGATTCGGCGGGCTCGAGACCAACAAGGTCAACCAACTGGTGGTGCGGCCGACGTTGCAGACGACGGAGGATGACGACGTGTTCGCGGTCGGCGATTGCTCGTCCTGTCCGGATGCGCGGAGCGGCAAGCCGGTCCCGCCCCGCGCGCAGGCGGCGCACCAGATGGCGTCGCACATGGTGAACCAGATTGCCGCCCGCTTGGCCGGCAGGCCGCTGACGCCGTTCGTCTACCGCGATTTCGGCTCGTTGGTGTCGCTGGGCCGCTACAGCACGGTGGGCAGCCTGATGGGCTTCAACGTCGGGCGCTCGATGTTCGTCGAAGGGCTGTTCGCCCGGCTGATGTACCGTTCGCTCTACAAGATGCATCAGGCGGCGTTGCATGGCACCGGCAACGTGGCGCTACGCACGGCCGCCGGGCTGTTCAGTCGCGGCCCGGCGACGCGCGTGAAGCTGCACTAACGCATCGACAAGACGACCAGCATCACCAGCCCGAGGGCGATGCGATACCAGGCGAACGGGGTGAAGCCGTTGCGGCTGACGAAGCCGACCAGGGCACGGACCACCAGCAGCGCCGAAACGAAGGCGACGGCGAAGCCGACCGCGATCAGAGCCGCGCCGCCGCCATCGAGCGTGCCGCGGTTCTTGTAGAGGTCATACACCGTCGCGCCGAGCATGGTCGGGATCGCCAGGAAGAACGAGAACTCGGTCGCCGCCTTCCGCTCCACGCCCAGCAGCAGCGCGCCCATGATGGTCGATCCCGAGCGCGACACGCCGGGCACCAGCGCCAGGAGCTGGAAGGCGCCGATCCCCAGCGACAGGCCCGGCGAGAAGCGCTCGATGTCGGCGTGCCGGGGCGCCGGGCGCCACCGCTCGATGGCGAGGATCGCGATGCCGCCGAGGATCAAGCTCACGGACACCACCCAGGGCGAGAACAGTGCCGACTTGATGAAGTCGTGCGCCAGCGCGCCGACGACGGCCGCGGGCAGGAAGGCGAGCAGCACGGCGGCGATGAAGCGCCGGGCGCCCGGATCGGTCGGCGCGCGCCGCACCACGCCGAGCAACCGCGGCGCGTAGAGCACCAGCACGGCCAGCACGGCGCCGAGCTGGATGACGATCTCGAACACCTTGCCCGGCGGGCCCTGGAAGCCGAGCAGGTCGGTCAGCAGGATCAGGTGGCCCGTCGAGGAGACCGGGATGAACTCGGTCAGCCCCTCGACGATACCGAGCAGAACGGCTTGGAGGGTGGTGGTCAGATCCATGATGGGTCCATTGCGGGTGAGGGCGGCGGGCGCTCGATAGCAGAAACCCGGCGACCTTGACCCCGCCCGTCGTGCATCCGCATATGCGCGGCACCGCCCGCACCTGCTCTGCGCCAATAACCGCCTCGGCCACCCCGATCGAGGCGAGCCCGAGCCGCGCCACCGCCGTCCAGGAACGTAGCATGACCGACGCTCCCGTCACCGACTACAAATCGACCGTGTTCCTGCCGACCACGCCGTTCCCGATGCGCGGCGACCTTCCGACCCGGGAGCCGGCCTGGCTCGACCGGTGGGCGACGATCGGCCTGTGGCAGCGGACCGCGGAGGCGATGCGGGACCGCCCCCGCTTCGTGCTGCATGACGGCCCGATCTACTCCAACGGCAACCTCCATATCGGCCACGCGCTGAACCGCATCCTCAAGGATGTCATCATGCGCGCCCACCGCATGGCGGGGCAGAACGTGCCCTACATCCCGGGCTGGGACACGCACGGCCTGCCGATCGAGTGGAAGGTGGAGGAGGAGTACCGCAAAACCGGCCGCGACAAGGACGCGGTCCCCGTGCTCGACTTCCGCGACGAGTGCCGCCGCTATAGTCAGCATTGGCTCGAGGTGCAGACCGCCGAGTTCAAGCGCCTCGGGGTCGAGGGCGACTGGACGCGGCGCTACGCCACCTTCGACTTCGGTTCGGAGGCCGCCATCGCCGCCGAGATCGGCAAGTTCCTGCTCAACGGCGCGCTTTACCGCGGCCTGCGCCCGGTCATGTGGAGCCCGGTCGAGAAGACCGCGCTGGCGGAAGCCGAGATCGAGTACCACGACCGCACCAGCGATACCGTGTTCGTCCGCTTCCCGCTTGTCGCGACGCCGGATCCGCGGCTCGAGGGCGCGGCCGCCATCATCTGGACCACCACGACCTGGACGCTGCCGGCCAACCGCGCGATCGCCTACGGGCCGGAGATCGACTACGCGCTGGTCCGCGTCGACAGCGTGACCGAGGGCTCGCTCGCGCGGCAGGGCGAGCGCCTGCTGGTCGCGCTCGGCCTATTGGGCGACATCGCGGCGGCGGCCGGCATCGCGACCCACCATGTCGAGCACGTGTTCCGCGGCGCCGAGCTGGCCGGCGCGGTGGCGCGCCACCCGCTGCGTGGCCAGGGCTACGACCACGACGTGCCGCTGCTCGCCGCCGACTACGTCACCACCGACCAGGGCACCGGGCTGGTGCACACCGCCCCGTCCCACGGCGTCGAGGACTTCGTGCTCGGGCAGCAGCATGGGCTCGAGGTGCCGGAATCGGTGCGCGGCGACGGCACGTATTCGAGCTGGGTGCCGATGTTCGCCGGGCTGCACGTGTTCAAGGCATCCAAGCCGGTCGCCGAGGCCATCGAGGCGGCAGGCGGCCTGCTCGCGCGCGGCACGCTGCTGCACTCCTACCCGCATAGCTGGCGGTCCAAGGCCCCGGTGATCTACCGCGCCACGCCGCAATGGTTCATCGCGCTGGATGGGGAGGGCCGCATCCGCGAGAAGGCGCTCGCCGCCATCGAGGACACGCGCTTCATCCCCGAGGCCGGCCGCACGCGCCTCGCCTCCATGGTCGCCGGCCGCCCCGATTGGTGCATCAGCCGCCAGCGCGCCTGGGGCGTGCCGATCCCCGTCTTCGTGGAGCGCCGCTCCGGCGAGCCCCTGCGCGACCCGGCCGTGCTCGCCCGCATCGTCAGCGCCTTCGAGAGCGAAGGCGCCGACGCATGGTACAGCAGCCCGGCGGAACGCTTCCTGGGCAACGACCGCGACGCCGCCGATTACGAGCAGGTCACCGACATCGTCGACGTCTGGTTCGAGAGCGGCAGCACCCACAGCTTCGCCATGGAGGCGATCGGCGATGGGTGGCCGGCCGACCTCTACCTCGAAGGGTCCGACCAGCATCGCGGCTGGTTCCAGTCGAGCTTGCTGGAAGCCGTCGGCACCCGCGGCCGCGCGCCATACAAGGCGGTGCTGACCCACGGCTTCGTGCTGGACGAGAACGGCCGCAAGATGAGCAAGTCCCTCGGCAACGTGACCGCGCCGCAGGAGGTCACGGAGAAGATGGGCGCCGACATCCTGCGCCTGTGGACGCTGAATTCGGACGTCAACGAGGACCTGCGCATCGGGCCGGAGATCCTGAAGCAGCAGGCCGAGCTCTACCGGCGGCTGCGCAACACCCTGCGCTGGCTGCTCGGCGGGCTCGCCGGGTTCGACGAGGCCGAGCGGCTGCCGGAGGCCGAGCTGCCCGAGTTGGAGCGCTGGGCGCTGCACCGGCTGGCCGAGTTCGACGCGAAGCTGCGGTCCGCGCTCGAGAGCCATGACTGGACCGGGATCTACCCGGAGCTGCACGCCTTCTGCTCGGCCGACCTGTCCGCCTTCTACTTCGACGTCCGCAAGGACGCGCTGTATTGCGACGCGCCGGACAGCTCCCGGCGCCGGGCCGTACGGACGGTGTTGGACCACCTGCATCGCTGCCTCACCGCCTGGCTGGCCCCGGTGCTGTGCTTCACGGCCGAGGAGGCGTGGCTGGCCCGCTTCCCGTCCGAGGATGGCAGCGTCCACCTCCAGCAGTTTCCGTCGATCCCGGCGGCGTGGCGCGACGATGCGCTGGGCCAGCGCTGGGTCGAGTTGCGGGCGTTGCGCAGCCAGGCCACGGCGGCGCTGGAGCAGGCGCGGGCGGAGAAGCTGATCGGGTCCTCCCTGCAAGCCGCGCTCGAGCTGCCGACCGCGTTCCTGGACCAGCTCGACGCCGAGGGGTGGGCCGAGATCGCCATCGTGTCGGGGGTGCAGCCGGCGGGGTCGATCCACGTGCTGCGGGCGCCGGGCGAGAAATGCGCCCGCTGCTGGCGCGTGCTGCCGGAGGTCGGGCAGGGCCCAGCCCACACGCCGCTCTGCCTGCGCTGCGAGGCGGTGGTCGATGCGCTGCCGACGGCCCGGGCCGCCGCCGAATGATCGGGAGGGGCCTGCTGGCCGCGGCCGTCGTGCTGGTGGCGGACCAGGCGAGCAAATACTGGATCCTCGACGGGCTCGACCTGCCATCGCTCGGCTCGGTGCCGCTGCTGCCGTTCCTGAGCCTGACCATGGTGTGGAATCCCGGCGTCACTTTCGGACTGCTGCGGCAAGGCAGCGTGATGGGCACCTACATCCTGTCCGCGGTGGCGCTCGCCGTGGTGGTCGCGCTGGTGGTGTGGATGCGCAAGGCGGAGCGGCCGTTGGTGGCC
This sequence comes from Acetobacteraceae bacterium, assembly GCA_965199665.1. GTDB lineage: Bacteria > Pseudomonadota > Alphaproteobacteria > Acetobacterales > Acetobacteraceae > JAVVHH01. Next base: position 3,159,021 of record OZ241208.1, on the reverse strand, counting down.
ATCGCGCTGGGCGCGATCGCCGGCGGGGCGGTCGGCAACGTGATCGACCGGCTGCGCTTCGGCCGGGTGGTGGACTTCATCCACGCCCATGCGTTCGGCTGGTCGTGGTACGTGTTCAACGTGGCGGACGCGGCGATCGTGTGCGGTGTCGCGGCGCTGATCCTGGACGGGTTCCTGCCGCAGCGGACTCGCTTGCAGGCGCCCGGGGTGCGGCAGTAGAAACCCGCCATGAAGACGCATCTCCGCCTCGTTGCCGTGGCCAGCATGCTCGCCCTTTCGGCGTGCAGCGGCGATGAATTGACCCGAACCTTTGGGCTGACCCGCGACGCGCCGGACGAGTTCCAGGTGACGACCCGCGCGCCGCTCTCCATGCCGCCGGACTTCACGCTGCGGCCGCCGCGGCCCGGCGCCGCCCGCCCGCAGGAGCTGAGCGGCTCGCAGCAGGCCGAAGCCGCGCTGGTGCCGGACTCCATCAACATGGCGCCGTCGCGCGCCTCCAGCGCCGGGCAGCAGGCGTTGGTCGCCGCGGCCGGCCGCCCGGCCCCGGCCAACATCCGCGCCGAGGTCAACAACGAAGCCGTCGCCGATGCGCCGAGCCGCTCCTTCGCCGACCGGCTGATGTTCTGGCGCGCCGACCAGCCCGCCGGCACCGCCGTCGACCCGGCGCGCGAAGCGCAGCGCATCCGCCAGAACGCCGCGCTCGGCCAGCCAACCGATACCGGCAACACACCCATCATCCAACGCAGCTCCACCGGCCTGCTCGGCCGGTTGTTCTAGCCGTGTCGTCGCCGCGGCTGCCGACGGTCCCGCCGGCGAAGTACGACGACGACCAGAAAGAGGCTGCGGCCGCCTTCCGCGCCCTGCGTGGGGCCGATCCGTTCGGGCCCTACGAGGCGCTGATGCACTCGCCCAAGCTCATGCTGCTGGCGCAGTCGGTCGGCGAGTACCTGCGCTACCATTCCGGCATGGGCACCACATTGTCCGAGCTGGTCATCCTGATGGTGGCGCGACATTGGTCCCAGGATTTCGAGTGGTATGCCCACGCGCCGATCGCCGCCGAGGTCGGGATCGCGCCGGAGACGATCGCCGCCATCCGCGACGGCCGCCGACCGGACGGGATGAGCGACGACGAGGCACTCGTGTTCGATTTCACCACCGAGCTGCACCAGTTCAAGCGCGTGTCGGACCCGACCTGGGCCCGCGCCGAGCAGCGCTTCGGCAAGCCGGCGGTGGTCGATCTGGTGGGGATCAGCGGATATTACGGTTTCCTGGCGATGCAGATGAACGCCTGCCGCTACGCCCCGCCCGGCACACCCGACAGCCGGCTACCGCGCTTTCCGGACTGACGAGCTACCGCCCGGTCGCCGCGGCGATGGCTTCGAAGGAAACGCCGGTGAGGATCTCGGAGCGGTCGAACAGGGCGGCAGCCGCAGCGGGGTCGGTGGCTTGCGGCATCATGCGGGCCGGGGCGACGGGGCCGCGGGTCTCGCCGAGATGGGCGGGGCCGTAGAAGGTCTCGCCGTTGGCGGCCGGATCAAGGGCGGCGAACAGGATCGGCTTGGCCCCGTCCTCGGCCGACTGCCCGGCCAGACGGAAGGCCGCGCTGGCGATCCTGGATTTGAGGCTGGTCCCGAACCCGTTGGCGACAAGGGAGGTCGAGGACCAACCGGGATGTGCGGCGATGCTGCGCAGCGCCCACAAACGGTCGCGGGCCCGGCGCTGCAACTCGCGCGCGAAGAGGAGGTTGGCGAGCTTGCTCTGCCCATAGGCGCGATAGGCCGAGTACGACCGTTCGCTTTGCAGGTCGTCCCACGCGATCTTGCCGCCACGATGGGCGAGGCTACTCACGGTCACGACGCGGGCCTCCTTGGATTGCAGCAGGGCGGGCAGCAGGCGCAGCGTCAGCGCGAAGTGGCCGAGATGGTTGGTGGCGAATTGCAGCTCGTAGCCGTCGACGCTGGTCCGGCGCTCGGGGAAGCCCATCACGCCGGCATTGTTGACCAGCAGCCCCAGCTTGCCCTGCCAGGCCGCCGCGAAAGCCTCGATGTCGGCCAGACTGGCCATGTCCAGCAGCGCGAACTCGACCGGGGCGGCCGGCATGTCGCGACGTAGGCGGGCCAGCGCGGCCTCCCCCTTGGCCGCGTTCCGCCCCGTCAGCACCACGCGGCGACCGGCCCTGGCCAGCCCTTCGGCGACCTCGAAACCGATCCCCCCGGTGGCGCCGGTGACGAGCGCCGGGCCGAGATCGTTCAACAATGGGGCGGCGTCTCGACGAAGGAGGCGAACTGCCCGTGCATAGTGAAGTCGGAGAAGCTCATCATGAGGTCGTTGGCCACGCCATTGGCCCAGTAAACCATGCCGACCTCGTAATCGGGCGTGCCGGACGGCTTGTCGGCCGAGGCGGCGGCGTTGCGGTCGAAGAAGGAGATATGGACCTTGCCGCTGTCCAGCTTGGCCAATGCCGGGTACGGCGCCTTGGCCGTCGGACCCCAGGCGCCGATTACGATGAAGCTGTCCTGGGCGCCCTTGCTGCCAGTGCCGTCGAAGATCGGCACGGCGAGGAACTTCTTGCCGGCCTGCGCGGCCGCGATGATCGCCTCCGTATGCGCCGTGGAGAAGAGCGTGCCGGCCGGTAGCGGGACCGTCTTGTCCTCCGGCACCGTGTAATGGACGCTGCCGGGCCCGCCGGTCGCTTCCAGGCTCGCCGTGCCCTCGACCTGCTCCGTCACCGCTGTGTCGGTAGTCTGGCGGGTGCGGAAGCGCATCTGCAGCCCGTCCTTGCTTTCCCAGGTGGCGTAGTCCGACACGAGCTGGATGTCCTGCCCGTCGCGGTTGGTGACGTTCATCTCCAGCCGTTGCTGGGTGGCCCAGCCATCGCAGGCATCGGTCACCTCGTAGGTCATCTTGCCGCTGGCGCCGGTGACGTCGCCGCGTGAGCTGTCCAGGTTGAGGATATAGGTGGCGCGGTGGGCCGCCATCGGCACCGGGTCGGCGGCGAGCGCCGGGGCGGACGTCGCGGCGAAGGCGGCCAGCGAGACGAAAAGTGGGCGCAACCGCATCCGCGTATTCTCCTAGAGCACAGACGACATAGGCTGGACCAGCCCATCCCGCCAGGGAGCCTTTCCGCGTTTGCCCGCGCGGCCGGTTTGATCGGCGGCTCGCCGCGACTACATTGCTGGCCATGACCGACCTCAGCCTCCTGCTCGACCGCGCCTCCGTCTCCGACCTGCGCGACCCGGCGCCGGAGGGGGAGGCGCTCGACCTCATTCTCCAGGCCGGGCTGCGCGCGCCCGATCACGGCAAGCTGCGGCCCTGGCGGTTCATCCTGATCCGCGGCGCCGCCCGCGCGGCCTGGGCCGAGACGATCGTGGCCGCGCTCAAGGCCCGCGAGCCCGACGCGCCGGAGGCGGCCGTGACCAAGCAGCGCAACCGGGTGCTGAACGCCCCGCTGATCATCGCTCTCGGCGTCAAGGTGGCGCACGGCCACAAGATTCCGGAGATCGAGCAGATGCTCTCGGCCGGGGCGGCCACCATGAACATGCTGAACGCCATCCACGCGCTGGGCTTCGGCGGCGTCTGGCTCACGGGCGCCAACACGTTCGACGACCGGGTGGTGTGCGCACTCGGGCTGGAGACGGGCGACAAGCTGGCGGGCTTCCTGTTCGTCGGCACTCCGGTCGCGCCGCCCGCGCCGCGGCGGCGTCCGGCGGTGGCCGATCACACGGTAGAGTGGGCGGGCGCGCTCAGCTGAAGCGGGCCAGGGCGGCGCGGATGCGGGTCGCCGGGTCGCCGGCGGCGGGAACGAAAGCCGTGCCGGTGATGAGCTCGAAAGCCTCGATGTAGCGCTCGGCCGTGCGGCGGACCAGCTCGGGCGGGATCGGCGGGATGTCGTCGCGATAAGGGTCGCAGCGGGCGGCGACCCAGGCGCGGACGAAATCCTTGTCGAAGCTTTCCGGCGCCTCGCCGCGCTCGAACCGCTCGCCGTAGCTGTCGGCGCGCCAGAACCGGCTGCTATCGGGCGTGTGGATCTCGTCGGCGACCACGACCCGGCCCTCCGCATCGGTGCCGAACTCGTATTTCGTGTCGGCCAGGATCAGCCCGCGCGCCGCCACGGTCTCCTGCCCGCGGGCGAACAGGGCCAGTGCCCGCTCGCACACCGCGTCGTATTGCGCGGCCGGCATCAGCCCCTGCTCAACGATGGCGTCGCGCGACAGTGGCTCGTCATGCGCGCCCGCTTCCGCCTTGCTGGTCGGCGTCACGACGGGCGTGGGCAGCGCCTGGTTCGGACGCATTCCATCGGGGAAGCGAAGGCCGTACATCTCGCGTGCCCCCTGGCGGTATTGGGTGAGGATGGAGGTGCCGGTGGTGCCCGCCAGATAGCCGCGCACCACGAACTCGACCGGCAGGATACGGAGCCGCTGCCCGACGACGACGTTCGGGTCGGGGTACTCGGCGGCCCAGTTGGGGCATAGATCGGCAGTGCGCTCGAACCAGAAGCGCGCGCACTGCGTCAACACCTGACCTTTGTAGGGGATCGCCGCCAGGATGCGGTCGAACGCGCTCAGCCGGTCGGTGGCCACCAGGATCCGGCGCCCGTCCGGCAGGTCGTAATTCTCGCGGACCTTACCGCTGCTATGGCCGGGCAGGTCGAGCTGCAGGCGGTCGAGGGTCGGCGGGTCGGCGGGCAGGGCGTCCATGGACCCAGTGTATGGGCACGGCGCCGCCTTGTCTGCGGCGGGACGCTCCCCGGCGTGCGGGGCGCTTGAGCCCTGCCGTTCCCGTCTCTATGTGCAGGGCACCATGTCGAACTTCCATCAAGAAACCGTCACCGCCGTCCGGCACTGGACCGACCGGCTGTTCAGCTTCACGTCGACGCGCGACCCGGCGTTCCGCTTCCTGCCGGGTCAGTTCACCATGATCGGCCTGCAAGTGGACGGCAAACCGCTGCTGCGCGCCTACTCCATGGCGTCGGCCGCCTATGACGAGCAGCTGGAGTTCTTCTCCATCAAGGCGCCGGAGGGCCCGCTGACCTCGCGCCTCCAGAACATCAAGGTGGGCGACTCGCTGCTGGTCGGCCGCAAGCCGGTCGGCACGCTGGTGCAGGACAGCCTTACCCCGGGACGGACGCTGTATCTGCTCGGTACCGGCACCGGGCTGGCGCCGTTCGCCTCCGTGATCCGCGACCCCGAGGCGTATGAGCGGTTCGAGCGCGTCGTGCTGGTGCATGGCTGCCGATTGGTGGCCGAACTCGGCTATGGGCAGGAGCTGGTGGAGAGCCTGCCGGGCGACGAGTTCCTGGGCGACATGGTGCGCGAGAAGCTGACCTATTATCCGACCGTGACGCGCGAGCCATTCCGCCACCAGGGGCGCATCACCGATTTGTTCGAGAGCAACAAGCTGACCGACGATCTCGGCTTGCCGCCGCTCGGCCCGGAGGACGACCGGGTGATGATGTGCGGCAGCGAGGTGTTCCTGGCCGACATGGTCGCGCTGCTCAAGCGCCGCGGCTTCGAGGAAGGCAGCGCGCACAAGCCCGGCCAGTTCGTGGTCGAGAAGGCGTTCGTCGAGAAGTAGTCACCAGACGAAGCCGCCGATCGCTGCCACCGGGTTCAGGCCGGCGGCGGCAGCGGCGGCCTCGATCGCGCCCGTCTCGCCGGCGAGGTGCTCGCCGTGGATGCCGCCCAGCACCCAGCAGCTGTCGATCCCCGTGGCGGCGGCGCCCGCGATGTCGGTCCGCAGCGCGTCGCCCACCGCCAGCACGCGCGATTTCGGGAGGCCGAGCAGGTCTAGCACCGGGCCGTAGATCGCCGGGTCGGGCTTGCCGAGCGAACGCACGTCGCCGCCCAGCGCCTCGTAGCGCGCCGCCAGCGCGCCGGCGCACAGCACGCGCACGCCGCCGCGGATGACCTCGAGATCCGGGTTGGCACAGATCATCGGCAGCCCGGCGTCGCGGCACGCGGCGAGCACGCCTTCGTAGCTCGGCAGCGCGGCGGGATCTTCGAGGTGGTCCGGCCCGGTATTGAGCACGAAGCTGGCCGCTGCCGGGTCGTCGACGCGCTCGATGCCGAGGCCGGCCACCACGGCGAGGTCGCGGTCCGGCCCGATGTAGAACATGCGGGTGCCCACGGCCTGCCACCACGCGTCCGGCCGGTCGCGCAGCATGAGATGGACCGCCTCGCCGGAGCTCATCACGCCGTCATAGAGCGACGCGCCGATCCCCATGGCGCCGAGTTGCGCCACGATCTTGTCGGCCCGGCGCGGCGCGTTGGTGAGCAGCACAACGCGCTTGCCCGCCGCTTCGATGGCGCGCAGGCAATCGGCGGCGCCCGGCAGCGGCTCCACCCCGTCATGGATCACGCCCCACAAATCGCACACGAAGCCGTCGTATTGCGTCGCGATCTCGCGGAAGCCGTCGAGCATCCTCATCGGGCCGTCCCCACCGCCTCGGCCGCGGTTCGGAAGCCCTCGGCCGCCAGGGCGTCCAGCGTCTCGCGCTTCAACCGCCGCAGCAGGGCGGGCCCGTCATAGGCGAAGGCGGTGTAGAGCTGCACGAAGCTGGCGCCGGCCCGCAGCTTGCGCAACACGTCGCGCCCGCTGGTGACCCCGCCGCAGCCGATCAGGCACAGTCTGCCGCCCGCGACACGGTGCGCGTGCTGCAGCAGCCGGGTGCTGCGCGCCATCAAAGGCGGCCCGGACAAACCGCCGCTCTCGCCGCGGGCAGGGGAGCGGAGGCTGTCGGGCCGGTCCACGGTGGTGTTGCCCAGGATGACGCCCGCCACGCCGTTCTCCATCGCGACCGTCAAGGCCGCCTCCAGCCCGGCTTCGTCGAGGTCCGGCGCCAATTTGAGCACCAGCGGCGGTCCGGCCGGCACCGCCGCGGCAATCGCCTGCAGAATGCCGCGCAGCCGCGCCTCGCCCTGCAGGTCGCGCAGGCCCGGCGTGTTGGGCGAGGACACGTTGATGGCCACGTAGTCGACGAAGGGTGCCACCGCGGCGACCAGCAGGGGGTAGTCGCGCTCCGGGTCGGCGCCGTCCTTGTTGATGCCCACGTTGCCGCCCAGCGGCACCCGGCCACGGGGCACGGTGCGGAGCCGGGCCACGTAGGCATCGAGCCCGTCGCTGTTGAGGCCGTAGCGGTTGATCACGGCGCGGTCGGCGGGGAGGCGGAACACGCGGGGCTTGGGGTTGCCGGGCTGCGGCCGCAGCGTGGCGGTGCCGGTTTCGACCGCGCCGAACCCGACCCGGCGCAGTTGGCGCACCGCGAGCGCTCCCTTGTCGAAGCCGGCCGCCAACCCGATCGGGTTGGGCAAGGCCAGTCCCATGGCGCTGACGGCCAGGCGGGGATCGTCCGCCCCGCCCCAGCCGCCCAGGCCCAGCCGCAGCGCGGTAACCGCCAGCCGGTGGGAGCGTTCCGGGTCCAGACGGCGGAGCGCGGGCGTCAGCAGGGAGGCGAGGGCCGGGGTCATGCCGGCTCTCTGCCCCATCGCGCCGGGCCGTGCTAGGGTGGGGCATGTACGACGAACCCTATCTGGAGACGTGCTGCCGCTCCGCACTGCACCGGATCACGCTGGCCGGCCCGTCCGGGCGGCCGGATGGGCTGAAGGATGGCCCCTGCCTGCACCGGCTGGCCGCCATGGGCCTGACCTGCGTCCGTGCCGATGGCCGCTTCGAGGCGACGCCGGCCGGGTATGACCGTCACACGCTGGAGATCGCTCGGCCCCGCGCGGCCTGACGCGCCCAGACGCATCTCGACGCGGCCGCGCCCGGCCGCTTCGGCACGGCCATTGCACTCCTGCCCTGCGCGACGCACAGTTCAGCCCACCGCGGGCTGCAACCCGCGTACGTTATTGGGAGTTTTTTGATGAAGCGTTACCTTTCCAGCGCGTTCGTGCTGGGCGCGCTGACAGCCTTTACCGTGCCGGCTTGGGCACAGGGTTCCGGTTCCAAGACCATCGACGACATCCGGTCGCGCGGCCAACTCGTCTGCGGCGTTTCAACCGGCGTGGCCGGGTTCTCGCTGACGGACAGCAAGGGCGTGATGCAGGGCATCGATGCCGACACCTGCCGCGCGGTGGCCGCCGCCGTCCTGGGTGACGGCAACAAGATCCGCTTCGTGCCGCTCAACACCACCAACCGGTTCACCGCGCTGCAGTCGGGCGAGATCGATGTGCTGGTGCGCTCGACCACCTGGACGCTCGGCCGCGAAGCCAGCCTCGGGCTGGAGTTCGCCGGGGTCAACTTCTACGACGGCACCGGCTTCATGGTGAACAAGTCGCTGAACGTGAAGTCGGCCAAGGAGCTGAACGGCGCCACCATCTGCGTGCAGCCCGGCACCAGCACCGAGCTCGCGATCGCCGACTACTTCCGCGAGAACAACATGAAGTTCCAGCCCATCCTGATCGAGGATGTGAGCCAGATCCAGAACGCGTTCCTGTCCGGCCGGTGCGACGCCTACTCGACCGACGAGTCCGGCCTGGCCGCGTTCCGGTCCCAGCAGGGCGCCAAGAAAGACGACATGATCCTGCTGCCGGAAGTGATCAGCAAGGAGCCGCTCGGCATCATGGTCCGCAAGGGCGACGACAAGTATTTCGACGTGGTGCGCTGGTCGTTCATCGCGTTGATCCAGGCCGAGGAAAGCGGGATCACCAGCAAGAACGTCGACCAGATGATGAGCTCGACCGACCCGACCATCCGCCGCTTCGTCGGTGCGGAAGGCGATCTCGGCAAGGCGATGGGCCTGGACAACAAGTGGGCCGTCAACATCATCAAGTCGGTCGGCAATTACGGCGAGGTCTGGGAGCGTAACATCGTGCCGCTCGGCATTCCGCGCGGCATCAACAACCTGTGGAACAAGGGCGGGCTGATGTACACCCCGCCGATGCGCTAACCGATCGACCCCGGGTGGCGCTCGCGCCACCCGGTTCCGCGCTGCGGCGGTGCCGCGTGCCACCCACCTTGCACGCAACTTGCATGTGACTCGATCAACCTGAGCTGCTTCGACCGTCGTTCCTGGGATTCCGCCAATGTCTGGTGCCGCCATCGACCCCCGCCTGAGTCCATCGCGCAAGGCGCCGCGCAAAGCCTTTCGCCTGTCGTGGTCCGATCCGCGGTTCCGTAACCTGGTCTGGCAGGTGGTCATCGTCGGCGCGGTGGGCGCGCTGGTTTGGTACCTTGCCTCCAATACCAGCCGTAACCTCGAGCAGCGGCGGATCGCCACCGGCTTCGGCTATCTGTTCCGCACCGCCGGCATCCCGATCGGCGAGAGCTTGCTGCCCTATAGTCCGTCGGTCAGCACCTACGGTACCGCGCTGCTCATCGGCGTGCTCAACACGCTGCGGGTGGCCGTGGTCGGCGTCGTGCTTGCCACTATTTTGGGCACGCTGATCGGAATCGCGCGACTTTCCAAGAATTGGCTGCTGGCCAAGCTCGCCGCGATTTACGTCGAGGTGATCCGCGACGTGCCGGTGCTGCTGCAACTCTTCTTCTGGTATACGCTGCTGCAAACCCTGCCCGGGCCGCGCCAGGCGCTCAACCCGGTGCACGGCATCTTCCTGTCCAACCGCGGATTGCGGCTGCCGTTCATCGACTGGAACGACAGCTACTGGTGGGTGCTGCTCGCCTTCGCAGCCGGGATCGCCTGCACGGTCGTGATCAACAAGCGCGCGGCGGTGCAGCAGGCCAGCACCGGCGTGCGCCCGCTCACCTGGCCGGCCGTGCTGGGCTCGCTGGCCGGGCTGCCGCTGCTGGCGTGGCTGGCCACCGGCGCGGCGCTGTCACCGGACGTGCCGGAGTTGCGGGGCTTCAACTTCGCCGGCGGGTTCACCCTGTCGCCAGAATACGGCGCGCTGACCCTGGGCCTGGTGATCTACACCGCGTCCTACATCGCCGAGATCGTGCGCTCCGGCATCCAGGCGGTGGCGCAGGGCCAGTGGGAGGCGGCGGGCGCGCTGGGGCTGGGCAACGGGCTGATCTTGCGCAAGATCGTGCTGCCCCAAGCGCTGCGCGTGATCATCCCGCCGATGACGAGCCAGTTCCTCAACCTGACCAAGAACAGCTCGCTGGCCGTCGCGATCGGCTACCAGGACATCGTGTCGATTGCCTCGACCACGCTGAACCAGACGGGCCAAGCAATCGAAGGCATCGCGGCGATCATGGTCGTCTACCTGACCATCAGCCTGACGATCAGCGCGTTCATGAACTGGTATAACGGGCGCATTGCGCTGGTGGGGCGCTGACATGTCGCACACGACCGCACGACTTTCCGACGCCGCGGGCGAGCCGGTTCCCTCGCTGGCCGGCATCGCCGCCAGTCCCGCGACCGAGCGGGCGCCGCCCGGCGTGGGCAGCACCGGCCCGATCGGCTGGGTGCGCAAGAACCTGTTCGGCTCCGTCCCGTCGGCCGTCGTCACCATCGCGCTGGCGGTGTTGCTGAGCCTGTGGGCGGCGAAGTTCTTCCAATGGGGCGTGCTCAACGCGGTCTGGTACGTGCCGGACCTGGGCAACGCCACGGATACCGGGCCGTGCCGCGCGGTGCAGGGAACGGGCGCCTGCTGGGCCGTGGTCACCGACAACTACCGGATCATGCTGTTCGGCCGTTACCCGTTCGACGAGCAATGGCGGCCGGCGATCACGGTGCTGCTGTTCGTCGGGCTCTACGTCGCCTCCGGTATCCGCCGGTTCTGGCGCAAGGAGTTGCTGGCGGTCTGGGCCGTGACGCTCGTCGTCATCGGCGTGCTGATGTGGGGCGGCGTGTTGGGCCTGGCCTACGTGCCGACCGATAGCTGGGGCGGGCTGCCGATCACGCTCATTCTCTCCACCTTCGGGCTGGCGCTGGCGTTTCCGCTCGCCGTACTGGTGGCGCTGGGGCGGCGGAGCACCGGGCTTCCGGCGGTGAAGTGGCTCTGCGTGTTGTATGTGGAGTTGATCCGCGGGGTGCCGCTGATCACCGTGCTGTTCATGGCGTCCGTGATGTTCCCGCTGTTCATGCCGGCCGGGCTGAACCCGGACAAGCTGCTACGGGCGCAGGTCGCGTTCATCCTGTTCGCCGGGGCCTACCTGGCCGAGGTGGTGCGCGGTGGATTGCAGGCCCTGCCGCGCGGGCAGTACGAGGCGGCGGACGCGCTGGGGCTCAACTACTTCGGCAAGACGGTCTTCATCATCCTGCCGCAAGCGTTGCGGCTGGTCATTCCGCCGTTGGTCAACACCTTCATCGGCTTCTTCAAGGATACGTCGCTGGTGCTGATCATCGGCATCTTCGACCTGCTGCTCGCCGGCAAGATGGTCTTGGCGCTACCGGCCTGGCAGGCCTACAGCACCGAGATGTACATCGTGCTGGGGGCGATCTACTTCCTGTTCTGCTACGTGATGGCCCGTTACAGCCGCGGGCTCGAGCGCGAACTGAGCCGCGGCGTGCGGCGCTAACTGGAGCTTATGTCATGAGCCAAGCACAGACGATCGACCGCCCCGCCGCCGACCCCTCGCAAGGCGCCGCCATCGAGTTGGACAAGGTCAACAAATGGTACGGGGCCATGCACGTCCTGCGCGACGTCAGCATGGTGGTCGGGCAGGGGGAGCGCGTGGTGGTGTGCGGGCCGTCGGGCTCGGGCAAATCAACCATGATCCGCTGCATCAACCGGCTGGAGACGCATCAGGAAGGCCGCATCGTCGTCGATGGCACCGAGCTGACGGATGACACGCGCTCGCTCGACACCATCCGCCGCGAGGTCGGCATGGTGTTCCAGAGCTTCAACCTGTTCCCGCATCTGACCATCCTCGAGAACCTCACCCTGGCCCCGATCTGGGTGCGCAAGATGCCCAAGGCGGAGGCGGAGGAGCTGGCGATGAGCTATCTGCGCCGGGTCAAGATCCCCGAGCAGGCGAAGAAGTACCCCGGCCAGCTCTCCGGCGGGCAGCAGCAGCGCGTGGCGATCGCGCGAGCGCTGTGCATGAAGCCCAAGATCATGCTGTTCGACGAGCCGACCTCCGCACTCGATCCGGAGATGATCAAAGAGGTGCTCGACACCATGGTGGGCCTGGCGCAGGACGGCATGACCATGGTGTGCGTGACCCACGAGATGGGCTTCGCGCGGCAGGTCGCGGACCGCGTCGTGTTCATGGACCGGGGCGAGATCGTGGAGGCGGGTCCGCCGGCAGAGATGTTCGAGAACCCGCAGACCGACCGGTTGCAGTTGTTCCTGGGGCAGATCTTGCGCGGACATTGAGCGGCACGAACGCAATACGCGGTACGGAGGCAACACTGCCCTGAAATCAGTGGCAGAAACGGCACATCCTGCGGTCGTTCTGCTACAATGTCTCTCATGTCGATCCGAGCCATCGCAGCCCTGTTGGTTCTTCTCACCGCAACCCCTGCGCGTGCGGACGAGCCGGACGATACGGTGGAGTTGCTGCGGCTGCGCACCGCCTTCCAGCACGAGGTGCGCAATTCTGTGCGCCCTGACCCCGCGCGCGATGGGCGGATCACCGCCATGGCCCGCGCCGCCCTGGCTGAGGCCAACATCGTTCTCGACAAGCCGCAGCTCGTGGTCGTGGTGGACCGCAACCCGCGCGTCCAGCTGCTGACCGTGATGCTGGCGGGCACGGCCGATGCGTGGCGGGCCGTGGGCGCCGCCACCGTATCGACCGGGCAGACCGGGCGTTGGGACCACTACCTCACGCCCACGGGCGTGTTCCAGGTGACGGACGCGATCCTGGGCTACCGCGCGGAAGGCACGCTGAACGAGAACGGTATCCGCGGCCTCGGCGCCAAGGGCATGCGCGTGTGGGATTTCGGCTGGCAGGTTGCGCTCAAGGGCTGGGCCGAGCCGGCCGGCAAGCCCGATCGTACGCCGATCCGCTTCATGCTGCACGCCACCGACCCAGACCGGCTCGAACAGCGGCTCGGCCGTCCCGCCTCGCAAGGCTGCATCCGCATGCCGGCCGGGCTGAACCGATTCCTCGACTGGCACGGCGTGCTGGACTCGCAATACGAGCAGACCGCGGTCACCGATATCCGGTTCCGCGCCCTGTTGCTGCCCGGTCGCGAGCCGAGCCCACTGGCCGGCAACACGCTCATCGTGGTGGATTCCGCGCCGTCGCTGCCGGTGCTGCAGGCGGCAGTTAGACCCGCGACGGATCCCCGGCCGGCGGCTGCGCCGTCTTCGCCAGCCGGTCCAGGACGGAGCTGACGTCCGGCACGACCTCGAACAAGGCTCGGCTGCTCGCCTCCGCGAAGCCTTGCGCGATCGCGCCGTCGATGGCGGCGAGATAGGGCTGCGCCCAGCCCGCCACGTCGCAGATCAACACGGGCTTGTTGTGCAGGCCGAGCTGCCGCCAGGTCGTGATCTCGATCGTCTCGTCGAAGGTGCCGAGCCCGCCGGGCATGGTCACGAACGCATCCGCCGCCTCGAACATGCGCATCTTGCGCTCGTGCATCGTCTCGGTGAGCACGAGGTCGACGTTGCCGTGATGCGCCACCTCGCGCCGCTGCAGGAAGGTCGGGATGACACCGAATACCTCGCCGCCGCCCGCCAGCACCGCGTCGGCCACCACGCCCATCAGCCCGACCCGGCCGCCGCCATAGACCAGCCGCCACCCCGCCCGCGCGATGCCGTCGCCCAATGCCTGCGCCGCCTCGCGATAGGCCGGGTCGTGGCCGAAGCGCGACCCGCAGAATACGGCAACGGATCGGATGGGGGTGAAGCGGTCAGGGGTCATGCGGCTCCGATATGGTGAAAGGGGGCGGGTTGTGCGACGCTGCCGCACAACTCTCCCAAAGGGGCGTGCTGATGCGTTATCTCATTCTCGCAGCCGGTCTGACCATGCTTGGCGCCGCACAAACCCTTGCGCAGAGCACCGGAGTGCCGATCCCGGCCGATCAGATCGTCGCCATGCGTAAGGCGTCCATGGATCTGCAAGGCGGTGTCACGGCGGCGATGAAGGCCGGTGTCGAGCAGAAGATCGACGTCAAGCCGTTCACGGACGGCGCCAAGGCGCTGGTCTCCTCCGGCAAGCTGATCCCGGCCATGTTCCCGGCCGGCACGGAGAAGGCCAACGGAACCAAGGCCAAGCCGGCCATCTGGTCCGACCCGGCAGACTTCGCCAAGGACAGCCAAGCGCTGGTGGACGCGGCCGAGAAGCTGGTCACGTTCGCGGAGGCGAACGACAAGGCGGGCTTCGCGACGCAATTCGCCGAAGTCGGCAAGACCTGCGGCGCGTGCCACCGGGCCTACAAAGAGCGCGACTGACGGGCGCGCTCAGGCGAAGCGGACCAGCGCCCAAACGAACGCGCCCGCCACCGCCACGATCGCCACGGCGAGGAGCGGGCTGACGAAGCGCGGCTGCCGGGTGTTGGCCGGCAGCCGCTTCTTGCCGGTCACCATGGGCCGGACCAGGTCGTGCCGTTTGACGGCCGCGTAGGCGAGAATGGCCAGGATGTGCAGCGCCATCAGCGCCAGGATCAGGTTCCAGTTCAACGCGTGGACCGTGTTGAGCCATTTCTGCGTGCTGCCGGCGATCTGATCGACGAACGGGCCGCCGCCCTCCACCGGGTCGCCCGCGAACAGCCCGGTCACCGCCTGCACCGCCAGCACGGCCAGCATGAACAGCACCATCCAGCCGCCGGCGGCATTGTGCCCGATCTGGCGATCCGGCTCGCGCGCGCCGAAGCTCGCAAGGTGCCGCAAGCCCTCGACCGGGCTGCGCATGAACTGGCGGAAGCGCGACGTCTCGCTGCCGACGATCCCCCAGCAGAGCCGGAACAGCAGTAGGGAGAGCATGGTGTAGCCGGAGAGGTAGTGCAGCTCGACGTTGTCGAACTTCATGGAGAAGTAGCTGACGGCGATCAGCACCACGATCGCCCAATGGAACAGCCGGGTCGGCGCGTCCCACACCCGCATCAGCAGCGTGGGGGTGCGGGGTTTGGGCGCGCCGGTGGGGCGCAGGATCGGTTGGGCCATGCTGTATCTTGCCGCTCCGCCGCGCGGAGGGATAGGTGGCCCGGATGCCCCCGATTCCGTTCGTTCTCCAAGCCTACCTACCCGCGCTGCTCGCCCTGGCGGTGGCGGCTGCCAGCGTCGCGCTGTGCCGCGGCAAGACGCGGGCGGCGTGGGGCCGGGTCGGACTGGCGGTGGCGGCCGCGGTCGGCTGGGCGGCGTTGCAGCAGCCGGGCCGCTTGTGGGGCGTGGCGCTGGCGCCGTCGCTCGCTCCGTCGCTGCTGCTGGTGCCGGCGGCGGGCATCGCCGCGGTCGAGGCACTCCGGGTGTGGCGGCGGGGACGGAACGACCGCTGGCTATCCGTTTTGGCGGCGTTCTCCGTCGGCGGATGGCTGGCGCGCAACACGGCGGGCCCGGATGAATGGTGGCGGGTCGCGATCGTGGCGGCGGTGCTGGCAGGGCTGGTGGCGGCGGTGGTGCGGGGCCAAGCGGGCCGGGCACTGGCGATCCCTCTGGCACTGTGGGGCGGGCTCGAGGCGACCGGGTTGGGGGCCGGATGGGCTCCGGCGGCGGCGGTGGCGGCCGCGTGCTGCGCTGCGCCGCTCGTCGTGCGCGGGGCGGCGCTGCTGCCGAGCGCGACCCTGGCAGCGCTGATCGCAGCGCTGGACCTGTCGCGCGGCCGCCTGGCGCGGGGGCGGTTCGACGCCGTCGATCTCGTCTGCCTGCTCGCCCTGGTGGCACCCCTGCTGATCGGGCTGATTGAGCCGCGGCTGCCCAAGAAGGCGCGGTTGATGGCGCCCGTATTTGCCGCCGCGATCGTGGCCGGGGTGGCGTGGGGGCTGCGGCGCACCGTGCTCGGCTGATCGCCGTCGTTGCGCACAGGCGGGTTCCGACCTAGTTTCACGGGAATGTCATCTTCCGGAGCGCCTCGTCGCGAGCGGTCGCGTTGGCCGTGGATCGCCCTCCTGCTGGTCGGGATCGCGGGCGGCGTCGGCGTGTGGCTGTGGCCGGCCCCGACCCCGGTGCCACAACCCGTCGCAGCGCTGCCCGCCGCGCGCCCGTCCGTGCCGGCCGTAACGGCTCCGGCAACGGCGGGCCCGAGCTTCGACGTGGTGCGGATCGGGCCGGAGGGGCGCGCCGTGATCGCCGGTCGCGCGGAGCCCGGCGCCGAGATCACCGTGCGCGATGGCGGCCGTCCGCTCGGCACGGCCCGGGCCGACGCTGCCGGGCAATTCGTGCTGCTGCCGGACGCCGCCCTACCGCCGGGCGCGCGCGAGCTGACCGTGTCGGTTCGCCGGGCCGACGGAACGGAGGTCGTCGGGACGGATTCCGTCTTCCTCGTGGTGCCGGAGCGCGCGGCACCGGCGGTCGCCGCCGCCACCACGCTCGCCACTGAGCCGGCGGCACCCGTTGCCGTGCTGCTGCCCGGGGGCGTCGCCGCGCCGCGCGTGCTGACCGGCGCGTCCCGCAAGCTCGGGCTGAGCACGGTCGATTACGACGAGGGCGGCGACATCCGCTTCGCCGGCTCCGCCCCGCCGGATGCGACGGTGCGGTTGTATGTCGACGACCGCCCGGCCGGCGATGCGCGGGCCGATGCGGCCGGCCAATGGACGTTGCGCCCGTCGGCGGCGATCGCGCCCGGCACCCATCGTGTCCGCGTGGATCAGGTCGGGCCAGGCGGGCGCGTCCTGGCGCGGGTCGAACTGCCGTTCCAGCGGGCGACGCTGGCCGCCGATGCCGGGGCCGCCGGCCGCACCATCGTGCAGCCCGGCCAGAACCTGTGGCGCATCGCTCGCCAATCCTATGGGCAGGGCACGCGCTTCACCGTGATTTTCCTGGCCAACCGCGACCAGATCCGCGATCCCAACCGCATCTATCCCGGCCAGGTCTTCGCGGTACCGCCCCGCTCCTGACTGGTCTCGCCCGCGCGGAAGCGGTAGGGACAGCCATGGCCAGCAGCAACGACATCCGGGCGACGTTTCTCGAGTATTTCGGCGCGACCGGGCACCAGATCGTGCCTTCCTCCTCGCTCGTTCCCTCCAACGACCCGACGCTGCTGTTCACCAATAGCGGCATGGTCCAGTTCAAGAACGTGTTCACCGGGCAGGAGCGCCGCGGCTACGACCGGGCGACGACGGCGCAGAAATGCGTCCGCGCCGGCGGCAAGCACAACGACCTCGACAATGTCGGCTACACCGCGCGGCACCACACCTTCTTCGAGATGCTGGGCAATTTCTCGTTCGGCGATTACTTCAAGGAACAGGCGATCCTTCATGCCTGGACCTTGCTGACGCGCGACTTCGCGCTGCCGCCCGAGAAGCTGCTCGTCACCGTGTATGCCGATGACGACGACGCGGCCGGGTTCTGGCGCAAGATCGCGGGGCTGCCGGAGGAGCGGATCATCCGCATCGGCACGTCCGACAATTTCTGGCGCATGGGCGATACCGGGCCGTGCGGCCCTTGCTCGGAGATCTTCTACGACCATGGCCCCGGCATTCCCGGCGGTCCGCCCGGCTCGCCCGACGAGGATGGCGACCGGTTCATCGAGATCTGGAACCTCGTGTTCATGCAGTACGAGGAGGGCCCGCCCGGCACCCGCGTCGGGCTGCCGCGGCCCTCGATCGACACCGGCATGGGGCTCGAGCGCTTCGCCGCCATCCTGCAGGGCGTGCACGACAACTACGACACCGACACCTTTCGCGCGCTGATCACCGCCAGTGCCGACGCGACGGGTCAGGCCGCGGACGGGCCGTTCCGCACCAGCCACCGCGTGGTCGCCGACCACCTGCGCTCGGCCGCGTTCCTGATCGCGGACGGCGTGCTGCCGGCCAAAGACGGCCGCGGCTACGTGCTGCGCCGGATCATGCGGCGTGCCATGCGGCACCTGCACCTGATGGGCACCACGGATGCGACGTTCCACCGGCTGCTGCCGGTGCTGGTGCGCGAGATGGGCGCCGCGTATCCGGAGCTGCCGCGCGCGCAGTCGCTCATCGCGGAGACGATGAAGGGCGAGGAAGAACGCTTCACCGCCATGCTCGGCCGCGGGCTGGGCCTGCTCGCCGACGAGGTCGGACGGCTCGGCGAGGGCGGCACGCTGCCCGGCGGCGTCGCGTTCCGGCTCTACGACACCTATGGCTTCCCGCTGGACCTCACGCAGGATGCGCTGCGCGAGCAGGGCAAGGGCGTGGACGTCGCCGGGTTTGATGCGGCCATGGCGGAGCAGCGCGTCAGGGCCCGCGCCGCTTGGGCCGGCACCGGCGACGCAGCGACCGAGCGCGTCTGGTTCGACGAACGCGAGCGGGCGGGGGCGACCGAGTTCCTCGGCTACACGACGGAGACGGCCGAGGCGGAGGTGCTCGCCGTGGTCGTCGACGGCCAGAGCGTGGCCGAGGCGGGACCCGGCGAGACGGTGGCGCTGCTGCTCAACCAGACGCCGTTCTACGCCGAAAGCGGCGGACAGGTGGGCGATACCGGCCGGCTCACCGCGCCGGGTGTGGTCGTGGAAATCACCGACACGCAGAAGCGGCTGGGCGACCTGTTCGTGCATCGCGGCCGGGTCGTTGAAGGCCGGGTCGTGCCGGGGCTGGCGGTCGTCGCGACGGTGGACCACACCCGCCGCGGCGCCATCCGCGCGCATCACAGCGCGACGCATCTGCTGCACGCCGCGCTGCGCGACCGGCTCGGCACGCACGTGGCGCAGAAGGGGAGCCTGAACGCGCCCGACCGGCTGCGCTTCGACGTGAGCCAGCCGACGCCGATCACGCGGGAGGACCTCGCCGTGGTCGAGGCCGCGGTGAATGCCGAGATCCGCGCCAACACCGCCGTCACGACCCGGCTCATGACGCCGGACGCCGCTGTGGCGGAGGGCGCGATGGCGCTGTTCGGGGAGAAGTACGGCGACGAGGTCCGCGTGGTCGGCATGGGCCGGGCCGGGCCGGGGGGCAAGCCGTTCTCCGTGGAGCTCTGCGGCGGCACCCATGTCGGGCGCACCGGCGACATCGGCTATTTCCGCATCACCGGGGAAAGCGCGGTCAGTGCCGGCGTGCGCCGGATCGAGGCGGTCACCGGCGCCTCGGCGGAGGAGGCGATCGGCCAGAGCGAGCGGCGGCTGGGCGAGGCGGCGGCGCTGCTCCGCGTTGCGCCGGGCGAGCTGACGGAACGGCTGCAGCAGGTGTTGGAGAGCAATCGCAAGCTCGAGCGCCAGGTAGCGGAGCTGCAGCGCAAGCTGGCCACCGGCGCGGGCGTTGCGGCGGTCGAGGATGTCGGCGGCATTCCGTTGGCGGCGCGCAACCTGGGCGACGTGCCGGCGCGGGACCTCAAGGGGATGGCTGAGGCGATTGCCAACGATCTCGGCAGCGGCGTGGTGGCCGTGGTGTCGACGGCGGAGAACAAGGCCAGCGTCGTGGTTCGGGTGTCGCCCGACCTGCTGGGACGGCTCGACGCCGTGGCGCTCGTGCGCGCTGCCAGCGTGGCGCTAGGTGGCAAGGGCGGCGGCGGACGGCCGGACCTGGCGCAAGCCGGCGGGCCCGATGCGAGCGCGGCCGATGCCGCCCTGAACGCGATCCGCGCCGCCCTCGCCGCCTGAGCGGCAGGGCGGCGCCGCGCCGTTCAGGTGCGCCCGTAGGTATCCTCGATGCGGACGATGTCGTCCTCGCCGAGGTAGCTGCCCGACTGGACCTCGATCAGGGTCAGCGGGATGCGGCCCGGGTTCGCCATGCGGTGAACGCAGCCGAGGGGCAGGTAGATGCTCTCGTTCTCGCGGACGAACACTTCCTCCTCGTCGCGCGTCACCAGCGCGACGCCGCTGACCACGACCCAGTGCTCGGCCCGGTGGAAGTGCTTCTGCAGGGAAAGCTTCTGGCCGGGCTGCACCACGATGCGCTTGACCTGGAAGCGGTCGCCCATGATGAGGCTCTCGTAGAAGCCCCAGGGACGGTACATGCGGTTATGCGCCACCGCCTCATGCCGCTTGTCGCGACGGAGCCGCTCGACGACCTTCTTGACGTCCTGCGCGCGGTCCTTGTGCATGGCCAGCACGGCGTCCTTGGTCACGACCACGATGGCGTCGTCGAGCCCGACCACGGCGGTCAGCACCCCGTCCGAGCGGGCGAGGCAGTTGCGCGAGCCCTGCAGGATCACGTCGCCCACGGCGGCGTTGCCCTGTTCGTCCTTGGGCAGGCGTTCCCACAGCGCGTCCCAGCTGCCAACGTCGGACCAGCCGAGATCGGCCGGGATGACGGCGGCCTTGGAGGTGCGCTCGGCGATCGCATAGTCGATGGAGATGTCGGGCGAGGCGGCGAAGGCGGCCGGGTCGAGGCGGAAGAAGTCGAGATCCTGGGTGCGGGCGGCCACGGCGCGTTGCGCGGCCTCGACCACCTCGGGGGCGTAACGCTCCATCTCGCTGAGCAGCGTCGCCGCCGTGAAGACGAACATGCCGGAGTTCCACAGGTGCTTGCCCGAGGCGGAGAGCTCGGCGGCCAGGGCGGCGTTCGGCTTCTCGAGGAAGCGCGCCACGGCATGCACGCCGGGAGCATCGGCCAGCTCCTCGCCGACCTCGATGTAGCCATAGGCCGTCTCGGCCCGGTGCGGCTTCATGCCGAACAGCACGATGCGACCGGCCTGCGCGGCAACCACCGCGCGGCCCAGCGCGGCCATCAGCGCGTCGTCGCGATCGATCACGGCGTCGGCCGCCATCATCCAGATCACCGCGTCCGGATCGGCCTCGGCCACCGTGATCGCCGCGGCAGTGATGGCCGGCGCCGAGTTGCGGCCGACCGGCTCCAGCATGACGGTGGCGTCGGTGATGCCGCAATTCCGCATCTGCTCGGCCACCAGGAAGCGGTGCTCCTGGTTGCACACCACGATGGGCGCCGCGAACTGCGCGCCCACGCCGCGGCGGGCGGTGTCCTGCAGCATGCTGCGCTCGCTGACCAGCGGCCAGAGCTGCTTGGGGAAGCTCTCACGCGACACCGGCCAGAGCCGGGAGCCGGAGCCGCCCGATAGGATCACGGGAACGATGGTGCCGCTGCTATGCGACGGGCGGGGCCGGGCGACCGGCAAGGTGGCATCCATGCAAAAAACCTCGAGCGGCTGGAAGGCCGATATATGCTGCACCGCAACATGCTGTCCAGCAGCGGGCCGGGCGGCCCTTACCGCCGTGTATAACGCCAGACGCTCGCCGGCGGGAAGTTCAGCGATGTCCAGGCCTCGCGACGCGCGACCAGCCCGTGCGTCTGCCAGGGCAGCGGCGAGGTGATACAGTAACTATAGTGCAGAAAGCCGCGACCCGGCGCGACCGCCTCGATCGCGTCCAGGAAGCGCTGCTGCTCGGCCCGGCGCAGCAGCACCAGCGGCACGCCGCAGATCACCGTGCCGATGCGCCCGTGCTGGGATGCGGGGATCAGCGTCGGCAGGTCGCGCGCGTCCCCGACGAGCACCTCGACTCCCGGCAGCCCGGCCCGCAGATGCTCGGCCATCGACGGCACGATCTCCACGGTGGTCAGCCGCTCCGGCGCCAGCCCGCTTGCCAGCAGCGCCCGCGACACCACGCCGGTGCCGGCGCCGAGCTCCAGCACCCGTTCGCCGGGCTGCAGCCGCACTTGCGCCGCGATGCGCCGGCACAGGGCGGGGGAGGACGGCACCACGGAGCCCATCTGCAGCGGGTTGGCCATCCAGCGTTTAAGGAACAGCGCCAGCCCACCCTCGGCGGCGCCCTCTCGTTTCCCGCCTCGTTCCCGTCCTGCGACCTCGCTGGCCAAAACGAACTCTCCCCCTGGAGACCGACCGACGTAGGAGGGCGGGAAGCGGCTGCCGATGCCGGAACGATGAAGCTTCTGCGGCAAAGCCGTGTCAGTCGAGCAGCCCGGCCTCGCGGAAGCTGAGGGATCGCCCGTTCCCGACGATCACGTGGTCGCGCAGCGCGATGCCCAGCACGGCGGCGGCCTGCTGCACCTGCCGGGTCATCTCGAGGTCCTCGCGCGAAGGCTCCGGGTCGCCGCTCGGGTGGTTGTGCACCAGGATCAGCGCGGTGGCCTCCAGCGCCAGGGCGCGCCGCACCACTTCGCGCGGGTATACCGGCGTGTGATTGACGGTGCCCTGCGCCTGCACCTCGTCGGCGCGCAGCATGCCGGCCGCATCGAGGAACAAGACTCGGAACTGCTCGATCCGCTCGCGGGCCAGGGCGGCGGCGAGATAGTCGGCCAGGCGCTTGGGGTCGTCCAGCACCGGCCGCCCGGCCGCGATTCCGGCCCGGGCATGGCGCACGGCGGCGGCGTGCAGCAGCTTGATGGCGGCGATGCAATGCGTGCCGAGCCCCGGCACCCGCCGCAGCTCCGCTTCCGGCGCGGCCAGTACGGCGGCGAAGCTGCCGAAGCGCCGGACCGCCGCGCGTGCCGGCTCGCTGGCATCGGCCGGCAGCACCAGCGCCAACAGCCGTTGCAGGCGGAACGCGTCGCCCTCCGCCACCGCCAACTCTGGAGCGGCTGGGGCGACGAGGGGAGGTGGGGGCGCGGGAGCCGGTGCCTTGGCGCGCCGGGGCCGAGGCGCTTGCGCGCGCGGGGCCGCGGGAGGCGGGGCCAGGGCGGGCGGTGCGGGGACGGGAGAGATGTCGGCGGGCGAGATTTGGGCGGCCGCGGCCAGGGCCGAAAGCTGCTCCAGCGCCGCGAACTGCGCCGCTGATTCCGCGAAGCCGCCGGGGGCCGGCATCGGAAGGCCCCACATGCCACCGGTCAGGCCGCGGATCGCCGCCTCGAGCTCCTCGCGCAGGCGGTCCCATCTCGAGCCGGCCGCCTCCACGCCCGACCCGGCCTCGAACAACCGAACGTCCAGCGCAGCCCCTTGGTGCGGCTCCACGCTGACCCAGCCCGCGCCCGGCACCGCGCCCACCGCGGCGCGGACCTGCTCGGGCGTCACGCCGTCGGCAAGCGCGGCCGGGTCGAAGTCGATGGAGGCGTCGAACGTTTCCGCCGCGCCGGGGGCCGAGGCGAGGGCAGGGGCCGCCTCGTCCGTCCCTCGCCGCCGCCACCAGCCCCACATGTCAGTGGCCGCGCTGCCGCAGGCTGACCCAGTCGCCTTTGCCCACCACGACGAGGTCATGCACGACCACGCTGAGCGGCTGGCCCGCGCGCTGCACCGCGGCATGCAGCGCGCGGTCGGCGGCCTCGATCCGTGGCGAGACCGGGCCGGCGTTGCGCAGCAGGATGGTGGCCGTCGCGTGCCCGTCCAGCGCGTGGCGCACCAACTCGCGGGCCATCGTGTCGGGCACGGTGCCGTCGGGCCAATCGGGTTCGCCGAGGAGTTGGTTGCGGTTGTTCAGCAGAAGCGCGCTCAGTCCGGGCGGCCGCGCCGTGCGCTCGTCGAGGCGGAGGTGGCGTTCCAGCGTCGGCAAATCCTTGATCACGGTTCGCTTGATCAGTTCCGGGCGCGCCAGCTCCGCCGCCGCCTCCACCACCAAGTCCAGGGCTTCGACCGCTTGTGGCGTCAGGCCGGCGGCCTGCAGCGCGCCGCGTTCGGCACCGATCGCGGCCGATAGGCTGCCGAACTCGTTGATCAAACTCTTGGCGAGAGGCTTGGTGTCCTTGCGCTCGATGCCCAGGAACAGCAGCATTTCGAGGATCTCGTAATCCGCCAGCGCCTGCTCGCCCGCCAACAGCCGGCCCCGCATGCGCGCGCGATGCCCGTACGGGCCGGTGCTGGCGAAGGGGCGCGATGCCGATGGCTTGCCAGCGTCGGCCGCGGGGCTACTCTGCTCCATGCGGATTTTCCGCCAAGAGGGCGACGGTAGAAAGAGCTCCACCGACCATGTATCTACAGTTGTAAACTCTCGGAAACGTGAGCGTCAATCATCCTGTCTCGCCAAGTGCCGATGAACCCGGTTGCACGTTGGCCGAGTTCACCGGGCTCATTGCCCGCATTGGGCTGACCAGCTTCGGCGGCGGCGTGAGCGGCTGGATGATGCGGCTGGTGGTGGAAGAGCGGCGCTGGATGACGGAGG
Source organism: Acetobacteraceae bacterium (assembly GCA_965199665.1). Lineage (GTDB taxonomy): Bacteria > Pseudomonadota > Alphaproteobacteria > Acetobacterales > Acetobacteraceae > JAVVHH01. The sequence goes on along the minus strand of OZ241208.1, from coordinate 3,135,099 downwards.
CGGAGTTCCTGTCCGGCCTCGCGCTATGCCAGGTGTTTCCCGGCGTGAACGTGCTGAACCTGGCAATCTGGCTCGGGTATCGGCTGCATGGCGGCGCTGGTGCCGTGCTGGGCGCGCTCGCCATGCTGCTGCCGCCCGGCCTGCTGCTGATCGGCCTCGGCATCGGCTTCTCGCATTTGGCGGGCGATGGGGTGGTGCGGGCCGCGCTGACCGGTGTCGCGGCGGCGGGGGTGGGGCTGACCGCGGCGACCGGGTTGCGCGCCACCCGCCGCGCGGCGACCGGACCGGTGCCGATCGCGCTGGTCGCGGCGACCTTCGTGGCGGTGGCGGTGCTGCACTGGCCGTTGGTGCCCGTGGTGGCGGGGTTTGGCGCGGTGAGCGTCGCGCTCGCGTGGCGCGGCTGATGCGCGCGCACCTGCTGTGGACGATTCTGCTGGTGTTCGCGCCGCTGTCCTTCGCGACGGTGGGCGGCGGGCAGGGGATCGTGGCGGAGGTGCATCGGCAGGCAGTGGGCGTGCACGGCTGGATCCCGGAGGCGGCGTTCGTCACCGACTTCGCGCTGTCGCGCCTGGCGCCGGGCCCCGGCTCGCTGCTGGTCACGCTGATCGGCTTCCAGGCCGCGGGCTGGGCCGGCGCGCTGGTGGCCTCGCTCGGAATCTTCGTGCCATCCTCCGTGCTGCTCTATGGCTTGGCGCGAATCTGGGCGCGCTACCGCGGCCGGCCGTGGCAGGCGGCGGTGGAGCGCGGGTTGGCGCCGGTCGCGGCGGGCATGATCCTCGCCGCGGCGGTCACCGTGCTGGGCGCGACGGGGGACGGGTGGCTGAGCTGGGCGGTCGCGGCCGGGTCGACGGCGTTGCTGACCGGCACGCGAGTGTCGCCCTTCGTGGCGCTGGCCGGCGGAGCGGCCGCGTTCTCCGCCGTGTTCTGGGCAACATCCTGACCCGGCCCGGCGTTATCGTTGCCGCATCGGGGACGAAACGCCGTGGCCCAGCCGTCAAGCCCGGGTAAGCTCGGGGCCTACCAAGCCAAGCGCGACTTCACCAAGACGCGCGAACCCGCCGGCGACGCCGCGGCAGCGGCGTCCGGGCGCCCGCGCTTCGTGATCCAGAAGCACGACGCCACCCGGCTGCATTACGACCTACGCCTCGAGCTCGACGGGGTGTTCAAGTCCTGGGCGGTCACCCGCGGGCCGTCGCTCGACCCAAAGGACAAGCGGCTGGCCGTGGAGGTCGAGGATCACCCGCTCGACTACGGCGATTTCGAGGGCACGATCCCAAAGGGCGAGTATGGCGGCGGCACCGTGCTGCTCTGGGATCGCGGCTACTGGCAGCCGGAGGGCATGACCGCGGAGGCGGGGTTGGCGAGCGGCGACCTCAAATTCACCCTGGAGGGCTCGCGGCTGCACGGTTCCTGGGTGCTGGTCCGCATCAAGAACGATCGCTGGGGCGGCAAGCGGCCCAACTGGCTGCTGATCAAGCACAAGGACGAGCATGCCCGGCCCGGCGAGGGCGAGGCCGCGATCGCGGCGGAGAGTTCGGTCGCTTCCGGCCGTGAGATGGCGGCGATCGCGGCCGGCACCGGTGCGGCGCCGACGCCGTTCATGACCGGGGCCGCCCCGGCCGCGGATGCCGTATGGGACACGCACGCGCCGGACGAGCCGAAGCCGGCGTCGGCGAAGGCGGCGCCCAAGAAACGGACGGCGAAGCCGCCGAAGGGTGCGGAAACGGTGCCGTTGCCCGATTTCGTCGCGCCGCAACTCGCCATCCTGGTCGAACGGCCGCCGGCGGCGGATGGGTGGGTGCACGAGATCAAGTTCGACGGCTACCGCATGCAACTCCGGGTCGAGGGTGGCCGCGCCACGCTGAAGACCCGCACCGGCCTGGACTGGACGCATCGGTTCACCGCGCTGGCCGACGCCGCCGGGTCACTGCCGGACTGCCTGATCGACGGCGAGGCCACCGTGCTGGACGAGGCCGGGCATCCGGATTTTGCGGCGCTGCAGGCGGCGCTGTCGGCCGAGCGGTCCGACCGGATGATCTTTTTCGCGTTCGACGTGCTGTTCGCGCAGGGGCGGGACTGGCGGGCCGAGCCGCTTTCCGCCCGCAAGAAGGCGCTGGCCGCCGTGCTGCGGGGGGCCAAGCCCGCGCTCCGCTTCGTGGAGCATTTCGACAGCGGCGGCGATGCGGTCCTGAAATCGGCGTGCCAGATGTCGCTGGAGGGCATCGTCTCCAAGCGTCTGGACGCGCCCTACGCGTCCGGCCGCAGCGAAGCGTGGCTGAAATCGAAGTGCCGCGCCGGGCACGAGGTGGTGATCGGCGGCTGGAGCACGACGGGCGCGAACTTCCGCTCGCTCCTGGTCGGGGCGCATCGCGATGGCGCGTTCGTCTATTTGGGCCGGGTCGGCACCGGGTATGGCGCGGCCAAGCTCGCCACCTTGCTACCGGCGCTGAAGCGGATGGAGCAGGCGGAGAACCCGTTCACCGGCAAGACCGCGCCGCGCAAGGGCGCCGGGATGCATTGGACGGCGCCGGTGCTCGTCGCCGAGATCGAGTTCGCCGGGTATGGGGCAGAAGGGCTGGTGCGCCAGGCTGCCTTCAAGGGCCTGCGCGAGGACAAGCCGGCGGCCACGGTCACGCCCGAGCCGGCCAAGGCTGCGTCTTCGCCCGCGCCCTCGCCCTCGGCGCGGCGTCCGACCGCGGCGAGCGGCAACAAGGTCATGGGTGTCTCGATCACCCATCCGGACAAGGCGCTCTGGCCCTCGGCGGCGTCCGACGGGGCGCCCGTGACCAAGCTCGACCTGGCGCGGTATTACGAAGCGGTGGGACCGGCGATGTTGGCGCATCTGCACGGGCGGCCCTGCTCTTTGCTTCGCATGCCCGACGGCATCGAGGGCGCGCAGCAATTCTTCCAGCGGCACGCCATGCCGGGCCAGTCCAACCTGCTCCACCTCGTCTCGATTGCCGACGACCGCAAACCGTATGTCCAGATCGACCGGGTGGAGGGGCTGGCGGCGGTGGCGCAGTCCGGGGCGCTGGAGCTGCATCCGTGGAACAACGTACCGGACCTGCCTGACATCCCCGGCCGACTCGTCTTCGACCTCGATCCGGCGCCGGACGTGCCGTTCTCGGCCGTGATTGCCGCGGCCCTCGAGTTGCGGGCCCGGTTGGAGGCGCTCGGCCTGGTGCCGTTCTGCAAGACCACGGGCGGCAAAGGGCTCCATCTGGTTACGCCATTGCGGCCGGAGCCGGGCGACGGGGTGGATTGGCCGGCGGCCAAGACGTTCGCCCACGACGTCTGCGCCGCCATGGCCGCCGCCGACCCGGCGCGTTACCTGGTCAACATGTCCAAGAAGCTGCGCGCAGGGCGGATCTACCTGGATTACCTGCGCAACGACCGTCTGGCCACCGCGGTGGCGCCACTCTCGCCGCGGGCGCGGCCGGGGGCGCCGGTATCGATGCCGATCACCTGGTCGGCCGTGCGGCCGGGACTCGACCCTGCTCGCTTCGACGTTCGCACCGTGCCGGCCTTGCTGAGAAGATCAACAGCGTGGCGGGACTACGATGCCGGCGCGCGACCCCTGCTCCCCGCAATCCGGAAAATATCCGGTGCAAAGTCTAAAAAACGGTAACAATGCAAGTCAAAACCGTGGTAGGAGCTCCGCCTGCAGCGCAACGACCATCACGTTCGAGTGAAATCTAACACGATTTTAACGATGTCGAGCCTTCGGGATCACATCCGTGCTAGAAGCTCTTACATGCGTGGCCGTCATGCATGCGGCACGATAGGTAATGCGCCGATCGGGAAGTTGGATTGATCTCGCGCTGGCTTGCCGGCGTTCGTTGATGGGAGGCATTTCTGCCATGGACCGTTTGAACCCGCTCCATCGTCAAGCGCGCGTCGAGTTGCCGACCTCTCTGACCGGTCACCTCTCTACGGCGCGATCGGTCCTATCGACGGTGAGTGCGTCTGCACGCCGGGCCGCAGGGATACTCGGCTTCTTCTGCTGCAGCGTCGCGGTCATCGCGACCGCCAGTCTGATCGCGCTGCAGGTCCATTAGCCGATGGGTTGGCCGAACCCGAGGGTTCGGCCAAGATCGCGCTAGCGGTAATCCTGCCAGGCGGAGGTGAACGGCTTGCGGAAGAACGTCGCCCAGAGATAATTCGAGCTGTAGCGCACGCCCGTCATCAACAGTCCGTCGCCCTTGAGCCGCCGGCCGGATGATTTGGCCATCAGCACCCAGGTGAACTTCACCGAGCCGACCTGCGCCATGCGGCGGGCGATATCGGTGTCCTCGCCATAGAAAGTGAAGCTCGGGTCGAAACCGCCGGCGCGGATCAAGGCATCGCGTTTGAGCACGAAATTGCCGCCCTGGACCATGCTGCCGACCCGCAGCACGTAGCGATTGAAGCAGTAGGTCCCGAAGCCGACGATGTAGAACATGCGGGCGGCGACGCGGATGCGCGTGGGGACGTCGTAGTAGTCGTACGGTCCACTTACGGCCACCAGGGCGGCATCCTTGGCGAACTCCGCTTCCACTCGGTCGATCCAGCCGGGCGGCACCAGCGTGTCGGCGTCGATGTTGGCGACCAGCGTGCCGGAACTCGCTTCGAACCCGGCCTTGCGGGCCTGCACCAGACCCTTGCGGGGCTCGTGTACTACGCTCACGCCGTCAAAGCCGGCGGCGATCTCAGCGGTGCGGTCCGTGCTGGCATTATCGACCACGACGATCTCGGCCGCAGCCCCGGAGCGCGCGATCTCGGCCTGGATCGCGTGCAGGCAGGAGGGCAGCAATGCCTCCTCGTTATAAGCCGGCACCACGAAACTGAACCGGATGGCTCTCATCCACGCACTCCTGACCGGGTCGTCATAAGCCCGTGACGGGCGTAGAGACAAGCAGACGGCGCGCGCCGGGTTTCGGTTCGGGCGTCCGTGTTGTAATCCGGTGCTCTGACTGTGGCAGGAGTGCCGCTGTTCGATGCCGCCGAGGAGCCCGCGATGCCGTATTCGCCGCCGCCGCACCTGACCCAGAACTGGCAGGTCGCCAAGCCTGCCGCGACCGGCCGACGAGGCATGGTCGTCTCGCAATCGCGGGATGCGGCGCTGGCCGGAGTCGCGATCCTGGACGCCGGCGGCAACGCGATCGACGCCGCGGTCGGCACCGCGCTGGCGCTGGCCGCGGTGGAGCCCTGGAATAGCGGGCTGGGCGGCATCGGCTTCGCCATGGTGCATCGCGCCGGCCAAGCGCGGGCGGAGGTGGTCGACTTCGGCCCGCGCGCCCCCGGCCGGCTCGACCCGGCACGCTACCCCCTGACCGGGGACACGGCCGCCGACCTGTTCGGCTGGCCCGGCGTGATCGGCGACGTCAACGTGCACGGCCCGCTTTCCGTCGCCATCCCGTCGGCGCCGGCGGGTTATGAGCTCATGCTGTCGCGCTGGGGGCGGCTGCCCTGGGCCGAGATCATCGCGCCGGCGCAGGCGCTCGCGCATCGCGGCCTGTCGCAGGACTGGTTCACCACGCTCAAGATCGCCGTTCAGGCCGCCGCGCTGCGGCAGTATCCCGAGAGCGCCCGCATCTACCTGCCGAACGGCCTGCCGCCCGTGCCGCCCTACCAGGGCGTGCCCGGCAGTTTCCGGCTCGGCAACCTGCCGGACACGATGGATCGGCTGGCCTCGGCTGGGCTGCGCGACTTCTACGAGGGCGACATCGCCGCGAGCCTGGCCGCCGACATGGCCGCGCAGGGCGGTTTTCTCGACCGCGAGGACCTGCGGAACTGCCAGGCGCGCGTCACGGCGCCGATGGAGGTGCCGTTCTGTGGCGGCACGTTGCAGCTCACGGGCGGGCTCACCGCCGCGCCGACGCTGGCGCGCGTGCTGGAGCTGATGCCAGCGCCGGCCTCGGCGGCGCCGGACGCGGCCTGGTTCGCCGGCTTGGCCACTGCGCTGCGCACCGCCTACGACGAGCGCCTGCGCGGTCTGGGCGATGCCGAGCCGGTCGCCGCCGAGAGCTGCACCACGCACCTGACCGTCTGCGACGAGGAAGGCACGATGGTGTCGGTCACCACCACACTGCTGTCGTCGATGGGCAGCCGGCTGGTCCTGCCGGGGACGGGGGTCCTGATGAACAACGGCGTCATGTGGTTCGACCCGCGGCCCGGGCGGCCGAATTCGCTGGCGCCTGGCAAGCGGCCGCTCACCAACATGCTGCCGGTCATCCTGCGGCGGGGCGACGCGCCGGTCCTGGCGGCCGGGGCGTCCGGCGGGCGGCGCATCCTGGCGGCGGTCACGCAGATGCTGGCCTTCACGGCGGGCTTCGGCATGGATCCGTCCGACGCCGCGCACCACCCGCGCATCGACGTGTCGGACCCGGAGAACGTGGATGCGGATGGGCGCTTGCCGCCCGAGACGCTGGCAGCGCTCCAGGCGGATGCGCCGGTGGACCGGGTCGAGCACAGCGTCATGCCGGTGAACTTCGCCTGCCCGAACCTGATCCGGATCGAGGGCGGGGTCCGCACGGGGATCAGTGACGCCATGTCCCCCTGGTCGGCGGCGATCGCGCAGGCAGACCGGTCCGCGGCGTAGGCGCCCTGCACGATAGATAACATTCCTGTAATGCCAAAGCATCGTAGGGCGTGGCACATCGGCCATCGCCCTACCTGCTGGAGACCGGAATGCGCCTGTTACCCTCGATCAGCGTTGCCCTCGCTGCCGCCGCCACCCTCGCCACGGCCGCGCAGGCCGCGCCCACGCTGACCGGCCAACCGCCGATCGTCATCAACCATCGCGGCGCCAGCGGCTACCTGCCGGAAGAGACGGTGCAGGCCTACGCGCTGTCGATCTCCATGAAACCCGACTACATCGAGGGCGACGTCTATCTCACCGCCGACAACGTCCCGGTGATGCTGCATGACGGCACGCTGAACGCGACCAGCAACGTGGTGGCCTACGCGGCGACGCATCCCGACGTCGCAGCGCTCCGCTCGGCAAACGGCACCTACGACGTGACGAAGTTCACCTTGGCGCAGGTCCAGGGCCTGAGCTTCTCGTGCCGGAACGCGACGGGGTATTGCAGCGACCTGAGCTTCTACGACCCGAACACGAAATACACGATCGCGACCTACCGCCAGTTCCTGGATGCGGCGTACGACAACTACCTCCAGACCGGCGAGACCATCGGCGTCTACCCGGAAGCCAAGCAGAGCGGTCTCGCCGTGGCCGACGCGATCCTGTCCGGACTGACGGACGCCCGCTACAACGGCTACTTCATCAACGGCCACGCCTTCACGCAGTCCTTCGATCCGACGCAGGTCGCCTACCTAAATGCGAACTCGACCATCCCGGTCGCTTATCTCGGCGTCTGCCCGACCACGGCGGCGGCCGCAGCCGGTGTCGCCGCGATCGCCGACGGCATCGGCCCGTCGACGGGCCAGCTCAGTGCGGCCTGCATCGCCGCTGCCCATGGTGCCGGGCTGATGGTCCACCCGTATACCTACCTCAACAACCCGGCGACCTATCAGGCTGCCTACGCTCTCGGCGTGGACGGCGTGTTCAGCAACTTCGCCCCGATCGCCGAGGCGGCGCGCGCTCAGCTTGTGCCGGAGCCCGCCAGCCTGGCCCTGCTCGGCACCGGGCTGCTCGGCCTGCTGGCCCGCCGCCGCCGCTGACGAACCGGTCGGGACCGCCCTGACGGGAGGTCCCGACCGATCAGGCCGCCATGCGCAGCTTGGCGTCCGTCTTGGCCTGCACCGTCTCAAAATCGACGCCCGGCGCCAGCGCGCGCACGGTGAACCCGTCTTCTGTCACGTCCAGCACGGCAAGATTGGTGTAGACCCGGCTCACCGCGGTCGGCGCCGTCAGCGGGTAGCCGCAGTTACGCACCAGCCGGGGCCGGCCCTCCTTGGTGGTGTGCTCCATCACGGCCCAGAGCCGCTTGGCGCCCACCGCGAGGTCCATCGCGCCGCCCACGGCGGGCGCGGTGTCGTTCTCGCTGGTCGCCCAATTCGCGATGTCGCCATTCTCCGCCACCTCGAAGGCGCCCAGCACGCACAGGTCGAGATGTCCGCCGCGGATCATCGCGAAGCTGTCGGCGTGGTGGCAATAGGACCCGCCATCGAGCAGGGTGACGTGCTGCTTGCCGGCATTGATCAGCCAGCGGTCGATCGCGTCCTCCTCCGGCGCCGGGCCGACGCCGAGCACGCCGTTCTCGCTATGGAACACCACCTCGCGGTCGGCCGGCACGAAGTCGGCCACCAGCGTCGGGATCCCGATCCCGAGATTGACGTACCATCCCTCCGGGATATCGCGGGCAACGGCTTCAGCCATTTCCGAACGGGTCAGGGGCAACGGACGCACTCCAGTTTCGGTTGCGATCGCTGCGAACCGGACCCGGCACATCGCGCTCGAGCACCTCGCAGTCAACACGCAATAAGTTAAGAAAGATTGTCTATTTTGTGGTGGACACGTGAACCACCCGGTTCACGTAAAGGCCGGGCGTCACGATCGCCTCCGGATCGAGCTGGCCAAGCTCGACGATGTGATGGACCTGCGCCACCGTGAGCGACGCGGCGGTCGCCATGATCGGGTTGAAGTTGCGACCGCTCTTGCGATAGGTGAGGTTGCCCCATCGATCCGCCTGCCAGGCTTCGATGAGTGCCAGATCGGCGTGCAACGCCTCCTCCAGCACGTAACGACGGCCGTTGATCTCGCGCACCTCCTTGCCGCGCGCCAGCAGCGTATTGGCCGCGGTCGCGGTGAAGAAGGCCGGGATGCCGGCCCCTGCCGCGCGGATGCGTTCGGCCATCGTGCCCTGCGGCACCAATTCCAACTCGATCTTGCCGGCCCGATACAGATCCTCGAACACGGTGGAGCCGACGGAGCGCGGGAACGAACAGATCATGCGCCGGACGCGGCCGAGTTCCATCAGCCGTGCCAGCCCGACATGGCCGGCGCCCGCATTGTTGGCCACGCAGACCAAGTCCCGCGCGCCCTGCTCGATCAACCCTTCGATCAGCTCGTTGGGCTGGCCCACGGAGCCGAAGCCGCCGATCAGCACGGTGGACCCGTCCGCAACGCCCGTCAGCGCGACGGCGATGCTGTCGACCCGCTTGTCGATCATGGAGCGACCTCGTCGAGCTCGATCACCGCGTCCAGCGCCCAAGCGCCCTCGGGCAATGCCAGCACCGGGTTGAGATCGACCGATCGGAGCCGGTCGCCGGCCGCTACGGCCCATTGCGACAGCGTCGCGAGCATGGCGGCCAGGGCGGCGATGTCGGCGGCCGGCTTACCGCGGACGCCGAGCAGGAGGGGGGCGGCGCGCAGCCCGCGGATCATGCGCTCGGCCACCGCGGGCCCGATCGGGCAGCGGTGCAGCGCGACGTCGTCCAGGATCTCCACGAAGATGCCGCCGATGCCGACCAGGACAACGGGGCCGAACACCGGGTCACGTTGGATGCCCATGATGCACTCGATCCCGCCCTCGAGCTGCTTGGCGACCAGCACGCCCTCGAGGCGCGCGCCCGGTACTGCGTCGCGCGCCCGCCGCATCAGCAGGTCGAAGCCGGCACGCGCCGCTGTGCCCCCCTCGACCCCGAGCAGCACGCCTCCGATCTCCGATTTGTGCACGATGTCCGGCGACAGGATCTTCATGACCACCTTGCCGCCGAACCGCTCGGCCGCGGCGGCCGCCGCGTCGGCCGTGTCGCAGGCGGCCTCTGGCGCAGACGGGATGCCGGCGTCTGCCAGCAACCGCTTCGCCTCCGCCTCCGTCGGCGTGCGGGCCGGCAGGGTCACGGGCGGCAGGGGCGGCGGCACCGGGTCGGCCGGGCGCGCGAAGGCGTCGCCGAAACGCCCCATCGCCTCGATCGCCACCACCGCGCGGGTGGGGTCCTCGAACACCACGAAGCCGTCCTCCTCGTATTGCTGCACCTGGTCGGGGCGCGCCACGACGGACAGGGCGTAGAGCCGATCGGGGTGCTTGGCGCGGGTGGCGTTCAACTGCTCGCGCAACGCGGGCGCGATGGTGCGGGAGCCGCCGACTTGGCTGAAGAACCCCAGGATGGAGGTGTAGCCGCCATCCTCGACCATGGAATCGGTGAAGCGGCCGATCAGCGTCATGTCGTTGAAGGCCTGCGCGGTGCAGTCCACCGGGTTGCGCGGTGCGGCGAAGGGCAGCATCGCCTTCAACCGCGCCTGCGCCTCCGCCGGCATGGCGGGCAGCGGCAGCCCGGCCTTCTCCGCGGCGTCCGAGATCAGCACCCCGGCGCCGCCGCTGATGGTGATCACCCCCAGCGTGTTGCCGGCCGGGTAGATGCGCCGGGTCGCGGTCAGCGCGATGTCCAGCATCTCCTCCGTCGTGCTGGCGCGCACCACGCCGAATTCGGCCAGCACCGCGTCCGTCACCTTGTCGTTGCCGGCGATGGAGGCGGTGTGCGACTGGGCCGCGTGCTGTCCGATGACGGAGGTGCCGACCTTCATCAGCACCACCGGCTTGCGCGCCGCCCGTGCCGCCGCCAGCGCGGCAAGGAAACCGTCCGCCTCGCGGATGCCCTCGGCGTAGGCCGCGATCACGTCCGTATCGGGATCCTGCGCCAGCCAGCCGATCACGTCGCCGATCGTGATGTCCGCCTCATTGCCGGTGGTAACGCAGATGGGCGTGCCGATACCGCGGTTACGGGCCACGGCGAAGACATGGGTGCCGTAGGCGCCGCTCTGGCTGGCGATGCCGACCCGGCCGGGCTGCGGGAAGCCGCTCTCCAGGCTGGAGGAGAAGATCGGGTAGAAGCCGATCCGCGCGTTGAACAGCCCGAGGCAGTTCGGCCCCAGCAACCGCATCGGCCCGGCGGCGGCCAGCATGGCGCGCTGGGCGGCCTCGCCCTCCTCGCCGGCCTCCGCGAAGCCGGCGGTGAACACGATCGCCGCCTTGACGCCGCGGGCCGACAGGTCGCGCACCGCGTCGATGGCCAGCGCCGACGGCACCGCCACGATCGCCGCGTCCGGCACGCGCGGCAGGTCCGCCACGCTGCGATAGGCCGGCAGGCCCTGGATCTCCGCGCGGTTCGGATTGACCGGCATGATCTCGCCGGCGAAGCCCTGCCCCAGCATGTAGGCGATCGGCCGGCCGCCGATCCGCGTCGCGTCCGCCGATGCGCCCACCACCGCCACGCTGCCCGGCTTCAGCAAGCTGTCGAGCGCCGCTCCCCGATCCGCCATTCGCGCCCCTCCCCCGTTTTGCCGGCCAACTCTGCGGCAGCACCCCCAACCCGACAACCCCGGGGCGGGGGTGCGGTCAGGCGGCGAAGCGGACCAGGCGGCCGGCGGGCTCGCCCAGCACCTCGTCGTCGCGCATCACGACGCGGCCGCGCACCACGGTGGCGACCGGCCAGCCGGTGACGGCGGTGCCGTCGAACGGAGTCCAGCCGCAGGGCGAGACGATCCAGCTATTCTCGATCCGGCGCCGGTGGCCCATGTCCACCAGGGTGAGGTCGCCATCGTGTCCGGCGGCCAGGCGGCCCTTGCCCACGGCGCCATAAACCCGGGCCGGGCCGGCGCACATGAGGTCCACCAGCCGGCCGAGGCTGAGACGGCCGGCGTTGACGTGGTCCAGCATGAGCGGCACCAGCGTCTGCACCCCGGTGAGCCCGGCCGCCGTGTCCGGCCACGGACGCTCCTTGGCGGCGCGGGCGTGCGGCGCATGGTCGGAGCCGATCGTGTCGGCGGTGCCGTCCGCCACGGCGCGCCACGCCGCCTCGTAGTGCCTGACATCGCGGATCGGCGGGTTCATCACGCCGTAGCCGCCGAGCTGCTCGTAGACGTCGGGGGCCCATTGGGTCAGGTGGTTGACCAGCAGCTCGACGGTGGCGACGTCGCGGAAGTCCTGGAGGTAGTCGAGCTCCTCCGCGGTCGAGACGTGCAGAATGTGAGTGGGACGGCCGGTCTTGCGGGCGAGCGCCATGAGACGGCGGGTGCCCAGGAACGCGCATTCGACGTCGCGCCAGACGGCGTGGTCGCTGAACGGGTCGCCCCGCTTGAACAGGGGCTTGCGCTCCTGCAGCCGATACTCGTCCTCGCTGTGGAAACTGATGCGGCGGCGGCCCGAGCGCATGGCGGCTTCCAGCGACGGGTCGTCCTCGATCATCAGGTCGCCCGTGGACGACCCGGCGAAGATCTTGACCCCGCACACGCCGCGCGCCGTCTCCAGCGTGCCGAGCTCGGGCGTGTTGGCGCGGGTACCGCCGACGTAGAGGCCCATGTCGCACCAGGCGACGCGTTCCACGTAATCCGCCTTCCAGGCGATCTGGGCGGCGTCGGTGATGGAAGGCGCCGTGTTGGGCATGTCGAACACGGCGGCGAGCCCACCCAGGATGGCGGCCTTGGTGCCGGTGGGGATGGTCTCGACGGCCGGGTCGCCGGGATCGCGGAGATGGACGTGCGGGTCGATCAGCCCGGGCAACACGTGCAGCCCCGCGGCATCGAATTCGGTCTCCGCCGAGGCATCGGCAAGGCGGCCGATCGCCTTGATGCGGCCGTCGGCGATGCCCAGATCGGCCTCCGTCTCACCCCAGGGCAACACGCAGCGTCCGCCCCGGACCAGCAGCTCGTAACGTTCGGCCATCCCGTTCCCTCCGTGGTGCCGCGTTACCTGCCGGAGCCCGGCGGGGCTGGCAACTCAGGGGTTGACCAAGGGGCGTTCGCGCATCACATCGGAGTCAATCCGGACCTCACTGGTCCGCTTAGGCAAACCATCATGTTAAGATTGTCGAAATTGGCGGATTACGCCGTGGTCGTGCTCGCCAGGTTGGCGAGCGGCGACGCGGTGCAGACCTCGCCCAACATCGCCGGCGCGACCGGGTTGCCGGAGCCGACCGTTGCCAAGGTCCTCAAGGGTCTGGCGTCGGGCGGGCTCGTGGTGAGCCAGCGCGGCGCCCGCGGCGGCTATCGCCTCTTGCGCCCGTTGGAGGACGTCAACGTGGCCGACGTCGTCGCCGCCATCGATGGGCCGGTCCACGTGACGGCGTGCGTCGATGGGTCGCCCTCGAGTTGTCAGGCGCAGCAATGTTGCTGCCGCGGCGGATGGGACCAAGTGAACCATGCCGTGATGCAGGCGCTCGGCACCATCTCCATCGCCGATATCGTGGCCCATCGGGCCACGCCCCATTCTTTTGCCCCGGCGCCGCCGGTGGCAGCCATTCCAGCTGAGTAGGTCTCCATGCCCGCAGTCGCTGAAACCCTTGATACCGTCCAGTCGCTTACCGAGTCCGGCTACAAGTGGGGCTTCGAGACCAACATCGAGATGGAGATTTCGCCCAAGGGTCTGTCTCCCGACACCATCCGCATGATCTCCGAGAAGAAGGGCGAGCCTGCCTGGATGCTCGATTGGCGGCTGAAGGCCTATGACACCTGGCTCGGCATGCAGGAGCCGGATTGGGCCAAGATCGGCTATCCGAAGATCGACTACCAGGACATCCATTACTATGCGGCCCCCAAGCGCCCGGCGCCCAAGAGCCTTGACGAGGTGGATCCCGAGTTGCTCGCCATGTATGAGAAGCTCGGCATTCCGTTGAAGGAGCGGGCGATCCTGGCCGGCGTGGAGCAGGAGGCGACCGAGGACGGCCGGCTCAACCCGCCGAGCGGCTCCAACATCGCCGTCGACGCCGTGTTCGACAGCGTGTCGGTCGCGACCACTTTCCGCGAGCAGCTGTCCAAGGTCGGCGTGATCTTCTGCCCGATCAGCGATGCGATCCGCGAGTATCCGGACCTGGTCAAGCAGTATATCGGCTCCGTGGTGCCCGCCGGCGACAACTATTTCAGCGCGCTGAACTCGGCCGTCTTCACCGATGGGAGCTTCGTCTATATCCCCAAGGGCGTCCGCTGCCCGATGGAGCTGTCGACCTACTTCCGCATCAATGCCCGTAACACCGGGCAGTTCGAGCGCACGCTGATCATCGCCGACGAAGGCGCCTACGTCAGCTACCTCGAGGGCTGCACGGCGCCGCAGCGCGACGAGAACCAGCTGCATGCGGCCGTGGTCGAGCTGGTCACGTTCGACGACGCGCAGATCAAGTACAGCACGGTGCAGAACTGGTATCCGGGCGATAGCGAAGGCCGCGGCGGTATCTACAACTTCGTTACCAAGCGCGGCGCCTGCCGGGGCAAGAACAGCAAGATCAGCTGGACGCAGGTGGAGACCGGGTCGGCGATCACCTGGAAGTATCCGAGCTGCATCCTGCAGGGCGACGGCAGCGTGGGCGAGTTCTACTCGGTGGCGCTGACCAACAACCGCCAGCAGGCCGATACCGGCACCAAGATGATCCACATCGGCAAGAACACGCGCAGCACGATCGTGTCGAAGGGCATCAGCGCCGGCCGATCCGACAACACGTATCGCGGCCTGGTCCGCATCCTGCCGAAGGCCTCGGGTGCGCGGAACTTCACCCAGTGCGACTCGCTGCTGATCGGCGACCAGTGCGGGGCTCACACCGTGCCCTACATCGAAAGCCGCAACCCGACGGCCAAGATCGAGCACGAGGCGACCACCTCCAAGATTGCCGACGATCAGCTGTTCTACTGCCGCAGCCGCGGGCTGTCGGAAGAGGACGCGGTCGGGCTGCTGGTCAACGGCTTCTGCAAGGACGTCTTGAAGGAGCTTCCCATGGAATTCGCGGTCGAGGCGCAGAAGCTCCTCGCCATCTCGCTCGAGGGGTCCGTCGGTTGATGTTGCGCATTCACGAGCTGTGTGCCTCCGTCGAGGAAAAACCGATCCTGAAGGGGATCAGCCTCGACCTGCCGGCAGGCGAGGTGCACGCGATCATGGGCCCGAACGGTTCGGGCAAGAGCACGCTCGGCTACGTGCTGGCCGGCAATGACGGCTACGCGGTCACCGGCGGCTCGGCCGAGTTCGACGGGCGCGACCTTCTGGAGATGGAGCCGGAGGAACGCGCGGCGGCGGGGCTGTTCCTGGCCTTCCAGGCACCGCTCGAGTTGCCGGGGGTGAACAACGCCAACTTCCTGCGGACGGCATTGAACGCGATCCGTCGCGCCCGCGGCGAGGAGGAACTGGATGCGCCGGGCTTCCTGCGGCTGGCACGCTCGGAAAGCAAGCGGCTGCACTTCCCCGACGACATGCTGAAGCGCAACGTCAATGTGGGCTTCTCTGGTGGCGAGAAGAAGCGCAACGAGGTGCTTCAGATGGCGATCCTGCGCCCCAAGCTGGCGATCCTGGATGAGACCGATAGCGGGCTCGACATCGACGCGCTGCGTATCGTCGCCGATGGCGTCAACGCGCTGCGTCGGCCCGACTTCTCGGCCCTGGTCATCACCCATCATCAGCGGCTGCTCGACCACCTGGTGCCCGACCGCGTCCATGTGCTGAGCAAGGGGCGCATCGTTCGCACCGGCGGGCCGGAGTTGGCGCGCGAGTTGGAGGCGAACGGCTACAGCCAGGTCGTCGCGGAGGCGGCATGAACAGCGAAGTCCTCAGCGCCGCCGACTCGTTCCTCGCCCGCTTTCACGGCCTGCGCGACCGGCTGCCCGGCGATCCCGCTGCCCGCGACGCGGCTGCCGCGCTGTTCAAGGCGAGCGGTCTACCGACCGTGCGCGACGAAGCCTGGCGATATACCTCGCTCCGCGGCCTGAGCGCCGTCACCTTCGAGGAACCGCTGACCGCCGTCGGCACCGCGCCCGACCTGGCACCGACGCTGGACGCGCCGCGCCTGGTGCTGGTCGATGGCCGCTACCAGCCCGAGCTGTCGGATCCGCCGGACACGATCACGCTCGAGACTTTCGCGGACAAGCCGGTGTTTGGCCGCGTGCCGGACGCCAAGCAGCCCATGGTCGCGCTCAACACCATGATGGCCGATGACGGCATCCGGCTGCACGTGGCCGCCGGTGTCGATGCCGGGACGATCGTGCTGCTGTCGATCGGCGTCGACAACCATCGCCCGGTCGCGTTCCACCCGCGGCACCGAATCGAATTGGAGCGCGGCGCCAAGCTGACGATCGTCGAGGTCGCGCGCGGGGAGGGGGTCTATCTGCACAACGCCGTGCACGAGATCGTCGTCGCCGAGGGTGCCACGTTGGCCCATGTGCGCCTGCAGCAGGAATCGCCGTCGGCGTTCCATATACAGACTGGGTTCGCCGACGTGGCGGAGGGCGGCACCTACGACGCGTTCGTGCTGACGCTCGGCAGCCGTCTGTCGCGCACCGAGATCCACGCCAAGCTGGCCGGCCCGACCGCGGCGGTGCACCTCAACGGCGCGCAGCTTCTCGGCGACGACCAGGTCGGCGACATCACCACGGTGGTCGCGCACGATGCGCCGAACTGCGCCTCCCGGCAGACCATCAAGAACGTCCTGTCCGACCGCTCGCGCGGCGTGTTTCAGGGCCGCATCGAAGTGGCCCGCGTGGCGCAGAAGACCGACGGCTACCAGATGAACCAGGCCCTGTTGCTGAGCCCGCATGCGGAGATCGACTGCAAGCCGCAGCTCGAGATCTACGCCGACGACGTGAAGTGCAGCCATGGCGCCACGGTCGGCGAGCTGGATGCCGACCAGTTGTTCTACCTGCGCGCGCGGGGCATTCCGGAGCAGCAGGCCCGCTCCATCCTGGTGCGCGCCTTTTTGGCCGAGGCGCTCGACCCGATCGCCCACGTGCCGGCGCGCGAAATGCTAGAAGCGGCGGTCGAAGCCTGGTGGGCCCGTCGTGACGCATCAGCGCCCGTGACTGTCGAGGCATCATGAACGCGCTGTCCCGCCCACCTTTCGACATCGATCGGATCCGGGCCGACTTCCCCATCCTCGGCCAGACCGTGCACGGCAAGCCGTTCGTGTTCCTCGACAGCGCGGCCTCGGCGCAGAAGCCGCGTCAGGTGATCTCCGCGCTGGTCGAGGCGATGGAGACCCAGTACGCCAACGTTCATCGTGGCCTGCACTGGATGAGCGAGCGCACGACGGAGGCTTATGAGGGTGTGCGCGACAAGGTCGCCACGCTGCTCAACGCACCGGACCCGCGCACCATCGTGTTCGCCAAGAACTCGACCGAGCTCATCAACCTGGTCGCCCATAGCTACGGCCGCGGTGTCATGCAGCCCGGCGATGCGGTCGTCATCTCCGAGATGGAACACCACGCCAACCTGGTACCCTGGCAGATGCTGCGCGATGCGCACGGGATCGAGCTGCGGGTCGTGCCGATCACCGATGGTGGCGAGATCGACATGGCCGCGCTGGAACGGCTGCTCGCGGACGGGAAGGTGCGCCTCGTCGCGGTCACGCACATGAGCAACGTGCTCGGCACCGTGACGCCGGCATCGCGGATCGTGGCGTTGGCCCATGCCCACGGTGCCCGCGTCCTGTTGGACGGCAGCCAGGCAGTGGTGCATCGCCGGGTCGACGTGCAGGCCTTGGACGTCGATTTCTACGTCTTCACTGGCCACAAATTATATGGTCCGACCGGCATTGGCGCGATGTATGCCAAGCGCGAGCTGTTGGAGCGGATGCCGCCGTTCATGGGCGGTGGCGACATGATCGGCAGCGTCAGCTTCGAGCGCAGCAGCTGGGCCGAGATCCCACACAAGTTCGAGGCCGGCACGCCGCCGATCCTGGAAGCGATCGGGCTCGGGGTCGCGATCGATTACGTGGAGGCGATTGGCTACGAGGCGATCGCGGCACACGAGGCCGCGTTGGTCGAGCACACGTTGCGGCGCATGGCGGAGGTCCCCGGTGTCCGGGTGCTCGGCAGCCCGCAGGACCGTGGCGGCGTGTTCAGCTTCACGATGGACAATGCGCACGCGCACGACCTTGCCACCCTGCTCGACCGCGCCGGCATCGCGGTGCGCGCCGGCAATCATTGCGCGGAACCGCTGATGCGCCGCCTTGGCGTGGACAGCACCGCGCGCGCCAGCGTCGGCATCTACACGACGCCGGAGGAGATCGACGTGTTCGTTGGTGCGCTGGTGCGTGTGCGCGAGTTCTTTGCCTAATGTTCGAGGACGTCCGCGCTCTGTATAGCGACACCATCCGCCAGCACGGGCGGCACCCGGCGCATGCCGGTGCGCTCGACGGGGCCGACGCGTCCGCCAAGGGCGACAACCCGATGTGCGGCGACCGCGTCGAGGTCTTCATCCGCCGTGCGGGCGACACCATCTCCGGGGCGTCGTTTATGGCGCGCGGCTGCGAGATCAGCTTGGCCAGTGCCGACCTCATGTGCGAGGCGGTGATGGGTCAATCGATCGACCGGGCGCGGCGCATCGGCGAGGAGGTCGAGACCATGGCGCGGACAGGGCATTGCGAGCAGTGCGACACGGCGTTGCAGGCTCTACAGCCGCTCTCGGCGGTGCATGATTTTCCGTCGCGGGTGAAGTGCGTGACGCTGCCATGGCGGGCGCTGTTCGCCGCCATCGACGGCTCAAAGGAGGCGACGAGTGAGTGAGACCCCGATCGAAAGCTGGACGCCCGATATTCCGGCCGTTGCTGACCAGATTGCCGGCGCGGCGGTCGGCGGCAAGCCGGACGAGGATGCCGTGATTGGCGCGATCTGCACCGTTTACGACCCGGAAATCCCGGTCAATATCTACGAGCTTGGCCTGATCTACGCCGTCGAGATTGACGATGCGAATGCGGTTAAGGTCGAGATGACGCTGACGGCGCCAGGTTGCCCGAGCGCGCAGGAGCTGCCGATCATGGTGCAGGACGCCATCATGGCAGTGCCGAACGTCTCTTCCTGCACGGTCGATACCGTGTGGGATCCGCCGTGGGATCCGAGCCGGATGTCCGAGGACGCCCGCCTCAGCCTCAACATGTTCTAGGATAGAGACCATGTCCGATCTTGCCACTCCGCCGACCCGCAAGCGCCGCGAGCTGCCCCCGCTGATGCGGCTGTCCGATGCGGCCGCGGCACGCCTGACCGCGCTGTATGAGCATGGCCAGAAGGGCATGCTGTTGCGCATCAGTGTCAACACCAAGGGTTGCTCCGGAATGTCCTACACCATGGAGTGGGTTCCGGGTCCCGGTCCGGGCGACGAGGTGGTCACCAGCCAGGGGCTGACGGTCCTCGTCGATCGCAAGGCGAGCCTGTTCCTGATCGGAACGGAGATGGACTACGAAAACAAGGCGCTGACCAGCGGCTTCGTCTTCAACAACCCGAACGAGAAGGGTCGCTGCGGCTGCGGCGAGAGCTTCCACGTCTAAGTAATGACGTAAATAGACGAGCCATCTCAGTTGTGACGCAGATAATCAATTTCGCTTCAGGGTTGTAATTCTACTCAGGCACGTGCTATCTCAATAGCTCGTTGAACAAATTCCTGGACGTGAGCGCGACCGCGTGGAAGGCATTGCCGCTCGAGGTGATGGCGCCGGATCGGCGCTGATCGACCTGCGCCTCATCGGGCCGGTCAGCGCCGCCACGGCCCGCTGCGACGACGTTCTTCCCACCCTGCGCAAGGCGCGCGCCATCTTCGTCGTGCTGGCCGTCGCCGATGGTCAGAGCGCGACGAGGCGATGGCTCGCCAACCTGCTGTGGAGCCGGAACGACCCGGCGCAAGGCCTGGCCCGCCTCCGCGACACGCTCAGCACCCTGCGGCAAAGCTTGCGCGACCAGCTCGACGATGACGACGTGCTCGTCATAACGGCCGACCGCGTCGCGCTACGGCCCGGCAGCGTGCACGTCGATCTGGATGATGTCATCGACCCCAGCCCGCCTTCGTTGAGCCAGCGCGAGATCGCGGCGGAACTGGAAGGGATCGACCCGGCGCTCGACGCCTGGCTGCTCGGCCTCCGCGGCCGCTTCCGCGCCAAGCTCGCCGCCGCGACGGCGGGGCCGACGGGGCCGGCGATGGCCGCCAAGGCTAAACGCGGCGTGGCCATCGGCGTCATGCCGATGCACGTCGTCGGCGGCGGCCAGGGCGGCGAACTGGCCTTCGTGATGGCCGAGGAGATCTCGACCTCGCTGTCGCGGATCCGCGGCGTGAGCGTCGTCGCGGTCGGCCGGGCCGGGATCGCGGCGCCGGACACCGCGCTCGACTTCACGTTGGAGGGCTCGCTGCAATCCTCCGGGCAGCGGCTGCGGGTGGCGGTCAAGCTGGTGGAGGCGCCGTCCGGCGTCGTTTGCTGGTCGCGTCATTTCGACTACGACCACCACGACGTCTTCCACATCCAGCAGGACGTCGCCGCGCTGGTGTCGGCCGGACTGGAGCCGGAGATGCCGTCCATCGCGGCAGAGCGGCTGCGGCGGCTCGGGATCGAGGGAGATGGTGCCTACGGGCTGATGCTGCGGGCGATCTCGCTGATCCATCTGCTCGACCGCCGGTCCTACAGCGAGGCCGGCGAGTTGCTGAGCCGGGTGATCGAAACCGAGCCGGAATACAGCTCGGCTTATAGCTGGCTCGCGCTCTGGCACGTGTTCTTGGTGGGGCAGGGCTGGGCGCGCGATCCGCGGGCGAGCATCGTGCGCGCGGGCGAGGTCGCCGAGCACGCGGTGATGCTCGACCCCAACGACGCGCGCGGGCTGACGGTCGCGGGCCATGTCAGGGCTTTCCTGCACCGGCGGCTGGACGAGGCGATCCCGCTGCACGAGCGCGCGTTGGCGATCAACCCGAGCCTGCCGCTCGCCTGGAACCTCAGCGGGGTGACCCAGGCGTATAAGGGCAATCTGGACGAGGCGCGCCGGCGCATCGAGCATTGCCGCTGGCTGGCGCCACGCGACCCGCACATCTTCTTCTGCGACGCGGCGGCAATCATCCTGGAGTTGCTGAGCCGCAAACACGAGGCCGCCGCGGAACTCGGACGCAAGGTGACGCAACTGCACCCGCGTTTCTCCGCCGCCTACAAGCCCTACCTCGCGGCATTGGGTCATTTGGGCGAAGAGCGGGAAGCGACGCTGGTGCACCGGCGCTTGCTGCAACTCGAGCCCGATTTCAACATCCGGAGCTTCCGCCAGACCGCACCGTTCGCCCGGCGGGACCAGATGGAGCACTACGTGGGCGGTCTTACCCTGGCTGGGGTTCCGTGACGCTCGGGTCCGCCCGGCGCCGGCGGCGGACTTGCGCCGCGTCGCCACCGAGCGGTCGGGCGGCGGCGTTGCCCGGATGCACGGCCGTGCGGGCGTAGGCCGCCCAGTCCTCGGGCTGCAGATGCTGGAGGCCGACCTGGCAAGAGAAGTCGTTGAGCCGCTCGTCGGCATAGGCGGAACGGTGCAACGGTTGCGCTTGGAACAAGGGGTAATCGGCCTCGAACGTGACCGGAGTGTCGGTGCGCGTCAGCCGGACGTTGGTGAAGAGCGGGCCGAACCAGCGGTCGGTCTCGACGATGCCTTCGAACAGGTCGTAGCCGGGCCGCGGCAGGTTGGCGGGCGGACGCACCAGCAGGCTCCAATCCGGCGCCGTGCGGGTGAGCAAGCCGGACCATACCTGGACGACGCCGGGCTCCGGTAGCGCGGCCAGGAAGGGCGGGGCGAAGCCGCGAACGGCCTCGGGCGCGGCCTGGTCGAACTGGTCGGACAGGCCGGGGAACTGCGCGCGGCCGAGCGAGAACCAGTCATCGGCGCCTTCGAACGTCCACGCGATCTGTTCGCCGGTCCAGATCAGGCTGAACGTCATGGGCGGAAACACGTAGTAGCCGAAGGCGGAGGCGGTGGTGACGGCTTCGCAGAAGCGGAATGCGCGCGTTGGCAGCAAGCCGCCGGCAGACCGATCCGCCCGCAGCGGTGGCCTCGCCGTGTCGATGAGCTGATGGAAGCGGACCAATGGAACGGTCGTTTTTACGGCCATGGACGCCTGGGTTGAGCAGCAGTGCACGGCAGAGTAGTTGTTTGCCGGCTGACGAACAACCGGCAAACATTAGCGATCGGCGCAGATTAGCGGAACAGCGGGCCCAGGCCGCCGAGGCGAACCTTGCCGGCATCGGCGAGGCGGAAGGTCGGCGCGAGACCGCCGAGCTTGACCCGCCCCGCATCGGCAAGGCGGAACGCCGGCGCCAGGCCGCCCAGCTTGACCCGGCCCTCATCGGCCAGACGGAACGCGGTGGCCCGGGCGCCGACGGTGGGCAGGCGGAAGGTCATTTCCGCATCAAACTTAACCGGAGCGGCATTCTGGGTGGCGGTGTTCATGGAATTTTTCCTTCCGTGAGGTAGGTCAGGCAGAGAGCCATCTGCTGTGAGAGGCATCTTGCTCAATCGTTCTGCATAAGTCCACTGTTTGTTCTCATTCATGGGAAGAAATTCGCATGGCCGCGTTCTCCGTCTCTCGTAGCGTCACCGGACCCCTGCTCGTCGCCCTCCTGGCACTCAACGCCGCCACGGTCTCCTCGCTCTACTCGGCGCAGGCGGTGACCGGGCTCGCCCGGGCCGATCTCGGCGCTTCCTTCTGGATCAGCCTCATGCCGAGCGCGACGCTGGCCGGATACGCGATCGGGGTCGCGTTGCTCGCGGCGGTGGCGCGCGACCTGACCGCGGCGAACGGCATCGGGCTCCACGCGCTGCTGCTCGCAGTGGGGCTCAGCGCCGCCGCGGTCGCTCCCGCCGCCCCTGCGGTCACCGCGGCCTGCCTCGTCATCGGGATCGGTTGCTCGCTCACCCAGCGGGCGCTCGCCTGCGCAACGAGCGCCGTCGGCGCCCACCAGCGCGGCCCGGCGATCGGCGGCGTGATCGCCAGCGGGCTGTTCGGCATCGTGCTCGCCCGCGCCGTGGTGCCGACGGTCTCGGCGGCGGTGGGGTGGCGGACCATGTTCATCCTGGATGCCGCGTTGATCGCGGCCCTCGGATTGCTGGCCGCGATCGCCGCACAGCGTATCGACCGGCAGCAATGGGATCGCGACACGGCGCCGCTCCCGAGCGCCTGGCGCCTGTGGCGGGATGAGCCGGTGCTGCGCCGCGCCACGGTGCAGCAGGCCTGCGTGTTCGGCGCCTTCAACGGCGGCTGGGCATTGTTCCCGCGCGCCCTGGCACACGCGGATATCGCCGGCGCGCTGCCGATGGGCGCCGTGGCGGCACTCGGCGCGCTCGCGGCGCTCGCGGCGGGCTGGCTTTGCAGGCGCGTCGCTGCGGGATCGGTGGCCTATGCCGGCGTCGCCCTGGTGGCGACGGCCGGCCTTGGTGCGTTATTATCCAACGGCGCGGTGCCGATGACGGTCGCCCTCATGACGCTGCTCGATGTCGGCACGCAGACCGCGCTGGTCGGCAACCAGGCGCAAGCCCAAGCCCGGGCGACATCACCCGCCATGCGTGGCCGCCTCGCCGCCATCCTCACGACGATCGGTTTCGCGGCCGGAGCGGCCGGCGCGGCGTTGGGCAACGCCCTTTAAGAGTTCGTTAAGAACTCGGCCTTATCCTCCGGTCGCCGAACCGACGCATTTCCGACGTTGACCGACGCCGCTCCGACGGGCCGCGGAGGAAAACGTCGGACTACGATGGGTCGTCACGACGAACACGGAGCGGGTCATGCGGGACGTTCTAGCAGGCGGCATTCTGGTCACCCCCGCCGCCCTCGGCCCGGTCTCACCCCGGAACGTCCATGCTCGCCGGCGACGCATCGCCCGCCCGGCCGTGAGCCCCCGTCTTGCCTGGACGCCGCGCTCCAGCCCCGTCCAACCCGGCCAGCTCGCCTCACCCCTGCTGAAGTTCGGCTTTCCGTCACTGGCGCTGCACTAAACACACAGCCAGTCGGACCGAGCCGCGGATCGAGTGGCGCCGCCTTCAAACCGTTGAGCACCGAACTCGAGCCCCGCGGCTCAGGACGGGGTTTAGGCCTTGGTCATCTTCCGGTAGACGGTCCGGTCGGAGAGCGGTCCCTGGGTCAACCCCGCGGCCGGCTTACGCATTGCGATGCTGCCGACTTCCTGCAGCATGATCGCGAATGGTCCGCGCTGTTGCAGGTCGGCCTGCAGCTGCTGGTAGATGGCCACGCGCTTGGCCGGGTCCTGCTCCTGCACGGCTTGCAGCGTCGCCGCCGTCATCGCCGGGTCCTGCCAGCTTGCCTGCCAGGCGGTGGTCCGGTTCTTCGATGCGTCCGAGTTGTCGGTATTTTCGCAGAAGGTCTGCGCGTTGCTGTTCGGGTCGAAATAATCCGCGCCCCAGAGCGCGATCGCCAATTCGTGCTGCCGCGCGCGCATCTTGGTCAACACCTGCCGACCCTCGCCTGCCAGGAGCGTCAGCTTGATGCCGACGGTGCCGAGCTGGGCCTGCAACGCCTGCGCGATCTCGGCGCGCGGCGAACTGGAGGCATGATCGAAGGTCAGCTCCAGCCCGTTCGGGTAGCCGGCTTCCGCCAGCAATGCGCGGGCCTTGGCCGGATCGGCCCGGAACGGATGCGTGGTCAGCGCGGCCGGAAAGCCGCTCGGCAGAAAGGCCTGGTGCACGCGGAACGTGTCCTTGACCAGGTTCTGCTCGATCGCGTCGTAGTCCACCGCCCAACGGATCGCCTCGCGCACCCCGGGCTTGGCCAGCGCCGGATGCGACACGTTCATCGATATGTACATGAGGCTCGCCTTGGGCCGGGAGTCGACCGTCAGCTCGGCATTGTTGCGCGCGGTCGCCAACTGCTCCGGCAGCAGGTCGCGTGCCACGTCCGCATCGCCCCGTTGCAGCATCAGCAGCTGCACCGAGGGGTCGGCAACGTGGCGGATCACGACCCGCTTGATCGGCAACGCCTGGCCGTAATGCGGGTTGGCGTCCAGCGCCACCAGTTCGCTCGCCCGGGCCGCCCGGATCGTGAACGGTCCCGAGCCGGCGCTATTGGTCTTGAGCCAGGCATTGCCCAGGTCGCCGTTCTGCTCGTGCTGCAGCGCGAGCTTCTTCTCGACCACGCCGCCCACCGCGGCGCTGAGGCAATACAGCAGGAAGGTCGGGGCCTGCGGCGCCGGAATGTCGATCTGCAGGGTCAATGGACCGGTCGCGCGAATGCGCTGGGCGACATCGTCTCGCGCGAAGCCGAGCTGCGCGATGATGAAGCCGGGCGATTTGTTGAGGATTACCGCCCGTTGCAAGCTGAACGCCACGTCCTCCGCCGAAACGTCGGCGCCGCTGGCGAACTTGCGGCCGGCGCGGATCTGGAACGTCCAGCTCTTGCCATCCGGGCTCGTCGTCCAGCTCTCGGCCAGCGTCGGCACGATGGTGGTCGGGTCGTCGTCATCCGGCGTGACGAGCTTCTCGTAGACGTTGCCGGAGATCTCGGTGCCCGAGTATTCGAACGCCTCCTGCGGATCGAGGCTGATGATGTCGTCGATCCGCTTGGCCATGACGATCGCGTCTTTCGGCGTGTCCGCGAAGGCCCGCGCGTAGAGCAGCGGCGTGGCGGCGGCGGCGGCCAGAAGGGTGCGGCGGTCGATCATCGGGGTCACTCCTCGTCGTCGTCGAGGAAGAACTGGTCGGCCTCCTCGTCATAGGAATACAGCTCGGCGAAGCGGCCCCAGCTGATGACCGCCAGCAAGGTCTCGTCCGCATAGTCCGGCGACATCGTGTCTTCCAGCTCGTCGCGAAAGCGGACGGCGGAGGCGCGGTGCCCGGGCCGGTCGTCCAGCACGCGGCGGATCTGCGCCGCCAGCGGCACGTTGGCCCGCAGCGCGCCGGCGAAGATCTGCTTGCGGTCGTCGGTGTCGGCGTTGACGAAGCGGGTGCCGGTCTCAGTGATCTTCAGGTCGCCTTCCTCCAGCATGGCCATGCCGAGAAGCTGCAGCCCGTCGCCGATCGGAAGGAGGTCGTCCAGCTCGAGCTGCAGCGGGCCGGCCAGCGCCGGGAGGTCGGCGCGCCCGTTATAGGGCGGCCCCGCCAAGACCTCGAGCAGGCCGGACAGCAGGTTGGACGACACGGGGTTGATGCGCACCGCCTCCGTGGGATTGAACGCGGCCGAGGCGCGCGGCACCGGGCGCCGGGTCATGACGGCGTAGATGTCGTCCACCACCTTGCGGAACGCCGGGTCGAGCCGGTTGCGCGGATGCGGGAAGCGGACGCGGAGCTCGGTCGCGACGCGGCCCGGGTTGCTGCTGAACACCAGGATCCGGTCGCACATCAACACCGCTTCCTCGATGTTGTGGGTGACCATCAGGACCGATTTGACCGGCAGCTTGCCCTCGCTCCAGAGGTCGATCAGGTCGGTGCGCAGCGTTTCGGCGGTCAGCACGTCCAGCGCCGAGAACGGCTCGTCCATCAGCAGGAGGTCGGGATGCACCACCAGCGCACGCGCCAGGCCCACGCGCTGGCGCATGCCGCCCGACAGCTCCTTGGGATACGCGCTCTCGTAGCCGCCGAGGCCGATCAGGTCGATCGCCGCCTCCGCCCGCTCGGCGCGCTCGGTCCGCGACACGCCCTGCGCCTCCAGCCCGAGTTCGACGTTCTCTTCCACCGTCAGCCACGGAAACAGGGCGAAGCTCTGGAACACCATGGCCACGCCGGGCGCCGGGCCCTTCAGCTTCTCTCCGCGCCAGGTCACGTCGCCGCTCGTCGGGGCGAGCAGGCCGGAGATGATGCGCAGCAAGGTGGACTTGCCGGAGCCCGACCGGCCGAGCAGGCCGACGATCTCGCCGGGCCGCAGCTGCAGGTCGACATTGTCCAGCACCACGAGATCGGCGGCGCTGTCCTTGTGATAGGCCTGCCGAACGCCGCGGATCTCCAGCAGGAGATCGCCGGAGAGCGTACTCGTCGCGGTTTGATCCATCTGCGTCATCCCAGGGTCAATCGCCGGGTGGCATAGCCGTACAACGGGCGCCACAGAAGCCGGTTGAAGGCGACCACGAAGGCCGACATCATCGCGACGCCCAACACGACCCGGGCGGTATGCCCCTCCGCCGTGGCGTTGGCGATGTAGGAGCCGAGCCCAGCCGCTTGCAGCTTGTCGTCGCCCCAGGTCGCGACCTCCGCCACGATCGCGGCGTTCCACGACCCGCCCGAGGCCGTGATCGCCCCGGTGACGTAGTAGGGGAACACGCCCGGCAGGATGACCCGGCGCCACCACAACCAGCCGCTGACCCGGAAATTGCGCGCGGCCTCCTGCAGGTCGCCCGGGAACGCCGAGGCGCCGGCGATCACGTTGAACAGGATGTACCACTGCGTGCCGAGGATCATCAGCGGCGTCAGCCAGATGTTCGGGTTGCCGTGGAAGCGGACGATCAGCACCACGAAAATCGGGAAGAACAGGTTGGCCGGGAAGGCGGCCAAGAACTGCGCCACGGGCTGTGCGCGACGGCCCCAGACCGGATGCAGACCGAGCCACACGCCGACCGGCACCCAGATCAGCGTCGCCAGGATCATCAGCACCACGACGCGGACCAGCGTGATCAGGCCGAGCAGGAAGGCTTGGAGCGCGTCGCCCCAGGCCAGCGAGTTCGAGGCGAAGCTGACGATGAGCGATAGCGCCCACAGCAGCAGCCCGGCCAGCACCAGGAGGTAGATCGCGTCCGCCACGCGCGACGGCTTGCGCAGCCCCCGCCCGGGCCCGCGCGGCAGCTCGAGCCGGAGCCCGGCCAGCGCGTTGAAGGCGGAGCCGACCATGTTGGAGCCCGCGCGCAGCAGCCGGGTCTGCCGCAGCAGCTTCAGCACCCACGGATCCTCCGCGCTCTCCGAGGCGGTGAGCTCGAAGCGGAACTTGGCCGACCACGCGACCAGCGGCCGGAACAGCAGCTGATCGTAGAGCAGGATCACGATCAACATGGTCAGGATGGCGTAGATCACGGCGGGAATGCTGCGCTGGTCGAGCGCCATGGCCACGTAGCTGCCGATACCGGGCAGCTTGAACGTCGTGTCGCCGACCGTGATGGCCTCGCTGGCCACGACGAAGAACCAGCCACCCGACATGCTCATCATGGTGTTCCACACCAGCCCCGGCATGGCGAACGGCACTTCGAGCCGCCAGAACCGCTGCCAGGAGGAGAGCCGGAAGCTGCGGCTGGCTTCGTCGAGGTCGTGCGGCAGCGTCTTGAGCGATTGGTAGAAGCTGAAGGCCATGTTCCAGGCCTGGCTGGTGAAGATGGCGAAGATCGCGGCCAGCTCGGCCCCCAGCACCTGGCCGGGGAACAGCCCCAGGAAGAACACGACCGTGAAGGTCAGGAAGCCCAGGATCGGCACCGATTGCAGGATGTCCAGCAGCGGGATCAGGATCAGCCCGGCGCGCCGGCTCTTGGCCGCCCAGGTCGCGTAGGTCAGCGTGAACAGCAGCGAGAAGAACAGCGCGGCGAACATCCGCAGCGTGGTGCGCACGGCGTAGACGGGCAGATTCGCCGGGTCGAGGCTGATGTTGCTCGCTTCGGGTGTGTCGAGCGGCGCAAAGGTCGCGCGCGCAACGGAGGCGACGTAGATCAGCGCGGCCAGGATGAGGGCGCCGGCGACGAGGTCGAACAAATTCGGCAGGCGCCGCTGCGACGCGAACGCGGGGAAGGGCGTGTCCGACATAACCGGCTGTTAGCCGGTCCTACTCTGCCTGTCAGTAGCTCAACGATGTCGGTCGCGTGACAGGGGTGGCGGAGCGAGGCGCCGCGGCGTGGAGAGCACGATCAACCCGGCCGCCAGCAGCAGCGCCGCCGCCGCCAGCGCCGACGCGCTCCAATAATTGCCGGTCGCTTGCGCCAGCGCGCCGCCGATGACGGGGCCGAGCGCCTGGCCGAGGCTGAAGCCGATGGTGATCACGGCAAAACGCCGCTCCTGGCCGAGGCTGCCGGCGGTCCGCGCCACGGCGAAGCCCAGCGCGGTAATGCCCATGAACGTGCTGCCGAGCAGGGCGGCGCCCGCCAGCAAGCCCGGGGGGCTCGGCCAGCCGCCCGCCAGCAGCACGCCGCCCGCTTCCAGCACGGCGGCGATCGCGTAGGCCCACCGCGCCCCGACCCGGCCCGCCACCGCCAGCCACAGCAGCAGCGACGGCGCTGCCGTCACGCCCACCACCACCCAGAGCACCGGCTCGATCGCCCGCGTCGCCGGCGCCGCACGGGCCATCGCGACCAGGAACGTCGCCGTTACCGCGTAGCCGAAACCGAATAGAAAGTGGCACAGCGACAGCGGCAGGATCGCGCGCCCGAGCGGCACCGTCGCCGCGGGGCCGGCCCGGGCCGGCGCGGGCCAGCGCAGCAGTGTCGCCGGCAGCGGCGTGAGCAGCAGCGCGATCGCCCCGGTGACCAGCCACAGGCTGCGCCACCCCGCCCCCGACGCCTCGAGCATCGCGACGGCGACCGCGGAGAGCGCGATGCCGATGCCCACCCCCGCATAATGCAGCGCGCCGAGCCCGCTCCGCCCGGCCTCGGCCAGCATGTCCAGCACGGCGGCCGTGCCCAGCACCAGCACGAACGCGCCGGTCGCCCCACTCACGAAGCGAAGCAGCAGGAAGGCCGGCAGCCCGCTTGCCGCGCCCATCAGCCCGACGCTGAGCGCGCCGATCACCAGGCTCCCCGCAAACCAGCGTCGCCGTCCGCCCGGCAGCGCCGGCAGCGTCGCGGCGACCGCGCCGGCCAGGTAGCCGGCGAAATTGGCCGACGCCACCAGCCCCGCCGTGCCCGGCCCCCAGCCCAACCCGGCCGCCATCGCCGGCAGGATCGGCGTGTAGACGAAGCGCCCGATGCCGAGCGCGGAAGCGAGCGCGACCATGCCCGCGAGCGCCACGAGCGCGGGGCGAGGCGAAGCCGAGGCGGCGAGCCGGTCTGACATGAGCGCAGCCTTGCCCGCGGCTCCGGCGGTCACAAGCGTTAGCCTCCGCACGCCAGACGTGCTTGCATCAGGGGGCTCTGATGGAGTTGCCCATGCCTGCCAAACTGCCCCCGCAAGACTTCGACGCGCTGCTCCGCCGGGCCGGGCTGAGCCTCTCGCCGGACGAGGCCGCCGATCTCTACGGCGCGTGGGAGCACATCGAGCCCATGCTGGACCGCATCCGCGCCGGCGTGCGCCCGCGGGAAGCGGAGCCGGCGCTGATCTTCCGGCCGGAGACCCCGTGATGGACATCCTGACCATCGCCGACGCGTCGCGGCAGATCGCGGCCAAGAGCATCTCCCCCGTCGAACTGGCGCAAGACTGCATCCAGCGGATCGAGGCGCTCGACGGCACGCTCAACAGCTTCATCCAGGTGACGCCCGACCGCGCGATGGCCGATGCCCGCGCGGCCGAAGCGCGGCAGACCGGTGGCACCCGCCTTGGCCCGCTGGACGGCATCCCGATCGGCCACAAGGACATCTACGGCACCGCCGGTATCGCCACCACCGCACACAGCAAGCTGCTGCAGAACTGGGTGCCGGACCAGGACGCCACCGTGGTGCGCCTATGGCACGAGGCCGGCACCGTCATGCTCGGCAAGCTGGCCACGCACGAATTCGCCTTCGGTGGCCCGAGCTTCGACCTGCCCTGGCCGCCGGCGCGCAATCCGTGGGACCCCGACCATTTCACCTCCGGCTCCTCGTCGGGCACCGGCGCGGCGGTGGCGGCCGGGTTGATCCTGGGCGGCACCGGCTCCGACACCGGCGGCTCCATCCGTGGCCCGGCCTCCCTGTGCGGAATCGTCGGCATCAAGCCGACCTACGGCCTGTGCAGCCGCGCCGGTATCCTGCCGCTCGCCTTCTCGCTCGACCATGCCGGCCCGCTGGCCTGGACGGTGGAGGATTGCGCCCTCCTGCTCCAGGCCATGGCCGGCCATGACGCGGCCGACCCGGCCAGCGCAGACCGCCCGGTGCCGGACTTCACCGCCGGGCTCGGCGACGGCGTGCGCGGCCTGCGCGTCGGCATCGCGCGCGACTGGCACGAGCGGGACCGCCCGGTGAGCGCCGCCGTCGCCGCCGGCATCGAGCGGGCGGCCGACGTGCTGCGCGAGGCCGGTGCCACGGTGACGGACGTCGCGCCGCCCTCCTTGTTCGACTTCCAAGCCGCCAACTTCGTCATCCTGACCGTCGAAGCGTTCACCCTGCACGAATCCTGGATGCGCGAGCGCTACCGCGATTACGGCGAGCGCCTGCGCGCCCGCATGACGTTCGGCGGCCTGTTCGCCGCCACCGACTACGTCCAGGCGCAGCGCTTCCGCCGCGAGCTCTGCCGCGCGACCTTCGCCGCGTGCGAGAACGTCGACATCCTGCTCACCGCGGGCGCCAATGCGGAGGCGCCGCGGATCAAGGAAGTGCCGCGATGGGACGGGCTGACCCAGCCCGGCTTCACCGCGCCGATGAACCAGACCGGTTGGCCCGCCCTGTGCGTGCCGTCCGGCTTCGGTGAGAACGGCCTGCCGGTTGCGGTGCAGCTCTGCGCCAAACCGTTCGAGGAGGCCACCCTGTTCCGCGCCGGCCATCTGCTCGAGCAGGCCCTGAGCGAGCGGTCGCGCCGCCCGGCCCTGTCATGCTGATCCCCCTCGTCGTCGCGGGCGTCGCCGCGCTGCTGCTCGCCGGGGCCGGCGGGCTGCTGACGGAAGTCGGGCCGTGGTATCGCCAATTGCGCAAGCCGAGTTGGCAGCCCCCGGATTGGCTGTTCGGGCCCGCCTGGACGTTGATCCTCGCCCTGGCCGCCTGGTCCGCTGCCCTGGCCTGGACGGAGGCGCCCACCGCCGGGCTGCGGGCGACCGTGGTGGTGCTCTATGGCCTCAACGCCCTGTTCCACCTCCTGTGGAGCCCGCTCTTCTTCAAGCTGCGGCGGCCGGACTGGGCGTTGCTCGAGGTGCCGCTGCTCTGGCTCTCGATCCTGGTGCCCATGATCGTGGTCTACCCGTTCGCGCCGCTGGCGACGTGGCTGCTGTTGCCCTACCTCCTGTGGGTCAGCTTCGCCGCCTACCTCAACTTCACCATCGTGCGCCTCAACCGGCCGTTCGCCGTCAGGTGACGAAGAAGAAGCCGAGCCCCAGCAGCACGTAGACCCCGAGCAGCAGCATCCCCTCGAACCACGTGACCTCGCCATCGCCGGCGATACTGTTGACGATGAACACGGCGCCGGCGATGGCGAACAGGTCGAGCGGGTTGCTGAACACCAGCGACATGGGCGTGCCCAACGCCCACGAGATCAGCACCAGCAGCGGCGCCAGCACCAGCGCCACCTGGATGGCCGAACCGATGCACACGCTGAGCACGAGCCCCATCCGGCCCTGCCGCGCGAAGAACGCCCCCGCCACGATGTCGGAGGCCGTGCCGATCACCGCCAGCACGATCACCCCCAGGAACACTTCGGAGAGGCCGAGCGACGAGGACGCAGCCTCCAGCGCGCCCGACACCAGCTCCGCCTCCAGCGCGATCAGGACGGTGGCCGCCGCGAGTACGCCGAACGCCGCGAGGAGCGGCCAAGGCGTCCCGTCGCCTTCCTCTTCCTCCTTGCCCGCGCCGAACACGTCGCGATGCGTCACCAGGGTGTACAGCGTGTTGCCGGCGTAGAGCAGCAGCAGCACGGCTGCGACGCCCAGACTGAGCGCCTCGTCCGAGACCGCCGCCTGGTCGGCATGGCCGCCGTGGCGGACCGTGAAGTCGAACACGGCCGGCAGCAGCAGCGCGATCACCGATAGCAGCAACATGCTGGAGATCAGCCCGGCGCGGTCCCGCGAGAACTTGAGGCTGTCCCGCCCGATCGTGCCCGCCACGATCGCCACGCCGAGCCCGAGCAGGCTGGTGCCGAGGATCGACCCGGTGATCTGCGCCCGGACCACGGCGACCTTGCCGTCCAGCAGCACAAACAACGCCAGGATCAACTCCGCCAAGCTGCCCAGACTGATGCTCAACAGCCCGCCCACCGCCGATCCGACATGGCTGGAGACCTGCTCCGTGCCGCGCCGCACCCAATCCGCCAGGATCGCGATGCCGACCGCCCCGGTCGCGAACTCCAGCACCGGGTGCCCGCCGACCAGGTAGTGCAGCACCGGCGCCACCGGCACCGTCAGCAACAGGAGCAGCGGGATCCGCAGCTCCCGCAGCATCGTCAACGCGCGGTGCCCGGCGGCTTGATCACCGGCATGGTCTGCCCCTGCGTGGGGGGCGGCGTGACCATGTCTTGGTCCACCGGCTTGCTGGGCCGGATCACCCCGCGCGCGATGCCGCCCGGCGGCGTTTCCGGCGCTACCGTGCCGGCGCCCGGCAACGTCGGAGCAGCCGGCACGCCCTGGGTCGTCCCGCTACCCGTCGTCCCGCTACCCGTCGTCTGGGCGCTCGCCGCCCCGGCGGTCAGAACGAGGCAGAGGCCTGCCAATCGGATGGTTGAACGTGTCATTGCCGCGATCTCCCGTGCAAGGTCCTGCTCCGAACGCGCGCCGGGCGGGCGGGATTTCCTGCGTGTCGCCTATCGGTCGGCGGTCGCGACCTCGCGGAACAGCCGCGCCGGTAACGAACTGCCCGTGACCCCGCGGGTCGGCCGGTTGTCGTCATTGCCCAACCAGATGCCGATCACGGTGCCGCCCTCGATGCCGATGAACCACGCATCCCGCGAGTCCTGAGTCGTGCCGGTCTTGCCGGCGACGAACCGTCCCGGCACCGCTGCCATCCGCCCGCTGCCATGCGCCACCACGCCCGCGAGCATGCCGCGCATCTCGCCCGCCAGTTCCGGCTCGATCACCCGCACCGGCGCCGGCCGGTCCAGCGGCAGCGGCTTGCCGTCCGCATCGGCCCGCTCGATGCCCGTCGGCCGCACCCGCATGCCGCCATTCAGCAGCGCCGCGTAGGCCGCCGCCATGTCCAGCAGCCGGACCTCGCCCGTGCCGAGCGCCAGCGACAGGTTATCCGGCATGGCGCCGCCCACCCCCAGCCGCCGCGCCACGTCCGCCGTCACGCGCGGCCCGCCGGCCTGCTGCATCAGCCGCACGGAGACCGTGTTCAACGACTGCGCCAGCGCTTCCTCCAGCGAGACCTCGCCATGGTAGCTCCCGTCGAAATTCTGCGGACTCCAGCCGCCGATCCGCAGCGGCGCGTCCAGCACCGTGTCCGTCGGCGACCAGCCATGCTCCAGCGCGGCGAGCCAGACGAACGGCTTGAAGGCCGAGCCGGGCTGCCGCCGCGCTGCCACCGCCCGGTTGAAGCCGCCGGCCCGGTAGTCGCGCCCGCCCACCATCGCGCGCACCGCACCAGTCGCGGCGTCGAGCGCGACCAACGCGCCCTGGCCCACGCCGGCCGCCGCGCCCGGCCCGTCCAGCAACGCCGCCAGCTTGGTCTCCGCCGCCGCCTGCAGCCTGGGGTCCAGCGTCGTGCGCAGCACCGCGTCCGCGCCCGACGGCACCACATCCTGCGACTCGTCGGCCACCCAGTCGGCGAACCAGCCCGAGACGGAAGGCGGCGGCGCGAAGCTGATGGCCGCGCCCGCCGCCACCGCCTGCTCCCGCGTGATGACGCCGGTGTCGGCCATCGCGTCCAGCACCTCGCGCCCGCGATTGGCAGCCGCGGCGGGATCGACCCGCGGGTTGAAGCGCGACGGCGCCCGCGGCAGCCCGGCCAGGACCGCGCTCTGCCACAAGGAGAGCTTGCGCGCCGAGATGCCGAAATACAGCCGCGCGGCTGCGTCCACCCCCCAGGCGCCGCTGCCCAGATAGACCCGGTTGAGCCAGATCTCGAGGATCTCGGGCTTGGTGAAGCTGCGTTCGAGCCACAGCGTGAGCATCAGCTCCTGCACCTTGCGCCGGAACGTCCGCTCGTTGGTGAGGAACAGAGTCTTGGCCACCTGCTGCGTCAGTGTCGATCCGCCCTGCACCAGCCGGTGCGCGCGCAGGTTGACGGTGAGCGCCCGCGCGATGCCGACCGGGTCGAGCCCCCAATGCCCGTAGAACCGCCGATCCTCCACCGCCACGGCCGCCTCCGGCAACCAGTGCGGCAACTGCGCAAGGCGCAGCGGCTCGCCCACGATGTCGCCAAAGGTCGCGAACACGTGGCCGCTCCGGTCCTGCAGCGACAGGCCCGGACGGCGCGCGGCGTCCAGCGCCATCTCAGGCCGCGGCAAGTCGCGCGCGAACCAGATCAGCACGGCGCCCACGACCAGCACGCCCCAGATCGACAGGATCAGCAAGAAGCGCAGCAGCCGCCACGCGAGCCGTCGACGCCGCGGCGCGGCCGGCATCGCGCCCGCTAGCGGAGGCATTGCAGGAAGACGGTGGACGGGTTGGCGATCGCGTCCACCTCCTCGGCGCGCTTCTCCGCCCCGCTGCTCGCCACCACCAGCGGCTGGACCCCGTTGGCGCGCAGAAAGGCGATCGCGACGCTCCCCTTGACCGCGAAGTTCACGTTTTGCGGGATGTCGCCGCCCGTCAGCTCCGCCACCCTCGCCGCGTTCAGCTTAGAGACCACGACGCCGATCACGTTGCCCTGGCCGTCGAACAACGGGCCGCCGGAGCTGCCGGGCTGCACGGCGGCGCTGATCTGGAAGTTGTTGGCGTTGTCCCGCAGCCCGGCCAGCGCGTTGACGTTGCCCGTCGTCAGCGTCGGGCCGGAGGACAGCAGCCCGGAGAGCGGGTAGCCATAGGCGATCACCGTCTCGCCGCGGCGCACGGCCGGGCTGTCGCGGAAGGGCAGCGCCGGCCCCAGCGAGGCGTCCGTGCTCAACACCGCCAGGTCGCGATCGCGGTCGGTGGCGACGATCCGCGCCGGCCGCCGCACGCCGGCGCCGTCCCGCGCGACGATGCGGGCGCACGGGGCCACGACGTGCCGGTTGGTCAGCAAGCGCCGGTCGGCCACCACGAAGCCGGTGCCGCTGGCGTAGAACTGTTCGGAAGGGCCGGCATCGCCCGGGTCGCGGGACCGCGGCAGGTTGTCCGCAGGGCCAGCGCCGAGCGGCGGTGGCTTGCCGGGCGGGATCGGTGCGATCACCACGGGGGCGCCGCCGGTCTGCCCCGCCGCCGGACTGACGAGGCCGCCGCCGCCCCATGCGGCGACCACCAATATCGCTGCCAAAGGCGGACGCCGCATGGCGCCGAGCAATCGCACCGCACCCTTGCCGCGTCAACGCCGCGCACGCAGGATCGCGGGGGCAAGCGGGAGAGCGGAATGCGGGGCATGTTTCTGGATGCGGGCGACGAGTTGGCGGCCGTGTTCGCCGCCGTGTCGCGGCTCGGCGACCCATCCATCACCGTCAACCGGGAGGAGACGATCGACCCGGCCGACCTACCGCGCCTGCTCGCCGGCTACGACTTCCTGCTCGACGACCACACGGCGCTACCCGCCGACATCATGCGCGATTGCCCCGACCTCAAGCACGTC
Source organism: Acetobacteraceae bacterium (assembly GCA_965199665.1). Taxonomy (GTDB): domain Bacteria; phylum Pseudomonadota; class Alphaproteobacteria; order Acetobacterales; family Acetobacteraceae; genus JAVVHH01. The sequence goes on along the minus strand of OZ241208.1, from coordinate 3,099,021 downwards.
ATCTTCCTGGGCACCGGCGCGCGCAGCTACATGGATCCGGAGGCGCTTGCCGCGCTCGGCCAGACGGTGCACACCATCAAGGGCTATGGCGACACGGCCGTCGCCGAGCACGCGATCGCCCTGATGTGGGCCGCCGCGCGCGGGCTCGCCGCCATGGATCGCGAGATGCGCCGCGGCCAATGGCTGCGGACGGAGGGCACCCAACTCACCGGCAAGACGCTCGGCCTGGTCGGCTTCGGCGGCATCGCGGCGGAGGTCGCCCGTATCGCCGGCGGCAGCGGGATGCGCGTCCTGGCCTGGAATCGCTCATCGCGGGAGGCGGAGGGCGTGGAATTCGTGCCGCTCGAGCGCCTGCTTGCGGACAGCCACGTCGTCTCGCTGCACCTCCTGCTGACGGACGAGACGCGCGGCTTCATCGGCGCGGACCGGTTGGCGCAGATGCGGCCGGGCGCCATCCTGGTCAACACGGCGCGCGGCGCGGTGGTGGACGAAGCCGCCCTCGTCGCCGCGCTCCGCGACGGCCGGCTCGGCCATGCCGCGCTGGACGTGTTCGACGTCGAGCCCCTGCCGCCCGACCACGTGCTGACGACGCTGGAGAACGTGACTCTCTCCGCCCACAGCGCCTTTCGCACCCCGGAGGCGAGCGAGAACTTGATCCGTCGCGCCATCGACATCGCCTGCCAGGTTTCCGCCGCCGCCCCGTCTTGATACAACGGCCTCCACGCCCGCCTGGCGGAATTGGTAGACGCAGCGGACTTAAAATCCGACGTCCGTGACAGGGCTTGCCGGTTCGAGTCCGGCGGCGGGCAGCTTACGTGAAGGTCAGGCGGAACGGCTCGGGCGGCTGGTCCGACGGCGGATCCTGCTTCTCGCCCCGCGCGACGACTTGGAGTTGCCCGTCCGCCAACGGCCGTTGCAGGGTGAGCGCCTCCGGGATCGGCGCGGTAAGCCACGCGTCGCGTTCTTCCGGGGTGGTCAGGATCACCGGCATCGCCTTGGGATGGATCGGCGCCACCACGGCATTCGGCGCGCAGGTCAGGAACGCGAACAGGTGGTGCTCGCCCTCGTCCGGTTCCGCCTTGGTCCCGCGCACCCCCGTCCAAGGCCGCCACAGCCCGGCGAACGCGAATAACGGCCGATCCTCGTCCAGCGCAAACCAATGCGGCACCGCCGGCCGGCCGGCCGCGTACTCGCAGAACGCCGTGGCCGGCACCAGACATCGCCAGGCCGGCGCCATCCACGCGCGCCAGTAGCTCGACCCGGTGTTGCGGATGTTGGTCACCGCCCGGTTCCCGGGTGTGCCGGGCGGGGCCGGGAAGCCCCAGCGTGCCATGGCGAGCTCCCGCCCCGCCGGTCCGTTGCGCACAACCGGCGCTTTCGTGTCCGGGAAGATGCCGGGCAGCGCCGGCAGGTTGCCGGTCTGGTCCGTCATCGCCCCGAACGCTTCGGCGATGGCCTGCTGGCTCGAGGTGACGCTGTAGAGGTTGCACATGGGGCCAGATTAGCGTGCCGAGCGAGCGCGTGCCGAACGGCTTATGGGTCTGCCAGGCGGTCGGCAGGGTCGTGCTCCCGGGCTCGTTCCTGGCCGGGCTGGACAGCGGCATTACTTCCTGATGTCCTTTCATCCGATAAATAACGGGAGGGGAACGATGGTGAACAGCCTGAAGAGCGGCCGCGACCGCAATGAAACGAACCCGATCTTCAACGACAACAAGATGAAGCTCGGCGTGTTCGGCTTCAACGCCAGCAATGGGTGCGCCATCACCATGGCGCCGGAGCGGCACATCCCCGATTGGGACCGCGACCTCAAGATGGCGCAGTCAGCCGACCGGATGGGCTTCGAAGCGCTGGTCCCGCTCGGGCGCTGGCGCGGCTTCGGCGGCGAGACCAACTTCAACGGCATCTGCTTCGAGACCGCCACCTGGGCCGCCGGGCTCGGGGCCAGCACCAAGGTGCCCTCCATTCTGGCGACGCAGCACGTGCCCACCGTGCACCCGATCGTGGCTGCCAAGCAGGCCGTCACCGTCGATCAGATCAGCGGCGGGCGCTACGGCATCAACATCGTCTGCGGCTGGTTCACGCCGGAGATGGAGATGTTCGGCGGCACCATGATGGAGCACGACACCCGCTACGACTACGCCCAGGAATGGATCGACGTGGTCAAGCGGCTGTGGACGGAGGAAAGCTACTTCGATTTCGAGGGCCGCTTCTTCCACATCAAGAAGGGGTTCGCGTCGCCCAAACCGGTGCAGCAACCCTTCCCGCCATTGATGAACGCGGGCGGCTCGCCCAAGGGCATGGATTTCGCGGCCCGCAATTGTGACATGGTCTACCTCCTGCTCGACCCCGTCGACATCGAGAAGGCGCGTGGCCAGATCGCCCGATACAAGGACCTCGCCCGCGAGCGCTACAACCGCGAGATCCAGGTCTGGTGTTACGTCTACGTCGTCCAGCGGGACACGGTGAAGGAGGCGGAGGATTACCTCAACTACTACGCCATCCAGCACGGGGACGACGTCGCCACCGACAACATCCTGCGCGTCCTGGGCGTCGAGACCGGCATCTGGTCGCCCGAAGACGCCGAGCGGTTCAAGTTCCACTTCAAGGCCGGCTGGGGCGGCTACCCGCTGATCGGCACGCCCGAGCGCATCGTGGACAAGATCCAACAGCTCTCCGACATCGGGCTGGACGGCATCTCGCTGACCTGGGTGGACTACAGCGACGGCATCGCGCGCTGGGAACGGGACGTCATGCCGCTGTTGGAGCAATCGGGGCTGCGGCGGCCGTTCAAGGCGCTCGCCGCCGCAGCGGCGTAGCGGTCGGTCAGCCGAACCGGATCGGCTGCGCGCCCTGCTGGAGGGTCATCTTGCCGAGGGGTTGGAGGTTCTCCAGCCCCTCTACGATCGTCAGGAAGTGGTTGCCGGAGAGTTGGCCGGCCTTGCTGGCGAAGCAGACCGGGCCGTAGGCGAGCAGGATCTCCGTCTCGCTGACCCCGCCCGGATACAGGATGATCTGACCCGGCGCCGGAAAACTGGTGTTGTTCTCGAAGCCGAGCCCCAGATCGAGGTCGCCCAGCGGGATCCAGCAGCCTTCGCCGCTCCAGCGCACGTGGATGATGCGCTCCTGATAGGGCAGCAGCTCGCGGAACCGGGCAACCGTTTTCGGCGCCATCTCGTCTTCGAAGCGGGCGCGGAAGGTGAACGGCCCGGCCGTGATGCTGATGAGGTCCATGCCCTACTCTATGGCCGACGCGACCGTGCATGACCATATCGGCTATGACACGCTGCGGCACGGAGGTCGGCATGGCGGGCAAGCGCAAAGGATTGACGGTGGTCGCCGAGATGGCGCCGCCGGTGCGTCATTCCAAGCCGCGCATCGCCGCCGGGCGGGAGCCGACGATGTCGCCGGAAGAAGTCGATCAGCGCTGGGAGCAGATCAGGATCGGGGGCGAGCAGATTAGCGCCGATATCGACGCGTTGCTGGCCCGAGTGAGTGCCCACACCCCCTGATGTCCGACCGGATATCGTTCGCCGACGTCAACCGGGCCGTACTGGCCGTCGACAAGATGCAGCAGCAGATCGCGGATCTGACAAAAATCGTCGATCTGCTCTCCGAACGGCTCGCCGCGCCGCCCATCGCCGCCCCGCCGGCGCCATCCGCGCCGCCCGGTGCCGTCAGATGACGCCCTTGGCCGCCAGCGCGTCGATCGCGTCCGGAGCGAGGCCGAGCCGCTCGGCGAGAATGTCGCGCGTGTCCGCCCCCAGCCCGGGCGGCGCCCGACGGTAGCTGACCGGCGTCTGCGATAGGCGGACAGGGTTGGCGACCAGCGGCAGCGTGGCGCCGTCCCGCTCCATCGCGTGCTGCATCCCGCGCGCCTGCACGTGCGGGTCGGCGAACACGCGGTCCAGCGTGTTGATGGGGCCGCAGGGGACGCCGCGGGTCTCGAAGGTGGTGACCCAGTCCGCCGTGGTCCGCGTCCGCGTCGCTTCCGACAGCGCGGGGATCAGCGTGTCGCGATTGTTGATGCGGGCGGCGTTGGTGGCGTAGCGCGGGTCGGTCGGCAGGTCGGGCCGGCCGAGCGAGACGCAGAGCTTGGCGAACTGCCCGTCATTGCCCACCGCGATGATCATGTCGCCATCGGCGGTCGGGAAATCCTGATATGGCACCACGTTGGGGTGCGCGTTGCCCATGCGCTGCGGCAGCTTGCCGGAGAACAGGTAGTTGGCGGTCTGGTTGGCCAGGCTGGCGATACCGACATCCAGCAGTGCCAGGTCGATGTGCTGGCCCTGGCCGGTCCGCTCGCGATGCGCCAGCGCGGCCAGGATCGCCGTGGTGGCGTACAGCCCGGTCAGCACGTCCGTCACCGCGACACCGACCTTTTGCGGGCCATCGCCGGGCTCCCCTTCGCGACGGCCGGTGATGCTCATCAGCCCGCCCATGCCCTGGATCAGGAAGTCGTAGCCGGCGCGCGGCGCGTAGGGCCCGGTCTGGCCGAAGCCGGTGATGGAGCAATAGATCAAGCCGGGGTGCTCGGCGCTGAGCGCGGCATAATCCAGCCCGTAGGCGGCCAGACCGCCGAGCTTGAAATTCTCGATCACGACGTCGCTGCGCGCGGCGAGCTCGCGGACCAGGCGCTGGCCCTCGGGCTGGGTGAAGTCGATCGTCACCGAGCGCTTGTTGCGGTTGGCGCAGAAGAAATAGGCCGCATCGGTCCCGTCCTGGCCGTCGGCGGTCTTGGCGTAGGGCGGGCCCCAGGTGCGGGTGTCGTCGCCGGCGCCGGGCCGCTCGACCTTGATGACGTCGGCGCCGTAATCGCCCAGGAGCTGCCCCGCCCATGGCCCGGCGAGCACGCGGGACAGGTCCAGGACGGTGAGGTGCGCGAGTGGTCCCGCGTTCGAGGATTCCGACATCGCGCCAGAGTGACGAAAAACCGTCGCACTGGGTAGGCCGCCCTTTGCCGCGCGGGGCCGCTCCCCTATCGTGGCGGCGACCCTTGATGAGGAACGACGATGTTGAACCGCCGCACCCTGCTCGGCGCCGCCGGTGCGAGCCCGCTACTGTCGACCCTCGCCCTCGGTCCGGCCCTGGCCGACACGCCCAAGGACGTGATCGTCATGGCCCATCAGATCGACGACATCATCAGTCTCGACCCGCAGGAAAGCTTCGAGTTCAGCGGCAACGAGGTGGCCGGCAACATCTACGAGAAGCTCATCCAGCCCGACATCAAGGACCCGACCAAGATCCTGCCCAAGCTGGCCGAGCGGTGGGACACGTCGGAAGACGGCCTCACCACGACGTTTCATCTCGCGCCCGGCCGCAAGTTCGCCTCCGGCAACCCGGTCACCGCCACCGACGTCGTCTTCACGCTCACCCGCGCGGTGGTGCTCAACAAGGCGCCGGGCTTCATCATCACCCAGCTCGGCTTCACCAAGGACAACGTCGCCGAGCGCGTCACCGCGCCGGACGCGCAGACGGTGGTGATCAAGCTCACCGAGAAGTTCGCGCCGACCTTCCTGTTCTACTGCCTGTCCGCCAGCGTCGGCGGGGTCGTGGACAAGAAGACGGTCATGTCGCACGAGAAGAACGGCGACATGGGCAATGACTGGCTCAAGACCAACAGCGCCGGCTCCGGCCCGTTCAGCCTGCGGGCCTGGCGCGCCAGCGAATCGGTCGCGCTGGACGCGAACCCCAATGCCGCCACCCCGCCCAAGGTCAAGCGCGTGCTGATCCTGCATCGGCCGGATTCGAGCGCGCAGTTGCTGGCGCTGCAGAAGGGCGACGTCGACATCGCCCGCAATCTGAGCCCGGAGCAGATCAAGACGATCGATGCCAACCCGGATTACCGCACCGTGCGTGCCAGCAAGGCCAGCGTGCTCTATCTGGCAATGAACCAGAACGTCGCCGAGCTCGCCAAGCCGCAGGTGCGCCAGGCGATCCGCTGGGCGATCGACTACAAGAGCATCGCGACCAACATCACGCCCAACGTCTTCAACGAGCAGCAGGCGTTCCTGCCCAAAGGCTTGCCCGGTGCGCTGACCGACATGCCGTATGCCAAGAACGTCGAGAAGGCCAAGGCGCTGCTCAAGGAGGCCGGGCTGGAGAACGGCTTCGAGATCACGCTCGATTGCCAGAACGTCTCGCCTTACGCCGACATCGCGCAGGCGCTGCAGGCCGACCTCGGCGCGATCGGCATCCGGGTCAAGCTCATGCCCGGCGAGTTTCGCCAGGTCATCACCAAGACCCGCGCCCGCCAGCACCAGCTCGCGCTGACCCGTTGGGGCTCCGACTACATGGACCCGAACAGCAACGCCCAGACCTTCTGCGAGAACGACAACAACGGCGACGACGCCAAGGACCGCACCCTGGCCTGGCGCTCGAGCTGGCAGAACAAGGAATTGGGCGAACGCTCCAAGGCGGCCGTCCACGAGCAGGATGCCGACAAGCGCGTCCGCGAATACGAGCGGCTGCAGCGCGACCTGCAGGAGGTCGGCCCGTTCGCGATCCTGCTGCAGCAGGTCGAGGTCGCCGCCATGCGCAAGGCCGTCACCGGCCTCGAGATCGGCCCGCTCTCCGACAGCACCAGCTACCTGGACGTGCAGAAGGCTTGAGGCGGCTCCGCTCGCTCGCCGCCACCGCGGCGAGCATCCCGATCACGCTGTTCGGCCTGGTCCTGATCACGTTCCTGATCGGCCGGGTGGTCCCGATCGACCCGGTGCTCGCCGTGGTCGGCGACCGCGCGCCGCAGGAGGTGGTCGACCGGACGCGGCGGGAGATGGGGCTGGACCGGCCGCTTCCGGAGCAGTTCGTCCGCTACGTCGGCGAACTCGCCGGGGGCAATCTCGGCCGCTCCGTCATGACCAGCAACCGCGTCACGACGGACATCGCGCGCTTCTTCCCGGCCACGCTGGAGCTGTCGAGCGTGGCGCTGCTGCTCGCCACGCTGGTCGGCGTCCCGCTCGGGGTTTACGCGGCGGTGCGGCAGGGCAAGTGGGTCGATCAGGTGATCCGCGTGGTGTGCCTGTCCGGTCATTCCATCCCGGTCTTCGTGCTGGCCCTGCTGGCACTGCTGGTGTTCTACGCCACGCTCGGCTGGGCGCCCGGCCCCGGCCGGCAGGACGTGCTGTTCCAGGACATGGTGCCGCAGGTCACGGGAGTGCTGTTGATCGATGCCGCCTGGGCCGGCGATTGGGAGGCGCTTCGCGACGCGATGGCGCACCTGGCGCTGCCCGCCCTGGTGCTGGCCGCGTTCAACATGGCCTACATCGCCCGCATGACCCGCGCCTTCATGCTCGACAGCCTGCGCGGCGAATACATCGTCACCGCGCGCGCCAAAGGCCTGTCGGCCGCGTCGATCATCTGGCGGCACGGCTTCGGCAACATCCTGGTCAGGCTCGTCACCGTGTTGGCGCTGACCTACGCCGGCTTGTTGGAAGGCGCGGTGCTGACGGAGACCATCTTCAGTTGGCCGGGGCTCGGCCAATACCTGACCGGCAGCCTGCTCAACGCCGACATGAACGCCGTGCTGGGTGCCACGCTGGTGGTGGGGCTCAGCTACGTGCTGCTCAACCTGTTCGCGGACCTGATGTATCGCGTGCTCGACCCGAGGGTGAGATGATTTCGACCTACTGCCTTCCCCGCCTCCCTCTTCCCCGGGGAGAGGGAGGCGGGGAGGGCGTCTCCCGGATCGATCCATGAGCGCGTCCTCCCGCGACTGGCTGCTCACGGAGGTCCCGGCTTCCCGCAGCCAGGCCGCCTGGGGCCGGCGCTACCGGGTCTGGCTGCAGTTCCGCCGCAATCCGCTGGCGATGGCCGGGCTGATCGTCGCGCTGGTGCTGATCGCCGTCTCGCTCGCTGCGCCGCTGCTGACGACGCAGGACCCCGGCGCACAGGATCTGGCGCACCGCCTGGCCCGGCTCTCGGCGCAGCACTGGCTCGGCACGGACGAGCTGGGCCGCGACATCTACACCCGGGTGCTGTTCGGCGGCCGCGTGACGCTCGGCATGGTGGTGGCCGTGGTGGTCCTGGTGGCTCCGCTCGGCCTGGCGATCGGCTGCATCGCCGGCTACGCGGGCGGCGTGTGGGACCGGCTGCTGATGCGGGTCACCGACATCTTTCTCGCCTTTCCGCGCCTGATCCTGGCGCTCGCCTTCGTCGCCGCGCTGCGGCCCGGCATCGCCAGCGCGGTGGCCGCCATCGCGCTCACTGCCTGGCCGCCCTACGCCCGGCTAGCGCGGGCCGAGACGCTCGGCCTGCGCGGCACCGACTTCGTGGCTGCCGTGCGGCTCACCGGCGCATCGCCCGCGCGCATCGTGCTGCGCCACATTGCGCCGCTTTGCCTGCCCAGCCTGATCGTCCGTGTCACGCTCGACATGAGCAGCATCATCCTCACCGTGGCCGGGCTCGGCTTCCTGGGCATGGGCGCGCAGCCGCCGGCGCCGGAATGGGGCACCATGATCGCCACCGCGCGCCGCTTCATCCTCGAGCAATGGTGGGTGCCGACCGTGCCCGGCATCGCCATTTTCCTCGCCAGCCTCGCCTTCAACCTGCTCGGCGACGGGCTGCGCGATGTGCTCGATCCCAAGCAGGGGGGCTGATGGCGCCGTCTTCCATGCTGGTCGAGATCAAGAATCTCCGCATCGCCTTCCCGTCACCCTCCGGCCCGGTCGACGCGGTGCACGGGGTATCGATGACGCTCGGGCCGGAGAAGCTCGGCATCGTCGGGGAAAGCGGGTCTGGCAAGTCGCTCACCGCGCGCTCGCTGCTCAAGCTGCTGCCAGCGCAGGCGACCATCTCCGCCGATCGTCTCGCCTTCGACGGCATCGACGTGCTCGCCGCGTCCGAGCGGCAGATGCGCGGCATCCGGGGCCGGCGCGCCGGGTTGATCCTGCAGGATCCGAAATACTCGCTCAATCCGGTCATGACCGCGGGCGACCAGATCGCGGAAGCCTGGCGGGCGCACAAAGGCGGCAGCCGACGCGCCGCCCGCCAAGCCGCGATCGAGCTGCTCGATCAGGTCCGCATCCGCGACCCGGCGCGCGTGGCCGACGCCTATCCGCACGAGCTCTCCGGCGGCATGGGCCAGCGCGTCATGATCGCCACCATGCTCGCGCCCGACCCCGAGCTGCTGATCGCCGACGAGCCGACATCGGCGTTGGACGCCACCGTGCAGGCCGAAATCCTGCGCCTCATCGAGGACCTGGTCAGCCGGCGCGGCATGGGGCTGATGCTGATCAGCCACGACCTGCCGCTGGTGGGCCATTTCTGCGACCGGGTCGCGGTGATGTATGCCGGCCGGGTGGTGGAGGAGTTGCGGGCCAGCGAGCTCGGCCGCGCGACGCACCCCTACACGCGCGGCCTGCTGTCCTGCATGCCCTCGCTCACCCATCCCACCGAGCGCCTGCCCACCCTGCAGCGCGACCCCGCCTGGGCGCAGCCATGATCAGCGAACGGGCGCAGCCATGATCGAGGTCGAGGACCTCAGGGTCCGCATCGGCACGGCCGAGATCGTGCACGGCGTGTCGTTCGCCGTGCCGGCGGGCGGAAGCTTCGGGCTGGTGGGCGAGAGCGGTTCCGGCAAAAGCACCATCCTGCGCGCCCTGTCCGGCCTCAACCCGGCCTGGAGCGGCCGCATGACGATCGGCGGCGCCGCCATGACACCCAAGCGCGGCCGGGACTTCTTCCGCCGCGTGCAGATGGTGTTCCAGGACCCCTACGGCTCGCTGCACCCACGCCAGACGGTCGACCGCGCGCTCAGCGAGCCGTTGATCGTGCACGGCATGGCTGATCGCGACGCCCGCATCGCCCGCGCGCTCGCCGACGTGGCGCTGCCGGCCAGCGCGCGCTTCCGCTATCCGCACCAGCTCTCGGGCGGCCAGCGCCAGCGGGTCGCCATCGCGCGCGCCTTGATGTCCGAGCCGGACGTCCTGCTCCTCGACGAGCCGACCAGCGCGCTGGACGTATCGGTGCAGGCGGAAATCCTGAACCTGTTGCGCGACCTACAGCAGCAGCGCGGGCTTACCTTTGTGCTGGTCAGTCACAACCTGGCCGTCACGGCGCATATCTGCCCGACCATCGCGGTGATGCAGGGCGGACGGATCGTGGAGGTGGTCGGCGCCGACGACCTACGAAAAGGCCGCGTGCTCAACGAGCACACGGCCGAACTCCGTCGTCTCAGCGTGGCGTTGGAAAGTTAGCTCTTGAGTTCGAGGCCGGGCTGGTCGAACGGCGAGGCACCCTGGCCGTCGGACGGGAGCTGACCGCCGGGCGTCATCTTGTCGACCGCGCTGGGCAGGATGCGCGACAGTTCCGACAGGATGGTCTCGTGTGGCATGCCGGTCTGCTGCGACCACTGGTCCACCTGATCGCGTCCCAGCACCTGGCCGAGCTTGCCGGGATCGACCTGCTGGTTTTCGCCGTGCCCGACCCATGAGTTGACGACGTCACCCATGCCAGCCTGGTTCATCTTCTGCACCAGGCCGCCAAGGCCGCCGCCAAGGCCGCCGCCGGAACCGCCGAGGAGCGAGCCAAGAATGGAGCCGAGCGGCCCCTGGTTGGCGCTGTTGCCCCCGAGAAGGCTTCCGAGAATGCTATCGAGCAGGCCCATGCTGATCTCCTATGCCGTGACGACACGAAGCACGACCCGGACCAATAGGCCGAGGCGTGCTTCGTCTTCTGCTAGCCGTGGGATCCGACCGAACCCGGTCGGAGAGCGATTAGAGCGTGGACCGGCGGCCCACGACGGCGTGGTAGATCCACAGCACGACGATGGCGCCGATGACGGCGACGAACAGGCTGTAGATGTTGAAGCCGGTCGTCCCGGCGAAGCCGAACGTGTTGAACAGGAAGCCACCGACGACCGCGCCGATGATGCCGAGGATGAGGTCGACGACGAAGCCCTCACCCTGCTTGTTGACGATCTTGCTGGCGATGAAGCCCGCCACGACGCCTAGAATGATCCAAGCAATGAAACCCATGACGCTCTCCAACACTCAACCTGAACGAATAACCGTTTGCGGCCTGATCGGTTCCGTCTACGGAACCAGAGTAATTTCGGCGAGCGTTACACGTTGAAGCGGAACAACAGCACGTCGCCGTCGCGGACCACGTAATCGCGGCCTTCGACGCGCATCTTGCCGGCTTCCTTGGCCCCGGCTTCGCCGTTGTAGGCGATGAAGTCCGCGTAGCCGATCGTCTCGCAGGCGATGAAGCCGCGCTCGAAATCGTTGTGGATCACGGCGGCGGCCTGCGGCGCCTTGGTGCCGGCCGTGATCGTCCAGGCGCGGGTCTCCTTGGGGCCCACGGTGAAGTAGGTGAACAGGCCCAGCAATTCGTAGCCGGCGCGGATGACGCGATCCAACCCGCTATCGCTCAAGCCCAGCCCGTCCAGGAACTCGGCACGCTCGGCTTCAGCCAACTGCGCCACCTCCGCCTCGATGGCGGCCGACACGACCACGACGCCGGCCCCCTCGGCCGCGGCCCGCTCGGCGACCCGGGCCGACTGCGCGTTGCCGCTCGCGGCCGCGCCTTCCTCCACGTTGCAGACGTAGAGCACCGGCTTGCTGGTCATGAGCTGCAACGCGCGGGCGGCGAGCCGCTGATCGGGCGGAATGGCGGTGCGCGCGGGCTCCCCAGCCTGGAGCGCGGCGACGATGGGCTCCATTAACGCCACCTGGGCCTGGGCCTCGCGATCACTGCCGCGCGCCTTCTTGACCAGCGCCGGCAAGCGCCGTTCGAGACTGTCGAGGTCGGCCAGCATCAGCTCCGTTTCCACCGTCTCCGCATCGCGGATGGGATCAACGCTGCCCTCGACATGCGTCACGTCGCCATCCTCGAAGCAGCGCAGCACGTGGACGATGGCGTCGACCTCGCGGATGTTGGCCAGGAACTGGTTGCCGAGCCCCTCGCCCTTGGATGCCCCGCGCACCAGCCCGGCGATATCCACGAATTCGAGGCTGGTGGGCACGATCTGCTTGGACTTGCCGATCGCTGCCAGGGCGCCCAGCCGCGGATCAGGCATCGCGACGCGGCCGACATTGGGCTCGATGGTGCAGAACGGGTAGTTCGCCGCCTGCGCCGCCACCGTCGCCGTCAGCGCATTGAACAGGGTCGATTTGCCGACATTGGGCAGCCCGACGATGCCGCAGTTGAAACCCATCTACGCGTTCTCTCCCGTTGCCAGCGCGACCCGGCTCATGAACTCTTCCGGCTTGCGGTCGATCAGCAGCGGCGCGTGGTCGGCCACCGCGTCCAACAGCTCGGCCAACCACGCCTGGTCGACCTTGGCGAAATCGCCGAGCACGTGCCCGGTGACCTTGTCCTTGTGGCCGGGATGCCCGATGCCGAGGCGGACCCGCCAATAATCGGGCGTGCCGAGGCATCGATCCATGCTGCGCAGGCCGTTATGCCCGGCCGCGCCGCCGCCCCGCTTGATCCGCACCTTGCCGGGGATCAGGTCCAGCTCGTCGTGAAAGGCAGTGATGTCGACAGGGGCCACTTTGAAGAAGCCCGCGGCGGCCTGCACGCTCTCGCCGGAGGCGTTCATGTAGGTGGCTGGCTTCAGCGCCAGCACCTTGCTGCCGCCCAGCGTGCCTTCGGCGATCCATCCCTTGAAACGCTGGCGCCACGGGGTGAACCCGTGGCGCTGCGCGATCCGGTCGACGGCCATGAAGCCGATATTGTGCCGTTGGCGCGCCATGCCGGGCTCGGGGTTACCGAGCCCGACCCAGAGCTGCACGCTTACTTCTTGGGCTTGGCCGGCGCCTTGGTGCCCCGGGCCGGCGCGGCAGCGGCGGCGGCTTCCGGCGCGGCCTCGGCGGCCTTCGTCGGCGGCGTGATGGTCGCCAGCGTCACCTCGTCCACCGTGCCGACCGGCTGGACGCCTTCGGTGCCCTTCAGGTCGGGCCAGTGGATGGAGCCGTTGATGTCCAGCGCGCTGATGTCCGCGGTGAAGTATTCCGGCACCGTTTCCGGATCGGCCAGCACCTCGACCGAGGGGCGGACGATGTTGAGCAGGCCGCCCCGCTTGACGCCGGGCGAAACGGCTTCACCCTGGAATTGGATCGTCACCGCGATCCGGATCTTCTCGCCGGCGGCGAGCCGCTGGAAGTCGACATGGATCGGCTTGTCGGAGACGGGGTGGAACTGAACTTCGCGCATCAGCGCACGCACGGTGCTGCCACCGACGCTGAGCTGGTAGGGACGCGAGCGCCAGCCGCCGCGATGCAGCTCGCGCATGATGACGCGCGGGTCGAGCTGGCAGATGGTCGGCGTTTCCTTCGCGCCGTAGATGACGGCGGGAACCATTCCCGCCCGACGAGTTGCGCGTGCCGCCCCCTTACCGGCTCGCTCGCGCGCCTCGGCCTCGATCGTGGTGACATTGGCCATGGGTTGCTCCTGAACACAAAAAGCGCCGGCCTCCAGGGGTGCCAGCGTGGGCGGCGGTGTAGCCGAAGCGGGAGGGCAGGGCAACCGGGGCCGGTGTGGGGCTGCTGCGCGCGCGCCGTAAGTGGGGGGCGAACCTGCTTCGCAAGGAGAAACCGATGAGAAAATACCTGTTGATCGCCACGGGCGTCGCCGTTCTGGCTGGCACGGGCGCGGCCTTTGCACAAATGCCGCCGGGCGGCGGGCCCAATGGCCCGGAGGAGCACGGCGAGCGTTGGGGCGGCATGCGGCACATGCACCATGGCCGAGGCGACGGCGCGGCGTTCTTCCGCTTCCGGCGGGGCGACGCCGAGATGGACATCAAATGCCCGGCGATGGAGAACGTACAGGCCTGCGTCGCCGCCGCCAGCACGCTGATGGACAAGGTCGCCAGCACGCAGGCGCCGAAGACGCCGTAGCGCGGTTCAGGCTGCCGAAAGGGCGGACAGGCAGATCCGTTCGAAGCGCTTGGTGACCACCTCCCACCCAAAGCGGCTGGTCACCAGGTCGCGGGCGGTCGTCGAGAGGCGCCGCTGCAGCGCCGGATCCCCCAGGATGCGGGCGAGCGCGGCGGCGAATTCGGCTGCCGTGTCGGCGCGGAGGAAGTTCTCTTCGTCGGTCACGTCGAGGCCTTCGACGCCGAGCGTGGTCGAGACCACGGGGCAGCCCATCGCCATCGCCTCGAACACCTTGATCCGGGTGCCACTGCCGACACGCAGCGGAATGGCGTACACGTGGCCGCTCTCGACGAAGGGGCGCACATCGTCCACGAAGCCGGTGAAGGTCCAGTCGAATCCGTGGGCGGCAGCGGCCTCGATCAAGCGGTCCGGCGGGTTACGGCCGGCGATGACGGCGCGCGCCTGGGGCCGCCGTTCGAGCAGCTTCGGCCACACCTCGTCCATGAGGAACTCGATGCCGTCGATGTTGGAGCGCGAGTCCATGGAGCCGGTGAACACGACCGTGCCGCCGCCGGCCGGGGCCGAAACAGGGGCGCTGTAGGCGTAGAATTCGGTATCCACCCCGGTCTCGATCGGCTCGACGCCGTCGATCCCGTAGGTCTGCTCCAGCGCGTGGGCGTCCCGCTTCGAGACGGCGATCACCTTTTGGCAGCGTGCGATCGCTTCCCGTTCGAAGCGGCGCATCTTGCGCGCTTGATCGCGCCACACGAGCCGCATGGGGCCACTCGCCACGTCTGCGTGCCGGGCGAAGATCTCCGCCTCTACGTTGTGAGTGAACAGGATGGCGGGGAGGGCGAGGCTCGGCGGCAGCAGCACGGCGGCGTGCGGGAAGTCGACCAAGATCGCGTCTGCCCCGCGGGCGAGCTCGGCGGCGACGGTTGCGCGGCCCGCCGCGGAGTCGTCGCTCGCCACCGTGACGGGCGTGCGCCCGGCCAGGGCGGCGACCTTGCGCGGCACCGAGGGCCGGGGCTCGGGCCAGGAGACGAAGCGGTCGCACAGCCGATCGGTTTCGGCTGCCCAGCGGTCCGCGTCGGCCGGTGCGGGGGAGAGCAGCGTCAGGTGGAACGCGCCACCCTTCATGTGCCGCAGCGTGTTGGCGGTGCGGATGCGGCCGCCTTGGTCGAGCGGGAACAGGAAGCGCGGCGAGAGGACCAGCAGGCGCTTCTGCGTCACCAGCACAGGCCCTGGTAGCGGATGCCGGCGTGCTCGCGCAGCTCCGCGATGCCGGCGAGGTCGAGCACGTGCTGGCCATTGAGGGCCGCCATCAAGGCCGGCCGGTCCGGCTTGCCGCAATGGCCGATCACGGCGAGCGTGGCGCCGTCCAGCGCGGCCGCCGGGTCGGCGGCGAGCAGCCGCTCCAGATGCGGGATTTCGCGCTCGATATAGGCGCGGTTGCTGCCCGTCAGGCGCGCGACCTGGACGGAGCGGTCGAAGATGCTGACCTCGTAGCCCTTGCCGATCAGCTTCTCGGCCAGCACCACGAACGGGCTCTCGCGCAGGTCGTCGGTGCCTTGCTTGAAGGCCAGGCCGAACAGGGCGACACGCTGGCGGCCGTGCCGCGCGATGGCGTCGTAGGTGCGGTCGATCACGGCCTGGTTGCTCGGCAGGACATTCTTCAGGAACGGCACCGGCACGTGCGCCTGGTCGGCGAGTGCCAGCAGGCTGCGCATGTCCTTGGGCAGGCACGAGCCACCGAAGGCGAAGCCCGGCGTGAGGTAGGCGGACGAGATGTTCAGCACCCGGTCCTCGCAGAACAGCTTGTAGGCTGCCCGCGCGTCCACGCCGAGCGCGGCCAGGATGGCGCCGCCCTCGTTGGCGAAGGCGAGCTTCACCGCATGGTAGGCGTTGGCCAGCATCTTGACCGATTCCGACACGCGGAACGGCGCCACATGCACCTCGCCGGCGACGCCGCGATAGATCTCCCGCACGGCCGGCGCATCGTCACCAGGCGCCGCGCCGATCAACGTGTAGGGCGGGGCATGGAAGTCGCGCACGGAGCTGCCTTCGCGCAGGAACTCCGGGTTGGAGTAGTAGCGGAAGCCGTTGCCGTGGGTCTTGCCGGAATGGCGTTCCAGCGCGGGGATGACGCGGTCTTCGGCGGTGCCGGGCGGCACGGTGGAGCGCATGACCACGACGTGCTCGCCGGGCTTGTCGCGCAGCGCGGCGCCGATGGTGGCGATCACCTCGTCCACGGCGCGGAGACTGACACTGCCATCCGGCCCGCTCGGCGTGCCGACGGAGATGAACGACACCTCCGTATCGCGAACCGCCGCCGCGACGTCCATGGTGGCGCGCAGGCGGCCTTCCATCACGGCGCCGGCTATCAGTTGGTCGATCTCGTCCTCGACGATGGGGGATTGCCCACGCGCCAGCATGGCGACCTTTTCGGGCGACACATCGACGCCGACGATCTCGTGCCCGGCGGAGGCCAGGCAACCGCACGACACCGCACCGACGTAACCGATGCCAAACACGGATATTCTCATGGCGCGCGTTAAACCTGTTCCGGCCGTTGACACAAGGCCCGGTTGTTATGCCGCACAAACGGAAACTTTAGGTTAAGGCTGCGTGTCGCTCGCGGGAGTGAGCGTCCAGGGCGCGTCAATCGGGCCGGGCTCGCAGAAGAAAGGCGTGCCGTTGGCGAGCCGGACCGCGGGCTCCAGGCCCATGGCGGAGCGGAGCGCGCGGAACACCGCTCCGTGCGCGACGATGAGGACGGGCGCCTCGCTCGCGAGCGCGCGGTTGATCGCGGCCACCGCCCTATCGCGCAGGGTGGCGAACGACTCGCCCCCGGCGGGCGTGTATCGTTCCGCCACCCAGTCGTCGAACCATTCGGCCAGCATGGGCTTGGCCTCGTGATCGCCGAAGGAGACTTCCTGCAGGTCGTCGTCGAACTGGATGGGGCGGCCGATCGCCGACGCAGCCGCCTCCGCGGTCGCCTTGGCGCGGCCCAGCGGGGAGGAGACGATCGTGCGGATCCCGCGATGGGCCAGCAGCTTGGCCGCGGTCTCCGCCTGTGCGAGACCGACGGCGTTGAGCGGGATGTCGGTCCGGCCTTGGGCGAGGTTGCGGGCGTTCCAGTCGGTCTCGCCGTGACGGAGGTACCAGAAGGCTTGCCGGGTCAGCACGGAGCGCCTCTCCTTAATCGAATAGCGAGCTCACCGACGTCTCGTCGGAGATGCGCTGCATGGCTTCCGCCAGGATCGGCGCGACGGGGAACACCCTGATCTTAGCGGCGCCGAGCGCGGCCTCATTGGGGCGGATGCTGTCGGTCATGGTGAGGCTTTCCATGGACGAGCCCTCGATCTTGGGCACCGCGCTGCCGGACAGCACGCCGTGGGTGACGTAGACATCGACGGAGAGCGCGCCATTGGCCTTGAGCGCCTCGGCGGCGTTGACCAGCGTGCCGCCGCTATCGACGATATCGTCGACCAGGATGCAGGATTTGTTGCGCACGTCGCCGATGACGTTCATCACCTCCGACACCCCCGCGCGTTCGCGCCGCTTGTCGATGATGGCGAGATCGACGTCGAGGCGAGACGCGATGGTGCGGGCGCGGGCGACGCCGCCGACATCGGGCGAAACGATCATGAGCTCGCGGTTGCCGAACCGGTCATGGATGTCGCGCGAGAACAGCGGCGCGGCATACAGATTGTCGACCGGGATGTCGAAGAAGCCTTGAATCTGGCCGGAGTGCAGGTCGAGCGTCAGAACCCGGTCGGCGCCGGCCTCCGTGATGACGTTGGCGACCAGCTTGGCGGAGATGGGCGTGCGCGAGCCGACCTTCCGGTCCTGCCGGGCGTAGCCGAAATAGGGGATCACGGCGGTGATGCGGCGGGCGGAAGCGCGGCGCAGCGCGTCCAGCGTGATCAACAACTCCATGAGATGGTCGTTGGCCGGGAAAGACGTGCTTTGGATGACGAACACGTCCTCGCCGCGAACGTTCTCATGGATCTCGACGAAAACCTCGTTGTCGGAGAAGCGGCGCACGGAAGCGTTCACCAGTGCTAACCCGAGCACTTTGCCGACGGCTTCCGCCAGCGGGCGGTTGCTGTTGCAGGCAACGATCTTCATGGATGGAGTGTTCCTTGGCGCAGGCTCGACCGATGTCGGCCGGATAGCGGGCACCGGGGCGCGCCGCCACGATGCGGTGTAGCAATATCGTGAACGCGTGTCACCCCGATGTCATTTCGGCATTGAAACCTTGTTAGCGCCGGTCGATGCCGGAGCGCCGTTCGGCGTTGCCCCCGCCTCGCCGGGTCCGCCCACCCGGGGGCCGGCGGCGTTGAACAGCACGTCCTTGATCCCGCCGGCTGCTTGCTGGGACGCCACGACCGCGACGTCGCCCCAATATCGGTCGAGCGAGCCGCCGGGCACCTCGTTGAGTTGAACGACCCGGCCCCGCTCGCCGCGCGCGTCGTCGATCACCCAATCAAGCTCGACCTTGAGCTGGCCGCCGGAGCCCGGCGCCGTGGTCACCTCGCCGCGCAAGCGGTAATCGGCGCCGCCCGGCGAGTCCTGCACCACGATGTTGTAGGTCGCCAACTGGCGTTTGACGCCGGCGGTGAGGCTTTCATTGCCGTCGCCGGGCGCGCCCGTGACCCCGGCGACGAAGACGCGGGCGGGGCGGTTCTGCAAGCTGTTGGGATCCGCGCGGAGGCGGGCCGCCTGGATGCGGGTCAGCAGGGCGTCGATGCGCGGCGCGACGCCGGCGGCGGCGGCGCGGAGCACGGCCGGGTCGGCGGTGGCCCAGGCGGCGGCCGGCATGGGCGGGCCTTCCGTGCTGCCCTGCGACACGCCGCTGGCATCCGCGACGTCGTAGGTCGGCACGATCTCGGCCCCGCGCGAGGCGGCGGAAAGGGCCAGGGTCCAGTCGCCGGGCCGGGTGGGGCCGAACGACGCGGGGAGGGCGAGATCGGCGAGCGCGGCTGCGGTCGACATTGCCCAGACCGCGCTGCCGGTGTCGGTCAGCAGGGATTGTGCGGGCGTCGGCACCGCCAGGCGGGCCGGCGGCGGCGCGGCGAGCAAGGCGCCCTCGCGGCCAGGATTGCCGAAAAAGGGCTGCGGCAAGCCGCCGCAGCCGGCGAGCAGGACCAAGAGAAGGAGAGCGACCGCGCGCATGGTCAAAGCACGATCGCGCTGATCTGGTGGCCGATGGGCCCGCTGGCCTCCAGCGTGCGGCGGCGATGGCTGAAGAAGCGGTCAGGCTCGGCCGCCGTGTCGGCGTCGAGCACGTCGACTGCCGCCTCGTCGGCGAGGCGGGCGGCGCAGTAGCCGGCGAGGTCGAACTGCCAGTGTTCGGGACGACCCTCGGCGAAGAAGCGGACATTCGAGCTATTATGCGCCAGGACGGCGTCGCGCAGGTCGGCGCGGACCTCGTAGCTCGGCTGGCGGATGCAGGGGCCGATCGCCGCCGTGATCCGCGTGGCCCCGAGGCGTCGCATGGCCGCGATCGTCGCTTCCAACACGCCCGCCACCGCGCCGCGCCAGCCGGCATGCACGGCACCGATCACGCCCGCGTCCCGGTCGGCGAGCAGGACGGGGGTGCAGTCGGCGGTGACGATGCCGAGGGCCAGGCCGGGCCGCGCCGTGACCAAGGCGTCCGCGCGGGGGCCGTGCCCGGGCGCCCAGGGCTCGGCGGCCTCGGCCACGTCTATCCCATGCACCTGGGTCGCGCCCAGCAGGTGCGAGGCGCCGAGCGCGGCGGCGACGGCGGCGCGGTTGGCGTGCACGTTGGCCGGGTCGTCGGCACTGGACAGGCTGCAGTTGAGGCTGGCGAACGGCCCGGTGCTCACCCCGCCGCGCCGGGTGAAGAACCCGTGGCGAACGGGCAGCGCGGCGCTGCGCAAGGCTTCTGGTTGCATCAGGCGGAGAAACCGGGCGGCTCGGGCAGGCCCAGTTGAGCGATCGCCATGGCCTTGAACAAGCGTCCCATTTGCGCGGGCTCCGATAGTCGTTGTGCCGCGCCGAGCAGTGTGCCGGCCCGGTCGGGCTGCTGCTGCTGGGCCAGGCGGAAGGTGCGTTGATGCAGGCCGAGCCGCGCGAGGAACAGGCCCTGTGGCTCCGGCCCGAACACGGTGGCGCCCGCCGCCTGCGCTGCCGCCGCCAGCCCGGCGAAGTCGACATGGGCGGTCAGGTCGGCCCGGCCGGGGGCGCTCAACGGGTCGGCCGGGCGGCCGTTGCGGATGGCCTGCAGCGTGTCGCCCCCGCCGCCACTGCCGCCGTAATCGAGGAACAGCGCGGTGCCGCCCTCGGCCACCAGGCGCGACGATATCGCGCCGATCACCGCGCGACCGGCCTCGCCCACCTCCACCACGGTGCCGTCTGGTGCGGCCGCGTCGAGGCCGGGAGTATCCGGCGCCGGGCCGTCCCCGTCGACAAAGCGGCCATTGGCCACCCAGCGTTCTTTCCAACCGCCGCTGCGCCGGACGAATTGCCGGATGGGCAGCGCGTCGAGGAACTCGTTGGCCAGCAGGATCAGCGGACCGGGCGGCAGGGTGGCGATGTCGTCGTGCCAGGTAGCGGCGAGGCGGTCGGCCTGGATCGCGCGCAGCCGTTCGGAGGTCTCGACCAGATGCAACGACAGGCTCGCGGCGAAGGCGGGCGCGATGACGCGGATGGTGCGCATGGCGTCGGCCATGAGCGTGCCGCGGCCGGGGCCGAGTTCGACCAGCAGCACGCGGGACGGCCGCCCCATCGCCGCCCAGCACACGGCGGCCCAGGCGCCCAGGAGTTCGCCGAAGACCTGCGAGATCTCCGGCGCGGTGGTGAAGTCGGCGAACGGATCGTGCTGCGCGTAGTACGCTGTGTTGCAGCGCGTCATGAAGGTGTCGAGACGCTCCACCCCGCCGCCCGGCCGGTCAGCGCGCCGCCGGCGAGCGCTGCCGCCGCCGGACCGGGGCCGGGCTCGCCGCCGCCACGCGCCGCGCCCGGAGCACGAGATACACCCCGGCCGCGATCATCGGCACGCTGAGCACCTGACCCATGGTGAGCCCTTGCCAGAGGAAGCCGAGAAAGGCGTCCGGCTCGCGGAAGCACTCGCTGATGATGCGCGCCACGCCGTAGCCGATCAGAAAGGCACCGGTGAGGGTGCCGAAACGGGCGCGGATGCCCGGGCGGGCCAGCAAGGCCAGCATGATCGTGAGCAGGACGAAGCCCTCCAAGCCGGCCTCGTAGAGCTGGCTCGGGTGGACGGGAACGGAAAGCGGGGTGGGCTGCATGGCCCAGGGCAGCCAGTCCGGCGCCTCGCGACCCCAAAGCTCGCCATTGATGAAGTTGGCGACCCGGCCGATCCCGAGACCCATCGGCACGATCGCGGCGATGCGGTCGGCGAAGCCGAGCAAGGGGATGCCGTATTTGCGGCAGAACAGCACCAACGCGATCGTCACGCCCAGCGCGCCGCCATGGAAGCTCATGCCACCCTGCCAGACCATGAGCGCGTCCAGCGGATGCTGCAGGTAGTGGGCCGGCTGGTAGAAGAGGATGTAACCGAAGCGCCCGCCGAGCACGACGC
Organism: Acetobacteraceae bacterium; assembly: GCA_965199665.1. Taxonomy (GTDB): domain Bacteria; phylum Pseudomonadota; class Alphaproteobacteria; order Acetobacterales; family Acetobacteraceae; genus JAVVHH01. The sequence continues at coordinate 3,077,631 of OZ241208.1, read as the reverse complement.
CCAGCGTCGCCCAGGTCAGAAAGTCGTCCACCTGCTGCACAGTGGCGACGGGGGGCGAAAGGCGGGCAAAATGCCGCACGACCCGCCAGCCGACGACGAGGCTGACGATGTAGGCGAGCGCATACCAACGAATGGCGAGCGGTCCGACCTGGAGGAGGATGGGGTCGAAGCCGGGGTAAAGCAGGACGGGCATCATCGGGGGGCACCGATCCGGTTTGGAGCTGGAGCGGCTTTATAGGAGAGTGAGGCGGGCTGACATAGTCCCCGGCTCGCTCCACTTAATCGGAAGAGCCGCGTGACGCGGCAGGAGGCTTTCATGAGCGATCGACCCAAATTCTTCGACGATCTGGCCGGCGTCGCCGGCGGGGCGATGTCCGCCCTGGCCGGGCTTCGCGACGAGGCGGAAAGCACGATGCGGGCGCGGGCGGAGGAGATGATCCGCAAGTTGGACCTGGTGCGGCGCGAGGATCTGGAGGCAGTGGCGGAGATGGCGGCCAACGCGCGCACCGCGCAGGCGACGGCCGAAGCGCGGCTTCAGGCACTGGAAACGCGGGTGGCGGCGCTCACGGCCCAGCTCGGCGCCTCCGCCAGCGGCGACGGTCCGAGCGCGCCGTCGGCAATCACCCCGGCCGCGGCGGCGGCCAGCCATGCGAGCCCGGCTGCCGGTGGTGGCGGCACGGCGACCAGCCACGCCAGCGCGGCCGCCTCGGCGAGCACGAGCGTGCCGGCGGCCCCGCCAGTGAGCGCCAGCCCGCCGGTGCTGCCGGCCGCCCCGATCGCGCCCCGCCCGGGCGACGACTCGCTGGCGGAAGGCTCGCCGTCCTAATCGGTCGGTGGGGGGCGTGGCTTGCTGGTTGCGCGCCCGCCCCCTTACTCTAGCCGCCGTGGCGAGTCGCACTCACGCGGAGCGTCACCGCGGTTCTCGCATCGCGCCAACGGCCGACCTGCCATCTTTCCAGGGAGACCTCCATGTCTGCGACCACGTCCGCGGCCGAGAACGCCGCCAATCCCCTGGACATCGTCGAACAACTCGTCAGCGCCAACGATTGGGCGTTCGACCGTCGCACGGAATCCGAGATGGCAGCCGAGGCCCCGGGCAAGTGGTGCGATTACGGGCTGCACTTCTGCTGGTCGCAGGAGATCAGCGCCATGCATTTCACCTGCGCCTTCGATCTCAAGGTGCCGGAAAAGCGGCGCACTGCACTCTACGAGCTGCTGGCCTTAGCCAACGAGCGGTTGTGGATCGGGCATTTCGGCATGGATAGCGACGACGGCATGCCGCTGTTCCGCCATTCCGTGCTGCTGCGCGGGGCGCCCGGTGCCTCGGCGGAAAGCGTGGAGGACATGGTCGACATCGCCATCACCGAGTGTGAGCGGTTCTACCCGGCATTCCAATTCGTGCTGTGGGGCGGCAAGTCGCCGGCCGAGGCGTTGCAGGCGGCCATGCTGGAGTGCGTGGGCGAGGCATGACGGAGCGATTGCCGCCGATCCTGTTGATCGGCGGGGGCAAGATGGGCGGCGCCATGCTCGCCGGGTGGCGCGAGCGGGGGTTGTCGCGTTGCGTGGTGGTGGATCCCGCCGGCGGCGAGAGCGGCGACTTCGGGCCGGACGTGACGTGGGTGCGATCGGCCGACGCGGTGCCGGCGGGGTTCGAGCCGGAGGCCGTGGTGCTGGCGGTGAAGCCGCAAGTGGCCGAGGCCGCGGTGCCGGCTGCCGCGGGGCGGTTCGGGGGCGCGGTGGTGCTGTCCATCATGGCCGGCACGCCGGTGCGGACGCTGAGCCGGCTGGCGGGAGAAGGGCGGGCCGTCGTGCGCGCCATGCCCAATACGCCCGCCGCGGTACGCCAGGGCATCACGGTCGCGTTCGCCTTGCCGGGCGTGGGGGCCGCGCAGCGCGGCTTGTGCGACACGCTGCTGCAGGCGATCGGCGTTGTCGAATGGGTCGATGACGAGGGCTTGATCGATGCGGTGACGGCCGTTTCGGGCGGCGGGCCGGCTTACGTATTCCTGTTGGCCGAACTGTTGGAGCGCGCGGCGGTCGAGCAGGGCCTGCCGCCGGCGCTGGCCCGCCGCCTGGCGCGGGTCACGGTCAGCGGGTCCGGCGCATTGCTGGCGGCGAGCGAGCAGGACGCGGCGGACTTGCGCATCGCCGTGACGAGCCCAGGTGGCACGACGCAGCGCGCCTTGGCCGTGCTGATGGACGAATGGCCGGGCGCGGTGTCGCGCGCGATCGATGCGGCGACGGCCCGGTCGCGCGAGTTGGGAGAATAAGCGTGGACGATGCCGAATTCGACCGCGCCGCGATCGGTGCGGTGCTGGACCAGGCCGGGTTGCGCGGCTGGTCCGACGTCAGCCTGGTGGAGGCCGCGCGCGATGGTGGGCTCGACCTGCCGCGGATGCGCCGGCGTTTCCCGAACCGGGCGGCGGTCGTGGTCCGCCTCGGCGCGTGGCTCGATGGGGCCGCCCTGTCCAACCTGCCGAGCGGCACGCCGCGGGAGCGGTTGTTCGACATCGTCATGAACCGGTTCGAGGCGCTGCAGCAGCACCGCGACGGCATCCGCGCCCTGCTCGGCGCCATGCGCACCGACCCCGGGCTGACCCTGCTCGTCGGCGCCGGCACGCTGCGCAGCATGAAATGGCTGCTCGAGGGCGCCGACATCCCCGCCAGCGGGCTGAGCGGCACGCTGCGGATCAATGGCCTCCTGGCGCTGTGGTTGTACGCCCTGCGCGCCTGGGAGCAGGATGACAGCGCCGACCTGTCGGCCACCATGGCGGCCGTCGATCGCGGCCTGGATCGCGCGATGCAGGCCGAACGGAGCCTGCCGGGACGCCGGCCCGATCCGCCAGAGTTCTACCCCGAGCCGGAACCAAAGCCGTTGATCGGCGATTTCCCTGAGGACGCCCCGATCATCGTGTGAGTCGCGACTCGTCGTTCGTCCTTTTTCCGACTATACCGGCGCAACAATTGGGTCAGGATGGTGCCATGCCGAGTGGATCGAACGATACAGCGGGCAATCCCGCGAACAAGATGGCCGACGAGACCGCCAAGAACATTCAGCAGGGCACCCAGGCCATGCAGGACGCGACCCGCAAGACTGCCGAGGTGACCCGGCAGGCCAGCCAGCAAGCCGTCGAGACTGGGCGCCAGACCATGGACGGCATGAACCGCGTCGCGCAGGACATGACCAAGCGGTCGGCCGACATGGGCATGGCGGGTATGGCCGAGTTCAGCCGCATGTTCGGCGAGATGAAGTTCCCCATGATGCCGGACATGGAGATGTTCCTGTCGGCGCATCGCCGCAACATGGAGACGCTGTCCAACGCCAACCGTGTGGCGCTCGAGGGCGCGCAGACCGTGGCCAAGCGGCACATGGAAATCGTCCAGCAGACCATGCAGGAGATGGGCGACACCATTCGCGAGCTGACCTCGTCGGAGAGCCCGCAGGCGCGTGCGTCGCGGCAGGCCGACCTGGTCAAGCAGGCCTACGAGCGGGCCGTCAATCACATGAAGGAACTGGCCGATCTCATCCAGCAGTCCAACGGCGAGGCGTTGAGCATGCTCAACCAGCGCTTCACCGAGGCGATGGACGAGGTCAAGACCATGGCGCAGAAATCACCCCAGCGGTGACCATCTGAGCGCGTCCGTTATGCCGGGCCCCGACGTCGTTATCATCGGCGGCGGGGTCATCGGCAGCGCGACGGCTTACTTCCTGCGCCGCGACGCCAATTGCCGGGTCACGGTGATCGAACGCGACCCGACCTTTGCCCGCGCGTCGTCCGCCCTGTCGGCGAGCGCGATCCGGCAGCAATTCTCCTGCCGCGAGAACATCGAGTTGTCGCGCTTCGGATTCTCGTTCCTCTCCGAGGCTGCCGACCTGCTCGCGACGGATGACGAGCGCCCGTCCGTGGACCTCAAGCAACGTGCGTATCTATATCTCGCCAGCGCGGCCGGGGTTCCGGTGCTGGAGCGCAACCATGCCATTCAGCGGGATAACGGCGTCGCGGTCGCGCTGCTCGACGCGGCCGGGATTTCGCAGCGCTTCCCGTGGATGTCGACGGATGGCGTGGTCGCCGGGTCGCTCGGTTTGGCCGGGGAGGGCTGGTTCGACGGCCCCGCGCTCCTGGCCGCGTTTCGCCGCAAGGCCCGCGCGCTCGGCGCCACCTACGTGGCCGCGGACGCCTGTGGCTTCGAGTGGGACGGCGACTCGATCGCGGCGGTGAGGCTGGCCGATGGCGGGCGGATCGCCTGCGGTGCGGTGGTCAACGCCGCCGGACCCGCGGCGCGGCACGTGGCGGCCTGGGCAGACGTCGCTCTCCCCGTCGAAGCCCGGCGACGCAGCGTGTTCGTCGTCTCCTGCCGGGCCGCGCTGCCCGACTGCCCGCTCGTGATCGACCCCTCCGGAGTCTGGTTCCGGCCGGAGGGCGACCGCTTCCTCGCCGGCTGGTCACCCCCTGAGCACGAGGATCCGGAACGGCTCGAACTCGACGTCGACCACGAGCAGTTCGACGCGGTGGTCTGGCCGGCGATCGCCGCGCGCGTGCCGGCCTTTGAGGAATTGAAGCTCACGGGCGCCTGGGCCGGGCACTACGACTACAACACGTGGGATCACAACGCGCTGCTCGGGCGGCTGCCGGACCGGCCGAACCTGTACTTCGCCAACGGCTTCAGCGGCCACGGGATGCAGCAATCGGCGGGCGCGGGCCGCGCGATCAGCGAATTGCTGCTGCACGGCCGCTACACCACGCTGGATTTGTCGGCGCTGGACGTCGGTCGAGTGCGGACCGGGCGCAAGATGCTGGAACTGAACATCATTTGAGGCTGTTCGACGCCGAGCAGACCCGGGCCGCGCTGCCGTTCGATGCGCTGATCGAGGCGCTGCAGGGCGCCTTCGCGCAGCCGGCCGCCGCACCGCCTCGGCACCATCACGCGCTGCCCGCAGATGCCACGCTGCTGCTCATGCCCGCCTGGCAGGCCGAGCACATGGGCGTCAAGCTGGTCACCGTGCACCCGGACAACGCGGCGCGGGGCCTGCCCGCGGTCAACGCCGCCTACGTGCTCTCCGAGCTCGCGACCGGGCGGACGCTGGCGCTTCTGGATGGCGACGTGCTGACGGCGCGCCGGACGGCGGCCGTGTCGGCCTTGGCCACGCGGCTGCTGGCGCGGCCGTCTCAGGGCCGTTTGCTGGTCGTGGGCGCCGGCCGGGTGGGGAGCCTGCTGGCGGAGGCGCACGCGGCGGCGTGGCCGGTCCGCTCGGTCGCCATCTGGAGCCGCAACCCCGACCATGCCGAGACGCATGCGGCCACGCTGCGGAAACGAGGCCACCTGGTGCGCGCGGTGACCGACCTGCGTGCGGCGGTGGCGGAGGCCGACGTCGTCAGCTGCGCGACGTTGTCCGCCACCCCGTTGATCCAGGGCGCCTGGCTGCGGCCCGGCACGCATCTCGACCTGCTCGGCGCCTACCGCCCGTCCATGCGCGAAGCCGATGCCGCAGCGCTGGAAGGGGCGTCGGTGTACGTCGACACGCCGACCGCGCTGGACGAGTGCGGCGAGTTGGCCGGCTGGTCGCCCGATCAACTGGCCGGCACGCTCGAGGCGCTGTGCCGCGGCGCCGTGCCGCGGCGGGGCGAGCGGACGGTGTTCAAGTCGGTGGGCACCGCGCTGGCCGATCTGGCCGCGGCGCGGCTGGCGGTCGCGGCCGGTGCCTGAAGCGGGCGCGCTGCTGCGGCAGGTGCCGCCGGTCGGGGGCTTGCTGGAGAGTGACGGTGCCGGGGTGCTCGACACCTCGCACGGGCGGCCGGCGCTGACCGAGGCGGTCCGCCACGTGCTGGACCGGCTGCGCACCCGCATCCGCGCCGGCGAGGTCGACGCGGTACCGCCGATCCCCGACCTGCTGGACGAGGTCGCCACCCTGCTCGCCGCGCGGACCCGGCCGCATCTGGTAACGGTGATCAATGCGACCGGCGTCGTGCTGCACACCAATTTGGGCCGGGCGCCGCTCGCCCCCGAGGCGCTGGCGGCGGTTGTCGCGGTCGGCGCCGGCTACAGCAACCTCGAATTCGACCTCCCATCGGGGTCGCGCGGGTCGCGCACCGCGGGCGTGGAAGCGCTGCTCTGCGAACTCACCGGCGCGGAAGCAGCGCTGGCGGTCAATAACGGGGCGGCCGCCATCCTGCTGGCGCTCGCGGCCTTGGGCGGCGGCGGCGAGGTGATCGTGTCCCGCGGCGAACTGGTCGAAATCGGCGGTGGCTTCCGCATTCCCGACGTCATTCGCCAGGGGGGCGCGACGCTGGTGGAAGTCGGCGCCACCAACAAGACCCGGCCGGACGATTACGCCGCCGCGCTGAGCGAGCAGACCCGCGTGCTGCTCAAGGTGCATCAGAGCAATTTCCGCATCGTGGGTTTCACGGCGGAGACCGGGCTGGCCGAACTGGCGGCGGTCGCGCGGGGCCACGGGGCGCTGGTGGTGGCCGATCTCGGCAGCGGGCTGCTCCAACGCACCGCCGGGATCGCCGAACCGACGCTGCGCGAGGCGCTCGCGGACGGGGCCGACCTGGTCACCTGCAGCGGCGACAAGTTGCTGGGTGGGCCGCAAGCTGGGTTGATCGCCGGGTCGGAACGCGCCGTCGCGCCGCTGCGGCGGCATCCGCTGCTGCGGGCGGTTCGGCTCGACAAGATGTCGCTCGCGGCGCTGGAGGCGACGTTGCGGCTGCACCGCGACGCGCCGGAGCGCATCCCGGTTCGCCGCATGTTGGGCCAGGCGCCCGACACGATCCGGGCGCGGGCGGAGCGGCTGCGAACGCTGCTGGGTGCCGGCGAGGTCGTCGAGACCGCGGGCTATATGGGCGGCGGGTCGTTGCCGACCGAGCAGCGTCCGAGTTGGGCGGTGGCGCTCCGGCCGACGGCAGGGCCCGACGCGGCGGCGGCGGCGTTGCGCTCCGGCAACCCGGCGGTGGTGGCGCGGATCGCCGAGGGACGGCTGGTGTTGGATGTGTCGACGGTGGCCGATGCGGACGTCGAGGCGCTGGCGACGCAGATCCGGACGCTTTGAAACGAAACGGGATGGCACGGGTCTCCCCGGCCATCCCGTCCACGAGGCTGATGCCTCCTGCGAGCCGAATGGGCCCGAAAGGGCCTTAGCGGGTCCGGCCGACGACGCCGGTGGTGGTGGCGACCGGGGCGCTCACGGCGGCGCCGGGCGGCAGGCTGTTGGCGGATTGCGGCATCTGCGCCGAGGCGCGCGGAGCGCTCGACGTGGCGCCGACGGCGTTGGCGCCGGTGGCGGTGGTGCCGGAGATGTCACGATTACAGGCGGCGAGGCTGAGGAGCATCACCGAAGCCGTAGCAACGTATGCGAGACGCATGTGTAACCTTTCTGGGAGGGCGGTTTCCGCTCAGCGGAAGCGTGCCAAACGTCCGGGGACAACGTGGTGCCCCGTTGCCGGTTCCTTTGAAGCTTAAATAGATCGATGCCGTCTCAGCCTGCAACTCTGACGAGAAGATCGGTCAGAGACACGCGCGCGGCGTCGAGCAGCGGGTAGGGCACCGCGCCTTGCGGGAAATGGCCGCTCATCGTGCTGCTGATCAGTCCGTTGACGGTCGGCAACAGGGCTCGGTCCTGGGGACCTGCCGCGATCAGCGCGTTCCGCATGGCGCATAGCTTTTCCGTGGCTTCCGCAAAGAACGGGGCGGCGTCGCGGGCGGGTGCCGCCAGCCCCCGCTCCAACGCCGCCAGCGCGGCTCGCCCGCTGTCCGCCGCGTCACCCACGGCCGGGCCGCAGGTTGCAGGTGAGCGCCTTGGTCGAGTGGATGCTGGTGTTGGCATCGCCCGACATGGCCAGCAGCACGTTGGCCGCCGCGCCATTGGCGTAGCCTCGGGCGCCGAACACCCACGGCACGCAGATCTGGAAAACCTCCCGCCCGCCGATGGTGAACGGCCGCACCCGGTCCGTCACCATCGCCCGCATGGCGATCTCGCCGCGCAGGGTGGAGAGGGTGGTCCAGGCCATGTGCTCGATGCCGAGCCGTTCGGCCAACTCGGGCGGGATCTCGCAGAAGGCCTCCGGCTGCAGCTCCGCCATGTGCGGCGCGACTCGGCTCATCACCCCGCCGCAATGCAGCTCGGTGAGCCGGAAGGTGGTCAGGACGTAGGGGAAGCGCGGATCGGCCTCGTCGTGCAACGCGTTGCCTGCGACGGGCCAGAACTTGGCCGTCGGGTTGCGGTCGCGGCCGTAGAGTTGGTTGTGGACCGGGCTTTCCGACGGTTCGTAATGGATGGGCAGCGGGCCGTCCTTGAGCGCGGTGGTGACGAAAAGCTGGGCCTGGCCGGTGGCTTCCATGATGAACGGGTCGGCGCCGCCGATGGCATCCATGCCGTGCGGGTCGGCCGCGTAGTCGGGGCGGTAATCCGGGCGCTTGTCGGCGGGGAAGTCGGGCGTGTCGAGCCCGGTCCACCGTTCGGCGGCCTCGTCCCACCAGATCATCTTCTTGCGCTCCGACCAGGGCTGGCCGGCCGGATCGGCGGATGCCCGGTTGTAGAGCGTGCGGCGGTTGGACGGCCAGGCGAAGGCCCAGCCGCGATGGCTGCCGTCGCCGCCCGGTCCGTCCGGCACACGGCTGCGCGCCTTGTTCTCGCCCGGCATGACACCGCAATAGAGCCAGCCGCCGCACGCGGTCGAGCCATCGGCCTTCAGCGCTTCCGCGCTGGCCAACGGGACCCGGTCCGCGACGGTGTAGCCGTTGATCTCGGCCAGCACGGCTTCCGCATCGGGCTCCGCCTTGTCGCCCTCGAGCGGGTAATCCCAGGTCAGCACCTGCATCGGTCGGTCGCGCTCGTCCGTGCTGCCGGCGTACATCCGTTTCAGCCGGCGGCCGAGATGGACCATGAACCACAGGTCGGACCGGCTATCGCCCGGGGGCTCCAGCACGGCGTCGTGCCATTGCACCAGGCGGGTGGTGTTGGTGACGGTGCCGGCTTTTTCGCCGGCCAGCGCGGTGGGGAACAGGAACACCTCCGTGCCGATCGCCTCCGCCGATGTCTCGCCGTTGCGGATGATCTGCCCGGTGCGCCAGAACTCGGCGGTTTCCGTCATCGCCATGTCGCGCACGACCAGCCATTCGAGCTTGGCCAGGCCGCGTTCGACCACGGTGGTGTTGACGGAGCCGACGGCCGGGTTCTGGCCCAGGACGAACTGCCCTTTGACGACGCCCAGCGCCGCGGCCAGCGTCATCGGCTGCTGCGACACGTCGCCGGTCAGCTTGGGCAGCATGTCGAACGCGTAATCGTTGGCGGCCGTTGCTGCGTCGCCGTACCAGGCCTTGAGCAGGCTGGTGATGTATTTGGGGAAGTTGTGCCAGTAGCCGGTGGCCGGCGTTTCCGTCTCCAGATACTCGGCGAAGTCACCGTGCTTCTGCATCGCGTCGGGCTGCGGCAGGTACGTGGGCAGCATGTTGTAGAGCGTCGGGATGTCGGTGCTGCCCTGGATCGACACGTGGCCGCGGAGCGCCATGATGCCGCCGCCGGGTCGCCCGATATTGCCGAGCAGGGTCTGCACGATGGTGCAGGCTCGGATGATCTGCACGCCGGTGGTGTGGTGCGTCCAGCCCACCGCGTAGCAGAACGAACCGGTCCGCTCGCGCCCCGAGTTCTCCACCACCGTGCGGCAGATGCGGAGAAACACGTCGGCGGGGCAGCCGGTGATCCCTTCGACCATCTCCGGCGTGTAACGGGCGTAGTGCCGTTTCATGATCTGGTAGACGCAACGCTCGTGCTGCAGCGTCGGGTCGGTGGGCGCGGGACCGCGGGCGAGGCTTTCCGGCCCTTCCTGCTCGCCGGGCACGCGATGCTCGGCCGTAGCGGACGGCGCGACCTTGCCCTCGTACTGCCAGGTCGCGTCGCTATAGGCGCGCTTCTCCTCGTCGAAGCCGGAGAACAAGCCGTCCGCATCCGCGTCGACGAAGCCGGGATCGATGATGTGCGCGATGTTGGTGTACGCCATCACGTAGTCGCGGAACCAGCCATCCGTCTCGAGGATGTAGCGGATCATGCCGCCCAGGAACGCGATGTCCGTGCCGGAGCGGATCGGCGCATGGACGTCGCTCATCGCGCTGGTGCGGGTGAAGCGCGGATCGACATGGATCAGCGTCGCCCCCCGCCGCTGCGCCTGCACGACGAAGCGGAAAGCGATCGGGTGGTTCTCCGCCATGTTCGAGCCCATGACGATGACCCAGTCGGCGTTTGCCAGGTCCCACAAGCTCATGGTCGCGGCGCCGCGGCCGAAGGTGGCACCCAAACTGGGCACCGAGGAGGAGTGTCATATTCGGGCTTGGTTCTCGATGGTGACCATGCCCAAGCCGCCACCGAACAGCTTCTTGATCAGGTAGTTCTCTTCGTTGTCGAGCGTGGCCCCGCCCATGGAGGCGACACCCAGCGTGTGGTTGACCAGCTTGCCGTCCGGCAGGCGGTCCACGAAGGTGTCGTCGCGCGCCTGCTTGGTCAGCGCCGCGACCCGGTCCATCGCCCATTCGAGTGGACGCTCCTCCCACTCGGTGGCGTGGGGCGCACGATACAACACCTTGTTGATCCGCTGCGGGCTCAGCAGCACGCCCAGCGTGCCGGAGCCCTTGGGGCAGAGCGTCCCTTGGTTGACCGGGCTACGCCGGTCGCCCTCGATGTGGATGGGCCGGCCGTTCTTGGCATACACCAACTGCCCGCAACCGACGGCGCAGAACGGACACACGGAGGTGCCCACCTTGTCGGCCTGCTCGAGGCGAGGACGCAGGGTTTCGGACGCCGTGCTGCGCGCGGCTTCCGCGCGGACGTCCTGCCCGGCGAGTTGCCGCGGCAGGGACCAGTCCTTGAGGAAGCGCGCGCCACGGGCGCCGATCCCGCTCGTCAGTTTTCTCATACGGATCCAACGCCGGTTCCCCGCCCGCGTTCCAGCAAACCCGGTCGGTCCGGTCGCGTTCGAACGCTATGCCATTCCCTTCCCGCGCGACCACGATCGAGGGCATCGTCACGATCGTGCAGGAAAGCCGCTTCCAACTGATCGACGACGAGGGGGTCGGCCATATGCTGGTGCTCGGGGCGTTGTCGCTGGCCGAACCCGCGCAGCTGGAGGGTCTCGCCCGGCGCCAGGCCCGGGTGTCGGTGCGGGTCAAGCCCGGCGCCGGCATCATCGGCCGGGTCGCCACTTCCATCACGACGCTCTGACCGGCGGAGACCGACATGGACATGCATCCGCGCACGCTCGATCACACGCAATCCGAGTTCGACGGGCCCATCCCGAACGAGTCGGAACTGACGACGGGCGTGCTGATCCAGCCCGGCCGGTCCTATGGCTTCTTCACCGACACCTCCGTCTGCATCGGCTGCAAGGCGTGCGAGGTCGCCTGCAAGGAGTGGAACAACCTCCCGGCCGACAATATCGGGCTCACCGGCGAGAGCTTCGACAATACCGGCGCGCTGTCGGCCAACACCTGGCGGCACGTGTCGTTCATCGAAGGCGACGTCCGGCAGAACGGCAAGCCGCCGGGGCAGGGCGGGTGGCTGATGATGAGCGACGTCTGCAAGCACTGCCACAACCCGCCCTGCCTCGAGGCCTGCCCGACGGGGGCGCTGTTCAAGACCGAGTTCGACACCGTCGTGGTGCAGCAGGACATCTGCAATGGCTGCGGCTACTGCATCCCGGCCTGTCCGTTCGGCGTGGTGGCGCTGAACCCGCACGACGGCAAGGCCCATAAGTGCACCCTTTGTTACGACCGGCTGAAGGGCGGGCTGGAACCGGCCTGCGCCAAGGCCTGCCCGACCGAGAGCATCCAGTTCGGCGAGCTCTCCGTCCTGCAGGAGCGGGCGAGCGAGCGGGTGGAGGCGTTGCAGGCCCGGGGCGTCAAGGGCGCCTATCTCTACGGCGCACCAGACGGGCCGGGCGCCACCGGCGACCTCGGGCACCTCAACGCGTTCTTTCTGCTGCTCGACAAGCCGGAGGTCTACAACCTGCCGCGCGCGCCGACGCGGGCGTCGCGCCGGGTCGCGCCGGCACTGGTGAGTGGGTTGCTGACGGTGGCGAGCCTGGCGCTGGGCGCCGCGGTGGCGATGGGGCGGGCGCGGCGATGAACGAGATGTCGACGCCGCCGGAGCCCTGGCGCGGCGAGAACTATTATGGCCGCGCGCAGCTCAAGGCGGCGCCGTTCAACAATTGGGTGGTCGGCGGCTACGTGGCGCTGGCCGGCATGGCGGGGACGGCCGCGTTGCTGACCACCATCGCCGAGACCGTGCGGCCGGCCGAACGGGAGGCCGTGGTCCGTCGGGGCCGCTGGCTGCCGCTGCTGGCGCCGACGCTCGGCGCCGGGCTGCTGGTGTGGGACCTCCATACGCCGCAGCGTTTCATGAACATGTTCCGCGTCGCGAAGGCCACGTCGCCGATGAGCATCGGAACCTGGGTGCTGTCGGGGTTCAGCATGTCGGCGATCGCGTCGGCCGGGCTGCATTGGTGGGCCGATCGCGGACGGGGGCGGCGCGGCTGGCGCCGGGCGGCGCGGCTGGCCAACGTGCCGGCGGCCGGGCTCGGCATGGGCATGGGGACTTATACCGCGGCGCTCATGGCTGCGACGAGTACGCCGCTCTGGGCCGCGGCGCCGCGGGCGCTCGGGGCGCGGTTCGGCGCCGCGTCGATGGCCAGCGGGGCAGCGGCGTTGTCGTTCGGGCAGGAGGATGGCCCGGCCAAGCGGGCACTGGATGCGATCTGCGTGGCCGCTTTGGCGACCGAGTTGGTGGCCGATGCCGTGCAGTCCGCCCGGTATCAGCGGACCGGGGTGGCGCCGATCATGCGCGGCGGGTGGGGGATGACGGAGAAGATCGGCGCGGCGGGCCTGGGCACGGCCGCCCCGATTGCGCTGTGGGGCTTGTCGGCCTTGCGAGGGGAGGGCGCCCGCCTCTCCCCCGCGGCGGCCGGCTTGGTGATCGCCGGGTCGCTGCTGCTCCGGGTCTCCATGCTCGCGGCCGGCGCGAAGTCGGCGGAGGACCCGGCGATCAGCCTTCGCTTCGCCCAGCCGGACAATCTGCCGACGAAGCGGGTTCGGCGGCAGCCACGGCGGCCACGCAGCGGCTGAGCACGGTGCCGACGTAACCGGCGGCGGGCACGTCCCGCAGCATCGGCTCCGGCTTGCGGATGTGCCACGGCCGGGCAAACGGCCAAAGCTTGAGGAAGACGAGCTTGGCGCCGGGCTTGGGCTGCAAGGTGACGTCGCCGGTGCCGTCACCACGGACGCGGACGGCCACGGCGGCAATCTGGCTCAGCGGAATGCCGATCGTCTTGGGCAGCGCGACACCACACTGCATGACCAACCGCCGGTCGGTGAGCGTGTAACGGGTGGTGCGGGCGCTGCACCAGGCCAAAGCGGCGAAGATGGCCAGCGCGCCGAGTGTGGTCAATGTGCCGGGGATCGCGGCGGCCAGGGCGGGCCACATCTCCTCGCCCTTGAGCTTGGCGGCGACGATGTCGGCCAAGGTCAGCAGCACGCCGTACGCGGCGACGATGCGGATGTGATAAAGCCGCAGCAGCAAGGCGACCATCGTGGGACCACCCTGCCAGACCATCTGCTCGCCCGGCAGCAGCGCGACGGCGGCGGGGGCGGACCACGGCCAGGGCGAGGCCGAGCGCGGCCGCGGCGGCGCGGTGACGCGAGGGTTGGCCCAGCCGATCAGGCCGGGCTGATCGAAGGGGCGGCCGACGGCGATGTCGGCCGGGATCGGGGCGGTGGTGGTGGTGGCGCTCATCCGGGGTACCTCGGCAGGAGGGTCTCGCCAGCGGAAGCGGGAACGCTCCCGCCGGCATGGCCGCGGCCATACATGTAGGCCGCACTGAAGTAGGCGTTGACCTGGTCTTCCTCGCGGGCGGTGATCTGGTCCGGGTTCGACAGGCGCGGCGCCAGCCGGATGTGCCCGGCCAGCATCTTGCGCACCTTCACGACCCGGCGCTTCTCCGCGATGTCGGTGCGGAAGATCGGCACCATCACGTGCGCGCCGGCCCCGCTATCGGCCCCGGCGTCGTCGAGCTCGACCTCGAGGTAGCGCAGGATCTTGACCCCACGATCGACCCAAAGGTCGACCACGGTGCCGACCGGCTGCTTGCCGGCGTCGAGCACGCGCATGCCGCGCGGATCGGCGTCACCCTTCATCACGTCCCAGCCCGGGGCCACCCGCATCGGCTGCACTTGGGGGTGGCCTTCGGAGAGCAGGGGCACGGCCTTGCGCATCGGGTAGGCGCCCGGGCCGACCTCGGCCAGCATGGCGTCGCCGATCGGGATCAGCGGGGCGCCGAAATACGGCTCGGCGGGCATGGCCCGGCTGGCCGACGGCTCGAAGCGGTGCGGCATGGTGGTCGTGCCGCCCTCCATCAGGATGTAGACCTTGGTGGGCGGGACCGGCGGAAAGCCCTCGATCGGCACGTCGCGCGGCGAGACGTCCCACAGCGGGTAGCCTTCCCGCTTATCCTCGCGGCGCAGATAGTACATGAGGCCGAGGAAGAACAGGAAGAACAGGGCGACGAGGATCTGCACCGCGTCGATCTGGCTGGTGATGGCGCCGGGCAGCATCAGCGGGCCTCCGCTCTCTGGTCGGTGGGGGGCGTGCCCGGGGTGCCGGCCGGGGTGGCCACGGGCGTGGCGGGACCGATCAGCGACGGGTAGGTGCTGATCACGTCGGCGCCGTTCATCGGCTTGGGGCGCGAGTAGTGGCACGTGGCGCAGACCGCGAGGCCGTTGCCATCCTGCACACCGGTCTCATGGGCCGGGAGCACGGGCAGGGAGGTCTCGTTGACCCGGATGCGCTTCATCGGGATCGCGTCGGCGAGCTTGAGCAGGAACCGGTTGTTGAGGTCGCGGATCTGCTGGATCGCGTAGTACGACGTCCAGCGCTGCGGCGTGCTCTGCGACCAGTCCCAGAAGGCGCGGCTGTTGTGGCAGAAGCCGCAATTGACGCCCATGCCGTCGGCCATCTGCATCATCATCTCGTAGATGCGGGTGACGACAATGAAGGAATGCACCTGGTTGTCGGGCAGCGCGGAGAGCGACTGAGCCGAGATGTTCTCGTTGCCGAGGTAGAACAGCGCCCAACCGTTATCGGGGAAGAACTTGCGCACCGTGTCGGCCGACTCGTTGTACGGCTGCTGAACGGCGACGTAGGGCTTGGCGGGCTTGGGACCCTGCGGGAACCAGGTCTCAGCCGGGATCGGCTGGCCGCGGTGGCAGGTGTAGCAGGTGACGCCCGCGGGGGCGACGTGGTTGGACCAGTCGGCGTTGATGGTCCGCGTCATGGACAGCATCAGGCGGGCGGCGACCTTTTGCGGCTTGGCGTCCGAGGCCCAGTCATCGCCGGCGTGGCAGAAGCCGCAGCCCTGCTTGGGGGCGACCCACTGGGTGATGGCTTCCTGCAGCCGCATGAACTCCGCTTGGTCGACGTCGCCCAGCACCTGGACGTTCTTGTAGACGGCCTTGGCGAGTTGCCCGGACGCTGCCACGGGCGGCAGCGGGGCGGGCGGCACCTGCGGCACCGGCTCGACCTTCTGGCCCTGCGGAAACAGGATCATGGAAGTCGGCGGCGGGCCGACCTGGATGCCCTCGGCGGAGGGGGCGACCCATTTCGGCACGGCGAGCACGAAGGCGACGCCAACCACCGCACCGATGCTGGCGCCCCATTTGAGCAGTCCGGGGATCATGGGTTGCCTCCGGGCGTGTTGAGGGATGGCAGCTTGATCATCCCGGTCGGCAGCACGTCGGGACGGCCCATGATGGTCGGGTAGTCCGGCGCGATGCCGTGCTTGACGCCCCAGAGGTACCAATTGTCGACCAGCGTGCCGGTGATCAGGATGCCGATGCCGCCGGTGATGGTGGTCAGGATGGCGAACCAGTAGATCCAGCGATGGATCGACTCGAAGTTGGCGTTGAACCCCATCGTCCAGCGCCAGAACAGGGCACTGCGCTCCATCGCGGTGCCGCGATCGGCGATCTCGTGCACTTCGCGGTCACCGCCGAACGGGGTGACGGCCAGGATGGTGCCGGCGTGCATGGCGAACAGCAGGGTCGAGCCATACAGGAACACGATCGAGAGCATGTGGAAGGGGTTGTAGTAGAGGTTGCCGTAGCGGACCGAGAAGGTGGCGGTCCAGTTGAGGTGTTCCACGATGCCGAACGGCACCGCTTCGGACCAATTGCCCATGCAGATCGGCCGGATGAAGCCGAGCACGAGGTAAAGCCAGATCGCGGCGGCGAAGGCCCAGGCAACGTGGGTGCCCATGCCGATGGCCCGGGCGCGCCGATACATCCGCACCCACCACAGCAGGATCGACGTGGTCAGGAAGAAGCCGGCCATGAGCCACCAGCCGCCTTCGGCCAGCGGCGGGAACAGGGTCAGGCCGTATTTGGCCGGCGGCGGCTGGATCGCCAGGAAGGGCAGCATCTTGATGAAGCGGATGACGTTCCAGTCGACCGCCGCCAGGAAGTTGAGGCCGATGATCTCGATGGCGACGAAGCCGCAGAGCAGCGAGAGGATGCCGGTGACGCCGAGATAGGTCGGGAAGACCTGCGTCTCGCCGATGAGCCCGAGCAGCCGGGAGTGGATCGGCTTGCCGACCCGGCTGCCGAAGCTCGACCCCTCCATCGGGATCTCGTCCTCTTCCGGACCGGTGACCTGAATGGCCGTGTAGAGCGTGTGAAAGCGAGCCATGGCGGCCTCCTATCCGTCAGAAACCGTGGAAGCCGTAGGCGTCCCAGATGGGCATGTTCAGGTACCAGCTCATGAAATACGGCCAGCCACGGGTCCAGAACGGGCCGGAGATCAGGATGCAGATCGCGCTCCAGATGCCGGCATTGATGGCCACGAAGTAGCCGAGCCGGTGGATGCCGAGTTCGCCGATCGAATACGTGATGGTGTCGCGGAAGTAGACGCTCTCGTGCAGGTCGGCCTTTAGCGTCTTGCCCTTGCCCGGGTTGGCTGCCGAGAGGATCTCGCCGCCATGCAGGGCCAGCGCGAAGGTGGTGGTAAAGAAGCAAGTCACCGCAATCATGTGCGCGGGATTGAAATGAAAGTGTAAGTATTGGTAGCCGACGTTGGACACCCAATCGAGGTGGCTCATGATCCCGTACGGGAAGCCGTAGCCCCAGGCGCCCAGCAGCATCGGGCGGAATACCACCAGCGAGGCGTAGGCGAAGATGGCGCAGCTGAAGGCGAATGGGACGTGCAGTCCCATGCCGAGCTTGCGGGCGATCTCGACCTGGCGCAGCGCCCAGGAGCAGAAGGCGCCCAGCGCGCAGATGGTGACGAGCTGCCACAGCCCGCCATCGGAGAGCGGCGCCCAGCCAAGCCCGTAGGAGATCGGCGGCGGGTTGATGGAGATCTTGAACAGCGCCCAGCTCGGCCCGATCGCCGCGCCGTAGATGATCAGCAGCGTCCCCAGGGCGGAGAAGAAGATCGTCGTGACACCGAAAAAGCCGACGTAGAACGGACCCACCCAGAAATCGAACAGGTCGCCCCCGATCAGGGTGCCGCCGCGCACACGATACTTCGCCTCATACGACATCAAGGCCATGGGGCACCTCACTCGGTATTCAGGGTTCGATCCCGCAAAGCGGGTGGTGCCATCAGCACCTGTCTGTCATTATGAGTTGACACTTGATACTGTCAATTGCTCAAGACGCTCAGAGGAGCTTTCGATGTCGTTCCCCCACCTGCCGCGACGTGACCTTCTCGTGAGTACCTGGGCGGTGGCGCTGGTCCTGGGATTGGCGCCCGCCCATGCCCAGATCGTGACGCGCTTCACGACCTACATGCATTCCGGCCCCGGGCTGCAGTATTCGGTCACGGACGAAATCCAGAACCGGACGCCGCTGGCGCCGGAATCGTGCCGCGATGGGTGGTGCCGGGTCCGCTACGGCGGTGCGTTCGGTTACGTACAGCAGAACACGCTGGTATCCGGCCCCAGCACGGCGCAGCCGCCGCCCGGCGAGCGGCCGGTCGAGTGCATGGATTTCGCCCGCACCGGCTGGCCCAATTCGGGCGACCTGGAGCGGGTCTGCATCTTCAAGCCGGTCGGGCCGACCGACATCGGCAAGCCGGCCGGCTGAGACGCGGCCGTCATCAGCGCGACGGCAAGCCACGCCAAGGCGGCGCGGAGACCGCCCTGGTCGCCCCACCGCCGAACGGCGGCTCGCAGAGAGGGGGCGGAGTTTACGCCCGCTTGACGCCGGTAAACTGAACCAGGCCCTTGGCGACACCCGTCAGCGACGACGTATAGGCGACCGGTTGATAGTAGGAGCCGAGCGGGAGGTACGGCACTTCCCGCAGCGCCCGCTCCTGCATCCGTCGCGCGAGCGCGACATCGTTCGACCGATCCGGCGCGTAGAGCCAAGTGTCGCGCAACGCTTCCAGCGCCGGCATCGTCGGCCAGCCGTTATAGGCACGTTCGCCATTGCCGCGCATGAGTTGGTGGTTGCCCGGATTGCTCATATCCCACCCGCCGGAGAAGGCGGCGAACATGTGCCAACCGCCCTTGTCCGGCGGCTGCCGGCTGACCGAGCGCTGCACCGTCGTGCCCCAGTCGGTCGCGATCACGTCGACGTTGAACCCGAGCTTGCGCATCACGTCGGCGCCGACCTCGGCGATGGCGTTGATGCGGGGCACGTCGGTCGGCTCGAGATACGTGATCTTCTCGCCCTTGTAGCCGGCATCCACGATCGCCTTGCGCAGCGCGGCCAGATCGTGCTTGCCGTTGAGTGCCTCCATGCCGGCATCGTTGGCCAGCTTGGTGCCGGGGGTGAACAGCCCCGTCCGTGCATCGTAGGGCGCGCCGGTGCCGACGACGGCTTCCATGAACTCGCGCTGATTGACCGCCTGCAACACGGCACGGCGGATCGCCTCGTTGTCGAAGGGCGCGAAGGTCTGGTTGAAACGGAGGAACCCGATCAGCCCCTTGGTCTCGACCACCTCGACCGTCAGCCCGCGAGTCTTCTTCAGCGACGGCACCAGGTCCATCAGCGGCTGCTCGACGAAATCGACCTCGCCGTTCTTCAGTGCCGCGATCTGCGTGCCCGGATCGGGCATCGTGACCCACTCGACCCGATCGAAATTGACGACGCGCGGCCCGGCGCAGAAGCTCGCGACCCCGTCGCGCGGCACATACCGGTCGAATTTGGCGTACACGTTGCGCGCGCCGGGAACCCGCTCGGCGGCGAGATAGCGGAATGGCCCGCTGCCGACCATCTCGGTCAGCCGCTTGCTGGCGGGCGTTTCGGCAAGGCGCTCCGGCATGATTGCCGCCATCGTGTTGGTCGGGTGTGCCAGCGCGTCGGGCAGCAGCGGGAACGGGCGCTTGAGCCGGAAGCGGATCGTCTTGTCGTCCGGCGCCGAGAGGTCGTCGGTCGCGACCGCCAGGGCCTGGCCGAACGCGTCGTTGATCCACCAGCGCTTGATGCTGGCCACGGCGTCGCGCGCCAGCACGGGCGTGCCGTCATGAAAGAGGAGGTGATCGCGCAGGGTGAGCGTCCAGCCGAGGCCATCCGGCTCGGTCAGCGAACCCGCGAGCATCTGGGGCCGCGCCACGCCGTCGAGGTCCCACGCGAACAGCGTGTCGAAGACCATCAGCGCATGATTGCGGGTGACGAAGGCGCTGACGGCCGGGTCGAGTAGGGCGAGGTCGGCGTATGGCACGAACTTGAGCGTGGTCTGCTCGTCCGCGCGCACCAGGCTCGGGCGGGCGAGGGCCGCGGTGGCGAGGCCGCAGACTACAGTGCGTCGTTTCATCGCGTCGTTCCTCGCTGAGGCTCGACGCGATGCAATATCAGTGCCGGCGGTCGCCCATCATGGCCGCTACCGTCGGTTCGATGGCTTCGGCCAGCTTGCGCTGCGCCTGCGCCGTGGGGTGCAGGGGCGGATCCGGCGGTGTCAGCTGATCGTCGAGGAACTGCGTCCGATCGACCTCGCCGCTGCGCATGAACAGGGCGGTGACGTCCATGTAGGTGATGGGGCCGCCGGCGGGATAGCGCTCGGCCAGCGCCCGATTGATCTCCGCCGTGGTGCGCGTGACGTATTTGTTGCGGATACTTGGCAGCACGCTGATCAGCAGGATCTTGGTGCCGGGCAGGCGGCGGCGTAGGTCGGCGGTCACGGCGGCGATGCCGGCGACCGTCTGCTCGGCATTCCAGTGCACGCGGCCCATGTTGTTGGCGCCGATCAAGACGACCGCGGCCTTCGGCGCGATGCCGTCCAACTCGCCATTGCCCATACGCCAAAGGAGGTGCGCGGTGGTGTCGCCCTTGAAGCCCAGGTTGACCGCGTGGCGGTCGCCGTAGAAGCGCTGCCAGACCGGGGCAAAGGCGCGCCAGTCCGGCGGGCCGTCCAGCTCCCAATCCTGGGTGATGCTGTCGCCGAGCCAGATCAGGTCAACCGGGCCGCGCTTGATCTCGGCGAGCTTCTCGAGATGCCGGGCTTTCCACCACGGCGTGTCCATGCGCGAGATCGGCGTCGCCGCGACCGGGACGCGGTCGGCGCCGGCGAGCAGCAGCGCGGCGGGGGCGAGCAGGAGCGAACGGCGGCGCATCATCGCATCAGCAGGTAAGCGGCCGACCCGGCGCCGAACACCAGGCAGTAGATCGCAAACGGGGTGAGTGCCCAATCGTCGTTGGAGCGGAACCACCGCATCAGCAGAAAGGTCGCGATCCAGGCCGTGACGCCGGCGACCACGGCGGCCAGCAGCGCCTGCTGGAACACGCCGGGCGCCACGCTGGCGTGCAGCAGGTGCGGCACCTCCAGCACGGTGGCGCCGACGATAATGGGCAGCGCGATCAGGAAGGAGAAGCGTGCGGAATCGTAGTGGCTGAAGCCGCGTACCAGGCCGCCGGCGATGGTGGCGCCGGAGCGCGAGATACCGGGGAGCAAGGCGCCGCACTGCCAGCAGCCGATGACCAGCGCGTCGATCGGCGTCATGGCGGTGCCGGGTCGCTCGTTGCCGGTGGTGCGCCCGCGCAGCCGCTCACCCAGCAGCAACAGCAGGCCGTTGGCGAACAGGAAGCCGCAGGCAAATAGCGGGGTGGCGAACAAGGACCGGAAAAAATGGTTCAGCACGTAGCCGAGGATCACCGCGGGGATCGTGGCCACGACGATGAGCAGGAACAGGCGCCGCTGCTCGCGCGCGACGGCCGGGCCGTTCAGGCCCAGGATGCCGGTGGCGAGGCGGAGCCAGTCGCGCCAGAAATACAGCAGCAGCGCCAGCGCCGTGCCGGTATGCAGCAGCACGAGGAAGGGCAGGAAGTCCGGTGACTTCTGATCCAGCGGCCAGCCCAGCAAGGCGGGCACCACCACAGCGTGGCCGAGGCTGCTGATGGGGAACAACTCCGTCGCGCCCTGCAGGATGGCGATGCCGATGGCGGTCAACAGATCCATGGTGCGATGCAATGGACAAAGCGCGCCGGCTTGGCAAGCGCCGTCTCTCGCGCGGCTCCGGCTGGGGGAGTAGGCTTTCCCTGGCAGCAACAGGAGCAGCGCGGATGAGCAGGAAGACCGGCCGGCAATTCTTCAGCAACCCGGGCCCGACCAACATCCCCGACAGCATCCTGCGCGCCATGGACCGGCCCACGATCGATTTCATGGACCGCGAGTTCATGGGCGTGTTCGACCAGGCCAAGGCCGGGCTGATGCGCATCCTCGGCACGGAGGGCGAGCTGTTCTTCTACACCGCCACCGGGCATGGCGCGTGGGAAGCGACGCTGGCCAATCTGCTGTCGCCCGGCGACACGGTGCTGGCGATCGAGAGCGGCTGGTTCAGCGAGGGTTGGTCGGCGATGGCGCGCAAGTTCGGCCTGACGGTGCAGACCGTCCCGGCCGATTGGCGGCGCGGCGTCGAGATGGGTGCGATCACCGCCGCGCTGCGGGAGGACGGGGCCGGCGCGATCAAGGCCGTGCTGGCGGTGCACAGCGAGACGGCGACCGGCATGGCGCTGCCGATCGGCGACGTCCGCCAGGCGATCGACGCCGCCGGGCACGACGCGCTGTTGCTGGTGGACACCATCTCGTCGCTGGGCTCGCTCGAATTCCGCATGAGCGACTGGGGCGTGGACGGGGTGGTGGGCGGCAGCCAGAAGGGGTTGATGCTGCCGACCGGGATGAGCTTCACCGCCACGTCGCCCAAGGCGATGCAGGCGCATAAGTCGGCCACGATCGCCCGGCACTACTTCGACTGGACGGAGATGATGTCGCGCGGGTTCCGCTCCTTCATGGGAACGGTGCCGACCGGCTATTTCTTCGGCCTGTGCGAGAGCATCCGGCTGATCGAGGAAGAGGGTTTGGACGCGGTGGTGGCGCGGCATCATCGCCTGGCGGAAGCGACGCGGCGCGCCGTTCGGGCCTGGGCCGGGAATCAGGGGCCGCAACTCTACTGCCTCGACCCGGCGCGCTACTCGGACAGCGTCACCGCCGTGCTGATGCCAGAGGGGCAGGACGCCGAGAAGCTGCGCAAGACGGCGCTGGACCAGTTCAACGTGTCCATCGGCGGCGGGCTCGGCCGGCTGGGCGGCAAGGTGTTCCGCATCGGCCATCTCGGCGACCTCAACGAGCCGATGATCCTCGGCACGCTGGCGGCCGTCGAGATGAGCCTGCGCCGCAACGCGGTGCCGTACGGGCAGGGCGGGGTGGAAGCGGCGATGGAGTTCCTCGCCGCCTGAGGCGGTGAAGATACTAAGGGCCGCCTGAGGCTCACGCGGCGCGAATGACGGCGAGAGCCTCGTTCGCGCCGACGCCCGACCGCATCCGGTGCAGCAGCAGGCAGGTGGCGCGCTCGCGCTGACAGGCCAGGATACCGGCGACCCGGCCGCGATCGACGAGCAGGGCGACGAAATCCTGCTCGTCCAGCGAGCCCTCGACGACCACGTCGTCCCACTTCGTCGCATGGCCGAGGTACTCGAAACGCTTGCCGAAATGGTAGGTCCAGAAGAACGGCACGCCGCCGTAGCGGGCATCATGGCCGGCGATGTTGCTGGCGGCGATGCGGGCTTGCTGTTGGGCCACGCGCCAATGCTCGATACGGGCAGTGCCGTCGCCGAATGGGAAGCTGGCCACGTCGCCGGCGGCGTAAAGGCCGGGGGCGGCGCGCATGCCGGCATCGACCGGAATGCCGCCATCCTCCCCGAGGCCGAGCCCGTCGAGGAAGCCGGTCACCGGGCCGACGCCGACGCCGACCAGGACGAGGTCGGCCGGCAGCTCCTCTCCGTTTTCCAGGACGACGCCCGAGACGTCCGTGTCGCCGGTGAGCCGGGCCGCCTTCGCCTCGGCCCGGAAAACGACGCCGTTGCGGACGTGCAGGTCCCGGAACATGGTGCCGATCCGTTCGCCGAACTGCTTGGCGAACGGGATCGCCTCCGGCGCGACGACGGTCACGTCCATGCCGCGCTTTCGCAGCGCGGAGGCGCTTTCCAGTCCGATGAAGCTGCTGCCCAGGATGACAGCGCGGCCGCCCGGCTTGGCACGGTCGGTGATCGCAGCCGCATCCGCCTTGGACCGGAGGGTGAACACGCCGCGGAGCTTGGCGCCGGGAAGGTCGACGTGCTTGGGTGCGCCGCCGGTGGCGATGAGGGCGTGGCTGAAGCCGATCCGGTTGGAGTCCTCCAGCACGGCGATGCGGTTGACCGGGTCGAGGCGGGTGACGCGGGCATGGACGCGCTCGATGCCGTGCTCGGCGTAGAACTCTTCGGGCAGCAACGGCTCGACCTCGTCGGGCGCCTTGCCGCCTTCGAGCACGAACTTGCTGAGCGCCGTGCGGTCGTAGGGCGCATCCGCCTCCGGGGCGACCATCGTGACGGTGCCCCGGAAGCCGAACTCGCGTAGCCCGGCGGCGCAGGCCGCCCCGGCGGCGCCGGCGCCGACCAGCAGCACGTGCCCGTCCGCGGCGGGCGGTGCCGGGGGGCGCTGGAGCGGTTGCGCCGGGTCGACGAAGACGGCGCCGTCGCGGATCTCGGTGCGGTATTGCTGCAGGCCGTGCAGGGCGGGCGGCTCGAGCAGGGCGCCGTCGGCGACGGAGAATACCGCCTTGTGCCACGGGCAGACGATCGTGCCGTCGCATACCGCGCCCTTTGCCAGCGGCGCGCCGGCATGGGGACATTTGCCGGCGTAGGCGCGCACCGCTTCGCCGTCGCGCACCAGGATCAGCGTGTGCTCGCCGATTTCGACCTCGGTGGCGCGGTCGGTGGTGATGTCGGCGAGCTCAGCGACGTTCTGCATGGGTGACGGGCTCCGGTCAGGCCGTCACAACGACGGAGCGGCCCCTTCCGGTTGCATCGCGTCGGCGTCAATCGTCCGCGGGGTGGCGGGCCAGCGGGCGACCAGGGCGCGGATGGCGGCGCGGAAGGTTTCCTCGTCAAAGGCGGCCGCGGCGCGGGCGGCGGCCTCGCGCATGGCGTCGATGGCGGCCGGGTCCGGGCTGCGCAGCAGTGTGGCGGTGCGGGCGGCGAGCTCGTCGATGGTGCGGTAATGGAAGCCCGTCACGCCGGGCTCGACGATGGAGACCGGGCCGCCGGCGGCGAAGACCAGCGGGATGCAGCGGGCCGACATGGCTTCCACGATCGAGATGCCAAAATGCTCGACCAGATAGGGCGCGGCCTCCACGTCGCGGCCGACGCCGGTGGCATGCCAGTAGAGGTCGCTCTCGGCATAGAGGCGGTGCAGCTCCTCGACCGAGCAGTTGGCGTGGAAGTGGACGGGCAAGCCCGCAGCCTGTTCGAGCAGGCCGGCGTAATAGGCCTGGTGGGCGGGCTCCGGCATCACGGAGCCGGCCAGGTGCAGCTCCATCGCGACGCCGTCGGCCTGGAGCTGGCGCACCGCCTCGATCAGCGCGTCCTGCCGCTTGCAGTGCCCGCCGACGAAGAAGCGGCCGACGTGGAGGATCTGGCCCGGGCGCTTGGCCGCGCGGGTGCGGATCATCGGCACGGGCGGCGCCAGCACCTCCAGCGGATGGAACGGCACGTCGGCGCGGGCGATCTCGCGGCGGAGATGGGTGCTGACGTAGTCGGAATAGGTGAGGACGAGGTCGACATCGTCCCAGAACGGGCGCTGGCGGGCGCGGGCGGCGTCGGATTCGAAGGGGAAGGGGAACTGGCAGATGTAGATGTTGTGGGCCGCCTGCTGGCCGACGGTGGGGAAGATCTCGTTGCCGAGCAGGAAGGCGATGTCGGCCGGGGCGCGGTCGGGCAAGTCCTCCGCACAGAGCAGCTCGAGCTGGTCGAGGTCGAGCTCGAACTCGCGCGCCATGGTGAGCAGGCGGAGGCGGCTGACGCGCAGCGGCGTGACCAGGGCGACGGCGGCAACGTCCTTGAGGGCTTCGGCGATGGTCAGGATGTAGCGCTCGCCGCCGCCCGGGGTGAGCTGATACGGCGAGTAGATCACGACCCGGCGTTCCGGCGCGGCCGGCGGGGTGGGCTGCAGGCGGGGCGGGCCGGCGGGGATCAGCTCGGGGGCGGGCCCGTCGGGCGCGCGGAGCCAGTTGCCCCAGCGATTGGTGAACTTGCCGCGGTTCATCGCGAGCGCGTCCGGTCCGGCAGGGCGATCGGGGCTGTCGGGCAGGGAGATCACGGCCGAGGCGGGGCAGGCGAGGGCGCCGAGGCCGCGGAGGCGGAGCTTGAGGCAGAGGTCGGCATCCTCGTAGCCGGCGGGCTCCCAGGCCAGGTCGAACCCAAGGGCACCGATGAAGTCGCGGCGGCGCAGGAGCATGCCGATGCGCGGCACGAGGTCGACCGGGTGCGGCGCGTCGTCCTGCGGATCGCTGTCGGGGAGCAGGGCGCCGTCGGGGGCGAGACGGGCGGGACCGGGCTGCGGCGTGCCGTCGGGGGCGAGAATGCGGGGCCCGACGACGCCGACGTCGCGGTCGTGCTCGAGGGCGGCGACGAGTGGCGGCAGCCAGCCGGGGGTGACGAAGGTCCGGCTGTCGAGGAAGCAGAGCAGGCGCCCCTTGGCCGCCTCGGCGCCGATGTTGAAGGCCTCGCCGGGGTAGCGCCGGCCGCCGAGAGCGACGACGCGGAGCAGCGGCGCTTCGGCCCGGAGACGCTCGACCTCGGGCGGGGGGCTGCCATTGTCCACGACGACGATCTCGTAATGGTGCCCGCTCGTGTGCTGCCACAGATGCTGCAGGCATTGCTCCATTTCGTCGCGGCCGTCCCCGTTGAGCACGATGACCGAGACGTCCGGCGCGATCGGATCGAAGGCCTCGATCAGCGGCAGGTAGCCGGCACGCGGCGCGTCGATGTCGGCGAGGGTCCAGCCTTCGGGCTCCGGCGGCGGTGGAGGTGGTGCGGGCGGCGGCGGCGGCGGCGGCGGCTCGACGACGGGCTCGGGGATCGGGACCGGCGGTAGCGGCGCCTGCAGCGCGGCAAGATGGTCGCGCCGGCGCTGCAGCCGGGCAGGGATGGCCCAGGGCGTGGCGGCCCAGAATGCGGCCTTCAGCCCGCCGCGCAGGGCGCGCCGGAGCGGCGGCGGCACCTTGTCGACCGCGGCGCGGAAGAGGCTCACCGCGCGCCATCCACGCGAGCTGATGATCGTTTCGTAGGCGGTCTGGTAGCCGCGAAGGTGGGCAACCATCGCGTCGCGTTCGACGATCCAGCGCTCCTTTTCCGCGAGCTGAAGGTCGCGGAAGGCGATTTCGTGGCCGTCCTGCTCCACGGTGGCTTCGGCGGTGGCGAGGCGGGCGCGGGTGCGGGCGAGGTCGTCGGCGGTGCGCTCGAGCGTGTCGCGCAGCACGGCGGCGCGGGTCTCGCCGGCGACGGCGATCAGGTCGAGCCGGGCGGCCTCGTTACGCCAGGAGAGGGGGGGCCGCTCATCGGATGGGGCGTCGGCCCTCGGCGCTTGGGGGTCGGATTGGGACAAGGCGCTCGCACCGCACACGGGGAGGTCCGCGTCTAATTCAACTCGCCCCGAGTCACAAGCGAGCGGCGCCCGCTCCGACATCGCGCAAGAGGATGGCGGCGTCCCCTGCCGCTGCTGCGCAGAGAAGCGGCGGTTGCCGCGTTCCCGGGCAATCGGCGACAGCCATGGGAGCGGCGGACCATGGCATGAGATTTGCTCTCGGACCCGTGAGGATTCACGGCTGCGGGGAAGACATCACATGATCACGCGTAGAAGCCTGTCGCTGGCCGCGCTGGCCACGGCCGCCACTGGCGCCGCGCTGCGGGCGAGCCGGGCGCAAGGGACCGACCCGGTCAAAATCGGTATCCTGCACAGCCTTTCGGGCACCATGGCGATCAGCGAGACGACGCTGAAGGACGTCATGCTCATGCTGATCGACGAGCAGAACAAGAAGGGCGGCGTGCTGGGGCGCAAGCTGGAGGCCGTGGTGGTCGATCCCGCGAGCAACTGGCCGCTCTTCGCCGAAAAGGCGCGCGAGCTGATCTCGGTGCAGAAGGTGTCGGCCTGCTTCGGCTGCTGGACCTCCGTGTCGCGCAAGTCGGTGCTGCCGGTGTTCGAGGAGCTCAACAACCTCCTGTTCTACCCGGTGCAGTACGAGGGCGAGGAAAGCAGCAAGAACGTCATCTACACGGGCGCGGCGCCGAACCAGCAGGCGATCCCGGCAGTGGATTACCTGGCGCGCGAGGAGAGTGTGCAGCGCTGGGTGCTGGCGGGCACCGACTACGTGTATCCGCGCACGACCAACAAGATCCTGGAAGCGTATCTGAAGTCCAAGGGCGTGAAGTCCGAGGACATCATGATCAACTACACGCCGTTCGGGCAGAGCGACTGGCAGACCATCGTCGCCGACATCAAGAAGTTCGGCTCGGCGGGCAAGAAGACCGCCGTGGTCAGCACGGTGAACGGCGACGCCAATGTGCCGTTCTACAAGGAGCTGGCCAACCAAGGCATCAAGGCGACCGACATCCCGGTGATGGCGTTCTCCGTCGGCGAGGAGGAGCTGGCCGGCATCGACACCAAGCCGCTGGAGGGCCATCTGGCGGCGTGGAACTACTTCCAGAGCGTCGATACGCCGGAGAACAAGGCGTTCATCGGGCGCTGGCAGGCGTTCACCAAGAACCCGAAGCGCGTCAGCAACGACCCGATGGAGGCGCACTACATCGGGTTCAACATGTGGGTGAAGGCGGTCGAGAAGGCCGGCAGCTTCGAGCCGGCGAAGGTGATCCCGGCGCTGATCGGCATCTCGGTGCCGAACCTGTCGGGCGGCTACTCGGCGCTGATGGAGAACCACCACATCACCAAGCCGGTGCTGATCGGCGAGATCGGGGGCGGCGGGCAGTTCAACATCGTGTCGCAGACGCCGGGGCTGATCGTGGCGGATGCGTGGTCGCCGTATCTGGAGGGCTCGAAGGATCTGGTGGCCGATTGGCGGCCGCCGCTGTCCTGCGGGAACTACAACGTCAAGACCGGCAAGTGCGGCGGGAGCGGGACGTAGGTCCCGCATGACGCACCGCCACGCCTCGCCCTCTCCCGCTCGCGGGAGAGGGCTTCTGGGCGCGTTGTTCCTCCTCGCCCTCCTGCTCTGCAGCGGGACGGCCCGGGCGCAGAGCGATCTTTCGCCGTTGGCGTCCAGTAGCTTCGACGACATCCGGCGGGGCGTGGACGCGCTCGCGGTGTCGGGCGATCCGCGGGCGGCGGCGGTGCTGGAGGCGTTGCAATCGGGGCGGCTGGTGGCGGGGGCGAATGGCGCGCTGTTCATCAAGGATGCGTCCGGGGCGCTGACCTCGGCCGCTACTGGCGAGGACGCCCAAGCTGCCGGCGCGACCCGGCCGGTGCGGCTCAACAACGCGGTGCGGCGGTCGATCGACTCCGCGCTGGGGAGCCTGCGGCTGTTCGCGCGCGACCCCGGCGAACGCGCGACGGCGGCGGAAGCGGTGTTCAAGGCGCGCGACGCGGCGGCAATGCCGGCGCTGGACCGGGCGTTGGCGAAGGAAGGCGATGCGGGCGTGCGCCGGGTGATGGCGCAGGCGCGGGCGGCGACGGTGCTGATGCTGCCGGACCAGCCGGAGGCGGACAAGCTCGCCGCGGTCGGCACGGTGCAGGACCGCGGCGACCTAGATGCCCGGGCGCTGCTGGCGTCGCTGTCGGGCCAGCCGGCGGCGGTGACGGCGCGCGCGGCCGAGGCGGTGGTTGCGATCGACCGATCGCTGCGGCTGTGGGGCCTGGCGCAGGCGGCGTTCTACGGGATCAGCCTGGGGTCGGTGCTGCTGCTGGCGGCTGCCGGGCTGGCGATCACGTTCGGGGTCATGGGCGTGATCAACATGGCGCATGGCGAGATGGTGATGATCGGCGCCTACGTGACGTTCAGCGTGCAGGAGGTGATCCGGCAGCAGGCGCCCGGGTTGTTCGGCGCGAGCCTGCTGCTCGCGGTGCCGCTGGCATTCCTGGTATCGGGCGGATTGGGCGTCCTGATCGAACGGACGCTGATCCGGTTCCTGTATGGCCGGCCGCTGGAGACGCTGCTGGCGACGTTTGGCTTGTCGCTCGTGCTGCAGCAGGCGGTGCGGACCCTGTTCGGGCCGACCAACCGGGAGGTGGGCACACCGGCTTGGATGAGCGGTTCCGGCACGATCGGGCAGCTCAACCTCACCTACAACCGGGTCGCGATCGTGGTGTTCGCCATCCTGGTGTTCGCCGCCTTGATGGCGGTGTTGCGCCGCACCTCGCTCGGGTTGCGGATGCGGGCGGTGACGCAGAACCGGCGCATGGCGGCGGCGATGGGGATCAACACGCCCTGGGTGGACGCGATGACGTTCGGGCTGGGGTCCGGGGTGGCGGGCATGGCGGGGGTGGCGTTGAGCCAGATCGACAACGTCAGCCCCAATCTGGGCCAGGGCTACATCATCGACAGTTTCATGGTGGTGGTGTTCGGCGGCGTGGGCAATCTGTGGGGCACGGCCGTGGCGGCGCTGACGCTGGGCGTGGTCAACAAGTTCCTGGAGCCGATCGCGGGCGCGGTGCTGGGCAAGATCGTCGTGCTGGTGCTGTTGATCCTGTTCATCCAGCGCAAGCCGCGGGGGCTGTTCCCGCTCAAGGGGCGGGCGGTGGAGGCATGAGCCGGGTGTCGCTGCTCGTGGTCGGGCTCGTGCTGGGCGGGGCCTTGCTGCTGGCGGGGTTGAACCAGTTCACGCCCCCGTCGAGCGGGGCGCACATCCCGGCCTACACGGTGTCGCTGGTCGGCAAATACCTTTGCTACGCGGTGTTGGCGCTGGCGGTGGATCTGGTGTGGGGGTTCGCCGGCATCCTGAGCCTGGGCCACGCCGCGTTCTTCGCGCTCGGCGGCTACGCGATGGGCATGTACCTCATGCGGCAGATCGGCAGCCGCGGCCAATACGGCAACCCAATGCTGCCGGACTTCATGGTGTTCCTGAACTTCAAGGAGCTGCCGTGGTATTGGCTCGGCTTCGACTGGTTCCCGTACGCGCTGGTAATGGCGGTGCTGGTGCCGGCGGTGCTGGCCTACCTGTTCGGCTGGCTGGCGTTCCGCAGCCGGGTCTCGGGCGTTTATCTGTCCATCATCACGCAGGCGCTGACCTATGCGCTGCTACTGGCGTTCTTTCGCAACGACATGGGGTTCGGCGGCAATAACGGGCTGACCGATTTCAAGGAGCTGCTCGGCGCGCCGCTGCAGCTGGACGCGACGCGGTGCGCCTTGCTGATCGCCAGCGCGACGGTGCTGTGCGGGCTGTATCTGGTCGCGCGTGGACTGACCGGGTCGCGGTTCGGCAAGGTGTTGATCGCGGTGCGCGACACGGAGAACCGGACCCGATTCCTGGGCTATCGGCCCGAGCATTACAAGCTCGTCGTGTGGGTGATCTCGGCGGTGATGGCCGGGCTGGGAGGCGCGCTGTACGTGCCGCAGGTGGGGATCATCAACCCGGGGGAGTTCGCGCCGGCCAACTCGATCGAGGCGGTGATCTGGGTCGCGGTCGGCGGCCGCGGCACGTTGTATGGCGCCATCCTGGGGGCGGTGCTGGTCAACGGGGCGAAGACGCTGTTCACGGGGTGGCTGCCGGAATTGTGGCTGTTCGCGCTGGGCGGGCTGTTCATCGGGGTGACGCTGCTGCTGCCGAAGGGGTTGGTCGGCTTGGTCCGGAAGCGGGCGGCGCCGATCCCGGTGGTGAGCGAGGAGACGGGCGTGCGCGAGGCCGAGACGTGAGCCTCGCGGGCGCGGCGGGGACGCTGCTGTACCTGGACGGGGTCAGCGTCAGCTTCGACGGGTTCAAGGCGCTGAACAACCTGTCGCTGGTGCTGGCGCCAGGCGAGATGCGCGCGGTGATCGGGCCGAACGGGGCCGGCAAGACGACCATGATGGACGTCATCACCGGCAAGACCCGGCCGGATCAGGGCGACGTGCTGTTCGGGACCAACACCGACCTCAAGCGCCTGGACGAGCCGGCCATCGCCGCGCTCGGGATCGGGCGCAAGTTCCAGAAGCCGACCGTGTTCGAGCCGCATACGGTGTGGGACAACCTGCTGCTGGCGCTGTCCGGCGACCGGCGGCCGTGGTTCACGCTGCGGGCGCGGGAGACCGCGGCGGAGCGAGAGCGGATCGAGAGCGTGCTCGAGGTGACGCGATTGACCGCGCACCGGCATCGCCGGGCGGCCGATCTGAGCCATGGGCAGAAGCAGTGGCTGGAGATCGGCATGTTGCTGGCGCAGGAGCCGCGGCTGTTGCTGGTCGACGAGCCCGTGGCCGGCATGACGGATGCGGAGACGGAGCAGACCGCCATCCTGCTGCGCGAGATCAACCGGACGCGCAGCGTGGTGGTGGTCGAGCACGACATGGCGTTCGTCCGGGCGTTGGATGTGAAGGTGACGGTGCTGCACGAGGGGTCGGTCCTGAGCGAAGGCGGGATCGATGCGGTGAGCCAGGACCCGGCGGTGATCGAGGTGTATCTTGGCCGATAGCCTCTCCGTCGAGCGGGTCGACCTGCATTACGGGGCGGCGATCGCGCTGCGCGGCGTGTCGATCGGGGCCGAGCCGGGCCACGTCACCTGCCTGCTCGGGCGCAATGGCGTGGGCAAGACGAGCCTGCTGCGGGCAATCACGGGGGCGCATCCGGTGAGCGCCGGGCGCATCACCTTGTGCGGAGACGACATCACCCGGATGCCGACGCACGAGCGGGCGCGGCGCGGGGTGGCGTGGGTGCCGCAGGGGCGGGACATCTTTCCGCTGCTGACGGTGCGGGAGAACCTGGAGACGGGGTTCGCCGTGCTGCCACGCGGGGCGCGCCGGGTCGAGGACGAGATCTTCGAGTTGTTTCCCGTGCTCCGGACGATGCTGCGGCGACGGGGCGGGGATCTTTCCGGCGGGCAGCAACAACAGCTGGCGATCGCGCGGGCGCTGGTGACCAAGCCGCGCCTGCTGGTGCTGGACGAGCCGACGGAGGGGATCCAGCCGAGCATCATCAAGGAGATCGGCCGGGTCATCGCGCTGCTGCGCGGCCGGGGCACGATGGCGATCCTCCTGGTGGAGCAATATTACGACTTCGCCCGGGAGCTGGCCGACACGCTGTGCATCATGGACCGCGGCAACATCGTGCTGAGCGGGCCGCCGGGCGATCTGGACGAGGCGGAGGTCCGGCGGCGGCTGTCGGTGTGAGGTTGGCGGGTGCGGCCGGCGTGCCTACGGTCGGCCAGACGCTCGGGGCACGGATGTGATGGAGTTGGTGCACCAACGCTCGCGGGGGGAGTTGCGGCTGGCGTTCAAGCGGCGGGGCGCGGCGACCGTGCTGGACCGGTTGCGGCAGGAGGGCTGCCTCAAGGCGCGGTTCCCGCGGGTCGACCACGAGTGGGGCACGGAAGCGATCACCTTGAACTCGTCGGGCGGGGTGGCTGGCGGCGATCGGCTCGAGGTCGGGGTGATGGCGGGCGCGGGGACGCGGGTGACGGTGGCGTCGCAGGCGGCGGAGCGGTTCTACCGGGCGTTGCCGGGCAGCGAGTCGGCGGTGGAAAACGCGGTCGAGGTCGGGGCGGGGGCGGCGCTGGAGTGGTTGCCGCAGGAGACGATCCTGTTCGAGGGCTGCGCGCTGCGGCGGCGGCTCGCGGTGGACGTGGCGGCGGATGGCTGGTTCCTGGGCGTGGAGAGCCTGCTGTTCGGGCGGACGGCGATGGGCGAGGCCGTGCGCCGGGTCGCGCTGCACGACCTGTTCGAGGTACGGCGGGAAGGGCGATTGCTGTTGCACGACCGGATCCGGTTCGAGGGCGACGTGGCGGCGGCGCTCGGGCGGCGGGCGGTGGGCGGCGGGGCGTGCGCGGTGGCGACGCTGATCCTGGTCGCGGCGGAGGCGGAGGCGGCGGTGGACGGGTTGCGGGCGGCGTTGGCGCCGTGGGAGGCCGGGGTGTCGGCGTGGGACGGGATGCTGGTGGCGCGGGCGGTGGCCGAAGATGGGGCGTGCCTGCGGGCGGCCGTCGTGGCAGGGTTGGCGGCGTTGCGCGCGGGGCGACCGTTGCCCCGCGTGTGGTCCTGTTGAGGTGCCCGAGGACGTGCGATGAACCTGACCCCGCGTGAGAAGGACAAGCTGCTCGTCGCCATGGCGGCGAGCGTGGCCCGGCGGCGGCTGGAGCGCGGGGTGAAGCTGAACCATCCGGAGGCGGTGGCGCTGATCTCCGACTTCGTGGTGGAGGGCGCGCGGGACGGGCGGACGGTGGCCGATCTGATGGAGGCCGGGGCGCACGTGATCACGCGCGAGCAGGTGATGGAGGGCATCGCGGAGATGATCGCCGACGTGCAGGTGGAGGCGACGTTCCCGGACGGCACCAAGCTGGTGACCGTGCACGAGCCGATCCGATGACGGACGGGCGCCTGATCCCCGGCGAGGTGATCACCCAGCCCGGCGAGATCGAGCTGAACGAAGGGCAGCCGCGGACGACCATCCGCGTGTCCAATACCGGGGACCGGCCGGTGCAGGTGGGCAGTCATTACCATTTCGCCGAGGCCAATCCGGGGCTGCAGTTCGATCGGGCGGCGGCGCGGGGGCAGCGGTTGGACATCGCGGCGGGGACGGCGGTGCGGTTCGAGCCCGGGCAGTCGCGGGAGGTGACGCTGGTGCCGCTGCGGGGACGCCGGGCGGTTTGGGGGTTCCGGGGCGCCGTGATGGGGGCGCTGGAATGAGCCGGATCAGCCGGGCGGCCTATGCCGACATGTATGGCCCGACGGTGGGCGACCGGGTGCGGTTGGCGGACACCGCGTTGTTCGCGGAGGTCGAGCGCGACCTGACGATCTACGGCGAGGAGGTGAAGTTCGGCGGCGGCAAGGTGATCCGCGACGGGATGGGGCAGTCGCAGGCGTCGCAGGCGGAGGGGGCGGTGGATACCGTCATCACCAATGCCCTCATCATCGATCACTGGGGGATCGTGAAGGCGGACGTGGCGCTGCTGAACGGGCGGATCCACAAGATCGGCAAGGCGGGCAACCCGGACACCCAGCCCGGCGTGGACATCGTGGTCGGGCCGGGGACGGAGGTGATCGCCGGGGAAGGCAAGATCCTGACGGCGGGCGGGATCGACGCGCACATCCATTTCATCTGCCCGCAGCAGGTGGAGGAGGCGCTGGCCTCCGGGGTGACAACGCTGGTGGGCGGCGGGACGGGCCCGGCGACGGGGACGGCCGCGACGACGTGCACGCCGGGGCCTTGGTACATGCGTCGGATGCTGCAGGCGGCGGAGGGACTGCCGGTCAATCTGGCGTTCTCGGGCAAAGGGAATGCAAGCCGTCCGGCGGCGCTGGAAGAGATGATCCGGGCGGGGGCGTCGTGCCTGAAGCTGCACGAGGACTGGGGGACGACGCCGGCGGCGATCCGGTGCGCGCTCGACGTGGCAGACCGGTTCGACGTGCAGATCATGATCCATACCGACACGCTGAACGAGAGCGGGTTCGTGGAGGACACGATCGCGGCGTTCGAGGGGCGGACGATCCATGCGTTCCATACGGAAGGCGCCGGGGGCGGGCATGCGCCGGACATCATCAAGGTGGCCGGGCTGGCGAACGTGCTGCCGTCCTCCACCAATCCGACGCGGCCCTATACGAGCAACACGCTGGACGAGCATCTCGACATGCTGATGGTCTGCCATCACCTGGACCCGGCGATCCCGGAGGACGTGGCGTTCGCGGAGAGCCGGATCCGGCGGGAGACGATCGCGGCGGAGGACATCCTGCACGACATGGGGGCGATCTCCATGATCGCGTCGGACAGCCAGGCGATGGGCCGGGTCGGCGAGGTGATCATCCGGACGTGGCAGACGGCGCACAAGATGAAGGGGCAGCGCGGCCCGCTGGCGGGGGACGGGGCGGCGGACAATGCGCGGATCAAGCGTTACATCGCGAAATACACGATCAATCCGGCCATCGCGCAGGGGCTGAGCCACGAGGTGGGGTCGATCGAGGCGGGCAAGCTGGCGGACCTGGTGCTGTGGTCGCCGGCGTTCTTCGGGGTGAAGCCGGACTTGGTGATCAAGGGCGGGATGATCGCGGTGGCGCCGATGGGCGACCCGAATGCGAGCATCCCGACGCCGCAGCCGGTGCATTACCGGCCGATGTTCGGGCAGTTCGGGCGGGCGATGGCGGCCAATGCCGTCACCTTCGTGAGCGCGGCGGCGCTGGAGGCCGGGGTGGGGCAGGGTCTGGACCGGACGTTCTCGGCCGTGCGGAACACGCGCGGCGGCATCGGCAAGCGGAGCATGATCCTGAACGACGCAATGCCGGTGATCGAGGTCGATCCGGAGACCTACGAGGTGCGCGCCGACGGCGCCCTGCTGACCTGCGAGCCCGCCACGCTGCTGCCGATGGCGCAGCGTTATTTCCTGTTCTGACGATGGCGGATCGTTCGTTGGTGGCCGAGGGGCTGGACTGGTTGTACGGCCGGGTCGCGGCGGACCTGCTTGCGGCGCCGGCGGCGCCGGGCGGGGAAGCGGATATCGACCGCTGGATCCGGCTCGCCTGGACGCAGGCGGGAGCGGCTGGGTTCGTGACCAATCTGGGCGGGCTGGTGACGCTGCCGGTGGCGCTGCCGGCCAATTTCCTGGGCACGGCGGCGGTGCAGATGCGGCTGATCGCCAAGATCGCGGCGGCGCGGGGGTACGATGTCAACAGCGACGAGGTGAAGACGTTCGTGTTCGCCTGCCTGCTGGGCAACGCGGCGCTGGATGCGCTGCGGGAGGCCGGGGTGCGGGTGGGGCTCCGGGTGGCGCCGGCGGTGCTGACGCGGTTGAACCAGACGGTGCTGACGCGGCTGTTGGCGCGGTTCGGGGCGATGGGGGCGGCGAGCTTGACGAAGGTGGTGCCGCTGCTGGGCGGCGTGGTGGGTGGCGGGCTGGATGCGGCGAGCACGCGGGTGGTGGGGCGGATGGCCAAGCGGGTGTTCGTGCGGCGGGACGGGCCGGCGATCACGGTGGGGCCACCGGAGCACGAGCCGAAGCTGCTCACCGGGCCGGAGGTCACGGCGTGATCCGCGTGGAGACGATCTTTCCGGCGGGGAGCTGGAGCGGGACGGTGGACGACATCGTGCGGATCGACTTCGACCGGCGGCATCGGCGGCGGCATGCGCTGACGACGATGGGCGGGCTGGAGGTGCTGATCGACCTGCCGCAGGCGGTGCGGCTGCAGGACGGGGACGGGTTGGCGCTGGCGGACGGGCGCACGGTGCGGGTCGAGGCGGAAGCGGAGGCGCTGCTGGAGATCGAGGCGCCGGACGCGGCGGCGCTGGTGCGGATCGCGTGGCATCTCGGCAACCGGCATCTGCCGGTGCAGTTGCTCGGCGATCGCGTCCGGATCCGGGCGGACCACGTGATCGCGGACATGGTGCGGGGGCTGGGCGGGACGGCTTACGCGGTGGAGGCGCCGTTCGAGCCGGAGGCGGGGGCGTATGCGGGCGGGCATGGGCACC
Source organism: Acetobacteraceae bacterium (assembly GCA_965199665.1). Lineage (GTDB taxonomy): Bacteria > Pseudomonadota > Alphaproteobacteria > Acetobacterales > Acetobacteraceae > JAVVHH01. The sequence goes on along the minus strand of OZ241208.1, from coordinate 3,040,752 downwards.
ATCACGACGATTGAGGCCGCTCCTTTAAGCCGGGGTTAACTGCGGCCCGCCATGCTGCCCCGGATCGGAGGGGGTCGGGTGCGCAGGACGGTCGAGGCGGTTCGGAGCGGGGTGTGTTTCACGCCGGAGCGGGTGCGCCGATACGCGCTGGTGCTGTTCGGGGTCGAGTTGGCGTTCTTTCTGTTCTGCGTGGCGGGCACGCATGGATGGCTGGTGACGCTGGGCGAGCCGTGTTCGTCGGATTTCGTGAGCTTCTATGCGGCGGGGCGGCTGACCGATGAGGGCGTGGCGGCGCTGGCCTATGACCGGGCGGCGCATCACGCGGCGGAGCAGGCGGCGACGGAAGCCGGGATCGGGTATAATTTCTTCTTCTATCCGCCGGTGTTCCTGCTGGTGTGCGCCGGGTTGGCGCGGTTGCCGTATCTCGTGGCGTTCGTGGCGTTCCAGCTAGGGACGGCGGCGCCGTGCCTGCTGCTGGTCAGGCGGATCGCGCCGGCGGTGCCCGTCGTCGCGGCGGCGGCGTTCCCGGCGGTGTTCTGGACGGTGGGGACCGGGCAGAACGCGTTCCTGACGGCGTCGCTGCTGGCGGGGGCGACGCTGACGCTGACCCGGTGGCCGGTGCTGGCAGGCTGCTTATTCGGGGCGGTTTGCTACAAGCCGCATCTCGGGTTGCTGATGCCGGTGGCGCTGATCGCGGGTGGGCATTGGCGCGCGGCCGGGGCGGCGGCGCTGGCAGTGGCCGGGCTGGTGGCGGCGTCGGGCACCGCGTTCGGGTGGGAGAGCTGGGGCGCGTTCCTGGCGAGCCGGGCGGCGGCCGGGGCGGCCTATGGGCTTTCGGATGGCGGGATCGACCTGGCGGGGGCGACGAGCCCGTTCGGGCTGGTGCTGGCGCTGGGGGGCGGGTTCCGGGTGGCGGCCGGGCTGCAGGCGGTGGCGGTGGCGGGCGCGGCGGCCGCGGTCGGCTGGGCGTGGCGCGGCCGGGTGCCGTTCGCGGCCGGGGCGGCGGTGCTGCTGGCGGCGATCCCGATCGCGGCGCCGGTGGGCATGTTCTACGACCTCGTGCTGACGGGGGTGGCGGCGGCGTGGCTCGTGCGGGATGGCGGCGAGCGGGGCTTTCCGCCGTGGCAGCGATGCGGGCTGGCGGTGTTGTTCGTGGCGCCGCTGCTGTCGGGCAACCTCGGACCCGGCCAGATCGGGGTGCCGCCGGCAGCGGCGGTGCTGGGATTCGGCTTGGCGCTGCGGCAGGCGGCCGTGGGGCGGCGCGCCATGGCGGACGGGCCGGAGAGCGCCGGTCAGGTCAGCAGCAGCTCCATGCCGGGGTCGGCCTTGGCCATCGCGCGGACGTAGGCGGGGCGGGCGGCGATGCGGGCGAGGTAGGCGCGGATATTGGGATAGGGGTCGAGGGAGACGGGCTGGAAGTAGCGCATGGTGGTGAGGGAGAAGACGGTCATGACGTCGGCGGCGGTGACGTCGGGGCCGGCAAGGTAGGGGGAGTCGGCGAGGCGGGCGTCGACGAGGCCCCAGGCGCGGCCGAGGCGGTCCTGCGCGTTGAGCAGGACCGGGTGGCTGGCAGGCGGGTCGAGGCGGCGGACGGTCATGCGGCGGCTCATGGTCGGCTGGAGCGTGCCGTTGGCGAAGTGGAACCAGTAGAGGTAGTCCGGGAAGGTGGCCGCGTCGGGGGCGGGACGCAGGCGGCCGTTGCCGTAGCGGGCCAAGACGTAGTCGACGATGGCGGCGGACTCGGCGAGCAAGACGGGGCCGTCCTCGAGCAGGGGGGCGGCGCCGATCGGGTGCTTGTTCCGCAGTTCGGGCGGGGAGAAGACGGTGACGGGGTCGCGGGCGTACGTCTTCAGCTCGTAGGGCAGGCCGAGTTCCTCGCAGAGCCAGACGACGCGCTCGGATTGCGACTTGCCGAGGTGATGGACGATCAACATTCGCGGGTCACCATGTGCGGGATCCTCCCCCCGCACATTCGGCTATTACTGGTGCGCGATGTCCACCCTTCCCCTGCTGCTGACCTGGTTTTCGCCGGCGTTCCCGATCGGGAGCTTCGCCTACAGCCATGGGCTGGAATGGGCGGTGGAGGCGGGGGATGTGGGCGACGAGGCGACGCTGACGGCGTGGATCGGGGACGTGCTGCAGTGGGGCGGGGGGCGGAGCGACGCGATCGTGCTGCGGCACGCGCATCGGCTGGGCGCCGGGGTGGGTGCCGGGCTGGCTGACCGGCTGGGTGACCGGCTGGGTAACGGGGCGGGGCTGGCCGGGCTGTCGGCGCTGGCGGAGGCGGCGCAGCCGAGCCGGGAGCGGCGGGAGGAGACGATGGCGCAGGGTAGCGCGTTCGCGCTGGCGGGCCGGGTGTGGGCGGATCTCGGGCTGGAGCGGGTGGCGTTCCCGGTCGCGGTAGGGGCGTTGGCGGCGCGGTGCGGCGTGGGCGAGGAGGAGGCGGCGCTGGGGTTCGTGCATGCCTTTTCGGCCAATCTGGTGGGGGCGGCGGTGCGGCTGGTGCCGTTGGGGCAGACCGCCGGGCTGCGGGTGATGGCGGCGTTGGCGCCGGAGGTGGCGGCGGTGGTCGCGGGGACGCGGGCGGCCGGGCTCGACGAGATCGGCGGGGCGTGCTTCCGATCCGACATCGCGGCGATGCGACACGAAACCCAGTACACGAGGCTGTTCCGCACATGACCACCGAGCCCGCTGTCCCCGCCCCGAAGTCGCCGCATGGCCCGTTGCGGGTGGGGGTCGGCGGCCCGGTGGGGAGCGGCAAGACGGCGCTGATGGACGCGCTGTGCCGGCGGTTGGCGCCGCGGTTCGAGGTCGCGGCAATCACCAACGACATCTATACCAAGGAGGATGCCGAATTCCTGACGCGCGCCGGGTCGCTGCCGGCGGAGCGGATTCTGGGGATCGAGACCGGCGGGTGCCCGCACACGGCGATCCGGGAGGATGCGAGCATCAACCTGGCGGGGGTGGCGACGCTGCGGCAGCGGTTTCCGGCGCTGGACCTGATCCTGATCGAGAGCGGGGGCGACAATCTGGCGGCGACGTTCAGCCCGGAGCTGGCGGATCTGACGATCTACGTGATCGACGTGTCGGCGGGGGACAAGATCCCGCGCAAGGGCGGGCCGGGGATCACGCGGAGCGACCTGCTGGTGATCAACAAGATCGACCTGGCGCCGCATGTGGGGGCCGATCTGGCGGTGATGGATCGGGACAGCAAGCGGATGCGGGGGGAGCGGCCGTTCGTGTTCACCAACATCCGGGCGGGGGACGGCGTGGCGGCGGTGGCCGGGTTCATCGAGCGGCAGGGCGGGCTGGGCTGAGTTCGGCTGATAGGCCGGGCCCGCCGGTCACGCCGGATGGGCGGTATTTCGCCGTGCGGGGGCGGTTGTGGCGCTGCACGAACCCGGCGTTGCCGGCGGAGGTGCGGGCGGCGTTGACGCGCGAGCTGATGGCGGCGCGGCGGGCGAAGGGGGCGGCGATGCGGGCGGGGGACCCGGTGGCGCGGGAGGCGGCGCGGCAGCGGGTGGATGCGGCGAAGGTGGCGCTGGGGGAGCGCGGGCCGGTGTGGTGGACGGACGGGGCGCCGGACCTGAACCGGCGCATGGCGCGGCGGACGCCGTATGCGGAGTGGTTCGAGGGGCTTGGGGGCTGACGGGGGGATTTCTGCCCCGGGGTGGTGAGGTTGGAGTTCGGGCGCCCCTCACACTGGCCTTCTCCCGGAGGGGAAGGGGCGGGTAGCGCCGTCGGCGGGATGGGTGGGCCTTGCCGGGGTGCGGGGGTTAGTTCTCGGCGAGGCGGGGTGGCGGGGAGAAGGCGGCGGCGGCCCATTGGGGGAGGCCGGAGCCGGCGGCGGCGGCGGCCTGGGCACAGAGCAGGGCGATGTCGTCGGGGGTGCGGCGGAGGATGGGGGTGTTGGCGTATTCCTGCAGGCCGAGGTCGGCGCAGATCATGGCGAGGACCTTGTGGGGCGGCAGGTGGGTGAGGTCGTCGTCGGTTTCGGGCTGGTCGAGGCGTTCGAGGAGTTCGCGGCGGAGCTCGGGGGCCTGCTCGGGCGGGGCGAGCTGATCGATCTTCTCTTCGACGGTGCGGAGCAGGTGCTTGCGGCGGCGGACCCGTTCGGCGGCGGCCGCGGCCGCGGCGACGGTCGAGGCGGCGACGTGCTGGGACAGGATGATCGTGCGGCGGATGGCGAGGGCAACGCGGTCGAAGGCGGCGGCTCGGGCGGCGACGGAGACGGCCGGGTCGGCCTGCTTGAGCTCGCGGGCGATGGAGGTGCCGACGTCGAGCAGGATCGCGAGGGCGCGCTGGTAGGCCTCTTCGTCGAGCCGGTCGAAAGCGGGAGCGTCGTCGTCGGGCATGAACGGAGAGGGAACTTATCGGGGTTGAGAGTCAAGAATTGCGGATGGGGGACTCGCGTTCCCTCACCCTGGTCCTCTCCCGGGGGGAGAAGAAGACTGCTCCGGTGATGAAGCTAACCGACATCGCAACGATGGGTTTGGCAACGACCCTATCGCCTAACCTAGCCCTCGCCTCGCAACCGCAAGCGTGCCATCCGCTACGACGAGGACCGCTACCGCAGCCGTCACCTCATCGAGAACGCCTTCTGCCGGCTCAAGGACTTCCGCCGCGTCGCCACCCGTTACGACAAGCTCGCCGCCAACTTCCTTTCCGGCGTAGCGCTCGCAACTGCCATTGCCTTTTGGCTATGATCTGGACGGAACACGGTTCATTTAGGACGATGCAATGGCGGTCAAACGCATAATTGCGAACATTGCGGCACCCCAACCTGACGCCGCGTGCACCTTCTACGGCGAAGTTTTAGGTCTCGAGATTGTTATGGATCACGGCTGGATCATGACCTTCGCAGCTTTACCTGCCGTGATCGCACCGCAGATCAGCATCGCGAGCGAAGGAGGCTCGGGCACTCCAGTCCCCAATTTCTCGATCGAGGTGGATGACCTCGACGACGTGCTTGGCCGAGCTAAGGCAGCAGGGCTCCCCATTGAATATGGACCACAGCAGGAACCCTGGGGCGTCCGCCGCTTCTACGTCCGCGATCCCTTCGGCAACCTCGTCAACGTGCTGACCCATGAGGTCGACGAGCCCAATTGAGTCTGGACCCTAACCAGCCCTTCTTTCAAGATGAAGAAGCCGCGTATGCGAAGCTGGAGAGCATCGTTTGGTCGAACGGCGCAACCTGCCCGCACTGCGGCAGCACTGACCGCATGAAGAAGATGGGCGGCACCGCAACCCGGCCCGGCCTCTACAAGTGTCATGCCTGCCGCAAGCAGAGCCGCGTGACCGTGGGCAGCCCGGTGCAGACGATACGATGTCTGATATCGAGGCTGGTGCGGCCGACGCTGGATCTGTCGCCACGTCAGCCCCATGCGGGCGCCGGAAATGGTCTCAGAGCCGCCTCACGCCTCGCGTATAGCGACAGTGGGTATCATGATTGGCGAGCGGGGCCGAAGACGAGCGCCACGCCCGTAAAATCTGACATCCAAACGCCTGCCGACGATGTTTAGATGGGCAAGTCTTCTACTGCTGGACATTATTGACGCTGTTGCGCGAGCGGAAGTCAAATGGCAGTGGCTTCCTCGGGCCGGGTACCAGATAGACATGGACTCGTTTTGGAGCAAATTCCGAGAACTTCGCATTCAGCGCCGGAACAAGTAACGTGATCGAACTCTCATTGACGTCAGGGTTTGGCGACTACCGTATCGCCTTAGGTTAGGGGGTGGGTGAGGCGTTCGGCGCCGAGGAGGGTGAGGCCTTCGGCGACGGAGACGAATTCGCCGCCGCCGGAGAGGCGGTCGGGGCCGAAGCGGGTGGCGAAGAGGGCGCGGACGGCGGGGACGAAGGCGGTGCCGCCGGTGAGGAAGACGCGGTCGATGGCGTCGGCGGGCAGGCCGGCGTCGGCCAAGGCGGCGTCGATCGTGGCGCCGAGGCGGGCGAGGTCGGGGGCGATCCAGCGCTCGAATTCGGCGCGCTCGATCGGGCGGTCCAGCACCAGCTTGCCGTGGACGAAGCGCAGGGTCGTGGCGTCGGCGCCGGAGAGGGCTGCCTTGGCGTCCGAAACGGCGCGGTAGAGGGCGTAGCCTTGCTCGTCCTCGATCAGGCCGAGCAGGGCGTCGAGGCGGTCGGGGTGCTCGGCGGTGCGGCGGACGTCGGCGATGTCGCGCAGCATGCGGGGGGTGCGCATCATGGAGAGGCGATGCCAGCGGGCGAAGGCGGAGTACCATTCGGCGGGGACGGGCAGGGCGGTGTTCCAGGGCTTGTATTGGGTGCCCTTGCCGAGCAGGGGGGCGACGACGTGCTCCATGATGCGGGCGTCGAAGGCGTCGCCGGCGATGCCGATGCCGGCGCGGCCGAGCGGGGCGAGGGTGCCGGGTGCGCCGGCGGTGCCGGGGGTGAAGCGGAGGATGGAGAAGTCGCTGGTGCCGCCGCCGAAATCGCCGATGAGGACGGTGGCGGCGGCGTCGAGCGAGCGGGTGAAGCGGTAGCCGGCGCCTTCGGGCTCGAGGGCGACATCGATGTCGGGGAGGCCGGCCTCGGCGAAGGCGGCGCGGAGGCGGCGTTCGCCGAGAGCGTCGTCGGCGTTGTCGCCGGCGAAGCGGATGGGGCGGCCGGCGACGACGTGGAGGCCGGCCGGGTCGAGTTCGCTGGCGGCGAAGAGTTCGCGCAGGAAGAGGCCGACGAGGCGCTCGAGGGTCCAGATCTCGCCGAGGAGGTTGGTGGAGGTGAAGCCCGGGCTGGCGAGGTAGGTCTTGGGCGACATGACGAGCCGGCTTTCGAGGGGGTCGTCGAGGTAGGCGGCGATGGCGGCGGGGCCGGCGGCGTGCTGCCGGTGGATGCGGCCGCCGCTGGTGCGCTGGGAAAAGCAGAGGACGCTGCGGAAGGTGTCGCTGCCGGCGATGTCCGGCGGGCCGGCGGCGGGGAAGCGGACGGTGCGGGTGTCGCCGGTGGCGGGGTCGAGGGCGGCGACGACGCTGTTGGTGGTGCCGAAATCGATACCGAGCACAGCCTTCATCGGTTCACCTCCGCGTGGGACGGCGCGTTTAGGGTTTCGGCGGGGGCGTGGTCAATCGAGGATGGTACCGATCGAGGAGGACCGGGTGACGGACGCGAAAAAGAGGGGCGCGGAGAAGACGGGCTCGGAGAAGGCGGGCGCGGAGAAGGCGGGCTCGGAGAAGGCGGGGTTCCAGCTCGGGTGGGACGCGGCGGTGGCGGCGGCGCAGCACTGGCATGAGGGGCAGGCGCAGCAGGCGATGGTGCAGTCGCGGCGGTCGCGGTTCCCGAAGAACCATGAGCGGGAGGCAGAGTGGCACACGCGGTGCGCCGGGATGATGGCGCTGCTGTCGCCGGAGGATTTTTGACGGCGGTACGGACCCGGCGGGGCGCCCTGCTCGCGGCGTTGGGCGGGCTGGTGCTGGTGGGGGCGGTCGCGGCGGCGGCGCTGATGTGGCGGCCGGCGATGGCGCCGGTGGCGGCGGCGGGGCCGTTCGAGCGGGCCGCGGTGGAGGCCGGGTCGCGGGTGGCGACGCTGGGCGATTGCGCGGTGTGCCATGCCGGGCCCGGCGGGGCGTATGCGGGCGGGCGGGCGGTGCAGACGCCGTTCGGGGCGGTGTATGCCAGCAACATCACGCCGGACCGGGAAACCGGGATCGGCGGGTGGTCGGAGGCGGCGTTCGTGCGCTCGATGCGGGACGGCGTGGATCGGGAGGGGCGGTTCCTGTATCCGGCATTCCCGTACAATCATTACACGCACGCGACGGATGCCGATCTGCGGGCGCTGTATGCGTTCGTGATGACGCGGGCGCCGGTGCGGGCGGCCGTGACCCCGACACGGTTGCCATTCCCGTTCGGGATCCGGCCGTTGATGGCGGGGTGGAACCTGCTGTTCCTCGACCGGGGGACGGTGGCGGCCGAGCCGGGGCGGAGCGCCGAATGGAATCACGGTTGGTACCTGGTGGAGAGCCTGGGGCATTGCGGCGCATGCCACACGCCGCGGAACGCGCTGGGGGCGGAGCAGCGGGACCGGGCCTATACGGGCGGGCAGGCGGATGGGTGGGACGCGCCGGGGCTGACGGCGGCGTCGTCGCCGGCCGCGATCCCGTGGACGGCGGATGCGCTGTTCAACTACCTGCGGCACGGGATCGATGACGGGCACGCGGCGGCGGCGGGGCCGATGCATGCGGTGTCGCACAACCTGACGACCGTGCCGGCGGCCGACGTGCGGGCGATGGCGGCGTACGTGGCGTCGTTGACCGGCGGGGACGCGACGGGAGGCGGCGACCGGGAAGCGGCGGTGCTGGCGCGGGTGCAGGCGATGGGGCCGCCGCCGGCCGAGCTGGCGGCCACCGAAGGGGCGGCGATTTTCGCGGGGGCGTGCGCGCAGTGCCACGGGGCGGGAGCGCCGATGATGCTGGACGGGCGGCCGTCGCTGGCGCTGGGCAGTTCGGTGACGGCGGGGTCGGCGCGCAATGCGATCAACACGGTGTTGTATGGGCTGAAGCCGGCGCCGGGTCGGCGGGGGCCGTGGATGCCGGGCTATGCGGCAACGCTGACGGACGGGCAGATCGGGGCGGTGTTGGGGTATTTGCGGGCGCGGTTCACCGGGTTGCCGGGCTGGACGGGGTTGGCGGAGACGGCCTCGACGATACGGCGGGAGAGCGGGTCATGATCAAGCTCACGGTGAACGGGCAGGTGCATGCGCTGGCGGTCGATCCGTCGATGCCGCTGCTCTACGTGCTGCGGGACGAGTTGGGGCTGCACGGGGCGAAGTATGGGTGCGGGCTCGGGCAATGCGGCTCGTGCACGGTGATGCTGGAGGGGCGGGCGGTGCCGTCCTGCGTGGTGCCGCTGGCGGCGGTGGGGGCGCGGGCGGTGCGGACGGTCGAGGGATTGGGGTCGGCGGGGCGGCCGGGGCCGGTGCAGCAGGCGTTCATCGACGAGCAGGCGGCGCAGTGCGGCTACTGCATCGCGGGCATGGTGATGCAGGCGCAGGCGTTGCTGGAGCGCAACCCGCGGCCGACGGAGGCGGAGATCCGGGCGCAGCTGCAGCCCAATCTGTGCCGTTGCGGGACGCACCTGCGGATCCTGGCGGCGGTGCGGCGGGCGGCGGCGGCGTTCCAGCAGGCGAGCGCGGCGCGATGATGGCGTTGTCGCGGCGGCTGGTGCTGGGGGCCGGTGGGGCGCTGGTGGCGCGGTTCGCCATGGGCGGGGCGGCGGCGGCGGCGGGGCCGGGGTTGCCGGGGAGCCTGGCGAAAGAGCCCCGGGTATCGGCGTGGGTGCAGGTCGGGCCGGACGGGGCGGTGACAGTGTTCACCGGCAAGGCGGAGCTGGGGCAGGGGATCCGGACCGCGCTGCTGCAGGTGGCGGCGGAGCAGTTGGACGTGGCGCCGGGGTCGATCACGCTGGTGACGGCCGATACGGGTCGGACGCCGGACGAGGGATACACGGCGGGCAGCCACTCCATGCAGGATAGCGGCACGGCGATCCTGCATGCGACGGCGGCGTTGCGGACGGCGCTGGTGGCCCAGGCGGCGGCGCAGTGGGGGGTGGCGGCGGCCGGGCTGCGGACGGCGGATGGCCGGGTCATGGCGGCGGATGGGCGGAGCTTGCCGTATGGCGCGCTGGTGCAGTCGCTGCCGGCGGAGGTGACGGTGCCGGCCGACGTGCCGCTGAAGGCGCCGGCGGATTACACGGTGATGGGGCACCCGTTCGAGCGGGTGGACATCCCGGCCAAGGTGTCGGGCGGGGCGGCGTACGTGCAGGACCTCAGCTTGCCGGGGACCGTGCATGGGCGGGCGGTGCGGCCGCCGCGGTATGGGGCGACGCTCCTGTCGCTCGACGCGTCGGCGGTGGAGGCGATGCCGGGCGTGCTGGCGGTGGTGCGGGACGGCAGCTACCTCGGGGTGATCGCGGCGGGGGAGTGGCAGGCGATCGTGGCGATGCGGGCGCTGGCCGCGGCGGCGCGGTGGAGCGAGGGGCGGCGGTTGCCGGAGGCGGCGACGATCTTCGATACGATCCAGGGCCTGCCGGCGCAGGACACCGTGATCCTCGATCGGCAGGGCACCGGCGAGCCGGGGGTGCGGACGCTGCAGGCGACGTATCGTCGGCCGTATGGGATGCATGGGTCGATCGGCCCGGCCTGCGCGGTGGCGCAGTGGGCGGACGGCACGATGACGGTGTGGACGCACACGCAGGGGGTTTATCCGGACCGGGCGGCGCTGGCGGAGCTGCTGCGGCTGCCGGCCGATGCGGTGCGGTGCGTGCACGTCGAGGGGTCCGGCTGCTACGGGCATAACGGGGCGGACGATGCGGCGGCGGATGCGGCGCTGATGGCGCGGGCGGTGCCGGGGCGGCCGGTGCGGGTGCAGTGGATGCGCGAGCAGGAGAACCAGTGGGAGCCGTTCAGCCCGGCGATGGTGGCGGAGGCGTCGGCGTCGCTGGATGCGGCGGGGCGGATCGTGGACTGGCGCTACGCGATGTGGAGCAATACGCACAACATGCGGCCGGGCAATGGCGGGCGGTTGATGCCGAGCTGGTTCCTGGCGGAGCCGCTGCAGCCGTCGCCGCCACAGCCGATCCCGCAGCCGGAGGGCGGGGGGGATCGGAACGGGATCCCGCTGTACGACCTGCCGACGGCGCGGGTGGTGTCGCACTTCGTTCCGGAAATGCCGCTGCGGGTGTCGGCGATGCGGGGGTTGGGGGCGTTCACCAACGTGTTCGCGATCGAGAGCTTCATGGACGAGCTGGCGGCGGCGGCCGGGGCGGACCCGGTGCAGTTCCGGTTGCGGCACCTGTCGGACCCGCGGGGCCGGGCGGTGATCGAGCTGGCGGCGGCGCGGTTCGGGTGGGGGCAGGCGCTGCCGGCGGGGCATGGGCAGGGGTTCGGGTTCGCGCGCTACAAGAATCTGGGGGCGTATTGCGCGGTGGCGCTGGAGGTCTCGGTCGAGCACGAGACGGGGGCGGTGCGGGTCGTGCGGGCGCATGCGGCGGTGGATAGCGGGCAGGTGGTGAACGCGGACGGGATCCGGAACCAGATCGGCGGCGGGGTGGTGCAGTCGGCGAGCTGGACGCTGCTGGAGCAGGTGACGTGGGGGCCGGAGGGGATCACGAGCCGGGATTGGGGCGGGTATCCGATCCTGCGGTTCGAGGCGGTGCCGGACAGCGTGGACGTCCATGTGATCGAGCGGCCCGGGATGCCGTTCCTGGGCACCGGGGAGGCGGCGCAGGGGCCGACGGCGGCGGCGATCGCCAATGCGGTGGCCGCGGCGACCGGGGTGCGGATGCGGGAGCTCCCGCTGGGCGCGGAGCGGGTGAAGCAGGCGATCGGGGTCTAGGCGTCGGGCATCGGGCGTCAGGCGTCGGGCGAGGCGAGGCTGCGGGGCGGGCCGGCGCCGCGACGGGCGGCGTGGGCGAGGCGGTCGAGGGTTTGCAGAAAGGCCTGGCGGTCGCGCGGGGTGAGCGCGGCGGGGCCGCCGGTGGCGACTCCGAGTTCGCGCAGGTGCTGGCCGACGGCGCGGCCGGCCAGGGCGCTGCCGATGTTGTCGCCGGTCCATTCGCGGCCGTTGAAGGCCAGGGCGCGGGCGCCGCGGGCGAGGCAGCGGGCGGCGAGCGGAATGTCGGCGGTGGTGCAGATGTCGGCGGGGCCGATGCGCTCGGCGATCCAGTCATCGGCGGCATCGGGGTCGGCGGCGACGACGACCATCTCGACGTTGGGCAGGTCGGGCGCGCGGATGGGGCGGGAGCCGTTGGAGACGACGCGGACGGCGAGGCCGAGCCGGGCGGCGACGCGGAAGATCTCGTCGCGGACGGGGCAGGCGTCGGCGTCGACGTAGATGGTGGTCACCATGCCGGACCTTCCTCACCCCGACCCTCTCCCGGGGGGCGAGACCAGGTTGCCGCGGCGGAACGGAGGGGGCCGGCGGGGCGGTCCCAGTGCCAGGGCGCGCCGTCGACGGCGAGGGGGGGGCGGAGGCGGTGGGCGGGGCCCCAGGCGGTCGGCTCGGGCGCCGGGTCGTCGTCGTCGGGCGTTCGGGGGGCGAGCGGGGGCTGGGCGCCGGCGGGGGTGAGTAGCCCGGCGGTGCGGGCGAGGGAGGCGCGGGCGGTCGTGCCGGCGCCGGTGCGGGCGCGGCGGGCAAGGGCGCGCAACGCGGCGGCGGCGAGGATGTAGCCGGTCGCGTGGTCGAGCGCCTGGACGGGGAGCGGGGTGGGGCGGTCGGCACCGGCCCAGCGCATGCCGGCCTCGGCGATGCCGGCGCTCATCTGGACGAGGCTGTCGAAGCCGCGGCGGGCGGCCCAGGGGCCGGACCAGCCATAGGCGTCGAGGCTGACGTCGATGAGGGCCGGGTTGAGGCGACGGCGTTCGGCGGCGCCGAGGCCGAGACCCTCCAGGGCGCCGGGGCGGTAGCCATGGACGAGGATGTCGGCGCCGGCGAGCAGGGTGCGGAGGCGGTCGCGGTCGGCCGGGTCGCGGGCGTCGAGGGCGGCGGGGCGCTTGCCGACGGTCATCTCGGGCTCGAGCGCGGGTTCGACCCAGAAGGGCGGGTCGAGACGGAGGACCTCCGCGCCGTAGCCGGCGAGGAAGCGGGTGGCGGCGGGGCCGGCGAGAACGCGGGTGAGGTCGAGGACGCGGAGGCCGGCGAGGGGGCGGGCCGGGTCGACGGCGTGGCGCAGGGGCGGGACGGGTGGGCCGTCCTCGCGGTGGAGGAGGGGTTCGGCGGCGAGTGCGCGGCCTTGGGGGTGGGCGGCCCAGGCGGCGGCGGAGCGCATGGTGGCGGCGCAGCCGCCGGCGGCGAGCACGGCGGCCTCCGTCGCATCGGCAGGGTGGGCGGCGACCGCGGCGGCCATGGCGGGGCGGTCGGCGTCGGGCGGGAGGCCGAGGGCGGCGAGGGCGGCGCGGCGATGATGGGGCGCGTTGGTGTGCAGCCGGATCCAGCCATCGGCGGCGGGGTAGTCGCCGGCCAGCGCGTCCCAGCCCGGCGGCAGGACCCAGCCGACGGGGCGGATCGAGGTGGCGAACCAGAAGGAGGCCAGGCGTCGGTCGACGGTGACGGCGGGGCGGTGCCCGGTGGACGCTTCCACCCATTCGGCCAGCGCCGCGCCGGCCGCGCCGATGGCGGCCACCGCCAGCCCGGTGACGTCGAAGGCGGACGGCAGGCCGCCGGAGCCGGTGACGGCGAAGGAGGGCGTGCCGGGGTCGCCGGCGGCGGACCAGATGGCGGTGGCGGCCTGCACGGGGCGGCTACTTCTTGGCGGGCGGGAGGTCTTCCTCGAGGATGGTGATGTGGAGCGCGTAGGAGACCTCGCCGTCCTCGTCGTCGCGGTGGACCGTGCCGAGGAACTCGCCCTCGATGGTGACCTCGACGGTGGCGCCCTTGCGCTTGGGAACGGGGATCTCGATCCGCGGCGTGCCCAGAACACGGCGGAGATAGGTCTCCACGCGGGTGATCTCGGTGGGGGTCATGCGGGTACCTTGCTGGTGAGGAGGCCAATCATGGGGGAAGGGTCGGCTTGCCGGGTGCTCAAGGCAAGGGGGCGAGGGAATGGGGAGCGGTCAGAGCGGGAGAAGGGCGGCGGCGAGTTGGGCCATGGCGCGGGCGCGGTGGCTGCCGAGGTTCTTGGCCGCGTCGCCCATCTCGCCGTAGGTGAGATTACCGCCGTCGGGGATGAAGAGGGGGTCGTAGCCGAAGCCGTTGAAGCCGCGGGGGGCGGGGGCGACGGTGCCGTCGACGCGGCCGATGAAGGTGGCGGTGGCGCCGCCGGGCCAGGCGAGGCAGAGGGCGGAGACGAACCAGGCGCGGCGGTCCGGCGCGTCGCCCATCTCGGACAGCACGCGGGCGATCGCGGGGGCGAAGTCCTTGCCTGGGCCGGCCCAGCGGGCGGAGAACACGCCGGGGGCGCCGGCGAGGGCGGCGACGCAGAAACCGGAATCGTCGGCCAACACGGGGTGCCCGGCGCCGGTGGCGGCCAGCGCCTTGATGCGGGCATTGCCGGCGAAGTCGGGCGCGTCCTCGTCCGGCTCCGGCAGGCCGAGTTCGCCGGCGGAGACGGTGCGGAGGCCGCAGGGCCCCAGCAGGTCGGCGATCTCGGCCAGCTTGCCGGGGTTGTGGGTGGCGACGACGACCGTGTCGCCGCGGGACAGGCGGCCGGTCACGCTTCCAGGGCCGCGCGCTGCAGCTCGAACAAACGGGCGGTGCCGGTGCGGGCATGGGCCATGAGGGCGAGGAACTGCTCCTCGGAGAAGGGATCCTTCTCGGCGGTGCCCTGGATCTCGACGATGCCGCCGGCCTGCGTGAGCACGAAGTTGGCGTCGGCGTCGGCGTTGCTGTCTTCGGCGTAGTCGAGGTCGAGCACGGGGGCGCCGCCGACGAGGCCGCAGCTGATGGCGGCGACTTGGCCGGTGACGGGCGAGCGGGGAAGGACGTTGTTGGCGACGAGCTTGCGGATCGCGAGCTCGAGGGCGATCCAGGCGCCGGTGATGCTGGCGCAGCGTGTGCCGCCATCGGCGTTGAGAACGTCGCAATCGAGGGTGATGGTCATCTCGCCGAGCGCCTTGCGGTCGACCACGGCGCGCAGGGCGCGGCCGATCAGGCGCTGGATCTCCTGGGTGCGGCCGGATTGCTTGCCGCGGGCGGCTTCGCGGTCGCCGCGGGTGTGGGTGGCGCGGGGGAGCATGCCGTATTCGGCGGTGATCCAGCCCTCGCCCTTGCCGCGCAGGAAGGGGGGCACGCGGCCTTCGACGCTGGCGTTGCAGAGCACTTCGGTGCCGCCCATGCGGATGAGGCAGGAGCCTTCGGCGTGCCGCGCGAAGCCGAGGGAGAAGGAGACGTCGCGTAGCGCGTCGGGAGCGCGGCCGGAGGGGCGCATGGGCTTTCCTATGAAACGGGGGTGGGGTTCCTATAGACAGGAGGGCCCGTCACCGGGAAGGGAGTTCGTCGTCGTGAAGAACCCAGCGCCTCGAAGAGTTTTTCGCCATGAAGAGGTCTGCACCGTGAAGAGGTCTGGACCGTGAAGAGGTCTGGACCGTGAAGAGGTCTGGCTCGTGAAGAGTCCGGCCGATCTGGACCCGCGCTCGGCGGCGGTGCTGCGCGAGATCGTGGAGCAGTACGTGCAGACCGGGGAGCCGGTGGGCAGCCGGACGCTGTCGCGGCGGCTGCCGATCGGCGTATCGGCGGCGACGATCCGCAACGTGATGTCGGACCTGACGGATGCCGGGCTGCTGTTCTCGCCGCATACCAGCGCGGGGCGGTTGCCGACGGAGCGGGGCTTGCGGCTGTTCGTGGACGGGCTGCTGCAGTTCGGCGAGGTGGGCGAGGAGGAGCGGGAGAGCATTGCGCGGGCGCTGGAGTCGCGCGGGCGGAGCCTGCAGGACACGCTGACGGAGACGAGCGCCGTGTTGGCCGGGCTGGCGGGGGCGGCCGGGCTGGTGATCGCGCCGAAATCGGAAGGGGTGGTGCGGCACATCGATTTCGTGCCGCTGGGGCCGGGCCGGGCGCTGGTGATCCTGGTGGGCGCGGACGGGCAGGTGGAGAACCGGGTGATCGAGACGCCGCCGGGGCTGCCGCCGTCGGCGCTGCAGCAGGCGGCGAACTACCTCAACTCGCGGTTGTCGGGGCGGAGCCTGGTCGAGCTTCGGGTCACGGTCGCGAGCGAGTTGGCGGAGGATCGGACGCAGCTGGACGCGCTGACATCGCAGGTGGTGGAGACCGGGCTGGCCACGTGGTCGGGCGACGGGCGCGGCGGGTCGCTGATCGTGCGGGGGCAGGCGCGGCTGCTGGCCGACGTCACGGCGCTGGAGAGCCTGCAGGCGATCCAGCTGCTGTTCGAGCGGCTGGAAACGCAGGAAACGATGCTGCGGCTGTTAGAGCTGGCGGAGGAGTCGGCCGGGGTGCGGATCTTCATCGGGGCGGAGAGCGGGCTGTTCGGGGCCAGCGGCGTCTCGATGGTGGTGGCGCCCGCGCGCAATGCGGCGGACCGGATCGTGGGCGCGATCGGGGTGATCGGGCCGACGCGGATCAATTACGGGCGGATCATCCCGGTGGTGGACTACACGGCGCGGGCGATCGCGCGGCTGCTGGGGTAGCTGCCATCACGTTGTGCGGCGGCGAAGGCCGGGTCCGAACGGAACGGGGGCTGTCCCGTTGCACGTCAATGGGTGCCACTCCACGCTGTTTGCTGTTGGTCGAGGACGACGCTCTCGTGCGCGAGACCGTGACCGCCATGCTCGAGGACGAGGGCTTCGAGGTGGTCGGCGCGTCGGCGGCGGACGAGGCGCTGGCGCTGATCGAGCGCGGGCTGGACACGCCGCTGATCGTGACGGACGTGGATCTGGGGGCGGGGCCGAGCGGGGCGGAATTGGCCGACCGCATGCGGCGGTTGCGGCCGGGCGTGCGGATCATCTTCATCACCGGCCGGTTGTCGTCGCTGGCGAACCGGGAGGCGGACGAGAACGAAGCGATCCTGCCCAAGCCGTTCCGCAGCGAGGCGCTGTCGCGTCTGGTGCGGCGGATGGTTCCCTAAACCCGGCTCAGTGGGCTTCGGCCCAGGTATGGCCGGTGCCGGTTTCGACCACGAGCGGGACGGACAGGGTGGCGGCGGCTTCCATGACGGATTTGGCCAGGGCGGCGGTGCGCTCGGCTTCGGCCTCGGTGGCTTCGAACAGCAATTCGTCGTGGACCTGCAGCAGCAGGCGGGCGGAGAGGCCGGCGGTCGCGAGCTCGGCGGGCAGGCGGACCATGGCGCGCTTGATGATGTCGGCGGCGCCGCCCTGCAGCGGGGCGTTGATGGCCTGGCGCTCGGCGTAGGCGCGCTTGGCGGGGATGCGTTCCTTGATGCCGGGGACCCAGCAGCGGCGGCCGAACGGGGTCAGCACGTAGCCGTTGATGCGGGCCTCCTCCTTGGTGCGCTCCATGTAGTCGCGGATGCCCGGATAGCGCTCGAAATAGGCCTTGATGTAGGTGGCGGCCTCGGCCTGCTCGATGCCGAGCTGGCGGGCGAGGCCGAAGCCGGAGATGCCGTAGATGATGCCGAAGTTGATCGCCTTGGCGCGGTTGCGGGTGGTGCGGCTCATGCCCTCGATCGGGACGCCGAACACCTCGGCGGCGGTGCGGGTATGGATGTCCTGGCCGGTGGCGAAGGCTTCCTTGAGCGGGCCGATATCGGCGACGTGGGCCATGAGGCGCAGCTCGATCTGGCTGTAGTCGGCCGACACCAGGACGTGGCCGGGCTCAGCGATGAAGGCGCGGCGGATGCGGGCGCCTTCCTCCGTGCGGATGGGGATGTTCTGGAGGTTGGGCTCGGTGGAGGAGATGCGGCCGGTGGTGGTGTTGGCCTGGCCGAAGCTGGTGTGGACGCGGCCGGTGCGGGGGTTGATCTCCTCCTGCAGCGCCTCCGTGTAGGTGGAGCGGAGCTTGTTGAGCTGGCGCCATTCGATGACCTTGGCGGGCAGGTCGTGCCCTTGGTCTGCGAGGCCCTGCAGGACCGACACGTCCGTGCCCCAGGCGCCGGTGGCCATGCGCTTGCCGCCGGGGAGCTTCTGCTCGTCGAACAGGACCTCGCCGAGGGCCTTGGGGCTGCCGAGGTTGAAGGGGTGGCCGGCCATGGCGTGGATCTCGGCCTCCATGACGGCCATGCGGTCGGCGAAGTCGGCGGACATGCGGCGCAGGTCGTCGGCGTCGATCTTGATGCCGGCGCGCTCCATGTCGATCAGGACGGGGATCAGGCGGCGCTCGATGCGCTCGTAGAGATGCAGGGCGGCGCCGGTGCGCAGGCGGGGGCGGAGCACGTGCCATAGGCGACGGGCCACGTCGGCGTCCTCGGCGGCGAAGGCGGTGACGCGGTCGAGCGGGGCTTCGGCCAGGGCGAGGCGGCCGCGGCCGGTGCCGGTGACGGCGTCGATCGCGATCGGCTTGTGGCCCAGGTCGCGGAGCGCGGCGTCGTCCAGCCCGTGGGCGTGGGCGCCGGCGCCGAGCGCGTAGGAGATGAGCATGGTGTCGTCGACCGGGGCGGTGCGGATGCCGGCGCGGCCGAGCACCAGCAGCCCGGCCTTGCCGTTGTGCAGCACCTTGAGCACGGCCGGGTCGGTGAGCAGGGGGGCGAGGGCGGCGACGGCGGCGGCCGGGTCGATCTGCTCGAGGGCGGGCGGGGCGGCGCCGTCCAGGTCCGGCTGCGCGGCGGCGGCGGTCAGGCGGTGTCGCAGGGGCACGTAGCAGCCGCGGTTGGGGCCGGTGGCCAGGGCGATGCCGAGCAGTTCGGCGCGGTTGGGGTCGCCGCCTTCCGTGCGGATGCCGAGCCCGACGATGCCGGTGGTCCGGGCCTCGGCGATCCAGCCGGCCAGGGCGTCGGACGTCGTGACGGTGACGTAGGGGCCGAAGGGGGGCTGTTCGGGCAGCGCTTCCAGTTGGGCCGGCTCGGGGGAGGGCGGGGCGGCGTCGGCGAACAGACCGAGGCGGGTGGCGGTGCTGCGGAAGCCCATGGAGATGAGCCAGCGCGTGAGCAGGGGGTTGTCGGGCTCGCGGGCGACCAGGGCCTCGAGGGGGAGGGGGAGCGGGCAGTCGCGGCAGAGCTCGACCAGCTTGCGGCTGATGCGGATGCTGTCGACGTGTTCGGCCAGCAGGTCGCGGCGCTTGCTGGGCTTCATGGAAGGGATGGCGGCGATGACGCCCTCGACGTCGCCGTGCTCGGTGATGAGCTGGGCGGCATTCTTGGGGCCGACGCCGGGGACGCCGGGGACGTTGTCGACGCTGTCGCCCATGAGGGCCTGGATCTCGGCGACCTTGTTGGGGAGGACGCCGAACTTCGCCATCACGTCCTCCGGGCCGATCGGCTTCTGCTTGATCGGGTCCTGCATGCCGACGCGGTCGTCGATCAGCTGCATGAGGTCCTTGTCGGACGAGACGACCGTGGTGCGGAAGCCGGCCGCGCTGGCCGCGGTGGCGTAGGACGCGATGAGGTCGTCGGCTTCCCAGTTGGCGAGTTCGATGGCGGGGACGCCGAAGGCGGCGGTGGCGTCGCGCACGAGGGCGAATTGGGGCTTGAGCTCGTCGGGCGGCTCGGGGCGGTGGGCCTTGTAGTCGCCGTAGAGCGCGTTGCGGAAGGTGGTGCGCCCGGCGTCGAACACGACGGCGATGTGGGTGCCCTCGTGGTTCTGCAGCAGGCGGGCGAGCATGTTGGTGAAGCCGAACACGGCGTTGACGGGGGTGCCGTCGGGCCGGGTCATGGGCGGCAGGGCGTGAAAGGCGCGGAAGATGAAGCCGGAGCCGTCGATCAGGACGAGGTGCGGTTCGGCCGGGGCCGGTGTTGCACCGGCCGGGGCCGCCGCGGCGGCTGCCTTTGGCACGCTAGTGGCCGTGCCCGTCTTGGGTGCCGGGGGCGACGCGGAAGATCCGGGAGCAATACGGGCAGAAGGTCTGCTCGTGCTCGATGTGCAGCCAGACGCGGGGATGGCCGAGCGGGCCGTCGCCGCCGTCGCAGGCGATGTTGCGGCTGTGAACGGTGAGGGTCTCGGTCCCGCCGACGGTCGGCGTGGGCGTGTTGGCGCCGAAGGGCATGGGGGCGATCTCGTTGCGGGAGGTTCCCCCCGATTGTAGCCGTGCCGGGCTGGCTTTCAACTACGGGCCGGCGTTTGTGTGGCGGCGGCCGGTGCGGGCGGTTCTTGCCGCCTGGCGCGGGGCCGCCATAGTCGTCGAGGGCCGCGCGCGTGGGGAGATGGTTGGATTTGAGCCAGATGGCGCTTCGGCGCGCCCTTTTCGCGATCGTGCCGTTGTGCGGGTTGGCGGCCTGCGCGGCACTGCCGGTGTATGACCCGGTGTTCCCGGCACTGCCGGCGGCGTCGTTGATGGCCGACGAGGTGGCGACGATGCCGGACGGGGCGCGGTTGCCGGTGCGGGCGTGGTTGCCGCCGGCGGGGGTGCGGCCGCGGGCGGTGGTGCTGGCGCTGCACGGTTTCAACGACAGCAAGGATGCGCTGGCGCTGCCGGGGCCGGTGTTCGCCGGGTCGGGGATCGCGCTGTTCGCGCCGGATCAGCGGGGGTTCGGGGCGGCGCCGGGCCGGGGGCGGTGGCCGGGGGCGGCGGCGCTGCAGGCGGACGCGGCGACGCTGCTGCGACAGTTGCGGGCGCGGTATCCTGGCGTGCCGCTGTATGCGATGGGCGAGAGCATGGGGGGCGCGGTGCTGATGGCACTGGCGGTCAGCCCGGCGGCGCCGCCGGTCGATGGCTGGATCCTGTTGTCGCCGGCGGTGTGGGGGCGGGCGCAGATGGGGATCGGGCTGCGCACCGGGTTGTGGCTGGTGTCCAGCACGTTGCCGGGGCTGAGCGTGACGGGCGGCGAGGTGAAGCTGCGCGTGGTGGCGAGCGACAACCGCGATGCGATCCTGGCGCTGGCGCGCAATCCGCTGACGATCCGGCGGACGCGGTTCGACACGCTGCGGGGGCTGACCGACCTGATGGATACGGCGCAGGCGGCGTCGTCGGCGTTGCCGGACAACGTCTTGGCGATCTACGGCGAGAAGGACGCGATCGTGCCGATGCCGGCGGCAGCGCGGGCGTGGCGGCACATGCCGGCGGGGGTGCGGCGGGCGTTGTACCCGTCCGGCTACCACCTGCTGCTGCGCGACCAGGGGCGGGCGTCGGTGATCTCGGATATCGTGGCCTGGATCGGCGATCGAACGGCCCCGCTGCCGTCGGGGGCGGATCGGTGGGCCCGGCTGTGGCTGGCGTGGCGGGCGAGCGGGCCGGAGTCGGATTGAGCGCTTGGCGCGATGGCGGGGCCGGGTTAAGAGAGGCGCGTGGACTCGTAGCTCAGCTGGATAGAGCGCTGCCCTCCGAAGGCAGAGGTCGTACGTTCGAATCGTATCGGGTCCGCCATCTTCCTCCATCGACGATCCGGGTGCTGCGATGAGCGAGTTGCCGTGCGTGGCCGTGATCGGGACCGGCGGGACGATCTCGGGCGTGAGCGCCGATCGGCTCGACCAGCTGGATTACGGCACGACGGGCCGGTTCATGCGCGTGGACGAAGTGTTGGCGACGGTGCCGGAGCTGGCGCGCGTCGGCCGGATCGTGCCGGTGCCGTACAAGAACTTGGACAGCACGCGGCTCGGGCCCGTCGATTGGCTGGCGCTCGCGGCACTGGCAGCGCGGCTCGAGCGGGAGACGCCGGGGCTGGACGGCATCGTCATCACGCATGGCACGGCGAGCCTGGAGGAGACGGCGTTCTTCCTGAACCTGGTCGTGAAGGTCGCGGTGCCGGTCGTGCTGGTGGGGGCGATGCGCCCGAGTTCGGCAGTTTCGGCGGATGGCGGTGCGAACCTGCTGGCGGCGGTGCGGGTGGCCGGGTCGCCGGCGGCGCGCGGGATGGGCGTGCTGGTCGTGTTGAACGACGAGATCAATGCGGCGCGGGACGTGACGAAGACGTCCAACCTACGGGTGCAGACGTTCCGGTCGCCGGATTGGGGCTTGCTGGGCGTGGCGGATGCCGACCAGGTGGCGTTCTACCGGCGGCCGATCCGGCGTTGCGCGCCGGATACCGAGTTCGACGTGAGCGGGCTGGAGACATTGCCGCGGGTGGACATCATCCCGGCCTATGGCGGGGCGGACGGGGTTCTGGTGGAGGCCGCGGTGGCGGCGGGGGCGCGCGGGCTGGTGTCGGCCGGGTTCCCGTCCGGCTCGCCATCACCGTTGCAGAAGGAGGCGCTGCTGCGCGCGGTCGAGGCCGGCGTGGTGGTGGTGCAATCGTCGCGGGCGGGTAGCGGGCGGGTGCCGCCGGCGACGGTCTCGTTGACGCGGTCGGGCTTCGTGGGGGCGGACACGCTGACACCGCAGAAGGCGCGGATCCTGCTGATGGTGGCGCTGGTCCGGACTTCGGAAATCGGAGAAATCCGGCGAATGTTCGCGGAATATTAACGGTCGCCGACTTACGGTTGGACTTGCGAAATAAAGACGCAGCCGAATATATAATAAGACGTAACGAATGCGCGGCCTTGGCGCTTGCGGGCCGATGTTTCGTGCTCCGCAGTGCAACCAGCGGAGTGGAGGGGCGGTAATGGGACGCGGGGAATGTCCGATTGCGCGTGAAGGATCGTTGCTCA
Source organism: Acetobacteraceae bacterium (assembly GCA_965199665.1). Classification (GTDB taxonomy): domain Bacteria; phylum Pseudomonadota; class Alphaproteobacteria; order Acetobacterales; family Acetobacteraceae; genus JAVVHH01. The sequence continues at coordinate 3,018,659 of OZ241208.1, read as the reverse complement.
ACACCTGTAACTGGAAGGCATGGGCTGCATTGCGCGCAAACGGCTTTCAAAATCGCGCAACAGCTTGTAGCCGAGTAGGGCGACTGCAAAATGCAGGCGACGGCGCGCGCGAGCGGGGCGGCACCGAGTGACGAGCGGATGGAGCTTTCCCATTGCTATGAGGTTTCATGGCCCGTCTGCCTGGTGAAGACGACCTCGGTGTTCCAGAGCCCGCATTAAGCGCGCAAGCAGGAGCGCCGATCCGACGGCATACGCGCCGGCTCGAAGACAAGTTGCTGGTCGCCTTCCACCATGCGTGCGACGTGGCGGACATCGAGGTCGCACGGCACATCCTGCAAATTTTGGAACTGATGTTATCGCGTCGGCCGACGCAACCGGATCCGCACCGGCGGCGAAACATGGAAGGGCTGGTCGCGGCGCACGAGCGACTGTGGCATCTGCGGCACCGCGAGAACTGACGCCGTCAGACGTCGAGTTCCTCGGTCTCGACCAGCCGGGCGTGCTCCTGGATGAATTGGAAGCGCAGCTCCGGCTTGCGGCCCATCAGGCTTTCGACCAGTGCGTTGGTGGAAGCGCGCTCTTCCGGCGCGGCGACGACCTTGAGCAGGGTGCGGCGGGCCGGGTCCATGGTGGTCTCGCGCAACGCCGCCGGCGGCATCTCGCCCAGACCCTTGAACCGGCTGACCTCGACCTTGCTGCCGGCCTTGAAGTCGCGCTTGATCGAGCGGTCCTTGTCCTTGTCGCTCATGGCATAGACCGACTTGGCACCCTGGGTGAGGCGGAACAGCGGCGGCTGGGCGAGGTAGAGGTGCCCGTGGCGCACGAGCTCGGGCAGCTTGCGATAGAAGAACGTCATCAGCAGCGAGGCAATGTGCGCCCCGTCGACGTCGGCATCGGTCATGATGATGACCCGGCCGTAGCGCAGGCGCGCACGATCGAAACGATCGCCGGCGCCGCAGCCCAGCGCCTCCACGAGGTCCTTCAGCTCCTGGTTCTGCAGCAGCTTCTCGTCGCTGGCACTGGCCACGTTGAGGATCTTGCCCCGCAGCGGCAGCACGGCTTGGGTGTCGCGGTTGCGGGCCTGCTTGGCCGAGCCGCCGGCACTGTCGCCCTCGACAAGGAAGATCTCGGTGTCGTCCCTGCTCTCTCGGGTGCAGTCGGTGAGCTTGCCGGGAAGGCGCAGCCGACGGGTGGCGGTCTTGCGGGAGACGTCCTTGCTTTCCTTGCGCCGCAGCCGCTCTTCGGCGCGCTCGATCACGAAGGCGAGCAGGTTGTCGGCCTGGGACGGGTTGCCGGCCAGCCAATGGTCGAACCGGTCGCGCAGCGCGCCTTCGACGAGGCGGGTGGCCTCCGGACTGGTCAGCTTCTCCTTGGTCTGACCCTGGAATTGCGGTTCGCGGATGAACACCGAGAGCTTGGCCGCCATGCCGCCGAATGCATCTTCCGCGGTGACCTGCGCTGCCCGGCGATTGCCGCGCTGCTCGCCCCATGCGCGCAGGCCCTTGAGCACCGCGGCGCGGAACCCGGCCTCGTGGGTGCCGCCCTGAGGTGTCGGCACCGTGTTGCAGTAGGAGCCGAGCGAGCCGTCGCCGGTCTCGAGCCAGGCGATCGCCCACTCGGCGCGGCCGCCGGACCGGCCGCCGGCGTCGGTCGGCAGCTCGGCCTCGCCGACCCAGAACTCGGACAAAGCAAGGCTGGCGCCGTCCAAATCCTCGGCGAGGCTGTCGCGCAGGCCGCCGGGGAAGTGCAGGGTGGCTTCGGACGGGATCTCGGTGCCGCGGAGCAACGCCGGGTCGCAGGACCAGCGGATACGGACGCCGCGGAATAGGTAGGCCTTGGAGCGGCAGAGCCGATACAGGCGCGTCGGGCTCCAGAGCAGGGGGCCGAAGATTTCGGGATCCGGATGGAAGCGGATGGCAGTGCCGCGGCGGTTCTGCACCGGGCCGGCCTGTTGCAAGGGGCCGAGTGGTTTGCCGCGGCTATACTCCTGCTTCCAGAGCATTCGATCGCGTGCGACCTCGACCTCGAGCCGGTCGGACAAGGCGTTGACGACGGAACTGCCGACGCCGTGTAGCCCGCCGGAGGTCGCGTAGGCCTTGCCGCCGAACTTGCCTCCAGAATGCAGCGTGGTGAGAATCACCTCGAGGGCACTGAGGTTGGTGAATTTCGGATGCGGATCGACAGGGATACCGCGGCCATTGTCGCGGATGGACAGCCAGTTGCCGGCCTCCACCACAACCTCGATGGCGCTGGCATGGCCGGCCACGGCTTCGTCCATCGAGTTGTCCAGCACCTCGGCGGCGAGATGGTGGAACGCGGATTCGTCGGTGCCGCCGATATACATGCCGGGGCGGCGGCGGACCGGCTCAAGCCCCTCGAGCACCTCGATGTCGCTGGCAGAGTACGTCTTGGCGGCCTCCGCGGCACCGAGAGGCTTGAGCAGGTCGTTCATGCTGTGTTCCCAATCCGAGCCCGGACCGTAAGGACCCGGGCCGGATCGGGCAAGCGATTCGCCTACTCGCGGAAGTTGCCGCTCGGCTCCTGCACGTGCGCCTCGAGGAACCACAGCTGCTTGTCCAGACCGCGCGACACTTCGGTGAACAGGTCCGCGGTGTCGGCGTCGCCGGCATCGGCGGTGTCATCGATGTTCTTGCGCATGGAGTTGGCGCAAGCGGCGTAGCGCTCGATCAGGGCCGCGATGTGATCGGCGATCTTGTAGATGTCGGTCGGGTAGGCCGGCAGGCTGGTGCGGGAGTCGATCTCCTGCACGGTGCCCTTGGCGGTGCCGCCCAACTGCACGATCCGCTCGGCGATGCTGTCGGTCCACTCGTCTTGCTCGGCGCGGAATTTGTCGAGCATCAGGTGCACGCCGATGAATTGCGGGCCCTTGAGGTTCCAATGCGCCTGCTTGGTGACGAGGCCGAGGTCGATCGAGTCGGCCAGCCGCGCCTCCAGGCACTGCATGGAAACCGCCTTGGCGTTGTTCTTGGTGTCGTTGCGCGTGTTGTGGAGATGCGCGTTCTGGGTCTGGTCGGGCAATTCGCTCGGGCTATTCGCCACAGGGGCCTCCTCAGGTGTGGGATACCGTCCCAACGTGGGGTGCCGGTCCGCGTTGCGCAAAGGTGAGCGGCGCGCGTGCCAGACTGCCATGCACGGCGCCGCGGCTTGACAGCGCGCGCGGCGCAGGCAGCGTACGGCCAGGTTTGGCAACGCGGCGCTGGGCGGCCGTGGGGAGAACGGGATGAGCTTGCAAGGAAAGGTGGCGGTCGTCACGGGATCGACGAGCGGGATCGGGCTCGGCATCGCCCGCGCCCTGGCCGAGGCGGGGGCGGACATCATGCTCAACGGCTTCGGAGACGCCGCCCAGATCGAGGCGATCCGCGCCGGGCTGGCCACGAACGGGCGCCGTGCCGCCTACGAGGGCGCCGACCTGTCCGACCCGGCGGGCGTCGCGCAGCTCATCGCGCGGACGACCGAACAGCTCGGCCGGGTCGACATCCTGGTCAACAATGCCGGCATCCAGCACACGGCGACGATCGCCGACTTTCCGGACGACAAGTGGGACAAGGTCATCGCGATCAACCTGTCGGCCGCGTTCCACGCCATGAAGGCCGTCATCCCGATCATGACGGGGCAGGGCTGGGGGCGGATCATCAACA
>OZ241208.1:2530000-3010000 GCA_965199665.1 Acetobacteraceae bacterium | reverse complement strand
AAAGGCCAATCAAACTCGGAGATAGCTGGTTCTCCGCGAAATCTATTGAGGTAGATCGTCGGGTGGTCACCCTGGGGGGTAGAGCACTGGATGGGCTCGGGGGCCCCAAAGGCTTACCAACCCCAACCAAACTCCGAATACCCAGGAGTGCAGCCCGGCAGACAGACGGTGGGTGCTAAGGTCCATTGTCGAGAGGGAAACAGCCCAGACCACCAGCTAAGGTCCCCAAATCGTGGTTAAGTGGGAAAGGATGTGGGAATTCCAAAACAACCAGGAGGTTGGCTTAGAAGCAGCCATCCTTTAAAGAAAGCGTAATAGCTCACTGGTCTAATAGAAATCCTGCGCCGAAGATGTAACGGGGCTCAAACCACGTACCGAAGCTGTGGGATTGATTTGCACTCGTCAGTCTCTTGTCGGCATGGATCGCGCTGCTGTGGTGGCGTTGTGTTGTGTCGATGGGCGACTGACGGGATGGGAATTGATCGGTAGCGGAGCGTTCCGTAGGCCTGCGAAGGCATACCCGTGAGGGGTGCTGGAGGTATCGGAAGTGCGAATGCTGACATGAGTAGCGACAAACAGAGTGAGAAACTCTGTCGCCGAAAGTCCAAGGGTTCCTGCGCAAGGTTAATCCGCGCAGGGTGAGCCGGCCCCTAAGGCGAGGGCGAGAGCCGTAGTTGATGGGAACCAGGTGAATAGTCCTGGGCCTGCTGGAAGTGACGACGGGGATATGTTGTGGGGGCTTACTGGATTGCCCCTGCTTTTGGATCCGTCCGGGAAATAGCTCCAGCGTATAGACCGTACCCTAAACCGACACAGGTGGACTGGTAGAGAATACCAAGGCGCTTGAGAGAACGATGCTGAAGGAACTAGGCAAATTGCTCGCGTAACTTCGGGATAAGCGAGACCCCATCGTGGGCAACCATGGTGGGGTGGCACAGAGCAGGGGGTAGCGACTGTTTAGTAAAAACACAGGGCTGTGCGAAGGCGAGAGCCGACGTATACGGCCTGACGCCTGCCCGGTGCCGGAAGGTTAAGAGGAGATGTGCAAGCATTGAATCGAAGCCCCGGTAAACGGCGGCCGTAACTATAACGGTCCTAAGGTAGCGAAATTCCTTGTCGGGTAAGTTCCGACCTGCACGAATGGCGTAACGACTTCCCCACTGTCTCCAGCATCGGCTCAGCGAAATTGAATTCCCCGTGAAGATGCGGGGTACCCGCGGTCAGACGGAAAGACCCTATGAACCTTTACTGCAGCTTTGCAGTGGCATTAGGAGAGCACTGTGTAGGATAGGCGGGAGGCTATGAACCCGGGGCGCTAGCTCTGGTGGAGCCATCCTTGAAATACCGCCCTGTGCGCTTCTGATGTCTAACCGCGTCCGGTCAGCCCGGACCGGGACCCTGCATGGTGGGCAGTTTGACTGGGGCGGTCGCCTCCCAAAGTGTAACGGAGGCGCGCGATGGTGGGCTCAGGCCGGTCGGACATCGGCTGCTGAGTGCAATGGCATAAGCCCGCCTGACTGCGAGAGCGACAGCTCGAGCAGAGACGAAAGTCGGCCATAGTGATCCGGTGGTCCCGCGTGGAAGGGCCATCGCTCAACGGATAAAAGGTACTCTAGGGATAACAGGCTGATCTCCCCCAAGAGTCCACATCGACGGGGAGGTTTGGCACCTCGATGTCGGCTCATCACATCCTGGGGCTGGAGCAGGTCCCAAGGGTTCGGCTGTTCGCCGATTAAAGTGGTACGTGAGCTGGGTTTAGAACGTCGTGAGACAGTTCGGTCCCTATCTGCCGTGGGTGAAGGAGACTTGCGAGGCGCTGTCCCTAGTACGAGAGGACCGGGATGGACGCACCTCTGGTGGACCGGTTGTCGCGCCAGCGGCACAGCCGGGTAGCTATGTGCGGAATGGATAACCGCTGAAAGCATCTAAGCGGGAAACCACCCTCTAAACCAGGTCTCCCTGAGGGCCGTGCAAGACCAGCACGTCGATAGGCCAGGTGTGCAACTGCGGCAACGCAAGCAGCTAACTGGTCCTAATCGCCCAAACGGCTCAATCACCAGTGTCACCGCCGATCCAACGATCGGAACGACCCAACGCCTCCACAGCACTCATCCAACACACACACACATCACACAAAGCCCGGATCAAAACCCGAGCCCAACAGAACCTTGCCTTGGACGACCTGGTGGCCATGGCGGAGGGACCACACCCGATCCCATCCCGAACTCGACCGTGAAAACCTCCAGCGCCTATGATACTGCACCTCAAGGTGCGGAAAAGTCGGTCGCCGCCAGGTCTTCCAAGGTAATTTACAATCACTTCGAACCTCTCGTCGGCGCCGCGGCCGACGCGCTACAATGCCGGCCATGCATCCCATTCTCGTCGGCATCGGTGGTTGGAACTTCGCGCCGTGGCGCGGTACCTTCTTCCCTCCCAAGCTCCCAGCCGCCAAAGAGCTCGGCTTTGCCAGCCGTGCCGTCACGTCCATCGAGATCAACAGCACGTTCTACGGGTCGCAGAGACCGGCGAGCTTCCAGAAATGGCGCGACGAGACGCCGGACGAGTTCGTGTTCTCGGTCAAGGGACCGCGCTTCGCGACCAATCGCCGCGATCTGACCGGCGCCGCCGAGTCCATCGACCGGTTCATGCAGACGGGCGTTCTCGAACTGGGTGGCAAGCTGGGCCCGATCCTGTGGCAGTTTCCGCCGACCCGACAGTTGGATGTCGACGCGCTGCGTCCCTTTCTCGCCGCGCTCCCAGCCGACCGCCGCCACGTGATCGAAGCGCGGCACCCGAGTTTCGCCGATCCGGCCTGGGTCGCGCTGCTCCGCGAGTTCGGCGTCGCGCACGCCATCGTCGAATCGGACAAGCACACCATGTTTGCCGACCTGACGGCGCCGTTCGTCTATGCTCGTCTCGAGCTGAACGACGAGGCCGCGCCCGAAGGTTACGATAGCGTGGCGCTGGACCGTTGGGCCGAGCGCGTCCGCGGCTGGTCGGCCGGACGTCCGCCCAGCGACCTGCCCTGTTTGTTGCCCGCCTCCGCCGATGCCGAGGCGCGGCCTTGCTTCATCTACTTCATCAGCGGGGACAAAGTGCGCGCGCCCGACTCCGCCCGCGCCCTGTTGCGCCGGCTCGGTCGGTGACGCAACCCGCGTGCCGGGTCACGACCGCGAGCTGGCGGGGCGGTTGGGAGACGGGCGGACGGTCGATCCCCGCCGAAGTGCCGGTGGCGCTTTCCTATAACCGCCTCACCCACGCCGTGATGATGGCCACCCCAGACGATCTGGCGGACTTCGCCTTCGGTTTCAGCCGAGGGGAGGGGATCATCTCCCGCCCCGACGAGATCGAGGAACTCGATCTGGTGCCGACGGCGGCCGGCGTAGAGTGCCGCATGTGGGTCAGCCCGGATCGGCTAGACCGCTTGGAGCAACGGCGGCGGCTGCTCGCGGGGCCCACCGGATGTGGCTTGTGCGGGCTGGAGAGCCTGGCCGAGGCCGTGCGCACGCCGCCGCCGGTCGGCGCGGGCGTGCTCGTCAATGCGACGCAGGTCCAATCCGCGATGGCGGCGCTGCCAGCCCTGCAGCGGCTGAACGGCGAGACACGGGCCGTACACGCGGCCGGGTTCTGGCGGCAGGGCGACGGGATGCTGGCGGTGCGGGAGGATGTCGGCCGGCACAATGCGCTCGACAAGCTCTCCGGCGCCTTGCTGCGCGATGGCGTGGATGCGGCCAGCGGACTGCTGGTGATGACCAGCCGCATCTCGGTCGAGCTGGTGCAGAAGGCCGCGACGGCTGGCGCGGCCATCCTGGTCGCGGTCTCGGCGCCCACGCAGCTGGCCTTGCAAGTGGCAGACGGGGCCGGGCTCACCCTGATCGGCGTCGCCCGCCGCGATGGGTTCGAGGTGTTCACCCATCCCCACCGGGTCGAGGGTGCGGCCACGGCCCGGTGACGTTGACGGCGAGGCACGTTCTGGTCAGGCTTGCCGCATGACGCAGATCGGGTTCATCGGATTGGGCAAGATGGGCATGCCGATGGCGGCCAACCTCGCCAGAGCGGGACACGCCGTGCGCGGATTCGACCTCGCGCCCACCGCTGCCGACGAGCTGCGCGCGGCCGGGGGGCAACCCGCGGCGTCGATCGGCGAGGCCGTTGCCGGGGCCGAACTAGTGATCACCATGTTGCCCGCCGGGTCGCACGTGCGGTCGGTCCTGGCCGGGGACGGGGGCGTGTTCGCCCATGCAGACGCGGGCACGCTGCTGATCGACAGCTCCACCATCGACGTCCGAACCAGCCGGGAGATGGCCGCGGCGGCGGCCGAGCGGGGGCTGCCGATGCTGGACGCGCCCGTGTCGGGCGGCACGACGGGTGCGGCAGCGGGAACGCTGACCTTTATGGTCGGCGGCGATCCGGCCGCGTTCGCCCGCGCCCGGCCATTCCTCGAGCGGATGGGCAAGAACATCGTCCATGCCGGCCCGTCCGGCGCCGGGCAGGCGGCCAAGGTCTGCAACAACCTCATCCTCGGCATCGCGATGGCGGGCGTCAGCGAGGCGTTCGCGCTGGCCGACAAGCTCGGCTTGGAGAAGCAGGCACTGTTCGACATCGCGTCGACCTCCTCCGGTCAATGCTGGGCGCTCACGGCCTACTGCCCGGTGCCGGGCCCCGTGCCGACCAGCCCGGCCAATCGCGACTACGTGCCGGGCTTCGCGGTCGATCTCATGTTGAAGGACCTCACGCTGGCCACCGAAGCGGAGGCGCAGAACGGTGCCGCCTCCCTCCTCGGCGGCGCGGCCCGTGACGTGTATGCGCGGCTGAGCGCGATGGGCCTGGGCGGCAGCGACTTCTCCGTCGTGGCTCGTGCATTGCTCGACGGTCGGTTCTCAAGCTAGATCGCCCGCAATCCAGGATCCCCCAATGTCGCGCCTCGATGTCTATTCCGACGTGATCTGCCCGTGGTGCTACATCGGCAAACGGCACATGCAATCGGCGCTCGCCCAACTGGCGGCGGAGGGGCTCGGCTTCGAGGTCAGCTGGCGGCCGTTCCAACTCAATCCCGAGATGCCGCCGGCCGGCGCGGACCGTGACGACTATCGCCGCGCCAAGTTCGGCAGCCTCGAGAAGTCGCGCGAGCTGGATGCGCAGGTGGCCGCGGCCGCCGAAGCCGCGGGCCTGCCGATCCGGCATGACCTGATGCGGCGCACGCCCAACACGCTGGCGGCGCACCGCTTGATCCAGTTCGCCGCCGAACAGGGCCGGCAGGACGCCCTGGTCGACAGCCTGTTCGCGGCCTACTTCGTCGAGGGCCGCGACATTGGCGACCGTCAGACGCTGGTCGATCTCGCGGCCGGCGCCGGGCTCGATGCGTCGGCAACGGCCGACTTCCTGGCGGGCGACCGGCTCGCCGCCGAGGTACAGGCGGAGGACCAGGCCGTGCGCGCGGCCGGGCTGAGCGGCGTGCCGACCTTCGTGCTCGACCGCCATGTCCTGTTCTCGGGCGCCGTGCCGGCGGACGTGTTCGCCGAAGCGCTCGCCAAGGCCCACCGCACCCTCGCCAACCAGGCCGCCTGACCACGCGTTCGTGTGAGCGGCCGGTAACGGCTTGACGGGCGGACGCGACCGGAACAATGACGTTTTCAGGATAGGCCCGTTCGAAGCAGGCCCCGGTGACGACGATCGTGGAACAGACGAGAGGTAGATGGATGTTGTCGGTATGACCACGCGGGTTCTCGTCACCGGTGGCGCAGGGTTCATAGGGTGTCACGTCGTTCGGAAGTTACTGCAGCGCGGTTACGCCGTGCGCGTCCTGGATAGCATGATCGACCAGGTCCATGGCGACGTGGCCGCCCGCAACCCCATCCTGAACGACGTCGAGTTGATCCGTGCCGACGTGCGCGACCTCGACCGCGTCACGGCGGCGCTCGACGGGGTCGACAGCGTGATCCATTTGGCGGCCGAGGTCGGAGTCGGCCAGAGCATGTATGCGATCGACCGCTACGTGTCGGTCAACGATGGTGGCACGGCCGTGATGTTCCAGGCCTTGATCGATCGCCCGGTCCGACGCGTCGTGGTCGCGAGCTCGATGAGCATCTACGGCGAGGGGCTGTATCGCTCCGCCGCCGGCGAGCGGATGGACGACGTCACCCGGCCCGCGCAGCGGAGCGACGCCGGATGGGACCCGGTGGGGCCCGACGGAAAGCCGCTCACCCCGATGGCGACGCCCGAGTGGAAGCGTCCAAACCTCGCCTCCGTCTACGCGCTGACCAAATACGTGCAGGAGCGGCTCACCCTCACCGTCGCCCCGGCGTACGGGATGCAGGGCGTGGCGCTGCGGCTATTCAATGTCTACGGCCCCGGCCAGGCGCTCTCGAACCCTTATACCGGCGTGCTGGCGATCTTCGCCTCCCGCATGCACAACCGGCAGCGTCCGATGGTGTTCGAGGACGGCGAGCAACGCCGCGACTTCGTGCATGTCGAGGACGTTGCCGACGCCTTCCTGCTCGCGCTCGAGCATCCGGATGCGCCGGGCCAGGTGTTCAACATCGGCAGCGGGGTCGACGTCAGCATCCTGGGGGTCGGCGATGCGCTGGCCCAGGCCATGGGCGTGCCGCATTTGACGCCCGAGGTGATGGGCAAGGCGCGTATCGGCGACATCCGGCACTGTTTCGCCGACATCTCGCTGGCCTCGGACGTGCTCGGCTTCGCGCCGCGCCGGTCGTTCGCCGATAGCCTCGGCGAGTTGGCCGAGTGGGTGCAACGGCAGGAGGCGCGCGACCGGGTGGGTGAGGCGCGGCGCGAGCTCGAGCAGCGCGGCCTGGTGGCATGACGGCGCGACCGCTTCCGCCGGCGCCGGACGGCCGCCCGGTTCTGGTGACGGGCGGCGCCGGGTTCATCGGATGCAATCTGGCGGACCGGCTGGCCGGACTGGGCCACGACGTGATCGTCTTCGATGCGCTGACCCGGCCCGGCGTCGGCGCCAACCTCGACTGGCTGCGTAGCCGGCACGGGGCCAAAATTCAGCCGGTGATCGCCGACCTGCGCGACCGCGACCGGCTCGACCAAGCGATCGACCGCGCGGCGGCGGTGTTCCACATGGCGGCCCAGGTCGCCGTCACCACCAGCCTGCAGGATCCCGAGGGCGATTTCGACGTCAACCTGCGCGGCACGCTGCACGTGCTGGAAGGTGTCCGGCGGCAGGCCCGTCCGCCCGCGATCGTGTTCGCCAGCACCAACAAGGTGTATGGCGATCTGTCCGACATCGCCTTGGCCCGCGACGGCGACGCCTACTTGCCGGAGGACCCGCGCCTGCGCGCGGCCGGCATCGGCGAGGACCGGCCATTGAGCTTCTACACTCCGTATGGCTGCTCCAAGGGCGCGGCGGACCAGTACGTGCTGGATTACGCCCGCGGCTACGGCATCCCTGCCTGCGTCATGCGCATGAGCTGTATCTACGGGCCGCGTCAGCTCGGCACGGAAGATCAGGGCTGGCTCGCGCATTTCCTCTACTCGGTCCGTGCCGGCAAGCCGATCAGCATCTACGGCGATGGCCGCCAGGTGCGCGACGTGCTGTTCGTCGACGATGCCGTCGATGCCTATCTTGGGGCGTGGGCACGGATCGACGCCGTCTCCGGGCAGGCCTTCAACCTCGGCGGCGGACCCGGCAACGCCGTCACCCTGCTGCAGGTGCTGCATCGGATTGGCGAGCTGACGGGCCGCACGCCCGACCTCCGCTTCGCCGATTGGCGACCCGGCGATCAACGCTACTTCGTCGCCGACACCTCCAAAATCCGGCAGATGCTCGGCCTGGCCGACCCGGCGCCCTGGCGCGACGGCCTGGCGCGGCTCGCCGACTGGATCGCGACGGAGCGGCGGGCGATGGAGATGGCGTCGCTGTGAAAGTCGCGCTGGTCAATCCGCCCTGGACGTTCGCGGGGTCCATCTACTTCGGCTGCCGCGAGCCGCATCTGCCGCTCGAGCTCGGCTATTGCCGCTCCGCGCTGGAGCGCGACGGGCACGAGGTGCTGCTGCTCGACGGCCATCTGATGGGCCAGAGCTACGCCGAACTAGCGGCCGAGGTCCGCGCCTTCGCGCCGGCGATGACGGTGGTGACGACCGCGCCGTCCTATCTGTTCTGGCGCTGCGCCCCGCCCGAATTGCGGGTGCCGCGCGAGATGCTGGACGCGCTGGCGGGGCTCGCCGGGCTCACGGTCGCGGTCGGGCCGCACGGCTCGGCCACGCCGGGCACAACGCTGCACAAGCTCGGCGCCGACGTGGTCGTGATGGGCGAGTGCGAGGAGGTCGTGGCCGCGCTGGCGGCGGGCGGCACCCCCGGTGCCGTGCCGGGGACCGCGATCCTGCGCGACGGCGTACCCGTGCAGTCCGGCGGCCCGCAGGCGACCCGCTTCGTCGACCAGCCAGCCCTGACTTGGCCCGCCGAGTGGGTCCGTCGCCACCACCACCACCACCACCGGTTCGACCGGCCGGCCAGCGGCCCGGGCGCCGAGGTGGAGGCCTCGCGCGGCTGCCCTTACACCTGCTCCTTTTGTGCCAAGATCGACTTCCGGGATAAATACCGCCGCCGCGAGCTGGCGCCGGTGCTGGCGGAGATCGACGGCCTGATCGCCCAGGGCGTCGAATACGTCTACTTCATCGACGAGATCTTCCTGCCCAACCGGCCGCTGTTGGAAGCCCTGGTCGACCGCTCCATCCAGTTCGGCGTGCAGACCCGCATCGACCTGTGGAAGCCCGACATGATCGAGCTGCTCGGCCGCGCCGGCTGCGTCTCCATCGAAGCGGGCGTCGAGAGCCTGACCGAGGATGGCCGCGCCGCGCTCGACAAGCGATGCAAGCTCACCACCGACGAGCTGGCCGCCTTGCTGGTCCTGGCCCGGCAGCACGTCCCGTTCGTGCAGGCCAACCTGCTGGAGGTCGCCGACGACGACCCGGCGACCGTCACCGCGTGGCGCGACGGACTCAAGGCGCAGGGCGTCTGGGCCAACGATCCGGTGCCGCTCTACCCGTATCCGAGTTCGCCGGACTACCGGAAGCTGTTCGGCCTGCCGGACGGCGAGGCGTGGGAGCGGGCGCACCAGCATTATCTCGGCCAGTTCACGAGCTTCTCGGAAATCCAGGAGGAGCGGCCTCTTCCGCTTCCCGAGCTGGAGCGGGCGTGCCGGACGGCCTGACGACGCCGGCGCCTTCCCGCATGCTGCTGACGACGGACGCCGTGGGCGGCGTGTGGCGCTACTCGCTCGACCTGGCCCGCGGCTTGCCCGAGCCGGTGCTCGCCGTGCTCGGCCCCGCGCCATCGGCGGCGCAGCGGGCGGAAGCCGCCGGGCTCCGCATGATCGAGACCGGCTTGCCGCTGGACTGGACCGCCGACGACCCGGCCGATCTCGCCGCCGCCGTGACGGAACTGCGCGCCGTGGCGGAGCAGGCCGGGGTCTCGTCGGTGCATCTGCACGCCCCCGCGCTGGCCGGGTCGCGACCCTGGCCGGTGCCGGTGGTCGCGGTGGCGCATTCCTGCGTCGCGACGTGGTGGGAGGCCGTCTGCGGCGGCCCGTTGCCGCCCGATTTCGCGTGGCGCACGGCGGCGACCCGGGCCGGCCTCTGCACCGCCGAGGCCGCCATCGCCCCCACCCGTGCCCACGCCGCCGCGACCCGGCGCGCCTATGGCGACCTGCCGATCACGGTGGTCCATAACGGCTCTCCTCCACTCGACGTCACGAGCCGACGCTCGGGCGTGGCGGAGCCCGCCATCCTCACCGCCGGCCGCTTGTGGGACGAGGCCAAGAATGCCGCCGCCCTCGACCGCGCCGCACCCGATCTCGACGCTCCGATCCGCGCCGCCGGTCCCGTCGCCGGCCCGAACGGCGCCCGGATCGAGCTGGCGAACCTCCATCTCCTCGGCACGCTGGGTCCCGCGGCGATGCGGGACGCCTATGCCGGCGCCACCGTGTTCGCCTCGCTGGCCCGCTACGAGCCGTTCGGCCTGTCCGTGCTGGAGGCCGCGCAGGCCGGGCTGCGGCTGGTGCTGTCCGACATTCCGTCCTTCCGCGAGCTGTGGGACGGGGTCGCCCGCTTCGTTCCGCTCGATGCCGACCCGGCGCCCACGCTCCGCGCCGCCCTGGCCGACACCGGCGATCGCGGCGCCGCCGAGCGCGCCCGGGCCTACACCGTCGATACCATGATCGCCGGCACGCTCGCCGTGCACCGCCGGCTCGGAGTCCGCGTCTGATGCGTATCGTCTATTTCAGCCACGCGCTCTCCTCCTGCTGGAACCATGGCAACGCGCATTTCCTCCGCGGCATCCTGCGCGACCTCGTCGCCCGCGGGCACGACGTGGTCTCCTTGCAGCCGGAGCCGAGCTGGAGCCGCGAGAACCTCATCCGCGATGCCGGCCCGGACGCCGCGGATTCGTGGCAGGCCGCCTATCCCGAATTGCGCGCCACCACCTTCGCTCCCAGCTCCGACCCGGCCCCGCTCGTCGCCGGCGCCGACCTCGTGCTCGTCCACGAATGGACCGACTCGGCGCTGGTCGCGCAACTCGGCGCGATCCGGCGCGCCGGCGGCCGGTTCGTGCTGTTGTTCCATGACACGCACCACCGCGCCGTCAGCGATCCGGCGGCCATGCGCGCCTTTGATCTTTCCGGCTATGACGGCGTGCTCGCCTTCGGCCAGACCCTGGCCGACATCTACCGCGGCTGGGGCTGGGGCGACCGCGTGTTCGTGTGGCACGAAGCGGCCGACATCAGCCTGTTCCACCCGCCCGCGAACGAGACCACGCGCACCGGCGCCGTCTGGATCGGCAATTGGGGCGATGGCGAGCGCACCGCCGAGCTGGAGGACTTCCTGCTCCGCCCCACCGCCGAACTCGGCATCCCGCTCACCATCCACGGCGTCCGCTATCCGTCCGAGGCATTGGCCCTGCTGGAGCGCTACGGCGCGGACTATCGCGGCTGGCTGCCCAATCACCGCGCGCCGGAGGTGTTCGCGAACTATCTCCTGACCGTGCACGTCCCGCGCCGCTTCTACGCCACGCAACTGCCCGGCATCCCGACCATCCGCGTGTTCGAGGCGCTTGCCTGCGGTATCCCGCTCGTTTCGGCGCCGTGGGAGGATCGGGAGCACCTGTTCACCCCCGGCCAGGACTACCTCGTCGCCCGCGACGGCGGCGAGATGATCGCCCAACTCGCCCGCCTGCGTGACGACGCCCACCTGCGCCGGTCCCTGGCGGCCAGCGGCCTGGCGACCATCCGCGACCGTCACACGTGCGCCGCACGCGTCCAGGAGCTTCTTGCCATTGTGGAACGATTGACCCCGTGATGCGCATCGCCTTCTACGGTTCGAGCCTGCTGTCCTCCTACTGGAACGGCGCGGCCACTTATTACCGCGGCATCCTCTCCGCGCTGGCGCCGCTCGGCTACCGGATCACCTTCTACGAGCCCGACGCGTTCGACCGGCAGAGCCATCGCGACATCGACCCACCGCCCTACGCCCGCGTGGTGGTTTATCCCGCCACCATGGACGGGCTGCGTTCCGTCCTGAACGAGGTCTCCGCGGCGGACATCGTCGTCAAGGCGAGCGGCGTCGGCGTGTTCGACGACGAGCTGCTCGCCGGCATCCTGACCCGGGGCAAGCCACACCAGCTCAAGCTGTTCTGGGACGTTGACGCCGCCGCCACGCTGGACGGGCTCCGCTCCGAGCCCGCGCACACGCTGCGCGCCGCCCTGCCGCAGCTCGACGGGGTGCTGACCTATGGCGGCGGCCCGCCGGTCGTCGATGCCTATCGCGGCTTCGGCGCCAAGCAGTGCGTGCCGATCTACAATGCGCTCGACCCGGCCACTCACCATCCGGTCCCGCCGGAGCCGCGTTTGGCCACCGACCTCGCCTTTCTCGCCAACAGGCTGCCGGACCGGGAGGCGCGGGTGGAGGAGTTCTTCCTGCGCGCTGCGGCGTTGGCGCCGGAGCGCGCCTTTCTGCTCGGCGGCAATGGCTGGCACGACAAGCCCATGCCGCCCAACGTCCGCGCCCTCGGCCATGTCGGCACCGCCGACCACAACGCCTTCAACTGTTCCGCCGCCGCCGTGCTGAACGTCGCGCGCGACAGCATGGCCGCCGTCGGCTTCTCGCCCGCCACCCGCGTGTTCGAGGCCGCCGGCGCCGGCGCCTGCCTCATCACCGACGCCTGGGAGGGCATCGAGCTGTTCCTGGAGCCGGAGCGGGAGGTGTTGGTCGCGCGCGACGGACAGGACGTCGCCGACCACCTGCGCCGCCTGACCCCCGAGCGCGCCCGCGCCATCGGCGACGCCGCCCGGCGCCGCATCGTCGCCGACCACACCTATGCCCAGCGCGCCGTGGCCGTGGATGCGCTGTTCCGGTCGGAGATGGCGCAGAAAGGCTGACGCGGCGGCCGGGGAGGCGTAGGAAAATCCCATGCCCGACGACGCCCCCGGCGACATCCCATCCTACACGCACCAGCAGATCCTGCGGGTCATCACCGGGATCATGCTCTGCATCTTCCTGTCGTCGCTCGACCAGACCGTCATCATTCCGGCCGTGCCCGCCATGGCGGCCGATCTCAACGCCTTCGGGCATCTCGCCTGGATCGTCACCGCCTATCTGCTGACCTCCACCGCGGCGACGCCCATCATCGGCAAGCTGTCGGATATCTGGGGCCGCCGGGCGCTGCTGGTGCCGAGCCTGATCCTGTTCATCATCGCCAGCCTGGCCTGCGGCTTCGCGCAGACGCTGCCGCAGCTCATCGTGTTCCGCGCCATCCAGGGGCTGGGTGGCGCCGGGCTGATGTCGATGGCGCAGGCTTCGATCGCGGACGTCGTCGCCCCGCGCGAGCGCGGCCGCTACCAGGGCTACATGGCCTCCATGTGGGGCGTCTCGTCCATCGCGGGTCCCATCGTCGGCGGCTGGGTGACGGACAACCTGTCCTGGCGCTGGATCTTCTGGGCCAACCTGCCGATCGGGCTGGTCGCGCTCTGGCTGTGCAACCGCGCGCTGAAGATGATCCGCACCCAGAAGCGCGAGGTGCGGATCGACTACGCCGGCTCGGCCCTGTTGATCGGCAGCGTGACGTCGCTGCTGTTGATGCTGAGCTGGGGCGGGGTCGAGCTCCCGTGGGATTCGGCGCCGGTGGTGGCGCTCGGCGCGGCCGGCATCCTGATGCTGGTGGCGCTCACCTGGCAGGAGAACCGCGCCGTCGACCCGGTCCTGCCACCGCGGCTATTCGCCAACCGCACCTTCCTGTGCGGCGTGCTGATCGCGTTCTTCACCTCGCTGGGCCTGTTCGGCGCCACCTTTCTGCTGCCGCTCTTGTTCCAGCTCGTGCTCGGCTTCGACGCGGAAGCGTCCGGCCTGCTGGTCATGCCGTTCCTGGCCTCCAGCGTGGTCGGCGCGTTCACCGGGGGGCAGCTCGCCCGCCGCATCGGGCGGACCAAGGGCATCGTGTTGGCCGGGCTGCTGTGCTGCGTGACCGGGCTGCTCGGGCTGACGCTGCAATCGACCAGCGGCACGCTGTGGCTGGTGCTGTTGATGTCGGTGCTGCTCGGCCTCGGCATCGGCGTCACCATGCCCAGCGTATTGATGCAAGTGCAGAACGCGGCCGAGCGGCGGGACGTGGGAGCGGCGACCGGGTCGCTGCTGTTTCTGCGCTCGATGGGCGGCGCGTTCGGCAGCACCATCGTCGGCTCCCTGCTGGCGTCGCGCTTCAACGCGGGGCTGGCCGCCGCCGGGCTGCCGGCGACCGACCTGGGCGCACTGCGCGGCGGCGGCGGCGCGGCGGAACACCTCATGCAGGCGCGCGCGGCGTTGGCAGGCGGCTTCACCCTGGCTTTCGGCGTCTGCCTCACGCTGCTGATCGTCGCCGTGATCATTGCCGCGGTCATGAAGGACCAGCAACTCCGCTCCGGGGTCGCGACCGCGCCCCAGGAGATCTCCCACTAGATCCCCGACCGCCAGGCCCGCCTTACGCACCCTGCGCTTGCGCCTGCCAGCCTGAGGCGGCTTACTGCGCCACCGGCGCACAGTTGGTGCGGCCGGCCGCCACGCAATCCTGGATCGCGCTGTTGCCCCGTAGCGCCCCGGCGAGCCAGAGCCCGACCGCGAGCAGGGCGACGATCACCAGCACGGCGGCGACCAACTGCCGCGTGCGACCCGGATCGCTTCCGTTATCGTCACTTTCGTCCAACACCGGTCTCCAAAAAGCGGTTCGTCTCACGCTCGAAAGGTTGACACATCACTTCACCACGAGGGCATAACCCTCGCATGCGGCTTGCCTTGCTGACACTCGCCTCCGCTGCTGCGCTTCTCGCCGCCTCGCTGCAGCCCGTGATGGCGCGCGACCTGCAGTTCACCACCAGCGACGGCGTCCGGCTACACGTCATCGAGGCCGGCGACCGCGCGCGCAACACGATCGTGTTCGTGCCGGGCTGGACCATGCCGGCCTGGATCTTCCAGGAGCAGATCGACCGCTTCTCCGGCCGCTACCACGTCCTGGCGCTGGATCCGCGCGGCCAGGGCGAGAGCGACGTTCCGGCATCGGGCTACGACCACCTCCGCCGCGGCGAGGACATCGCCGAACTGATCGCCGCCAACGGCAACCGCCCGGTCGCGCTGGTGGGCTGGTCGCTCGGCGTATTGGATAGCCTGTCCTACGTCAGCCAATATGGCGGCGGGCTGGTGAGCGCCCTGGTGCTGATCGACAACTCCGTGGGCGAGGAGCCCGCGCCCATCGCCTCCCGCGCGCCGGCCCGCCGCGGCCCGACCCTGTCGCGCGAGGAGCGGATGCGCCTCTTCGTGCGCGGCATGTTCAGCCGCAGCCCCGGCGAGGCCTATCTCGAGCGCTTGACCGACGACGCCCTGCGCACCCCCGCCTTCGCCGCCGCCAAGCTGTCCAACTACGCGGTCCCGCGGACCTTCTGGCGCCAGGCGGTCTACTCGGTCGGCAAGCCGATCCTGTACGTCGTCCGCCCCCGCTTCGCCGCCCAGGCCGCCAACCTGGCCGCCAACGATCCCCGCGCCGAGACCGCCCTGTTCGAGCAGGCCGGGCACGCCCTGTTCGTGGACGAGGCCGCCAAGTTCGACGCGCTGCTGGCCGACTTCCTCCGCCGCCGGGTCTGGCCCTCGTGACGCGCCGTTCGCTCTGGCCGCTGTTTCTCGTATCGGGCGCCGCGGTCGGCTTCGAGATCGCGCTGACGCGATACTTCGCCGTCGCGAAGTGGTCGGAATACGGCTACTGGATCATCTCCATCGTCATGGCCGGTTTCGCCCTCAGCGGCGTCGCCGTGGCGCTGGGGCGCGATGCGATGCTGCGGCATGGCGAAACGCTGCTCGCCTGGTTGCCGGCCGCGATGATCGTCACCGCCGCGGGCGGCTACTGGGCCACCACGATCAACCCGTTCAATCCGCTGCAGCTCCAGAACGCCGCCACCGTCACCGCTCAGCTCAGCAACATCGCGCTCTACTACGCCGCGCTGCTGCCGTTCTTCTTCCTGGCCGGGCTCTACGTCAGCCTGAGCTTCGTGCTCAACGCCGAGCGCATCGGCGCCGTTTACGGCTTCGACCTCACCGGCGCCGGTGCGGGGGCGGCGGCCGTACTCGGGCTGATGGCGGTGCTGCACCCGTTCGCGCTGGAGGCGGCCTTGCTGCTGCCGATCGCGGCGGCGGCGCTGATCGGCACGCGTCGGATGGCGCCGCTGCTCGCCGCCCTGCTCGCCCTGGGCGCGGGCGAGGCGCTCCTGCTCGGCGCACCGCAGGCCGACTACAACGACTTCAAGGCGATCTACGCGCCCCTGCACACGCCCGATGCGGCCGTGGTCGCCGAGATCCGCTCGCCGCGCGGGCTCTATGCCCTGCTCGACGACTTCACCGAGCGCGTCGACACGGACGTGTCCAACAATGCCGGCATGCTCGGCGTCCCCGGTCCGCCCGCCTCGTTCGGCCTCTACCGCGACGGCAGCCGCATCGCCGCCCTGCCCAAGCCCGGCGGCGCCCGTGCCGACTACGCGCCGGCTGAGCTGGACGCGCTGGCCTTCCAGCTCGCCCCGCGCGGCCGGGTGCTGCTTGTCGGCGCGTCCGGCGGCTGGGCCGTTGCCCGCGCGCTGGCCCTGGGCGCCGGCGACGTCACCGCGCTCGAGCCCGATCCGGTCTTGCTCGACGCCGTCCGCAACGGCCTCGGCCCCGCCCCGGCCACGCCCTCCGATCCGCGCGTCCGCCTGTCCGCCGCCAGCCCGCTCGCCCCGTCCGGGGCCTACGACCTGGTCGACATCGCCGGCGATTTTCTGGATGCCGGCGAGGCCAACGCGGCCGCCTTCTCGGCCGAGGCGCTCGGCGGCTACCTGCGCGCGCTGCGCCCGGGCGGGCTCGTCTCCGTCCCGGTCTCCATCCGCGAGTTCCCGGTCTACGCCGTCCGCGTGCTGGCCACCGTGCGCGAGGCGCTGGCCGCGTCTGGCGTCGCCGACCCGACGCGGCACGTGGTGGTCTACCGCTCCGCCTGGAACGTCCGGATCCTGGTCGCTGCCGAGCCCTGGACCGCCGCCCGCATCGACACCGTCCGCCGCTGGAGCGACGACCGCTCGTTCGACGTTTCCTACTACCCCGGCATCGACGTCGCCGCCGCGCGCGCCACGATCTACAACGACTTGCCGCCGATCGATTTCGAGAGCGGCGAGGTGGAAACTAGCGGTTCCGCGCAGGACGCCGTCGCCGACGAGGCGGAGGCCGTGCTCCGTGGGCAGCCGAGCCCGTCGCAGCACGCCTTCGACCTGCGGCCGATCACGCTGGATCGTCCGTTCTACTACGCCATCCTCCGCCTCGACCGGCTGCCGTCGATCCTGGCCCGCTTGGAGATCCTGCCGCAGCAGGAGGTCGGCCAG
The DNA here is from genome assembly GCA_965199665.1 of Acetobacteraceae bacterium. GTDB lineage: Bacteria > Pseudomonadota > Alphaproteobacteria > Acetobacterales > Acetobacteraceae > JAVVHH01. The sequence continues at coordinate 2,993,117 of OZ241208.1, read as the reverse complement.
CTCGTCAACCTGGCGGTGCTGGTGCAGTCCGCCGTGCTGGCGCTGTTGGTCTTGGCCGTGCCGCTGCTCGCGCCGCGGGTGGCGGGCGCCGCCGATGGCCGGGCGCCGGTCGGGCGGACCATCGTCTATTTCGCCTGCCTCGGACTGGGCTTTCTCTGCATCGAGATCTTCCTGATCGAGAAGGCCAGCTTCTACCTGAACGACCGCACCAGCGCCTTTGCCCTCGTGCTGACCGGGATGCTGGTGTTCTCCGGCTTCGGCAGCTTGCTCGCCGGGCGGCTGCCGGGCGGGATCGTCACGGCGTCGGCGGTGATCATCGGCTGGTGCCTGCTCGCCCTGTGGGGGCTGGAGCCACTCCTGCTGGGGACGATCGGGTGGCCTTGGGCCGCCCGCGCCGCCCTGTTGCTCGCCGTCACCGCGCCGGTGTCCATCGCGCTGGGCACGCCGTTCCCGCTCGGATTGGCGCGCGCCGGGTCGGGGGCCATGCTGCCCTGGGCCTGGGCGCTCAACGGCGCCTTCTCCGTGGTCGCGACGCCGCTCGCCAACATGCTCGCCGTCCATGACGGGTTCAGCCGCGTGCTGGCCGCCGCGGCGGTGCTCTACCTCGTCGCTCTTCTCGCATTTCCCTCGTACCGAAGGTCGTTCCAGTGGCAACCATCCACGTCCCGCAGCCCCGCCGAGCCGTCCTCGCCACCGCCCTAGCGCTGCCGTTCATCGGCCGGTTCTCCCGAGCCGAAGCCGCACCGGTCAACGCCGGCGCGGGCTGGACCCGCGACGCCTACGAGAAGGCGATGGCCGCGTCCGGCCGCCCGATCGACATCACGGACGCGCAGTTCGCCGCCATTCAGGCGCGCCGCCCGGCTGCGCTCAAGCATATCGAGACTTACCTGACGCAGCGCCTCGGCAGTGCCGACCCGGCCATCATGAAGGCGTTCGGCGAGGTGCCGCGCGAGTACTACCACTACTTCTACCCCGATCGCCGCTCCCAGGGGGGCGTCGCCTACGAGGACGACCCCAAGCCGTGGGCGCTCGGCTACGGCTCCGCCCTGTCGGACTTCCTCGGTCAGGCCTACATGTCCCAGGTCTGCAAGCCGCAGCCCGGCGACGTGACGCTCGAGATCGGCACCGGCAGCGGCTTCCAGTCGAGCCTGCTGTCCCGCATCGTCAAGAAATCCTACTCGATCGAGATCATCGAGCCGCTCGGCCGTGCCGTGGGCAAGATCTTCGCCCCGCTCGGTTACAGCAACGTCGAGACCCGTGTCGGCGACGGCTATTTCGGCTGGCCCGAGGTCAAGGAAGGCTTCGACGTCATCATCGTCACCTGCGCCGCCCAGTACGCGCCGCCCGACCTGTTCAAGCAGCTCAAGCCCGGCGGCCGCATGCTGATCCCGATCGGCCAGCCCTTCAAGCGCGGCCAGATCCTCTACGTCTACAACAAGGATGCCGACGGCAAGGTGCACTCCCGCAAGGATGTGGGCGTGTTCTTCATCCCGATGACGGGCGCCATGATGAAGAATCCTCGGCCCGCCAACGCCCCCGTCGCGGCGGCGACCCCGGCCGATGCGGCGACCACCACGCCAGAGGTCGGCACCACGCCGGAGATCGGCACCGCGGCAGAGCCGGCCAAGCCGTAGCCCGCCGTCTCCCTCCCGCCGTTGCGGGAGGGAGACGATTTCGGCTGCCCCGGCCGCGCGTGTCGGTTACGCTGCCGGTCATGCGCGCCGCCCTTCTCGCTGCCACCTTGATCATCGGCTCCCTCGTCGGCACGATCGGCCCGGCCCGGGCGGAGCCGCCCGGTCTGTGGGCGATCTACGAGAACAGCCTCAAGGGCGCCAAATACGTCGACCTGACGCATACCATCACGCCGGACATCCCGGTTTGGGCGGGTTTCGCCGGTGCCAGCTTCGCGCCGGCGACCGCGGGCAGCGATGTGGACGGGACCAAGAAAGGCGAGGCGTTCACCTACGAGAAGGACGGCTTCGCCGCCTCCCAGTACACGCTGCGCACCGACCAGCTCGGCACCCAACTCGATCCGCCAGCCCATTGGGCGCCGGAGTTCCCGGCCATCGACGAGCTCCCGCCCACCTACGCCGTCCGTCCTCTGGCGGTGATCTCCATCGTGGAGCAGGTCGGGCGCGACCCGAACTACGCCCTGCAGATCGGCGACATCGAGCGCTGGGAACAGAACCACGGCCGCATCCCGGTCGGCGCCGTGGTGTTCGTCCGCTCCGACTGGTCCAAGCGCTGGCCGGACCCGGCGCTCGCCCGGCTGAAGCAGTTCCCCGGCGTCTCGCTCGCCGCGCTGCAGTTCCTCCACCAAGAGCGCAACATCCTGCTGCACGGCCACGAGCCGCTCGACACGGACAGCACCCCGACGCTGGAAGGGGAGGCATGGCTCATGCACAACGGCTACACCCAGGCCGAGGGCGTCGCCCATCTCGACCAGGTGCCGGAGGCCGGCGCCCTGGTCTCGATCGGTTTCCCCAAATTCGGCGGCGGCACCGGCGGCTATGCCCGCTACATCGCGATCTGCCCGCCGGATTGGCCGCACGGCGTCTCCATCGGCGCCGCCGATGCGCCGCTGCCGCGCTCGGACAAGCCGCTGCACTTCGACGCCACCCGCGGCATGCGGGTCCGCTAGCCTCTGCTACGCTAGGCGGCGAAGGTGTCGGGGTAGCCGAACAGGCCGGTCGCACCACCGGTATGCAGGAATACGACGTTCTCGCCCGGGGTGAAGTCGCCGCGGCGGATGAGGTCGATCAGCCCCGCCATGCCCTTGCCGGAATAGACCGGGTCCAGGAAGATTCCCTCCGTCCGCGCGACCAGCTTGACCGCTTCCACCATGCCCGGCGTCGGCCGGCCGTAGCCCGGCCCCACATAGTCGCAATTGGCTTCCACCGCGTCCGCAGGCAGTTCGCGCGAGACTCCGAGCCGTTCGGCGGTGGCCCGCGCCAGCGTCAGCACCGCCGCTTCCTGCTTGTCCTTGGGGTTCCGCACGCCGATCCCCAGCACCCGGATCGGGCTGGACATCGCGTGCAGCCCGGCCACCAGCCCGGCCTGCGTCCCGGCCGACCCGGTCGCGTGCACCAGCCGGTCGATCCGCAGCCCCATCTCGTTGGCCTGCGTCACCAGCTCGGCCGCCACGGCCGCGTAGCCGGTCGCGCCCACCGCGTTGGAGCCGCCGCCGGGGATGAGGTACGGCTTGCCGCCGGCCTCGCGCAGGCCGGCCCCCACCTCGTTCAGCGCCGCCGCCATGTCGCTGCCGCCCGGCCGGTATTGCAACTCGACGCCCATGATGGTGTCGAGCAGCACGTTGCCGTTGGCGAGATAGGCCGGGTCGTTGGTCTCGATCCGGTGTTCCAGGATGGCCGTGCAGCCGAGCCCGAGCTTCATCGCCACGGCCGCCGTCTGCCGCACGTGGTTGGACTGCACCGCCCCCTGCGTCACCAGGCGGTCCGCCCCTTGCGCCATCGCTTCGCCGGCCAGGAACTCCAGCTTGCGCACCTTGTTGCCGCCCAGCCCCATGCCGGTGAGGTCGTCGCGCTTCATCCAGATCTGCGGGCCGCCCAGCGCCGCCGTCAGCCGCGGCAGCAACTCGAGCGGCGTCGGCGCCTGACACAGCTTGATACGCGGGAATTGAGTCAGGTCCACCAGGTCACTCCGCTTTTCAGCGCTCCGGATGGAAACGCTCGCGTCATCGCGCTTGACGCGACCCTTGCACCAGCACCATTTAATTTCAATCTGTGGCCCCCGTAGAGAAAGCCCGCGATCATGATCCTGAGCAAGCCGGACTGGGAGATCAGCGAGCGCCTTGTCACACCGGAAGCGGCCGTGATGGGCCGTCGGGCGGCGTTGGCCGGGGCGGCGACCGCCGCCTTCGCCGCCCGCGCCTGGGCGCAGGGGGCGCCGATGAACGATCAGTTCGCCAATGCCGGGCGGCCGATCACGCCGGAAACCGACGCGACCACCTACAACAACTACTACGAATTCGGCACCGATAAGTCGATCTACCGCGCCGCTCAGCGCCTGCCGATCTCGCCGTGGACCATCACCATCGACGGCATGGTCGAGAAGCCGATGACCATCGGCATCGAGGACCTGCTCAAGCGCGTCTCCCTGCAGCAGCGCGTGTATCGCCACCGTTGCGTCGAGGCCTGGGCCATGACGGTGCCGTGGACGGGCTTCCCGTTGCGCGACCTCGTCCGCCTCGCCGCGCCGACCGCCGGCGCCAAGTATATCGAGATGGAGACCCTGGCCGACCCGCGCACCATGCCGGGCCTGCGCCTGTCCATCATCGACTGGCCGTATCGCGAGGGCCTGCGCCTGGACGAGGCGACCAACGAGCTCAGCTTCCTGGCGACCGGGATGTATGGCAAGGAGATGCCCAAGCAGAACGGGGCGCCGATCCGCCTGATCGTGCCGTGGAAATACGGCTTCAAGGGGATCAAGTCGATCACCCGCTTCCGCTTCACGGACAAGCAGCCGCTCAACGCCTGGCAGCAGACACAGCCGAGCGAATACGGCTTCTGGGCCAACGTGAACCCGGACGTGCCGCACCCGCGCTGGAGCCAGGCCAGCGAGCGCCTTCTGGGCAGCGGCGAGCGGGTGCCGACGCAGATGTTCAATGGCTACGGCCCCCAGGTGGCCAGCCTGTATGCCAACATGCCGCCCGACCGGCTGTTCATGTGATGATCGCCCGCGTCTTCGCCGTTCTGTCCGCGCTGTTCCTCGTCGCCTCCGTCGCCATCGGTGCGCTCACGCCGCCCGGCCTTACGCTGGGCCAGGGCTTGCTCATGCTCGATCGCAACGGTCCCAACTGGCTCCGTGAGCACAGCCTGGCCTGGATGTGGAACTGGATCGAAGTGCCGTTCATGGTCCGGCCGCTATGGCTGATCCCGGCCTGCCTCGGCCTGATCTGCGCCGGCATGGCCACCACGCTGAACCTCGGCGACGCCTCGCCGCGCCGCCGCCGGAGCTGATCGGTGGACGCGTTGTATGTCGCGACCGCCACCGCCGTCGGCGGGCGTCAGGGCCGGATCAAGTCCGATGACGGCGTGCTCGACACCGCGTTGGCGCACCCCAAGGAGCTCGGCGGACCCGGCGGGCACGCGACCAACCCGGAGCAACTCTTTGCCGCCGGCTATGCCGCCTGCTTCGAGAACGCGTTGCTCCGCGTCGCGCGCGAGAGCGGCAAGCCGTTGAAGCAAAGCTCCGTCACCGCCAAGGTCGGGCTGAACCGCGCCGCCCGACGGCTTTTTCCGTCTGCAGGCCGACCTGCTCGTTTCCGCGCCCGGCCGCGACCGGGCCGAGATCGAGACATACGCCAACACCGCCCACGCCGAGGTGTGCCCGTACTCGCGCGCCACCCGCGGCAACATGGACGTCACCGTCTCCGTCGTCGACCCGGCGTAGTGGCGCTCCCCCGCGGGGGAGCGCCCACCACCTAGCCTCGCGCGGTGTAGATCCCGCCCTGGTAACGCTCGGCCACCGGGCTGTCGCTCACCTTGCCCATCACGGCATTGGCGAACGCGTCCGCGCTGTCCTTCGGCTCCCAGCGCAGCTTCTCCCGGTCGTCCTTGCCCCAGAACGTCCGCGAGTTGTTGGACGCGCCCCACAGCATCGCGCAGCCCACCTCCGGCGCCGTCTGGCATGCGATCGCGGCCCGGCCGAGGTCGCGATACGATAGCCAGGTCGACAGCATCCGCTGGTCCACCGGCTCCGGGAAGCACGACCCGATGCGGATGGCCACGCTCTCGACGCCGTGCTTCATCCAATACAGCCGCCCCAGCACCTCGCCGAATGCCTTGGACGCGCCATACAGGCTGTCCGGCATCAGCGCGCAGTCCTTGTCGAGCGTGTCGGACCGTTCATGGAACCCGATCGCGTGGTTGGAGCTCGCGAAGACGACCCGGGCGCCGGCCAGCCGCGCCCCTTCGTAGATGTGGTAGAGCCCGCGGATGTTGGCATCGACGATGCTCTCGAAGGCCCACTCATCGGTCGACGCGCCGCCGAAATGCAGCACCAGGCCGCAGCCCTCGACCAAGCGGATCACCTCGACCCCATCCGCCAGATCGACCCGGCGGAACGTCGCCCCCGCCGGCAGCGCGTCCGGGAACGGCGCCATGTCCGTCAGCCGCAGCGTCCAGCCTTCCTCCGCCAGGCGCCCGGCCAGGAAGCGGCCGAGATTGCCGGAAGCACCCGTGATCAGCACGGGCTTGTTCTGTCGGTCCGTCATGCACCCTCCAGTTTCAGGATCGTTCGCGCGAGTGCGATGACCCGGTGCGCCTCGCTCCACAACGCGAACGGCGCCAATCCATCCAACGGCGCGAACGTCGCCGCCGAGACGTCGTCGCCCGGAACCGGGTCGCCGCCGATCCATGCCGCGGCGAAATCCAGGATGGTGTAGTGGAACCGGACCCGCCCGTCATCGTCGCGATGGATGCTGTCCACGTGCGCGGCCAGGTGCATCGGCCCCGCTTCGAGCCCGGTCTCTTCCCGCAACTCGCGCCGGGCGGCGTGTTCCGCCGTTTCCCCTAGCTCCTGCGCCCCGCCCGGCAGCGCCCATTGTCCCAGCGACGGCGCCCGTGCCCGGCGCACCAGCAGCACCGCGCCGGGTCGCAGCAGCGCCACGCCGATGCCGACCAGCGGGCGGGCCGGATAGTCGCGGCGATCCGCCGCCGGGCCGGCCTCGGCTTGTTGTCGTTGCATGGCGCACTCATAATGCCGCCGGGCGCCCGCCGAGAAGCGCCAAGGAGAGGAAAGCCGCCATGCTCATTCATCGTCGCGTCCTGCTGGGCGCCAGCTTGGCCGCTCCCGCCCTGTTGCGGTCCGGCGCCGCCCGCGCGGATACGCGCACGCTCAAGATCAGCCACCAATTCCCCGGCGGCAGCGCCGAGGCGGGCGACTTCCGCGACCGGCTGAGCCGCCGCTTCGCCGCCGAGGTCACCAAGCAGACCGGCGGCTCGCTGAACTTCGAGATCTATCCCGGCTCCTCGCTGATGAAGACGGTGGCGCAGTTCTCTGCGCTGCGCCGCGGCGCGCTGGACCTCACCGTGTATCCGCTCGCCTACGCTGGCGGGGAGGTGCCGGAGGTCAATATCGGCCTCATGCCCTGCCTGGTCACCAGCTACGAGCAGGGCATGGCCTGGAAGACCGCCGCCATCGGCGAGGAGCTGACGGCGCTGCTGGACAAGCGTGGCGTCAAGATCCTGACCTGGGTCTGGCAGGCCGGCGGCATCGCCTCGCGCTCGACGCCGATCGTCGTGCCGGACGATACAAAGGGCCTCAAGATCCGCGGCGGCTCGCGCGAGTTCGACCTGATGCTCAAGCAGGCCGGCGGCATCATCAGCTCCGTGCCCTCCAACGAGATCTACGCCGCCATGCAGACCGGCTCGCTCGATGCGGCCGTGACCTCCTCCACCAGCCTGATCTCGTTCCGTCTGGAGGAGATCAGCAAGGCCGTCACCACCGGCCAGAAGGGGAGCTTCTGGTTCATGTTCGAGCCGCTGCTGATGTCCAAGCTCGTGTTCGACAGCCTCACGCCCGACCAGCAAAAGGTGCTGCGCCAGGTCGGCGCGGACATGGAACCGTTCGCGCTCAGTGCGGCCAAGGCGGATGACGACGAGCTGTCCAAGGTTTACGGCAAGGCCGGCGCCACGTTGCGCGACATGGATGCCGCCGCCATCGCCAAGTGGCGCCCGCTGGCGGAGAGCACGGCCTGGAAGGACTATGCCGAGCGCAACGCCGCGACTGCCGCGCTGCTGAAGGCGGCGCAGGCCGTCACCGTGTGAGCACGCACGGGATCGACGCCGCCGCCGGCGCGCTGCCCGAAGCCGATGTGCCTCGCGTCGGCGCCCTCGGCGCGGTGCAGGTGGCGCTGGGTGCGCTGAATGCTGGGCTTGCCGTGCTGTCGGCGATCGCGGTCGCGGCGGCGGGGGCGGTGCTGACATGGGAGGTGGCCGGGCGCTACTTCTTCGCCATCCCCAGCGACTGGCAGGACGAGTTGAGCGTCTTTCTGCTGATCGGCGCGACCTTCGGCGCCGCCGCCTGGATCCAGTCCAAACGCGGCCACGTCGCCATCGACGCGCTGACCCACGTGCTGCCGCCGCGGGTGGATGCGGTGCGCCGGGTCATGGCGGACGGGCTGAGCTTCCTGTTCGTGACCTTCTTCGCCTGGAAGAGCTGGGCGTTGTTCACCGAGGCGTGGGTGGACGGGCAAACCACGCCGTCCGCCTGGGGACCGCCGCTCTCGATCCCGTATGGTTGCATGGCGCTGGGCACCTCGCTGCTGGCGCTGCAGCTGCTGCTGCAGGTGGTCGGCAGCCGCCATCGCGCGAGCCAGCCAGCCCATCTCGCGCCGTCCCCGCCGCTGGCCGACCAGTCCGCGGCGAGCGGGCCGCGCTGAGATGAGTCCGCTCCAGCTCGGCCTGCTCTATGGCGGCGCCACGCTCGCCGCCCTGTTCTCCGGCATGCCGATCGCCTTCGCCCTCGGCGGCGTCGCCACCCTGTTCATGCTGGGGTTCATGCCGGCCGCGTCGCTCGATACGGTCGCGCAGAACGTCTACGAGGAGCTGGCCAGCATCACCCTGCTGACCATTCCGCTCTTCATTCTCAAGGGCGCCGCGATCGGCAAGTCGCGGGCCGGCAAGGACCTGTACGACGCGCTGCACACCTGGCTCGGCCGCGTGCCCGGCGGGCTCGGGGTCGCCGTGGTCATCGCCTGCGGCCTGTTCGCCGCCATGGCCGGCTCCAGCCCGGCGACCTGCAGCGCCATCGGCTCCTCCGGCATCCCCGAGATGCGCCGCCGTGGCTACTCGCCGGGCTTCGCGGCCGGGCTGGTCGCCGCCGGCGGCACGCTCGGCATCCTGCTGCCGCCCTCCATCGTCCTGATCCTGTATGCCGTTGCCGCCGAGCAGTCGTTGGGCCGGCTGTTCCTCGCGGGCATCGGGCCGGGCATCCTGCTGGTGGTCCTATTCTCCGGCTACGCGATCTTCCGCTGGCGCAAGGAGTTCGCGGTCGCGACCCGGACCGGCAGCGGCAGTGAGATCCTGCGCCAGGACCGCTACACCATGCGCCAGCGCTTTGCCGCGCTGCCGCGCGTGCTGCCGTTCCTGTTCCTGCTCACCGGGGTGATGGTCGCGCTCTACGGCGGCATCGCCACGCCGAGCGAGACGGCGGGGCTGGGCGCCGTGCTGGCCCTGCTGCTGATCGCGATCGTCTACGGCGCTTACCGCCTGGCCGATCTCAAGCCCATCTTCGCCGGCACGCTGGGCGAGAGCGGCATGCTGCTGATGATCATCGGCATGAGCCTGCTCTACTCCTACGTGATGAGCTACCTGCACATCAGCCAGGCCGCGGCGGCCGGCATCGTCGGGCTCGGGCTGGGCAAATGGCCGCTGCTGGCGGCGATCCTGCTGATGGTGGTGGTGCTCGGCTTCTTCCTGCCGCCGGTGTCCATCATCCTGATGACGGCGCCCATCATCCTGCCGCCGCTCCGCGCCGCCGGATTCGACCTGGTCTGGTTCGGCGTGGTCATGGCGGTGGTGATGGAGATGGGCCTCATCCACCCGCCGGTCGGGCTCAACATCTTCGTCATCAACCGCATCGCGCCCGATATCGGCCTGGGGCCGATCATCTGGGGCACGCTGCCCTTCGTGCTGCTGATGGCCGTCGCCGTCGTGATCCTGTCCGTGGTTCCCGGCATTGCCATGGCGTTGCCCAACCTGGTCTATGGCTGAGATGGACACCCATGGGATCGACGCCGTTGTCATCGGGGGCGGCATCGCGGGCGCCACGGTGGCGGCGCACCTGGCGGCCGACCGCCGCGTCGCGCTGATCGAGGCGGAGGAGCAGGCGGGCTACCACACCACCGGCCGCTCGGCCGCCTTGTGGATCCTGAACTACGGCCCCGCCGATGTCCGCCTGCTGACCGGCTTGTCCCGCCCATTCTTCGAGGCGCCGCCGCCGGGCTTCACGGAAACGCCGCTGCTGCGCCGCCGTGCTGTGCTGATGCTGGCGCGCGCCGATCAGGCCGACGCGATGGCCGAGTTCATGCGCGAATCGCGGGAAGTGCGCGAGATCACGCCGGAGGCGGCGCGCGAGATGCTGCCCGCCCTGCGCCCGGGCTACGCCGCCCAGGCCGCCACGGAGGACGACGCGTTCGACATGGACGTGGCGGCGTTGCACGCGGGCTTCCTCCGTCAGCTGCGGGCTCGGGGCGGCACGGTCGCCCTGCGCCACCGCAGCAGCCGGATCGAGCGACGCGCCGGGCAGTGGGAGGTCGAGACCAGCGGCACCGGGACGTTCCGGGCGCCCGTGGTCGTCAACGCGGCCGGTGCCTGGGGCGACGAGGTGGCCGCCCAGGCCGGGCTGCGCCCGCTCGGCCTCGTGCCCAAGCGCCGCACCGGCGTCATCATCGACCCGCAGCCCTGGCCGGTCGCCGACTGGCCGTCCGCCTACGATGTCGGCGGCAGCTGGTATGCCCGGCCGGAGGCGCGCACCCGCCTGATGGTCAGCCCGGCCGACGAGACTCCCATGCACGCGCACGACGTGCAGCCCGACGAGCTCGACGTCGCCGAGGCGATCGACCGCATGCAGCAGGCGCTCGACATCGACGTGCGCCGGGTCGAGCGGCAATGGGCGGGGCTGCGCACCTTCGCGCCCGATGGCAGCCTGGCCTTCGGCTGGGCCGCCGAGGGCGACGGCTTCTTCTGGTGCGTGGGGCAGGGCGGCTACGGCATCCAGACCTCGCCGGCGGCGGGCCAATTGATCGCCGACATGATCGCCGGCCGCGATGGCGGCGCCGCGGCGGCCGCGGTGCCGGCCATCGATCCCCGTCGTTTCGTCTCGCCGCTAAGCGCTCCTTAACCTCCCTCCGTCATCCTGCGTCATCGCCCGGAGGAGCCGGGCGGCGAGGAGGGCGATGTGGCAGCGGCGGCGGGAGCGTGTGGCGATCGGCGTGCCGCCTTGGCGCAACGGGCGGCGCTGCTGGCGGCCGTATGGGCCGACGCCTCGCGCCCGCACTCCGTCTTCGCGCGCATGCTGCAGCCGTTGCGATGGCCGACTCTGCCCCTCTGCGACGAGCCGGTGCGCGATTATGCCGTAGAGATGGCCTGCGCACCGGATGGCGAGTGGCGGGTGATGCGCGACCGGGTGTCGTCGGCCGCGGCGACGCTGCTGGAAGCGCCCGTGCTGGCCGCGTTCCTGCCCGAGCTTTGCCGCCGCCTGCTGGGACAATCGCTGCGCCTGCCGTCCATGCCGGCCTGGTGGTTGGGTGATGAGGCGACGCTGGCACGGCTTGCCGCACGTCCGACCCGCTACTGTCTCCGGCCCGGTTTCGCGCCTGACGCGGTGCCGCTGCCGCTTGCCGCACTTTCGCCGGCCGAACGGGGCCGTCTTCAACGAACTGTCATGGACAACCCCGCCAATCTGGTCGCAAACTTCAACCTGAGGTTGTCGGTTCGCCATTTTACCCTGTCTGGCGGGCATGAACGATGAGGAATGGGGTCACATGGGCGTTGGCAGTCGCTTGCGTCTGAAAACAGCGAGATCATATTGTCATCTAGACAAGAAGCGCTCGCCGCAACGATGGAGGAACCAATTCAGTTCAGTAGTAATATTTCGGCTAATGCAACCATAGCGGGCAAGCAGACCAATTTGGCCAACCGTCTGCTCCAGCTCGCCGCCGACACCGACCGTGTTGGTCTGCCGGGGCAGGCCCGCGTGTTGGCCGCACTCGCTACATCCATTCTGGACGGACGTCCCGTGGTCGTTCGCGATGCGTAAGCATTGGCGGCAATGCGCCGCATTACCGTTCCGGGCGTTCGGTGATGAGACCGAGGTCATGCTGATCACCAGCCGAGACACCGGGCGTTGGATCTTGCCCAAGGGCTGGGTCGAGAAGGACATCTCGGAAGGCGAACTCGCCGCCAAGGAAGCCTTCGAGGAGGCCGGGCTGCTGGGCGAGATCGGGCCCGTCCCGATCTACAGTTATTCATACGTCAAGCGGCTGCCGCACCAGTCGGTGGAATGCAGCGTCAAAGTGTTCCCGCTCCGCGTCACGACCCTGCTCGACGACTGGCCGGAAGCCCACCAACGGCGCCGCGAGTGGTTCACCATCGGGCAGGCGGCGCTGACGATCGACGATGCCGACCTGGTCACCCTGTTGCTCAGCCTCTCCGTGCCGCACGCGCTGGAGCGATTGATGCCGCAAGCCGCCTGATCTCGCGCCTTTCTGCCCGCCCGTCAGCCTGCTACGTATGCCTCCCGTTTGCGGAGGTGCCGATCATTCCCGTTCGTCGCCGCCGCGTTCCCGGCCGGATGCCATGACCCGGCGCAGCCCGGACTCCGCCGGTCCCCCGCCGACCGAGCCCGCCGCCACCGACGCGGCGTCGTTCCTCCAGGCCCTCGGCGACGGCGTTTACGGCGTCGACCGCCAGGGGTGCTGCACCTACGCCAACCCGGCCGCCCTGCGCATGCTCGGTTATCCCTCGCAGGACGAACTGCTCGGCCGCAACATGCACGAGCTGATCCATCACACCCGGCCGGACGGCTCCGTCTTCCCCGTCGCGGAATGCCCGCTGCTCGGCACCGCGCGGACCGGGCGCCCGGTCCGTCTCAACCACGAATTGCTGTGGCGCCGCGACGGCACCTCGTTCTTCGCCGAATACTCCTCCTTTCCCGTCGGCCTGCCTGCCGCGCCCTCCGGCAGCGTGGTCACGTTCGCCGACCTGTCGGTGCGGCATGACAGCCGCCGCCGTCACGCCCTGCAACACGCCGTCAGCCAGGTCGTGGAAAGCGCGGAAGAGGATAACAGCCTCCGCACTCACCTGCTGGCCGCAATCGGCACCGGGCTCGATTGGGAGGCCGGCGCGCTGTGGCTCCGGTCGGAGCCGGACGCGGGGGCGATGAGCTGCGTCGCACGCTGGCATCGCCCCGGTGCGCCGCCGCCGCTCGCCGCCTGCGAGACAGAGGGGGACGTGAGAGCCCGGGCGATCGGCGAGCGGCGGCCGGTGACGCAACGCGAGGGCGGCCCGGCGGAGATCGCGTTTCCGGTGACCGCCGGGTCCGCGGTCGTGGGCGTGTTCCAGTTCGTCGCCCGCCACCCGATCGAACTCGACGGCGACCTGGCCGACGAACTCTCCACTTTGGGCCGGCAGATCGGCCAGTTCCTGGTCCGCCGCAGGGCCGAGACGGCGTTGCGCGACAGCGAGTCGCTTAAGGCCGCCATCATGAGCACCGCACTCGACGGCGTGATCGTGGTGGACGCGCAGACCCGCATCCGCGCGCTCAACCCGGCGGCCTCGGCCACCTTCGGCTGGGATGACGGGACCGGCGCCGAGCTCGGCGCCGCCATCCTGCCCACCGGCTTCCTGGCCGCCCACCTCCAGGCCGTCGCGGCGGCGGGAGGCCAGGCCCAGGCGCGGCGGGTAGAGGCGGAGGCGATCCGCGCCGGCGGCGAGGTGTTCCCGGTCGAGATCGCGGTCGCCAAGCTGCAGGCCGGCGCAGAGGCATTGTTCGCCACCACCTTGCGCGACATCACGGCCCGCAAGCGCGTCGAGCGCGAGATCGCCGCCGCCCGCGACGCTGCCGAGGATGCCAACCGCCTGAAAAGCCAGTTCATCGCCAGCATGAGCCACGAGCTGCGCACCCCGCTCTCCGCCATCATCGGCTACAGCGAGATGCTGCAGGAGGACGCGGCCGAGGGCGGCGAAACCGCGGCCATCGCGCCCGACCTCGCCAAGATCGAGAGCAACGCCCGGCACCTGCTCGGCCTCATCAACGACGTGCTCGACGTGTCCAAGATCGAGAGCGGCAAGATGGAGGTGTTCGCCGAGACCGTTGAGCTGCGCGCGCTGCTCGACGACGTCCTCGCCACCGTGTCGCCGTTGCTGGACAAGAGCGGCAACCGGCTGATCGTGCAGTGCGCCCCGGGCCTCGGCAGCGCGCATACGGACGCGCTCAAGCTCAAGCAGATCGTGCTCAACCTGGTCGGCAACGCCGCCAAGTTCACGGAGAACGGCAGCGTCACCCTGACGGCCGAGCGCGGTGCCGCCGCGCACGGGCCGGATCAGCTCGTGCTGGCGGTCAGCGATACCGGCATCGGCATGACGCCGGCGCAGCTCGCCAAGCTGTTCCGCCCGTTCGAGCAGGCCGACAACTCCACGACGCGGCGCTTCGGCGGCACCGGGCTCGGCCTGTCCATCAGCCGGCACTTTGCCACCATGCTCGGCGGCAACATCGAGGTGGCGAGCGAATACGGCCGGGGCAGCCGCTTCACCCTGACGCTGCCGACGGAGTTGCCGCGGGGCTGAGGCTCAGGACGCCAGGCCGGGGATCGGCACGCCGAAGGTCTCCAGCAACAGCACGACGTTCAGCGACAGCACGATGGCCGCGCCCAGCAGCGCGGCGGCGTGTACGAGCGAGCCGTTGGCGAACGGCCCCATCACGTCGGCCCGCCGCGTGAACACCACCAGCGCGATCATCGGCACCGGCAGCGCGAAGGACAGTATCACCTGGCTCAGCACCAGCGCCTCGGTCGCGTTGACGCCCATGGCGACCACGACGAAGGCCGGGATCATGGTCACCAACCGGCGCACGACAACCGGGATGCGGAAGCCCACGAAGCCCTGCATGATCATCTGGCCCGCCATGGTGCCCACCGCCGAGGACGAGATCCCCGACGCCATCAGCGACACCAGGAACACGCTGGCGGCGGCGCCGCCGAGCAGCGGCGTCAGCGTCCGATACGCGGTCTCGATCTCGGCCACGTCCGAATGGCCGTCGTGGAACGCGGCGGCGGCCATCATCACCATCGCCATGTTGACCGCGCCCGCCAGCGCCAGCGCGCCGATGCACTCGCGGTTGGAGAAGCGCACCAGCTTGCGCTTGTCGGCCAGCGAGGTGTCGCGCGCGCGGTGCTGGGTGAGGCCCGAGTGAAGGTAGAGCGCGTGCGGCATGACGGTGGCGCCGATGATGCCCACCGCGATGGTCAGCGCCGCCGCGTCCGGCAGGTGGGGCTGCACGGCGCCGCGCAGGGCCGCGCTCCAATCCACCGGGGCGATGACCATCTCGAGCAGGTAGCAGACGCCGATCACGGCCACGAGCAGGCCGATGATGAGCTCCATCGGGCGGAAGCCGCGGCGGTCGAACATCAGCAAGCCGAAGGTGGCGGCCGCGGTCACCGCCATGCCGGCCAACAGCGGCAGGCCAAACAGCAGCGAGAGGCCGATCGCGCCGCCGAGGAACTCCGCCAGGTCGGTCGCCATCGCCGCCACCTCGCTGACCACCCACATCGGGTAGCGTGCGGCCGGGGGCAGCCGGTCGCGGCACAGCTCGGCCAGGTTGCGCCCCGTCACCGTGCCCAGCTTGGCCGACAGGGACTGGAACAGCATGGCGATGGCGTTGGCCATGACCACGACCCAGAGCAGGCCGTAGCCGAACTGCGACCCGGCCTGGATGTTGGTCGCGAAATTGCCGGGGTCCATGTAGGCGATCGACGCGATCACGGCCGGGCCCACGAACAGGAATGCCGACCGCACGCCCCGGCGGCGGCCCGCCAGCACGTCGCGGATGCCGGCCTCCGTCCGGTCGGTCAGCGTGGGCCTGTCGGGCCCTTTAGTTTCCGCTGTTTCGCTCATCTCACCCGCGCCTCCGATCACGGCAAGTGTATCCATGGCTACACTTAGGTCAAGCGACAGGAGATCAAGGTGCCCACCCTACTCGCCGCCGCCTGCGGCCGATGCTACAGAATGGGGCGGCGACAACGGTCGGGAGGGGCGGGTGACGGGTGCGAAGGGGCAAGTCCCCGCGAGCGAAGCGTGCGGCCTGCCGACGGAGCCGGCGCAGGCGGAGCGTTTCGGCAAGGCGCGGTCGGACCGGTCATCGGCCTTGCTCGAAGATTACGCCGAGCTGATCTCCGACCTCCTCACCTCGCAGGGCGAGGCCCGCGCCACCGACATCGCCCGCCGCCTGGGCGTGTCGCACGCCACCGCCATCAAGAGCATCCAGCGGCTCAAGCGCGAGGGCCTGGCCACGTCGCGCCCGTATCGCGGCGTGTTCCTCACCGAGGCGGGGCAGGCGATGGCCGACCGGGTGCGGCACCGGCACCGGGTCGTGGTCGCGCTGCTGCTGGCCGTGGGCGTGCCGTCCGAGGCGGCGGAAGCGGATGCGGAGGGCATGGAGCATTACGTGTCCGACCGCACGCTGGCCGCGTTCGACGCTTTTCTGCGCCGCCACGGAGGCGCCTGACCAATGCCACCCATGCCCTCCCATTTCGAGGATTTTCGGCCGGGCGCGGTCTTCACCAGCGTGCCGCGCCCGGTGGTCGCCGCCGACCTGGCCCACATGGTCGAGGCGAGCGGCGACCGCCATCCGCTGCATACCGACCCGGCCTATGCTCGCGCCGCCGGCTTCGAGGCACCCTTGCTGCACGGGCCGTTCGGCATCGCCGCTTTTCTCGGCTGGTTCACCAGTAGCGGCATCGCGGCCGACTCGGTGCTGGCGATGCTGGATTCCAACTGGCGCTACCTCCGGCCCATCATCGTGGGCGACAGCCTCCGCTTCGAGATGACGATCACGCGGTGCCGGCGTAGCGGGGCGGGCGACCGCGGCGTCGTGGGCCGTCACGTCCGCCTGCGCAACGCGGCCGGGACGCTGGTGCAGGAAGGCGACACCGCCATGCTGGTCCGCGCGCGCGGCACGGACGCGGCGCCGACGCGGGAGTTCTTCTCGCCCGCCTGGACCCGCCTGCTCGCCGACCGTCTTGCCGCCGATGACGGCTTCCGGCGCGCCACCGCGACCTGGGACGGCGCCTTCGCGCTCGCCTGCGGGGACGAGGAGGCGAGCTTCCGCATCTATAAGGGGCAGGTGCTGGAGGCCGGGTCGCGCCCGCCCAATGGCGCGAGCTTCACCGTGGTCGCGGATGCGCTGGTGTGGACCGAGCTGTTCACCGCCGAGACCGACCAGTTCACCGCGCGCGCCATGGCCGGGCAATTCGCCGTGCGCGGCTCCGCCTACGAATATCTGCGGCTGACCAAGGCGCTGGCCATCGCCGTGGGCGCCGCGCGGGCGTTGTTCGGCGACGGGGAGGCGGCGCGATGAAGGCGCATTACCTCGACATCGGCGGCGCGCCCGCCTTCGTGGAGGAGCATGGCGACGGCCCGGCCGTGCTGTGCCTGCACACGGCCGGGCAGAGCGGCGCGCAATGGCGGGTGGCGGCGCCGGCGCTGGCCGAACGCGGCTGGCGCGTGCTGGTGCCGGACCTGCCGGGCCATGGCCGCTCCGAGCCGGCGCCCGGCGGCCCCGTGCGCGACCTCGGCGACTACGGCGCCTGGTGCGCCGGGCTGCTGGACCGCCTGGCGCCGGACCGATCGGGCTCGGACAAGCCGGCCGTGATCGGCTGCTCCATCGGCGGCAAGATCGCGCTGGATCTGGCTTGCCGCCGAGGCGACCGGCTGCGCGGCGTGATCGCGATGGCGGCCGATGGCGGGCTGCCGCCGGCGGAAGCGCGCGCTTTCGCTCGCTCGATGGAGCGCGAGCTGGAAGACTCCGCCGCGCCGAGCCGCAGCGACCGCACCTTTCTCGGCACGCTGGCCGTGCTGGGCCGTACGGTGCCGGAGCCGCACTGCCAGCTGATCGCCACCATGCATCGGCGGGAAGACCCGGCCGTCACCGGCAGCGACCTGATCGGCTGGGCGACCTTCGACCGCTGGGACGCGCTGCCCACCATCCGCTGCCCCGTGCAGGTGGTGGTCGGCGAGGACGACCTTTGGATGTCGCCGCCCCGCGCGGAACGGACGGCGGCGCTGATCCCCGGGGCGGGCTACACGCTGCTGCCCGGGATCGGCCATTACCCGATGGAGGAGATGGCCGACATGGCCGAACGGCTGGACGAGTGGTTGCGCGGGTTCGGGGCGGAGGCGGCCTGATGTCGATGCTGGAGTTGCTGCGCGGGACGCTGGCCGAGGCCCCGGATGCGCCGTTGCTGATCGACGCGGGCGCCGGGGAGCCGATCGTCGTCACCCGGGAGGCGTTCTGGCGCCGGGTCGCCGGACTGGCGGCGGAACTGACGGCGCACGGGGTCGCGCCGGGGGGCTGCGTCGCGACCTGGTTGCCCAATTGGTCGGACGCGCTGGTCTGGCAGTTCGCCGCCGTGGCGGTGGGCGCCCACGTGATCGGCCTCAACACGCGCTACAACGTGGACGATGCGCGGCACGTGCTGGAGCGGGCGCAGCCGGCGGTGGTCGCGGTGGCGCACCAGTTTCTCGGGCTGGATCTGGTCGGCCGGCTGCGCGAAGCGGCAGCCGGAATGGCGCCGTCGGTGGCCGTGATCGCCGGGCCGCATCGCCCGCCGCCGGACGCGGCTGCGATGGCCGTCTACGACCGAGGCGGCGGCGTCTGGACACCGGGTCCGCCGCCGGCCTCGGTCGGGGCGCTGGCCGACGATGCGTCGAGCCTGGCCGCCGCCTTCACCACCTCGGGCTCCACCGGCCGGCCGAAGCTGGCCGCGCACAGCGTCGGCGCGGTCGCCACCCATGCGCGCGCCTGCGCCGCCGCCGGCGGCTGGACGGCCGAAAGCGTGCACCTGGCGGCGCTGCCGCTTTCCGGCGTGTTCGCCTTCGCGCCCGCCATGGCCACGATCGCGGCCGGCGGGCTGCTGGTGCTGGAGCCGGCCTTCGACGTCGCCACGCTGGTGGCCGACATCGCGCGCTTCGGCGTCACCCATCTGGTCGGCGGCGATGACGTGCTGTTCCGGCTGTTCGAGGCGGAGGCGGCGCAGCCCGGCGCGCTGCGCTCGCTCCGGCGTTTGTTCGTAGCCGACTTCAACGGGCGCTCGGTGCCGCTGGCGACGCGGGCGGAGGCGGAGCTCGGCTTGCTCGCGGCCGGAGTGTACGGCTCCTCCGAGTTGTTCGCGCTGACCGCCTTCTGGCGGCCGGAGGACCCGGCGCCCGCGCGCTGGCTCGGCGGCGGACGCCCGGCTTCGCCCGCCATCGCCGTGCGCACCGGCGATCCCGACACCGGCGCCGGCTTGCCAACCGGCACATCCGGCGAGCTGCAATTCAAGGGCTACAACGTGGTGGACGCCTATCTCGGCGAGCCCCAGAGGCTGGCGGCCGGGCTGACCACCGATGGCTGGTTCCGCTCGGGCGATCTCGGCCTGGTGCGTCCCGATGGCGGCTTCGAATATCATTGCCGCGCTGGCGACGCGCTCCGGCTGCGCGGCTTCCTGGTGGAACCGGCGGAGATCGAGAACCGGCTGCTCGAACACCCCGCCGTGTCGGAGGCCAAAGTGGTCGGCCTGCGCCCGGACGCGGGCGAGACGCTGGCGGTCGCCTTCGTGGTGCCGGCGGCCGACGGCGCGACGCCGGCCGAGCTGATCGCCTGGTGCGCCGCCACGCTGGCGCGCCACAAGGTGCCGCACGCGCTGCACGTGATCGATGCCATGCCCGTCACGGTCGGCACCAACGGCGCCAAGGTCCGCGCCGCCGAGCTCCGCGAATGGGCCGCCCGCCGGGCCGCGCCCAGCGAGTCGGCTACGTCTTGTTGACGAGCGGGCAGGCGCTCTCGGCCAGGGGGCGGAACGCCTGGTCGGCCGGGGTGGTCGCGTATAGCGCATAGACGTCGGTCTTGCCGCTGCGCTCGCCGGGCTGCTTGACCTGGAACAAGTGCACCGGCGCGATCATCTGCCCGTCGGCGCGGACCTGGCCGGGGCCGAATGCGTCGTCATCCGTCGGGATCGACTTCATGACGTCCACCGTGCGGGTGCCCGACTTCTTGGCCTCGGCCACGCCCATCTGCTTGACCGCCTTGAGGTAGTGCACCATCCCGGCGTACGCCATCGCCTGCAGCGAGTTCGGCACCACGTCGGCCCCCAGCCGCGGCTTGACCCGGCCGTAAAAGGCGCGGGTGCGGTCGTTGAGGTTCCAGTAGAAGCTTTCCGTCACCAGCAGCCCGGCCGACGCCGCCGGGTCCGTCGCCATGACGTCCTGAATGAAGGCGCCGAGGCCCACGATGCGCATGCCGTCGCCGATACCGAACTCGCGCGCCTGCTTGAGCTCGTTGACCACGTCGTTACCGGAGCTTGCCAGAGCGAGCACCTTGGCGCCGCTGGACTGCGCCTGCAGCAGGAAGGACGAGAAATCGGTGGTGCCCGGGAACGGGTAGGCGGTGCTGCCGACCACGGTGCCGCCGGCCGCCTTGAGGAAGGTGGTCGCGTCGTCTTGCAACGCGTGGCCGTAGCCGTAATCGGCGGTGACGAAGAACCAGTTCTTGTCGCCCTTGCTGGCGACCGAGGTCGCCGTGGAGTGCGCCATCGCCCAAGTGTCGAGCGGGCCGTGCACCAGGTTGGGCGAGCATTGCGCGCCCGTCAGCACGGAGGACAGCGCGCCCGTGTTGACATGCACCTTGTCCTTGGCGCGGGCGACGGTGTTCACGGCCAGGGCGACGGCGGTGTTGCCGACCTGGATCAGCGCATCTACGCCCTCGCGGTCGAACCATTGCCGGGCGACGGTGGCGGCGACGTCCGGCTTGTTCTGGTGGTCGGCCTGCAGCAGCTCGACGCGGATGCCGGGGTTGGCGGCGGTGAACTCCGCGATGGCCTGGCGGGCGCATTCGGTGCCGGTCGGGCCCTCGATGTCGCGATAGGGTCCGCCCAGATCGGTGAGCGCGCCGATGCGGATGACGTCGGACGCCTGCGCCCGGGCGGGTCGGTCCGCGAGGCCGCCGGTGAGGGCGGCGGTGCCGCCAGCCAGCAGCGTGCGTCGGCCGAATGTCGAAACCATGTCGTTCCCCCGTGATCCGGCGCCCGTCCATCCGGCCCGGGTTCGGCCGGCGGCGGGCGTTGCGGCCGGTCATGAGTAGCCCGCCGACGGGGGCGACGGCTAGAGCGCTTCGGCCCCGGCCGGCAGTGGCCATTGACATACGAAACGTATGTAAATTAGGAGATCATACGGCGCGTATGTAAATGCGGCGCCCGATCGATCCCAGACAAAGGAGCCCCCATTGGCGAAACGCGACGTGATCTTTCCCCCCGGTCGGCAGGCGCTCTACGAGAAGCACCGATACTCGGCGGCCGTCCGGTCTGGCGACCTCCTGTTCGTCTCCGGCCAGGTCGGCAGTCGCGAGGATGGCTCGCCCGAGCCGGACTTCGCGCAACAGGTCCAGCGCGCATTCGATCGGCTGCAGGCCGTGCTGCAGGTCGCGGGCTGCAGCTTCGATGACGTGGTCGACGTGACCACGTTCCATACGGATCCCGAGGCCCAACTCGAGACGGTCATGGCCGTGCGCGACCAGGCGATCGGCGCACCGCCCTATCCGAACTGGACCGCGGTGGGCGTCACCTGGCTGGCCGGTTTCGATTTCGAGATCAAGGTCATCGCGCGCATTCCCGCAACGCCCTGACCGGCCTGGAGCGGAACGCCGAAGCGAGGCAGCGTGCCGCAGGAGAAGGCGAGCGGATGATCACTCGACGGCACATCCAGGCAGGACTGTTGGCGACCCTCGTGGCGCAGCCCACGTCCGCGGCACGAGGGGACGCGGCACCGTCTGATCTCGGGGCCCGGTTGGCCGAGATCGAGGCGCGCTGCGGGGGGCGGCTCGGCGTGGGCATCCTCGACACGGCGACGGGCGCGGTGACCGGCCACCGGTTGGACGAGCGTTTCCCGATGTGCAGCACGCACAAGGCCCTCAGCGCGGCGGCCATCCTGGCCCGGGTGGACGCGGGTCTGGAGCGGCTGGACCGGCGGGTGCGTTTCCCGCCCGAGGCGGTGCTGAGCTACTCGCCCGGCACGAAGCCCCACGCGGGTCCCGACGGCATGGCGCTCGCCGACATCTGCGAGGCGGCCGTCACGCTCAGCGACAATACGGCGGCCAACCTGATGCTCGACGCCCTCGACGGGCCCGCCGGACTGACCGCCTGGCTCCGCTCGATCGGGGACGGGGTGACCCGGCTCGACCGGACGGAGCCGGGCCTGAACGAGGCGCGGCCGGGCGATCCGCGCGATACGACGAGCCCGGCTGCCATGGCGGCGACGCTGGGCCGCCTGGTCGTCGGCGCCACACTGTCGCCGGCGTCGCGCACGCTGCTGACGTCGTGGCTCGTCGACGGGCGGACCGGCGCGGCACGCTTGCGCGCCGGCGTCCCGGCGGGATGGCGGGTCGGCGAGAAGACCGGAACCAACGACCACGGGACGGCCAACGACGTCGGCGTCCTCTGGCCCCCGGGGCGCGAGCCGATCGTGGTAACGGCCTTCATCACGCAGTCCGTGGCAACGCTGCCCGTGCAGGATGCCGCGATCGCAGACGTGGCGCGCGCCGTCGCCGGCGCAGTCGGCCCCGGGTGAGCACGAGTTCGACAGCCCAGCGCGCTCAGGCGGCGTCGTGGAAGATGATGCCGAGCGTATGCCGGCATCCGGACCGAAGCTTGCTGACGCCGTGGCGCAACTTGACCTGGTAGTCGCCGCGTCCGCCCCGGACGGGTCGGGAGTTGACGGCGAACACCACCGCATCGCCCTTCCCGAGCGGGATCACGGCCGCCCGGGTCTGCATGCGCGGCCGCTGCTCGGTGATCACGAACTCGCCGCCCTCGAAATCGTCGCCGGGTCGAGACAGCAGGGTCGCGACCTGTAGCGGGAAGACGTGCTCGCCATACAGGTCCTGGTGCAGGCAGTTGTAGTCCCCGGGGCCGTATTGCAGCAGCAACGGCGTCGGTCGGGCCTGCCCTGCGCCGTGGCAGCGATCGAGGAAGTCGGCGTGATCGGCTGGGAAGCGCACCGGGTTTCCCATCCTCTCGTGCCAGGCGTTCGCGATGGGCGCCAGTCGGGCGTAGAGCGCCGTTCTGAGACCCTGCACCAGATCGGGCAGCGGATAAGAGAAGTAGCGATACTCCCCCTGGCCGAAGCCGTGGCGGGCCATGACGACGTGGCTGCGGAAGCCGTCGCCGCCGCTATAGGATCCCGCAAGGGCGTCGCCGTCGCGGTCGCCGACGAGGCCGGGCAACACGGCCCAGCCCTGGGCATCGAGATCGGCGGACACCGCCGTCCAATCGGGGGTTCCACCGCCGGAAAGCCGCAAGGCGTTCGTGTCCATCATTCGACTCCATCCAGGTCGCAGGCAGGGTCGCATCCGATCGGTCGGGGTGCAGTCCGATCCTTGCTTTCGAATTGCCGCGCGTAGAATGGCCAGGGAACGGCCCGGCACCGCGCGGCAAAAAAGTATCAGTGCTGCGCTGCAAACCGTGTGGCGGTCGCGTCCCCTCGCCAGTAGCTTTGTGACAAGCCGAGGACGTCGACATCCCGTGTCCATCGGCAAGGGGAGGCAGTGTAGCGTGACGCCCGATCTGGAGCTCGTTCGCATTCCGCACGAGACCTCGTTCAAGGTCTGGTCACACGGCTATCCGTTCCGGACCGTTCGCTGGCATTTCCACCCGGAATTTGAGCTACACCTCGTCACCAGCACCCAGGGCAACCGCTACGTCGGCGATCACATCGCGCCGTTCGGACCCGGCGACCTCGTCCTGATCGGGCCCAATCTGCCGCACAACTGGATCAGCGACATCAGCGACGGCGAAAGCGTGTCGGAGCGGTGCCACATCCTCCAGTTCACCGAGCCGTTCATCACCGGCTGCATGGAGCACCTGCCGGAGCTCCGCTCCCTGCAGTCGCTTTTGGCAGCAGCCCGACGCGGGCTGTTGTTCGCCCCCGATGTCGGGGACCGGGTCGCTGGCCCGTTGCGCGAGTTGTTGCACGCGACGTCCACGCGCCGCATCGCGCTGTTCATGCAGATCATCGACACGATCTCCGCCGCACCGGCCGTTCCGCTCGCCAGCATCGGCTATCGTCCAGACCCGGCCTCGTTCCGCTCGGCGGCGATGAACGTCGCGCTCGAGCACATCGCGCGCCATTTCACGCAGGAGCTGAACGAGACCGAGCTGGCCGGTCTGTGCCGTCAGAGCGTCAGCACCTTCTCGCGCTCGTTCTTCCGCCACACCGGCATGAAGTTCGTGCAGTACGTCAACTCGCTCCGGGTCGAGCTCGCCTGTCAGCATCTCAGCCTCGACGAGGCCGGCATCACCGACATCTGCTACGAGGTCGGCTTCCGGAACGTCTCCAATTTCAACCGCCAGTTCCTGGCCATCAAAGGCATGTCGCCGTCGCGCTTCCGTCACCTGCAGCGTGCGGGGCGGACACTCCCGGCGGCTGCCTAACAACAGCAAAGGAAACAGCCATGATCCGCACCACCACGCTCGCCTTGCTCGGCACCACCCTGCTCACCGCCGCCGCCTTGGCCGCGCCGCTGGCCAACACGACGGTCGCGTTCCTGATGCCGGACCAGAGTTCGACCCGGTATGAAGAGCACGACCACCCCGGCTTCGTCGCCGAGATGACCAAGCTCTGCCCGACCTGCAAGATCATCTACCAGAACGCCAGCGGCGACGCCTCGCGCCAGCAGCAGCAGTTCAACGCCGCGATCTCGCAAGGCGCCAAGGCGATCGTGCTGGATCCGGTCGATAGCGCCGCCGCGGCCGGCTTGGTGAAGGCCGCGCAGGGCCAGGGCGTGAAGGTGATCGCCTATGACCGGCCGATCCCGTCCACGCCGGCTGATTTCTACGTCTCGTTCAACAACGAGGCGATCGGCAAGATGATCGCCAAATCGTTGGTCGAGCAATTGAAGGCCAAGAACGTGCCGACCGCCGATACCGGGTTGCTGGAGATCAACGGCTCGCCGACCGATGCCGCCGCCGGGTTGATCAAGAAAGGCATCCACGAGGGCATCGCCGAGGGTGGCTATGCCGTGCTGGCCGAATACGACACGCCGGAGTGGGCGCCGGCCAAGGCGCAGCAATGGGCGAGCGGGCAGATCACCCGCTTCGGCAAGAAGATCGTCGGCGTCGTGGCCGCCAACGACGGCACCGCCGGCGGCGCCGTCGCCGCGTTCAAGGCAGCCGGCGTCAACCCGGTGCCGCCGGTGACCGGCAACGACGCGACCATCGCCGGGCTGCAGCTGATCATCGCGGGCGACCAGTACAACACGATCTCCAAGCCCAGCGAGGTCGTCGCCGCCGCTGCCGCCGACGTGGCGGTCGCGCTGCTGCAGGGCGAGACGCCGAAATCCGACACGACGCTGTTCGGCACGCCGACGCGGCTGTTCACCCCGGCACTGGTGACCGCCAGCAACCTGAAGACCGAGATCGTCGACAAAATGATCGACGGCAAGCCGATCACCCCCGCCGCCACGCTCTGCACCGGCCGCTACGACGCCGATTGCAAGAAGCTCGGCATCGCGAAGTAGGGGATCGAGCCATGGGCGAGACCGTTCTGAGCCTGCGCGGCATCACCAAGCAGTTCGGTGCGGTCTCCGCCCTGAGCGGGATCGACCTCGACGTCAAAGCCGGCGAGGTCGTCGCCCTGGTGGGCGACAACGGCGCCGGCAAATCGACGCTGGTCAAGGTGCTGGCCGGCGTGTTCCAGCCGACGTCAGGCGAGATGAGCTTCCAGGGCAAGCCGGTGTCGCTCGGCGGACCCGGGGATGCCATCGCGCTCGGCATCGCCACCGTGTTCCAGGATCTCGCGCTCTGCGAGAACCTCGACGTCGTCGCCAACATCTTCCTCGGCCGCGAGATGGGGAGCCTGGCGCTCGACGAGGTGGCGATGGAGCTGCGGTCCTGGACGCTGCTGAACGAGTTGGCCGCCCGCATCCCGTCGGTGCGCGAACCCGTCGCCTCCCTGTCGGGCGGCCAGCGGCAGACGGTCGCCATCGCCCGCTCGCTGCTGTCGGAGCCGAAGCTGATCATGCTGGACGAACCCACCGCCGCGCTCGGCGTGGCGCAGACGGCCGAGGTGCTGAACCTGATCGAGCGCGTCCGCGACCGCGGGCTCGGCGTCATCATGATCAGCCACAACATGGAGGATGTCCGCGCCGTTGCCGATCGCATCGTGGTGCTGCGGCTGGGCCGCAACAACGGCGTGTTCGGGCCGGATGCGCCCAACAACGAGCTGATCAGCGCCATCACCGGCGCGGCCGACAACTCCGTCTCCCGCCGAGCCGTCCGCCGCGCGGAGGTGTCGTCGTGAGCGGCCCCGCCGTCGACCGCAGCGACGTCCGCGTCCGGCACGATACCGGCGTCGGCGGCGCGATCCGCGGCTTCCTCGACCGGCTGCGCTCGGGCGATCTCGGCGCGCTGCCCGTGATCGTGGGGCTGGCGGTGATCTGGACGGTGTTCCAGAGCCTCAACCCGGTGTTCCTCTCGGCCAACAACCTGGTCAACCTGCTGTTCGACTGCTCGACCGTCGGCGTGATTGCGCTCGGCATCGTCTGCATCCTGATGGTCGGCGAGATCGACCTGTCGGTCGGCTCCGTTTCCGGCCTGGCGTCGGCGACCGTCGGCGTACTGTGGGTCAATTCGGATTGGCCGGTGCCGGTCGCGATCCTGGTGGCGCTGGCGGTCGGCGCGGCGATCGGGGCGGTGTATGCGGTGCTGTTCAACCGGCTGAGCATGCCGAGCTTCGTCTCCACGCTGGCCGGGCTGCTCGCCGTGCTGGGCATGCAGCTCTACATCCTGGGCGCGTCGGGCTCGATCAACCTGCCGTACGGATCGCCGTTGGTCAGCCTGGGGCAGACTTACGTGATGCCGGCGGTGGTGGCCTACGCGCTGGTACTGCTTGCGGGCGGCGCGGTGTTCTATTCCGGCTACCGCAACTCGCAGCGTCGGCAGGCGGCCGGGCTGACCCCGCCGTCGCTCCTGGGCACCGTGAGCAAGGCGGCGGTGCTGACGGCCGGGCTGCTGGCGGTGACGTGGTATCTCAACACCGACCGCGGCGTGCCGTGGATGTTCGGCCTGTTCGTCGGCCTGGTGGTGGGCATGGATTACGCCCTCAAGCGGACGCGCTGGGGCCGCTCGATCACCGCCGTCGGTGGCAATCGCGAGGCGGCCCGGCGCGCCGGCATCAACGTGCGCGGCATCTACATGAGCGCGTTCGTGTTGTGCGCCACGCTGGCCTCGCTTGGCGGCGTGTTGTCGGCGGCGCGGTTGGCCTCGGCCAGCCAGCAGGCCGGCACCGGCGACGTCAACCTCAACGCCATTGCGGCGGCGGTGATCGGCGGCACCAGCCTGTTCGGCGGCCGCGGCAATGCCTACTCGGCGCTGCTCGGCATCATCGTCATTCAATCCATCGCCAGCGGGCTGACGCTGCTCGATCTGTCGTCCTCGCTTCGCTACATGATCACCGGCGCCGTGCTCGCCATCGCCGTCATCGTCGACTCGCTGGCCCGCCGCTCGCGCATGTCGCACGGCCGCGCCTAAGGAGAAGTCCATGCCTCAAGACCTGACCGGCAAGGTCGCGGCCGTCACCGGCGCCGCGTCGGGCATCGGGCTCGAATGCGCCCGCATCATGCACGAGGCCGGCGCCCGGGTCGTGCTGGTGGACCGTGCCGCGGACCGGCTGGCGACGCTGTCGGCCGAACTCGGCGTCGAGCACGTCGTGGTCGACCTGCTCGACAAGGCGAGCGTGGCGACCATGGTGCCGGCGATCCTCGACCGGATGGGCCAGCTCGACATCTTCCATGCCAATGCCGGCGCCTATGTCGGCGGCGACGTCCATGGCGGCGACCCCGACGCCTGGGACCGCATGCTGAACCTCAACGTCAACGCCGCCTTCCGCACGATCCACGCCGTGCTGCCGCACATGGTCGAGCGCGGCACCGGCGACATCGTCGTCACCAGCTCGGTGGCCGGGTTCGTGCCGGTCGTGGTCGAGCCGATCTACACCGCCTCCAAGCATGCCGTGCAGGCCTTCGTGCACACGCTGCGCCGGCAGGTGATGAAGCACGGCATCCGCGTCATGGAGGTCGCGCCGGGTCCGGTGGTCACCGCGCTGCTGGACGACTGGCCCAAGGCCAAGCTCGAGGACGCGCTGGCCAAGGGGAGCCTGATGCAACCGCGCGAAGTCGCCGAAGCCGTGCTGTTCATGCTGACCCGGTCCCGCAACGTGACGGTGCGCGACCTCGTCATCTTGCCGCAGAGCCTGGATCTGTAGCGCGCTCCGCTACGCGGGGTGCGGCGTCATCAGGGCGCGATAGGCGAGCTGGTCGTCGTGCATGCGCAGGAACACGGCGTATTTGCGGTCGTGGAAGGCTTGCACCTCGGGCGGGCCGGGCGGGATGCGGGTGCCCGCGGCCGTCATGGTCGCCATCGCCTCGCGCACGCCGGGATAAGCCCCGCCGGCCACGGCGCCGAGGACGGCCGCGCCGAGCAATACCGCCTCGGGCTCCCGCGGCAGCACGACGGTGCAGCCCGTGGCGTCGGCATGCTCGCGGAGGAACACCGGGTTCTTGGTGCCGCCGCCGCAGGCCAGGACGGTGTCGATCGCGTATCCGTTGCGCCGCATGCTGTCGATGATGTGGCGGGTGCCGTAGGCCACGGCCTGGATGGTGGCCAGGTATTGCAGCGCGAGGTCATCGAGGGTGGCCGACAGGCCGAGGCCGGAGACCATGCCGCGCAGGGTCGCGTCGGCGCGTGGTGAGCGGTTGCCGTGGAAGTCCGGCTCGATGTGCAGGTCGGCCGTGAGAAGGGCGGGGAAGGCGAGCCGCGCGGCCATCTCGGCCACCCGGTCGTTAAGCCGTTCGTAGATCGTGCAGCCCCGCGCCCGCGCGTCGCGATCCGCCTCGGCGAATGCCGCGTGGGTCCGGATGACGTGGTCGATCAGACTTCCGGTGGCCGACTGCCCCCCCTCGTTGAGCCACAGCCCGGGCACCATGGCGTCGTAATAGGGACCCCACACGCCCGGCACGAAGGACGGCTCCGCCGAGACGGCCATGTGGCAGCTCGACGTCCCGCCGATCAGCGCCAGACGCGAGCGGAGCGCCCCGTCATCCGGCACCCCCGCGCCCAGGTTGGCGCCGATCACGCCGATCCCGCCGGCATGCGCGTCGATCGCCGACGCCCCCACCTTCGTGCCAACCGGGAGGCCGAGCTCGGCCGCGGCGCCGGCGCCGAGCCCCGAGCCCACCGGCGTGCCGATCGGCAGCACGTCCGTCCCGATCCGGCGAAAGCCGTCATCGGCGATCTCGCCAAGGCCGATGGCGCGAAAGAACGCGTCGTCCCACCGGCCTTCATGGCCGAGATAGGTCCATTTGCAGACGGTCGAGCACAGCGAGCGGGACAGGCTGCCCGTCGCTTTCCAGGTCAGGAAGTCGGGGAGATCGAAGAAATGGGCCGCCCTCGACCAGCTCTGCGGCAGATGCTCGCGCAGCCACAGGAGCTTGGGCACCTCCATCTCCAGCGAGATGCGCCCGCCGACGTAGCGCAACACGTCGTGCTGGCCCGCATTGATCCGGTCGGCCTGTTCCTGCGCACGGTGGTCCATCCAGACGATGACGTCCTGCTCGGGCGCCGCGTCCGGGCTGATCGAGACGGGAGCCCCGGCGGCATCCACCACCACCAGGGAGCAGGTGGCGTCGAAGCCGATCCCGACCGCGTGCACCGGGCCGGCGCCCCGCAGCGCCTCGCGCACGGAGGCGACGACGGCGGACCAGATGTCGGCGCTGGATTGCTGCACGAAGCCGGGCTCCGGGCGCCATGTGGCGATCGGGCGGCTCGCCTGGCCCAACATGGTCCCGTCGAGTTCGAACACGGCGGCCCGGGCGCTGCCGGTCCCGACGTCGACGCCGATGGCGACCTGCTTCATTGGAACGACACCCCGACCTTCCGCTTGCCGCACGGCGGGGACGATGAGGCCCGGTTCCGCCGCCTCCCTGGCGTGCGACATTAGTAATAGTATTCGGCCGCATCGCCAATCGTCGCCAGGACGACGCGCCCTCTTCGCCCAGGCTTGCCATCCGGGGTAATGCTGCCGGCATGAGGCGAACGGAGATGATCGATCAGACGCGCGCCAAGCTCCTGGCCGCGGCCCGGAAAGCGTTCGCCGAGCAGGGCTACGCGGCGGCCTCGATGGATCAGCTGACGCTGGATGCCGGGCTGACCCGCGGGGCGTTGTATCACCATTTCGGCGGCAAGCGCGGCTTGCTGGAAGCGGTCGTGGAGCAGATCGATCGCGAGATGGCGGAGCGCCTGCGCGATGCGGCGAGCCAGTCGAACGACCCCTGGCAGGCGCTGTTGAACGAGGGGATCGCCTACATCCAACTCGCCCTGGAGCCCGAATTCCAGCGCATCGTGCTGCTCGACGGCCCCGCCGTCCTGGGTCACCCCGCCTCCTGGCCGAGCCAGAATGCGTGCCTGGTGACGACCACCCGCGCGATCCAGGACCTCGTCGATGCCGGCCGCATCGGCCCGGTCGATGCGGAGGCGGCGGCGCGGCTGTTAAATGGCGCGGCGCTCGACGCGGCGCTTTGGATCGCGGCCGCGGACGACCGCCCCGCGGTGGCGGAACGGGCCGTCGACGCCTTCAAGCGCCTGGCGTCCGGCCTGCTCCAGCACTGAGGGGCGCGCGCCCACTCAGGTGACGGTGACGCCCGCCCGCGTCGGAGCGGCCGGGTCGGCGATCGGCGCCCCATGCTGCTGCAGGGGACGATTGCCGGCCAGGCGCCGCAGGACGACGTAGAAGACCGGGGTCAGGAACAGACCGAACGCGGTGACGCCGATCATGCCGCTGAACACCGCCACACCCATGGCGTGCCGCATCTCGGCGCCGGCGCCGGTGGACAGCACCAACGGCAGCACACCGAGGATGAAGGCCATGGAGGTCATCAGGATGGGCCGCAGCCGCAGCCGGCTGGCCTCGATCGCCGCGGCCACCGGGGTGCGGCCGGCGAACTCCAACTCGCGGGCGAACTCCACGATCAGGATGGCATTCTTCGCCGACAGGCCCACCAGCACGATCAGGCCGATCTGGGTGAAGACGTTGTTGTCCCCATGCGTCAGCCACACGCCCGCCATCGCGGCCAGCAGCCCCATCGGCACGATCATGATGATGGCCAGCGGCAGTGTCAGGCTCTCGTATTGCGCGGCCAGAACCAGGAACACCAGCAGCAGCGCCAACGGGAAGATCAGCACGCCGGAGTTGCCGGCGATGATCTGCTGGTAGGTCAGCTCCGTCCATTCGTAGCCGAAGCCCTTGGGCAGGGTGGCCTTGGCAATCCGCGCCACCGCATCCTGCGCCTGGCCCGTCGAGTAGCCCGGCGCCGCGCCACCATTCACGTCCGCGCTGAGGAAGCCGTTGTAGCGCATCGCCCGCTCCGGCCCGGAACTGTCCTTGATCCGCAGCACGGCCGCCAGCGGCACCATCTCGCCGGAAGCGGAGCGGACCTTGAGCTGCCCGATATCCTGCGCCCGCGCGCGGAAGGGCGCGTCGGCCTGCACCCGCACGGAGTAGGTGCGGCCAAAGGCGTTGAAGTCGTTGACGTAGAACGAACCCAGATAGATCTGCAGCGTGTCGAACACGTCCGTCACGGCGACGCCGAGCTGACGGGCGCGGACCCGGTCGACGTCGGCATAGAGCTGCGGCACGTCGATGCGCAGGCCGGTGAACATGCCGGCCAGCTCCGGCGCCTTGCGGGCCTCGGCCAGAAAGGCGTTGGTCGCGTCGTTCAACGCCTCGTAGCCCAGGCCGGCCCGATCCTCGATCTGAAGCTTGAAGCCGCCGATCGTGCCGAGCCCCTGCACCGGCGGCGGCGGGAACACGGCGATGAAGGCGTCCTGGATGGCGCCGAACTTCCCGTTCAACGAACCCGCAATGGCGCCGGCGGACAGGTCCGGGGTGGTGCGCTTCTCGAACTCGTCCAGCGACACGAAGACGATGCCGGCATTGGAGCTATTGGTGAAGCCGCTGATGGACAGGCCGGGGAAGGCGATGTTGTTGACCGCGCCCGGCTGCTGCCCGGCGATGTCGCCCATGCGCTTGATGACGCTCTCGCTCCGGTCGAGGCTCGCGCCGTCCGGCAGCTGCGCGAAGCCCACGAGATACTGCTTGTCCTGTGCCGGCACGAAGCCGCCGGGCACGGACTGGAACAGCATGTAGGCGACGCCGACCAGCACCAGATACACGCCCATCATCACCGACTTGCGCCCGATTACCCGCGTCACGCCGCCGCCATAGGCGTTGGATCCCGCGGCGAAGAAGCGGTTGAAGCCGCGGAAGAACCAGCCCAGCAGCCCGTCCAGCACCCGGGTCAGCCAATCCTTGGGCGCGTCGTGCCCGCGCAGCAGTAGCGCGGCCAGCGCCGGGGACAGCGTCAGCGAGTTCACCGCCGAGATCACGGTGGAGATCGCGATCGTCAGCGCGAACTGGCGGTAGAACTGCCCGGTCAGCCCGCTGATGAACGCCAGCGGCACGAACACCGCCACCAGCACGAGCGCGATGGCCACGATCGGCCCCGACACCTCGGTCATCGCCTGATACGTCGCCTGCTTCGGCGACAGCCCGGCCTCGATGTTCCGCTCCACGTTCTCCACCACCACGATCGCGTCGTCGACCACGATGCCGATCGCCAGCACCAGTCCGAACAGGCTGAGCGCGTTGATGGAAAAGCCGAACAGGTGCATGACGCCGAAGGTGCCGATGACCGACACAGGGACGGCGATCAGCGGGATGATCGAGGCCCGCCAGGTCTGCAGGAACAGCACCACCACGATGACGACCAGGACGACGGCCTCGAGCAGGGTGTGGACCACCGCCTCGATCGAGGCGCGGACGAACTGCGTGGTGTCGTAGACCACCGCGTAGTCCACGCCCTCGGGCATGTTCTGCTTGATCTCCTCCATCGTCGCCCGCACGGCGTCGGCGATCTGGATCGCGTTGGAGCCCGGCGCCTGGAACACCGGCACCGCGACGGCGGATTTGTTGTTCAGCAGCGAGCGCAGCGAGTAGTCGGCCGCGCCCATCTCGATCCGCGCGACGTCCCGCAGCCGGGTCACGGCGCCGCCGGGGGCGGTGCGCACCACGATGTCGCCGAACTCGTCGGGCGATTGCAGCCGGCCCTGGGCGTTGACCGAGAGCTGGACGCTGAGCCCCGGCACGTTCGGCGAGGAACCGACGACGCCGGCTGCGGCTTGCACGTTCTGCGCGCGGATCTCGGCCACCACGTCGCCGGCGGAGAGCCCGTGCTCCGCCATCTTCTGCGGGTCGAGCCATACGCGCATGGCGTAGTCGCCGGAGCCGAACAGCTGCACGTCGCCGACGCCGGTGATGCGGGCCAGCCGGTCCTTCACGTTCAGCACTGCGTAGTTGCGAAGGTAGGTGATGTCGTATTTGTCGTTCGGCGACAGGATGTGCACGACCATCATCAAGTCCGGCGACGATTTGATGGTGGTGATCCCCAGCGTGCGCACCGCGTCGGGCAGCCGGGGTTCCGCCTGGCTCACCCGGTTCTGCACCAGCTGCTGCGCCTTGTCGGGATCCGTGCCCAATTTGAAGGTCACGGTCAGCGTCATCAGCCCGTCCGTGGTGGCCTGGCTGCCCATGTACAGCATGCCCTCCACCCCGTTGATCTGCTCCTCGATCGGGGTGGCGACGGTTTCGGCGATCACCCTGGGGCTCGCGCCCGGGTAGTTGGCGCGCACCACGACCTGGGGCGGCACGACCTCCGGATATTCGGAGATCGGCAGGGCATTCAGTGCCAGCAGCCCCGACACGAAGATGAGCACCGACAGCACGCCGGCGAAGACGGGGCGGTCGATGAAGAACCGGGAGATGTTCATGACGGGTGTCCGGCTGGGTTCAGCGGGCCGCGGGAGCGGCGGCGGCGGTACTGGAAAGAGGCTGCGGCGCCACCAGGGCGCCCGGCCGGATGCGCTGCAGGCCGTTGACGACGATGCGCTCGCCGGGCTGCAGGCCGGAGGTGACGAGCCGCAGCCCGTCCGCCGTGCCGCCCAGTGCGACCTGGCGATAAGCCACCTTGTTGTCGTCGCCCACCACCATGACGAAGCGGCGGTCCTGGTCGGTGCCGACCGCGCCCTCGTCGATGGCCAAGACCGGCTCCGTGTGGGCCAGGCCCAACCGCAGCCGCGCGAACTGGCCCGGCATCAGCCGGCCGTCGGGGTTGTCGAACACGGCGCGCACGCGGACGGTGCCGCTGCGGGCGTCGACCACGTTGTCGACCAGTTGCAGCCGCCCCGTGAACGGCGTGCCCGGCGTGGCCAGGGTCCCCATCTCCACCGGGATGCGCCCGATCTGCGACATCAGGTCTCCGGTCGCGCCCGGGCTGCGCTGCGGCAGGCTGGCCAGGGCGCGCGACAGGGATTGCTCGTCGGCCTCGAAGCTGGCGTAGATCGGGTCGATCGACACCAGCGTGGTCAGCACGGGCGCGGTCGGCCCCGCGGGCACCAGGTTGCCGGCCGTCACCTCGACCCGTCCGACCCGGCCGGCGATGGGCGCGCGGACCTCCGTGAAGCCGAGGTTCAAGCGCGCGGTGTCCAATGCGGCCTGCATCGCGCGCAGGTTCGCTTCCGCGCCCCGCAACTCGTTGATCCGCTGGTCCACGTCCCGCTGCGGGGTGAAGCCGTTGCCGACGAGCTGCTGGGCGCGCTGCGCTTCCTTGACGGCGAGCGCCAACCGGGCCTGGGCGGCGGCGAATTGGGCCTCGGCCCCTTGCACAAGGGCGATGTAGGGCGCCGGGTCGATGGTGAAGAGCAGATCGTTCGCCTTGACGATCGAGCCTTCGTGGAAATGGGCCTGCACGATCGCGCCGGCCGCCCGGGGGCGGATCTCCACCCGGCTTACCGCCTCGAGCCGGCCGGAGAAGTCGCTCCACAGCGCCGTGTCTCGCCGTTCCACGGTCGCGACCGAAACGGGGATGGCGCCCGGCGCCGCGGGCCCGGCGGCGGCGGGAGTGGCGGGCCCGCCCAGCCAGGGCGCCACGCGCGGCGCGAGCACGATGCCGCCCGCGACGGCGGCGACGGCCAAGACGGCGAGCACCGGCCCCCGGCCGCGGCGGCCGTTACGGGCCTGCGACAGCTTCGGTTCGTCGGCCGGGGTCTTGGCGGGGTCGTAGTCGATCATGGCAATGCCTCGGTGAAGGTCGGGGCCGGGACGAGATCCGGCGTGACGGCGGTGAAGAAATCGTTGAAGGCCGAGCGCAGCGGGTCGGCCCAGCCCGGTGGGTCCGCCGGGTCGGTCGCCCGGCCCAGCGCGTCCGGCCAGTCGGCGGCCGCCAGCGCGCGGGCGTGCAGGAGGACGCCCGCTTCCCTCAGCCGGCTGGCATAGGCCAGGCACTCGTCGCGCATCGGGTCGTCCGGCGTGGTGACGAGCAGGGCCGGCGGCAGGCGTTGCAGGCGGGTGCCGCGGGCGGGAGCGGCGTAGGGGTGCGCCGCATTGTCGGCGCGACGGAGATACACGTTCCAGCCATCCGCCCACTTGCACCCGACGGGCCCGGCTTCCGCATCGCGGAACGAGCATGTGGCCATCCCGGCATCGAGCATGGGGGACAGCAGGATCTGCCCGGCGACGGGCGGGCCCAACCGGTCCCGCGACAGCAGCGTCAGCGCAGCGGCCAGGTTGCCGCCGGCCTCCTCGCCCGCGACCAGCAACGGGGACCGCCGGGCCACCCAGCGGGTGCGGTTCTGGTGCAGGTGGCACAGCAGCGCGTACATCGCTTCGACCGCGGCAGGAAATGGATGCTCGGACCCGGCCGGGTAGTCGGCGGAGACCACCACCGCGCCCGCCTCCGCCAGCAATTGCGCCACGGGGCGGTGAGGCGACAGCCCGGTGAAGGTGCCGCCCGGCAGATGCAACACCAAGGGGGCCGGGCGCGCGGTCACGCCCTGCAGCACCTGTACAGCGATGGCGGGAAACGGTGCTGGGAGCCTAATCTGCTCGAGGGTCGTGGTGACGGGCATCCTTGAATTCGTTCCGTATGCAGCGGCACTGGTATGGGGTATGCGGAAGCGGAAGATAATGGACGGCTTGGGACAAGTTTGTTTCCGTCCATGGACAATCAGGGGCAGCGCCGATGGATCAGCTGGCGGCCTTGCGGGCCTTCACCCGAATCGTCGAAACCGGGAGCTTTACCCAGGCCGCCGCGACGCTGGGCATGCCGAAGCCCACGGTGAGCAAGCTGGTGCAGCAGTTGGAAGCGCACCTGCGCACCCGGCTGCTCAGCCGCACCACGCGGCGCCTGGCGGTGACGGCGGACGGCGCCGCCTACTACGAGCGCGCCATCCAGCTCCTGGCCGACCTGGAGGAGCTGGATGCGAGCGTCACCGCATCCCAGGCCCGGCCGCGGGGCCGGCTGCGCATCGACGTGTCGTCCGCCATCGCGCAGGACATCCTGATGCCGGCGCTGGCCGGGTTCTTCGCCCGCTTCCCCGACATCCAGCTCGATATCGGGGTGTCGGACCGGCCGGCCGACCTGGTGACGGAGAACGTGGACTGCGTCATCCGCGCCGGCATCATCGGCGACCTGTCGCTCATCGCCCGGCGCATCGCCGAGGTGCACATGACCACCTGCGCCACGCCGGCTTACCTGGCCGCGCATGGCACCCCTCACCACCCCTCGGCGCTGGAGCACGACCATCGCATCGTCGGTTACCTCCGGCAGGGCCGTGGCGAGCCGCTGCCGTTCAGCTTCACCAGGGGCGCCGAAACGCTCGCGGTGACCGGTCGCTACCATGCGGCGGTCAACGAGTCCCAAACCTATCTGGCGGCCGCGCTGGCCGGGCACGGGATCATCCAGGTACCGTATTTCATGGTGCACCGCCATCTGGAGAGCGGGGCGATGCGCCCGGTGCTGCCGGAATGGAGCGTGCCGCCGCTGCCGCTGCACGTGGTCTACCCGCCCAACCGGCACCTGAGCACGCGCTTGCGGGTCTTCGTGGACTGGACAGCCGGTGTGTTCGCCGCGGCGAAGCTGGCGCCGGGGTGAACGGATCGCGACTGGGTCACGCGGATCAACCGGCGCACGCGATCGGTGCTGATGTGGCGGAGCCCAGGCTTTACGAGTTCCTGCCGACCCGGGTACTCGACGCGGGCCGGACGGCGACGCTGCAGGCGGTGCTGGACCGGGTGCCGTCCCCGAAGCCTGGCTGAGCAGACGTCAACCGACCTCCCCGGAGAACGGAGCCGGCGTGACCGGGGGCTGAGCCCCTATGGTCGTCCGCCGGCGCGGAAGTGGCGAACGACAACCTCGGAGATCCAGATGCTCACCAAGATGAAGCTCGACGACGCCTTTGATCGCGTGACGGAATACTGGTCCCCGAAGGTGATCGGCCAAGTGAACGACCACCTGCTGAAGGCAGCCAAGCTGAAGGGCGAACTCGTGTGGCACGCCCATGATGAGCAGGATGAGTTGTTCTATATCGTGAAGGGGTCCTTGCGGATCGAGTTCGAGGACGGCCCGATCGATCTGGCGGCGGGAGACTTCCTGACGGTGCCGCGCGGCGTCCGCCATAATCCGGTCGCCCACGACGAATGCTGGGTGCTGCTGATCGAACCGGCCTCGACCAAGCATACCGGCAACGAGATGACCTCACGCACGCGCAGCCTCGAGGAGCAGCTGAGCTGAGCCAGCAGGGTCAACCACCGTCGCGGCGCGCGGACAGGCCCTAGCGGGAACCGGCCGCCGGCGTGGCCCGGCGTCCGCCCGGGGGGCCGCCCATGACGATCAACCCGGCCTCGGCGATGCCCTGCGCATCGGACGGCGTGGTGCCGATGATGGACAGGCTCACGGGGCGGAGCGGTCCCTGCTCATGGCCGGTGGCGGGCTCGGACCAGGAGCTGATGGCGAGTGGCGAGACTTCATCGGCGGCCATCGCATCCGACAGACCTTCGGCCGCGGCCCGAACGGTCACGCGCTGCAGGAACGAGGCGGCCGGCACGCCGAGCTGCTCCGGCGCCCCCGCGTCCGACGCCGTGAAAGCGACGCCGACGTAGCAGTGCCGGGCATCCGCGTCCTCGCCCCAACTCGCGACGTAGCGGGGCGACAGCAATTCGACGGCCTGAGCGCGGTTGGGCATACGGGCGGGCAGCTGCGCCTTCGCCGCCGCCGAGGCGGGGCGGGTCGCCAGTCCCGCGAACGGTGCCTTGCCGTCGCGAACGAAGCCAAGGCAGTCCTCGAAGATGATCCGCATCACCAAGGGCTCGTTCGGCTCCACGGACGCCGAGCGAGCGGGCGATGCCAAGATCACAAAAAGGACGGCGATACAAAGAACGCGAACCTGAAGCCGCAGCTCGCTTTGCCGGGGACGCGTGGTGGGTGCTGTTGGGATCGAACCAACGACCCGCTGATTAAGAGTCAGCTGCTCTACCACCTGAGCTAAGCACCCACGTCGCGGCGGAGGCGGCGATATAGCAGTGTCGGTGCGGCTTGCAAAGGGGGCGCGATGGGCGCGATGCGCGAGTCTTGCATGGCTGCCCTGGGCGTGCATCCTGGGCCATCCAGCAAGGATTTCGTGTGGCCTACGCGCTCCAGCAACTCATCAACGGCGTCACGCTCGGCATGATCTACGGGCTGATCGCGGTGGGTTACACCATGGTCTACGGGATCATCGGCATGATCAACTTCGCCCATGGCGACGTGTTCATGATCGGCGCCTTCCTGTCGCTGATCTCGCTGCTCGGCCTCTCCGCGATCGGCATCACCTCCGTGCCGCTCGCTCTGGCGCTGACGCTGGTGTTCGCCGCCGCCATCGCCGCGCTGTATGGCTGGACGGTGGAGCGCATCGCGTACCGGCCCCTGCGCGGCTCGTTCCGGCTGGCGCCGCTGATCAGCGCGATCGGCATGTCCATCACGTTGCAGAACTTCGCGCAGGTGAGCCAGGGCGCCCGGGTCAAGCCGATCCCGGCGGTGATCCCGGGCGGGATCACGCTGCTGCGCGCCGACAACTTCACCGTGCAGCTGTCCTGGATGCAGATCGTCATCGTGGTGGTGACACTGGTGGTGCTGGGCGTGTTCACCTGGCTGGTGGCGGCCACGCCGCTGGGCCGGTCCATGCGGGCTTGCGAGCAGGACCGGACCATGGCCGGGCTGCTGGGGATCGATACGGACAAGACGATCAGCCTCACCTTCGTCATCGGCGCCGCGCTGGCGGCGGTCGCCGGGCTGATGTTCCTGCTCTATTACGGGGTGATCGATTTCTTCATCGGTTTCGTGGCCGGGGTGAAGGCGTTCACTGCCGCCGTGCTGGGCGGGATCGGCTCGTTGCCGGGGGCGGTGCTGGGCGGGCTGGCGATCGGGCTGATCGAAACGTTCTGGTCCGCCTATTTCTCCGTGCAGTACAAGGACGTCGCGGCGTTCAGCATCCTGGTGTTGGTGCTGATCTTCATGCCGACGGGTCTGCTCGGGCGCACGGACGTCGAGAAAGTATGACCGCGACGGTGCCGCGGCCGATGAGCGGGGCGCTCCGCGATGCGGGGCTGTCGGCGCTGGTCGCGCTCGGATTGTTCGGCCCGATGGTCGGGCTGCTGACCGAGAGCGGGCCGGGCGGGCTGTTCCTGTCGACCCGGCCGGTCGCGCTCGCCGCCATCGTTGCGGCCGTGTTCGTCGGGCGGCTGCTGATGCTCTCCTGGCGCGCGCGGCGGCCGACGACCTACCGCACCAATCGTCATCTGGCGGAACGGCTCCGCAGCAGCGGCAAGCTGCTGGCGCCGGCGCTGTTGCTCGTTGCCGTCGCGCTGCCCTTGCTCACCGGGCGCTACGGCGTCGATCTCGGCACGCTGATCCTCACCTACGTGATGCTCGGCTGGGGGCTTAACATCGTGGTGGGCCTCGCCGGGCTGCTCGACCTCGGCTACGTGGCGTTTTACGCGGTCGGCGCTTACGCCTACGCCATCCTGTCGACCACCTACGGGCTCGGTTTCTGGACCTGCCTGCCGTTGGCCGGGTTGCTGGCCGGGCTATGGGGCATCCTGCTGGGTTTCCCGGTGCTGCGGTTGCGGGGCGACTACCTGGCCATCGTGACGCTGGCGTTCGGCGAGATCATCCGGGTGGTGATCCTGAACTGGGTGAGCCTGACCGGCGGCCCGAACGGCATCAGCGGCATTCCGCGGCCGACCCTGTTCGGGCTGAGCTTCGCGGCCAGCGGCGAGCACACCTTTGCCGGCTTCTTCGGGCTGGACTACAGCCCCAACCAGCGCGTGGCCTATCTGTATTACGTCATCCTGGTGCTGGCGTTGCTGACCAACTGGGTGGCGCTGCGGCTCCGCCGCGTGGCGCTCGGCCGCGCATGGGAAGCGCTGCGCGAGGACGAGATCGCCTGCCGCTCGCTCGGCATCAACGTCACCACCACCAAGCTGACGGCATTCGCGATCGGGGCCACTTTCGGCGGCTTCGCCGGCGCCTTCTTCGCCACCCGCGCCGCTTTCGTCAGCCCGGAGAGCTTCACCTTCATCGAGAGCGCCATCGTGCTGGCCGTGGTCGTGCTGGGCGGCATGGGCAGCCAGCTCGGCACGGCGCTGGCCGCCATCGTCATGATCGGCGGGGTGGAGCTTTTCCGCGAGCTGCAGGATTACCGGATGCTGATCTTCGGCCTCGCGCTGGTGCTGATGATGGTGCTGCGGCCCCGCGGGCTGGTGGCGGGCCGGACGCCCAGCGTGGCGCTCGGCCAGGCGCGGGAGATTTCGGCCGAGCTGGTGGCCGAAGGCCGTGGCTGAGGCCCCGTCGTCCCGGGAGGGGCGCGACCCCATCCTCTCGGTCGATCACCTGACCATGCGCTTCGGCGGCCTGTTGGCGGTGCGCGACCTGTCGTTCTCCGCCCGCGCGGGGGACATCACCTCCGTGATCGGCCCCAACGGCGCCGGCAAGACCACCGTGTTCAACTGCGTGACCGGCTTCTATCGCCCGACCGGCGGCGCCATTACGCTGCGCCACGGCGATGGCGGCACCTTCGCGTTGCAAGCGCTGCCGGGGCATCGGATCGCGCGCCGGGCCCGGGTGGCGCGGACGTTCCAGAACATCAGGCTCTTTGCCGGCATGACGGTGCTGGAGAACCTGCTGGTGGCGCAGCACAACCAGATGATGCCCAACGTGGGCGCCGGGCTGTTGGCCGTGTTCGGCCTGGGCGGGCACCGGCGGGCGCAGGCGGTGGCCGTCGACCGGGCCCGCGCCTGGCTGGACCGGATCGGCCTCCTCCGCCGGGCCGACGACGCGGCCGGCGCGCTGCCCTATGGCGACCAGCGTCGCCTCGAGATCGCGCGCGCCATGTGTACCGACCCGGTGCTGCTGTGCCTCGACGAGCCCGCCGCCGGGCTCAACCCGCGCGAGACGGACGAGCTGGCCGGATTGCTGAAGTCGATCCAGGCCGATGGCTGCTCCGTGCTGCTGATCGAGCACGACATGGGCCTGGTGATGCGCATCTCCGACCATATCGTCGTGCTCGATCACGGCGAGCGCATTGCCGACGGTCTGCCCGCGGCCGTCCGCGCCGACCCGGCCGTCATCGCCGCCTATCTCGGCGAAGGCGACGAGGACGAGGCCGCCGCATGAGCCCGCTGCTCTCGCTTGCGGGCGTGACGGCGTTCTACGGCGCGATCCAGGCGCTCAAAGGCGTCGACATGGAGATCATGCCCGGCGAGATCGTGACCATGATCGGCGCCAACGGGGCCGGCAAGAGCACGCTGATGATGACCATTTGCGGCAAGCCGCAGGCGCGCACGGGCCGCATCGTGTTCGACGGGACCGACATCACGGCGATGCCGACCCATCAGATCATGCATCTCGGCCTGGCGCAGGCGCCGGAGGGCCGCCGCATCTTCGGCCGCATGTCGGTGCACGAGAACCTGCTGATGGGCGCCGAGATGGCCCGCATGCGCAATTACGAGAAAACCCGCGAGCTGGTGTTCACGCTGTTCCCGCGCCTCAAGGAGCGGCTGACCCAGCGCGGCGGCACGCTGTCGGGCGGTGAACAGCAGATGCTGGCGATCGGCCGCGCGCTGATGAGCCAGCCGCGCCTGCTGATGCTGGACGAGCCGAGCCTGGGACTGGCGCCGCTGGTGGTGCGCCAGATCTTCGGCGCCATCCGCCAGCTCAACCAGGAGACCGGGCTCACCGTGCTGCTGGTGGAACAGAATGCGTTCCAGGCGCTCCGCCTGGCCCATCGCGGCTACGTGCTGGTCAACGGCGCCGTCACCATGGCCGGCTCCGGTGGCGAACTACTCGCCCGCCCGGAGATCCGCGCCGCCTACCTCGAGGGCGCGCACTAGAACGCGATCGTCGTGCGGGCCCCGAAGATCGCGGCGTCGCCGATGCGGCGATCCGGGCGGTTGGGGTTCACGATGCCGCCGCCGGGGCTGAAGATGTACTGGAAGACCGGCTGCACCGTCAGCCAGGGCGCGACCTGCGCCTGGTAGGTCAGCTCGAGCGCAACTTCGCTGGAGCGGATCGGGAAAAAGGTGGTGGGGTCGGCGGCCGCGCCCAATGCGTCGTTGGCGCGGGCGGTGTCGCTGATGCGCGCCCAGGCGACGCCGAGGCCGACCGTGTCGTTCTCGCGGCCCCCCACGCCCTTGTAGGTCGCGCCGGCATTGGCGAACACGTTGACCTGGTTCTTGGTGCCGGGCCCGCCGGTCACACGGCCGAACACGCCGACGCCGCCATCCTTGGTGCCCGGCGCGTGCCAGACGAGCTGGTCGGCCACGGCGTAGACGTTCCAATCGTCGTTCGGGTTGGCAGGGGTGCCGGTGTTGTTGGCCGAGCCGATGGTGCTGACGAAGAACTGGTTGGTGAACGCGCGGGAGTTGTACCAGCCGCCGAGCTTGTAGGTGCCGGGCAGCCCGGTGGTGCCGTCCTCGCCATTGATGGCGTATTGCGCCTCGCCGATGACGAAGATGCCGTCGTTGAGCCGGAACGACGTGCCCTGCGCGTTGCGGAGCTGCGGGTCGTTGGTGCCGGGTGGCGCGGGGGAGCCGTTGAAGACAGCGAGCAGGACGGTGGTGTCCTCCCGCGGCTTGACGCGCAGCCGGGCGCCGAGCACGCCCAGCGGGTAGGCCGGGCCGCCGCCGGGGAGGCTGACGGCGAACGAGGTGGGCCAGCCAAAGCTCGCATTGGTGAACAGCCCGCCATAGGACGATAGCGCGAATTCGAGGTCGGCGCTCTGCTGGCCCAGCCGGAGGTCGGCCTTGCCGCCGAAGAAGGCTTGCTGGTACCAGAGCTCGTAGAGCCGGGTGGCTCGCGT
This sequence comes from Acetobacteraceae bacterium, assembly GCA_965199665.1. Classification (GTDB taxonomy): domain Bacteria; phylum Pseudomonadota; class Alphaproteobacteria; order Acetobacterales; family Acetobacteraceae; genus JAVVHH01. Next base: position 2,950,066 of record OZ241208.1, on the reverse strand, counting down.
CGCTTCGGCGCTGCTGATCACGTTGAGGTTGCCGACGTTGTTGGTCGACAGGCCGCGGCCGTGGATCTGCAGCGCGCTGATCCGCATCGTGGCGCCCGGCAGGCCGATGGTCTTCTCGAGGTCGACGTCCAGGCTGGTGTTCAGCGCCCCTTCGTAGATCGCCCCGGTCTGGCGGCCGCCGGTGACGTTGCCGAACACCTCGCTGGTTTCGTTCAGGTTGAGCGTGATGCCGCGAGACTCCAGCAACGGGCGCACGCCGCCGAGCGTACCGAGCAGCTTGTCGCGCTGCATGATCCCGCCGACCCCGCTCGGCTCGCCCGGTGGGGTCGGCGTGGTGTCGGGCGCGGCCGGCAGCGGCTCGGGGGAAGCGGGCGACTGGCCGGGGTCCGCATTGGTCTGTGCCCCGGCAGGCGAACCGGCCAGCAACGAGCAGGCAAACAGGAGAGGGGTCAGCCGCAAGCGGGCGAAAAGGGGCATGGCGGCATCCTCGTGCGTTCCTGGTTTCGTGAGTGTCTCCAGAACCGACCCGCCCGCAAGTGAAACTATGTATCATTCGGCCGGAATTTGCGCGGTGTGGCCGGCGGGGCGCACCGCTGATTCCCTTCCGCCCGGCAATCGGTCTAGGCTGCCCGCCATCCATTCGAGGAGGGAACATCCATGCTACGTACAGCCCTGTTGGCTGGCGCCGCGCTGCTCGCGCTCGGCACCGCCGCCTATGCCGACATCCACGTCGCGACCGTCGGGCCGATGACCGGCAACTACGCCGCTGTCGGCGCGCAGATGAAGGCCGGTGCCGAAAAGGCCGTGGCCGACATCAACAAGGCCGGCGGCGTGCTCGGCCAGAAACTCGTGCTGGATGTGGGCGACGATGCCTGCGACCCGCGGCAGGCCGTGTCGGTCGCCAACCAGATGGTGAGCAAGAAGGTGGCCGTCGTCGCCGGGCATTACTGCTCCGGCAGTTCGATCCCGGCGAGCAAGGTTTACACGGAAGAGGGCGTGCTGCAGATCAGCCCGGCCTCCACCAACCCGAAATACACCGACGAAGGCGCCTGGAACGTGTTCCGCGTCTGCGGGCGCGATGACCAGCAGGGGCTCGTGGCCGGCAAATACCTGGCGCAGAACTTCAAGGACAAGAAGATCGCCATCCTCAACGACAACTCGGCCTACGGCAAAGGCCTCGCCGACGAGACCCAGAAGGCGCTGGAAGCCAATGGCGTCAAGCCGGCCATGACGGCCGCCTACACGCCCGGCGAGCGCGACTACTCCGCCATTGTCAGCCGCATGAAGCAGGCCGGTATTCAGGTCGTCTACATCGGCGGCTACCACACCGAGACGGGTCTCATCGCGCGCCAGGCCAAGGAGCAGGGCATGAACGAGACGATCATCGGTGGCGACGCGCTGGTGACCAACGAGTTCTGGCAGATCGCCGGCGAGGCCGGGCAGGGCACCATGATGACCTTCCCATCCGATCCGCGGAACCGTCCGACGGCCAAGGCGGTGGTGGACGAGTTCAAGCTCTCCAACTTCGACCCGGAGGGCTACACGCTCTACACCTACGCCGCGCTCCAGATCTGGGCGGAAGCGGCCAAGGCGGCCAACTCGATCGACGGCAAGAAGGTCGCCGATGTCCTGCATGCCGGCAAGCCGTTCCAGTCGGTGCTGGGTCCGATCAGCTTCGACAAGAAGGGTGACATCACGACCGCCGACTACGTGTTCTACGTCTGGAAGGACGGCAAGTACAGCGAGATGTAACGCCGCTGGGGCCCCGTCCACGTGAGGCGGGGCCCGTCAGGCCGCGGCGTCAGGCCGCGGCGACGATGATCCGGTGGTAGGCGCGGCCGAAATAGATCAGGCCCTCGTTCTCCGCCCCGGTCTGCGATGCGTCGACCTCACAGAAGAACACGGTATGCGTGCCGACCTCCGTCGACGAGGTGATCCGGCAATCGAACGACACCACGGCGTCGCGTAACACGGGGGCGCCGGTCGTCAAGGTGGTCCAGTCGGCCTCGTCGAAGCGCTGCGCCTGACTGGCGCCGGTCATGCTGGCGAAGATGGGGGACAGGTGTTCCTGCGCCGCGCTCAACGTGTTGACGCACAGAACGCCGCTGGCCTTGAACGCTTCGTTGGCGTCGCTGTCGCGGTTGATGCAGAGCAGCAGCGTGGGCGGTTCGTCGGTCACGGCACATACCGCCGACGCGGTCAGACCGCACGGCCCTTCGGGCGAGCGGGTTGTGACGACATTCACGGCCGCGCCGAGGCGGGCCATGGCATTTCGGAAACTCTCGCGATCGATCAACGGCTATCGTCCCTCGTCATACCCCGACAATGTGGGGCGCCAGGCGAGGATGGCAGGGCGGCGCCCCGAAAGACGCCGCCCTTCCGAAACTTACTTGTCGAGCGCGTCGCGGACCGTGTCCTTGGCGCCGCCGACCGTGCTCTTGGTCTCACCCTTGACCTGGTCGGCCTTGCCCTCGGCCTGCAGCTTCTCGTCGCCGGTCAGCTTGCCGACGCCTTCCTTGACGTTGCCCTTGAGCTTGTCCCAGGCGCCTTCAACGCGGTTCTCGTCAACCATGGCATCCTCCATCTTCGGCAACATGCCGATGACATGTAAACGCGCGCCACATTGGACGGTTTCAAGCCGCCGATAACGGCGGCGCCACGCTCTCCAGCGACCGCTTCTCCGCATCCGTGCCCCAGACATAGGCCACGATCCCGGCGCCGATCATCAGCGCGCCGCCGAACAGGTAGCCGATGAACAGCTCCGACCGGGACCCGCTCTGGATCAGCGCGCCGAACACCGCCGGGCCCGCGACCCCGCCCACGCCGGTGCCAAGCGCATAGAACAGGGCGATCGCCACGGCGCGCACCTCGAGCGGGAACGTCTCGCCCACCGTGAGGTAGGCCGAGGACGCGGCGGCCGAGGCGAAGAAGAAGATCGCGCTCCAAGCCACGGTCTGCTCGACCGCGGTGAGCCAGCCCTGCTCGAACGCCCAGCCTGACAACACCAGCAGCAGCCCTGACAGCGCGTAGGTCCCCCCGATCATGACCCGGCGGCCCAAGCTGTCGAACAAGCGGCCCAGCAGCAACGGCCCCAGCAGGTTGCCGGCTGCGAACGGTAGGATGAACCAGCCGACCGAAGCCCCGGGCACGCCGTAGAACTTCGTCAGCACCAAGGAGTAGGTGAAGAACACCGCATTGTAGCAGAACGCCTGCGACGCCATCAGCACCGTGCCGACCAGCGTGCGCTTGCGATATTCCGTCACCATGACGCGCAGGCTCGGCAACACCCAGTCGCCCGTGTGCCGCCGCAAGCGCAGCGTCTCGGGCGGCACCGGCGGTAAGGGCTGCCCCGTCTCGTGGACGATGCGGTCCTCGATCTCGCCGACGACCCGGCTGGCCTCCTCCGGCTGGCCGTGCGTCATCAGCCAGCGCGGGCTTTCGGGGATCCATTGACGCAGGAACAGCACGCCCAGGCCGATGACGCCGCCGACCACGAAGGCGGCGCGCCAGCCCCATTCGGGATCCACGACCGCCGGGTCGAGCACGAGAAGGGCGCTGGCGGCGCCCAGCGCGGCCCCGAACCAGAAGCTGCCGTTGATGCACAGGTCGGTGAAGCCACGGCGGCGGGCGGGGATCAGCTCCTGGATGGTCGCGTTCACGGCGGCATATTCGCCGCCGATGCCGGCGCCGGTAATGAAGCGGAAGATGGCGAACGACCAGAAATTCCACGCCAGCCCGGAAGCGACGGTGGCGACCAGGTAGATCAGCACGGTGATGGTGAACAACCGTTTGCGGCCCCAGCGATCGGTCAGCCAGCCGAAGCCGAGCGCGCCGATGACGGCGCCCGCCAGATAGGCCGAGGCGGTGATGCCGAACTTGGCGCTGTCCAGCTCCAGGCGGGGGCTGTCGGTGATGGCGCTGGCCAGCGAGCCGACCAGCGTGACCTCCAGCCCGTCCAGGATCCAGGTGATGCCGAGCGCGCACACCACCAGCCAATGGAACCGCGCCCAGGGAAGCCGGTCCAGCCGTGCCGGCACGTCGGTGGTGAAGACGTCGCGATCGTATGAACCCGCCATGGGGGACGAACGGTCCGCTCGCGATCCGGTTGCGACAGCCCGGCGACGAACGGGGGCGTTTACCTGCCGGGCGTCCTCGCGCTACAGCCGGGATGGGGACGCATCGTGGATCGCATCAAACTTCTGGCGCTGGGGTCGATCGGGGTCGGGGCCGCCGTGCTGGCGCTCAAGGCCGGCGCATATTGGCTGACCGGCAGCTCGGCGCTGTATTCGGACGCGCTGGAAAGCGTGGTCAACGTCGCCGCCAGCGCCACGGCGGCGGTGGCGCTGTTCTATGCCGCCCGCCCGGCCGACAAGAACCATCCGTACGGGCACGACAAGGCGGAGTTCTTTGCCGCGGTGGTGGTCGGCGTGATGATCATCGTCGCGGCGCTGGCGATCTTCCAGAACGCGTGGACGTCGTTCCGGCACCCGGAGCCGCTGCGCTCGCCGTGGTCCGGCCTGCTGCTGAACGGGGTCGCCAGCGTCATCAATGCCGGATGGGCGGCGGTGATCGGCGCTGCCGGGCGCCGAAGCCGCTCGCCGGCGCTGCGGGCCGATGCGCGCCACCTCTGGACGGACGTGGCGACGTCGCTCGGCGTGTTCGTCGGCGTCGGGCTGGTGCTGCTCACCGGCCAGCTCTGGGTGGATGTGGCGGTCGCGGTGGCGGTGGGGTTGCAGGTGCTGTGGTCCGGCTGGGCGGTGATGCGCGAGAGCGTCGGCGGGTTGATGGACGAGGCGCCGGCCGAGGGCGTGATGGAGCGCACCCGCGAGTTGCTGAACCGCAGCGCGGAAGGGGCGATCGAGGCGCACGACCTGCGCATGCGCATGGCGGGGCGGATCACCTATTTCGAGTTTCACCTCGTGGTGCCCGGCGCGATGCCGGTCGAGGAGGCGCACGGGATCTGCGACCGGATCGAGGCGGCGCTGAAGGCGGAAACGCCCGGGCTGATCGTGACCATCCACGTGGAGCCGGAGCTCAAGGCCAAGCATAGCGGCGTGCTGGTGCTCTGAGCGGCGCAACCGTCGAGCGATTGCTGCCGCGGGCGCGGCCCGGCGGCAAGGTCGGTCTGCTGCTGGCGGCGGCGGCCTCCGTCGTCGTGCACGCGGCCGTGCTGAGCCTGCTGCTGCCGCGCGCCGGCCGATCCCTGCCGCCGCCAGACAAGCCGCTGGAAGTGGAGCTGGTGCAGCAGCCGGCCGAGCAAAAGGGTGCGCCGCCGCCGCCGCCCGTCCCGTCGCCGGAAAGCGCTCCCGCCGCCAGCGCTGCCGCGCCCAGCCCGCCCGCGCCCCCTGTGCCGGAGGCCCCGGCCCCCACGGCCCGCGCGGCGGCACCCTCGAAACCCAACCCGGCGACGCCGCGCCCGCCGCCCGCCGTCAACCTGGGCGAGGGAATGCGGGACTCCGATCCGCTGACCGTGACCGGCGACAACGTGGTGCCGCCGGCGCCGGATGCGCGCTTCCGCAACCTGCCGCCGCGCTATCCGCCGGGGGCGGCGCGCGCCGGGATCGAGGGCACGGTGCAGCTGCAGATCCGCGTGGCGCCGAACGGCCTGCCGCTCGCGGTCGAGATCGCGTCCAGCAGCGGGAATGCCGAACTGGACGCGGAAGCGCGGCGCGCGGTGCAGCGCTGGCATTTCAACCCGGCGCGCGTGGGCGGCCACGCCGTCCCCTACGACTACGTGCTCAACATCAATTTCACCCGCGATCCGGAATAGCCGCTCAGAAGAACAGCGCTTTGGGCCAGGGCGCGGCGCGGTAGCGGAGCTGGTCCAGGGTGGGCGGCGGCGTTTGCTCGACGTCCTGCTGGCGTTGCGGCACCAAGGCGGGGTTGGCCCAACAATTCACTACGCCGATGGTGCGGGTGCAGATCGGCTGCGGCCGCGTCAGGTCGGAGCGGGAGGCGCAGTAGGTTTGTCCCGCGTCGAGCCGCACCACCGAGCAATCCCGGCCGGAGGCGGCGGAGTTGGCGATGTCCGTCACGCCGCGGCCGAGCACGGGCACGGTGACCACGTCGACCGGCGTGAGCGCCACCACGCCCGGCCCGCACCCGCCGAGCCCGGCCAGCAGCAAGAGAAGAAGAACCCGCATGAGCGACATGACACCATCAATTGGTGAAGGAGTGGTTACGGCCGTTTGCCCTCCCCCGGCCGCGCCAGTATGGTCCGCGCGTTTTGAGGGGTGCTTCCGTGCCTGACATTTTCGACGAGGTGAACGAGGACCTCCGCGCCGAGCGGGCTCGGCGCCTGTTGCAGCGCTACGGCTTCTTGCTGGTGATCGTGGTCGTGCTGCTGGTGGCCGGCGTGGCAGGCTGGCAGCTGTGGCAGGGCCGGCAGCGGGGCGCGCGCGAGGCGGTGGCGGGCCGGTTCATCGCCGCCATGCAGGCCGCGGCGGCGCCGGGTGCCGACGGCACGAAGGCGGCCGCGGGCTTCGCCGACATCGCGACCGACGGGCCGAGCGGCTACCGTTCGCTCGCCCGGCTACAGGAAGCGGCCGCCAAGGCCCGCGCGGGCGACGTGCCCGGCGCGCTGACCTTGTGGGACCAGGTCTCGGCCGACGAGGGGGCCGATCGCAGCCTACGCCGGGTCGCGGACTTGCTTTGGGTGCAGCACCAGGTCGATACCGGCGAGCCGGCGGTGGTGGAAGGGCGGATCCAGTCGTTGCTGGCGCCGGACGAGCCCTGGCGGCCGCTTGCGCTGGAAGCGCGCGCGTGGCTGAAGCTGCGCACTGGCGACACGGCCGGCGCGGAGGCGGCGTTGCGCGAGATCGTGTCGTCGTCGGCGGCGCCGCCCGGCGTGCGGGCGCGGGCGAATGGATTGCTGGCCAAACTGGGCGGGAGCACCGCCCCCACATCGGACAAGCAGGGATGAGACTATCACGACGGGCGGCCCTGGGGCTGCCGCTGGCGCTGGGCGGATGCAGCGTGTTCGACAACATCCTGGGCGAGAACAAGCCCAAGCTGTCGGGTAAGCGCGAGTCCATCCTGGGCTCGCAGGGCGGCCTGGCGGTCGACTCGAGCGGCCGCACGATCACGATTCCGCCCGCATCCCCGGTCGCTTCCTGGCCGCAGCCCGGCGGCATGCCGAGCCACGCGGTCGGCAACGTCGCCGTCAGCGGCTTCAAGCCGGCCTGGACGTCCGATATCGGCTCCGGCGGCGGCTACCGCGCCAAGCTCACCGCGCAACCGTTGGTGCAGGACGGCACCGTTTACACCATGGACAGCGACGGCGTGGTCTGCGCCTTCGACTTCGCCCGCGGCAGCCGGCGCTGGCGCATGGAGACGGCGGCCGACGACAGCCGCTCCAGCAACATCGGCGGCGGCATCGCGCTGGAGGCCGGCCGGATCTACGCCACCACCGGCCGCGGCGACGCGCTGGCGCTGGAAGCCGATACCGGCCGTATCGTGTGGCGCAAGCCAATCGGCGTGCCGGCTCGTTCGGCGCCCAGTCTGGCCAATGGCCGGATGCATTTCACCACGCTCGACGACCAGTTGCTGGCCCTGAGCCTGCCCACCGGCGAGCGCGTCTGGGGCTACACCGGCACCTCCTCGGCGACCACCGTGCTGGCCGATGCCTCGCCCGCGATCGCCGACGGCTTCGTCGTGGCCGGGTTCGGCTCCGGCGAGCTGATCACCGTCCGGGCCGAGTCCGGGGTGCTGAGCTGGAGCGACTCGCTCGCCTCGTCGCGCGGGCGCAACAGCAGCCTCGACCTGTCCGCGATCCGCGCGCTGCCGGTCATCAGCAACGGCCGGGTCTACGCCATCGGCGTCGGCGGCATCATCGTGGCGCTCGACCTGCGCTCCGGCCGCCGGCTGTGGGAGCGCGACATCGGCGGCAGCCAGACCCCGTGGCTGGTCGGCGATTGGTTGTTCGTGCAGACCTCCGGCCAGTCGCTCGCCGCGATCGACGCCAACGATGGCCGCGTGCGATGGCTGCAGGACCTGCCGCGCTGGGACAACCCGGCCAAGCAGCGCGACCCCATCTTCTGGAGCGGGCCCCTGATGGCCAATGGCAAGCTGGTCCTGGCCGGCACGAGCCAGGTCGCCGTGTCGGTCAACCCGACCGATGGCCGCATCCTGGGCACGCAGGAGATGAGCAGCGCCGTCTCGGTCGCGCCCGTGGCCGCGGCGGGAAGCCTGCTGATCCTGGCCGACGACGGCACGCTTCAGGTCTTCCGGTGACCGACCTGCCGGCCCACGGCCTTCCCGTCGTGGTGATCGCCGGGCGGCCGAACGTCGGGAAGTCGACGTTGTTCAACAAGCTGGCCGGCCGCCGCTCGGCCATCGTGTCGGACACGCCGGGCGTCACCCGCGACCGCAAGGACGCGGAGGCGCTGCTGCGCGGCCGCCGGGTCCGCCTGGTCGACACGGCCGGGCTGGAGGAGTCCGCCCCCGAGACGATGGCCGGCCGCATGCGCGCCTCGTCCGAGAGTGCCGTGGCGCTGGCCGACCTCGTCGTGTTCGTGGTCGATGCGCGCACCGGGCTCACCTCGTCGGACCGGCACTTCGCCGACTGGCTGCGGCGGCAGGGCCGGCCGATCCTGCTGGTCGCCAACAAGGCGGAGGGCCGCGCCGGCGCCGCCCTGGCGCTCGAGGCCTACGCGCTCGGCCTCGGCGAGCCGCTGCCGGTCTCGGCCGAGCATGGCGAGGGCCTGTCCGACCTGATGACGGAGATCGCCGACCGCCTGCCCGAGCCGGCGGACGAAGGCGACGACGCTGCCCGGCCGCTCAAGCTGGCCATCGTCGGCCGCCCCAACGCCGGCAAGTCGACGCTGCTGAACCGCTTGCTGGGCGAAGACCGGATGATCACCGGGCCGGAGCCGGGGCTCACCCGCGACTCCGTCGCCGTGCTGCTGCGCGACAAGGTCGGGCCGATCGAGCTGGTGGACACAGCTGGGCTGCGCAAGAAGGCGCGGGTCGAGGAAAGCCTGGAGAAGATGTCGGTCAGCGCCAGCATCGAGGCGCTGAAGATGGCCGAGGTGGTGGTGCTGGCGGTGGACGCCGTGCTGGGACTACACGAGCAGGATCTGCAGATCGCGCGGTTGATCGAGCGCGAAGGCCGGGCCTGCGTGCTGGCGCTCAACAAATGGGACGCGGTGCCGGATCGCAGCGCCGCCAAGAAGGCGATCTCGGACCGGCTGGAGACCAGCCTGGCGCAGATGAAGGGCATCCCGGTGGTGCAGATCTCCGCGCTGACGGGGCAGGGCATCGACCGGTTGCTGCCAGCCGTTCGCGCGGTGCACGACACGTGGAACAAGCGCGTCGGCACCGGCGAGCTCAACCGGTGGTTCGAGACGGCACTGGAGCGGCACGCGCCGCCGCTGGTCGAGGGCCGCCGGCTCAAGCTGCGCTACATCACGCAGGCCAAGGCGCGGCCGCCGACCTTCATCGTGTTCGGTACCCGCGCCGAGCAGATGCCGGAGGATTACAGCCGCTATCTGGTCAACGGCATGCGCGAGCGCTTCGCCATGCCCGGCGTGCCGATCCGGCTGCAGCAGCGCGGCACCAAGAATCCGTTCGCGGACGAGTAAACCCGGCCGGATTTCCGCGCGTTTCGCGAGTGGAGGCCGTCATGACCGAGACCGCGAAGAAGACCGACCCGAAGCTTTGGGAGAAGGTGAAAGAAGAAGTCGTCGCCAGCGACAAGGGCGGCAAGCCGGGGCAATGGTCCGCCCGCAAGGCGCAGCTCGCCGTGCACGAGTACAAGGACGAGGGCGGCGGCTACGAAGGCAAGAAGGATCCGGACAACCACCTGGCCCAATGGACCAAGGAGGAGTGGGGCACGAAGTCCGGCAAGAAGAGCGAAGACACCGGCGAGCGCTACCTGCCCAAGAAGGCGCGCGAGAAGATGTCGGACGCCGACTACAAGAAGAGCTCCGCCAAGAAGCGGGCCGATACGGAGAAGGGGAAGCAGTTCTCCGCCCAGCCGAAACACGCGGCTGCCGTCACCAAGGAAGCGCGGCTGGAAGAGCTGTCGGTCGCCGAACTCAAGAAGAAGGCCGCGGTCCACAAGATCGAGGGCCGCTCCAAGATGAAGAAGGCCGAGCTTGTCCAGGCGCTCGAGCGCGCATGAGCCGGCGGCGGCGAAGCGGGCGGACGCTCAGTTGGCGGCCAGCGTCCGCTTGAGCTGGGCCAGCGCGCCGGGCAAGCCGCGCACCGTCAGGACCCGGCCGGCCTCGTCGTAATCCTCTCCCAGCACCCGCACCCTTTCGTAGATCTCGCCCAGCGATCCGCCTTTGGCGTAGGGGAGCCGCAAAACGTCGTCGACCATGGCGGCTTCGAAGAACGCGACAATGGTGTCGCGTAGCGCCAACACGTCGCCGGGCGAGTGCGCGGAAAGCTGGATGGCGTCGGGGTGCCGTTCCGTCAGCGCCGCGCGCCCGGCTGCATCGACCCGGTCCATCTTGTTCAGCACCAGCCGCGACGGCACCGTATCGGCGCCGATCTCGCGCAGCACGCTCCGTGTCACCTCCAGCTGCGCTTCGTAGGTCGGGTCGGACGCGTCGACCACGAACAACAGCAGCGACGCTTCCGCCGCCTCCGTCAGCGTGGAGCGGAACGAGGCGACCAGGTCGTGCGGCAGTTGCTTGATGAAGCCCACCGTGTCGGACACCAGCACCCGCGGCCGGGTCTCGGGCTGCAGGATGCGCACGGTGGTGTCCAGCGTGGCGAACAGCTTGTCTTCCACCAGCACCTGGCTGCCGGTGAGCGCGCGCATGAGCGAGGACTTGCCGGCGTTGGTGTACCCGACGAGCGCCACGCGGAGCTGGTCGCGCCGGGCGGTGCGGCGATGGTCGCTGTCGCGCTGCACCGCCTCCAGCTGGTCGCGCAGCTCGGCCAGGCGGTCGCGGATCTTGCGGCGGTCGAGGTCCAGGTTGCTTTCGCCGGCGCCGGGCCCTTGCTGCCGCCCGCCGCCGCCGCCGGTCTCGCGCAGGCGGGGCGCCACGTATTTGAGCCGCGCCATTTCCACCTGCAGCTTGGCCTCGCGGGTGTTGGCGTGCCGGTGGAAGATCTCGACGATGACGCCGGTGCGGTCCAGCACCTCCGCGCCGGTCGCACGCTCGAGATTGCGGATCTGGCTGGGCGAGAGCTCGTGGTCGACGATGACGAATTCCGGCGGCGGTTCGTCGGTGGGCGATGCCGGGGTCGGCCGGGGGCTGGTGGGCGCCGCGGTCTCGAAGCGGGCCCGCGCCTTGGTCTTGGGCGGCGGCGCGGCGGAGCCGACCTCGCCGGTGCCGCCCGTCAGCGCCGCGAGCTCCGCCAGCTTGCCGCTGCCCAGCAGCAGACCGGCGCCCGTTCCCTCCCGCCGCTGCGAGACCTGGCCGACCACCTGGTAGCCGAGCGTCTTCACCAGCCGCCCGAGCTCTTCCAGGCTGGCCTCGTGCGCGACGTCGTCCACGTCCGGCAGTTGGATGCCGACGAGCACGGCGCGCGGGGTCGGAGCTTTGGTATCCATCGCGCCGCATTAGCACGGCTGCGCCCCGGGCCGCGCGCCCGCGGGCGGAAAATCCACCTTGCAAATCCCCGGGCGCTGCCGCAAGCGTCGATGAACGAAACGGGAGGTCGCGGTGGTGGAACTCGAGAAGCGGACGCTTGCGCGCGTCACGTGGCGGCTCGTGCCGTTCCTGATCGTTTGCTACTTCATCGCCTATCTCGACCGGGTCAATGTCGGCTTCGCGGCGCTGACCATGAACCGCGATCTCGGCCTGTCGCAGACCGCCTACGGGCTGGGCGCCGGCATCTTCTTCTTCACCTATTTTCTGTTCGAAGTGCCGTCCAACCTGTTCCTGGCCCGGTTCGGCGCGCGCAAATGGATCGCGCGCATCATGTTCACCTGGGGCATCCTGTCGGGCGCGATGGCGTTCATCGGCGGCGAGTGGAGCTTCTACGTCGTCCGCTGCCTGTTGGGCGCGGCCGAGGCGGGCTTCTTCCCCGGCATCATCTTCTACCTGACGCTCTGGTTCCCGGCTGCCTACCGCGCCCGCATCCTGGGTTACTTCATGGCCGCCATCCCGCTGTCCTCCGTGCTGGGCCTGCCCGTGTCGGGCGCGCTGCTGGGCATGGACGGGCTCGGCGGGATGCATGGCTGGCAGTGGCTGTTCATCATCGAGGCGGTCCCGGCGCTCGTGCTGTCGGTCGTGGTGCTGTTCTACCTGACCGACCGCCCGGCCGACGCCGCCTGGCTGCCGGCCGACAGCCGCGACTGGCTGCAGCGCCGCCTGCAGGCCGAAGAGCGGGTCCGCACGGAGGCGCAGCACTTCTCCGTCCGCGACGCGCTGTTCAACGGGCGCGTGTTGGCGCTCAGCCTGGTGTATTTCGGCGTGGTCGCCAGCCTGTATGGGCTGAGCTTCTTCCTGCCGCAGATCGTCCGGCAGTTCGGCGTCACGACCCAGCAGAACTCGTTCATCTCGGCCGTGCCGTTCGTCATCGGCGTCGTCGCCACGCTGGTGTGGGGCCGGCTGTCGGACCAGACCGGCAACCGCAAGGGGCTGACCGCGATCGCGCTGTTGCTGACCGCAATCGGCATCGGCGCGGCGGCGGTGATCGACGATCCGCTGTTGAAGATGGTGGCGTTCTGCGTCGCCGCGTTCGGAATCTTCGGCACGCTGGCCGTGTTCTGGACGCTGCCGACGTCGTTCCTGTCGGGCATGGCGGCCGCGGGCGGCATCGCGGTGATCAACTCGATCGGCAACCTTGCCGGTTTCGCTGGGCCCTACGCCATGGGCGCGATCAAGGATGCGACCACCTCCTACCAGGGCGGGCTGTTCCTGCTGTCCGGGCTGGCCTTCCTGGCGATGTTGATCGTGCTGGCACTACGGCACGACCGGCATCTTGAGGCCGCGCCGGTCATGACCGCCGCGGCGGCCGAATAGGATGGAGCTGCGCGACACCGCCGCGGTCGTGACCGGCGGCGCCTCCGGATTGGGGGCGGCGACCGGCGCCGCGCTGGCCCGTGCGGGCGCGCGGGTGACGCTGCTGGACCTCGACCGCGAGCGCGGGCAGGCTCACGCGGCTTCCATCGGCGGCCGGTTCGAGGCGGTCGACGTCACCGACGAGGCGGCCGTGGCCGCGGCTTTGGAGACCGCGGAACGCGAGCACGGCGTCGCGCGGGTGTTGGTCAATTGCGCCGGCATCGCGCCGGCCGCCCGGGTGGTCAACCGCGAGGGCGCGCCGCATGCGCTGGCGCTGTTCCGCAAGGTGATCGAGGTCAACCTGATCGGCACGTTCTGCGTCACGGCGGCGTTCGCCGCCCGCCTCGCCAAGGCCGACCCGGCCGGCGAGAGCCGCGGCGTGGTGGTCAACACCGCCTCCGTCGCCGCCTATGACGGCCAGGTCGGGCAGGCGGCCTACGCGGCGTCCAAGGGCGGGGTGGCCGCGCTGACGCTGCCGTTGGCGCGCGACCTGGCGCAGCACGGGATCCGCGTGATGACGATCGCGCCCGGGCTGTTCCTGACCCCGATGCTCGAAGGCCTGCCGCAGAAGGCGCAGGACTCGCTGGGCGCCCAGGTGCCATTCCCCAGCCGGCTCGGCCGGCCGGCGGAATACGCCGAACTGGTGCTGTCCATCATCGCGAGCCCGATGCTGAACGGCGAAACCATCCGGCTCGACGGCGCGCTGCGGATGGCGCCCCGCTGAAACGAAATCGGCGGCCCGAAGGCCGCCGATCCGTACAATGCGCGACGAGATCAGTCGCGGTAGGCGAGACGCGCGCGGCCGACCTGGATGGCCCGCTCGTGCGGCGGGCGGCCCAGCAGGTAGCCGACGATGACGCCGATGGCGCCGGCGGCGATGATCGCGGCCGTCGAATGCTCGCGCAGCTGGCCGCCGACGTACTGGGCCGCCTGGGCGCCTTGCTGATACACCTGCTCGCCGAGGTCGCTGGCCTGCTCGCTGGCGCGCTTGGCCATGTCGCTCACCGTGGCGCTGGCGTCGCTGGCGGCCGCCGAGACCTTCTCCTTGGCGTCGCCATAGGCCTGCTGCGCCTGCCCGGCCACCTGGTCGATCTTGCCTTGCGCCTGGGTGCGGGAGTCGCCGGTCAGCCCGCCGGCCGCGTCCTCGATCTTGCCGCCGATGTTGCGCGCGGTGCCTTCGAACTTGTCGCTCATGAAGTGGTCCTTTCTGTCTTCGCTTGATGTGGCGGAGGTCGCCCTGCCGCCCGGTGATGCAACGCCCGGGCGCGCCATTCGTGCCCGGGCTTCCGTCGCGGCGGCGGATTCCGCCGCGTGGGAGCGTCAGAAGATGACGCTGCTGCGGAGGCCGAAGATGACGGCGTTCTTCACTTTCTGGCCGCTGCCATTGGGCTGGTTGAGGCCGCCGCCGGGGTTGATGACGTATTGCACGTCCGGCTGCAGCGTCGCCCACGGGGTCAGCCGCGCCTGGTAGGTCGCTTCAACGAACGCCTCGGAGCCGCGCACCGAGTTGCTGAAATCGCCCGCCGCCCGGGCCTGCAGGTCGAGCCGCACCGCCGCGTCGCCGATCCGGTTGTAGCCAAAGCCGACGCCGAAGGAGTCCGCGTTCCGGCCCGGCAGCGGCGCCTTGACGACCACGCCGCCATTGAGGCTGACGGAGACCAGGTTGCGGTCGCCGGGCGCTCCCATGGCGCGCATGAACACCCCGACCGTCTGCGGGCCGCCGGGCACGGGCGCCCAGAGCGCCTGGTCGGCGGTGGCGTAGATGCTCCAATCGTGCCGAAGCAGCGGCGTCGGCTGCGTCGATCCGCCCGGCCGGGTCAGCCCCTGGATCCGGTTCTGCGGCTGCACCGCGAACTGGGCGCTGTCGAACCAGCCGCCCAGTTTGAACACGCCCGGCAACCCGGTCGGGCGCGGGGCCGCCGGGTCCCGGCTGGCCGGGTTGGTGGCGTATTGCACCTCCGCGATGTAGAGCGCGCCGGTGTCGAGGTTGAAGGCGGTGCCCGACTGCGCTGCGCCGCGCGTCTGCAGCGCGTTGGCGAACGTGCCGCCGGTCGGATTGTCGTCGAACACGCCACCCAGCACGGTGACGTTGGTGCCGAGCTGCACCCGGCCGCGCACGCCCAAGGAGGCAAGCGGGAAGGCGGGGCCGCCACCGTACAGGTTGGACGCGTTCAGGACCGGCCAGGCGAAGGCCGAGTTGACGAACAGCCCGCCATAGACGCTGACGATGAACTCCTGGTCGAGGCTCTGCTGCCCGATCTTGACGTCCGCGCGCCCGTTCAGGAACGTCTGCTGGTACCAGAGCTCCCACAGCCGGGTCGCCCGCGTCGCCTCGATGGTGCTGACGGTCTTGAGCGTGTTCAGGTTGTTCTGCGTGAGGCCGCGCCCGTGGATCTGCAACGCGCTAACGTTGAACGTGCCGCCTTGCCAACCAAAGGCCCGCTCGGTGTCCAGGCCCAGGCCGAGCTGGGTCAGGCCTTCGTAGATCGCACCCTGGCGCACGCCGCCGACCGGGTTGCCGAGAACCTCTTCCGTATCCGTCGCGCCGAGGGAGATGCCATACCGGCCGAGCGACGTCCGGACGCCGCCGGCGTCGCCGAGCAGGGTCTTGCGCGTGCCCAGCGTCTCGAGGAAGCCGCCTTCGCCCGGCCCGGGCGCCGTCGGCACGGTCGGCACGCTGGCGGCGCCGGGGAGCGGGCCCTGGCTCGCGGTCGGTGCCGGCTGGGCGCCGCTGACCTGACCCGAGCCGGGGCTCGTGGCCGTCTGGGCGCCGGCGTGCAGCGGCAGCAGCAACGCCACCGCGGCGGGGAGCGCGCGGGAAGCGATCGGCCTCATGGTGCGTACCGCGTCGGAAGCGCCGCGGGTGGGCCCGGCACGGCGCAGGCGGAGGCGGCCGGCGCCGGGTCGGCCATCTGATCGGCAAGGCGGAGGCCGCCGGCGATCGCGTCCAACCGGCCGGATCGCGAGTAGGGCAGGGTGATGCCGAGCGCACCGTCCAGCGAGACCGAGCCGTGGACGCGGTAGTCCACCGTTCCGGTCTGCAGCACGCCGAGCAGCTGCGGCCCGACATTCTCGGTCGTGGTCACGACGGTGAACGGCACCAGCGTGGAGGAGGTCGGCGGCAAGCGCACCGCGAGGTCGCTCACCCCGGCGGCCAGCGGTGCGCCCGATACGTCCAGATTGGCGGTGACCCGGCGGAAATCGAGCGCTTGCGGGTTCGGGTTCGTGACGCAGAGCGTCACGGCGAGCCGTTGCTGCAGGAGACCCAGGCCGAGAACGCGCACGTCGGCGACGTCGACCGACGGGGGTGTCGCAGTGGCCAGCGCGCAGCCGGCAGTCGCCATGGCGAGCGCGCCGCTCGCGAGGCGAGACATGAATGACAAGAGCGGGTTCTCCGGGAAAAGTGGGGCGGTCAGGCCGGTCGGGGGGTGGGCTTGGGGTCGGCAGCGTCGCGTTGCTGCTCGCCAGCGGCCTTCTCGGCCGCTCCTTCCGACGTCACCGCCGGGTCCCCCGCGATCTTGCCGATGGCCTCCTTGAGGGAGCCGGCGACCTGCTTCTTCACGCCGTCCCTGTCATCCTTGCTCAAGGCTGGCCTCCCTCGACCGGTTGCTTCACGCGTTCAACGCACAGCCGCCCGATCCGGTCAAAGCACTGAAATCGTTGCGAACCTAGGTCTGATCCACCATGGGTTTTGTATGGGGTGGGCGTGACGATCGAACCGGCCGTCTACTGGCGCGAGACGTTGGCCGTTGTTCCTGCTTGGCTTTCTCGCTCAGGCCGAGGCCGCGTTCGCGCGCCCAGATCACCAACTCGCTGCGTCGTTTCACGCCCACGATCTTGTAGATCGCGGAAACGTGATTGCGGACCGTGTTCCGTGTCATGCCGAGCCGCTGGCCGATCTCCTCGTCGCGGATCCCTTGCGCGATCAGCGCGAGGACGGCCCGGCCCCGTGGCGTGACGTCCGCCACGGCCGTTCCGGTCGGCTTCTTGGGGCCGCGATCCGTCAGGCTTGCGAGCTTCTCCACGATCTTCTGGCCGAACCAGGTCGTGTCCTGCATCACCGCTTCGACCGCGGCGATCAGCTCCGCTTCCGTCTGCTTGCGCTGCGTGATGTCGAGCATGGCGACCAGCACGCAGCGCTCGCCATGGATCGTGACCGTTTCCGCCGACACCATCAGGTCGCGGCGGCGGCCTTGCCGGGTCTCCATCGAGACCTCCGCCTCGCGCAGGTGCCCGGTCCGGGTCAACTCGGCCTCCAGCGCCGGGTCGCCGCCCCAGAGCCCGGCCTCCGTCCCGCTCCGGCCCACGACCTCCTCCCGCCCCCAGCCGATCGCCTCGGTAAAAGCGTCGTTGATGTCCAGCACACGCATCCCGTCCAACGCGACGATCGCCATCGGCACCGGGGCCAGTCGGAACGCCACGGCGAAGCGCTGCTCGCTCTGCTCCAGCGCGTCCTGCGCCTGTTTGCGGGATTGGATGTCCGCGAAGGTGAACAGGAGGCAGGCTTCCGCGCCGAGCTCGAGCGGCTGGCCGGCCATGATGACCGTCTTGAACGCACCATCGGCCGTGCGCAGCAGCGCCTCCATCTGCGGGATCGTCGTGCCGGCATGCAGGCGCTCGACGGCCAGCTCCCGGCGTTCGGCGCCTTCCAGCAAGTCGTAATCGTGCATGGACCGGCCGATGAGGGCCTCTTTCGTGAAGCCGGTCATCTCGAGAAAGCCGCGGTTCACCTTGATGTAGCGGCAGTCGGAGAGCCGGGTGATAATGGCGGGCGCCGGGTTGGCGTTGAAGGCGCGCTCGAAACGCTCTTCCGCGCTGAAACGCTCCGTCTCGTCCTCGATCAGCAGCACCAGGCAGTCCGGGTCGCCCTCGGGATCGGTCACGATGAGGCTGCGGATCTGGTGCACGCGGTGCCGCGCCTCCCCCGGCACGCTGACCTCCACCACCACCTGCGTGAACGCCTCGCCGGCAACCACGCGGTCCATCGGGTATTCGCCGGCCGGCAGCTTGTGGCTGTTGCGGTAGCGCAGCTCGAACCGCTCGCGGTAGTCGGACACGGTGTGCCCCAGCTCACGCAGGGAACTGACGCCGTGCATGGCCAGCGCCGCGTCGTTGCACCACGCGATGGTCTGATCCGGGTCGATGATCACCACGCCTTGCGGTAGCCCGGCGATGATCTGCTGCAGCTGCGTCCGGTCGGCCTTGGGATGGGGGATCTTCTTCGCCATGCGCCGGTAACGCCGGGCGACGCGGCAGGATAGCCCGTCAGCCGCGCCGGAGCAGGAAGTCGCGGCCGACGAGCTTGTAGCCGATCATCACGATGGCGATCGTGACGCCGAGCAGGAAGAAGCCCAGGGCGGCCAGTGCCTCGAAGCTGCCGTTCTCGCTGAGGTCGAGCATCATCACGGAGATCACCCGCGTGCGGGCCGAGACCAGGAAGATGGCGGTGCTCAGCTCGCGGGTGGCCGGGATGAACACCAGCAGCCAGGCGCCGACCAGGCTGGTCTTGAGCAGCGGCACCACCACGCGCGACAGGGCGCGCATGCGTCCGCCGCCCAGGATGCGGACGGCCTCTTCCATCTCTGGGTTCAGCGCCCGGATGGCGGCCAGGCAGCTCGAATAGGCGATCGGCAGGAAGCGCGCGGTGAACCCCAGCACCAGGATCGTCGCCGTGCCATACAGCGCCAAAGGCGGCGGCGCCCAGGCGCTGTAGAACCCGATCGCCAGCACGATCCCCGGCACCACCAGCGGCAGCACGCACAGGAAGCCCAGCACCGCGCCGAACCGGCCCACCAGCCGCCGGTGCACCGTGTACGCGACGACCAGCGCCAGCGCGACCGCGACGCAGGCCGTGGCCGCCGAGTAGGTGAAGCTGTTGAGGATCGTCGCGCGCGCAGTGGGGTCGTCGATCAGCAGCAGCCGGAAGTTCGCCAGGGTGAGGTTGCCCCACGAGAAGCCCCGCCCCCAGGCCTGGCTGAAGGCCGCCTGGCCCAGCGCGAGGTAGGGCAGGATCACCGCCATGGCGACCACGAACAGCGCGTAGCCGAACACGACCCAGCGTCCGGCGCCCAAGGCCTTGAGCTCCCGGCTGCCGCCCTTGCCGGTCATCGACACGTAGCTGCGCCGCCCCAGGACCCGGCGCTGGATCGCGAACAGTGCCACCGTGATCCCCACCAGCGGGATGGCGTACGCGGCCGCCACCTCCGCCTGCACGGGAAACTGGAAGAAGCCCCATAGCTCGAGCGTCAGCACGTGCACGCGCGCCGGCAGCGCCAGGATCGCCGGTGTGCCGAACAGCGCCACCGTGTCCAGGAACACGACGATGGCGCCGCCCAGGATGGCCGGCGTGACCAGCGGCAGCGTGACGCGGAACACCGTCCGCAGCCCGGAGGCGCCCAGGATGCTGGCGGCTTCCTCCATCTCCGACGACACCCGTTCCAGCGCGTCGGTCGTGAAGACGAAGATGTAGGGAAAGGCGTACAGCGCCGTGACCCAGACGAGCCCGCCGAAGCTGTAGACGTTGGCAAAGCCGCGCTCGGCGCCGGTCACCGCCATGAACGCCTTGTTGATCCAGCCCGCATTGGGCCCGGCCAGCAGGATCCAGCCGATGGCGCCGAGGTAGGAGGGGGTGATGAACGCGCCCAGCACCAGCGCGCGGACCAACCGCTTGCCCGGCATGTCCGTCCGCGCCACGCCCCAGGCGATCGGCACCGCCAGCACGATCGACAGGGCCGTGACCGCGGCGGCGTAGAGCAGCGAGGTGCCGAGCGCGCGCAGCCGCAGGGCGCTGCTGTAGGCCTCCACGTAGTTGCCGAACGTCCAGGCGCCGGTGTCGCCGTTCTGCAGGCTGGCGATCACCAGCTTGGCGATCGGCCCGACGATCAGGAAGACCAGTGCCAGCGTGGCGGCGGCGGCGACCAACATCACCGGCTCGATCCGCCGCCGCCGGGCGGGAACGGCGCCCAGGCCCGGCGCGGCAGCCCGGCGGCGACGCAGCGTGGCGACCGAGTTCATCGGCTCAATCGAACTCGACCGGGTTCATGGCTCAACTGAACGTCTGCTTCCACTTGTCCTTGTTGGCCGGCAGGATCTTCTCCATCTGCGCCAGCGTGGGCGACAAGGTGGTCAGGTCGGCCAGCGACTTGGCGCCTTTGGCGGGCGGCACGTCCGGCCGCAACGGCTGCTCGAACTCCTCGGCCAGGATGGCGGAGTATTCCGGCCCGCAGGTGAAATCGAGGAACAGCTTGGCCGCGTTGGGGCTGCGCGAGCCCTTGATGATCGCCGTGGGCGACGGGACCACCACCGTGCCCCCGGCCGGGTAGTTGACCGCCAGCGGGTTGCCCTTGGCCGCGTTGCGCAGCACGGAGGCGACGCTGACCAGCCCGACCACCCGCTCGCCCGAGTTCAGCACGGTGATGGCGTCGTCGATCGAGCGGCCGATCAGCGGGTTCAGTTCGTTGAGCTTGGTGAAGTAGTCCCAGCCGTATTTCTCCACCATCGCCACGGTCCAGTTGCCGACCAAGCCGCTGTAGATCGGGCTGCCGAAGGTGACCTTGTCCTTCCATTGCGGGGCGGCCAGGTCCGGCCAGTCCTTGGGCGAGTCCGCGGCGGACACCTTGCCCGTGTTGTAGGCGATCGCGGCGACGCCCACCCAACCGGGGAAGTAGTCGCCCTTGGGATCGAGGTCGCGCAGGCTCGGGATCATGCCGGCGGCATTGGGCGGGTCGAAATGGACCAGCAGGCCCTTGGTCTGCAGGTACTGCACGTGGCTGATGTCGGTCGAGCTGAACACGTCGCTCTCGATCCGCCCGCCCTTCATGTCCTGCAGCAGGCGCTGGAACGCGACCTGCGACGTGGTCTTGGTGGCGTTGACGGTGATGCCCGGATATTTCTGGCTGAAGGCGTTGCCGATCCGCGCGCAGATGGTCTGATCGAGGTAACCGGCGTACCAGGTGCACTGGCCTTCCTTCTTCGCCGCCTCGTAGATCGGTTGGAGGTCGGTCGCCTTGCCCGCCGTAGCCTGCGCCACCGCGCGCCCGCCGGCGGCGGCGACCAGCACAGCGCCCGTCCCGGCCTGCAGGATGTTTCTCCGCGAGATCGTCATGACCGCGTTTCCCCCGATTTATCGTTGCCCCTACTGTGGGCCACGGCCTCGGCGGAATCAACGCGGCGCTGCGGCGTCTCCCAACAGGGCGTCGAAACCGCGCAGCCGCCCGGCCCAGCTGTAGGATCGCTCGATCAGCGCCCGGGCCGCCGCGCCGATCGCCGCCGCCTCCGGTTGCGCCGCCTCCAGACAGCGCGCTGCAAAGGCCGGCGCATCCGCACCGAGCAGCAGCTCGCGACCCGGCGTCGCCTCGATCCCCTCCAGCGCGTCGGGCGTGACCACCACCGGGCGGCCCATCGCCATCGCCTCCAGCACCTTGTTCTGGATGCCGCGCGCGATCCGCATCGGCGCCACCGCCGCGGTCGCGTGCTGCACGAAGGGCCGCACGTCCGGCACGCGCCCGGTCACGAACACCCCGTTCCCCTCCAGCGCCCGCACCTCGACCGACGGGCTGGAGCCCACGATGTGGAAATCCGCCGCGCCGCTGCGGCGGATGAGGGGCAGGATCTCCGTCGCGAACCAGCGCACGGCGTCGACATTGGGCGGATAATCCATCGTCCCGGTGAAGACGAAGTTGAGGCGGTCGGTGGCGAAGGGCGGCTCGTGCGGGATCGCCGGGTCGAAATAGGCGAAGTCGACCCCGCTCGGCACCGCGCGGATCTTGGCCGCCTCCGCCGGGCGCTGCCGCCGGAACAGCGCCGCCTCCTCGGCGGAGACGAAGGTGCTCCAGTCCAGCTCCCGCGCGATCCGCCCCTCCAGCGCCGCGACCCGGCGCCATTCCCGCCGATGCACCCATCGCATCGGGCCGGACCCGCTCTCGGCATAGGCGCGCCATTTTTCCGAGTCGACGTCCGCCAGGTCGCACAGCGTGACCGCGTTGCGCCCGGCCCGCCCGAGTACGTAGGGCGCCATGTTGGACGAGCAGATGAAGATCGCCTGCGGTTTGATCTCGGCCAGCACGCGCCGCGTCCACGCCGCCAGGCCGCTGTCGCGATAGAACGTCACGCTCAGCGGGTCGCCGGTCAGCAGCCCGGTCAGGCACAACAGCTTCGCCCGCTGGCGGTCCAGCCGCGCGAAATGGGACGAGGCGCACAGGGCGGCCACGGTGGCCTCGTGCTGCTGGTCGTCGGGGTCGTCGACCAGGCAGCCGAGATGCACCCGGTAGCGCTCGCGCAGGTGCCGCAGGATCTGCAGGGGGCGGATCTTCTCGCCCTTGATGGGCGGAAAGGGGATGCGCTGGGTCAGGAACAGGAGATCGCGCATCGTCCTTGGAGCGTGGTTGCAGGTCTTCTCCTATTCGCAACCGCCGCCGAAGGCTAGTTCCCCCCGCCGGCCGTTCCTGGCATAGAGCGGCCATGGATTTCTTGCCCGGCTTCCTCGACGAGACCGTTGATGCCTTTGTCGCGTTTCGCGACGGGGCGGATCACCGCCGGGTCATGGTGGAGATGGCCGATACGATCGTGGAGCGCTTCCGCGCCGGCAACAAGCTGATGATCTGCGGCAACGGCGGCAGTGCCGCCGACAGCCAGCACATCGCGGCCGAGTTCGTTTCCCGTCTGATGTTCGACCGCGCACCGCTGCCCGCGCTGGCGCTGACCACCGACAGCTCCAACCTCACCGCGATCGGCAACGATTACGGCTACGAAAAGGTGTTCGAGCGGCAGGTGCTCGGGCTCGGCCAGGAGGGCGACATCCTGCTCGGCATCTCGACGTCCGGCACCTCCAAGAACGTGCTGCGCGCCTTCGAGGCGGCCAAGAGCAAGGGTGTGATCTGCTTCGCCTTCGCCGGCGCGACCCCCGGCCCGATGCGCGACCATTGCTCCACGGTGCTCGCCGCGCCCTCCACCAAGACGGCGATCATCCAGCAGGTGCACATCACGGCCGCGCACATCGTGTGCGCCCTGGTCGAGCGGGCGATGTTCCCGCAGGGCTGAGCCCGCATTCTCTCCCGCGGGCGGGAGGGGGAGCAGGTCGAGGGCGGAAAGGGAGCGCGCATGTCAGTCACCGTCAAGCAGGCCGCAATCCTCGTCGGCGGCCTCGGCACCCGGCTCGGCGCGCTGACGGCCAATACGCCCAAGCCGCTGCTGCCCTGCGGCGACCGGCCGTTCCTCGCCTGGGTGCTGCGCGAACTCTGTCGCTTCGGCATCGAGGAAACGCTGCTGCTCACCGGCTACCTCGCCGACGAGGTCGAGCGCATGCTGCCCGAGCTCGCTGCGAGCCTGCCCAAGCCGATGCGGCTCGTGTGCTGCCCCGAGCAGGGCAGGGCGGGCACGGGCGGCGCACTCTGCCAGGCGCGCGCGCACCTGGCCGACCGCTTCCTGCTCTGCAACGGCGATTCCTGGCTCGACTTCAACCTGGCCCGCCTCCTGGCCGACGCGGCCGATGACGGCGAGGAGGTCGTCGCCCGCATGGTGCTGCGCCAGTTGCCGGATGCCAGCCGCGCCGGCGTGGCCGAGCTGGACGGTGACCGCGTGACGGCGTTTCGCGAGCGCCCGCTCGTCGCCGGCCAGCCCGGCCTGGCCAATGCCGGCTTCTATCTCCTTCGCCGCACCGTGCTCGACCACGTGAGCGACCCCTGCTCGCTGGAGCGCGAGGTGCTGCCGGCGCTGGCGGCCGCCGGGTCGGTGCGCGGCACGGTGGGCGACGGCTACTTCATCGACATCGGCATCCCCGCCGACCTCGAGCGCGCGCAGACCGAGTTGCCGGAACGGCTGCACCGCCGCGCCCTGTTCCTGGACCGCGACGGTGTCATCAACCACGATGGCGGCTGGGTCGGCGAACGGGAGCGGTTCGAGTGGATCCCCGGCGCGGTGGAGGCCATGCGCGCCGCCGCCGATGCTGGCTGGCACGTCTTCGTCGTCACCAATCAATCCGGCATCGCCCGCGGCAAATACGACGAAGCCCAGTTCGCCGCGCTCTCCGCCTGGATGATCGACCACATTCGCGCCGGTGGCGGCAACGTGGACGACCTCCGCTTCTGCCCGACCCATCCGGAGGCGCCGCTGGAGGCGTATCGCCGGGTCGATCCCCGTCGCAAGCCCGGCCCCGGCATGCTGCAGGAGCTGATCGCCGCCTGGTCGCTCGACCCGGCCCGCTGCTTTCTGATCGGCGATCAGCCGACCGACCTCCAGGCTGCTGACGCCTGCGGTGTCGAGGCCCGGCTCTACACGGGCGGCCCGCTGCGTTCCTTTCTGCCGATCTGAACCGCCGTCACTGGTCGTAGGTGACGCGGAGGACCACGAACCACGGATAGCGATCGTCGATCACCAGGCCGTCGGGCGTCGCCAGGGTGCCGGCGGCGCTGACCGGGATGTGTTTCATCGTGACGCCGGCGGAGACATTGCCGCCGACCACGCTGAGTTGGTCGGGGGTGGCGCCGACGACCATGTCGCAATGGGCGAAGAAGCTGGAGGTCGGCAGGTCGGTGAAGCGCAGGTTCTGCGCCCCGCGGCGGCCGAAGCAGATGAGGTCGCCGCGCTGGGGTGCGTAGCCCTCGGGCGGCTGAGCGGACAGGATTGGGTTCCCGTTCGCGGCGGCGTTGATGTAGGTCGCGTGCAGCGGCGAGTAGGGGAAGCGCTCGCCCGCGCCGGCGGACCGCATCAGGTAGGAGATGAACGCGGCCGACCAGGCCGGCGGGGCGCTGCGATATTCTGTGCCGTTGCCGGAGTACTTGCCGGTCCAGCCGCTGCTCTCCGAATAGCCGTTCTGCCCCACCCACCAATAGTCGCCGACGCGCTGCCACATGCCGGCCTGCCGGTCCTCGCGAACGTCGACGGGCAGGTCCGGGCCGGGCGGCGCGTCGTTGACCTGCATGCCCCAGGCGCGCCACTCGCGCAGCGCGATGGCGACCGCGTTCTCGCGCGAGAACGGTTCAAACGGAAGGCGGGCGTAATCCGGCACTTGCGGATCCGGCGCCGCCAGGCCGAGCTGGATGCCCTGGCTGGACGCCGCCGGGCCGGGCCGGGGCGCGGCGCACCCGGCGGCCAGCGCCGGCAGCAGGACGGCCAGCGCCGGCCGGACCGCGGAGCGACGCATGCGCGCCAGCCCCCGCCGGTCGCGGCCGCTCAGCGCCGCCACCACCCCCGCTTCTTCTCGCCCGGGGCCGCGTCGCCGATCACGATCGGCTGGACCGCCGGTCCCGCGACGGGCTCCGCGGCTGCCGCCACGGGCTCGGGCTGGGGAAGGGGAGCCGGCTGAGGCTCCGGTTCCGGCGCCATGGCCGCGGGCTCCGGCTGTGCGGCGGCCTCGGCGACGGGCGCCGTTTCCGCCATCAGCTCGGACGCTCGCGACGGCACGTCGGCGGGCGGCACCGGGTCGGCCGCGGGCATCGTCATGTCGATGGCCGGCTCCGGCTCTCCGATTGCGGCCGGAGCCTCATCGGCATCGTCCGCCTCGGGGGCGGGCTCGCGCACAAGATCCCGGTCCATGTCGAGCGCCGATGCCGCGGCGACGGTGCGCGGCTGGGTCAACCGCTGCTCCTCGGCCTGCTCGATGGCGTCGAAGATGTCGAACGCGCTCGCCCCGGCGAACGGGTCGGCCGGCGTCGGACCGACATACACGTTGGCCACCGGCGCGGCCGGCTCGCTGTCCGGCTCCTCGGCGGTGCTGGCCGCGGTCGGCGCGGCCTCGCTGCCGTCGCGGCGACGACGACGGCCACCACGGCGTCCGCGGCGGCGCCGCTCGCCCTCTTCCGCATCGGCACCCTCGGTGCCGGAGCCGTCGGCCACCGTCTCTTCGGCGCCGTCCGCGCTGACCTCCGCCTCACCGCTCACGGCATCGACGTCCGGCGCGCGGTCGTCGGCCGCCGGACCGGTTTCACCGTCCGCCTCGCTCTCGTCGGCTTCCGAGTGGTCCGCGCCGGCTCCCGCCGCCGCGCCCTCGTCGCGTCCATCCTCGCGCCGTCCACCCCGGCGGCGCCGGCGACGACGGCCGCGACGATCGCCGTTCTCCGCCGTGTCGCCCTCGGCCACGACGGCAGTGCCGGCCTCGTCCTCGGCGTCCTCCGTCTCGTCGGCGTCCATCTCCGGCTCGATCTCGTCCGGATCCTCAAACGGCTCCGGCGGGGCGAGCTGCTGGATCGGTGGCGGCGCGTCCGACGCGGTCTGCGCCCGGATCTTCTCGATCTTGAGCTGCGGTGGCATCAGCGTCTCGTCGGCGACGAACGACACCAGCATGCCGTAGCGCGCCTCGATCTCCGTCAGCCGCTGCCGCTTGTGGTTGAGGATGTAGATCGCGGTGGCGCCGTTGATGGTCACCTGGATCTCGGCGGCGCGGCGGCGGCCGCCCTCGTCCTCGATCGCGCGCAACGCCACCAGCGCCGCGCTTTCCGTGCTCCGCACGTGCCCGGTGCCGCCGCAATGCGCGCAAACGACGAAGTTGGTTTCGGTCAGCGAGGGGCGCAGCCGCTGCCGGCTCATCTCGAGCAGGCCGAAATGGCTGATGCCGCCGACCTGGATGCGCGCCCGGTCGTGCTTGAGCGCGTCCTTCAGCTTGCGCTCGACGGCGGCGACGTTGCGCCGGCTCTCCATGTCGATGAAGTCGATCACGATCAGCCCGGCGAGGTCGCGCAGCCGCAACTGCCGCGCCGCCTCCTCGGCCGCCTCCAGATTGGTCCGCAGCGCCGTTTCCTCGATCCCGCGCTCCCGCGTGGACCGGCCGGAGTTGACGTCGATGGCGACCAGCGCCTCCGTCTGGTTGATCACCAGGTAACCGCCGGACCGCAGCTGCACCGTCGGCTGCAGCATCTGCTCGAGCTGCTGCTCCACCTGCGCCTTGGCGAACAGCGGCTGCGGCTCCTTCCAGAGCTGCACCTTGCGCGCATGGGTCGGCATCAGCATGCGCATGAAGTCGCGCGCCGCCCGCCAGCCCGCCTCGCCATCGACCAGGATGTCGTCCACGTCGCGGGAATACACGTCGCGGATGGCGCGCTTGATGAGGCTCGCCTCCTCGTAGATCAGCGCCGGCGCCATGCTCTTCATGGTCAGCTCACGGATCTGGTCCCACTGGTTGAGGAGGTATTCGCAGTCGCGCAGGATCTCCGGCTTCGGCCGGTTGGCGCCGGCGGTGCGCACGATCAGCCCCATGCCGCGCGGCAGGTCGAGCTCGGCGGTGACTTCCTTCAGACGGCGGCGGTCGGACGCGGAGGTGATCTTGCGCGAGATGCCGCCGCCCCGCGGCGAGTTCGGCATCAGCACGGAGAACCGGCCGGCCAGTGAGATGTAGGTGGTCAGCGCGGCGCCCTTGCTGCCGCGCTCTTCCTTCACGACCTGGATCAGCAGGATCTGCCGGCGGCGGATCACTTCCTGGATCTTGTAGTGGCGCAGGAAGCGCGGCGTGGCACGCCGGGCTTGGTCTTCCGTGTCGTTCTCGCCGCCGAGCTGCTCGGGCGCCGGGCCGTCCGGCTCGGCGTCGTCGGTCTCCGCATCGGCGACGGACAGGGCGGAAGGCAGGGGCGGGGCCGCGTCCGAATCGTCGCTATCTGGGAACAGGGCCGCGGCCTCTTCCGGCGCCACCACGATGTCGGCTGCCATCTCCATCGGCTGCGCCATCTCGACCCGCTCGGCGGGCGGCACGGGATCGATGCCGGCCTCGTCGTTGGCAGCCGTGTCGCCGACAGATCGGTCGGTTTCGGAGTCGCGGTCGGACGTGTCGCTCGCGCTCGTCGGGATCGGGCTCGCCAAGTCGGTAGCGTCGGACATCACCTCCGTCGGGTGATCGTTGCTCGCGGCGGTCAGCGTGGCCGGGTCGGCGGTGGGCTCGGCGGCGGCGGACGTCGCGCCGGCATCGTCGCCGCGGCGGTCCTGCGCAGCAGCGGCGCGGTCCTCGGCCTCCTCGTCTTCGATGGCCTCCTGCTCCTGGGCCTCGAGCAGCCGCTTCCGGTCGGCGACCGGGATTTGGTAGTAGTCGGGGTGGATTTCGCCAAAGGCCAGGAAGCCGTGCCGGTTGCCGCCGTATTCGACGAACGCGGCCTGCAGGCTCGGTTCGACGCGGACGACTTTGGCGAGGTAGATGTTGCCTTTGAGCTGGTGCTTGGTGGAGGTCTCGAGGTCGAATTCGTCGAGGCGGTTACCGTCCAGCACCACCACGCGGGTTTCTTCCGCGTTGGTGCTGTCGATCAGCATGCGTTTGGTCATGAACGGATGAACTCCGAGGAGCCGCGCGCCTGGGCCAGCCGCCGAAGCGGCTTGGGAGCGCGTCGGGCGCGCGGCGGAAAGGGAAGGGGAGAGGCGACTGGGCGCCCGAAAGGGCGTGAAGGGATGCGCGCGACGCGGTCGTTCGAGTGAAAAACGGAACCAACGCGTCGGCTGACATGAGCATCCCTGGCAGATGAACGGTGCGCCCTGGATTCTTCAACGAAGCACCAGCGTGCGCCGCCCGATGAAGGCGACCGGACTCCGGCGCGCGAAAACCGCGCGGCGCGGTTGGCGACCGGAATTGCGGGCCGCGCTGGCTAAATCGCAGCATGCCCATCAAGACCCCAGTCGCCGGGTCGGTTGCAAAGATGACGCAAACCGGTTGCGCTCGCAAGAGTCATGGCGCGCCGGCACATGCAAGCCGGACCGCGATGTGTTATTAAAATGAGATGGCTCCGGCGTTCCTGCTGTCACGACGCTTCTTGCTCGCCGCCGCGGCCCTGCCGGCGGCGAGCGCCCAGTTGCGCCTCGCGCAGGCGCGCAAGGCCCCGCGGCCCGCGCTGCGCCCGGCCCGTCCGCCATTACCCCTGATCGTGCTTGATCCCGGTCATGGCGGCAAGGATCCGGGCGCCATCGGCGTCAGCGGCACCTACGAGAAACACATTGCCTTCGCCGCCGCGCAGGAGCTGCGACGGCAATTGCTCGCGGCGTCGGTCTGCCGGGTCGCGCTGACCCGCAGCCGCGACGTGTTCCTGCCGCTGCACGCCCGGGTGGACATCGCGCAGGCGCAGGGTGCGGCCTTGTTCGTCTCCATGCACGCCGACGCCCTCGGCGACCCCTCCGTCCATGGCGCCAGCGTCTACACCCTCTCCGATGCCGCGTCGGATCAGCAAACGGCCGACCTGGCGAAGCGCGAGAACAGTGCCGACCGCTTCGGCGGCCCCCGCTTCCGCAACGTGCCGCCCGCCGTGGCCGACATCCTGTCCAGCCTGGTGCGCGAGGAAACCCGCGCCGGGTCCGCCCGCATGGCGCGTCAGGTCGTGGGCGCGCTGTCGCCGCAGATCGGCCTGCTCGCTAACCCGGCGCGGCACGCCCGCTTCGCCGTGCTGCGCGCCGCCGAGATCCCCAGCGTCCTGGTCGAGATGGGGTTCATGTCCAACCCGCGGGACGAGGCGGCGCTGCGCCGTCCCGATCATCGCGCCCGCATCGCGGCGGCCATGCGCGCCGCCGTGGAGGCGTTCCTCCAATCACGCGGCCCCATCGCCCACACCGCGGCGGGCTGAGTTACAAGGCGACGACGAATGGCGAACAAAGGTGAGTTGAGCGGCGTGTCGCCGCGGGATCGGCTGGCGGCCAAGCCGCCGCCCGAGTCTCCCCGTCCGGAGCGTTCCCGTCCGGAGCGGCGCCGCGGCGGTTTCTGGCTGTTCGTCCGCCGGGTGATCGGGCTGTTCCTCATGCTGGGCCTGCTCGGCGGCCTCGCCGCCGGCGCCTTTGCCTGGCACACCTACCAGCGCTACGCGGCCGAGCTGCCCTCCATCGACGGGCTGCGCACCTACCAGCCCAAGGTCATGAGCCGCGTCTATGCCGGCGACGACCGCCTGCTGGCCGAGTTCGCCACCGAGCGCCGCATCTTCGTGCCGATCAAAGCCATCCCCGACATGGTCAAGCAGGCCTTCATCTCGGCGGAGGACCAGAAGTTCTGGACCCATCGCGGCGTCGACCCGGTGGCCATCGCCCGCGCCGGGCTGTCGGACGTGATGAGCTATGGCAGCGGCCGCCGCCCGATCGGCGCCTCCACCATCACGCAGCAGGTCGCCAAGAACATGGTGCTCGGCAACGAGGTGAGCCTGGCGCGCAAGGTGAAGGAGCTGATCCTGGCGCTGCGCATCGACGATTCGATGAGCAAGGAGCACGTGCTGGAGCTTTACCTCAACGAGATCTACCTCGGGCAGCAGGCCTACGGCGTCGCCGCCGCCGCGGCCGCCTACTTCAACAAGACGCTGGACGAGCTGACCCTGCCGGAGGCCGCCTTCCTGGCCGCATTGCCCAAGGCGCCCAACAACTACAACCCGTTCCGCTCGCCCGACGCCGCCAAGGCCCGCCGCGATTGGGTGCTGGATCGCATGGCCGACGATCACGCCATCACTGTCGCGCAGGCAGCCGCCGCCAAGACGACGCCCATCAAGCCGGCCGCCTTCCGCCGGCAGGAGCCGATCCCGGGCGGCGACTGGTATTCGGAGGAGGTCCGCCGCCAGCTGGTCGACCGGTTCGGCGCCGACCTGACCACCACCGGCGGCTACACCGTCCGCACCAGCCTCGACCCGGCCTTGCAGGCTGCGGGCGACAAGGCGTTGCGCGCCGGGCTGATGGCCTATGACCGGGCCCATGGTGGATGGCGCGGCCCCGTCGGCCGCCTGGCCGGCGAATCGTCGCTCAGCGATGGCTGGAGCAACCGCCTGGCCGAGACCGCCCGCCCGCCCGGCATGTTGCCGGAATGGCGCCTCGCGGTGGCGCTTACCGTGGATGCGCGCGAGGCCAAGGTCGGCTGGATCGAGCGCGGCGGGG
Source organism: Acetobacteraceae bacterium (assembly GCA_965199665.1). Classification (GTDB taxonomy): domain Bacteria; phylum Pseudomonadota; class Alphaproteobacteria; order Acetobacterales; family Acetobacteraceae; genus JAVVHH01. The sequence continues at coordinate 2,919,302 of OZ241208.1, read as the reverse complement.
AGGGCGGCGGCCGGTCCCAGCTCGGGACGATGCTTCTGGCCGATACCGGTTGGGCCCGGCCCCGCCGCGGCGCGACCCGCGGTGCCACGCCGCGCAGCCTCAAGGACGTGCTGTCCGTGGGCGATCTCGTGATGGTCGAGCCGCAAGGCGGTGGCACCGACGCCAAACCCGGCCGAGCTGATCGTGTCTTGCTGCGGCAGGTGCCGGAGGTGCAAGGCGCACTGGTGTCCATGGAGCCGCAGACCGGCCGTGTGCTGGCCATGGTCGGCGGTTGGAGCTTCGATGCCAGCCAGTTCAACCGCGCGACCCAGGCCGAGCGCCAACCCGGCAGCTCGTTCAAGCCGATGGTCTACCTCACCGCGCTGGAAGCCGGCCTGTCGCCCAGCCAGCGCGTGCTGGACGCCCCGTTCGAGCAGCGCACGTCGCAGGGTGTGTGGCGGCCCAACAATTTCGGCATGACCTTCGCGGGACCGCTGCCGATGCGGATCGCGCTGGAGAAGTCGCTCAACCTCGTCACCATCCGCCTCGCCGACAAGGTCGGCATGGACGCGGTGGCCCAGAACGCCATGGCCTTTCACGTGGTCGACAGCATGCCCAAGGTGCTGCCGGCCGCGCTGGGCGCCGTCGAGACCACCGTGCTGCGACAGGCTTCCGCCTATGCCGGGCTGGCCATGGGCGGCAAGGAAGTGCTGCCCTCGCTGGTCGACGGCGTGCAGGACCGGGAAGGCAAGCTGATCTGGCGCCCCAGCGGCATCGACTGCCAGGGCTGCGCCGACCCGTCCAAGCCGCCCACCCTGGTCGACAATCGCCGCCAGATCGCCGACCCGGCCAGCACGTTCCAGCTCATCACCATGATGCAGGGCGTGGTGTCCAAGGGCAGCGGATACGCCGCCGGGGCCGGGCTGGGCCACAACATCGCCGGCAAGACCGGGACCACCCAGGAGAGCAACGACGTCTGGTTCGTCGGCTTCACGCCCGACCTCGTGACGGCCGTCTGGGTGGGTTTCGACAACAACGCGTCCTTGGGCGAGAAGGAGACCGGCGGCTCCGTCGCGGCGCCGATCTGGCACGACTACATGGCCGTCGCACTCAAGAACCGGCCCACGTTGCAATTCAAGATGCCCGAGGGCCTCAAGCTGGCGACGTGGGACAGCGGCTACGGCCCGCGCACCGACGCGTTCAAGGCCGACCAGTCCCCCGGCGCCTCCGGGCCCACCATCGGCGGCGGCAGCGCCCCGTCGGATGGCGACAACACCGAGGTCAGCGGCGTTGGGCCGGGCGTCGGCACCGGGATCGGCATTGATAGCGGCGTGGGCGGCCTATATTAGCCCCCCATGTCCACGGAATCCGAAGCCCTGAACGAGCAGCTGCGGCAGACTTTCGCCTTGCTCCGGAGGCATCTTTGACTGGGATGTCGCCCTTGGCCGCCTAGAGGAGCTGAACGCCCAGGCGGAGGACCCGGCGCTCTGGGCCGACGCCACCGCGGCCCAGGCCTTGATGCGCGAGCGCAACCGCCTCGCCGGGCTGATCGACGGGCTGAAATCGATGGAAACGGAGGCCGCGGACTCTGTCGAGCTGATTGCGCTCGCCGAAGCCGAGGGCGATGCCGAGATGGCCACCGATGGCCGCGCCACGCTTCAGCGTATTCTCGAGGAGGCCAAGCGCCGCGAGATCGAGAGCCTGCTCTCCGGCGAAGCCGACGCGAATGACGCCTACCTCGAGGTCAACTCCGGCGCGGGCGGCACGGAAGCGCAGGATTGGGCGGAGATGCTCGCCCGCATGTACTCCCGCTGGGCCGAGCAGCACGGTTACAAGGTCCAGCTCATGGAGCAGAGCGAAGGCGAGCAGGCCGGCATCAAATCCGCCACCCTGCAGGTGACCGGGCCCAACGCCTATGGCTGGCTCAAGACGGAGGCCGGCGTGCATCGCCTCGTCCGCATCAGCCCGTTCGACGCCAATGCCCGCCGCCAGACCAGCTTCGCCAGCGTCTGGGTCTATCCGGTCGTGGACGACAACATCGAGATCGAGGTCAACGAGGCCGACCTGAAGATCGATACCTTTCGCGCGTCCGGTGCCGGCGGCCAGCACGTGAACAAGACGGAATCCGCCATCCGTATCACCCATGTCCCGACCGGCATCATCGTCGCCTGCCAGACCGACCGCTCTCAGCACCGCAACCGGGCTGCCGCAATGACGATGCTGAAGGCCAAAATGTACGAGCGCGAGTTGGAGAAGCGCGAGGCCGTCTCCGCCGCCCAGGAGGACGCCAAGACCGAGATTGGCTGGGGCCACCAGATCCGATCCTACGTCCTGGCGCCCTACCAGCTCGTGAAAGACTTGCGCACCGGTGTCGAAACCGGCAACCCGGCCGCCGTGCTGGATGGCCACCTCGACGATTTCATGTCCGCCGCCCTGGCCGCCCGAGTCGGCGCCACGCGCAGCGACGCCAGCGCGCAGGCGCAGTAGCCGCGAAAAGCTACGTCAGCGTCACCATGATGCTGACGGCGAACATGGCGACCAAAGCCCACGCCATGAAGGCGTGCTCGAACGGGGTCGCCGGCTGATCGACGATCGAGCCCGGCGGCTTGCCCTGCAACTGGCGTAGCAGCGCCGGGTCCGGCCCGCGATACCGTCGCGATCTGTCGTAGGTCATGGTGCTCCCCGGCTGTCAGAGCTCGATCGTACCAGCGCCGGGTAAACGACCGGTTATCGCAGGGCCGGCTGGCCCGATCGTTTCGGGAACCAAGCGGCCGGACTCGGGTTCCAACGCCAGACATTTCGTGAGCCTCACCATGGCCCGTCGACTGACCTGGCTCGCCGCCATGTGCCTGATGGCTGCCTCCCGGCCCGCCTCGGCCGACTTCTTCGACGATGCGCGGAAGACCGTCACGATGGACATCCCGCACTTCTTTCAGGACGACGTGCCCTGCACCTTCGGCGGCCAGCCGACCAGCGGAGCCCGTCGCTCATGTCAGGGGGAGAAGCCGAAAGCCCCGGCCGCCGCCCGCCCAGCTGCGACGCCCGATCGACCGGGCCGCCGCTGACCGTCCTACACCGAGAAGTATTTCGCCCGCGGGTTCAGCACCACGATCGCGCTCGTGGATTGCTCCGGGTGCAGCTGCCACTCATCGGAGATCGACACCCCCACCCGTTCCGCTCCGAGGAGCTGCAGCAACGGCGCCTGGTCCTCCAGCCGCGGACAAGCGGGGTAGCCGAACGAGTAACGTGAGCCTCGATACCCCTGGCTGAGCATCTTCTCCATGTCGCGGTCGTCCTCGCCGGCGAAGCCGAGTTCGGCCCGGATCCGCTTGTGCGTGTACTCCGCCATCGCCTCCGCCATCTCCACCGACAGCCCGTGCAGGTAGAGGTAGTCCTGATACCGGTTGTCCTCGAACCACACCCGCGCCGTGTCGCTCGCGGCCTGCCCGACCGTGACCACCTGCAACCCGATCACGTCGCGTTCGGCATCGTCCACGTCGCGGAAGAAGTCGGCGATGCACTCCCCGTCCTCCTTCGGCTGCCGCGGCAAGGCGAACCGGCACAGCTCCGTCGTGCCATCCTCGGCGAACACGATCAGGTCGTTGCCCTGGCCCGCGGCCTTCCAATAGCCGTATGCCGCCTGCGGCCGCAGGATGTCGCCCGCTTCGCAGATCTGCAGCATCCGCCGCATCACCGGCCGCAGCTCCTGCTTCGCCCAGCCCAGGAAGTCCTCCAACGTCCGCCCCTGCTTCCGGAACCCCCACTGGAATTGATACAGGCTGCGCTCGTTCAGGAACGGAACGATCGCCTTGGCCGGCGCCTCCAACACCCTCGCGCCCCAGAACGGCGGCACCATGGCCGGCACGTCCTGCGTCAACCGCCGCCGACGCGCCTGCACCGTCGCCACGTCCACCGGCCGGAACGCCTTGGCGTCCGCCTGACCCAGCGTCCGGCTCGTGTTGCGCGCCTTGCCCACCCGCTTGGACTGCACCGCCGCCAGGTAATCGTCGAAGCCGTTGCCGGTCACCTTGTCCATCAGGCTCAGCCCGTCGAACGCATCCTTGGCGTACGCGACCCGGCCGCACGCATAGGCCCGCACGCAATCGTCCTCGACGTAGTTCCGTGTCAGCGCGGCCCCGCCCAGCATCACCGGGATCTCGAGCCCCTGCCGCGCCATCTCCTCGAGGTTCTCGCGCATCACCACCGTGCTCTTGACCAGCAACCCGCTCATGCCGATCGCGTGCGCCCGGTGCTCCTTCGCCGCGGTGACCATGTCGGCCAGCGTCACCTTGATCCCGAGATTGACCACCCGGTAGCCGTTATTGGTCAGGATGATGTCGACCAGGTTCTTCCCAATGTCGTGCACGTCGCCCTTCACGGTCGCCAGCACGATGGTGCCTTTCTCCTGCCCCTCGATCCGCTCCATGTGCGGCTCGAGATGCGCTACCGCCGCCTTCATCGTTTCCGCCGATTGCAGCACGAACGGCAGCTGCATCTTGCCAGCCCCGAACAGCTCGCCCACCACCTTCATGCCGTCCAGCAGCACCGTGTTGATGATGTCCAGCGGCGGCATCTTGGCCAGCGCCTCGTCCAGCTCCTCGGCCAGACCCTTCCGGTCGCCATCGACGATCCGGTCCTTCAGCCGCCCTTCGACCGTCTCCGCCCGCACCTTCTTCACCGCATCGGCCGCCTTGCGGTCGGCGAACATCTCCAGCAGGCGCTTGAGCGGATCGTACTCCCCCTCCCGCCGGTCGAAGATCAGGTCCTCCATGACCTTCACCTCCTCGGCCGCGATCAGGTGCAGTGGCCGGATCTTGCTCACGTGGACGATCGCCGCGCTCATTCCCGCCCGTACCGCGTGATCGAGGAACACCGAGTTCAGCACCGCGCGCGCCGCCGGGTTGAGCCCGAAGCTGATGTTGGACAGCCCCAGCACGATCTGCACGTCCGGGAAGTGCTCCCGGATCAGCCTGATCCCCTCGAGCGTCCACTCGCCGAGCTTGCGGTCGTCCTCGTTACCGGTCGCCACCGTGAACGTCAGCGGATCGATCAGCAGGTCCGATTGCGGCAGCCCGAACTCTTCGGCGATCCCCACCAGCCGGCGCGCCACGGCGAGCTTGGCGTCCGGCGTCTTGGCCATGCCGGTCTCGTCGATCGTCAGCGCGATCACCGCCGCGCCGAACTTCTTCGCCAGCGCCAGCCGGTCCCGCGCCGCCTCCTCGCCATCCTCGAAATTGATCGAGTTGATGATCGGCTTGCCGCCATGCAGCTTCAGCGCCGCCTCGATGACCGGGGTTTCCGTGCTGTCGATCACCAGCGGCGAGTTCACGCTCGAGGTGAACCGCGTGATGACCTCCGTCATCTCCATCATCTCGTCGCGGCCGACGAAAGCGGTGCAGACGTCCAGGCTGTTCGAGCCCTCGCCGATCTGCTCGCGCCCCATGCCGACGCAGCCGTCCCAGTCGCCCCGCTCCTGCAGCTCGCGCCACTTCTTGGATCCGTTGGCGTTGCAGCGCTCCCCGATCGAGAAGTAGCTGTTCTCCTGGCGCAGCGGCGTTTGCCCATACAGGCTCGCCACCGACGGCACCCAGACCGGCTTCCTGCCGATCGGCGCAGGCCGCATCCCCGACCCGGCGCGCCGACGCAGCATCGCGTCCAGCGCCTGAATGTGCGGCACCGACGTCCCGCAGCAGCCGCCGATCAGGTTCAGCCCGTCCTCGGTGATGAACCGCTCCACCCAGCTCGCCATCTGCGCCGCATCAAGCGGATACCGCGTCTGCCCATCCACCAGCTCCGGCAATCCGGCGTTCGGCTGCACCGACAGCAGCCCGCGCCAGTTCGCCGCCAGCCACCGGATGTGCTCGGCCATCTCCTGCGGCCCCGTCGCGCAATTCAGCCCGATCAGCGGCACGTCCAGCGCGTCGATCACCGTCGCCGCCGCCGCAATGTCGGGCCCTACCAGCAGCGTGCCGGTCGTCTCCACCGTCACCTGAACGAAGATCGGCGTATCCCGCCCCGCCTCCTTGCGCGCCAGCTTCGCGCCATTGACCGCCGCCTTGATCTGCAGCGTATCCTGGCAGGTCTCGATTAAGATTGCGTCAACGCCGCCGGCGATCAGCCCGCGGGATTGCGCCGCCAGTGCCGCCTCCAGCGTGTCGTAATCGATGTTGCCGAGCGACGGCAGCTTGGTGCCCGGCCCGACCGAGCCCACCACCCAACGGTGCCGCCCGTCGGCGAACGTCTCGGCCGCCTCGCGCGCCAGCTCCGCCGCCACCTTGTTGATCTCGTGGGTGCGGTCGCCCAGGTCGAACTCCGCCAACGTAATCGGCGAGCCGCCGAACGTGTTGGTTTCGACCATGTCGGCCCCGGCCTCGAAGTAGCCGCGATGGATCTCGCGAACCAGGTCCGGCCGCGACAGGTTCAGCACCTCCGTGCAGTTCTCCTGGCCCCAGTAGTCGAGCTCGACCTCCAGATCCAACGCCTGCACGCGCGATCCCATCGCGCCGTCGCAAAGCAGAACCTGGTCGCGCAACGCGTCGAGCAGATGGGGACGGGTCATAGCGCCAACTCCAATTCCTTGTGCCGGGCCGTCTCCGTCGGGAGGGTGGCAGCCCAGATCCTTGTTTCCAGCGGACCATCGACGGCCAGCGCCTGCGCCGGTTGCAGCCCCGCCTCCGTCATCAGCGCCGCCATCTCGTCGTCGCCGAAGCCGGGCCAGCGATGCGCCAACCGCTCCGTCACCGCCGCGAATTCGTGCCGCAGCAGGTCCGCCACGATCAGCGTGCCGCCCGGGGTCAGCGCGCGGGCCGCCTCCGCCAGCGCGGCGCGCGGGTCCTCCGCGTAGTGCAGAACCATGTGCATCAGGACCAGGTCGAACCGCCGTGCGACCGGGAGGCTGTACATGTCGGCTTGCCGCACGGACAGATGTGCCAACTCCGGCTTGGCCAGGCGCGCCCGCGCCAGCGCCAGCATCGCCCGGCTCGCATCCACGCCGAGCCCGGCCCGCACGCGCGGCGCAACGAGCTCCAGCATCCGCCCCGTGCCGGTGCCGATATCCAGCACATGCCCGATCGCGGCGGGCAGCAGGGACAGCACGCCCTGCTCGATCGTGGCCGCCGGCAGGGCCAGCGCGCGCATCTCGTCCCAGTCGGCACCCTGCTTGCGGAACGTCTCGGACGCGATGCGCGCCCGTTCCGCCAGCACCCGCGCCGCCGCCCGGCGATCCGCCGCCAGCACCGGGTCATCGTCCGGCACCCGGGCTAACAATTCATGAACGAGCCCGGACTCCGGCGGCAGGCCGAACCAGACGTTCGAGCCTTCCCGCACCCGCTCCAGCACGCCGGCATCGCAGAGCAGCCGCAAGTGCCGCGACAGCCGTGGTTGCGACTGCCCCAGGATCTCCACCAGCTCGACGACGCAAAACGCTCCCCGCGCCGCCAACGCCAGCAAGCGCATCCGCGTCGGTTCCGCACAAGCCCGCAAGGCAGAAAGCAGAGCATCCATCTTGCTCAGGACATAAAGGTATCCTTATGTCTGTTCAATGCCATGGACGCTCGATGCTCGAATTTCGGTGTTTCTCGGGTCGATTGCCGACCTGAAAGACGATGATGCCGCGCTGATTGAGGGCGAGGCGATGCCTGACGGCGTGCCGGCCGAGCGGTTCGAACCGGGGCCGCACGCGGCAGGCTGCGCCTGCTGTGTCAGTCGCAGCCCGGCGGCGATCGCGTTGGATCGGCTGTTCCAGCGCCGGGCCCGGGGGCAGGTAGGGTTCTTCCGCCGGGTCGTCGCGGTGACGGCAACGGCGGAGGGCGACATGGCGGTTTGGGCCGCCGTGCGCGACGATCCGGTGGCGTCGGCTCGCTACAAGCTGGCCGGCGACCCGGCCGGCACGTCCTGATCGCCGCGGCCGAGCGCGCGCTGCATGTATACGGTGTCAACCCAGCGGCCGAACTTCAGCCCGGTGGCGCGAAGCAGACCGGTGCGCTGGAAGCCGAGGGAGGCGTGCATGCCGATCGAGCCGACATTGTCGGAATCGCCGATCACCGCGATCATCTGCCGGAAGCCTTGGTTCGCCGCTTCGTCGAGCAGCCGAGCCACCAGCGACTTGCCGACGCCCTGGCCGCGCACGTCGTTGCGGACGTAGATGCTGTCCTCGGCGGTGAAGCGATAGGCGGAGCGGTCGCGTAACTGGGAGAAGTAGGCATAGCCGACGACGCCGGTCGGATCGAACGCGACCAGGTAGGACCAGCCCCGGTCGACCACCCCATGATACCGACGGCGGACCTCCTCCACCGAGGGCGGAATTTCTTCGAACGTGCCGGCGCCATGCAGGACATGATGCGCGTAGATGGATTGAATCTCGGGCAGATCGGCCGGGGTCGCGGGACGTATTTCCATGGCGGCATCAAAGGTCAGGGCTGACGGCGGCGCAACGTGCAAGTCAGCGTTAACTCATTTTTATGTTATTGCCGGTATCGTCCGTGCTAACGGCCCGGCTCTGAACGCCTGTGCCAGCTTTTCGATGCGAAGGACCGCTCCTTGACGCCTTCCGGCCCGCAGCCCGTGACGACCGACGTCGCCGACCCGCAGATCGATAGCGGCACCGTCAACGGCGATGCCATTCCGCCGAGCACCGCCATGCGCCTGGCCGCCGTGGTGGCTGCGGCGCGGCACCACGGCGTCGATCTCGACGCTGCCGACTACCGCGCCCGTTCGGGCGAGACGGTCCCGTCGCCAGCCGCCATGGCCGCGTGGGCAAAGGAGGCCGGACTGTCTGCGCGCGCGGAGAAAGTGCGCTGGGCGTCCTTGTTCCGCCTGATCGGCACGGCCAAGCCGGCCGCCCCGGTGATCCTCCTCTTCAAGGATGGCACGGCCGGGCTGATGATCGCGGCCGACCCGGCGCGCAAGGTGGTTTGGATCCGTGACCCCCGGCAGAATTCCAATGAGTTCGCCACGGCGGTGGACGAGTTCCGGCTGCGGCAGAGCTGGGGCGGCGAAGTGCTGCTCGTGCGCCAGATCCGCGGCCAGTCCGAGGCGGAGAAGCCCTTCACCTTCGGATGGCTGCTTGGGCTCGTGCTCGGCGAGCGCCGCTCGCTGCGCGACGTGGGCATCGCCTCCATCACGATCAGCGCGTTGACCATCGTGCCGCCGCTCCTGGTGATGACGGTGGTGGATCGCGTCGTGGTGCATCACAGCATGTCGACGCTCGTGCTACTGAGCGTCGTGCTGCTCATCATCACCGTGTACGAGACGGTGCTGGGGTATGCGCGGCGCGAGTTGGTCCAAGTCGTGTCCACCCGCGTGGATGCGCGGCTTAACCTCCATGTTTTCGACCGGTTGCTGGCGCTGCCGCTCGACTACTTCGAGAAGAACCCGGCCGGGCAGATCAACTATCGGATCGCCCAGGTCTGGAAGGTGCGTGAGTTCCTTACCGGCAAGCTCATGGGCACCTTCCTGGACATGTTCACGCTGGTGATCCTCATCCCATTCCTGTTCTGGATGGAGCCGACGCTGGCCTGGATCGTGCTGGCCTGCGCGGCCGTGATCACGGGTGTCATCCTGCTGTTCCTGCCGGCGCTGCGCCGCGTGGTGGGCAAGCTGACCACGGCGGAGAGCCAGAAGGGCTCGACGATGGTGGAGACGGTGCATGGCATCCGCACCGTGAAGTCGCTGGCGCTGGAACCGCAGCGGCGGACGGAGTGGGACGAGCGGACAGCGGAGGCGGGGCGCCTCAAGCTGCAGGCGGGACGGCTGGCGAACTGGCCGCAAACGATCATCAACCCGATCGAGAGCTTCATTCAGCGCGGCGTGATCATGCTGGGCGCGTATATCGCGCTAAACGATAGCACGGGCATCGCGGTCGGCGGGCTGGTCGCGTTCATGATGCTCGGGGCGCGCGTCACGCAGCCGCTGGTTGGGCTGGCCAAGCTGATCGAGGATTTGGAGGACGTGCGGGCCTCGGTGGCGCAAGTCGCGCTGGTGCTGAATAACCCGAGCGAGACGGCGGCGATGCAGGGCGGGTTACGGCCGCGGCTGACCGGTTCCGTCACGTTCCAGGACCTGACATTCACCTACCCGGGCGCGAAGCTGCCGGCGCTGGAAAAGGTGAGTTTCGAGGTTCCGGCCGGCACCATGCTGGGCGTGGTCGGCCGCAGCGGGTCGGGCAAGAGCACGCTGATGCGGCTGTTGCAGGGCATAAACCGGGACTACTCCGGCTTTCTCAAGCTCGACGGCAACGAGATGCGCGAGATCAACCTCACGCATCTGCGCCGGAGCTTCGGCGTCGTGCTGCAGGACAATTTCCTGTTCCGCGGCACCGTGCGGGACAACATCACTGCCGGCCGTGCCGGGCTGACGCTGGACGACGTCGTCCGCGCGGCGCGGTTGGCGGGGGCGGAGGAGTTCATCGAGCGTCTGCCGGCGGGCTACGATACCTGGATCGAGGAAGGGTCGGCCAACTTGTCCGGCGGGCAGCGGCAGCGGCTCGCGATCGCGCGCGCCGTGATCGCGGACCCCAAGCTGATGATCCTGGACGAGGCGACCTCGGCGCTCGACCCAGAGAGCGAGGCGTTGGTCAACGCCAACCTGGTGCGGCTGGGTAAGGGACGGACGATGGTGATCGTGTCGCACCGACTCTCCTCCTTGGTCGACTGCGACCAGATCCTCGTGTTGGACAAGGGATCGGTGGTGGACATGGCGCCGCACCGGACGTTGCTGGAGCGCTGCTCCATCTATCGCTTGCTATGGGCGCAGCAGAACCGTCATCTCGACGGCGGGCCGGGTCGCGGCCAGTTCGTCCCGGTGTTGGCGCAGGGTGACTGATCGATGAGCCTCACCGTCAGCAACAACAACGTGCCGGTTCCTGCCGGCTCCGACGATCACCGGCTGCCGATGCTGCTGGATTTCCACTCGCCGACGGCCGCGCTGACGGTTGAGCCGGTGCTGTATGCGGCCCGGCCCATCACATGGCTGGTGGCGTCGCTGGTCGGCGCGTGCTTCGCCGCCGCCGCCTTGATCCCGATCGACAAGGTGGTAAGCGCGCAGGGCCGGATCGTCGCCGTCGACTCCACCAGCGTGGTTCAACCGCTCGAGACTGCCATCGTCCGCTCCATCGACGTGCGCGAGGGCGACCGCGTGAGCAAGGGGCAGATCCTGGCCCGTCTGGACCCGACCTTCGCCACCGCCGATGTGGGTGCGTTGCGGGCGCAGGTCGCCAGCTTGCAGGCGGAGGTGGACCGGCTATCCGCCGAAGCGGGTAATGTTGAGTATCGTCCGACCGGGACCAATCCGGTCGAAGCGCTGCAGGGAGCGTTGTTCCTGCAGCATACGGCGGAACGGTCGTTCAAAAACGAGAACTACGCGCAGAAGATCAACGGACTACGCAACCAGATCCAGCGCGCGTTATCCGACGTGTATGGCTATGCGGCGCGGCTCAAAGTCGCCAGCGAGGTCGAGCAGAAGCGTGTCGATCTCGAGAAGCTCAAGGTGGGCAGCGTACTCAACCGGCTGCAGGCGACGGACAGCCGGCTCGAGGTCAAGCGCGGTCTCGACAACGCGGCGGCGCAGGCCGAGCAGGCGCAGCGCGACCTGCAGGCGCTGCAGGCCGAGCGAGACGCTTACAACCAGAATTGGCGCGGGCAGGTCGGCCAGGAACTGACTGAGTCGAGCCGCAAGCTCAGCGACGCGACGGAGAACCTCAAGAAGGCGGAACTACGCCGGCAGCTCGTGGAGCTGCGGGCCACGGAGGACGCCACCGTCCTGACGGTCGCCAAAGTGTCGCCCGGGTCGGTGATGCAATCGGGCGAGCAGCTCATCACGCTGGTGCCGACCGGCGCCGCGCTGGAAGCGGAGATCAATGTGGCCGGCGCCGATGCGGGCTACATCCATCCCGGCGACCCGACCAACCTCAAACTCGATACGCTGCCCTACACGACATACGGCACGGTCGAGGGCGTGGTTCGCGTCGTCAGCGCCGACAGCTTCTCGACCGCGCCAGAGGATCAGCAGCCGAAGCGCGGCTCGCAACCGGTGCAGCCGCGGCCGCTCGGGTCGAGCTATTACCGGGCCCGCGTGACGCTGGACGCGACGCACCTGCACGACATCCCGAGCTGGTTCAAATTGAGTCCGGGCATGCCGCTGGTCGCCGACGTGAAGGTCGGGCAGCGCACGCTGGTCGGCTACCTGTTCTCCCGCGTGTTGCCGGCCTTCGCCGACGGGATGCGCGAGCCGTGACGCCAATGACGGGCCGCAGTCTGGCGTGTTGCGGCCGGCGGTGCCCGGCCGGGCATCGACGCGGCTAGGTCACGGGCGTGTTCAAGCGGCTGGCAGGGGTGGTTTCACGCTCTTCGCGGGTGCGCGCCGCGATCGCGCAGGCGGAGGGGGGCGACATCGCGGCCGGCTTCCCCGTCTTGTCGAGCGCAGCCGAGCGCGGGGACCCGGCGGCTCAGTTCTGGATCGGCCGCGCCTATCTCGACGGCAAGGGCGTGCCACCGAGCCGCAGCACGGCAGTGCTTTGGCTGGGCAAGGCAGCGGAGGCCGGGCAGGTCGAGGCGCAGGCGCTACTGGCCACGGTCTATCTGACGGGGGCGGGGCGCGGGGCGGCGTCGTTGCCGGGCTCGCCGTTGTTCAGCGACGCGGATCGCGGCGAGCCGGACTTCGATCGTGCGCTGCATTTCGGGACACTTGCGGCCGATGCGGGCCACGCGGAAGCGCAGGCGCTGCTGGGCTACCTCCACCTTTCCGGGCCCGAGCGCTTGCGCGACGTGGCCGCGTCCGACGCTTGGTATCGCCGCTCGGCCGAGAGCGGCTGCCCGCAGGGAGCGTTGGGTCATGGGCTGGCGCTGATGCGGTCGGCCGGAGCGGAGGCGCAGCAGAAGGAGGCCACGGCGCATTTGGCGCGGGCCGCGGCAGCGCAGTTGCCGCTCGGCGTCTACCTGTTCGGGGTCGCGCTGGAGAACGGGATCGGCATCGAGCGGGATCTGGCGGCAGCGGCGGATCATTTCCGGCGGGCGGCCGAGCGCGGCGTGCGCCAGGGACAGGCGAAGTGGGGCCTGGCGCTGATGGAGGGGCGCGGGGTGCCGCGCGACACGATCAACGGGGAGTCGTGGCTTCGACGTGCGGCGCTGGCGGGCGATGCGGAAGCGGCGGCGTTGGTCGGCGACCTCTACGCCAAGGGCGGCGATTTGCCGCCTAACTTTGCCGAGGCGGCGACCTGGTATGCCCGGGCGGCCGAGGGCGGGCACGCGGCGGCGGCGCGCACCTTGGCGACGCTGTATCGGAGTGGGGCGGGGGTGCCGCGCGACGATCAGGAGGCGGCGCGGTGGTTCCGCATTTCGGGTGAGCGCGGCGACAAGCTGGCCCGGTCCAACTTGGCGGAGCTGGTGCTGCGCGGCGGCGGGCAGGCGGAAGACCGGGTCCGCACGCGCGAATGGTTCGCCGCGGCGGCCGACGAGGGCGATCTGGTGGCCGCGTTCAACTACGGCGTCTGCCTTGCCGAAGGCGTCGGGATCGAGCGCGACCTGCCGGCGGCGGCACAGTGGCTGCGGCGGGCGGCGGATGGCGTGGTGAATGCGCAGTTTTGGTATGGGCGGCTGCTGGCGGAAGGGCAGGGCGTGCCGGCGGATCTGCCAGCGGGCCGCGCCTGGATCGCACGGGCGGCGGAGGCCGGGCTGGTGGAGGCGCAGGTCGCGCTGGCCGAGATGATGGTCAACGGCCGCGGTGGCCCGCGTGACCACGCCGCCGCCCAGAAGCTGTTCGAGGCGGCGGCGGCCAAGGACCATCCGGGCGCGCAATTCGCCATGGGTGCCCTGCTCGGCGGCGGGCACGACGTGCCGATCGATCGGCCGGCCGCGCAGGCCTGGTTCGGCAAGGCCGCCGCGAACGATCATCCATTCGCGTTGCTCATGCTGGGCCGCTACTACGCCCGCGGCCTGGCGGGCGAGGTGGATCACGATCGCGCGCGCACCCTGCTGCAACGAGCGCTGACCGCCGGTGTGGCCGAAGCCGCCAGCGACCTCGCCGCGCTACCGACACCCGGCACGCCCGCGCCGGCCCCGTCCCTCCAGCAGCACGCCTGACGGGCACCCGCTCGTTCCGCACGGCGGGGCTTTCGTTCTCGAGCGTTGGCCGAGCCGTGATCCGCTGGCCCTTCGGCTCTACGGACGTTCCGGCCGGCCCGCCGCGGACTTACTCCTTACCCTTAACTCCGGAGCCCGGCGGCGTGCGCTCACTGCCCGGCGAGCTGCGGAGGCGGGACGGATCGCAGATGACCAAGTGCTCGTTCAACGGGCGTAGCGGACACCACTGCGCCACGACTCATCAGCCCTGCCGGTATCGATCGGAAAGCGATGCCGTTCGCTCTTGGTGCTTGGCTTCAGCGATCCCGACCCGGGTCGAGAACGCCATTAGCCCCGGACACGGTCAGAGCAGGTTGCTCGACCGGCGTGGAAACCGTAACGTGGGGTATGTCATCGGGTCGAGACCAGTTCAGCGCCGGGTCGACTCCGCCGTAACGGGCGGATCGTCTTCCGTTGTCGACCGCCGCGCGCTGGCGGTCCGTCGTGAACCGCGTATGGCCTTCCCCCAAACGGAAGGCGTGCGGAACCGTTGAGAGCCGTTCCATGACCTTGTCGACCCTGCGCGCCGAATGGGCGCCGAATATCGTTCGTGATCTCCTGGCCGGGACGGTGGTCGCGCTTGCGCTCATCCCGGAGGCGATCGCGTTCTCCATCATCGCCGGCGTGGACCCCAAGGTGGGACTCTACGCGTCGTTCTGCATCGCGGTGGTGACGGCCGTGGCGGGCGGACGGCCGGCGATGATCTCGGCCGCGACCGGTGCGACCGCGCTCGTCATGGTCACGCTCGTGAAAGAGCACGGGCTGCCCTATCTGTTCGCGGCTACGGTGCTGACGGGAGTGTTCCAGATCGTGGCCAGCTTGTTCCGGCTGGGCGACCTGATGCGGTTCGTGTCGCGATCGGTGATCACCGGGTTCGTCAATGCGCTGGCGCTGCTGATCTTCGCCGCGCAGGTGCCGGAGCTGACCGGCGGGGGCTGGCCGGTTTACGCGGCCGTCGCCGCCGGACTCGCGATCATCTACGGGTTGCCGCGGCTGACGACGGCGATCCCGTCGCCGCTGGTCGCGATCGTCGTGCTGACGGCGTTCACCATGGCGACCGGCTTGCGGCTGCATTCGGTCGGCGACATGGGGCAGTTGCCGGACCAGCTGCCGTTCTTCGGGCTCCCCGTCGTGCCGCTCACCTTCGAGACGCTGCGGATCATCACGCCGACTGCGCTGACGGTGGCGATGGTGGGCTTGCTGGAGAGCCTGATGACGGCGGCGATCGTGGATGAGATGACCGACACCGGGTCGGACAAGAACCGGGAGTGCGCGGGTCAGGGGGCGGCGAACATCGTGTCCGGCCTGTTTGGCGGCATGGCCGGGTGCGCGATGATCGGACAGTCGGTGATCAACGTCTCGTCCGGCGGGCGCGGACGGCTGTCGTGCCTGTGGGCCGGGGTGTTCCTGCTGTTCCTGATCGTGGTGCTGGGGCCGTGGGTCAAGCAGATCCCGATGGCGGCGCTGGTGGCGGTGATGATCACCGTGTCGATCAACACGTTCCAGTGGCGGTCGATCGGCACGCTGGCGACGAACCCGCGCAGTTCCAGCGTCGTGATGCTCGCGACGGTCATCGTGGTGGTCGCGACTGGGGATCTGTCAAAGGGCGTGCTGGTCGGGGTGGTGCTGAGCGGGCTGTTTTTCGCGCAGAAGGTGTCGCGGTTCTTCGGCGTGTCGTCGGTGTCGGACGAGGTGGGCGAGACGCGGACTTACCGAGTGACGGGGCAGATCTTCTTCGCCACGGCGGAGGCGTTCGTGGGCGCGTTCGACTTCCGTGAGGCGGTGCGGACCGTGGTTCTGGACGTGCATGCGGCGCATTTCTGGGACATCACCGGCATCAACGCCCTGGATCGGGTGGTGCTCAAATTCCGCGGGCACGGGGTGACGACCGAGATCGTCGGGCTCAACGAGGCGAGCCAGACGCTGGTGGACCGGTTGGCACGGCACGACAAGCCGGGCGCGGCGCTGCCGGCGACGCACTGACGGCAGGGGATGGACCAGCCCGGCGGCCAGGAGGCGGTCGATCCGGCGCTGCTGGCGTGGCAGCGGGCGCAGGACGGGCTGGCGGCAGGCGATGGCGCCGGGGCGCGGCATTGGCTGGAGCGGGCGCGCCGGCTGGTGCCGGACGACAAGCTGGTCGCGATGACGCTGGGCTCGGTGCGGCTGGCGGATGGCGATGCGGACGGGGCGGTGGCGCTGCTGGCGCCGCTGGCCGGGACGGTGCCGGCGGCGGCGGCGGCGCTGGCGGCGGCGCAGCTCGAGCGGGGTGACGACGCGGCGGCACGGGCGGCGCTGGCAGTGGCGTTGCAGGGCAGCCTGGTCGGGCCGACGCTGGCGGCGTTGGCCGACCGGATCACCCCGGCCTGGTGCGGCCTCGGCGCCGACGGGCGGGTGCGATGGGGTCCCACGGTGCCGTTCCCGGTCGACGCGACGGCCGAGGACAGTCTGGTCGTCGAGGGGCCGCAGGGACCGTTCGTAGGCAGTCCGCTGCCATTACGGCGGCTGCGCGGCACGGAGGGCATCGTCGCGCTGGAGGGGGGCGCGCTGACAGGGTGGGCGTGGCGGCCGGCCGATCCGGACACGGTGCCGGCGCTGGTGGCGACGGGACCGGGCGGCCGCCATGCGATCGCGATGGACGGTCCGGCGGAGGGCGTGGAGGCGATGCCGCCCCTTGCCCGGCCGCAGCGTTTCGTCGTGCCGGCCGCGGTGGTGGCCGGGCTCGGCAGCCCGGTGACGGTGACGGATGCGGCGGGGTGTTCGTTGCTGGGCAGCCCGGTCTGGCCCGGGGCGGCGTCGGCGCGCTTCTCCGAGCGGGGCGCATTTCGGGTCGGCCCGGCGGCGGCGGCGGTCGATGTGGTGGTGCCGGTGCATGGCGCGGCGGCGGAGACGTTGGCCTGCCTTCGGTCGGTGCTGGCCAGCTTGCCGCCCGACAGCCTGCTGCACGTGGTGGATGACGGGTCGCCCGACCCGACGCTGCGGCAGACGCTGCGCGAGATGGCAGCTGGGTCGCCGGCAATGCGGCTGCACGTGCACCCGACCCCGCGCGGCTTTCCGGCGGCGGCGAATGCCGGGCTCGCAGCGGCGGCGGGGCGGGATGCGGTGCTGCTCAACAGCGACACGGTCGTGCCGCCGGGCTGGCTGGAGCGGCTGCGGGCCGCCGCCCATCGCGCGGACGACATCGGCAGCGTCACGCCGCTGACGGGCGATGGCTCGATCGTCTCCTATCGCGGGCCGGGGCCGGCCGTGAGGTCGGCGGCGGTGCTGGATGCGCTGGCGCGACGGCTGCATCCGGGGGAGCGCGCGGAGCTGCCGGTGGGGGTCGGGTTCTGCCTGTATTTGCGGCGCGATTGCCTCCATCAGGTCGGGCCGTTGCGGGAGGACCTGTTCGCGCAGGGGTATGGTGAGGAGAGCGAGTTCTGCGCGCGGGCGCGGCGGTTCGGCTGGCGGCACGTGGCGGCGCTGGACGTGTTCGTGGCGCATCGGGGCGGGGCCTCGTTCTCGGCCACGTTCGGGGCTGCCAGGGCGGCGCTACGGCGGCGCAACCAGGCGATCTTGGAGCGGCTTCATCCCGAATACGCCGGATGGGTCGCTGCGTTCGAGCGGGACGATCCGTTGTTCCCGGCGCGGCGGCGGATGGCGAGCGCGCAGTGGGCGGCGGCGCCACCGGGGCGGGCGGTCGTGCTGGTGAGCCATGGCGAGGGGGGCGGCGTGGCTGAGCTGGTGCGCGCGCGCGCGGCGGCGTGGCGGCGCGACGGGGTGAGGCCGGTCGTGCTGGTGCCGGCGCCGGGGGGCTGCGCGATCGAGGGCGCAGCGGACCTGCGCTTCGCCGTGCCGGCGGAGCTGCCGTTGCTGGCCGGGCTGCTGCGGGCGGAGGGAGCGACCCAGATGGAGGTGCATCACCTGCGGGGGCACGATCACGCGGTGCTGGGGCTAGCGGCGCTGCTGGGGGTGCCGGTGAGACGTGGGTGCACGATGCGTCGCCCTTTTGTCCGCGGGTGGCGCTGATCGGGCGGGAGCGGCGGTATTGCGGGGAGCCGTCGTTGGCGGGGTGCGAGGCCTGCGTGGCGGTGCTCGGGACCAACCTGCTGGAGCCGATCGGGCCGACGGCGCTGGTCGAGCGGTCGGCGGCGGATCTGGCGCGGAGCCGGCGGGTGGTGGTGCCGACGGCCGATACCGGGCGGCGCTTGCAGCGGCATTTCCCGGCGGTGCGGCCCGAGGTGGTCCCGTGGGAGGATGACGGGGCGCTGCCGCCGGTCGAGGCGTCGGCGTCGGGGGGGCCGGTGCGGATCGTCGTGGTGGGAGCGATCGGGGTGGAGAAGGGCTACGACGTGCTGCTGGCCTGCGCGGCGGATGCGCGGGCGCGAGGGTTGCCGCTCGACTTCGTCGTTTGCGGGCGGACGGAGGATGACGAGCGGCTGATGGCGGCAGGGCCGGTGTTCGTGACGGGCCGATACGACCCGGCGGAGGCGGTCGGGCTGATCCGAGCGCAAGGCGGGCAGCTCGCCTTCCTGCCCTCGATCTGGCCGGAGACATGGTGCTTCGCGCTGAGCCGGGCCTGGGAGGCCGGGCTGCCGGCGGTGGCATTCGACCTGGGGGCGCCGGCGGAGCGGATCCGGGCGGCGGGCGAGGGCGAGAGGGGCTGGCTGTTGCCGCTCGGGCTGCCGGCGCCGCGGGTGAACGACGCGCTGCTGCGGCTTGCGTCGGCGCGGGCGGGGCTGCAACCATCGCGCGCACGCCAGCCGGACCGGACCTCATGTCAGAGCAGAGCAGCGCCCGCCCCCTGACCGAGTTGCGGGTCTCGGGACAACTCATGGTTTTGGAGCCCGGCACGTATTGCGCGTTCGCCGGGCCGGGCTCGCCGGTGGCGGATGCGAGCACCGGGCTGCCGGCCATCCGGCTCGCCGCGGCGCCGGGCGCAGGCGCAGAGACGGGCGCGGGGGTGGTCACGATCGCCGGGTTCGGGGATGCGGGGTGGCTGTCGGGCGGCAGCGACGCGGCGTTGATCCGGATCGCGGGCGGGCCGGGGCGGGTGCTGGTCACGGTGTATCAGGATGCCGATCCCAGGGGTGACGCGCCGAAGCTGCAGGTGCTGCGGGTCAGCGGGGCGCCGGCGGTAGCGGCGGCGGCACCGCCGGCCGCGGCCCCCGCGCTGCCGCTCGAGGCGATGGCGCACGTTTATGGGCGGGGCGACGTCGGCGGGCGGTTCGGCGACTGGATCGGCGAGCGCGGCAGCCGGCGCTGGATCGAGGGGTTCGCGCTGCAAGCGCAGCGGTTGAACGAGCCCGGCGCCATGGAATACCAGGCCGTGCTGGGGCGGGGCTGGCTATCGCCCTGGGTCGAGGCGGGGCAGTTCTGCGGTAGCCGCGGCATGTCGCTGCCGATCCTGGGGCTCCACGTCCGGCTGCGGGGCGCGGCGGCGGCGGCGTTCGACGTGGCGGTGTCGGCCAGCTTCGTGGACGGCACGGCGATCGGGCCGGTGCGGGACCAGCCGGCGGAGGCGCCGAGCCTGGCGGCGCTGGAGGCCTTTCACGTGACATTGGAACCGAAATCGGACGCGGCAGGCGAGGACGCGGCCAAGCCTGGGGACGCGGTCGACGGACCCGCGGGGACGCGCCGGCGCTGAGCCATGCGGCTGCTGTTCGTCCACCAGAACTTCCCCGGCCAGTTCCTCCACATCGCGCGCCACTTCGCGGCCGACCCGGCGCACGAGGTGATGTTCATCACCGAAGCCAACGGCAACTGGCTCGCCGGGGTGCGCAAGGTGATCTACCAGGGGCCGCCGAAGCAGGGCGGGGCCGTGTCGTCCGACCTCGTGGTCGCCGTGGCGCGGGCGGCCGCGGTGGCGGAGGCGGCGACGCGGCTCAAGGCGCTGGGCTACCGGCCCGACATCATCGTGGGCCATCACGGCTGGGGCGAGCTGCTCGACCTGCCGGATGTGTGGCCGGACGTGCCGGTGCTGGGCTATTTCGAGTTCTTCTACCGTGCGACCGGACTGGATGTCGGGTTCGATCCGGAGTGGCCGATGCCGCCGGCGCTGCTGGGCGGGGTGCGCGCCAAGAACGCGGTCAACCTGCTGGCGCTGACCAATCCAGGCGTCGGGCAAACGCCCACGCGGTTCCAGCACGGGACCTACCCGGCCTGGGCGCGCGAGCGGATCGCCGTGGTGCCGGAGGGGGTCGATCTCGAGCTGTGCCGGCCGGACCCGTCGGCGCGGACGCGGCCGGCCGCGTGGTCCGGCTTCCCGGTCGAGCCCGGGGACGAGTTGCTCACCTTCGTGGCGCGCGACCTGGAGCCGTATCGCGGGTTCCACGTGCTGATGCGGGCGCTGCCGGGGCTGTTGCGGGCGCGACCGCGGCTCAAGGCGATCGTGGTGGGCGGCGACGGGGTGAGCTACGGGGCGGCGCTGCAGGGGATGAGCTGGCGCGACTACATGCTGGCGCAGGTCGGCGGGCTCGACCCGGCGCGGGTGCTGTTTCCCGGCAAGATCGACTATGCCGCCTTTGTCGCCTTGCTGCAGCGCTCGGACGTGCACGTCTATCTCACCTACCCGTTCGTCGCGTCCTGGAGCCTGCGGGAGGCGTTGGCCTGCGGCTGCGCGATCGTGGGCAGCGACACGGCGCCGGTGCGCGAGTTCGTGGTCGACCGGGAGAACGGGCGGCTGACGCCGTGCCTGGACCCGGCCGGGCTGGCGGATCGCGTGGCCGAGGTGCTGGACGGGCAGGCGGCGACGGCCGGGCTGCGGGCGGGGGCGCGCGCCTTCGCGGAGGGCTCGTTGCGGCTGGACGACACGCTGGCGCAGTATCTGGCGTTGATCGCCGACGTGGCAGCGGGCAGGGTCCCGGCACAGAGGGAGTAGGGATCATGGTCGAAAACGTGTCGCCGCGGGCGACATTCGAGGCGTTGCGGTCCGACCCGCAGGCGCGGCTGGTGGACGTGCGCACGGAGGCGGAGTGGTCGTTCGTCGGGCTGCCCGACCTGGGCGAGACCGGCCAGGAGCCGGTGCTGATCCCGTGGCAGATGTATCCGTCCATGCAGGTGAACGGCGCTTTCACCGAGCATCTGCGGCAGGCCGGGCTGGCACCGGAGCACAAGCTGTATTTCCTGTGCCGGAGCGGGGCGCGGAGCCTGGCGGCGGCGCGGGCGGCGGCGGCGGCGGGGTTCGGCCAGGTGTTCAACATCGCGGACGGGTTCGAGGGCCCGCCGGACGAGGACGGCCATCGCGGCGTCGCCGCCGGGTGGAAGGCGGACGGTTTGCCCTGGCAGCAGCGTTGACTGCCGTGTGCCGGCGCCCATTTCGGTAGGGTCGGTCCGGAGGCGACCGGGGTCTGGTGGCCTCCCTGGTCTTCAAAACCAGTGATCCGCCTCAAGCGGATGGTGGGTTCGATTCCCATCCGCCTCCGCCATCACTCGTCTGGGACGGGCGGCAACCGGCAATCGGACGGTGTCAGGAGGCAGTGCAGCCGCAGGGCGGAGTCCCGCGGCGGTGGCCGGAACGATTCGTACGCGTAGGTCGCGTTGGTGAGCATGGATGACGCGACCTGCAGCACGCACAGCACCGTCAGCACCGTGCCGATCCAGCCCGGCCGCAGATGCGGCGCCCGGTCCCGCAGGCCGAGGCAGGCGAGCCCGAGCAGCAGCGGCACGAACTCGACGCGGTAGCGGAACGCCAGATACCAGGCCGTCAGCATCAGCACCGGGGCCAGCGCGAGCCCGCCGATCAGCACCGCCGCCCGGATCGGCACGGGGCGCCGGACCAGCGCCACCCCGCCCCACACGGCGAGCACGGCCCAGGCCGGGTTGGTCAGCAGCAGGCTGGAGGCCGGTAGCTCGACCGCATCATACAGCTCGATCAGCCGGTCGTGCAGCGGCACGATGCGCTCCAGGGCCTCCGTCCAGATCGGGAAGAAGTAGTAGAGCAGGCCGGTGGGGAGGCGACTCACCTCGAACAGGCCGTGCCGCTGCAGGCGGACGAGGCGGTCGGGATAGTTGGCGACCAGGACGGTCTGCATCCGCAGATCGGCGAAGAGCAGCGGGTTGCCCCAGCGGCCCTGGTTGACCGCCAGGATCGCGACGCCGACCAGCCCCAGGACGGCGACGGGCGCCACCAGCGAGCGCCATCGCGCCCCTGGCCGCCACTGGTCCAGCCCGACCAGCCCGACGGTGGCGATCAGCAGCCCGGCCCCGGTCGTCACGCGGGTGAGCACGCAGAGCCCGGCGCACAGGGCGAGCACGGCGAGGCGTCGCCCGCCGGCCGGCCCGGGCGCGGCGAGCACGGGCAGCGCGAGCATGACGAAGATTGCGGCGAGCGCCCAGGCCCACAGGATGGGCTCGTGGTAGATCAGCGCACCCCGCCAGGCGAGCAGGGGGGCGCCGCTCATCGCCGCCGTGATCGCGAGCGGCGGCGCGAGACGCTGCCGGAGGCGTGGCGCGGCACCGGTCAGGCTCCACAGCATCGCCCGGGTCTGGGCGACCACCCCGACCATGATCGCCCCCCAGCAGGAAAGCCGCGCGACATGGAGCTCCCGCCAGTCCGGCAATATCGCGGTCGGGATCAGCAGCAAGGGTGCGCGTAGCAGGGCGGGGAACGGGCCGAAATAGGCGTAGGTACGGCCATCATGCACGAAGGCCTCGTAGCCGATGGCGCCCGGGTCGACGTCCCATCGGCCGCGGAGCAGGTGATCGAGCATGCTGTTGAAGGTGAGGCCGAACTGCTCGGCGCCGAACGGGTTCAGGCTGCCCCGGCTCAGCAGCCACGCGTAGGTGACCCCCGCGATGGCGAGGACTCGCCAGCACATGCGGCGCTCGTCCTGCTCGAGCCGGCGGGCCTCGTCGGTCTCGGATCGCACGCGGTCGCCTCGGGACGGTAGGGGAGACCGCCAGTGTCGAAGCAACCGGAAGGGAGGTCAATTCCGGGCGGTGCAATCCCGGCGCGTGTTCAAGCGCGGACGGCGATGCCGGTTGGGCCGGGGGTGAGGTGGCCGACGACGGCCGCGCGGCCGAAGCCGGTGCGATCGCACAGGGCCAACACCTGGGGCACCGCTTCCGGCGCGACGGCGACGAGCAGGCCGCCGCTGGTCTGCGGGTCGCACAGCAGGGCATGCTGGGTGGGCGAGAGATCGGCCGGCAGGGTGACGGCATCGCGGTAGCTGGCCCAATTGCGCGCGCCGGCGCCGGTGACGATGCCGGCTTCGGCCAAGGCGGCGGCGCCGGGCAGGAGCGGCACGCACGCCGCGTCGAGCTCGATGCGCAGCCCGGCACCGCGCGCCATCTCCAGCGCGTGGCCGAGTAGCCCGAAGCCGGTGACGTCCGTAGCGGCATGAACGCCGGGCAGGGCGGCGAGGTCGGGGCCGATGCGGTTGAGCTGGGTGGCGCTGGCGAGCATGGCGGCGTAGCCGGCCGCGTCGAGGATATCGCGCTTGAGGGCGGCGCTGAAGATGCCCACGCCGAGCGCCTTGGTGAGGATCAGGGCGTCGCCGGGCTGGGCGCCGGCGTTGCGCAGGATGCGGTCGGGGTGGACGGTGCCGAGGGCGACGAGGCCGTAGATCGGCTCGGGGCTGTCGATGGAGTGCCCGCCAGCGACGGGGATGCCGGCCTCGGCGCAGACGGCACGGCCGCCGGCGAGGATCTGCGCCGCGGTCTCGACCGGCAGCGTGCCGATCGGCATGCCGAGGAGGGCGAGCGCCATGAAGGGGGTGCCGCCCATGGCGTAGACGTCCGACAGCGCATTGGCGGCGGCGATGCGGCCGAAGTCCGTGGGGTCGTCCACCACCGGGGTGAAGAAGTCGGTGGTGGCGACGAGGGCGAGGTCGTCGCGCAGGCGATACACGGCGGCGTCGTCGGACGTGTCGGTGCCGACGAGCAGGTCGGGGCAGAGCGCGGCCGCGGGCGAGCCGGCGACGAGCCGCTGCAAGACGGCGGGCGCGAGCTTGCAACCGCAGCCGCCGCCATGGGCGAGGGAGGTCAGGCGGGGCGGGATATCCATGCGGAAAGTGTGGGGTGGGGCACGGGGGAGGGGAAGGTGGGCGGGGGACGGGCTGGCATGGTGGGAGTGCCGAGCTTGGGCCGACCGGGTGCATCTCCCCCTTCAGCGGCTCCAGTCGGGCAGCCGCTCAATCGCGAGCGTTGGCCTGTTCCGCGGTGCCCCCGGGCTCGTCGATGACGGTGACGCGTTGGCCGGCGGTGAGGCGGCCGAGATGGTCGGTGGCGATTTGCTGTCCGGGCTCGAGGCCTTTGGTGATCGCGGTATGCGGGCCGAATTGACGCACGCCTTCGACGATCTTGGGCTGCACGGCGCCGTCGCTCACGACATAGACGATCTGCTGGTTGAGCCGATACGACAATGCCTCGGTCGGGACGAGAAGCTGATGCTTCTTACCGAGGCGAAGGCTGACGTGAAGGAAATCGCCGGGCGCCAAAGCCAGATCGGGGTTGGGGAGGCGCGCGCGAACGAGCATGCGGACGGTGCGTGGATTGAACTGGTTGTCGAACTCGACGATCTTTGCGGCCCGGCCGGTCGGTTCGCCGCTGGGGCCGAGCAGGGCGACCTCGACCGGGGTGCCTGCGGCCATGGCCTCCCGCACCCGGGCGATGTCGGCCGATGACAGGGCGACCTGGACGTCGATCGGGTCGAATTGGGCCAGGCTGACGAGAACCGTCTGGTCCGCCACGGCGAGGTCGCCGACGTTGACGTTGGTGATGCCGACCCGGCCGGTGAACGGTGCGACGATCCGCGTGTACTCCACGTCCAATCGGTCGCGCATGATTCTAGCGTCGGCTTCGTTGACTTGCCCTGCGGCGGTGTCTCGGTCGCGGATTTCCTTTTGCAGCTTCTCTTCCGACGTGAAGCCCCGGCGCTCGAGCGGCCGGAAGCGTTCGACTTCCTGGCGGGCAAATTGCAGGGCGGCCTCGGCTTGAGCCCGCTGCGCCATGTGTTCCGCCAAGGACGTCTCGAAGGGCCTCGGGTCGATGAGGAACAGCAAGTCGCCGCGCTCGACCTGGCTGCCGGGCTGCAACGGCCGCTGCATGATGACGCCGGAGACGCGCGGGTGGAGTTCGGCCACTTGCGGGGAAACGACGGTGGCGGTGTAGCCGACGGTCTCCTCGACCTCGCTTTCGCTTGCAGTCGCGACGTGGATCTTGAGCGGTGGCGGCTCGTCTTTCCGCACGGTCTCCGGCCACGGCAGCGGCGCGCCGAGGAAGAACCAAGCAGCACTGGCGCCGACTAAAACCGTAACGCTTGCCGCAACGACCAGACCAAGTCGCATCCCGTTTCCCCAGAAATGTCGAAGCGGGTCGAGCGTGGCCGCGTTTCGATTCGATTATTTATCAAAAGTAAAATCAATTCTACGTATGGTGCAGTAGCACCGGCTGTGGCAAGGGTCCTTATGGGTTCCTACTTCATCACGCGCCCGGTTTCGGCCGCCGTCATTTCGATCGTGATCACCCTGATCGGGGTCGTGGCGTTTTTCGCCCTGCCAACGGCGCGGTTCCCGGAGATCGCGCCGCCCAACGTCTCCATCTCGGCCACCTTCACCGGCGGCAATGCCGAAGAGATCGCCAAGGCCGTCGCCAGCCCGCTCGAACGCCGCATCAACGGGTCTCCGGGGTTGATCTACCTGCAATCCGGAAGCACCAACGACGGCGCGGTCTCGATCAACGCCACCTTCGCGGTCGGCAGCGACCTGAACGCCGCGGCGGCCGACGTGCTGACCCGGGTGAACCGCGCCACGCCCGATCTGCCCGAGAGCGTGCAGCGGCAGGGCGTCGAGATCAGGAAATCGTCGCGCCAGCTCCTGGCAAACGTCGCGATCTGGGGCGAGGAGTCGATGGGCTTCGACGAGCTATTCCTCAGCAACTACGCCGAGACCCAGGTGATCACCCCGTTGCAGCGGGTCACCGGCGTGGGGCGGATCAAGAACCTGTCGTCCAAGCGCTTCGCGATCCGCATCTGGCTCGACCCGGAGCACCTGGCGGCGCTGGGTCTGGCGCCCGCGGACGTCGTGGCCGCGGTGCGGGCGCAAAACGCCGTCATCTCGGCAGGCCAGCTCGGCGCGCCCCCCATGACCGAGAATGCGCCGCCGCTCACGCTGCAGGTGGTGGCGCAGGGGCGGCTGATCAAACCGGAGGAGTTCGGTGAGATCGTCGTGCGCACGGACCCGGATGGCTCCGTCGTTCGAATACACGACATCGCCCGCGTCGAGCTCGGCTCCGAGATCTACGGGGTGCGCTCGGATTTCAGCGGCCATCCATCGGCGACGATCAGCATCTATCAGACACCCGGCGCGAACGCCGTGGCGGTGATGGAGGGTATCCGCGCCGAGATGAAGCAAATCGCGACCCGGTTCCCGTCCGGCGTGCATTACGAGATCGCCAGCGACCGGACCACCTTCGTCTCCGCCGCGATGCACGAGGTGCTGATCACGCTGGTGATCGCAATCGTGCTGGTGGTCGCCGTGACGTTCCTGTTCCTGCAGAGCTGGCGGGCCACGCTGATCCCGTGCATCGCGATCCCGGTCGCGTTGGTGGGCACGTTCGCGCCGATGGAGGCGCTGGGTTTCTCGCTCAATACGCTGAGCTTGCTCGGGCTGGTGCTCGCGGTCGGGCTGGTAGTCGACGACGCGATCGTGGTGGTGGAGAACATCGAGCGCCAAATGGAGGAGCACGACCCGGTGGAGGCGTCGCATCGCGCCATGGCCGAGGTGACGGGCCCGATCGCGGCGACGACGATCGTGCTGATGGTGCTGTTCGTGCCGGTCGCATTCATCCCGGGGATCACGGGGCAGCTCTACAACCAGTTCGCGCTGACGATCGCGTTCTCGGTCGGGTTCTCCGGGATCGTGTCGCTGACGCTGACGCCGGCACTCTGCGCCCTGTTGCTCAAGCCGAACGAGGGCGGGGAGACGGACGAGGCGGCCGGGGGATGGCGGCGTACGCTGACGGCCCCGCTGCGCGCGTTCAACCGGGCGGTCGACGCGGTGGGGAGGTGGTTGAGCGAGATCGTCGGGTGGCTCGGGCGGCATCTGTGGCTGCCGTCGCTGACACTGGCGGCGCTCACCGCAGCTTCAGTGGCGTTGTTCCTGACGATACCGACCGGCTTCGTGCCCGACGAGGACCAGGGCTATTTCTTCGCCGCCGTGCAAATGCCGCCAGGCGCCTCGATCGAGCGCACGCAACAGGTGGTGCATCAAGTCGACGAGCGGCTACGGCGCGAGCCGGCGGTCGCCAACACGGTGGCCGTCTCCGGCAACGACACGCTGACGGACGTGTCGGCCCCTTACTACGGATTCGTGACGCCGACGCTGGTGCCGTGGGACAAGCGGTCGGAGACGGCCGAGCAGATGATGGCCAGGCTGCAGCCGGAGTTCGACGCGATCGGCGCCGGACGCGTCCGGCTCGTCAATCCGGCGTCGCTGCCGGGCTTGGGCTCCCATGGCGGGCTGACGCTCGAGATCGAGGACCGGGCCGGCGGAACGGAAGAAGCGCTACGGCGCACCGCCGACGCCTTCATCGAGAAGGTCCGCAAGTTGCCGGAAGTGGCCAGCGCGGAACCGACGACGCAAGGCGGCGTGCCGGAGATGCGGCTCACGGTCGACCGGGTGAAGGCGGAGCAGCTCGGCGTCGGCGTCGGGACGTTGTTCGACACACTGGGGCTCTATGTCGGCTCGGTCTACGCGAACCTGTTCAACCGGTTCGGCTATATCTACCAGGTCTATCTGCAAGCCGAACCCGGGGCGCGCCGGACGGCGGCGGATCTGGACTCGCTGACCGTGCTGAACAATCGCGGGGAGCCCGTTCGCATGGGCTCGCTGGTAAAAGCTCGTCTCGCCACGGGATCCACCCAGGTGACGCATTACAATACGTATTTGGACGTCGAAGTGTCGGTGACGGCGTCCGGCAGCTCCGGCGCGGCGCTGCAGGCGATCACCAAGCTGGCGAACGACGAGCTGCCGAAGGATTACGCGATCGAATGGTCGGACGTCGCCTATCAGCAGACCAAAGCCGGCGGTTTCGCGCCGTTCATCTTCGGGTTCGGCATCGTCATGGTGTTCCTGGTGCTGGCGGCGCAGTACGAGAGCTGGCTGCTGCCGGTGGTGGTGGTGCTGACGGTGCCGCTCGGGGTGCTGGGGGCGTTGTTGGCACTGTTGGCCCGGAGCCTCACGCTCGACATCTTTGCCCAGATCGGGCTGCTGATGCTGATCGGGCTTGCGGCCAAGAACGCGATCCTGCTGGTGGCCTTCGCGCATAAGCAGCGCCAAGCGGAGGCCGAACGGCTGGAGGCCGCGAGAACGTCGGCGCGGATGCGGCTCCGGCCGATCCTGATGACGATGTTCGCCTTCGTGCTCGGCACGCTTCCCTTGGCGATCGCGGAAGGCGCCGGGGCGAACTCGCGCATCTCGCTCGGAACCACGGTCATTGGCGGGATGCTGGTCGCGACGGTCCTGACCCTCTTCCTGACCCCGGCGTTCTTCGTGGCCGCCGATCACGTCCGCTCTCGGTGGTATGGCGGCACGCCGGAGGCTTGACGGGAGATCGAGTGACGTTTTCGCGGGCGGTGCAGACGCGGAGCCCAGGACGCAGCCGGTCGCGGGACCGACGCGGGAGGTCCGGCAAGCTCCGTCAGGCGTGGGTCCACCAGGCCGGGTCGTAGGATGGCAGGTCGGCGACGACGGCCAGGTATTTCGACGGTTGAGCGACGATCTCGGCGGGCCGGACTCCATGGAGCACCATGCCGCCCGCGTTCAGACGGAGCACCGCATCGCCGTTGGCGTCCGCTTCGACACTTCGAACGAGGTTCACGTCGAACCATCGATTTGACGGCACCTCGAACTCGACCTTGTCCTGGCCGGGTTTGAAGTCGGTGACGTCGAGCCAGCGATTATAGTCGTTGTTGTCCGCGCTGAAGACCAAGACGAACACATCGCGCCCGGAGCCGCCGGTGAGTGTCTCGTGGCCGAGGCCGCCGACGAGCGTGTCGTTGCCCGCGCCGCCATCCAGGGTTTCGTCGCCCCACCATCCGCCGCCGTAGAGCAGGTCGGCACCGGCATCGCCGTACACGCTCTGATCGCCGGTGCCCGCGAGGATCGTGTCGTTGCCCGCGCCGCCCATCAACGTCTGATTGCCCTCACCTCGAGTGCTCGTTTGCGCGCTGATGTAGTCGTTCCCGGTGCCGCCGGAGACGTAGCCGCTGCCGACGCCGACATAGATCGTGTCGTCGCCCGCACCACCGTCGAGGAGTTGGTCGCCGTTCCCGCCCCAGATCGTGTCGTTGCCTGCTCCGCCGTCGACCTGGCTTTTTCCGGGTCCGACCAGGATGAGGTCGTGCCCCGCGCCGCCCATCAGGGTTTCGCGGCCTTGGCCACCGTAGATCGTGTCGTCGCCGTCCCCGCCCGAGACGTAGACGTCGTACGGATCGGGCCGGAGCGCCCAGTGACCCTGTTCATACTGGTCCGGGATGAAGCCGCGGGGCGGCGGTTTGACGTCCAGGATCGTGAATTGCGAAGAGAACTGCACCGATCGAGACGCATCGACCACCAGAGCGGGGGTGCCGTTGTTGAAAGGGTCTTGGATTACCGGCGCGTCGGAGAACTGGTTCCAGGACAGGGTGCCGCTGACGCTGAGGTCCTGCCCGCTCACCGCCGTTCCGTTGGTGAACCGGAAGTCGAACGTATCGCCCAGCTTGCCGGCCGAGGTGATGTTCTCGCTCGGGCTGACGCCGTCGAAGGTGATCTCTCCAGACGCGGTGCTCCGCTTGCTGGCCCAGTGGTTCCCTTGCGCGTCCAGCGGGAAGGTGAGCGACCATTTGTCGTCCAGCGGGATCCAGACGAACGTGACGGAGCTCTGCACTCTGATGACGTCATCGTTCGACGTGCCGGTCAGGGGAAGCGTGACGGTCATGTCGCTCATTCGGGCGCACCGAGAATGTCCTGAGCCGACCATAGAAGGCGCCGGGTTAACGAAGAATGAATTGGTTTCGACACGACCGCGTATCGCGTCCGTTCACGAGCCGTCTTGCGGGCACGGCGCTCGCGATCATGGAGCCCGGTATCGAGGCATTCTGCGTTCGCGACCTGCGCTCGGGGCGATGGCGCTGACGTCGCAGGGGGCGGCGGCGCAGTGGATTGCCGCGTCAGGTCGCCATGTTCGTGGTGGACGAGGCGCTCGGTATGGAAGCGGGAGCAACTGGCCGCTTCAGGATTGGCATCGTGGCATTGTCTCTGCGGCCAACGTTCGCACGCCGGACGGCACAACGGCGGTCCGCACGCTGTCGGAAGTAATAGCGCCGTGCCCGATTCCGTCCTCCTAGGGAACAGTCAAGAGGTCCAGAATCGGGCTGCAAGGCGCATCGATTACTATGGCCGACAGTTTCCAGGTATATCACTAACGTAACAAAGCCGAATTTAAGCAGCCTGTTCCGAGTTCAGGTCTGTCTTGATCTCGGTCCTACCTGAACAGTCGGAGAGAGGATGGCTACTTATTCCGGATCCAGTCCCAGACGACGTAAACGACCGGCAGCAGGACGATCGCAAAGAAGATCCAGTCAAACGTTTGTTCTGACACGGCCCCACTTGGTGGCATTTTCGAGCTCCCTGGACGACGAGAACGATACGGGCATACCCTGCTAAGAGTTGCTGGGTCTGGCGGTCACATATTGGTGCCCCCGCTGAACCCGGGCTCTCCGTTGAACGCGTCGCAGCCGCTGTCGAAACGCGAGCCGCGCACCATGCATCATGGCCGGTCGTTGTATCATGATCCGTCGTGTGTTTGTTCCGGTGGCATGCGTGCGGTAAAAGCCTGCGTTCTCAATTGAGAGCCTCCTGCGCCCGCCTACCCCGACCCACGGACGTTCAGTAGCGCTCGACCCAAAGGAGCCCTGCCCCGGCGCGGTTGAAGCGGCGGACTTTGGTGGTAAGGCGACAGTCCGGTTATCGGCGCAGCCAACGCGAAAGCAGGCGTAATTTCGAAGTCACTCTCTGCATATCGTGATGGCGCAGGCATCGAGGACTACTCTGGCAAATACGTGGCTTGACAGGCTGGCGGCTTACAATCTGATAGCACACAGCTGAGTCGCACATGCGTCAGTTATGAACACAGTCAAGCGGTTCAACACTAAGGGATGGAGAATCTTGTGAGCGTTCACTACTGATGTCAGGCTCTCAACGGGAACAGGATTTATACGACCTGCTAGGTGTCAGGTTTGACGCCGATCAGAATGAGATCAAAGCCGCGTTTAGAGCTAAGGCTAAAATCTTTCATCCTGATGCAAACCCGAATGACGTTGAGGGGTCTGCTGCGCGTTTTCGTTCAGTAAAGCATGCTTATGACGTGCTCTCCGATATCAGCAAAAAAGCTAAATATGATGTAGAATGGTCACTTAATAGAGGCTTCGTCCATCAAAGTGGATCGAACCCGTCAGAGTGTCAGGTTCCAGAAGATGACTGGTCATTTGCCTGTAAATATTTTCCTGATCTTGTAGAAATATCTGATAATCTAAAGAAAATCGCCCCTGAGGCCGAAATTCAGTGGAAGAATCAGATTTTTTTTGAAAGATTATTCGATAAAGCTATTGAGCTGGCAAAATTGGCTGAGATCGCAATTCTTGCGAAAATTGTTGGAAATTCTGAAGTGTTAAGAGAAGTAGCTAGAGACGCGCTGTTAACCCCTTCATCAAAGCTTTATGGTGAACTTACCAAGTCAATTAGGATATTTGGTATTCCTGCGACTGAGGTTATGATCGTCCAAATCTTAGGTGAGGCTGTTCGAGATATAGACTATCCCGAAGAATGGAATTCTCTTCCAGTTGTAAGAGAAGAAGTTTTCGGCGGTCGAAGGATTGAGATCCGGTCGGACTTGCTATGCCGCGTAAGCTTGCAAAGCAAATATGATCCAAATCATACAATCGAGGAGCGCCAATATATACATATATTTGCAGCGCGTAGTGCAATTGACGCTGGATCTATTTGAACCAGTTTTGTTCTGTAATCGACGACCTAGCTCGGCCGCCGCGGACACTAAGGCAAATACATAGAATTCGATGATTTTGCCGAGATAATTGAGTGTCCAATTAACAGTGTTGCCGGGCAAAATCCATTTAACTGTTAAAAACAGTCATCGAATAGAAATAATACTGCTTTACGGTCTTGTTGCGCACCAAGCAGCTGACTAGTTGGCACGGGCGCAAGCTTGCTTCCGTTTCTCTAGATCCTTCATTTTGACAACCGCTTACGAGCACGTAAGGTGAGTAGCCCTGTGACCGAGTTGAGGTCGTAAGCTGCCGAGGTGACAACCGAGTTTGGAGAGGAGTGGATGGTTCGCTTCCAGCGCTGTTATGTTAGCAAACTGAGGTCGCCAGGGCTAAACATTGAATGCCGCAACAGTCGATCGATCACCACTACGTCCCCCAATTTTATCTAAAGCGGTGGGCCAGCCCGACCGGTCAGGTCGTTGAATACTCCCGTCCCCACCGTGAGCTAGTGGTCCGCTTAAAAACGCCGAAGGCGACCGGCTTTCAGAAGCATCTTTACACCGTAGTCGGCTTGTCAACCGATAAGCAGAGTGTCTTGGAAGATGTCATATTGAGACAAATTGATCAGATCGCAAGTGATGCGCTCGAGTTCATGATCGGCAACACTACTGGCGAAAAAGACATGCCGCCGAAATTGAGAAATGGCTGGTCACGGTTTCTGATGTCGCTGATGCACCGCGGCCCCGAAAACCTTGCAGCGCTCAAGGCCAAGTCGCTAGCTTACCTCGCCGAACAGCTTCCAAGACTAGAACGTGACTACCCGAATTTCAAAGAAGCATCCGACCCTGATGAATTCGCACAAATGGCCATTATTCTCGAACGGGATATGACGGAGGTGACTTGGGCAAAGCTCTTTGAGAGCCTTATGGACAATCCAACTGTCGGATCGTTCTTGAATGCGATGCACTGGAGCATGGCAACGGTCGGTAATCCCGAGCACCACCTGCTCACGTGTGACTACCCACTCATTATGACCAATGGTATCGAACATGCTGAGGGTTACGTCATCGTGCCAATTGGCCCAACGCAGATCTTCATTGCGGTGAACTCGGAGGAGATGGCGCGGAAAGTCGCGAAGACCGATCCGTATTATCTAGTGGCAACGCTCAACGACACGATGGTGAAGCAGGCCGTGAGTTTTGTTTACGACACGGACGATCGGCAGAAGCAGTTTGTTTGTAATCGATTTCGGATGAGCCGCAGCGGCCGATAGCTGCGGTGTTTAGCTGAAAGCTAAATTTCGTAGGGCTTGGCGGCGTCCGCTTCAGAGCGCGATAGGTAAGTAGTGGAATGTCCGACTTGAGGTCGATAGCCGCCGTCCAGCGGCTAGCACGCACCCCGGCCCTCTCCCGGGGGAGAGGGCGAGGCGGCTTGAGTGGTCGGGCCGTTCACGCGATGCCACCCTCACCGCGCCCTCTCCCGCCAAAGGGAGAGTGTTTGTTGGCATGGCGTTCGGGTTTCGACCTGGCGCTGTTGACCGATCGGCTCAAGGTCGAGAACGGACACCGGTGCGCCCGAAGGACGG
This sequence comes from Acetobacteraceae bacterium, assembly GCA_965199665.1. Classification (GTDB taxonomy): domain Bacteria; phylum Pseudomonadota; class Alphaproteobacteria; order Acetobacterales; family Acetobacteraceae; genus JAVVHH01. The sequence continues at coordinate 2,885,662 of OZ241208.1, read as the reverse complement.
TCAAGGTCGAGAACGGACACCGGTGCGCCCGAAGGACGGTCGGTTCATCAGCAGAGTCCGCCATAACGAAATTACCACAGCACGCGCTCACTGGTGGCGAGAGCGGGCGGGAAAGGGGCGCGGTTGTTGCGAGCGACATGTCCTGTAGGGGAGCCGCGTCGGGGCGGATCGTGGGCTGATGCTCGACTTGAAGCGCCGTGTGTTTCCGGTGGAGCGCCGTCGGCGGCCCGCCGGTTGGTCCGGGGAGAGCCTGGGGTGCGGGAGGGTGGTGGTTTGGGGTGGGGGGTGGCATGGCTGGGGTGGGGCTGGCGGGAGGGTTTGGATGTTTTCGGTGGGGCAGCGGGTTTGGCATCGGGGTGGGCAGCGGAGTGGGGTGGTGCTCGAGGTCGATGACGGCATCGTTTATCTCGCGCAGGAGAATGGGGCGGAGGTCGAGTATCCGGTGGGGGAACTGACGGCGTCGCCGCCGGCGGTGGGGGCGACGCCGGGGGAACAGTTGCGGGCGCGGGTGGCGGCAGGGCCGGGTCAGGCGGTGCCGGTCACGCCGCTGACGGAGCGGGACATCACGCCGGCGCATGCGCGGGTGTTGGCGGCGGTTCCGGCGCGGACGCTGCAGACGGTGGCGCGGTTGTTCGAGCGGGGGGCGGCGGGGCAGCGGTTCAGCGGGCTCGGGGTGGCGCGCAAGCTCAACGTGGTCGCGGAGCTGACGGGGGTGCCGTATCGGACGATGCGGGAATTCAGCGATCGGCCGGGGGAGCTGGGGTTGATGATGGGGAAGGGGCTGGCGGATCGGGGTGGGTAGGGGCTGTCGGTGATGGAGCGGGGCTCGTGGGGCCTGCCGTCACCCTGCCCCCTCGGGGGGGAGAGGGTTCCGAGCGGAGAGGTCGGAGGGTTAGCCGAAGGCGCCGATCTCGTGGGTGAGCGCGGCGGTGATCTCGCGGGTGAGGGCGAAGAGGCGGGCGATGGGTTGAAACAGCGTGTCGTGCTCGCGCTCGTAGGAGAGGCGGGCGGCGGGGCCGGAAGGTTCGCCGTAGTCGTGATCGGCGGCGTCTCCGGGCGCGCGGGGGAAGATGGCGTGCAGGATCTCCAGCGCGGCGGGAACGTCGAGGCGGAGCAGGCGGGCGCGGATGCCTTCGGGGGTGGCGCCGAAGCGGGGTGAGAAGTCGGGGATCGCCGTGGCGAGCAGCCAGATGCGGCCGATCAGCGCGAGGCGCAGCGTGTGCAACAGGGCGGCGCGGTCGCCCATGCGGGGCAGGCCGGGCCAGGCGCCGCGCAGCAGGAGCTGGTCGGCCTGGGCGCGGCGGACGGTGAGCTGCATGGGCTCCCACAAATGCAGCGCGCCGAGGGCGGCGGCGATGTCGGCCAGGCCCTCCGCGCGGCCGGGGATCTGGGCGTGGGCGGCGCGGTCGAGCCAGGAGCCGGGGTCGAGCAGGGAGACGGTGGCACGCAGCACGTCGAGATCGGAGCAGGCGGCGGCGTAGTGGGCGAAGTCGAGCGCGCGGCGGAAGCGGGGGCTGGCGCCGCGGAGCTCGGCGAACAGCTCCGGGTCGCGGGCGGCGGCGGCGCCCATGCCGTGCAGCGTGTTGGCGCACCAGCCGAGCTGCTGGAGGATGGCGTTGTTGGGGATGGCGCGCAGTTCTCCCGGGTGGCGGATGGTGGCGGGGCCGCCGCTATCGGATTGGCGGGCGGTGGGGCGCGACCCGGTGGGGTCGAGCAGGGCCGGGCCGAAGGCGCCGAGCAGGGCGGCGTAGCCGGGGTCTTCGAGCAACTCGCCGAACTCGCTCTGCACGGTGGCGAAGAAGCCGGCGGCGAAATCGGGCTCGCGGTAGATCGGGTCGGGCGCGGTGACGGTCGGGCGCAGCGCGTGCTCGGCGACGCGGGCGACGGTGGCCAGGGCCAGCGCCGGGCTGCCGAACAGGAGGTAGCCGTCGCCGCCCTGGAAGCTGCTTTCCTCGCGCACGCGGGTGCCGGCCTCCGTGAGCGTGGCGCGGGCGGCGGGGGGCGAGAGATAGAGCAGGCGATCGGCCAGGGTGCCGGGGTGGGCGCCGCGGCCGATGCTCTCGCCATGGGTGTCGAACAGGACGATCTCGAGGTCGCCCAGGCCGAAGCGGGACATGAGGTCGGCCAGGCGCAGCTTGAGGCGCTCGACGAGATAGGAGGCGGCGAGCTGGCCGAGGAAGCGGCCGCTATCGGAATAGCCGAATTGCAGGCAGAGCCGGCCGATGCCGCGGAGGTAGGTGCGGTAATGCGGCGAGCGCAGCGCTTCCTCCAGGATGCGGATGCCTTCTTCCAGCGCATCGGGGGTCTCGAACAGCGGCGAGATCTCGACGTGGCGCTCGCAGCCGCACAGGCGGGCGAGCCAGAGGGCGGCGAGCAGGGTGAAGCCGGTGCGGGTCTCGGCGACGAGGAATCGGACGGGGGTGTGCCGGTCCACGTGCTTGGCGATCTGAGCGACCAGCATCATGAGGCGGACGGCGGAGGCCTGCTCGACCAGCAAGGCGCCGAAATCGACCGGCTGGGCGACGGTGCTGCCGAGCGCGTCGTCGATGGCGGCGAGCAGGGTGCGACGGCGGGAGCGGTCGTCCGGCGGATCGGCCAGGCCGAGGCGGAGGCGGGCGGCATTGTGGAGCTGGGCCGCGTTGAGGCGGACATGGGCGTGAGCGACGGAGAGGCCGTGCCCCATGATGCCGGCGCGGGCGATGCAGAGGCGGCGGCGGCCGTCCGCGTCCGCGTCGGCGATGGCGGCGGCGAACATCGGCAGCAGCGGCTCGGGCGAGAGCATGGCGCGGTCGCGGCCGGCGATCAGGGCGCGGGCGAACGGCCCCACCGCGTCGGGCTCCGGGGCGGACGGCGCCAGGGCGAGCTGGCCTTCGACCGTTTCGAGCGCGTCGCGGATCCGGGTCTCGAGCGTGCCGGTGCCGGAGAGCTCGGCCAGCAGGCGCACCAGGCCCTGCTGCTTCATGCGCAGGCGGAACCGGAGCGAGTCCCACCAGCCGATATCGGTGCGGCCGTCGGTGTCGAGCCCGACCCAGGAGGCGAGGACCACCGGGCTGGGCTGGAGGTTGAGCCAGCCCTCGGCCCAGCGGTCGCGCGCGGCGTCGAGCAAGGCGCCGCAGAGCACGTCCAGCGCGTCGCGGCCGCGGGACAGGGCGGCGGAGGCGGCGTCGAACTCCTGCTCCAGGGTCGGCTTGCTCGGCCGGTGGGAGGGGAATGCCGGGATGGCGGCGTCGGCAGAGGCGGCGGCGGCGACGGCGTCGTAAACGGGCGGGGCGGCGGCGAAGGTCGGGTGGGCGGTGAAGACGCAGGCGAAGCGGGGGCGTTCGAGCCGGGCGCGGGCCTCGGCGAGGCGACCCGCATCGTTGCCGCCGGGGGCGACGAGCTCGGCGGCCAGGCGGCCGATGGCGGCGAGCGAGCGGGCGCGGTCGGTGCCCCCAACGTAGTCGCGCAGGCGGGCGGCGCGGGCAGCCGTCGCCTCGTCGCGCAGCCCGGCGACCGCTTCGCCCAGCTCGACCTCGCTGAGTGCGCCGTCGTCGAGCCGGCGGCTGATGGCCAGGGCGGCGGACAGGATCGGGTTGCCGAACGGGTCGTCGGCGGCGCGGGCCCGGGTGCGACGCACGAGACCGAGCAGGTCGCGCGGGTCGGCGGGCGGGTCGAGATCGGCGGGTCCGGCGCTATCCACGGTTAGGTCCAATGCGAGATCCGTGCCGTTTTTTATGCGGTTCGGAGGTGGAGCGGGATGGCGAGGCCGAGGCGGTCGGGCACCTCCCACACCTCGTCGACGGTGCGGATCTTGGCAAAGCCGGCCCGGAGATAATTGGGCAGGGCGCGCTCGTGATCGGCGGTGCAGGTGTTGACGGTGACGGCCCGCGCGCCGGCTTCCCACGCGGCGGCAACGGCGGCGCCGAGGAAGGCGGTGCCAAGGCCCTGGCCGACCGTGTGGGGGAACAGGCCGAAATAGCTGAGGTTGACGGTCGGGCGGGGCGAGACGTCGAGCTCGAAGAAGCCGGCGGGCTCGCCGCCGCGATACAGCACGTGCACGGACACGGCCGGGTTGCGCAGGATGGCGGCAAGTTCGACGTCGCGCAACGAGCGGCGGAGCCACCAGAGATAGGGTCCGCCGACGGTGCCGTAGAGGTAGCGGTAGAACGGCACGGTGCAGCCGGCGAGGCGGACCAGGGCCGTGTCGGCCGGGAGCGGGCGCGGGGCGGGCGGGCGCGCGTCCATGCGCAGGAACGTCACCCGTACGGCGACGCGGGTCGTGCTCATGACGTCGTTCCCATTCTTGCCGGGTTATCGCAACGCCCGGCACGGCGCAATCAGGCACGAACCTGCCGCGAAAGATCGCGGCGCCGGTGGAACCGCGATGCCTTGCGGCAGTTGCCGTCGCAGAATGCTGCAGTGCAGCATAGGAGAGAGCAGGATGGATGGATCGGGAAAGGCGCGCGTGCCAGGCCGGCCGCGGATCGCGCTGGCGCTGCAGGGAGGCGGGGCCCACGGCGCCTATGCGTGGGGCGTGGTGGAGCGTTTGCTGGAGGAGGACATCGAACTCGTGGGCGTTAGCGGCGCCAGCGCGGGGGCGGTGAACGGGGCAGCGCTTGTGGCGGGGTATGCCGCATCGGGCGCGCCGGGGGCGACCGCCGGGCTGGAGCGGCTGTGGCGCGCGGTGTCGGACGGGTCGCCGTTGGCGCCGTTCGACAACGTGCTGCGGCATCCGCACTGGGAGTATCCGCTGCGCAAGTCGTTGGAGTGGCTGAAGATCACGAGCCGCTACTTCGCGCCTCACATGCCGGGGGTGCGCGGCATGGGGGCGCTGCGGCGGGCGGTGTCGTCGGCTGTCGATCTCGAGCTGCTGGCGGCGCAGACGGCGCTGCCGTTGCACATCTCCGCCACGCACGTGCCGACCGGGTCGGCCAAGATGTTCACCGGATCGGCGGTGACGCTGGATGCGATCATGGCGTCGGCGTGCCTGCCCGACCTGTTCGCGCCGGTGGAGATTGACGGTGAGCCGTATTGGGATGGTGGCTTCACGGCCAACCCGGCGCTGATGCCGCTGCTCAGCGACGCCATCGACGCGACCGACCTGCTGATCGTGCAGATCACGCCGTTCGTGGCCGACGACATGAACGGGCTACTGGGGGACCGCATGCGCCGGGTCGCGGATATCAGCTTCAATGCCTGCCTGCTCCGCGATTTGCGGGTGCTGACGGAGCTGAAGGAGATCGCCGGGATCGAGCAATGCAACGATCCGCGGCTGCGGGCGATCAAGCGGACCAATCTGCACCTGTTGTCGCCGCCGGACGCGATCGCGGAGCGGGGCGGGGCGAGTAAGATCGACACGCGGTGGTCGATGTTGAGCGAGTTGCGGGCGATCGGGCGCGAGGCGGCGGAGGGCTGGCTGGCGGGGCCCGGCGCGGCGCTGGGACGGCGGTCGTCCACCACGAGCATGCCGGACGAGATCCTGGAGGTGATCGCCTGAGGCGAGCCGGTCAGGGCTGGTCGAAGAAGTCGAGCAGGGCGGCGGCCACGAAGCCCGGCGCTTCCTCGGCCAGCCAATGACCGCTGCCGGGAACCAGCCCGTCGGCGGGCCCGCCGTGCACGTCCGTCGCGACCCGGCGGGCGGACTCGATCGTCTCGCGGCCCCGGCCGAAGCTGCGGTCGCCGCCCAGGGCGAGCACGGGCATGGCGAGCTTGCCGTCCCGTGCCAGGGCCGCCGCATTGTCGGCAGCGTCCTGCGGGGCGGCGCGGTAATAGGCCAGGGTGGCGCGGAAGCTGCCGAGGCGGGCATAGGCCCGGTGGTACTCGGCACGGTCGGCGGGGGCGAGGACGTTCGGATCGGCGCCGTAATTGTCGAACAGCCAGTCGAGGAACAGCCCCTCGCGGCCGGCGAACAGGGCCTCCGGCAAGTCCGGCGTGCGGAAGAGTGGGTGATGCCAGCGGCGGCCGCCCTGGCTCATCTCCGTGCCGTCACCGGGGATGGTGACGTCGAGGATCGCGAGGCGGCGGACGGCGTCGCGGTGCGCTGCAGCGAGCGCGAAAGCGACGGGGCCGCCCCAATCGTGGCCGGCGAGGGCGAAGCGGTCGAGGCCGAGATGGTCGTGTAGCAACGCCCAGACATCGGCGGCGACGGTCTGCTTGTCATAGCCGCCGAGCGGGCGGCCGGTGTCGCCGAGGCCGCGCAGGTCGGGCGCGATGACGCGAAAGCGGGCGGCCAGCGCGGGCATGACCGGGCGCCAGGCGTGCGAGGTTTGCGGAACGCCGTGCAGCAGGACCAAAGGCGGGCCGGTGCCGGCTTCGAGCCAGTGGGCCGTGCCGCTGGGCGTGGTGGCGCGATGGGTGGTGATCATGGCCGGACGGCCGGCGCGCTTCTGAGGGAGAGCGCGCCGACGGAGGGACTCAGTCGTCGAGGAAGGAGCGGAGCTTGCGGCTGCGGCTGGGGTGCTTGAGCTTGCGCAGCGCCTTGGCTTCGATCTGGCGGATACGCTCGCGGGTCACGTTGAACTGCTGGCCGACTTCCTCGAGCGTGTGGTCGGTGTTCATGCCGATGCCGAAGCGCATGCGCAGCACGCGTTCCTCGCGCGGCGTCAGGCTGGACAGGACGCGGGTGGTGGCTTCGCGCAGATTGGCCTGGATCGCGGCGTCGAGCGGGATGACGGCGGCCTTGTCCTCGATGAAGTCGCCGAGATGGCTGTCTTCCTCGTCGCCGATCGGGGTCTCGAGGGAGATCGGCTCCTTGGCGATTTTGAGGACCTTGCGGACCTTTTCCAGCGGCATGCCGAGCTTCTCGGCCAGCTCCTCCGGGGCGGGTTCGCGGCCGATCTCGTGCAGCATCTGGCGGCTGGTGCGGACCAGCTTGTTGATGGTCTCGATCATGTGCACCGGGATGCGGATGGTGCGCGCCTGGTCGGCGATCGAGCGGGTGATGGCCTGGCGGATCCACCAGGTGGCGTAGGTGCTGAACTTGTAGCCGCGGCGGTATTCGAACTTATCGACCGCCTTCATCAGGCCGATATTGCCTTCCTGGATCAGGTCGAGGAATTGCAGGCCACGGTTGGTGTATTTCTTGGCGATCGAGATCACGAGGCGCAGGTTGGCCTCGATCATCTCCTTCTTGGCGCGCGCGCTGTCGCGTTCACCCTTGCTGACCGTCTGATAGACACGGCGGAATTCCGAGATGGGCAGCTGGGTCTCTTGCGCGACGTCGCCGATTTTGGCGCGGACCTCGATCACGTGGTCGGACTGCTTGAGCACGAAGGCCTTCCACGCCTTGCCCGGCAGCTTGTCGACGCGCTCCATCCAGTTGGGGTCGAGCTCGTGGCCGCGGTACTCGCGCAGGAAGTCGTCGCGGCCGACCTTGCACTGCTCGGCCAGGCGCAGCAGCTGGCCTTCGAGACCGTTGAGGCGCTGGCTGATCTGCTTGAGCTGGATCACCAGCTCCTCGATGCGGTTGTTGTGCAGGCGGACCTGCTCGACCTTGCCGACCAGCTCCTCGCGCGCCTTCTCGTACGTTTTCTCCGAGCGGAGCACGACTTCCTCGCCGGAGGTCAGCTGGTCGAGGCGCTTGGACTGCATCTTCTGCAGTTTCTTGTAGAGGTTCTCGATCTCCTCGAAGGTGGCCAGCACCTCCGGCTTGAGCTTCTCCTCCAGCGCGGACAGGGACATGCCCTGGCCTTCGCCCTCGACGTCGTCATCGGCTTCCTCGGCCGGCGCCTCGAAGGCGGCTTCGGCGGCAGGCTCGCCGGCGGTCTCGTTGGCGTCGACCTTGGGGCCGCCCTGGGTCGCTTCGAGGTCCACGATGTCGCGCAGGAGCATGCGGCCCGCCTTGAGCGCGTCGTGCCAAGCGATGATGGCGCGGAAGGTGAGCGGGCTTTCGCACAGCCCGCCGATCATCATGTCGCGCCCGGCCTCGATGCGCTTGGCGATCGCGATCTCACCCTCGCGGGAGAGTAGCTCGACCGAGCCCATCTCGCGAAGATACATGCGGACCGGGTCGTCGGTGCGGCCGAGCGAGGCCTCGTCGACGTTGCCGGCGCCCTCCTCCGGCTCCTTCTCTTCTTCCTCTTCCTTGGCCTTGGGCGCGGCCTCGGTTTCCTCGCTTTCCTCGCTCTCGACGACCTGGATGCCCATCTCGCTGAGCATGGCCATCACGTCCTCGATCTGCTCCGAGCTGTTCTGCTCGGAGGGGAGGACGGCGTTCAGCTCGTCGAACGTGATGTACCCACGCTCCTTGCCCTTCGCGATCAGCCGCTTGACGGCGACCGCGTTGGTATCGAGCAGGGTGTTATCGCCATCCGCCTCGGCGGGGGTGGCGTCACCGTTCACGGGCTGCTTTGTCGCCATCGGCGAAACTCCTCATGGGTGCCGGAGGACCGGCGGTCATTCGTCATCGAACAGTTCGAACAGGTCCTGCTGGGCTTGGCGCAGGCCGACGAGTCTGTCCTGATTGGCCTGGCTCCAATCGCGGGCCAGGTCGTCGCGGGCGGCGCTGACTTCGTCGCGCAGATGTTCGGGCCCGGTGAGCAATCCGAAGAAATGCCACCACGTCTTCTGCACGTCGCCCGGCATGGCGTGGGCGAGGGCATGGTCGGGGAGGTCCTGCGCAGTCAGCGAAAGCACGCGGGAAGCCTCTCCGTTCACGCCCGAGTGCGTGAGGTGGGAAAGCACGCTGGCCGAGTCAAGCGCGGAACCGTGGCCGAGGCCGCTCAATTCGTTGCGCAACGCATCCAGCGCCGGCGGCAGCTTGAGGCGATGCAGCGCGTCATCGAGCGGGGCGATCAGTTCGGGATGCCGCAGCAGCAGGGCGAGTAGGATCATGGCGCGGCGTTCGTCGACCGCGTCGCCGTTCGGCGCGGTGCGGGCGCGCTTGACCGGGACCGGCTTGGCGCCGCGACGCTTGGCGAACACGCGGTCGAGCAGGGCGGTGCGGAACTCGCCGGACAGGATGCGGTCGGGGATGGATTTGGCGGCGGCCTCCAGCCGGACGCGCAGGGCCGCGCGCTGCTCCGGCGTGTCGCCGACGCCGCGGGACAAGGCGGCGAACAGCGCGTCCACCAGCGGGGCGGCGGCGGCGCACACGGCGTCGAACGCGGCGGGACCGTTGGCGCGGACGAGGCTGTCCGGGTCCTCGCCGGGCGGCAGGGTGGCGATCTTGAGGCTCGCGCCGGGCTGCAGGAGCGGCAGGGCGGTGGTGACGGCGCGCTCGGCCGCCTTGGCGCCGGCGGCATCACCGTCGAAGCAGAGGATCGGCTCGGGCGACAGCCGCCAGAGCTCCTGCAGGTGATCGTCGGTCAGCGCGGTGCCGAGCGGGGCGACGGCGCCGGTATGGCCGGCCTGATGCAGGGCGATGACGTCCATGTAGCCCTCCACCACGACGAGCGGCTGACCGCGGCGCACGGCCTCGCGCGCCAGGTCCGCGGCGTAGAGGGTGCGGCGCTTGGGAAAGACGGGGCTGTCGGGGCCGTTGATGTATTTCGGCTTGGCGTCGCCCAGGCCGCGGCCGCCGAAGGAGATCAGCCGGCCGCGACGGTCGCGGATGGGGAAGGTGATGCGGTTCCAATACAGTTCGCGGCGCTCGCCGGATTCCGTTTCGCGCAGCAGGCCGGCCTCCAGCATGCGGTCGGGCTCGACGCCGACGGCGCGCAGTTCGGCGACGAGGCTACCCCGTCCGTCGCCGCTCCAACCGAGGCCGAACTGCTCGATCGTCGCTTCCGACAGGCCGCGCGTGCGCAGGTAGGACAACGCCGCCGCACCCTCCGGCGTGCCGAGGCGGCGGCGGAAGCTGGCGTGGGCGTGCTCGAGAATGTCGTGCAGGTCGAGCCGCTGGCGTTCGGCGCGGGCCTGGGCGGGCGATGCCTTGGGCACTTCGAGCCCGGCCTCGCTGGCCAGGTTCTCGACGGCTTCGGGAAAGGAGGCGCCGGAGGACTGCATTTGGAAGCTGATGGCGTCGCCATGGACGCCGCAGCCGAAGCAGTGGAAGTGGTCGTCGTAGACGTAGAAAGAGGGAGACTTCTCGCCGTGGAAGGGGCAGCAGCCCTTCCAGTTGCGGCCCGACTTGCTCAGCTTGACCCGGCGCCCGATCAGCGCCGGGAGCGGCGTGCGGGCGCGCAACTCGTCCAGGAACTCGGGCGGCAGGGCCATCGGGCGGTGCGATCAGGCGGTGAGGCGGGCTTTGACCAGCGGGTTGGCGCGCGACATGTCCAGCGCGGCGCCGTGGGCGGATTTCAGCGCGGCCATGACCTTTCCCATCTCCTTGGGGCCGGTGGCGCCGCTGTCGGCGATCGCCTTGTCCACGGCGGCGGCCAGGGTGGCGTCGTCCATCGGCTGCGGCAGGAAGCCCTCGATGACGGCAATCTCGGCCTCTTCCTTGGCGGCGAGCTCGGGGCGGTTGCCCTGCTGGTAGAGCTCCACCGACTCCCGGCGCGATTTCACCATGCCGCGCAGGGTGGCCATCACCTCGTCGTCGGAGATGGCCGTGATGCCCTTTGGGCGGGCGGCGATGTCGGCATCCTTGAGCTTGGCCAGGATCATGCGCAGCGTGGAGGTGCGGGCGCTGTCGCCGGCCTTCATGGAGGTCTTGAGGGCATCGGTGAACTGGTCGCGCAGCGCCATCGGAAATCCTTAACGGGAAAAGAGTTCCCAGCATCTTGCCACAACAACCTTGAGCCGGGAAGAAAATTCCCATAAGGTGCCGCCATGGTCAGCATCGACACTATCATTGCCCGGCTGGGCGGTCCCGAGGCGGCGGCGCGGCTCACGGGGGTCGGGCTGGAAGCGATCCGCAAGTGGCGGCAGGCGCGGGCGGTCCCGAGCAAGCATTGGTCCGCGGTGGTGGCGGCGACCGGGCTGACGATGGCCGACCTAGCCGGCGAGAGCGGCGCGGCGGAGCCGGACGACGCGGCGCCGGACGAGGCGATGCCGCCGGGCGCGACGGCGGTGCTGGTGCTGGCCGATGGCGGCGTGTTCTGGGGCGCGGGCTTCGGCGCGTGGACGCCGGCCGGGAGCGGCCGGGTCGGCGAGCTGTGTTTCAACACGGGCATGACCGGCTACCAGGAGACGCTGACCGATCCGTCCTATGCCGGGCAGATCATCACCTTCACCTTTCCGCACATCGGCAACGTCGGCACCAATCCGGAGGATGCGGAGGCGACCAACGTCGCGGCGCTCGGGCTGGTGGTCAAGCAGGACATCACGGAGCCGTCCAACTGGCGCTCGGCGGCGACGCTGGATGCGTGGCTGAAGGCGCGGGACGTGCCGGGGCTGGCCGGGGTGGACACGCGGGCGCTGACCTTGCGCATCCGCGATGGCGGGCCGCCGACGGCGGTGCTGTGTCATCCGGCAGACGGCAAGTTCGACTTGCCGGCGCTGCGGGCGCAGGCGGCGTCGTGGCCGGGGCTGGAGGGCATGGACCTGGCCAAGCAGGTCAGCTGCACGCAGAGCTACGGCTGGAGCGAGGGCACCTGGGCGTGGCCGGACAAGCATGTGGCGCTCGACCCGGTGCACCACGTGGTCGCGGTCGATTACGGCGCCAAGCGCAACATCCTGCGCTGCCTGGCGGCCGCCGGCTGCAAGGTGACGGTGGTGCCGGCCGATGCCACGGCCGACGACATCCTGCGTCACCAGCCCGACGGCGTGTTCCTCTCCAACGGCCCCGGCGACCCTGCCGCCACCGCGACCTACGCGGTGCCGGCGATCCAGGGTGTGCTGGACCGCGGCGTGCCGGTGTTCGGCATCTGCCTGGGGCATCAGCTGCTGGCGCTGTCGCTCGGCGCCAAGACCTACAAGCTGGACCAGGGCCACCGCGGCGCCAACCAGCCGGTGAAGGATCTCGCGACCGGCAAGGTCGAGATAACCGCGCAGAATCACGGCTTCGCGGTGGACGACAAGAGCCTGCCGGACGGGGTGCGCATCACCCATACGAGCCTGTTCGACGGCAGCAACGAAGGCATCGCGTGCGACGCGAAGCGGGCGTTCAGCGTGCAGTATCATCCGGAGGCGAGCCCGGGGCCGACCGACAGCCACCACCTGTTCAAGCGCTTCGTCGAGATGATGGGCGAGAAGGTCTAGAGCCATGCCGAAGCGCACCGACATCAAGACCATCATGATCATCGGGGCCGGCCCCATCGTGATCGGGCAGGCGTGCGAGTTCGATTATTCAGGGGCGCAGGCGTGCAAGGCGTTGCGGGCGGAAGGCTACCGGGTCGTGCTGGTGAACTCCAACCCGGCGACCATCATGACCGATCCGGGCCTGGCGGACGCCACCTATGTCGAGCCGATCACGCCGGAGATCGTCGAGAAGATCATCATCAAGGAGCGGCCGGACGCGCTGCTGCCGACCATGGGCGGGCAGACGGCGCTGAACACCGCGATGCAGCTCGACGCGTCGGGCGCGCTGAAGCGGCACGGGGTGGAGCTGATCGGCGCCAAGGCGGACGTGATCGACCGGGCCGAGGACCGGCTGAAGTTCCGCGACGCGATGAGCGAGATCGGCATCGAGAGCCCGAAATCGGGCATCGCGCATACGCTGGAGGAGGCCCGGGCGGTGCTGGCGCAAGTCGGGCTGCCGGCGGTGATCCGGCCGAGCTTCACGCTGGGCGGCACCGGGGGCGGGATCGCATACAACCGGCAGGAATTCGAGCAGATCGTCTCGTCCGGCCTGGCGGCGAGCCCGACGACCGAGGTGCTGGTCGAGGAGAGCGTGCTCGGCTGGAAGGAATACGAGATGGAGGTGGTCCGCGACAGCGCGGATAACTGCATCATCGTGTGCGCCATCGAGAACGTGGACCCGATGGGCGTGCATACCGGCGACAGCGTGACGGTGGCGCCGGCGCTGACGCTGACGGACAAGGAATACCAGATCATGCGGGACGCGAGCATCGCGTGCCTGCGCAAGATCGGGGTCGATACCGGCGGCTCCAACGTGCAGTTCGGGCTCAACCCGGTGGATGGCCGGCTGGTGGTGATCGAGATGAACCCGCGGGTATCGCGGTCTTCGGCGCTAGCGAGCAAGGCGACCGGCTTCCCGATCGCCAAGGTCGCGGCGAAGCTGGCCGTGGGTTACACGCTCGACGAGCTGCAGAACGACATCGCGCACGGCATCCCGGCGAGCTTCGAGCCGACGATCGACTACGTGGTGGTGAAGATCCCGCGCTTCACCTTCGAGAAGTTCCCCGGGACGCCGGCGCTGCTGGGCACGGCGATGAAGTCGGTGGGCGAGGCGATGGCGATCGGGCGGTCGTTCGCCGAGGCGCTGCAGAAGGGCTTGCGGTCGATGGAGACGGGCCTGTCCGGGCTCGACGAGGTCGAGGCGCCCGGCGGGGAGGGGCACGATGCGTTCCGGGCGGCGCTGTCCTCGCCGACGCCGGATCGGCTGTTGATGGCGGCCCAGGCGTTGCGGGCCGGGCTGTCGGTCGACGAGATCCACGACGCCTGCAAGTTCGACCGCTGGTTCCTGCGGGAGCTGGAGCGGATCGTGGATGCGGAGAAGCAGGTCAAGTCGGCCGGGCTGCCGGAGGACGCGACTGGGATGCGGCGGCTGAAGGCGCTGGGGTTCTCGGACGAGCGGCTCGCGGCGTTGAGCGGCGGCAAGGACGTGGCGGGGTTGCGGGCACGGCTCGGGGTGCAGCCGGTCTATAAGCGGATCGACACCTGCGCCGGCGAGTTCGCGTCCGGCACGCCCTATATGTATTCGACGTTCGAGGGCGGCTTCGGCGTGCCCCAATGCGAGGCCGATCCGACCGATCGCCAGAAGATCATCATCCTGGGCGGCGGGCCCAATCGGATCGGACAGGGGATCGAGTTCGATTATTGCTGCGTCCACGCGTGCTACGCGCTGCGGGAGGCCGGGTTCGAGACCATCATGGTCAACTGCAACCCGGAGACGGTCTCCACGGATTACGACACGTCGGATCGGCTGTATTTCGAGCCGCTGACCGCCGAGGACGTGATCGCGCTGGTGCGGCGCGAGCAGGACCGGGGCGAGGTGCTCGGCTGCATCGTGCAGTATGGCGGGCAGACGCCGCTGAAGCTGAGCCAGGCGCTGACCGAGGCGGGGATTCCGATCCTGGGTACCTCGGCGGACGCCATCGATGTCGCGGAGGATCGCGAGCGGTTCCAGGCGCTGCTGCACAAGCTGGGCTTGAAGCAGCCGGATAACGGCATCGCACGCTCGACGGCCGAGGCGGAGGCGATCGCGGAGAAGGTCGGCTTCCCCGTCGTGATGCGGCCCTCCTACGTGCTGGGCGGCCGCGCGATGGAGATCGTGCACGATCGGGCCGGGCTGCTGCGCTACATGCGCAATTCCGGCGAGGCGTCGCTCCGGCTCGGCCCGGTCCTGCTCGACCGCTACCTCAACGACGCCATCGAGGTGGATGTCGACTGCATCTGCGACGGCACCAACGTCTACGTCGCCGGCGTGATGGAGCACATCGAGGAGGCCGGGATCCATTCGGGCGACAGCGCCTGTTCGCTGCCGCCGTACTCGCTGCCGCCGTCGACGATCACCGAGCTGAAGACGCAGACGGAGGAGATGGCCCGAGCGCTGGGGGTGGTCGGGCTGATGAACGTGCAGTTCGCGGTCAAGGACGGGGTGATCTACGTGTTGGAGGTCAACCCGCGGGCGTCGCGGACGGTGCCGTTCGTGGCCAAGGCGACCGGCGTGGCAGTGGCCAAGATCGGCGCACGGGTGATGGCGGGGGCGAAGCTCGCCGAGTTCACGCTCGATGACGACCGGGTCGCGCCGCATGTCGCAGTCAAGGAGGCGGTGTTCCCGTTTGCCCGGTTCCCGGGCGTCGACACGATCCTCGGCCCAGAGATGAAGTCGACCGGCGAGGTGATGGGGCTCGATCAATCCTTCGAGCGCGCATTCGCCAAGTCGCAGCTCGGCGCGGGGGTGAAGCTGCCGGCGAGTGGCACGGTGTTCCTGTCGGTGCGCGATGGCGACAAGGTGGGGCTGGTGCCGATGGCGCGGCGGCTGACGGAAATGGGGTTCACCGTGATGGCCACGCGCGGCACGGCGGCGCGGATCGCGGCGGCCGGGCTGCCGGTCAAGACGGTCAACAAGGTGCTGGAAGGCCGGCCGCACTGCGTGGACGCGATCGAGGGCGGCGAAGTCCAGCTCGTGATCAACACGGCGGCCTCGGCACAGTCGGTGACGGACAGCTTCGCCATCCGGCGTACGGCGTTGACCAACGGGGTGCCGCACTACACAACTATCGCCGGTGCTCGGGCGGCGGTGGGGGCGATTGCGGCCCTTAAATCGGGCACGCTTGAAGTAGCGCCCTTGCAATCCTACTTTGACCGATCGTTCTAAACAGCGGTGCCACGCGCGGCATCGTTCCAACGCCGATCGTAAGAGGATCGACTATCTTGCAAAAGTTTCCGATGACCGCGCCGGGCTTGCAGCGTCTCGAGGAAGAGTTGCGACACCTCAAATCGGTGGAGCGGCCCGCCATCATCCGCGCCATCGCGGAAGCACGCAGCCATGGCGACCTATCGGAGAATGCCGAATATCACGCGGCGCGCGAGCGGCAATCCTTCATCGAGGGACGCGTGATCGAGCTGGAGGAGATCGTCTCGGCCGCCGAGGTGATCGACCCGGCGTCGCTGTCCGGTGACCAGATCAAGTTCGGCGCCCAGATCAAGTTGGTCGACGAGGAGACCGACAAGGAGGCGACCTACCAGATCGTCGGCGTGCACGAGGCCGACATCAAGGAGCGTCGCCTGTCCATCTCCTCGCCGCTGGCCAAGGCGCTGATCGGCAAGAAGACCGGCGACACCATCTCCGTGCCGGCTCCGGGCGGCGACCGGAGCTACGAGGTGCTCGAGGTCAAGTACGGCTGATCCAGCTCGGCGCGGGATGATCCTCGCCGTGCCCTCCCTCGCGCGCGGGGGAGGGTTTTTCATGTACGGGGTTGTGCGATGATCGGGTTGGAAGACGTGCGCGCGGCGGCGCGGCGGATCGAGGGGCGGGTGCTGCGCACGCCGTCGATCCCGTCGCACGCGCTGAGCCAGGCGACCGGCGCGGACGTGTCGCTGAAGCTGGAGAACCTGCAGCGGATCGGCTCCTTCAAGGAGCGCGGCGCCGCCAACCGGCTGGCCCTGCTGACGGCCGAGGAGCGGGCGCGCGGCGTGATCGCGATGTCGGCCGGCAATCACGCGCAGGCAGTGGCGCGGCATGCGAGCTTGCTGGGCCTGCACGCGACGATCGTGATGCCGTTGTTCACGCCGGCGACCAAGGTGAGCCGGACCCGGGCCTGGGGCGCCGAGGTCGTGCTGCACGGCGAGCTCCTGGTCGATGCGGCGGCGCACGCGCACGCGCTGGCCGAGCGGGACGGCCGCGTCTTCGTGCACCCGTATGACGACGAAGCGGTCATGGCCGGCCAGGGCACGCTGGCGCTGGAGTTCCTGGAGGACGCGCCGGAGATCGAGGTGCTGCTGATCCCGGTCGGCGGCGGCGGCATGATCGCGGGCTGCGCGGTGGCCGCGGCGGGCGTGCGACCGGACGTGGAGGTCATCGGGGTCGAGGTGGAGAGCCACGCCTCCCTACAGGCCGCGCTGGCCGGGCGCGACGGCGTGGCGGGCGGGGCGACCATCGCGGAGGGCATCGCCGTGTCCCGCGTGGGCGAGCACTGCCTGCGGGCGATCGAGGGCCGCGTGCGCGAGGTTCTGGTGGTGCCCGAGCGGGTGGTGGAGGACGCGATCTCCCTGCTGGCGGAGGGGGCCAAGCAGGTGGCGGAAGGGGCCGGGGCGATCGGCGTCGGCGCGCTGCTGGCGCATCCCGAGCGGTTCCGCGGGCGCCGGGTCGGCACGGTGGTGTGCGGCGGCAACATCGACGGGCGCATCCTGGCCAACGTGCTGCTGCGCGGCCTGTTGCGCGACGGGCGGTTGCTCCGGCTGGCGATGGACATTCCGGATCGACCCGGCGTGCTGGCCGACATCACGACCCGGATCGGCGGCTCCGGCGGCAACATCATCGAGGTGGTCCACCAGCGCCTGTTCGATGCGCCGAGCGTGCAGTCGGCGGAGCTGGAGCTGATGATCGAGGCGCGCGACCCGGCGCATGCCGACCAGATCATGGCTGCGCTGTCCGGAAGCTACGCCCTGCGGCGGAGCTGACCGGCTTTACAATCGGCCGGCGGCATCCGAGGTTCGCCGCTTCAAGGGAGGGACGATCATGGCCAAGGGATATTGGGTGAGCTGCTATCGGGCGGTGCACGACGACGGCAAGCTGGCCGCCTACGCCAAGCTGGCGGCGCCGGCGATCCAGAAGCATGGCGGCCGCTTCGTGGTGCGCGGCGTCGCGGCCGAAGCGCACGAGGAAGGGATCGTCGGGCGCACCGTTGTGGTCGAGTTCGACAGCGTGGACGCGGCCCGCACCGCGCATGACAGCGCGGAGTACGGCGAAGCGCTGGACGCGCTCCGTGGCGCGGTAGAGCGGGATTTCCGCATCGTCGAGGGCGTCGGCTGACCCGCTCTCATTGATCCGTCCGCTCTACATCGGCAGCGAGATCTACCGGCGGTCCACCTACGGCGCGAAGCATCCGCTGGCGATCCCGCGGGTGACCACCTGCACCGATCTGTGCCGCGCCATGGGCTGGCTCGACGAGGGGCAGTTCCGCACGGCGCCGATGGCCGAGCTCGACGACGTGCTGCGCTTCCACGAGCCCGAATACGTGGAAGCGCTGCAGCGGGCCGAGCGCGACGGGGCCGTGTCGGACGAAGACCGCGCGCGCTTCCGCATCGGCGCCGAAGGCAACCCGGTGTATGCCGAGATCTATCGCCGGCCCATGACCTCGGCCGGCGGCGTCATGCTGGCGTGCCGGCTCGCGCTGGAAGGCGGCATCGTGCACTGCCCCGGGGGCGGCACGCATCATGGCCGGCCCGCGCGGGCCAGCGGGTTCTGCTACCTCAACGACCCCGTGCTCGGCCTACTCACCTGGCTTGAGGCCGGGCTGGACAACATCGTCTATCTCGACATCGACGCCCATCATGGCGACGGCGTGCAGGACGCGTTCGCCGACGACGACCGGGTGCTGACGATCTCGATCCACGAGGCCGGGCGCTGGCCGTTCACCGGGTTGGCCGGCGACCGGGCCGGCGGTGCGGCGCGCAACCTGCCGGTGCCGCCGGGCTTCAACGACACGGAGATGCGGCATGTGATGGAGGGAGCGGTGCTGCCGCTCATCCGGGCACGGCGGCCGCAGGCGATCTTCCTGCAATGCGGCGCCGACGCGCTGGAAGAGGATCCGCTGGCCAAGCTGTCGTTGAGCAACAACGCCCATTTCGCGGTTGCCGCCGCTCTGCGCGACATGGCGCCGCGCTTGGTCGTGACCGGCGGTGGTGGCTACAACCCGTACACTGTCGGGCGGTGCTGGGCCGGCGTTTGGGCCATCCTGAACGGCATCGAGATCCCGGCCCGGACCACGCCGGCCGCGGAGGCGGTGCTGCGCGCGCTCGTGTATAACCGCGCCGCGGGCCGCAACCCGCCGGAACACTGGTTCACCACCATCCGCGACGCCCCGCGCGAAGGCCCCGTTCGCGAGGAGGTCGAGCGGGTGGTCTCGCAGGTCACACGCCAAGAGGTCGTCCCATGAAGCGCCGCTCCCTCCTCCTCTCCTCGCTAGGGTTCCTGCTGATGACCACCACGGCCGAGGCCGACGACATCGCCACCGCGCAACCCGAGTTGCCCAAGGAGAAGCTCGTGATCGTCACGCGCGACGGTCAGCGGCGGGAGTTCAACGTCGAGATGGCGCTGACCCCGGACCAGCAGGAAACCGGGCTGATGTTCCGCGAGAACATCCCGGAGGATGGCGGCATGCTGTTCGACTGGGGCGCGCCCCGAGACAGCGCCATGTGGATGCGCAACACCGTGTCGTCGCTCGACATGGTGTTCATCGCGGCGGACGGCACCATTCGCCGCATCGCGGAGAACACCACCCCGCGCAGCCTGGCGACCATCGAGAGCGGCGGCCCGGTGCGCGCCACGTTGGAGCTACGGGCCGGCACCGCTCGGCGGCTGGGCATCCATGTCGGCGACAAGGTGGAACAACGGATCTTCGCCGCGAAATCCTGAGCGCGCCGCGAGTTCACTTGCGCGACCCGGCGCCGCGCTCCATACGGAGCGTGGCGCGGGGTGTAGTACAGCCTGGTAGTACGCCTGCTTTGGGAGCAGGAGGCCGGAGGTTCGAATCCTCTCGCCCCGACCAGCCACCGCCTGGAGCTTAGCCCGCCGGCGGCACCGATCGAGCCGCCAGCTTGTCCAACAACTCCCAAACCCGCTCGGCCTGCATGGGCACGTCGGGGTCGTTGATCAGTTGGTCGAGCTCCGACAGGTCGTGCTCATCGATCTCGGTCATGTCGATCGTTCGGGTCATGGTTCGAAGCAAACGAACCCTCGACCACACGGTTGCAGTGCGGTGACACGGAGTTGAAACCGATCACCGGTTCATCATCACCGGAATGGCCGCCCGTTCCAGCACGTGCCGCGTCACGCCGCCCAGGATGAGCTGGCGGATGCGGGAATGGGAGTAGGCGCCCATGGTCAGCAGGTCCGCGCCGAACTCGCCCGCGGCGGCGAGCAGGCCGCGGCCGACGTCGCGGTCGACCGGCTTGAACGACACCGTCTCGGCGCGGATGTCGTGCAGCATGAGGTAGCTGGCGATCTCGGCGGCGCCGGGGCCGCGGCGCTGGTAGTCGCTGGAATGCAGGATGCGCACGGCGGTGGCGCGCTGCATCCAGGGGATCGCGGCCTGGACCGCGGCGGCGCTCTCCGCCGTGCCGTTCCAGGCCACGCAGATGCGGGTGCCGATGGCCGCGGGCGGGGTTTGCGGGGCGATCAGCACCGGGCGCCCGCTATCGAACAACACCGCGTGCAGCGCGTCGCTGCTGCTGACGTCGTCGCCGGCCTCCGGGTGCGGCACGACGGTGAGGTCGCACAAGCGGGCGAGCTGGGCGACCAGGTCCTCCTCGCGGCCGGTGACGCCGTGGAAGTTCGCGGTGGGGCCGCGCACGGTGGGGTCGGCGACCGTCACCCCGTGCTGGGCGACGAAGCGGTCGAACAGGGAGCGCACGGCGTCGCTCCGCTCGCTGCTCTCCTTTTCGGTGGCCGACATCATCTCCTCGATCATCGCGCCCGAGAGGCCTTCGCCGGCCAGCGGTGCGACGTCGCGGCTATCGATGCGGACGTGCAGCGCCGTCAGGTGGGCGTTCCACATGCGCGCGACCATCAACGCGCTGCCGAGCGCGGCCTCGCCGGCGGCGGTGCCGGTCAGCGGCAGGAGCAATCTCCGAATGGGCATCCGTCGTCTCCCTACAAAGCTTCGAACGCTTTCTTAGGACACTGGGGGAGGGCCGCGCCAGCTAAGGATACAGCGCTTCCCGCCGCCAACCCGCGCCCTCGCGATGCCACACCCGGCGGTCGTGCAGGCGGAACGGCATGTCCTGCCAGAATTCGAGGCTTTCAGGCGCCAGGCGGAAGCCGGACCAGTGCGCCGGCCGCGGCACGCTGTCGCCCGGGTAGCGTTCGTCCATCTCCTGCACCCGCTGCTCCAGCGTCGCGCGGGAGGGCAGCGGGCGGGACTGGTCGGAGGCCAGCGCGCCGAGGCGGGAGATGCGGGCGCGGCTGGCGAAATACGCATCCGCCTCCGCGTCCGTCACCGGCGTGACGGGCCCTTCCACGCGGACCTGCCGCCGCAGCGTCTTCCAGTGGAACAGCATGGCCGCGTGCGGGTTGGCCTGCAGCTCGCCGCCCTTGCGGCTCTCGAAGTTGGTGTAGAACGTGAAGCCCTCGGGGCCGACATCCTTCAGCAGCACCATGCGCACGGAGGGATGCCCGTCCGCCGTGGTGGTCGCCAAGGCCAGCGCATTGGGATCGTTCGGTTCGCTGGCCCGCGCGGCGTCCAGCCATTCCGCGAATAGGCGAAAGGGGTCGTCGGTGTCGGGGATGACGCTGGCGGATGACGTGGGGATCGGCGTGTCGGGCATGGCGTCCTCGGGTCGGTCGGGGGAGCGTCCGGATCAATGGAGTTTGGGGCGGGGGCGGCCGGCGGCAATACGTGCGCAGCTTGCGGCTCGGCAACGATGCCCGGCAATGGGCGGAGACATGCTAGAGCGACTGCTGACCGAACCGAGCCGGTCCGGTCAGCGAAAGTTGCTCTGCTGTCAATGAGATAGAGCACGACGTCCCGAGCGTTCTGGCTCGGGAAGTGCTCTGGGCTCTTTCCCTCCTGCCCGGCCTGTGCCACCACGCCCGTCCTGTCCGTTTATCGAGGTCCACCCATGCCAGAAGCCCCGCAAACCGTGCCCGGGCCCGCCAGCGGGACGCTCATGCAGGGCAAGCGCGGGATCGTGATGGGTGTGGCGAACGAGCGCTCCATCGCGTGGGGCATCGCCGCCGCCTGTGCCGCCCAGGGCGCGGAGCTGGCCTTCACCTTCCAGGGCGAGGCGCTGGAGAAGCGCGTGCGTCCCCTGGCCAGCGGCATCGGCAGCGACCTCGTCTTCCCGTGCGACGTGAGCGACGATGCGAGCATCGATCGTGCCTTTGCCGCCGTTGGCGAGCGTTGGGACGGGATCGACTTCGTGCTGCACGCCATCGGCTGGGCCGACAAGCAATACCTGCGCGGCAAATACCTCGATACGCCGCGCCAGGCTTTCCTCACCGCGATGGACATCTCGTGCTTCTCGTTCACCGCGGTGGCGCAGCGGGCCGTGCCGATGATGCGGCCGGGCGGCTCGCTGCTGACGTTGACCTATCTCGGCGCCGAGCGGGTGATGCCGCACTACAACGTCATGGGCGTGGCCAAGGCGGCGCTGGAGAGCTCCGTGCGCTATCTCGCGGCCGATCTCGGCGGGCAGGGGATCCGCGTCAACGCGCTGTCCGCCGGGCCGATGAAGACGCTGGCGGCGAGCGGCATCGGCGATTTCCGCTATATCCTGCGCTGGAACCAGTACAACTCTCCGCTGGAGCGCAATGTCTCGCTGGACGAAGTGGGCGGCGCCGGGCTGTATCTGCTGAGCCCGCTTTCCGCCGGCGTGACGGGTGAAGTGCACCACGTGGACAGCGGCTACCACATCGTCGGCATGAAGAACCCAGCCGCGCCCGACATCAACGTGGCGGAGTAAGTGAGCCACAATAGTTTCGGCCATCTGTTCCGCGTCACTACCTGGGGCGAGAGCCACGGGCCGGCCATCGGCTGCGTCATCGACGGCTGTCCACCGCTGCTGCCGCTCGACGAGGCGGCCATTCAGCCCTGGCTCGATCGCCGCCGGCCCGGACAATCCCAGTTCACGACCCAGCGGCAGGAGCCGGACGCCGTGCGCATCCTGTCGGGCGTGTTCGAGGGACGGACCACCGGCACGCCGATCGCGCTGCAGATCGAGAACGTCGATCAGCGGTCGCGCGATTACGGCGCCATCGCGCAGCAATTCCGGCCCGGCCATGCGGATGTCACCTATCAGCTGAAATACGGGATCCGCGACTACCGCGGCGGCGGCCGCTCGTCGGCGCGGGAGACGGCGTGCCGGGTCGCGGCGGGCGCGGTGGCGCGGCTGGTGCTGGGCAAGGCGGTGCGGGTGCGCGGCGCGTTGGTCCAGATCGGCGGGCGCGCGATCGACCGGGCTCGGTGGTCGTGGGAGCAAATCGGGCAGAACCCGTTTTTCTGCCCGGATGCGGAGACCGCCTCGTTGTGGGAGGGGGATCTGGCGGCGGTGCGCAAGGCCGGCTCGAGCGTCGGCGCCGTGATCGAGGTCGTGGCCGAGGGCGTGCCGCCCGGGCTGGGGGCCCCGATCTACGGCAAGCTGGATGCCGAGTTGGCGGGCGCGCTGATGGGGATCAATGCCGCCAAGGGCGTCGAGATCGGCGACGGCTTCGCCGCGGCGGCCGCGCATGGCGAGGACAATGCCGACCCGATGCGCATGGAGGACGGGGTCGTCGGTTTCGCGGCCAACCATGCCGGGGGCGTGCTGGGCGGCATCAGCACCGGGCAGCCGATCGTGGCGCGCTTTGCCGTCAAGCCGACCAGCTCCATCCTGATCGCGCAACAATCGGTGGATCGCTTCGGCAGCGACGTGGACATCGCCACCAAGGGCCGCCATGATCCGTGTGTGGGTATCCGAGCTGTCCCGGTCGGTGAGGCGATGGTCGCGTGCGTCCTGGCCGACCACTTGCTGCGGCATCGGGCCCAGAACCCGCATGCGCCGACTGACGCGCGTCTGGCACGCAATTGAGCCGGGCGATGGTCGCGAACGATTTCCCGGCGATGCTGGCTGCTTTCATCGGCATCGCCGATGCGCGCCTTTGGGCGCAGCGGATGGACGGGCTGCGCAGCGCCGGCGCCGCCACCCGCGAGCGCAAGAGCCTGCAGCAGCGCCACGCGATCGAGCTGGTGATCGACCGGCTGTCGCGCGGGATGCCGAACCGGCCGCTGAACAAGGTCGAGACCCAGATCATCACCTACGCCGCCGACGCCGTGGCGCTCCATGGACGCATGCCGCAGGCCGGCCGTGCCCGGTTGGGGGCGATCTGCCGGGAGTCGTTGACCGGGCCCAACACCTTCATCGGCCTGTTCCACCTCCTGCGCACGGCGTCGTTGCAGCGCTCCCGCGAGTTCGAGGTCGAGCATGCCGGGCTGGAGGAGGGGGCGCCCTACGATCTGCTGATCCGGCGCGGCACGGCGGAGGCGGAGATCGCCTGCGACGTGGTCTCCGCCGAAGAAGGCCGCGGCGTGCATCGCGATGCCTGGTTCCGCCTGGTGGACCGGATCGACCCGGACCTGCAGACCTGGTTGCGCGCCCATCCCGGCCGTTACCTGTTGAAGCTGACTTTCCCGCTCGGGCTCAAGCAGCCGAGTTGCGACGAGACCGGGTTGCTGCCGGCGTTGCACCGGCGGATCAGCCAGATGCTGTCGGAGCAACGCCGGGCCGATAGCGACGAGGCGGTGGTGCTGCGGCTCGATCCGTTGATGCTGGCGGCCGCGCAGGCCGACGAACTCGGGCTGATGCCGCGCCTGCGCGAGGAGTTCGGGCCGGAGGCACATCTGGCGGTGGCCAGCGCGGGCGGCGGCGTGTTCGTGCTGGCGGCGCGGGCGGGGCAGCAGAACGCGGTCGCCGTCGCGGTGCGCCAGCGCATGGCCGCCATTGCGCCCGCCCGGCTCACCGGCACTCGCCCGGGGATCCTGGCCATGTTCGTCGAGGACACGGACCAGTTGGAATGGCGCCTGTTGCAGGAGAAGCTGGAGCTGGAGGGCGAGGCGCGCCAGTTCCTCACCAACCCGGCCGCCCGCGGCGTCGTGGCCGTGACCTGTAGCTCGCGGCTGGAGCTGTTCGGCATCGGCCAGCCCGATGCGGCGCCGGGCGGCGAGCTGCGCTTCCGCAACCAGGCCCATCCGGCGGCCAAGCAGGCCGACCTGGCGCCGGCGGTCGCATCCTCCCTGTAAATACCGTTGCGGCGAGCGCGTCATTTCGCTGGCGTTCCGCAACCATCTCTGCCCGGACGGCTTACAACCAGACGATGCAAAAGGCGTCCCGTGCGGATTAAGCTCGACCACCCCCTGATCCTGGCCACGCTGGCCGCCGTCGGCATGTTCGTCAGCGCGCGTCCGAACCCGGCCCACCCGCCCGCTCCGCCTCGTTCGAAACGGTCCGACGCGACGTCCAGGGCCGCGACCCCGACGGGTGATGCCCCGACCGGCGCGACGCCCACCGGCGCCACGCCCACTGGCGACACGCCGACTGGGGAGGTGCCGGGGCTGTGGTATCTCGCGAAGCACGTGGTCTCCGAAGTGTCGGACAACGACCTGATGACGCAGGCGGCGGCGATGACGTTCTACACGCTGCTGTCGATCTTCCCCGCGCTGGCCATGCTGGTGTCGCTGTTCGGCCTGGTCGCCGACCCCACGACCATCATGCATCAGGTCGACAACATCGCCCTTGTGCTGCCGGGCGGCGCGCAAGACCTGCTGACCGACGAGCTGAAGAGCCTGACCGCCGGCGATCGCGGTCTCGGCTGGGCATTCCTGATCGGTCTGGCGACGTCGCTCTGGACTTCGAACCAGGCCATGAAAGCCATGTTCAACGCGTTGAACAAGGTGCACGAGGTCAAGGAGAAGCGGAACTTCTTCGTGCTGACCGCCCTGACGCTGCTGTGCACGTTCGGCACCATCCTGTTCATGGTGGTGGCGATGGCCGGCATCGTCGTGGTTCCCGCCGTGCTGGCCTTCGTCGGGTTGAGCTCGATGGTCGACTTCCTGCTGTTCTGGCTACGCTGGCCCCTGCTCCTCGGCGCGATCGGCCTGCTGCTGGCGGTCATGTTCCGGTTCGGGCCCTGCCGCACCAAAGTCGTGTGGCGCTGGATCAGCTGGGGCAGCGGGTTCGCGGCGGTCGGCTGGCTGCTCGTCTCCGTGCTGTTCTCCTGGTACGTGTCGAATTTCGGCAACTACAACGCGACCTACGGCTCACTGGGCGCGCTGGTGGGCTTCATGACCTGGATCTGGATCTCGAGCCTGGTCGTGCTGGTCGGGGCGCAGCTGGATGCCGAGCTGGAGAAATTCACCGTCGGCAAGCAGCGCTCGCGGCGGACACATGACGAGGCGCCCGTCGTCGTGTCATGACGTCGCCGGCTCGGCATGGAAGCGGTGCCGCCATAGACCGGTAAGGCCGGTGGCGGCCATCGCGCCGCCGCAGAGCAGCGCGGTGCCGGCCGCGCCGAAGCCCCCGAGCGCGAGGGGGGCGAGGAGCATCGCGACCAGCATGCCGGCGCTGTTGGCCGCGATGTAGGCGCGCACGCCGGCGGCCAGGTCGGCGGCGGGCAGCCGGGTCTGGCGCAGGACCGCGACCGGGATGTCCTTCATCGGGCCGCCGAACGCGGCCAGCGCGGCGCAGGCGGCCAAGCCCGGCAGCCGCAGCCCGGGCGGCAGCAACGGCACGGCGATCATCAGCCCGGTGCCGAGGCCGGTGATGACGCCGCCCACGAACATCTGCCGCTGCGGCTGCAGCGGCATCGGCCGGCCGCCGAGCACCAGGGTGGCGAGCAGGTTGGTGCAGCCATAGGCGGCGATCACCAGGCCGAACGCGCCGAGGCCGGTGCCGCCGGGCCCCGCGATGCCGGTGCGCTCGATCAGCAGCGGCACGGCCAGATAGTAGGCGGTGTACCAGGCCCCGTTATTGATCGCCGTGGTGCGCAGGACGTAGCCGAGCAGCGGGTGCGCGGCCATGGCGCGGACCCCGCGGGTCATGGCCTCCCGCACCGTCTCGTTGGCCGGCGGGCGCACGGCGTCGATGCGGCGGCGGCGGCGGATAAGCGTGAGCGCGATGGCGGACAGGCCGAAGCTCAGCGCATCGAGCGAGACGAAATGGACCGTCGGCAGGCCGCCCGCCAGCGCGGCGACCAGGCCGGGCCCGAGCAGGCGGGCGCTGCGATCGGTGGCGTCCAGCAGGGCATTGGCGGCCGGGAGCTGCGCGCGGTCCGGCACCAAGCCCGGGAGCACGAGCTGCAGCGCCGGCTGGAACACCGCCTGGCCCGCCGCCAGCACGACGATGGCCACGATCAGCGGCAACGCGGCGGGACGGCCGAGGGCGAGCCAGGCGGCGACCAGCCCGAGCAGAACGGCCATGCGCACCAGGTCGGCGGCGATCAGGTTGGTCTGGGCGGGCCAACGATCGGCCCATCGACCGAGGCCGAGGGCGGCCAGCAGCACCACGGCGGCCTGCAGCGCGGTGAGATATCCCGCCGCCGGGCCGAACACGGCGACCGCGACCCAACTCAGCGTCAGCGTGTAGAGCTGGTCGCCGATCGCCGACAGCGACAGGCCGCCCCAGAGCAGCGCCATCTCACGGGTCCGCAAGGGGCGCAGCAGGCGCATGGCGGCCTAGCGGGGGTGGAGCTGATAGATCGTCGTCGTGCGGACGGTTCGGTCCTCCAGCTCGAGCGTGGTCGGCACGTCGTAGGTGGCGAGCCGGGTCATGCCCTCGGTCGGCATGTAGGCGCGGCCGGGATCGGCGATCCAGACCTCCGCGGCGGCGGCGAGGCCGCGCAGCCAGGGCATGATGTGCCCCGTCATCGGCGCCTCGTAGCAGACGTCGCCGCACAGGATCAGCTCCCACCGGCCGGCGCTGCCGACCATGTCGCCAGTGTGGGCGAGCACGTCCACTCCGTTCAGCGCGGCGTTGGCCACGGTGGCGGCCGAGGCGAGCGGGTCGAGTTCGGCCGTTTCGACCCGGGCGCCGGCGCGCGCGCAGGCGATGGCAGCCAGACCGCCGCCGGCCGCGAAGTCCAGCACGGAGCGGCCGCGGACGAGTGGCGGGTCGTCCAGCACGCGGCGGGCCAGGGCTTGGGCGCCGGGCCAGGCGAAAGCCCAGAAAGGCGGCGCGACGCCCTCGCGGGCGAGCCAGGCTTCGGTGGCTTGCCAGATCGGCGTGATCTCGGTCGCCAGATGCAGCCGGATTTCGGGGACCAGCGGCGCCGTGCCGATCGCGGTATGGGCGGCGACAAAGGCGGCGGGGGTCACATCCGGCCCAGGAGCACGGCCAATCCGATCAGCAGCCCGGCCTCGCGATTGCTGCGGAAGCGGCGCAGACATCCGGCGGGGTCGCGCACGTCCAAGGTGACGATCTGCCAGGCGAACACCGCGGCGGGCAGCAGCAGCGCGGGGAAGAACGGCCATGCCAAGCCGGCCTGGCTGCCGGCGACCGCGACCAGCCCGAGCGTAACGGCGTAGCAGACCAGCAGCATCGGCTTGGTCGTGTTGCCGAACAGCCGCGCGGTGCTGCGGATGCCGATCAACGCGTCGTCCTCGCGGTCCTGGTGTCCGTAGATCGTGTCGTAACCGAGGATCCAGAAGAAGGCGGCCACGTAGAGCGCGGCGGCGATGCCGTCCAACCGCCCCGTCGCGGC
Source organism: Acetobacteraceae bacterium (assembly GCA_965199665.1). GTDB lineage: Bacteria > Pseudomonadota > Alphaproteobacteria > Acetobacterales > Acetobacteraceae > JAVVHH01. The sequence continues at coordinate 2,857,782 of OZ241208.1, read as the reverse complement.
GGCATACCCCATCGGGGCCGCCCAGGAGAAGGTGAGCCCCAGGACGGCCTGCGGCCACCACGTCACCCGCTTGGCGAGCGGGTAGAGCGCCACCAGCAACAGGGAGCCGACGCCGAGCGCCTGGGCCAGCCCATTGAGTTGCAGCAGGATCGTCAGCCCGAGTACGAGAAGTACGACAAGGAAGATCGCGGCTTCGCGCATCCGCAGAGCGCCGCTGGCGAGCGGCCGGGCTGCGGTCCGGCTGACCCGCCGATCCATGTCGCGGTCCCACATGTCGTTGACCACGCAACCGGCCCCGCGCATCACCAGCGCACCGGTCGCGAACAGCGCCAGCAGGCGCAGCGTCGGACCGGCCGGCTGCTGCGCCACCAGGATCGACCAGAGGCCGGGCAGGAACAGCAGCCAGCAGCCCACGATGCGGTCGTAGCGGGCCAGCACGGCAAAGGCGCGCGCCTTGGGCGGCAATCGCGCGACCCAGCCGGTGGCGTTGATGTCGGTCCAGCTCGTCACCCACCCGCTATAGGGCGCTGGGCAGCGTCCGGCCACCCTGCCTTGACGCCGACCGTCGCGAGCGTGTTGTGTTCGCCGCCCCGGGTCGGCTGTGCAGCACGGCCCGTTCTCACGGAACAGGAAGCTTGCCCTCCAATGTCCAATCCTGGCGACGTTGACGACACGCCGATCGCGTCGGTGCAGCAGCTGGCCGACTACATCGCCGAGGGCTGCAAGCCGAAAGCCGAGTGGCGGATCGGAACGGAGCACGAGAAGTTCGGCTTCTACCATGACACCCGGCTGCCGCCGGCCTACGAGCCCCGCGGCATCCGGGCGGTGCTGGACGGCATGGTCGAGCCCGGCCGCTGGGAGCCGATCGAGGAGCGCGGCGCACCCATCGGGCTCAAGGGGCTGGGCACCGCCAAATCCGCCTCCGTGTCGTTGGAGCCGGCCGGGCAGTTCGAACTGTCGGGCGGACTGGCGCGGACGCTGCACGAGACGGAAGCGGAGTTCGAGTCGCACTTCGCGGAGGTCCGCCGCGCCGCCGAGCCCCTCGGCCTCGGTTTCGCGCCGCTCGGCTTCCATCCGACCATGCGCCGCGACCAGATGCCCATCATGCCCAAGGCGCGCTACGGCATCATGCGCCGCTACATGCCGCTCAAGGGCGCGTTCGGGCTCGACATGATGACCCGGACTTGCACGGTGCAGGTCAACCTCGACTACGCGTCGGAGGCGGACATGGTGCGCAAGCTCCGCGTGTCGCTGGCGTTCCAGCCGGTCGCCACGGCGCTGTTCGCCAACTCGCCCTTCATCGAAGGCCAGCCGAGCGGATTTCTGTCCAGCCGGGCGCGGGTCTGGACGGACACGGATAACGAGCGGTCCGGCATGCCGCGGCTCATGTTCGAGGACGGGTTCGGTTTCGAGCGGTACGTCGAGTGGCTGCTGGACGTGCCGATGTATTTCGTGCTGCGCGACAAGGTCTACCACGACGTGGCGGGCCAATCGTTCCGGCAATACATGGCGACGGGATTGCCCGACCTGCCCGGCGAACGGGCGACGCTGGGCGACTGGGCCGATCACATGACGACCGCCTTCACCGACGTGCGTGTCAAGCGTTTCCTGGAGATGCGCGGGGCCGATGCCGGCAGCCCGGCGGCGATGCTGGCCCAAAGCGCATTCTGGACCGGGTTACTGTATGATGAAACTGCGTTGGCCGCCGCGGAATCGGTGATGCGGCGCTACGAAATCGACGATTACTTCAAGTTGCGCGCCGATGTGCCTGCTCTCGCCATGGGAGCAACGTTGGGGGGCGACTCTCTCCGCCATGTTGCGCGTGACTTGATCGTCATCGCCGAGGAGGGTCTGCGATCACGGTCCTGTCGCGACGCATCCGGCGGGGATGAGCGGCGCTTCCTAGAGCCAATCCGAGCGATCGCAGCCGGTGAGCCGACCCAGGCGGAGCGTTGTCTGGCAAAATACAACGGGGACTGGGGCGGTGACGCGTCACGTGCATTGGTCGACGCCGCCATCTGAATTTTGAGACGTTTTCCGCCGAGCTTTTCGGCGAATTACAACGGAGAGTCAAAGACTTCGACGACAACTCTTGCGTGAAACCGCCGTTCTCGGGCTATGGTCGCCACGATGATAGGCGCATCAATGACCGCTCGGGACACTTACGGCGAACCTCTCGACCCGATCGCAGTCCGGCTGCGGTTGATCGGCCAGATGGAAGCCTGGACGGTCAACAGCGAGAGCGTGTTGCCGCCGGGTCGCAAGACGCGCGCGCTGCTGGCGATCGTGGTCCTGTCGGCGCCGCGCCCGGTGCTGCGGGCGCGGCTGGCCGAGCTGCTCTGGAGCCGGCGGCCGGAGGAGCAGGCGCGCGCCTCGCTGCGCCAGGAGATCCACCGCCTGCTGGAGGTGCTCACCCCGGCCGGCACCGAGATCCTGACCATCAACCGCGACAGCCTTGTGCTGCGGCCCGGCGTGGTCTGGGTGGACGTGGACGAGGTGTTGCGCGCCACCACCGCCCATCCCGGTGCGCTGGCCCTGCTGGATAGCGAGTTGCTGGAAGAGCTGGACGGCGTCGACCCGGCGTTCGATGTCTGGCTGCTCGGGGAGCGCGAGCGCCTACGGGACCGGGCGCGCAACGTGGCGGAGGCGTTGCTCAACGAGCAGGTCGCGCCGGAAGCGCTGATCCCGGTGGCGCAGCAGCTACTGGCGATCGACCGCGCCCACGAGGGCGCCTGGCGTGCCCTGATGCGCGCGCATGCCGAGCGCGGCGAGCGTGGCCTGGCCATCCAGTCCTACGACCGGTGCCGCGCCGTGCTGGCCGACCTGCTGGACGCGCTGCCGTCGCCGGAGACGCAGGCGCTGTTGACCGAGATCCGCAGCGGCAAAGCCGTGCGCGCCGCTACGCCGCCGCCGCCGCCGCTGGTGCTCGACCGGGGCGAGGCGCGCCCCCTACCGGTTTCCAGCCGATCCGGCGTCCGCATCGGCGTGCTGCCGCTCACCCTGAACGGCGCCGACCCGGCGCAGGGCTACCTCGCCACCGGGCTCGCGGAGGAGATGACGTCCGGCCTGAGCCGGTTCCGCTGGCTCTCGATCGTGTCGACCTCCTCGCTCGTGCAGGCCACCGCCGCCGGCCGCGACGACCAGATGCTGCGCCAGCAACAGGGGCTCGACTACCTCATCGACGGCACGATCCAGAATGCCGGCCAGCGCATCCGCGTGGCCCCGCGCCTGATCGATCTGCGGGACGGGCACCAGGTGGTCTGGACTCAGCGGTTCGACCGGACGCTGGACGACGTGCTGAGCCTGCAGGACGACGTGGCGGCGGAAACCGTGGCGCAGGCGGAGCCGGAGTTGCTGCGGTTGGAGAGCCGGCGCGCCGGGCTGGTGCCGATCAACGAAGCCTCGGCCTGGGACCTCATGATGCGGGCACTGCCGGGCATGAGCCGGTCCGACCGGCCGCAGCTGATGGAATCCGGCACGCTGCTGCACCGTGCGGTGGAACGGCAGCCGGAGTTGGGACAGGCACATAGTTGGCTCGCCTTCTGGCACAGCCTCGTGGCCGAGCATGGCTGGGAGAGCGATCGCGTGGTCGCGGCGGAGACAGCGGCGCGGCATGCCGAGCGCGGCATCACGCTGGATCCGCAGAACGCGCGCAGCTTCACGGTCGCGGGCCATGTCCGCGCCGTGTTGGAGCAACGCCTGCCGGAGGCCTTGTCGCTGCACGAGCGGGCGCTGGCGCTCAACCCGAACTTGGCGATGGCATGGGCGCTGTCCGGCTTCGCACTGCTCTATGCCGGGCGGCTCGACGAAGCGGAGGTGCGGCTGGAGCGTTACCGTAAGCTCTCGCCGGCCGACCCGTTCGCGGCCCAATTCGACGTCGGCTTCGCCGTGCTCGCCTACTTGCGCGGGGATGACGCGCGCGCGGCCGAGTTCGGCCGGGCGGTCAATGAGCTCAATCCCGATTACACGCCGGGCTGCAAGATCTACCTGGCGGCGCTCGGGCAGCTGGGCCGCGTGGAGGAAGCCACCGTGGTGCGCAAGCGGCTCCTCGCCGCCGACCCCGAGTTCTCGCTGCAGCGCGCCGGACGGTTCAGCCCGTTCGAGAACGAGGCCGCCGCCGCGCGCATCACGGACGGCCTGCGCCGGGCCGGCATCGCCAACACGACCGCCGAAGCCCTTACTGGGACGCGCTGAGCCTGTCCCGCGTCGGGCCCAGCCCGGCGATGATCGATTGCGACAGCGCCTGCGCCACGCAGCGATAGCCCAGATCGTTGTGGTGCACGCCGTCATCGGCGAGGAACTCGGCGTAGGGGTGCCCCGCGTCCTGCCACATCTCCATCAGCCGCCCGCGCGCGAACAGCCGGGCGTCCTGCCGCCGGGCGACGTCGGCCAGACTTTGGTCGAGTTGGGCGTGGATCGGCGAGGCAAGCACGGCGGGTGAGCGCTGGTTGTCCATCAGGATGACGTCGGTCCCGCCTTGCTCCAACCGGCGGACGCCATCTTCGATCAGGGCGCGGAAGGTGGCGATGTCGGTCCCGCGCATGGCGCCGTTGGCGCCCACCTGCCAGATGACCAGGGTCGGCCGGATCGCCAGCACGTCGACGTCGAGGCGCGCCATCATCTCCGGCGCGTCCTGACCGCCGACGCCGCGGTTGAGCACCGCAATGTGCGATTGCGGCAGCGCGGCCTCCAGCAGGTCCTGCAGGATGGCGGGGTACGTGTGCCGCATGTCGGACGCATGGGAGCCCTCGGTCGAGGAGGAGCCGAATGCGACCACGGTGACCTCCCGTCCGGCCGCCAGCGCGTCGCGGACGTGCGGCAGCGCAATGGGCGGCAGGGTGACGGCGGGGCAGGGGGCGGACGATGCCGGGTGCACTGGCACGACGACCGTGGCGACGGTCAAGGCCAGTGCGGTCAGCGTCGCCCGCATCGTCAGGTGGCCGTTCCGCCGACGGTGAGGCTACCGAGTTTGAGCGTCGGTTGCCCGACCCCGACCGGCACGCCCTGGCCATTCTTGCCGCAGGTACCGATCCCCGGGTCCAGGCCCGGATCGTCGCCAACCATCTCGACCCGGGTCAGCGCGTCCGGCCCGTTGCCGATCAACGTCGCGCCCTTGACCGGGGCGGTCACCTTGCCGTCCTCGATCAGGTAGGCCTCGCTGGCGGAGAAGACGAACTTGCCGGACGTGATGTCCACCTGGCCGCCGCCGAAATTCACGGCATACAGGCCGCGCTTGACGGAGCGGATCATGTCGTCGTGCTTGGCGGTACCGCCCAGCATGATGGTGTTGGTCATGCGCGGCATCGGCGGGTGGGCGTAGCTCTGGCGGCGGCCGTTGCCGGTGGGAGCGACGCCCATGAGGCGCGCGTTGAGCCGGTCCTGGATGTAGCCGGTCAGGATGCCGTCCTCGATCATGACGGTGCGGCCGCCGGGCGTGCCCTCGTCATCGACGGTGATGGAGCCGCGGCGATCCGGGATGGTGCCGTCATCGACGACGGTGACGCCCTTGCTGGCGATGCGCTGGCCCATGAGGCCGGAGAAAGCCGACGTCTTCTTGCGGTTGAAGTCGCCCTCGAGCCCGTGGCCCACCGCCTCGTGCAGCAGGATGCCCGGCCAGCCCGGCCCGAGCACCACAGGCATGTCCCCGGCAGGCGCCGGGCGGCTATCGAGATTGACCAGCGCCTGGCGGAGCGCCTCGTCCACAGCGGCTTTGAGGTAGGCCTCGTCGAGCAGCGCGCCATATCCGAACCGGCCGCCGCCGCCGAAGCTGCCGCTCTCGCGCCGGCCATCCTGCTCGACCACGACGGTGACGCCCATGCGGACCAGCGGCCGCAGGTCGGCCGCGCGGGTGCCGTCGGCGCGCACGATCTGCACCGCCTGCCATTCGCCGGCGATGCTGGCCATCACCTGCTTGACGCGAGGATCCCGACCGCGCGCGTAGTCGTCGAGGTGGGACAGCGCGCCCGTCCGGTCGGCGAAGTCGGTGGTGTTGAGCGGGTTGCTGTCGGAATACAGCCGTGAATTGGTCGGGCGCGGCGGTTCGGCGGCCTGTCCGCTGCGCCCGCCGCGCACGCCGCTCACCGCCGCGGCGGCCCGGCGCAGCGCCGCTTCGGACAGCTCGCCGGCATGGGCGTAGCCTTCTTCCTCCTCGAGCACCGCACGCAGGCCGAAGCCCAGATGCGTGGCGAAGCCGGCGCTGCGGATGCGGCCTTCCTCCAGCGAGATGCTTTCGGACTCGCGGTATTCGAGGAACAACTCGCCGTCATCCATCCCGGCCAGGGCGGTGGACACGATGTTTTCCGCCGCGCTCCGATCGAGCTTGCCGGCGCCGTCGAAGAACAGCGCGTCGGTGGTGGCCAAGGCGGAGAGGGGCTGAGCGTGCGACATGGGTGATCCTACTGTGACGGAACGACTGCCGGGTTGCCAGTGTGGTCGTTCGCTAGGGGGCGCGGGGCGGCGTGCGGGCGATCAGGCGACCGTGCGGGCCCCGTGGAGATGACGTGCCACCAGCGCTGCCGAAAGGAGCAGGATCGCCACCGACTGATGCAGCGTCGCCAGGCCGACCGGCACGACGTGGATGAGCGTCGCCACGCCCAGCGCATATTGCGTGCAGACCAGGCCGGCGACCGCCGCCAACGCCGCGCGCCCGGCGCCGCGCGAGCGTGGCCAGACGATCGCGACCGTGGCCAGCGCGAACAGCGCCGTCGCCGTGGCCAGCAGGCGATGGTCGAACTGCACCGCCGCCAGGTTCTCCGTGAGGTTACGCACGAAGGGTTGCAGGGCAGCGTAGTCGCCAGGGATCAGGCTGCCGCCCATGAGCGGGAACGTGTTGTAGATCAGCCCGGCCTTGAGCCCGGCGACGAAGCCGCCCGCCGCGATCGTCAGCACCACCGCGCCGCACAGCACGCCCAGCGTCCGTCGTATGCCGGTCCCGACGGCGAGGCGCGCCGGCCGCCAGACCTGCAACGCAGTCCATAGGATCGCGGAATACAGCAGTAGCGCCAGCATGAGGTGCATGACCAAGCGGTAGGCCGAGACGGCGGTGCTGCCGGCGGCGAACCCGCTGGCGACCATGAACCAGCCCACGGCGCCCTGAAGCCCGCCGAGCAGGAACAAGAGGCCGAAACGCAGCCCGAGCCGCGCCGAGATGCGCCCGCGCACCGCGAACACCAGAAGCGGGACGACGAAGGCGAGCCCGGTCAGCCGGCCCCATAGCCGATGCGTCCATTCCAGCCAGAAGATCGACTTGAACCCGTCCAGCCCGAATCCGTGGTTGAGGAGGGCGTATTGCGGGATCTGCTGATACAGCGCGTAGAGCCGGTTCCATTCCGCGTCCGAGAGCGGCGGGACGGTGCCCATGATGGGCGCCCACTCCATGATCGACAGGCCCGACCCGGTGAGCCGCGTCGCGCCGCCGAGCGAGATCATGACCAGCAGCATGAAGCAGATGCCGAACAGCCAGATCGCCACCGGGCGGTCGGAGCGGGCGGCCGCGGCGGCAGCGCGCGACGGGATCAGGGTGGCGGTGGCGGTCGTCATGCGAGGTCCTCGGCCCGGCGGGGCGCTCGCCACACATATGCGGTCTCGCTCGACTTTGCAGGCCGAGGCGTGCGCCGAAGGGCGCGGTTCAGGCGTCCGGCGTCTTGCGCCGCCGGGCCGCCGCGATGCCGGCGAGTCCAGCACCCAGAAGCGCGAGGCTGGCCGGCTCCGGGACGGCCGTGAACCCGAGCTGCGCGGCGGCGACTTGCTGTAGGATCAAGGCATCGGCTTGGCTGATCCCCATGTCGCTGGCCGCCCGCTCGCCGGCGCCGAGCGAGAGCGGATCGCTGCCGGTGATCGTGCCCAGCATCGTCAAGGCGCTCAGGTAGGAGCCGTATTTGCTCGCGTGCAGCGCGTCGTCCCACCAGAGGTCGATCGTGCCGTCCGTCAGCGCGTCGGCGGCGTAAGGGTTGGCGGTCGCCAGCCCGGCGTCGACCGCGCGCTGGAACGCGTCGCCGACCGGGGCGACGCCGGCGAAGCGGGCCGGGTCGGCGCCGAGGCCGAAGTAGGCGTCGTGCAAGTCCTTCGTCATCTCCGCCAGCGTGCCGTAGACGCCCGGCCCCGGCGTGCCGGTGCGCGTGATGGCGCCGGTCGTGGGATCGGTGGTCGAAGTGACGGCGCCCTGGACGAGGTCGGGCCGAGCCCAGGTCTCGTACAGGTAGACTTGCGCATTCGCATTGGTGTGGGTGTTCGCGGTGGGCGTGCGGAGGGTGTTGCAGCTGCCGGTGCTGGCGCCGGTGGCGGCGGCGCAGGCGGCCGCGCTGCCGAAGAAGTCGGTCTCGCGATAAGAGGCGCTGCCGGCCGGGCTGTGGACGTAATCGGCGAGCTTGGTCGCATACTCCCGGAAGTAGCCGGGACTCGCGTTGCCGGTCTTGTTCAACGGCAGCGCGCCGTCGCTCAATTCCTGCAGCACGACCTTGTCCCAGGTCTGGGAGGCCACGTTGCCGCGCAGGTCCCATCCGGCCGGGTTGGTGTTGAGGAATTGGCCGCGCAGGCTGGCAGCGTTGCGGGCGGAGATCGAGACGTCGTAGTCCAGGCCCAGCTCGGTGGTGAACATCTTGAAGATGCCCGGCACGCCGCCCCAGGGATGCGGCTCGTAGGGGTTCGACCCGGTGGTGTTGGCGAACGTCCCGCCGTTGCTGGGCGCGGTGAGGTCGTGGACGTTGGCGGCGTTGTAGGACATCGCCGGGTCGACCCGCCCGAAGGTGTAGCTGTTGCCGACGAACAGGATCGAGATCGGCGCGGCCATGGCGGCCCCGGACCCGAGTGCGCTGGCGGCGGCCAAGACGACAAGGCGCGAGGCGGTTCGTAGACTGTTGCGCATCGTTTCCCCGGGTCCGTCTTGGTTGTTGCCGCCTTCAACACGGGTTCGTGAGCTTGCGCAAGCCGTGATGGGCGCGCTCGCGCTTTGGAGGAAGCCCGGTCGCTTGCGGGTGGCGCGCGGGCGATGCTACGGCGCAGCCATGTCGTCCGCCTCGCCCGATCCGGAAACGGCCGACCGGCCTGCGGGCTCGCGGGGAGCGCTGCGGCTGATCCTGCGGCCGGCGGCGGCTTTGGTCGCGTTTGCCGCGGTCGCGTGGGCGGTGCAGGAGAGCGGCTTCGATCCGCGGGCGGCGATGGCGTCGGCCGGGTCGCACGGGCCGCTGGCCTTCGTGCTGGCCGGCACGGCGGCGTGCGCGGTGGGCGTGCCGCGGCAGATCGTCTCGCTGGCGGCGGGTTACGCGTTCGGGTTCTGGCAGGGGGTGGCGCTCGCCCTGCTGGCCGAGGTGGCGGGTTGCGCCATCGATTTCGGCTGGGCGCGGCTGGTGGCCCGGCGCTGGGCGTTGCGGGTGTTGCAGCGGCGGGCGGCGGGGCGGTTGGCGCGGCTGGACCGGTTCCTGACCGAGCGCGCCTTCACGGCGACGCTCACCCTGCGCTTGCTGCCGGTGGGCAACAATCTCGTGCTCAACCTGCTGGCCGGAGTCTCGGGGGTGGCAGGGGCGCCGTTCATCCTCGCCTCGGCGGTCGGTTACGTGCCGCAGACGGTCGTGTTCGCGCTGGCCGGGTCGGGCGCCGGGCTGTCGAACGGGGCGCAGCTGGGGCTGGCGGGCGTGCTGCTGCTGGTCTCGGTCGGGCTGGGGGTCGCCTTGTTGCGACGTCAGCCCGGCCCGGCCGAGACCTGATCGGCGCTACTGCAGTAGGCGCAGATGGTTCGCATGCCGCATCGAGCCGGTCGGCAGGAGGCTGGCGCAGGCGACACGGATGGAATGGAGCTTGCCGTCGAGATTGCGGCGCCAGAAGGCGAGGAACCGGTTTAGCTCCGGGTAGTCGGGCGCGAGGTCCATGTTCTGCCACACATAGGTCTGCAGCAGCGCGGGATGGTCCGGAAGGTGATACAGGATCTCGGCGGTGGTCAGGCGGTAGTCCTTGATCTGCAGAAACGCCATGCCTCGAAGCTCCACGGTTGGTTTACTGGTTCTCCTCGGCCCCATGCCGACCGTGCGATGGTGCAATAGGGGACGTGTGCGCGTCACGGACTTTCGTGACCGTTCAATGACTTGGCACTCTTGACCGGTTGGTGCTGCCAATCGGTTGACTTGTTGCGGCCGCCCTCCTAAATCGTCAGCACTCTCCGATCGAGAGTGCTAACGCCCTTGTGGGCCTCAGAAATCTGGAGCGTTCTTATGAAGTTTCGTCCTCTGCATGACCGTATCGTGGTCAAGCGGATCACTGCTGAAGAGAAGTCGCTCGGCGGCATCATCATTCCCGACACCGCCAAGGAAAAGCCCATGGAGGGCGAGGTCGTGGCCGTTGGTCCGGGCGCGCGCAACGAGCAGGGTCAGATCGTCGCTCTCGACGTCAAGGCCGGTGATCGTGTGCTGTTCGGCAAGTGGTCGGGCACCGAAGTGAAGCTCGATGGCGAGGAGCTCCTCATTATGAAGGAGAGCGACATCATGGGCATCATCGACGGTTCCGCCGCCCCGGCCCAGAAGGCCGCCTGAACCCTCCCACCAACAAAGAATAGGATAACGATACATGGCAGCTAAAGACGTACGGTTTGGCAGCGATGCCCGTCAGCGCATGCTGCGCGGCGTAGACATTCTCGCCGACGCAGTGAAGGTCACGCTGGGCCCTAAGGGTCGTAACGTGGTCATCGACAAGAGCTTCGGCGCCCCGCGCATTACCAAGGACGGCGTCACCGTCGCCAAGGAAATCGAGCTTGCCGACAAGTTCGAGAACATGGGCGCGCAGATGCTGCGCGAAGTCGCCACCAAGACCAACGACATCGCTGGTGACGGCACGACGACGGCGACCGTGCTCGCCCAGGCGATCGTTCGTGAAGGCTCCAAGGGCGTGGCCGCCGGCCTGAACCCGATGGACCTGAAGCGCGGCGTCGACTCCGCCGTCAAGGCGATCGTCGAAGAGCTGGCCAAGCGGACCAAGAAGATCACCACCCCGGCCGAGACGGCCCAGGTCGGCACGATCTCCGCCAACGGCGAGTCCGAGATCGGTCACATGATCTCCGAGGCCATGCAGAAGGTCGGCAACGAGGGTGTCATCACCGTCGAGGAAGCCAAGGGCATCCAGACCGAGCTCGACGTCGTCGAGGGCATGCAGTTCGACCGCGGCTACATCTCCCCGTACTTCATCACGAACGCGGAGAAGATGGTCGCCGAGCTCGACCAGCCCTACATCCTGATCCACGAGAAGAAGCTCTCGGGTCTGCAGGCGATGCTGCCGCTGCTCGAGACCGTGGTTCAGAGCGGCCGTCCGCTCATGATCATCGCCGAAGACATCGAGGGTGAGGCTTTGGCCACGCTCGTGGTGAACAAGCTGCGCGGCGGCCTGAAGGTCGCGGCCGTCAAGGCGCCGGGCTTCGGCGATCGCCGCAAGGCGATGCTCGAGGACATCGCGATCCTGACCGGTGGCCAGGTGATCTCCGAGGACCTCGGCATCAAGCTCGAGACCGTGACGCTCGCCATGCTCGGCCGCGCCAAGCGCGTCCTGATCGAGAAAGAGAACACGACCATCGTCGAGGGCGTCGGTTCGGCTGACGACATCAAGGGCCGTTGCAACCAGATCCGTGCGCAGATCGAGGAGACCACCTCGGACTACGACCGCGAGAAGCTGCAGGAGCGTTTGGCCAAGCTGGCCGGTGGCGTCGCCGTCATCCGCGTCGGTGGCTCGACCGAGGTCGAGGTCAAGGAGCGCAAGGATCGCGTCGACGACGCACTGCACGCAACCCGTGCGGCCGTCGAAGAGGGCGTCGTTCCGGGCGGCGGCGTTGCGCTGGCCCGTGCGAGCCTGATCCTGGCTCAGCTGAAGCCGGAGAACGAGGACCAGAAATTCGGCATCGAGATCGTGCGCAAGGCGGTTCAGACCCCGCTGCGTCAGATCGCCGAGAACGCTGGTGAAGACGGTGCGGTCATTGCCGGCAAGGTGCTCGAGAACAACGAGTACAACTATGGCTTCGACGCGCAGTCGGCCGAGTTCAAGGACATGATCGGCGCCGGCATCATCGACCCCACCAAGGTCGTGCGTACGGCGCTGCAGGATGCGGCCTCGGTCGCCAGCCTGCTGATCACGACGGAGGCGATGATCGCCGACCGGCCGGAGAAGAAGGCGGCCGCCGGTGGCCCGCCGGGCGGCGGCATGGGCGGCATGGGCGACATGGACTTCTAAGTCCAACGCTCAACGATCGTTCAAGAAAGGGGCGGGCTCTTCGGAGCCCGCCTTCTTTTTTGCCGAGACGTTTCGCGGCTAACGACAATGTGATTGACTCGGTCCAAGAAAACTGCAATTCGCTCAATGCACAATCGCGAGACGAACAAGCGCAGCAGAGATTGCGTCTTGTGCCGTAGCGCGAGGTAAAAAGGCCGCCGCTTCAGTCGTCGGTCGATAGCTGGAGAGTGACGCGGATGGCGACGGGTTCGGTCAAGTGGTTCAATGCGACGAAAGGCTACGGCTTCATTATGCCGTCCGACGGCGGCAAAGACGTATTCGTCCATGTCACTGCCGTGCAGGCCGCCGGGCTCACGGCGCTCAATGACGGCCAGAACGTCAGCTACGATGTGGTGATGGAGCGCGGCAAGGCTGCAGCGACAAACCTCAAGCTGGTCTAACCCGGCACGCGATCAGGGCGGCAGGATCGCGACCGCCCTGGTCCACCCCGCCGACCCCCGGTGCACCTTCACCGGGAACGCCGCGATCAGGAAGCCATCGGGCGGCAGCGCTTCCAGGTTGTGTAGCTTTTCGATCTGGCAATATGCCCGGTCACGCCCGACGCGATGCCCTTCCCAGATCAGCGACGCATCCCCCGTCTCGGCCACGCGCCGGCGCGTATGGCTGAACGGCGCGTCCCAGCTCCAAGCATCTGTGCCCACCACCCGGATGCCGCGCTCGGCCAGCCACAACGTCGCCGCACGGCCGAAGCCGCAGCCGCTATCGACGTAATCCGCCTCGCCATACCGCGACCCGGCGCGCGTATTCGCCACCACGATCTCCAACGGCTGCAGCGCGTGCCCGATCCGGGCCAGCTCCGCCTCGATCTCGGCGGGTCCGACGACGTGCCCGTCCGGCAGGTGGCGGAAGTCGAGCTTGACGCCGGGCTGGTAGAGCCAGTCGAGCGGCACCTCGTCGATCCGCATCGACGGCTCGCCCCCAGGCACCACCGCCTCGTTCATCCGGCTGAAGTAGTGATACGGCGCGTCCACATGGGTGCCGTTATGGGTCGAGATCGTGCAGCGCTCGATGGCGGCGTATTGCCCTTCCGGCAGCGCCGACACGTCCACGCCGAAATAGGCGGCGATGCGCGGCGCGGTGTCGTGATGCCCGAGATAGTCGATCGCCGGCAGCATGTCCGGTGGGTCGCTCGCGATGCCGGCTTGCAACGGGGCGGAGATGTCGACGAGGCGGCTCATCGGTTGGCGCTTCCCCTTGGGACGGTCAATTCTTGCGCGGCGCCGGCGGAGTCGCGTCCCAGAAGCCGGACTTGGTCGAACCCGGCGCGGCGGTGCTCTCGGCCGCCGGGGCGCTCGCGCTGGGGGTCGTCACGGTCTGGGCGTCGCGCGTGCGGATGGAGGGCGGCGCCTGGGTGAGGCTGATCATGGCCTGCACGCCGCCCAGCGACAGCGCCGCCATGATCAGGAAGGCGATCACGTAGCGGGCGATGCCGACGCCTCGCCGGGTCGGAATGGGCCGGGTCGGGATGGGCCGGGGCGCGAAGTGCTGCGCCCGGGTCCGGGGCCGCGAGGGCGGCGGCGGGGGCGTCCATTGATGAGGCTCGGGCGGCGGCGGTGCGGGCGGGGCCTGGCACACCCGGTCGTATTTCGCACGCGCCAGCGGATCGCTCAGCGTGTCGAAAGCGCGCTTGAGCTGAATAAAGGCCGTCGCGTCGCCAGAGGGCGAATCGGGGTGGAGCTGCTTGGCCCGGCGGCGGAACGCCACGTGGATCGCGTCGGCGGAGCTCGTCGGATCGACGCCGAGCATCGTGTAGTGGTGGTCGGCATCGCTGTGCATTGTTGGCCTGCTTAACACGCGGGCGCCCCGGTGCCGATCATTTCATGGTGCCCGGCGCAACGCGGGACGGCGATGCGGCCTTGAGTTCTCGCAACCGACGAGGCCCCGACGTGACTGATCCGACTTCCTTTGTGCGCTACAGCGACAGCCTCGAGAGCCCGGCCGCCGACGAAGCCGACGTGATCGCCGGCATCATCGAAACGATGACAAAGGAGAGCCGGCAGGTGGCCGAGCGCGACGGCGAAACGGTCCGCGCATCGCACGCCAAGAGCACGGGCCTGCTGAAGGGCACACTGACCTTGTACGACGACCTGCCGGAGCCGTTCCGCCAGGGCCTGCTGCGGCATCCCGGGCGCCACGACGTGCTGGTCCGTTTCGCGCAGGGGCCGGGCGAGAAGCTGTCGGACAGCGTGTCGACCCATCGCGGCATGGCCATCAAGGTCTTGGGCGTGGAGGGCGAGAAGCTGCCGGGACACGACGCGGCGACGCAGGATTTCGTGCTGGCGACCGGGACCGTGTTCGCGCAGTCGAGCGCGGCGACCTTCCTCACCGCGATCAAGGGTATCCAGTCGGGCGTGCGGCTGCCGGAGGCGGTCAAGGGCGCCGTGTCCACCGCGTCGCGCGCGATCAATGCGGTTTACCACGCCGCCGGGTCGGACAGCCCGACCTTTGGTTTCTTCGGGCATACCAGGCGCAGCCCGCTCAGCGACGCGTATTTCAGCCAGGCCGCGCTCCGCTGGGGCGATTACGTGGCCAAGCTCGGCGCCTTTCCCGTCTCGCCCGACCTCGTCGCCGCCATCGACGAGACGATCGACACCAGCCACGACCCCGACGCGTTCCGGCACGCCGTGGTGGCGCATTTCCAGTCGCGCCCGGCCGAGTTCGAGTTGCGGGTGCAGCTCTGCACCGACCTGGATGCCATGCCGGTCGAGGACTCCGCGACGCCGTGGCCGGAGGATGCGAGCCCCTACGTCCCGGTCGGTAAGCTGACGCTGCCGGCGCAGGACGCCTACAGCCCGGCGCGTCAGGCCTATTTCGACCAGATGCTGTCGTTCGCTCCGGCGCATTCGCTGGCGGCGCACCGGCCGCTCGGCTCGCTGATGCGGGCCCGGCTGCAGACGTATCGGGCGCTCAGCGCCTACCGCCACGAACGGAACCATGCCACGGTGACCGAGCCGACCGGGGTGGATGCGGTGCCGGACTGAGCGCCTGCGGCCCCCGTCCGCCGGGGGCCGACGAGGAGGGGTTTGTAGGCATGAGTGGTTTGTTCGACCTGACCGGGCGCACGGCGCTGGTCACGGGGTCGTCGCGCGGGCTGGGGCGCGGCATGGCAGAGGGTCTGGCGGCAGCGGGCGCGGCCGTGGTGTTGAACGGGGTCGATGCGGCCCGCGTCGCCGACACCGCCGCCGCCCTCCGCGCGACGGGCGCGACCGTTCACGAAGCCGCCTTCGACGTGACGGACGAGCCGGCGATCCTGGCGGCGTTCGAGCGGTTCGACCGCGACGGCATCGCGGTCGACATCCTGGTCAACAATGCCGGCATCCAGTTCCGCAAGCCGATGCTGGAGCTGGCCCTGGCCGATTTCCGCCGCGTGGTGGACACCAACCTCACCAGCGCCTTCCTGATCGGGCGCGAGGCGGCGCGGCGCATGGTGCCGCGAGGACGGGGCAAGATCGTCAACATCGGCTCCCTGATGAGCCAGTTCGCGCGCCCGACGGTGGCGCCCTACACGGTGGCCAAAGGCGGCATCAAGCTGCTGACCCAGATGATGGCGGCCGAGTGGGCCGGGCACGGCATCCAGTCCAACGCGATCGGGCCGGGCTACATGAGCACCGACATGAACCAGGCGCTGATCGACGATCCCGCCTTCAACGCCTGGGTGGTCGGCCGCACCCCGTCCCGCCGCTGGGGCCGGCCGGACGAGCTGGTCGGCGCCTGCGTGTTCCTCAGCAGCGCGGCGTCGGACTACGTGAACGGCCAGATCGTCTACGTCGACGGCGGCATGTCGGCGGTGCTGTGAGCCCGGTGAACGGCTGGCAGTTCTGGATCGACCGGGGCGGCACCTTCACCGACATCGTCGCCCGCGCGCCCGATGGGGCGCTGTCCACGCACAAGCTGCTCAGCGAGAACCCGGAGCGGTATCGCGACGCCGCGATCGCCGGGATCAAGCAGGTGCTGGGCCTCGCGACGGAGGCGGCGATCCCCGCCGGGCTGATCGACCAGGTCAAAATGGGCACCACGGTCGCCACCAATGCGCTGCTGGAGCGCAAGGGCGACCGGGTGCTGCTGTTGGTCAACCACGGCTTCGCCGACCTGCTGCGGATCGGCAACCAGGCGCGCCCGCGCTTGTTCGACCTTCGGGTGACGCTGCCCTCCATGCTCTACGAGCGGGTGGCGGAGGTGGGCGGCCGGGTCGCGGCCGACGGGCGCGAGTTGGAACCGTTGGACGAGGCGGCCGCGCGGGAGGCGCTGCGGGAGGCGCGGGAGGCTGGGATCGAGGCTTGCGCGATCGCGCTGATCCATGCCTGGAAATACCCGGCGATGGAGCGCCGGCTGGCCGAGCTCGCGGCCGAGGCCGGGTTCTCGCAGGTGTCGGCGAGCCACGCGGTCAGCCCCCTGCTCCGCTTGGTCCCGCGCGGCGACACGGCGGTGGTGGACGCCTATCTGTCGCCGATCCTCCGCCGCTACGTGGACCAGGTCGCCTCGCAGCTCGGCGGCACCAAGCTATTCTTCATGCAGAGCAATGGCGGGCTGGCCGAGGCGCACAGCTTCGGCGGCAAGGACGCGATCCTGTCCGGTCCGGCCGGCGGCATTGTCGGCGCCGCGCGCACGGCGGAGAAGGCGGGGATCGCCCGCATCATCGGCTTCGACATGGGCGGCACCTCGACCGACGTGGCGCTCTACGACGGCGCGTTCGAGCGCGCGTTCGAGACGGAGGTGGCCGGCGTGCGGATGCGGGCGCCCATGATGGCCATCAACACCGTGGCTGCCGGCGGCGGGTCGATCCTGCATTTCGACGGCGCCCGCGTGCGCGTCGGGCCGGACAGCGCCGGTGCCAATCCGGGGCCGGCGAGCTACCGCCGCGGCGGGCCGCTGACCGTGACGGACGCCAATGTCTGCGTCGGCAAGGTGCAGCCGGCGCACTTCCCGGCCATCTTCGGCCCCGGCGGCGACCAACCGCTCGACGCTGCCGCCGTGCGCGAGAAGTTCGCCGCCCTGGCTGCCGAGATGGGCAAGGATGATCCGCGCGAGGTGGCCGAGGGCTTCCTGCGCGTCGCGGTGGCGAACATGGCCAACGCCATCAAGCAGGTCAGCGTGCAGAAGGGTCACGACGCCGCCCGCTTCGCCCTGCAGTGCTTCGGCGGGGCCGGCGGGCAGCATGCCTGCCTGGTCGCCGACGAGCTCGGGATGCAGACCGTGTTCATCCATCCGTTCGCGGGCGTGCTGTCCGCCTACGGGATGGGGCTCGCCGATCAGGCCGTGTTGCGCGAGCAGGCGGTCGAGCTGCCATGGTCGCCGCAGGCGCGCGACGAGGTCGGTGCGGTCGCGGAGACGGTTGCCGCGGCTGCGCGCGCCGCGCTGCTCGAACAGGCGGCCGACCCGGCGCGTGTCGTCGTCGGCCACACCGTCCACCTCCGCTATGCTGGCACGGAAGCGGCGCTACCGATCCCGCTCGAGGGCGATGCGGACGCGATCGAGGCCGCGTTCACCGCGGCGCACCGGGCGCGCTTCGGCTTCGCCACGCCGGGCCGCGCCTTGGTCGCCGAGCTGGTCGCCGTGGAGGCGGTGTTCCCGGGCGAGCCGATCGAGGAGCCGGTCGCCCCACCACGCGTCGAGGGCGCCCCAACGCCGGTCGACACCGTCTCCATCTGGAGCGGCGGCCAGGCGCACGACACGCCCGTGTTCGAGCGCACCGCCCTGCATCCCGGCGACCGCATCGCCGGCCCGGCGCTGTTGCGCGAGGCCAACGCGACCACGGTGGTGGAGCCCGGCTGGACCGCTGAGGTCACCGAGCGCGACCACGTGCTGCTGCAACGCACCACGCCGCTCGCCACCCGCTTCGCCGCCGACGATGCGCGGCCGGACCCGGTGTTGCTGGAGCTGTTCAACAACTTGTTCACCAACGTCGCCGAGCAGACGGGCGCCGTGCTGCAGAACACTTCCATGAGCGTGAACATCAAGGAGCGGCTCGACTTCTCCTGCGCCCTGTTCGACGGCGACGGCAATCTGGTCGCCAACGCGCCGCACGTGCCGGTGCACCTGGGCGCGATGGGCGAAAGCGTGAAGACCGTCATCGCCAGCCGCAGCGCCAGCCTGCGCCCGGGCGACGTGGTCGCGCTCAACAACCCGTTCAACGGCGGCACCCACCTGCCGGACATCACCGTCATCACCCCGGTGTTCGACGCGGCGGGGCGGCACATCCGCTTCTTCGTCGGTAGTCGCGGGCACCATGCCGATATCGGCGGTACCACGCCGGGCTCCACTCCGCCGGACAGCCGCACGCTGGAGGAAGAGGGCGTCGTGATCGACGACTTCCTGCTGGTCGATGCCGGCGAGTTCCAGGAGGACGCGTTCCGCGCGCTGCTGACCGGCGCGCGCTACCCGGCGCGCAGCCCGGACGTCAACGTGGCCGACATCAAGGCGCAGGTGGCGGCCAATGAGCGCGGCGTGCAGGAGCTCGGCCGGGTCGAGCGGCAATATGGCTGGGAAACGGTGCGCGCCTACATGCGGCATGTGATGGACAATGCGGAGGAAAGCGTCCGCCGCGTGCTGGACCGGATCGGGGACGGGCAGTTCGACTACACGATGGATGACGGCGCTCCGTTGCGCGTGGCCATCCGGGTGGACCGGGCGGCGCGGTCGGCCACGGTGGATTTCGCCGGCACGGGTCCGCAATCGCCCGCCAACTTCAACGCGCCGCCGGCGGTGACGCGGGCGGTGGTGCTCTACGTGTTCCGCTGCCTGGTCGGGGAGGACATCCCGCTCAACGACGGGTGCCTCAAGCCGATTACCCTGGCCATCCCGTCCGGTACGTTCCTGTCGCCCGCTCCGGGCGCGGCGGTGGTGGCGGGCAATACGGAGGTGAGCCAGGCCGTGTGCAACGCCCTGTTCGGTGCGCTGGGGCGGCTGGCCTGCAGCCAGGCGACGATGAACAACCTGCTGTTCGGCGACGCGACCCGGCAATACTACGAGACCGTTTGCGGCGGCATGGGCGCCGGCCCCGACGGCGACGGCGCGTCGGCGATCCAGACGCACATGACCAATACGCGCATGACCGACCCGGAAGTGTTCGAGCTGCGCTACCCCGTGATGCTGGAGCGGTTCGGCATCCGCGCGGGCTCCGGCGGCGCGGGCGCGCATCGCGGTGGCGACGGCTCGGTGCGGCGGATCCGCTTCGACGAGCCGATGACGGCGGTGATCGTGGCCAGCCGCCGCGAGGTGCCGCCGTTCGGGCTGGCGGGCGGGGCGGATGGCGCACCGGGCCGGCAATGGGTCGAGCGGCACGGCGGCGGCGTCGAGCCGATGGGCGGCCGCAGTCGCGCGGACCTGCAGCCCGGCGACGTGCTGGTTCTGGAAACGCCGGGCGGCGGTGGCTGGGGAAGCTAGACCACTACTTCACGGCGCCGAAGGTCAGTCCTTGGACGAGTTGCTTCTGGCTGAACCAGCCGAAGATCAGGATCGGCGCCACCGCCATGGTGGAGGCGGCGGAGAGCTTGGCGAAGAACAAGCCTTCCGGGCTGGAGAAGCTGGCGATGAAGGCCGTCAGCGGCGCCGCGTTCGACGCGGTGAGGTTCAGACTCCAGAATGCCTCGTTCCAGCACAGGATGAGCGACAGCAGCCCGGTGCTGGCGATGCCAGGTAGGGTGAGCGGCAGCAGGATGTGCCAGATCTCGCCGCCGATCCGCACCCCGTCCACGCGCCCGGCCTCCAGGATGGCGGTCGGCACGTCCTTGAAGAAGGTGAACAGCATCCAGACCACGATGGGCAGGTTGATCAACGCATAGACGATCACCAGCCCGGTGCGGGTGTCCAGCAGGCCGAGGTTGAGGAACAGGTAGTACATCGGGAACAACACGCTGACCGCCGGCATCATCTTGGTCGACAGCATCCACAGCAGCGTGGACTTGGTGCGCTTGGTCGGGTGGAACGCCATGGCGTAGGCGGCCGGGATGGCCAGCGCCAACGCGAGCAGCGTGCCGCCGACCGAGAGCACCACGCTGTTGAGCGCGAAGGCGAGGTAGTCCGAGCGGGCGAAGACCTCGCGGTAGCCTTCCAGCGTCGGGGTGAAGGCAAGGGACGGGCTGATCGCCTCGTTCTCCGACTTGAACGAGGTCACCACCGTCCAGAGAATGGGAAAGAACAGCAGCAGCGCGGCGCCCCAGCCGAGCACGGTCGCCAGCAGGCGCTCGCGTTTGGTCTGCTCCATCTCAGGCGTCCAGGTTGCGGGCGGCGGTGCGCACCAGCAGAAAGGCGACGATGTTGGCCAGCACCACGGCCACCATGCCGCCCGCCGATGCCGACCCGGCGTCGAAGCTCTGCAGCGCGTTGCGGAAGATCAGGTAGGCCAGGTTGGTCGACGCGTTGCCAGGGCCACCATTGGTAGTGACGAAGATCTCGGCGAATACGGTCAGCAGGAAGATGCTTTCCACCATCACCACCACGCCGATGGCGCGGGAGAGATGCGGCAGGGTGAGATACCAGAACTGCGCCAGCGGCCCGGCGCCGTCCACCCGCGCCGCCTCCCGCTGCTCGCCATCCAGCGATTGCACGGCGGTGAGCAGCACCAGCAGCGCGTAGGGCAGCCACTCCCACGACAGGATCACCACCACGGAGGCGAGCGGGTATTGGGCGAACACGTCCGGCGTCTCGAGCCCGAGGAAGCGGCAGATCGCACCGAGCACGCCGTAGACCGGGTGCAGCATCATGTTCTTCCACACCAGCGCCGAGACCGTCGGCATGACGAAGAAGGGCGAGATGGCCAGCACGCGGGCGACGTTGCGGCCGGGAAAGCGCTGGTTGAACAACACCGCCAGCAGCACCCCGCCCACCACCGTGATGACCAGCACGGCGACCACCATGATCAGCGTATTGGCGATCGAGGCCCAGAAGTCGGGGTCGGTGACGAGGAACTCGTAATTGTCCAACCCCGCCCAGCCCGTACGCGACGGGTCGAGCAGGAGGTAGGTGCGGAACGAGAACCACAGCGTCATCGCCAGCGGGACGATCATCCAGACCAGCAGGACCGCGATGGACGGGTACGCGAAGTAGGAGCCCGCCGTCCGCGTCGTGCGGATGGCGGGGGAGGCGGCGGCCATGCGGCGGACTACTTCTTCGGGTAGCCGGCTTGGCGCATGGTGCGTTCGGTGGCGGACTGGGCGGCCTTCAACGCAGCATCCACCGTCTGCTGACCCGTCAGGGTGGCCGCCACGGTCTGGCCCACCTGGGTGCCGATGCCCTGGAACTCGGGAATGGCGACGAACTGGGCGCCGGTATAGGGCCGCGGCTCCTGCGTCTGCCCATTCGGGTTGGCCACGTCGATCGCCTTCAGCACGAAGCCGGCGAACGGCGCCGCCTTCTGGTAGTCGGCATTGTCATAGGTCGATTGCCGGGTGCCGGGCGGCACGGCGACCCAGCCATTCTTGGACGCCACCAGCTTGATGTAGTCCTTCGACGTCGCCCAGGTGATGAATTGCTTGGCCGCGTCCTGCTGCTTGGACGTGGCGGGGATGGCGAGGTTCCAGCTCCACAGCCAGGTCGGCGCGCCCTTGAAGCTTCCCGTGGGCATCGGCGCGAAGCCGACCTTGTCCGCCACCTGGGATTGCTTGGGATCGAACAACATGCCGCCGGCGACGGTGGCGTCGATCCACATGCCGCACTTGCCGGAGGCGAACAAAGCGAGGTTCTCGTTGAAGCCGTTGGAAGACGCGCCGGGTGGGCCGTCGGCCTTCAGGATGCCGTTGTAGTAGTCGAGCGCGGTGTGCCACGCCTTGCTTTCCAGCGCCGGCTTCCACTGCTCGTCGAACCAGCGGCCACCCTCGGCATTCACCAGGGAGGTGACGTAGGCCATGTTCTCGCCCCAGCCGGCCTTGCCGCGAAGGCACATGCCGTAGATCTGGTTCGGCTTGTCGGTGATCTTGTCGGCGAAGTCGCGGATCTGCTCGTAGGTCGGGTTTTCCGGCATGGTGATGCCGGCCTTCTCGAACAGGTCCTTGCGATAGTACGTCATTGCCGATTCGGCGTAGAACGGCAGCGCGTAGAGCTTGCCGTCGATGGAAAGCGCCTCGCGGACCGGCTTGAGCAGGTCGGCGGCGTCGTAATCGGCGGGCAGGTCGGTCATCGGCACGATCCAGCCCTGCTTGGCCCAGATCGGCACCTCGTAATTGCCGACGGTCAGCACGTCGAACTGGCCGGCCTTGGTGGCGATGTCGGTGGTGAGGCGCTGGCGCAGGACGTTCTCTTCCAGCACCACCCACTTCAGATGGATGTCGGGGTGTTTCTGCTCGAAATCCGACGCCAGGCGTTGCATGACGACCATGTCGCCATTGTTGACGGTGGCGATCGTGAGGTCGGCTGCCACGGCAGGCGCGACGACGAGGCAAGAAGCCGCCAAAAGCGCGGACAAGGGGCGAAGCATCGCGGTTTTCCTCCGGGAGCGAAATTCTTGTCTGGAAGACACCATGAGGTTCGGTGGGCGTCAACGCGCCGGCGAAGGAGGATTTGTATGACGGATCGGAGAATGGATTGGTGAGGTCGTTCAGGCAGCGCGGCAGCCGGCTGGGTCACTGCCGGCTCGCCCTATTCGTGGCCGCCCTACTCGCCCTGATCGGCGTGGGCGAGGCGCGGGCCACGGCGGTGACGCTCTGGACCGACCAGGCGGATGCGCTCGGTGAGGGCAACGCCAACTGGCACAGCCTCGCCATCATGCACATGGCGATGCACGACGCCATGAACGCCGTCCGGCCGATCTACGCCCGGTGGGAACCGCGCACGCGCGACGAGCCGGACGGCACCGGTGCGGACGCGCAGGCGGCGGTCGAGACGGCCGGCGCCACCGTGCTGATGGCGCTGCATCCGACGCATCGCGCCTTGCTGGAAGGGCTCCTCAACGACCGCCTCGCCCTGTTGCCGGCGGGCGCGGCGCGGGATCGCGGCCGCGCGGTCGGGGCCGCGGTGGGCACCGCCGCGGTCGAGCGCCGGCGCAATGACGGCTTCACTCAAATACATCTCTTTCCCGCCAGCGACGTCCCCGGTGCCTGGCGGCCGACACCGCCGCGCTTCCAGGCCAGCGCCCGGACGATGACGCGACCCTTCCTCTTCGCCGACACGTCCCAGCCGGCGATGCGGCCGCCGCCCACGCTCGGCAGCCCGCAATACCTGGCCGACGTCGCCAGCGTGCGCCGTCTCGGCGGGGAGCACTCGCCCGACCGCACGCCGGCGCAAACGGAAGCGGCGATCTTCTGGGCCTACCAGAGCACCCAGCGCGGCTACATCCACCTCGCCGCGACCCTGATCGATGCGCGGGAGGGCCGGCTCAGCCTGCCGGAGCAGGCCCGGCTCATGTCGCTGTTCGCGACCAGCATGGCCGATTCCGCCATCTTGATCTGGGCGGCCAAGGAGCATTGGTCCTACTGGCGCCCGGTGGACGCCATCCGCTCCGGCGCTTTCGGCGTCGTGCCCGACCGGGCGTGGTCGTCGTTCATCGAGACGCCGCAACATCCGGAATACCCGGCCGGGCATAGTTCGGACTGCTTCACCGGCGCCGGGCTGATCAAGGAGTTGCTGCTGCGTGGCGACCCGGTGACCTACACGGCGCAGAGTGCGGCCGCGAGCCCGGCCCGCCCGGCCCAGGTCTGGAGCACCGACATGGGCGAGCCGCCGGCACCGGTCGAGCTGACGCCGCTGCCGCGCAGCTTCCGCACGGTGGACGAGGCGGCGAGCGAGTGCGCGGAATCCCGCATCTGGGCCGGTGCGCATTTCGCTGCTGCCAACGAGGAGTCTCGCCGGATCGCCCAGCAGATCATCGCCCGCGCTCTGGCCGCCGTGCCGCCCCTGAACTGACCCGGCGACCCGTGGTCAGAGGTCGAAATGGGTGGGGAGCATGACGATGTCGCGGATCGTCATGCCCCGCGGCCGGGTGAGCATGAACAGGATCGCGGCGGCGACTTCGTCCGGGTCGAGCAGGGTCTGGGCGGCGCGGGCCTCGGCCAGCTTCTCGGGCGGCCAGTCGGCCAGCAGTGCGGTCTCCACCGGCCCCGGCGAGATCGCGCCCAGGCGGATCCCGTGCCTGAACACCTGGCGCCGCGTGGTCTGCACGAAGCAGTCGATCGCCCATTTGGAGGCGGCATACACCGGCTCCCACGGCGTGGGGAAATGCGCGGCCAGCGAGGAGGTGACGACGATGTCGCCGGTGCGCCGCTCGATCATCCCCGGCAGCGCGGCCGCCACGTTCTTCATCACCACCGCGACGTTGAGCTGAAGCGTGCGGTCGATGGCCGCCGGGTCGGCATCGACCAGGTCGCCGCCGAGATAGAGCCCGGCATTGGCGTGCAGGATGTCGAGCGGACCGGCGGCCGCGAGCGCACGCGGCACCAACGCGGCGCAGGCGGCGGGGTCAAGCAGGTCGACCGGCAGCCGCAGCAGCGCCGGGCCGAGCGCGGCCAGCCGCTCCAGCGCGGCCTCGTCGCGGTCGGCGGCGACCACGCGCGCGCCGGCTTCGATCAAGGCGCGCGTGCTGGCGCGGCCGATGCCGGACGCCGCGCCAGTGACCAGGGCGACCTTGCCGGCGAGCGGCGGCACCATCAGAACCCGGCCCGTTCGGCTTCGGCACGCAGGGTCGCCGCCGCGCCACGCTCGTAGAGCGACGCCAGGCAGCTTCCGACGGGGCCGATCAGCGCCGGGTCGTGGCCGGAGGCGCCGAACAGGGCCTCGATCGCGAGCAACGGCCGCGGGTCGGGCCCGCCGGCCACGGCGCGCTCGCGGAGCAGCTCGGCCAGCGGATGCTTGACCGTGATCGGCCGGCCCCCCTCGTCCTCGCCGCGGACGCGGCGAAGCCAGGCTGCCAGCGCCAGGGCCAGCAGATCGAGCGGCAACCCGGCGGCGAGGCGGTCGCGGATCGGATCCAGCAGGACGTTGATCGGCGCATCCGTGTTGACGCGCTCCACCGTGTCCTTGATGGCGGGGTTGGCGAAGCGCTCGACGAGTTTGGCCTTGTAGGCCGCCAGGTCGATGCCGGGCACGGGGGGCACGGTGGGGCCGGTCTCGCGGTCCATCAGCGCGGTCATGTAGCGGGCCATCAACGGGTCGGCCATCGACTCGTCGATCGTCTCGTAGCCGATCAGCCGGCCCATGCCGGACACCGCCAGGTGGCTGCCGTTCAGCAGGCGCAGCTTCATGAACTCGTAGGGTGCGACGTCGCCGACGAACTGGGCCCCGACATTTTCCCAGGCGGGCCGCCCGGTCGGGAACCGGTCCTCGATCACCCATTGGGTGAAGGTCTCGGCGAAGACCGGCCAGGCATCGTCGATGCCGCGGACGTCGCGCAGCCAGGCCGTGTCCGCCGCCGCCGTCACGGGGGTGATGCGGTCCACCATGGTGCTCGGGAAGCTGACCTCCGCCTCGATCCAGCGGGCCAGCGCGGGCTCCTGCCGCTCGGCCAGAGCGAGCACGGCGCCGCGCAGCACGTCGCCATTGTGCTGGATGTTGTCGCAGGTCAGCAGCGTCGGCGGCACCAGCCCGGCGGTCCGGCGGCGCCGCAGCGCCTCCACCAGCACGCCGATGGCGCTGGCCGGCTGGTGCGGCGTGGCGAGGTCGCGCTGGATAGCGGGGTGCGCGAGGTCGAGCTGCTTGGTGGCGCGGTTGAGGCAATAGCCGTGCTCGGTCACGGTGAGGCTCACGATGCGGATGGCCGGGTCGTCCATCGCCCCGATCAGGGCGGCGGTGCTTTCCCCGGCGAACACGGTGCGGGCGAGGGCGCCGATGACGGTGATCGCCTCGCCGGCCGCGTCACGCTCGACCAGCGTGTACAGGTCGTCCTGCGGGGCGAGCGCGTCGTGCATGCGGGCGTCGGCGGGCAGCAGGCCGGCGCCGACGATGCCGAACGCGGTGGCCGCCGGATCCTGCTGCATGAGGTCGTGCGTGTAGCGGGCCATGTGGGCGCGGTGAAAGCCGCCCAGCCCGAGATGGACGATGCCGGGGCGGACGGCCGACCGGTCGTAGCGCGGCGTGGCGGCGCGGTCGGCCAGGGCGGGAAGGGTAGCGCGGGAAAGCTTGATGGGCGTCATGCGCGGGAGCGGAGCGGCAAAGCCGGGGGGTCGTCAACTCCCCCCGGCCGGCGGCATGATGCCGGCATGAACGACATCGTCATCGCGCCTTCCATCCTGTCCGCCGACTTCGCCCGGCTCGGGGAGGCGGTCGCGGCGGTTGATGCGGCGGGGGCGGACTGGATCCATCTGGACGTGATGGACGGACACTACGTGCCGAACATCACCTTCGGACCGCCGATCATCAAGGCGATCCGCGGCGCGTCGGCCAAGTGCTTCGACACGCACCTGATGATCGCGCCGGTGGATCCGTATCTGGAAGCGTTCGCGGCGGCCGGATCGGACCGGCTGACCGTGCACGCGGAGGCGACGCCGCACCTGGACCGCACGCTGCAGGCGATCGGCGCGCTGGGCAAGAAGGCCGGGGTGGCGCTCAACCCGTCGACGCCGGAGGACCAGATTGCCTACGTGCTGGACCGGATCGACCTGATCCTGGTGATGACGGTCAATCCCGGCTTCGGCGGGCAGTCCTTCATCGGGGCGACGCTGGAGAAGGTGCGGCGCATCCGGGCCATGATCGGCGATCGGCCGATCCATCTGCAGGTCGATGGCGGCATCACGCCGGAGACGGCGCCGACCGTCGTGGCCGCCGGTGCGACGGCGCTGGTGGCCGGTTCCGCCGTGTTCGGCCGCCCCGACCTCGCGGCCGCCATCGCGGCGCTGCGCGAGGCAAGCTCGAAACGGTGATCAGGCAATCCTTCCGCCCGGAGGCGCCGGGTCGCTAGGCTCTGCGCATGGTGCAAGCGCGATGGGGCCTCGGACGACGGCGCCTGGGACGGCGGGCGGTGATGGCCGGGATGACCGGGCTGGCGGTGCCGGCGCGCGCGCAGGAAGGCGGGCCGGTTGACCTGCAGCTCGTGCTGGCCGTCGACGTGTCGCGCTCCGTCGATGCGGAGGAGGCCCGGCTGCAGCGGGAGGGTTATCGCGACGCGATGGCGGACCGGCAGGTGCTGGCGGCCATCGCCGGCGGCACGCTGGGCGCGATCGCGGTCGCCTATGTCGAGTGGGCCGGCGTGGCGTCGCAGATTCTGGTGCTGCCCTGGACGCGGATCGGCAGCCCGGCCGAGGCCGCGTCCTGGTCGGAGCGCCTGGCGGCGAGCCCGCGCGAGAGCCGGTCCTGGACCAGCCTGTCCGGCGCGCTGCGCTTCTCGGGCGAGGTGTTGCGGGCCTGCCCGTGGGAGGGGACGCGCCGGGTGATCGACGTGTCGGGGGACGGGGCGAACAATCAGGGGCCGTCGCCGGAAGCGGAGCGGGACCGGTTGGTGGCCGATGGCGTGGTGATCAACGGGCTGCCGATCGTCAACGACCGGCCGAACTTCGGGGCCGCGCCGTTCGGCGACCTGGAAAGCTACTACCGCGGCGCCGTGATCGGCGGGCCCGGCAGCTTCCTGATCGTGGCGGCCGATTTCGAGGCGTTCGGCGAGGCGATCCGCCGCAAACTGGTGCAGGAGATCGCCTGAGCCGGGCCCCCTCCTCCCCGCGCGGGAAGGAGGGGGTTCGGTTCAGCCGAGGCGTTCGCCGTGCAGCACCACGTCGAGGCCTTCGCGCTCTTCTTCTTCGTTGACCCGCAGGCCGACCAGCACCTTGACCACGAACAGGATCACCAGCGTCGCGAGGCCGCTGTACACCAGCGTGGCGACCACGGCGTAGATCTGGTTCAGGAACAGCGCGCCGCCGCCGATGTAGACGCCGTCCGGGTGGTCGGCGTTGGCCGAAAGCGGGCCGTAGGCGAACACGCCCGTCAGCAACGCGCCGACGATGCCGCCCACGCCGTGCACGCCGAAGGCGTCGAGGCTGTCGTCGTATCCCAGCAGGTGCTTGAGCGAGGTGGCCGACCAGAAGCAGACGATGCCGGCGACGATGCCGATGATCAGCGCCGGGCCGGGGAGCACGAAGCCGGAGGCCGGGGTGATCGCGACCAGGCCGGCCACCGCGCCGGAGGCGGCGCCGAGCACGGAGGGCTTGCCCTTGGCGACCCATTCGGCGGCGAGCCAACCGAGCGTGGCGGCACCCGTCGCGACCTGCGTGGCGAGCATCGCCATGCCGGCCCGGCCGCCCGCGCCCACCGCGGAACCCGCGTTGAAGCCGAACCAGCCCACCCACAGCAGCCCGGCGCCGATGATGGCGAAGGCCAGGTTGTAGGGGCTCATGTTGTCATGCCCGTAGCCGACCCGCTTGCCGAGCACGACGCAGCACATCAGCCCGGCGATGCCGGCGTTGATGTGGACCACGGTGCCGCCCGCGAAGTCCGCCGCGCCGAGGCCATTGAGCCAGCCGAGCGGGCTCCAGACCCAGTGCGCGATCGGGCTGTAGACGAAAATCGACCACAGGATCATGAACAGCACCATCGCGGAGAACTTCATCCGGTCGGCGAACGCGCCGGTGATCAGCGCCGGAGTGATGATCGCGAAGGTCATCTGGAACATGATGAACACGGTCTCGGGGATCGTGTTGGCCGTGCTGTTCTCCGTGCCGACGCCCAGCGTGAACGGCTTGTCCCAGCCGACCTCGATGCCGCGGAGGAACACGCGGCTGAAGTCGCCGATGTAGGCGTTGCCGTTGGTGAAGGCCAAGCTGTAGCCCACCGAGAACCACACCACCGTGACGATGGCGGTGATGGCGAAGGACTGCATCATGGTGGCCAGCACGTTCTTCTTGCGGACCATGCCGGCGTAGAACAGGGCCAGGCCGGGGATCGTCATCATCAGCACCAGCGCGGTGGATGTGAGCATCCAGGCGGTGTCGCCGGTATCGACCTTGGGGTCGGCCGCGGCCGGGGCGGCGCCGGTGGCCGGGTTGCCGGTGGTGCCGTTATCGGTAGCCGGCGTGGTCGCCGTGGTCGCCGTGGTGGCCGGGGCGGCCGGCGCGGTGGTTTGGGCCAGGGCGGGCAGGGCGACCGACAAACAGATCAGCAGGGCGGCGAGCAGCCCGCCGACCCGCTTGAGAAAGGGGGAGCTGGTCATCACAGGGCCTCGTTATCGGTTTCGCCGGTGCGGATGCGGACGGCGCGTTGCATGTCCATCACGAACACCTTGCCGTCGCCGATCTTGCCGGTGCGGGCGGAGCGGATGATCGCCTCGACGACCTGCTCGGCGAGGTCGGCGGAGACGGCGACCTCGATCTTCACCTTGGGCAGGAAGTTCACGTGGTACTCGGCGCCGCGGTAGATCTCGGTCTGGCCCTTCTGCCGGCCAAAACCTTTGACTTCGGATACCGTTAGGCCTTGCACCCCGAGCGGCGTGAGCGCTTCGCGCACATCGTCCAGCTTGAAGGGTTTGATGATGGCCATGATGAGTTTCATAGCGCCTTCCTTGTTTCGTTCGGCGCTCCGACGCGGGAAACGTCGGCTGGCGCAGCCAGGTGCTTTCCAAGAACCGTGCCGCGGCGTGCGACGGGGCGGAATCGAGCGGCCACGGGAAGGCGGGCCTGCTCGCTGTAGCTACTCTGCCCTCTCCCTAGTCACCGGCTGAGCGCCCGCGCGGCGGATCGGCCACATTCGAGTGCCTTGAATTTGTGCAGTCCGGCCCGAACTGGTCGCTGGACGGAAGGATCACGATGAACGAAGTCGATGTCTGCGTCGTGGGTGCCGGGCCGGTCGGGGGCACGCTGGCCTGCCGCCTGGCCGCTGGCGGGGCTCGGGTGGCCGTGATCGACAGCGCCGCGCTGCCGCCGATGGAGCATCCCGATTTCGACGGGCGGGCCTATGCGGTCGCGGCCGGGTCGCGCCGGCTGCTGGAGCAGGCCGGGCTATGGGCGGCGCTGCCGCTGCCGGTGTGTCCCATCGAGGAGATCCGCGTGTCGGACGGCAAGGTGGGCCGGCCGCCTTCGCCGCTGCACCTGCATTTCGACCATCGCGAGGTGGGTGCCGGACCGTTCGGCTGGATGGTGGAGGCGCGCAGCCTGCGGGTGGCGCTGAACGAGCATTTGCGGGCGCTGCCGGGTTGTCAGGTGTTCGCGCCGGCGCAGGCCCGGGTCGAACGGCGGGCGGATGGGGCGGAGGTGACGGTCTCGACTGGCGAGCGCTTCCGCTGCCGGCTGGTGGTGGCGGCGGAAGGGCGGCGCTCGCCGTTGCGGGACGCGGCCGGCATCCGGGTGACCACGGTGCCCTACAAGCAGCGCGGCCTGGTGGCGGCGATCGCGCACGAGCTGCCGCACAACAACGTCGCGCTGGAGCACTTCCTGCCGGCCGGCCCGTTCGCGCAGTTGCCGATGGCGTCGACTGGCGACGCGCCGCACGTGTCCGCCGTGGTCTGGACGGAGGCGGCAGGGCTCGCCGAGCGACTCTACGCGGCCGACGACACCGTGTTCGCGCGCGAGATTGCGCGGCGGATGGGGTCGCATCTCGGCGCGGTGCGGCCGATCGGGCGCCGCTGGCTTTATCCGCTCTCGGCCATGCATGCCCATCGCTACGTCGATACCCGGCTGGCGCTGGTGGGCGACGCGGCGCACGGAATCCATCCGATCGCCGGGCAGGGCCTCAATCTCGGCTTCCGCGACGTGATCGCGCTGAGCGACCTGGTGCTGCGCGCGGTGCGGGCGGGCGAGGACGCCGGCTCGACCGCGTTGCTGGCGGCGTATCAACGGCGGCGGCGGGGCGCGAACCTGCTGATGCTGGGTGCCACCGACGCCTTGGACCGGCTGTTCAGCACCGACAACGCCATCGTGCGCGGGGTGCGCGACCTCGGCATCGCGGGTGTGCACCGGATGCCGGCGCTGAAGCGTTTGTTCGTGCGTCAGGCAATGGGTGCCGGCGCGGTAGCCGAGATGGTAGACTAGGCCATGCGCATCCTTCTCGGCCTTTCCCTCGCCGCCGCTCTCGGCGCCCCGCTCGCCGCCTGCTCGACCGCCGAGCCGCTGATCGACCGCATCAACGTGCCCGACGCGAAGTACAATCGCGACGTGTCGGAGTGCCGCGACCAGACCACCAATAGCTGGATCCCGTTCACCGGCGGCTCCGTGTCAGACTGCATGCGCGGCAAGGGCTACCACGTCCTGATGAACAACTCCGGGCTGTAGGCCGGCGCGATCAGGCGACCCGGCGGCGCCCGGCCAGGCTGACCGCGGCGAGCGCGACCAGGCCGATCGCGACCGGCGGCAGCACGACGAGGTTGACCGCCGCCCAGCCGGAATGGACCAGGATCTGGCCGGACGAGAACGAGCCCACCGCCATGGTGCCGAAAACCAGGAAGTCGTTGAACGACTGCACCCGGGTGCGCTCTTCCGGCCGATGCGCCTGCAGCACCAGCGAGGACGCGCCGACGAAGCCGAAATTCCACCCGATCCCCAGCAGGATTAGCCCGACGGTGAAGTTGGCCAGCGAAATCCCGGCCAGACCGCAGGCCGCCGCCACTGCGAGCAGCAACATTCCAGCCGCGACCACCGGCCGGGCGCCGAAGCGGGCGATCAGCGACCCCGTCACGAAGGACGGACCGTACATCGCGACAACGTGCCATTGGATCGCGGCGTTGGAGGCGGAGAGCGGAAGGCCGCAGAAGCGCATGGCGAGCGGCGCGGAGGTCATCACCAGGTTCATCAGCGTATAGGTGATGACGCCGCAGAGCGCGGCGACGATGAAGCGCGGCTGGGCGATCACGACGCGCAACGGCCTTCCGCCGCCGGTCGCGCCGGCGGCCGGCCGCGGTAGGTCCACCCCGGCGAGCACCGCCATGGCGACCAGGGCGACGCCGGCCTGGGCGAGGTAGCTGGCGGCGAACAGGTAGGGCTGCCAGATCTCCATCGTCCAAGTCACGAGCTGCGGCCCCAGCACGCCGGAGAACACGCCGCCGACCATCACCCAGGAGAGCGCGCGGGGGCGAAACGCCGGGCTGGCGCCGTCGGCGGCGGCGAAGCGGAAGCTCTGCACCACCGCGCCGTAGCAACCGGCCAGGAACGTCGACAGGCAAAAGAGCGGGAACGAGCCGAGCACCACCGCCGTGGCCGCCACCAACCCGGCGACGCACCCGATCCCGCTACCGGCGATGAAGGCGACCCGGCGGCCATGGCGCCGCGCGACCGCCCCGGTGGGTAGGGTGCCGGCTGCCAGGCCGCACACGAAGATGGAGATGGGCAGCGTCGCCAGCCCGGGATCGGGGGCGAGCGTGGCGCCCACGATGGCCCCGGTGGCGAACACCACGGTGGCATTGGCGCCGGCCAGGGCTTGGGCCGCGGCCAGCCGAATGGCATTCCGGCGTGCCCGCCGATCGTCGATTTCCTCCATGGCGTCAGCATGGCCCGCCCCTCCGCTTTCGGATAGGCCCGTCAACCGCTACGCTGCACGGATGCCACCGCTGATCGAACCGTTCGGACACACCCAGTCGGGCGAGGCGGTCTCCCGCGTCACCATCGGGGACGGCATCAGGGCGGAGGTGCTGACCTATGGCGGCATCGTCGCGGCATTGTTCGTGCCGGGGCGCGACGGGCAGATGGACAACGTCGTGCTGGGACTTCCCGACCTCGACGGTTACGAGACCCGCAGCCCCAGCTTCGGCGCCACGATCGGCCGTTTCGCCAACCGAATCGCCGGTGCCCGGTTTCCGCTGGACGGCGCGTCCGTTACGCTGGCGGCCAACGACGGTGCCAACGTCCTGCACGGCGGCGCCAACGGCTTCAGCAAGCGCGTCTGGACGATCGCCGACGCGTCCGCCACCGCCCTCACGCTCGAGCGGGTGAGCCCGGCGGGTGAGGAAGGCTTCCCCGGCACGCTGACCGTTCGCGTCGAGTTCGCCATCGTCGGCAGCGCGCTGCGGCTGCGCTACCGCGCGGAGACGGACGCGCCGACCGTGATCAATCTCACCAACCACAGCTACTTCAACCTTGCCGGCGAGGGCAGCGGCGACGTGTGGGGGCACGAGCTCACCCTGGCCGCGGACCAGTTCCTCGAGTTGCGGAACGACGGCATCCCGACCGGCGCGGTGTTGGAGGTGGCCGGCACCCCGTTCGACTTCAGCGACAGCCGGCCGGTGGGCGCACGGGTGCGGGAGGCGCACCCGCAGATCGTGGCCGGGCTGGGCTACGATTGCTGCTATCTGCTGCGCGGATCGGGTTTGCGGGAGGTGGCGCGCTTGCGCGAGCCCGGGAGCGGCCGGGTCATGACGGTGCACACGGACCAACCCGGGCTGCAGCTTTATTCCGGCAACAAGCTGACCGGGGCATTGTCCGGCCGGTCCGGCCGGACCTACCGCTCGGGCGACGGTCTGTGCTTCGAGACGCAGCATTTCCCCGATAGCCCGAACCAGCCGGCGTTTCCCTCCACCGTGTTGCGCCCGGCCGCCGTGTTCGAGACGGAGACACAGTATGCGTTCTCGGTCGGTTAGGAGGCTTGGCGGGGGCGGGGCGGTGCTTTAGGACAACGCCAGCATCGCCCAGCACCGGAGAGTAAGCCCTTGTCCCTTCGCCTTTTCGCGGTTGCCGCGGTCGCCGTCATCGCCCTGCAGGGCTGCGCCAAGACGCCGCAGTCGGCCGCCGTGGCAGTGGACGAGTTGAACGACGGCATCGCCAAGACCTGCACCTTCACGCCCGTGCAGCCCATGCCCGGCCAAACCGTGCAGTCGACCATCACCATGAGCAACGATGGCTGGTGCGCGTTCCGGGCGTCGGAATCGTCCAAGCAGGCCTATGTGCTCGGGCTGGTCAAGCAGCGGCCGCAGCATGGCGACATGCTGGTCCGCAAGTGGAACGGCGAGAGCCGGGCCGAGTATACCGCCAACCCGAGCTTCACCGGCACCGACCGCTTCACCGTGGCGTTCCGCCCGGCCGCGGGCGGCCCGGATGCGACGGTGCAGGTGGCGGTCACGGTGACGCGCGGCGAGGGCGTGCCGGCCGTGGCCACGCCGGTGGCCGACGAGGCGGCGCCGACGAAGACGACGACCCGCCGCACGACGACCACCCGCCGCCGGCGTTGATCCCGGCCCGGCGGGGTGGCGTTCACCGCGCCGCCGGGTTACTGTCGCGACGGTTGTCTGCGTAGCTCAGCAGGATAGAGCACAGGATTCCTGGTTGGAAAATTGGGCGTCGCGAGGGGAAACCGCGCGGCGGATCCGCCCAAAGTCGGGGAAAGCTTCGGTGCACCATGGGTTTCGTGGGCGCCATGCCGATCCCGAGCCAAGCCTCCGCTCCCGGCGGAGGAAGGTGTAGAGACTGGACGGGCGGCGTCTAACGGCGCGGGGAAGTTCTCCGGCCCATGGCGAAGGGACAGTCCAGACCACGAACGTCGCTCTTCCGGGCGGCGGCGGCGAAAGTCGAAGTGGGATGAATCCTGGGGCCGTGGGTTCGAATCCCGCCGCGGACACCAACCCCGCCGATCGTGCGGCCTTTGCAGGCCCGATCGGCTCGACAACCCCCTTGGCGGCAGCCGGTGATCGGCGGCACGCTGCGGCGATGCCAGACACGAGCACGACCGCACTGATCGGCGCCTCGCGCTTGCGCGTGGAGGATGACCGGTTCCTCCGCGGGCAGGGGCGCTACGTCGCCGACCTCGTGCCGGCCGGCGCGCTGCACCTGCGCGTGATCCGCTCGCCGCACGCCAGCGCGGCCATCGTCGCCATCCATGCCGCGGCCGCACGGGCGATGGGGGGCGTGCTCGGCGTGTTCGTCGCTGCGGATCTCGCCGGGTTGGGGCCGATCCCCTGCACCAGCGTCGTGCCGACCACCGGCCCGATGATCGTGCCGGAGCGGTTCGCCCTGGCCACCGACCGTGTGCGCCATGTCGGCGAGGCCGTCGCCTTCGTGATCGCCGACAGCGTTGGGTCTGCCGAGGACGCGGCCGAAGCCGTCGCGATCGACTACGATCCCGGCCCTTGCACCGTCGAGGCGGCCGATGCGCTCCGGCCCGGCGCCCCGCTGGTCTGGGACGCCGCGCCCGGCAACCTCGCCTTCCGTTTCGAGAAGGGCGACCCGGCGGCCACCGCCCGCGCCCTCGCCGCTGCCGCACACGTCGCCACGGTCCAGCTCGTCAACAACCGCGTCATCGTCGCCCCGCTCGAGCATCGCGGGGCGATCGCCACCGACGAAGACGGCGTGTTGTCGTTGCTGCTGAGCGGGCAGGGGGTGCACGCGATCCGGCGCGACCTGGCCGGGATCTTCGGCGTGGGGGAACCGGACGTGCAGGTCCGCTGCCCCGATGTCGGCGGCGGTTTCGGCGTCAAGAACCCGACCTACCCGGAATACGTCATGCTGCTTTGGGCCGCCCGGCGCTTCGCCCGCCCGGTTTGCTGGCTGTCCGGCCACGCCGAGGATTTCGTCTCCACCGCCCATGGCCGCGACAACGTCACCACCGCGCGGCTGGCGCTGGACGGGGACGGACGCTTCCTCGCCCTGCAGGTCGAGACGGTCGCCAATCTCGGCGCCGCCATGTCCAGCGGCGGCCCCGGCAGCTCCACCACTGCGCCCGGCAACGCGATGGGCGGCGGCTACGACATCCCGGCCGTCGCCATGTCGGTGCGCGGTGCGTTCACCCATACCGTGCCGATCGATGCCTATCGCGGCGCCGGCAAGCCGGAAGCCAACTACCTGCTCGAGCGCGCCATCGACGTCGCGGCCGGGCTGACCGGGATCGACCGCGTCGCGCTGCGCCGCCGCAACCTTCTGCGCCGGTTCCCGCACCGCACCGCCATGTCGACCACCCTGGACGGTGGCCGCTTCGCCGACAATATCGACCCGGCGTTCGAGGCCGCCGACGTCGCCGGCTTCGCCGCCCGCCGCGACGCCGCGCTCGCCGCCGGCCGTCGCCTCGGCCTGGGCGTGACCTGCTTTCTCGAAACCGCCCGGGGCGCGCCGAACGAGGGCGCCGCCATCCGCTTCGGCGCCGATGGCCGGGTCGCGCTGCACCTCGGCACGCAATCGAACGGGCAGGGGCACGAGACCAGCTTTCCGCAAATCGCCGCCGACCGTCTCGGCCTGCCGGTCGAGTGCTTCGACCTGGTCCAGGCCGACACGCGAAGCGTGCGCGACGGCAACGGCCATGGCGGCGCCCGCTCGCTGCATATGGGCGGCGCCGCCCTGGTCGACGCCATCGGCCTCGTGCTGGACAAGGCCCGCCCGGTGGCCGCCCAACTCCTGCAGGCCGACCTGGCCGACCTTCGCTTCGCCACAGGGCGCTTCGCCGTTGGCACCCGCAGCGTGGGGCTCGACGAGGTCGCCCGCGCCGCGGCCGGCAGCCTCGACAGCTATCACTGGACGCTGCTCGACAAGATCACCTTCCCCAACGGCGTCCAAATCGCCGAGGCCGAGGTCGATCCGCAGACTGGCGCCGTCCGCCTGCGGCGCTACACCGCGGTCGACGATTACGGGGTGGTGGTCAATCCGATGCTGCTGATCGGCCAGGTGCAGGGCGGGCTGGCCCAGGGCATCGGCCAGGCGCTGGGCGAGCGCACGGTGTACGACGCGGCCGGCCAGCTGCTCAGCGGCTCTTTCATGGATTACTGGCTGCCCCGCGCCGCCGATCTGCCCGATCTCGACGTGATCCTGCTCGGCGTGCCGACCGACGCAAACCCGCTCGGGGTCAAGGGCGCGGGCCAAGCCGGCGCCATCGCCGCGCCACCCGCCGTGGTCGCGGCCGTGCTGGACGCGCTGGCCCCGCTCGGGGTGCGTCACCTCGACATGCCGCTCACGCCGGAACGCGTGTGGCGGGCGATCCACCACTCAAGCGGGGAAGCCTGATGGCTCGACACACGTTCTTCTGCATCGACGCCCATACCTGCGGGAACCCGGTGCGCATGGTGGTCGGCGGCGGCCCGCTGCTGCCCCCCGTGCCGATGGCCGAAAAGCGCGTCATCTTCATGCGCGAGCACGACTGGGTGCGCCGCGCGCTGATGTTCGAGCCGCGCGGGCACGACGTGATGTCTGGCTCCATCCTCTACCCCTCGGCCCGCGACGACTGCGAGGTCGGCGTGCTCTACATCGAGGTCAGCGGCTGCCTGCCGATGTGCGGCCACGGAACCATCGGTACCGTGACGGCCGCGCTGGAGGCCGGGCTGGTGGTGCCCCGCGTCGAGGGCAAGCTCGGCATCGATGCGCCGGCCGGCCGGGTCGGGATCGAATACACCCAGGTCGGCGCCTTCGTGGAGCAGGTGCGCCTGTTCAACGTGCCCGCCTACCTGCACGCCGCCGATGTCGAGATCGAGGTGCCGGGGCTGGGCACGCTGGTGATCGACGTGGCTTATGGCGGCAATTACTACGCGATCATCGAGCCCCAACGGAACTGGCCGGGGCTGGGCGAGATGTCGCCGGACGCGATCGTCCGCTGGAGCCCGCTGGTCCGCCAAGCCGCGCAGGCGGCGGTGGCGCCCGTGCATCCGGACGATGACCGCATCGCCGGGGTGAGCCACGTCATGTGGTGCGACGCGCCGCGCGACCCGCGCGCTACCGCCCGCAACGCCGTGTTCTACGGCGACCGCGCGATCGATCGCTCCCCATGCGGCACCGGCTCCTCCGCCCGGATGGCGCAGATGGTGGCGGACGGCCGCCTGTCGGTCGGGGACGAGTTCATCCACGAGAGCATCATCGGCACCCTGTTCGACTGCCGGGTCGAAGGGGCCGCCACCGTGGGCAACGGATCGGCGATCCTGCCGAGCGTCGCCGGCTGGGCGCGCGTGACCGGGCACAACACGATCTTCGTGGACGACCGCGATCCGCTGGCGCACGGGTTCCAGATCGGGTGAGCCGAGCCTAAGCTGCCCGCCATGTGGCGCGACTTCCGATCCTACTACCAGCCGCACCGGCGGCTGCTCCTGGCCGTGTTCGGCGCGGCGGCCGTGTCGGGCGTGCTCGAGCTCGGCTTCCCCATGGCCGTCCGCGCCTTCGTGGACACGCTGCTGCCCCGCGCCGCCATCGGGCCCATCCTGCTCGCGATTGCCGGGTTGCTGGTGCTGTATCTGGGCAATGCCGTGCTGATGGCCGTCGTGACCTATTGGGGCCACGTCCTCGGCGTGTCGATCGAGACGGAGCTGCGCCGGCGCGCCTTTGATCATCTGCACCGGCTTTCCATGCGGTTCTACGACGGCGAGAAGACCGGCCACCTCGTCGGCCGCATCACCACCGACTTGTCCGACATCGGCGAAGTCGCCCATCACGGGCCGGAGGATGCGCTGATCGCGGTGCTGACCTTCCTCGGCGCCTTCGTGCTGATGCTGCTGGTGAGCTGGCAACTCGCGCTGGTCGCGCTGCTGGTGGTGCCGGTGGCGACCTGGCTGATCGTGCATTACGGCTCGCGGATGGACGCGGTGTGGCGTGCCCAGTTCAGCCGCGTCGCGCGGTTCAACGCCCGCGTGGAGGAGAACGTCGGCGGCGCCCGCGTGGTGCAGGCCTTCGCCAACGAGGCGCATGAGAGCACGCTGTTCGCCACGGAGAACGAGTCCTACCGCACGGAGAAGATCGGCGCCTACCGCATCATGGCCACCAGCCTGACGCTGAATTACCTCAGCATGCGACTGGTGCAGATTGTCGTGATGCTGGCCGGCACCGTGCTGATCGTGCGCGGCGGTCTGTCGATCGGCGATTTCGTCGCGTTCTTGTTGCTGGTCAGCGTGTTCTACCGCCCGCTCGACAAGATCGGCACCATGATCGAAATCTACCCGCGCGGCCTCGCCGGGTTTCGGCGGTATCGCGACCTGCTCGCCATCGTGCCGGACGTGGCGGACCGGCCCGGCGCCATCGACGCTCCCCGTTTCCGCGGCGAGATCCGCTTCGAGCATGTATCGTTCGGCTACGGCGCCGACCGCCCGGTTCTCCGCGCGCTCGACATGGCGGTGGGTGCCGGCGAGACCGTCGCGGTCGTGGGGCCGTCCGGCGCCGGCAAGACCACGCTCTGCGCCCTGCTGCCCCGCTTCTACGACCCGGATGCCGGCCGCATCACGATCGACGGCGTCGACATCCGCGACGTGACGCTGCGCTCGCTGCGCCGGCAGATCGGCATCGTCGAGCAGAACGTGTTCCTGTTCGCCGGCTCCATCCGCGACAACGTGGCCTATGGCCGCCTCGGCGCCTCCGGCGCGGAGATCGACGACGCCATCCGGCGCGCCCGGCTCGAAGAGTTCGTCGCCGGATTGCCGGAAGGGCTGGACACCGAGATCGGCGAGCGCGGCGCCCGGCTCTCCGGCGGCCAGCGCCAGCGCATCGCCATCGCCCGCATCTTCCTCAAGAATCCGCCGATCCTGATCCTGGACGAAGCCACCTCCGCGCTCGACAGCGAGACGGAGAGGGCG
Organism: Acetobacteraceae bacterium; assembly: GCA_965199665.1. GTDB lineage: Bacteria > Pseudomonadota > Alphaproteobacteria > Acetobacterales > Acetobacteraceae > JAVVHH01. The sequence goes on along the minus strand of OZ241208.1, from coordinate 2,818,226 downwards.
ATCCAGCAATCGTTGTCGGAGCTGTCGCAGGGGCGGACGACGGTGGTGGTCGCGCACCGGCTGGCGACGATCCGCCGGGCTGACCGCATCGTCGTGCTGTCGCCGGCCGGCGTGCTGGAGCAGGGGTCGCACGGGGCGCTGCTGGCCCGCGGCGGCGCCTACGCGCGGTTGCACGAAGCCCAGTTCGGCGCGGACGCGGCGGATTGACCCGGCCGGGCAGGGCGGCATGAGCGCGACCGTGCATGACGGCGTACCGGCGGGCCAACGCCGGTGGGCGGTGGCGACCATCGTGCTCGCCGTCGGCATGGCGTCGCTCGATACGTCGATCGCCAACACGGCGTTGCCCACCATCGCCATCGACGTCCAGGCCAGCCCGGCCGCGTCCGTCTGGGTGGTCAACGCCTACCAGCTCGCTCTCGTCGCCACCCTGCTGCCGCTCTCCACCCTGGGCGAGATCCACGGCTTCCGGCGGGTTTATCTCTGGGGCCTGGCGATCTTCACGGGCGCGTCGCTGCTCTGCGCCATGAGTTGGTCGTTGCCGACGCTGACGGCGGCGCGGGTGCTGCAGGGCGTCGGCGCGGCGGGGATCATGAGCGTCAACACGGCGCTGATCCGCTTCATCTACCCGTCCAACCAGCTCGGCCGCGGCGTGGGCTTCAACGCGATGGTGGTGGGCGTCAGCACGGCGATCGGGCCGAGCGTGGCGGCCGGGCTGCTGTCGCTGGGGCCGTGGCCGATGCTGTTCGCCGTCAACGTGCCGGTCGGAATCGCGGCGATGTTCCTGGCCGTGCGCGCGCTGCCTGACACGCCGCTTTCCACGCACCGTTTCGACTGGCCGAGCGGGCTGCTCAACGCATTGTTCTTCTCCGCGCTGATCCTGATGATCGGCGAAGCGGCGCACCAGGCATCCCCGTTGCAGACGGTGGCGCTGCTGGTCGTGGCGCTGGGCAGCGGGGCGGCGCTGGTCCGGCGGCAGCTTCATCTGCCGGTCCCGTTGCTGCCGATCGACCTGTATCGGCGGCCGATGTTCGCGCTCTCCTCGCTGACGGCGATGTGCTCGTTCGCCGCGCAAGGCCTCGCCTTCGTGTCGCTGCCGTTCCTGTTCCAGCTCGGCATGGGGCATACGCCGGTGGAGACCGGGTTGTTGCTGACCCCCTGGCCGGTGGCGACCGCGTTGATGGCGCCGATCGCGGGGCCGCTCTCCGACCGCTTCCCGCCGGCGATCCTCGGCGGGATCGGGATGGGGCTGCTGGCGCTCGGGCTCGCGCTGATGGCGACGCTGCCGGCCGATGCGGGCACCGGTGGGATCGTGTGGCGGATGCTGATCTGCGGCGCCGGGTTCGGCTTTTTCCAATCGCCCAACCTGCGCGCCATCATGTCGAGCGCGCCGCCCGGCCGCAGCGGCGGCGCCTCCGGCATCATCGCGACGTCGCGGCTGCTCGGGCAATCCACCGGAGCGGCCTTGGTGGCGCTGTGCTTCGGCCTCGCCGCGGGTAGCGGACCGGCGCTCGCCCTGGCGCTCGGGGCGGGGTTCGCCGCCGTCGCCTGCCTCGTCAGCTTCTCGAGGGTGTTCGCGCCCAGGGTGTGACCGCGGCCTGTCGGTCGAGGCGGGGCCTCAATCGATCAGGCGCATGGTCCAGTGGTGTTCGCAGTATTGGCTGCCGATCGTGATGATGAGGCTGCCGTTGACCGCGCGTCCCTGCAGGCGGCCTTCGCCGTCGGAGGTGTCGAACTCGCCATTGCCGTCGATCGGGGCGGAAAGCGAGACGCGGGCGCGGCCGGCCCCCTGGTAGGACAGGGTCACGACGCCGTTGCGGAGCTGATAGGTGCGCGGGCCGCTGCGCGGGCAGAACCGGTTATCGGCGCGGATCAGCCGCGCCGTGCCGCGATACAGGCCCTCGATCCCGGACGGAGCCTCTGGCGGCGGGCGAAGCTGGATCGGGGCGGGCTTGCTGGCGCAGCCTGCGAGAAGCAGGCCGGCCAGCAGGGATGACGTCCAGCGAAGGCTAGCCAACGATTTCGGAACCCGAGAAGAAGTAGCTGATCTCCCCGGCGGCGTTCTCCGCACTGTCGGACCCGTGCACGCTGTTGGCCTCGATGCTCTCGGCGAACATCTTGCGGATGGTGCCCTCGTCGGCATTGGCCGGGTTGGTGGCGCCCATCAGCTTGCGGTGCTTGGCCACCGCGTCCTCGCCTTCCAGCACCTGCACGACGACGGGGCCGGAGGTCATGAAGGTCACGAGGTCGCGGAAGAACGGCCGGTCCTTGTGGACGCCGTAGAACGCCTCGGCCTGGGCCTGCGAGAGGCGGACGCGGCGCTGGGCCACGATGCGCAGGCCGTTCTCCTCGAACACGGCATTGATCTTGCCGGTGAGGTTCCGCCGGGTCGCGTCCGGCTTGAGGATGGAGAAGGTGCGTTCGGTCATGGACGGTCCCGGTTCGGAAGAGGTGCGGCGCGTTTAGGCCGATCGGCGGAGGCGGGCAAGTCGGGGTGGGCAAGCCGCGGCCCGGTCGGGTAACCTGCCGCCATGAGCCTCCTGGTAATCGATGGCGTGACGCTGCGGATGGCGGGGCGGACCCTGCTGGACGAGGCGACGCTGCGGGTCGACCCCGGCCGTCGCATCGGGCTGGTGGGCCGCAACGGCGCCGGCAAGAGCACGTTGTTCCGCGCCATCACCGGCGAGATCGGCGTCGATGGCGGGTCGATCACGCTGTCGTCGCGCGCGCGGCTGGCGCAGGTGCGGCAGGAAGCGCCGGCCGGCCCGGCCAACCTGCTGGACACGGTGTTGGCGACCGACGAGGAGCGGGTGGCGCTGCTGGCCGAGGTCGAGCGGGGCGAGACGTCGGCCGATCCCGGGCGGCTGGCGGAAATCCACGAGCGGCTGCGCACGATCGGGGCGGAGAGCGCGCCGGCGCGGGCGGCGGCGATCCTGGCCGGGCTGGGCTTCGACGCGGCGGCGCAGGCGCGGCCGGTGGGCGATTTCTCGGGCGGCTGGCGCATGCGGGTGGCGCTGGCGGCGGCGCTGTTCGCCAACCCGGACCTGCTGCTGTTGGACGAGCCGACCAACCACCTGGATCTGGAAGCGACGCTATGGCTGGAAGGCTGGCTCGCCCGCTTTCCCGGTGCGGCGCTGATCGTGAGCCATGACCGCGGCCTGCTGGACCGCGCGGTGGAGGCGATCGCACATCTCGACCGCGGCAAGCTCAGCCTGACGCCGGGCGGCTACGACGAGTTCGTGCGCATCCGGACCGAGCACGCGATGCAGCAATCGCGCATGGCCGAGCGGATCGCAGCGCAGCGGGCGCACATGCAGGCCTTTGTGGACCGGTTCCGCGCCCAGGCGACCAAGGCGCGGCAGGCGCAATCGCGGATCAAGGCGCTGGAGAAGCTGCCGGTGCTGGACTCCGTGGTCGAGGATGCGCCGACCCGGTTCGACTTCCCGCCACCCAAACAGCTGGCGCCGCCGATCCTGACGCTGGAGCGGGTGTCGATCGGTTATGGCGGCACTCCGGTGCTGTCGGGGATCAATCTCGGCCTGGGGATGGACGACCGGGTCGCGCTGCTGGGCAGCAACGGCAACGGCAAGAGCACGCTGGCCAAGCTGATCGCCGGCCGGCTGGAGCCGCAATCCGGCAGCGTGCGGCGGGCGCCGCGGCTGGGCGTGGGGTTCTTCGCGCAGCACCAGGAGGACGACCTGGTGATGAGCGACACGCCGATCGACCACATGGCGCGGGCGCTGCCGGCTGCGACGCCGCCGCAGGTGCGGGGTCAGCTCGCGCGGTTCGGGCTCGACGCGGATCGGGCCGGCACGACCGTGGCCTCGCTTTCCGGCGGGGAGAAGGCGCGGCTGCTGCTGGCGCTGGCCACGCGGGACGCCCCGCAATTGCTGATCCTGGACGAGCCGACCAACCACCTGGACATCGACGCGCGGGAAGCGCTGGTCCGCGCGTTGGCCGCGTTCGAGGGCGCGGTGCTGTTGATCACGCACGATCCGCACCTGGTGGATCTGGTGGCGGACCGGCTGTGGCTGGTGGCAGACGGGACAGCACGGGCGTTCGACGGCACCATGGACGATTACCGCGCGCTGCTGGCCGAGCGCGGTCGCGCCCCGGTCCGTGCCGACGCGCCGACCCGGCGTGACGACCGCCGCGACCGCGCCGAGACCCGCGCGCAGCAAGCCCCGCTGCGCCGGCAGGCCAAGGATGCGGAGGCCATCCTGGCCAAGCTCGCCACCGAGAAGGCCAAGCTGGAAGCCAAACTGGCCGACCCGGCGCTCTACGCCCCCGGCCGCGCGGCCGACATCACGGCCGCCAACCAGCGCCTGGCCGCCATCGCGCGGGAGACGGAAAGCGCCGAGATGGCCTGGCTCGAGGCGTCGGAGGCGTTGGAAGGCGCCGCTTGAGACGGCTCAGGTCAGCCGCGACTCGGTTGCGCGCGGATCGCGGCGGCGCCATTGCCCGAGATCGACGCTGTGGAAAAAGGCGTCGAGCTGGGCGTTGAAGGCGGCGGGTTCCTCGAGGTTGAGCGCGTGGCCGGTGCCGGGCAGCACGACGAGATCGGCGCTGTGGATGCGGCGCTTCATCAGCAGGGCCGGCTCCAGGCAGGGCCAGTCCTCGTCGCCCGTCATGATCAGCGTCGGCACGTCCAGCCGGTCCATCTCCGCCGTCAGCTCGAATAAGGAGGGCCGGCGCGCCTGCACGCCGCGCATGGTGCGGGCGGCGCCTTCGGCGGAGTGCTCGGCGAGCGCGTCGGCAAATTCCTGCCAGCCGCGGCGGTCCTTGTTCTGGAACTGCACCCGGGTCGGCCCCAGCGCGTAAGCCTTCCCGGCCTCCTGCATCCCCAGCGACTCGAAGCGTGCCGCGTTGCTTTCGGCCTCCGCCATGAACTGCTCCCGTTGTGCCGCCACCGCGCCGTAGCCGCAGCCGGCGACCACCAGCGAGCGGGCGCGCTCGGGGTAGGCGAAGCCGAAATGCAGCGTCGAGAAGCCGCCCATGGAGATGCCGACCACGTGCGCCCGGTCGATCCCCAACCCGTCCAGCACGGCGCGGATGTCGTCGCGCGCGCGGTCTTGCGAGTAGGCGCCGTCGGGCGGCACGTCGGAGGGCGGATAGCCGCGGGCGTTGAAGGCGATGCAGCGGTAACGGCGGGCGAAGTGCCGCATCTGCGTTTCGTAGGAGCGGTGGTCGCCCGCGAATTCGTGCACGAATACGATCGGCAGGCCGCTGCCGGCCTCCTCGTAGAAGAGTTCGACCCCGTCATCGGTCCGGACGTGCGGCATTGCGTTCTCCCTTTCGCGGGCGGCATCGTCGGCCGCTCCGGAGGGAAGGGCAAGCGGTGGACGAGTGGGACCTCGAACGGTTCGTGACGGCGCAGGCGCCGTCGATGGACGCGGTGCGGCGCGAGTTGGCGGCCGGCGCGAAGCGGACGCATTGGATGTGGTTCGTGTTTCCGCAACTCCGCGCGCTCGGCCGCAGCGCCACGGCGCGGCATTACGGGCTGGAGGGGCTCGCGGAGGCGCAGGCCTATCTGCAGCACCCCGTGCTCGGCCCGCGCTTGGTTGAATGCACCGGGCTCGCGCTCCAAGTCGTGGGCAAGACGGCGCTGCAGGTTTTCGGCAGTCCGGACGACCTGAAGTTCCGGTCCTGTGTCACGCTGTTCGCCCGCATCGAGCCGGAACCGTTCGGCGCGGCGCTCCGGCACTATTTCGACGGCGTGCCGGACCCTCTCACCCTGGAGCTGCTCCATGCCGCTTGATCACACGACGCCGGCCATCGCCTTCGACAACAGCTATGCGCGGCTGGGCGAGCGCTTCTCGGTCGCGCAGGCGCCGGTGCCGGTCGCGGCGCCGCGGATCGTGCGCGTCAATGCGGACGTCGCCGCCCTGCTCGGCATCGACGGGGCCGCGCTGGACGCGGATTCGCTGGCCGGCAACCGCGTGCCGAGCGGCGCCACGCCAGTGGCGCAGGCCTATTCCGGGCACCAATTCGGCAATTTCTCGCCCGTGCTGGGCGATGGCCGCGCCGTGTTGCTCGGCGAGGTCATCGGCACGGATGGGCGGCGCTACGACATCCAGCTCAAGGGCTCCGGCCGCACGCCGTTCTCGCGCGGCGGCGACGGGCGAGCTGCCCTGGGTCCGGTGCTGCGCGAGTACATCCTGGGCGAGGGGATGCACGCGCTCGGTATCCCGACCACGCGCGCCCTGGCGGCGGTGACCACGGGGGAGACGGTGCGGCGGGAGACGGCGCTGCCGGGCGCGGTGCTGTGCCGGGTCGCGGCGAGCCACATCCGGGTCGGCACCTTCCAGTTCTTCGCCGCGCGCAGCGACGAGGAAGGCCTGCGCACCCTGGCCGACTACACGATCGCGCGGCACGACCCGGCCTGCGCCGGCGATTACCCGGCTTTCCTGCGCGCGGTGGTCGCGCGGCAGGCCGAACTGGTGGCGCAGTGGCTGCTGGTCGGCTTCATCCACGGCGTGATGAACACCGACAACACGGCGATCTCCGGCGAGACGATCGATTACGGTCCGTGCGCGTTTCTCGACGAATACGACCCGGCGACCGTGCTGAGCTCGATCGATCAGGCCGGGCGCTACGCCTACGGGCGGCAGCCGCGGATCGCGGCGTGGAACCTGGCGCGGCTGGCGGAGGCGCTCATGCCGCTGCTGGCGCCCACCCAGGCGAAGGCGATGGCGGTGGCGACCGCGGCGATCGAGGGGTTCGGCCCGCGGTTCGAGGCCGCCTATCTCGGCGGGCTCCGCCGCAAGATCGGCTTGGCGACCGAGCAGCCCGGCGATGACGACCTCGCGCAGGACCTGTTGCGGCGCATGGGCGAAGCGCGGGCGGACTGGACGCTGACCTTCCGTGCCCTGGCCGACGCGGCGACCGGCGACGACGTGCCGGCGCGGGCCTTGTTCGGTGCCGCCGCAGCCTTCGACGACTGGGCCCCGCGCTGGCGCGAGCGGCTCGGCGCGGAGCCGACCGGCGACGCGGCGGCGCGGCTGCGGGCAGCCAACCCGCTCTATATTCCGCGCAACCATCTCGTGGAGGCGGCGCTGGCCGCGGCGGTGGCAGGAGACCTCCAGCCCTTCGAGCAGTTGCTGGATGTGCTGGCCGACCCGTTCACCGAGCGGGCGGGCTTGGAGCGCTTCGCCCTGCCGCCCCAGCCGGACGAGCGGGTGCTGGCCACCTTCTGCGGCACCTGAGGCGCGCTCCCTTCCGGCGGGGAGGGGCGCGCGGTAAGTTGCCGGCGTGAGCAGCTCCGACAAACCGTTCTACGCGCTGCCGGGCTTCTTCCCGGACGCGCTTCCATTCGCACTGCGCACCGCCGCCGCCCTGATCCTGGCCTACGGGGTGGCGTTCTACGCCCAGATCCCGTCGGCGAGCTCCGCGGGGGTCACGGTCGGCATCATCGCGCAGCCCTCCTCCGGCATGGCGCTGTCCAAGGCGTTCTACCGGGTGCTGGGCACCGTGATCGGCTGCGGAGCGAGCCTCGTCTTCGCGGCCGCGTTCCCGCAGGACCGCACCATGCTGTTGTTCTGCTTCGCGCTGTGGATGGGCTTGTGCGCCGGCGTGGCGGTGATCCTGCGCGACTTCCGGTCCTACGGCGCGGCCATCAGCGGCTACACCGTCGCCATCATCGCCATCGGCGGGATCGACGACCCGGACGGCATCCTGCTCGCGTCCTTGAACCGGACCGCGGCGATCCTGATCGGCATTGCTGCGGTGGCGCTGGTCAACTCGCTGTTCGGCGGCGTCAGCGCGCTGGACAAGCTGCTCGACCAGTTACGCACGGAGCGCAGCCGCACGGTCGAGTTCGCCATCGACGCGCTCGAGGGACGGCCCATCTACGACGACCTCGAGATGACCAAGCACGTGGCCAACATCACCGGGCTGCAGACGGACGCCACCTACGCCGCCGCGGAGCTGCCGGACGGCCGCCGCCGGCGCCGCGGTGCCCAGGTCGTCATCGGATCGCTGCTGACGGCGGTCTCGGCCGCGCGCACCATCGCGGGCCTGCATCCGACGGAGCGCCCGGCGGACATCCGCGACTACCTCGCGGCGGCTGCCACGCATCTGAAGGACGGCACGCCGATGCCGGACCCGCCGGAAACGTCCGATCCGTTCGACGCGCTCCTGATCGAGCGCGCCAATGCGATCGTCCGGCGGATCACCGATGCGGATGCGGGCATCACCGTGCTCGATGGCGGCACCGCGCCGCTACCCGACGTCGTGCTGCGCCCGACCCACGACTACACGGCCGCGTTCATCAGCGCGATGCGCACCATCATCGCGGTGGGGTTCACCGCGCTGTTCGCCGTATTGGCTGGGTGGCCGGACGCGACGCTGATGTTGATCCAGCAAGCCGCGTTCGTGGGGCTGCTCGGCGCCAACCCGACGCCGACGCTGGCGAGCAAGGGGTTCCTGATCCCGCTCCTGCCTCTCGCGGTCGCCGTCTGGTTCGTCGAGTTCTTCCTGCTGCCGCTGACCTCCGGCTTCGTGCCGTTCGCGTTGCTGGTGGGGGCCACGATGTTCATCGCCGGCGTGCTCAGCCGGCACAAGAAGCTCGCCCCCTTTGCCGGCGCGGCATTCATCTACGTGACGCTGCTGCTCTCGCCCACCAATCCGCAGAGCTTCTCGCCGGTGACGTATCTCAACACCACGATGCAGGTGTTCCTGGCCGTCGTTTTCACCTTGCTCACCTTCCTACTGATCCTGCCGGTCTCGCCCAAGCGGCGGCTGTTCCGGGTCATCGCGGCGGTGGATCGCGATGCGCGGCGGGAGCGGGAGGCCGACCGCCGGCACGACCCGGCGGTGACTCAGGCGCGGCTCTACGACCGCCTGGTGCGCGCGCTCACCTATCTCGGGGCGCCCACGCGGTCGCGGCAATCGCTGCTTTCCGACCTGTATCGCGTCGGCGCCACCGACATCGCGCTCGCCCGCGCGCGCAACGGGTTGCAGGCGATTGGGCGCGCGGACGAGACGGCGCGCGCCGCCGTGGACGCGGCGTGGGCAGCGATGGATCGGCTGGACCGCGACGGCATGGTCGCAGCCGGGCGCGCGCTGTTGGCGGCGCCGGGTCTGTGGCCCGGGGTCCCGGCGCAGCAAGCCGTCTCCGGCCTGGCCGACTATGCCTATCAAGAGGGACCTGCCCGGCGGGTGTCGCGATTCCATCGGTTGATGACGAGCTGAGCGATGTGGCAGGAAACCAACCTGTTCGGGATCTACTTCTCGCCCCTGCTGGTCTATGCGCTGGTCGCGCTGCTGATCTGGATGCCGCTGCGCTACGCCTTGCTGCGCTTCCGGCTCGGCCGCTACCTCGGCAACGTGGCGATCGCGCAGATGACGCTCTACCTGTGCGTGCTGGCCGGCCTGGTCACTTGGCTTTGATCCGTCACCTCTGAGTTTTGGAGCGTCATGCTGTCCGCCTACCGCCGTGCCTTTGGACTGCTCGCGACCCTGATCCTGCTGGGCTTGGCCGCCTTCGCGGGCGTGCTGATCTGGCAGCACTACCTGGTCGCGCCCTGGACCCGGGACGGGACGGTGGAAGCCTATGTCGTCAACCTCGCGCCGGAGGTGTCGGGCCGGGTGGTCAAGTTGGCGGTCCGGGACAATGACAGCGTCGAGGTCGGCGAACTCTTGTACGAGATCGACCCGATCGACTTCCAGATCGCGGTCGCCAACGCCGAAGCCACCGTGATCTCCCGCAAATCCGACATGGACAGCAAGGTGCAGCAGGCGGAGCGGCGCGAGCAGCTGACGACGCTATCCACCTCGCGCGAGGAGCAGCAGACGTTCCAGGCCAGCGCGGCCGTGGCGCGGGCGAGCTATGCCGGTGCGATCGCGCAGCTCAACCAGGCGCGGGTGGACCTGCAGCGCACGCAGGTGCTGTCGCCGGTGAACGGCTATGTCACCAACCTGCAGCTCCGGGTCGGCGACTACGCGACCAAGGGGACCCGCAACATCGCCATCGTGGACACCGACAGCTTCTGGATCTCCGGCAATTTCGAGGAGACCAAGCTGGCCGCCATCAAGCCCGGCGCTCCTGCCGTGGCGCAACTCCTGGGCTTCGCCGACCCGGTCTACGGCCACGTGGACAGCATCGCGCGCGGCATCAACACGCCCAATAGCGCGCCGGGCTCGCTGGGGCTCGCTTCGGTGAACCCGGTCTTCACCTGGGTGCGGCTGGCCCAGCGCATTCCCGTGCGGATCCATATCGACAAGGTCCCACCCACGGTGCAGCTCTCCGTCGGTCTCACCGCGACCGTGTCGGTCGGCGAGGAGGCGCATGCGGGCAGCCTGCACGGCTGGCTATCGCGCATGCTGACCATGGGCGGCAGTTGAGCCGCGTCAGGCGTATAGGCTGTTGGTGGTGTTGGCGGCGTTGGCGACGAGGAAGCGGCGGGCGAATTGCTCGACGAATTTGGGGTCTTTCAGCTTGGTGAGATCCAGCCGGCTCGAGATCGCGTTCTCCTGCGCCAGAAGCGGCTGAAAGGCGATCTGCTGCGGGATGCCAAGGGCGGTGGTAACGACCTTGCGCAGATTGGCGTCGCCGAGGATGTCGTCCACAGTTTTTACGGTGGCCGCGCGGCTGCGGAAGTCGAGCGCGGCGGATAAGCCCGGCGTGGTCTCGTCCAGCGACTGGCGCCACTGCACCTCGGCGTAGCCGCTCGTCACGGCCGTGGACGCGCCGGGCTGCTTGAGCACGCTGAGGCCCTTGTTGGCGAAATCGTAGGTCTTGGCCAGCGTGAGCCAGCGGGAATCGCTCAGCTTACTCGCGAGGCTGCCGGGCTTGGTGGTGTCCGACTGCAGGGCCTTGGTGGCGAGCGCGGCGAAGTCGGTCTGATCGCCGAGACCATTGGCGGTGAGCAGCACCTTGCGGGCGACCGGGTCGGCCAGCAGGGTTTTGACGTCCTTGGCCTTGGCCAGCACGGCGTTGAAATGATCGATGTCCCGCTTGGTCTGCGGCTCCTTGGCCTGCTTGGCGACCGCCGTGGACTGGGTCTTCTCGGCGAGCACCAAGGAGGCGACCGGGTCCACCCCGGAAGCTCTGCCGCCATTGCCGGACAACGCGCCGTACAGGCTCGAATACGAGCCGGTCAGGCTTTGCAATATCGACAGCGCGGAGGAGCCGACGGTGTACATGTCGGCATCGTGCGCCGTAAAAGTTGCCGAACCGTTAACGCCGGGAGCGACGCCGCCGCCCCTCGGTCGGCCGCGCGGCGTCCGGCTTGCGGTCGGTGCCTTGCCGGGGTGCGCCCCCTGTGGGCGGTCCCCCTTTGGGTGCGCCGCCCTTGGGAGCGCCGTCGCGCGGGGGGCCGCCGCGGTTCCAGCGACGGGCGCGGCCGATCGCCTGTTGCCGCAGCACGGTCTCGATGAACCCGTCCAACCGCCGCCGCTCCTCCGTGGCACGGGCGCCGTCGGCGTAGGTCTCGGGGAAGTGCTGGGCCAGCCAGCGCCAGGAGACCAGCCGCTTGGCGACCTTCTCCGCCCGCTCCAGCGCCGTCTGATCGGCCCGCTCCGGCGCGGGCAGATGCCCGACGCTAGGCGGCGGCACCTCCGTCCCGGTCGCGTGCTCCACCGCCCAGCGCAGCAGCCGCTCCAACCCGGCGTCGCGCAGGTCCACCGGGCAGAGCGCATAGGTCCATCGATCCAGCAGGCTCAGCCCGGTGCCGTCGATGGCAACCGCGATCTCCATCTGCTGCTCGAGATCGGCGAGGCGGTAATTGGGGTCGTTGGGCCGCAGCACGGCGCGGCTGATGCGCCGCAGAGTCTCGCTCAGCGACTCCGTGCCGAGCTCCTCCGCCACGCCCTGCACGATGCGCCGGTCGGGCGAGACCAGCGGTCGCAGATCCTCGGGCGGCGCCGGCTCGGTGGCCATCAGCGCGCGCAGCCGGCGCGGTTCGCCGCCGCCGGACAGCACGGCGACGACGCCCTCCTCGTGCTGCCCGTAGCGCCCGGCGCGGCCGCCGATCTGGCGCACCTCCGCGGGTGTCAGCGAGCGGTCCTCGCGGCCATCCCACTTCATCAGGCTCGAGAACAGCACCCGGCGGATCGGCAGGTTGAGCCCCATGCCGATCGCGTCCGTGGCAACCAGCACCGGCGCGTCGCCCTCGCGGAAGCGCCGGCTCTCGGCGCGGCGGACTTCCGGGCCGAGCGCGCCGTAGATCACGGCCGGGGTCAGCCCGCGCGCCACGACCTGCTCCCGCATGGCGAACACGTCGCGGCGGGAGAAGGCGACGATGGCGTCGCCGGCGGCCACGGCACCGAGGCCGACCGACTCGTCGGCCACCCGCAGCGGGCTCTTGCGCTCGAGCCGGACGACCTCCACGGGCTCGTCGCAGAGTTCGGCCAGGCGGCGGACCAGCGGCAGGCAGTCGGGCGCCCCCAGCACGATCACCTCGCGCGCTGGGATGCCCATGATCGCCGCCGTCCAGGCCGCCCCACGGTCGGGGTCGGCCAGCATCTGCGCCTCGTCCACCATGGCGACGTCCACGATGCGGCCGGTATTGGCCATCTCGACGGTGCAGGCGATATGCCGCGCATCGGCCAGGATGTGCCGTTCCTCGCCGGTGACCAGGCTGGTCGGCACGCCGCGGGCGAGCAGCGCGTCCTGGAACTCGAGCGCCAGCAGGCGCAGGGGGGCCAGCGCGGCGCCGCTTTCGGCGGCGGCCAGGCGCTCCAGCGCGTAGTGCGACTTGCCGGAGTTGGTCGGGCCGATCACCACCGTGATGCGCCGGTCCAGCGCGCGGGCTTCGGCGAAATGGGCCGCGAACCGGTCCAGCCCGGCGCGGCGGGCGATGGCGCTGTTACCGACGCGGTTCTTGCGCTCGGGCTGCGGCTCCAGCCCTTTCCACTGCGCGACTTGCGGCAGCAGGGCGGAAATCTGTTCGGGATGGAAATCCAGATCCTCGACGATCTGGCCGCCGCGCCGGGTCGTGGTGGTGCGCGCGACCGGGATCAGGCCCTCGGCCAGCCAACGTTCGACCAGCCGCTTCGGCACGCCGAGCATCGCGGGCAGGGAGTCCATCCCCACCAGCTCGCTTTCCCACTCTCGGCGCCGTTGCAGCTCCGATTGCTCGAGCTCGCGGGCCCGCTCCTTGGCGGTGCGGGCGGCGGTGCGGCGGCTCTGCTCAGCCGCGACGAGGCGCTGGCGGAGCGCCTTGGCGTCCGTTGGCTCGAGCCGGGCGGCTGTCGCAATCAGGCTGGCGAGCTCCTGGATGGCCGGGATGCCGGGCGCGCGGCCGGTCAGTTCCTCGACGCGTTCGGCGGCCTCGGCGAAGGCGGCATCCGGGTTGCGCGTGGCCACCGGGGCGAGCCGGTCGGCGACGGTTTGGCGCAGCACCGCGACCAGGGCGGCCTCGTCGGCGCCGGGTGGCGCGGCGGCGGCGGCGGCGTCGGCATCGGCCAGCATGGCCGGCAGGTCTCCCCGCGCGCGCGCCAGCGTCATGAGCCGGGCGGCGATGCTGGCCTGGAGAGCGGCTTCTGTCATGCTGTCACGACCGATCGATTGAAGGAGAGGATGTGCCGGGTATCCACTTGGTTGGGTTGAGCCAGGCGAACCTGGCCAAGCTGTTACTCTCGATCGGCGCCGTGCTCGCCCTCGTGCTACTGCGTCGAGGTCTGCGGATCGCCCTCAAGCTCCTCGCGCCCGGCGAGAGCAAGCGCGCCATCATAGCTCGATTCTGGGGCCACCAGATCATCAATCTGGGCACGCTCGGCTCCGTGTTGGTGGCTCTGGCGTCCATCTGGTTCGACGACCCCGCGCGCCTGGCCACCGCGTTCGGCCTGTTCGGCGCCGGACTGGCCTTTGCCCTGCAGCGCGTGGTCACCGCGCTGGCGGGCTACGTGGTCATCCTCAACAGCGGGCTGTTCGCCATCGGGGACCGGATCAACATGGGCGGGGTCCGCGGCGACGTGCTCCGGCTGGGCTTCATGCAGACCACGCTGATGGAGATGGGCGTGGCGCCCGGCAGCGACGCGGGGCCCGCCGTATGGGTCAAGAGCCGCCAGTTCACCGGCCGCATCGTCACGGTCAGCAACGCCAAGATCTTCGAGGATCCGGTTTACAACTACACCCGCGACTTCCCGTTCATCTGGGAAGAGCTGCACCTGCCGGTCCGCTACGGTGACGACCGTCGGCTGATCGAAGACATCCTGCTCGCGGCCGCGCGGCGGCATGCGCTGGACCCGGCGGTGCTCACGGAGACGGCCGCTCGCACGCTGGAGCACCGCTTCGACATCCGCCGGCTCGACTTCGTGCCGCGCGTCTATTGCAGCCTTACCGGGAGCTACCTGCAGATGTCGCTCCGCTTCGCGGTCGAGGATCATGGCACGCGGGCGGTGAAGGACCGCATGGTTCGCGATATCCTGGATGGGCTGGAGGGCGCCGGCATCACCGTCGCCACCGATGCCCTCCGCATCGACGGGCTCGACCGGATGATGCGCGCGGGCCCGCTGCCGGGTTGATCAGGTCGCCGCAGCCGGCTTGGGCGTCTGCGCGAGCTCGCGGCCGCGGCCGAGATTGTTCATGAAGTCCCAGAGTTGCGGCCTGATCTCGAGCTGGTGCCGGTAGAGCGCGTGCGCCGCCGCGGGCAAGGTGCCGCCGCGGCCGAGCATGGCGTCGCCCATCTCCAGCATGCGCAGGTTGGGCCACGCCTTGCCGCGGATGCGGAGCACTTCGGCCAGGATGGCGTCGGCGGGCAGGTCGGGCCGGTGCTGCGCCAGGATCAGCGCCATCGACGCGGTGGAGCGCGAGATGCCGGCGTGGCAGTGCACCAGCAGGTGCGCGTCCTGCGGCGGCTCGGCCATCAGGTCGCGGCCGAAAGCCAGCAGCGCCTCGACGTGCTCCGGCATCGGCATGGTCTGGTTCGGCATCGGGTCCACGTTGTCGTGGAAGCGGAGTTCCAGTTTCTGGTGCTCGCCGAAACTGCCGAACGCCTCCGGCACCGGGTGGTCGGGGTCGAGGATGGAGAGCACGTGGCTCGGCCGCGCCGCGCCGTGCCCGGCGAGTTCCTCGATGCCGCAGATGGTGAGGAGGAAGGGCGCGATGGTTTGCACGGTCTGCATGCCGCCGGGCTAACGCGTCTGCCCCCTGCTCGGCAAGCGGAGAACCGGGACGGATCGGCGAAGGTCACGGCGACGTCGCCAGTGAACGGGCGGGGCGGCGCCGCGTAGGAAGGGGGTGACGTCCCGCGGTGCGGGGTGCGGGAGAGCCGACATGAATGTGGCAGAGTTCGTCTGGAGCCGCCTCCAGGAATGGGGCATGAAGCGGATCTACGGCTATCCGGGCGACGGCGCCGGCGGGCTGGACGTGGCGCTGCAGCGCTGCATCGACCGGGGCGAGATCGAGTACGTCCAGGTCCGGCACGAGGAGATGGCGGCGTTCATGGCGGTCGCGCACGCCAAGTTCACCGGCGAGGTCGGCTACTGCATGGCCACCTCGGGGCCCGGGGCGACGCACCTGCTGACCGGGTTGTACGACGCCAAGGGCGACAATGCGCCGGTGGTGGCCATCATCGGCCAGACCAGCATGACCGCCATCGGCGCCCAGTATCAGCAGGAGCTGGACACCAACGTCCTGTTCCGCGACGTGGCCGAGTTCGTGTGCGAAGGGCGGACGCCGGCGCAGGTGCGCACCGCGATCGACCGCGCGGTGCGTATCGCGCAGTTCCGCCGCGGGGTGGCGGTGGTGTCGATCCCCAAAGACCTGCAGGACATGGAATACGAGGAGCCGCTGGTGAAGCACGGCTTCACGGCGACCGGCGTGGGCTTCCCGGCGGAGGCGAAGGTGCCGGAGGAGGCCGGGCTGCGGCAGGCCGCCGCGGTGCTGAACGCGGGCAAGAAGGTGGCGATGCTGGTCGGCTCGGGCGCGCTGGGCTGCGAGGACGAGATCACGGCGGTGGCGGACCGGCTGGGCGCGGGCTGCGCCAAGGCGCTGTTGGGCAAGTGCGCGTTGCCGGACGACCTGCCCTGGGTCACCGGTCAGCTCGGCCTGCTCGGCACCAAGCCGAGCTGGGCGCTGATGCAGGACTGCGACACGCTGCTGATGGTGGGCTCGAACTTCCCGTATTCGGAGTTCCTGCCCAAGCCCGGCAGCGCGCGCGGCGTGCAGATCGATCTCAAGGGCGAGCATCTGAGCCTGCGCTACCCGATGGAGGTCAATCTGGTCGGCCATTCCGGCCCGACGCTGAAGGCGCTGCTGCCGCTCTTGGAGCAGAACAAAGACAAGTCCTGGCGCAAGACGATCGCCGGCAACGTGGAGGATTGGTGGCAGGTGGTCGAGGCGCGGTCCAAGACCAGCGCGGACCCGATCAACCCGCAGCGCATCTTCACCGAGCTGGACAAGCAATTGCCGGACGGCGCGATCATGACGGCCGATTCCGGCTCGGTGGTGGTCTGGTACGGCCGCGACATCCGGGTCCGCCGCGGCATGATGGCGTCGCTGTCCGGCAGCTTGGCGAGCCTGGGCGCGGCCACGCCTTACGCCATCGCGGCCAAGATGGCGCATCCCGACCGGCCGGTGATCGGGTTCATCGGCGACGGCGCGTTCCAGATGAACGGCATGGCCGAGATGATCACGGTTGCCAAATACTGGCAGCAATGGTCGGACCCGCGCTTCGTGATCATGGTGCTCAACAACCGCGACCTCACGCAGGTGACGTGGGAGGAGCGGGTCGAATCCGGGGCCGGCAAGACATCGGCGACGCAGAAGATCCCGGACGTGCCCTATCATAAGTACGCCGAGCTGATCGGCCTGCACGGCATCTTCGTCGACGACCCGGAGAAGCTGGGCGAGGCGTGGCGGGAGGCGCTGTCCTGCGGCAAGCCCTGCGTGCTGGAGGTGTATGCCGACGCGAACGTGCCGCCGATGTCGCCGCACATCACGCTGGAGCAGGCCAAGAACTTCGTGACGTCGATGGCCACGGAGCCGGAGAAGGCGTCCGTGGTCACCAACACGGTCAAGCAGATGGTGGCCAGCATCTTTCATCGCAGTTGACGCGAGCACCCTGGCCGGGCGGAGCAGGAGAGCGCACGGTGCGGGCATTCACAGGGGAGGGCGACGCCATGGCAGTCGAGGGAATCTCGCGGGTCGCGACGATCGGGTGCGGCACGATCGGGGCGAGTTGGGCGGCGTTCTTCCTGTCGCGTGGGCTTGCCGTCGCCGCCAGTGACCCCGCGCCGGACGCGCATGACCGCCTGCGCCGCTTCATCGACGCGGCCTGGCCGGCGCTGGAAGCGCTCGGCCTCTCGGACGGCGCGGACCGGTCGCGCCTCAGCTTCGACGCCGACCCGGCGGCGGCCGCGGAAGGCGCCGAGTTCGTGCAGGAGAGCGGGCCCGACCGGGTCGACGTGAAGCAGGCGCTGCTGGCCCGCATCGGCGCGGCAACCGGGCCGACCGTGCTGCTCGCCAGCTCGTCCTCCAACCTGATGCCGAGCCAGTTCCAGGCGGGGGTGCCGCATCCGGAGCGGGTGCTGCTCGGGCACCCGTTCAACCCGCCGCATCTGATCCCGCTGGTGGAGGTCTGCGGCGGGGCGGAGACGGCGCCGGAGGCGATCGACCGGGCGATGGCGTTCTACCGCGCCGTCGGCAAGGTGCCGATCCGGCTCAACAAGGAGATGCCGGGTCACGTGAGCAACCGGCTGCAGGCGGCGATCTGGCGCGAGGCGGCTTACCTGGTTGAGCAGGGCGTGGTCGACGTCGCGGACGTGGACGCCGCCGTGGCACAGGGACCGGGGATCCGCTGGGCGCTGATGGGCCCGGCGCTGACGCATCATCTGGGCGGCGGAGAAGGCGGGCTGCGCCACCTTTGGGCGAATTTCGGCCCGGCGATCCTATGGCCGCACCTCGGCACGCCCGAGAACAGCCCGGCGCTGCTCGACCAACTGGTCGACGGCGTGACGGCGGAAGCGGAAGGGCGATCGCTGGCGGAGTGGGCGCGCTGGCGCGACGGCAAGCTGGTCGGTATCCTCCAGGCCCTGAACGCGGAGGATCGATGACCCCCTTTTGCCGGCTCTTTCTCGGGATCGTGGCCCTGGCCGCCAGCGGCGCCGCACGGGCCGAGGCGGCCGACATCCGCGTGCTGTCCGCCGGCGCGTTCCGCCCGGTGCTGGACGCGGTGGCGCCGGCCTTCGAGGCCCGCAACGGCAGCAAGGTCGTCATTACGACCGACACGTCGGGCGGGGTGGCCGCGCGGATCGGCCGCGGCGAGCCGTTCGACATCGCGATCCTGACACCGGCCTCCGTCGAGGCGCCGGCGCGGGACAGCCAAGTGATCCTGGTGACGCCGATCGCCTCCGTCGGCGTCGGCGTGGCAGTGAAGGCGGGGGCGGCCAAGCCCGACATCTCGAGCAGCGCCGCGCTCAAGCAGGCGCTGCTGGCGGCCCCCAAGGTCGCCATGGTCGACCCTGCCTCCGGCGGCACCAGCGGGGCCTACCTGATCAGGATGTTCGAGAAGCTGGGCATCGCCGACCAGATGCGGCCCAAGTTGGTGATGACGCAGGGCGGGCTGGCGGCCGAACGGCTGGTTGACGGGCAGGCGACGCTGGCGCTGGGCCAGACCAGCGAGTTGATCGCCGTCAAGGGCGCGACCCTGGTCGGGCCGCTCCCCTCCGAGCTGCAGACCCGCACCACCTACGTGGCCGCGATGAACCCCAAGGCTTCCGAGGTGCCGATCATCCTGCTGGCGATGCTGGCCGGTCCGGAGACGACGAGCCTGCTCGCGCAATACGGCATGGGCCCGCCCTGACCACGGGCGTGTCGGGGTCTACCGATACTGGAGGCAGCCGTCGTCCAGATCGGCCTGCGGGATCGTGTGGGCGTCTTCCCAGTAGTCGTGGGTATGGCGCCACTCGGTCTTGCTGCCGCATTTCGGCAGCAGGTGAATGCCGCGGTTGATGTAGCCCGGATTGAAGTTGTCGGGCGCGATCCAGGGCCCGAGCGCCATGTCGGCATCCTCCGGCCGCAGCGCCGGCACCACCATCTCGGCCCCCTTGGCCCGCATGTGCGTCAGCAGGCGCGCGATGAAGTCGGCGACCAGGTCGGCCCGCAGCGTCCAGGACGCCCGGAAGTAGCCGAACACCCAGGCGAGGTTGGGCACGCCGGTGAACATCATGCCGCGATACGTCACGGTATCGCCGAAGACGAGCGGCTCGCCATCGACCGTGAACTCGATGTCGCCCAGCACGCTGAGGTGGAAACCGGTGGCGGCAACGACCAGGTCGGCTTTCAGCACCTCGCCGCTCGCCAGCTCGATGCCGTCGGGCACGAAGCGCTCGATCACTCCGGTCTTCACCGAGGCGCGGCCGGCCTTGATCTGCTCGAAGAAGTCGGCGTCCGGCACGAAGGCGACGCGCTGCTGCCAGGGGCGGTAGGCCGGCGAGAAATGGGCCGCGATCTGCTCGTCCGCCCCTTCGCCGAGCGCGGTGCGGACGTTCTCGAGCAACTCGCCGCGGACCTTCTCCGGCTCGGAGAAGCTGCGGCCGTTGAAGACCTGCTGCTCGTAGAGGATCTTGCGCCGGACGATCTCGTGGATCCAGGTCTCGTCGACCTCCAACCGGCGGAGCTCGTCGGCGATCTCGATGGCATTGCGGCCGGTGCGATAGAAGATCGGCGTGCGCTGCAGCATCGTCACGTGGGCGCAGTGCTCGGCGATGTTGGGCACGATGGTCGCTGCCGAGGCGCCGGAGCCGATCACCACGACCTGCTTGCCGGCGAGGTCGGTATCCTCCTGCCAATGCATGGAATGCACGATCTTGCCCGCGAAATCGGCGGTTCCCGGCCATTCCGGCGTGAACCCGTCCTCGTGCCGGTAGTAGCCCTGGCACATCCAGAGGAAGTTGGCGGTGAAGCGGATGGGCTCGCCGGTGTCGGTGCGCACCCCCTCGACGGTCCAGCGCTTGGCCGCGCTGGACCAGAACGCTCGGAGCACCTGGTGCTGATAGCGGATGTACCGGTCGAGCCCGTTCTCGGCGATCGCCTCGCCCATGTAGCGGCGGATTTCCGCGGCGGTGGCGATCGGCGCGCCCGTCCAGGGCTTGAAGCGGTAGCCGAAGGTGTAGAGGTCGCTGTCGGAGCGGATGCCCGGGTATTTATGCGTGTACCAGGTGCCGCCGTAGCTCTTCTGCGTCTCCAGGATGGCGAACTTCGTGCCGGGCAGGGCGGTCCGCAAATGGTATCCCGCGGAAACGCCCGAAATCCCGGCACCGACGACGAGCACGTCGAGGTGCTCCGCCTCGGCAACATCGGCTTCGGGGCGGTCGATCGTCGGCGCTTCGCTCATTGAAGGAAACACTGCCGCAGTTCCCACATACGCCCAAGCGGAATCTCCGAGTACGCCGCTATCACCGTAGGTTTCGATCCGTTAAGGATTTGTCGTCCAAGTGCGGAGCCCGAGCCGGTGCGACCCCTGTTTGTTTGCCTGGCTCTCGTGCTCACACTCGCATCACCGATGCCGGCGGAATCGGCCACGCCGGAGCCGGCACGGCCGGCGCCCGTGGATTCCGGCGCCTTGCGGCGGGAGGCCGCGCAGATCGCGACGATCCGGGCGCTGCTCGCCGACCCGGATCCGACCGTCCGCCTGCTCGCGGTGCGGGACTACGCGCGCTCTCCCAATCCCATCCAGAGCCAACTGGCAATCGAGGCCGGCCTGTCCAGCACTGAACTGGCCATGCAGGAAGTCGCGCTCCGGGCCGTGCTGGCCACGACGAAGCAGATCGTGATCGCGCTCGAGGGGAATGGCTGCCAGCGGGCCTCGAATGTGAGGTCGAGCCTCGACCTGCCCATCACCAGCTTCGATCCGGCCACCGCGAACATCGCGGGCAAAGGCTGGTCGGGCCAGCTCCAGGGTGCGACGTTCGCGTTTGCCTCCGGAGCACGATCCGGCACCTTGCTCTTCGACCCGGAGAGCCGCGAATTCCGCGGCACCGTGAACCTCGCCGGTGGCCGAGCCGGCTGTGCGCAAAACGCAAGCTGGCGGCCGCGCTGACCTCCAAACGGAGAACGCTTCCGATGCGTCGTCCCCTCGCACTCGCTTTGGCGACCCTGCTACTTTCGCTTCCCGTCGCGGCCCAACAGCCGACGACACGTCCGGTGACCGTTCTCGACCCTGTGGCGATTCGTAAACAGGCCGCGCAGCTGTCCGAGATCCGTGCGCTGTTGGCCGATTCGGATCCGAATGTCCGGCTTCTGGCGATCCGCGAGATCGCCAAGTCGGGGGACGCCACTCAGCGCCAACTCGCGATCGATGCCGGGCTGTCCAGCGCGGAAACATCGCTCCAGCAAGTCGCGCTTCGTGCAGTGTTCGCCGATACGCAGCAGATCGTCGTGATGATGTCCAAATCGGATGGCTCGCCGATCACGGAAGGCGACGTTTCGTTTTCCCTGGCTGTCAACAAATTCGATCCGGAGAGCGGACGGATCGAAGGGAGTAACTGGAACGGTCAGGTCCAGGGCGCGGTATTCGCCTTCATCCGAGGTGGCTTGTCCGGCAACCTGGTCTGGAATCCCGAGGCGGCCGAGTTCGAGGGCACCGTGAACGTCAACAACGGTCGGATAGATGGCCTACGCAAGGCTGTTTGGCGGCCCCGCTGACGATCATGGCGCAGTCAGCAGCCCGAACCGCGTCAGCCCCATGGTCGTCACGCCCGCCTGGTGCTGCCGTGCGCGGAGCATCACGAAGCCCGCGCGCGTCGGCGGGACCATGGCCTGGCGTGCCCCGTCGCCCGACTCCAACGCGAAACTCGCGACCGATCGCCAGGGACCGCGTTCGCTGCTGCCCAGCAAGACCTCCAGCGTCCGTGGCGGATCCTTCAGCCCGCTGGCATCGACGCGAACCCCGCTCAGCACGGCCCGCTCCACCCCGAGCTTGAACACCACGTCCGCCGCCGGGTCCGCCACACGCCAGGGCGCTGCGCCTGGCGTGACCAGCCCATCGGCCCGATTGGCCGGCGACACCGCCTCCGCGGTCCATCGCACCACCGTCAACGGAACCTGGCCCTCGCCGACGGCGGCCGGCGCCGCCGCCGGCGGAACCAGACCGGCCCCGAGATAAGGTTCCAGCCGTTCGAACACCCGGTCCAGCCGCGCCACGCGCCCGATCCGGCCCTCGTCCCGCACGTCCGTCAGCAGCCCCACCGGTTGATCGTCGATCAGCACGGTTCCGCCACTCATTCCTTGTTGCAGCGCATCTCCGCCCGGCTGCACCTCAAACGTTTCCACGTCCACCGACAGCACGCTCAACGGCACTCGATCGAACGATCCGTCCGGCCGCAACAAGCGCAATACCGCCCCGGCCCGCGCCCGCAACACGCCGTCCAACCCGCCTCCGGCCAGGAATGCCGGGCACAGCTCGGGCGGCACCGCCCGCGTGATCAGAATCGCCATGGGCTCCGGCGCCGCCGGCACGAAGCGCAGCACGTCTGCATCGGCCAACACCCGGCGTTCCAGCACCAACGAGGCCTCGCCTTCGCCGCCCAACACGTGCCGGGGCGTCACCGCGTAGCACCGGTCCGCGCGCGACCGCAGCAAGGCCTGCCCCAGTTCTCCCGACCGGACGAGCGCCTGCTGCGCCAGCGCGCCGCCGCTCGGCAGGAGCAACGACGCCGAAAGCGCGATCGCAACCACGATCGAGGCTTCCGAACTGCCGCCCCCGCCGCCGCGCGGCGATCGCACGAACAACCAAATCAGGCTCAACGTTCCCAGTGCCGCACTTACCGATTGGAACACGGGCGACTTCGCGAGCCGGTCGAAGATGCTTTCCGAGAGCTCGATGGTGTCGCCTTTCATGCGCCGGATATCGAGGGCGGCATTGGCGGCAGCGGCATCGAACCGCAGGCCGCTATTGTACTCGGCCGGATCGAGCCGGAGAAAGCCGGTCGCCACGGCATCCTTTTCGCGGTGCATGAACCGGAGTGCGTCTCCGGGCGACAGCGTCAACCGCATACCGACGAAGCGGTCGCACAACCCGCTCAAGCCCGGCCCCTTGCAGATCCATGTGAACAAGCCGCCATGCCGGACCAGCAATTGCGCCTCGCCTTCCAGCAAGATCGGCTGGGCGCCTGCGCCGGCCCGCACCTCCTCACCCATGGCGATATTCCCCCGGAGACTCACCACCAGCGGCGCTCCATCCCGCGGGGCCGGCACGATCACCCGCGCATCCTCGCACAAGGGCTGCGCGGGCGCCTCGCCGACCGAAATCTTGCCCAGCTTGTCGCAAGGCGGCCCGTTCGGTTCCTTGGCCGTGAACGAGATGGAGAGCGGCCCCTGTCCGCGCCGGACGAAGCGGGCTTCCGTTCCGTCCTCCAACTCGATCGATACCGGACCGGTGGTGACGCCGGCATCGCCGCCCCTGACGGACGCGTCCGGAAGCGTCCAGTTGGAGAAGTCGCTGCCGTCGCTGCGGACCGCGATGACCTCCGTGCGACCAGATACGCTGACGGCGCGGTCATAATGGCTGAAGAGGAGCAATCCGAAGATCGCGATCCCCAGGGTCAGCCCGCCGGCTCGTAATAGCCGCCGCGTCCATAAAGTGACGACCCTGCGGCGCGCGCGCCGGCGGTGCCAAGCGATCCGCGCCGCTCGGAGCGGCTGCGGTAGCCTGGGTCGCGTCACGGCGGAGCGCTGCCCACCAGCTCCGCTCGGGTGACGACTTCCAAGCTGAGGCCGTCCCGTCCTTCTTGCTCGATGCGCAACTCGACCCGCTGGGTCGGCAGGCTGATGACGCATCGCGCGTCGTAGGCGACCCGGGCGCCCTTCTCGAGTCGGCCGCAACGAGCCCGGGCGAGCGCGGGGCCGACCTTTCCGGGATCGCGCAGGACGGCCCAGGTGGCCGCACCATGCGTGTTGACCAGGATCTGGAGGAACTGCGCGTCCGTGCCGGGATCGATCTCGACGCCGGTTGGCACGATCGCGCCGCCATTGCTGTCGCAACGCCCCATCGTCGTCAGCGCAGCCAGCTCGCCCAATGGAAACTGCTGGAGGCGCTCTATGTGCTTGTCCGACCAGCCCAGCGCGTGCACACGACCCGGCGTCGGCGCCGGGTCAAAGGTGTTCTCTGCGTCATACAGGCCGTCCTCCGAGTGCGCGCGGACGCAAACGGGTCCCGCGACCCCGCCTCCGAGCTGCAGCGTTCCCCCGATCAGCCCCTTGCCTTCCGGCAGGGCGGCCGTCCGGGTCGCCACGACCCCGACGAGGGTTCGTCCGCCGACGGGCACTCGATCCGTCAGCCGCTCTTTGAACGGGTTGGTGGAAGTGACGTCGCTGACCACCGCCGCCTCCGCCGGCAGAACGGAGAACAAGCCCAGGAGAACGGTGCCGAGCAGGGTGCGCATGCTGCAACTCTCGCCGCCGGGGGTTTGTTGCGCAAGTGGTGCGGTTAGGCAGTTTGCCGGCGTCGCATGACCCAGTTCACGGCGGCGCCGCTCGCCATGACGGCCGTGGTGAGTAGGAATACCGACCGCATCCCGATCTGTCCGCCGACGAAGCCGCCGGCGAGTGGCCCCAACACCTGCCCGGCATATTGGGCCGACGTGCTGTAGCCGAGGATCGTCCCGGCAGCACTCAGGGGCACGCTGTGCCGAATCGTCGCCGTGATTGCCGGTAGCAGGCCGGCGAGCGCGATGCCCATCAGGAAGCGGAGGCCGATGAGTTGCCAGCTTTGCGTCACCAGCGCCTGCGGGATCAGCAGCAGGGCACAGGCGGTCAAGCAACCGACGATCAGTTTCCAATGCCCGATCTGGTCCGCCAGCCGGCCCAACCACGGTGCCGCGATCACGCTGCCGACCGCCGATGCGGCCATCACCAGTCCGGCGGTCAGCACCGCGTTGCCCTGCAGCGGGTGCAACTGCGCCACGTAAACGGTGATGATCGGTTCCACCGACATGTTGGCGAACAGCAGCAGGGTGGCGGTGAGCAGCATGAGGATCACGGGGCGTTTGTCGGGGATGGACGCCCAGGCGCCGTGGGTCACGCGGCGGACGTCCTTGCGGAAGGCGGTGCGGTCCTCGCGGACCAGGAAGGCGGTGGCAAGGAAGGCCACGAAGATGACGGCGCCGGCGACCAGGAAGGTGGCGCGGATGCCGACCAGGCCCGGCATGATCCCGCCCATCAGCGGGCCGAGCAGCGTGCCCGCGAGCGTGCCGGTGGAGAGCACGCCCAGCGCCCAGCCGGCGCGCTCCTTGGGGGTCTGCGTCGCGACCAGCACGACCGCGCCGGAACTGTAGCCGCCCAACAGGCCGGCCAGCAGGCGCAGCCCGACCAATTGCCAGATGTTCTGCGCCAACCCGATCAGCGACATGCAGACCGCCATGGCCAGCGCCGCCCGCATCAGGATGGGCTTGCGCCCGTATAGGTCGGCGAATTTGCCCCAGAGCGGGGCCACCAGCCCGGCGCCCAGGAAGGTGATGCCGTAGGCGATGCCGGACCATTGCACGATCGCGGCGTGGCCCTCGACGCCGAGCTGCTCCACGTAGATCGGCAGGAACGGCAGCAGCAACGTCATCGCCGTCAGCGTGGTGAAGGAGCCGAACAGGCAGACGTAGAGGTTGCGGCGCCAATACTGCGAACTGTCAGTCATCGAGCGAACGCGAGTTACTGGTCATGGAGCGCGCGGCGCACCTCCGCCTTGAGCGCCGGCAGCACCTCGTCCGTGAACCACGGGTTGCGCCGTTCCCATACCCCGGTGCGCCAGCTCGGATGCGGCAGCGGGAAGTAGCGGGGCAGGTGGCGCCGGAACTCGCGCACGCGATCGGTCATGCGGCCGGGGCCGAGCGCATCGGCCTGGGAATAGCCGCCGACGAGCAGGATCAGCCGGATCGCCGGCATCCGTTGCAGGAAGCGGTGTCGCCAGCGCGGCGCGCAGGGCGGCGCGGGCGGCCGGTCGCCGCCGCCCGGCAGGCGGCCGGGATAGCAGAAGCCCATCGGCAGGATGGCGACGCGCGCCGGGTCGTAGAAAGTGGGCTCGTCGAGCCCCAGCCAATCGCGCAGCCGGTAACCGCTCGGGTCCTGGAAGGGGATGCCGCTCGCATGGGCGAAGCTGCCGGGCGCCTGGCTCGCGATCACCAGCCGGGCTTGGGGGGAAGCCTGTAGGATCGGGCGCGGGCCGGCGGGCAGGGTGCAGACGGTGCAGGCGCGCGCCTCGGCGAGCAGGCCGTCGAAGGCGGCATCGGCGGCGAGCTCCGTCCCAGTGTCCAGTCCGTCAAGCACGGTCGTGGGGTGCCCCGGGCCCGCCGGTCACGCGGTCGCCATCGTCAGCGGATACTCGACCTCTGCGTCGTACACCGCCTGTTCCTTGCCCAGGCGCGAGCGGAACAGGGTGAAATGCTCGACCGTTACCGTCTCGCTGCGGAACAGGTTCCGGCCCCCCATCCACTCCGCGACCTTGAACTCCGGCACGCTGTCCACGCGCGCCAGCGTCACGTGCGGGTTGAAGCGCCGCCGCTCCGGCTCCAGCCCGGTGCGCTGCATGGCGGTCTCGATCTTGGTCTGCAGATGCTCCAGCGCCGGGTTGCGGTCGACGCCGATCCACAGTGCCAAAACCTTGCCGCCCTTTTCGTACGTCCCCACGCCGGAGAGTTGCAGTTCGAAGCCGGGTGCACGCAGCCCGGCCAGCGCGTGGTCGATCTCCTCCGCCCGCCAGTTCGGCACCTCGCCGATGAAGCGCAGCGTCAGGTGATAGTTCTCCGGCGGCACCCAGCGCGCGCCCTGCAGCCCGCCCGACATCCAGGACAACCGGGTGCGCAGCGACGATGGCAGCTCGAGCGCGACGAACAGCCTCACGGCGCCACCTTGCCGATCAGCTGCTCCATCGCCGGAAGCAGGCGGGCGACGACGATCTTGACGCCCTGGGGGTTGGGGTGGATGCCATCGGCCTGGTTGAGCGCGCGATCGGCGGCGACGCCCTGCAGGAAGAACGGGTCGAAGATCACGTTCGGGTGCCGGCCGAGCGCGTCGAACACGGCTTTGAACGCGTCGCCATAGGGTCTGCCGAGGTTGGGTGGGGCGAGCATGCCGGTGAGCAGCACGGGGATGTGCCGCTTGGCCAGCGTGTCGAGGATCGCGGTCAGATTGGCCTGCATGTCGGCGGTCGGCAGACCGCGCAGGCCGTCATTGGCGCCGAGCTCGACCAGGGCCGCATCCGCTCCGCCGCCGGCGGCGGGGTCGCCCAGCGCCCAGTCGAGCCGGGCGCGGCCGCCCGCGCTGGTATCGCCGGAGACGGCGGCGTCCACGAAGGTGACGTCATGGCCCTTGGCCTGCAGGGCGGCGCGCATCTGGGCCTGGAAGCCGTCGGCGGCGGCAAGGCCGTAACCGGCGGTGAGGCTGTCGCCCAGGATCAGGATGCGGATCGGCCGCGCGTTCGCGGTTGCAGCACAAATAAGCGCCAGGAACAGGGCCGCCGCGTTGGTCAGCGCGCGGCGCACGCCATATGGGGCGATCATGGACATCAGCGTAAGTCCCCCATCGAAGCCGAACCCGCCATTGGTCAGCGTCCGCGGCCTGGGCCTGACGGTGCCTTCGGCTGCCGGGCCGGTCAACATCCTGTCCGGCGTCGACCTCCAGGTGGGGTCGGGCGAGGCGGTTGGCATCGTCGGCCCCTCCGGTTCCGGCAAGACCAGCCTCCTGATGCTGCTCGCCGGGCTGGAGCGGGCGACCGCCGGCACCGTCACGGTGGCGGGCCAGGAGCTGACGCGGCTGGACGAGGATGCGCTGGCGCGGTTCCGGCGCGCCACGGTGGGCATCGTGTTCCAATCCTTTCACCTGATCCCGGCAATGACGGCGCTTGAGAACGTCGCGGTGCCGCTCGAGCTGGCGGGAGTGGCGGATGCGGAAGGGCGCGCCCGCGCCGGGCTGGTCGCGGTGGGGCTGGGGCATCGGCTGACGCACCTGCCGGGGCAGCTTTCCGGCGGCGAGCAGCAGCGCGTCGCGTTGGCCCGCGCCTTTGCCGCTCGCCCGCGGCTGCTGCTGGCCGACGAGCCGACCGGCAATCTGGACGGCGCCACCGGCCAGGCTGTGATGGACCTGTTGTTCAGCATGCAGGCCGAACACGGCACCACGCTGCTGCTCATCACCCATGACCCGGCGCTGGCCGCGCGCTGCGACCGCACGGTGCGGGTCGTGGACGGCCGGGTCGTGGACGGGCGCGTGCCGGAAGGCGCACCGGCGTGAGCCCCGCCTTCCGCTTCGCGCGGCGGGAGCTGCGCACGGGGGTGCGCGGGCTGCGCATCGTGCTGGCGTGCCTGGCGCTGGGCGTGGCGGCGATCGCGGCCGTGGGCAGCCTGCGCGACGGCATCACCCAGGGGCTGGCGACGGAAGGCCGGCGGTTGCTCGGCGGCGATCTCGAGATCCAGGGCGGTGCGCAGCCGTTGCCGGATACGCTGCGCCAATGGCTGATCGCGCGCGGGGCCAAGCTGTCCGACGTGGTGGGCATGCGCTCGATGGCGATCGCGACCTCGGGCGAGCGGCAACTGGTCGAGCTCAAGGCGGTCGATGCGGCTTATCCGCTGGTTGGGGCAGCCACCACGACGGCCGGGCCGCTGCAGGCGCAGCTGGCCGGGGGCGGGGTGGTGGCCGATCCATTGGTGCTGCAACGGCTCGGGGTGGCGGCGGGGGCGCCGATCCATCTCGGGCAGGGCGAGTTCACGCTGCGGGGGGCGCTGACGGTCGAGCCCGACCGGGTCTCCGGCCCCGCCATCCTGGGGCCGCGGCTGATGATCGCGGCGGCGTCGCTGCCGGCCACCGGCCTGGTGCAGCCCGGCAGCCTGCTCAGCTACGACCTCCGCGCCGTCTTGCCCCCCGGGTCCGACCCGGCGGCGATCGCCGAGGCGATCCGCGCCGCCTTTCCCAATACGGGCTGGCGCATCCGGCAGGCCGGCGATGCGGCACCGGGGATCGGGCGCTTCGTGGATCAGACCGGGCTGTTCCTCACCCTGGTGGGACTGACGGCGTTGCTGGTGGGCGGGATCGGTGTGGCCACCGGCGTACGCGCCTGGCTGGAGGCGCGGGCCCGCAGCATCGCGACGCTGCGCTGCCTCGGTGCCTCGTCCGGCACCATCTTCGCCACCTACCTGCTGCAGATCGGCGCGCTGGCGACCGGCGGCATCGTGGTCGGCGTGGTTGGCGGGGCCGTGCTGACGGCGGCCGGCGTGTGGCTGTTCGGCGATGCTCTGCCGGTGCCGCCGCAAATGGGGATCTACCCGGTGCCGCTGCTGCTGGCCGCGGTGTACGGACTGCTCACGGCGGGAGCGTTCGCGCTGTGGCCGCTGGCGCGCGCGTCGCAGATCGGTGGCGCCGCGTTGTTCCGCGACGCCGTGCTGCCGGGGGCGCTGCGCCGGCGCGGGTCCTGGATCGCGATCAACGCGGCGCTGGCGGGCGGGCTGGCCGCGCTGGTGATCGCGACCTCGCCGGAGCGCGCGTTCGCCGCCTGGTTCTGCGCCGCCGCGCTGGCGACGTTGGCCTTGTTCTGGGCGGGCGGCGCGGCGCTGACCGCCTTGTCCCGCCACCTGCCGGCCCCGCGCGCCGCGGCGGCGCGGCTCGGCCTGGCCAATTTGCACCGGCCCGGCGCGTCCACCGAGCTGATGCTGGTGTCGCTCGGGCTGGGGCTGTCCACCCTGTCCGCGGTGGCGCTGATCCAGGCCAACATCCGCGCCGAGGTGTTGGAGCAGTTGCCGGACGCGGCGCCCTCCTTCTTCTTCATCGACATCCAGAATGCCGAGCTGCCCCGCTTCCGATCCATCGTCGGCGAACAGCCCGGCGTCGAGAAGGTGGACGCGGTGCCGAGCCTGCGCGCACGGATCGTCAGCGTGGACGGGGTGCCGGCCGATCAGGTGAAGGCGACGCCGGAAACGCAGTGGGCGCTGCGGGGCGATCGCGGGCTGACCTACAGCGCGACGCTGCCGGAAGGGTCCAAGCTGGTCGCCGGGTCGTGGTGGCCGGCGGATTACGCCGGGCCGCCGCTGGTGTCGTTCGCGGCCGAGATCGCGCGCGGCTGGGGCGTGCATCTCGGCAGCGTCATCCGCGTCAACGTGCTGGGGCGCGACATCGACCTCACGGTGGCGAGCCTGCGCGAGATCGCGTGGCGGTCGCTGGGGATCAACTTCACCATGGTTGCCTCGCCCGGGTTGCTGGAACGCGCGCCGCATACGCACATCGCCACCGTGCGGGCGCTGCCGGCGGACGAGGCGAGCATCCTGCGCGCGGTGACGGACGCGATGCCGAACGTGTCGGGCATTCGGGTGGCGGACGTGCTGGGCGCGGTGGCGGCGCTGGTGGGCAAGATCGCGACGGCGCTGGCGGCGACCGGGTCGCTGACGCTGGCGTCCGGCGCGCTGGTGCTGGCGGGCGCGGTGGCGGCGGGTCAGCGGCGGCGCATGGCGGAGGCGGTGGTGCTCAAGACGCTGGGCGCGACGCGGCGGCAGATCCGCACGGCGTGGCTGCTCGAGTTCGGCGCGATCGGGCTGACGGCCGGGGTCATCTCGGCCGCGGTCGGCACGGCGGCGAGCTGGGCGGTGGTGCGCTTCGTGATGCACGGGCAGTGGGTGTTCCTGCCGGGCGCGCTGGCGCTGACGCTGGTGGGTTGCACCGCGCTGATGCTGGTGTTCGGCTATGCCGGCACGGCATCCGCGCTGAGGGCCCGGCCGGCGGCGTTCCTCCGCAACGAGTGACGGGCCCGGGTCTCGTCCTGTTCTCGATTTCGCTTGATCGAGAATAGCTTGTCACCAACATAGCTTATCAAACGGGCATCCCGCCCGCTGAGAGGATCACAGGAGCCATGGCTTTCGTCCCCGACTATCGGGCGTACTCGCCCACAGCCGCGGACGGCGCGGTAATCGACGCCGGTCTGCGCGGCTACATGTTGCGCGTTTACAACTGGATGGCGTCCGGCTTGTTGCTGACGGGCGCCGTCGCGTACGGCGTCGCGAACACCTCGCTGATCAACCTGTTCTACCAGCAGGTCATGACCCCGCGCGGGATGTCGGTGCAACCGACGTTGCTGGGCTACGCGGCCATTTTCGCCCCGCTGGTGTTCGTGATGGTGCTGAGCTTCGGCGTCAATCGGTTGTCGCGGCAGACCACGCAGATGCTGTTCTGGGCCTTTGCCGCCGTGATGGGCGCGTCGATGGCGAACATCTTCCTGGTCTATGCCGGCAGCAGCATCGCCCGCGTCTTCTTCGTCTCGGCCGGCACGTTCGCCGCCATGAGCGTATGGGGCTACACGACCAAGACCGACCTGACGCGGTTCGGTTCGTTCCTGATCATGGGCCTGATCGGCATCGTGGTCGCCAGCCTGGTGAACATGTTCATCGGGAGCTCGGGCCTGCAGTTCGCCATCAGCGTCATCGGCGTGCTGGTGTTCGTCGGTCTCACGGCGTACGACACGCAGCGGATCAAGAACGACTACGTGCAGTTCGCCTATGCCGAGGGCACGGACGGCGCCGCGGTCCGCAGCGTTTACGACGCGCTGAGCCTTTACCTGAACTTCATCAACCTGTTCATGCTGCTCCTGCAGCTGTTCGGTGTCCGAAACAGCAACAACTAATCGCGACGTGTTGCGTGGGCCCCGGGGCGAAAGCTCCGGGGCCTTTTTTATGCCGTTCGCCGCGGTCGGGCGGCCGTGACGAGCAGAAGAACGGCCAAGGCCAACGACAGCAGTAAGTTGGCTGCCGCCATGCTGACCGGAACGCCGGGGATCAGGTAGGTCGGATCGTCGCAGGGCTTGGCCGGAAACAGCGGCATCCGCGCCAGGCGCTCGGCCGCGGTGCCGGTGCCGAGGTTCGGGGCCGCGCATTCCGGCAGCGGACTCGGCCACCAGCCGAACTCCACCCCCACATGCACCGCGCCCAGCCCGGCGCCCGCCAGCATCACGACTGCCATCGCCGCCAGCGCGGCCCGCCGCCCGCGCGCCCAGACCAGCGCCGCCAGGCCCAGCGCGATGGCGACCCGGTAGGGCCATCGCTCCCACAAGCACAGCGCGCACGGCACCAGGCCCAGGCCCCATTCGGAGGCGAAGGCCGCCGCCAGCGCCGCCGCGCTCGCCCCCGTGCCGATCAGTGCCGCCGCCCTATCCGTCACTCGCATCATGGCGCTGCCTATGGGGCGCTTTCCCCGGTCCGGCAACCTGCATAGGGTGCCGCCATTGGGAGAACTCAGAATGCGTCAGCTACTCGGCCGAGCCAATTCCAGCAACGTGATGAAGGTTGTCTGGCTGCTGGAAGAGATGAACCTGCCCTACGAACGGCAGGATATCGGCGGCAAGTTCGGCGGCACCGACACGGCCGAGTACCGCGCGATGAACCCCAACGGGGTGGTTCCGACGCTGGTGGAGGACGGGTTCGTGCTGTGGGAAAGCAACGCCATCCTGCGCTATCTCGCCGCGACCAACCCCGGCGGTGCGGCGTTCTGGCCGACCGAGGCGCGGGCCCGCGCCAATGTGGATCGCTGGATGGACTGGCTGCAGACCACGCTGGGGCCGCAGATGACGCCCGTGTTCTGGGGCCTGGTGCGGCACGCGCCGGCCGACCGCGACGGCGCGGCCATCGAACGCGCCGCCACCCGCCTGCGCGAGCTCTACGGGATGCTGGACCGCGTGCTGTCCGGCTCCGCGTTCATCGGCGGGCCGGACCTGAGCCTGGCCGACATCGCGGTCGGCCCGCACGCGCATCGGTGGTTCAACTTCGAGCTGGAGCGCCCGGCGCATCCCCACCTCCGCGCCTGGTACGACCGGCTGCTCGCGCGGCCCGCGTACCAGGCGCACGTGGCGATGTTGCCGCTGACCTGATCAGGCCCGGCGGCGGCGGGCTCCCAGGAAGGCGAGGCCGGCGCCCAACAGGGCGAACGAGGCCGGCTCCGGCACCGCGACCGAGGAGACCAGCGAAGGGTCGAGCGGCAGCGGCGTGTCGAGCCGGATCAGCGCGAACTCGTTGTTGTCCGGCAGGGTGGTGCTACGCCCGGTGCTGAACGGATAGTTGTTGTCGTTGGCGACCAGGATCGTGTTGGCGTCGACCGGGATGATGTCCTCGATGGTGACGAACGGGAAGGTGAAGATGCCGTTGGTGGTGCCGTTGCCGCCGAGGCCGAGCGGGTCCGAGATGTTGAGCAGGTCGGCGACCAGCGTCTTGGACACGAAGCCGTCGGCATCGAGCTGGTTGAGGTCGATCAGGTAGACGCGCTTGAAGCGTGAGGCGGCGCCCTGATTCTGGTCGCGTTCCAGCACCAGGATCTGGTGGTCGTTGATGGCGACCATGTCGCCGATGGAGTCGTTGGCCGGGTCGATGCCGTTGTTGTTTCCGTTGGGATCGCCGACGCGGTAGTTGAACGATTTGGCGGTGAACTGGCCCGTCGCGGTGTCGAACGTGCTGATCACCCGGCGGAGCGGGTTGCTGTCGCCGAGCAGCGACTTCTCCAGCAGGGTGTAGATGGTCGACTTGTCCGGGCTGATCGCGAAGCCCTCGAAGCCGCCGGAAACCTGCGCGTTGGCCGCGCCTTTGGCGGGCAGCTTGCTTCCGGCCGTAGGGGTCGGATAGTCGCTGCTCTGGATCTGCGGATTGGTGCCGACGCCGCTGACGTTGGGGGCGAGCACCGGAGCGGAGAGCAACTTCCCTGTCGCGTCGGTGTGGATGACGAAGGGGCCGAACTCGTCGCCGAAGAAGTAGCTGCCGTCCTTCGCGCGGGCGATGCCCTCGATGTCGTAATCCGAGCCGGTCAACAGTTTGGCGGCTTGGATCGTGGACGAAACGGGGATCGTGCTGGTGCCGTTCGGATAGGTTGCCATGTTGGCGACCGTGGTGAAGCCGGACAGGTTGTTCGGATCGCTGAGCGTCATGAAGTAATTGGCCGAGGCGAAGGTGGTCGGCGCGCCGGTGTTGAAGTCGACCGGGCTGACGGTGCCGGTGCCGAAATCCGGCCGCACCGAGAACACGCGCAGCAGCGAGTCGGCCGAGTTGTTCTTCGCGCCGAAACCGTTGTCCAGAATGATGTCGAACGTGCCGGCGACCGGGCCGGGGATGATGCCGGAGAAGCCCTGCACCGGCTGCGCGTTCGTGAACGGCACCGGGACGCCGTTGGTGCTGCCCGTGATGAACTGGCCGGAGGTCGGCCCGGGCGCGAAGGTCGCTGCCGGCAGCACGGCACGGCCGACCAGGGTGGTGGCACCGACCGGGGTCACCGCGGTGGAGAGTAGCAGGGCGGGCAACAACAAACGTTTCATGGAGGAGCTCCGGATCAGGCGGAGCGGAGCCTCAAAGATTAACGTCTCTTAATCGAGTGATGGTCTCATGAACACGCGTCCGTGAGCGGCGCCCAGTCGGTCTCGCCGGCATCGAGCCGGTCGGCGCTGGCACGCAGCCAGGCGCGCACGGAGGCCGGGGTGCCGAAAGCGGGGCCGACCAGCAGCCCGGCGCCGCCCATCGCGTCGGCGGCGCGGATGCCGTCCTCGTCGGTGACGTCGTCGCCGATGAACAAGGGCAGGCGGCCGGCGAAGGGCGGTTCGGCGCACAGCCGCGTCACGGCCAGGCCCTTGTCGACGCCGAACGGGCGGACCTCCCAGGCCATGGCGGCGGGCTGCAATTGGAAGTGCTCCGGGTCGGTCGCGACCAGGGCGAGCGCGCCGTCGCCCAGCGGGCCCCCCGCCTCGGGCGCCAGTCGGTAGTGCAGCACGAAGCCGCGGCGCTTGCGCTCGAACAGACTGCCGGGATGGGCGGCCACGAGGCGCTCTGCTTCCGCGAACCACTCGTCCGGCACGTCCCGCAGCGGCGGGCGCACCACCGTACCGCGCGGCGCATGCCGGATCACGCCGCCATGCTCGCCGGCGGCGGCGAAGGGCGCGTCGGCCAGCAGCAGGTCCACCTGCTCGAGCGGGCGGCCGGTGACGACGGCCAGCGCGTCGCCGAGATGCCGCCGTAGCCGCCGCAGCGTCTCGAGCAGGCCCGGCGGCACCACCACGGCGCCGGGGGTCGCCGCCAGGTCGAGCAGCGTGCCGTCGATGTCGAGCAGCAGCGCGGCCCGGGCCGGCGGGGGCAGGGTCACCGGCATGCCATGAGCTTCAGGTCGTAGACCGGGTGTTCCATCTGCGAGACCGACGGGGTCTTGGCCAGCAGCCAGCCGTGGAAGATGTCGGTGTTGCCGCGCCCATCCGTCACGTCGACGAAGGCGGCGGCGTCGGCGGGCTGGTCGGGCGGGCGCACGGCGCAACTGCGGACGGCGACGGTCAGCGAGCCGAAGGTGGTGCGTTCGCCGACCTTGACCGTCACCTCCGTGGGTTGCCCCCGGATCTTGTCGAGCAGCACGAGGTCGGCGGCCGGGCGTGGCACCCAGTTCTCCTGGGCGACCGCCGGGCTGGCGAGTAGGAGCAGGGCGAGGGCGCGGCGGATCATCGATCGGCCTTGTCGGCCGCCTTGGGCGAGCGAAGCCCGGTGATCAGGGCGGCCAGGCGCTCGCGCATCGCGGCCTCGTCCACCCCCATCAGCACCGCGTCCTCGAACGCGTCCTGCAGCACTTGGCGGGCCTCCGACTCGTTCTCGGCCAGCATCTTGAGCTTCTCGCGGCAGGCAATCGGCTGCCCGTCGGCGCCCGGCCATCCGCCATCGGTCATCGCGGGGCGCTCACGGGGTGGCCGGCTTCTTTTGGTCCAGCGATTTCTGCGTCGCGTCGGCCAGGCTGCCCACGTTGAAGATGAACTTGCCGAGCAGGTCCTCGAGGTTGGTGGCGGACTGGGTCACCGTGATGGCGCCGCCATCCTGCAGGTCCTTGGCCGCGCCGCCGGGCGAAAGGGTGACGAACTGGCCGCCGAGCAGGCCACCGCTCGAGATCACCGCGCCCGTGTCGGTCGGCAGCTTGAGGTCGGGACGGACGGTGAGGTCGAGGATGGCCAGATAGGTGCGGGGGTCGATGGTGACGGCCGACACGGTGCCGACCTTGACGCCGGCGAGCCGGACGTCGGCGCCGCTGCTGATGCCGCCGATGTTCTCGAATTGGGCGTGCAAGTGAAGCCCGCCCGTCTGGTCACGCCCGGTATTGATGAGCGCGTAGGCCAGGAAGCCCACGGCCAGCACGATGACGACGGCGCCGGTGGCGAGCTCGGCGGCACTTCTCTTGGCGGCGGCCACCGTTCAGCCCTCAGGCGTCCAGGATTC
This sequence comes from Acetobacteraceae bacterium, assembly GCA_965199665.1. Classification (GTDB taxonomy): domain Bacteria; phylum Pseudomonadota; class Alphaproteobacteria; order Acetobacterales; family Acetobacteraceae; genus JAVVHH01. The sequence goes on along the minus strand of OZ241208.1, from coordinate 2,782,106 downwards.
GTAGTCGCCCGTCGCGGCGGGCGTTTTGCCGCCGCGATAGTCGTGGCCCGGTGGGCGGTAGGCGAAAGGCGTCCCGGTCATGTTGGGGATGTAGGGCTTCTGCCACGAGCGGCGGCCGGCCACCGGGATCGGTTCGTCGATCATGTAGCGCAACCAGCCATGCCATTCCGGCTCCACGAGGCTGGCCTCCGCCTGGCCGGCGTAGATCACCCAGCGGCGGGCGCGGGCGCCTTTGCGGGCACGGCGCTCCTCATAATAGGTGTTGCCGGCGTTGTCGCTGCCAACGGCGCGGCCGGAGAGCCAGGTGAACAGGCGGGTGCCGATGGTCATGCGCGGTTATATACGGCCGGGCGGGGCCGCGCGCCAGCCGCCGGCCACCATGCGTAAGCCGGTTCCGTCCGGCCACAAACCGCTCTAGGCTGGCTCCATGGGGTTTACTCGCATCTGGCGCGGCGTACGCATGCGCGATACCGAAGCCGGCGCCGATCCGGACGCCACACCGCGCGCGCTCACGCTGCCGGCCAGTTGGGACGATCGGGCGGCCGCTGCGCTGGCCGTGCTGGCGCCGGGCGACGGCAAGGCGAGCCTGCCGCGTGCGGCCGAAAGCTGGATCCGGCCGCTGGCCACCAGCGCTCGCCTCGAGGGCGACGGCGCGCTGGCCGACCGGCTGCACGCCCTGCTGTTGGCGCGCCGGGCGGCACCGACGGCGCCGCTCTGGGGCGGCAGCGACGAGGGCGCGGCGCCGGGCTTCGTGCTGAACCTGCCGGCCTTCTACGAGGAAGCGGCGGGCTTCGACGTGGACGCGTTCATCGATGCCGTCCGCACGGCCGCGACTGCGGTTCGGCTGAGCGAGCCGGCCACGGGGCGGGTCGCGATCGGGGTGACTGACCTCGACGGGCTGCTGGCGCGGATCGGGCTGGATTACGAGAGCGCCGAAGCGCGCGCGCTGGCCGCCAACGTGGCCGCCCTGCTGCGCGGCACCGCGGATGTCGCCCTGGCGGGCGAACAGCCGGATCTGTTGTCCTGCCTGCCGAGCTGGCCGGAGCCGCCGCCGTTGCGCCGGCTGCCACGCCTGGCGGCGGCTGCGGCGCGGGCCCGGCGGGAGGCGCTGCGCGGTTCCGCCTCGTTGCCCAGCACCGCCATCGCCGTTCCCGGACCGGCCGACGCGCTGCTTGGGGCCGAGACCGGCGGCATCGCGCCCGCCTTCGCGGCCGTCGACGGGGAAGGCCGGCTCACCCGTGCCGCGCAGGCGCGGCTGGCGGCGGCCGGGTTGAGTGCGGAGGCGGCGCTGGGCCGGCTACTCGACGGCGAGGCGGTCCTGCCGGTGCCGTCGCTGCACGCGCACCAGGCCATGCACGACGCGGTGGCGCCGTTCCTGCACGCCATGCCGCCGCGGCCGGCCAGCGGCGCCGCCGTGGTGCAGCCGCCGCTGCGCCGCGCGCTGCCGGCCCGGCGCCGCGGCTATACCCAGCGCGCCGCGGTGGGCGGGCACCGGGTCTATCTGCGCACGGAGGAATACGCCGACGGCTCGCTCGGCGAGCTGCACGTGACGCTGCCGCGCGAGGGCGCGGTGATGCGGCACATGATGGAGAGTGTATCGGCCGCGGTCAGCCTGGGGCTGCAGCACGGGGTGCCGCTGGAAGAGTATGTGCAGGCCTTCACCTTGACGCGCTTCGGCCCTTCCGGCGCGGTGGAGGGCGATGCCGATGTCGGGCACGCGACCTCCATCCTGGATTACGTGTTCCGCAATCTTTCGGTGAACTACCTCGGCGGCTGCGCCGTGCCCGAGGGTATTCCCGACCCGCAACCGGAGACGCTGCCCATGCTGCCGCTCGACCTTCCCGTGCAAATGCGCGCGCGACGCCCCTCCCTGCGCCTGGTGGCCAACGGATGAGCGACGTGGCCGCCCGCCTGCGCGAGCTGGGCATCGCGCTGCCGACGCCGATGGCGCCGATCGCCAACTACGTGCCGTTCGTGCGGACGGGGTCGCTGGTGGTGATCAGCGGCCAGGTGCCGGCCAAGGACGGCGCCATCGCCATGACGGGCAAGCTCGGCGGCGGTCTCGACATCGAGGCCGGGCAGGCGGCGGCGCGGCTCTGCTTCGTCAACGTGCTGGCGCAGCTGCAGGCGGCGTGCGGCGACCTGGCGCTGGTGCGCCGGGTCGTGCGGCTGGGCGGCTTCATCGCCTGCACGCCCGAATTCACGCAACATGCGGTCGTGATGAACGGCGCCTCAGACCTGGCGGTGGCCGTGTTCGGCGACGCCGGGCGGCATGCCCGCAGCACGATCGGCGTCCCGTCGCTGCCCGGCGACGCGGCGGTCGAGGTCGAGGGAATGTTTGAGGTGGCCTAGTCTGCCGTCCCGGTTTTCAGGACGGCGCACACCTCCCATATCGAGGTTCATGCCCGACGGGATGCCCGACTTCACGCTGACGCTGCATCCGCGGATCAGCGACATTCCCGCCGCCGAGTGGGACCGCTGCGCCGGCACGGAGGCGGGGCGCGGCAACCCGTTCGTGAGCCACGCTTTCTTGTCCGCGCTGGAGGATAGCGGCTCGGCCAACAGCCGCACCGGCTGGCTGCCGCAGCACGCGGCGCTGCGGCAGGGGGACGCGCTGGTGGGCGTGGCGCCGATGTATGCCAAGTCGCACAGCTACGGCGAATACGTGTTTGACCACGGCTGGGCCCAAGCGTTCGAGCGCGCGGGCGGCGACTACTACCCGAAGCTGCTGGTCGGCGTGCCGTTCAGCCCGGTGCCGGGGCCGCGCCTGCTCACCGCGCCGGGCATCGCGCCGGAGGCAATGGGCGAAGCGCTGCGGCAGGCGTGCCAGGAGCTCGGCCTGTCATCGGTCCATACGACCTTCTGCAGCGAGGCGGAATGGACCGCGCTGGGCGAGGCCGGCTGGCTGCGGAGGCAGGGCAAGCAGTTCCATTGGGAAAACCATGGCTACGCCGATTTCGACGGCTTCCTCGCCGCGCTGACCTCGCGCAAGCGCAAGAGCATCCGCCGCGAGCGGCGCGACGCCAATGAATGCGGCCTGACCTTCCTTACCCTGCGCGGTGCGGAGATCACGGAGCGGCATTGGAAGGCGTTCTACGGGTTCTACACCTCGACCGTGGATCGCAAATGGGGCAGCGCCTACTTGACGGAGCGGTTCTTTCCCTTGCTGGGGGAGCGGTTGGGCGACCGGGTGGTGCTGATGATGGCCGAGACCGGCGGCAAGCTGGTCGCCGGCGCGCTCAACCTGATGGGCGAGGACGCGCTGTACGGCCGAAACTGGGGCTGCCGCGGCGACTGGCCGTTCCTGCATTTCGAGCTCTGCTACTACCGCGCCATCGATTTCGCCATCGCGCACGGGCTGGCGCGGGTGGAGGCGGGCGCGCAGGGCGAGCACAAGATCCAGCGCGGCTACCTGCCCAAGCCGACCTACTCGGCGCACTGGATCGAGCATCCCGGGCTGCGCCAAGCGGTCGCCGGCTTCCTGGAGCACGAGCGCCGGGCGGTGGCGCGCGAGATGGCAGAACTCGGCGACTACTCGCCATTCCGCGAGGACGACCCATCGGCTTGAGATAGGGGCATCCATCTCATTATTGAGATGATAGGATGCAGCCATGTCGCTCTCCTGCGCGTGGCACGGCTCGGCCGAGGCCTTCATTGCGGACCAGCCCGGCCATCCCCTGGCCCGCGCGCTTGCGGCGGTCGAGGAGGGGAGGGGCTGGGCCGTCGCGTGCGGCGTCCGGCTATTGCGGGTCGGCGGGGCGATCGACGCAGTGGTGGTCACCGATCGTGCCGTGCTGGCGATCACCGCGCGGGACGGCGCGTCGCCGGCCGCCGCGGAGGATGCCGCGCTGGATCTGGCCGAGTTCCATGCCGGTAGCCGCGGCGCGCCGGTGGTGCCCGTGCTGCTGCGGGCCGACGGCGCGGCGCCGCGGCCGCAATTCCCGCTGCCGCTGAACGGGGCGGCGCCCGTGGTGGAGGCGAACGGTGCCAGCCTGCCCGGGCTGCTGCGGCAGATTTCCCGCTTCCCACCGCTCGGCCGCAACCCGGCGGCCTGGATCACCCAGCCCTACGCTCCCGTGCCGAGCCTGATGGATGCCGCCTGCCTGCTGTATCGTTCGCACAACGACGAGGCGCTGCGGCTGGCGGCGGCCGGGCCGGTGGCGCTGGGCCGGGCCCGTGACGCGGTGCGAGACGTCGTTGCCACGGCGCAGGCGGCCGGAGACAAGGCGGTTGTGTTCGTCACTGGTGCGCCCGGGGCGGGCAAGACGTTGTGCGGGCTGGACGTGGCGTTCACCCCCGGGGCCGGTGCCGCCTTTCTCACCGGTAACCCGACGCTGGTGCATGTGCTGCGGGAAGCACTGGCGCGCGACGCGGCCCGCCGGGGCACCGACATCCGGGCGGCGCGGCGCCGGATCGCGGGCGTGATCCAGTCCTTGCCGCATTTCCGCGACAACCATGTGGCCGGCGGGCTGGCGCCGGAGCGGATCGTGGTGATCGACGAAGCGCAGCGCTGCTGGACGCGGGCGCACGCGGTGGCCTGCACGCGCAACCGGGCGGTGGCCTTGTCCGACTCCGAGCCGGGGCACCTGCTGGACATCGCGGCGCGGCGGCCGGGTTGGGCGGTGCTGGTGTGCTTGGTCGGCGGCGGGCAGGAGATCTATGACGGCGAGGGCGGGCTAGCGGGCTGGGGCGAGGCGCTGGCCCGGCGGCCGAACTGGCGCGTGGTCGCGCCACCGCAAGCGGCCGTGGACCCGCGCCAGCGCTTGCCGGCGGATCTGACGGCAGAATGCCGGCCCGCCCTGCATCTCCGGGTGCCGATCCGGGCCGTGCGCGCGCCGGACGCGGCCGCCTGGGTAGACGCCGTGCTCGACGACGACCCGGCGGCTGCGGCCGCACTCGCCCGGGCCGGGCTGCCGTTCCGCCTCACGCGCTCGCTCGACGACATGCGGGCCGCCCTGCGCCAGCGTGGCGGGCGCACAGCGGCGCTGGTTGCCTCCTCCACGGCGCGGCGGTTGCGGGCGGAAGGGCTCGGCAGCGTGTTGCCGCACCAGGACGACGAGGCAGTGGCGCGCTGGTTCCTGGACCGTTGGCCGGACATCCGCAGCAGCGACGCGCTGGAGGTGGTCGGCACCGAGTTCGCGGTGCAAGGGCTGGAATTCGACCGCGCCGGGCTGTGCTGGGACGCCGACCTGGTGCGCGGCCCCGCCGGATGGGAGGCGCGCCGCTTCCGCGCGAGCGCCTGGACCCGCGCCGCCCCGGCCGCGCGGCTGAACCGGCTCAATGCCTATCGCGTGCTGCTGACGCGGGCGCGGCACGGCACGATCATCTGGGTGCCGCGCGGCAATCGGCGGGACCCGACCCGCGACCCCGCCCGCTACGACGCAGTGGCTGCCTATCTGGCTGCCTGCGGCGTGCCGGCGCTGGACGCGGACACCAGGACCGAACAGGATGCGCCCGCGCCACGGGAGCGTGCCTTGCTGTGATCCGCCTGCTGCTCGTCTGCCTGCTCCTGTCGTCGCCAGCCTCGGCGCGCGCGCTCAAGCTCGCCACATGGAATCTCGAATGGCTGACGCTCCGCGCGGCCGGCGACCCGGCGCTGCCGGAGGACGTCACGCCCAAGCGGGCCGCCGATCGCGCGCTGCTGCGCCGCTATGCCGCCGCGCTGGATGCCGACGTGGTGGCGCTGCAGGAGGTCGATGGGCCGGAGGCGGCGGCCGAGGTATTCCCGCCCGACCGATACGCCCTGTTCTTCACCGGCGACGACGTGGTGCAGCGGGTCGGGTTCGCCGTTCGCCGTGGCATCGCCGTTCACCAGAACCCCGACCTGGTCGCCCTGGACGTCAACCCAGGCGCGACGTTTCACCTGCGCAGCGGCGCAGACCTCACGCTGGATCTCCCCGGCGGGCGGCTGCGCCTCCTGGCGGTGCACCTGAAGTCCGGCTGCAACAACGCCCCGCTCACCGGCGCCGGCCGCGTCTGCAGCACGTTGCGGCGCCAGGTGCCGCCGCTGCAGGGCTGGATCGCGCAGCGGCGGGCGGAGGGCGTGCCGTTCGCGCTGCTCGGCGACTTCAATCGGCGAATGGACGGGCGCGACGACATGTTGGCCGCGCTGAACGAGGCCGCGCCGTTGCTGCGGGTCACGGAAGGCAAGTCCACCCCGTGCTGGGGCGGCAACAGTTTCATCGACCACATCATGCTGGGCGGCGCCGCGCGGGGCTGGCTCGAAGCCAACTCGATGCGCGTGATGGTGTATCGCGAGGGCGAGGAAGCCAAGGAGCGGCTTTCGGATCACTGCCCGGTCTCGGTGCGGCTCGATATGCCAGGATAGGAGAGTTCGATTGGTCAAGACGGTGTTGGTGACGGGGGCCACGGCCGGGTTCGGCCAGGCGGTGGCGCGGCGATTCGTGCGCGACGGCCACCGGGTGATCGCGACCGGTCGGCGGGCGGAGCGGCTGGAGGCGCTGCGGGCGGAGCTGGGCGGCTCGCTGCTGCCGGTTCCGCTCGACGTGACGGATCCGGCAGCGGTCGCCGCGCTGCCCGGCTCGCTGCCGGGCTCGTGGCAGGAGGTCGACGTGCTGGTGAACAATGCCGGGCTGGCGCTCGGCGTGGCGCCCGCGCAGTCCACCGTGCTGAGCGACTGGGAGATGATGGTCGCCACCAACGTCGTCGGGCTGATGCGCATGACGCACACCTTCCTGCCCAGCATGGTCGAGCGGGATGTGGGGCACATCGTCAACGTCAGCAGCACGGCGGCGCGCTACCCGTATCCAGGCGGCAATGTCTATGGCGCCAGCAAGGCGTTCGTGACCCAGCTCAGCGCCAACTTGAAGGCCGATTTGGTTGGTACCGGCGTGCGGATCACCGATCTCGAGCCGGGGCTGGTGGGCGGCAGCGAATTCAGCGCCGTGCGCTTCGGCGGCGACGCGGAAAAGGCGCGCGCGGTCTATGCCGGAACGGTGCCGCTCTCGCCGGAAGACATCGCGGAGGCGGTCGCCTGGGTGGTGGGGCTCCCCCCGCACGTCAACATCAACCGGTTGGAGATGATGCCGACGTGCCAGGGTCCGGGTCCGCTCGCGATCAAGCGGGCGGCGAGTTAGCCCTCGTCGACATCCTCTTCGAGCGGCTCGGCATCGGCGGTGCCGCTCTTCTGGATCGACTTGAGGTAGTCGGAGAGCTTGGTCAGCGCGGTCGCCTTGTCGGACTGGTCCAACGCGGCCAGTTCGGCGGCCAGCCGGTCCATGGCGGCTTCGTAAATCTGCCGCTCGCTGAAGCTCTGGTCGGGCTGGCCGGCATTGCGATGGAGATCGCGCACCACCTCGGCGATCTGCATCGGGTCGCCCGAGTTGATCTTCTGCTCGTATTCCTGCGCACGGCGCGACCACATGGTCCGCTTGATGCGGGCGCGGCCCTTGAGCAGCGCCAGCGCCTCGTCGAACACCTTGCGGGTGGCCAGCTTGCGGAGCCCGGCGGTCCGCGCCTTGGCGACCGGGACGCGCAGCGTCATCCGGTTCTCTTCGAAGGTGATGTGGATCAGCTCGAGCTTGTGCCCGGCGATCTCCTCCGTCGCGATCCGCTCGACCTTGCCGACGCCGTGGGTCGGGTAAACGACGTAGTCGCCCTCCACGAAGTTCTCTTTGGCGGCCATGGCGCGGGGCACGATCTGCGGGCGGCCATGCATGGCCGGCATGTGACCGGGCATCTTGGGCGGTGAGCGGAACTGGCCGCTGGACGATGACGGCTCGGGCTTGGGGGCCGGCGCCGCGGCCTGCGGCGCAATCACGTCGTCGGCCGGAAGGGCGTCGTCCGTCTCGGACGGGGGACCAGGGGGCAGGCTTGCCGTTGCTGACAAGATAGGATTAACCTCTGCAGACTTGATGGACACGTTGGAAGCCGGCTCCTCGCCTACGAATCGAACCACCAACAATGACGCATCGATTGCCGGTGGGGGAGAGCAGGCGAATTTCGCCACGCTGAGGCACTCGTCGTAGCACGAAACGGCGGTGCCGTCACGTATCCTGCGTGACTTGACCTCGGACCGGCTTTGGACGGCACGGGACTCGTCTAAGTCCTCTCCGAAGAATCCGGGTCAGGGGCGACCCGGTTCGGCCGAGAACATCGCTTCCTTGCCCGGCTTGTCCTTCCACTCGTCGGCATCCGCCGGCGGCTCGCCCTTGCGGGTGATGTTCGGCCACTGCGTCGAGAACGTCCGATTGCGCTCCAGCCAGGCCGTCGACTTGTCGTCGCTATCGGGCAGGATCGCTTCCGCGGGGCATTCGGGCTCGCACACGCCGCAGTCGATGCATTCGTCCGGGTGAATGACGAGCATATTATCGCCGACGTAGAAGCAGTCCACGGGACACACTTCAACGCAATCCATATACTTGCACTTGATACAGTTCTCGGTGACCACGTAGGTCATCACCAATCCTCTTCTCGGGCAGCTACGCCGTTCCAACAAGTGGCGCGCGGCGACAGCTGCGATATGCGGGTGTTTCACCCATCACGCAAGCCGCCCCACTCGCATTCCACCAGCTCGCGATACAGGCCTTGCGCTTCCGTCGCAGGCCCGCGCCGTGTTGCCAGCGCCAGGATCTCCAGCACGCGCACCTGCCCACGCAGCGGCAGCGTCAGCACGTCGCCGGGCCGCAGCCGCGCGTGGGGCTTGTCGGTCGGCTGCCGATTGATGCGGATGCTGCCTTCCGCCGCCAAGCGCGCGCAGTCGGAGCGCGCTTTCATGAACCGGGCGCACCACAGCCATTTGTCCAGGCGCTGCCACTCGCGATCCTCCATTTCGGCCATCAACGGCGCAGCCCGGCCAGGGCGGCGAACGGACTGTCGGGGCGCGGCGGCGGCAGCGCGGCGGGCGGGGCGGGCGTGCGAGCGGGACGGCGCAGTTGCAGGGTGGCCGGCGCCGGCGGACCATACAGCTCCGGCGCCAGCGCCTCGGCCGGGAACAAGCGGAAGCCCAGCGCGCGCAGGACCGCCGGCAGCGCCTCGCGCGAGATGGCCAGCCGCGAGGCGAGCCCGTCCGGCACCGCGGCCGGGCGGTGGCGCGCCGACCAGGCCAGCTCGGCCGCGACCCGCTCGGCGACATCCAGCCGGATCGCCGCCGGCCCGGCATCCACCCAGCCAACCGAGGCGGCCAGTCCCGGCGGCCAGTCTGGCGGCGGTATCGAGACGCGGCCGGGCCCGGGCAGCACCGGCGTCGGCAGGCCCGCACGCAGCGCCAGCAGCGACGCCCGCACGGAGGCGGCATGCGGCTTCAGCAGCGCCGGCACGAAAAGGGCGAAGCGGCCCGCCTTGACGCCGAGCGGCTTCAGCGCGGCGCGCACGGCGGGCGGCGTGCTCGCTTCCGTGGCGCCGGCCAGCACGCCGCCGGACTCGATCAGCCGGTGCAGCACGCCCCGCAACGCCGGGTCGGCGGTAGCCTGCGCCTGCGCGGTGAACAGCGGCGCAAGCGCGCGTTCGATGCTGCCTTCCACGAAGCGTTGCAGCCGCAGGCGGACCCGCTCGCGCCGGGGCCCGTCGAGGAACTCGCTGTCGAACACCTCCAGCGCCGGGCGCAGCAGGCCGCTGCCCGGCCGTAAGCGGGCAACCGGCACGCCGGCCCAACTCAGCCGGTGGTCGGCGCCCCAGCCGAGCTCCTGATCCGGCGCCGCCTCGATCGCGTCGACCCGGCGAGGCATCCACTCCCTCAGCGCCCGCCGCGCCGCCCGCAGCACGAGCCGCCGTTCCGGCCCCTCCGTCGCAGGGTCCGGCAGGAAGCTGAACCCGCTGACATGTCCGACCGGGTGCCCTTCCACCACCACCTCGCCCCGCAGGGTCACGGCGGAGAACAGCTCCGGGCTCTCGTCCAGCCGCCGGATCAGGTGCGCGGCGCGGCGGTCCACGAAGCGGGCGGTGAGCTTCTCGTGGAGCGAGTCGGACAGGAGGTCTTCCACCTGCCGCGTGCGGGCCTGCCAGCCCGGCGCGTCCGGCACCCAATCCGCCCGCGCCGCGATGTAGGCCCAAACCCGCACGCCCGACAGCCGCTGCATCAGCGTGTCGATGTCGCCTTCCGTCTTGGCCAGCGAGCCGATGCCGGCCTCCAGCCACGAGGGCGGCACCGTGCCGTCCTCCACCAGGTGCTGGAACACGCGGGCGCAGAGCTTGGTATGGGTGTCGTCGGCCAGCTTGCGGAAGTCGGGGATGCCGCAGACCTCCCACAGCAGGCGGATGCGGCTGCGCCCATGCGCCAGGCGGCGGATGTCGGGATCGCGGGACAGCGCTTCCAGCGTCTCCAGATCGACCGCGTCCGGCCCGCGCTGCAGCCCGTGAAGGCGGGGGCCGGCCTGCAGGCTGGCGAGCAGGGCGTCGAGGCTGGTGAAATCCAGCGCCGAGTTGCGCCAGTACAGCTGTTCCAGCGGCTCGAAGTGGTGGTTCTCCACCGCGTGGACCAGGTCGTCTTCCATGGGCACGCAATCGGCCGTGGTGCCGAACGTGCCGTCGCGCATGCCGCGGCCGGCGCGGCCGGCGATCTGGGCGATTTCCGGCGCCGTGAGCCGCCGCGGCCGGTGCCCGTCGAACTTGGACAGCCTGGCGAAGGCGACGTGGTCGACGTCCATGTTCAGCCCCATCCCGATCGCGTCGGTGGCGACCAGGAAGTCGACTTCCTTGTTCTGGTAGAGCTGGACCTGGGCGTTGCGGGTGCGCGGCGAGAGCCGGCCCATGACAACGGCGCACCCGCCGCGCCGGCGCCGGATCAGCTCGGCGATCGCGTAGACCTCGCCGGCGCTGAACGCGACCACGGCCGTTCGCGGCGGCAGGCGGGCGAGCTTGGCCGGCCCGACGTAGGAAAGCTGGGATAGGCGCGGCCGGGTGTCGATCTCGGCCTGCGGCACCAGGCGCTGCAGCAGCGGCCGGATGGTCTCGGCGCCCAGGAACATGGTTTCCACCAGTCCGCGCGCGTGCAGCAGCCGGTCGGTGAACACATGGCCGCGATCGGGGTCGGCGCAGAGCTGAATTTCGTCCACGGCCACGAACTCGGACGGCATGTCGAGCGGCATGGCTTCCACCGTGCAGGAGAACCAGCGCGCCCCGGCAGGGACGATCTTCTCCTCGCCCGTGATCAGCGCGACGTTGCGCACACCCTTCTGCGCGACCATGCGGTCGTAGTTCTCGCGCGCGAGCAGGCGAAGCGGGAATCCGATGACGCCGCTCGAATGCGCGAGCATACGCTCCATCGCCAGATGGGTCTTGCCGGTGTTGGTCGGCCCGAGCACCGCCTTGACCCGCGAGGGATAGCCCGACATCCCCAACAGCTTTGGGTGGAATGGTGGATTTTGCAAGCCGGGCTCGCGGATCGAACGGACCATCGGTAGCGTTTGCGGCGACTCGGGAGGCTCGATTTGACCACGCTGCTTGATCATTACGGACGCGACCTCGATTGCCTCGCCGACGGCCGCGCCGCCGACGCCCTGCCGCTGCATTCCGTCCGCCCGGAGGGGCTAGAGGCCGCGCTTGCGACGTTGCCGGCCGTGACCGCCGCCTTTGTCCGCGCCGGCGGGTTCCACGCGGCGCCGGGCCAGCTGGTGCTGCTGCCGGGGACGGGCGGGCCGGATGGCGGTCTCGCGGGCGCGTTGCTCGGCCTGGGGGACGATCGCTCGCCCTGGGCGCATGGCGGGCTCCCCACGGCGCTGCCGCCCGGCACGGCGTGGCGACTAGAGGACGGCGATTTCGACCGGGACGGCGCCGTGCTGGGCTTTTGTCTCGGCGCTTACCGGTTCGATGCGCTGCGCCGGGCGCCGCGCCCGATCGCCGTCCTGGCTGGAGCCGCCGAGTCGCCGGCGCTGGACATGGCGCGCGCGATCTGGCTGGCGCGGGACCTGATCAATACGCCGGCCAACCTGCTCGGCCCCGCCGAGCTCGCGAATGCCGCCGCCACCCTGGCCGAACGGCATGGCGCCGCCGCGTCGCTGGTCACGGGGCAGGCGCTGGCGGAGGGCTACCCTTCGCTGGCCGCGGTGGGGCTCGGGTCGGCCCGGGCGCCGGTAGTGGCGAGTTTCACCTGGCGCGGCACCTGCGCCGGGCCGGACGCGCCGCATGTGTCGCTCTGCGGCAAGGGCGTGTGCTTCGACAGCGGCGGCTACGATCTCAAGCCGGCCGCCGGCATGCTGCGTATGAAGAAGGACATGGGCGGCGCCGCGTTGATGCTGGGATTGGCCAGCGCGATCATGCAGCGCGACCTGCCGGTGCGCCTGTCCGTCCGGATCGGCTGCGTTGAGAACATGGTGTCGGGCGCCGCCATGCGGCCGCTGGACGTGCTGCGGACGCGGCGCGGCCTCACCGTGGAGGTCGGCAACACCGATGCGGAAGGGCGGCTGGTGCTGTGCGACCTGCTGGCCGAGGCCTCCGACGAGAGCCCCGACCTGCTGATCGACGCGGCGACGCTGACCGGCGCGGCGCGGGTGGCCGTGGGGCCGGACCTGCCGGCGGTCTTCACCCCGGACGACGAACTGGCAGCCCTGCTGAGTCGGTCGGCGGCGGAGTGCCATGACCCGGTGTGGCGGTTGCCGCTGCACGCCGGCTACGATCAGTGGTTGTCGAGCCCGATCGCCGATCTCGGTAACGTTTCGTCAAAACCATACGCAGGAGCCATAATTGCGGCTCTGTTCCTGCAACGATTCGTGGCACCGCGTGTAAGATGGCTGCATATCGACACATATGCCTGGAACGATGCCACTCGAGCCGGGCGTCCGGAGGGCGGAGAAGGTCAAGCCTTGCAATCTGTGTTCTCCACCATACAGTCGATTATTGAGCCTTCCTTAAAATCTATTAAGGTTTCGGGCTAATCTCACGGTTTCGTGAGAATTGTTTACGTGTTGTAAATGTTTTAGTTACAGGTGTGGGCCTATTTAACGGATGAAGCGGATGCGTTGTCTCTCCGAACCTGGCTCGAGACGCAACCCGCCTGTCAGTTGAAAGGAAGTTCTAGTGCCCGTTAACTCCACTGCCGACCGGATGGTCGAGATCCTGCGCGATACGATCGTATCTCTGGTGCGGCGCGATGGCCCGGATCTGTCAGCTCGGCAGTTGGGCGTATTCCTCACCTGCTACTTGCAGGAGGGTCCCCACACCGTCCGCGGCCTGGCGGCCGACCTCAACGTGTCCAAGCCAGCCATCACCCGTGCGCTCGACCGTCTTGGCGAACTCGAGTTGGCGCGTCGTAAAATCGACCCGTCCGATCGCCGCTCCGTGCTGGTGCAAAAGACCATCAAGGGGCAAGCCTTCTTGAAGGATCTCCGCTCGATCATGGGCGAAGCCGCCAAACCGGCGACCGTCGCGCCCGAACCGGTCGTGAAGGCCAGCCCCCGCCGTACCACGGTAACGGCCTAAGCCAGCCTCACGATTTGACGCCGCCGGCCGTGAGGCCGGCGACGATCTCCTTCTGCATCAACAACGTCAAAAGCAGCACCGGCAGCGTCACGAGTAGGGCGGCCGCCGCAAGTGGCCCCCAACTCACCTGCTCGAAGGTCAGCACGTTATAGACCGCGACCGGTAGCGTGCGCGTCTCCCGCCCCGCCAGCACGACGCCGAAGATGAAATTGTTCCAGCTGAAGATGAACGCCAGGATCAACGACACGGTGATCCCGGGCCGAGCCAGCGGCAGCGCCACATAGCGGAACGCCTGCCAGATGCTCGCGCCATCGACCAGCGCCGCTTCTTCCAGTTCCGACGGTAGGCCTTCGAAGAAGCCGATCATGATCCAGACCACGATCGGCACCGTGATCACCAAGTGGGTGATGACGATGGGGGTGAGCGTTCCGGTGAGCCCGATCCACTGGAACAGCAGGAATAGCGGGATCAGGTAGGACAGGCCCGGCGTGATTCGCGCCACCAGGATCAGCAGCGCGGCCCGCGTTGCTTTTGCCTTGGCGATGCCGTAGCCCGCCGGCACGCCCAGTAGCAGCGCCAGCGCTGTCGCCGTGAACGACACGATCACCGAATTGTAGGCGTAGAGCAGGAAGTCGTTCTTCTCGAACACGTCGACGAAGTTGGCCAGGGTCGGCGGGTTCGGGATGAACACGGGGGGGAAGGCGGTGTTGTCGGCCTCGTTCTTGAGCGAGAGCGACAGCATCCACAGGAACAGCAGCAGCGCCGGCGAGATCAGCACCAGCACCGACAGATAAAGCCCGACCCGGCCCAGCAGGCGCCGCGCCGGGCTGCCGCTGACCTGGCTCATGCCAGGCGCTCCCGCTGCCGGAAGTGCAGCAGCAGCAGCGTCACGACCAGGATCAGCGCGAAGAACACCACCACCACGGCCGAGGCGTAGCCGATGTCGTAGAAGCTGAACGCCTGTAGGTAGAGCAGGATGTTGAGCGTCTCGCTGGCCGTGCCCGGACCGCCGTTGCTGATCACGAAGATGGTGTCGAACGCCTTGAGCGCGTCCACCCCGCGGATCACGGCGGCGACCATCACGAAGGGCCAGACCAGCGGCAAGGTGACGTGGCGGAACACCTGCCATCCGCTGGCCCCGTCCAGCACCGCCGCCTCGTACGGGTCCGTTGGCAGGCTGGCCAACCCGCCCAGCACGATCAGCATGACCAACGGCGTCCATTGCCAGGTTTCGACCATCGCCAGGGTCGGGATCACCGTGTTGGGCGAATACACCCACTCGCTCGGCGGCAGGCCGACGCTGGTGAGCAGGTAGTTCAGCACGCCGAGCTGCGGGTGGAACATCATGGTCCAGACCAGCGCTATCGCGACCGGGGTGGCCATCATCGGCATGATGAAGATGGTCCGCGCGATCCCGCGTCCCCGGAACTCGCGATGAAAGCACACGGCCGCCGCCACACCCAGGATGAGCGGCAGCACCACGGAGAGCGCGGTGAAATAGAACGTGCGCACGACCGCCCAGCCGAACCGCTCGTCGCCGAACATGCGCAGGTAGTTGTCGGCGCCGGCGAAGCGGCTGGAGCCGCCGACGTGGAAATCCTGCACCGACATGTAGAGCGTGAAGACCCAGGGGAACAGGATCACCGCCGCGACCACCACCCCGGCCGGCAGGATGAACGGCCAATAGTGTCGGGCATAGTTCTTCATGGCACCCGCAGGTCGGTGATGGCGCACAGGTTGAGCCGGCGCCGCTCGTTGGCTTCGCCGTTGGCGAATACGGCGCGCATGTCATAGACGCACTCGCCGGGCGGCAGGCGGATCGGCTTGGCGCCCCCGCCCGGCAGCGTGCCGTCGCCGAGCCGGTCCTCGCCCCAGGAATCATCGCCGCTCGGGCTGAGGTACAACTCGTTCAACGCTGCGCGGCCGCGGTTGACCAGCAGGAAAGACGGGTTGCCTTCCGGGCGTGCGGCCCGCGCCGCCGCTGCCGGGCGCCCGCCGGGGAAGCTGAGATTGTCGATCTGGCAGGTATTGAGGCCGCGTCGCTCGTCGCTGCGGCCGTTGGCGAACACGACGCGGACGTCGTACACGCAACTGCCATCCGCGGGCAGCCGGATGGGGGCGTTCTGCCCGGGCCCGATCGCGGTGCCGCCGAGCCGGTCGCCGCCCCAGTTCGGCAGCCCGGCCGGCGTGGCGTAGACGCGGCTGATCGGCGCCGGCGAGCGGTTCACCAGGTAGAAGGACGGGTTCGCCTCCCCGGGCGCCGGCTGCGCCTGGGCGCTGCCCGCCAGTAGCGCGAGCGCACCGCTCGCCAGGCGCCACGTCATCGCCAGTTATCCTCCCCCTATCGGGGAAGTGTAGCGGATCGCCGCCGCCTGGCTACCACCGTCCGAGCCGGGCGCGCTGGGCCAGGACGACCACGACGCCGGTCCAGGCGAGCTGCGGCAGCAGCACCAGGGGCAGCACCAACGGTTTGTCCAGGCCGCTCGCCCGCAGGAACAGGGCGCAACACCCGGCCCCCCACAGCACGAAGCCCCAATGCACCAGCGTCACCGCCACCGGCGACAGGCCGGCGCGGTGGGCGATCTGGTAAAGATGGCTCCGGTGCGGTTGCGTCAGCCGGTCCCCGGCCAGCCCGCGCCGCAGCAAGGTGAACACGACGTCGTAGAGCACGCCGAAAATCAACAACGGCACCAGCAGCACGGAAAGCTCGACTTGCTCGAACCGTGCCGCCACCACGCCCAGCACGGCGAGCACGAAGCCGCAGAACTGGCTGCCGACGTCGCCCATGAAGATCCGCGCGCGGGGGAAATTGAACGGCAGGAAGCCGGCGAGCCCGGCCGCCAGCAGCAACCCGGCGAAATACACGAACGGCGCGTTCATCCGGATCGCCATCGCCGCCAGCGCCAGCGCGGCCAGCGCCGAGACCCCGGCCGCCAGCCCGTTCAGCCCGTCGATGAAATTGGTCGCGTTGGTGGCCAACAGGATCCACGCCAGCGTCAGCGGCACGCCGAACCAGCCGAGCGGCACCGTGCCGAGCAGCGGCAGGTTAAGCGAGCTGATCACCAAGCCGCTCGCCACCGCTACCAGCGCAGCCAGCACCTGGGCGCCGAGCTTCACGGTGAACGGCCAGTCCAGCAGGTCGTCCAGGAACGCCACGACGGCGATCGCGGTCGCCGCGAAGATGGTGCCGAGGAAATAAGGATCGGCCACGCGGGCAAAGCCGGCGAACGCGTAGAGCAGCCCGGTACCGACCAGGAAGGCGGTCACCACGCCGACGCCGCCACCTTTCGGGATCGGCCGCGCATGCGCCTTGCGGGCATCCGGCTGGTCCAGCACGGCGACCGCGATCATGCCCCGCACCACGGCCGCCGACAGCCCGGCCAGGCCCGCGCAGAGACAAAGGTGCTTGAGGAAGGCGAGAAGGGTCACCGGGGCTGCTTGCGGGGAGGGCTGTTCGCGTCTGGGGATCGCGGCCTATAGGGTGGCGACGATGGCTCTGCAACGGCCCCCCGCGCTCGGGCGCACCTTTCACGCCCGCGCGGCGAGGCGGATCCTGCTCAACGTGCTCCTGGACGGCGCGTTGGCGGCGGTCGCCACGCCGCTCGCGCGCTACCTCGCCGACCCCACCGGCGGGCTGCTGCATCCGCTCTGGTTCATCGGCGGCGGCGCGGTCACGCTGCTGGCCGCCGGGCTGCCGTTCCGGATGCCGCAGCAATACTGGCGCTTCTCCGGCATCGAGGACCTGCTGGGCGTCGTCGGCAGCTCCGTCATTTCGAGCACGTTGTTCTCGCTCCTGCTCGTGGTGTCCGGCTTCCCGATCCCGACGGAGACGTTTCCCGTCATCCACGCGCTGACCTTGATCGTGGCGCTCGGCACCCCGCGGGTGATCTACCGGTTGCGGCGCGGGCGCACCCGCGGCGGCGACGGGGCGCCGGCGGACGGGGCGCAATCGGTGCTGCTCGCCGGGGCCGGCGAGAATGCGGACGTATTTCTGCGCGCGCTCGACACGCGGGAGGGGCGGGCGACGTATCGCGTGGTCGGGCTGTTGAGCAACGGCACCAGCGGGGTGGGCCGGCGGATGCACGGCCGGCCGATCCTGGGCGTGCTGGAGCAGGCCGGCGCCGTGCTGGCGCAGTTGCGCGAGGACGGCCGCCCGGTATCGGCCATCGTGGTGACGGAGCCGGAGCTGGCGGGCTCGCGCCTGGCGGCGCTGGTGGAGCAGGGCGAGGCCGAGGGCGCGACCGTTCGCCGCATGCCGGCGCCGACCCGGCTCGCCTCTGCCTCCGAGACCGCGTCGCTGGCACCCGTGGCGATCGAGGATCTGCTCAACCGGCCGCAGGTGCCGCTCGACCGCGACGGCATGGCGCGGCTGGTGCGCGGCCGCCGGGTCCTGGTGACGGGGGCGGGCGGCACCATCGGCTCGGAGCTGGCGCGGCAGGTCGCCTCGCTGGCGCCGTCCCTGCTGGTGCTGCTGGACAACGGCGAATACGCGCTCTGGCAGATCGACACGGAGCTGGCCGAGACCCATGCGGGCGTAACCCGCCAGATTTGCCTGGCCGACGTGCGCGACGAAGCCCGCATCCGCGCCGTCTGCGACGACATCCGCCCGGAGCTGGTGTTCCACGCCGCCGCGCTGAAGCACGTGCCGATGGTGGAGGCCAACCCGCTCGAGGGACTGATGACCAACGCGGTCGGCACCCGCATCGTGGCCGACGCGGCTCGGGCGGCCGGCGCGGCGCAGATGGTGTTCATCTCGACCGACAAGGCGGTCAATCCGTCCAGCGTCATGGGCGCCAGCAAGCGGCTGGCCGAGATGTACGTGCAGGCGCTGGACCGCGCGGCGCGGGGGGACGGCATGCGCTGCGTGACCGTGCGCTTCGGCAACGTGCTGGGCTCCACCGGCTCCGTGGTGCCGCTGTTCCGCCGCCAACTCGAGCGCGGCGGCCCGCTGACGGTCACGCACCCGGACATGCAGCGCTACTTCATGACCGTGCGCGAGGCGGTGGGGCTCGTGTTGCAGGCCAGCGTGGTCGGCTCCGAGACCGATCTGGCGCAGGGCGGGATCTTCGTGCTCGACATGGGCAAGCCGGTCCGCATCGTCGATCTTGCGCGACAGATGATCCGGCTGACCGGCCTGTCGGTCGCCGTCGACGACCATCCCGCGCCCGACTCGATCGCGATCCGCTTCACCGGGCTGCGACCCGGCGAGAAGCTGTTCGAGGAGTTGTTCCACGGCAAGGAGCCGCCGGCCCCCACCGGCTACCCCGGCCTGCTGATGGCCACCCCGCGCACCGCCGACCCGGCCATCGTCGGCCGCTGCCTCGACGAGATCGCCGCCGCCTGCCGCGCCGGGCAGCCGGGCGCGGCGCTTTCCCTGCTGGGCCGCACCGTCCCGGAATACGAGGCGGACGCCAAGCCGATCGCCGCGACCTCAGGAGTTCAATCGTGAGCATCCCGTTCCTCGACCTCAAGGCGCAGCAGGCCCGCCTGATGCCGCATCTCCGCCCGCGGCTGGAGGCGGTGCTGGCGCATTGCCAGTTCGTGCTGGGTCCGGAGGTCGGCGAGCTCGAAGCCCGCTTGGCCGCCTATTGCGGCGCCAAGCACTGTGTCGGCGTCAGCTCCGGCACCGACGCGCTGCAGATCGCCATGATGGCCGAAGGCATCGGGCCCGGTGACGCCGTCTACCTGCCAGCCTTTACCTACACCGCGACGGCCGAGGTGCCGCTGCTGCTCGGCGCGACCCCGGTCTTCGTCGACGTCGACCCCCACACCTTCCAGATGGATGTCGGTCATCTCGAGCAGCGCATCGCCGGCACGCCGGGTCACCTGCGCCCGCGCGCGGTGGTCGGCGTCGACCTGTTCGGCCAGCCCGCCGACTGGCCGGCCCTGCAGCGCGTGGCGGCCGCCCACGGCCTGTTCACGCTCGACGACCTCGCGCAGAGCTTCGGCGCCAGCCTGCACGGGCACAAGCTCGGCACCCAGGCCCACGCGACCGCCACCAGCTTCTTCCCGAGCAAGCCGCTCGGCGGCTACGGCGATGGCGGCGCCTTGTTCACCGACGACGACGACCGCGCCGCCCTGTTCCGCAGCCTGCGCACCCATGGCGAAGGCACCACGCGTTACGAGGTGATGCGCATCGGCATGAACGGCCGGCTCGACACGCTGCAGGCCGCCGTGCTGCTCGCCAAGCTGGACGTGTTCGACGCCGAGCTGGCCCGGCGGGAGGAGATCGCCGGGATTTACGACCGCCGCCTGTCGAGCTGCCTGGCGATTCCGGCCCGCGTGCCGGACAGCACGAGCGCCTGGGCCATCTACGCCGTGCTGCTGCGCGACGAAGCGGAGCGGACCCTGTTGCAGGCCGGGCTGCGCGACGCGGGCGTGCCCAGCGCGGTTTACTACCCGCGCCCGCTACACCGGCAGCCCGCCTACGCCGCCGCCCATGACGGCACGCCGCTGCCCGTCTCCGAAGACCTCGCGACCCGCATCATGGCGCTGCCCATCCATCCGGATCTTTCGGACGCGGACGCTCATGCCGTATGCGACGCCGTCGACCGTTGCCTCCGGCAACCGCTCGCAATGACGGGCGTTGCGGAATCATGACACAGCCAAAGCAGCCCGAGGATCATCCGGCCCCCGAGGACATGGACAAGGCCGCCCCGACACGTGACCCGACCGGGGTCGCTCCGAACGGGGTGCCGCCCGAGGCCGCCAGCGAAGAAGCCACGGCCTACCCGACGAGCGACCGGCAAGCGACCGAAGTCGCCGCGCACCCGGACAAGCACAAGGGCTGATCCGGGCGGCGCCGACCGTGGTCGTCGCGGTCAGGTCATCAGTTCGATCACGAACGGGCCGGGCCGCGCGTTGGCCTGGGTGAATAGGTCGCCGAGCTGCTCCATGCTGTCGGCCCGCGCGGCTTCGACGCCCATGCCGTTGGCGAGCTTGACCCAATCGAGATCGGGGTTGGACAGGTCCAGCATGTCCATTGCCGTGCGGCCCGGATTGGCACCCACGTTGCGGTATTCGCCGAGCAGGATCTGATACTTCCGGTTCGCGAAGATCACGGTCGTGACGTCCAGCTTCTCGCGGGCTTGGGTCCAGAGCCCCTGCAGCGTGTACATTGCCGACCCGTCCGCCTGCATGCCGACCACCCGGCGACCTGGCGCACCGATGGCCGCGCCCGTCGCCAGCGGGATACCGTCGCCGATCGCGCCACCGGTCAGCTGCAGCCAGTCATGCGGGGCCGCGGTGGCGCAGGCGGAATACAGGCTACGGCCGAAGGTGACGCTCTCGTCCACCACGATCGCGTTCTCCGGCAATAGCGCGGCCATGGTCTCGGCGAACGCTTCCGGACCGATGGCGCCGCGTGCCGGCGACGCATCGCCCCGTTGCGCCACCGTTGCCGACGGACCCACGCCGAGCGCTGCGGCCAGCCGTTCCAGCGCGGCCCGCCCATCCTGCTCCGGCCGGGCCAGGACATGGACGGTGCAGCCTTCGGGCGCCAGTCGATTCGGCTTGCCGGGATAGGCGAAGAACCCGACCGGCTCCCGCCCGCCGATCAGGATCAGGCTCTCGACACCTTCCAGGGCGTGGAGCGCCTGGTCGATCGGATAGGGCAGGCGATCGATCGCGACCCGGCCCGCGCCGTGCTCGATCCGCCCGTTGCTGGTCTGCGCCATCATGCGCGCGCCGGTCGCCTCGAGGATGCCCTGCGCCAGGGCCAGCGCATCGGCCCGCAGGGCGGTGCCGCTCAGGATGAGCATGGTGTTGCCGCCGCGCCGCAGGATCTGCGCGGCCCTGTCCACCGCGTCCGGCGCCGGGTCGGCGGGGCGGACGGGCGGCAGCGCGGCGGCCACGGCGCCGCCCTCGTCCCAACACGTGTCGGAGGGCAGGATCAGGGTCGCGACCCCGCCCACCGCGGCCTGCACGCACGCCGCGCCGTCCTGGCCGACGGTGGCCGCGTCCCGGGCCGTCCGGGTCCAGACGGAAACCGGGCGTGCCCATCCCTCCGTGTCGGCGGTGAGGGGCGCATCGAACGGGCGGTGATGCGTCGCCTGGTCGCCGACCAGATTGACGATCGGCGTGTAGGCACGGCGCGCATTGTGCAGATTGGCCAAGCCATTGGCGAGGCCGGGCCCGCAATGCAGCAGCGTGGCGGCGGGACGGTCCTGCATGCGCGCATAACCATCTGCCGCCCCCGTCACCACGTTCTCCTGCAGACCGAGCACGCAGCGCATGCCCGGCACCCGGTCCAGCGCGGCGACGAAGTGCATCTCGGATGTGCCCGGATTGGTGAAGCAGGTGTCGACCCCGCACGCGAGCAGGGTATGGACGAGACTTTCCGCGCCGTTCATCGAGCGATCCTTGTTGGGGAAGCTCACGATAGTCCCCTCCACGCGGACCCGGCCACCCCCGGATGGACACCGTCCCCCCAGGCGCGGCAGGATCGGTCCCGTTTTGGACGCAAGCCGGAGCCGCGAAGGGAGTGTCGGACTGATCACGCGCCTGGCCGTCGGCGGCTATCGCTCGCTTCGCGACCTGGTGCTGGAGGTCGCGCCGCTCACCGTCGTCACGGGCGCCAATGGCAGCGGCAAGTCGAGCCTTTACCGGTCGCTCCGCCTGTTGGCGGAGATCGCACAGGGACGGCTAATCAGTTCGCTGGCCAGCGAGGGCGGGCTTTCATCGACGCTCTGGGCCGGCCCGGAAACGTTCAGCCGCGCGATGATCAGCGGAGAGCGACCGGTGCAGGGCACGGTACGATCCGCGCCGGTCGCGTTGCGCCTCGGTTTCTCGGGCGACGGTTTCGGCTATGCCATTGAACTCGGGCTGCCGGAGCCGATGCATCCCTTCAAGCATGACCCGGAGATCAAGGTCGAAGCAGCCTGGACCGGCGAGACGATCGGGCGCGCGAACCAGTTCGCCGAACGGCGCGGGCCCGCGGTCCGGCTCCGTCAAGCCGATACCGGTGCGTGGCGGACCGCGATGTCCGACCTGTCGGCCTTCGACAGCATGGTCACCCATTGCGCCGACCCGGTCGATGGGCTGGAGCTGCTGCTGATGCGCGACCGGATGCGCGACTGGCGCTTCTACGACACCCTGCGCACCGATGCGGAGGCGCCGGCGCGTCGTCCCCAGGTGATGACGTACACGCCCGTGCTCGCCAGCGACGGTGCGGACCTCGCCGCCGCGGTCGCGACGATCCTGGCCGTGGGTGACGACGATGCCTTCCACGGGGCGGTGGACGATGCGTTTCCCGGGTCGACCGTGTCCGTCGACGGAACTGGTTTCGGCGCGGTGCAGATGCGTCAGCCCGGCCTGCTCCGACCTCTCGGCGTCCGCGAGTTCTCCGACGGCACGCTGCGCTACCTGCTCCTGATCGCGGCACTGCTGTCGCCACGGCCGCCGGAGATCATGGTCCTCAACGAGCCGGAGTCGAGCCTGCATCCGTCGTTGCTCGACGCCCTGGCCCGGCTACTGGTCCAGGCCTCGCGACGATGCCAGATCGTCCTGGTCTCCCATAGCGAACGCCTGGTCGGCGCGCTCGGCTCCGAGAGTGCCCAGCGGATCGAACTGTTCAAGCGCCTGGGCGAGACGTGCGTGGTGGATCACGACCCGCCGGGCTGGGTCTGGCCGAAGCGCTGAAACGGTCGCCTCAGGCCGCCGCGAGCAGGTCCTTGTTGCCGAACAGGTAGTCGAGGTCCTCGACCTCGAGGCCCGGCATGTCGCCTTCGTTGGAAAGGGCGATGTTCGCCAGGTCGGTCTTGCGCTGCTGCAGCTCGACGATGCGGTCCTCCACCGTGTCGGCGGCGATCAGCTTGTAGACGAACACCGACTTGGTCTGCCCGATCCGGTGCGCGCGGTCGGAGGCCTGCTCCTCGGCGGCCGGGTTCCACCACGGGTCGTAGTGGATCACGGTGTCGGCCGAGGTCAGGTTGAGGCCGCGACCGCCCGCCTTGAGGCTGATCAGGAACACCGGCACCTCGCGCGCCTCGAACTTGCGCACCGGCTCGGCCCGGTCGCGGGTGTCGCCGCGCAGCTCGACGAAGCCGATCCCGGCTTCCGTCAGCCGCGGCTTGATCAGGTCGAGCATGGAGGTGAACTGCGAGAACACCAGGATGCGGCGGCCCTCGGGCAGCATCTCGCCCAGCATCTCCATGAGGTCGTCGAGCTTGGACGACGTTTCCACCGCGCGCGCCGAGGGGAGCTTGAGCAGGCGCGGGTCGCAGCAGAGTTGGCGCAGCTTGAGCAACGCGTCGAGCACCACGATGCGGCCCTGCGCGGCGCTGAGGCCGCGGATCTGCTCGCGCACCTCTTCCGAGAGCGTGCCGCGGATGGTGTCGTAGACCTCCCGCTGCTCGGGGGCGAGGTTGATGCGGCGCAGGATGGTGTGCTTGGGCGGCAGGTCGGAGGCGACCTCGCCCTTGGTGCGACGGAGCAGGAACGGCTTGATGCGCTTGGCGAGCTGCGCGCGGCGGATCGCGTCGTTGTTCTTCTCGATGGGCGTGCGGAACCGCTTGGTGAAGCTCTTCCGGTCGCCGAGCAGGTTCGGCATCAGGAAGGCGAATTCCGACCACAGCTCTTGCAGGTTGTTCTCGATCGGCGTGCCGGACAGGCAGAGCCTGTGCCGCGTGTCGAGGCGGCAGACGGCCCGCGTCGCCTTGCTGTCGGGGCTCTTGATCACCTGCGCCTCGTCCAGCACCACGATGTGCCAGGGCAGCGGCGCCATCTCCTCGATGTCGCGGCTCAGCACGGTGTAGGTCGTGATGACGACATGGACGCGGCCCAGCCCGGCGCGACGCTCGTGCCGGTCCAGCCCATGCAGCACTTCGACGCGCAGGTGCGGCGCGAATTTCTTCAGCTCGGCCGTCCAGTTGGCGACCAGGCTGGTCGGCACCACCACCAGGGCCGGGCGGTCCAGCCGACCTTCTTCGTGCTCGATCACCAGGTGCGCGATCGTCTGCGCCGTCTTGCCGAGCCCCATGTCGTCGGCCAGGAAGCCGCCGAGATTGGCCTCGCGCAGGTGCTGCAGCCAGGCGACGCCGAGGGCCTGGTAGGGGCGAAGCTCGGCCTTGAAGCTGTCGGGAATGTTGGCTTGCGGCAGCTCGGCCGGGCTGCGGAACTGCTCGGCGTAGGACGAGATGGCGGCGCTGTCGTCCCAGCGCGTGGTCAGCAGGTCCTCGAGGTCCAGCACGGTGGCCGCCTCGCCGTCCGACAGGACCAACTCGTCGTTGACCGTGCGGTGCGAGGCGTCGATCAGGTCGGCCATGACGGCGAGCAGGCGGCGGATGCGCTCGGCCGGCAGCTTGAGGATGCGGCCATCCTCGAGGCTGGTGACCAGCTCGCCATCGCTGATGGTGGCCGCGTCGATGCCGCCGCGGTCGAGCAGCCGGGTCAGGATCGGCAGCAGCGGCACACGGATGCCGTCGATCTCGATGCCGAAATCGAGCGCGAAGCGGCCGCGCTCGGCGTCGCTCACCTTGACGTCGTATTCGCCGATGGACTGCACGGCGCGCGGGCCGAAATCGCGCTCGATCTTGTTTTGCCAGCCCAGCGCCTGCAGCGTCGGCACCCGGTCGTGAATGAAGGCCTGCCAGCGCTCGGCGGCATCACGCCCGCGATGCACGTGCACGGTGCGGCCCTTGGCGCTGCTCGCATCGGAGACGCGCATCTGCACGAAGCCGTCCTGGCGCAGCGCGCCCAGCGCGGCGGCCTCCGTCTCGCGGTCGCGGCGCACGAAGGTGCCGTCGCGCAGGCGGACGAATTGGCGCTCGTCATCCGCTGGGACGCTGACGCCCTCGTAGTCGAAATCGATCAACAGCGCGTCCATCTTGGTCATGCGGCCGAAATCGTCGGGGCAGTCGAGACGGCGGAGCTGCAGCACGGGGGTGGGCGCGCGCTCGTGGATGACGGGCTCGGCGGCGGGCGTGGCGGAGATGGGGCCGGAGCGCGAGACCGGGCGGGCGACCTGGCGCAGCGGCGGTCGGGAGGGGGCGAAGCCAGGGCGCGGCGCGGGCTTCAGCCCCGGCTTTCCCGGAGCGGGCTTGCCGGCCAGTCGGGCGGCAAGGTGCGGGGCGGGGCGGACCGGCGGTTGCGCCATGCTGAACCCGGCCTTGACCGGGGCGGCAGGGGCAGGCGCAGCGGCGGTGGCGGCGACCGGGCCGGTGCGCAGGCGGACGCGGCCGACCGCGCCGGTGGCGCCGTCCACGTACCACGGGCCGCTCTCGCCGAGGATCACGGCCGATTTCGGCGGCAGATTGGGCGGCACATTGGCCTGGAAAGCGCGCTCCTCGCCCAGGCTCAGCGCCTTGCCGGTCGCGTGCCAGCGCCCGCGCCCGATCCGCGCCAGCAGCCCGAGCACGGAGGCGACCGCGTTCGGTGCAACGGTGGACCGCGATTCCTCGCCGCCGCCGAGCAGCTTGGCCAGGATGCGATTGCTTTCCGGCCCGGCGGCATCGCGCAGGATGGCGGCGGGCGTGGTCGGCTCCTGACGCCCGGTGCGCTCGCCCACGAGCAGCGTCGTCACCGCGCAGGCAGCGGGCGGCTCGGCGGGGGCGAGCTCGAAGGCGAACACCTGCTTCTCGCCGGACGACGCACCCGTGACCGCGTCGAACAAGCTCTTTTGCGTGGCCTTGCGCAGCGCCGGGAACCGGTCGAGGGCCGCCAGCCCGGTGGCGGCGAGATGCACGCAGCCGGACTGGCCGCAATTGCAGGTGCTGTCGAAGATGACGCGGTTGCCCATCTTGGACGGCGCCATGGAGGTGCGGCGCTGGAAGCCGGCATGGTCGACCGTCGCGGTGATGGCCGTTTCATCGACGGCTACGTCCACGGCGCCGAGCAGCACGAGGCTGCGGCCGCGCGTGAGCGCCTTGGCGTCGAAAACGCGACCGAGATCGTCGGCCGAGAAGGGGCTGAGCATGCGAAGCGTTGCGATCCGTTCGAGGAGCCCGGCGAGCAAGTGCGTGGAGCCCGACCGAACTCGCGGCGACCCCGGCCGAAGATCGTAGACCTACCCCGAAGGAGGGCCTTGCTGCAACTGCACAATGACGCGGGCACGAAGAGAGAGAGGCTTGGCGGCAAGACCGACGAGTGTGTAATACAAAACGTAAGACAGGAGCGCGATCATGACCACAGTGACGGTTCGACGCCAAGGCAACTCGGTCGGCATCACCTTTCCGGCCGAAACCCGGATCCGCATGGGCCTCGAGGTCGGGCAGGATCTCACCATCGTCGAGCTCGCGGACGGCGTGAAGCTGGTCAAGCGCAACGTCCAGCTGGAGCGGCAGATGGCGCTGGCGCGCGAGGTGCTGCGCGAGCAGGCCGACGTGCTGCAGGAACTCGCCAAGCGGTGACGGAGCCGGAGTTCCTCCAGGCGGATGTGGTGGTCTTCCTGCATGACCAGGGTGTCCGCGAGTATGGCGGCCTGCAAGGTCTGCGGGACGAGGGCTTGCTGCACAGCGCGCTCGCCCGGGCCGAGAACGGGCTGGCCTACGCCGATCCAGGCTCGGTCGACCTGTTCGAGCTGGCGGCGGCAACCGCGTTCGGCATCGCCAGCAATCATCCGTTCAACGACGGGCACAAGCGGAGCGCCTGGGCCGCCTGCGCGCTGTTCTTGAAGGTGAATGGCGCCAGTGTCGCGGCCCCCGCGCCGGAGATCATCGAACAGATCGTGGCGCTGGCCGCCGGACAGCTCGACGAGGCCGGATTTGCCGCATGGTTGAGGACGCGTCGCGGTGCCGCCGGCTGATCAATCGTCGAGGGAGAAGAAGCCCTCCGGTGCCAAGGCCCGGCTCGGCGCGCTGCGCACGTTGCCGCCGTTCGTCCGGTTGTTGTGGCGGACCAGCCCGGGGCTGACGGCCGGGTCGCTCGGGTTGCGTCTGGTGCGGGCCGGGTTGCCGATCGCGACGCTGTTCGTGGCCAAGCTGATCATCGACGAGGTCGTCCGGCTCGGCAGCCATCCGGCGCCGCAGGCCCCGTGGATCGACGTGCTGGAAAGCCGGCTCGGGATGCTGCTGCTGGCCGAGCTCGGCCTCGCGCTGCTCGCCGACGCACTGGGGCGGGCGGTCACGCTGGTGGACGGGCTGCTGTCGGACCGGTTCAGCGACGAGACCAGCCTGCGGCTGATGGCGCATGCCGCCACGCTCGACCTGGCCGACTTCGAGGATAGCGACATCCAGGACGGGCTCGACCGGGCGCGGCGGCAGGCGAGCGGCCGCACCGGGCTGATCAGCCAGCTGTTCGGCCTGGCGCAGGACGGCCTCACCTTGATCGGCTTTGCGGCCAGCATCGCCGCCTACGCGCCCTGGCTCATCCTGCTTCTGGCGGTAGCGCTGGTACCCGCTTTCCTGGGCGAGCTGCGCTTCAACGCCGAGAGCTACGCGCTGAGCGCCTTCCGCACCGCCGAGCGGCGCGAGCTCGACTACCTCCGCCAGACCGGGGCGAGCACGGGCACGGCCAAGGAGGTCAAGCTGTTCGGCCTCAACCGCTTCCTGCTCGAACGATACCGCACGGTCGCCGATGCCATCCGCCAGGAGAACGCCGCCTTCGCGCGGCGGCGGGCGACGGCCGGCGTCGGGCTCGCAGCGGTCGGCACGGCGGGCTACTACGCGGCCTACGCCTATCTGGCATTCCGCACCGCGACGGGCGGGCTCACGGTGGGCGACCTCACCTTCCTGGCCGCCTCGTTCCTGCGGTTGCGCGGGCTGCTCGCCGGGCTGCTGAGCGGAGTGTCGACGCTGGCGAGCCAGGCGCTCTACCTGCAGGACCTGTTCGACTTTCTCGAGGTCACGCCGTCCATCACATCGCCGCCGAACGGCCGGCCGTTTCCGGCGGCGATCCGCACCGGGGTGGAGTTCCGCGACGTCGGCTTCCGCTACCCGGGCGCCAAGGGATGGGCGGTGCGGCATCTCAGCTTCACCGTGCCGGCCGGGCAGGTTGTCGCGTTGGTGGGCGAGAACGGTGCCGGCAAGACCACCTTGGTCAAGCTCATCACCCGCCTCTACGACCCGGCAGAAGGGGCCATCCTGCTCGACGGCGTCGACCTGCGCCACTACGACCTGGACGGGCTACGCGCCGGGATCGGCGTCATCTTCCAGGACTTCGTCCGCTACGACCTCAGCGCCGGCGACAACATCGCGGTGGGGCGTGTCGAGCTGCGGGACGACCGGGCGCGGATCGAGGCGGCGGCGCAGCTCGGCCGCGCCGACGAGGTCGTTGACCGCCTCGAGCACGGCTACGACCAGATGGTCGGGCGACGCTTCAAGGGCGGCGTCGAGCTCTCCGGCGGCGAATGGCAAAAGGTGGCGATCGCGCGCGCCTACATGCGCGATGCCGCGCTGCTGATCCTGGACGAGCCGACGGCGGCGCTGGATGCGCGGGCGGAATACGAGGTGTTCCAGCGCTTCAAGGGGCTGAGCGACGGGCGCACCGCCGTACTGATCTCGCACCGCTTCTCCTCCGTCCGCATGGCCGACCGGATCGTGGTGGTCGAGGGCGGGCGGGTGCTGGAGCAAGGCACGCATCCCGAGCTGCTGGCCCGCGGCGCCCGCTACGCCGAGCTGTTCGAACTGCAGGCGGCGGGGTATCGCTGAGCGGGGGAGGCGGGGTGATGCAAGGCAGGCTGGCGATCGTGACGGGGGGCAGCCGCGGCATCGGCGCGGCGATCTGCCGCCGCCTGGCGCGGGACGGCTTCGCGGTGGCGGTGAACTACGCGCAGAGTGCCGGGCCGGCCGAGGCGGTGGTGGCCGAGATCGTGCAAGGTGGCGGCCGGGCCGCCGCGTTCCGGGCGGACGTCGCCGACCCCGTGGCGCTGCGGGAGCTGTTCGTCGCCGCCACGGCGCAGCTCGGGCCCTTGGGCGCGCTGGTCAACAATGCCGGCATCATCGGCCCGCTCGGGCCGGTGACGGACATGCCGCTCGCTGAGCTGCAGATGCTGCTCGCGGTCAATGTGACAGCGACCGTGTTGGGCTGTCAGGAGGCGGTGCGCCGCTTGTCGACCCGGTGCGGCGGGGCGGGCGGCGCGATCGTGAACCTGTCCTCCACGGCCGCGCGGCTGGGGGGTGCCGGCGAGAACGTGGTTTACGCCATGACCAAGGGCGCGATCGAAACGCTGACGGCCGGGCTGGGCCGCGAATTGGCCGAGCAGGGCATCCGCGTCAACGCGGTGGCGCCGGGGTTGATCGGGACGGGTATGGCGCCGCCGGAGCGGGTGGCGCGGCTCGCGCCCAGCATTCCGATGCGCCGGGCCGGGCAACCGGAGGAGATTGCGGAAGCGGTGGCGTGGCTGCTATCGCCCGCCGCGTCTTACGTGACGTCAACGACGCTGACGGTGTCGGGCGGGCGTTGATCGGGCGTCACCCCGGGCGACTTCGGGGCGGGCCCGGAGGGCGGCAACCAGGCCGCCCCCCTCCCCGACGCCGGGGGGCGATTCGGTTTTGGAACGCCCGAGCTATGTATACCTGTGGTTGTGGCCGTCAAGCTCAGCCCTGCGGCTCGCGGATCGGGCACCGGTTGTAGTTGGCGCGGAAGGCGGCGGAGTGCTCGTACGACTCGCGTCGGGCGCGGTTGATGTTGCCGAGCGGCCGGTGCGCCGCCAGCCCAGTCCACACGCTGAACCGCATCCCCTCGTTCACCGCCTGCACACGCGCGGCGTCCCAGCTATCCTGCGGCGCGGCGCGGATGGTCGCCACGGTCTGGAATGGCGCGGCCTCTTCGTCCCATTCGACCGTGGGATCCTCGACCGGCTGCTCCTTCAGGTCGCGGCAGAGCTGCACCCGGAACTCCCACATTGCGTCGGTCCCGCGCATCTCGTCCCGCACCGTGTCGCGAATGGCGTCCGGGTTGTTGGAAGCGTCGATTTTCTGTCCCTCGTGCCGGGTCAGGTCGGGCGAGACCGGGGCGACGGAGAACTTGGCGATGTAGTCGCCGAAGC
Organism: Acetobacteraceae bacterium; assembly: GCA_965199665.1. GTDB lineage: Bacteria > Pseudomonadota > Alphaproteobacteria > Acetobacterales > Acetobacteraceae > JAVVHH01. The sequence continues at coordinate 2,751,808 of OZ241208.1, read as the reverse complement.
GGAACGGGGTGACGCTGTAATAGGTCTCGCCCAGGGGGTCGACGTTCGGCGCGCCGCCGAGCGAGGCGAGCTTGGTGCTCTCGATGCCCACCGTCTTGAGGGCGGACGCCACGCCGCCCAGGACGGTGGAGACGACCTTCTTGGTGCCCTCCATCTTGTCCGTGGTGCCGGCGAGCAGCTTGAGGTTGCCGAGGAACTTGTCGGCGGTCTTGGCCTGGAACACGGTTCCGTTGACCATGATGAAATCCTGCGTGGTTCCCTGCGCACCGGGGAGGCGCTCGCCTTCCGCATCCAGCACTTTGAGCGCGAGGCCGCGGGGCAGCGCGATGGCATCGGGCAGGATGTCGCCGGCATTGGTGGAGATGCGGAGGAACACCTTGTGCTCACCGGGCGTGGCGAACAGGCCTTGAGCCAACTCGGGCGGCAGGCCGGGCTTGACGGTCAGGGTGCCTTCGAGGATGCCGTGCGCCTTGGCGTGCACCGAGCGAACGGCGTGACCGTAATCGGTGGCGGTCGTTTGCAGGATCTTGTCGAAGGCTTCGTTCAGTCCAGCAACGGTTTCTGCCTCGTCGCCATCTAATTGTTCCACATCCGGCGAGTAACGCAGGGGGGCTGCCGCCATGGTTTTACTCCAGACTAGTTCGTCGTGGGGCGTAGAACAGCCACTGGCCGGTCCGAGTTCCGGGCCGGGCAGGGGAGGGCGACCTTGAGTCGGATCACGAGTTGCGGCGTCCTGGTGCTCGACTCCGCCGGGTTGCTCTTGTTGGGCCAAGCCACGGGCTCGCCGCGTTGGGATATTCCCAAAGGTATCGCCGAGCCCGGCGAAAGCCTCGCCGAGGCGGCAGTGCGGGAATTGCGGGAGGAGACCGGGCTGGCGGCGGAGTCTCCGGCGGCACTGCGCCCGCTCGGTACGCATCGCTACCTGCCGGCCAAGGACCTCGCGATATTCGCCTGGTTTCCCGGCCCGATCGACCCAACGGCCCTGCGCTGCACGTCGCTGTTCCGCGCGCGCGATGGCCGGATGGTGCCGGAGTTGTCGCGCTTCGCGCTGTTGGAGTGGGACACGGCGCTGGCGCGGGTCGGCAAGAATATGCGCCGCGTGTTGGAGACGGTGGGGCTGCCGCGCTGAACGGCAGCCCCCGGCGACCTACCGCTCGACGCACATGGCGACGCCCATGCCGCCGCCAATGCAGAGCGTGGCGAGGCCCTTCTTGGCGTCGCGCCGCCCCATCTCGTGCAGCAGCGTGGTCAGGATGCGCGCGCCCGACGCGCCGATCGGGTGACCGATGGCGATGGCGCCGCCATTGACGTTCACCTTGTCGGTATCCCAGCCCATGTCCTTGTTCACGGCGCAGGCCTGGGCCGCAAAGGCCTCGTTGGCCTCGATCAGGTCGAGGTCGGAGGCTTTCCAGCCGGCCCGGTCCAGCGCCTTGCGTGAGGAGGGGATCGGCCCGGTGCCCATGACCGCCGGGTCGACGCCGGCGGTGGCGAAGCTGCGGATGGTGGCCAGCGGGGTGAGCCCGCGGCGTGCGGCCTCCTTGGCCGACATGACGATCAGTGCCGCGGCGCCGTCATTGATGCCGCTGGCATTGCCCGCGGTGACCGTGCCGTCCTTGGAGAAGGCGGGGCGCAGCTTGGCCATCGTCTCGACGGAGGAGTCGTGGCGAATGTATTCGTCATCGGCGACGACCGTGTCGCCCTTGCGGCCCTTGAGCGTCACCGGGACGATCTCGTCCTTGAACTTGCCGCTCTTCTGCGCGGTGCTGGCCTTCTGCTGGCTGGCGACGGCGAATTCGTCCTGCTGCTGGCGGGTGATCTGGAACTTGGTCGCCACGTTCTCGGCGGTGGTGCCCATGTGGTAGCCGTTGAAGGCATCCCACAGCCCGTCTTTGATCATGGTGTCGATCATGCCGAGGTCGCCCATCTTGACGCCCGCGCGGAGGTAGGCGGCGTGGGTCGACTGGCTCATGCTCTCCTGGCCGCCGGCGACCACGATGTCGCTTTCGCCGGTCTGGATCTGCTGGGCGGCCAGCGCCACCGTGCGCAAGCCGGAGCCGCACACCTGGTTGATGCCGAACGCGGTCGAGCTGTCGGGGATGCCGGCCATGCGGGCAGCCTGGCGGGCCGGGTTCTGGCCCTGGGCGGCGGTCAGCACCTGGCCGAGGATGATCTCGTCGACATCGGCCGGGTCGAGCTTGGCATGCGCGAGCGCGGCACGGACGGCCTCGGCGCCGAGCACATGAGCCGACACGCTGCCAAAGGCGCCGTTGAAGCTGCCCACGGGCGTGCGCATCGCGGAGACGATCACAACATCTTCCATTTTTCGAGACCTCCCAATCTGCCCCGCAGAGATAGAGACTCAGACCGTGCGTAACCACCCCAGCAGGGGTTGCCACAGCATTGCTTCCGCGCGGGGGCCGGCCGTCATGCCGACATGGCCGGCAGCGGGGCGGTGCAGGGCGCAGCCGGGGATTCGCGCGGCGAGCGGCAGGGCGGTGGCGGGGGGCACGATGCGGTCGCGCTGCGGCACGGCGGCGAAGGCGGGGCACCGGAGCTTTTCGGGCCGCACGGCCCGGCCGTCCAGGCGCCACTGCCCGCGCCCCGGCTGATTGTCGCGATACCAGCCGCGGAACACGTCATGGGCGACGGGGGCGGCCAGCGGCACGCCGTCGTTGAGCCAGTCCTCGAGCGCCACGAAGTCCCGCGCGGCGTCGCTGGCCGGGTCCATGCGGGCAAAAGCGCGGAACTTGGCGGGGATGGCGCCCGGGCTGACGCGGGCAAAGATGGCCTGCAGCGCGTCGACCGGAAGGGTGCCGGTGGCGGCCAGCAGCGGCTCGGCCTCCGCCATGTGCCGGTCGATCGCCTCCGCACCGGAGGCGCCTTCGGCATGGAAGTCCCAGGGGGTGGCGAGCAGCGCCAAGCCACGGACCCGGCGGGGCCAGCGCAGCGCCGCCGCCAGGGCAAGCAGGCCTCCCATGCAGTAGCCCACCAGCACGGCCGGCGCGCCGACCACGGCCAGGGCGCGGCCGAGCCGGGCCACCAGCGCGGCCAGATCGAGCATCCGGTCCGCAACGCCGGGCCAACCCCAATCCAGCAGCAGCGGCCGCAGCCGTCGGGCCGCCAGCCAGCGCAGCATGGACCGCTCCGCCAGCAGGTCGAGCACGTAGGCGCGGTTCACCAGGCTGGGCACGAACAGCAGCGGCGCGTGGCCGGCGGCGCCGTAGTCGAGCAAGCGGCTGTCGCCCTCGCTCCAGAGGGTGGGCGGGTCGGTCAGTTGGCGATGGTAGGGGTGTCGGCGGTAAGCGGCGATGCCGGCGAGCAGGTCCGGGTCAGGTTGGGCCGGCAGCGGGGGCGGCATCGGGCCGCCCGGCATCGGGAGCGGGCTGCCGGTCAGATGCAGCCAAAGCGGGCGCGGACCCCGCCGCCGAAGCGGCCCCGGTGCGTCCGGACGGATCATGCCCGGCGGCGAGCGCGGCGGTCGCCCACAGGTCGGCCGCCCGCTGCAGCGCTTCGTGGACCTCCCGGTCGACGGCCATCGCGGCCATCTCGCTCTGCCAAACCGTCACCCAATCGGCCCAGGCCGGATCGACCGGGGGGCCGGGCACCGGAATCGGGGTGTCGCTCATGTTGCAACCGCGTGCTATTATCGCCGACCATTATCGCCGAGGTTACCATGGCTGACGAGCCGTCGACACCACCGCGCCCCTCCCGGGCGTCCCAGGCCGCAGAGGCGGGCGCGTCCGCGCCGTCGAACGCCGTGGTGGTCAAGAAATACGCCAACCGGCGCCTCTACAACACCGAGACGTCCAGCTACATCACGCTCGACAATCTCGCCGAGATGATCCGCGCCGGCCGCGACTTCGTGGTGTTCGATGCCAAGTCCGGCGACGACATCACCCGCGGTGTGCTGACGCAGATCATCGTGGACGAGGAGAGCAAGGGGAGCGCGATGCTGCCGACGGCGTTCCTGCGCCAGTTGATCGGCTTCTATGGCGGCAGCCTGGAGGGCGTGGTCCCGCGCTATCTCGAGCATTCCATGAGCACCTTCGCGCGTCAGCAACAGCAGGTGCGAACGGTGATGGAGCGGACGTTCAGCCCGTTCCTGCCCACGGGCGTGGAGGAAATGGGTCGGCAGAACATGGCGCTGTTCGAGCGCGCCATGAGCATGTGGAACCCCTTCGCCCGCACGACCGAGCCGAACGGGTCAGGGGCCGAGGAGGGCGCCCAACCGGCGCCCGAAGGCTCGGCAGCGGACGATGCCGGAGCGCAACCCCCGTCGGAGGCGCAAGCGGCGGCTCCGGACGCCCGGCCGGAGGACCCGGAGTTGGCCTGGTTGCGCTCGGAGGTGGATAGCCTGCGCCGGCAACTCGTCGCCGCCCACGCGGCGGCCGTCCTGTCGCCCACGGTGGCGCCGGTCATTCCGGAGAACGTGCTCCGCGATCCGGTCCCGCCGCCCCGCAACATCCGCCGCCCGGGCCGCAAGGCGAACGACCCGGTCGTTTAAACACCCGCCGAGTCGCTAATCCCACTGCAACGGCAACAGCCGGAGCAGCGGGAAGCGGGCGATCGATACCACTCCGTCCTCCACCGAGACCGGCAGGGTGAGGGTGCCGTTGCCGGACGAGCCGCCCAGGATGGTGAGCATGGCCATCGCGGCGGTCGCTGGATTGCGGCCGATCGCGCCGGTATCGGCCAGTTGGGACAAGGCGGCGGGCAAGCCGGACGCCGCCACCGTCGCCTCGATGTCCGGTTGCAGCGCCGGGTCGAGCCGCAGGGTGCCCCGGCCGGTCGCGCGGAGCTCGCCCCAGTGCAATTCGTCGACCTGAAGCCCGACCCGGCCGTCGCGCGCCCGCCATGCTTGCGCACTCTCCCGCGGCGTGGGCAGGGCGGGGATGGGCGGCGATACGCGCATGGTGAAGCGCAGGGCGGCGATGGCGGGCGACACAGGCCGCCCATCGCGACCCGGGATGGTCAGGTCCGCCAAGTCGGCCATCCATCCGTCCGGCTGCAGCGTCACGGCGACGGCGCCCGCCTGCACCGGGCCGGTCGGCCCCGCCGCGGTCAACCCCGTCGCGTCGATGCGCGGCGGCACGCGGTCGAGCAGGTCGAGCCGGGCGCGGAGGTCCGCCGCCTCGAACGGAACCGGCGGCGCCGTCCCGATGGCGAGGCGCTGCCGTCCGCTCGCCTGCAGCGTGAGCGTGGCGGGCGACCAGGCCGGCAGGCGGAGCTGTAACGACGGCACCGTCCAGGTCAGCGGCGGCACGATGTCCGGCCCGGCGCGCAACACGGCGTCGTCCAATGTGAGGGCGGCGGCGACCGGCCAGCCGCCCCATCGTGCGGGCGAGCCTTCCAGCACCCATCCGGCCGCACGCACCGCGTCGCGCGCGCCATCGTCCAGACGCCGGCAGGCCAGCGCCCACACCGCCGTGTCGAGCAGGACAACGGCGCCGCCGATCAACCCCACCGTGAGCAGCCACACCCGTCGCCGGCGCCGGACGTCAACCAGGTTCAACCCCCATTATTTTCGGTTGACGCGTCGCGTTTGCTGCGACTCGTCCACAATGGCGAGCGACGGTGAGACAAGGTCGGCGCTGTCACTGAAAAGACCCATTCCAGCGCTGGATGGTATCGGTATGCGCAGCGAAATTGAGCGTCATTTGAGCCGCTTAGCCTGTCCATCGATTTCTGCAACGCGTTTGGCGCCGTGTCCTATAATCCGGCTCTCGGGACCGTGATCGAGACGGTGTGGCCCGGAAGCCGCGCTCACCGCTCGTCATCCACGGACTTATCCACAATGGCAGGATGCGTACCATCCGCCCAACTCTGTTTCAACAACGTTACGAGTTGCGCGCCCGGCAGCGTCGGCGGAATCGGGTCGCCGATGTGGATGCGGACGCGTCCGGGACGCTTCAGGAAGGAGCGCCGACCCCAGAACAGGCCGGAGTTGGTCGACACGGGGTAGATCGGCAACCCGGTCCGTTGCGCGATCAGGGTGAAGCCGCCCCGGATCGGCACGTCCGCCCCGTGCGACACGCGCGTGCCCTCGGGAAAGATCACCAGCTGCCGCTCGTCCAGCCGGGCCTGCTGCGTCTTGCGGATCAACGACCGCACCGCGGAGACCGAGCCGGCCCGGTCGATGGGGATCTGGCCGGAGGCGGCCAGCATGGGGCCGAAGAGCGGGATATCGGCGAGCTCGGCCTTGAACACGTAGGAGCAGCGCGGCAGCATCACGACCCAGATCAGGGTGTCGAACGCGGATTGGTGCTGCGAGGCGAGCAACGACGCGCCGGGCGGCAGCTTGTCGAACCCGGTGATCTCCGCCTCAATGCCGCACAACACCCGCGCGCCGGCCAGCACGCTGCGCGCCCAGAAGCGGGCAAAGGCCAGCGTGCGTGACGGCATGAAGGCGCGGGTGAAGATGCCGATCGCGCCCAGCAGCGCAGTCACGCCGAAGAACCACGCGTTGAACACCGCCGAGCGGATCGCCATCATCGCGCACCTCGACCGAACCAGCGGTTGAGGCCGAGCCAGGCGGCCAGGAACTTATCGTATTCGACCGCCAGCAGCCGCACCGCGGCGACGCGGTCGGCGCTGCGCAGTGCCGGCGATCGGATGGGCACGGCATAGAGTGTCACGTCGGGTAACTCCCGGGCGATTTCGCGCAGGGCGCGGGGCATGTGGTAGCCGGCCGTCACGACGATCAGCGTGTGCAGGTCGTTGCGTCGGGCCCAGGCGGCGGTCTCTGCGGCGTTGCCCACCGTGTCGGTCGCGACCCGGCCCAGCGTGATGCCGTGCGTCGCCAGCAGGGCGGTGGGCACCGGCAGGCGGTGGGTGATCTCCGTCATGTCGCTGCCCGGGCCGACGCCGGAGACGAGCAGGCGCGGCGCCTTGCCGGCCGCCAGCAGCACCAGCCCGGCCTCGATGCGCTCGGCCCCGCCGGTCAGCACCACGATGCCGTCGGCCGCCGGCGGGTCGACCGGTCGGGCGCGGGCGCTTCGTTCGAAGGCGTCGAAGCCGGCCATCCAGACCAGCGCCGCCCCGAACAGCAGCAGCAGCGGGGCCGCCACCCAGCGCCACGTCATCGCGCGGGGCTCACGGGAGGCGGCGCAGCCAGCGGCGCACGGTCCGGTGCGCCGTCATCCAGCCGATGGCGGCGGCCAGCACCGGCAAGCACGCCACTGCGCCCCACAGCGTCGGCGGAATCGCGGCCAGCGCCCCGGCGATGCCGCCCGTCGGCGTCCCGTCGCCGAACGGCGCCGCCAGCCCGGTCAGCCCCACCAGCACCGGCACCGCAGCGGCCACACCCACGACAGCGCCGAGCCCGGCCAGCACGGTGGCGCGCTGGGCGAAGCTGCGCGCGATAAAGGCGTCGGTCGCGCCCAGGCCATAGACCGTCTCGATCGCTTCCCGCCGCGACGACAATCCGGCGCGCGTGGCCACCGCGATCACCGCGACGGCGACGAACGCCACCACCACCAGCGCCAGCCCGGCGCAGGCCTGCAGGCTGCGGGCCAGAATGGCGAGTTGACGGACCCAGCGATCATGCGCCTCGATCAACGTGCCGGGCGCGGCTGCCTCCAGCGTGGCGGCCAGGCCGTTGCGGTCCAGGGCGGTTCCCGCGAGCTGAACGTCCAGCACCGCCGGCAGCGGAATGGCAATGTCGGCCGCGCCGCTGCCGAGCCAGGGGCGCAGCAGCCGGCGCAACTCGTCTTCGCCCAGCACGCGGACGGAGGCGATGCCGCCCGCGCCGCCCAGCGCCGCCCGCACCCGCTCGAGCCGCGTGCTGCCGCTCGGGGCGGCGGCGCCGGGTTGCGGGACCTGGACGGTGAGGGTGGCGCCGGCGCCCCCTTGCCAATGCTGCGCCAGCGCCGTCGCGCCGACCGCGCCGGCGAGCGCCAGTGCGGCCAGAAATGCCATGGCCGCCACCAGGGACGGCAGCAGCCGGTCCGACAGCGCGCGCTTGACGCCGAGATCGTCGAAGCCCGGCGGGCGCAGCAGGTTCCTAGTCGTCACGAACCAGATGCCCTCCATGCAGCCGCAACGTATGCGCCGGGTAGCGATGCACCATGGCGGCGTTGTGGGTGGCGACCACCACCGTGGTGCCGAGCCGGTTCAATTCCTGCAGCAGGCGCATCAGCCGCTCGGCCTGCGCCTCGTCGAGATTGCCGGTCGGCTCGTCGGCGAGCAGCAGCAGCGGGCGGCCGATCACGGCGCGCGCGATGGCCACGCGCTGCTGCTCGCCGCCCGACAGTTCCGCCGGACGCGCCTCCAGCTTGCGCGACAGCCCGACCCAGCCGAGCAGCTCCAGCGTGTCGACCCGGATCTGCCCCTCCGGCCGGCCCCCGATTCGCAGTGGCAGCGCCACGTTGTCGAACACGGAGAGGTGCGGCAGTAGGCGGAAGTCCTGGAACACGACGCCGATACGGCGGCGCAGCGGCGGCAGGTCGCGGCGGCGGGCGCGGCCGATCTCCTGGCCCAGCAGCGTCAGCCGCCCCTGCGTCGGGATGGCGGAGAGCGACAGCAGGCGCAGCAGGCTGGTCTTGCCGGCGCCGGACTCGCCGAGCAGCCAACGGAACCCGCCTTCGGCCACGCTGAAGCTGAGGTCGTGCAGCACGCTGGCGCGGGCTTTGCCCTCGCCGAACTCGAGCCCGACCCGTTCAAGCCGCACCATGCGTCTCGCCTCTCGCTGTGTGCTGCCCGCCCATCGCGGGCGTTGTCGCACAGCGCGGGCGAATACGGAATCCTTGCCGCTGCCCGGCGCTGTTCAGCCGAAGCCGGGTTGGGTTATCACGAACGGATGAGAATCGCCTGTCCGTCGTGCAATGCCACTTACCAGGTTCCGGACGAGCAACTGGCAGGTGGGCGGCCCGTACGATGCGCGCGCTGCGGCGCGGAATGGTCGCCCGTGGTAGGCACCGCGCCCCAGGACGATGCCGAGGTGGTCGCGCCGCCGCGGCGAGACGAGGCGTTGGCGCCCGAGCCGATGACGGAGGCGATGCCCGAGCCGGCACCCGAGCCCGCACACGAATCAGGGGCGCCAGCGCGGATGGCGTTGGAGCCCGAGGCCGACACGGTTGCGGCACCGCAGCCAGTGCCGCAACCGTCGCCGGTGCCCCTGCCGGGCCGGCGGGGCGGGGCGACCCTGGCGATTGCCTGGGCGCTCAGTTTGCTGTTGGTGGCGGGGGCGCTGGCCGCTCTGGCGATCGGCCGCGAACGGGTGATGGCCGCGTGGCCGCCCAGCACGCGCGCCTATGTCGCGCTCGGGCTCGCGCCGCGAGGCTGATCAGAACGGGTTCAGCAGGCGGTCGATGTAGTCCAACTCGTTCTGCTGGCGCGTGCGGTCTGAGCCGCGCCGGCGTAGTTCGTCCTGCAGCGCGCGAGTACGGGCCTGCTCCATCTCGTCCGGGATGCGCACGTCGCCGCTTTCCGCGCGGCCGGACGTGCCGCGGTCGAGCGGACGGCCGAGCGGGTCGCGGTCGGCCGACCGGCGCTGACCGGAACCCGGCGACGATCCCGGGCGCGGCCCGGTCGTGCGGCCCTCGCCGTTCTGCGCGCTGCCGAGACCTTGGCCGTCTCCGTCGCCCTCGCCTTCCTCGCCCTCGCCGCCGGGCTGGCCGGTGCCGAATTGCTGCGCCATCTGCTGGCCCATCTGTTGGCCGCCCTTCTGCAGCGCCTCGATGGCCCGCTTGGTCGCGTTGCTGGCGGCGCCGTCCCGGCCGTCCGCCAAGGCCTGTCCGGCTTCGCGCATTGCCTGGTCCGCCTCGCCCAGCGGCGCCGGCACGTCCCCGGTGAGGTCGCCGAAGCGCTGCATCAGCTCGCCGAGCGCCCGTCGCATGGCCGCCTGCGCCTTGGCATCGCCGGCGCGTTGCTCGGCGGTGCCGTTCGGCGCCGCGCCGGCTTGCGGCGGGGCGGCCTGCGGGGGCGCTCCCGGGTTCGGGCGCTGGAAGCCGGGCGGACGCTGCCCCGGGGCGAGCGGTTCCGGCGTGCGGCGCTCGCTGCGGTCCAGCAACTGGCCTTCGCGCTGAACCATGTCCTGCACGGCGCTCATCTGCTCGCGCCCGCGCTGCCGCTGCTCGGCGCGTTGCTGCTGGCGCTCTTCGGCCGTTTGCGGGCGGGCGTTCTTCAGCGCATCCAGCAACTTCTCCAGCTCGGCCATCTGCTTCTTGGCGTCCTCGGTCTTGCCGTCCTTCAGCGATTGCTGGAGCTGCTGGGCGAGGCGGTCCAGGTCGCGGGCGTTCATTTGCGGCAGGTTGGGGTCGAGCGGAACGGTGGTGCCGTCCTTGCGGGCCTGTTCGGCCAGCGCCTCCATGTGTTTCTGGATGGCTTCGCGCAGCTCCTGCACCCGGCGATCGATCTCCGCCTGCTGCGCTTCGGTCGGTCGTTCCGGCTCCATCGCATCCTTGACCGCGTCGCGGGCGCGCTCGAGGGCCTCCGCGGTGCGCTGCGGCGCTTCCTCCTCCATCGCGAGGGCCAGCGTCCACATTCGCGCCTGCGCCTCGTCTACGGCCGCCTGGTCCCGCCCGCGGGTCAACAGCGCCGCCAGCGCGCGGAGGTTGAGCAGCACGCCGGTGGAATTGTCGACGGAGGCCGGGTCGTCCGCGATGCCGTCGATCACGGCGCGGGCGGCACGGCGCTCCTCCGGCGTGAGGCTGAGCTGGCGACGCGTGGCGATCAGGGCGCGGGCCACCGGGTTCTGGAACTCGCGGGCTGGCAGGGTCAAGGCGGCCGGCTCGCTGCGCCCGGTCTGCCCCGGCGCATCGGTGGCGACCAGCCGCGCCACCACGGGCAGCCCGGCCCAGGGATGCGCCGACAGATTGGGCGCGGTGGCGCCGCGGGCCGTCTTGGGCGCGCCGCCGAGCGGCACGGCGACCACCAGCGGCGGCGCGTCTGGCCGCGCGGCGAGGCGCATCTCGATCCGCAAGGAGGCGACGCCGTAATCGTCCGTGGCCTGCCACGCAAAGCGTGTCGCCAGTGCCGGCCGGCCTTCCGCGACCGCGGGGCCGGGCGGCTCGCTGAAGCCCGGCACGGGCGGCTGGTCGGGGATCAGCGCCAGCGTCCATTGCCCGATCGAGCGGCCGGAGCGACGCACCTCGACGCGGGCCTGGCCGTCCGTCCCGGTGCCCAGGTCGCGCTCGGCTTGCCAGCTCGTGGCGTCCAGCGCGCGGAACGGCTCAGCCGCGTCGCCCACCGCCAGGCTCGGCTCGCCACTGCTGCCGGTCACGCCCACCGTCAGGCGCGACCCGGCGGGGACCCGCGGCGTCGCCGCATCGGCCCGTAACGGCAAGGTCGGCAGCACCGTTGGCGGTAAGCCGGTATAGGCGGGCGGCGTCACCCAGCCCTGGATCTGCGTGCCCGGCCCTGCCGGCCCGGTGGGCCATTGCGGCATGAACCCGCGCGCGAGCCGGCCCGGCGCATCTGCCCCGGCACCCGCGGCAGCGGCCACGAGCACCACGACAAGGGCGCCGCGCAGGGCGAACGGGTCGCGCCGGGCCAGGCCGGGTCGCGGCTGCCGCACGGTGAGGCGGGGCACGGTCCGCGCCAGGCGCGCCAGGTGCACACGCCACAGCGCCTCTTGCTCCGGGGTCGGGCTCGCCGGTCGGTCGGACAGGGCGGCAAGTGGGCGGTGGGGCAGGTTTCCGTCCCGCTCGAGCCGGCGGTCGGCCTCCGCGGTGCTCGGCCAAACGACCCGGCGCAGGCCGCGCCACAGCAGGATCGCGGCAACGAGCACCACGACGGCCAGCACGGGCAGGCGGGCGACGGGCGGCAGCAGCGCCGGCGCGTCCGCCAGCGAAGCCGCAAGATAGAGACCGATCACGCCCACGGCGGGCCAGATCGCGGGCCAAACCCGTTCGACCCACAGCGCCGCGAGCGCGAGGCGGCGCTTGCGCGCCAGCCCCGGCAACGCGGCCGGCGGCGTCACTCGAGCCAGGTCGGCACCGTTTCGCCCGCCCACAGCTGCTCCAGCGGTGGCCGGGCGCGGATGGTCGCCCACCGGTCGCCGTCGACCAGGACCTGCGCGGCGAGCGGCCGGGCGTTGTAGGTGGAGCTCATCACGGAACCATACGCACCCGCGTCGAGGATCGCCACTTTCGCGTGCGGCCGGAGCGGGGGCAGCGCGCGTTCCCGCGCAAACGTGTCCCCCGTCTCGCAGACCGGTCCCACGATGTCGCAGGGGCTCGCCAGCGCCGTGGCGTCCGTGGCCGAAACGGGCACGATGCCGTGCCAGGATTCGTACATGGCGGGCCGCAGCAGATCGTTCATCGCGGCATCCAGCACCACGAAGCGCCGGCCGCCATTGCTCTTGCTCAGCACGACGCCCGCCAGCAGCAGCCCGGCGGGCCCGACCAGCCAGCGCCCGGGCTCGATCGCGAGGCGGACGTCCAGCCCCGCGAACGCGGTCCGGATCGCGGCGGCGAAGGCTTCCGGCGCGGGGGCCGTCTCGTCGCGATAGTCGATGCCGAGCCCGCCGCCGCAATCGACCACGCGAATGGCGTGTCCCGCGCCGCGCAGGGTGCGGACCAGCTCGGCGGCGCGGCGGAACGCGGCGTGGTAGGGCCGCATCGACAGGATCTGGCTGCCGATGTGCAACGCGATGCCGGCCGCGTCGATCCCCGGCAGCCCGGCGGCTTCGGCGAATAGGGCGGGCGCGTCGTCGGCGGCGATACCGAACTTGTTGTCGGCCCGCCCGGTGGTGATCTTGGCGTGGGTGCCGGCATCGACGTCCGGGTTGATGCGCAGCGCCACCGTCGCGGTCCGCCCCGTGGCAACGGCGGCGGCGGAGAGCATGTGCAGCTCCTCCGCGCTCTCCACGTTGATCTGGCCGACCCCGCGTTCGAGCGCCAGCCGCAGCTCCCAGTCCTGCTTGCCGACGCCGGAGAACACGATGTGCGCCGGGTCGTGCCCGGCCTGCAGCGCGCGGAGCAGCTCGCCGCCGCTCACCACGTCCGCTCCCGCGCCGCCGCGCGCCATCAGCGCCAGGATCGCGAGGTGGTCGTTAGCCTTGACCGCATAATGGACGCGCAGCGGCAGGTCGGCCACCGCGTCCTGCAGGCGGCGCAACCGCGCCCGCAACGCGCTGGCGGACACGACCCAGCACGGCGTGCCGACCGCGTCGGCGATCGCCAGCAGCGGCACGCCTTCGACCAGCAGCCCGTCCATGGCGTGCATGCGCAGGTGCGGCCGCGCGGCCACTAGTTCGGCCGCCGTCGGATCGAGGCGGTCGGGCAGGGCGGCGGCGCTCATCGGGAAGGGTACTGCCGGGGGTAGACGAGCTCGTTCGCCGGGCCCGGCGGCACCGGAGAGGCTTTCTTGCCGCAGCCCGCCAGCAGCCCGGCGGCGAGCAAGCCCCCGAGCAGCCCCGCAACCAGCTTCATGCCAGCGCCTCCTGCCAGCGCCGAGCCTGCGCGGCGACGTTGGCGGGCGCGGTGCCGCCGAAGCTGGTGCGACTGCGCACGGAGGCGTCCACCGTCAGCACGTCGAACAACGCGGCGGTGATGCCCGGCTCCTCTTCCTGCATCTCGGCAAGCGTCAGTCCGGCCAGGTCGGTGCCCTTGCGCTCCGCCTTGGAAACCAGCCGGCCGGTCACGTGATGGGCGGTGCGGAACGGCAGCCGCAGCACGCGGACGAGCCAGTCGGCCAGGTCGGTCGCGGTGGCGAAGCCGGCACCGGCCAGCGCCCGCATGCGTCCGAGATCGGGCTGCAGGTCGCGTATCATGCCGCCCATCGCGGCCAGCGAGAGCGACAGGGCGGCGGCGGCGTCGAACACCGGCTCCTTGTCCTCCTGCGTGTCCTTCGCGTAGGCCAGGGGCAGGCCCTTCATGACGGTGAGCAGCGCGATCAGGGCGCCGTTGATCCGCCCCGTCTTGGCGCGCGCCAGTTCCGCCGCGTCCGGGTTGCGCTTCTGCGGCATGATGGACGAGCCGGTGGTGAACGCGTCCGACAGGCGGATGAAGCCATAGGGCGCGCTGCACCAGATCACGATCTCCTCCGCCAGCCGCGACAGATGCGTGCCGCAGATGGCGGCAGCGGCCAGGAAATCGAGCGCGAAGTCGCGGTCGCTCACCGCGTCCAGCGAGTTGGCGGTCGGGCGATCGAAGCCGAGGGCGGCGGCGGTCATGGTGCGATCGAGCGGGAAGGAGGTGCCGGCGAGCGCCGCCGAGCCGAGCGGGCATTCGTTCATGCGCGCCCGGGCGTCCCGCAGCCGCGAGCGGTCGCGCGCCAACATCTCGACATAGGCGAGCAGGTGGTGCCCGAACGTCACCGGCTGGGCGGTCTGCAGGTGGGTGAAGCCCGGCATCGGGTCGGCCGCGAACTCCGCCGCGCGCGCGGCCAAGGCGGCCATGACGTCCTGTATCTGCCCGTCCAGCCCGTCGATCGCGTCGCGCACCCAGAGGCGGAAATCGGTCGCCACCTGGTCGTTGCGCGAGCGCCCGGTGTGCAGCCGCTTGCCGGCCTCGCCGATGCGCTCGGTCAGCCGCGCCTCGATGTTCATGTGGATGTCTTCGAGCTCTTCCGTGAACGGGAAGCCGCCCGCCGCAATCTCCCCGGCGATGCGGTCGAGCCCGCTGCGGATGGCCTCCGCGTCGGCCGCGTCGATGACGCCGACATGGGCGAGCATGGCCGCATGCGCCTGGCTGCCGGCGATGTCCTGCCGCCACAGCTTGCGATCGAACCCGATCGACGCATTTATGTCCTGCATGATCGTCGAGGGGCCACTCGCAAAGCGGCCGCCCCACTGCGCGTTGGCATCGGCGTTGCGCCGGTCGTCAGTTCCGAGGGACAAGCCCATGACCTCTATTCATCGTGTTGGTGGGCGCCGTTTCCTGCTCGCGGCGGCGGCCACGACCCTACCGGCGGCATTTCTGCCGCGCAAACTCTGGGCGGCCCCGCGCGGCGTGGTTCCGTCGCTGGATGGCGCCCCGGCCGAAGGCACCGACGTGCCGGCCTTCGAGTTCACCACCGCCGAGGGCGACCCGCGCAGCCTGGCCGATTACGCGGGCCGCGCCGTGGTGCTGAACTTCTGGGCCACGTGGTGCGTCCCTTGCGTGGCCGAGATGCCGGCGTTGGCCAAGCTCGCCACCCTGGTCGACCCGGCGCGCGTCGCGGTCCTGCCGCTCGCCTCCGACCGGGGCGGCGCGCCGATGGTGCAGCGCTTTTTCGAGCAGAAGGGCATCGCGGGGTTGCCGGTGCTGCTGGACCCGAAAGGTGCGGCCATGCACGCCTTCGGCTCACGCGGCATTCCGACCACGATCCTGATCGACCGTCACGGGCGCGAGCGGGCGCGACTGGAGGGGGCAGCAGATTGGGCCGACCCGGCCGCCGTCGCCGCCATCAAAGAATTGGCGGCCGGCTGATCCCATCCGCTTGCACACGGGGGCGCCGTTAACAACATTGCCCCGTGCCCGGAGGCCCAGCGCCTCCGTCCGGAGGATCTCATGGCAGCCACATTCGCCCACGCCGCCAGCGCCCAGCGCCTGGCCCGCCTGCGTCAGTTCGCCTGGCTGCTCGATGCCCGCTTCCGCCTGCCGGGCACACGGTTCCGCTTCGGGTGGAATAGCCTGCTCGGCCTGTCGCCGGTGATCGGCGACGTGCTGCTCGGTCTCGTCTCGCTCTACATGGTCTGGGAGGCCCGCCGCATGGGGGCGCCATTCTCCCTGCTGGCCCGCATGGTCGGCAACGTCGCCATCGAGGTCGCCGGCGGCTCCATCCCGATCCTGGGCGATCTGTTCGACATGGCCTTCAAGGCGAACCTGCGCAATCTGAACCTGCTCGAGACGTGGATGCGGGGCGCCCGGTGAACGAGGTCCTGGAGAGCATCGAGCGGCATCAACACGCGTCCCACGGCGGTGGGGACGGCCATGGCAGCGGGATGAGCGGACGTACTCAGTGGGCGGCGTTGCTGGTCGTGGTTCTCGCGGCCGGTCTGGCGATCGCGGAGCAGGGCGCGCGGCACGCGGAGATCAAGGTGCAGCAGCGCGCCATCGACGCCGCGGATGCCTGGGCGCAGTTCCAGGCCAAATCCACCCGCGGGACGGTCGCGCGCGACGTGGCGTCGTTGGCGGCCGTGCTCGAGGTGGGCAGCGACCCGGCGGCGATCGCGCGTCGCGAGCAACTCGTCGACAAGCTCCGGCAGGATGCGGAAAGCTACGACAAGGATCCCAAGGACGGGCGTGAGGCGATCGCGCGCCGCGCCCACGAGTTCGAGCACCAGCGCGACCACGCGACCGAGCAGACCCACGCGTACCATAACGGCTCGGCCGCGTATCAACTCGGCATCGTGCTCGCCACGGCGTCGGCGATCATGCGCTCGCGCATGTTGATCTGGGTCGGCAGCGCCCTGGGCGTGGCCGGCGTCGTGTTTTCCATTCTGGGCTACCTCGCCCCGGAATGGGGCGCTTTCTAAGCGCCACCACTTCGGTTCGAGGGTGTGCGAAGCGTTTAGGCCATCGCGTTGGAGGGGGCGTAGAAGCCGATCCCCTCGCTGATCAGGTCCGGCCGGGTCGCGATCACCGTGGCGCGTTCGGTCGCGCTGGCCGTGTAGAAATGCGTGCCGAAATTGCTGTCGAAGAAGCGGTAGACGGCGACATCCCCGGCCTGGGCAGTCGAGTGCTCGTAGAAGCCGATCCCCTCGTTGACCAGATCGGACCGCGTGGCCACCACGTTGTCCCGCTCGGTGGTGCTCGTCGTGTAGAAGTGCGTGCCGAATTTGGTGT
Organism: Acetobacteraceae bacterium; assembly: GCA_965199665.1. GTDB lineage: Bacteria > Pseudomonadota > Alphaproteobacteria > Acetobacterales > Acetobacteraceae > JAVVHH01. Next base: position 2,735,096 of record OZ241208.1, on the reverse strand, counting down.
CGAAGAAGCGGTAAACCGCGGCGGCGGCCGGGTCGATCGTCGGGTCGACGGCGCCGAGGCCGACGCCCTCGTAGACCAGGTCGGGCCGGGTCGCCTGCAGGTTCTGCGTTTCCGTGAGGCTCGTTGTGAGGAACTGCGTGCCGCGGATGCTGTCGAAGAAGCGGTAGGCGACCGGGTGGGACAGGTTGGAGGCGCCCAGCGTCAGGAACGTGCCACCCGCGCCGTCCGCGCTCAGCGTCACGGTGGTGCCGTTGATCAGACCGGTCTCGCCGAGGTTGAACGACCCGGTCGCGCTGGTGACCGCGATGGTGCCGTTGGTCACCGTCGCCGCCGTCGCCGTGATGCCGGCGAGATCGATCCGCGCCCCGATCGCGGGGGTCTGCAGGGTGCCGGTGAAGCTGGAGGGCTGGGAGAGCTGCAGCGTGCTGCCGCTGCGGAGCGCAACGGTTTGACCGGTCGCAGCGGCGATGGCCAGGGTGGCGCCGTTCTCGACCGTGATCGTCCCGCTCCCCGCCACCGCGGCGGCGAGCGACAGCGTGCCGGCCGTCACGTCGACGGTGCCGGTATTGGTGAACGCCTGCTGCACGCTGACGCTGCCGGCGACCGTGATCGCCCCAGCGTTCTGCAACGCGGCGACGCTCAGCGCGGCCCCCCCGGCGAGCGTCAGTTGCGCGCCGGATCCGTTGATGAACGACGACCCGGCCGCGGCGGCGCTGGCGCCCAGCGTGGTCGTCGTCGTGCCCTGGCCGCCGATGGTCATGCGACCGTCGTTGCGCAGGGTGGTGTTGGCGTCGACGGTGATCTGACGCTGCAGGCTGGCCCCGCCATCGGCGGCGGAGACCTTGAAGTCTATCGTGTTCGAGCCGCTGCCGGACGAGGCGCTGCTGCCGGCGAACTCGGCTTGGCTGATGGAGACCTGGTTGGCCGCACCGGTGCCGTCACCGGTGATGGTCAGGGTGCCTTCGACGCTGACGAGGTCGAGCGGGGCCACCCCGGAGGACGACCCGGCGACGGCGAAGCGGGCGATCGAGGCGCCGGAGCCGAAGCTGATGCTGGCATCCTGCGCCAAGGTCAGGTTGCTGATGGGGGCGGTGAAGGTCGCGTTTCGGAGGTCGAGGGAGGCGACGTAGTTGCCGTTGCCAGACGCGGTGGTCCGGGCGGTCGCAGTGCCGCTTCCGGCGCCGTTCTGCGCGTCACCCTGGACGAGCACGGTCCCGCCGAGCGTGGTGGTGCCGGTGATGCGGCTGGCCGGGGCGGTGATCCGCAGCGTGCCCTGTGAGCTGAGCGTGCTGATGTTGACCGTGTTCTGACTGTTGAGGTCGAGTTCGGCGCCGGACGCGACGGTGATGGTGGAGGCGCCGAAACCGGTGAAATCACCCTCGACGTCGAGCTTCTCGCCGGAGGAGACGGCGATGGTGGCGTTGTTCACCAGAGCGACGGCGATGGTGCCGTTGATGTCGAGGAAGCCGCCGTTGACGAAAGCGGGGTTGATCGGCGTCGCGGTCGTCAGGTCGGGGGGGAAGACCGGGGTGGCGCCGGTGATGGAGCCAGACCCGGTCAGACGCTCGTTTCCGGTTCCGAAGAAGCCGCCGCCGAGATCGACCTCGATGGAGGTGCCGATGAACAGCGATTGCAGCGTGTAGCTGCCGCCGGCGATGAAGACCTGAGGGTTGTTAGTGGTCGGATCGTAGCTGCCGTCGGGCAGGAGAATGTCGGCGATCGTCGATTGGGGAAAGGCCGGGGTGCCCGGTGAGATCGTGCCGTCCGCCGCGACTGTATAGGTCGTCATTCATTGTTCTCCAAAGCGCCGCCGGCCGAGTCGGCCAATGGGTTGTCCTAAGACCGCGCGATACAACCAGACTTACGGGTGAATTGGAAAGATGGCGTTGAGATTGCGATCACGTTTGCGCGGGATGGCTGGCGGGGTGTGGCCGAAGCGTCCCGGTCGGGGTTGTCGCAGCCAGGGCCGGGCGTGGCGAGCAGGCTCGCTTCAAGTGTCGGGGCAGGCGTGCGATAGCGGCGCTCGAATGCGGAGAACGCGATGTCGGACGGGACTCTGTTGCTCGGCACGAGGCGATACTCGTCGTGGTCGCTGCGGGGCTGGCTGGCGGTGCGGCTGGCCGGGCTGGCGGTCGAGGACGTGGTGATCCCGCTCGAGGGCGGCGGGGCCGGGACTGCGGTATCGCGGCGCTCGCCGAGCGGGCTGGTGCCGTTCCTCGAGCATCGCGGCGTGCAGGTGTGGGAGAGCCTGGCGATCATCGAGTATTGCGCGGAGGCGTTTCCGGCGCTGTGGCCGGCGGACCGGGCGGCGCGGGCGCGGGCGCGGGCGATCGCGGCGGAGATGCACGCCGGGTTCCGGGGGTTGCGGCAGGCGATGCCGATGGTGTTGGGGCGCGATGGCACCGGACGCGGGCAGAGTGCGGCGGCCCTGGCGGACATCGCGCGGATCGAGGTGCTGTGGCGCGAGACGCGGGCGCAGTTCGGGGCGGGGGGGCCGTTCCTGTTCGGGGCTGATTTCACCGGGGCGGACGTGATGTTCGCGCCGGTGGTGGCGCGGTTGCTGACGTATGCGCCGGCGATCGCCGACGACACGCGGGCCTATTGCGCGGCGGTGCGCGCGTTCGGGTTGGTCGATGAGTGGTATCGCGCAGCGGCAGCGGAGCCGGTCGCGTGGCAAATGGACCATTACGAGAATTCGCCGTGAGTTCGGCGGGCTCGACCCTCATCCCGGCGCTCTCCCGTGGGGAGAGGGGGCAGAAATGGGTCTCGTGGGTGGATCGGGTCGGGGTGTTCCTGGTGCTGATCCTGCCGGTATTCCTGCTGCACGGGCGGGCGCCGGCGGATGTGACGCTGAGCCTGATCGGGGTGTTGTTCCTGGTGCAGTCTGCGGCGCGAGCGGAGTGGGGCTGGCTACGGCGGCCCTGGGTCGGCCTCGCGGCGGCGTGGTGGGGCTGGCTGGTGCTGTGCTCGGTGCGGACCGATCTGGGGCAGGCGCTGGCGGTGGTGCGGTTTCCGCTGCTGGCGGCGGCAGTGGCTTATTGGCTGTTGCGGACCGAGTGGGTGCGGGTCTGGGTGGCGCGGCTGCTGCGCTGGTCGGTGATCTACATCGGGGTGCAGTGCCTGGCGCAATTCGCGTTCGGGCATAACCTGTTCGGCTGGCCCAAGGGAGCGGCGGGGGAGCTGACGGGGCCCTACACCAAGCCGCGGGCCGGGCCGGTCCTGTCGCGCATCCTGTTCCCGGCGCTGCTGGTGTGGTCGCGCACGGGCTGGCGGGCCCTGGCGGCGATGGCCGGCGCTGTCGTGCTGATGATGCTGGTCGCGCAGCGCATGCCGCTGCTGCTGACGTTTCTGGGCGTCGCGCTGACGGCGTTGCTGGTGCGGCGGTTCCGGCCGGCGGCGATCGGCGCCGGGCTGGCGGGCGCGCTGATGCTGGCGGCGCTGCCGGTCGTGTCTCCGCCGGCGGCGCAGCGCGTGCTGACCCAGTTCAGCAAGCAGATGAGCGATTTCGGCAACAACCATTACGGCGAGATCGCCGCCCGCTCGGTGGCGCTGATCCGCGCCCACCCGCTGATGGGAACCGGCTTCGACGGCTTCCGCCGCCTGTGCGACGACCCGGCCTATTTCCAGGGCTGGAGCGGCGACGATGGCGGCGGCGCGGCCATCTGCGTCCAGCATCCGCACAATTTCTACATGCAGGCGGCCGTGGAGGGTGGCCTGCCCGGCCTACTGCTGTTCGCGGCGTTGGCGGTGTCGTGGCTCGTCGCGACCGGCCGCGATCTCGGCGGGGACCGGCTGCGCATCGGCCTGTTCATTGCCACCGCGATCCATCTCTGGCCGATCGCGGGCAACACCGACTGGGTCGCCATCCCGCTGGCCGGATACTTCTTCCTGCAACTCGGCCTGGCGCTGGCCCATGCCGACGCGGCAAGGCTGGCAAACGTGCCATCGCCGGACTGACGCCCTATATCGGGCGGACAGAGCGACAACGAGGCGACACAATGTCAGAGACGCAAGTGCCCGTGATGCAGGTGCCGGTGATGCAGGTGCCGGTGACGGTGCTCACCGGCTATCTCGGCGCCGGCAAGACGACCCTGCTCAACCGGATCCTGACGGAGAACCACGGCAAGAAATACGCCGTGGTGATCAACGAATTCGGCGAGCTCGGTGTCGACAACGACCTGGTGGTCGATGCCGACGAGGAAGTCTTCGAGATGAACAACGGCTGCATCTGCTGCACCGTGCGCGGCGATCTGATCCGCATCGTCGGCGGGCTCATGAAGCGCCGCGGCAAGTTCGACGGCATCATCATCGAGACCACCGGCCTCGCCAACCCGGCCCCTGTGGCGCAGACCTTCTTCGTCGACGAGAACGTCCGCACCCGCACGCGGCTGGACGCGATCGTGACGGTGGTCGACGCCAAGAACCTGCCCGCCCGCTTGGTCGACAGTGCGGAAGCCGAAGAGCAGATCGCGTTCGCCGACGTGATCGTCCTCAACAAGACCGATCTGGTCACGCCGGAGGAGCTGACCGCCGTCGAGGCGCAGATCCGCAAGATCAACCGCTTCGCCCGCATCCACCGCACCACTCGCGCCGACCTGCCGGTGACGGACATCCTGGACCAGGGCGCGTTCGACCTGCAGCGCGTGCTGGCGCGGGAGCCCGAGTTCCTCGAGGAGGAGCACGAGCACAGCCACAATGACGACGTGTCCTCCATGAGCTTCGAACTCGACGGGCCGGTGGATCCGGAGAAGTTCAACGCCTGGATCTCGGCCCTGCTGGCCGAGAAGGGGCAGGACCTGCTGCGCACCAAGGGCATCCTGGCCTATCCCGGCGAGGACCGGCGCTTCGCGTTCCAGGCGGTGCACATGATCGCGGATGGCGACTTCATCGGTCCCTGGCCGGAAGGCGAGCGCCGCTCCAAGCTGGTGTTCATCGGCCGCAACCTGAACCGCCCGCAATTGCGGCGCGGCTTCGAAAGCTGCCAGGTGGCCGCATGAGCGCCTGCGAGCGAGGGATGCAGTGAGCCAGACGGTCGCCAACCCGCTGGACGAGCGCACGATCGGCGAAAGCCTCGGCGAGTATGTCGTGGGCGCCGGGTTCGCCGGGCACGCGGCCGGCTTCGCGCTCGGCGACGGGACGCTGCGGATCGTGTCGGAAGCGAGCGGCTGGCAGACGGTCGAGGTGCATGACGGCGCGATCCTGTCGATGGCTCAAGCCGGCGGCGGCTGGATCACCGGCGGCGACGACGGCGCGTTCCGCCGGGTCGCGGCGGATGGTGCGGTGTCGGAGGTCGGCCGGTTCGGCTCGAAATGGGTGGAGCAGGTGGCCGCCTTCGACGACGCCAAGGCACCGCTGCTGGCCTGCGCGGTCGGCAAGGCGGTCCATGTGTTCGACGGGGCGGGCCAGCTGCTCAAGCGGCTCGAGCATCCCTCCAGCGTCACCGGCCTGGCCTTCGACGGCAAGGGCAAGCGCGTCGCGGCGTCGCATTACAACGGCTGCTCGCTCTGGTTCGTCAACGCCAAGGCGGACACGGCGCGGGTGTTGGAGTGGAAGGGCAGCCATACCGGCATCGCCCTGCACCCGACCGGCGACTCGGCGGTGACCGCGATGCAGGAGAATTCGCTGCACGGGTGGCGCCTGGCGGACGGGCAGCACATGCGCATGAGCGGCTACCCGGCCAAGACGGAGAGCCTGTCGTTCAGCCGCACCGGCAAGTGGCTCGCCTCTTCCGGCGCCGACACGGTGGTGCTGTGGCCGTTCTTCGGCGGGGGGCCGATGGGCAAGGCGCCCACCGAGCTTGCCGGCGGCGACGGCGTGCTGTGCACCCGGGTGGCGTTCCAGGGCCAGCAGGACCTGCTCGCGGCGGGCTTTGCGGACGGCATGGTGGTGATCGCCGACGTCGCCACTGCGCGCATCCTGCCGGTCGCCATTCCCGGCGAGCGCACGGAGCCGAGCCCGATCACCGCCTTGGCTTGGTCGGACGATGGCAGCAAGCTGGCCTGGGGCACAGAGAGCGGATACGCCGCCCTGGTCGACCTGGCCAAACGATAAGGACGATCCATGCAGACCATCGACGCGCGCGAGATGCGCATGCCCAAGCTCGGCCTCGGCACCTACCGCCTGACCGGTGAGGCCTGCACGACCGCCGTCGCCGGCGCGCTCGGCCTCGGCTACCGGCACATCGACACGGCCGAGATGTACGGCAACGAGGAGGAGGTCGGCCGCGGTATCGCGCAGAGCGGGGTCGGGCGGGGCGACATCTTCCTGACCACGAAGGTCTGGTGGCAGCACCTGGCCGGCGACCAGATGGCCGAGGCCGCCGAGACCAGCCTGCGCAAGCTCGGCACCGACTACGTGGACCTCTACCTGATCCACTGGCCGGCGCCGGACATGGATCTGGGCGACGCCATGGGCAAGCTGATCCGGATCAAGGAGCGCGGCCTGGCCCGCTCGGTCGGCGTCGCCAACTTCCCCTCCGCGCTGCTGCACCGGGCGGTGAGCGAGTTCGGCGCGCCGATCGCCTGCAACCAATACGAGTACCATGTCCTGCTCGGGCAGCGCCGCATGGTGGAGGCGGCGCATGCGGTGGGGGCGGCCTCCGTCGCCTATTGCCCGCTCGCCCAGGGCCGGTTGGCCGAGCAGCCGGCGCTGGCGGAGATCGGCCAGAAGCACGGTGCGACCGCGGCGCAGGTGGCGCTGAAGTGGTTGCTGGACCAGGACGGTGTCGCCGCGATTCCGAAGGCCGGGCGGCCGGAAAGCCAGCAGGCCAACCTCGACGCGCTCGGCCTCGCGCTGGACGACGCGGACCGGGCCGCCATCGCGGCGTTGCCCAAGGACTCGCGTTGCGTGAACCCGGGCTTCGCGCCGGCTTGGGACGCGGTCGGCTAGGCAGCCCGGCATGTCCGCGGGCGCTTCCCGCCTCGCGCCCGACCGGCTCGGCGGCTCCCGGTGGAACCAACCGCGTCTGGGCATCGCCCTGTTGTTCGTGGCGGCCGGGCTGGCCTATGGCGGATGGGCGGCCAGCATCGCGGGCGTCAAGGCGGCGCTGCAACTCTCGGACGGCGTGCTCGGCGCGTCGCTGCTCTGCGTGGCGGCCGGCGCGATGGTGGCGATGCCGGTCACCGGCTGGCTTGGGGCGCGCGGGGGATGGTGGCTGCTGGCGGCGACCGGCGTGGCGCTGGCGGTCGTGCTGCCCTTGCCCGCGCTCGTGCCCGGCGCGGCGGGGCTGGCCGGTGTCCTGCTGCTGGTCGGCGCGGCGGCCGGGTCGTTGGACGTGGCGATGAACGCGCGGGCGAGCCGGTTCGAGCAGGAGAGTGGGCGGGCGGTGATGTCGTCGTTCCACGCGGCGTTCTCCGGCGGCGGCCTGCTCGGCACCGTGCTGGTGGCAAGTTGCGAGGCGGCCGGCTGGGGCGTCGGCAGCGGGCTGTTGCTGGCGGCGGCTGCGGTGGCGGGCTGCATGGCGGCGCATGCCCGGCTCGATCCCAACCCGGCGCTGGCGCCGCGGTCGCCGGCCGGGGCAGCCCGCGCGGGCTGGCCCGACCGCCTGCTGCTCGGCATCGGCCTGCTTTGCGCGCTGGCCTTTCTCGCCGAGGGCGCCATCGCGGACTGGTCGGGCGTGTTCCTGCGCGACGTGGCGGCATTCGGCCCGGCGGCCAGCGCGACGGGCTACGCGCTGTTCTCCGCCGCCATGATCGCCGCCCGGCTGTTCGGCGACGCCGCCGTCCGGCGCTTCGGCCCGCGCGCGACGTTGGAGGCCGGCGCCGGCTTGGCCGCGGCGGGCATCGCGCTCGCGGTGGCGGTGCCGCCGGCGGGGGCGCTCGGCTTCGGCTTGGTCGGCCTCGGCGCCGGCAACATCGCGCCCGTCCTGTTCTCCGCCGCCGGCCGGGCCGGGACGGCCGCCAGCACCGGCATCGCGGCGGTTGCCACGCTCGGCTATGCCGGCATGCTGGTCGGCCCCGCCCTGATCGGCGGCATGGCGGAGCTGTCCGGCTTGCGGTGGGCGCTGCTGCTGCTGGCCCTTGCGCTGGGAGTGATCGCCGGCTGCGCCCGACGCCTGCCATTGCAGCGGACGACGCCGGACGCCTAACCTCCTTCGAAACGAAGGGGAGGGCGTCCATGGGCTCGATCGGGCGATGGCTGGCGGCAGTCTTGTTGCTGACCGGGACGGCCGAAGCGGCGGACTATCCGGCGCCGGCGATGGGCGATTACGTCGCCCGCGATTTCCGCTTCCGAGACGGCAGCGTGCTGCCGGAGTTGCGGCTGCACTACACGACGATCGGCGCCCCGACCGGCGAGCCCGTCCTGGTGCTGCACGGCACCGCCGGCACCGGCGCCGGGCTGCTCAACCCCGGCTTTGCCGGCCAGCTCTTCGGCCCCGGCCAGCCGCTCGATGCGGCGAAATACTTCATCATCCTGCCCGACGTGATCGGCGCCGGCCTGTCGACCAAGCCGTCGGACGGCCTGCGCGCCGCCTTCCCGCACTACGATCTCGACGACATGGTCGCCGCCCAGCATGTGCTGCTGACCGACGGCCTCGGCATCCGGCACTTGCGCCTGGTGATCGGCAACTCGATGGGCGGCATGGAGACGTGGCTCTGGGGCGAGACGTTCCCGGACTTCGCCGACGCGCTGGTGCCGATGGCGAGCCAGCCGACCGCCATGGCCGGCCGCAACTGGATCATGCGCCGCATGATCGTCGACGCCGTGCGCACCGACCCGGCCTGGCAGAACGGCAACTACACGGCGCAACCGCCGGGCCTGCGCCAGGCCAACATGTGGTTCGGCATCGCCACCAGCGGCGGCAGCTCGGCCTTCGCCAAGGAAGCGCCGACCCGCGAGGCCGCCGATGCCGCGCTGGCCAAGCGCATGACGCTGCCGTTCACCGCGGATGCCAACGACTTCCTGTATCAGTGGGACGCGTCCCGGACCTATGACCCGGCGCCCCGCCTCGCCGCCATCACCGCGCCCGTGCTGGCGATCAACTCGGCCGACGACGAGCGCAACCCGCCCAGCACCGGCCTGATGGAGGCCGCGCTACGCCAGTTGAAGGATGCGCGCCTCCTGCTGATCCCGGAAAGCGCGGAAACCGCCGGACACGGCACCACGTCACTGGCGCGTTTCTACGCCGCCGATCTCGCCGCCTTCCTGCGCGGGGTGCCTCACCGCGCGGCGGGCACCGACGGCACCGTCACGCCGATCATCGACTCCGCCGTGACCAGCGTGGCCAAGGCGTCCTCGTCCCAGCCCGCCGTACCCTCAGGCCGGTAGGGCAGCACCATCCAGCGATAGTCGGCCGTGCTGTCCACCACGCGGATGGAGGTGCCGGCCGGCAGCTGCGTGCCCCATTCGGCCAGCACGCCCGCCGGGTCGCGCACGGCGCGGGCGCGGTAAGCCACCGACTTGAACCAGAAAGGCGGATAGCCGAGCACGGCCCGCGGGTAGCACGAGCAGAGCGTGCAGACGACCAGGTGATGGGTAGTCGCGGTGTTCTCCAGCACGCCGAGCGGCGGCAGGCCGCGCATGGGGATGCCGAGGCTCTCGGCCGCCGCCGTGCCGTCGGTCAGCATCAGGGCGCGGTATTCCGGGTCGAGCCAGGCCCGGGCGACCATGCGGGCGCCTTGGCCGGGATGCGCCTTGTCGGTCCGTTCCTGCGCTGCGCCGATCTCCGCATCGGTGACGACGCCCTTCTCCGCCAGCAGCAGCCGCACGGCCGCGAGCAGCCGGTCGCCTTTGGTCTCCAGCACCGTCGTCATAGCGGCTCCAACCAGGGTTCGAAGATCTCCACCACGAGTTCGCCCGCGCCGGCATCCGGCCAGATCGATCGGGGCGCGAAAGCGACATGGTAGAGTGGCAGCGTCGGCGCGGGGCGCGCGAAGGCGAGGTCTTCCGGGTTGCGGAAGTCGCCGAGGTGCCGCAGCACGGTGCCGGTGTGGCCGCGCAGGTAGTGCGGCGTGCGGATGTGGCAGGGGCCGCGCGTTTCCGGCCAGTCGTCGCGCACGCGCACGGCGGTGCCGGCCGTCAGCATCGCGCCAGGGCCGCCTGCAGTTCGGCCTCCGTGAACACGCCGTGGTTCAGCAGGGTGCCGGCGATGGAGCGGATCCACTTCTCGTAATAGGAGAGGCGGAGGTAGTCCGCTTCCGGGATCGCCTCGATGCCGCGGCGCAGTTCGTCCACACTCATGACGCCCTTGGCCCCCAGGACTTGCCGGATGGCGTCCACCGTGCGGTCGAACTCGGTGAGCGCGTGCGGCTCCGTGTCGATGCCTTCGCACAGGAAGCGGGACACGCCGCCCAAATCGTGGGTGGCTCGCGCCGGGTTGTCGCCGTCGGCCTGTGTGGTCATTGGATCACCTCGCCGGGGAGCACGCCCCAGATGTCGCTGCGCCGGATGAAGCCACGATAATCCCCGATCTGGGCCTGGCACCACTCCGAACTGGCCTCGCAGCTGCGCACCCGCAGGATCACGCCGGGCTTGAGCGTGGCGACCGTGGCGGCGGTGTCCGACGCGCTGCCCCGCAACGTGTGCTCCGCGCCGACCGTGACGGCGGTGCGCCGGCCGGTGAGGGTGGCCTGGTTGACCCAGCCCTTGTTGCCCTGCGGATCGCGGACCAGCCGCCAGATCTCGAACTCGCGCTCGATCTGCACGGGGAGATCGCGGCGCTTGTAGACCCAGTCGATCGGGTAGCGCGTGCCGGGCCCGCTGCGGAAGTTGACGTCGTCCGAGCGCAGCGCGGCGAAGCGCGGCAGCGGCAGCCCGGTCGCGCTGCCTTTGGTCGGCTCGGCTGGCGGCGCGACCACCGCCGGTGCGACGACCGCCGCTGCCGGCGGCGCGACCGGCGCCACCGGCTTACGCCCGGCCGAGGCCGGCTTGTGCGGGTTTGGTTTGGTTGAGTTGCCGGGCTTGGCCGGTGGGTGCGCCGCGGCGGCGGGCTTGGATGAATGGGCACCAGCCGACGGCTTTGCCGATCCCGCCGGTGCCGCCGGCTTTGCCGCGCTGGACTTCCTGGGCGCATCGGCCGGCTTGGTCGTGGCGGCTGGCTGCGCCATGGCCAACACGGGCAGGCAGACGAGAAGGAAGGCGAATCGCATAGGCCTTCCCTGCCGTGGACCTCCCCAGCCGGTCAAGCGCTGGGATGTCAGAGCGTGACGAAGCTGCTTGGCGTTGTCGCGAGGAAGGCGGGAATGCCGGAGACCTCGACGTCGGGAAGGAGCGCTGCGGGATCGAGCCCGGTGAGGGCGAGACCGGCGTCGCAGGCAAGCAAGCGGATGCCGAGTTCGCGGGCGGCGTCGCGCAATTCGTCCAGCCCGGCGACGCCCGCCCGCCGCACCGTGTCGTCGCGCGCGGCGCCGTCCAGCGACGACCAATCGGCCAGCAGCCCGCGGCACCCCTCGTTGGTGGCGAACAGCACCACCGGTCGGCCGATCGCCAGGGCTCCCGCCGCCATCATGAAGGCGTAATGGACCCGCTCGTGGGTGCCGGAGATCAGCAGGATGCCGAGCGGCTCAGCCATGGGCGGAGAGGTCCGTGATCGTCGGGTGGTCGCCGCAAAGGGGGCAGGTGGGGTCGCGGGGGAGGCGGATGGTGCGGGTGCGGGCGCCGAGCGCGTCCCAGATCAGCAGGCGGCCGGAAAGGCTGTCGCCGATGCCGATGATCTCCTTCAGCGCCTCCGTCGCCTGCAGCGTGCCCATCACGCCGGTAACGGCGCCCAGGATGCCGGCCTCGCTGCAGGACGGCACCAGGCCGGGCGGCGGCGGCGCGGGATGGAGGCAGCGGTAGCAGGGGCCGCCCGCGTGCGGCTTGAAGACGGAGAGCTGCCCGTCGAAGCGGAGCACGGCGGCGGAGACCAGCGTGCGCCGGGCCAGCGCGCAGGCATCGGCGACCAGGAAGCGGGTGGGAAAGTTGTCGGACCCGTCGCACACCAGGTCGTAGCCGCCGACCAGCTCGAGCGCGTTGGCGGCGGTGAGCCGGGTCTCGTGCATCTCGACGGCGACGGCCGGGTTGATCGCCCGGACGGCCTCGGCGGCGGAGCGCACCTTGGCCACGCCGACCCGGTCGGTCGTGTGCGCCACCTGCCGCTGCAGGTTGGAGAGCTCGACCCGGTCGTCGTCGATCACGCCGACCGTGCCGACCCCGGCGGCGGCGAGGTAGAGCATCAGCGGGCTGCCGAGCCCGCCGGCGCCGATCACCAGCACGCGGGCGGCGCGCAGCCGGGCCTGGCCGGTGCCGCCGACCTCCGAGAGCAGGATGTGCCGCGAGTATCGGGCGATCTCGTCTTCGCTGAAATCGAGGTCCATGGGCAACACATGGGCGCCCGGACCAGCGGAATCGAGCCGCGTCACGCCGGAGCGGGGTTGCGCAGGCCAACGGCCAGCGGCAGCGCGGCGGCGCACAGGGCCGCCATGACCCAGAACGCGCCCGGCCCCCAGGCCGCGTAGAGCGGGCCCGCGCCGCCCGTGGCCATCGCCGTCGCCGCGCCGATCGCGACGGTGGCGTACACCGTCTGTGCCGTCGCGGCGGCGGCGGCGGGCACGACGCGGCCGATCACGTCCATGCAGGCAAGGTGCAGCAGGGCGAAGGTGAGCCCGTGCAGCGGTTCGACCAGCGCCATGGCCGGGAACGCCGCCGTCACCGCCGCGGTCGACCACCGGACGATCCCGGCGGCGCCCGCCAGCAGCATCGCCCGCCGCGGCCCCAACGCGGCCAGCAAGAGCGGCCCGATGCCGACGAAGACCACCAGTTCCGAGGCGACGGACAGCGACCACAAGATGCTCGCCTGCGTCGCCGACAGGCCGGCCGAGCGCCAGCGGATCACTTCAAACGTATCGTGCAAGGCGTGGCTGCCGCCGATCAGCGCCGCCACCGCCATGACGCGGCCGAAGGTCGGCAGCCGGAACAAAGCCCCGATCCTGCCCGCCGTCTTCGCGCCGGGAGGTGCGGTCGTGCCGGCGACGCGGTTAGGCAGCATCCATCCGACCGCGGCCGCGGCTGCCAGCAGGGCCGCGTTGAGCCCCACGATGACCCCCAGCCCTGCCCCGTCCACCAAGCGGCCGGACAGCAGCGTCCCCGCGATGAAGGCCGCCGACCCGGCGCCACGGATCCAGCCGTAGCGGAACGCGCCCGCCTCCGCCGAGCCCAGCGCCAGCGCGTCGGCTACCGGGTTGAGCGGCGCCAGCACGGCCGCGTGCGCCGCGCTGACGGCGACGAGCAGGGCGGTGGCGCGCGTCGCGCCGTAGCCCAGCGCGATGGCCGCCGCGGCTGCCGCAAGGGCGGAGAGCACCAGCGGCGCACGGCCGGTACGGTCGGCCAACCACCCGCCCAGCAGCCCCGTCAGCAGCCGCACCCCCGCACCCGCCGCCAGCACGAGGCTCACTTCGCCCGGGCCCAGGCCCGATTGCTGCAACAAGCTGGGCAGGAAGGGCGAGGCCACCCCGAACGCCGCGAACAGCGCCCCGTAGAACAGCAGAAAGCGGGGAAGCGGGCTCATCGCGCCATGAGCAAGGTCCCGCCGATCAGGAGCGCGACGCCGGCGGCCCGGCTCCAGCTGATCGGATGCGCGTCGAAGCCGACCAGACCGAAGTGGTCCAGGAGCAAGGAGCAGATTGCCCCGCCCGTGACCGTCAGGGCGGAGAACACCGCCGCGCCGGTCTGCCCGGCGGTCAGGAACACCGCCAGCACGGTGAGCCCCTGCAGCGCACCGCCGACCCAGGCCCACCACGGGATCGCGCCGAGCTGGTCGTGATCGGGAAAGCGCACGCCCCCGAGCAGGCACCAGCTGAGCATTGCGCTGGCGGCGACGGTGAGGCCGGACAGCAGGATCACCGTGGCGGTGAGCGCCGGATTGCCCAAGCCGCGGAACAGCTTGAGGTCGGCGCCGACCTGGACGTTGGTGAGCGCGCCGGCGAAGGCGGCGTAGGACATGGCAATGAATTTAGGCATCGAACGGGCTCCCGATCCAGCGGGAGGTGGCCGTGCGGGCGGTCCTGTCAGCCCGGCGGGAACGCGGACGTGAGCCGCACCGCGTCGCCGACGCACACCGGCCCCGGCTGCGCCACTGCGCAATACCCACCGACCCGGTTGCCGAATTGCCGTGCGACGGTGCGGATCACGGCCGGGTCGCGTTCGGCGGTGTCCGGGTCGATGGCGATCATGGCGCAGCGGGGCGTTTCGCAATCCACGGCCAGGCGGGCGCCCCCGGTCCCGATTGCGACGGAGTGCCCGAGCCACCCCGCTTCCGCCGCGGGCTCGGCAGTCTCGATCAGCAGGTTGGCCCGGAAGCGCGGCGCGCCCAGCGTCGCCCCGTGCGCCGTCGCCCCATGCGCCTGGGCTACCGCCGCGACCGTGGATCGGAGCAGCACGGAGACCGGCATGGCGTCGAAGCAGCCGCGGCCGAGGCGCAGCAGGGCGACGGGCGTCTCGGCCTGAGCCGAGAGCAGCGCGCAGAGCGCGGGGTCGCGGATGTCGAAGGTTCGCCCTTCCGGGCTGGCGACGGTGACGCCGCCATGGATCGGATCGTCCGGACGCTCGTAGCGTGCTTGCCACCGCACCAGCGCCGGCAGGTCGCGGGCGGTGAGCCAGGGAAAGCTGGTGGTGTTGGCCGTCTTGACGAAGGCGTATTGCCGGTCGCCGAGCAGCCACGGCCAGTGCAGCGCCGCCTCCGTCAGCGGCTCGCCGGCCATGGACTTGACCGGAAACCGCGTGATCGCCGCCACCCGGCCCACCAATTCCTCGTGCATCGTCGCTCGCCCCGTGCTGCCCTTCCTTGTATAGGCGCCGGCCGGCAGGATCGATGGGCGGAGCGGAGGCGGCAGGCATGACGATGGCGGACGGGGCGCTGGTGCTGTTCTCTGGCGGGCAGGATAGCGGCACCTGTCTGGCTTGGGCGCTCGATCGGTTCCACCGGGTGGAGACGGTCGGGTTCGATTATGGCCAGCGACACGCTGTCGAGCTGGCGGTGCGGCCGCGCTTCGCCGCCGGGTTGCGCGGGGCGTTCCCGGCCTGGGCCGCGCGGCTCGGCGAGGACCACGTGCTGGACCTGTCGGTGCTGGGCCGCCTCAGCGAAACCGCGCTCACCCGCGAGGTGGCCATCGCCGCCGACGCGTCGGGCCTGCCCAATACCTTCGTGCCCGGGCGCAACCTGGCCTTCCTGGTCACTGCCGCGGCCCTGGCCTATCGGCGCGGGCTCAAGCACCTCGTCACCGGGGTGTGCGAGACCGATTTCTCCGGCTACCCGGATTGCCGCGACGACACGATCAAGGCGATGCAGGTCGCGCTCAACCTCGGCATGGAGGCCCGCTTCGTCATCCACACGCCGCTGATGTGGCGCGACAAGGCGGCGACCTGGGCGCTGGCGGAGACGCTGGGGGGCGACGCGTTGCTCGGCCTCGTCCGCGACGAGACCCACACCTGTTATCTGGGCGACCGGAGCCGCCATCACGCCTGGGGCTATGGCTGCGGTGAGTGCCCCGCCTGCCGGCTGCGCGCCGATGGCTTCGACCGTTATGCGGCGGCGCGCGGCGCAACTCGACAGGGCGGAGCGCTTCCCGCATAGCTGCGGCGCGGCTGGCACGGGGCGGGAAGGGCGTATGCTGGAGTGGTTCGACGCCTTCGTGCAGCAGCACGGCACCTGGTTCGTGGCCGTGGTGATCTTCCTGGAAAGCACCGGGCTGCCGCTGCCGGGCGAGAGCCTGCTGATCGGCCTGTCGATCTACGCCGCCACGCAGGGCGGGGTGGACATCTATTACGCGCTGGGCTGGGCGGTGGTCGGCGCCGTGATGGGCGACAATTGCGGCTACCTGATC
Organism: Acetobacteraceae bacterium; assembly: GCA_965199665.1. Classification (GTDB taxonomy): domain Bacteria; phylum Pseudomonadota; class Alphaproteobacteria; order Acetobacterales; family Acetobacteraceae; genus JAVVHH01. The sequence continues at coordinate 2,719,299 of OZ241208.1, read as the reverse complement.
GGGCGACGGTTCGGCCGCCCCGCGCTGGTGCGCTGGGGCGGCAAGATCGGATTGACCGCCAAGCGCATCACGCTGGGCGAGTACCTGTTCCAGAAGCACGGCGGCAAGGTGGTGTTCTTCGGCCGCTTCATCGCCTTCATGCGCACCTTCGCCGCGCTGCTGGCCGGGGCGGTGCACATGCCGTGGGCCAAGTTCCTGGTTTGGAACGGGCTGGGCGGGCTGTGCTGGGTGGTGGGCTACGGTGGCGCGGCCTATCTGGTCGGCGATCACATCAAGGCGTTCCTCGGCCCGATCGGCATCACCATCGGCGTCGTCGCCGCCGGGCTGATCCTGTGGTTCGTGATCTGGGTCAACCGGCACGAGGACGAGATGGTCGCCACCGCGGAAGCGGAGATGGCCAAGCAACGAGGTCACGGCGCTGCCGCGCGCGACCCGGCGCCCCGCGCGGCGGTGGAGAGCCCGGCGGAAGGGGGCTGAAGCCCTACTCGGGTTGAAGGCGCGAGGCCCGGCGGATACATTAGCGCGGGACTCCCTGGGGGCGTCCACGATGACGACGCCGTGCCGCCCGAACGGCCAGTGGAGAGTTGGACGTCTTGCCGACTTACGAGAGCATGCTGCGGCGGCAGAAGGTCCTCGCCGATTTCGGCGATTTTGCCTTGCGCAGCGACAATCTGGTGGAGGTCCTGACCGAAGCCTGCCGCCTGGTGAGCGAGGCGTTGGGGACCGGCATGGCCAAAGTGCTGGAAGTGGATGGCGAGGCTGAGCGGCTGCAGGTCAAGGCGGGAGTCGGCTGGCGGCCCGGCGTCGTCGGCCAGGCCGTGCTGCCGATGGGCGCGCGCTCGCCGGAAACCTACGCGCTCCGTCGCGCCGAGCCGGTCATCACCCGCAACCTCGAGGAGGAGCGCCGGTTCGACTTCCCCGACTTCATGAGGGAGCACGGGGTGGCCGCGCTGGTCAGCGTGCCGTTGTTCCTGCCCGGCGGGCGCCCCTACGGCCTGATCCAGGTCGGTAGCCGCGAGCCCCGCGAGTTCGGCGCCGAGGACGTCGAGTTCCTGCGCACCTACGCGGCCATCCTGGGCTCGGTCATCGACCGGCTGCACAAGGTCCAGACGCTCGACCTCACCATGGCCGCCAACGAGCACCTGCTCACCGAGCTGCAGCACCGGGTCAAGAACCACTTCGGCATCATCATGAGCATGGTGCACCTGCGCGGCCGCGAGGCGCGTAGCGACGAGGCGCGGGCCGAGCTCGCCTCCATCGGCAAGCGGATCGAGACCCTGCGGCTGGTGCACGAGCAGCTCTACATCGGCGGCCTGTCCGACCGGCTGCAGCTCCGCTCCTACGTGACGCAGTTGTTGGAGAATCTGTGCGGCACCCGGACCGGCCCAGCGGGCAACGTCCGGCTCGACCTGGCGATCAGCGACGTCGACCTGCCGGCCGACCTGGCGGTGCCGCTCGGGCTGATCCTGAACGAGTTCGTGACCAACAGCCTCAAATACGCCTTCGACGAGTCCGGCGGCACGATAGCGGTCGTTGTCGAGCCGCTCGTGAGCGGCCTGGTCCGCGTGCGCATGTCCGATGATGGCAGGGGCCTGCCCGCACCGCCGGCCACCGCCGCGCGGGGCTCGAGCACGGGGATGCGCATCATGACCGGACTGGCGCGCCAGATCGGGGCGGAGCCGGTCTGGACGGTGGACGGCGGCACGGCGTTGTGCCTCGAATTCCCCGCCACGCAACGCTGACCGCAACGGAGACCCCATGCCCAACGCTCTCATTCTCGGCGCTTCCCGCGGGCTCGGACTGGGGTTGGCGCGCGAGCTCGCCGGCCGCGGCTGGCACGTGACCGGCACGGTGCGGCAGGACGCCGACCGCGCCGCGCTGGAAGCGGCCGGCGCCACCGTCGCCCGCGCCGACATCACGGACCCGGCGAGCCTGCAGACGCTGGCGGCATCCGATCTCGACCTGCTGTTCGTCAATGCCGGCATCTCCGAGCCGGCCGAGTTCGAGGTCATCGAACCCGACGCCATCGGATTTCTGTTCAACACCAATGCGGTGGCGCCCGTGCGTGCCGCGCTGGCGCTGCTGGACCGGGTCAAGCCGGACGGCACGGTGGCGTTCATGAGCAGCCGCATGGGCAGCGTCGCGCTCACCGACCGAGACAACAAGGCGATGTACCGCGCCAGCAAGGCCGCGCTCAATGCGCTGACCCGCGCCAAGGCGGCGAGCTTCGGCAACCGGCCGGTGCTGTCGTTCCATCCCGGCTGGGTCGAGACCGACATGGGCGGCAAGGGGGCCGACCTCGACATCCCCACCAGCGTCGGCGGCATCGCGGACGTGCTGGAGCAGCGCCGGGGCCAGCCGGGCTCGGCCTTCGTCGACTATAGCGGGGCGACCCTGGCGTGGTGACGCGCCGCCGGCCGGGCGCCCGGCCCGGGTGATCGCGCGGTAGGCCGCCCGCGTGGCCGCACCACCCATCGGCCGCGCCGTGCGCCGGCTGCGAACGGAACAGGGCCTGACGCAACAGGCCCTGGCCGTCCGGCTGGGTATTTCGGCCAGTTACCTCAACCTTCTCGAGCACGAGCAGCGCCCGGTCACCGCCTCCTTGCTCATCAAGCTGGCGGAAACGCTGGGGGTGGACCTCGCCTCGCTGTCGGGGCGGGAAGAGCGGCAGCTCGAGGCGAGCTTGCGGGAGGTGTTCGCCGACCCGCTGCTGGATCAGCCGGTGGAGGCCCGCGAGCTCGCGGCGATCGCGGCCGATAGCCCGGCCGCTGCCCGTGGCATCCTGGCGCTCTACCGCGCCTGGCGGGTCGCGCGGGAGGAGAGCAGCGGGCTCGCCTTGCCATCCGGCCGCCGGCTGCTGCTGCCGAACGAGGAAGCCCGCGACGTCATCCACGAACGGTCCAACCACTTTCCGGAGCTAGAGGCCGCGGCGGAGGCCATCGCGGCTGCCCTGCCCAGCGTTCCCGCCGATCGCGACGCCGCCATCATCGATCGCCTGCGCCATGTCCACGGCCTGCATGTCGAGGTCGGCCCGCTCGAGGGTGCGCTGCGGCGATACGACGGCACCACGCGGCGCTTTTCGCTGTCAGAGCAACTGCCGCGGGAGAGCCAAGCCTTCCACCTGGCGTTCCAGCTCGCGTTGCTGGAGGCGCGCCCGGCCATCGAGGCGCTGCTCACCGCGATCGCGCCGACCTCGACGGAGGCCGGGTCGCTGATCCGCCTCGCCCTGCTGAACTACACCGCCGCCGCCATCCTGCTTCCGTACCAGCCGTTCCGCGACACCGCGGCTGCCATGCGGCACGACATCGGCGACCTCGAGGCGCGGTTCGGCGTCAGTTTCGAGCAGGTGTGCCAGCGCTTGTCCTCCCTGCAACGGTCGGGCGCGCGGGGGGTGCCGTTCTTCTTTCTCCGCCTCGATCCGGCCGGCAACGTCAGCAAGCGCTTCTCCGCCGCCGGCTTCCCGTTTGCCCGCTTCGGCGGCTCCTGCCCGCGCTGGATCGTGCACGGCGCCTTTGCCCAACCCGGCCGCATCCACGTCCAGGTCGCGCAATTGCCGGATGGGGCGACGTTCCTGTGCTTCGCCCGCTCCGTGATCGGCCGCGCCGCGCAGTGGGGCGAGCCACCGCCGACGCACGTGATCGCCATGGGCTGCGACATCGGGCACGCCGCGTCGTTGGTCTATGCCGACGGGATCGACCTCGGCCGTGCCGCCGTCGGCATCGGCCTGTCGTGCCGGCTCTGCGACCGGGAGAACTGCCGTAGCCGGGCGTTCCCGCCGCTGGAGCACCGGCTGGTGCTCGACCCGGCGCTCGGCAGCGCCAGCCCATACCGCTTCGTGCCGAAATCACCGAACAAAGGAGGGCGCCCGGATGGGTAGTCTGTCGAACAAGGTCGCGATCGTCACGGGCGCAGGCTCGGTCGGGCCGGGCTGGGGCAATGGCAAGGCGACGGCGGTGCTGCTGGCGCGCGAGGGCGCCGCCGTGTTCCTGCTCGACATCGTCGAAGCCGCGGTGCGGGAGACCGCCGACATCATCCGCGGCGAGAACGGCACGTGCGAGACCGCGGTGGTCGACATGCTTGAGGCCCCGGCGGTCGAGGGCGCCGTGGCCGCGTGCCTGGACCGGTTTGGCCGGCTCGATATCCTGGTCAACAACGTCGGCGGCTCGCATCCCGGCACGGCGGCCGACATGCCGGAGGAGGTCTGGGACCGTCAGATCGACTTCAACCTGAAGACGGCGTTCCTGGGATGCAAATACGCGCTGCCACCGATGCTGGCCCAGCGTTCGGGCGCCATCGTCAACCTGTCATCGGTGGCCGGGCTGCGCATCCTGGCCGGGCGCTCGCACGTGGCCTACACGGCCAGCAAGGCGGGCATCATCGCGCTGTCCAAATCGGTCGCGCTGACCCATGCCGCCGACGGGATCCGCTGCAACACGGTGGTGCCCGGACTGATGCACACGCCGCTGGTGGAAGCGCGCCTGCTCAAGCAACTGGGCGCCAACGACGCGGCGACGCTGATCGCCAACCGGAACGCCCAAGTGCCGATGGGCCGCATGGGCGATGCGTGGGACATCGCCCACGCCGTCCGGTTCCTGGTGTCGGACGAGGCCCGCTACGTGACGGCGACCGAGATCGTGGTCGATGGTGGGCTGACGGCCTCCGGGCCCCGCTGACGGGCCCGCGCGACGGGATCAGGCATGCAAGGCCCATCGCAATGCATACGCCACGGCACCCACCGCGAGCACGCCGCCGGCCCATAGCGCGACGAACCAGCCCAACCGCCTAATGGTAGTGCGCACCGGCCTGCACCTTTCCGCGGAACACCCAGTAGCTGAACCCCGAATACGCCAGGATCACCGGGATCAGGACCGACGCGCCGACCAGGACGAAGAGCTGGCTCGCCCGCGGCGCGGCCGCCTGCCAGATCGTGATGTCGGGCGGCACCATCAGCGGGAAGAAGCTGATCCCCAGCCCGGCGAAGCAAAGGCCGAACACGCCGAGCGCGCACAGGAACGGTGTCAGATGATGCTCCCGCCGGATCGCAACCGCGAACCCCAGCCCGAGCAGGGCCACCAGCACCGGCACCGGGCTGGTCAGCAAGATGCCGGGCCAGCCGAACCACCGGGTCATGAAAAGCGGGTTCAGGAACGGCGTCCATAGGCTGACGGCGACGATCAGCACCGCCATTGCCCAGGCCAGCGCCACCGCCTGCCTGCGCGCCCGCGCCTGCAGGCTGCCTTCCGTGCGCCACACCAGCCAGCACGCGCCGAGCCACGCGTAGCCCACCACCACCGCGAGGCCGCACAGCACGGTGAACGGCGTCAGCCAGTCGAACCAGCCGCCGGCATATTGCCGGTCCACGACCTTGATGCCCTGCAACAAGCCCCCCAGCGTCAGCCCCTGGCACAAGGCCGCCACCAGCGAGCCGCCGAAGAACGCCACGTCCCACAGCCGCCGCCCGCGCGCCGAATACGCCCGGAACCGCAACTCGAACGCGACGCCGCGGAAGATCAGCCCGAACAGCATGCCCAGTATGGTGGGGTAGAGCGCCGGCAGGATGACCGCGTAGGCCAGCGGGAACACCCCGAACAGACCGCCGCCACCCAACACCAACCAGGTCTCGTTCCCGTCCCACATCGGAGCGATGGTGTTGACCATCGTGTCCCGGTCCTCCGATCCCCGCTCGGCCGCGAACAGGATGCCGACACCGAGGTCGAACCCGTCCAGCACCACATAGGCCAGCACCGCGAAGGCGATCAGCCCGGCCCAGATGACGGCAATGGTTTCCGCACTCATCGCGCTCACTCCGCCGGGGTCATGGGCGCTTCGCCCGTGTTGGGCGGCACCGCCCCGGGCAACCCGGGATGGATGCCGGCCGACCGGATCGGCAAGTTGGCGTCCGGCCCGCCTTCGCCCTGGTGCGGCGGGTGCCCCATCATGCGCAGGATCACCATCACCCCGGCGCCGAACACGATGAAATACACCACCGCGAATACCGCCAACGAGGTCGCGATCCCCGGCAGCGCGATCGGCGAGACGCTGTCCGCCGTCCGCAACACGCCATAGACCGTGTAGGGCTGGCGCCCAATCTCCGTCGTCATCCAGCCGCACAGCATCGCCACGATCGGCGCCGGTGCCATCACCAGCGCCGCCCGATGCAGCCAGGTGCTGGTGAACAGCGTGCCGCGCCAGCGTGCCCACAGGCTGAACAAGCCCAGCCCGAACATCAGGAACCCGATGCCGACCATGGTCCGGAACGTCCAGAACACGGCCGGCGCATACGGCCGGTCCGCCGCCGGCACCTCCTTGAGGCCGGGCACCCGCCCGTTCCAGCTATGGGTCAGGATCAGCGACGACAGATGGGGGATCTCGATCTTATAGTCCGTCCGCTCCTGCGCCATGTTCGGCAGCCCGAACAGGATCAATGGCGCGCCCTCCTCGCCCGACGGCTCCCAGTTGCCCTCCATGGCTGCGATCTTCATGGGCTGGTGCTCCAGCGTGTTGAGCCCGTGTAGGTCGCCCATGCCGATCTGGATCGGCGCCACGATCGCCGCCATCCACATCGCCATGGAGAACATGGTCCGCACCGCCGGCGTGCCCCGCCCGCGCAGCAGGTGCCATGCCGCCACCCCGGCGACGATGAACGCCACGATCAGATAGGACGCCAGCACCATGTGCGGCACCCGGACGAACACGGATGGGTTGAACACCACCTGCCAGTAATCCGTCGGGAACATCCGCCCGTCCGGCCCCACCCCGAATCCGGCCGGCGTCTGCATCCAGCTATTCACCGACAGGATCCAGAACGCCGACAACAGCGTGCCGCCGGCCACCATGCAGGTCGCGACGAAGTGCAGGCCCTTGCCCACCCGCTCCATCCCGAACAGCATCACGCCCAGGAACCCGGCCTCCAGGAAGAACGCCGTCAGCACCTCGTAGGCCATCACCGGCCCGATCACCGGCCCGGCCTTGTCCGCGTATTGCGACCAGTTGGTGCCGAATTGGTAGGACATGACCAGGCCCGAGACGACGCCCATCGCAAACCCGATGGAGAAGATTTTCAGCCAATACTTGAACAGGTCCAGATAGACGGCTTTCCCCGTCTTCAGCCACAGCGCTTCCAGCACCATGAGGAAGCTGGCCAGCCCGATCGAGAAAGACGGGAACACGATGTGGAAGGCGACGGTGAAGCCGAACTGCACCCGTGCCAGGTGGAATGCGTCGATCATCGCTCGCTTCCCTTGCGTCCGACCAACACGGCGACTTTGTTCTTGACGTCCAACAGTTTCGACACGCCGGCGCCCAACGACAGCAGCCGAGCTAGGCTGGCATTGTCCAGTTTTTGGACGTCGTCCGCCCAACCGGTCAGCAACTCGATCATGTCGTGCATCTGTCGCATCTTGGCCTGCGCATGCCGCTCGGCCGCACTCACGGGCTGATCCATCAGCACGTCACGGAGCAAGGACAGGGTGGGGTCCACCTCGCGTTTCCGTCGCTCTTCCGCCAGGGTCCGCACGATCTGCCAGATGTCGTCGGGTGCTTCGAAGTAATCCCGCCGGTCGTCCGGCAAGTGCCGCTTGCGCACCAGGCGCCAGCCCTCCAGTTCCTTCATGCCCATGCTCACGTTGGAGCGCGAGACGCCCAGCGCGTCCGTGATCTCCTCCGCGTTCAAGGGCCGGTCCGACAGGAACAGCAGCGCGTAGATCTGCCCCACCGTCCGGTTGATCCCCCAGCGTCCGCCCATCTCGCCGAAATGGAGCACGAACTTCTCGATGACCGGCGCGAGCTGCATGACCTGTAATTTCAGAAATGACTGAAACTCATGTAACGAGGAATGCGTGCACGTCAACCCGGGCGGCGTGGTTCACCGACCGTCCTGCAGTGCTCGGTCATGGATTGATGGAGGCGAGCGGCTGGCGCAGCGTGGCCAGCCCGGGATGCTCGGAAATCACCAGCGCCGTGGGCGGTCGATACCCGAACCTTAACAAATCAGGCGCCTGAGAGGCGCCGGCCGGCTGAACGCAACTAGCGGGAGGCGATCTCGATGGGGTGCGTCGTGGCAGCGCCAATCACCGGGCCGTAATGCACTCGCCCGGCCACGATCAACAGCGCCAGCGACCAGAACACAGCGATGCCCAAGCGGCGTACCCGCTGCTCGAAGGGTGAGTCCGCGCGCATGCGGAGGCCGGGAAGCCGGTCGCCGTAGGCGTCGAAATCGGAGGTGTCGCGCTGCTCATCCATGTCCCCAAATTCGTCATTCGGGGCCCAACGATCAATGAACGAGACTTTCGAACTTCCCCCGTGCGGGAGAGCGCCGTTCCCTCGACGGGCGGCCGCGAGAAACTTCTCTCTTTCCCTGGGGAGGGCGCGTGGCGTCGGGCTTTGGAAATGGTGCCCAGGGGCGGAGTCGAACCACCGACACTGCGATTTTCAGTCGCATGCTCTACCAGCTGAGCTACCTGGGCGCCGGCGAGAGCCGGGTGGATAGCCCAGGCGGGGAGGGACATCAACCCCGGTCGGGCGATTCCGCGCTCGGGGCGTCGTCGTCCAGTTCGGGGGGCGGGCCGGGGATGGCGTAGCTGCCGTTGAACCAGCGGCCGAGATCGACGTCGGCGCAGCGGGGCGAGCAGAACGGGCGGGTGCGGGGCAGGTCGGCCGGGCGGCCGCAAATGGGGCAGGATGCGCTCAACGGAGCCTCTCGAGATGGGCGGTGCCCGGCGGCAGCGCCGGGTTGGAGGCGGAGATCAAGGTATGGCCCGTGCGTCGTGCAAGGTCTGCCGTCGCCAGGGCGTCGGCCGCGAGCGCCGCGTGCACGTCCGGCGCGGCCACGATGCGAAAGGCGGCGTGCGGCGTGGCGGCACTCTCGGTGGCCAGGGTGCGCATGGCGGCGAGGGCGGCGGCGGCGGGCCCCGCCAGCAGTTCGTGCAATGGCGGGCGGCGGCGGCGTCGCACGATCTCCGCCAGGCCCAGCGCGGTGAAGCCGAGCAGGCGGGGCTGCAGCGGGTCGTCGGCCAGCGCGGCGGACAGCGCCGGACCGAGCTTGGCGCGACGCGCGGGCGCCAAACCGGCTGGGTCGATGATTATGGCGCCGGACAGGTTCCGCAATCGGATCTGCCGCGCGAGGGCGGGCAAGGCGCGGAGGTTGGCGGCCATCTGCGCGCTCGCTTTGCCGCCCCGTCCGGCCGTGGCGCCGGCGGTGTCGAGGTCGATGGCGACCAGGGCGGGGGTGGGATGGATGCTGGCCCGCATGCCGCCGGGTAACGCCACCTCCGGCTCCGCCAGCGCGGCGACCTGCTCGGCGACCCCGGCGTCGAACGCGGACGCGACGAGACGGGCGCCGGGCAGCAGCAGCCCGGCGTCGTCAGTGACCCACTCGGCCGCGGGGTAGGCCGCACGGAGATCGTCCAGCGGCGAGGGGCCGCGCGCGACCAGGCCGGGCTCGCCTGGCGAAGCGTCGGCGCGGGCGAGGCGCTTGCCTTTGCCGCCCTGTCCGGCGCGCACGACGCGCACCGCCAGCAGCGCGCCCTCGACGGCCCCGGCGGCTCCCTCGCTGTCGGGCAGGAAGCCGTCGCCGTCGGGCAGGTTCAGGAAGGCGCCCGCCATGTGCGGCACGTGGGCGGCCACGCGGGCCCGGTAGATGTCGCCGATGCCGTCGGGTTGGCCGGGGCGCCAGAGGGCGTAGTCCTGCAGGACCCCGTCCGAAACGACAGCGATCCGGCGCTCGCCCGGGCTCGACGCGACCAGGATACGGGTCGCCGCTTCTGCCGTCACGGAACGGGGAAACCGCGCCCGCGCAGCAACTGCGCCGTCTCGAACAGGGGAAGCCCGACCACGCCGTTATAGCTGCCCAGCAGCAGGCGGGTGAAGGCAGCGGCGCGGCCCTGGATGGCGTAGCCGCCCGCCTTGCCGACGCCTTCGCCGCAGGCGACGTAGGCCTCGAGCTGGTCGGCGGTGAGGCGGGAGAACGCGACCGCGGTGGTGCAGACCCGTGCGGACCGGCCGCCATCGGGGCCGACCAGGACGAGCGCCGTCAACACGGCGTGTCGGCGGCCCGAGAGCAGCTCGAGGCAATGCCGCACGCTGTCGGCCGTCTCCGCCTTGGGCAGGATGCGCCGGCCGAGGGCGACGACCGTATCGGCGGCGAGCGTGTAGGTGCCGAGGGTCGCCGCCGCGGTGGCCTTCTCGGCGGCCATCCGCTCTGCGTAGAGGCGCGGCAGCTCGGCGGGCCCAGGCGTCTCGTCGATGTCGGTGGCGACCACGCGGTCGGGGACCACGCCCAGTTGCGCGAGCAACTCGAGGCGGCGGGGGCTCGCGGAGGCGAGCACGAGCGGGGGCCGGGTCGGCCCGCCCTCGGACATGGCCGGCGTTACTTGAAGCGGAACGTGATCCGGCCCTTGGACAGGTCGTAGGGCGTCATCTCGACGTTGACCCGGTCGCCCGCCAGCACGCGGATGCGGTTCTTGCGCATCTTGCCGGAGGTGTGGGCCAGGATACTGTGCTCGTTATCCAGCTTCACGCGGAACATGGCGTTGGGCAGCAGCTCCTGAACGGTGCCGCTGAATTCGATCATATCTTCTTTGGACATCCGGTTCCTTGGTCTTTCATGGGCTTCACCTGGTTCACGGACCGGAACATGAGTACGGGCGCCGGGCCGGTCAAGCGCGGGACAATCGTTGGCGAATGCTGCGGGCGTGGGCTTCGAGTCCCTCGGCTTCCGCCAGGGCAACCGCGGCGGGCCCGACACGGCCGAGCGCGGCCCGGTCGCACTGGACCCAGGTGGTGCGCTTGAGGAAGTCGAACACCGACAGGCCGGAGGCGAAACGAGCGGTGCGCCCGGTGGGCAGCACGTGGTTGGGTCCGGCCACGTAGTCGCCGACCGCCTCCGGGCAATGCGCCCCGAGAAAGGCGGCGCCGGCGTGGCGGATGCGGCGGAACAGCGCCTGGGGGTCGGCCACCATGATCTGCAGGTGCTCGGGGGCGAGGTCGTTGACGAGGCCGATCGCTTCGTCCCAGTCGCGCGCGACCACGATGCAGCCATGGTCGCGCCAGCTCGCGCCGGCGATGGCGGCGCGGGGCAAGGTGGCAAGCGCCCGCTCGACCGCCTGGGCCACGGCGTCGGCCAGCGCCGAATCGTTAGTGATCAGGATGCTTTGCGAGTTCTCGTCGTGCTCGGCCTGGGCCAGCAGGTCGATCGCGATGTCGTCCGGATCGTTGCCGCCATCGGCGAGGATGACGACTTCGGAGGGGCCGGCGATGCTGTCGATGCCGACGCGGCCGAACACCTGGCGCTTGGCTTCGGCGACGTAGGCATTGCCGGGGCCGACGATGCGGTCGACCGGGGCCACCGTGGCGGTGCCGTAGGCGAGCGCCGCGACGGCCTGCGCCCCGCCGACGCGGTAGATCTCCGCCACGCCGGCGCGCTGGGCGGCGGCCAGCACGAGCGGTTCGAGATGGCCGCCGGGGCAGGGGACGCACATGGCGATGCGGCCGACACCGGCGACACGAGCCGGCAGCGCATTCATCAGCACGGAGGACGGGTAGGCCGCCTTGCCGCCCGGCACATACAGGCCCACCGCGTCGAGCGGCGACCAACGCATCCCCAGCTGCAGCCCGGCGGCATCCGTCTGCTCGAGATCGGTCGGCATCTGCGCGCGATGGAACGCCTCGATCCGCCGGGCCGCGAGGTCGAGCGCGTCGAGCAACGGAGCCGGAACCGCCGCCGCCGCCGCGTCGATTTCGTCCGGTGTGACGCGCAGGGTGGCGGGGGTGAGGTCGAGCCGGTCGAAACGGGCGGTGTAGTCGATCAGCGCGTCGTCGCCGCGGGCGCGGAGGTCGGCGATGATGGCGGCCACCGGCGCGTCGACGCGGGCCGTGGTGTCGCGGCCATCGGCGACCAAGGTGCGGAAGGCGTCGGGGAACCCGGCGTCCGTGGTCTGGAGGCGCTTCAAGCGGCGTCCTTGGCGGCGCGGAAGCGGGCCACGAGGGCGTTCACGGCTTCCGGGCGCGTCTTGAGTGCGGTTCGGTTGACGATCAGGCGGCTGGTCACGGGCGCGATCACCTCCGTCTCGACCAGGCCGTTGGCTTTCAGCGTGCTGCCGGTCTGCACCAGATCCACGATCAAGCGAGAGAGTCCGAGGCCGGGCGCCAGCTCCATGGCGCCGTTCAGATGCACGATCTCGGCCTGCACGCCGCGGCTGGCGAAGTGCTTGCGGGCGATGTTGGGGTATTTGGTGGCGACGCGGATGCGCGACCAAGTGGCCGGCCCGCGGGGCGACCAGGCGTCGTCGCTTTCCAACCCGGCCTGCTCGACCGGTTCGGCCACGCTGACCCGGCAGGCCCCGATGCCGAGGTCGAGCGGCGCGTAGATCTCCGGATAGTCGAACTCCATCAGCACGTCCGCGCCGCAGATGCCGATATGGGCCGCCCCGAAGGCGACAAAGGTGGCGACGTCGAAGGGGCGGACGCGGACGACGTCCAGCGCCGGGTCGTCGGTGGGGAAACGCAGGCGGCGGCTGTCCTCGTCGAGCAGGTCCGGCGCCGGCACGATTCCGGCGCGCTCGAGCAACGGGCCGCACTCGCCGAGGATGCGGCCTTTGGGCAGGGCGAGGATGAGCGGCGTGTCGATCTCCGGCGCCAGGGCGGCGGCCGGAAAGGGGGCGGTCATGGGGCGGTCCGGTTACGGAGCCGCGCCACTAGCATCGTTGCGGCCGGGCGGGAAGCCGCCGGGCCGTCAACCCTGCCTCCACGCCGGGCTCGAGACCGCGATGAGGACCGGCGGGTCAGCCGCCCATGCGCTCGATACGGGCGCCGCACGCGGCCAGCTTCTCCTCCAGTGCCTCGTAGCCGCGGTCGAGATGATAGACGCGGTTGACCACGGTTTCGCCGCTCGCCGCCAGCCCGGCCAGCACCAGCGATGAGCTCGCCCGCAGGTCGGTCGCCATCACGGGTGCGCCGGAAAGCGCGGAGACGCCGCGGATGATGGCCGACGAGCCATGCACGTTGATGCGCGCGCCCATGCGGTTCAACTCGGGGACGTGCATGAAGCGGTTCTCGAAGATCGTTTCCGTCACCATCGAGGCGCCTTCGGCCACCGCCATGACGGCCATGAACTGGGCCTGCATGTCGGTCGGGAAGCCGGGATACGGCTCGGTCATCGCATCGACGCCGCGCAGCCCGTCCAGCCGGCGGACGTGCAGCGCGCCATCCTCCTGCGAGATCTCCGCGCCGGCCTCGACGAGGATGTTGGCCACCGAGCCGAGGTGATCGAGCGTGGCGCCGCGGAGCCGGACGTCGCCGCCGGTGATGACGGCGGCACAGGCATAGGTACCGATCTCGATGCGGTCGGAGACGATGCGGTGGGTGGCGCCGTGCAGCGACTTGACGCCCTGGACGACGAGGCGGTCGGTGCCGATGCCGGCGATGTCGGCCCCCATCGCGACGAGGCAGTTGGCCAGGTCGATGATTTCCGGCTCGCGGGCGGCGTTGGCCAGTACCGTCTGGCCGTCAGCCAGGCAGGCGGCCATCAGCAGGTTCTCCGTGGCACCGACCGAGACGAACGGCATGATGATCTTGGCGCCATGCAGCCCGGTGGGGGCCTTGGTGTCGATGTAGCCGCCGGTGAGCGAGATGACCGCGCCCATGGCTTCGAGACCTTTGAGGTGCAAATCCACCGGGCGGGTGCCGATGGCACAACCGCCGGGGAGCGAGACGCGGGCCTCGCCGATGCGGGCGAGCAGCGGGCCCAGCACGAGGATCGAGGCGCGCATCTTGCGCACGATGTCGTAGGGCGCTTCGGAGTTGGTGATGGGGCCGCCGATGGAGAGGACGCGGTCGGCGCTGGTGGTGCCGCCATTGAGCTCGCAAGCGACGCCGTGCTGGGACACCAGCGCGGTCATGGTGCCGATATCGGCCAGCTTGGGCACATTGGTGAGCGTCAGGCGCTCGTCGGTGAGCATGCCGGCGGTCATCAGCGGCAGGGCGGCGTTCTTGGCGCCGCCGATGGCGATGGTGCCTTCGAGCGGACGGCCGCCGCGGATGCGGATACGGTCCATGCCGGCTTTCCTTACATTCGGGGGAGAGACACGCCCCGTTGGTGCATGTATTTGCCCGCCTTGTCCGCGTAGCTCGTCTCGGGCGGACTCGCCCCCTGCAAGAACAAGAACTGACATATTCCCTCGTCGGCGTAGACCCGCGCCGGCAGCGGCGTGGTGTTGCTGATCTCGATGGTGACCTGGCCTTCCCACTCCGGCTCGAGCGGGGTGACGTTCACGATGATGCCGCAGCGGGCGTAGGTGCTCTTGCCGAGGCAGATTACCAGGACGTCGCGGGGTATGCGGAAATACTCAACCGTGTGCGCCAGCGCGAAGGAGTTGGGCGGGATGATGCAGGACGCCCCGGTGCGGGTGACGAAGCTGTCGGAGCTGAAGTTCTTCGGGTCCACGATGGCGCTGTCCACGTTGGTGAACACGCGGAACTCGTTGGAGACGCGGGCATCGTAACCGTAGGAGGACAGGCCGTAGCTGATCACGCCATCGCGCTTCTGCCCATCGACGAAGGGCTCGATCATGGCGTGCTCGGTCGCCATGCGGCGAATCCAATGGTCGGGCATCACGGACATGCGTGGGCTCTAGCGCAGGCGACCGGGAAGGGCCAGCAGGGGATCGCGCTATTCCGTCTGGCCCGGTGTCGGATCCGGGGCCTCGGAGCTTTCCTGTAACGAGGATTCCTCGCGCAAACGGGCCTGCGCCTTGCGGCGCTTCAGGTTCTCGCGAAGCGCGCGCGCCTCGCGGTCGAGTTGAGTGCCAGGAGACGAGCGGCTGTTTGGCGGCAGCGCTGCGTCGTCCGCGATGTCACCCGGCAAGCCAGAATACCGCGTGCAGGATCACCCACCAGCCGGCGATCCCCAGCAGGGCCGCCAGCATCAATTCTGCGCCGGCCGGGACCTGCCGGTCTACGTCGCCGACCCGGCCCCATCGTTCCGTCCGCCCTCGTCGGACCATTCGCGTCGCCCCCGTTCTGTGGCTGCTTTACGATATGAACAACTTGCAGCGGTGCACAAGCAGTCCGGGCAGGTATTATCACGCGAATGTGATCGCGGCAGTGCAACTATTGGCGTGGGGCGGCGACGCTGCATGACGGCTCGGGTCGATCACGGCGCTGACGCGGTCGGGTTGCGCTGCTCCGGCCGAACCCGTATAGGACCCGCACTTCCGGCGCTGCTGTAGCTCAGTGGTAGAGCACTCCCTTGGTAAGGGAGAGGTCGAGAGTTCAATCCCCTCCAGCAGCACCATCTCCTTTCCGATCGAGGCGCGTTGCCGATGCCCTCCTTGTTCGACATGGGCGGCCAAGTCGCCCTCATCACCGGATCGAGCAAAGGCATCGGGCGCGCCATCGCCGAGCGCATGGCCGAGCATGGCGCCCGCGTCGTGGTCAGCAGCCGACGGCAGGATGCCTGCGACGCGGTCGCGGCCGGTATCCGCGCCCAAGGCGGCGAGGCGATCGCGCAGGCCTGCAACATCGGCCGCAAGGACGAGCTCCGCGCGCTGGTCGATCGCACCCTCGACAGCTGGGGCCGGATCGACACGCTGGTGTGCAACGCCGCGGTCAACCCGTATTTCGGCCCGGGCCAGGACATCCCCGACGATGCGTGGGACCGGGTCATGGGCACCAACATCCGCTCCAACCATTGGCTCTGCCAGATGGTGCTGCCGGGCATGGCGGAGCGGGGCGGCGGCACCGTGATCATCGTGTCGTCCATCGCCGGGCTGCGCGGCACGCCGACGCTGGGGGCGTATGGCGTTTCCAAGGCGGCGGACATGCAGCTCACCCGCAACCTGGCCGTCGAGTGGGGGCCGCGGAACATCCGGGCCAATTGCATCGCCCCCGGGCTGGTGCGGACCGACTTCGCCCGCGCGCTCTGGGAGGACCCGGACAACCTGCGCCGCCGCACGGTCGATTCGCCGCTGCGGCGCATCGGCGAGCCCGACGAGATCGCGGGGGCTGCGGTGTTCCTGGCCGCGCTGGCAGGGCGGTTCATGACGGGGCAGACCATCGTGATCGATGGCGGCGTGCTCGCCGGGCCGCCGCTGCCGCCGTAGCACGGCCTGTGGCCCCGACGGGCCGTCGCATTGCGGGCGTCGGGAGGGGCGGCTAGAGCAGGGCGGATTGGTGGCGGAGCCGATGGAGCGGAAATGGATGGGGGCGGCCATGATCGGCCGTCGGCGGCTCGCACTTGGCCGCGGTGCGATCGATCGGGCCGCGGTGGTGCTGGCCGGGCTGGTGCTGTTGATCCGCTACGCCGTCGTCTTCCAGCATGACCCGGCGCGACCCGGCGCCAACCCGGAAAGCCCGCTCGGCTGGTGGGGTTGGTTCGACCAGTCCATGACGCTGCGCAGCATGGCCGCGTTGCTCGGCGGCAACCTGGACATGTCGCAGCACCACTACCCGCTCGGCTATTCCCTGCTGGCGGCCGCGGTCGACCTCGTCACGCCGGGCGATCCGTATTTCACGCTCGATCTCGCCTGCCTGCTGGCCGCGCTGGGCGGCTTCGTGGCACTCGGCCGGCGGTTGGGTGTTTCGCCCGCGATCGGCGCGGCGCTGTTCGCGGCGGCGGCGCTGAGCGCGCCCATCCTGTTCCGCCAATGGGTGCTGCCGTGGAACACGACTCCGGTGGCGGCGTGTCTGTGGCTGCTGCTGGCGGCGGTGGCGGCCTGGCTGGACGGGGTGCGGCGGCCGGTGACGGTCGGTGTGCTGATGGGGTTGGTCGCCGTGTGCCGGCCCAGCGACGTCGTCGTGCTGCTGCCCTGTGTGGCGGCGGTGATCTGGGCGGAGCGGCGCCGGACGCCGGGCTGGGCCGGCGCGGGCGCGCGGCTGGTGCTGGCGGGCGCGGCGGTGGTGCTGCCGGCGGTGGCGCTGCACGTCGCGATCTATGGCTGGGCGCAGAGCCCCTACATGATCGACTCCGCGCGGCTGGGCTTCACCTGGCACGGCTTCGGGTGGAAGTCCTCCGTGCTGCTCAGCGACCCGTATCCCTGGTTCGCGGAAGGGCAGGGCATCCTGCAACGGAGCCATTGGATCGCCCTCGGGGTGGCGGCCCTGCTCCCCGCCCTGGCCCGCGGCGCAAAGGAGCGGGTGCTGGCGCTGACCCTGCTGGTGCATGGGGCGTTCTACCTGTCCTACGTGGACCTGCTGCCGACCGGGTTGTGGCGCTTCTCCAACATCCATTACTTCACCTGGGCGATCCCGGGTTACGCCTTGCTGGCATCGTTGCTGCTGCGCGACCTCCTATGGCCGAAGCGGGCCGGCGCCCGCTGGACGACGCTGGCGCTTGCCGCCGTGGCCGCAATCGCTCTGTGCTGGAGGAGCGCGCCGCGACCCACCGACGGTGCTGCGCGGGCAGTCGACTTCGCCGGGCCATTGCCGCCCTACATGGACACCATGTTCTTTCGGCCGCTGGTGCTGCGCGACGGCGGCGGCACTTTGTTCAAGGGCGTCGACTTCCGCGCCTTCCTTTATCCGGGTGGTGTCCGGGTCATCGCGCTGCGGCGGGAGTTGACGGGGACGGTCGAGTGGGTACCGGGCTATGCGCCGGAAGGGTTCGAGGGCGCCAAGCCAGTGGCGCGGTGGCGCTCGGCGGCGGTGTGGCAATGGCCGCCGGCGTGGTGGGCGGCGCCGCGCCCGCCCGCGATCCCGATGCCGGACGAGTGATGAAGGCAGTGCCGCGTAGCCGGCCGCGGCTGCTGCCGTTGCTGCTCGCGTTGGCTGCCGTGCTGGGCATACTGGGCGTGTTCGGGGCGCAGGCCGGGCTGGGGCACTGGCAGGTCGACGAGTTCCGTTACTTCCACGACCATTGGGCGCTGGGGCTGCGAGCGTTCTTCTACCGCTTCGAGACCTCGCCTCGCCCGATATCCGAGTTGCTCATCCATCTCTACGGCGCCTTGGTGCTGGAGTTGAAGCGGCCGCTGTTGGAGGGCGCGCTCCTCTTCGTCTGGCTCGGAAGCCTCGCCGGCACCGTGGCGGCTGCCCATGCTGCATTGAGACCCGGCGCCGGGCGGTGGTGGGCGGCTCTGGTGCTCGGGGTCGCGCCATTCGTGTTCACGCTCGTCGTCGCGCCGGTCACTGAGATGTTCTTCTGGCCCGTGGCGACGGCGGCGTACGTGCCGACCGCGGCGGCGATCACGGCGCTGGTCTTCCTGCTGGGTGAGCCCCCGGGAGAAAGGCGGCAGGCTTGGTGCGGCGTGGCGTTGTGGGTGGCGGCGCTCAGTCACGAGATCGGGGCGGCATTCGCGATCGGCTTTGCCGGCGCTGCCGCCGTGTGGACCTGGCAGCGTCGGAAGCCGGTGCTGTGGTGGGCTTCGCCGGCATGGGCCGGAATGGCCGTCATGCTGTCGCTCGTGGTGTTCCGCTCGCATTTCGACGCTCTCGGGGCCGAAGCCAAGCCCTACACGGGACGGCTGCTCCTTTCGTTCGGCGCGGCCCTGCGGCAGATGGCGCTGGATGCCGTCACGAGCGAGCCGTTCGGCTCCGGCGTGCCAGCGCTGGTGCAAAAGGCGGCGTTCGCGGCGGGAGTTGCCGGGGTGTGGTCGCGCTGGGGCACGGCCCGGCCGAACCCGTGGCTGGCCGCCTGCGGCGCCGGGCTTGCCGTGGCGGTATTCTTCTCGCTGCTGGCCGGCTTCTACCATTACGGCGAATTGTGCTGTGAGCGGCATGCGGCGATCCGGCAATGGCTACTGGCGCTGGGCGCCGTCCTGCTCGCGGTCTGGGCATTGGCGAAGCAGGCCTGGTGGCAGCGTTGCGCCGATTGGACGGGGCCGCTGCTCCTACTAGCTTCTCTCGGCCCGTTGCTGCTGCTCCTGCCGGCGATCAGGGAGGATTTCGGCGTGTTGGAGCTGGCCCGTAGCGCGCGGGAGCGAAGCTGGACCTCCGGTCTTGCGACCGGGGTGCGCATGCAATTCTACATGCCACCCGATAGCCCAACGATGCTGGTCCATGGCACCAGCCTGCCCGTCGGCACCTACGAGACGAGCACGCTGGACTGGAACGACCTGCTGCATAGCGTCGGCAGGTTTTTCGGCAAGCTCGGGATCGACGCCTGCCTTCCCTGGCAAACGGAGCAATCCTTCCTGATCGACGGGACCCGGTTCGTTCCCGCCTGCCCGCCGCATGACGGCCCGCCGGACGTCCGCTTCAACTCGGACGGCTCGTGACACCGAGCTGGCCGATCTCGTCCAGCGCCGCCGGGTTGTCGAGCGAGGAAAGGTCGCCGGTGGGAGCGCCGCAATAGGCGGCGCGCAGCACGCGGCGCATGACCTTCGCGCTGCGCGTCTTGGGGAGCTGGCCGACCACGTGCACCCGACCCGGCCGGAATGCCCGGCCGAGCCGCGCCGCCACGTGCGCCACCGCCGCGTCAGCCAACGCCGCCGCGCCGAGCGTCGCACCCGGCGCGGGGATGACGAAGGCGACCAGGAGCTGGCCCTTGAGCGCGTCGTCGATGCCGATGGCGGCGGCCTCGCTCACCGCCGGCAGCTCGAGCAGAACGTCCTCCACCTCCGCGGGGCCCAACCGCTTGCCGGCGACCTTGATGGTGTCGTCCGACCGCCCGCGCATGAAGAAATTGCCGTCCGGCTGCTCCAGCGCCAGGTCGCCATGGATCCATAGCCCGGGCACGCTGCGCCAATAGGTGTCGAGGTAGCGCTCGCGGTCCTGCCAGAATGCTTGCGTCATGCCCAGGAATGGGCCGCGGATCGCCAGCTCGCCGACCGTGCCGATGAGCCGCGACCCGTCCGGCCCGGCGACGAACACGTCCACGCCGGGGCAGGCCGTGTTGAAGCCGGCCGGCGGGATCGGCCGCACCACCACGCTGGACAGCAGCGCGCCCGACACCTCCGTGCCGCCGGTGTAGTTGATCAACGGCGCCGGGTTGGCGAACCGGTCCTGGAACCAGCCGAAATGCTCCGGATCGATCGCCTCGCCGGCGGTGACGGTCAGGCGCAGCGAGGAACGATCCCCGGCCAGCGCCTCCGCGGGATGCGCGGCCAAGCCGCGGATCAGGGTGGGCGAGACACCCAGATGCGTGAGCCGATGCCGCTCGACCAGCTGCGCCATGCGCGACCAGTCCGGCATGTCGGGCGTGCCGGCATAGCAGACCATGGTCGCCCCGCGCATCAGCGCCGCCGCCGTGAACAGCGACCCGGCGACCCAGCCCATATCCGCCGGCCAGCAGAACCGGTCGCCCGCCCGCAGGTCGAAATGCACCGCGGCGTCGTGCGCGATCTTGAGCGGGAAGCCGCCATGGGTGTGCACCACGCCTTTCGGCTTGCCGGTGGTGCCGGAGGTGAAGATGACCAGGAAGGGATCGTTCGCCCCCATCGCGAGCGGTGCCGCGCCGGGCCGCGGCGCCAGTTGCAGCCCGGCCCAGTCGATCGGCCGCAGCCGGCCGCCCGGTGCCGCCGACGCGGCGTCGCGCAGGATCAGGAACTCGAGCCCCGGCAGCCGCTCGGCCGCCTCCTGCAGCACCCGGCCCGTCTCCACCAGCCGCCCGCGCCGCCGGAAGCCGTGGCTGCCGATCGCGGCCCGCGCGCCGGCCGCGGACAAGCGGGCAACCACCGCCTCCGCCTCGAAGCCGGAGAAGAGCGGCACGCAGATGGCGCCCATCGCGGAGAGCGCCAGCAGCGAGACCACCGCCTCGACCCCGGTCTCCATCAGCAGGCCGACCCGGTCGCCCCGTCGGAGGCCGACGCTGCGAAGGCCGTCGGCCATCCCGAGCACCCGGTCGCGGAGCTCGGCGAAGCTGACGCCGTGCACGGCGCCGTCCTCGTCTTCGGCGACCACGGCCGGCTGCGCCGCCCGGTGCGGATCGTCGGCCCAGGCCAGGATCGTCGACACCCAGTTCAGCTCGGCGTCGCCGAACCAGCGCGGAAACTCGGGGCCGTCCGCGAGGTCGACGAAGCCCGTCGGCGGCGTGGACCAGACGATGCCGCAGAAGTCGGCGACGCCGGCCCAGTAGCGGGCGGGGTCGTCCAGCGACAAGCCATGCAGCGCGTCGTAATCGTCGACTCCCAGGGCCCGCGCCAGCGCCGTGACCTGCGCCGTCGCGATCCGGTCGGCGTCCGGCACCCAATTGCGCGCGCTGCCCCGGTCCATCGCAAGGTCGCTCACAAGCGGGTCGCCGGCGGCGCCGACTTCAGCAGGGAACATTGGCTGTCCGCGAGGCGACGGAACGCCTCCTCGCCCGGCACAGCGCCGGTGAAGGCGAACAGGTCCCACGGGCCGGTCGACTCCGCCGGGCTCTTCACGCGGGCGAGGAACATGTCGTGGAGCATCCGGCCGTTTGGCAGCAGCCGGCCATTTTGCAGAAAGACGTCGTTCATCGGCGTAGCCAGGAGGTGCGCGCGCACCTTCTCCGTGTCCGTGCTGCCGACGGCCTGCACGGCGCGCAGGTATTGCGTCACGGCGGAGTAGACGCCGGCCTGGAACATGGTGGGCATCTTGTTGTGCTTGGCGAAAAAGCGCTGCCCGAAGGCGCGGGTCTCGTCCGTCCGGTTCCAATCGAACGCCGTGACGACGGACAGACCCTGCAAGGTGTCGAGCCCCATCGCCTGCACGTCCGTGTTGACGGCGTACATGGTGCCGATCGCGATCCCGGCTTCGGCCAAGCCGAACTCGCGAGCTTGCTTGAGGGCGTTGACCAGGTCGGCCCCGCCGGAGCCGAACAGCACGGCTTGGGCGCCCGAGGAGCGCGCCTGCAGGAGGTAGGACGCCCAGTCCGTCTCGTTCAGCGGATGGTGCAGGCTGCCCAGGACGGTGCCGCCGAACGCGGCGGCGGCCTCGCGCGCCGTTTGCTCCAGCGCGTCTCCGGCGGCGCCGTCCGGCGTGATGACGAACCAGCTCTTCTTGCCGGCCTTGATCAGCGCCTGCGCTTCGGCCCGCCCGACCGAGTAGGTGTCCCACACCCACGCGACGCCGTAGCCGTTGCATTCCTGTTCGGTGATGCGGTCGTTGATGGTGGTGGCGAAGAAGACCAGCTTCCTGGCCCGGCCAGCTTCCCCGTTGACGGCCAGCGCGACGCCGGAGGTCGGAACGTCGAAGATCGCGTCCACGCCGCCATCGAACCACGTCCGGGCGGTGGCGGCGGCGTTGTCGGGCTTGTTCAGCGTGTCGGCGAAGCGGAGCTGCACCCGTTCTCCCAGGCCGCTATCGGCGATCGCCAGACGCGCCGCCTCGACGGAGCCGGTGCCGCCGTAATCGGCGTAAACGGAGCTCATGTCGGTCAGGACACCGAGGCGGATGGGCGTCTGTGCCCGCGCCGGAGCGAGGCCGAACAGGAGCAGGGCGCCGACAAGCACAGGCCAACTCGTCTTCATGGTGCCTCCCAATCCCGCGCCGCCGCGGGTGACTTTTCGTTGGTCGGACCCTAGCATCGCGTTCCGGCTGCGACACAACGAAACGCGCCGAGGCGAGGGAACCGGACGGATGGCGCTGACGGCCGACTATGATTGGTATCAACGGCTTCGGTTCGACCGGCCCGCCGAGCGCGTGCTGCGGGTCACCATGGACCACGGCAAGATGAACACGGCCGACACCGTCATGCACCGCGAGTTGGTGGAGGTCTGGCGTACCGCCGATGCGGACCCGACGGTCAATGCGATCATCATCACCGGGGCGGGCCGCTTCTTCTCCGCCGGCGGCGACTTCGCGATGGTGCAGGCGCAGATCGACGATTTCGAGGCGCGCGCCCGCGGTTGGAAGGAGGCGCGCGACATCGTCTACAACGTCGTCAACTGCTCCAAGCCGGTGATCTCGGCCATGCGCGGCGTGGCGGTCGGGGCCGGGCTGGTGTGCGGCATCCTGGCCGACGTGTCGCTGGCCACCAAGGAGTGCCGCATCCTGGACGGGCACACCCGCCTCGGCGTGGCGGCCGGCGACCATGCGGCGATGATCTGGCCGCTGCTGTGCGGCATGGCCAAAGCGAAATACTACCTGCTGACCTGCGACACGCTGCTGGGCGCGGAAGCCGAGCGCATCGGCCTGATCACGGAAGCGCTGGACGACGACGCGCTCGATGCCAGGGCGGTCGCGGTCGCGTCCAAACTGGCTGGTGGCGCGCAGACGGCGATCCGGTGGACCAAATACGCCCTCAACAACTGGCTCCGGCAGGCCGGCCCGACCTTTGACGCCTCGCTCGCGATGGAATTCCTCGGCTTCGACAGCCCGGACGTTCGCGAGGGGCTCGCCTCCCACCTCGAGAAGCGGCCGCCCGCCTTCCCGAAGGACAGCCCGATTTAGAGCCGTTCAGCCCTCGCGATTGGCCGCGCCGCCATCGATGGTGACCACCGTGCCGCTCATGTAGCCGGCGCGGGACGAGACCAGGAACGCGACGAGGTCGGCCACCTCCTCCGGCGCGCCCATGCGGCCGAAGGGCAGCTTCATGCCGGCCAACACCTCGGCGCCACGGTCGGGCGTGCCGAAGCGCTGCTGGCTCCAGGTCTGCAGCATCGTGGTGGCGCGGTCGGTCGCCGTCAGGCCCGGGTTGACGCCCAGCACGCGGATCCCGAAATCCGGCGACCGGCCGCCCAGGGCGCGGGTCAGCGACATCAGCGCGCTATTGCCGGCGCTGCCCAGGATATAGCGCGCGTTCATCCGCTCGCCGGAGGAGCCGATCACGTTCAGGATCACGCCGCCCCGGCCCGCCGCCTTCATGCCGGCGTAGAAGGCGCGAGTCAGCGCGATGTAGCCGAACAGCTTCAGGTCCCAGGACGAGCGCCAGACCTCCTCCGTGATCTCGTCGATCTCGCCGGCCGGGTTGGCGCCGGCATTGTTGACCACGATGTCAGGCAGCCCGGCGGCTTCGATTAGGCGTTGCTGATCGGCCGGCAGCGACAGGTCGCCGCGCTCC
Source organism: Acetobacteraceae bacterium (assembly GCA_965199665.1). GTDB lineage: Bacteria > Pseudomonadota > Alphaproteobacteria > Acetobacterales > Acetobacteraceae > JAVVHH01. Next base: position 2,695,406 of record OZ241208.1, on the reverse strand, counting down.
ACCGTCACGGCGACGCCGTGCCGCTGGATCAGGTCGGCGGCCAGCGTGCGAAGGCGCTCGGCGTCGCGGGCGTGCAGCAACAGGTCGCAGCCTTCTGCCGCCAGCGTCTCGGCGATCGCGGCGCCGAGCCCCCGGGAGGCGCCGGTGACCAGCGCCCGCTTGCCGTGCAATCCGAGATCCATCGGGTGTACTCCTCTAGTCCCGGCCCGGCCGCGGCAGGGCCGACAGGTAGGCCACGATGGCCGGAACGTCGGCGTCGTCCACCGGCGCCTTGTACGTGCGCTGCATCTTCTGCACCTCGCTCGTCCAGGTGGCCGGGCTGAGCTTGGGCTGGGTCAGGATCATGCCGGGCGAGTGGCAGCCGGTGCAGTTGGCGGTGACGACGTCGACGCCTTGGCCGGCCGGCAGCGTCGCGTCGCCGAACGGCAGTTCGATGGAGGCCGAGCGGAGCGTGACCCCGTCCGCGCTCACGGCCGCCGGCGCGGCGGGCTGCGCCAGGGCGGCGGGCGAGGCGGTTAGCAGAACGAGGGCGGCAAGTCGGGCGAGCATGGGCGTCGTTCCCTCAAGCGGCATGGATTTGCACGGTTTCGATGACGTTGCGCATGTAGCCGCCGCCGTTCCAGTTGGGCTCGGCGGGTTGGGCGAGGCCTTCCGTATCCGTGCAGCGGACGGCTAGTCGCAGCGTTCCGCCGGCGGCCGGGGCGGGCACGGCAGCAGTCCAGCGACGAAAGCTGTAGCGGCCCTCGTCGGCGCCCAGCGTGGCCGGCTGCCAGCTGCCGCCGCCATCGGCCGAGACGTCCACCTTGGCCACGCCGCGGTCGCCGCCCATGGCGATCCCGCGCAGCGCCACCGCCGGGCCGGGCGGGACGGTGCCGCCGTCCACGACATTGGTGAACCAGGCGCGCGGGACCATGCGGTTGATCGGCTCGGTCGGGAATCCGGTCTGGCCGGGGGCGACGCTGGCGTGCGGCGTCTTGGGGATCAAATAGGCCGTGGTCATCCAGTAATTGTCATCGGGCGCGGCCAGCACCTCGATGTCGCTCAGCATCTTCACCCAGTAGGTCGAGTACCAGCCCGGCACCACGAGGCGCAGCGGAAAGCCGTTCAACAGCGGCAACTGCTCGCCGTTCATCTGAAAGGCCAGCATCACCTCGCCGTCGCGGGCATGGTCAGCCGTCAGCGACTTCCGGAAGTCGGGTGCGTCCGGCACGGTCGGCTGGTCCAGCCCGTTGAAGCGGACCGCGACGGCGCCGGCCCGCACCCCCGCGCGATCCAGCACGTCGCGCAGGCGCACGCCGGTCCAGCGCGCATTGCCCATGGCCCCGTCGCCCCACTGCCCGCCGGCCACGCGCGGCGCGAAATAGCCGCGGCTGTTGCCGGAGCACTGGTTGACGGCGGCCAGCTCCACGCGGGGGAGCGACAGGATGTCGGAAAGGGTCAGCGCCTGCGGCCGCTCGACATGGCCGCGCACGGCGAGCCGGAAGGCGGCGGCGTCCACCTGGTCGGGGATTGCCGCCCAGTGCCAGCGGACGAAGAAGCGGTCGTTGGGGGTGAACACGCCCTCGTCGAACACGGCGAACGGCGTTTCCAGCAACGGCGGACGGGTGCGTTGCAGCACCATGGCGCCTTTCTCCGGATACGTCGTCGTGAGCGCGCGCTCGTCCGGTCCCCCCGGGAACGGGAAGCGCACCGCCTCCGCCGCCCGCGCGCGGGACAGCGCGGCCGAGCCGAGCAGGGCGGCGCCCCCCAGCAAATGGCGGCGGCCGAGACGGGGCGGTACATCCATGGGTGCGCGTCCCGGGCTCACGCGGCGGTGGCGGGGCGCGCGCCGATGGCGCCGGATTCGCGGAGATCAGCGATGCGCTCGTCGCCCCATTGCAGCAGGTCGCGCAGGATCTCCTCCGTGTGCTCGCCCAGCAGCGGGGAGCGCTCGACCTCCGAGTGGTGGTCGGACAGCTTGATGGGGTTGCCGACGGTCAGGTAGTCGCCGCGGGTCGGGTGCGGTACGGAGACAACGGTGCCGGTCGCCTGGAGCGAGGCATCGGTGGCGAGCTCCGCCATGGACAGGATGGGGCCGCAGGGGATGTCGTGCTTGTTCAGCTCGTCCATCGCCTCCAGCTTGGTCTTGGTCATCGTCCACTGCTCGATGCGGTCGAAGATGGCTTTCAGCTTGGGTAGCCGCGCGGCGGGCTTGGCGTAGGCCGGATCGGTCTTCCAGCCGGGCTCGCCGATGACGTCGCAGATCGCGGCCCAGACCGGCGCCTGGGTGATGAAGTAGATGTAGGCGTTGGGATCGGTCTCCCAGCCCTTGCACTTCAGGATCCAGCCGGGCTGGCCGCCGCCCGATGCGTTGCCGGCGCGCGGCACGGCCTCGCCGAACTCGCCATCGGGGTATTGCGGGTATTCGGTCAGCGGACCGTGCGCCAGGCGCTGCTGATCGCGCAGCTTGACCCGGCACAGGTTCAGCACGCTGTCCTGCATGGCGCAGTCCACCTTCTGGCCGCGGCCGGTGGTGTTGCGCTGATACAGCGCGGTGACGATGCCCAGCGCCAGGTGCAGCCCGGTGCCGCTGTCGCCGATCTGGGCACCGGTGACGAGCGGCGGACCGTCGTCGAAGCCGGTGGTTGACGCCGCCCCGCCGGCGCACTGGGCGATGTTCTCGTAGACCTTGCAGTCCTCGTACGGACCGGGGCCGAAGCCCTTGATGGAGGCCAGGATCATGCGCGGGTTGAGCTGCTGCACCCGCTCCCAGGTGAAGCCCATGCGGTCCAGCGCGCCGGGGGCGAAGTTCTCCACCATGACGTCGCACTTGGCGATCAGCGCCTCCAGCAGCGTCTTGCCCTGGGGGTTCTTGCTGTCGATGGTGATGGACCGCTTGTTGCTGTTCAGCATGGTGAAATACAGCGAGTCGACGTCCGGGATGTCGCGCAGCTGGCCGCGGGTGATGTCGCCGATGCCGGGCCGCTCGACCTTGATGACGTCGGCGCCGAACCAGGCGAGTAGTTGAGTACAGGTGGGGCCGGACTGGACATGGGTGAAATCCAGGATGCGGACGCCGTCGAGGGCCTTCATACCGCGGTCTCCGTCTTCTTCTTGAGCGTGCTGGTGGGATTGAGGCTGCCGATATTGCCGGATTCCGCGCCGGCGGCCGGGTCGATCACGGCATTGATCAAGGTGGGGCGGCCACTATCCATTGCGGCCTCGACGGCCTGGCGCAGCTCGTCGGGCGTGGTGGCGTGGGCGCCGACGCCGCCAAAGGCTTCCATCATCTTGTCGTAGCGGGCGCCCTTGACGAAGGCGGTGGTCGCCGGGTCGCCGCGGTGGCCGACGCCGTCGCCGCGGTAGATGCCGTCATTGTTGAAGATGACGATGCAGACCGGCAGGTCGTAGCGGCAGATCGTCTCGACCTCCATGCCGGAGAAGCCGAACGCGCTGTCGCCCTCCACCGCCAGGACGGGGCAGCCGGTCTCCACGGCCGCGGCGATGGCGAACCCCATGCCGATGCCCATGACGCCCCAGGTGCCGACGTCCAACCGCTTGCGCGGGCGAGCCATGTCGATGATGCCGCGCGCCAGGTCCAGCGTGTTGGCGCCCTCGTTGACCAGGATCGCCTCCGGGCGGGCGGCGATGACGTCGCGCAGCACCCGCAGCGCGGTGTGGAAGTCCATGGGGCTCGAGTTCTTGCCGAGCTTGGCCGCCATCTTGGCGACGTTGGCGTCCTTCTTGCTGCGCACGGCCTCGATCCAGGCGGCGGGCGGCTTGCGCCAGTCCGGCCCCATGGCGTCCAGCAAGGCGGCCACCACGGAGCCGATATCGCCCACCAGGGGCGCGGCGATCTCGACGTTGCTGTCCATCTCGCGCGGCTCGATGTCGACCTGGATGAACTTGGTGGCGCCGGGCCCGCCCCATTGCTTGCCCTTGCCGTGGGCGAGCAGCCAGTTGAGCCGCGCGCCGAGCAGCAGCACGACGTCGCTCTCCTTCAGCACGGTGGAGCGGGCAGCGGCGGCCGAGAGCGGGTGGCTGTCGGGCAGCAGGCCCTTGGCCATGCTCATCGGGATGTAGGGGATGCCGGAGGTCTCGACGAGCGCACGGATGGTTTCGTCGGCCTGCGCGTAGGCCGCGCCCTTGCCGAGCACGATCAGCGGCCGCTCGGCGCCGCGCAGCAGGTGCAGGGCGCGGTCGATCGCCTCGGCGGAGGGCAGTTGGTCGGGCGCCGGGTCGATCACCTTGACCAGCGAATGACGGGCGGCGACGGCCTCCATGGTCTGGCCGAACAGCTTGGCGGGCAGGTCGAGATAGACCCCGCCGGGCCGGCCGGACAGGGCAGCGCGGAAGGCGCGAGCGACGCCGATGCCGATATCCTCGACGCGGAGGATGCGGAACGCCGCCTTGCACAGCGGCTTGGCGATCGCGAGCTGGTCCATCTCCTCGTAATCGCCCTGCTGCAGGTCGACGATCTCGCGCTCGGAGGAGCCGGAGATGAGGATGGTGGGAAAGCAGTTCACCGTGGCGTTGGCCAGGGCGACGAGCCCGTTGAGGAAGCCGGGCGCCGACACGGTGAGGCAGATGCCGGGCGCCTTGTTGAGGAAGCCCGCGGCCGCGGCCGCGTTGCCGGCATTCTGCTCGTGCCGGCAGGAGATGACGCGGATGCCGGCTTCCTGCGCCATGCGGCCGAGATCGGTCACCGGAATGCCGGGCACGCCGTAGATGGTCTGGACGCCGTTGAGCTTGAGCGCCTCGATGACGAGGTGGAAGCCGTCGGTCAGCTCGGGCTCGGCTGGTGCCTCGGGCTTGAGGGCTGCGGACATGGTCGTCTCCTCTTCGCGCGTTCTCGATGCGCTCGGGCTCCGGACGCGTCGGGCGCTTGTAACAGTGCGGGGCGGGCTTTCAAACGGGGCGGCTAGAGCCCGTCGAGGAACGCGTCCAGCGCGGCGTTGAATGCGGCCGGCTGCTCGGCATGCGCCAGGTGACCGACGCCGGGCAGCACATGCAGCCGTGCGCCTGGGATGCGGCCGGCCATCTTCTCGCAGCCGGCGACCGGGGCCGCGCGATCCTCCGAGCCGGCCAGCACCAGCGTGGGCACGGCGATGCGGGTCAGCGCCTCCCGCTCGTCGAAGCCCGGCATGGCGAGCACCATGTCGCGATACGTGCTCTCCGGCGTGGCGGCGTAGCAGGCTTCCGCGGCGGCGCGGCCGGCCGGGTCGGCGCCCGGCGCCATCAGCTCGTCCACTGCCGAAGCGGCGAGGTCGTTCATGGTGCGGCCCGCATCGAGCGGGGCGAGCCGGTCGGCGACGAACCGCTCGGCCCAGGCCGGATCCCGGCTCCCGAATGCCGCGGAGGTCTGGGACAGCACGACGGCGCGCGCGATGTGGGGCGCTTCGGCCAGGAGACGCTGCACGATCATGCCGCCGAGGCTGTGCCCGACCAGGATCGGGCGCTCCAGCTCCAGCGCGCGGATGAACCCGCCCAGCGCCGCCGCCAGCCCGGCGATCGTGACCAGGGGCAACGGCACGGAGCCGGCATAGCCCGGCGCCTCCCAGGCAAGCGCGCGGTAGCGCTGGCCGAAATGGGCGAGTTGCGGGCGGAACGCCGCCGCGCCGCCGCCGATGCCGTGCAGGAACAGGATCGGCGGGCCGGTGCCCTCCTCCAGATACTTGATCCCCTCCCGGTCGCGCACGTGCCGCCAGTCCATCTGGTCGACGGGATGGGCCGGATGCTGGACCGGGACCTCGTGTTCGATGGCGCTCATGGCAGCAGGTGGTAGCCCCCATCGCGGATCTCGACCATCACCTGGCTGTCCGCGCTGGCGCCACTGTGATCGGTCGGCGTCAAGCTGAACACGGCTTCCGCGCCGAGGAGGCCGGAGACCCGCTCCATCCCGTCGCGCAGACCAGCGCGGAAAGCGGGCGTCCCCGGCGACCCGGCGGTGGGCGCCGCCGCGGCGACCAGCAGGAACGAGTCCCACATGGTGGCGCCGAACAGCGACCGGCTGCCTGGCCCGAACTTGCCCTCGTAGGCCTCGACAAAGGCTAGCGCGGCGGCGCGCACCGGGCTGCTCGGGGGCAGTTGCTCGGCAACCAGCACCGGTACGGCGGAGAACATCACGCCGTCCAGCGCCTTGCCGCCGACCCGCAGCGCATCGGGTCCGGCGATGCCCTGCACCGTGTAGATCGGGCCCGTGTAGCCGCGGTTGCGCAGCTCGATGATCGGCGTGGTCGCCGGGGTGGCGGAGGCGGCGACGAACACGGCGTCCGGCCGGGCGGCCAGCACGCGCAGCACTTGCGGGGTGAGGCTCGTGTCGCTCGGGTTGTAGCGCACGTCGATCACGCTCTCGATGCCGCGGGCCTTTGCCTGCTCGGCCAGCGCGGACACGTAGCCGTCGCCCAGCGCGGTGGCGAAGCCGATATGGGCCAGCCGCTTGGCGCCGGCGCGGACGAGGCGATCGACGATCTGCACGGTGGCGACGCGCTCGCTCGGGATCAGCTTGAAGGCCCAGCGGCGATTGCCTTCCGGCGGCTCGATCGCCGACGACGACCCGGCGAGGCTCACGAACGGCGTGCCGGACGTCCCGGCCACGTCGAGCAGCGCCAGCGCGTTGGGGGAGGTGGAGGGGCCGAGGATGGCGTCCACCCGCTCCTCGTCGATCAGCTTGCGCGCGGCGCGGACGGCGGCGGTGGTGTCGGTCGCGTCGTCCAGCACGATCCAGCGCACGGGTTGGCCGCCGACCGTCTTGGGCAGCAGGTCGATCGTGTTGCGCTCGGGAATGCCGAGCCCGGCGCCCGGCCCGGTGAGCGACAGGATCGCGCCCAGGGTCAGGTCGGCGCGCGCCGGGCTAGCAGCCAAAATGGCCGCTAGCGGCCCGGTTGCGAGAAGAACCGCGCCGAACAGGGCGGAGAAGGGGAGGCGCATGCGTCGCTCCGAAGGATCGGAGCGACGGTAGAGCATGGCGCCGGCCGGTCCAACCAGCCGATCCCGGAGCGGTGATCGGCGGCGGCGCAACAGCCGGGCGGCGCTGCCGTTAACCGGCGATGACCGAACACACTCCCGACGATCGTTCCACCGTCTCCCGCCGCCTCGTGATGGGGGCCGCGCCCATCGGGCTCGCCGCCGCCGCGTTGGCCTCCCCGGCCCGCGCGCAAACGGCGCCGGCCGCCGCCACGGCGCAGCCTCTCCAGGACCCGAGGACCAAGTATCCGCAGCCGCCCTTCGCCCGGCAGCAACAGGCCTGGCCGGGCCTGGCGCGCGACATGAACCCCAAGCCGGACCATGGCGAGACGAGCTACAAGGGCTCCGGCCGCCTCGCCGGCCGACGCGCGCTGATCACCGGCGGTGATTCCGGCATGGGGCGCGCCGCCGCCATCGCCTTTGCCCGCGAGGGCGCCGACGTGGCCATCAACTACTTGCCGGCCGAGGAGCCGGACGCGCAGGACGTCGCGGCGCTGATCCGCGATGCCGGGCGCAAGGCCGTGCTGATCCCCGGCGACCTGCGCGACGAGGGCTTCTGCCGCACGCTGGTCTCGCAAGCGATCGCGCAACTCGGCGGGCTCGACATCCTGGTGTCCAACGCGGCGCGCCAGCAGCAGCATCAGTCGATGCTGGACCTGTCGTCCGAGGATTTCGACGCCACGATGAAGACCAACATCTACGCGCCGTTCTGGATCATTAAGGCGGCCGTGCCGCACATGCCCCCGGGCGCGGCCATCATCGCAACGACGTCGGAGCAGGCGACCGATCCGACGCCGGAGCTGTACGATTACGCGCAGACCAAGGCGGCGACGACCAACTTCGTCCGCTGCCTCGGCAAGCAGCTGGCCAGCAAGGGTATCCGGGTCAACGGCGTGGCACCCGGCCCGATCTGGACGCCGCTGCAAGTGAGCGGCGGCGCGACGATGGACAAGCTGGAGACGTTCGGCGGCAAGACGCCGATGGGCCGGCCGGGCCAGCCGGCGGAACTGGCGGGGATCTACGTGCAGCTCGCGGCCAGCGATGGCAGCTACGCGACGGGGCAGGTGTATGGCGCCGCGGGCGGCAACGGCCTGCCGTGACGGGGCGGGCCCTCTCCCGGCGGGGAGGGCCGTCCGTCAGTGCGTCCAGTTCTCGGCGCGGCCGTAGCGGAAATTGTCGGCGTAGACCTTGGGCTTGATGGGATGCTTGGCCGGCGGCTGCTCGACCTGATAGGCGATCCCGTTGGCCTCGGCGTAGGCCACGGCCTGCTCGCAACTATCGAACTTGAGGCTGACCTGGCCTTGGGTGAAGTCGCTGCCCCACCAACCCATCAGGGGTTCGGTGCGCTCCTTTTGCGGCTGCCAGTCGAGCGTCCAGGCGCCGGCCGTGGCCGGGCCGGACTGGGTGGCGGTCTTGGGACGCATGTAGATGCGGGCGCGCGCGGTCATGGCGGCGCTTATACCGTCAAACCGCGGCGCCAGGCCAGGCTGCGCCGGTTCAACTCGACGAGCCCCGCCGGCTCGCGCACGACCTGCTCGGCCAGCGCGATGGCGCGGGCGAAGATGGCGGGCGGGGCGTGCCGGATCGCCGGGCGGGCGATGGAGCGGTGCCAGACGCCGCCGATGGCGTTGTCCAGCATGACGCGTTGGAAGCAATGATCGAGTCGGATCGGCCAACGCTGCGCGGCGGCCATGGCGGGGAGGGTGACCCGCGTGAGCGCGAGCCAGCGCGCGACGGCCCCGGCGTCGGGGCCCCGCTGATCCTGAGCCTGCGTCTGGCCGAGGCCGACCAACTCCGGCTGGACCGGTTGCGCGACGCTCACTTCCCGCCCGAGCGGAACTTCCTGCGGGCGCACGTCACGCTCTTCCACCATCTCCCCTCCGACGCGTTGGCCACGTTGACCGCCGACCTGCAGGACGCGGCAAGGCGTCCGGCGTTCCCCGTGCGCGTGGCCCGGCTCCGCTCGCTCGGCCGCGGCGTGGCGCTCTCGTTGGAGGCCGACGCGCTGAATACGCTCCGCGCCGGCCTGGCGCGGCGGTGGGAGGGCTGGCTGGGCGCGCAGGATCGCCAGCGCTTCCAGCCGCACGTGACGATCCAGAACAAGGTGGACCCGGCGGAGGCAAAGCGACTCTTAGACGAGTTGAGCGCCGGCTTCGCGCCCTGGACGGTGACGGCCACCGGCTTGTCGCTCTGGTGGTATCGCGGCGGTCCGTGGGAGGCCGCGGGCGAGTGGGCGTTCTTGGACGCGGAACCGGTCGCTTTCCGGGCTGGCTGAAACGGCCTATGCATTTCGCCGCGTCAACATGACCGAGTAAGCGCGAGGCGAGCCGATGAACATCCACGAATACCAAGCCAAGGAGCTGTTGCGCCGCTACGGCGTGGCCGTGCTCGAAGGGCACGTCGCCTGGACTCCCGAGGAAGCCGTGCAGGCGGCCGGCAAGCTGCCCGGGCCGATCTATGTCGTGAAATCGCAGATCCATGCCGGCGGTCGCGGCGCCGGCAAGTTCGAGAACGACCCGGCCGGCAAGGGCGGCGTCCGCCTGGCCCGCTCCGCCGACGAGGTGCGCGACGCCGCCGAGGCCATGATCGGCAACGTCCTGATCACCAAGCAGACCGGCGAGGCCGGCCGTCGCGTCAGCCGCGTCTACGTCGAGGCAGGCTGCGACATCGAGCGCGAGCTGTATCTCTCCCTGCTGGTCGACCGCGATACCGGTCGCATCGTGATCGCGGCGTCCACCGAGGGCGGCATGGAGATCGAGCACGTCGCCGAGACCAATCCGGAGAAGATCCTCCGCGCCGTGGTCGACCCGGCCAGCGGCGTCTCCGGCTTTCACACCCGCAAGCTGGCCTTCGGGCTCGGGCTGCAGGGCAAGCAGATCGCCGCGTTCTCCAAATTCGTGCTCGCCATGTACAAGGCGTTCGTCGAGCTCGACTGCGCCATCGTGGAGGTCAACCCGCTGGTAGTGACCCGCGCCGGCGAGGTGGTGGCGCTCGATGCCAAGGTGTCGTTCGACGACAACGCGCTCTACCGGCACCCGGAGTTGGAGAAGCTGCGCGACGAGGCGGAGGAAGACCCCAAGGAGCTGGAGGCCGCCAAGTACATGCTCAACTATGTGGCGCTCGACGGCACGATCGGCTGCATGGTCAACGGCGCCGGGCTGGCGATGGCGACGATGGACATCATCAAGCTCTACGGCGGCTCGCCGGCCAACTTCCTCGACGTGGGCGGCGGCGCCACCAAGGAGCGCGTGACGGCGGCGTTCAAGATCATCCTGTCGGATCCGAACGTCGAAGGCATCCTGGTCAACATCTTCGGCGGCATCATGCGCTGCGACGTGATTGCCGAGGGCGTGGTCGCCGCGGCCCGCGAGGTGAGCCTGGGCGTGCCCCTGGTGGTGCGCCTGGAAGGCACCAACGTCGATCTCGGCAAGGACATCCTCGCCAAATCCGGCCTGCCGATCGTGTCGGCCGACAACCTCGCCGACGCCGCCTCCAAGGTGGTCAACGCCGTGAAGGAAGCCGCGTAATGGCCGTGCTCGTCGACGCCAACACGCGCGTCATCACCCAGGGCTTCACCGGTGCGCAGGGCACGTTCCACTCGGAGCAGGCCATCGCGTACGGCACCAAGGTGCTCGGCGGCGTCACGCCGGGCAAGGGCGGCACCACCCATCTCGACTTGCCGGTGTTCGACACCGTGGCCGAGGCCGTCCATGCGACGCAGGCCAACGCCACCGCGATCTACGTGCCGCCGCCCTTCGCGGCCGACGCGATCCTGGAAGCCATCGACGCGGAGATCCCGCTGATCATCTGCATCACCGAGGGTATCCCGGTGCTGGACATGATCCGCGTCAAGCGCGCGCTGCAAGGGACCCGCTCGCGGCTGATCGGGCCGAACTGCCCCGGCGTCATCACGCCGGATGCCTGCAAGATCGGCATCATGCCGGGCCACATCCACCGGCGCGGCTCCGTCGGCATCGTGTCGCGCTCCGGCACGCTGACCTATGAGGCGGTCGCGCAGACCACGGCGGCCGGGCTCGGCCAGTCCACCTGCGTCGGCATCGGCGGCGACCCGGTCAAGGGCACGGACTTCATCGAGGTGCTCGAGATGTTCCTGGCCGACCCGGAGACCGAGAGCATCATCATGATCGGCGAGATCGGCGGCAATTCGGAGACGGAAGCCAGCGAGTTCATCGCGCGCGAGAAGAACCGCAAGCCGGTGGTCGGCTTCATCGCCGGCGCCACCGCCCCGCCCGGCCGTCGCATGGGCCATGCCGGCGCCGTGATCAGCGGCGGCAAGGACACCGCGGCCGCCAAGTTCGAGGCGATGCGCAAGGCCGGCATCCACGTCGCCGACAGCCCGGCCGCGCTCGGCAGCACCACGGTCAAGGCGCTCAAGGGCTGACCAACCTGCCCGGGCCGCTCTCCTTGCGGAAGCGGCCCGGCACTCGGTTCAATCGGGCTCGATGACGACGTAGGTCCTGGAGGCCGACGGCGTCGGCCGGTGGTCGGGATCGAGCTGCATGGTCCAACCATACGGCCAGATCCGGATCGCGTGGCTCGGGTCGGCCTTCCACCGGGCGACTTCGCGCCGCCAATTCGGACCAACGGCGGCTTGGTTGACCAAGGAGCGCGGCCACGCCACCGCGCTTGCCGCCATGATCCAGATCGCGAACGCCCCGGCCAGGCGCGACGGGATGTGCCACGGGGCGGTGGCCGCAAGGCAAAGCAGCGTCCACAGCATCAGCACGTCCGGCACGAAGGCGTAGCGCTGCCCGAAATCCGGGTCGAGCAGCTGCAGCCCGCCGCCGATCGCACCGTAATACGACACCCCGGCCAGAAGCAGCGCCGAAACCAGCATCCACACGGCGCCGGAGCGTCGTTGCCGCAACGCGAGCCACCCCATTCCGCCGACGGCTGCGACCAGCACGAACACCGGCCATAACGGGGTGCCCTGCGACAGCATCCGGCTTCGGATGGCGCCGCCGACCGCCAGCCCGGCATCGAGCCCGAGCAGCGGCGTCAGCACCTGCCGCAGCGCGATCGTCTCCAGCAGCAATCCGGGCCACACGGTGGCCGCCCGGCCCAGCGCCGCCCCGCCGGCCGGCGAGTAGAACAGCCCCACCTGCAGCGCCGCGCCGACGCTCAAGGTCGCGCATTGGATCGCCCGCTCCTGCGTCCGGTCCAGCAGCGTCCGCGCCACGAACAGCGGCACCAGCACCACCGGCAGCATCCCGCAGAGCGGCGCCAGCAACAGCAGGGCGCGGCGGAACCAGCGCAGCGCCGGCCCCGGCCGATCCATCAACGCCAGGATCAGCGCCGTGCACAGCAGCAGGTGATACTGGCTGTGCAGCGTCTGCAGGAACACCTCCTCGCCCAGCGCGGAGGTGGCCAGGAAGAACACCGCGGCCGCCATCGCCAGCGGCGAGCGCAGCCAACTCGCCTGCGACGTCACGAGCAGGATGGCCGGGCAGAGCTGGAACAGGAACGCGATCCCGGTCAGCACGATCGGCGCGTCCGCCAGCGGCACGGCGTAGCGCGCCAGCACGGAAGCGGCATTGGCGACCAGGTTGAGGTAGCCGCCATATTGCAGGAACAGCGCCTGCAGCGGCGGCATGGTCCAGGCGTTCTGATAGAACAGCCCTTCCTCGGCCCACATCCGGCCGTACCAGACGATCCCCGGCATCCGTCCGCACACCAGCACCGCGAAGGCGAGCAGCACGAGGGCCCGCAGCCGGATCGGCGGGCCCGCCACGGCTAGCCGGCGCGGCGTCGCTTCGGTGCGCCGCGGCGCTTGGCCGGATCGTAACCGCCGCCGCCGGGGCCGAGCGGTTCCGGAGTGCGGTCCTTTTTGGCGCGGCCGCCGAAGCTCTCGGCCGAAACGGGCGGGGCGGGCAGGCCGAGATCGAGCGCTTCCAGCCGTTTGATCTCGTCGCGCAGGCGGGCTGCGGCCTCAAACTCGAGGTCGGCGGCCGCCGCGCGCATCCGCTTTTCCAGCTCGGCGATCGACGTCTTGAGGTCCTTGCCGACCATCTCGGTAACGCCGGCATCCTTGACCGGCGCGACCGTGACGTAATCCGCCTCGAACACGGAGCGCAGCGCTTCGCCGATATGGCTGCGCACGCTGGTGGGCGTGATGCCGTGCGCCTCGTTCCAGGCGCTCTGCTTGGCGCGGCGGCGCTCCGTCTCTTCCATGGCGTAGCGCAGCGAGTTGGTCATGAGGTCGGCGTAGAGCACGACCCGGCCGTCCACGTTGCGCGCCGCCCGACCGATGGTCTGCACCAGGCTGGTCTGGCTGCGCAGGAAGCCTTCCTTGTCCGCATCCAGGATCGCGACCAGGGCGCACTCGGGGATGTCGAGCCCTTCGCGCAGCAGGTTGATGCCGATCAGCACGTCGAACACGCCCAGGCGCAGGTCGCGGATGATCTCGATGCGCTCCAGCGTGTCCACGTCCGAGTGCAGGTAGCGCACCTTGACGCCGTTCTCCGTCATGTACTCGGTCAGGTCCTCGGCCATCCGCTTAGTCAGCGTGGTGACCAGGATGCGCCCGCCGCGGCCGATCACGATCCGGCATTCGGCCAGCAGGTCGTCCACCTGGCGCTCGACGGGGCGGACTTCGCAAACCGGGTCGATCAGCCCGGTGGGTCGGATCACCTGCTCGACGAACGCGCCGCCGGTCCGCTCCATCTCCCACGGCCCGGGGGTGGCGGAAACGAACATGGTCTGCGGGCGGAACTTCTCCCATTCCTCGAAGCGCAGCGGTCGGTTGTCCATGCAGGAGGGCAGGCGGAAGCCGAACTCGGACAGGACGCCCTTGCGCGCCGCGTCCCCGCGCGCCATGCCGCCGATCTGCGGCACCGTGACGTGGCTTTCGTCAACGATCAGCATGGCGTTCTCGGGCAAGTATTCGAACAAGGTCGGCGGCGGTTCGCCGGTTCGCCGGCCGGACAGATAGCGCGAGTAGTTCTCGATCGACTTGCAGGAGCCGGTGGTCTCGATCATCTCGAGGTCGAACGTCGTGCGCTGCTGCAACCGCTCGGCCTCCAGCAGCTTGCCCTCGGCGACGAACTGGTCGAGCCGGGATTTCAGCTCGAGCTTGATGTCGCGGATCGCCTGGTTGAGCGTCGGCTTCGGCGTGACGTAGTGGCTGTTGGCATAGATGGAGGTCTCGCCCATGCGGCCGCTGACCTCGCCCGTCAACGGATCGAACTCGTTGATACTCTCGATCTCGTCGCCGAACAGGGTGATGCGCCAGGCGCGATCCTCCAGGTGGCTGGGCCATACATCGACCGTGTCGCCGCGCACGCGGAACGTGCCGCGCTGGAACGCGGCGTCGTTGCGGCGGTATTGCAGTTCGACCAGGCCGCGCGCCAGCGTGTCGCGGCCGATCTGCCCGCCGGGTTCGAGGCGGATGATCATGCTGCCGTAGGTCTCGACCGAGCCGATACCGTAGATGCAGGACACGGAGGCCACGATAACGACGTCGCTGCGCTCCAGCAGGGCGCGGGTGGCGCTGTGCCGCATGCGCTCGATCTGCTCGTTGATCTGGCTGTCCTTCTCGATATACGTGTCGGTCCGCGGGACGTATGCCTCCGGCTGGTAATAGTCGTAGTAGCTGACGAAGTATTCGACCGCGTTGTTGGGGAAGAACTGCTTCATCTCGCCATAGAGCTGGGCGGCAAGCGTCTTGTTGGGCGCCAGGATTAGTGTCGGCCGCTGCGCCGCTTCGATCACCTTGGCCATCGTGAAGGTCTTGCCCGAGCCGGTCACGCCGAGCAGCACCAGGTCCTGCTCGCCGGCGCCGACGCTGGCGGTCAGCTCGCGGATCGCGCCGGGCTGGTCGCCGGCCGGCTCGTAGGCCGAGACCACTTCGAGCGGGCGCTGCATCGGCTTGGCCGGCTGCCTGATCGGCTTGAACGTGACGGGAGGCGGCGGGCTCGCCGTCGGCTTGCGTGCGAGTGTCGTGGCCATGGGGCGACAATGCCACCGCGACGGGAGTGGCACAACATACGTCGGAACGCGCGAAAGAAGCATAGCCGATACAACTTTACGTTGCATCGGTTGGTCTGATCGCGTATTATTATCTCTTGTAAGGAACCTTACTAGCCTCTTGTAGACGGATTTACTCGATGCGCTCCGCTCGTTTCGCCGTTAGCCTTTTGTTAATCGTCTCCGTTGCTCTGGTCCCCCGGTCCGCTCGGCCCGCGACGTCCACCACGACCATGAGCATCTCGGCCACGGTGTTCGCGCTCTGCACCATCGCGGCCACGCCCATGGCATTCGCGACCTATGCCCCCAGCGCAGCTTCATCGAACACGGCTACTCTCACCGTGATCTGCACCACGGCGAGCCCGTTCAACGTGGGTTTGGATGCCGGCACCACGACGGGATCGACGGTGACGAACCGACGCATGACCAACGGCTCGAGCTTCCTGAACTACAAGCTCACCTCGGACGCGGCCCATAACGTCAACATCGGCACCACCATCGGCACCGATACGCTGACCGGCACCGGTACCGGCCTGGCGCAGATACTGACCGTGTACGGCATCGTCGCGGCGGGGCAAAACGTGTCGGCCGGGATTTACTCGGATTTGGTCACGGCGACGATCACGTACTGAGCCATGCGCGCCCTCCTTGCCGTCGGTGCCCTGGTCGTCTCGCTCGTGCGGGCACTGCCGGCTGTCGCGCAGACGGTGGAGATCGCGCCGGTCACGACCACGCTGGCGCCGGGTCAACGCACTGCCAGCTTGACCGTGACCAATCGCGGAACGACGTCGGTCACGATCCAGGTGCGCCCGTTCCGATGGACGGAACCGGACGGCACCTCCGCGCTGGCGGAAACCGCCGGCCTGGCCGTCAGCCCCCCCATCGCGGAGGTGCCGCCGGGCCAGACACAGTCGATCCGACTGCTGCTACGCCAGCCGCCTGGCGAGACGGAAGCGACCTATCGACTACTGATCGATCAACTGCCGCCCGCCGAGCGCGCCAGCGCGATCCGTATCGCGCTGCGTTTCTCCGTGCCGATCTTCGCGCTGCCCGACCGCGCGGCCGTCCCCGAGCTGCACTGGTCGGTCGAGAGCGATGGGCGGCGCTCGTTCTTGGCCGTGCACAACGCCGGCGGACGCCATGCGGCCATCTTCGCCGCTCAGGCGGGCGGCACCGCTGTCAAGACCACGACGCATCCCTACGTGCTGCCCGGCGCAACCGTGCGCTGGCCGATCGAGGGCGGCCGGTCGTGGGCCGGCGCGGTCCCGCTCGTCATCACCTCCGACGGCGGGACGTCCTCCGCGACCGCGCCTGTCGTTCGTGCGGCGCCATAGCCGCAAGGCCGCCCCGTTCCTCCTTCTCGCGCTGGCGCTCGGCTTGAGCGCTGCCGACGGGTCCGCGCGGGCCGATCCACTGCTGCTCGACGTCGTCGTCAACGGCCGCCCGGTCGGCAAGCTGGGCGAGTTTCAAAACCGAGGCGGCGCCCTGTGGGCGACCCGGCACGAACTCGACGAACTCGGCCTGCAGCCCGGCGCCGGCAACCCGGACGAACTCGTCGCCCTGGATGCGCTGCCGGGCGTGTCCGTCCGCCTCGACAGCGGCCGCCAGATTGCGGACATCACCGCGAAGTTCGACGCCCTCAACCCGACCGTGCTCGGCGGCCCCGTCCTGCCGCGGGCCGAACTGCCGGTGGAGAGCGGCTGGGGCGGCGTGCTGGACTACGACGTCGCCGGCACGCTCGCGGGCGGACGCGGCGGCGCGCAGGCGGTGCTGGACGGCCGGGTGTTCTCCCCCTACGGCGTCGCCAGCACGGGCGCCATTGTCACTGGCGGTGCCGGCTTCAATCGCGCCACCCGCCTCGACACGACCTACACCTACTCCGACCCGGAGACGCTGCAGCGCGTCCGGGTCGGCGACGTGATCTCGTCCGGCCTCGCCTGGACCCGGCCGCTCCGCCTCGGCGGCGGCCAGATCGCGCGCGATTTCGGCTTGCGGCCCGACCTGGTGACCATTCCCGTGCCCTCCATCGCGGGGCAGGTCGCTGTGCCCTCCAGCGTGGACGTGTTGGTCAATGGCACTCAGATCCTGTCTGGCGCGGCCGAGCCCGGCCCGTTCGAGATCCGCCAGCTGCCCGTCGTCAACGGGGTCAACGACATCGCCGTGGTGGTCCGCGACGCGCTGGGCCAACCCGTGACTCGCACCGTGCCGCTGTATTCCAGCACGGCGCTGCTGGCGCCGGGGCTCGACGCCTATTCGCTCGAGGGCGGCGCCGTCCGGCTCGGCTTCGGCGTCCGCAGCGACGACTACCGCGCCCCCGCTCTGTCCGGGTCTTACCGGCGCGGCCTGACCGACTGGCTGACGGCGAGCGCCCATGCCGAAGGCACGTCGGTATTGGGCATGGGCGGCATCGGGGCGGCGGCTGCGCTCGGCTCCGTCGCGGTCGCCTCCGTGGCCGTTGCCGGCAGCAGCGCGCGCGGGCGCTCCGGCATGCTGGCCTATGGCGCGGCGGAACGCATCAGCCGTACGCTGAGCGTCTCGGTCGCCGCGCAATGGACCGACGGGCGCTTCACCGACCTAGCCTCGCTCTACGGCGACCCGGTGCCGAACAGCGCGATCCGGGGGTCGGTCGGCTACGCATTCGGCCAGTGGGGCACCGCGGCGGTGGCCTACACGCGGCAGCGGCGCAGCGCGGTGGCCCGTCCCGGCCCGTTCGGCGCCACCATCAACGGCTATTCCGGCCTGCTGCCGAACGGCACGCTGTCCGGCCCGGCCTTTTACCTGCCGATCCGCACCTCGCTGCTCACCGCCAGCTACTCGGTGCCGCTTGGCTGGGGCCGCGCCACCATGTTCGCGACCGCTTACCACGACTTCGACAACCGCTCGAGCAGCGGCGCCCTGTTCGGCATCTCCATGCCGCTTGGCGAGCGCAATTCCATCGCGGTCGGCGCCGGCCAGAGCGACGGCGCGGCCTCGACCAGCTTCCAGGCCAGCCGCTCCGTGGTGGCGGTCGGCGATGCCGGCGGGCAGCTCTACGCCACCACCGGGCAGGGCAGCCGCGTGCTGGCGAACGGACAATACAAGTCGCCCTGGTCGCTGCTGGAGGCCAGCGCCTATCATGCCCGCGGCGGCACGGCCTGGCGTGGCAGTGCGACCGGGGCGCTGGCGGTGGCCGGGGGCGACTGGTTCGCCGCCAACGCCATCGCCGACAGCTTCGCCGTGGTCGACACGGATGGGAGGGCCGGCGTGGACGTGCTGTACGAGAACCGCCCGGTGCAGCGCACCGGATCGTCCGGACGGGTGCTGGTGCCCGACCTGCGCTCCTTCGAGGTCAACCAGTTGTCCATCGACGCCAACGCCATGCCGCTCGACGTCGAAACCGGGCCGACGTCGCGGCTGGTGCGGCCGGCCGACCGGTCGGGGGTGGTGGTGCACTTTCCGCTGCGGGTGAACCGGGCCGTGCTGGTCCGCCTGGTCGACGAGGCCGGCAAGCCGGTGCCGGTCGGCAGCACGGTGCGGCTCGGCGCGGACGGGCCGGCGGCCCCGGTCGGCCTGGACGGCGAAGCCTACCTGCGCGACATTCCGCCGCATGCGGAGCTGGTCGTGACGATGACGGGGCGCGGGACCTGCCGCGCGGCGTTCGACTACCATGCCGTGCCCGGCGATCTTCCGGTGGTGGACAAGCTCCGCTGCGTGGCGGCGCCATGAAGGCCGTCCCGGTCGCGTTCGCCACGCTCGCCCTGCTCGCGACGCCAGTCGCCGCCCGGGCCCAGCTCTGCACCGCGTCGACCACCGGGCTGAGCTTCGGCACCTACGACCCGTTCGCGTCCGGCGCTGCCTCCATCACCGGCGGGGTGACCATATCCTGTCGAGCGGTGGTAGCACTCGGCGTCAGCTATTCCGTGCAGCTTGGCGCCGGCGCCAGCAGCAACTTCGCCGCCCGCAGCATGACCAACGGGATCACGCCGCTGCGCTACCAATTGTATACGGACGCCGCGCGCACGGTGGTCTGGGGCGACGGCACCGGCGGCACCAGCGTGGTGAGCGACGGCTTTCTGCTCGCGGCGCTGACGACAGTGAACCGGACCTACACCGCATACGGCCTGGTCCCGGCGCGCCAGAGTGTCAGCGCGGGCATCTACGCCGACGTGGTCACCATCCTGGTGGTCTACTGACCGCCGGCGGGAAACGGCGGGGCTGGCCGACGTTAAACCCTCTCACATGGGGCGCCCGCCAATGACCGAGACCGTTGACCCGTTCCGCCTCTGGACCCGCGCCCCGGCGGGCGGGGCTTTCGCCGTCTGGGCGCCCGGCGCCGCTTCGGTCCGGCTGCGCGTCGGCGACGGGCCGTCCGAGCTCCTGACGCCGGACGCGACGGGCTGGCAACGCGCCGATCGTGGCCTGCCCGCCGCGCCGGCCCGCTATGGCCTCGAGCTGAACGGCGACGTCCTGCCCGACCCGGCTTCCCGCGCCCAGCCGGACGGCCCCGCCGGCCTCAGCGCCTCCGTCCCCGATGGCAGCGCCTTCCCGTGGACGGATGCGGCCTGGCGCGGGCGGCCGTGGTACGAGACGGTGCTGTACGAACTGCACGTCGGCACCTTCACCGCGGACGGCACCTACGCCGCCGCCGCGGACCGCCTCGAGCACCTCGTCCACCTCGGCGTCACCATGATCGAGCTGATGCCGGTCGGCGAGTTCGCGGGGGCGCGCAACTGGGGCTATGACGGCGTGCTGCTCTTTGCGCCGTTCCACGGCTACGGCACCCCCGACGATCTCCGCCGGTTGGTCGACCGCTGCCACGCGCTCGGTCTGTCGGTCGTGCTGGACGTAGTGTTCAACCATTTCGGCCCCGCGGCCAACACGGTGGCCAGACTGGCACCGGAGTTCTTCACCGAGAAGCACGAGACCCCCTGGGGCGGCGCCATCGATTTCGCGCAACCGGCCGTGCGCGCCTACTTCATCAGCAACGCGCTGTATTGGATCGAGGAGTTCCACCTCGACGGGCTCCGCCTCGATGCGGTGCAGGCAGTCTTCGACGACGGCCCCCACCACATCCTCGACGAGATCGCCGAGCGGGTGCACGCCGCCGCACCCGGCCGGCCGGTGCACCTGACACTGGAGAACGACAACAACGATCGCCGCTGGCTCGAGCGCGACGCGGCCGGCGCGACCCGGCATTACGCGGCGCAGTGGAACGACGACTTTCACCACGTGATGCGCGTGCTGGTCGCGGGGCGCACCGACGGCTACTACCGCGACTACGCGCAGCGCCCGCTTGAGCTGTTGGGCCGGGCGCTGACGGAAGGTTTCTCCTATCAGGGTGAGACGGAGTCGATCCATCGACCCGGGTTGTGGCGCGGCACGCCGTCCGCGCACCTGCCGCCGGTGGCCTTCGTCAACTTCCTGCAGAACCACGACCAGGTCGGCAACACCCCGTTCGGGCACCGGTTGAGCGACTTGGCCGAGCCCGCGACCCTGCGGCTCGGCGTGGCCGTCACCCTGCTCGGGCCGGCGATCCCCATGCTGTTCATGGGCGAGGAATGGGCCGCCGCGCAGCCCTTTCACTTCTTCTGCGACTACGAGGGCGAGCTCGCCGAGGCCGTGCGCACCGGCCGGCGCGAGGAATTCCAGCATCTGCCGGAGTTCTCCGACCCGGCCCAGGTCGCCCGCCTGACGGACCCCAACGCCGCCAGCACCCGCGACGCCTGCGTGCTGGACTGGGCGGCCCGGGAGCGCGCCCCGCATGCCGAATGGCTCCGCTTCTACGGCCACCTGCTGGCGATCCGCCGCGAGCGCATCGTTCCGCTCCTGCCGCTGATCGCCGGCGCGGCCGGGCGCTACCGGGTCGACGGCACGGTACTGCATGCGAGCTGGGCGCTGACGGACGGGCGCCGCCTACATCTCGGCGCCAACTTCTCCGACGCGCCTGTCTCGGCGGAGATCGAGGGAGACGAAATCTTCCGTCTCGGCGACGATGCGGCCGGGCTGGCCGCGTGGGGCCTGCGTATCGCGCTGCACAACTGACCTCGGATCCGCGCGTTGTCCGACGGCAGAGTAGGGTGCGCGGATGGAAGCCCGGTGGTGGCAACGAGGGGTCGTCTACCAAGTCTACCCCCGTTCCTTCCGTGATAGCGACGGCGACGGCACCGGCGATCTGCGCGGGATAATCGAGCGACTGCCGGCCCTGCGCGATCTCGGGGCCGACGCGGTCTGGCTGTCGCCGATCTACCCGTCGCCGCAGACCGATTTCGGTTACGACGTCGCCGATTATTGCGGCATCGACCCGCTCTTCGGCGACATGGCTGACTTCGACGCATTGCTGGAACGGGCGCACGAACTCGGCCTCAAGCTGATCCTTGATTTCGTGCCGAACCACAGCTCCGACCGGCACCCGTGGTTCCAGGCCAGCCGCGCCCGGGCGGGCGGCAAGGAGGATTGGTATCTCTGGCACGACGGCCGCGAC
This sequence comes from Acetobacteraceae bacterium, assembly GCA_965199665.1. Classification (GTDB taxonomy): domain Bacteria; phylum Pseudomonadota; class Alphaproteobacteria; order Acetobacterales; family Acetobacteraceae; genus JAVVHH01. Next base: position 2,674,015 of record OZ241208.1, on the reverse strand, counting down.
GGCGGGCCGCCCAACAATTGGATGGCCCATTTCGGCGGCAGTGGTTGGACCTGGGACGACCACCGCGGCCAATGGTACTACCACTCCTTTCTGCCGACGCAGCCGGACCTGAACTGGCGCAATCCGGACCTGCGCCGCGCCATGTTCGACGCCCTGCGCTTCTGGCTCGACAAGGGGGTGGACGGCTTCCGCGTCGATGTGATGTGGCTGATGATCAAGGATGCCGGGTTCCGCGATAACCCACCCGACCCGGCCTGGCAGCCCGGCGACCGCCCGTTCAACCAGTTCAGCCCGGTCTTCAACGCCGACCGTCCGGAGGTGCACGACATCGTCGCGGAGATGCGCGCCGTGCTGGACGAGTACGACGACCGCGTGTTGATCGGCGAGATCTACCTGCCGATCGACCGGCTGGTCACCTATTACGGTAAAGACGGGCGGGGCGCGCAGTTGCCGTTCAACTTCCACCTGCTGCTGCTCGAGCGCTGGTCCGCCGAGGCGCTGGCCGCGCTCATCAACCAGTATGACGCCGCCCTGCCGCCTGGTGCGTGGCCGAACTGGGTGCTGGGCAACCATGACCGCAGCCGGGTCGCGACACGGCTCGGCCCGGCGCAGGCGCGTGTGGCGGCGATGCTGCTGCTCACCCTGCGCGGCACGCCGACGCTCTACATGGGCGAGGAGCTCGGGATGGTCGACACGCCGATCCCGCCCGACCGGATCCGCGACCCGGCGGAGCTGCGCGAGCCCGGCCAAGGCCTCGGCCGCGACGGCGAGCGCACGCCCTACCCGTGGGACGCCAGCCCCGGCCGCGGCTTCACGGACGGCACGCCGTGGTTGCCGGTCGGCGACGACATGCCGCGCGAGGTCCAAGCCGCAGATCCCGGCTCGATGTTCTCCCTTTATCGTCGGCTGCTGGTCCTGCGCCGGGAGCACGCGGCGTTGGCGACCGGGGCGCAATCGGCCGCCGCCGTTAAGAACGGCGTCCTGCGCTACGCCCGGCAGGGCGACGGCACCAGGTTCGAACTGGCGCTCAACACGACGGACCGGTCCGTCACCGTCACGCTGCCCGCCGGCGCGGTGCTCGCCGATACGCACGACCCGGCGCCTGGCCGTCTGCCCGGCGGGCCCACCACTCTACGGCCGGATCAGGGCCTCCTGCTTCGGCCCGACACACCGTGAGGACCATCGCATGACATCGGCCATTCCCGCCGGCAAACCGAGCGCTACACAGGCTAGCGGAGGGCGCGTCACCGAAGCGCCGCCCTGCACGCTGGTCATCTTCGGCGCCGGCGGCGACCTGACCAAGCGCCTGCTGATGCCGTCCCTGTACGACCTCGCCAGCGCCAAGCGGCTTGCGGACGGCTTCAAGGTCCACGGCGTCGACCTGCAACAGCAGGACACCACCGCCTGGCGCCAATCGCTGACCGAGACCATGCAGTCCTTCACCACCGACAAGACGGCCGAGTTCTACGTGCCTAAGCTCGACGACGCTTCGTGGTCCTGGGTGACGGACCGGTTGAGCTACCAGGTCGGCGATTTCAGCAAGGACGATACGTTCGAGCAGATCAAGGCGGCGGTGGGCGACGGCAACGCCATCTTCTACTGCGCGGTGGCGGCGCGGTTCTTCGGCACCGTGGTCGAAGGGCTCGGGAAGGCCGGGCTGCTGCAACAGGCGGAGGGGCGCTTCCGCCGCGTGGTGATCGAGAAGCCGTTCGGCTCCGACCTGCCCTCGGCGCGGGCGCTGAACGCACGCCTTCTGCAACAGGCCGACGAGAGCCAGTTCTTCCGCATCGACCATTTCCTCGGCAAGGACACGGTGCAGAGCATCATGGCCGTGCGCTTCGGCAACGCGCTGTGGGAGCCGCTGTGGAACCGCAACTACGTGGACCACGTGGAGATCACAGCGTCCGAGACGGTGGGGGTGGAGGGCCGCGGCAAGTTCTACGAGCCGACCGGGGCGCTGCGGGACATGGTCCCCAACCACCTGTTCACGCTGCTGTCCATGGTCGCGATGGAGCCGCCGCCGGACTATCAGCCCGAGGCGGTGCGGGCGGAGAAGGGCAAGCTGATGCAGTGCATCCGCCCGCTCGCGCCAGGCGACGCGGTCCGTGGGCAATACACGGCCGGGTCGGAGTTCGGGAAGCCGGTGCCGGGCTACCGGCAGGAGCCGAACGTGGCCACCGATAGCCGGACTGAGACCTTCATCGCGTTGCGCCTGCATATCGAGAACTGGCGTTGGGCGGGGGTGCCGTTCTACCTGCGCACCGGAAAGCGCCTGTCCGGCCGCAAGACGGAGATCTCCGTCCATCTCAAGCCGCCGCCGTATCGCGTCTTCGGCGACGCGCCGACCACGCCCAACGTGCTCCGCTTCCTGATCGACCCGGAGGAGGGCATCGACATCCAATACGCCGCCAAGGCGCCGGGGCCGACCATGGCGCTCGGCCACGTCGTCTCGTCGATGCGCTACGCCGACTTCTTCGACGAGAAGCCGAACGTGGGATACGAGACGCTGCTGTTCGATTGCATGACCGGCGACACCACGCTGTTCCAGCGGGCGGACGCGATCGAGGCGAGTTGGGCGGCGTTGCAACCGGTCTTGGACTCGTGGGGCCGGGGCGACGGCGAGGTGGAAAGCTACAGCGCCGGGTCGAGCGGCCCATCCGGCGCCGACGCGATGTTGGCGGCCGATGGCCGCACCTGGACCAAGCTCGTCGCATGACGGGCCGGCCGGTCGTCGCCGTCGTGGGGGCCGGCTTCGGCGGGCTGAACGCGGCGCGGCGGCTCGCGGCGGCGCCGGTGGATGTGGTCGTGCTCGACCGCACCAACCATCACCTGTTCCAGCCTCTCCTGTATCAGGTCGCGACCGCCGCGCTGGCGCCGACCGACATCGCGTCGCCGGTGCGCGTCCTGTTCTCTGCCCAGCCCAACGTGCAGGTGCAGCTTGGCACCGTCACCGGAGTGGACGCGGCGGCACGGACGCTGACGTTGGAGGAAGGCGGCACGTTCCGGTACGACTACCTCGTGCTGGCGACCGGCTCGGTGGCGAGCTGGTTCGGACATGATGACTGGCAGCGTCACTCGAGCGGGCTGAAGACACTGGCGGACGCGACGAGCATCCGCGAACGGTTGTTGGCCGCCTTCGAATGGGCGGAGCGGACCGATGACCCGGTGGAGATCCGGCGACTGCTGACCTTCGTCATCGTCGGCGGCGGCGCCAGCGGGGTCGAGCTGGCCGGCTCGATCCGGGAGCTGGCCAACGCGGCGTTGCGGCGCGACTTCCGCCGGATCCGTCCCGCCGAGGCCCGCGTACTGCTTTATGAAGGCGGTCCGGGGCTGCTCGCGGGCTTCCCGGACGCCCTCTCGCGCTACGCCCGGGCGCGGCTCGAGCGCATGGGCGTCGAGGTGCATACCGGCTCGGCGGTGCAGGCGGTGGACGCGGCGGGCGTGGTGGTCGGCGACGCGCGGATCGACAGTGCCAACGTGCTCTGGTGCGCCGGCGTTGCGGCGACCCCGGCAGCGGCCTGGCTGGGGGTTAAGCCCGGCCGGCACGGCGCCGTGCCGGTCGGCCCCGATTGTTCGGTGCCGGGTCACCCGGAGGTGTTCGCGGTCGGCGACGTCGCGGCACTGGCCGGCCCGGACGGCAAGGACCTGCCGGGTGTCGCGCCGGTGGCCGAGCAGCAAGGGCGCTACGTGGCCGACGTGATCGCCGCGCGCGTGGCCGGGCGGCCGGCGCCGGCGCCGTTCCGCTACCACGACGCCGGCAGCCTGGCGGTGATCGGCCGGTCGGCCGCGGTGGCGAACCTGCCGTGGGCCAAGCTGACCGGCTTCCTGGCTTGGGTCATGTGGGGCGGGGTGCACCTGCTGCTGCTGAACGGGCTCCGCAACCGCGTCCTGGTCTACGTGCAGTGGGCGTGGGCTTGGGTGACCTACAGCCGGGGCGCGCGGCTGATCGAGGGCGAGGTCCCGAAAGAGCGGCGGCCCGCGTAATATCGGTCCGCATTGGGTCGGTCCAAAGATCGTCAACCGTCACGAGGCCGAATCGGTCCCAAAATAAACGTGCAATCGCGGAGCAAGAACTTCCCGTCTCGCCCGGGCTTGTTTCCCGGCCGCTGCAGTTTTGCAGCGTTCAGGAAGGAAACGAGCGATGCCGCAATTCGATTCGACCATCAAGCACATCAAGGATGGCGTGAAGGGCTTCACGATCGCCGCCGCGACCAAGAACATCGAGGGCTGGGAAGCCACGCTGGAGAAGGTCGAGGCGCCGGGCGTCAAGGCGATCGTCAAGGATCTCGAGAGCCTCAAGAAGCATCTGCATGCCGAAAAGATCAATGGCGAGCAGGTCCGCAAGCTGGTGGCCAAGCTCGCCAAAGAGACGGTGGCGATTGCTGGCAAGACCGATGGCAAGAATGCCGAGAAGGTGAAGGCGCTGGGCGAGGCGCTCGCGAGCGCGGCCGAAGAGCACGATGAGGAAGACGCGGGCGAGGAGAAGGCCGAGGCCAAGTAGGCCGGCTCACCCTCGGGGGAGTGAACCGCTCGTGTCGCCCCCCGACGACACGAGCGGTTCGGTTCCCGTCAATCGACGGGCGTCAGTTCCAGGTTCGGATGGAGACACGAACCGCTCACCAACAAAAAGACTATGGCGAGATTTTGAGAAGGTTGCAAGCGCTCCTCACACATTTAAGTGACTTCCGCTCAACTTTTCTTGCGCGGCGGGCGCGTTCGTTCCGGTGAGACATTGAAGCGCGACCGTCGCCGCCGTTCCACGCGGGATCTCCAGCAGCCGGTCAGGCTGGCTGGCGTTGACGGCCACCACGGCCTTGCGCGGACAAATCCCGAAGCATTTGGTCTCCACCACGCGGACCTGCCGCCGCCGTCCCGTCGCTCGCAACTCATCGTTGAGATTGCTTCGCAGCGTGTCGCGGCCCTTCTCGCCATAGCCGCCATCCAACTTGCGCGAGCATTTGGCGCAGGTGAGGATGATGGTGGTCCAGGGCGTCGGGGAGGAGCGGATGGTCGGCGGCATCCCGTAGAGATGGGATGGACGGAGGCCCCGTGAAGCAGACGTCCCGCCCAGCCGCCGCCGCATTGCGGATCGCGACCTTCAACATCAACGACGTCAATCGGCGTCTCCCCGTGCTGCTCGCCTGGCTGGAGCGCGAGCAGCCGGACGCGGTGTGCCTGCAGGAGATCAAGGCGGAGGACGCCGCCTTCCCGGTCGCCGCGCTGGAGCGGGCCGGCTACGGCGCGGTCTGGCGCGGGCAGCGGCAATGGCACGGCGTGGCACTGCTGGCTCGGGGCGCCGTCCCGGTGCTGACCCGTCGCGCCCTGCCCGGGAACCCGGCCGATGGGGAGAGCCGCTACATCGAGGCCGCCGTCCAAGGCGTGCTGCTCGGGTGCCTCTATTTGCCGAACGGCAACCCGCAACCGGGGCCGAAATTCGATTACAAGACTGCCTGGTTCGCGCGCCTCGTGGAGCACGCCGCCGACCTGCGGGCGAGCGGCGTGCCGGTGGTGCTGGCCGGCGACTACAACGTCGTGCCGACCGATGCCGACATCTACGACGTGCGCTCGTTCCGCGACAACGCGTTGTTGCAGCCCGAGCCGCGCGCCCAGTTCCAGGCGCTGCTGGCGCAAGGCTGGGTGGACGCGCTAGCCGCCTGCCGCGGCGCCGAAACCCCGTTCACCTTCTGGAGCTACCAGCGCGAGCGGTGGAAGCGGAACGCCGGGTTGCGGCTGGACCACCTACTGCTCAGCCCTTCCCTGGCGCCCCGGCTGCGCACGGCCGGCGTCGACCGCTGGGTGCGCGACCTGCCCGATGCCAGCGACCACGCCCCCGCCTGGATCACCCTCGACCGCGACGCCTAGGTCGGGCGCTTGCGGAGCAGGTAGCGCTGCTGCCCTTCCAGCACCAACTCGCGCCGCTGGTTGTGCACCGTGCTGGCCAAGCCGACGACGCCGGTGGTGCGGCCGGCCGTCAGCTCGACGATCTCCAGCGCGGGATAGATCGTATCGCCGGCAAAGACCGGCTTGAGGAAGCGGCTGGACTGTTCGAGGAAGCCGACCAACGAGTCCTCGACCATATAAGGGAACAGCCCGGCGCCCGGGCAGGTCTGGGCCAGCGTCTGCAGCCCGTGCGCCAGCATCTGCGGCATTCCGCGGGCGCGACAATATTCCGCATCGTAATGCACCGGGTGGTTGTCGCCGCTCGCCGCCTGAAAGGCGAGGAACACGGCCTCCGTCATGGTTCGGCTCGGCAGCACGAAGCGCTCTCCCAGCGCGAAATCCTCCCACCAGCGCTGCTGCGGCACCATGCGATGCGCCGCCGGATCGAACGGCGTCATGACGCCGGCTGCATCGCAGTCGAGGTGCGGGTCGATGACGGCATGTGCGGCGCTCGGTGCTTAGTGGCTGGCGGACTGCCTAGTCGGCGTGCCCGCGCTTGTCACGCGCCGACCAGCTCTGTCGCGGCGTGCCTTGTGGCCGCGGCGTGGATCGGCCAGGGTGCGCCCCGTGACCGGTGCCGCGATCTCCATCCGGGGTGTGACCAAGACCTACGCGTCCGGGTTCCAGGCCCTGCATTCCATCGATCTGGAGATCCGCCGCGGCGAGATCTTCGCGCTGCTCGGGCCCAACGGCGCGGGCAAGACCACGCTGATCAGCATCATCTGCGGCATCGTTACCGCCAGCACCGGCACCGTCGAGGCCCACGGACACGACGTGGTGCGCGACTACCGGGCCGCCCGGCGGCAGATCGGGCTGGTGCCGCAGGAGCTGACCACCGACGCGTTCGAAACCGTGCTGGCCACGGTCAGCTTCAGCCGCGGGCTGTTCGGCAAGCCCGCCGACCCGGCGGTGATCGAGCGCGTGCTGCGCGACCTCTCTTTATGGGACAAGCGCAACGACAAGATCGTGACGCTCTCGGGCGGCATGAAGCGCCGGGTCATGATCGCCAAGGCGCTGTCGCACGAGCCGGCCATCCTGTTCCTGGACGAGCCGACCGCGGGCGTCGACGTCGAGCTGCGGCGCGACATGTGGGACATGGTCGGCCGCCTGCGCGAGTCCGGCGTGACGGTGGTGCTCACCACGCACTACATCGAGGAGGCCGAGCAGATGGCCGACCGCATCGGCATCATGACCGGCGGCCGCTTGCTGCTGGTGGAGGACAAGGCGGAGCTGCTCAACAAGCTCGGCACCACGCAGCTCACCATCACGCTGAAGCAGCCGCTCGCCGCCGTGCCGCCGGACCTGGCCCCGTTCAAGCCCACCCTGGCCGCCGATGGTAGCGCGCTGGTTTATGCCTACGATGCCCACGCCGACGATACCGGCATCGCCGCCCTGATGCGCGAACTCGACCGCGCCGGCATCGGCGTGCGCACGGTGCAAACCCACCAGAGCTCGCTGCAGGAAATCTTCGTCGGCCTCGTGCACGCGTCGGACAAGCCATGAACCTTTACGCGGTGCAGGCGATCTACCGGTTCGAGATGAGCCGCACCCGCCGCACGCTGCTGCAGAGCGTGGTCTCGCCGGTGATCTCCACCTCGCTCTATTTCGTGGTGTTCGGCGCCGCGATCGGCTCGCGCATGCAGGCCGTGGACGGGGTGAGCTATGGCGCGTTCATCATCCCGGGCCTGGTGATGCTGTCGCTGCTGACGCAGAGCATCACCAACGCGTCGTTCGGCATCTACTTCCCGAAATTCGTCGGCACGATCTACGAGTTGCTCTCCGCACCCGTCTCGCCGGTCGAGATCGTGCTGGGCTATGTCGGCGCGGCGGCCACCAAATCGGTGCTGCTCGGCGGCATCATCCTGCTCACGGCCCGGCTGTTCGTCCCGTTCGAGATCGCTCACCCGGTGGCGGCGGCCGCGTTCCTGATCCTGACGGCGGTTACGTTCAGCTTGTTCGGGTTCGTGATCGGGATCTGGGCCGACAGCTTCGAGAAGCTGAACCTGGTGCCGCTGCTGATCATCACCCCGCTGACCTTCCTCGGCGGCAGCTTCTACTCGATCTCCATGCTGCCGCCGTTCTGGCAGGCGGTCTCGTTCTTCAACCCCGTCGCCTACCTCATCAGCGGCTTCCGCTGGAGCTTCTTCGGCACCGCCGACATCGGCATCGCGGTCAGCCTGGGTGCCACGCTCGGCTTCATGGCGCTGTGTCTCATCGCGATCACCGCCATCTTCCGGACCGGCTACCGCCTCAAGCGCTGACCCGTCACGCCAGAGCAATTCCCGAGCGAAACGGCTCGGGAGTAGTGCTCCACCTCGATGATCTCAGAGCAACGTCCGATCGAGCCCCTCCGGTTCGATCGGACGTTGCTCCAGGCGCAACAGCGTCCATCGGCCGCGATCCCCGCGTAGGCGCAACCGGGCGAGCGGTCCGGCCTCCACGCGCCAGAACCCGGCGGCCGGCGCGCCGAGCGCCGCCAACACCGCGGCGCGCAGCACCGCCGCATGCGTCACCGCGACGACCCGCTCGGGCCCGTGCAGGCCATCCAGCCAGCCGGACACGCGAGCCAGCAAAGCGTGCAGCGTTTCGCCGCCGGGCGGTGCGGCCGCCGGGTCGTTCAGCCAGGCCCCGACCGCTTCCGGCTCGGCGCCGGCGACTTCCTCCAGCGTCCGTCCGCCCCAATCGCCCGCATCCCATTCGCGCAGCGCCGGCTCGGCGCGGGCGTCCAGCCCGAGCGCGGCCGCGGTCTGGCGTGCGGCTTCGGCCGGGCTGGTCAATGCGAGATCGACCCGGCGGATCGCACCCCGCTCCGCCGCCGCTGCCCGCTCGCCGGCGGCGTCGAGCCGGTCGGTCGATGCCGGGAACGCGGCCTGCCGGGTCGCCGCGGTCGGCGCATGGGCGATCAAGCTGAGCAGCACCGGCGGGATCTCTCGTTGACAAGCGGGCGAGGATCGCCGTACCTCGGAGCGGCCCTCGAGGGAAGCCGGTGAGATGCCGGCACGGTCGCGCCACTGTATCCTTCCGCCGGCCGGAGGGGAGTCAGACCTCGCGAAGGGCGGCAACCTCATGGGACGCGTCATCCCGGGAGATCAGTACCATGTCCGTGTCCGCCTTCGCCCCCGTCATCCGCCCGATCCCGCTCCGCGAGGTGCTGCCCTGGACGCTGTTCGCGGTGGTGGCGATGCTCGCGCTCTACTTTGTGGGTATCGACGAGGGGGCGACCAGCCTGATCCCCGGCAACATGGTCCACGAATTCGTGCATGACGGCCGCCACCTGCTCGGATTCCCCTGCCACTAAGCGGGGACCGATCGTGATGGTCCGGACGTTGCTCGTCCGCGGAATGCTGGCCGGCGTGCTCGCCGGCCTGCTGACGTTCGCCGTCGGGCGCGTGCTGGGCGAGCCGCAAGTCGACCGCGCGATCGCGTTCGAAACGGCGAACGACGCCGCCGCACCGCCGCACGCGCACGGCGCCGAGGCGCCCGCCGCCCATCACCACGACTCGCCGGACGCCGCGGCGGTCGTGAGTCGCCCGGTGCAGGCCGGCGCCGGGTTGTTCACCGCCGTTGTGGTGTACGGCGCCGCCTTCGGCGGGTTGTTCGCGCTGGTGTTCGCTGCCGTGTATGGCCGCGCGATCGCCTTGCCGCCACGCGCGACCGCCGCGGTGCTCGCCGGCGCGGCCTTTGTGGCGATCTACCTCGTGCCCAGCTTCAAATACCCGGCCAACCCGCCCGCCGTCGGCGACGCGGAGACGATCGGGCTGCGCACCTCGCTCTACTTCGTCATGCTGGCGATCTCCGTAGCATCGGCGGCGGGCGGCTTCGCGCTGCGCCGTGCCCTGACGCGGCGGCTAGGCAGCTGGAATGCGTCGCTGGCGGCGCTCGCGGCCTACGCCGTCGTCGTCGCCATCGCCGCTTCGGTGTTGCCGACCATCGACGAGGTGCCGGCCGGCTTCCCCGCCACCCTGTTGTGGAATTTCCGCGTCGCCTCCGCCGGCATGCAGCTCGTGCTGTGGTCGGTGCTCGGGCTCGCCTTCGGCGTGGTCGCGGACCGGGTGCTCACCGACGGGATACGGCCCGACCGGGAGCTGACCGGTTCCACCCCCCGCTCGCGCCCGGTCCGGCTCGGGACGTAGCGCGGCCGCTACTGACCGAGCGCGGCGCCGGCCGGTCCGCGCGGGTCGTGGGCGCCGAACCGTGTCGCGCCCGGCAATTCCGGCACGCCCAAGTTGAGCGATTGCGCGGCCCCGAAGCCGCTCGGCGTCAGTCGCGGCGCGCCGATCGCAATGCCCTCGGCCACGCCCCACGGCGCGCTTTCCGTGAAGCCGTAGCCGCGCTGCTCCAGGAGCGCCCGCGTGTCCGGCGACAGCGCGAACCGCTCCACATAGACCGTGTCGGGTAGCATCTGATGGTGGAGCCGCGGTGCATCGATCGCCTCCTGCACCGTCATGCCGTGATCGATCATGTTGATGATTGCCGCCAGCGTCACCGTGATGATCCGCGGGCCGCCGGGGCTGCCGATCACCAGCACCGTCTTGCCGTCGCGCGACACGATCGTCGGCGCCATCGAGCTCAGCGGCGTCTTGCCGGGCGCCACCGCGTTGGCCGCGCCCTGCACCAGCCCGAACATGTTGGCCACGCCGGGCTTAGCGGTGAAGTCGTCCATCTCGTTGTTGAGCAGCACCCCCGTGCCCGGCGCGACCCGGCGCACCCCGAACCAGTCGTTCAGCGTGTAGGTCATTGAAACCGCGTTGCCGAACCGGTCCACCACGGAAAGCTGCGTCGTGTTGGCGCCCTCATGCACGGCCGTGCCGTCGCGCAGCGCAGCCGACGGCGTCGCGCGCTCCCGGTCGAACAATGCGCGGATGCTCGCCGCGTAACGCTTGCTCAACAGCCGCTCCAGCGGGTTCTGCACGAAGTCGGGGTCGCCCAGCGCCGCGTTGCGGTCAAAGAAGGCGTGCCGCATGGCCTCCACCAGCAGGTGTACTTCCGCCGCGCTATGAAAGCCGAGCGCCCGTAGGTCGTCCCCCTCGAGGATGTTCAGGATCTCGCACAGCACCACGCCGCCCGAGCTCGGCGGCGGCGCGGACTGGATCAGGTAGCCGCGATAGCTGCACTCGACGGGCGGCAATTCGCGGACGCGGTAGGCCTCGAAGTCGCGCTTGGCCAGGATGCCGCCGCCGGCCTGGCTGGCGGCCACGATCGCGTCCGCGGTGGCGCCCCGGTAGAACGCGTCGGGTCCTTCGGCCGACAGGGCGGACAGGGTGCGCGCCAGGTCGGCCTGCACCAGGCGGTCGCCGGGGGCTAGCGGCTGCCCGCCGGGGACGAAGATGGCCGAGGCCGCCGGGTCACGCCGGAGCGCGGGCGTGCCCTGGCGGATCAGCGCCACGTCGCCGGCCGTGAGCACGAAGCCTTCGCGCGCCAGCCGGATCGCCGGCGCCAGGGAGGCGGCGCGGGGCAGGGCGCCCCAGCGCGCGCGGGCCGCCTCCAGCCCGGCCGGCGTGCCGGGCACGCCGACCGCCAGCCAGCTTTCCGCCGATCGCCCGGGGACGACGTTGCCGGCCTCGTCGAGGAAGAGGGTCGGGGTGGCCGCCAGCGGGGCCTTCTCGCGGAAGTCCAGGAACCGGCTGGTGCCGTCGGCGAACCGCACCGTCATGAAGCCGCCGCCGCCCAGGTTGCCGGCCGCCGGGTAGGTGACGGCCAGCGCGTAGCCGACCGCGACCGCGGCATCGATCGCGTTGCCGCCCTGCTCCAGCATCGACACCCCCGCCTGCGAGGCGAGCGCCTGGGCCGACACCACCATGCCGTTGCGGGCCGCAACCGGCGCCGGGTCGTAGGCGGCGGCCGGCGTGGCGAACAAGAGGGCCAGCAGAACGGCAGGGGTGCGAATTGGGGGCATGGTCTCTCCGGCCGCGTGCGGCATGATGCCGCGACCGGGAGGACACAACGACATGCCCAAGAACAGCAAGACCGTTCTCGTGCCGCACTTCATGGCTCCGGCGGCGATCGAGTTGCTGCGATCGCGCCCCGACGTGACGACCGTGCTCTATCCCGCCGCGATCGGCGCGGCGGAGTTCCGCGCGCTGCTGCCCGAAGCCAGCGGGGTCGCGCTGTCGGCCACGCGCTTCGGCCGCGCGGAGTCGGAGGCGAGCCCGTTGCTCGAGGTTGTGGCGCGGATCGGCGTCGGCTTCGATGCGGTCGAGATCCCGCCGCTGACCGAGCGCGGCATTCCGCTTATGATCGCGGGCACGGCCAATTCGACCAGCGTGGCCGAGCACGCCGTGTTCATGATGATGGCCGTCGCCAAGCGGGCGCTGGAGCTGCACGCCCGGACCCGGGACGGGCAGTGGCACGACCGCACCAGCGCCCTGCCGCGCGAGATGGCGGGGGCGACCGTGCTCGTCATCGGCTTTGGACGCATCGGCAGCCGAACGGCGCCCCGCTGCGCCGGCTTCGGCATGCGCGTGCTGGTGTTCGACCCCTATGTGCCGGCCGGGACGATCGAGGGGGCCGGGTTCGAGGTCGCCGACGATCTGGACGCGGCGCTGGCCCGCGCCGATTACGTCACCATCCACTGCCCGCGCTCGCCCGCCACGCTGGGGCTGTTCGACGCGGCGCGGATCGGCCGCATGAAGCCTGGCGCCGTCCTGGTCAACACGGCCCGCGGCGGCATCGTGGACGAGGCCGCGCTGCTGGCGGCGCTGCGCTCGGGCCATCTGAGCGGCGCCGGGCTGGACGTGCTGGCGCAGGAACCGCACGGCGCCGGGGACCCGCTACTGCACGAGCCCAACGTCATCAGCTCGCCGCATGTCGCCGGCGTGACGGAGGAAGCGCTCGTGGCGATGGGCCTGGCGACGGCGCGCAACATCCTGAGCGTGCTGGACGGCGCGCCGATCCGCGAGCACGTCGTCAACCAGGAAGTTCTCGGCTAGAGCGGCACCCCGGCTTCGTTGCGGCTGGTGCGGATGGTTTGCAGCGTCTGCACCCGGCTGACGGACGGCATCCCGGTGAGTTGCTGCGTCAGGCCGTTCTGGTGCGCCGTGTCGCGCGCCAGCAGCCGCAGCAGGAAGTCGCCGCCGCCACGGATCATGTGGCATTCGCGCACCTCCGGCCAGCCCGCCACCGCTTCCTCGAAGGCGGACAGTACCTGCTCCTTCTGGCTATCCAGCCCGACCACGGCGAAGAACATGATCTCCCAGCCGAGCTGTGCCGCATCCGTGTCGGCGTGGTAGCCGCGGATCACGCCGGCCTCCTCCAGCCGGCGGACCCGGCGGAGGCAGGGCGGTGCCGTGATCGCGGCCCGGCGCGCCAACTCGACATTGGTCATGCGGCCGTCGCGCTGCAGCTCCGCCAGGATGAACAGGTCGATCGCATCCAGCGCCGCATGCCCGTCATTGAGTTTCATTGCTCGATGGTGCCCCCGCTTCCGCGCAATTTAGTTACAGGCATCCGGCGCTGTGAAGCCCGCCATTGAACGGGCTGTGCCGCCCTCGATATGGTGGGGCGATGTCCGACTCCGTCTCTACCCCCGTCCTCATCATCGGCGCTGGCCCGGCCGGCTACACGGCGGCGATCTACGCCGCGCGCGCCAACTTGCATCCGGTCCTGCTCACCGGGCTGCAGCCCGGCGGCCAGCTCATGATCACCACCGACGTGGAGAACTTCCCCGGCTTCGCCGAAGCCGTCGGCGGCCCTGCGCTGATGGAACAAATGGCGGCCCAGGCCACCCACGTCGGCACCGAGATCGTCAACGACCTCGCCATGTCGGTCGACTTCTCGCGCCGTCCGTTCACGGTGGTGGGCGACTCTGGCACGGTCTACCGCGCCGACAGCGTCATCATCGCAACCGGCGCCCAGGCGCGCTGGCTCGGCCTGCCGTCGGAGAAGCGGTTGCAGGGCGCCGGCGTCTCGGCCTGCGCCACCTGCGACGGCTTCTTCTACCGCGGCAAGCAGGTCGCGGTCGTGGGCGGCGGCAACACCGCGGTCGAGGAAGCACTGTTCCTGACGCACCACGCCGACAAGGTGACGCTGATCCACCGGCGCGACTCGCTGCGTGCGGAGAAGATCATGCAGCGCCGCCTGTTCGAGCACCCCAAGATCGAGGTGGTCTGGAACAGCGCGGTCGAGGAGGTCGTCGGCAGCGGGCAGCCGGAGGTGGTCACCGGGCTGCAGGTACGCAACGTGGTCTCGGGCGAGGTCTCGACCCTGGCGGTCGACGGCGTGTTCATCGCCATCGGGCACATGCCGACCACGGCCGTGTTCCGCGGCCACGTCGAGCTTGACGACGAGGGGTATGTGGTCACGCCGGCCGGGCAGACCGGAACCTCCGTCCCCGGAGTATTCGCGGCGGGCGACGTGCAGGACAAGCATTGGCGTCAGGCCGTGACGGCGGCCGGCACGGGTTGCATCGCGGCGCTGGAGGCCGAACGCTTCCTGACCATGCAGGCGGCATCCCCGGCGGCGCTGGCCGACGCCGCGGAGTGACAATCCCCTCTTAACGTCTCGTCAACGCCTTCCCGCTACGATGGGCCATCTTTTCGGACCAGGCGATGAGCGGCAGAAAGCGGGACAAAACGACGGTGATCGTCCGGCGTAACGAGGTGGTCGAGGGCGGCCACCACGGCGGCGCTTGGAAGGTCGCCTACGCTGACTTCGTGACGGCGATGATGGCCTTCTTCCTGCTGATGTGGCTGCTGAACGCCACCACGCAGGAGCAGAAGCGCGGTCTGGCCGACTATTTCAGCCCCAGCAACCATTTCGCGACCTCGCAATCCGGCTCCGGCGCGCCGCTTGGCGGCCGCACGCCCAATAGCGAGGGCGCCATGGTGTCCGACCGCGGCGCGATCGAACTGACAAAGAGTCAGCCCTATCCCGTGGTGGACGAGGACGATACCGGTGACGCGCCGACCTCGCAGGTGCCGTCCAAGGTGCCTGGCACGGCCAACCAGGCCAGCGGCACCGATGCTGGTGCGCGCGCTGGCCGCCAGCAGGACCAGACCAAGTCGCCGCCGGAAGGCGACAAGGTGCTGGAAAGCGAGCGGCGGGAGAAGCGGGCCTTCGAGCAGGCCGCCGTGCAGATCCGCGAGACCGTCGCGGCCGATCCCGCCCTGGCCGACGTCGCCAAGCAACTGGCCATCGACATCACGCCCGAAGGCCTGCGGATCCAGCTCCTGGATGCCGACCGGCTGCCGATGTTCAGCACCGGGTCGTCCTTGCTCAACGAGAAGGCGCGGGCGGTGCTGGCCAAGGTGGCGCCCATCCTCATGAAGATGCCGGAAGCCGTCACCATCGCCGGGCACACCGACTCCGCCCCCTATCGCGGCACCGACAAGACCAACTGGGACCTTTCGGCGGACCGCGCCAACGCGACCCGGCGCTTGCTGGTCGAAGCCGGCCTGCCCGAGACGCGCGTCCGCAGCGTCACCGGCAATGCCGATCGGGATCCGCTGATCACGACCGACCCGCTTGCCGCCGCCAACCGCCGCATCGCCATCGTCCTGCTGCGCGATCGCGCAGCGCCGCGAAAGTAGGCCGACCCATGCTGACCATTGGCGGCTTCGGCTTCCTGCTCGCCTGCGTCTTCGGCAGCTACATGCTCGCCGGTGGCAGTCTCGAGCCGTTGATCGAGGCGATGCCGTTCGAGCTGCTGACCATCGGCGGTGCGGCGATCGGCACCTTTTTCATGTCCAACAGCATGCACGACGTGAAGCACACGCTGGCTGGCTTCAAGAAGATCCTGAAGGGCGCCTCATACAAGAAGGCCCACTACGTCGAACTACTCAGCCTGCTGTATTTCTTCACGCGGCTCGCCAGCTCAAAGGGCGCCATGGCGCTGGAGCCGCACATCGAGCGGCCCGAGGAAAGCTCCGCCTTCACGAACTTCCCGGGCATCCTCGCCAACCATCATGCCACCGCCATCATCTGCGATTACCTGCGCATGCTCGGCATGAACGCCGACGACCCGCACCAGATCGAAGACGTCATGGGCCGGGAACTCAAGAAGACGCTGCACGAGGAACTGCACGGCGCGCACGCGCTGCAGAGCATGGCCGACGCGCTCCCGGCCCTCGGCATCGTCGCCGCCGTGCTCGGCGTCATCAAGACCATGTCGCACATCAACGAGCCGCCCGCCGTGCTCGGCGCCATGATCGGCGGCGCGCTCGTCGGCACCTTCCTCGGCGTGCTGCTCGCCTACGGGCTCGCCGGCCCGTTCGCGACCCGGCTGAAAGGCGTCGTCGAGGAGGAAAGCCAATTCTTCGAGGTAATTCGCGCCGTGCTCATTACCCATCTGCACGGCAACGCGCCGCAGGTCAGCATCGAGACCGGCCGCAAGATGGCCCCGTCGCAGCACATGCCCAGCTTCCAGGAGCTTGAGGCAGCCGCGCAATCGGTCCAACTCTCGTAAACGCCTACAACGCGATCCCGAGCAGTTCGGCGATCCGCGGCGTCGCCTTCAGCCCCGTGCCCGTCAGCACCAGCACGGTCCGTTCCTCGGGCCCAATCTGGCCGGAGGCCAGCAGCTTGCGATACGCCGCCGCCGCCTGCGCGCAGGTCGGCTCGACGTAGAACCCCATGGCGGCCAGCTCGAGAACCGCGTCCGCGATCTCCGCCTCCTCGATCAGCACGCCGCCGCCGCCGCTCTCGCGCAGGGCGGCAACCACCTCCGCCAGCCGGATCGGCGCCGCGATCGCGGTGCCTTCCGCCATGGTCGGGCGCACCGGGCCGGCCTCGATCCCGAGCGCCGCCGCCGCGATCGGCCCGCAATGCGCCGGTTGCGCCGCCCAGAGACGCGGCATTCGGGCGATCTGCCCGCCGCGAAGCAATTCGGAAAAGCCGATCTCGCATCCCAGCACGTTCGACCCGGCCCCGCAGGGGATCACCACATGGTCCGGCGCCGTGAAGCCGAGGTCCTCCCACAGCTCGTAGGCCAGCGTCTTGGTGCCGTGCAGGAAGAACGGATGCCAATTATGGCTGGCGTAGAACTCGGGGCCGTCCGCGCGCATGGCCGCATCCGCCGTGTCCTGCCGACTGCCTGGGATCAAGCGGAGCGCCGCACCCGCGGCGCGCATCTGCACGGTCTTGGCCGGGCTGGTGTTCGCTGGCGCCATGATGGTCGCCCGCATCCCGCCCGCCGCCGCGTAGGCCGCAACGGCCGCCCCGCCATTGCCGGAACTATCCTCCAGCACCGCGCCGACCCCCTGCTCCCGCAGCAAGGACAGCATCACCGAGGCGCCCCGATCCTTGAAGCTTCCGGTCGGCATGAACCATTCGCATTTGAGCAGCGCCGCCCCGCCACCGAGCCGGCGCGGGATCAGCGGCGTGCAGCCCTCGCCCATGCTGATCGGCGCGCGAACGGGAAACGGGAACGCCGCGCGATACCGCCACAGGCTCCGCTCCGCCCCATCCACCTCCTCGCGCCGCAAGCCCGGCAACGGGGTCAGCATCAGGGGGGCCAATCCGTCGCCGCACCAACGCGGCACCGCGATCGGATAGCGGGCGCCGCTGCGCGGATCGAGGTAGGCGACCATGCATCAGCCTTGCCCCCACCCCGCGCGCCATGCAAGAGGTGACCGCCCAACAGGCGAGGGGGCCGGCATGGAACTGCCCGAGTTCGTCAGGACGCTCGCGCGCGACCTGGTCCGCATCGATAGCCGCAGCACCGTCAGCAATCTCGGTCTGGCCGACCGCATCGCCAGCGAGCTGGGTGAATTCCAGCTCGAGCGGCTCGACTACAAGGACGCCAACGGCGTCAACAAGAGTGTGCTGGTCGCTGCCCGCGGCACGGGCGGGCTCGCCTTCTGCGGCCACATGGACACCGTGCCCAACACGGGTTGGACGACCGACCCCTGGTCGGGACAGATCGACGGCGACACCCTGCACGGCCTCGGCAGCACCGACATGAAGGGCCCGCTCGCCAGCCTCGTCGCTGCCGCCGTCACCCTGCCGGCCCACGTGCCGGTCGCGTTGTTCATCACGACCGACGAGGAAACCACCAAGCAGGGCGCCAATCTGCTCGCCCGCAGCAGCACACTTGCCCGCGTCTTCAAGCCGCGCGGCATCCTGGTCGCCGAGCCCACGGGCATGGTCCCCGTTCGCGGCCATCGCAGCCACATTGAGTTCACCGCGGTCGCCACGGGGCTGCAGGCGCATAGCAGCACGGGCGCAGGGCGCAACGCGAACTGGGCCCTGGCCCCGTTCCTCGCCGAGATGCGCACCGTGTTCGACCGCCTCCGCACCGATCCGTCGCTGCAGGACCCCGACTACGATCCGCCGTTCAGCGACTTCAACCCGCTGATCGACAACCACGGCGCCGCGATCAACATGACGGTCCCGAAGGCCACGGTCCGTATCCGCTACCGCTACAGCGCCAGCATCGACCCGGCCACCGTCATCGGCCTGGTCGAGGCCGCCGCGGCGCAGCATGGCCTCGAGCTGACCGTATCGCGGGGCGCGACGCCGCCCGAACTTCCCCGCAACCACCCGCTGATCGCCCTCGCCAGCGACGTCACCGGCTCCGCCCCGGTCACCGTCCCGTTCGGCACCGACGCCTCCGAACTCCAGGCGCTGGCCCCCTGCGTCATCCTCGGCCCCGGCGACATCGCGCAGGCGCATCGGCCCGGCGAAAGCGTCGGCCTTGCCGCGCTGACCGACGCCGTCCCCACCTTCATCCGCCTTGCCGAGGCCGTCGCCGCCGCCTGATCGGGGCGGCGGCTCAGCGTCCGCCGATCTTGAAGCTGAGGAAGTTGGGCGAGGTCTGCCCCACGCCCGGCCCAACATTGGCCGCGCCGGGTGGGAGGCTGTTGAGCGGTTGCGGCTCGCTGTTGGCATTCACCGCCCCCGTGCCCGGCGGGTAATGCGCCGACACCAGCGGCGGCCCTTCCGGCACGCCGCATCCGGCCAGCTCGAGTAGGGGTAAGCCACAAACCAGAAGGCGCGATACGAACGTCATCGTGCTGAAACAACGCTTATCGTGCTTCGTTCCGGACCACCGGCGCCGATCGCGAGCGGCGGGATGGCAGCCATGTCACCGCCCGACCGTTGACCGCGTCCCGCCGGTTCGACTATCCCCCGCCCATGTTCGTAGCCGATACCTTCAAGCCTCGGACCACCACGACCGCCGCGGCGGGATGTGTGGGCCCCGCGCGGTAACTCGGCGACGACGGTCCAGATAGTCCCGCCGGAGACGGACGGGGCCGCGCGACCAGCCCCCGTCTCTCCGGTCAGCGCGCGAGAGGCACCATGTCCGACACGACCACGTTCCCCCAGACCCGGCGCCACCAAGCGTCCGGCAACACCGCGCCCGCCATCGCCATCGTCGGCGCGACCGGCGCTGTCGGCGTCGAGCTGCTCCGATGCCTCGAGCGCAGCGCGCTGCGGCCGCGGCACCTTCGG
The DNA here is from genome assembly GCA_965199665.1 of Acetobacteraceae bacterium. GTDB lineage: Bacteria > Pseudomonadota > Alphaproteobacteria > Acetobacterales > Acetobacteraceae > JAVVHH01. The sequence goes on along the minus strand of OZ241208.1, from coordinate 2,654,686 downwards.
CTGCTGGCCTCGGCCCGCTCCGCCGGCCGCGAAGCGACGTTCAACGGCGAGCCGCTCCGCATCGAGACGCTGACCGAACACAGCTTCGACGGCATCGATATCGCGCTGTTCTCCGCCGGCAGCGGCGTCTCCAAGCGCTTCGCCCCGATCGCCCAAGCCGCGGGCGCCATCGTGATCGACAACTCGTCGGCCTTCCGCATGGACCCGGCTGTCCCGCTCGTCGTGCCGGAGGTCAACCCCGACGCCCTCGAGCACCATGTCGGCCTCATCGCCAACCCGAACTGCGTCGCCGCCATCGCCACAATCGCCCTGGCACCGCTGCACCGCTCCAGCCCGATCCGCAGGCTGACGATCGCGACCTACCAGGCCGCTTCCGGCGCCGGCGCCGCGGCGATGGAGGAGCTGCGGCAGTCCACCGGCGCCTTCCTGCGCGGGGAGAGCTTCACGCCCAGCGTGCTGCCGCACCCCTACGCCTTCAATCTGTTCAGTCATAACGCCGATATGGACGAGGCGAGCGGGCATAACGGCGAGGAGCTGAAGGTCATCGCCGAGACCCGCAAGATCATGGAAACGCCCGATCTGCCGATCGGCATCACCTGCATTCGCGTTCCCGTGCTGCGCACCCACGCCATGGCGATCTCGGCCGAGTTCGACGAACCCGTCGACCCGGCGGCCGCGCGCGCCCTGCTCGATGCCGCCCCCGGCCTGCGCGTCGTCGACGAGCCCCGGCGCAACTATTACCCGATGCCGTCGGACGCGACCGGGCAGGACGACGTGCTGGTCGGTCGGATCCGGCGCGACCTCGGCGATCCCACCGGGCGCACGCTGGCGCTGTTCGTCGTCGGCGACCAGTTGCTGAAGGGCGCCGCGCTCAATGCCGTCCAGATCGCCGAACGCCTCCGTCGTTAGCGCGGCGGCGGCGCTGCTGCTGCTGACCGCGCTGCGGTTGGCGGTGGCGGCGACGATCCCGCTCGCGCCCGATGAGGCGTATTATTGGGTCTGGTCGCGCACGCTGCAGCCCGGCTACCTCGACCATCCACCGATGGTCGCGCTGTGGATCCGGGCGGGCACGGCGCTCGCGGGCGAGACCGCGCTGGGTCTGCGCTTGCTGGGGCCGCTCGCCGCCGCGATCGGGTCCGTGGTGCTGGTCGACGCGGCCGACCGGCTGTTCCCCGGCCGCCGGCTCGGCGTGCCCGCCGCGGTGCTGCTCAACGGCACCCTCATGCTCGGCGCCGGCGCCGTGACGATGACGCCAGATACGCCGCTGCTGTTCTTCGCGGTGCTCGCGCTCTGGGCTGTGGTGCGGGCGGAGGCCGACCCGCGCTGGTGGCTCCTGGCCGGGTTGGCGATCGGGGCGGGGCTGGCCAGCAAGTATACCGGGGCGCTGCTGGCGGTGGCGCCGGTGCTATGGATCGCCGGCCTTCGGCGGTGGCGGGTGCTGCGCTCGCCGTCTGTGTGGGGCGGCGCCGGGCTGGCGGTGCTGTTGTTCGCGCCGGTGCTGTGGTGGAACGCGACGCATGGCTGGGTCAGCTTGCTCAAGCAGGGCGGGCGCACGGGCGACTGGGCGCCGCAGCGGGCGGCTCAATATCTCGGGGAGCTCGTCGGCGGGCAGATCGGGCTGGCGACGCCGATCGTGTTCGCGCTGTTCGCGGCCGGGCTATGGCGCATGCTGCGGGCGGTGCGTCGGCGCGACGAGGCGGCCGCGCTCCTGCTCGCCTTTGCCGTGCCTGGCCTGCTGCTATTCGTCGAGCACGCGATCGGCGCGCGGGTGCAGGCGAACTGGCTGGCGGTGCTGTATCCGCCGCTGGCGATCGCGGCGGCTGCCGTTTTGCCGCGCTGGCAGCCAGCCGCCGCCGCGCTCGGCTTCGTGCTGACGGCGCTGATCTACCTGCAGGCCGCGACCGCGGCGATCCCGCTGCCGCGTCGGCTGGACCCGACGCTGATCCGCCTCGGCGGCTGGCACGCGCTGGCGGCCGAGGCGGATGCGATACGGCGCGCCAACGGGCTCGGCTTCGTCGCCTCGGAGGATTACGGGCAGGCGGCGGAGCTGGCCTGGTGGTCGCCGCCCGACGCGTCCGTGATCGGCGCCGAACCCCGCTGGCAGCTATTCCGCCTGCCGCCCGCGCCCGGCGGCACCGGGCTGCTGCTGATCAGCGAGCGGCGGACGCAACCGCCGGACCCGGCCTTCTGGCAGGATGCCGTGCCGATCGGGCGTCTGACCCGCGCGCGGGGCGGGGTGGAGGCTGAGGCGTTCCGGGTCTATCGTGCGACGATGGTGACCCATGCGCCGGCAGTCGAACTGCCGCGCCCCGGAGGAGAGTGATGCAGAATTGGACGCCGGCGAGCTGGCGCGACCAGCCCGTCAAGCAGATGCCGTCGTACCCCGACGCCCAGGCGCTCGCGGCGATGGAAGCCCGGCTCCAATCCTACCCGCCGCTGGTGTTCGCCGGCGAGGCGCGGCGGTTGCAGGCCGGCTTGGCGCTGGCGGCGGAGGGTCAGGCCTTCGTGCTGCAGGGCGGCGACTGCGCGGAAAGCTTCGGCGACTTCACCGCCAACATCATCCGCGACACGTTCCGCGTCCTGTTGCAGATGGCCGTCGTGCTGACGTTCGGCGGCGGCGTGCCGGTGGTCAAACTCGGGCGCATGGCGGGCCAGTTCGCCAAGCCGCGCTCGTCGGACATGGAGACTGCCGACGGCGTGTCGCTGCCGAGCTACCGCGGCGACATCATCAACGGCCCGGCCTTCACCCCCGAAGCCCGGGTGCCGGACCCTCAGCGGATGGAAATGGGCTATTTCCAGTCCGCCGGCACGCTCAACCTGCTGCGCGCCTTCGCCAACGGCGGCTATGCCGACCTGCACGAGGTGCATCGCTGGAATTTGGACTTCGCCGCCCGTTCGCCACTCGCCGCCCGTTACCAGGACCTGGCTTCCCGCATCGAGGAAACCCTCGCCTTCATGCGCGCCTGCGGCATGGGCAGCACCCCGCAGGTTCGCGAGACCGATTTCTACACCAGCCACGAAGCGCTGCTGCTGCCTTACGAACAGGCGCTGACGCGCGTGGACAGCACCGGCGGCGGCACCTACGCCTGCTCGGCGCATTTCCTCTGGATCGGCGACCGGACCCGGCAGTTGGACGGCGCGCATGTCGAGTTCCTGCGCGGCGTGCGCAACCCGATCGGCCTCAAGGTCGGCCCGAGCATGGAGCCCGACGACCTGCTCCGCCTGATTGAGCGGCTCAATCCGGCAGACGAGGCGGGGCGGCTCACGCTGATCAGCCGCATGGGCGCCGACCGCGTCGCCGCCGCGCTGCCGCCACTGCTGCGTGCGGTCCAGCGCGCGGGCCGCAAGGTCGTGTGGCTGTGCGACCCGATGCATGGCAACACGATCAGCACCGCCGCCAAGGTCAAGACGCGTAACTTCGAATCGATCATGACCGAGGTGCAGCGTTTCTTCGACGCGCATGCCGAGGCCGGCACCTGGGCCGGCGGCCTTCATGTCGAGATGACCGGCCGGAACGTCACGGAATGCGTGGGCGGTGCGCACCGGCTGACGGAAGCCGATCTGGGCCAGAGCTACGAAACGTTCTGCGACCCGCGGCTGAACGCGGAGCAGTCGCTGGAGCTGGCCTTCCTGGTGGCGGAGTCGTTGAAGTCGCGCCGCGCCGGCGTGCTCGCCGCGGCGGCCGAATGAGGCGGCGCGGATGAGCGCGGGCGAGCCGGCGCTGCTGAACGACATCGCGCAGAGGACGGATGCGTATTTCAATCGCACCCGTGAGGTGGTCGAGCGCTTCGGCGACGTGCGGGTCACCTATGCCGTGTTCCTGCGCCGGCCGGTCGTGTCGGCGCCGCGGATGATGCTCGACTGGCTCGACCAGGTCGCGGCGGCGCGGGGGACGTCGTTCCAGTGCGACGTGATCCATCCGGAAGGCGAGTGGGTCGGCGCCGGCGAGCCGATCGCGACCATCACCGGCTCGTTCCGGGCGCTGTCGGATTGCGAAACGCTGTTCCTGCAGAAGCTCGGTCCGGCCTGCGTGGCGGCCCACAACGCGTATCAGATGTGCATCGCGCTGCCGGGGGTGCAATTCTTGGCCATGGAGGCGCGGCACTGCGCCGGGGCGGAGATGCAGCAGATCATGGGCTACGCCGCCTCCATCGGCAGCGCCGCGGCGCAGCGCGAGGGCGCGGTGGGCTTCGTCGGCACCTCGACCGATCTCGCGAGCCCGTTCTTTGGCGAGACACGCGGCCGCGGCACCATGCCGCACGCCCTGATCGGCTACGCCGGGTCGACGCTGCGGGCGGCGCAGATGTTCCACGAAACCTGCCCCGACGAGTTCCTCACCGTGCTGACCGATTATTTCGGGAGCGAGATCACCGACGGCCTAGAGGTTTGCCGCGCCTTTCCGGCATTGGCTGCGGAAGGACGCTTGGCGGTCCGCCTCGACACCCATGGCGGGCGCTACCTCGAAGGGCTCGACCCGGCTGGCAGCTACGCCGTGCTGGAGCGTCGCGCGCCCGGCGCGATCCGGCGCTATCGCAGCGATGCCGAATTGCGCGACCTGGTCGGCACCGGCGTTTCCGCGGCGGCGATTTGGCGCATGCGGGAAGCGCTGGACGAGGGGGGGTTCCCGAAGGTGCGCATCGTCGTGTCGTCGGGGTTCGGTGTGCAAAAGTGCCGGGTGATGGCCGATACGCGCGCGCCGATCGACGTGGTGGGCACCGGCAGCTTCATTCCGCGCGACTGGCACGAGACCTATGCCACCGCCGACATCGTCGCCTACGGGGACGAGCAGCGCGTCAAGGTCGGCCGCGAGTTCCTGTTGTCGCAGCATCGGCAGCGGGCCCACGAGCGGAACGGCGCCGCATGAGCGAGCAGAGCTGGCGGGTGCGCATCCTGGACATGTCCGGGGGCGCGGAAGACGGCGTGGTCGAGGAAGTCGGCCCGTTCGGCAGCGTGGCGGACGCCAACCTGTTCGCGCGTCGATACGTGCGCGACAGCGTGGAGCGATGCCGGACCCGCGGGGCCGATCCCAAGGCGGTGCTGGCGGCCTGGTTCGCCTTCGGGGAGGACGCGATCGTGCCGGACTCCGGCGAGCAAGGCTGGCGCAGCGCGGCCGAGCTTGGCGACTTTGCGGCCCGCAAAGCGACCCGGGCCGACCGTGACTGGCGCAGCTTGGACCCGCGCGGCGCTGCCGACGACGGCGACGACCCGGGTGCCGATACCGACGGCGACGACGCCGAGAGGGGCGCTTGAAGGTCCGTTTCGCGCCGAGCCCGACCGGACTGCTGCATGTGGGGAACGTTCGGACCGCGTTGGCGAACTATCTGCTGGCCAAGCGGCACGGCGGCCGGTTCCTTCTGCGGATCGACGACACCGATGCGGAGCGCAACCGGCCGGAGTTCGACGAGGCGATCCAGCACGACTTACGCTGGCTCGGGATCGAGTGGGACCAGATCGTCCGGCAGTCCGAACGGTTGGAGCGATACGCGGCAGCAGCAGAGAAGTTGAAGGCGAGCGGGCGGCTGTACCCCTGCTTCGAAAGCGAGGAGGAGCTCAACGCCAAGCGCGACCAGCGCTTCAAGCGCGGCCTTCCACCGCTCTACGACCGCGCCATGCTGAAGCTGACGCCGACGCAGCGGGCACAGGCCGAGTTCGGCGGCAAGCGGCCGTACTGGCGCTTCCTGCTCTCGGGCCGGCAGGTCGAGTGGCACGATCAGGTGCTGGGCCGCCGCCAGGTGAAGCTCTCCGCGGTGTCCGACCCGGTCTTGATCCGGGCGGACGGCACGCCGCTCTATACCTTCACCTCCGTGGTGGACGACCTGGCAGAGTCGATCACCGACATTGTGCGGGGCGAGGACCACATCACCAATACCGGCCTGCAACTCGACATCATGGAAGCGCTGGCGCCGGGTCGGCGGATGCCGCGCTTCGCCCATCTACCGCTGCTGGTCGACGAGGGCGGGGGCAAGCTGTCCAAGCGGATCGGCGCGCTGACCCTGCGCAGCCTGCGCGGTGATGGCATCGAGCCCGCGGCGCTGGCTGGGTATCTGGCCCGGCTCGGCACGTCGGAGGACCCTGTGGTCGGGCGACCCGACGCGCTGGCTGCCGATTTCGATCTGCGGCGCGTGTCGCACGCGTCGCCGCGCTTCGACGGGCAGCAATTGGCGGCGCTGAACCGGCGCGCGTTGCGCGAATTGCCGTTCGAGGCGGTGCAGGATCGGCTACCGCCGGCGGCCACCCCGGCGTTCTGGGCCGCGGTGCGCGGCAATCTGGACTTGTTGAACGAGGCGCGGGGCTGGTGGGATGTGGTCGCCGGGTCGATCGTTCCGCCCTTGCTCGATGCGGAGGCCGACTATCTGCAGACCGCGCTGGACGCGCTGCCACCGGAGCCTTGGGACTACGACGTCTGGCGCATCTGGATCGACGAGGTGAAGCGGCAGAGCGGTCGCAAGGGGAAGGCGTTGTTCATGCCGCTACGCCAGGCCCTGACCGGCGAGGATCACGGGCCGGAGTTGCGCGACCTGCTGCCGCTCATGGGGCGGGCGCGAACGGCAGAACGGCTTCGCTTGGCGGCGACGTAGGCGATACCTCCCAGCGCGCCGCGTCGGGCAGGCTGCCGCTGAGGCAGACCCGGTTGCGGCCGGAGTTCTTGGCAAAGTAGAGCGCAGCGTCGGCGCGTTCCAGCAGGCTGGCCGAGCGCTCGTTCGGCCGCAACTCGGCGACGCCGATGGAGATGGTGACGCCGTGGATGTGATGGCCGCTGCCGCGGTTGATCAGCCGCTTGCCGTCCAGCGCGGCGCGGATCTGCTCGGCCACGCGCCCGCCGGCATGCTCGTCCGCGCCCGTCAGGATCAGGGCGAACTCCTCGCCGCCGTAGCGTGCCGCCGTGTCCTTGCCCTTCACGTTCTCCGCCATCAGGCGGCCGACCAGGCGCAGCACGAGGTCGCCGGTCTTGTGGCCATAGACGTCGTTGAAGGTCTTGAAGCGGTCCACGTCAGCCATGATGAGGCAGATCGGCGTGTTGTCGGCCCGGTTGCGCGCCAACGCGCGGCGCAGCCGGGCGTCGAAGCCGCGGCGATTGTGCAGATTGGTCAGCGCGTCGGTCGTCGCGTCCTGCTTGACCTCGGCCAGCGAGGAGCGGAGCCGAGCGACCTGGCCGGCCGAGGCAGCCAGCCTGGCTTCGAGAGAGCGGTTGAGCTCGCCCACGCGGTTCGTCTCCGAGACCAGCACGGCGACGGACTGGATCAGGCTCTCGAACGTCTGCTCGCCGCCGAGTTGCTTGCCCACCGAGCTCAGCACGCTGCCGTAATCGCTCAGGTAGCGCTGCCCGGCGGCGAGGTTGGTGGCGGTGTCGCGCGCGGCGTTCTCGATCTCGGCCGCGCCATCCTCCAGCGCTTCGAGATCCGGCGCGCCGCGGCCCGAGATGCATTCCGAGTAGATGAGGTCCAACACTTCGGGGACCGGCCGGTGCCCGTGATGCAGCAACTCGTCCATGCGTTGGGTCAGCTCGGGATTGTTGCCGCCGAGGTAGGTGAACCACAGCTCGAAATTCTGCGGCGTCGGCGGGACCTCGACGGCCTGCAGGGCCAACCAAGTCTGGGCGGCAAGTCGATAAATGTGCCGATCCGCGCCCTGCGAAGAGTGGTGTTGTAGCGAGGCTGTTTCGGCGGAATGGACGTCCATAGCGTCGGTCACATCTCTGTTGTGGTCGACCTGACTATGACCGATTCCCGTTACCGATCCGTAAACGACTGTACGCTGCGCGACGGTTACCTGGCGCTAAATGTCATCCGTTTGCGCAGGCGGGTGATCCGCCCGACCCCAGCGAGCCGGCGGTCCAGGAAGGCCAGTGTCGCCTCGTCGGCCATGCCGTCGTCGCGCAGCCAATACAGCAGCGTCGCGGCATAGATCGGCGCCAACGTCAGCCGCTTCGTATACCAGCTCAGGCCGTCGGCATCGTCGCCCGCGGCAGTCCAGACCGCGTCGGTGGTGCGGGCCAGGGTGCGCGCCGCTAGAGCCGCGTGCTGCGGCATGGCCAGCACGCCGAGCGCGCGCGCGATGGCCAGCTTGTCGTCCCGCGCATCCGCCAGCCGCAGCGCGATCGCCTGGCGCACCCGGGCGGGGACGCGCAGGCCAGCCATGTCGGACTCGGCCGCCAGCGCCAGCATCCGCCGGTCCGACAGGTCGATATAGGCTTCCACCATGTCCGCCGCGCCGCCTGGGAACAGCAGGTCGGCATCCGGACCGGCGGCCTCCATCGCGGTGCGGACGTTCCAGCCCCGGTCGGCCACGAAGGGCAGGGCGGCCAAGATCGCCTCGTCGCGCTCGGCGCTGCGCTCCGGCGGCGCGATCATGACCCCGCCGCCGCCCGTGCCAGTTCTTCGTTGAAGCCGAACCGGCTGAAATCGGTCATGCGCATGGGATACAGGATGCCGTCCAGATGGTCGTATTCGTGTTGCACGACGCCGGCATGGAAGCCGCTGGCGAAGCCGCCGACCGGGTTACCGTCGGTATCGACGCCCTTGTACCGGAGGCGCAGGCGACGCGGCACGGCGGCGCGCAGGCCGGGGATCGACAGGCACCCCTCCCAGCGCAGCACCGTCTCGTCGTCGAGCAGCTCGAGTTCCGGGTTGATGACGACCGTGTTGCCCTGCTCGCCATCGCCCTCCGCTTCGGCCGTGCGGCCCGGCGGCACGCGGAACACGAACAAACGCAAAGGCACATGGACCTGCGGCGCGGCCAGCCCGGCGCCGTTGGCGTCCTCCATGGTCTCGATCATGTCGGCCACCAGCCGGCGAATTTCCGGGGCGCCCGGGTCGGGCACCGGCTCGGCACGTTGAAGCAGGACGGGATGCCCCATGCGGGCGATCTTGAGTATGGCCATGCCTTCAATATGGGCCGATGACGGTGGCGGGAAAGGCTTTTGCAGGGGCGCCGCGATGTGGTATGCGCATCGCTTCCGCAGCGATGATGCTGCTTGGATACCCTTTGTCATGCCCCCGAAGCCTAAGATGGGCGGCCCAGCAAACAGGAGATGGCGGCCAAGTGCAGGTTCTCGTCCGTGATAACAACGTCGATCAAGCGCTCAAGGCGCTGAAGAAGAAGATGCAGCGCGAAGGTGTGTTCCGCGAGATGAAGCTGCGTCGTCACTACGAGAAGCCGTCCGAGCGCCGTGCCCGCGAGGCCGCCGAGGCCGTGCGCCGCGCCCGCAAGATGGAGCGCAAGCGGCTCGAACGCGAAGGCTTCTGAGCCGAGACGACCCGGGCGGCTGCCAGACCGAGCCGCCCCACGACCGGCTTCGCCGGCTCCTATTCGCGGCTGCCTCGAGAAATGCCGCACTGCGTCAAATTATTGCCCCGATTCCCGCGTAACGATCCTCCTGGTAGTCAGGAGAGTGTTACAGCATGCGTATCGCGCAGATCGCCCCGCTCCATGAAGCGGTCCCGCCCAAGCTCTACGGGGGGACGGAACGGGTCGTCTCGTTCCTGACCGAGGAATTGGTGGCGCTGGGCCATGACGTGACGCTGTTCGCGTCGGGGGACTCGATCACCTCCGCCAAGCTCCAGCCGATCTGGCCCCGGGCCCTCCGGCTCGACCCGGCCATCCGCGACCCGATCGCGCCGCACATGCTTCTGATGGAAGCCGCCCGCCGCAGCGCCGACGAGTTCGACGTGCTGCATTTCCACATGGATTACTGGTCGTTCAGCCTGTTCGGCCGCCAGCGAACCCCGTTCGTGACCACCATGCACGGCCGGCTCGACCTGGCGGAGCTACAGCCGGTGTTCGACACCTTCCCGCACGCGCCGGTGGTGTCCATCTCCGACTCGCAGCGCAAGCCGTTGCCGCAGGCCAATTACGTGAAGACGGTGCATCACGGCCTGCCGGTCAACCTGCTGACGCCGCAGCCCACGAAGCAGGAATACCTGGCGTTCCTGGGTCGCATCGCGCCGGAGAAGGGGCCCGACAAGGCCATTCGCATCGCGCGCGCCGCCGGCATCCCGCTCAAGATCGCTGCCAAGGTGGACCGGGTCGACCAGCTCTACTTCGACACGGTGATCCGGCCCATGCTGGCCGAGGGCGGCGTGGAGATGATCGGCGAGATCAACGACGCGCAAAAGCCGGACTTCCTCTCCGGTGCGGTCGGGCTGCTGATGCCGATCGACTGGCCGGAGCCGTTCGGCCTGGTGATGATCGAGGCGATGGCCTGCGGCACGCCGGTGATCGCGTTCAATCGCGGCTCGGTGCCCGAGATCGTGGAGCCCGGCCTTACCGGCTTCATCGTCGAGGACGAGACCAGCGCGATCGGCGCCGTCGCCCAGTTGGCCAAGCTGTCGCGTGCCAAGGTGCGCCAGCGGTTCGAGGAGCGTTTCACCTCGCGTCGCATGGCCGAGGACTATCTGGCCATCTACCGCAGCCTGGCGGGCGAGGCCCGCTCCGTGCTGCGCGCCGTCAAAGCCTAAGGTCCGAGCCCTCTCCCGCTGCGGCGGGAGAGGGCCGGTTCCTCGGAGACCGTCTTACGCGATCTTCGGCAGCAGCTGATCGAGCGACTTCTTGGCGTCGCCATAGAACATCCGCGCGTTCTCCTTGAAGAACAACGGGTTCTCGATCCCTGAGTAGCCGGTGCCTTGCCCGCGCTTCATGACCAGCACGTGCTTGGCCTTCCACACCTCCAGCACGGGCATCCCGGCGATCGGCGAGTTCGGGTCGTCCTGCGCCGCCGGGTTGACGATGTCGTTGGACCCGATGACGATCGCCACGTCCGTCGTTGGGAAGTCCGCGTTGATCTCGTCCATCTCCAGGACGATGTCATACGGGACCTTCGCCTCGGCCAGCAGCACGTTCATGTGCCCCGGCAACCGCCCGGCGACCGGATGGATGCCGAAGCGCACCTCCTTCTTTTTGGCCCGTAACCGCTTGACCAGCTCACTGACGGATTGCTGCGCCTGCGCCACAGCCATTCCGTAGCCCGGGACGATGATGACGGAATCCGCATCGTCCAGCATCGAGGCGACCCCGTCGACGTCGATGGGGATCATCTCGCCCTCGATTTCCATCGCCGGCCCGGTCGTGCCGCCCCAGCCGCCGAGGATCACGGACGCGAAGTTCCGGTTCATCGCCTTGCACATGATGTAGGACAGGATCGCGCCCGAGGACCCGACCAGGGCGCCGGTGACGATCAGCAGGTCGTTGGAGAGCGTGAAGCCGATCGCCGCCGCCGCCCAGCCGGAATAGCTGTTGAGCATGGAGATAACGACCGGCATGTCCGCGCCGCCGATCGCCATGATCAGATGCCAACCGATGAAGCCGGCGATCAGCGCGACCAGGATCATGGTCCACAGCCCCGCGCCCATGAAATAGGCGATGCCCAGGACGAGGCAGACCACCCCGGCGCCGATGTTGATCGCATGCCGGTTGGGCAGGATCAGCGGTTTGGAGCCGGTTTTACCTGCGAGCTTCATGTAGGCCACGATCGACCCGGTGAAGGTGACCGCACCGATCAGGATGCCGAGGAAGATCTCGACCCGCATGATGTTGAGCTCGACCGGCGTCTTGTGCGCGAGCGTGGCGCCGAAGCCGATCAGCCGCTCCGGCAAGCCGTCGTGCAACACGCGCCCGACCCGTGCGGCTTCGAGATGCGCGTTCAGCCCGATGAACACCGCGGCCAGGCCGACCAGGCTGTGGAACCCGGCGACCAGCTCCGGCATCTCGGTCATCTTGACGCGGCTGGCAGCATACCAGCCGCCGACGCCGCCGATCGCGACCATGGGGATCAGCAGCCAGAAATGGCCGGAGCCGCTGAACATCGTGGCCAGCACGGCCAAGGCCATGCCGACGATGCCATACCAGATTGCCTGCTTGGCCCGTTCCTGGTTGGACAGGCCGCCTAGGGCGAGGATGAAGAGGATCGCCGAGACGATGTAGAAGGCGGTGACGAGACCGGAATTCATGGGGATGGTCCCTCAGCTCTTCTGGAACATGGCAAGCATCCGGCGCGTCACCAGGAAGCCGCCGAAGATGTTCACCGAGGCCATCAGCGTGGCCAGCGCGGCCAGGATGACCACGGTCGTGCTGCCGGATCCGAACTGCAACAAGGCCCCCAGGATGATGATGGACGAGATGCCGTTGGTGATCGCCATCAGCGGCGTGTGGAGCGCGTGGCTCACGTTCCAGATCACGTAGAAGCCGACAAAGCAGCTCAACGCGAACACGATGAAATGCTGCATGAAGCTTTCCGGCGCCACCGACCCGATCAGCAGCATCACCACCGTGCCGACGGCCAGCAGCGTCGTCGTCCGCCTGGAGTTCTGCCGCAGCGCCGCCAGCTCGCGCGCCGCTTTGTCCGTGGCGCTCTCCTCCACGGCTTTCGGCTTCGGCTTGGCGGCCGCGATCGCCTGAACCTTGGGCGGCGGGGGAGGGTAGGTGACCGCCCCGTCCCGCGTGGCGGTCGCGCCGCGGATGACGTCGTCATCCATGTTGACGACCGGCACCCCGTCCTTGCCCGGCGTGAGGTCGTCGATCAGGTGACGGATGTTGTTGGCGTAGAGTGTCGAGGCCTGGGTCGCCATCCGGCTCGGGTAGTCGGTGTAGCCGATCACCTTGACCCCGTGCGCCACCTCGACGATCTGGTCCGCCACCGTCAGCTCGCAATTGCCGCCCCGCTCGGCGGCGAGATCGACGATGACGGAGCCGGGCTTCATGGCCTCCACCATGTCCGCCGTCCAGAGCTTCGGCGCCGGGCGCCCGGGGATCAGCGCCGTGGTGATGACGATGTCCATGTCGGGGGCCAGCTCGCGGAACTTGGCCAGCTGCGTCTCGCGAAACTCCGGGCTGGACGGCGCGGCGTAGCCGCCGGTGGCCGACGAGTCCTGCCCGCCCTCGAACTCGAGGAAGACGAACTCGGCGCCCATCGACTCGATCTGTTCGGCCACCTCCGGCCGCACGTCGAACGCGTGGACGATCGCGCCCAGCGACACCGCCGCGCCGATCGCCGCCAGCCCGGCCACGCCGGCGCCCACCACCAGCACCTTGGCCGGCGGCACCTTGCCGGCCGCCGTCACCTGCCCGGTGAAGAAGCGCCCGAAATTGTTGCCGGCCTCCATCACCGCCCGATACCCGGCGATGTTTGCCATGGACGACAAGGCGTCCATCTTCTGCGCCCGGCTGATCCGCGGGACCATGTCCATCGCCAGCGCGGTCACCTCGCGGGCCCGCAGCGACTCCAGCAGCGCCGCGTTCTGGCCCGGATACAGGAAGCCGACCAGGATCTGCCCCGGCCGCGTCATCTCGACTTCGCTGGTCTCCGGCGGCCGCACCTTGACCACCACGTCCGCCTGCGCCCACAGCGCGGCGGCATCCGGCACCACCGTGACGCCGGCCTCCGCATAAGCCTCGTCCGAGAAACGCGCCGCGGCGCCCGCCCCGGATTGGACGAGGCACTGGTAGCCGAGCTTGCTCAGTGCAGCGGCCGATTGCGGCGACAACGCGACGCGCTTCTCTCCCGCGGCGACTTCCCTCGGCGAACCGATCTTCACGGCGTCTCCCCTCGAACGATGGCAACGATGGCAACGGTGGCTCGCCGGGGTCGATTTTTCGCAACGACCGCCAAACCCACGCCACGTTTCCCCTGTTTTCGTGTTTGTAAGATGCGACGGGCCAATCGGCCCGCGCAAGGGGCCAACCCGGCCTAGTTCTGCTACAGCCTGCCTATCAAAAGGACGGAGTGACCCCATGCGCCAAGATGATCTGCGCGAGTCCAGCAATGTCGAAGACCGCCGCGGCATGAGCGGCGTCGGCAAGGGCGGGCTCGGCGTCGGCGCCATTGTCGTCCTGACCCTCATTGGCTGGGTCACGGGGATCAACCCGGCCGCCCTGATCGGCGGGGCCGAGCAGGTTCAGCAGCAGATGGCGCCGCAGCAACAGGCCCAGACCGGGCGGCAGGGGGCGCCGTCCGACGAGGTCGGCACGTTCGTCGCCAAGATCCTCGGCGAGACGGAAGACGTATGGTCCAAGCAGCTCCCGGCCGAGACGGGCAAGCAATACAAGGCGCCCGTCCTGGTGCTGTTCTCCGGCCAGACACAATCGGGCTGCGGCTCCGCCCAGTCCGCCATGGGGCCGTTCTACTGCCCGCTCGACCAAAAGCTCTATCTCGACACGGCGTTCTTCAACGACATGAAGGCCAAGATGGGCGGCGGCGGCGATTTCGCCTACGCCTACGTCATCGCCCACGAGGTCGGGCACCACGTCCAGAACCTCGTCGGTCTGCTGCCCAAGGTCCAACAGGCGGAGCAGCAGGTGGGGAAGGCCGAAGCGAACGGTCTGTCCGTCCGCACCGAGCTGATGGCCGACTGCCTGGCCGGCGCCTGGGCCAACCACATGAACGAGCGGCACAACAATCTCACCCAGGCCGACCTGCAGGAAGCCGTCAACACGGCGACCGCCATTGGCGACGACCGGCTGAGCCGCGCCTCCGGCCGCGCCGCCGTGCCGGACAGCTTTACTCATGGGTCGTCGGCGCAGCGCGTGCAGTGGCTCGGCACCGGGTTCCGCAACGGCACGATCGCATCCTGCAACACCTTCGCCGGCGAGCGGCTGTAAGCGCCGCACCGGGCGCGCAGGCGCGACCATGGCCGATCACGCGGCCATCCTGGACACGGCCGAAGGCATCCGCCTGCAGGCCGCCGCCCGCGGGCAGGGATGGCGGCGTTGGGGCCCCTACGTCAGCGACCGGCAGTGGGGCACGGTTCGCGAGGATTACAGCGCGGACGGCGATGCCTGGTCGTATTTCACGCATGACCAGGCCCGCAGCCGCGCCTACCGCTGGGGCGAGGACGGCATCGCCGGCTGGGGCGATAGCCGACTGCACTGGTGTCTGGGGCTTGCGCTCTGGAACGAGCGCGATCCCTTTCTCAAGGAGCGCTATTTCGGCCTGACCAACGAGCAGGGCAACCATGGCGAGGACGTCAAGGAGGTGTTCTACCACCTCGACGGTACGCCCACCCACTCGTACATGCGGATGCTGTACAAGTATCCGCACGCTGAATTCCCCTACGAGCGCCTCCTGGCGGAGAACCGTCGGCGCGGGCTGGACGAGCCGGAATACGAGCTCGCTGATACCGGCATCTTCGAGGGGAACCGGTACTCCGACGTCTTCGTCGAATTTGCCAAGGCGTCGCCGGACGACATGTTGATGCGGGTCACGGTGGTCAATCGCGGGCCGGAGCCGGCGCGGCTGCACGTCCTGCCGCAGCTCTGGGCGCGCAACACCTGGAGCTGGGCGGACAGCCCCCGCCGGCCGTCGCTGTTCCTGGAGCACGGTGTCGTCCAGGCCCGGCACCCGCGGATGCGCGAGATGCAGCTGGAGGCCGAGTGCGACGAGGCGGAACCGGCCTGGCTGTTCTGCGCCAACGAGACCAACGCGCCCCGGCTCTGGGGCCAGGACCGGCCGGGGCCCTTCAAGGACGGCATCAACGATTGCGTGGTGGGCGGCGATGCCGGCGCAGTCGACCCGGCGCAGCGCGGCAGCAAATGCGCGGCGCACTTCGTTCTGACGTTGGCGCCGGGCGAGCAGCGCGAGATCCGCCTCCGCTTCCGCCCCGTCGAGCGCGACAGCCCGGCTTTTCTGTACTTCTCCGAGCTGTTCCAGCAGCGGCGGGCCGATGCGGACGAGTTCTACGCGGCATTGCAGGCCGATATCCCGGACCCGGAAGCCCGGCTGATTCAACGCCAGGCCCTGGCCGGGATGCTGTGGTGCAAGCAGACCTACCTATTCGACGTGCGCCGTTGGCTGGCCGGTGACCCGGCGCAACCCCGACCCTCTCCCGACCGGACGCGGGACGACGACTGGCAGCACATGAACAATGCCGACGTCATCTCCATGCCGGATGGCTGGGAATACCCGTGGTTCGCGGCCTGGGACCTGGCGTTCCACGCGGTAACGTTCGCCCTGATCGACCCGGCTTTCGCCAAGAACCAGCTCCTGCTGATCCTGCGCGAATGGTACATGCACCCGAACGGGCAACTTCCTGCCTACGAGTGGAATTTCGGCGACGCCAACCCGCCCGTGCATGCCTGGGCTTGCTGGCGCGTCTACCAGATGGACCGGCAACTGACGGGGGTGGCGGACACCGACTTCCTCGAGCGCACCTTCCACAAGCTGATGCTGAACTTCACCTGGTGGGTGAACCGCAAGGATGCCGACGGGCGCAACGTGTTCCAGGGCGGCTTCCTGGGGCTCGACAATATCGGCGTGTTCGACCGCTCCAAGCCGCTGCCGACCGGTGGCTGGCTCGACCAGGCCGACGGTACCGCCTGGATGGCGATGTACACCCTCAACCTCCTGCGCATCGCGCTCGAGCTGGGCAAGACCAACCCGGCCTACGAGGACATGGCCACCAAGTTCTTCGAGCACTTCCTCTACATCGCCGAGGCCATGACCGATGTCGGCGGTCAGGGCGTGGGGCTGTGGAACGAGGAGGATCAGTTCTTCTACGACCGCCTTCGCCTGCCGGACGGGACGCTGGACACCATGCGGGTCCGCTCCATCGTCGGGCTGATCCCCATGCTGGCGGTCGAGGTGATCGATCCGGCGCTGATCAACGCGCTGCCCGATTTCGCCGGCCGGCTCCGCTGGTTCCTACGCTACCGGCCGGATCTCGCCGCGCTGATCTCGCGCTGGAACGAGCCGGGCGTGGGAGAGCGCAGCCTCCTGTCGCTGCTCCGCGGGCACCGGATGACAATGTTGCTCAAGCGGATGCTGGACGAGAACGAGTTCTTCTCGCCCTACGGCGTGCGCTCCGTCTCCAAGGCGCACAAAGAGCACCCCTTCGTGTTCGAGCGCGGTGGCGGGACCTGGACCGTGGCCTACGAGCCCGGCGACTCGCAGAGCAAGATGTTCGGCGGCAACTCCAACTGGCGCGGCCCGGTCTGGATGCCGCTCAACCTGCTGCTGATCGAGGCGATGCAGCGCTTCCACGCCTATTACGGCGACGATTTCAAGGTCGAGTGCCCGGTCGGCAGCGGCACCATGCTGACCATCGCGCAGGCGGCGGCGGAGCTGGCCAACCGCCTCGTCGGGCTATTCAAGCGCGGCCCGGATGGGGTCCGCCCGTTTTCGCGCAACGACCGGGCGCCGCACGATTTCGCCGGCGAGGCGGACGGGGAGGGCGAGGCCCTGTTGTTCAACGAATTCTTCCACGGGGATACCGGCCGTGGCCTTGGGGCGTCCCACCAGACCGGCTGGACCGGCGCGGTCGCTTTGCTCATCGCCCAGGGCTACGGTTTCCAGCGCGCCGAAGCGGCGACCTCCGGCGCAGCGGCCGAGAAGGTCGCGATGTCCTGATCAGGCCGCCGCTTTGACGGGGCGGTCCCGCTCGGCCCGGTAGCGTCGGCAGGCCTCGCCGAAGGCGGCGAAGATGGCCCGGCTCGCCTCGTCGCTCGCCCAGTGCCACTCCGGATGGAATTGCACCCCGAACGCGAATGCGGCCGCATCACGGACCCGCACGGCTTCGACGGTGCCGTCCTCCGCCACCGCCTCGACCGCCAGCCCGTCGGCGATGCGGTCCAGCGCCTGCTCGTGGAGCGAGTTGACCATCACCTCCTCCTGTCCGACCAGGGCGGCGAGGTGGCCGGAGAGCCGCACCGTGTGCTTGAGGCGGAAGAGGTGGCCCAGCTCGCCCTCGCCGGCGCGGTGATCCGCGCGCCCGGCCAGCTGGTGTACCTGCTGGTGAAGCGAGCCGCCCATGGCGACGTTCAGCTCCTGGATGCCACGGCAGATCGCCAGCAGCGGCATGCCGCGGCGCAGCGCCTCGCGCGCCAGCGGTAGTGTGGTCTCGTCGCGGAAGCGGTCATGCTTGCCGGGCGTGAGCGAGGGGTCGGTGCCGTAGAGCGCCGGGTCGACGTTGGAGGGGCTACCGGAAAGCAACAGCCCGTCGATCCGGTCCAGCACGGCGAGCATGGGGGCGCCGACGGGCGGCAGCAGGATCGGGATGGCGCCAGCCGCGCCCAGGAGCGCCGCGCCGTAGCGCGTCGGCGTCGCGTGCTGTGGCTCGCCGTTGACGATCTTGGAGCAGGCGGGAACGCCGACGATCAGAAGGTCGGATGTGGGCATGCGAGAACTCCCCGACACGAGCCGCGGCCGATCAGGCGTCGATCGGCACGGCCTCGTAGCCTTCCGACGCGATCGCCTGCAGCAGCACGTCTTCCGGCGCACTCTCGTTGTTCACCGTCAGCGTGCCGGTCTCGAGGTTCACCTCGACGCTCGCGGCCGGGTCCACGCCGGCGATCGCCGCGCTGACCGCACCCACGCAGTGCTGGCAGGTCATTCCCTTGACGTCGAACATCTGCATGGCCGTTTCTCTCCGTTTCGATCCCCCCACATATAGGGAGGCCGTCAGTAGACGACGACGCTGCGGATGCTTTTGCCGGCATGCATGAGGTCGAATCCCTCGTTGATCCGATCCAGCGGCAGAATGTGGGTGATCAGGTCGTCGATGTTGATCTTGCCGTCCATGTACCAGTCCACGATGCGCGGCACGTCGGTGCGGCCGCGCGCGCCGCCGAAGGCGCTGCCCTGCCAGACCCGGCCGGTGACCAGCTGGAACGGCCGGGTGCTGATCTCCTTGCCGGCCCCGGCGACGCCGATGATGGTGCTCTTGCCCCATCCCTTGTGCGCGCATTCCAGCGCCTGGCGCATCAGGGTGACGTTGCCGACACATTCGAAGCTGTGGTCGGCGCCGCCCTTGGTGAGGTCGACCAAATAGGGGACGATGTCGCCCTCGATCTCCTTCGGGTTGACGAAGTCGGTCATGCCGAACTTGGTGGCGAGCTCGCGCCGGGCCGGGTTGACGTCGACGCCCACGATCTGGTCGGCCCCGGCGAGCCGGGCGCCCTGGACGACGTTCAGCCCGATGCCGCCGAGCCCGAACACCACCACGCGATCGCCGGGCTGCACCTTGGCGGTGAACAGCACCGCGCCGACCCCGGTGGTCACGCCGCAACCGATGTAGCAAATCTTGTCGAACGGCGCGTCCTCGCGGACCTTGGCCAGCGCGATCTCGGGCATCACGGTGAAGTTGGCGAAGGTCGAGCAGCCCATGTAGTGCAGCACCGGCTTGCCCTTGAAGCTGAACCGGCTGGTGCCGTCCGGCATCAGGCCGCGGCCCTGGGTCACCCGGATCTTCTGGCAGAGGTTGGTCTTGCGGCTGAGGCAGTATTCGCACTCGCGGCACTCGGGCGTGTACAGCGGGATGACGTGGTCGCCCTTCTGGAGCGAACGCACCCCAGGCCCGACATCGACCACGATGCCCGCGCCCTCATGGCCGAGGATGGCGGGGAACATCCCCTCTGGATCCTCGCCGGAGCGGGTGAACTCGTCGGTGTGGCAGATTCCGGTGGCCTTGATCTCGACCAGGACCTCGCCTTCCTTCGGCCCGTCGAGCTGGACGGTCTCGATCGAGAGCGGCTGACCCGCTTCGAACGCTACGGCGGCGCGGACGTCCACGGGCTTCTCCAGATCGATTGCCCGTCTGGAGTATCGCGCCGACCCCCGACGATCAACCCGGCGGGACGCGGCCGACGATGGCGTTGGCTGAGGCCGTGTAGCTGACGCGGCCGTCCGCGTGCGGGGTCAGGCGGGCACCGACGCGTCTCTTGAACGCCTCGAGCTCCGGCGCGGAAAGGCCTTCCACCGAGTCGCGCAGGTTGCCGGTGCCGAGCGTGGCGACCCAGAAATGCTCGAGGTCGTCGAAATGCCGGGTCACCGCGATCTCGCGCTGGCGCAGCTCGCCCAGCCCGGCGGCCAGGAACGCCTCGCGCAACCCGGCGGTGCTGGCGACGGCGGCGCTGGGCGGCATGAGCGGCGTCTTGCCGAGGGCGCGCAGTTCCGCCTGCACCGGCTCGAGCGGAAAGGAGCGGGCCGGCAGGTCCCACGCGTAGGCGGCGACCGTGCCGCCGGGCCGGACGACGCGCTTGAGCTCGGTCAAGCCAGCGACGGGGTCGGGCAGGAAGAAGATGACCAGCGCCATGACGCCGATATCCACGCTGGCGTCCGCGAGCGGGAGCGCGTCGCCTTGGCCCTGGTGGAAGCGGGCGGACGCGGCGCCGGGGCGGCGGCGGGCGAAGTCGAGCTGACCCGCGGACGGGTCGACGCCGTCGATCGCGGCGGGGGCGCAGCGTTGCGCCACCAGTTCGGTGAACGCGCCGTTGCCGCAGCCGACATCGACCCAGCGCTGGCCCTGCTGGGGGGCGAGCCACTCCAGGAACACCTCGCCGACCAGCCGGCTCCACGTGCCCATGCCGCGCTCATACGCGGCGCCGTCGTCGAAGCGGATGGACGCGCTCATGCCGACACGGGCACGGCGCGGCGTGCCGTGGACACGGCGGAGACGGCGCGCACATGCGTCACCAAGACGGTGATGGAATCGAGCAGGTGCTCCTCGCCGCCCTCGCGCTGGCGGGCATCTTTCAGGCTGCCATCGCCCGGGGCGCTCCACAGGCCGACCACGATCTGGGTGTCCGGCATCGCCTTGCGGATGCCGTCCACGAACAAGCGCAGCGTCGGCAGGGACGCACCCTCACCGGTGGCGACCATGGAGACGCAGCACAGGCGCGGCGGCGGCTGCGTCGCCGGGCTGCGCGCGTCCAGCACGGCATGGGTGGCGAGACGGGCGCCGAACCCGGCCTCCTGCAGCGATTGCACGACCATGGTGGCGGCCAGCCCGTCGAAGTCCCCGCGCGCCGGAAGGCACAGGATGGCGCCATCGCGCTGCCAATCGTTGCCGCCTTCAGGGATCGGCAAGGGGCCGAGCGCCTCGAGCAGGAGGCCGAACTGATCGGCGATGGCGTCGATCGCCTCCGGCTCCTCGGTGCGGCGGTCCTGCTCGGCCAAGACCAGGGCGGGCAGGGCGACGCGGTCGAAATACGCGGCGCGCGACGTCTCGGCGATGTCCTTCTGCGCGGACCGGACGAGCGCCAGGGAACGGCCCTCCAGCGCGCGCTGATAGAAGATCTCGGCCGGCATCAGCGGCGACTCGCTGCCGAACAGGACGTCCAGGAACGACAACGCGGCCACGTTGCGGCCGATCACGACGAGGCAGACGGTCAGCGGCGTGGCGATCAGCAGGCCGACGAAGCCCCACAACAGCGTCCAGAACGAGGTCGCGACCAGAACCGCCACTGGCGAGATGCCCGTGCTGTGGCCGTATAGCAGCGGCTCGGCCACTTGGCTGACGATCACCTCGCTGACCGCGAAGATGACGAGGACCACGAAGAACAGCGACCAATCCGGCGACACGGCGATCGCGAGCACGAGCGGGGCGCCGACGCCGATGAAGGTGCCCACGAAGGGCACGAAGCGCATCAACATGGCGATCAGGCCGAGCAGCACCGGGCTGGGCATCCCGGCCAGCGCCAGCGCGCCGCCGATCCAGACGCCGAACACGGCGTTGATGCTCAACTGCGACAGGAAGTAGCGCGACAGGCGGTGCCCGGCATCGTTCATCGCGTCGATGGTGCGATGCAGGTCGCGTCGGCCGACCAGGCGGACGAAGCGGTCCCGCAGGTCCTCGCTGTAGAGCAGGATAACCAGCGTGAAGACCAGCACCACGGCGGCGGTGGCGACGGGGCCGAGCAGCGGGCGGGCGAAGCGCTCGGCCATGGCGAGCGACGAATCGCCGCCGTCCAAACCGCGGTTGAGCGGCGCGGCGAGTTGGGCTGCCCAAGGGCTCTGCTCGAGCAGGCGCTGCCACTTGGCAACGATGTTGGCCTCGTAATCGGGCGCCTTGGCCACCAGCGCGGAGACCTGGCCGCCGACCACCACGCTGAGCAGGCCCAGGATCACGAAGGCGATCACCACGGCCAGGATGGCCGCCGCCGCGTGCGGCAGGCGGGCACGCTGCAGGATGCGAGCGAGCGGCGCCAGGACGAAGGCCAGCAAGGAGGCCAGCACCAACGGGACCAACAATTCCTGCCCGAAATACAGCGCCGCGACCACCACCGCGCCGCCGTTGAGCATGGCGGTGGTACGAACCGCCGAGCTGGTCAGCCGGCGCTGCTCCAACAGCGGCGGCGAGGGAGGGGGTGTCGCGATGGTGGCGCTTCCTGCAAGGCTGCGTCATTGATGGCGGTATTCGCCTTCCTTGTCACGCAGACGGTCAGCCGTGCAGGGGCCACACCCACAGGATCATCGGCAGGCCGACGACGATCACGATCAGCGACAAGGGCGCGCCCAGCCGCGGGTAGTCGGCGAAGCGATAGCCGCCGGGTCCCATCACCAGCGTGTTGCACTGGTGCCCGAGCGGCGACAGGAAGTCGCAGCCGGCGCCGAGGGCCACCGCCATCAGGAACGGGTCGACATTGTAGCCCAGCTTGACCGCCACGCTGGCGGCGAGCGGGCCCATGATCAGCACGGTGGGCGCGTTGTGCAGGAACGGCGTGATGATCAGCGTGCTGACCAGGATGAAGCCCAGGGCCAGGGGCCCCGGCAGGCCCTGGACGACGGAAAGCACCCCGTTGGCCAGCAGCGCCGTGCCGCCGGTGTCGTGCAGGGCGTGGGTGACCGGGATGAGCGCGCCGAGCAGGATCAGCACGTGCCATTCCACGGTCTCGTAGGCTTCGTGCATGGTCATGGTGCGCATCAGCAGCATGGCCACCGCGGCCAGGAAGAACGCCACGCCGACCGTCAGCACATGGGCCGCGACCAGCCCCATGGCGACGGCCAGGATGGCGATCGGCCACAGGCTGCGCTCGTCGCGGCCCAGAGAGATGCTGCGGTGGGCCAGCGGCAGGATGCGCAGCTCGCCCAGGCGTTCGGCCATCTGCGGGGATGCGCTGCGCAGCACGATCACGTCGCCCGCATGCAGGCGCACGGTGGCCAGGCGCTGGGCGATGCGCTTGCCGCTGCGGCTGACGGCCAGCACGCCGAGCTCGTGTCGCCGCTCCAGCTGCGTCTGCGCGACGGTGCGGCCGACCAGGCCGGATTCGGCGGTGATCACGCCCTCGATCACCTGCGCCTCGCCCGCGGCCGCGCCGGCCAGATGGAGGTTGGCGCGGCCGACCAGCCGGTCGAGGTCGGAGGGTTCGCCGCGCAACAGCAGCAGGTCGTCCTCCCGCAGCACGGTGTTGGGCCGGGGCGGGAAGCGGCGGAACCGCTCGCGGATCACGGTGGCGACCTGGACGTCGCCTTCCGCCATCGCCTCCAACTCGGCCACCGTGCGGCCGATCACCGGCGCGTCCGGCGGTACGGCGGCCTCGGCCGTGTAGTCCTCGATGTTGAACGCTGCCTCCAGCCCGGCGGCCCCGCGGCGGCCGCGCGGCAGCAAGCCCCAGGCCAGGCTGACGAACACCAGCCCGGTCAGCGCCACCGTCAGCCCGACGGGGGTGAAGGAGAACAGCCCGAACGGCTGGCCCACCGTGTCGGCGCGGACCTTGGCGATCAGGATGTTGGGGGCCGTCCCCACCATGGTCACGATCCCGCCCAGCATGGCGGAAAAGGCCATGGGCATCAGCACGGCCGAGGCGGGCGTCTTGTTGCGCCGGCACAGCTGCAGCGCCACCGGCATGAAGATCGCGAGCGCGCCGACGTTCTTGGTCACCATGGACAGCGCCATCGTGCAGGCACACAGCACCGGCACCTGCCGGGCCGTGGTTCGCAACCGGGGCAGTAACGGTCGCATGGCCGCCAGCACCACGCCCGAGCGCGCAATGGCGGCGCTGACGATCAGGGCGGCGGCGATGATCACCACCACGTCGTCGGAGAAACCCTCGAACGCGTGCTTGGCTGGCACGATACCGACGATCAGCCCGATCCCGAGCGAGGTCAGCGCGACGAGGTCGTACGGCAGGCGACCCCACGCGAACGCGGCAACCGTGCAGCCGAGCAGGGTGAAAGCAAGAATTTGTTCCGTTGTCATCCGCCCAGCTGCCTTATGTTAGATGGGTGCGGTGCAACCCTGTCCGTCGCCTGGTGTTCCCGCTTGGCATGGCATGGTTCGGCGAGCCGGGATAGCCGTCGCTGGCGGATCGGAGCGGAGAACGACATGAGCAAGATTCTACTTGTCGAGGACCATGAGGAGATCTGGGATTTCCTCTCCCGTCGGCTGAAGCGCCGGGGTTTTGACGTGGTGCTCGCCACCGACGGCCAGCAAGCGGTGGAGAAGGCCGCGAGCGAGCGGCCCAACATCGTGTTGCTCGACATGAACCTGCCGATCATGGACGGCTGGACCGTCGCCGGCACCATCAAGGCGAACCCCGAGCTTCGCGACACGCCCATCATTGCACTGACTGCACACGCCATGTCGGGCGATCGGGAGAAGGCCTTGGCCGCCGGCTGCGACGACTACCACCCCAAGCCGGTCGATTTCTCCCGCCTGCTGATGCAGATCGACGAGCAACTGGCCCGCACCGTCTCAGCCTGAACGGCCGGTGAACTGGCGGGGCTTGTTCGGCGGGGGCGAGCCGGCAGACGGGGCCGCCCCGGCCCTGGAAGAAATCGCGCTGTCCGGCGGCGCGCCCGAGCTACCGACCCGGCGGCGCGAGCGGGAGGTCGATGCCGGCGCCGAGATGGTGACCGATACCGTGGGCACAAAAGTGCTGCACGGCTGGTTGCAGAACCGGCACCAGACTTTGATGCCGCTCAACCTGAACGCGGCCGTCCTGGCGCCGGCAACCCAGGCGGCGCTGGCACGGATCGGCGCCTCGCTGCTGCTCGCTGGCCGTCCCGCCGCCGAGGCCGAGGCAGCGGCGCCGGACTTTCGCCGCTGGCTGGCCGAGCTGCGCGCCGATGCGGACGCGCTCGCCGCGTTCGACGCCGCGATGGCTGATCCGCTGCCGCTCAACGCCGTGTTCGACACGGCGCTAGCGCACGAATTGACCGTCTACGCCCTCGTCGCGTCTCTCATGACCGCCGATGGCGAGCACCCGGTCAGCACCATGCTGCCCGACCTGATTCAAGCCCGCTTCGAGCTTCCCACCGCGCTAGTCCGCAGCGCGACTCGGCGCTACCGCCGGTAGCGCCGGCCGCGGCACCGGGTCATTCGGTCAGTTCGCGCAACGCTTGCTGCAGGCCGCTACTGCCGACCAGCAAGGCGCGGGAGATGTCGGCCAGCGTGACCCATCCCACTACCGCCCCGTCCGCATCCTGCACCGGCATGCGGCGGATGTGGTTGGCCGCCATCGCGTCCATCGCCGCATGCAGCGTGTCCGACGGGCGGCAGGAGATCACCGGGCGGGAGGCGACCTCCCGCACGCGGGTGGCGGCCGGATCGAGCCCCTTGGACACGATCCGGTAGAGGATGTCGCGGTCCGTCACGACGCCGTGCAGCCGCTCGGCGGTTCCCACCGGCAAGGCGCCCACGTCGATCTCGCCCATCAGTTCGGCGGCCTCCTGGGTGGAGGCCTCCGGCGCGATGAACTCGACCTCACGGCTCATGATTTCGCCCACAATCATGCCATGTGCAGTTCCAGCAGGAGCAGGGAACGCGCGGTCACGCCGTATTCGTGGCCGAAGGTGAAGGCGGGCTCTTCCGCCAACTCGGGCTGGTTGGTGTCGATCATCAGACGCCACCCGTCGCCCCCATACACCTCCGGCAGGGCGAAATTGACCATGACGTGGGAGGCGTTGACGATCAGCAGCACGGTGCGGTCGCTGCCGCGCTGACGGATGCCGGTGGGCTGCGCGCGGCCATCCAGGATCAGGCCGAAGCACTTGGCGGACGGATCCTCCCAGTGCTGCGGCTCCATCTCGGTGCCGGAGGGGGTCAGCCAGGTGAGCTCATGGATCTGGAGCTCCTCGTTGTACGCGCCGGTCAGGAAGCGCTCGCGCCGCAGGATGGGGAACGTGCGACGGATGCGGGCCAACTTGGCAGTGAACCGCAACAAGGACTGGCCGGCCTCGTCGATATCCCAGTTGACCCAGGATATCTCGTTGTCCTGACAGTAGGCGTTGTTGTTGCCACCCTGGGTGCGGCCGAATTCGTCGCCAGCGACCAGCATCGGCAGGCCCTGGGAGAGCAACAGCGTAGCCAGCATGTTGCGCTTTTGCCGCTCGCGCAGCTCCTTGATCTCGGGATCGTCCGTCGGTCCTTCGGCGCCGCAGTTCCAGCTGAGGTTGTTGCTGGTGCCGTCCTTGTTGTCCTCGCCGTTATCCTCGTTGTGCTTCTCGTTGTAGCTGACGAGGTCGTTCAGCGTGAACCCGTCATGCGCGGTGAGGAAGTTGACGCTGGCCCATGGCCGGCGGCCGCCCCAGTCGAACTTGTCGGCTGACCCGGTGATCCGCTGCGCCAGCTCCGGCAGCTTGCCGTCCTCGCCCTTCCAGAACGCGCGCACCGTGTCGCGGAAGCGGTCGTTCCACTCCGCCCAGCCCGGCGCGAAGCCGCCCACCTGGTAGCCGCCCGGGCCGCAATCCCACGGCTCGGCGATCAGCTTGACCTCTTGCAGCACCGGATCCTGCCCGACGGCGCGCAGGAACCCGCTTTGTTGGTCGAACCCGTAGGGCTCGCGCGCCAGGATGGTCCCGAGGTCGAAGCGGAAGCCGTCGACGTGCATGTCCTCCGCCCAGTAGCGCAGGCTGTCCGTCACCATCTGGATGACGCGGGGATGGCTGAGGTTGACCGTGTTGCCGGTGCCGGTGTCGTTGATGTAGTACCGCGGCTGGTCGGGCAGCAGACGGTAGTAGCTGGCATTGTCGATGCCCTTGAACGAGAGCGTGGCGCCCCGCTCGTTACCCTCGGCGGTGTGGTTGTAGACCACGTCCAGGATGACCTCGAGCCCGGCATCGTGCAGGCGCGCGACCATCTCCTTGAACTCGGCAAAGGCGAAATCCGGGTTGCTGGCATAACGGCGCCGCGGCGAGAAGAAGCCCAGCGTGTTGTAGCCCCAGTAGTTCTTCAGCCCCTTGTCCAGCAGGTAGTCGTCGTCGACGTAGCTGTGGATCGGCAGCAGCTCGACGGCGGTGACGCCCACGGTCTTGAGGTGCTTGATGACCGCCGGGTCGGTCAAGCCGCGGAAGGTGCCGCGATAGGCCTCGGGCATGTCGTTGCGCTGCTTGGTGTAGCCGCGGACGTGCAACTCGGCGATGACCAACTGGTCCCAGCCGGTGCGGGGCCGGCGGTCGTCGCCCCACGTAAAGGCGCTGTCGATGACGCGGGCCTTGGGCATGTACTGCGCGCTGTCGCGCTCGTCGAACGTCAGGTCGTCGCCGCTCTCCATGACGTAGCCGAACAAGGCCGGGTTCCACTCGACGTTGCCGATCAACGACTTGGCGTAGGGGTCCAGCAGCAGCTTGTTGGGGTTGAAGCGGTGTCCCTCCAGCGGCGCGTAGGGGCCATGGACGCGGTAGCCATAGACGGTGCCTGGGCGCGCATCCGGCAGGAAGCCGTGGAAGTTTTGGTTGGTGTATTCCGGCAGCTCGAACCGATCGATCTCCGTCGTGCCGGAATCGTCGAAGATGCAGAGCTCGACCTTGGTGGCATGGGCAGAGAACAGGGAGAAATTGACGCCCAACCCCGTCCAAGTAGCGCCTTGAGGGGAGGGCCGACCCTCGAGGATACGCGATTGCGGCAGGCTGATGCTCATGAAGGACCTTACGTTGTCGTGCGGGGCAAACTCGGGGTTCAAACCCTGAGGTCGTTCCCGGGTTCGATATTTTGGAAAGCGAAATGGCATGGTGTCGAAACCGTGTCCGCCGACGGGCCGGGCCGTCGGCGGATGGGCAGGCGGGCTATAACAGTATGCCCTCGACCGGTTGCGCGGGCTCCGGCGTGTTCTCTTCCCCCAGCATCTGCCGCAGGTCGATCTCGATGGTGCGCGTGATGGCGCCCATGGCAACGTCGTGGATGTCGTTGGCGAACGGGTCCTCGATGTCGCGGCCGATCTGGTCGAGCAGGTAGAATGCCGCGCCGATCACGGTGGAGCCGATCGGCGTCATGATGCCGAGGTCGTGGACAAGCCCGATCGGCAGGAGGCAGCAATACGCCAGCACGAATACGCGCGGGAACTGCTCGAACTGGCGGGGCAGGGGTGTGTTCTTGATCCGCTCCAGCCCGCCCTGTGCGTCGGCCAGCGCGGTCAGGGTCGCGTCCAGCGCGGCCTTACGGATGGATTGGTCGACGTTGGGCGCGTCGCCCACCGCGAGCAACCGGCCCATCTCGGCCTGGATCGCGGTCGGGATGTTGGTGGCCTTCTTGATCCGCGGCGCGACGGCCGGGTGCAGCCACGGTTCGACCGTGACCCACCCGTCTTGCTTGAGCAGCGCGAAACGCAGGGCGTGCGCCCAGCCGATCTGCAGGTGGATCAGCGTTTCCGCCGTCTTCCAGGGAAGGAAGGTCAGCGCGCCTCGGGCGATGGAGCGCGAGTTGTTGACCGCCCGGCCCCACAGCGTGCGCGCTTCCCACCAGCGGCCATAAGCGCTGTTGTTGCGCAAGCCGATGATGATCGCCAGGGCGCTGCCAAGCAGGGCCAGCGGCAGGTCGTTGACGGCGACCCAGTGCTGATTGAACACCACGTAAAGCAACGTGATCGTCACGTCGTAGGTCAGCAGCAGGGCCAGCGGCAGCCCGGCGGAGCGGATGATGCGCGCCGGGTCGATCGCGCGGTCGACGATCATGCGCCGGAAGCTCCCGCTGGTGCCAGCGGACGCACGCCGTGTTCGTCGACCGAGTTCACCGAACCGTTCTCGATGTCGTAGGTCCAGCCGTGCAGCTTGAGCGTGCCATCCGCCAGTCGGGCCGCGACGGCGGGATGCGTCTGCAGATGCTGTATTTGCAGGCGAACGTTCTGCTCGACCAGCGCGGCGACCCGCGCGGGCCCCTCGATGCCCGGGTGCCTGGCATCCACCACGACGCGGGCGGCTTCGCCGTTGCGCAGCCAGGATGAGACGGTGGGCATGCGCTTCAGCGCCGGGTCGTCGGGATTGAGCAAGCCCTTCATGGCGCCGCAATCGGAGTGTCCGCAGACCACGATGTGCTTCACGCCGAGCGCCGTGCAGGCATATTCGACGATGGCGGACACGCCCCCGAGCATCTCGCCGTAGGGCGGCACGATGTTGCCGATGTTGCGGCACACGAACATGTCGCCGGGGTCGGTCTGCGTGATCATCTCCGGCACGATCCGGCTATCGGCGCAGGTGATGAACAACGTGTGCGGATGCTGCCCGCCCGCCAGCCGCGCGAACTGATCCCGGCGCTCGGGAAACACGCTGTCGCGGAACTTGGTCACGCCTTGGAGAAGGTTCTCAAACGGGTCGGGCGCGGAATTGCTCGTGTCGCTCATGGGTCGGGCTCCTTTCTAGGGTCGAGTTTGTGCATCGCAGCAAAAGCGGTATCCTCTAGTTAGCGCGCGTGGGCGCTTGCGGTTCGGGAGAGCACAATGTCGATGCCGGCCATGGCGGCAACCTTGATCCCTGGCGACGGGATCGGCCCGGAAATCACCGAGGTCGTCGTTGACATACTCGACGCGCTCGGGGCGCCGTTCACTTGGGACCGCCAGCCGGGCGGGCTCGCCGGGATCGAGGCGTCGGGCGATCCGCTGCCGGGCGTGCTGATCGACAGCATCCGGCGCACCAAGCTCGCGCTCAAAGGGCCGCTGACCACCCCGGTCGGCGGCGGTTTCCGTTCCGTCAACGTGCGGCTGCGGGAGGAATTCCAGCTCTATGCCAACCTGCGCCCGGCGCACACGCTGGTCCCGGGCGGACGGTTCGACGATATCGACCTGATTTTGATCCGCGAGAACCTCGAAGGCCTCTACGTCGCCTTCGAGCATTACATCCCGGTCGGCGACGACCCGCACGCGGTGGCGATCTCGTCGGGCGTCAATACGCGCGATGGCGGACGGCGGATCGTGCGATACGCCTTCGAGCACGCGCTCAAGCTGGGCCGCAGGAAGGTCACACTCGTCCATAAGGCGAACGTGCTCAAGGCGCTGACCGGCGTGTTCCGCGAGTGCGGCGAGGAGATCGCGCGGGAGTACGAGGGACGGATCGCTTACGACGAACGCATCGTCGATGCCTGTGCGATGCAACTCGTGCTGAACCCGTGGCAGTTCGACGTGATCGTGACGACGAACCTGTTCGGCGACATCCTGTCGGACCTGATCGCCGGGCTGGTCGGCGGGCTCGGCGCGGCGCCCGGCGCCAACATCGGCGCCAAGGCGGCGATTTTCGAGGCGGTGCACGGCTCCGCGCCAGACATTGCCGGCAAGGGGATCGCCAATCCAACCGCCATGTTGCTGGCGGCCGGGCTGATGCTCGATCACGTCGGCCAGGTCGAGCGGGCAACCCAGTTGCGCCGCGCCATCGACGCCACGCTGAACGGCGACGGCGTGCGCACCCGCGACCTCGGCGGCTCCGCCAGCACGCAGGAGTTCGGCCAAGCCGTCCGCCGCCGCCTCGCCGCGTAAAACCGCCACGGCGCAGCGCCGCTCGGCACGCTTCCCGCTTCCGTGGCCGCCAGTATCGCTGCGGAGGCTTTCCGGGCGGTTGCCGAGGGCGCGGCCGTCGTCTGATCGTTTCCCGCGGCAGACACTGGCGAGGCATCTCGGAGCGCGCTAGCGTCGGCGTCAACGAGAGCGGGAGTGCGTCGATGGCGGTTCATCCGGTGATCCAGGCCATGCTGGACAAGGCGCGCGCAGCGGGGCTGCCGGCGCTGTCGAGCGGCACGCCGGAACAGGCCCGCGCGCTGATGGGCCAGACCCGCCTCATCCTCGGTCCCGGCGTCGAGGTCGGCGCTCGCACCCCGATCGACCTGCCGACCCGCGCCGGCTCGATCCCCGCCCTCCTGCTTCAACCCGCCGACCCGGCGATCGGCCTCATCGTCTATTTGCATGGCGGCGGCTGGGTGATCGGCACGATCGCGGATTACGAGGTGCTGGCCCGCAAGCTGGTAGCCGAAACCGGGTGCGCCGTGCTCGTGCCGGACTACCGGCTGGCGCCGGAGCACCCATTCCCGGCCGGGCTGGAAGATTGCGAGGATGCGCTGCTCTGGGCCTGGGCCGAGCGCGAGCGGTTGGCCGGCCCGGCGGCGTCGTTGATCGTGGCGGGCGACAGCGCGGGGGGCAATCTGGCCACCGTGTGCGCCGCGACGCTGGGTAGCCGTATCGAGCTGGCCGGCCAAGTGCTGATCTACCCTGCCACCGACACCGATCCCGACCGCGAATCTTATCGTAAATACGGCAACGGCGACGTCCCGCTCAGCCGGGCGGACATGCTGTGGTTCTTCAATCACTACGCCCCGCGCGAGACGTGGGGCGACCCGCGGATCGCGCCCGGCCGAGCATCACGGCTGGACGGTCAGCCGCCGACGACGGTCGTACTGGCCGAGAACGACGTGCTCCGCGACGAGGGCGAGGCCTACGCCGAACGGCTCCGTGCGGCCGGCGTGCCGACCACCGTGCGCCATTACGCGGGCGCGACCCACGGCTTTATCCGCTTCCACGATCTGGTGGACGTCGCGGGTCAGGCCGTGCGCGACGTGGCGGCCGATATCAAGGGGTGGTGCCGGACCAAAGTGCGAGACGCGGCATGACCGGGCTGGACGGGAAGACCGCGATCGTCACCGGCGGCGCGGCCGGGATCGGGCGAGCGGCGTGCCTCGCCTTCGCGCGCGCGGGCGCACGGGTGCTGGTCGTCGACCGCGACGAGGCGGAGGGCGAGGCGACCGCCGCCCTGGTGCAGGAAGCCGGTGGCACGGCCTCGTTTCAAGCCGCGGACGTGTCCTCGAGCGCGGACGTGCAGGGATACGTGGCCGCGGCGCTGCGGCAATGGGGCCGCATCGACTGCTTCTTCAACAATGCGGGCATTGAAGGTCGGGTCGCGTTCACGGCCGATTACGACGAGGCCGTGTTCGACTCCGTGTGGGCGGTCAACGTGAAGGGCGTGTTCCTGGGCCTGAAATACGTGATCGCAGCCATGGCCGAGTCGGGTGGCGGCGCGATCGTCAATACGGCCTCCACTGCCGGCGTCAGCGGCTCGCCGGGCTTGTCGGGCTACGTTGCGTCCAAACACGCCGTCATCGGGCTAACCCGCACGGCAGCGGTCGAGTACGGTGCGCGCGGGATCCGGGTGAACGCGGTATGCCCCGGGCCGACGGCGACCCGGATGATTGCCTCGCTCGAGAGCCAGACCGGCGCCGGTGCCAACGACCCGAGCGCGCGCTACCGTGCGATGATCCCCATCGGCCGCTATGCCGAGGCGGGCGAGATCGCCGATCTCGTGCTGTTTCTGTGTTCCGACCTGTCCCGCAGCATTACCGGCGCGCATTACCTGATCGACGGCGGTCGAACGGCCGGTCCCACACCGCGGCGTGATTGACATCGCCGCGGGATCGACCCCCGCTTCAACCCTTTATTAAGCTTTACCCGTCATCTTCGTCTGAAGCGCGATGCACCGTCGTGCTGGCTCGGTCGTACCCCGGGCATCTTCAGAGGAGATAAGACATGTCCATCACGAAGCTCTACGTCGCCGCTCAGGTCGCCCTTGCCAACAAGAAGGGTGCTGCCATGGTCGAATATGCCCTGCTCGCCGCGCTGATCGCCGTCGTCGTCGCCACCGCCGCGACCACGCTGGGCGGTAGCATCAGCAGCAAGTTCGTCAGCATCGCCGGCTCCGTCTAACACTCACTCGCCCTCTGGGGCGGTGCAGCCCGCGGGTCACGGCGCTCCCAAGCGCCGTGACCCTGCCGCAAAAGCAGTCGGCAAGGCATGGCAATGTTGGCACATCTTCCAACGCTCTCGATCGTCTACGCCGGTGCCGTTGCTTGTCTGCTGTGCGCCGCTGCCTGGCAGGATGTCCTGACCCGCACGATTGCTGACCGGATCAGCGTAGCCCTCTTGGTCCTCGGCATCGCCTTCCGACTGTGCGAGGGCTGGGCGCCGATGGGCGTCTCCCTGCTCGTTGCGCTCACGTTGTTCGTTGTTCTCCTGCCGCTCTGCTCGGGGGGTATCCTCGGTGGTGCAGACCTGAAGCTGATCGTCGGTCTCGCCGCCGGCTTGTCGCCGCAAGCGACCCTCCAACTCCTGTTGGCCGTCACCATGGCGGGCGGCTTCGTGGCCGCCTTCTACCTGCTCATGCGCGCCGTGCTTGGTCGCCGACCGGAGCAGCACCGCGCGGACCGCCCCCTCACGAGGGCGGGCCGGATCGCAGCGATCGAATTCTGGCGCATCCGCCGCCGCGCACCGCTGCCATACGGCGTCGCGATCGCCCTCGGGGCGGCCGTCGTCGTCCTGCAGCAACAGGGAGTGTAATCCGTCATGCTGAAAGTCGTCCTGGCCATCGTCCTGCTCGGCGGAGGCGGCATGCTCGCCTGGTTGGGCCTGGCTGGCGACGCTCCCCCGCCGCAAGCCGCCGCCGTGGTTATCCCGATGGCCAAGGTCCTGATCGCCGCGGAGCCGCTGCAGGCGGGAACGCTGCTCAAGGAAACCGACCTGAAGGAGCGCGAGATCCCGGCGGCCGACCTCTCGCCGATCGACGTTGTGGCCAATGACGACAACCGGGCCGAAGTTCGCGGCGCCATGCTCCGGCAGTATCTCGACGCGGGGCAGCCGATCCGGCGCGCCGACATCCTCCGCCCCCGTGACCGCGGCTTCCTCGCCACCGTGCTGGCGCCGGGCACCCGGGCGATTTCGATCAGTGTCGACGCCACCACCGGCGCATCGGGCCTGATCTCGCCCGGTGACCTAGTGGATGTCATTCTGACCCAGGAGTTTGCTCGCGGCGAAACCACGGCCGGCCGCCGGGTCGTGGCGGAAACGGTGCTGAGCCGGGTCCGGGTCATCGCGGTGGATCAGCAGATCGCCCAGGGCGCGCCGTCATCCTCCGCCGGACAGCCAGCCTCCCTCGGCGTGCGCGTGGCCAGCAACATCAGCTTGCAGGTCACCCCCGAGCAGGCCGGCAGAATCGTCGTCGCCGGCCGTCTCGGCCGCCTCACGCTGACGGTTCGCCCCACCGATGGCGACGGCACGGGCGACCTGACGGTCGCCGACGGTGCCGGCATGAGCCGCAGCCCGGCCAAGGCGACCGGGCCCGCTTCGGTGTTCGGTTCCGACGTGTCCACCGCACTCTCGGACGAGGCACCCGCCACAAGCGCCAAGCTGCGCGTGATCCAGGGCGACAGCGTCAACGAGTTGGTTTTCCACTAGGCCCAGCCCCGCAAAACTCCGGGAGACCCAAGATGTCGTCACTTCTCGAGCAAATTACCGGTTCCGAGCGCTCCAGCGAGGCGACGGGCGAGCGCGAAGCCGCCGAGCGCAGCACCGTTCTGGCCTTCCTGCTCGATGACGCCACTGAGTCCGCGCTTCGCGGCGGCCTGGTCGATCACCTGAGCAGCGTCCAGATCCGCCGTGGCGGCATCAAGGGCGCCGTGCGCGCGCTGCGCACCGAGTTGTCGCCGCGTGTGCTGCTGGTCGACATCTCTGGCATCGAGGACGACCCGATTAAGGCGCTCGACGAACTCGCCTCCGTCTGCTCGCCCGACATCAAGGTGATCGTGCTGGGCGACCGCTCCGATATCGAGTTCTACCGTCTCGTGACCCGGCGGCTCGGCGTGGATGAATACCTCCGCAAGCCGCTGACCCGCGACGCCGTGTCCTACCTGATCGGCCCCTACTTGGCCGGCGCCGAGCCCGAGCAGGACCGCAACCGCGGCGGCCGGGTCGTGGCCGTGTGTGGTGCGCGGGGCGGTAGCGGTGCGACGACGATCGCCGCCAATCTCGCCCTCCAGATCGCCGAACAGACCCGCAGCCACGTCGCCTTGCTCGATTTGCATCTCCGCGGCGGCCATGCGGCCATGATGCTGGGCATCCGACCGGTTCCCGGCCTGCGCGCCGCGCTCGAAGAGCCGGACCACGTGGACGGCCTACTGCTCGACCGAGTGGCCACACCGATTGGCGACCGCCTCCGGCTCATCGCCGCGGAAGAGCCGATGGATGCCGAGCCGGCGCCGACGACGGCCGGGGTCAAGCAGGTCGTGAAGCTGTTGCGCCAGCGCTTCAACGTCGTCGTCATCGACTTCCCGATGCCGCCGTCCGCGGCCGAGCGCGAAGCGCTGCTTATGGCGCGCCAGGCGCTCATCGTCCTCAATCCGGATGTTGCAAGCTTGAGGGACGCTCAGCAGATCAAGCGCTTCATCGACGCCCAGATCGGCGGCGGACGGATCCTGACCGTGCTGAACCGCGCCGGCATGAAAGGTGGTCTCAGCCTCGAAATGGTCACCCAGGGCCTGGGTGCGAAGCCCGAGGTGGTTATTCCCGATCTGCCCAAGGCGCTGGTGCAAGCGGCTAATTTGGGCAAGCCGGCCTTGAACGACTGTCCGCCATTCCGTCGCGCGCTGTTACCGCTCACGCAGGAGGCCTCGGGCGCCGATCTGCGCTCCAACAGCAGCCGCTTCCTCAAGCTTCTGGGTCGCGCATGAGCCAGTTCGGCCGTCGGCAGCTCGAGTTAGCAGAACCGCCGCCCCCCCTACCGGTGGCGTTGCCGCAGGTCGCGGCGCCGGTCGAGCCCGAAAACACCGCGGTGGCCGAGATGTCGAACGCAATGAAGCGCGACGTCATCTCTGCCGCGGAGGCGCAGCACATCAAGCTACGGGCCCAAGTGCTCGAAATGCTCGATATCGGGCGGATCGGCACGATGACTCCCGAGCAGCTCCGCACGCAGATCCGCGCCGTCGTTCACGGCCTGGCAGACCGCGAGCGACTTCAGCTCTCCGCGCGCGATCAGGACAAGCTGGCGCAAGATCTCGCCGCCGACATGGTGGGCTACGGCCCGTTGGAGGAATTGCTCCAGGACGAGCGTATCACGGAAATCATGATCAACGGTCCGGACCGCGTGTTCGTCGAAATCGCGGGCAAGATGCGGTTGACCAACACCCGGTTCCGGGACGTGCAGCAGCTCTCCGTGCTTGCCCAGAAAATCGCGTCTGCGGTGGGCCGGCGCATCGATGAGGCCAGCCCCTTGGTCGACTGCCGGCTTCCGGACGGCAGCCGCGTCAATATCGTCTTTCCACCGCTTGCCCTCGACGGCGCCTGCATGACGATCCGGAAATTCTCCAAGCGCCGCATGACGCTGGACACCATGGTCAAGAATGGCAGCATGACGGCCCCTGTCGCGCGTATCCTCGAAATCGCAGCACGGTGTCGCTTGAACATCGTGGTTTCGGGCGGCACTGGTTCCGGCAAGACGACGCTGCTCAACGCGATGAGCCAGATGATCGATCATGGCGAGCGGATCGTCACCATCGAGGACGCGGCGGAGCTGCAATTGCAGCAGCCCCATGTCGTGCGGCTCGAGACCCGGCCCGCTAACCTCGAAGGCAAGGGTGAAATTCTGCAGCGGGACCTGCTGAAGAACTCACTGCGAATGAGGCCAGACCGGATCATTCTTGGTGAGTGCCGTGGCCCGGAAGCGTTCGACATGCTGCAGGCCATGAACACGGGCCACGACGGCTCGATCTGTACCATGCACGCCAACACGCCACGCGACGCGCTCACGCGGATCGAGAACATGGTGCAGATGGGTTTGTCGAACCTACCCGTCTCGGCGATCCGCCGTCAGATCGTGGGCGCGCTCGACATCATCGTTCAGATCGAGCGCATGCGCGATGGTCAGCGCCGGGTCACTGCGGTGACGGAGGTTTGTGGGTTGGAGGGCGACACGGTGACGATGAACGACGTGATCGCCTTCGAGTACACGGGCGAAGGACCGACCGGGGCGGTGATGGGCCGCTATAAGTCGCCGAAACTGCGCCCGTCCTTCAACGATCGGCTCGGCTACTTCGGTTTCGACCGCGCCTGGGCCGAAACCTTGCAGGCTGCATGATGGCATCTCCGATGCTCTTGGCCGGTGCCGGCCTGATAATGGTCGTCTCGGCGGCCATATTGTTCACCGACACGGGGTCAGGCGCGAAACGTCTGCGCGAGAGGGTTCAATCGACGCGTGACCTGCGCTCGGGGCGTCTCGACAGCCCAGACAGTCTGGTCTTCGCGCCCGTCCAGAGAAGCCTATTGTTCAAGGCGGCCTCCTTGTTGGGCTACCAGAGCGACTTGCCGGCTGCATATGCGGCCTCACCACGCGTGGTGGTGCCGTTCGCGACACTTCTTGGTGTAGTGGTCTTCAACCTTGGTGGACGGGTCATCCCCTCAATTGCGGCGCTCGCGGTCGGGCTCGCCGTCGCCATCATCGCCGCTCGCTTTCTGTTCTTGCGCAAAAGCAAGGCTTACAACGCTCTCCTGTTCCGGCAGATTCCCGACTCGATGTCGCTCATGCTCAGAGCGGTTCGGGCCGGGCTGCCCATCACGGAGGCGATCCGGAACGTCGGACGGGAAAGCATGTCGCCCACCCGGGAGGAGTTCGCGCGCGTGGCCGGCGAGACGGCGTTGGGCTCGCCGATCGAGCTCGCGATGCGCCGCTTGGCCGACCGGACCAAGATCCAAGAGTATGCCTTCTTCTCCGTCATCATCGGCCTGCATTCGCAGACCGGCGGTAACTTGTCGGAAACGCTGGAGAACATGGCCGATCTGGTGCGGCGCCGGGTCGCAATGGCGGCGAAGGGCAGGGCGTTGTCGGCGGAAGGGAGATTGTCGGCCGCGGTCGTTGGCGGCCTGCCGTTCGTGGTTGCCGGTCTCACGATGGTGCTCAACCCCGGCTACATCGACGAGTTCGTGGTCAACCCGAATGGGCCCACCCTCCTCATCGCTTTTGCCGCCCTGCTCGGCACAGGATTGTTCATCACACATCTCCTGATCCAGCGCAGCATGGAGGATTGACGATGGCCTCGTCCGGGCTCGTTCAGATCGGTTTCGGGCTGATTGTGCTGCTTGCAGCCAGTCTTATGTTCCTGCGCAATCTGGGCGACCGTGGACTCGCCCGTAACATGGAGCGCGTTCTCCATGGTGAGGAGCAGGCCAAGAACGGTTTTGGCCTTCGCACAGCGATCTTGGGCCTGATCCGCCAAGTCGGCGCTTACGTCCAGCAACTTTCGATCTTCTCGCCGAAGGACATCGCGGAGCTGGAGCGGGCCGCCCGGTCGGCCGGATACTCTCCCGAAACGGCCGTGCCGATGGTAATCGGGGGCAAGCTCCTGCTCATGCTGGGCTGCCCGAGCATCGCCTACTTCTTCGCGCGCCATCTCAGCATGCCTTGGCCGATCGTGTGGACTTGCGCGGGCGTGGCGATTGGCATCTTCGGCCCCAACGCCGCGATCGCCTTCGCACGGCGCAAACGTATCCGCGCGCTCAAGCTCGGCTTGAGCGACGCCCTCGACCTCTTGGTCGTCTGCACGGAGGCGGGGCTGGGGCTTGAGACGGCCATTGAGCGCGTGGCGAGCGAGATGAAATATTCCAATGAGCACGTCGGCTTCGAGTTCGAGACTCTCTCCCAAGACCTTCGTCTCAGTTCGGACCGGGGCGCTGCGCTAATGCGCATGGGTGACAGAACTGGGTTGCCGAACTTTCAGCGGCTCACCATGACCCTCGCCCAAACGCTGCGGTATGGCACACCGCTCGGCCAAGCGTTGCGCCTGCTCGCGATCGAGATGCGGAACGATCGCATGATGGGACTCGAGGAGAAGGCGGCGCGGCTTCCGACGCTGATGATGATCCCGCTGGCGGTTTTCATTCTGCCTTGCCTCTTCATCGTCGTTGCCGGCCCGGCCGCGTTGCGCGTGATCAGCATGATGCACTGACGATTGCTCCGTCGCCGATCGATCATTGGACTGCCTGAACTGGGCGCGGATAGGAGCGACGTGCCGCCAACTGCGCCGGTCTGGCCCGGCCTGCCGTGACCCAGGAGAACTCGACGGCGACGGGTTGATCCGAGCGAGTGTGCTTTTCTGAGCTGGGTCCGGTCACGCCGCCGCGGTCGCGCTCCGGTTGACCTCCGACAGGCGGTTTCGGTGTCGTGCCTGCTAAAAGGCTGCAGCGACGATGCGCGCAGGATCAATGCCGTGATCAGCACCCTGGTCCGCAAGACGCGGACGGGGGCGTCCGGCGCAGCCGGACAGGTCGGCTGGCTCGTCTCAGCCGGCGGGCTTGAGGGTGATCGACGGGGCGGTGCTGCGGGTCGGTGACGGAGGTGCGCCGGTCGGGCTCAGGGAGGCGGCGAGAACGCGGAGATCGTCGCCGTCGGCGGTGGCGCGACTTGAGATCGCGGGGGTCCCGGCTGCGGCGCGGGCCACCGATAGGTTGTTAACTACGCGGTCCGGCAGGTCTGACCGATCGGCGAATGGGGCCAGTAAGTCGCGGGCGGCGTCGGGGCGGCCGTCGAGCATCAGGGATACGGCGAGGTTGTTCACGGTCTGGATGTCGGCCGGTGCGGCGGCTTGGGCGGTTCGGTAGGATTGCTGCGCCGCGTCGTGACGGCCGAGCAGATCGAGAGCGACACCGCGCCCGTTCAACGCGGCCACGTCGTCCGGCTTGCGGGCGATCAGGCCGTCGAAGATCTGCAGCGCGGCGTCGGCGTAGCCTTCTTGCAGGCGGAGGTTGCCCAACCAACGAAGGAGCAGGGGGTCGTTCGGTCGCCGGGCCAGGGCTTGCGACAGGGTCTGGCTCGCTGCGTCCGGCTTGCCGACCCGGAGCAGCATGCTGACCAGATGGGCCTGCACGTCGGGATCGTCCGGGGCGGCGGCAGCGGCGGCGTTATAAACGGACAGGGCGATGTCATTCTGGCCAGCCGCGGCGGCGGTGGCGCCAATG
Organism: Acetobacteraceae bacterium; assembly: GCA_965199665.1. GTDB lineage: Bacteria > Pseudomonadota > Alphaproteobacteria > Acetobacterales > Acetobacteraceae > JAVVHH01. The sequence goes on along the minus strand of OZ241208.1, from coordinate 2,615,020 downwards.
CGGAGGCGGGACGCGGTATCGAGATCGCGCACGGCGAACGGATCGTTGCGGCGGGCGCAGCCAGCGGTAAGGAGGAGCGCGCCGGCAAGCGCCGCGGCCGCGATGCCCCGGGTCATGGCGCGCCGTTGGCCGAGCCGCCGCTTTCGGCAGGACTCGCGCTGGAGCCGCCGATGCGGCTGGAGGTCACGTCGAGCAGCTGGCGTCGACGATCGGTGAGCAGGCGGGTGACGGCGCGACCGCCGGAGTCGCCCCGCGAAGTGGTGGCACCCACGCCGCCGTAGGCGTCGGCCGGGTTGGCGAGCATGGCACGCAGGTTCTGGTCGTTGACGCCGCTAGGGCGCCATGTGCCCGGAATGTCGGCATCCGTTTGAGCGCAGCCGGGCATGGCAAGGAGAAGGGCCACCAGGCCCGCCCGGATCGCCTGCACGGGCGCCCCGTTACTCGAGGATGAAGCCGGCATCGGGACGAGTCCTCATCTGCAGCATCGGGGCGCCCCGAGCGATCTGACGCCGGAAGACCAAGCGATCGAGGTCGGTCGCGGGCTGGAAGCCGTCGGTCGGCGCGGCCAGGCTCGCCGGGTCGGACACGGGTTGGACCAGGTAGGGGGTGACGATGATGACCAACTCGGTCTCGTTGCGCTGGAATTGGTCGGAGCGGAACAGGGCGCCCAAGATGGGGATGTCGCCCAAGCCGAGAATGCTCGAATCCGACTGCGTCGTGTTGCGCTGCAGCAGCCCGGCAATAGCGAAGCTCTGGCCGCTGCCGAGCTCCACGGTCGTTTCCGCCCGGCGCACCTGCAAGGCCGGAATCGTCACAGAACCTGTCGCCAGCGGGAGGCTCACCGCGCCGTTATTGGTGAGCTGGCTCACTTCCGGGCGGATGCGGAGGTTCAGGCGACCCGGGCCCAGCACGGTGGGCACGAAGGCGAGGCTGACGCCGAACTGCTTGAATTCGACGGTGATGGTATTGCTGTTGCCACTGGTGCCGGTCGGGATCGGGAACTCGCCGCCGGCGAGGAAGCTCGCGGTCTCGCCGGATTGGGCGGTGAGGTTGGGCTCGGCCAGGATGGTGATGAGCTGGTCGGAGGCCAGCGCGTCGATGACGGAGTTGATGTCGAGCCGGTTGGTGGTGACGCCCACGGCGTACCGGCTGGCGGTGCTGGCCAGGGAGCCGGAGGCGATGCCGCCCGAGGTGATCGCGTTGAGGGCGGATGCGGCGCCGCCGCCAGTGCGCAAGCCGAGAACAAAGCTGCCGGCGCGGCCGAGCGCCTGCCAGTTGAAGCCCAGTTCGCGGGTGATGACGCGGGAGATCTCGGCCACGCGGACGCGGACGTTGACCTGCGTCGAGCTGAGTAACTCGAGATTGTTGATGACCTGGCGGTTCTCGCCGGCGGTGGCGCGGGCAACGGCTTCGGCGCGCTGCGAGTCCGCCGCGTTGGCGACGGTGCCGATCAAGGCGTAGGCGTCACGGCCGTTGGCGACGACGCGGACGGACGCCATGCCGGGAACGCTGCGGCGGATGGCCATCTCGACGAGAGCCGCGCTGGGGGCAGCGCGTGCGGCGTTGGGGTCGACGGGGGTGGGGGTCGGGGGCCCGCCGCGGACGGTGATGTCGTATTCCGCGATAGGCTGGCCGTTGTCGTTGGTGGCAATGACGGTGGTTCGGCCGGCAGCAACGCCCATGACGAAGATCGAGGTGGGAGAAGCCGGTTGAACGCGGGCGATCCTGGGATCGGCGGCGAGGATGGTGCTGGCGGGCGCCGGGAGCTGGATGAGGCGGCCGGAGCCGCTATCGACGATGACCGCGGTGGGGCGCGAGGCGGCGGCGGCCGGCGCGGCGGCGGCGCTGGGCGCAGCCGGGCGTTGCGTGCCCAACGGTGGCGCAAGTTCTTGGGCCGTCACCGGGTGCGACGTGGAGAGCACACCCAGGAGCAGCAAGCTGGACAATTTTTGCAGCTGCATCGCTGAAGCCATGTCTAAACAGAGCGGCGTTGTCACATGATTTTGCTACTGGGAGTAGAGGGATCGGCCCGTTCCTACAACGGTGTGCCCAGGTTGCAACAGTGTAGTCGATCAAGGCCCCTGGTTGCGGACGATCACCGGCGCGGGTTTCGTCGGAGCTGGCCGAGTCGCGGCGCGGACCGGGGCGGGTGGAAGGCCGTAAATGACGGTTGGCAGCTTGGCGGGAGCAATCTCGGCCGGCTTTGGCGGCTCTGGCGGTTCGAGACCTGCGCGGGCCTGGGCGGCGAGGGCGCGGTTCGTTGCGGTGGCGAGTACGTTGCGAACCTTGGCCAGGTAGGGCGTGCCGTAGGCCGGAGTCGCGGAATGGTAGCGGGCGACGGCGGTGCTCCAATCGGGAGAGTTCATCCGATTGGTGAGCAGGATGCGGGCCGCCGCCTGGGCGTTGTGATCGGGGTCGAACGCTTCGTCGAGCGAGCGAAACACGCCGGCGTGGTAGGCGAGATCGACCTGGAAGCAGCCGACGTCGATGAACGCGAAGCCGGTCTCCATGATGGCGAGCACGGTGGCGATGGAGTCGCCCTTGGTGTCATGGTGAAAGCCGCGGCCGCCAGCATTTATGGTCCAGGGCCAGGGCGCGATCCCGGACCGGCCGGCGCGACCGCTTTCCACGGTGCCGACGGCGGACAAGATGCCGGCGGGTAGGTTCCAGTCGCGTTCGGCGCGCAATGCGGCCAGATCGCAGGAGGTTTCCGGTGGGGCGGCCGCGGCCCGCGGAGCGGCGGTCAGCGCGAGGAGGAGGCCGGCGAGCGCCCAGGGAAGAAGAGCCCGATCCAGGCCACGCCGGCGACGCTGAGCACGGACACCACCGGCGCGATCGGCACGAGCCAAGAGAGACCGGGCCAGAGCCAGGCAAAGCCGAGCCAGGCGCGCCGACCCGCCGTCGCGCCGGGCAACAGCAGGAGCACGGACACCGTCAGCGCAGGGAGATCGTAGACATGGACCCAGGGCGCAGCCAGCAAAACCAGGGCGGCCGTCGTGGCGGTGCGCCGGTCGGGATCGACGGACGGCTTGCGCCAGAGCCGCCAGAGGACCCAGCCGCACAACGCGATGCCGATCGCCTGGGCGGCGTAGGCCATCGTCAGACCCGCCCCCGCCGCGCGGGCGGCCATAAAGAGACTGCTGAAGAGGGCCTGGGCTGGTTCCGATTGCCACGGCGCGTCCGCATAATGGGCGATCGTCGTCCGGTTGCGGGCGGCGAACTCTACCCAGGGTTTATAACCGAAGACGAAGAATGACGAAAGCGTGAGGAAAAGAGCTGAGGCGCAACTTGCTGCCAAAGCGCGCCAATGTCCGCCGGCCATCAGACAAATCGGCAGCAGGAGGGCGAGCTGCGGCTTGAGGCATAGCGCGCCCCACATCAGGCCAGCCGCAACAGGGCGCCGATCCACCGCGAGCAGGCCGCCGATCAGCAAGGTTGCCGTGACGGCGCCGTTCTGCCCGGCCAGAGCGTTGCAGGCGACCGCCGGGCTGAGCAGTACGGCGGCGATAGCGGCGAGCGAGAAGCGCCAGCGGAGGACCGCGGCCAAGGCGCCCAGCGAGAATATGGAATAGGCGACGAAGCCGGCCCCCAAGGGGATCGCGGCGAGCGGGCGCGCCAGCAAGAGGACGAGCGGCGGGTAGGGCCAGATCTGGAAAGGGATGCCGGGCCCGAACAGGCCACGAAGATAGGCGGTGAAGCCGGCCGGATCGAACAAGATCGCGAACGCGTCGGCGGCGGCGAGGCGGCCAGCGCCCCAGAGCGCGGTGTAGTCGCGCGCGGCCAGGGCGGTGCGATCGGCGGTCAGGCTGTCCACGGGCGCGATCCACAGGATCCAGGCGGTCAGGAGCGTCGGGATCACGCCCATCGCCAGGACGCAGTAGGCCCGGGCCCGATCGCTGGCTGGTCTGGATAGGCTCGGTCCGATCACCGCGGAGGCAGGTCCCGCAGCCCATGGATGCCGCCCTCGGCCAACAACACGCCGAGGTCGGGCGGGGCGAACAGGCTGGCGACCGTGCTGGGCGGCGCGCGAAACATCGGGGTCGGGCCATTGGCGAGGATCGCGGCGGCGAACGCGCCGGCCAGGAGCAAGAACATTTCGTTGCGGGACATACGGGCTCTTCCCGGTGTGGCCCGCCCTTTATCCGCCCATTCGGTTAAGGATTGATTGACCGCGGAGACCGAATTTTCCCGGCTGGCCCCGGCGCGTCGTCGGCGCTAAAGCGCGAGGGTGATCTCCATCGTCATCGCCACGCGGGACCGACCGGACTTGCTGGCCCGCGCGCTGCGTTCGGTTGCGGCGCAGCGCGGGATCGATCACGAAGTGCTGCTCGTGGACGACAGCACGTCGGCCGAGGCGCGGGAGCGCAACGCGGCAGCGCTGGCCCAGCTGGTCCCGGGCGGCGTGGTCGTCCCGGTGACAGGCGTCGCGGGCGGGCTCGGGCCGGGCGAAGCGCGCAACCGAGGCATGGCGCCGGCCCGCTTTCCGCTCATCGCCTTTCTGGACGATGACGACGAGTGGATCGATCCGGATCATCTCGCCCGCGCGGCGGCCGCGATGATGGGGCAGGGGCTTGACCTGTTGTTCGCCGATCAGGTGGCGGTCCAGCCGGATGGGAGCGTCGTCGCCGGGCCGGTCTGGGCGGAGGATCTCCGCGAGAAGCTGCCGGCTAGGGGCGCGGTCGCGATCGACGGCGTGTTCCGGCTCGACCCGGCGCAGGTGCTGCTCAGCGACGGGTTCGCGCATCTGAACACGACCGTCATCCGGCGCGGCCTGGGGTGGGATACGCTCGGCGGCTTCGACCCGGCGATCCGTTACGAGGAGGATCGCGACTTCTTCCTGCGCGCGATCGATGTGGCCGAGGCGATCGGCTACGCGCCGCTCGTCGTGGCGCGGCATTACGTGCCGCAGGCGCGGGCGAGCGCGTCGTCCATTGCAGTGGCGCAGAAGGAGGCGTGCCGGCTGCAGGTGTTGAACAAGGCCGCGGACGGAGCTGCGCGAGCGGTCGTGCGTGCGCGGGGCCGACGGGATCGGGGCTACTTGCTGCAGCGGATGAGTGCGCGGGCAGCGGATGAGGGACGGTGGGACGAGGCGGTGACGCATCGGCGGGCGGCCCTGCGGGACCGGTTCGGCGCGAAGGGGGTCGCGGCGCTGGCCCTGCTTTATTTCCGCAAGGCGATGGCGAGGCGGTCCCAGGCCGGCTGATCGGCGGGGAGACCGAAGCGGAGCCAGGCGGGATGGGCGTCGAAGCGGCGGACCAGGATGCCGGCGGTGCCGAGACGATCGAACCAGGCGGCGGCGTTCGCGTGTTCGGCGAGCCGGAACAGGGCGGTGCCGCCGCGGATGGTGAAGCCGGCTTGGCGCAGCAGCGCGTCGAGCCGGGCGGCGTCGCGCTGCAGGCTGGCCGCGGCGTGGACGCGCCAGGCCGGGTCGGCGAGGGCGGCTGTCCCAATGGCGGCGGCGGGGCCGGAAACCGGCCACGGGCCGAGCGCGTGCCGCAACCGGGTCGCCAGCGGGCGGCCGCAGAGCGCGAAACCGAGGCGCAGGCCGGCGAGGCCATAAGCTTTGCCGAAGGAGCGCAGGATGACGAGGCCCGCGTGGGGCAGCGCCGGGGCCAGGGAGAGTGCGGGGTCGAAGTCGGCGAACGCTTCGTCCACCACCAGCCAGCCACCACGCGCGGCGAGCTGATCCGCGAGCCGGCGGAGGGTGCCCGGGTCGTGGCGGCGGCCATCCGGATTGTTGGGGTTGCACAGAACGGCGATCTGGGCGCCTGCGAGCTCTTCGGCGCTCGAGATCTCCCCGATCTCCGCGCCGACCCGGTGCCAGGCGGCGGCATGCTCGCCGTAGGTGGGGCCGAGGACAGCCGCCGGGCCCCGTCCGAGCAGGAGCGGCAGGAGGCCGATCAGGATCTGGGTCCCCGGGGCGGCGACGACGTGCGCGGGGTCGGCGACGCGATAGGCGGCTGCGGCGGTCCGCTCGAGTGTGGCGAGGGCGTCGGGCTCCGGCAGGCGGGCCCAGATGTCGGGCGCGAGCGGCGGCAAGGGGTAGGCGGCCGGGTTGATGCCGGTGGAGAGATCGAGGAATGGCGATGGTGCGGCGGGGAAGCGGCGCCGGGCCGCGCCGAGGTGCCCGCCATGCGGTAGCTCGGCCGCCATTGTGCTAAGCGCCTCCGGTTCCGCCATGGCCGTTCTCCCCCTTCTCCCGTTCGATCTCGCGCTGACGGCTGCCGCCTACGCGACGGAGGCGGTGTTCGGCTACCCCGATGCGGCGTTTCGGGCGATCCGGCATCCGGTGGTGTGGTTCGGCGCCCTGATCGTCGGGCTGGAGCGACGGCTCAACCAGGGGTCGCCGACGCGGCGGCGGGTGGGCGGGGTGGTGACGATTGCGGTGCTCCTTCTCGTCGTAGCCGGTGGGGCGGCGGCGTTGCAGGCCGGGCTGCCGGGCGTGGGCGGCCTCGTGCTGCTGGCGCTGATGGCCAGCAGCCTGCCGGCGCAGCGCAGCTTGCACCAGTTCGTCGCGGCAGTCGGGGACGGGTTGACGCGCGACGGGCTGGCGGGCGGGCGGGCGGCGGTGTCGCACATCGTGGGGCGCGATCCGGAGACGCTGGACGAGGCGGCGGTGGTGCGGGCGGCGATCGAGAGCCTGGCGGAGAATTTCTCCGACGGGGTGGTGGCGCCCGCCGTGTGGGGCGCGGCGGCCGGGCTGGCGGGGATGGCGGGCTACAAGACCATCAACACCGCCGACAGCATGATCGGGCATCGGACGCCGCGCCACGAGGCGTTCGGCTGGGCGGCGGCGCGGTTGGACGATGTGGTGAACCTGCCGGCGTCGCGGTTGGCGGCGGTCTGGCTGATCGCGGCGGCCGCGCTCGGCGGCGGCGACCCGGCCCGCGCGGCACGGGCGGTTTGGCGGGATGCGCGGCGGCATCGGTCCCCAAATGCGGGCTGGCCGGAGGCGGCGATGGCCGGGGCACTCGGGCTGCGGCTGGCGGGGCCGCGGGTCTATGCCGGCGTGGCGGTCGACGATGCGTGGATGGGCGACGGGCGGGCGACGGCCGAGCCGGGCGACCTCCGGCGGGCGCTGCGCCTGTATCGGATCGCCTGCGCGCTGCAACTCGCGACGCTCCTGGCGCTGGCGGTGCTCAGCGCGCGAGGCTGAGCAGGCGATCGACGTCCATGTGGCGCTCGAGATGAGCGGCCAGGCCATCGAGCGCGGTCTCCACGTCTGCTTCATGCGAGCGGGGAGCAGGGGCGGCGCCGATCTCGCGCAGGAGGGCGGCGCGGGCGCCGTCGGCCCCGAACAGGCCGTGGACATAGGTGCCGGCGACCTGGCCGGCGCGGGATCGGGCGCCGTCCGGCCGGCCGTCGGCGAAGCGGAGAAAGGGCGCGGCGGTCGCGGGCCCTTCGGTGCGGCCGAGGTGGATCTCGTAGCCGGCGAAGGCGGCGCCCGAGCCGTCGAGGGTGCCGGACACGCTCTGCAGCCGCTTGTCGCCGCCCATGGTGGTCTCGACGTCGAGCAGGCCGAGGCCGTCGACGGCGCCGGGCGGGCCCTCGATGCCGTCCGGGTCGGCGAGGCGACGGCCGAGCATCTGGTAGCCGCCGCACAGGCCGAGCACGCGGCCGCCGGCGCGGACATGGGCCTGCAGATCGACGTCCCAGCCCTCGGCGCGGAGCACGGCCAGGTCCGCGATGGTCGATTTGGAGCCCGGCAGCAGGATCAGCGCGGCGTCGCGCGGCAGGGGGCGGCCGCGCTCGACCAGGACGAGGTCGATGTCCGGCTCGGCGGCGAGCGGGTCGAGGTCGTCGAAATTGGCGATGCCGGGGAGCAGCGGCACGGCGATGCGGACCCGGCCGCCGGTGGAGGCAGCGGCGAGGTCGGCCGCGTCCTCGGCGGGCAGGTGGCGAACGTGCTCGCAATGCGGCACCAGGCCGAGCGCGGGCCAGCCGGTGTGGCCGGCGATGAGGCGCATGCCGTCGTCGAACAGGGACAGGTCGCCGCGCATGCGGTTGACGACGAAGCCGCAGACCAGGGCGCGGTCGGCCGGGTCGAGCACGGCGTGGGTGCCGACGAGGCTGGCGATGACCCCGCCGCGGTCGATGTCGCCAATGACGACCACCGGGGCGCCGGCGGCCTGCGCGAAGCCCATGTTGGCGATGTCGCCCCTGCGGAGGTTGATCTCCGACGCGCTACCAGCGCCTTCGACCAGCACGATGTCGGCGCAGTCGCGCAGGCGGTGGAAGCTTTCCATGACGCGGGGCAGCAGGCCGGGCTTCATGGCCTGGTAGTCGCGGGCGCGGGCGGTGGCGTGCAGGCGGCCCTGGACGATGACCTGCGCGCCGATCTCGGATTGCGGCTTGAGCAGCACCGGGTTCATGTCGACCGAGGCGGCCAGCCCGGCGGCCCGCGCCTGCAGCGCCTGCGCCCGCCCGATCTCGCCGCCACCACCGGCCACGACTGCGGCGTTGTTGGACATGTTCTGCGGCTTGAACGGCGCCACCCGCAGGCCCCGCCGCAGCAGCGCCCGCGCGAGCCCGGCGACCAGCACCGACTTGCCCACCGACGAGCCGGTACCCTGGAACATGATCGCTCGGCCGGCCATCAGATCAGAACTCGATGCCCGGCTGGGCCTTCACGCCGGCGGCGAAGTGGTGCTTGACCTGGCCCATCTCGGTGACGAGGTCGGCGGCTTCGATCAGGCCCGGGGGGGCGTTGCGGCCGGTGACCACGACGTGGAGCATCGGTGGGCGGGCGGCGAGGCCGGCAAGGACCTCGTCGAGGGCGATGTAGTCGTAGCGCAGGGCGATGTTGAGTTCGTCCAGCACGAGGAGGGCGAGGTCGGGCTCAGCCATCAGGGCGAGCGCGCGGTCCCAGGCGCGGCGGCAGGCGGCGACGTCGCGGGCGCGGTCCTGCGTTTCCCAGGTGAAGCCCTCGCCCATTGTGTGCCAGACCAGCAACTCGCTGCCGAGGCGCTCGAGCACGGTGCGCTCGCCGGTGGACCAGGCGCCCTTGATGAACTGGATGACGCCCGCGCGCTTGCCCTGGCCCAGCATGCGCAGCACGAGGCCGAAGGCGGCGGTGCTCTTGCCCTTGCCCGGCCCGGTGTTGACGATCAGCAAGCCCTTCTCGGCGACGGTCTTGCCCGCGACCTCGGCATCCTGCACCGCCTTGCGCTTGGCCATCTTGGCGCGGTGGCGTTCGTCGTCTTCGGTCATTTGATCCTCATGGGGAGGCCGGCCACCACGAGGGTGACGGCGTCGGCCTGGGCCGCCAGGCGTTGGTGCAGCCGTCCGGCCTCGTCGCGGAAGCGCCGGGCGAGCGCGTTGTCCGGCACGATACCGAGGCCGACCTCGTTGGAGACCAGCACGGTGCGGTGCCGCCGCCCGGCCAGCGCGGCCTCGAGCGGAGCGAACTCGATCGGGCGCTCGGCGAGCAGGAGGTTGCTGAGCCACAGCGTGAGGCAATCGACCAGGACCGGCGCATCGGCTTGCCGGAGCGCATCGGGCAGGTCGAGCGGCTCCTCGACCGTGACCCAGCCGGCCTCGGCGCGGTCGGCGCGGTGGGTGGCGATGCGCTCGCGCATCTCGTCATCGAAGGCCTGCGCGGTGGCGATGTAGGTCCGCGGCCCCGGGCCGAACAGCGACTCGGCATGGCGGCTCTTGCCGGAGCGGGCGCCGCCGAGGACGAGCGTGATGTCGGACAGGGAACTCGCTTTCGGTGATGGTTGCCGGTGAGCCTATAGCGCGTCCGAGACACGGCGTCCGGGTCGAGGTTGCGCGCTGGTTACGCTTGCTCGCCTTTGACGGCGTGTGTGGTGGCGCGTATAGCCGGCAATGGATGGTTCCCCCACCCGCACGGGCCGGGGGATGAAAAGGGAACGCGGTGCGATGCCGCGGCTGCCCCCGCAACTGTAAGCGGTGAGCCCTCCGCCACGATGCCACTGGCCCCCTCGGGGCTGGGAAGGCGGGCGGATCGGCGTTGAACCGTGAGCCAGGAGACCTGCCATCCTCGTCAACCATCACGCCGGGCGGGGTGCCCCGGAGAAAGGGGTGAGCTGTGTCCGAGTGTGTTCCGTGTCTCCATGTTTGCGTCACCTGCCGGGCGGGCCTTCCGCTGCCGGAGGGTCAAACGCCGGCTGGCCAGTATTTCTACGACACCGTCGCGGCGCTGGCCGATGGCAGCCCGGCCGTCCGGGTGTTGCCGGTCAACTGCCTGGCGAGTTGCAACACCGGCTGCGCGGCCGCGATCTCGGCGCCCGGCAAGTGGACTTACCTGCTCGGCGGGTTGTCCGAAGCGCTGGCGCCGGACCTGCTGACCTTCGCGGGGGCGTATGCGCAGGCCAAGACGGGCGCCGTCATGCCCTCCAAGCGGCCGGCCTCGCTGGCCCACATCGTGCTCGGGCGCGTGCCGTCGCTGGTGGCGGCATGAGCGCGCCCGCTGGAGCCAAGATCCCGGCCACCATCGTCACCGGCTTCCTGGGGGCCGGCAAGACGACGCTGGTGCGGCACCTGCTGATGAATGCCGGCGGGCGGCGGATCGCCGTGATCGTCAACGAATTCGGCGAGCTCGGCATCGATGGCGAGGTACTGCGCGCCTGCGGGATCGAGGGTTGCAGCGAGGACGACATCGTCGAGCTGTCCAACGGCTGCCTATGTTGCACCGTCGCCGAGGACTTCCTGCCGACGATGCAGGCCCTGCTGGACCGGCCCAACCCGCCGGAGCACATCGTCATCGAGACGAGCGGGCTGGCGCTGCCCAAGCCGCTGCTCAAGGCGTTCAACTGGCCCGGCATCAGCACGCGCGTCACCGTCGATGGCGTGATCGCGCTGGTCGATGCGCCGGCTGCGGCGTCCGGCCGGTTCGCGGACGACCCGGCCGAGGTCGCGCGCCAGCGGGCGGCCGATCCGTCGCTCGACCACGACAACCCGCTTGCCGAGGTGTTCGAGGACCAGCTCGGCGCGGCCGACCTGGTCGTGCTGAACAAGGCGGACCTGCTGGACGGCGCGTCCATGCAACGGTTGGAGGCCGAGATCGCCGGCGCCGTGCCGCGCGCGGTCAAGATGGTGCGCACCGTCGAGGGGCGGCTCGACCCGGCGATCCTGCTCGGCCTCGGGGCCGCGGCGGAGGGCGACCTGGCGGCACGGCCGTCGCACCACGACGCGGTGGATGGCGAGCACGAGCACGACGATTTCGAGAGCTTCGTGGTCCCGATCGGCGAGATCGGGGCGGCGGAGCCGTTCGTGGCCGGGCTGCGCCGGGTCGCGGAGCAGTTCGACGTGTTGCGGATGAAAGGGTTCGCCAGCGTGCGCGGCAAGCCGATGCGGCTGCTGGTGCAGGGCGTCGGAGGGCGGTTCAGGCAGGAGTTCGACCGCGCCTGGCGGCCGGGCGAGGCGCGCGAGGGCGGCGTGGTGGTGATCGGCCAGACAGGCCTCGACCGGGCCTCGATCGAGGCGGCGATCGGCGCCGCCGCCAGAGACTAGCGGTGCATCTCCTCGTCCGGGAGACGCATTCGCTCGAGGCGGAAGAGGCGGTCGACGACCTCGGCCAAAGCCCGGCCGACCTGGTGCTGCTCTCCTTTTCCGACAGCGACCTCGGCGCGGCCGCGGCGGCGTGGGACGCTCTCGGCCAGGGGCGCCCGAGCTTGCGGCTGGCGAACCTGCGGCGGCTGCTGCACCCGATGTCGGTCGACTTGTATCTCGAGGCAGTGATTGCGTCGGCGCGGTGCGTGGTGGTGCGGCTCCTGGGCGGGCTGGGCTATTGGCGCTACGGCGTCGAGGAGCTGGCCGCGCTGTGCCGGGCGCGAGGGATCGCGCTGGCGCTGCTGCCCGGTGACGGGCGGGACGACGACGCGCTGGCGACGCTGTCCACGGTGGCTCCGGAGATGCGGGCGCGGCTCGCGGCGTGCCTAGAGCAGGGCGGGCCGGAGAACCTGCGGCGGGCGCTCGGCTTGGCGGCGCACCTGGCCGGGCTGGGGGCGGACCCCGAGGAGCCCGCGCTCGAACTGCCGATGGCAGGGGAGCTCACCCCGTTGACGGCGTCTCCCGCTGGTAGGGCGGATGAAGCCGGCTGCGGTGCTTGTGACCGGACCTTCTCCCACGAACGGGAAAGGGCGCGGGACGGGGAAGCGGGGCGGGCCGCGATCGTGTTCTACCGGTCGCACCTGCAGGCGGGGGACATCGCGCCGATCGAGGCGTTGGCGGCGGCGTTGGCGGCGCGCGGGTTGGCGGTGCGGGCGTTCTACGTCGCGAGCTTGAAGGAGCCCGGCAGCGCGGCCTACGTAGCCGAGCAGATGGGGGCATGGCGGCCCGACGTGGTGTTGAACGCCACGGCATTCTCGGCGCCGCTCGAGGCGGCGGGGGCAGTGGTGCTGCAGGTCGTGCTCGCCGGGTCGTCGCCGCAGAGTTGGGCGGCGTCGGCGCGCGGCTTGGCCGGGACGGACCTGGCGATGCACGTTGTGCTGCCCGAATTGGAGGGGCGGCTGCTGACGGGGGCGATCTCGTTCAAGCGGGAGGGCGCGGCCGTGCCCGGGCTCGAATTCGCCCGCACGGTGCATGCGCCGTGCGGGTGCGGCATCCGGCTGGCGGCCGAGCGGGCGGCGGGCTGGGCGCGGCTGGCGCGGGCGGAGCGGCCGGTGCTGGGCTGCGTGCTCTCGGACTATCCGGGCGGTGGCCGCGTGGGGCACGCGGTTGGGCTCGATACCTTTGCCAGCTTGTGCGCGATCCTCGGCCGGCTCGGGACGGCGATCTCGGCCGATGCGCTGATCGCGGGGCTGTGCCACGCGCCGGCGCGGCCGACGCTCGATCTCGAGACGTATCGGGGGCTGTTCGACGAATTGCCCGGGTCGGCGCGGGCGGCGATCGTGGCGGCGTGGGGTCCGGCGGAGGCCGATCCGTCGATCGTGGCGGGTGCGTTCACGCATCGGCACGTGCTCGCCGGGTCGGCGGTGCTGGCGGTGCAGCCGGACCGCGGATCGCCGCTCGACCGCAAGGCGGGCTACCACGACCCGGACTGCCCGCCGCGGCACGGCTTTGTCGCGTTCTACCTCTGGCTGCGTCACATCGTGCGCGCCGACGCGCTGCTGCACGTCGGCGCGCACGGCACCTTGGAGTGGCTGCCCGGCAAGTCGGTGGCGTTGTCGCGCGGGTGCTTCCCGGCGCTGCTGACCGGAGGCCTGCCGGTAATCTACCCGTTCATCGTCAACAACCCGGGCGAGGCGGCGGCGGCCAAGCGGCGGCTCGGGGCGGTGACGGTCGGGCACATGACGCCGCCGCTGCGGCCGGCCGGGCTGCACGGGCCGCTCGAAGCGCTGCTGGAGGAGTATGCGAGCGCCGACGGCATGGACCGGCGCCGCACCGCGCTGCTGCGGCGCGCGATCCTGGACGAGGCGGAGGGGGGCCTGCTGGCCGAGAGCGGGGCGACCGCGGACCTGCCGGAAGACGACCGGCTGGCTCGGCTCGATGCCTACCTTTGCGACGTCAAGGATGCGCAGATCCGCGACGGGCTGCACGTGTTCGGCGACGCGCCGGGCGAGTGGGACGGGTTGCTGGCCGCGCTGTCGGGCCGCTTCGTGCCGCCGGGCCCGGCGGGCGCGCCGTCGCGCGGGCGGGCCGACGTGCTGCCGACCGGGCGCAACCTGTATTCGATCGACCCCCGCGCCGTGCCGACGGAAGCGGCGATGACGCTGGCGGCGGCGGCGGCGGCGGCCCTGCTCCGCCGGCATTTGCAGGACCAGGGCGAGTATCCGCGATCGATCGTGCTGAACCTGTGGGGCAGCACCACGATGCGGACCGGCGGCGAGGATCTGGCGCTGGCCATGATCCTGCTCGGGGTGGCGCCGGTGCGCGACCCGGCGTCGGCCCGCGTGACCGGGTTCGAGGTGGTGCCGCTTGCGCTGCTCGACCGGCCGCGGGTGGACGTGACGCTGCGGATCTCCGGCCTGTTCCGCGACGCGTTTGCCGCGCAGATCGAACTGTTCGACGCGGCGGTGCGGGCGGTGGCGGCGCGGGACGAGGCGGCGGACTGGAACCCGCTGGCCGGCGCCGAGCCGGCGGCGCGTGTGTTCGGCCCGGCGCCGGGCTGCTACGGCACTGGCGTCGGCGTGGCGCTCGAAGGGTCGTGGACGGATCGGGCTGCCCTGGGGCAGGCGTATCTGGCGGCCTCGTCGACCGCGTATGGCCGGGACGGGACGGGCGACTTCGCCGCGCTGGCGGCGGCGGCGGACGCCTATGTGCAGATCCAGGATCATCGCGAGACGGATCTGCTCGAGGGCAGCGAGACCGCATCCCACGGCGGTGGCTTCGCCGCGCTGGCGGATGGGCTGGGTTCGGCGCCGGCGCTGTATCACGCCGATACCGGCGTGCCGGACGCGCCGGTGGTGCGGACGGTGGCGGAAGAGGTCATCCGGACCGTCCGCGCGCGGGCGGCCAATCCGGTCTGGATCGCGGGCATGCGGCGGCATGGCTACCGCGGCGCGGCCGAGATCGCGCGGGCGCTCGACGGCCTCACCGCGCATGCAGCGACGCTGCCGCAGCGATTCGACGCGCAATTCGACCTGCTCTGGGGCGCGACGTTGGGCGATGCGGAGACCGATCATTTTCTGCGGGAGGCCAACCCGGCCGCCCGCGACGGCATGCTGGCGCGCTTCGACGATGCGCGGCGGCGCGGGCTCTGGCACTCGCGACGCAATGATGTGGGCGGGCCATGGTGAGCCGGGCGCCGCTCCCTCTCCCGCCACCCTCTCCCGCCGGCGGGAGAGGGCTTCAGGACAGCCGTGCGAGGGTGCGGGGGTGGTGTCCCAGCCTGCACGAGCCGATGGCGACCGGGGACGGGTTGCTGGTGCGGGTCAAGCCGCCGCTCGGGCGGATCCCGGCGGAGGCAATGCGCGTTCTGGCCGATGCGGCGGAGGCCCACGGGAATGGGGCAGTCGAGCTGACCGGGCGGGGGGCGTTGCAGTTCCGCGGGTTGACCGCGGCGAGCGCCGAACGGTTCGCGGCCGTCGCGGTCGGGCTCGGGCTGGCGGTGGCCGGTTCGGCGGCGGAGCGGCGGCGGTCGGTGCTGGTGTCGCCACTGGCCGGGTTGGACCCGGCGGTGGCGCCGGCAACGATGGCATTAGCGTCCGAGCTGGAGGCGGCGAGCGTGTCCGACCATGGATTGGCCGGGCTGCCCGCCAAGTTCGGGTTCGCGGTCGATGGTGGGGGCATGCTGCCGCTCGGGGCGGGCGCCGACGTCACTCTGGTGCTGGGCGCCGAGCGCTGCTGGGTGGTGCCGGAAGGCGCCGACGAGGCGGCGGAGGTCGAGCCGGGCGAGGCGGTGGGCGCGATGCTGCGGGTGGCCCACGCGTTCCTGGCGGTGGCGGCCGGCGAGCGGCGGATGCGGACGGTCGACGCCCGGCGAGTGCTGGCGGCGGCCGGGCTGCGGCGCCAGCCCTGGCGGGCCGGGTCGAGCCCGGCCATGACGCCGTGTGGCGTGGGCGCGCTGCCGGGCGCGTTCGGGGCCGGGGTGCCGTTCGGCAGCATGGATGCGGCGACGCTGCGGGCGCTGGCCGGCCTGGCCCACGAGGTGCGCCTCACGCCGTGGCGGTCCGTATTGTTGCCCGGGTTGACCGACCCGGCCCCGCTCGCGGCGCTTGGGCTGATCGTGTCCGCGGACGATCCGCGGCTGCTGGTTTCCGCCTGCGTCGGCGAGCCCGGCTGCGCGTCCGCCAGCGTCCCGACACGGGCGGTGGCGGCCGGGCTGCGGCCGATGGTAACGGTGCATGTCTCCGGCTGCAGCAAGGGGTGCGCGCATCCCGGCCCGGCCGCGCTGACCTTTGTCGGGCGGGACGGGCGTTTCGACCTGGTGCGGGATGGCCGTGCCGGTGACCTGCCGATCCAACACGGCCTCCTGCCGGCGGAGCTGATGGCGATCCGATGAGCTACGATTACATCCGCGACGGCGCCGCGATCTACGCGCAGTCCTTTGCCACCATCCGCGCCGAGTCCGATCTGGCGCGCTTCACGCCGGAGGAGGCGCGGGTCGCCGTGCGCGTCATCCACGCCTGCGGCATGGTCGAGGTGGCGGCCGGCATCCAGTTCCACCCCCATTTCGCCCGCGCCGGCCGGGCGGCGCTGGTGGCGGGCGGCCCGATCCTGTGCGACGCCAAGATGGTCGCGCACGGCATCACCAAGGCGCGGCTGCCGGCGGGCAACGAGATCGTCTGCGCGCTCGACGCCCCGGGGGTGCCGGCGCTGGCGCGCACGATCGGCAACACGCGGTCGGCCGCGGCGCTGAATATGTGGGCCGACCGGATGGCCGGCGCGCTGGTGGTGATCGGCAACGCGCCCACCGCGCTGTTCCACCTGTTGGAACTGCTCGATGCCGGGGCACCGCCGCCGGCCGCGATCATCGGCGTGCCGGTCGGCTTCGTGGGGGCGGCGGAGAGCAAGGCGGCGCTGGCGGCGGATGGGCGGGTGCCGTTCATGATCGTGGAGGGCCGCCGCGGCGGCAGCGCCATGGCGGTCGCGGCCGTCAACGCGCTGGCAAGCGAGGTCGAATGACGGGCGTGTTCCACGTGGTCGGGCTCGGCCCGGGCGACCCGGAGCTGATGACGCTCAAGGCGGCGCGCGTGATCGCCGCCGCGCCGGTGATCGCCTACTTCGCCAAGCGCGGCCGGATCGGCCATGCGCGGACGATCGCCGGGCCGCATATCGGGGCGGCGGCGGAGGAGATCCGGTTCGAATACCCCTTCACCACCGAGATCGCGGTGGAGGATCCGCGCTACCGGGCCGAGATCGTCGCCTTCTACGATTCGTGCGCCACCGTGCTCGCCGAACGGCTGGCGGCGGGGCAGGACGCGGTGCTGCTGTGCGAGGGTGACCCGTTCTTCTACGGCTCCTCCATGTACCTGTTCGACCGGCTGCGCGCGCAGTTCACCAGCGAGGTGGTGCCGGGCGTCAGCGCCATGAGCGGCTGCTGGACGCGCGCGGGCACGCCGATCGCGCATGGCGACGACGTGCTGACCGTGCTTCCCGGCACGCTGGACGAGGACGGGCTGGCGGCGCGGCTGGAGCGGTCGGACGCAACGGTGATCATGAAGATCGGGCGCAATCTGCCGAAGATCCGCGCCGCGCTGGGCCGCGCCGGGCTGGCGGACCGGGCGATCTACATCGAGCGCGGCACCATGGCCAACGAGCGCATCATGAAGCTGTCCGAGCGCGACGAGAGCCCGGCGCCCTACTTCTCTATCGTGCTCGTGCCGGGGCGTCAGCGCGAGCGGTGAGCGGGCGTATCACCATCGTCGGGCTCGGGCCCGGAGCGCTGTCCATGCGCACGCCGCAGGCCGATGCGGCGCTGGCAGATGCCACCGACCTGCTCGGCTACGGGCCATATCTCGACCGGGTCGAAACCCGGCCGGAGCAGGTCAAGCACGCGTCGGACAACCGCGAGGAGCTGGATCGGGCGCGGCATGCGCTGGGTCTGGCGGCCGAGGGGCGCCGGGTCGCGGTGGTGTCGTCGGGCGATTCGGGCGTGTTCGCGATGGCGTCGGCGGTGTTCGAGGCGATGGAGGGCGGCGATCCGGCATGGCGCCGGCTCGATGTCGAGGTGGTGCCGGGGATCTCGGCGATGATGGCGGTGGCGGCGCGGATCGGGGCGCCGCTGGGCGCGGATTTCTGCGCGATCTCGCTGTCGGACAACCTCAAGCCCTGGATGGTCGTGCAGCGCCGGTTGCGCGCGGCGGCGGAGGCCGGCTTCGTCATCGCGCTCTACAATCCGCTGTCCCGCGCCCGTCCGTGGCAGCTCGGCGCGGCGTTCGAGCTGCTGCGCGAGGGGCTGGCCGGGTCGACGCCCCTGGTGTTCGCCACCGCCGTCAGCCGGCCGGAGGAGCGGATCGACGTCACTACTCTAGGCGCCGCCGACCCGGCGCGGGCCGACATGCGCACCCTGGTGCTGATCGGCTCGGCGGCGACGCGGGTGATCGAGCGCCCGGGCGCGCCGCCGCTGGTCTACTCGCGCCGCACGGTGCCGGCGTGAGCCTCCAGCCAGCGCAGGGCGGCCTCGGCGGCCGGCACCGTGACGAGCCCGGGCGGCAGGGCGGGGCGGCCGATCATCACGACGGCGACACCGAGCGCGGCGGCAGCGGCGAGCTTGGCCGCGGTCGCGCTGCCGCCGGCGTTCTTGGTGACCAGCGTCTCGATCCCGTGCTCCCGCAGCAGCGCGCGCTCGCCCGCCTCCGTGAACGGTCCGCGGGCGGTCAGCACCAAGGCCCCCGGCGGCGGGGCGGCCGGCGGATCGATCGAGCGGACCACGTAGCGGTGCTGCGGCGCCGCGGTGAACGGGGCGAGGTCCTTTTGGCCGATCGTCAGCAGCACGCGGCGGGAGTGCGGCCCGAGCGCCCCGGCGGCGTCCGCCATCGTCGAGACCTCGCGCCATCCGGGCTGCAGCGGCCAGGCCGGGCGGTCGATGGTCAGCAGTGCCGTGCCGGTCAGGGCGGCAGCGGCGGCGGCGTGCCGGGTCATCTGCGCGGCGAACGGATGCGTGGCGTCGACCAGCGCGTCGATCTGGTGCGCGCGCAGGTAGGTCGCGAGCCCGGCCACGCCGCCGAAGCCGCCGATACGGCACGGCAGGGGCTGCGGCGCCGGCTCCCGCGTGACCCCGGCCAGCGAGATCGTCGCGTGCCACGGCGACCCGGCCAGCCCGCGCCCGGCCAGCAGGCGCGCCAGGGTGGACGCCTCCGTCGTGCCGCCGAGGAGCAGAATGTTCATGCGGCCGTGGTATGAGTGCCGCCGGGCAAAGCCAAGGGGCGCGCCCGTGGCTGACGCTGATCGGCATCGGCGAGGACGGGGTCGAGGGGCTGGGCTCGGCGGCGCGAGCGCTGGTGGGCGGGGCCGGGCTGGTGATCGGCGGGGCGCGGCACCTGGCACTGGCGGCCCCGCTGATTCGCGGCGAGCGAATGGCCTGGCCCAGCCCGATGAGCGACGGCTACGACGCGATCCTAGCGCGGGCCGGGTCGGACGTGGTCGTGCTGGCCTCCGGCGACCCGTTCTGCTTCGGCGTCGGCAGCGCATTGGCGGCGCGGGTGCCGGCCGGCGAGATCGCCTGCGTGCCGGCGCCGTCCGCCTTTTCGCTGGCGGCGGCGCGGCTCGGCTGGGCGCAGCAGGACGTCGTGACGCTGTCCTTCTGCGGCCGACCGCTGGAGGCGCTGATCCCCGCGCTGCAGCCCGGGGCACGGATCATGGCGCTCTCGGCCGACGCGTCCACACCGGCGGCCGTCTCGGCGCTGCTGGCGGCGCGCGGGTTCGGCGGCTCCGTGATCCACGTGCTGGAGGCGCTGGGCGGGCCGGGCGAGCGGGTGCGGTCGGGGACGGGGGTGCCGGCCGATGTGGGCCCGCTCAACATGCTGGCCATCGAGGTCGTGGCCGGGCCGGGGGCGGTGGTGCTGCCGCTCTCGGCCGGGCTGGCGGATGCGTTGTTCGAGAACGACGGGCAGCTCACCAAGCAGGAAGTGCGCGCGGTGACGCTGGCGGCGTTGGCGCCGTGCGCGGGGCAGATGCTGTGGGATGTGGGCGCCGGCTCGGGTGCGGTCTCGATCGAATGGTGCCGGCATGGGCGCGGCACGCGGGCGATGGCGATCGAGGCGCG
Source organism: Acetobacteraceae bacterium (assembly GCA_965199665.1). GTDB lineage: Bacteria > Pseudomonadota > Alphaproteobacteria > Acetobacterales > Acetobacteraceae > JAVVHH01. The sequence goes on along the minus strand of OZ241208.1, from coordinate 2,595,408 downwards.
GCCGGACCGGGCGGCGCGGGCGGCGCGAAATGCCCTTGCCTTGGGCGCCGTTGGTGTAAGGATGATTACAGGGACGGCCCCGGACGCGCTGACCGGGCTACCGGCGCCGGACGCGGTGTTCGTCGGTGGTGGGTTACAGGGGGCCGGCGTGCTCGATGCGGTGTGGTCCGCCCTGCGGCCGGGCGGGCGGTTGGTGGCCAACGCGGTCGCGCTCGACACGCAGGCATTGTTGTTCGACGCCCAGAACCGGTTCGGCGGCACGCTGACCCGGCTCGCGGTGGAGCGGCTCGACCAGATCGGCGCGATGCGTGCCTTCCGACCTGCCATGGCTATCGTGCAATGGGTGTTGGAGAAGCGGTGATCAGAGAGTTCATTGCCGGGGTCGGCTTGCGGCGCGGGTGCTCGATGCGGGACATCGTGAACGTCATTCAAACGGCCAGCGCGGCGGTCGGTCACAGGGTATCGGTGCTGGCGGCGCCGTCGTTCAAGCGGCAGGAACCGGGGCTGGCAGCGGCGTCGCGGATGCTCGACATCGAGTTGGTCTTCATCGACGACCGGGCGCTCCACCTGGCGCAACCGCACTGCGTGACGCATTCGGCGTTGGCCGAGCGGGCGGTGGGCTTCGCGTCGGTCGCGGAAGCGAGCGCGTTGGCCGCCGCGGGGCCGCGGGGGCGGCTGCTGCTGCCCCGCATCCGCGGCCACGGGGCCACCTGCGCGATCGCGGAGCGCCATTGACCGTTCACTTCATCGGTGCCGGGCCGGGCGCGGCCGATCTGATCACGGTGCGCGGCCGCGATCTGCTGGCGCGGTGCCCGGTTTGCCTTTACGCCGGCTCCATCGTGCCGCCCGACCTGCTCGCCTATTGCCCGCCGACCGCCCGTCTCGTCGATACGGCGCCGCTGGACCTCGACGCGATCGAGGCGGAATACGTGCGCGCGGACGCGGCCGGGCAGGACGTGGCGCGGCTGCATTCGGGCGACCTGTCGATCTACAGCGCGGTGGCCGAGCAGCTCCGCCGGCTGGAGCGGCACGGCATCGGCTACACGCTGACGCCCGGCGTGCCCGCCTTCGCCGCCGCCGCCGCCGCGCTCGGCCGCGAGCTGACAGTGCCGGAGGTGGCGCAAAGCGTGGTGCTGACGCGGGTGGGGGGGCGCGCCTCGTCGATGCCGGGGCGCGAGACCTTGGCCGCGTTCGGCGCGACCGGGGCGACGCTGGCGATCCACCTGGCGATCCATTCGCTCGACCGCGTGGTGGCCGAGTTGCTGCCGTTCTACGGTGCGGAGTGCCCGGCGGCCGTGGTGGTGCGCGCGAGTTGGCCGGAGGAGCGGGTCGTGCGGGGCACGCTGGCCGCGCTGCCGGCCCTGTTGCGGGAGGATCCGGCCGAACGCACGGCGCTGATCCTGGTCGGCCCCGCGCTGGATGCGGACGGCTTCCGCGACAGCGCGCTCTACGATCCCGATTATCGGCGCCGGTTCAGGGGCGTGGCTTGAACCGGGCGGAACGGCTGCCGGCCGGCCAGGCGACCCAGGCGGTCGAACAGCACGACTTCCAGTTCGATGTCGGCCGGGCGCAGCACGGCGGCAGCCGTGTTCCAGGCGGACGCGGCCACCGTGTCGCCGAGCGACGGGGCGTGGCTGAACGCTTCGGCGACGGTGTTGGCGCCCGCGATGGCGGCCTGCAGCGCCGGGTCGGCGACGCAGGCGGCCAGCGCGCGCAGATCGGCCTCGCCGCGCTTGGAATGCAGGTCGAGCCGGCCCTGCGCCAGCTTGGTCATCTTGGCGACGCCCCCCGCCACCGTGACCCGGCGGACCGGGTGGTTACGCAGGTATTTCAGCATCCCGCCGGCGAAATCGCCCATCTCGAGCAGCGCCACCTCCGGCATGCCGTGCAGCGCCTGCACCGCGGCCTCCGACGTGGCGCCGGTGGAGCCGGCGACGTGTTCGAGGCCCATGGCGACCGCGACGTCGATGCCGCGATGGATGGTGTCGATCCAGGCGGCGCAGGAGTAGGGCACGACCACGCCGGTGGTGCCCAGGATCGACAGGCCGCCCACGATGCCGAGCCGGCCGTTGAGCGTGCGCTCGGCCAGGCGCTCGCCGTCAGCGACGCCGATCTCGACGCGGAGGTCGGCGTCGCCGAGCGCGTCGCGGATCATCTGGCGCGGGACCGGGTTGATGGCGGGCTCGCCGGGCGGGATCGGCAGGCCCGGGCGGGTGACGGTGCCGACGCCGGGGCCGGCCTGGAACACGATGCCGCTGCCGGCGGGCAAGGGGTGCAGCGCCACGCGGATCAGCGCGCCGTGCGTCACGTCCGGATCGTCGCCGGCATCCTTGACCACGGCGGCGCTGAACGGATCGAGCCCGGTTTCGGCCAGGGCGAAGAACGCCCGGGCGCCGCCGGGCAGGGTGATCTCCACCGGGTCGGGGAAGGCGCCGGTGCGCATCGCGGCATGGGCCGCCTTGGCCGCCGCCGTCGCGCAGGCGCCGGTGGTCCAGCCGCGGCGGAGAGTTCTGCCTTCCACGAGCCTGCATATAGATGACCGCCCTCGACATTGCGATGCGCGGTTTCCCGCAGCTGCAACCGGGCCATGTCTGGCTGGCCGGGGCCGGGCCGGGCGACCCCGGCTTGCTCACGCTGCACGCGCTGCATGCGCTGGGCCAGGCAGACACGGTGGTGTTCGACGCGCTGGTCGATCAGCGTGTGGTCGATCTGGTGCCGCCGGAGACGGAGAAGCTGTTCGCCGGCAAGCGCGGCGGGCGGCCCTCGGCGGTGCAGACCGACATCACGGCGCAGCTGATCGAGCTGGCCCGCGCGGGCCGCCGGGTGTTGCGGCTGAAGGGCGGCGACCCGTTCGTGTTCGGCCGCGGCGGCGAGGAGGTGTTGGCGCTCGCCGAGCAGGGCATCCCGTTCCGCGTCATTCCTGGCATCTCGTCGGGCCTGGCCGCGCTGACGGCCGCGTTCATCCCGGCGACGCTGCGGGGCGAGAACCAGGCAATCGTACTCGCAACCGGCCACAGCGCGGACGCGGCCGAGGTACTGCCGGGCGACGTCGATTGGGCGGCGTTGGCCCGGCTGGGCCAACCCATGGTGCTCTACATGGCCGTGTCGCACGTGGCGGCGATCAGCGCGGCGCTGGTGGCGGCCGGCATGGCGGCGGCGATGCCGGCGGCGGCCATCGTCTGGGCGACCACCCCGCGGCAACGCGTGCTGGTCACCACGCTCGGCGGATTGCCGGAGCTGGTGGAGCGCGAAAAGCTGCGCTCGCCGGCGATCGTGGTGATCGGGAGCATCGTCGGCACGCGGGAGCGGCTGCTGACGCTGCTACCGATGCTGGAAGAATGCTGCGGCTGGGCGCGTACGGCATGACGCGGGGGCTGATCGTCGGCGCGCCGCGCTCGGGGTCCGGCAAGACCACGGTGACGCTGGCGCTGGCGGCCGCGCTGCGCCGGCGGGGCATGCGGGTCCGCGTCGCGAAATCCGGACCCGATTACATCGACCCGGCATTCCACGCCGCCGCTACCGGCGCGCCGTGCCCCAATCTCGATTCGTGGGCGATGGGGCCGGCGCAACTGGATGCCACGCTGGCCGGGCTGGCGGCGGAGGCCGAGCTGGTGCTGATCGAGACCTCCATGGGGCTGTTCGACGGCGTGGACGCGCCGCCGGGGCGCAGCGGGGCGGGAGCGGAGCTGGCCGCGCGCTGGGGCCTGCCGGTGCTGCTGGTGTTGGACGTGTCGGGCCAGTCGCAGAGCGCGGCGGCGGTGGCGCGCGGCTTCGCCGGGCATCGGGACGGGGTGCGGATCGGCGGCGTCGTGCTGAACCGGGTGGGCAGCGAGCGGCACCGGGCGCAGGCGGAAGCGGCGATGGCCGCGCTGCCGATGCCGGTGCTGGGCAGCGTCGGGCGTAGCGCGACGGTGGCGCTGCCCGAGCGGCATCTCGGCCTGGTGCAGGCGCAGGAGCACGGCGATCTCGACCGGTTGCTGGATCGCCTGGCCACGCTGGCGGAAGACGCGCTCGACCTCCCGGCCATTCTGGCGCTGGCGGTGCCGCTGCCCGTCACCATCCCGGCGGACCCGGCGGCCGGGCTCCGCGCGCCCGGTCGGCGCGTGGCGTTGGCGGAGGATGCGGCGTTCTCCTTCTTCTACGCGCATCTCCGCGACAGCTGGCAGCGCGCCGGCACCACGCTGGTCCCGTTCTCGCCGCTGGCCGACGAGGCGCCGCCGGACGATTGCGACGCGTGTTGGCTGCCGGGCGGCTACCCGGAGCTGCATGCCGCCCGGCTTGCCGCCGCGGGCCGCTTCCGCGCCGGCACCGCGCGCTTCGCCCAGACGCGGCCGGTGCATGGCGAGTGCGGCGGCTTCATGGTGCTGGGCCGGACGCTCACGGATGCGGACGGGGTCGAGCACCCGATGCTGGCCCTGCTGTCGCACCGGACCAGCTTCGCGCGGCGCAGCCTGCACCTGGGTTATCGCGAGGCGCGGCTGCTCGGCAATTGCGCGCTCGGCCCGGCGGGCACGGCCGTGCGCGGCCACGAGTTCCATTACGCGACCGACGACCCGGGCGACGACGAGCCGCTGGCCCTGCTGACGGATGCGACCGGCCGCGACCTCGGCCCGGCGGGCGGTCGGCGCGGGCTCGTCTCCGGCTCGTTCTTCCACGCGATCGCCACGGCATGAGGCCCGACGAGCTTCGCGCGCTGTGCCGCGACCTGCCGGCCGGCGACGGCGCGGCGGCGGCGGCGGCGGCGGCCCGGCAGGCCACGCTGACCAAGCCGCCGGGCAGCCTGGGGCGGCTGGAAACGCTGGTGGCCTGGCTGGCGCGCTGGCAGGGCCGCGCGATCCCGGCGCTGGATCCGGTCGAGGTGCTGGTGTTCGCGGGCAATCACGGGGTGACGGCGCAGGGCGTGTCGCCCTACCCGTCGGCGGTGACGGCACAGATGGTCGCCAATTTCGACGCGGGCGGGGCGGCGATCAACCAGATCGCGCGGGTGGCGGGCGCGACGCTGCGGGTGATCCCGCTCGCGCTCGAACGGCCGACGGCGGACATGACGGCCGAACCGGCGATGGACGAGGCGGCGTTTTGCGAGGCGGTGGCAGCCGGGTTCGCGGCGGTGCGGCCGGGAACGGGGCTGTTGGCGCTCGGCGAGATGGGGATCGGCAACACGACGGCCGCGGCGGCGCTGGCGGCCGGGCTGTTCGGCGGCGATGGCGCGGCGTGGGCGGGGCGGGGCACCGGGCTGGACGAGGACGGAATGCGTCGCAAGCGGGCAGCGGTGGATGCGGCGCTGGCGCTGCACGCGGATCGACGTGGCGATCCGCTCGGGCTGGCGGCGGCGCTGGGCGGACGGGAACTGGCGGCGATCTTGGGGGCGGCGCTGGCAGCGCGGCGCCTCGGGGTGCCGGTGCTGCTGGACGGCTTCGTCGCCACCGCCGCCGCCGCGCCGCTGGCCGTGTTGGTGCCGGGCGGGCTCGACCACGCGCTGGTGGCCCACCGGTCGGCCGAAGCGGGACACGCGGCGCTCTGCGAGGCGCTCGGGCAGGTGCCGCTGCTCGACCTCGGGCTGCGGCTCGGCGAGGCGTCGGGCGCGGCGCTGGCGGTGCCGCTGCTGCGGGCGGCGCTGGCCTGCCATACGGGGATGGCCACCTTCGCGCAGGCCGGCGTCAGCGACCGGTGCTGAGGGTGTTCGGGTCGGCGCTGACCCTGCTGACGCGGGTGCCGGCTGGCTGGCTGGCCGGGCCGCAGCCGCTGGCGCCGGCCCGCGCCTTGGGGGCGTTCCCGTTCGTCGGCGCGGCGATCGGTGCGGCGGGCGGGGCGGTCCTGGCGCTGGGGCTGCGGGCCGGGATGCCGCCGCCGCTCGCGGCAGCGTGGGCGCTGGCCTTGATGGCGGCGGCGAGTGGAGCGTTGCACGAGGACGGGCTGGCCGACATCGCCGACGGGTTCGGCGGCGGCGCCACGCGGGAACGCAAGCTGGAGATCATGCGGGACAGCCGGATCGGCAGCTACGGCGCGTTGGCGCTGGTGCTGGCGACGGCGATTCGGCTGTTCGCGATCGCCGCCTTGGCGCGGCAGCCGGTCGGCGCGTTGGTCGCGGCCGGGGCGTTGTCGCGGGGCAGCCTGGCGCTGCCGTTGCTGCTGCTGACCCCGGCGCGGGCTGGCGGGCTGGGGAGCCTGGTGGTCGGCGCGGGGTGGCGGCGGGCCTTCTGCGTGGGCGCCGGGCTGGCGATCGCGGCTTCCGTGCTGCCGCCGGGGCAGGCGGCGGCGGCGGCGGCGGCGGCGATGCTGGCGGCCGTCGCCGTGTCGGGCCTGGCGCGGGTTCAGATCGGCGGCTTCACCGGCGACGTGCTGGGCGCCTGCGCGGTTGCGGCCGAGTGCGCCGGGCTGAGCGCGATGGCGTGCGTCGCGTGAACCGTCAGGATCGCGCCGAAGGGAGGCGCGGGGGCGAGCAGGTCGGGCGGCTCGCCGCGCAGCAGCGCCGGCAGCAGCCGCAACGGCCCGCCATGGGTGACGACGATCGCGTCCCGGCCGTCGGCGCGCCGGTCGGCGCAGAAGGCGGCGACCCGGCGGTGGAGCGCGGCCCCGGACTCGCCGCCGGGCGGGGCGAAGCCGTCGGGGTCGGCCGCCCAGCGGTCGAGCGCCGCGCGCGGCACGTCGTCCCAGGCCAGGCCTTCCCAGGCGCCGAAATCGAGCTCCTGCAGCCGGCCGTCGACGATCGGGTCGACGGCGAGCAGCGCGGCCAGGCGACGGCAGCGGCGGGCCGGGCTGGTGAACACGCGGGCGATGCCGGTCGCGCGCAGGGCGTCGCGGAGGGCGGGCAGGGCGGCCTCGCCGTCCGGGCCGAGGCCGATGTCGAGCCGGCCGTAGCAGTGGCCGGGAGCGATGTCGGGGTGGGGGTGGCGCACCAGGATCAGCCGCATGCGGGCCACCATGCCGGAAGCGGGCGGTGATCGGCGAGAGCGGAGAGGGCCGGTTCGACCCCGGGTTCCGGGACACGTTGCTGCTTCTGTTCCGCTGGCGCCGCGATGTCAGGCGGTTCCGGCGGGACCCGGTGGACGACGCCCTGTTCGACGCGGTGCTGGCGACGGCGTGGCTGGCCCCGTCGGTCGGCCTGAGCCAGCCTTGGCGACTGGTCACGGTGGACGAGCCCGGGCGGCGCGCCGCGGTGCGCGCCGATTTCGAACGCTGCAACCGGGCGGCGCTGGCGGCGCAGGCGGGCGAGCGGGCGGCGTTGTATGCCCAGCTCAAGCTGGCCGGGTTGGACGACGCGCCGCGGCACCTTGCCGTGTTCGTCGAGCCCGACCCGGCGCAGGGCCACGGGCTGGGCCGCCAGACCATGCCGGAGACGGTGGCGTATTCGGCCGTGCTCGCCATTCATACGCTTTGGCTGGCGGCGCGCGCGGCCGGGCTCGGCCTCGGCTGGGTTTCCGTGCTCGACCCGGCGGCGCTGTCGGAAGCGCTGGATGTCGACCCGGGGTGGCGCTTCGTGGCCTATCTCTGCATCGGCTACCCCGAGGCGGAGAGCACGCAGCCGGCGCTGGAATCGCTGGGCTGGGAGAGCCGGCGGCCGGCGATGGACGGGCTACTGCGGCGGTAGCGATCGGGCCGGTTCAGACATTCAGCTCACGACTATGGTGCGGGCGAACGATCCGGGACACAAAGAGGCACCCGACCCGAAACGAGCACGTCTGACCTGGCCGTGCTGGAGGAGACCCAACCCTTGTCAGCGACGATCCACCAACCCGCCATGGACCAAGCGGTCAAGCACTTGGTCAGCCATTACAACCCGAAGGGCAACCGGACCGGTTGGCTGATGATGGCCTCCATCCTGGTCGAGGCGTGGGACCTCTACTCGATCGCCTTCGTGCTCGTGTTCATCCGCGAGCAATATCATCCCGACCCGCTATTGCTGGGGCTGGCGGCGGCCGGCACGCAGGGCGGGGCGCTCATCGGCGCGCTGCTGGGCGGCTGGCTGTCCGACAAGATCGGCCGGCGGATCATGTTCCTCGGCACCATGATCCTGTTCATCGTGCTGGCGCTGGCGCAGGCCTTCGTGACCGACATGGTGATGCTGGTGATCATCCGCTTCCTGCTCGGCGTCCCGCTCGGGAGCGACATCTCCAACGGCTACACCTACATCATGGAATCGATGCCGAAGGGCGAGCGCGAGGTGATGGGCAATCGTTGGCAGTTCATGTTCGCCATCGGCGAAGTCATGACGCTGGCGGTGATCTCCATCTTCATCGCGATCAACATGGATCACGAGCTGGTCTGGCGCATCACGCTCGGGCTCGGCGCGGTGCCGGCGCTGGTGATCCTGCTGATGCGGCACGACCTGCCGGAAACGGCGGTGTGGCTGATCCGGCACGGGCGGTTCCGCGAGGCCAAGCAGGTCGCGATGACGATGTATTCGGACCGGCTGGACATGCTGCCGGACCAGGACGTCGCGATCGAGAAGCCGCGGCCGAGCGAGTTCCTGGCCGACCTCAAGAAGGACCCGATCCGCTGGCGCGCGACGCTCTACGGCTACATTGCCTGCTTCTGCCAGGGCGCCGAGTTCTCCACCTTCGCCTTCTACCTCCCGGTCATCTTCCTGCTGGTCGGCGTATCGTCGTTGCTGGGCAACAACCTGGTGCTGATGGCGCTGTTCACGCTGGCGGCGATCTCCGGCTGGGTCGGGCCCATGATCACGCCGCGGATCGGGCAGCGCGGAATCGCGATCGCCGGCTTCTCCATCGTGCTGGTGGCGCTGATCGTCGCGGCCTGGGCGCTCTACAACGGCGTCAACTGGCTGCTGCCGGTCGCCGCTGCGGCAATGTTGTGGGGCCATTACTGGGACGCGTCGAACTGCATGACGATCCCGACCGTGGTGGCCAAGCCGGAGTATCGCGGCACGGCCAGCGGGTTCGCCTACATGTTCGTCAAGCTGCCGTCGTTCCTGGCGATCTTCCTGTTCCCGTCGCTGTTCGCGGCGGTGGGTCAGGCGACCGCGACGCTGATGGTGGCGATCTTCCCGCTCGTCGGGCTTTTGGCGGCACTGTTCATCCTGCCGGAGATCTACGGCTACGAGGCGGATAGCTGACCCGCTGACGGCGGTTCGCCGTCGCCGTTCTCGGTGTCGTCACCCCCGGATCGGGTCCGGGGGTGACGACCGTCATCGGAACCGCGTCTCCATCGCCCGCCGCGCGTCGGCCGCGGGACTGGTGAGCACGTCGACGTCGTCGTAGGTGACCGGCCGGCCCTCCATCACGTCGCGGCACAGGCGAACGCCGTGGGCCAGGCCCATGGGCAAGGCGCCGCAGGCCAGGCTGTCGGCCGCCGGCATCAGCTTGCCCCAGACCGTGTAGCCGCCCTCGCCATCGAGCGTCTCGCCGGCACGCAGGTCGCGCTTGGCGGTGGCGGCCACGTCGCCGCGGAAGGCGCCGGGCTGCCCGGTAGGCTCGCCGCGCAGGGCGGCGGACAGGACGGACACGTTCAGCTCGAGGCCGATCAGGTGATAAGGTTTGTACATCGCGGCGTAGCGGCCGCTCGCATCGGTGCGGAGGCCGTACTGCTTGAAGCAGGCGGCGGCGTAGTCGTTCGGCGCTTCGAACACGGCATACACGCCCCAGCGCAGGTCGCGGAACACCGGCCGGCCATCGCGCTCGAGCGAGGAGACGACTTCGACGGTGCCGGACCGCTCCAGGATTCCGCCGGCTTCGCGCGGGCGCAGCAGTTGCGGCAGGTCGTCCACGCCGCACGCCGGAAAGCCCAGCCCGGCGGACGGCACGTCCAGATCGCAGGCATTGGCGATGGCGGCCATTTCGATGGCCGACTTGGTGCCGTCGAGGAAGGAGTTGAACATCTGCGGGTTCATGCCGGCGGCACGAGCCTCGTCGGCGGAAAGGCCGTAATGGCGCCAGACGTCGTCCGGGGTCACGCCGTGAAAGATCGGAAGGTATTTGGTGCCCTTGCCGGCACAAACGACGTGGAATCCGCAGGCGCGCGCCCAGTCCACGATTTCGGCCGTCAGCGCCGGCTGGTCGCCATAGGCCAGCGAGTACACCACGCCGGCCGCCTGCGCCTCGACCGCGAGCAGCGGTCCGCACAGCGCGTCGGCCTCGACGTTGACCATGACGACGTGCTTGCCGGCGGCAAACGCGGCGCGGGCATGGACGATGCCGGCCGCCGGGTTGCCGGTTGCCTCGATGACGACCTCGACGTCGTCGCGGGCGATGGCGGACGGGGCGTCGTCGGTGAACGCGGTCGCGGCGATGCGGGCCTCGTCCCAGCCGACGGTGCGGCAGGCCGCGCGGGCGCGATCGGGCGACAGGTCGGCGATGGCGGCGACGGCGAGGCCCGGCGTGGTCGGCACCTGCGCCAGGAACATGGAGCCGAATTTGCCGGCGCCGACCAGCGCCACGCGGACGGGCCGGCCGGCCGCGAGGCGGGCGGCGAGCAAACGGGTGAGGTTCATGGACGTCGTCTCCCTTACGGCTACACTGTCGGCCACCGTCATGACGCGCGACAGCCCCCGCCTGTTCTTCACCGCCGACACGCATTTCGGTCACGCCGGCGCCCGGGCTTTGTATCGGCGGCCATTCGCGAGCGTGCCGGAGATGGACCGGGCGCTGGCCGAGGCCTGGAACGCGACGGTCGAGCCGGCGGACACGGTGTGGCACCTGGGCGACTTCGCGGTGCGGCATCCCGATCCGGCCGGGCTGCTGGCGGCGCTGCACGGCACCAAGCACCTCGTGTTCGGCAACAACGACCCGGCCCCGGTCCGGGCGCTGCCGGGCTGGGCGAGCGTGTCGGGCCTGGTCGAGCTCACGGCCGACGGCGTGCCGCTGCTGCTGTGCCACTACGCGCTGCGGACCTGGCCGGGCGCGGCGAAGGGAGCGCTCAACCTGCACGGGCATAGCCATGGCCGGCTGAAGCGGATGCCCGGACAGTTCGACGTGGGGGTGGACGCACAGGGCTTCCGGCCGGTCACGCTGGACGCGCTACGAAATACTAATCGTGAATGAATTAAAATTGACGGGGACGGGCGGGGCGATCTAAGTCGGTTCCAGAGCCCGAACGGGCCTGGGTGGGAGAGCGGCGTTGAGCGGAGGCGGGAGCGGACAAGGCAGTAATTCCGTCGTCGTGCGCCAATTCAACGAGCGCGTCGTGCTGTCTGCCCTCCGCCGGCTCGGCGAGGCGTCCAAGGCCGACCTGGCCCGCTACGTGAACCTGACGCAGAACGCCGCCGGGCAGATCGTGCGCGGGCTCGAAGCGCAGAAGCTGGTGCGCGAGAACGGCAAGCGGGTGGGGCTGCGCGGCCAGCCGGCGACCTTGCTTCAGCTCGACCCGGCGGGCGCCTACGCCATCGGCATCAAGCTGGGCCGCCGCACGCTCGACAGCCTGTTGGTGGATTTCAGCGGCACCGTGCTCGAAGCCCGGCGTCACGAGCGTGCCTTCCCGCCGCCGGAGGTCGCGCTGCGCATCGTGCGCGACGACATCGCCGCCCTGCGCCGCGCCATTCCGACCGCCGCCCAGGCGCGCCTCGCCGGTATCGGGCTCGCCATGCCGTTCCACCTCGGCAAGTGGCGCCGCTCGCTGGAGATGCCGGAGGCCATCTGCGCCGCCTGGGACGGGGTGGATGCGGCGGCCGAGCTGCGCGCCCAGTCCGATCTCCCCGTGCTGCTGGAGAATGACGGCAACGCGGTCGCCGTCGCCGAGCTGTTCGGCGGGCATGGGCGCGAGCTGGACGATTTCGCGGTGGTCTACATCGGCACCGCGACCGGGGGCGGGCTCGTGCTGGGCGGGCAGTTCCGCCGCGGCGTCACCGGGGCGGCGGGCGACGTGGGGTTGATGCCGGTCGGGCCGTCCCGCCTTGCCAGTGCGCCGCCGCCGGCGCACGGCCACGAGATCCTGCTGTCCCGCGCCTCCGTCAGCGCGCTGGTCCGGCACTTGCGGCATGCCGGGATGCCGGCGACGACGGGGCGCGAGTTGGCCGCCGCCATGTCAGCCCGGCCCGACCTGGTCGAGGAGTGGGTGGAGGATTGCGTGGACGCGCTGGTCGCGCCGTTGTTCTCCATTGCCGCGACGCTGGATCTGCAGGCCATCGTGATCGACGGCAGCCTGTCGCGCTCGCTGATCGGCACGGTCGTGACCCGGCTGGAGGCGCGCATGGCGGCCACGGCGCCGGAAGGCCTGGTGCCGCCGAACCTGCGCGTAGGCCGAATCGGGCCGAACGCGGCGGCCATGGGCGCGGCCATCCTGCCCTTGCATTCGAGTTTCGCGCCGGACCAGGAACTGCTGTTCGGCCAGGGGGGAGGGCTCGTGCAATGACGACGGCGACGGTGCCGCTGCTGGAGATGCGCGGGATCAGCAAGACCTTCCCGGGCGTCAAGGCGCTGAACGGCGTGGCGCTGCAGGCCTGGGGCGGGGAGGTGCTGTCCATCATGGGCGAGAACGGCGCCGGCAAGTCGACGCTGATGAAGATCCTGTCGGGCGCCTACCAGGCCGACCCGGGCGGCACCATCCTGATCGACGGCCAACCCGTCGCCATCACGGACCCGATCGCGGCCAAGCGGCTCGGCATCGCGATCATCTACCAAGAGCTCTCGCTGGCGCCGAACCTCACGGTCGCGGAGAATATCTATTTGGGCGACGAGCCCGCCCGCTTCGGCACCATCGACCGGCGTGCCATGGAGCGCGGCTGCGCCCCCGTGCTCGAGCGGCTCGGCGCACCGTTCACGCCGCGGACGATCGTCGGTACGCTCTCGGTGGCCGAGCAGCAGATGGTGGAGATCGCCCGCGCGCTGCATGCCCGGTCGCGCATCCTGGTGCTGGACGAGCCCACCACGGCGCTCTCGGCGCGCGAGACGGAGCGGCTGTTCGCCCTGGTCCGGCAGTTGCGGGCGGACGGCATCGCGCTGCTCTACATCAGCCATCGGATGGCGGAGATCTACGAGCTGTCCGACCGCGTCTCCGTTCTCCGCGACGGCAGCGATGTCGGCACGCTCGACCGAGCCGGACTCAGCGCGGAAGCGCTGGTCAAGATGATGGTCGGGCGCGACCTATCCAGCTTCTACACCAAGGATCACGCCGCGGCGGGCACGCGCGGCCCGGTGGCGATGGAGGTTCAGGGCATCACCGATGGCGGGCGCCGGGTACATCCTTGCAGCTTTGCGGTGCATCGGGGCGAGGTGCTGGGCATCGCCGGGCTGGTGGGGTCCGGGCGGACGGAGCTGGCCCGGCTGATCTACGGGGCCGATCGCAAGGCGGGCGGCAGCGTGCGGCTGGACGGCAAGCTGGTGGCGATCGACCAACCGGCGGACGCGCTCGCGCACGGGATCGCTTACCTGACGGAGGACCGCAAGGCGCTGGGCCTGTTCCTGGACCTCTCCTGCGGCACCAACATCAACCTCGGCGTGATCGCGCGGGACGCCAAGGCCGGGGGGACGCTCGACCGGCAAGCGGCGCAGCGCCGCTCCGTCCAGGCGTTCACGGCCATGCGCGTGAGGGCCGCGAGCCCGGCCGTGGCGGTCGGCAGCCTGTCGGGCGGCAACCAGCAGAAGGTGCTGCTGTCGCGCTGGCTGGAGACCGGGCCGGCGGTGCTGATCCTGGACGAGCCGACCCGGGGCGTCGACATCGGCGCGAAGTCGGAGATCTACCGTATCATCGACGAACTCGCCCGCCGCGGTATCGGCGTGCTGGTGATCTCCAGCGAGCTGCCGGAGATCATCGGCGTGTGCGACCGCGTGCTGGTGATGCGCGAGGGCCGCATCGCCGGCGAGCTCGGCGGCCCCGGCGGCGACCCGATCACGCAGGAAGCCATCATGACGTTCGGGACCGGCATCGCGGTCGCGGCGTAGCGCCGGCAACGACAACCAAGAAGAGCGGACGGGGAAAGCAGATGGCGAATGGGGAAGGCACGGCGCGGCCGAGCGGGGGCGCCGGAATGTCGAGCCGGCAGGTGCGCCTGCGCAGCACGCTGCAGGCGCTCGGAATGCTGCCGGTGCTGATCATCCTGGCAATCGCGTTCCATTACTTCAGCGACGACCGGTTCCTGACCGCACAGAACATCGGCATCGTGCTGCAGCAGGCGGCGATCAACACGGTGCTGGCCGCTGGCATGACGTTCGTGATCCTCACCGGCGGGATCGACATCTCCGTGGGCTCCATCTTGGCCGCCTCGGCCATGGCGGCGCTGCTGGCATCGCTGCTGGAGGGCTGGGGCTGGCTCGGTCTGCCGGCGGCGCTGCTGACCGGGTTGGGCTTCGGGCTGATCAATGGCGGGCTGATCGCGTTCGGCAAGTTGCCGCCCTTCATCGTCACGCTCGGCTCGCTCACGGCCGTCCGAGGGATCGCACGCTTGATGGGCGGCGACACCACCGTGTTCAACCCCGACCTGCCCTTTGCCGCGATCGGCAACGCCACCATCCCGCTCGCGGGCGGATTCGGCATCCCCATGCTGGCGATCATCGCGCTCGCCGTGATTCTGGTCTCGTGGTGGATCCTGCGGCGCACGGTGCTGGGCGTGTGGATCTACGCCGTCGGCGGCAACCCGGCGGCGGCGCGGCTCTCGGGCATCAAGGTTTGGCAGATTCTGCTGTTCGTCTACGCCGCCTCCGGGCTGTGCGCCGGGCTAGGCGGGGCGATGGCGGCGGCGCGGCTGTTCGCGGCCAACGGGCTGCAACTCGGGCAGAGCTACGAGCTGGACGCGATCGCCGCGGTGATCCTGGGCGGCACCAGCTTCGTCGGCGGCATCGGCTCGATCTGGGGCACGCTGGTCGGCGCACTCATCATCGCGGTGCTGTCCAACGGGCTCGTGCTGGTCGGCGTGTCCGACATCTGGCAGTTCATCATCAAGGGCTTGGTCATCATCGGCGCCGTGGCGCTGGACCGGCTGCGGCTGCAGGGCGGCGCGCGCACCTGACCGGCCGAAGCGCCGGCGGGCAGCGCCCGTTCGCCGGCAGCATCGCAACGGGCGCGTAACGGAGAGAAACGTCCATGCTCAAGCACATCCTTCTTGCCGGCGCGGCCCTGGCCCTGCTCGGCGGCGCGGCAGACGCCAAGGAGCTGAAGTCCGTCGGCATCACGGTGGGCTCGCTCGGCAACCCGTATTTCGTCGCGCTCTCCAAGGGCGCGGAGGCGGAGGCCAAGGCGATCAATCCGGCGGTGAAGATCACCACCGGCTCGGCCGATTACGACCTCAACAAGCAGTTCACCCAGATCGACAACTTCATCTCGTCCGGCGTCGACCTGATCCTGGTCAACGCGGCCGATCCGCGCGCCATCGCGCCGGCGATCAAGCGGGCGCAGGCGGCGGGCATCGTCGTGATCGCGGTCGACGTCGCGGCGGCCGGGGCGGACGCGACGGTGCAGACGGACAACGTCAAGGCTGGCGAGATCGCCTGCCAGTACATGGTCGACAAGATGGGCGGCACCGGCAACGTGGTGATCGAGAACGGGCCGCAGGTTTCGGCCGTGATCGACCGGGTCAAGGGCTGCAAGGAAGTGCTGGCCAAGCAGGCGGGCATCAAGGTGCTGTCGTCGGACCAGGACGGCAAGGGCTCGCGCGATGGCGGGATGGCCACCATGCAGGGCTACCTGACCCGGTTCCCGGACCTCAAGGGCGTGTTCACCATCAACGATCCGCAGGCGATCGGGACGGATCTTGCGGCCAAGCAGCTCAACCGGAACGGGATCACCATCGTGTCCGTCGACGGGGCGCCGGACATCGTGGCGGCGCTGAAGGGCAACACGCAGGTGCAGGCCTCCGCGAGCCAGAACCCGACAGAAATGGGCAAGCTCGGCGTGCGCACCGGCTACGGCATCATGAACGGCAAGAAGCCGGAGGAGGCGGTCCTGCTGATGGCGCCGCAACTGGTGACGCGCGAGAACGTCGGCGCTTATCCCGGCTGGTCGCGCTAGGGAACCCGGCGTTGGCCGACATCGTCTGCCTCGGCGAGCTGTTGATTGATTTCGTGCCGACGGTGACTGGTGTTCGGCTCGAAGGGGCCGACACGTTCCGCAAGGCGGCGGGCGGGGCGCCGGCCAACGTCGCGGTCGGGCTGGCCCGGCTGGGTGTGTCCAGCGCGTTCATGGGCAAGGTCGGCGAGGACGGGTTCGGCCGCTTCCTCGCCGAAACCCTGTCGCAGGCGGGGGTCGATATCGGGCCGCTCCGCCTGACGGCGGACGCGCGCACCTCCCTGGCCTTCGTCTCGCTCGCGCCGGACGGCGATCGGGAGTTCCTGTTCTATCGCGAGAACGCGGCCGACATCCTGTTCGCGCCGGCCGACGTGGACGAGGCGACGATCGCGGGCTGCAAGGTGCTGCATTACGGCTCCATCAGCCTGATCGCCGAGCCTTGCCGCAGCGCGACGCTGCACGCGATCGAGCGGGCGCGGCACCACGGCGTCGTTCGCAGCTACGACCCCAACCTGCGGCTGGCGCTGTGGCCGAATGCCGACAGCGCGCGGGCGGGGATGCGGCTCGGCCTTCAGCATGCGGAGATCGTCAAGATCGGGGCGGAGGAGGTCGAGTTCCTGACGGGGGAGACCGATGCCGAGCGCGGCGTGCGGTCGATGTGGCATGACGGGCTGCGGCTGGTTGCGGTCACGGCGGGGCGGGATGGCGCGCGCTGGTTCACGGCGGCGGCGAGCGGGACGGTGCCGGGCTTCGCGGTGGCGGCGGTGGATGCGACCGGGGCGGGTGACGCGTTCATGGCCGGGCTGCTGGCGGAATGGCTGCGCACCGGCCAGCCGCTGGACCCCGCGTCGCTGGACCGCATCTGCCGTTTGGCCAACGCCGCCGGGGCGGTGACGACCACGTCGCGCGGCGCGATCCCGTCCTTGCCGGACCGGGCGGCAGTGGAGCGGCTCATGCGGTCGGCGCCGGCTTAGCGCACGATTGCCTCCAGGCGGTCGAGCGCGGCGGAGTCGGCCAGGGCGGCGGCGAGTTCGCCCGACGTGAGAAGCGCGCGGGCGTCGGGCAGCGTGGCGACGTCGGCCAGCTTGGCGCGGGCGATCAGCAACGCCGGGTCGTAGGGGCTGCCGCGGTGATCCGGCGGCGGCAGCATGGCGCGATGGTCGGCGAGCATCGCGGGGTCGTTTAACAGGCGGGCGATCGGGTCGTTCAGGGGCGGGTAATGCGCGACGGCCTCCGTCACGGCGGCGAGGATCGGCACGGCGCCGCGCTCCTCCGGCGTCCGCAATAGGCCGAGGCGGGCGAGCGCGGCGCCGGCGGACCGCCGCGCGCCAAGGCTGGCGAGCGGGATCGCCAGCGCCAGGCCCAGCACGACGGGCAGCATCCAGAGCAGCAGCGCGACCGAGACCAGGGCGGAGGCCAGGCCCAGCGCGAGTCCGGCCAGCGTGTGCGGCATGTAGGTGCGCATCACGTCGCGCCAGGGCACCGCGCCGTCCTCGCGCCGTTGCGGCTGCCAGCCGCCGTCGCGCCCGGTCAGGATGGAGATGACCGCCGCCGATTGGGTCAGCATCGCCACCGGGGCGACCAGCGCGGCGAACACCGTCTCGACCAGCACGCTCGCAACCAGGCGCAGTCCGCCGCCGAAGGCTCGCCGTTCGGCACCGCGGCAGAGCCCGGCGATCGTCGCGAGCAGTTTGGGGCCGAGCAGCACCGTCATGGTGGTGGCGAACAGCCACATGGACCGGACGGGATCGACCACCGGCCAGCGCGGGAACAGCGAGGGGCCGACCGGGAAGTAGTCGGGCAGCACGAAGCGGGCCTCGAGCGACAGCATGATGCCGGCAAGCAGGAAGGCGAGCCAGAGCGGCGCCGTGCCGTACGCGCCGATACCCATCATCAAGTGCAGACGGCTCACCCAGTGCAGGCCGCGGGCCGGGAGCACCGCCGCGTGCTGCAGGTTACCCTGGCACCAGCGGCGGTCGCGCACCGCGACGTCGGCCAGGGAGGGCGGCCCTTCCTCGTAGCTGCCACCGATGGACGGCAGCATGTGGATCGCCCAGCCGGCGCGGCGCAGCAGAGCGGCCTCCACGAAGTCGTGGCTCAGGATGTGGCCGCCGAACGGCTTGCGGCCCGGCAGCGTCGGCAGCCCGGCGGCATCGGCGAAGGCGCGGGTGCGGATGGCGGCGTTGTGGCCCCAGTAATTGCCCTCCGCCCCGTGCCACCATGCAATCCCGTGGGCGATCAGCGGGCCATAGAGCCGGCCGGCGAATTGCTGCGTGCGGGCGAACAGGGTGCGGCCGCCGACGATCACGGGCAGGCTCTGGATCAGGCCGGCATCCGGCGTCCGTTCCAGAGCGGCGACCAGGCGCACCACGCAGTCGGCGGTCATGACGCTGTCGGCGTCGAGGATCAAAAAATGCTCGTAGGCGCCGCCCCAGCGCTTGACCCAATCGGCGATGTTGCCGGCCTTGCGCTCGGTATTCTGCGCGCGCCGCCGGTAGAACACGTTGCGGCCGGTCCGCTCGCGGAGCTGTAGAAAGGCGGCCTCCTCGGCGATCCAGGCGGCCGGGTCGCGCGTGTCGCTCAGGATGAAGAAGTCGAAGTGCGGCCCCGCGCCGGCGTCGGCGAGGTCGCGGTGCAGTGCCTCCAGCGCGGCCATGATGCGGGCGGGCGCCTCGTTGTAGGCCGGCATCAGCAGTGCGGTGCGGCCGGTGAGCGGGCCGGCGGGCTCGGTCAGCGTTGCCGGCGTGCGGAGCAGGGAGACGAAGCCGGCGACGCCGCTGAGCAGCGCCAGCGCAATCCAGGCGAACAGCGAGACGAACAGGACGAGGATGAGATAGGCCAGCGGGGTCAGCCCGTTGGTGCCGAGCACGAGCGCCATCTCGCGCGTGGCTGCGACCGTGAGCAGGACGGCGCCGCCGACCACGAACAAGCGGCGGAACGCGACGCCGCGCGGGGACGAGGCCGGGCGGGGCGCGCGGGGCGGCTTCTGCCCGAGCGATTGCGCCGCCATCGCGAGCGGCGCTTCCGGCGGCAATCCGCCGGGCGCGACGCTCAGGCCGTCCATCGATAAAGCCAGGTCTCGCTGACCCGCGTGTCGCCGTTGAGTAGCAAAAGCCGCAGCTCGACCGACTCGGCCCCGTTGGGCGTCATCTCGAACGAGATGCGCCAGCCGCCGAACTCCGGAGCGGCTTGCGCGACCACGTTGGCGATCTTGGCATTGCCCGCCGACACGTCGACCCGCGGCGCTGTATCGGCGAAGGCCTTGAGCGCGTCGCCGACGACGTCGAGCACGAAGAGCCGGGCGTTGTTCACGGTGCCGGCGCCGGTGCGAAGCGCGGCGAACCGGGCCAGCTGCGTGTTGACGGGCGGCAGGTCGGACCAATGGAGCCGGCAGGTGTAGTTGATCTCGCTCTTGGCGAGCAGCTTCTGCTTGGGGCGCCAGAAGGCGACGATATTGTCGTGCACCTCGTCGCGGGTCGGGATCTCGAGCAACTGGACCTCGCCCTCGCCCCAGTCGCCGATCGGTTCGACCCACAGACTCGGGCGGCGTTCGTAATGCGCTTCAAGGTCCTCGTAGTCGGTGAACTTGCGGTGCCGCTGGACCAGGCCGAAACCGCGGGGGCTCACGTCGGTGAAGGAGCTGATCTGCAGCTTCTTAGGGTTGGCGAGCGGGCGCCAGATTTCCTCGCCGCGGCCGGTCGCCATCATGAGGCCGTCGGAATCGTGCACGGCGCGGCGATAGTCGTCGATACCGTCGCGGCTGCCGTTGCCGAAGAAGAACATGCTGGTGCCGTTGCCGATGCCGGCCTCGGGAAGGTCGACACGGGGGAAGAGCGCGGTCTCCATGTCCATCACGGTGTCGTCGCCGGGGCGGATGGTGAAACGCATGGCCGCGGCGCAGCTCGGGCTATCGAGCAGGGCTTGGACGACCAGGCTGCTGGTGCCCGCTTGCGGGCGCTCGAGCCAAAAGGCGCGAAAGGCGGGGAACTCCTCGCCGTTGCCGTCGCCCGTCTTGAGCGACAGGCCGCGCGAGGACAGACCGTAGCCTTCGTGGCGGCCGACAGCGCGGAAGTAGCTGGCGCCGAGGAAGACGCAGACCTCGTCGAGGTAATCGGGGCGGTTGATCGCGGCGTGCAGGCGGAAGCCGGCGAAACCGAGATCGCCGGCGGGGCGCGCCATACCGGCGCCAAAGGTGAACATGTCGGGGCGGTAGGCGACCGGGCGGGCCTGCCCGTCGACCACCTCGAAGATGTCCACCCGGTCCTGATACAGCCAGCCGCGATGGAAGAACTGGGCCTCGAACGGCAGACCGGCGCCGCGCCAGAGGGACTGCGCCGGGTCGAAGCGGATCGTGCGGTACTCGTCGTAGCCGATCTTGTTGAACGGCTCCGGCAGGGCACGGTCGGGCGCCTTGTAGGCGGCAGCGGCGCGCTCGCGGGCGAGTTGCTTGACGGTGGCGGTGTTGAAGGGGCTCGCGGCCGGGTCGGCGGCGGCGGCCCGGGCGGTCCAGGCTGCGGTCGCGGCGAGGGAGCCGGCCAGCAAGCCGCGGCGCTGCATCAGGGCTCTCCGAGCTTGCTGCCGGCCAGCTTCTCGCTGAGTTGGGCGATGGCCGTATGGTCCTGCCCGGGGCCGAGCAGGGCGGCGGCGCCCGCCCACAACTCGCGGCACAGGGCGGCGAACGGCGTCGGCGTCGCCGTCTCGCGGCCGACCTCGAGCGCGATGCCGAGATCTTTCACCATCAGGTCCAGGCCGAAGCCGGAGTCGAAGGAACGGGACAGGACGAACTGCTTGATTTTCTTCTGGGTGCTGTTGTTCATGCCGGTGGAGGCGTTCAGCACGTCCGTCGTGGTGGCCGGGTCGAGGCCGAAGCGCTGGGCGATCAGCAGGGCCTCGGCGGCGATCAGGAAGCCGCCGGCGGAAACCAGGTTGTTAAGCGCCTTGGTGGCCTGCCCGGCGCCGATCGGGCCGCAGCGGTGGATGGAGGTCCCCATCGCGCGCAGGACCGGTTCGGCACGGTCGAGGTCCGCCGGGTCGCCGCCGGTCAGGATGGCCAGCTCGCCGGTCTTGGCGCGGGACACGCCGCCCGAAACCGGACAGTCGACGATCGCCACGCCGGCCTCGGCGAGCGGACCGGCCAGGTCCCGCGTCACGGACGGAACGCCGGACGACATCTCGATCACGAGGCTGCCACGGGTGAGGTGCGGCGTGATCCGCTCGAGGATCTCGGCGACCTGCTTGCTGGTGGGCAGCATGGTGACGACCGCATCCGCGCCCCGGACCGCGTCGGCCGCCTCGTCGCAGCCCGTGCCGCCGATCTCGGCCGCGAACCGTTGCGCGCGACCCGGCGCCGCATCCGCCACGGTCACGGTGAAGCCCGCGCCGTGCAGCTTGGCGGCCATCGGCCATCCCATGTTGCCGATGCCGATCACGGCAATGGTTCGAATAGGTTCGCTCATGGCACGGCTCCGGTCACGCGATTGCTCATACCGGTTGCGCGCGGCCCAAACAATTCGCGTGGGCGAAACAGTCGCTTATCCGGTTTTGACCACGCGGAACGCGGTGCCGGTATTGGCCGGCGCGCTGCCCGGGTTGGACCACGGAATGGTGCGCACGGCGGCGCTGCTGCCGGCCCATTGGTCGAGCACCGTCATGCCGCGCGCATCCTGCCCGAGGTAGATGGCGGCGTGGCTGCTGCCATCGGTGGCGTTGGCGTAGCGATCTCCGGTGAAGGTCGCGATCGGGGTGCCGGGCTTCAGGCTGAGATTGCCCTGCACCGCGGCGCCGGGAGACCAGCCGGAGGTGTGCCCGAGCGCCGGGTTGGCGGCCTGCACCAGGGCGACGCATTGGCCGCTGCCGACGGAGCGGCCCAACAAGCCGCCGAGCTCGCCGCCGCCGGAGGGGGCGGCCGGGCTGGCGACGGCGCTGTCGGGCACGCAGCTCGGCGCGGACGGCATGGAAATGGCCGTCATGTCGCCGATCGAGGCAAGCATGGCCGCGCTGAACGGCGGTCCGGAGGCGGCGGAACGGGTCCGTTGCCGTTGACGCTCCTGCTCCTGCACCGCCGAAATCATTGTGCCCCCTGATCCGTCGGGGGCACCATAGCCGGCGGTGGTTACCGAAGCCTTAACCGTCGGCGTGTCCGGCCGTGTTGCCTTGGCCGCGGTCGGGCGACCAGACCGGGTCGGGCCGGCGCCACAGCCGCGTCTCGCGCATCGCGTCGGCGAGGGCGTCGGCCTGCAGGTCCAGGAAGCGTTCGCCCTTCTCGGCGCTGGCGGGGCGGGGGTCGCCGCGGACGCCGGTGACGGGCGCGCGCTCGGAGAAGCTCCAGAAGCGACTGAAGCCGTCATAGGTCGACACCGGGTCGGGCCGTTGCTGGACCGCGTCGTCGAAGCGGTCGGCGCGGACCAGGTCGGGGGCAACCGCCATCATGACGGAGGTCTCGCCTTCGCAGGCATGGGCCGGCGTTTCCGCCGTGTCGGCGACCTCGCCAACGCGGGAGCGGATCAGGAACCATGGCGTGCAGGCGACCACGGGCAGGCCGTATTCATGGGCGAGCCCCCGCGCGGCGACGGCGAGCGGATCGACGTTGCCGCCATGGCCGTTGACGATCAGCAGACGGGCGAAGCCGATGGCGCGCAGCGAGCGGACGATGCCGCGGAGCACGCCGCGCAGCTCGTCGAAATCGAGGCTGATCGTGCCGCCGAAGGGCAGGTGATGCTCGCTCATGCCGGTCCACAGGCCGGGCAGGACGAGCACCGGCATCTCGTCGGCAACCCGGCGGGCGGCGCGGATGGCGGCGGCGCTGGCGCTGGCCGTGTCGGTGATGACGGGCAGATGCGGCCCGTGCTGCTCGAGCGAGCCGATCGGCAGAACCGCCAGCGCGTCGGGGCGGGCGGCGACGGCCCGGATGTCGGGGCCGGTCAGCCGGGCCCATTCCACTTCGTTGCTCATCGATCTCTCCTCGCTCATACCGGTCATCACGACACAGCAGGAGAATGCGGCGCAATGCGCAAGCAGATGAAGCTCGGCCTTTCCATGCGCTACCTCGGCTATCACGACGCGGCCTGGCGGCATCCGGACGTGCCGGCGGGCGGGTCGTCGGACTACCAGCACTTCCTCCGTTGCGCCCGCATGGCCGAAGACGCGAAATTCGACATGGTGTTCTTCGCCGACGGCTTGGGCGTGCGCGCCAACGACAATCCGCCGGGCTCGCTGAGCCATTCCAACCGCAACGTCGAGCTGGAGCCGCTGACGCTGTTGTCGGCGATCGCGCCGATGACGAAGCACATCGGCTTGGTGAGCACGGCGTCGACGACCTACAACGAACCCTATCACATCGCCCGCAAGTTCGCTTCGCTGGACCACATCAGCGGCGGGCGGGCCGGGTGGAACGTGGTGACCTCGTGGTCCGAGCAGGAGGCGTGGAACTTCAATCGGTCCGAGCACCTCGACTACGACACGCGCTACGAGCGGGCGCGCGAGTTCGTGGATGTGGTCAAGGGCTTGTGGGATAGCTGGGAGCCCGACGCGTTCCTGCACGACAAGGCGAGCGGGCAGTTCTACGACCCGGCCAAGCTGCACGTGCTCAACCACAAGGGCTCCCACTTCCAGGTGCGGGGGCCGCTGAGCGTCAAGCCGACGCCGCAGGGGCGGCCGATCCTGGTGCAGGCCGGGGCTAACGCGATGGGGCAGGAGATCGCGGCGGCGGATGCCGACGTGGTCTATGCGTCCACCAACGATTTCGGGGCGGCGAAGGATTACTACGCCTCGGTGAAGGGGCGGATGCCGAAATACGGGCGCGACCCCGAGCTGCTGAAGATCATGCCGGCGCTGGTGCCGATCGTCGGGCGCACCGAGACGGAAGCGCGGGCCAAGCTGGAGCAATTGCAGGCGCTGATCGACCCGCTGGCCGGGCTGGCGCGGGTGCATGGGCTGATGGGCGATCTGTCGGGATACGACCTCGACGGGCCGGTGCCGGAGCCGGTGAACGCGAAGATGAAATCGATGGCCTATGGCTGGTGGGAGCGGTCCCAGCGCGAGGGACTGACGATCCGGCAGATGTATAGCGAGTACGCGATCGGGGAGGGGTTTCGGCTGATCGGGACGCCGGCGCAGGTCGCCGATGTCATGGAGCAGTGGATGGAGGAGGGGGCAGCGGACGGGTTCAACATCACGCCGACGCACCTGCCGGGTGGGATGGAGGATTTCGCCGAGCTGGTGGTGCCGGAGCTGCGGCGGCGCGGGCTGATCCGGACGGAGTACGAGGGGGCAACGTTGCGGGAGAATCTGGGGCTGCCGCCGTACCGGAGCCGCTGGGCAACCTGAGCGGGCCGGTTCAGCGGTCGCCGATCAGCTGGCGGCGGCGCGGTAGGGTTCCAGGAACGGGGTCAGCAGGGCGAGCAGCGCGTCCGGCGTCTCTTCCGGGACGAAATGGCCGCAATCGGGGATCACGGCGCAGCGCACGTCGTCGGCGACCCGGCGCAACTGCTCCTCCACCGCTCCCGCGCAAGCCAGCGCGCCGGCGAAGCCGAGCACCGGCATGGACAGCCGGGTCTTCATGCGTTCGCGGTTCGCCGGGATGTCGTCGTCGATGGCGCGGTAATAGTCGAAGCTGGCGCGCAGCGTGCGGCGGTCCCGCTTGAAGAGGTCGATGTATCGGGCGGAGGCGGAGCGGATGGCCGCCTTCCTTTTCGCCGTGCAGCAAGGCTTGTCGGTGCAGGCGCGCGACGGCGCAGGGGCGGACGAGCTGACGCGCATCGCCGAGGATACCGTCGCCGGGATCGTGGCCCGGCGGGCGGCGCGGCGGCCCTGACGGACGCGGGTCAGGCGATCGGTTCGAACTCGACCAGCTCGACGCCTTCGTCGACGAGGTCGCCAGGCTGGGCGCGCAACGTGGCAACGGTGCCGTCGCGGGGGGCGAGCAGGCGCATCTGGACCTTCATGGCCTCCAGCACGAGCAGGACGTCGCCTTTGCTGACTGCCGCGCCGACGCTGGTGTGCAGGCTGATGACGCGGCCGGGCATCGGGGCGACGAGGCGTTCGTCGGCGCCGCCGGCGCCTTCGGGCGGGGCCAGCGGGTCGACCAGGGTGAAGACATGGGCGGCGCCGTCGAGAAAGACCCAGAGGTCGGGCGGAGCCGAGGCGATGCCGACGCGGCTGCGGATGCCGTCCACGATCAGGGCGTCGCCGTCGCGGGCGGCCGTCACGGTAGCACCGGCGATGGTGAGGTGGAGGGCGCCGCCGGGTCGGGGGGTGACGCGGATCGGGTGGTCGGTGTCGCCGGTGCGCAGATGCAGTTGCTGGTCGCCGTCGGCATGGAGGCGCCAGGCCTCGGCGAGGGCCCAGGGGCTGTGCGGGTCGCCACGGTGCCGGGCGGCCTCGCGGGCGTGGCGGCCGCGTTGCTCGAAGGCGGCGAGGGCGGCGGCGGCGATCGCGGCGACCGGGGTGTCGGCGGCCTGCGCCAAGCCGGGGTGCCGGCCCAGGAACCCGGTATCGACGCCGCCGCGGGCGAAATCGGGATCGGCCGCGATGGCGCGCAACAGGTCAAGATTGGTCTGAAGGCCGCCGACCTCGAATCCGGCGAGGGCTGTGCCGAGCCGGCGCAGGGCATCCGCGCGGGTGGGGCCGTGGACGATCAGCTTGGCGATCATCGGGTCGTAATGGATCGTGATGGCGTCGCCCTCGCGGACGCCGCTGTCGACCCGGGCGGCAGCGGGCGTGCGGAGATGGACGAGGCGGCCGATGCTGGGGCGATAGTCGCGGGCGGGGTCCTCGGCGTAGATGCGGACCTCCACCGCGTGGCCGTCGATGGCGAGCTCGTCCTGACGCCGGGGCAGCGGCTCGCCGGAGGCGACGCGGAGTTGCCACTCGACGAGGTCCTGGCCGGTGATCGCCTCGGTGACGGGATGCTCGACCTGGAGGCGGGTGTTCATCTCCATGAAGAAGAAGTCGTCGCCCGGACCTTCCTTGGCGGCGCCTGCATCGACAATGAACTCGACGGTCCCGGCGCCCTGGTAGCCGATGGCGCGGGCCGCGTCGCAGGCGGCCTGGCCCATGGCGGCGCGGCGCTCCGGCGAGAGGCCTGGGGCAGGCGCTTCCTCCAGGACCTTCTGATGACGGCGTTGGATGGAACAGTCGCGCTCGAATAGGGAGACGATGTTGCCGTGGGCGTCGGCGAAGACCTGGATCTCGATGTGGCGCGGGGTGGTGAGGTAGCGCTCGATCAGGACCTGATCGTCGCCGAAGGAGGCGCGGGCCTCGCCTTGCGCGAGCGACAAGGCGTCGGCGAACCCGGCGGCGGACTCCACGACGCGCATGCCTTTGCCGCCGCCGCCGGCGGATGCCTTGATGAGGACGGGGTAGCCGATGCGGTCGGCCTCGGCGGCGAGGAGCGCCGGGTCCTGCGCCGCGCCGTGGTAGCCCGGCACCAGCGGCACGCCGGCCGCCTCCATGAGGGCCTTGGCGGCGGATTTGCTCCCCATGGCGCGGATGGCGGCGGGCGGCGGGCCGATGAAGACGACGCCGGCGGCGGCGCAGGCTTCGGCGAAATCGGCGTTCTCGGAAAGGAAGCCGTAGCCGGGGTGGATGGCATCGGCGCCGCTGCGCCGGGCGGCGTCGAGCACGGCGGCGACGTTCAGGTAGCTGTCGCGGGCGGGGGCGGGGCCGATCGGGTACGCCTCGTCGGCAAGCTCGACATGCAACGCGTCGCGATCGGCGTCGGAGAAGACGGCGACGGTGCGGATGCCCAGGTGGCGGGCGGTGCGGATAACGCGGCAGGCGATCTCGCCGCGATTGGCGATCAGGATCTTATCAAACATTCTCGGTTACATCCGGAACACGCCGAAGCGCTTTTCCCCAGCAGAGCTTTGTCCCGCCCGGTCCGCAGACCAGGGCTCGGCAGGGGCGTTGAGGCTGGCGGAGAGGGCCAGGGCCAGGGTCATGCGGGTGTCGGCAGGGGCGATGACGCCGTCATCCCAGAGGCGGGCGGAGGCGTAGTAGGGGTTGCCCTGGGCCTCGTACTGGGCCTCGATCGGAGCCTTGAAGGCGGCTTCGTCCTCGGCGGGCCAGGTGCCGCCGCGGGCCTCGATGCCGTCGCGCCGGATGGTGGAGAGGACGGAGGCGGCTTGGGTGCCGCCCATGACCGAGATGCGGGCGTTGGGCCACATCCAGAGGAAGCGCGGGGAAAAGGCGCGGCCGCACATGCCGTAATTTCCCGCGCCGAATGAGCCGCCGATGATGACGGTGAACTTCGGCACGGGGGCGGTAGCGACGGCGGTGACGAGCTTGGCGCCGTCCTTCGCGATGCCGCCGGCCTCGTATTTACGGCCCACCATGAAGCCGGTGATGTTCTGCAGAAACACGAGCGGGATGCCGCGCTGGGCGCAGAGCTCGATGAAATGGGCGCCTTTCTGGGCGCTCTCGCTGAACAGGATACCGTTATTGGCGACGATGCCGACCGGGTAGCCCCAGATGCGGGCGAAGCCGGTGACCAAGGTGGCGCCGTAGAGGCGCTTGAATTCGTCGAACTCGCTGCCGTCCACCAGGCGGGCGATCACCTCGCGGACGTCGTAGGGCTCGCGGGGGTCGGCGGGGATGACGGCGTCGAGTTCGGCCGGGTCGAAGCAAGGCGGGACGGGGGCGTGCAGGGCGAAGGGCGGGCGCTTGGGGCGGCCGCCCAGATTGCGGACGATGGCGCGGGCGATGCCGAGGGCGTGGGCGTCGTTCTCGGCGAGGTGGTCGGCGACGCCGGAGGTGCGGGCGTGCAGGTCGCCGCCGCCGAGATCCTCCGCAGTGACGATCTCGCCGGTGGCCGCCTTCACCAGCGGCGGGCCGCCAAGGAAGATCGTGCCCTGGTTGCGGACGATGATGCTCTCGTCGGCCATCGCGGGGACGTAGGCGCCGCCGGCAGTGCAGCTTCCCATGACGGCGGCGATTTGCGGAATGCCGGCGGCCGACATCTGAGCCTGGTTATAGAAGATGCGGCCGAAATGGTCGCGGTCGGGGAACACCTCGTCCTGGTTGGGGAGGTTGGCGCCGCCGCTATCGACCAGGTAGACGCAGGGGAGGCGGTTCTGCAGCGCGATTTCCTGGGCGCGCAGGTGCTTCTTGACCGTGATCGGGAAGTAGGTGCCGCCTTTGACGGTGGCGTCGTTGGCGACGACCACGCATTCCTGGCCTTCGATCAGGCCGAGGCCGGTGATGATGCCGGCCGCCGGAATAGGCTCGCCATACATGCCGTGCGCGGCGAGCTGGCTGAACTCGAGAAAGGGGGAGGCCGGGTCGATGAGGGCGCCGACGCGGTCGCGCGGCAGGAGCTTGCCGCGGGACAGATGCCGCTGGCGGGCCACTTCGCCGCCGCCCTGACGGATGGTGTCGGTTTCGGCCCGAAGGCGATCCACCAGCCCGGCCATGGTCTCGCGATTGGCCTGCGCCTGCGGCGAGCGTGCGTCGAGTGGTGAACCGATTGCTGTCATGCCGTCTCCCTGCCGCCCAGCATAGCCGGGCTGGGCAGCAGGGGAAGGTGGTCAGGCGCGGCGGCGGAGCAGCCCGAGGCCGAGCAGGCCGCCGGCGACCAGCAGCAGCGACGCCGGCTCCGGCACCGGCGCGAAGGCGACGCCGCGAACGTTGGTGCCGGGGGCGGCCGTGTAGATGGTGGTGAACACGTCGCTGCCGGGGGCGGCGGCGCGGGTGGTCTGGGCGATCGGGTCGGTGACGCGGAAGACGAAGGTCTGGTCGAGGTCGCCCAGGGTGGAGTTGGTGGCGAAGAAGGTGGCCTGGCCGTCGACCAGCATGCCGGTGAGGCCGATCAGCCCGGTGGTGCCGGCGGTGGCGGGGTTGTTGCCACTGAAGTTCGCGACCAGCGGCAGCCCTGAATAGATGTCGTACTGGAAGGTCCAGGTGCCGTTGACCAGGGCCCATTTCTGCAGGCCGCCGACGCCGACGCCGGCCTTGCCGACATTGCCGTTCTTCGGATTGCCGGTGTCGGCGATGTAGAGATACTGGGCGCCGGTGGCGGGGTCGGTGAGGAAGACGTAGTCCTGCGGGCTGAGATAGGCGGAGTTGCCGGGGCCGCGGATGTCGTTGACGCCGTTGAAGGAGGCCGAGCTCAGGTTGAGCGACGGGCCGACGCCGGGGATCGCGGTCGGCGTGCTGGCGCCGGTGGGCAGCGCGGTGCCGAAGCGGTCGATCTCCGTGTTCTGTGCGCCGCTGGCGCCGTTGTTGTCGCGCGAGGCGTAGAGCGTCCCGTTCTGGATGCTGACGCTGCGGTAGTCGGTCGAGCCGGTGACCTGGGTCGGCATGGTCGTGGTCGTGCCGTCGCGGACGACGAACACGCCCTGGGTCGCGGTGTCGGTCTTGGAAGCGCCCTGGCCGGCGACGTAGAAACTCGAGCCGTCGACGGTGGCGACACTGCGTGGGTTGTTGGTGTTGAAAGCGTTGTAGAGGGCGGTGCTGGTGTCGATCGCGCCGTTGACGGCGACGTTGGCGATGACGCGCGGGACGGCCGGGGTGGTGCCGCCGGGGACGCTGGTGCTCTGAGCCAGGCGGGCATCGCCGTACACGGCCATGCCGCCGGCATTGTACGTGGCGGCGTTGATGCCGTAGCCAGCGATCACGAGAGATTGGCCGTTCGCGGAGCGGTGCAGCAGGCCTTCGGAGGAGGAGCCGTATTCGCCCGAGAAGGCGTAGTTGGCGCCGATGGCGACCTGCGGCAGCGTCAACGTGCCGACGACTTGGCCGGTGCGAGTGAGCTCGACGAGCTGGACGGGAGAGGCCTGGTTGTCGGTCGGCCGCGAGCCGTCGACATTGCCGACGACGCTGACGACGATGTCGTCACTGTTGAACGGGAGCGCCGCGGCGGGCGTGGCGAGCAGGGCAGCGCCGGCACAGGTGGCGGCGAGCACGGAACGGCGGGTGGAAAACAAGAAATTCTCCTCGGCGGCAACAGCGGCCGCCGAGGTAAGTCAGTTCACGAGTTGATGATAGTGAGCCTGTTGTGACCGTTCGGTGACGCTCGGAACGGTCAGATGTCCTTCTCGTCGGACTCGGGCTCGACCTCGATGTCGGTGCCGATCGGGTCCGCCTCGTCCTCGAGATCGGAGGTGTCTTCCAACACGTCCTCCTCCTCGTCGTCGGCGACCTCGACGTCCGTCTCGGCATCTTCGAGACCCGGCGCGACCACCTTCTTGAGCGGGCGTTTGTCTTCCAGCACGTTGCCGCCGGTACGGCGGAGGCGTGGCTGCTCCTGCGGTTGCTCGGTGCCGCATTTAGGGCACACCGCGGGAACCTTGTTCAGATCGTAGAAGCGGATCCCGTCATTGACGCAGGTCCGTTTCGTGCCGAGTTCGGGCTTGGCCATCTGCTCTCGAACACTTTCTCACATGAAGGGGGCGGCCCATACGATTGTCGGGCGGCGCTGTCAAACCCGCTGTTTCCCCACGCGGCCGCGTGATAAGCGCGCGGAGATGGATCAAATGGTGCGCCCCCTTTCCGCCCGCCGCGCCGTTGCGCCGCTTTCCGGCCGCATCGCGGTCCCTGGCGACAAGAGCATCAGCCATCGTGCGCTGATGTTCGCCGGGCTGGCGGTGGGCGAGACGGCGATCACCGGGCTGCTGGAAGGCGAGGACGTGCTGCGGACGGCGGCGGCGATGCGGGCGTTGGGGGCGGAGATCGTCCGCGAACCCGGCGGGCGCTGGCGGGTGGCGGGCCGCGGCGTGGGCGGGCTGCGCGAACCCGATGACGTGCTGGACATGGGCAATTCGGGCACGGCGGCGCGGCTGCTATGCGGCATCCTGGCCACTCATGACCTGTTCGCCGTGATGACGGGTGATGCGAGCCTGCGGCGGCGGCCGATGCGGCGGGTGACCGATCCGCTGGCGCAGACGGGCGCGGTGTTCGCGGGGCGCGACGGCGGACGGCTGCCGTTGGCGATCCGCGGCGCGCGGGACGCTTTGCCGCTGGACTACGTGCTGCCGGTGCCGTCGGCGCAGGTGAAATCGGCGGTGCTGCTGGCCGGGCTGAACGCGCCGGGCTGGACGCGGGTGGAGGAGCCGGAGCCGACGCGGGACCACACGGAGCGGATGCTGCGGCATTTCGGCGCGGAGGTGACGGTGGAGCCGAAAGGGCGGGGCCGGATCGCCTCCGTCCGCGGCCAGCCGGAGCTGGTGGCGGCCGACGTGACGGTGCCGGGCGATCCGTCCTCGGCGGCGTTCCCGCTGGTCGCGGCCGCGATCGTGCCGGGGTCGCGCGTGACGGTGCTGGGGGTGGCGTTGAACGACGCGCGGACCGGGCTGTTCACGACGCTGGGAGAAATGGGCGCCGGGCTGACGATCGGGAACCGCCGGGTCGAGGGCGGCGAGGATGTCGGCGACGTGACGGTGGTGCAGGCGCCGCTGCGCGGCATCGACGTGCCGGCGGAGCGGGCGCCCAGCATGATCGACGAGTATCCGTTGCTGGCGGTCGCGGCGTCCATGGCGCAGGGGATCACGCGAATGAACGGTCTGGGTGAGCTCCGGGTGAAGGAGAGCGACCGGCTTGCGGCGACGGCGGCGATGCTATCCGGCAACGGGGTCCGGGTCGAGATCGACGGCGACACGCTGGTCGTGCACGGGCGGGGCACGCCGGCGGGCGGCGGGCTGGTCGCGACGCAGATGGATCACCGGATCGCCATGAGCGCGCTGGTCCTCGGGCTGGGCACGGCCGCGCCGTTAAGGATCGACGATTCCGGCTTCATCGCGACGAGCTTCCCGGGGTTCGTCGCGTTGATGCAGGGGATCGGCGCCACCATCGAATGACCCCGTTGGTGATCGCCATCGACGGGCCCGCGGCGGCGGGCAAGGGGACGCTGGCGCGGCGGCTGGCGGCGGCGTTGGCGCTGCGGCACCTCGATACCGGGTTGCTCTACCGCGCCGTGGGCCGCCGGGTGCTCGATGCCGGCGCCGACCCGGCGGATGCGGGTGCGGCGGCAGTCCAGGCTTCGAGCCTGGCGGCGGCCGACCTGCGGCGGGCCGACCTGCGGGGGTCGGTGGCCGATGCCGCGGCGAGCGCGGTGGCACGGCACGAGGGCGTCAGGGCCGCGCTGCTGGCGTTCCAGCGGCAGTTCCCCGGGGCCGAGGGCGCCGTCATCGATGGGCGGGACATCGGAACGGTGGTGTTTCCGGACGCGCCGGTGAAGCTGTTCGTCGTGGCCCGGCCGGACGTGCGGGCGCGCCGGCGCTGGGAGGAATTGGGCGGCGCCGTGCCGTTCGCGACGATCGAGGCGGAGATGCGGGCGCGGGATCAGCGGGACAGCAACCGGGCGGTGGCACCGCTGACGATGGCGGCCGACGCCGTGCTGATCGACACGAGCGACATCGACGCCGACCAGGCGTTTGCGGCGGCGTTGACGAAAGTGCGGGCGCATCTGCCACCGGGCCGGGAGCCTTCGCCGGGCTGAATCGTTGAGATCGGGTTCGGAAAGGAGCCAATCGCATGCGATTCGTCACGCTCGTGCTCATCGGGGCCGCCATGACCGGCGCCTCTGCCCAGGCGGAGACCTATGACGAGGCCACACGCGCCTTCCTGGGCCGTCCCGAGCAGCAGCAGCAGATCCAGACCGCGCTGAAGGCCAAGGCGGCAAGCCTGCCGAGCCTGTGCCCGGAGATAAAATTCGCGCCCGCCGACCTGTTCGTGAAGCCGACGCCGAAATACGACGCCTCCGGCGCGATGGTCGAAGGGGCGGTGCGGCAGACCTACCGGAGTTCGGGCTGCGGCGCGTTCAAGCCGGTGTTCAACATCTGGGTCGTCACCCAACCGGGTCTGCCGATCCAGACGATCGCGACCGTGCCGGGCACGACGCGCGCTTTTATCGACTTGCAGCGGGAGACGATCTCCAAGATCGCCGGGCCGGCGCGCGCGGTGATCCCGGACTGCAAGGGGCTGACGGTCGTGGACACCAAGTTCGTCCGCTTCGATACGCCGGCCGACGACCCGGCCGGGCCGTTCCGGGAAAATTGGCTGGTTGGCGGATGCGGCAAGCTGGCGGTCGTGCCGCTGCATTTCGTTCCGAACAAAGCCAAGCAGGTGACGGAGATCGAGGTCACCGGGCCGGCTGAGCCCGCCGAGCTGCGTTGAGGCTCCGGCGTCAGCGATAGGCTCGCAGTGCTTCCGTCCGTGCGTCGCTCTCGCGGACGAGGCACAGCATGCGAGCGACGTCGCGCGAGGGTTCGGCGGGCTGCCGCTCGATGGCGCAGGTCGCCTTGCGGCGATCGATCCAGGCCCGCTCCTCCTGCCGCAACGCCGATCGGCGCTGGGGCGGGAGGCGGGCCATGATCTCGCGGTAGGTGTCGTTGAGTTGGCGGTCGGCCCGGTCCATGTCGGTGGTGGCGCAGTCGAGGCGCTGCGAGCCGGTCAGGCCCGCCATGTCGATCGAGCCGACGCACTTCTCGTAGGCGGGACTGGCAGCCAACGCCGGGGCGCAGACGGTGACGAGGAGCAGGGCGAGGGAGACGCGCATGGCGGGCAGGATAAATCCTGCCGCTGCAGGCGGCTACTCCGACGAACCACTCTTGATCGCGGCGGCGGCGGCAGCGCCGATGGCGCGCGCCACCTCCTCGCCGGCGGCGACCGCGGCCGGCGCGAGAAAGGGCCGGGGTGGGATGCGCGCGGTGCCCATCTCCTGCGGCGCGGCGGCCGGGTCGTTGCTGCCGATGGCGGCTTCGAGGCCGTTGGCGGTCGACCCGATGCTGTCGTGCTACGCGCCGGTGCGGCGCCAGGGCGCGTCGTGAGAGCCGCCGCCCGCGGGCTCGGACAACCGCGCCTGGACCGACGCGGCGAGGTCATGCGCCTGTTCGGCCAACGTGCGCGCCAGGGTCTCGTCCAACCGAAGCCGTTCCAAGCGTTGCCGCCATTCGGATAGTCCGCTGATGTCGATCCGCATGTGCCCTCCGCGGCAGTTTCTCGAATTCTTCGGCAATGGGTGCAAGACTCGCGCTTGACGCTCGCGGGCGGGGGCCGTAGAGGGTGCGCCCTGCCGCTTGCGGGTGTAGCTCAGTTGGTTAGAGCGCCGGCCTGTCACGCCGGAGGTCGCGGGTTCGAGCCCCGTCACTCGCGCCAGCGGCAGTTCTCCACCCGTCCGAAACTAGCTGCCGCCGTGCAACGGGCTATGGCCTGTCGAGCAGCTTGGGCCTATATCCCGCAGTGCAGCACGGATCGTGCAACAGGCGGCCCGATGGCCGCGCGAGGCGGCCTGGGGCCGCGCAGGGGACCGCACCATGCCATTCTTGGCCGACTACTTCCCGATCCTCGTGTTTCTGGCCATTGGCGGCTTCATCGCGGTGGCGATGGTGACGGGCTCGCTGCTGGCGGGGCACCAGAAGCCGTATCCCGAGAAGCTGTCCGCCTATGAATGCGGGTTCGAGCCGTTCGACGATGCGCGGCGCAAGTTCGACGTGCGGTTCTACCTGGTGGCGATCCTGTTCATCATCTTCGATCTCGAAGTTGCCTTCCTGTTCCCGTGGGCGATCTCGCTCGCTGACATCGGGGTGTTCGGCTTCCTGTCGATGCTCGGCTTCCTTGCGGTGCTGACGGTCGGCTTCATCTATGAGTGGTGCAAGGGCGCACTGGAGTGGGAATAACGGCATGAGTGCCAATCAGTCGACGATCGGTCGTCCCGCCCTGGACGATCTGGCGTGGAACCGGGACGAGCTGCCGCCGGGCGCGGCGCAGGATGCGGTGATCAAGGGCATCACCGGCGAGGTCGCGGACAAGGGCTTCGTGGTCGCCAACCTGGACAAGGTGGTGAACTGGGCGCGTACGGGCAGCCTGTGGCCGATGACGTTCGGGCTGGCGTGCTGCGCGGTGGAGATGATCCACGCCTACATGCCGCGCTACGACCTCGACCGGTTCGGAGTGATTCCGCGCGCATCGCCGCGGCAGTCGGACGTGATGATTGTCGCAGGCACGCTGACCAACAAGATGGCGCCGGCGCTGCGCAAGGTCTACGACCAGATGCCGGAGCCGCGCTGGGTAATCTCCATGGGCAGCTGCGCCAATGGCGGCGGCTATTACCATTACAGCTATTCCGTGGTGCGCGGGTGCGACCGCATCGTGCCGGTCGACGTGTATGTGCCGGGCTGTCCGCCGACGGCGGAGGCGCTGGTCTACGGGATCATGCAACTGCAGAAGAAGATCCGCCGCACGGGGACCATTCTTCGTGGCTGACGTGGCGGAATTGCACGCGCTGGCGGCCGGGCTGCCGGGCGTCGAGCGTGTGGCGCTGGACCTCGACGAGGTCGTGCTGCACGCGCAGCGGGGGCAGCTGGAGAGCTTGCTGCGGACGCTGCGCGACGATCCGCGCTTTGCGTTCGAGCAGTTGATGGACATTTGCGGGGTCGACTGGCCCGATCGCGCCGAGCGGTTCGACGTGGTCTACAACCTGCTGAGCGTGTCCAAGAACTGGCGCATCCGCGTGATCGTGCGGACCGATGACGAGCAAGCGGTGCCGAGCAGCTGGCCGATCTGGCCGGTGGCGACCTGGTTCGAGCGCGAGGCGTGGGATCTTTACGGCATCCACTTTGCCGGCCAACCGGACCATCGCCGCATCCTGACCGATTACGGGTTCAACGGGCATCCGCTGCGCAAGGACTTCCCGCTGACCGGGTATGTCGAGGTGCGGTGGGACGAAGAGCGCAAGCAGGTGGTCAACGAGCCGGTCTCGCTGCAGGCCGACTTCCGGAACTTCGACTTCGTGTCGCCATGGGAGGGCATGGTCACGTTGCCCGGCGACGAGAAGGCGCACGAGGCGCGCAAGGCGGCCGGTCGGCTACCGGGCATGAAGCTGCCGAGCGACGAGCGGGGGAACGCATGAGCGAGGATATCGTCAAGAACCGCGTTCATGCGGGCGGTGGCGCCACCACGCCGGGCGAGGGATCGCACAACACCGCCAAGGTGATCGAGGTCGACAACCACACCATCAACTTCGGGCCGCAGCATCCGGCGGCCCACGGCGTCCTGCGCCTCATCCTCGAGATGGACGGCGAAGTGGTCGAGCGGGCGGACCCGCACATCGGCCTGCTGCATCGCGGCACCGAAAAGCTGATGGAGTACAAGAGCTACATCCAATCGACGCCGTATTTCGACCGGCTCGATTACGTCAGCCCGATGTGCATGGAGCACACCTGGGTGCTGGCGCAGGAGAAGCTGCTCGGTATCGAGGCGCCGGAGCGGGCGCGCTGGATCCGCACCATGTTCGCGGAGATCACCCGCGTCCTGAACCACCTGCTCAACATCACAACGTATGCGCTGGACGTGGGCGCGATCACGCCGAGCCTGTGGGGCTTCGAGGAGCGCGAGCATCTGCTCGAGTTCTACGACGACGCTTCCGGCGCGCGATATCACGCCAACTACTTCCGCGCCGGCGGCGTCAACCGCGACCTGCCGGATGGGCTGACCGACCGGATCGCAGCGTGGGCCGAGCGCTTTCCCACTTTCGTGGACGAACTTGAGACGTTGCTGACCGGTAACCGGATCTGGAAGCAGCGCACGGTCGATATCGGCATCATGACGCCAGAGGATGCGCTGGCCTGGGGATTCTCGGGGCCGCCGATCCGGGCGAGCGGCATCGCGTGGGACCTGCGCAAGTCGCGTCCGTATGAGATGTATCCGGAGGTCGAGTTCGACATCCCGGTCGGGCGCAACGGCGACTGTTACGACCGCTACCTCGTGCGGATGAGCGAGATGCGCCAGAGCGTGCGCATCATCAAGCAATGCCTGCAGCGCCTGCCGGCGGGCCCGGTACGCATCCAGGACAACAAGTTCACGCCGCCCAAGCGCCAGGAGATGAAGCGCTCGATGGAAGCGCTGATCCACCACTTCAAGCTGTACACCGAGGGCTACCACATTCCGCAGGGCGCGACCTACACGGCGACGGAGAGCCCGAAGGGTGAGTTCGGCGTGTATCTGGTGGCCGACGGCAGCAATCGTCCGTATCGCTGCAAGATTCGGCCGACCGGGTTCTCCTTCCTGCAGGCGATCGAGCACATGTCGCGCCGGCACATGCTGGCCGATGCGGTGGCGATCATCGGATCGCTCGACGTGGTGTTCGGCGAGATCGACAGGTAGTCATGGCCAACGACAACGACATCGAGGCCGGTTCGGCCGCCCTGCGACCGGAGGCGATCGGCGTGAATGCGCCGTCCGACCCGAAGGAGGAGCCCGCGCATTTCGCGTTCGACGCGGAGAGCGAGCGCGAGATCGAGTGGACGCTGAAGAAGTATCCGCCGTCGCGCAAGGCGAGCGCGGTGATCCCGATCCTTTACACGGTGCAGCGGCAGATGGGCCGGCTGACCGGCAGCGCGTGGGTGCCGCGGGTGGCGATGGATGTGGTGGCAGCCCGGCTCGAGGTGCCGCCGATCCGCGTTTACGAGGTCGCGACGTTTTATTTCATGTTCAACATGGCGCCGATTGGGCGGGTGCACCTGCAGGTGTGCGGAACCACGCCGTGCTGGCTGCGTGGCTCCGACGAGATCGCGCGGGCGTGCCGCGACGAGATCGGGGTGACCGGCTACAAGCAGACCTCGGCGGACGGGATGTTCACGCTGTCGGAGGTCGAGTGCCTCGGCGCCTGCGTGAACGCGCCGATCCTGCAGGTCGATGACGATTACTACGAAGACCTCGATTACGCGCGGACGCGGGAGTTGCTGCAGGCCCTGCGCCGCGGCGAGCGGCCCACGCCGGGTTCGACGATCGGGCGCGTGACGTCGGCGCCAGAAGGCGGCCCGACGACTCTGGTGGAGGTGAAGTAGCCGTGCTCGCCGACAAAGACCGCATCTTCACCAACCTGTACGGCCAGCACGATCCGTTCCTGGAGGGCGCGCGCGCCCGCGGCGACTGGGCGGACACGGCCGCCATCATCGCGCGCGGGCGGGACGCCATCATCGCGGAGATGAAGGATTCCGGATTGCGCGGCCGCGGCGGCGCGGGGTTCCCGACCGGGATGAAGTGGTCGTTCATGCCGAAGGCGGCGGCGCCCGACGGCCGGCCGAGCTACCTGGTGGTCAATGCCGACGAGAGCGAGCCGGGGACGTGCAAGGACCGCGACATCATCCGGCACGACCCGCATAAGCTGATCGAGGGCTGCCTGATCGCGAGCTTCGCGATGGGAGCGTCGGCTTGCTACATCTACATCCGCGGCGAGTACTACAACGAGGCGGTCGCGCTCGAGCGGGCGGTGGCCGAAGCCTATGAAGCCGGGCTGATCGGCAAGAACGCGTCCGGGTCGGGCTACGATTGCGAGATCTACGTCCACCGCGGCGCGGGGGCGTATATTTGCGGCGAAGAGACCGCGCTGATCGAGAGCCTCGAGGGCAAGAAGGGGATGCCGCGGCTCAAGCCGCCATTCCCGGCCGCGGTGGGCCTGTATGGCTGCCCGACGACGGTCAACAACGTCGAGACCATCGCCGTGGTGCCGACCATCCTGCGTCGTGGCGGCGCGTGGTTCGCCGGGCTGGGGCGGCCGAAGAATAGCGGCACCAAGGTGTTCTGCATCTCCGGCCACGTGAACAAACCCTGCAACGTCGAGGAAGAGCTCGGCATTCCGTTGCGGGAGCTGATCGACAAATACGCTGGTGGCGTACGCGGCGGGTGGGACAACCTGCTGGGCATCATCCCGGGTGGCTCGTCGGTGCCGGTGCTGCCGAAATCGATTTGCGACACCGTGCTGATGGATTTCGACAGCTTGCGCGACGTGAAGTCCGGTCTCGGCACGGCGGCGGTGATGGTGATGGACAAGTCCACCGACATCATCAAGGCCATCCAGCGGCTCTCCGTGTTCTACAAGCACGAGAGCTGCGGCCAGTGCACGCCGTGCCGCGAGGGCACGGGCTGGATGATGCGGGTCATGACGCGCATGGTCGAAGGCCGGGCCGAGATCGCCGAGATCGACATGCTCGAGCAGGTGACGAAGCAGGTCGAGGGTCACACGATCTGCGCGCTGGGCGACGCCGCCGCTTGGCCGATCCAGGGATTGATCCGGCACTTCCGGCCGGAGATGGAAGCACGCATCGCCGCGTATAAGCGCTCGCACGGTTCCGCGGGCCTGCCGATGGCGGCCGAGTAAGGACGAGACATGGCGAAGCTCACGGTCAACGGTATCGAGGTCGAGGTTCCGAACGGCGCCGCGGTCATCCAGGCCTGCGAGCAGGCCGGCGTCGAGATCCCGCGTTTCTGCTATCACGAGCGGCTTTCGGTGGCCGGCAATTGCCGGATGTGCCTGGTCGAGATCGAGAAGGCACCCAAGCCGGTGGCGTCCTGCGCCTATCCGGTGGCGGACGGCATGGTGGTCAAGACCGACACGCCGATGGTGCGCAACGCACGCCGCGGCGTGATGGAATTCCTGCTGATCAACCACCCGCTGGACTGCCCCATCTGCGACCAGGGCGGTGAGTGCGACCTGCAGGACCAGGCGTTCGGCTACGGCATGGACCACTCGCGCTACGCCGAGAACAAGCGCGCGGTGAAGGACAAGTATCTGGGCCCGTTGATCAAGACGGTCATGACCCGGTGCATCCATTGCACGCGCTGCATCCGCTTCTCCAGCGAGATCGCGGGCGTGCCCGAGATGGGCGCGACCGGGCGCGGCGAGAACATGGAGGTCGGGACCTACATCGAGCAGGCGCTCACGTCGGAGCTGTCGGGCAATCTGGCCGACATCTGCCCGGTGGGAGCGCTGCTGCCGAAGCCGTGGAACTACCAGGCGCGGCCATGGGAATACCGCAAGACCGACAGCGTCGACGTGCATGACGCCTTGGGTGCGGCCATCCGGATCGATGCCCGCGGGGCCGAGGTGTTGCGTATCCTGCCGCGCATCAACGAGGACGTGAACGAGGAGTGGCTGGGCGACAAGTCCCGCTACGCGCTCGACGGGCTGAAGCGCCGCCGGCTCGACAAACCGTGGGTGCGCGAGAACGGCAAGCTGCGGGCGGCAAGCTGGCCGGAGGCTTTCAAAGCGATCGCCGACAAGATCAAGACGACGGCGCCCGAGAAGATCGGTGCGATCGCCGGCGATCTGTGCGACGTCGAGAGCATGGTGGCGCTGAAGGACCTGCTGGCGTCGCTCGGCTCGGCCAACGTCGATTGCCGGCAGGATGGGGCGGCGCTGGATGCGTCGCGGCGCGAGTTCTACCTGTTCAACTCGAGCGTGGCCGGCATCGAGGACGCCGACGCGATCCTGCTGGTCGGCACCAATCCGCGGCGGGAGTCGCCGGTGCTGAACGCGCGCATCCGCAAGCGCTGGCTGGCCGGTGGCTGCCGTATCGGCACGATCGGCGCGCTGCCGGGCGCCATCTACGACGTGACCTCGCTGGGGGAGGGGCCGCAAGCGCTCGCCGATCTCGGCGACTTCAGGCAGGTCCTGACCGATGCCAAGCGGCCGATGATCATCGTCGGCTCGGCTGCCACGGCGCGGCCCGACGGCGCGGCCGTGCTGGCCGCCGCCTGGTCGTTGGCGGCCGAAATCGGCGCGATCGGCGCGGATTGGCACGGCTTCAACGTGCTGCACAGCGCCGCCAGCCGGGTTGGCGCGCTCGACATCGGCTTCGTGCCGGGACCCGGCGCCAAGCCGATGGCCGACATGCTCGGGGGTGGGGTGGACCTGCTCTGGCTGCTCGGTGCCGACGAGTTCGACACGGCCCGGATCGGGCCCGATACGTTCGTCGTCTACCAGGGACACCATGGCGACCGGGGCGCGGCGCGGGCCGACGTCATCCTGCCGGGTGCGGCCTATACGGAGAAAAGCGGCACCTGGGTCAACACGGAAGGGCGCGTGCAGCGCGGCTTCCTGTCCTGCCAGCCGCCCGGCGAGGCCCGGGAGGACTGGGCCATCTTGCGCGCGTTCAGCGCCGTGATCGGCAAGAACCTGCCGTACGACACGCTGGACGGCGTGCGCGCGCGGCTGGAGCAGATCAGCCCGGTGTTCCGCTGGTCGTTTTCCCGCACCGCCAATGACGACGCCAAGGGCCCGGCCGGGTCGGGGTCGTTGGGCGCGGAAGCCTTCGCACCGGCGATCGCGGACTACTACCTGACCAACCCCATCGCACGGGCGAGCGCCGTGATGGCCGAGTGCAGCAAGCTGTTCGCGGCGCCGACGGCCATGGCGGCCGAGTGATGCCGTTCTGGGACACTGATTTCGGGATCCTGATCCTCACCGTCCTCAAGACGTTGGCGATCCTGGTGCCGGTACTGATTGCGGTGGCCTACCTGACACTGGCCGAGCGCAAGGTGATGGCAGCGATGCAGATGCGCATCGGGCCGAACGTGGTGGGCCCGTTCGGCCTACTGCAGCCGTTCGCCGACGCGCTGAAGATGCTGACCAAGGAGACGATCATCCCGACCGGGGCGAATCGTATTCTGTTCATCGTGGCGCCGCTGCTGACGATGACGCTGGCCATGCTGGCCTGGGCGGTCATCCCGGTGAACGAAGGCTGGGCGATCGCCGACATCAACGTCGGCGTGCTTTACCTGTTCGCGATCAGTTCGCTCGGCGTGTACGGCATCGTCATCGCGGGCTGGGCGAGTAACTCGAAATATGCCTTCCTGGGCGCGCTGCGCTCGGCAGCGCAGATGGTCAGCTACGAAGTCAGCATGGGTTTCGTGATGGTCACGGTGCTGTTGTGCGCCGGATCGCTGAACCTGACCGACATCGTGATGGCGCAGCAGCGCGTCTGGTTCTTCATTCCATTATTCCCGATGTTCATTGTGTTCTTCATCTCGATCTTGGCGGAAACCAACCGCGCGCCGTTCGACCTGCCGGAAGGCGAGAGCGAGATTGTGGGTGGCTTCCACGTCGAGTATGGCGCGATGACGTTCGGGCTGTTCTTCCTCGGCGAATACGCGAACATGATCCTGATGTCGGCCATGACCGCCATCCTGTTCCTCGGCGGCTGGCTGAGCCCGATCCCGTTTGCGCCGTTCACCTGGATCCCCGGGCCGCTTTGGTTCATCGCCAAGATCTGCCTGGTGTTGTTCATGTTCATTTGGGTGCGGGCGACGTTCCCGCGCTTCCGCTACGACCAGTTGATGCGGCTGGGTTGGAAGGTCTTCCTGCCGCTTTCGCTGGGGTGGCTCATTCTCACGGCGGGCGTTCTGCTCGCCTTCGGCTGGCTCCCGGGCCAGCAAGGAGCCTAAATCCATGGCGAGCATCGATCGCGCCGCCCGGAGCTTGCTACTGAGTGAGCTCGTCGGCGGCCTCTGGCTGACGCTGAAGTATTTCTTTCGGCGCAAAGCGACCATCAACTACCCGTTCGAGCGTACCCCGCTCTCTCCGCGTTTCCGCGGCGAGCACGCGCTGCGCCGCTATCCGAACGGCGAAGAGCGGTGCATCGCCTGCAAGTTGTGCGAGGCCGTTTGTCCGGCCAACTGCATCTACATCGAGGCCGAGCCGCGCGATGACGGCTCGCGCCGCACCACGCGCTACGACATCGACATGACGAAGTGCATCTACTGCGGCCTGTGCGAGGAAGCCTGCCCGGTGGACGCCATTGTCGAGGGACCGAACCTGGAATTCGCCACTGAGACGCGCTCGGAGCTGCTGTACAATAAGGAAAAGCTGCTCGCGAACGGCGACCAGTGGGAGCTGATCCTGGCCAAGCGCCTCGAGCTGGACGCGCCATACCGATGATCACGACGCTCGCCTTCTACCTGTTCGCGGCCGTGCTGTTGCTCTCGGCCGGCACCGTCATCACGGCGCGCAACCCGGTGCATTCCGTGTTGTTCCTGATCCTGGCATTTTTCAACGCCGCGGCGCTGTTCCTGATCGCGGGCGCCGAGTTCCTGGCGATGATCCTCGTCATCGTCTACGTCGGCGCGGTGGCGGTGTTGTTCCTGTTCGTCGTCATGATGCTGGACGTCAACTTCTCCGAGTTGCGTGCCGGGTTTCAGCGCTACACGCCCATCGGGGCCACCATCGGGGCGATCCTGTTCGGCGAGCTCGCCCTTGTGCTGGGCGGGTGGAAGTTCGCGCCGGAAGCCGGGGCGATCCGCATGACCTCCGTGCCGGGCGAGATCGAGAACACCCGCGCGTTGGGCCGGCTGATCTACACGGATTACGTGTTCCTGTTCCAAACCGCCGGGTTGATCCTGATGGTGGCCATGATCGGCGCCATCGTGCTGACCCATCGCGATCGCGGCACGACCAAGCGGCAGAACATCGCCAAGCAGAATGCCCGCGCAGTCGCCGATACGCTGGAGATGGTCTCGGTCACCACCGGCGCGGGCGTTTCCAACTTCCTGCGTCCGAAGCCGGAACCCGCCCTGGTGGCGGCGAACGAGACGCACGAGCATGGCGTCGGCAAGCCCGGGCCAGGAGAGCATTGATGGGACCGATCGGGGTCGGCCACTACCTGGCCGTGGGCGCCGTGCTGCTCGTGATGGGCATCTTCGGCATCTTCCTGAACCGCAAGAACGTCATCGTCATCATGATGTCGATCGAGCTCATGTTGCTCGCCGTCAACATCAACTTGGTCGGGTTCAGCTCGGCCCTTGGCGATCTCGCCGGGCAGGTGTTCGCGCTATTCGTGCTGACGGTGGCGGCCGCCGAGGCGGCCATCGGGTTGGCAATCGTTGTGGTGTATTACCGCAATCGCGGCTCGATCCAGGTCGAAGACATCAACCTGATGCGGGGCTGAGAACCACCCATGTTGTATGCCGTCGCGGTATTCGCCCCGCTGCTGGGCTCGCTGGTGGCCGGCCTGCTCGGCCGCCAGATCGGCGACCGGCCGAGCCAGGTCATTACCATCGCCTGTATGGTGGTCGCCGCCATCTGCGGCACCTTGTCGTTCCTGCCGATGCTTGACGGCACGGCCACGCCCGGACAGCTCTCGCTCGGCACCTGGTTCGACGTGGACGGGTTCAGCGCCGAGTGGACGCTCCGCTACGACACGCTGTCGGCGCTGATGGT
The DNA here is from genome assembly GCA_965199665.1 of Acetobacteraceae bacterium. GTDB lineage: Bacteria > Pseudomonadota > Alphaproteobacteria > Acetobacterales > Acetobacteraceae > JAVVHH01. The sequence continues at coordinate 2,551,589 of OZ241208.1, read as the reverse complement.
CGCGATGGTGACGTTCATCGCCACGCTGATCCACATCTACAGTGTCGGCTACATGAGCCATGACGCGACGGTGCCGCGCTTCTTCAGCTATCTGAGCCTGTTCACCTTCGCCATGCTGATGCTGGTGACGGCCAACAACCTGCTGCAGTTGTTCTTCGGCTGGGAAGGCGTCGGCCTGGCGAGCTACTTGCTGATCGGCTACTGGTACGACCGCCCGAGCGCCTGCCGCGCCGCGATGAAGGCATTCATCGTCAACCGGGTCGGCGACCTGTTCTTCGCCCTCGGCATCGCGCTGGTGTTTACCACTTTCGGCACCATCGAGTTCCCGCAGATCTTCGCCGCCATCCCGGCGCACGTGAACGACAGCTACCATTTTCTGGGCAGTAGCTTCCGCGCCTACGAAGTGATCGGCTTCCTCCTGTTCATCGGCGCCATGGGCAAATCAGCGCAGATTGGCCTGCACACCTGGCTGCCGGACGCCATGGAAGGGCCGACTCCGGTCTCCGCCTTGATCCATGCGGCGACCATGGTGACGGCCGGCGTGTTCCTCGTCGCGCGCATGTCGCCGGTGCTGCAATTCGCACCCGATGCGAGCGCGTTCATCACCTTCATCGGCGGCACCACGGCGCTGTTCGCGGCGACGATTGGGTGCGTGCAGAACGACATCAAGCGGATCATCGCGTATTCGACCTGCTCGCAGCTCGGCTACATGTTCGTGGCCGCCGGCGTCGGCGCCTACCAGGTGTCGATCTTCCATCTCTTCACCCATGCCTTCTTCAAGGCGCTGCTGTTCCTGTCCGCCGGGTCGGTCATTCACGCGATGTCGGACGAGCAGGATATCCGCAAGATGGGCGGGCTGTGGCGCAAGATCCCGGTGACTGCAGCGGTGATGTGGATCGGTAGCCTTGCGCTGGCCGGCATCCCGATCTTCGCCGGCTACTACTCCAAGGATGCGATCCTGGAGGCGGCCTGGGCGTCGCATGGCGGCTTCGCCAAATACGGCTACTGGTGCGGCGCCATCGCGGCCTTCCTGACCGCTTTCTACTCGTGGCGCCTGCTGATCCTGACCTTCAACGGCACGTCGCGCGCCGACCACCACGTGCAGGAGCACGTGCACGAGAGCCCCTGGGTGATGCTCGGGCCGCTCGTCGTGCTGGCGATCGGCGCGGTGGCGACGGGTGCCGTGTTCGCGCCCTACTTCATCGGCGAGGATTGGCCGGCCTTCTGGGCCGGCGCCGTGTTCAACGCGCCGACCAACCACGTCATGCACGAGATGCACGAGGTGCCCCGCCTGATCGCCCTGCTGCCGACCATCCTCGGCGTGCTCGGCATCGGTTTGGCCTACGTGATGTACATGTTCGTGCCGACGTTGCCGGCCAAGCTCGCGGGCGCGGCACCGGCCGTGTACCGCTTCGTGTTCAACAAGTGGTATTTCGACGAACTGTACGATCGGATCTTCGTCCGGCCCGCGCAGTGGTTGGGGCGCACCTTCTGGCAGGTCGGCGACGCCACCATCATCGACGGCGTGCCCAACGGCCTGGCCGCGCTCACCGCCGACGGGTCGCGCCAGGTGGTCCGGCTGCAGACCGGGTCCATCGCGGTCTATGCCTTCACCATGCTGATCGGCCTCGTCGCCTTGGTCAGCATCTACCTGGTCTTCCACGGGTGAACCCGATCATGAACGCTTCCGCGAACGCGGCCGGCTTCCCCATCCTGTCCTTGTTGACCTGGTTGCCGCTGGTCGGCGTGATCTTCATCATGACCGTCCGCGGCGAGGAGGCGGTGGTCGCCCGCAATGCCCGCTATGCGGCGCTGTGGACGAGCCTGATCGTCTTCCTGCTGTCGCTCAAACTCTGGTTCGGCTTCGACATTGCCGAGCCCGGCTTCCAGTTCCAGGAACACCTCGGCTGGCTACCGGAGTTCCACGTCGACTACCGGCTGGGCGTGGACGGCATCTCCGTCCTGTTCGTGTTGCTATCCACCGCGCTGACCCCGATCTGCATCCTGGCCAGCTGGGAAAGCATTGGCACCCGCGTTCGCGAGTACATGATCGCGTTCCTGGTGCTGGAGACGATGATGGTGGGCATGTTCTCCGCCCAGGATTTCATCATCTTCTATATGTTCTTCGAAGGCGTGCTGATCCCGATGTTCCTGATCATCGGCGTCTGGGGCGGCACGCGGCGGGTCTATGCCAGCTTCAAGTTCTTCCTCTACACGCTGCTGGGCTCCATCCTGATGCTGCTGGCCGTGCTCGCCGTCTGGTATGCGGCGGGGACCACCGACATCGCCGTGCTGATGACGACGCAGTTCCCGGCCAAGATGCAGTTCTGGCTGTTCCTGGCCTTCCTGGCGTCCTTCGCGGTGAAGGTGCCGATGTGGCCGGTGCACACCTGGTTGCCGGATGCACACGTGGAAGCGCCGACGGCCGGGTCGGTGATCCTGGCGGGCGTGCTGCTCAAGATGGGCGCGTACGGCTTCCTGCGCTTCTCCGTGCCGATGTTGCCGAACGCGTCGGCAGACTTTGCGCCGCTGATGTTCGCACTCGGCGTCATCGCGGTGATCTACACCTCGCTGGTCGCGCTCGCGCAGACCGACATGAAGAAGCTGATCGCTTATTCGTCGGTGGCGCATATGGGCGTGGTGGTGATCGGCATCTTCACCTTCAATGCGCAGGGCATCCAGGGCGCGTTGTTCCAGATGCTGTCCCATGGCGTCGTCTCCGCCGCACTGTTCCTCTGCGTGGGCGTGGTCTACGACCGGATGCACACGCGCGAGATCGCCCGCTACGGTGGCCTGGCGCAGCGCATGCCGGCCTACGCGATCGTGTTCATGCTCTTCACCATGGCCAGCATTGGCCTGCCGGGCACGGCCGGGTTCGTGGGCGAGTTCCTGGTCTTGGTCGGCGCCTTCAAGGTCAATTTCTGGCTCGCGCTGCTCGGCAGCATGGGCATGATCCTGGCGGCGGCCTACTCGCTATACCTGTATCGCCGCGTTGTGTTCGGCGCGCTGACGCGGGACGACCTTAAGTCGATCCTCGACCTATCGCCGCGCGAGATCGCGATCTTCGCGCCACTGGTCGTGCTGACGCTATGGATGGGGATCTACCCCAGCAGCTTCACCAGCTTCTTCGACGCCACCGTGCACGCGATGGTCGAGCAACACGAGGCCGCGCTGAGCGGCCATAGCTTCGCAAGTGCCGCGCCCCCGAAAGGCCTGCCATGAACTGGACCGTCGCCCTGCCCGAGATCGTGCTCGCCTTGAGCGCGATGGGCATCCTGGTGTTCGGCGTATTGCAGAAGCGCGACGCGTCGTTTCCGTGCGCCATGCTCGCCGTCGGCGCGCTGGTGCTGGCCGGCGCGCTGGTCCTGTCCGGGTCGGCGGGCAGCGGTTTCCGCGGGCTGTTCGTGGTCGATCCGTTCGCCGACTTTATGAAGCTCCTGGTGCTCGTTGGCGCCGGGCTCAGCATCGTGCTGGCGTTGGACTACAACCGGCATGAGGGCATCAGCCGCTTCGAGTTCCCGGTGCTGGTGCTGCTGTCGACCGTCGGCATGATGATCATGTGCAGCACGGCCAGCTTGATGACGCTGTATCTCGGGCTCGAGCTGCAGTCGCTGGCGCTCTACGTGCTCTGCGCCTTCAATCGCGATGATATGCGATCCTCTGAATCCGGGCTGAAGTTCTTTATCCTCGGCGCGCTCGCCTCCGGCCTGCTGCTGTATGGCATCTCGCTTTGCTACGGTTTCGCGGGGACCATGGAGTTCGGCGAGCTCGCGCGTGCGCTCGCCCAGCCCGGCGCCGCCTCGCCCGGGCTGATCGTCGGCGTCGTGTTCATCGTGGCCGGGTTGGCGTTCAAGCTGTCGGCGGTGCCGTTCCACATGTGGACGCCCGACGTCTACGAGGGCGCGCCGACGCCGGTGACGGCGTTCATGAGCACGGCGCCCAAGGTGGCTGCCATCGCGCTGCTGCTCCGCGCGCTGGAGGTGCCGTTCCAGCCTATCTTCCAGCAATGGTCGGGGCTCATCGTGCTGGTGTCGATTGCCTCCATGATCCTCGGCGCGCTTGCCGCGATCGGGCAGCGCAACATCAAGCGGCTCATGGCATACTCCTCGATCGGCCATATCGGCTACGCGCTGGTCGGCCTGGCGCCGGGGACGCAGGAAGGCCTGCGCGGCGTCATGATCTACATGGTCACCTATGTGTTCATGAGTGCCGGCGTGTTCGCCGTGCTGATCGCCATGCGTCGGCGCGGGCGGGCGCTCGAGCAGATCAGCGACCTGTCCGGCCTGTCGACGACCGATCCGGGTTTGGCCGGCATCATGGCCGTGTTCATGTTCAGCATGGCGGGCATCCCGCCGTTCAGCGGCTTCTTCGGCAAGCTCTACGTGTTCCGCGCCGCCGTCGATGCCGGGTTCTGGACCTTGGCCGTGGTCGGCGTGCTGACCAGCGTGGTGGGCGCGTTCTACTATCTGCGCATCATCAAGGTCATGTATTTCGACGCGGCCGAGCCGGCCTTCGACCCGCGCACGGCGTCGCTGACCTTCGTCGGCGCGGTGGGTGCCCTGGTGACCACGTTCTTCTTCGTCATGCCTGCCCCGGTCGTCGGCGCCGCCCAGAGTGCCGCGCAACTCTTGTTCGGCTGAGGCGCGATGCTGCTGGTCGTCGATGCTGGCAACACCAACGTCGTCGTTGCGGTCAATGACGGCGAGCGATGGGTCGGCATTTGGCGTATCGCGACGGAGCCGCAGCGCACATCCGACGAGTATGCGGTCTGGTTGCTGACGCTGCTCAAGCACGGCGGCCTCGACCCGGCCCAAATCGACCGTGCCGTCATCGGCACCGTCGTGCCGGCCGCGCTGTATCACCTGCGCCGCCTCTGCCGCGACTACTTCGAGACCGAGCCGCTGGTCGCCCGTTCGGACCTCGACTGGGGCTTCGACATCCGGCTCGACAACCCGGGCGAAGTCGGCGCCGACCGTCTGCTCAATTCGCTGGCGGCGCACCAGGCCTATCAGGGCCCGCTGATCGTGATCGATTTCGGCACCGCCACCACCTTCGACGTCGTGGAGTCCGACGGCGCTTACCTGGGCGGCGTCATCGCCCCGGGGATCAACCTCTCGCTCGAGGCGCTGCACAAGGCTGCCGCGCGCCTGCCGCGGATCGGCATCGGCCGGCCGCAAGCCGTGATCGGACGCTCCACCGTGCCGGCGATGCAATCCGGCATCTACTGGGGCTATGTCGGGCTGATCGAGGGTTTGGTGGCCCGGATCCAGGCCGAATACGACGCCCCGCTGAAGGTGATCGCCACGGGCGGGCTGGCCCCGCTGCTGGCGGAAGGCACCACCGTGATCGGCTTCATTGCCCCCCAACTGACTCTGGATGGCCTCAAGTTGTTGGCGGAGCGCAACCCCGCCCCCACATTGAGTCGCGAGAGAACGAGAGCGTTAGAAAGCGACTGAATGGACGCGATGAGCGGTAGCCTGGCCTTCCTGCCTTTGGGCGGGACGGGCGAGATTGGTATGAACCTCAACCTTTACCGTTGCGACGGCAAGTGGTTGGCGGTGGACTGCGGCATCGGCTTCGGTGGCAGCGAGAACCCCGAGGTCGAGATCATGATGCCCGACCCGGCCTACCTGGCCGAACGGCGGGACGGGCTGGTCGGCCTGGTGATCACCCATGCGCACGAGGACCACGTGGGCGCGGTGGCACATCTGTGGCGACAGCTTCGCTGCCCCATCTACGCGACCCCGTTCGCCAGCGCGGTGCTGCGCCGCAAGCTCGGCGAGGCCGGACTGCTGGCCGAGGTGCGGATCCACACGATCCCGTCCGGCGGCACCTTCGAGCTCGCGCCCTTCTCCCTGCAGTTCCTGCCCGTCTCGCACTCGATCCCCGAGGCGCAGGCGCTGGTCATTCGCACGCGGCACGGCACGATCCTGCACACGGGCGACTTCAAGCTCGATCCCAGCCCGCTCGTCGGCAAACCGACGGACGAGGCCGCCTTTGCGCGGCTCGGCGAAGAGGGCGTGCTGGCGATGATCTGCGACAGCACCAACGCCATGGTCGACGGCACGTCCGGCTCGGAAGCGGAGGTGCGGGAAAGCCTGCACGACCTGATCGCCTCGCTCGATGGCCGCATCGCGGTCACGTGCTTCGCCAGCAACGTCGCCCGGGTCGAGAGCATCGCGCTCGCCGCCCAGGCAGCGGGCCGCCGGGTTGCCCTGGTGGGCCGCTCCTTGCGCAACCTCGAAGCGGCGGCGCGCGAGTGCGGCTATCTGCAGGAGGTGCAACCCTTCCTGTCGGAAGACGCGGCCAACCATCTCGACGATGACGAGGTGCTGATCATCGTGACCGGCAGCCAGGGCGAGCCGCGCAGTGCGCTCTCCCGGATCGCTGCCGACACGCACCAGAACATCGCCCTCGGCGAGGGCGACACGGTGATCTTCAGCTCGCGCATGATCCCTGGCAACGAACGCGCGGTGATCTCCGTCCAAGATGGGCTGGTCCGCCGCGGCGTTCGCGTCATCACCGACGACGATCATCCGGTGCATGTGTCCGGACACCCGGCGCGCGAGGAATTGCGGACGCTGTATCGCCTGGTCCGCCCGCGCTTCGCGGTGCCGACGCATGGCGAGTGGCGACACATGTCGGCGCATGCCGATTTGGCGCGGGCATGCGGGGCCTCGCCCATCATGCTGGAAGATGGCGACGTGCTCGAACTGGCACCCGGCAAACCGGAGGTCGGCGACAGCGCCCCCGTCGGCCGCCTGGTGCTGGACGGCAACCGCGTCGTGCCGCTGGATGGCGGCGTGTTGTCCGCACGGCGGCGCATGCTGTTCAACGGCGTGGTGCTCGGCAGCATCGCGGTCGATGCGCAGGGCCGCCTGCTCGGCACCGCGCGGGTGAGCGCGCCCGGGCTGCTGGAGCAGGACGACCCGGAGACGTCGCGCATCGCCACCGAGTTCGGGCGGGCCATCAATGAACTTCCGGCCGGGCTGCGCGGCGACGACGCTGCCCTGCTCGACGCGGCGAAGGCCGCGCTGCGCCGTGCGCTCGGGCGCCGTCTGCAGAAGCGGCCCATGGTCGACGTGCACTTACTGCGCGTCTGACGCCGGCGATGGATTGGTTCACCTCCGGCGTCGTGTTCATGCTGGTCTGGTGGACGCTGCTGTTCGCCGTGCTGCCCTTGTGGACGCGGCCTCGTTCGGAGGCCGATGCGGAGACGGGGTGGCGGGGCGTCCCCGAGCGGCCGATGCTGTTGCGCAAGTTCCTGCTGACCACGGCGCTGTCGATCGTGGTCTGGGGCGCGATCATGCTGGTGATCCTGAGCCCCTATCTCTCGTTCCGCGCGTCGGTTTGACCAGTCGGCGGGCAGGGCAGGGCAGAGTGCCTGCTTCGTGAGCAAGGTCAGTCCGCGCTAGCGAATTTCTCGGCGGCAAGCCTGCGAAAGCTTTGGACAGGGTGCAGCCCACAACGCATCATGACGCATCAGAACGGGCCTAGCCCAGTTCCGATGCGTAGATGGCGTTTCCTCCCTAAACTTGGCCCGTTGCGCCTCGGCGCTCGGGCCATTTCTTTTGTTAGAACGCAGCCGGATATCTGTCACTCGATATTCTGTGGTGCGGGGCGTCTTTGACCAGAGAATCGTTTGTGCGGCGCAGCATCGTTCTGCCGGTTCACTCGGGTGTTGCCGCTTCTATTCAGGACTCCCGTGTAACTGTTCGACGCATGACCGGCCGGGCCGGTTCTTTTCCTTCGGCGCCCGACTTGGTGTAGAGCACGCCCGCCCGTCGGAATGGCGAGGCCGAACGCCGCTCGAAGGACCTCCATGCGCCTGTCCCATTCGCTGATCCCGACGCTCAAGGAAAACCCGGCCGAAGCGCAAATCGTGTCGCACCGTCTGATGCTGCGCGCCGGGCTGGTGCGGCAGACGGCGGCGGGCATCTACGCGTGGCTCCCGGTCGGCTGGCGCGTGCTGCAACGGATCGCGCAGATCGTGCGGGAGGAGCAGGATCGCGTCGGCGCGCAGGAGATGCTGATGCCGACGATCCAGTCGGCCGAGCTGTGGCGCAAGAGCGGCCGCTACGACGCCTACGGCCCCGAGATGCTGCGCCTGCGCGACCGCGGCGAGCGCGACATGCTGTTCGGGCCGACCAACGAGGAGATGATCACCGACATCGTCCGCCAGTCGATCAACAGCTACCGGCAGCTGCCGCAGATCGCCTACCACATCCAATGGAAGTTCCGCGACGAGACGCGGCCCCGCTTCGGCGTGATGCGCGGGCGCGAGTTCCTGATGAAGGACGCCTATAGCTTCGACCTCGATTACGCTGGCGCCGTGATCAGCTACCGCAAGATGATGCTGGCCTACATGCGGACGTTCCAGCGCCTCGGCGTGGCCGCTATCCCCATGGTGGCCGATACCGGCCCGATCGGCGGCGATCTGAGCCACGAGTTCATCATTCTGGCCCCCACCGGCGAGAGCCAGGTCTTCTACGACGCCGCCTTCGAGGGCATCGACTATAGCGGCGACAGCTTCGATGCCGCCGAGCCCGCGGACCTCGAGCGCTTCTTCGGCCTGATGACGACGCCATATGCCGCCACCGACGAGATGCACGACGCCGCCAAGTGGGAAGCCGTCGACCCGGCGCGCCGCCGCGAGGGCAGAGGCATCGAGGTCGGGCACATCTTCTATTTCGGCACCAAGTATAGCGCCCCGCTCGAGCTCAGCGTGGCCGGGCCGGACGGCAAACCGGTGATCCCGGAAATGGGCAGCTACGGCGTCGGCGTGTCGCGGCTGGTCGGCGCCATCATCGAGGCCTCGCACGACGAAGCCGGCATCGTCTGGCCGGACAGCATCGCCCCGTTCCGCGCCGCGATCCTGAACCTCAAGCAAGGCGACGCGGCGTGCGACGCGATCTGCGAGCGGGCCTACGCGCATTTCGCGGGCAACGCGCTGTATGACGACCGCGCCGAGCGCGCCGGCCCGAAATTCGCCGATGCCGACCTGATGGGGCATCCCTGGCAGATCATCGTCGGCCCCCGCGGCGCCGCCGCCGGCACCGTCGAACTCAAGCGCCGGCAGACCGGTGAGCGCGAGGAGCTGCCCTTGGACGCGGCGCTGGCGAAGATCGGCTGATGTTCGGCTCGTTCGAGCGCGCCGTCGCCGGCCGCTACCTTCGCGCGCGCCGGGGCGAGCGCTTCGTTTCCGTGATCGCCGGCTTCAGCCTGGTCGGCATCGCGCTGGGCGTGGCGACGCTGATCATCGTCATGTCGGTGATGGGCGGCTTCCAGACCGACCTGCTGAACCGCATCCTGGGCTTCAATGGCCATCTCGGCGTGTATGGCGCCGCCGGGCGGCTCACCGACTACGATGCCGCGGCGGCCAAGATCCGCACCATCTCGGGGGTCGTCTCCGCGGCGCCGGTGATGGACGGCCAGGTGCTGCTCAGCGGCCCGCGCGGCCTGTCGTCCGGCGGCCTGGTCCGCGGCATCGAGCCAAAGGACCTGGCCGGCATGAACGCCATCAAGTTCCCCGCCGGGAACCTGGCCGATTTCGGCGGCGAGGACGCCATCGCGATCGGCAGTGGCCTGGCTGGCAAGTTCGGCATCGGCATCGGCGACGAGCTGACCCTGGTCTCGCCCCAGGGCGCGGCCACCGCCTTCGGCACCATCCCCCGCGTGCGCGCCTACAAGATCGTCGCGATCTTCTCCGTCGGCATGAACGAGTACGACACCGCCTACGTGTTCCTGCCGCTCCCGGCGGCCCAGATCTTCTTCCAGGCGCCCAACGCGGTCTCGCAGATCGAGGTGCGGGTGGACGACCCCAACCGGGTTCGCACCATCGGCCGCGAGATCGCGACCGCGCTGGCCGGCACGCCCGTCCGCGTCGTCGACTGGCAGCAGAACAACAACAGCTTCTTCGCCGCCGTGAAGGTCGAGCAGAACGTCATGTTCCTGATCCTGACGCTCATCATCCTGGTCGCGGCCTTCAACGTAATCTCGTCGCTGATCATGATGGTCAAGGACAAGACGCGCGACATCGCGGTGCTGCGCACGATCGGGGCGGGGCGGGGCGCGATCCTGCGCATCTTCCTGATGTGCGGCGCTTCGGTCGGGGTGACCGGCACGATCGTCGGCGTCGTCATCGGCGTGCTGTTCTGCCTCAACATCCAGCAGATCCAGGGGTGGGTCGAGGCCGTGACGGGAGCGCGCGTGTTCAACCCGGAGGTCTATTACCTCACCCACCTGCCGGCCCAGCTCGACCCCGGCGAGGTGGCCGAAGTCGTCGTCATGGCGCTTGCGCTGTCGCTGCTGGCCACGATCTACCCGAGCTGGCGCGCCGCCCGCACCGATCCGGTGGAGGCGCTGCGCCATGAGTGACCCGCTGCGGCTCGAAGGCGTCGACCGGAGCTACCGGAGCGGCGAGACCGACCTGCACGTCCTGCGCGACGCGGCGCTGACGCTGCGGGCCGGCGAGATCGTGGCCCTGGTCGCCCCGTCGGGCACCGGCAAGAGCACGCTGCTGCACCTCGCCGGGCTGCTGGAGCGCCCCGATCGCGGGTCGATCCTGGTCGATGGCCGTGACGCGGGGCGCCTGCCGGATGCCGAGCGCACCGCCATCCGGCGCGACCGGATCGGCTTCGTCTACCAGTCGCACCAGCTGCTGGCGGAGTTCACCGCGCTGGAGAACGTCGTGTTGCCGCAGATGGTGGCCGGCAAGAAGCGGGGGCCGGCGCGCGAGCGGGCCACTACCTTGCTGACGCAGTTCGGCCTCGGCACGCGGCTGGGGCATCTGCCGGGCAAGCTCTCCGGCGGCGAGAAGCAGCGCGTCGCGATCGCGCGCGCGCTGGCCAACGCGCCGGGCGTGCTGCTGGCCGACGAGCCGACCGGCAATCTCGACGTCGGCACCAGCGACGTCGTGTTCGAGGAATTGCTGCACGTGGTGCGCGACCAGGGCGTCGCCGCGCTGATCGCCACCCACAACCCGACGCTCGCCGCCCGCATGGACCGCCGGGTCACCCTGCAGGATGGCCGGATCGTGGAGGTCTGAAGCTTCTGCCGCGGTAACGTCCGAGGGCGGCGAGGAACCGGGCCGGGGCGCCCTGGTTTTCCTCCCGTCGATCGGAGATCCCCCGCCATGCGCCTCCCCACGCTCGCCCTGCTGCTCTCGACCCTCGCCGTTCCCGCCCTCGCGCAACTGCCCACCGAGACCGACCCGCGGTTGCAGCGCGCCTTCTCGTTCGACCGCATCCCCAATGCGGTGACCACCACGCCGGACGGGCGCATCTTCGTCGGCTACCCGCAGACCGAGGGGCCGGAGGTCCAGGTGCAGGAACTCTCGCCTGTGACCGGTGCCGCGCGGCCCTACCCCGACGCGGCCTGGAACCGCGGCACCGACGTCACCGGCGGCGACGTGTCGCAGACTTTCGTGCTGATCAATGCCCTGCGCATCGGGCCGGACGGCGCCCTGTGGCTGATCGACGCCGGCTCGCCGGGGATCGGCAAGCCCGCCGTGCCCGGCGGCGCGCGGCTGTTCCGCATCGACCTGCAGACCAACCAGATCACCCGGGTCTATGAGCTCGGCGGGTTCACCAAGCCGATGTCGTACATCGATGATTTCCGTTTCAACGGCCAGCACGTCTACCTGACCGATGCCGGCGAGCCCGCGCTACTGGTGCTGGACCTCGCCACCGGGGCGGTGCGGCGCGTGCTGGACGGCCATCCGACCACGACCGACACCAAGCCGCTCTATGCCGATGGGAGGGAGCTGTTCGACGAGAAGGGTCAGCCCAAGCGCATCCACGCCGACCAGCTGGAGGTCTCGCCGGATGGGGAATACCTGTATTACCTGCCGGCCTCCGGGGCGATCGCCCGGATCGAGACCGCCTTGCTCGATGACCCCACTCTCTCGTCCGAGCAGCTCGCCGAAGGCGCTCGCCCCTGGCTCGACATGCCGACCACGGGCGGCACCGCCATCGACGCGACCGGCACGATCTACTACGGCGATTCAAACGGCCGCCGCATCCTCAAGATCGCGCCCGACCGCACGGTCACGACCTTGATCGCCGACCCCAGGCTGATCTGGGTGGACGCGATGTGGATCGACACCAAGGGCACGCTGTGGATCCCGGCCAACCAGCAGAACCTCAGCCGCGGCTTCACCGGTGGCAAGAACGAGGTGCAGTACCCTGTCGCCATCTACACCATGAAGGTGGACGCCCGCCCGTCACCGATCGATCACGACGGGGGTCGCTGAGGCCGCCAGCCGCGCCACGCACCGCGCGCCACGCACCGCGCGCCGGTGGCCTTGCTTCGGGGCCACCGGCTTGCGACATCGGGTGCCATGCCTGCCGCCTTCGTCCATCTCCGAGTCCATTCCGCCTACTCGCTCAGCGAAGGCGCGATCAAGCCGGACAAGATCGCCGCGCTGGCCGCCGCCGACCGCCAGCCCGCCGTGGCGATCGCCGATAGCGGCAACCTGTTTGGGGCCCTCGAGTTCAGCCAGGCCTGCGTCGGCAAGGGTGTGCAGCCGATCGTCGGCTGTCAGATCGGCCTGACCCGGGCGGACAAGGACGGCCTGCCAGCGGACCCGATCGTCCTGCTCGCGCAGGACGAGATCGGCCTGGCCAACCTGCGCGCGCTGTCATCGCACGGCTTTCTGCAATCCGACCCGGCGGCGCCGCAGATCGCGGGGAGCCACCTGCTGGAGCATTCCGCCGGCCTCATCCTGCTGACCGGCGGCACGCGGGGGCCGATCGTCCGGTTGTTGGCGGAAGGGCGCAAGGCCGAGGCGGAGGCGCTGCTGGCGCAATGGGCTGAGGCGTTTCCGGGCCGCTGCATGATGGAGCTGCACCGGCACGGCCTCGCGATCGAGAAGGCGGTGGAGCCCGGGCTGCTGGCGCTGGCCGATGCGCTGCGCCTGCCGCTGGTCGCGACCAACGAGTGCTTCTACGCGACGCCGGGGATGCACGAGGCGCACGACGCGTTGCTGTGCATCGCCGAGGGGCGGCAGGTGAGCGAGCAGGGGCGGCGCCGGGTCACGCCGGAGCATTGGTTCAAGCCGGCCGCCACGATGCGCACGCTGTTCGCCGACCTGCCGGACGCCTGCGACAACACGCTGGCCGTGGCCCGCATGTGCGCCGTCATGGCGGAAAGCCGCAAACCGCTGCTGCCGGTCAGCCCCAAGGTGCGGGCGGGGCAGACGGAGGAAGCGACGGTGCGCGCCATGGCCGTCGAGGGCCTGGAACGGCGCATGGTCGCCATGGCCGCCGACCCGGCGACGCGGACCCGCTACGCGGCGCAGCTGGATTACGAGCTGGGCGTCATCGCGGCGATGGGTTTTCCCGGTTACTTCTTGATCGTGGCCGACTTCATCCAATGGGCCAAGGCGCAGGGCATCCCGGTCGGGCCGGGCCGCGGCTCCGGCGCCGGTTCCGTGGTGGCGTGGGCGCTGACCATCACCGATCTGGACCCGCTGCGCTGGGGCCTGCTGTTCGAGCGCTTCCTGAACCCCGAGCGCGTCTCGATGCCGGACTTCGACATCGACTTCTGCCAGGACCGCCGCGACGAGGTGATCGCTTATGTCCGCCGCGAATACGGCAGCGACCGCGTGGCGCAGATCATCACCTTCGGCAAGCTGCAGGCGCGGGCCGCTGTGCGCGACGTGGGCCGCGTGCTCGGGCTGCCCTTCGGCCAGGTGAACCGCGTCGCCGAGCTGATCCCCAACAACCCGGCCAAGCCCGTCACGCTCGCGCAGGCCATCGAGGGCGAGAAGCGGCTGCAGGAGATGCGCGACGGCGACGAGGCGGTGCGCCGCCTGCTGGAAGTCGCGCTGCAATTGGAGGGGCTGTATCGGCACGCCTCGACCCATGCCGCGGGCGTGGTGATCGGCGACCGGCCGCTGGTCGAGCTGGTGCCACTCTACCGCGACCCCAAAGCCGATACGCTGGTCACGCAATACTCGATGAAATACGTCGAGCAGGCCGGGCTGGTGAAGTTCGACTTCCTGGGCCTGACCACGCTCACCGTGCTGCAGCGGGCGCAGCAGATGCTGACGCGGCTCGGCACGCCGGTCGACCTCGAGACCATCCCGCTCGACGACACCGCGACCTACGAGATGCTGTCGCGCGGGGATGCGGGCGGGGTGTTCCAGTTCGAAGGCCAGGGCATGCGGGACGTGCTGCGGCAGATGCGGCCGAACCGGCTGGAGGACCTGATCGCGGCGGTGTCGCTGTATCGGCCGGGTCCGATGGCCAACATCCCGGATTACTGCCGCCGCAAGCACGGCGAGGCGTGGCAGCCGCCGCACCCGGAGCTGGCCGACATCCTGGGCGAGACCTACGGCATCATGGTCTACCAGGAACAGGTGATGCAGATCGCCCAGAAGATGGGCGGCTACAGCCTGGGCGGCGCCGACCTGCTGCGCCGCGCGATGGGCAAAAAGATCCGCGCCGAGATGGAGCAGCAGCGCCAGATCTTCACAACGGGCGCGACCGGGCGCGGCATCCCCAAGGCCAAGGCCGACGAAGTGTTCGACCTGATGGCCAAGTTCGCCGATTACGGCTTCAACAAGAGCCACGCGGCGGCGTACGCGTTGGTGAGCTACCAGACCGCCTGGATGAAGGCGAACCATCCCGTCGCCTTCCTGGCCGCCTGCATGGATTTGGCGATCAGCAATACGGACAAGCTCGCCGCGCTCCGGCAGGAGGCGCAGCGCATGGGCGTGGCCGTGCTGCCGCCGGACATCAACCGGTCGGAGTCGCGCTTCAAGGTCGAGGTGGCCGAAGACGGCACTCAGTCGATCCGCTACGCGCTGGCGGCGGTGAAGAAGGTCGGGCAGGAGGCCATGAACGCGCTGGTGGCGGCGCGAGGGGAGCGGCCGTTCGCGGACCTGGCCGATCTGGCCGCCCGCGTCGATCCGAGGCAGCTCAACAAGATGCAGCTGGAGAACCTGGCCCGCGCCGGTGCCTTCGACGAACTGCACCCCAACCGCCAGCAGGTATTCGCCGGCGCCGAGCTGGTGCTGCGGCGGGCGCAGGCGCAGGCGGAAGAGGTGAGCACCGGGCAGGCCGGCTTGTTCGGCGGCCCCGGCGAGACCGACACGCTGCGGCTGCCGCCCGGCCCCGATTGGCCCGGCATGGAACGGCTCGGCTACGAGGCCGACGCGATTGGCTTTCACCTGACGGCGCACCCGCTCGACAGCTACGCGCCGCTGCTCAAGCGCCTCGGCGTGGTCGCATCGAAGGATCTGGAGCTGCGCGCAGCCGCGGGATCGACCCGGGTCAAGGTGGCCGGCTGCGTGGTCGCCAGCAAGGAGCGCTCGACCCGGACCGGCAGCCGCATGGCCTGGATCCGGCTCTCCGATGGCGGCGGTAGCTTCGAGGTGACGGTGTTCAGCGAAGTGCTGAACGGCAGCCGCGAGGCGTTGAAGGGCGGCGAGGCGGTGCTGATGGGCGTCGAGCTGAAGCTTGAGGGCGAGAATCTGCGCATCACCGCGACCGATTGCACCAGCCTGGAGGCGGCGGCATCGGCGGCCGGGTCGGGCATGCGCATCTGGCTCGACAGCAGCGAGGCGGTGCCGCACATCCGCACCGTGCTGGCTCGCGGCGACGCGCTGGGCGGGCGGGGGCGGGGCCGGGTCACGCTGGTGCCGCGCATCGACGACGCGCAGGAGGTGGAGATCACGCTCCCTGGCGGCTTCCAGGTCACGCCGCGGCTGGTGCAGGCCATCAAGGCCGTCGCCGGCGTGGAGCGCGTGGAGGAAGTGTGACGGCGGGCGCTCGCAGGGACGTGACGGACAGGCCGCATCCGCGTTCACGGGTCCGCCACAAAGCGGACGTAAGCTGCCCTATCGGCAAGGAAGGAGATCGGCGGTGAAGCGTGTTCGGTTGACGTTGCTCTTGATGGCGACGGCCCTCGGCCTTTCCGGCTGCTACGTCGCGCCGTATGGCTACGGGTATGGCGGCTACTACCGGGCGCATCCGCCTGGCTACTGCTACTACCATCCCTATCGCTGCGGCTGATCGGTAGTGGCCCGCGCTCCGAGGTGAGCGCGGGTCAGCCGTTGTGGAAGAATTCGTAGACCCGGCGAGCCGTCTCCCGGTTGATGCCGGGCGCGGCCTCCAGGTCCTGTAACCCGGCCTGCTTGACGCCGCGGGCCGAGCCGAAATGGTTCAACAGCGCCCGCTTGCGTGCCGAGCCGACGCCCGGCACCTCGTCCAGCTCGCTCGTCACCAGCGCCTTGCTGCGGCTGGCGCGGTGGGTCGTGATGGCAAAGCGGTGCGTCTCGTCGCGCACGCGCTGCAGGTAGTAAAGCACCGGGTCGCGCGGCGGCAGTTGGAAGGCTTCGCGCCCGGCGAGGTGGAACCACTCGCGGCCGGCATCGCGATCCGGCCCCTTGGCGATGCCGACAACGGGTATCCCGTGCACGCCGAGATCCCCCAGGATGCCGCGCACGGCGGAGAGCTGTCCGGCGCCGCCGTCGATCAGCAGCAGGTCGGGCAGCACCGGCGGCGCGCCCTCGCCGGCATCGGCCGCCGCCTGCTCCCGCATGGCGCGGGAGAAGCGCCGCTCCAGCACCTCCCGCATCATGGCGAAGTCGTCGCCGGGCGTGAGCGGGCCCTTGATCGAGTATTTGCGGTAGGCGTTCTTCTGGAAGCCCTCCGGCCCCGCGACGATCATCACGCCATAGGCATTGCTGCCCATGATGTGGCTGTTGTCGTAGCACTCGATCCGCTCGGGCGTGGCGGGAAGGCTGAATAGCTGGGCGACGCCCTCCAGTAGCTTGCGCTGCCCCGCACCCTCCGCCATGCGCCGCTCCAGCGCCTCGCGCGCGTTGGTCTGCGCGTGCAGCACCACCGCGCGCTTCTCGCCCCGGGCCGGCACGCTGACGCTGACGCGGCGCTCGGCCTTGAGCGACAGCGCCTCGGTCAGCAGGTCGGGCTCCAGCACCGGGTGGCTGAGCAGGATCACAGGCGGCGGCGGCTTGTCGTCGTAGAACTGCGCCAGGAAGGCAGCCAGCACGGCGTCCGGCTCGGCCTCGCGGGCATGGGTGGGGAAGTAGGCGCGGTTGCCGTTGTTGTTGCCGCCGCGCACGAAGAACACCTGCACGCAGGTCTGTCCGGCCGCCTGGTGCGCCGCGACGATGTCGGCATCGGTCAGGCTCGCCGGGTTGATGACGGCGGTACCCTGCACGTGGGTCAGCCCGCGGATCCGGTCGCGCACGGCAGCGGCGCGCTCGAATTCGAGGTTCTCGGCCGCCGCCTCCATCTCGCGCGCCAACTCGCGCTGCACATCGCCGGCCTTGCCGCCGAGGAACGCCTTGGCCTGGTCGATGTAGTGCCGATACTGCTCCGGCTCGACCCGGCCGACGCAGGGCGCCGAACAGCGCTTGATCTGGTGCAGCAGACAGGGGCGGCTACGGCTGGCGAACACCGTGTCCTGGCAGGAGCGCAGCAGGAACACGCGCTGCATGGCCGTCACGGTCTGGTTGACCGCCCAGGCGGAGGCGAACGGGCCGTAATAGCTGCCCTTGCGCGACCGCGCGCCGCGATGCTTGGTGATCTGCGGGAACGGATGGTCCTCCGTCAGCATCAGCCACGGATAGCTCTTGTCGTCGCGCAGCACGATGTTGAAGCGCGGCTTGAGCCGCTTGATGTAGTTGGCCTCCAGCAGCAGCGCCTCGGCCTCCGTGTGCGTCGTGACGATCTCCATGGAGATGGTCTCGTGCACCATGCGCCGCAGCCGCTCCGGCAGCCGGACGATCTGCGTGTAGTTGGTGACCCGCTTCTTGAGGTTGCGCGCCTTGCCGACGTAGAGCGCTTCGCCGCGGCCATCGAGCATCCGATACACGCCGGGGCTTTGCGGCATGGTGGCGAGCGCCCGCTCGATCACCGCGACTCCCGCGAGTGTCGGCGGGGTGTTCTGATCGTCCATGCGGCTGATTAGGCGGGCTTGCCGGTCGATCTCAAGCCCCAAAGCGTCATCCACCGATCCTGTGGATAAGCTTGTGGGCGATCGGTGGCCTTCGGGGCCAAGGGACCGAAAACAAGGAGCTTCGCCCGGCTTGCCTCCAAATTGGGCACCAACTTAACCTATTGTTTCTAAACGAGAAGGCTGTAAGCGTCTGTTCCTAGGGTCCTTACGGTGGGGAACACGCTGCAAATTCAGGATGTTTGCCCCGACGGTGGATGATTGGCGGGCCGACACCGCTCCACCTCGACTCCAGCCGCCTCCACATCGGCGAAGACGTCAAGCTTCTCGACCCGGATTCGTGCCGATTGCACCCGGGCGTCCCGCAAGCAGTCCTGCGCGATGCGCTCCGCCAGCGTCTCCACCAGCAGCACGTGGCCGGCCCCGGCAAGCTCGCGCACCCGCTGCGCCAGGGCTTCGTAGTCCAGCACGCGGCTCAGCCGCTCGCTGCCATCCTCGCCTTGCTCGTGGACGCCCAGGTCGACATTGATCCGCACGCGCTGCGCCGCCTCCCGCTCGTGCGGATACACGCCGATGCTGACGGGGAGCACCATGTTGCGCAGGAAGACGTGGCGGATCCCGTGTACCGCGCTGGCGATCGGCATCTACTCGACCTCCGCCGCGCCGATCGGGGACCATTGCAGGTGCTGCCCGCCATCCAGCGCGAGCATCTGCCCCGTGACCGACGGCAGCGCCAGCAGGGCCAGCACGGCGCGCCCGACCTCCTCCGGGCTGGTGCCGTGCCGCAATGGCACGCTGGCCGCCTGGCGCGCGAACTGCTCCGCCGACTGCCGCGCGCTCGGCAGCGCCGGCCCCGGCCCGATCGCGTTGACCCGGATGCGCGGCGCCAGCGCGAGCGCCATCTGCTGCGTCAGCGCCCACAGCGCGGCCTTGGACACGGTGTAGGAGACGAAATGCGGCGTCAGCGACCACACGCGCTGGTCGAGCAGGTTGATCACCGCGCCTTCCGCTTCCGCCGGCAGCGCCCGCCCCAGGGCCTGGGTCAGCACAAAGGGCGCGCGCAGGTTCGGCTCCAGGTGCCGGTCCCAGCTCGCCCGCGTCGCATCGTCCCACTCGTCGCGTTCGAACACGCTGGCATTGTTGACCAGCACGCCGATCGGCCCGAGCGCCGCCGTCGCCCGCTCGATCAGCCCGGCGGTTGCCGCCTCGTCCGCCAGATCGGCCGGGAGCACTGTCGCAGCCCCGCCACCGGCAGTGATCTCATCGGCGAGCTGGGCCGCCTCGTCACGACTGGCATGACAATGAATCCCGACCCGGAACCCGGCGCCCGCCAATGCGAGGCTGATCGCGCGCCCGAGCCGGCGGCCGCCCCCGGTGACGAGCGCGGTGCGCGGCAGGCGAGGCGAGAACGGCAAGAGGGTGTCGGCCAAAGCGGACTGATCCATGCGAAATGAGGCCGCCGCACGCTAATCCAGCAACGTGACCGTGTCTCCGACCGCGATGCGCCCGCCTTCCACCACCCGCAGCAGCACGCCGAGATCAGGATGCCGGTAGGTGCGCATCAGCTCGCGCACCGGGTCGGCGTCGCGTTCGGCGGTGGCGGGATTGACCTGGGTGGCGTCGCAGCGCCGGGTCCGCTTGACGACGCGGAAGCGCGCGGCGCCGATCGCCAGGGTGCGATCGATCCAGTCGAACTCCGCCCACGGCGCCGCGCCGGCGAGATGCAGGTTGCTGCGGAACCGCAGGGGGTCGCGCTCGGCACCGACATCGCGCTCGAATGCCGCCAGGCTCGAGAGGGAGAGCAGGCTGACGACGGGCTCGCGATCGTCGGCGAAGACGTGGCCCGGCACATAATGGAAGGTCGGCGTGCCGCGCGCGTCCTCGCCGAGGTATTGCGTCAGGAACCGCCCCAGTGCCGCGCGCCCCTCCGCACGACCGGGTGACTCGATGACGTCGGACCCGTCCGGCGCGCGGATGGTCAGCCGATCGCGGTCGGCGTCGAAGGAGGCGTGCAGGCGCGCAATGCCCGCATTCTTGAGCAGGCACATGAAATTGGATTTCCGCAGGAACGCGGGAGCCGCCGGATCGAACCCGGAATCGCCTTGCGCCAGCGCGAAGGTGCGATCCCACGGCAGCGCCCGACCCGGCGCCACCTCGACCGTCGCGAGCGCCTCCGCGTTCAGCCCCTTGACCGGATAACGATACAAGTTCTCGACGATCACGCTCCTACCTCTCTTGAGTCGATGGCGGCGCGTGACCATTTTTCGACCACGAACGGCGCCGCCGCGTTGCCTATTGAGGGACGTAGCCCGCGCCAGTCGCCTGATCAAAAAGGGACACATCACTTATGGACATTGAAAAGTTCACCGAGCGCTCGCGCGGCTTCCTGCAAGCCGCCCAGACGATCGCCATCCGCGAATTTCACCAACGGCTGACGCCGGAGCATCTGCTCAAGGCACTGCTGGACGACCCCGAGGGCGCGGCCGCCGGGTTGATCCGCGCCGCGGGTGGCGATCCGCAAGCGGCGCATCGCGCGGTCGACGCCGAAATCGCGCGCCTGCCGAAGGTGCAGGGCGAGGCCGCCGGCCAGCCGCAGATCACCCCCGAGCTCGTGCGGGTGCTGGATGCGGCGCAGCAGCAATCGGTCAAGGCCGGCGACAGCTTCGTCGCGCAGGACCGCTTGCTCGTCGCGCTTGCGACCAGCAGCTCGCCTGCCGCTCGCGCGCTGCGCGACGCCGGTGCGACCCCGCCTGCGCTGGAGAAGGCCGTCGGCGAGATCCGCAAGGGGCGTGTCGTCGATAGCGCCAGCGCTGAAGCCAATTTCGACGCGCTGAAGAAATACGCCCGCGACGTGACCGAACTCGGCCGCGCCGGCAAGCTCGACCCGGTGATCGGCCGCGACGAGGAGATTCGCCGCACCATCCAGATCCTGGCCCGCCGCACCAAGAACAACCCGGTGCTGATCGGCGAGCCCGGCGTTGGCAAGACCGCGATCGTGGAGGGTCTCGCGCTCCGCATCGTCAACGGCGATGTGCCGGAGGCGCTGCGCAACAAGCGGCTGATGTCGCTCGACCTCGGCGCGATGGTGGCCGGGTCGAAGTTCCGCGGCGAGTTCGAGGAACGGTTGAAGGCGGTGCTCAAGGAGATCGAGTCCGCCGAGGGCAACGTGATCCTGTTCATTGACGAGATGCATACGCTGGTCGGCGCCGGGAAGGCGGACGGCGCGATGGATGCGAGCAACCTGCTCAAGCCGGAACTGGCCCGCGGCGCGCTGCACTGCATCGGCGCGACGACGCTGGATGAATACCGCAAGCACATCGAGAAGGACGCGGCGCTGGCCCGCCGCTTCCAGGCCGTGTTCGTCGGCGAGCCCACCGTGCAGGACACGATCAGCATCCTGCGTGGCATCAAGGACAAGTACGAGCTGCATCACGGCGTGAAGATCAACGACGGCGCCATCGTCGCGGCGGCCACGCTCTCGAACCGCTACATCACCGACCGCTTCTTGCCGGACAAGGCGATCGACCTGATCGACGAAGCCGCGAGCCGGCTGCGCATGGTGGTCGATAGCAAGCCGGAAGCGCTGGACGAGCTCGATCGTCGGCTCCTGCAACTCAAGATCGAGCGGGAGGCGCTGAAGCGCGAGAGCGACACGGCGAGT